>NZ_SOAM01000006.1 GCF_004364555.1 Amnibacterium kyonggiense | reverse complement strand
TCGAGGCGCCTCGAGCTGCTGGGTGTGAGCCTGGTGGGCGATGTGCGGCCGATCCTTGAGAACTCAACAGCGTGCACAATTGTCAATGCCAATAAACCTCGTCCAGCTTCGGCTGGTTGAGATTCCTTTGGATTGAATTGAATGTCAGTAGACATTCGTCAGTCAGATTGAACTCGTCCGCTTTCGGGTGGGCCTAGATGTGCCGTGCTGGGTTTTTGCCTGGTGCGTGCGTTCTAACATTTACGGAGAGTTTGATCCTGGCTCAGGACGAACGCTGGCGGCGTGCTTAACACATGCAAGTCGAACGGTGATGCAGAGCTTGCTCTGCGGATCAGTGGCGAACGGGTGAGTAACACGTGAGTAACCTGCCCTTGACTCTGGGATAAGCGTTGGAAACGACGTCTAATACCGGATACGACCCGTGGAGGCATCTCCTGCGGGTGGAAAGAATTTTGGTTGAGGATGGACTCGCGGCCTATCAGCTTGTTGGTGAGGTAATGGCTCACCAAGGCGACGACGGGTAGCCGGCCTGAGAGGGTGACCGGCCACACTGGGACTGAGACACGGCCCAGACTCCTACGGGAGGCAGCAGTGGGGAATATTGCACAATGGGCGAAAGCCTGATGCAGCAACGCCGCGTGAGGGATGACGGCCTTCGGGTTGTAAACCTCTTTTGGCAGGGAAGAAGCGAAAGTGACGGTACCTGCAGAAAAAGCACCGGCTAACTACGTGCCAGCAGCCGCGGTAATACGTAGGGTGCAAGCGTTGTCCGGAATTATTGGGCGTAAAGAGCTCGTAGGCGGTTTGTCGCGTCTGCTGTGAAAACGCGAGGCTCAACCTCGCGCCTGCAGTGGGTACGGGCAGACTAGAGTGCGGTAGGGGAGATTGGAATTCCTGGTGTAGCGGTGGAATGCGCAGATATCAGGAGGAACACCGATGGCGAAGGCAGATCTCTGGGCCGTTACTGACGCTGAGGAGCGAAAGCGTGGGGAGCGAACAGGATTAGATACCCTGGTAGTCCACGCCGTAAACGTTGGGAACTAGATGTGGGGTCCATTCCACGGATTCCGTGTCGCAGCTAACGCATTAAGTTCCCCGCCTGGGGAGTACGGCCGCAAGGCTAAAACTCAAAGGAATTGACGGGGGCCCGCACAAGCGGCGGAGCATGCGGATTAATTCGATGCAACGCGAAGAACCTTACCAAGGCTTGACATGCACCTGAAAAGGCTGGAAACAGTCTCCTCGCAAGACAGGTGCACAGGTGGTGCATGGTTGTCGTCAGCTCGTGTCGTGAGATGTTGGGTTAAGTCCCGCAACGAGCGCAACCCTCGTTCTATGTTGCCAGCGCGTTATGGCGGGAACTCATAGGAGACTGCCGGGGTCAACTCGGAGGAAGGTGGGGATGACGTCAAATCATCATGCCCCTTATGTCTTGGGCTTCACGCATGCTACAATGGCCGGTACAAAGGGCTGCAATACCGTAAGGTGGAGCGAATCCCAAAAAGCCGGTCTCAGTTCGGATTGAGGTCTGCAACTCGACCTCATGAAGTCGGAGTCGCTAGTAATCGCAGATCAGCAACGCTGCGGTGAATACGTTCCCGGGCCTTGTACACACCGCCCGTCAAGTCATGAAAGTCGGTAACACCCGAAGCCGGTGGCCCAACCCTTGTGGAGGGAGCCGTCGAAGGTGGGATCGGTAATTAGGACTAAGTCGTAACAAGGTAGCCGTACCGGAAGGTGCGGCTGGATCACCTCCTTTCTAAGGAGCATCTGCAGCGGCCGGAAGGTCGTTGCCAGAGCCACTTCGCAGGCAACAGTGTTCATCTCGAACGCGTTGCCCTGCGGTGGTCAGCTCATGGGTGGAACATTGACGATTGGTCGCCGGTGAACCGGTGATGCGCCAGTACGGCCCGTTCGCGGGTCTGGAACGTGGATCGCCGGGACGGATCGGTGACGTGCACGCTGTTGGGTCCTGAGGGATCGGCCCCGGCCTGGTGCCGGGATCTCTCCCTCGGACTTCTGCTGAACCGGATGTGTCCGGGGATGGGGGAGTGCCGACCGTATATTGAGAACTACACAGTGGACGCGAGCATCTTTGAACGACATCTTCGGATGTCGGTCAGAAACAATGTTTGACGCCGTTCCCTTCACGGGAGCGGATGACAAACCATTGGTCATGTCCGCCGGCGGCGAGAGCTGTCGATGGGCACGATTCATACTCATGTATGTGATTTCAAGTTTCAAAGAGCAAACGGTGGATGCCTTGGCAACTGGAGCCGAAGAAGGACGTAGCAATCTGCGATAATCCTCGGGGAGCTGATAAGCGAGCTTTGATCCGAGGGTGTCCGAATGGGGAAACCCCGGTCGGCGTAGCGATACGACCGGCTGACTCCCGCCTGAATATATAGGGCGGGTAGAGGGAACGTGGGGAAGTGAAACATCTCAGTACCCACAGGAAGAGAAAACAACCGTGATTCCGTGAGTAGTGGCGAGCGAAACCGGAAGAGGCCAAACCAATCATGTGTCAAGCCGGCAGGCGTTGCATGGTCGGGGTTGTGGGACTCTCACGCTGATCTGCCGATCAGCACTCGTATGACTCGTGGTGTAGACGAACGACATTGAAAGGTCGATCACAGAGGGTGGCAATCCCGTAGTCGAAACAGCACGAGCGCGTGGAGATCATCCCAAGTAGCACGGGGCCCGAGAAATCCCGTGTGAATCTGCCAGGACCACCTGGTAAGCCTAAATACTCCCAGTTGACCGATAGCGGACAAGTACCGTGAGGGAAAGGTGAAAAGTACCCCGGGAGGGGAGTGAAATAGTACCTGAAACCGTTTGCTTACAAACCGTTGGAGGAGCCCTAGTAGCTCTGACAGCGTGCCTTTTGAAGAATGAGCCTGCGAGTTAGCGATACGTGGCGAGGTTAACCCGTGAGGGGTAGCCGTAGCGAAAGCGAGTCCGAATAGGGCGATTCAGTCGCGTGTTCTAGACCCGAAGCGAAGTGATCTATCCATGGCCAGGTTGAAGCGACGGTAAGACGTCGTGGAGGACCGAACCCACCAGGGTTGAAAACCTGGGGGATGAGCTGTGGATAGGGGTGAAAGGCCAATCAAACTTCGTGATAGCTGGTTCTCTCCGAAATGCATTTAGGTGCAGCGTTGCGTGTTTCTTGCCGGAGGTAGAGCTACTGGATGGCCGATGGGCCCTACAAGGTTACTGACGTCAGCCAAACTCCGAATGCCGGTAAGTGAGAGCGCAGCAGTGAGACGGTGGGGGATAAGCTTCATCGTCGAGAGGGAAACAACCCAGACCACCGACTAAGGCCCCTAAGCGTGTGCTAAGTGGGAAAGGATGTGGAGTTGCACAGACAACCAGGAGGTTGGCTTAGAAGCAGCCACCCTTGAAAGAGTGCGTAATAGCTCACTGGTCAAGTGATTCCGCGCCGACAATGTAACGGGGCTCAAGCACACCGCCGAAGTCGTGGGATTCGCATTTGTGGTAGGCCTTCGTGGTCCAACCGTGCGGATCGGTAGGAGAGCGTCGTGTGGCGAGTGAAGCGGCGGAGGAATCCAGCCGTGGACGCCACACGAGTGAGAATGCAGGCATGAGTAGCGAAAGACGGGTGAGAAACCCGTCCTCCGGAAGACCAAGGGTTCCAGGGCCAGGCTAATCCGCCCTGGGTAAGTCGGGACCTAAGGCGAGGCCGACAGGCGTAGTCGATGGACAACGGGTTGATATTCCCGTACCGGCGAAGAACCGCCCCAGTCAATCCAGTAATGCTAAGACTCTGAAACCACCGTCGCTGTGCCTTTCGAGGTTCCAGGATCGTGGCGTAGCGGTCGACCCAGTCTGGTGCGGCTAGCGTATTAACAGGTGTGACGCAGGAAGGTAGCCGAGCCGGGCGATGGTTGTCCCGGTCTAAGGGTGTAGGGCGATTCATTGGCAAATCCGTGACTCACGATGCCTGAGACCCGATGGGTAGCTCTCACGAGCGAAATCGGTGATCCTATGCTGCCAAGAAAAGCATCGACGCGAGGTTCAAGCCGCCCGTACCCCAAACCGACTCAGGTGGTCAGGTAGAGAATACCAAGGAGATCGAGAGAATCGTGGTTAAGGAACTCGGCAAAATGCCCCCGTAACTTCGGGAGAAGGGGGGCCAGAAACGTGAACCCACTTGCTGGGCGAAGCGTGGACGGCCGCAGAGACCAGTGGGAAGCGACTGTTTACTAAAAACACAGGTCCGTGCGAAGTCGCAAGACGATGTATACGGACTGACGCCTGCCCGGTGCTGGAAGGTTAAGAGGAAGGGTCAGCCGCAAGGCGAAGCTCAGAATTTAAGCCCCAGTAAACGGCGGTGGTAACTATAACCATCCTAAGGTAGCGAAATTCCTTGTCGGGTAAGTTCCGACCTGCACGAATGGCGTAACGACTTCCCAGCTGTCTCAACCGCGAACTCGGCGAAATTGCACTACGAGTAAAGATGCTCGTTACGCGCAGCAGGACGGAAAGACCCCGTGACCTTTACTATAGTTTGGTATTGGTGTTCGGTGCGGCTTGTGTAGGATAGGTGGGAGACGTTGAAGCGGGCACGCCAGTGTTCGTGGAGTCATTGTTGAAATACCACTCTGGTCGCTCTGGATGTCTAACTTCGAACCGTGATCCGGTTCAGGGACAGTGCCTGATGGGTAGTTTAACTGGGGCGGTTGCCTCCCAAAAAGTAACGGAGGCGCCCAAAGGTTCCCTCAACCTGGTTGGCAATCAGGTGTCGAGTGTAAGTGCACAAGGGAGCTTGACTGTGAGAGAGACATCTCGAGCAGGGACGAAAGTCGGGACTAGTGATCCGGCAGTGGCTTGTGGAAGCGCTGTCGCTCAACGGATAAAAGGTACCTCGGGGATAACAGGCTGATCTTGCCCAAGAGTCCATATCGACGGCATGGTTTGGCACCTCGATGTCGGCTCGTCGCATCCTGGGGCTGGAGTAGGTCCCAAGGGTTGGGCTGTTCGCCCATTAAAGCGGTACGCGAGCTGGGTTTAGAACGTCGTGAGACAGTTCGGTCCCTATCCGCTGCGCGCGTAGGAAGTTTGAGAAGATCTATCCCTAGTACGAGAGGACCGGGATGGACGAACCTCTGGTGTGTCAGTTGTTCCGCCAGGAGCACCGCTGATTAGCTACGTTCGGACCGGATAACCGCTGAAAGCATCTAAGCGGGAAGCCGTCTTCAAGATGAGACTTCCATGCCCCTTGAGGGTGAGAGGCTCCCAGTAGACGACTGGGTTGATAGGCCGGATGTGGAAGCAGGGACGAAAGACCTGTGGAGCTGACCGGTACTAATAAGCCGATGACTTGAGAACACTTCAACTTCTGTTGAGCATGAGCATGAACTGCTGCTCGCGTCCACTTTGTGGTTCCCGATGGACGGTCGGGAATGCACCCCGGGATCGCTCCCGGGGTGACGACTGAAACATCCATAGTGTTTCGGCGGCCATAGCGAGAGGGAAACGCCCGGTCACATTCCGAACCCGGAAGCTAAGGCTCTCAGCGCCGATGGTACTGCGAGGGTGACCTCGTGGGAGAGTAGGACACCGCCGGACTTCTTCTAGAAAAG
>NZ_SOAM01000005.1 GCF_004364555.1 Amnibacterium kyonggiense | reverse complement strand
TGGTGATTGGGACCAGGGCGCCGAGCGCGATGGTCGTGGTGGCGGTGGTGATGGCCAGAAGGCGTCTCATGGAGACCTCCGAGGTCGTGGAGACCAAACCATAAAAAATTCAGGTTCGCCGCTCGCGGTGCCGCGCCGACGTTGTCGAAGAACAACTTCCCCGACCGGGCGCGGCTGCGCTCGTGACGATGGTGAGGAAGGTGACGGTCCTCAACACGATTCCGCGTTCCGGTGGCGGCGCACGGGAGTGGGTGCGCGACTCGCCCACGCTCGTTCGCTACCGCGAGGTTGGTCGGTTCGCGTGGTCTCACCTGACAGCGACGGAGGTAGCCGACTTCAATCGGCTGGGTCTCGGATGACCCAGTCGTTGCTCGACCTCGTAGTGAGAGTTCGCGACCTCTCCGGTCGCCCGTTCGATGACGTAGGGCTCGACCGGATGCGGCAGCGGGTGCTCGGTCTCTCGCAGGCGGAGGCCACAGCAGAGCGCAACACGTTGCAGCGGCTGCTCGAACACCACGCGGGCACGACGGCGCCGAACCGGAACCGGCCCTGACCGCGCCGACCAACACGGCTTGACGGCTGTCTCAGAAAGGGTCGATTGCTGATCTGAGCCCATACGCCCCTCTGGAGGGCACAGAACTCGTTCTCGGAACCTCTGTACTTCCGAGAACGAGTACTGATAATTTGTCCGCATGTCAGTACCCACCACCGGCCACGTCGTGGCCTACGCCCGTGTGTCCACCCAGGACCAGGACGAGCAACTCCAGATCGACGCCTTCAAGGCAGCAGGCGTCCACAAGTCCGCCATCTACATCGACCACGGCGTCAGCGGCAAGCAGACCTCGCGTCCGATGCTCGACAAGATGCTCGATGACCTCGAACCCGGCGACAAGATTCTTGTCTGGGACCTGACTCGCCTCGGTAGGAACTCCGGCCACGTGATCACCCTGCTGGCCGACCTGAAGGAGCGCGGCATCTACGTGCAATCCCTACAGGACGGGCTCGACAGCACCACGGACATGGGCGAAGCAATGATGGGCGTGCTCGCGATCTTCGCCGCCATGGAGCGCAAGTTCACGATCCGCCGCACCCGTGCCGGGCTTGCCGTAGCCCGTGCTGAGGGGCGCGTCGGTGGCCGTCCTCGTGCCCTGAACTCGGAGCAGGCGCAGTTGGCTCGACACATGAAGGAGCAGGGCAAGTCGGTGGCCGTCATCGCCGCGACGCTGAAGTGCTCCGTGCCCACGGTGTACCGGCACCTGGCTGCTCAGGGCGCCTAATACGCCGTCCTGCGGCCCTCCGCGCCATCTGCTCGACATGATGGCCGGAGGGTCGTTCTCATGCGCTGAGGCGGCGCCGGGCGCATTGCAATGACCGGGGCCTCTAAAGTAGTCAATTCTTGAATCGAAAGGCCGACATCGCCGGTCGCGGTGCGTCGAAAATTCGCTCAGATCATCCGCTAGTCAACCCAGGGTTCTATCAGAACAGCGCGCGGCTTCAGTACGGGAATGTGGTCGAGTACTTGTACGCCTGCTCGTCCGTCATCTTCATGACTGCCGTCATCTTGGACGTGAGCCACGACGATGACGGAACGCGGTTCGCGTAGTGGTGCAGTTTCAACTGGTAATTGACTAGGGCCTCAATGGCTTCGTCCTTGTAGTTCGACGTCGTGCGGTCGAACAGCACCTTGCCGTCGCTGACGCGCGTGAATCGGATCTCCCACTTCGCGAACACCGGGTAGCAACCACCGGTGCCGCTATGGCACCCGTAGACCGCAGGCGCCTGCTTCTTGCCGATATACCCGAACTGTATGTCGAACTTCCGCCCGTTTGCTTGCGAGGTCATCCGCCACACATCCTTGGCGCCGACCCAGTGGGTTGCCGCGGAGGCAGTCAGCGCGCCGGATGTCGCGAGGGTGCCGGTCAGGAGCACTGCGGCTCCGATCTTCAGTGCGTGAGCACGAATCGTCATGTTCAGCATGGTGATCGAAATGGTTCGTGGTTCGGAATTCCCCTTACATGGGGCATTCGTGCTCTACGGCACCCGTACCGCCACGGTGCGAGGGTGCACTTCCCGTGGTACCTCGTCATCATCGCGTTGGGGTACGGCTTCGGGTACGGGCTGCGACCGTTGATCTTGCGGTGGAACGCGCGGTCGCCGGAGTGGCACGAACGCTCTGAGCGATACCAGCGAATTCTCTCGCTGCTGCCGGGCTACCTACTCGGCGCCGCAGTCGGCGCGGTGCTGGTTTTCACCTTCGACCGCTGAGTCAGAGCAGCGGGCTCCGCTTGTCCTTCGACCGCCGCAGCGCCTCTTTGCGTATGCGGTCGAGTTCTTGTTCCACGTCGCTGCGGATGGCATTCTTGCGGGCGTGGTGCGATGATCGCGGCGCGAGTCGATAGTCAGACTCCAGGTGGCCGGACCGTGTAGTTGAACGCCCCTGCGTCATCGCTCGTCACATCTCGGTGATACGGGGCATCGTTGATGAGCGCGACCTCGATCCACACTGACGATCCAATCAATGCCGGAGTGACGGTGATGGATAACTGGGTGTTGCTGCCTTCGGCGCTCGCGAGGACTTCCACGCCCCGCCGCGCTTCCCACCGCAGCGCGCGGCCTTGCGGGTCCCACCCTGCGCAGTCGAAGGTGACTACATCGCCAACCGCTAGAACGACACCGGAGCGCTTGGTCGGAGAGATGGGACCGGTGCGTTCGGGCATCACGGTGCCGAATGAATCAGACAACCTCTCGATGCGGGGCCACCATTCATTTTGGTCGTTCATGGTGCTCCTGTACTTCGTCACCCGATTGCGGATGTCTCCGGCGATACCGCTGAGTAGATCGCGCTCGAATGGGAGCGCAGTGCGACCGTGCGCGCCAACGTTACGAAGAATGCGGAGCCGATCCGCGTCGTGGTTCCAGTACCGCTTGTTCGGCCCCAGCACTGCTTCGAACCGAGTCCAGTTGTGGTTGATCAAGCCAACGAGGTCGCTCAGGTCAATGTAGAAAATTAGGCCTTGCTCGACAGAGACGCCTGGACGGTCACGCTCCTGGCGTTCACGGCTTGCCTTTGCGGCCTCGATGACTTTGGTATTCAGACCACACTTCTCGAACCAGTCCGGACCGAACATGGGTTCGAGCACAAGCCGGGCAAGTTCGCGGAGGTCGCTTTCAGCCGTCTGCGCGGAGAGCGCCGGGTCAGTCACTCTCGGAATCTAGAACCAGGGCGCAGTGCCGAGCGACAGGTGTCAAACCGTGTTCGCCGTCGCGAGCATCAACGGGCGTACGGTGCCGCCGTGCCCGAACCCCGACTCTCGAAGCCGGAGTCGAACCCGGTCTACCTGTGGATCGAACGGCATCCCTGGAAGGTGGGGCTCATCACGGTGGGGCTGATCGTGTGCTTCGCCTTCACCGTCGCCGGGATGGCGTACCTGCTCGGTACCGGCAATCTATCGCCTCAGTCGTCCACGTCCGCCACTCCGTGATCGGTGGTGCTGCGCGGAACGGGACTGCTCGACCTAGGCGCCGGGCTCCGCGGTCTTCGCCGGATCGTCGTGGTCGAACACCGGACGCGAACCCAGGTGATGCTTCTTCCCGACGCGTTCGAGGTCGTCTCGCAGTTCGTGATCCACCGACACCTCGTCCCACGTCCACAGCGCGAAGTTGAGTGCGACGACGGTGAGCGCCAGCACGACGTGCCGCCAGCGGAACTGCTCGGGGTCACGGAACTGGTGCCGGTGACCCCACGCGTGCTCCTCGTCAACTTCTTCCAGGTACTCCTCGACCAACGACCCGTCCCCATGCGATGCCGCGGAGAGCAATCGGTAGTACGGGTGAATCCACTTGCCGCCGTCGAGCACCTTCGCTCGAGCCCAGAACTTTGGCAACTGCTCGGCGTCCCCCAGACCCGTCATGGCGTCCTCGTCGTCCTTCGGTACCGGCACGTTCGCCATGCGGGCCAGGTCTCCGATCAGCAGGTCGTGCTGCTTCTTCGCGGCCTTGAAGAGCGAGTGACCGGAGTATGGCGTCTGCCCCATCCAGGCCGCGGTCATGCCGCACTCGTACACGAGTCGAGCGAGCGGAGCGCACTGCATGTACATCTTCTGCTCGTCCAGCACGAGGACGGCCTTCGCGGTGCGGACGGCGTGCTCCGCGAAGACCCAGATCGCGGTGCTGCGGAGGTAGGCGTCCTCCTTCGCCGTGACCGTGACGAGCGGCCTGTCCGGCCAAATGCTCATCAGGTCCTCGATGGCTGCTCTCGAAGCGTCCGCTGTCGGCGCGTCTTGCGGCGTCGTCTCGCGCACTTGACGGCGCCGCTTCCTCTCGCCCGACTGGCTCATGGCACGAATCTACGAAGGAGACCCGACGGAGCCTGTGGAGAAACGGACACCTCACGGTCCCGGTCGGCCTACGGTAACGCGCATGGACGACGACGAGTCGCGCTGGTGCCCGTCTTGCAACTTGCCCGGCCTGCTGCCGAGGGACCTGTCGTCCGGCGAGGTCGTGGACGAGTGCCGCGTGTGCGGTCTCATCTCGATTTGACCGACGTTGCGGCGCGGAGGGGCTAGACGGCCAGCGCGAAGGTGCGCTTAGATGCCCGCGCCCGAACCATTGGAGTCATCATGCGCGCACCCACGCGTTTTCTTGCGGCAGCCGCTGTCGCACTCGCTGCCGTCACCTGCGTCGCCGTCCCTGCCGACGCGGCGACTGCCGTGAAGACCTATAAGAACTGCACCGCCATCCGGCACGTCTACTCGGGCGGCATCGCCAAGAAGGGCGTGAAGTACAACACGACCCATTGGCGGGGGCACACGTACCACCGCGCCTTGAAGGGGAACGTGAAGTTCTCGTCGGCGCTGTACAACGCGAACAAGAAGTCCGATGCAGACCACGACGGGATCGCCTGCGAGAAGTCGTAGGGCCCGAGTGCCTTGCTCGGACACGGCGTGGATGGAGGTGCCGTGGGGGCTGAGTCGCCGCCGGGATGTAAATCTGACGGTTAGAAGAGCCCGAGCAGGCTGGCCACGATGATCATCGCCGCCATCGCCAGCGCGACCACACCGACGCCGCGCATCGCCCACCTACGTTGATTCGGGGTCGGTCCGGGCCGGTCCACCGCATCGTCCGGGCGGGCGAACGGGAGGAGCCGCTGCTGTGCGCTGTGGATGTTCTCGCTCAGCCAGCCAGCGTTGATGATGATGACCGCGCCGATCAACACGAGCACGCCAGCGAAGATGGCGTGGTACCAGGACACGTGCGCACTGTAGGGCGACTTTGATGGTCAGCGGTACGGATGCTGCGTCAAGGCCTGCGCGATCTGCGTGACGGTGATGATCGTGCCCAGCACGACGAACGCGGTGCCCATGAGCACGTGGTATCGCTTCCGTTCGGGCCGGACGCGGGCCGAGTAGAACGACGCGAACGCGACGAAGGCGAACATCCCGGCCACGACAACGGTGAACACGATGCCGAAGAGGGGGCTCGGCCCCTGCGGCAACTGAACGATGCCGGAGGTGATGGCAGCGAACAGGCCGACCAGCGCGACGATGCCGGTGCCGACGGCGGAGCCGAGGGCGTTCGAGGTGCACTGCTGCCACCACGAGCGGTCGAAGAAGGGCTTCGGCTCGTCGTCGGTCATCGTTTGCGCTTCATCGTGACCACGAAAGGTCCCTGTCGGTGACGAATCGTGCAGGCTTGGCCGCTACCTCTTCGGCAACCGCGTTCGCGAAGCCAAGGACCTGGGACTCAAGGTAGTCCTCCAGCCCGTCGGCGTTCACGACCGTGGCGCGGTACGTGCCCTTCAGAGACGCCGAGTTGAAGCGCCGACGAAGCGTCACCCACGGCGCGGTCGTCACCTGCGCCGGAGCGTTGGTTGCATCGACCTTGAACAGCGGTGCGGACGTGACGACCAGCGGGAAGTACAGGATCAGGTGCGCCGGGTACCGCTCGCTGTACCGGGCACTCTTGTTCATAAACCACTGCCCGTTCGCGGCTTCCTGTTCGCCCCGAAGAATCGAGAGCACCTTCGAAAGGGGCGCCATCACGTCCTGCATGATGCCGTCGTTCGACGCGGACCAGTTTTCTTTGGACTTGTTCAGTCGAACGAGTTGCGTCGCCTCAAAGTCTCTCGCCCACGGATTCGCGGTCAGGGTGTGGAGGCGGAGATACTCCGCCGCGCTGACGTACAGGATGCGCCGACCTTCCGGAGTGACTTCATTGGAGTACGTGACTCGCTCAGCGGGAGCAAGGATGTCGTTGCGCTCGGCGGGAACGGCAGAGGGAGCAGTCGTTCGCCCAATGAGCGCGTATGGCATGTCGCTCTCCTTGCACTCGATGATCACTTGCGCACTGACGCGGAGGTTGGCGTCTGCGTCGCGAAACAACTCCTTGTAGCCGACCACATCGAGTTCCCTCGACTTGCCTTCGTCGGGGTCTTGATACGCCCAACTCTGCGTGACCTGAAATCCCGCTGCGTCAAGTGCAGTGGCGGTCTCCTGCTCCAGCAGCCATCCGGCTCGGCGGAGCGCCTTGAGGAGTTCTTCGGGGGAGGGCTCAGGCCATCTCCGCGCGCGTTCGTCGGACACTTGTCAAACCGTAGTGAAGAGGGCGGACAACGCGATCAGGCCCTGGGCTCATCTGCGTGCCTGCGGTGCGATGTGACCGTAGACCACCGCGAACGACAGCGCGGCCTCCTGAGCCCGGTGCTCCTGTTGCGTGAGCGACAGGTCTGCATCCAACGGGATGAACAGGCCGGGCTGCTGCATCCGTGCCCTTGCGATGGCCTGCTCCGCAGTCAGAGGACTCATGCCGCGGTCTTCTTCGGGCCTGAGGTCTTCGCATCGAGAACCGACTTCTTGATCTTCAACAGCAGTGCTGCCATCTCGTTCACAAACTTCAGCACCTGCGCGCGATCTTCGTCGGAGAACTCAGGAAGGTTCAGTGCGGCATCCGCGATGTGCTGCACGTCCTTCTTCGCTTCGTCCATCCTGTGGCCGCGCTCTTCAATGATGCTGATGGGCGCCGACATCTGCGACTGCTTCGGCTTGGCCGGAATGGGCTTGACATCGGCTGCCGCGTCCGCGTTCGCGACAATGACCATCCCGCGCCACTCGACCTCCTCGGGCGGTAACTCAACTGTCTCCGCACTACCAGGCGTGAGCGTGTCCGCGGGCTCCACGAACCCCATCTCCGCTGCTTTGGCCCATACGCGCAGGTAGCGCATCACACGGTCAGCAGTGGTGCCCGCTTCTCGGGCAAAGGCTCGTGCGCTGACTTTCCCGGAAGTGTCGCGTTCGCGACGGTTGCCGTTGCCATTGCCGGGCGCCTCCGAGCATGCGACGGCTGCGGCGAATGCCCATCCCTCGGTCATCTCGCGGAAGTACCTGGCGTCAGCGCGCCAGTCCTCAAAGGTGCTCGGGGCGGTGGGGGTGGACTTGATGTCGCTCATGGCGACCCTCCTCATGGGTGAACCCCAAGCGGCCTAGTGCCGCTCGGGTAGTTCTCCTGAGGTAGTGGTCATGAAGGCACGGTAGGACATCGAGACTCCCGTCGCAATAAGTTCCTTTGGCGCTAATTCTCAGAACAAGAAATTGCTTTTCACCGGGGCCTGTGGAGAAATGGACAGCGCCCTGCTCAGCCCCGGTCCTCCGGCGCTCCCCATCGAATGAGCACCTCGTCAGCCGGGTGTCATCGATGGCGCCCGACCCCGCCTTGATGCGGGGGTCCGGATCGATGCCCGCTTCGATCAGCGTGATCGCGAGCAGGCTCACCGAGCGGAACTCCTGCCACAACGACTCGTCGGTCGTGAGGAGGTACCGTGCCTGCTCCGCTTCGCTCTCGGGGACGAACTGACCGAACCACTTCGTACGTCCGAGGTGCACCCGCTCCGCCTCGTCCGGCTCCAGCACGAAGTACTCGTCGCTCACGACACTCGCCGCTCGATGGTGAACGCCGGGGTCGAGCCGCGGGGATACACCCGGATGTCGAGGAGTTCGGCAACAAGGTTTCGACGCGAGTCGATGGACAGCGCGTCGAACCGCTCCGCGGTCGTTGTCGCGTCGCCGGTCCGGACGGCGAGCATCGCCGCTCGACGCTGCACGTCAGCCCGCTCGCGGTGGAGCGCGGTCAGGCGGCGTTGGACCGCGGCGAGCCGGGGCTTCAGGTCCATGAAGGTGACGCCGAGCGCGTCGTCCTCGGGCACCTGAAGGAGTTCGCGGCGCTGCTCCATGAGGTCCGCCACGTCAAGGTCGATCCGCCGAATCTCGTTGTTCGCAATCTCTGCGGACTCGGCGCCGATGATGTTCACGACCTCGGTCCGGATCGCCGCGTCGACCGTCGCGGCGTCTGCCCGAGCGTGCCGAAGCACAGGTACTCGCTCCCGCACCGGCAGCCCGCAGAGGTACACGGGTGCCTCGTCGGTGCTCGACGCCTTCACCACGGCACCGCAGGTCGCACAGCGGGCGATGTTCGTTCCCAACCATCTCGCGAACGTGTGGGTCAACGCGTCGCGAGGACGCAGCCGGTCGGACGCTGCGTCGAGCACATCGCGGGTGACGATGGGCGCCCAAAACGCGACGGCATCGGGGAGTTCGACGCCGTGCACGGTCACCACGCCCGCGTTCCTCGGTCGCAGCAACATGCGAGTTGCGGTCTCCGGGCGCCAAGCGTTGCCGAACGGCGTCAGGAGCCCCAGTTCGTTCAGGTACTCCGCGAGGTCACGAGGTCGGGCGCCGCGGTCGAGCACCAGGTCGAATAGTTCCCGGACCGCTGATGCCTCGGTCGGCTCCAACGTCGTGTTGTCGCGCTTCCAGCCAAAGCACCGATGCCCGACGCCGGGGTGTCCATCGCGGACGGACTGCCATGTGGTCATGCTGGCTACCATCGGAACGCCGATGATCATGCGGTCGATGGTGTCCGAGGCGTGACGTACACCTACGGCCATGGTCTGCACCTACTGCACTGGTACCGCGCTGGCGGAGGTGCACCTGTCGGGCAGTCCTGCGGTCGTCGCGACGATCTGTCTGTCGTGCGGTCGCCCGCAGCCGGTACCGTCGCAGACGGCTGGCCGACCTGAGCGGTAAGCGTTGGTGGGCGTTGTCCTCGCAAGGGGTTCAAGAAGGTTCAGGAAGTAGACCGCCCTCGACCGCCAGTCCTCACGCTGCGAGTACAACTCCCTGCTCGGCGTGCACAACGATCTTGATCCGGCCCATGCCCTGGCCGCGTCCGACTGTCACCGTCATCATCGACTTGACGATGGCCTTCTGCTGATCGAGAGGCAGGGCGCCGAACGCCGCCACGACCTCCTCGAACGTGTTCGTCATGTCCGCGAAGCCGTCGCCGTTCTTCGGGCGGTGCTCCGTCATTCGTGCCCAGAACTCGGCCTTCAACGCGCCCGCCAACCCCTGCTTTGCGGCGTCGCCCGCGATCTGGTCGAGCCGCGCCTGAAGGCGTTCCTCCTCCGCGTTCAACTCGTTCGACTTCTTCGCGAACTGCGCCTTGAACCCTGGCGTGCCGAGCAGCGAGACCAACTCCTCCTTGGCGGCGCGGACCTCGGACAGCATCTGCTGCACAACCCCGACCTCGGAGGTGTCGGAGGCGGTCAACTCCTCTCGGTCGCGCACCATCAGGAACCGCGCCGCGACCGCGTTGACGACCGCCGTGTCTACGGTGGCCTGCATGATGCAGGCGTGCGTCATCGGGCTGGCCTTCTTCTTCGGTGCGATGCACCGGTAGACCGCCAGTCGCTTGGTCTTGTCGTGCCGGTTCGCCTGCGTGGTGCGGAACATGGGGCCACCGCAGGTGCCGCAGACCAGAACCCCCGACATCAAGTGCTTCGGCTCCCGGCTCGGTGCGACCGACCGCGTCGGGTCTCGCATGAGCGTCAGCATGCGCTTGTACTCGTCCGCGGTACCGATGCCCTCCCAGGAGCCAGGCCCGACGACCTTGCCCCGATGCACCAACAGTCCATAGTTGCCCGGACGGAGCAGGATGCCGTCGATGGTGCCGTAGGACCACCGGGGGGCTACCGGCTCACGGTTCTCCTCCGCGGCTGCTGTCAACTCCCGGCGACTGATCACAGGCGTGATGTTGTCGGCCTCGAACTGCTTCAGCACCCGATAGGTCTTGCCTCCCGCGAGCAGGTGGTCGATAGCCCATCGAAGGGCCCGCGCCTCCTTCTCGTTCTGCGTCACGCCGTCGGCCTCGTAGCCGAATGGACGGCGGGTGACGATGGGCTTGCCGTGCTTGATGCGCGCGTCGTTCGCAGCCCGCACTCGTTCGCTCAGGCGGGCGGACTCGAACTCCGCGAACTCGCCCCGGATGCCGATCTGCAACTTGCCGTCGGCGGTGCCGGGGTCGGTCAGCCCCTCGAACTTTGTGTGCCACACGGCACCCGCGCCCCGCGAGGCGCGGACGAGCCGGGCCCGGTACTCATCGCTACGCGCGAACCGTGTCTGCTCGCGAGCGAGGATCACGTCGATCTTGCCGTCGAGCACGTCCGCGATCAGCGCATCCATGCCGGGCCGGTTCTTGACCGGCTTGTACCCGCTGATCGCGTCGTCCGCATAGTTGCCGATCACCGTGTAGTTGAAGTCCTCCGCCATTGCCGCGCAGAGGGCTTCCTGGTTCTCGATCTTGGGCACGTCCACAGCCTCTTTGGAGATGCGCGCGTAGATCGCGGCACGGAGCGGAGCGGACATGTGAGGCACCCTAGGTACGCGGCGGAGCGGTTGTTACACCTCTTGGTACAGCGCGCTGGGACGAGCTCTTCGCCGACCTCGAGGGCCAGCTCGAGCACGGGCTCGGCGCGGAGGAGCGCGAGGCGGAGCTCGAGGAGGAGCGCCTCCGCGTCGGTCGGGCCTCGCTGCGCGATCGGGTGGCCGCGCTCGCCCGCACGCCGGACGGCGTCCGGATCCGCCTCGTCGACGGCTCCGTGATAGAGCTCGTGCCGCGCACCGTCGGCCGGGACTGGGTCTCCGGGGACCTGCTCGGCACGGCCGCGCAGGCGGTGCTGCCGCTCCACGCGGTCGCCGCGCTCCTCCCGACCGCGGCGCAGCTGCAGCGGAGCCTCGAACCGATCGCGCTCGGCGCGGTGACCGACCGCATCGGGCTCGCGTTCGTGCTCCGCGACCTCGCCCGCCGGCGGCGGACCGTGCAGCTGACGACACCGGAAGGGGTGCTCGCCGGGACGGTCGACCGCGTCGGGAGGGACCATCTCGACCTCGCGGTGCACCCGGCCGACGGCTGGCGGCGCGCGGGATCGGTCAGCCGGGTCGAGGTGCTCGCGCTCGCGCAGATCCTGCTCGTCCGCGTCGACTGACCCGCATGCTCCGCCTTGTAGGCTGCCGCGTCCTACAGCACGGAGAACGCGCGGTCAGAGGAGGGGGCCGGTGCGGAGCTCCGGGACGATCGCGTACTCGCTCTGCCGCCAGTGGGCGACGCGGCGCTCCTCCTCGTACCGGGCCTGGATGTAGGCCTCCAGCTCGCTGCGCTCGACCCGCCAATGGCGAGCGGCGCCGACGCGGATGGCCGGCAGCTCGCCGGAGCGGACGAGGGCGTACGCCTGGGTCACGGACACGCGCAGCACCTCCGCCGTCTCGGCGACGGTGAGGAAGCGCCCGAGGTCGGCGGGCTCGGCTGCGGTCATGGCGGGAATCATGGCACCGGGCCCGGCGGTCCGGCGGGGTCGGCTCCGGGCTGTGGATAACTCCCGGCAGCGTCGGTGGGAACGCGGCACGATGCTCATCCCGCCACCCGACGAGGAGCCCGCATGGTCGCCCTTCCGCTCGCCGTCCGGCGCCGCAGGCTGCTCGACCCCCGCATCCTCATCGGCGTCGCGCTCATCGTCGCCTCCGCGGTCGGCACGACGACGCTCGTCGCCGCGCTCACGCGCACCGCGGTCGTCTACCGCGCGGATCGCGCGATCGTGGCGGGCGAGCGCGTGACCACGGCGCAGCTCGCATCGGCGACGGTCCGGCTCGGCGACGCGACCGCGCTGTACCTGTCCGGGCCGTTGCCCGCCGAGGGCCTCGTCGCCACCCGCACGATCGCCGCGGGGGAGATGGTGCCCCGATCCGCGGTCGGCACGGACGTCGCGGTGCGGTCGGCGACCGTGGTCGTGGACCTCGCCTCGCCGCTCGCCGCGGGCGTCGCCGTCGGCTCGACGGTCGACCTCTGGTCGGCGGCGAGGACGAGCCCCACCGAGAACCGGTACGAGGCGCCGGTCGTGCTCGTCGGCGACGCGGTGGTGTCCCGGGTCGTGACGCCGAGCGGCCTCATCTCGGGTTCGACGGAGGACGCCGTCGAGCTGCAGGTGCCGCGCGACGAGGTCGCCGCGGTGCTCGCGGCGCAGGCCGGCGGCGCCCGCCTCGCCGCGGTCGAGGTCGGAGGCGGGGCGCCGTGACGACCGGGACGCCCGCGGTCCTCTGCCTCGCACCGCACCTCGAGGACCGGCTGCTGCCGCAGCTGCCCACCGCCGGCCTGCTCGTCGTCGCCCGGCCGGCCGGGGCCGACGAGGCGGCGGAGGCCCTCGTCCGCCTCCGTCCCGGCGTCCTCGTCACGAGCGCGGAGCCGCGGCACCTCGACGCGGCGCTGGTCCGGGCCGCCGCCTCGACGGGGACCGCCCTCGTCGTCCTCGCGGAGGGCGACCGGGGGCGCGCGCACGCCGCCGCCCTCGGCGTCGGGGAGGTCCTGGACGCCGCGGCGACCGCCGCCGACGTCGCGGCGCGCATCGAGCAGGGCGTGCCGGTACCGGTGCCGGCGGAGGACGTCCCGGCTGCCGCGCCGCCCGGTCGCGTGACCGCGGTGTGGGGACCGGCGGGCTCGCCCGGCCGCACGACCACCGCGATCGCGCTCGCCGCCGAGCTGGCGGCCGCGGGCCTCCGCGTCGCGCTCGTCGACGCCGACACGATCGGCGCCGCGATCGCGCCGTCGCTCGGCCTGCTCGACGAGGCGCCGGGCCTCGCCGCCGCCTGCCGGCTCGCGGCTGCCGGTGCGCTCACCGCCGCCGAGCTGGACCGCGTCGCGCAGCGGTACGCCGGCGTCCGGGGCGAGCTGCACGTGCTCACCGGGATCGGCAGGCCCGCGCGTTGGCCGGAGCTCTCGGCCGACCGCGTGACGGCGGTGCTCGAGCAGTGCCGATCGTGGGCGGACCACACGGTCGTCGACACCGGCTTCAACCTGGAGGCCGACGAGGAGATCGTGTCGGACCTCTTCGCCCCGCGGCGCAACGCGGCGACCCTCGCGGCGGTGCAGGCGGCCGACACGGTGGTCGCGGTCGGCGCCGGCGACCCGATCGGGCTCGCGCGGTACGTCCGCGCCTTCGGCGACCTCGTCGAGCTGGTCGACCCGCACCGCGTCCACTCCGTGATCGGCAAGGTGCGGCAGAGCGCGGTGGGGCTCGGCGCGGGCGGACAGATCCGCGCGAGTCTGCAGCGTTTCGGCGGCATCGACGAGGTGACGCTCGTGCCCTCGGACCCGGCGGCGTACGACGCGGCGCTGCTCACGGCGCGTCCGCTGCCGGACGCGGCGCCCCGGTCGGCGGCGACGGCCGCGCTCCGCCGCTTCGCCGCGGACCGGCTGATCGATCGGCCCGTCCGCGCGCAGCGACGGCGCGTGCCGAGGCTGCGCGGGCTCCGTCCCGCCGCGTCGTGAGCAGGGCTCGTTTCAGAAGAGGGTTCGGATCATGAAGATCGGATTGATCAGAATCAGCGGTATGTGCACATGCGGCCGGTAGACGGCGATCAGACTCATGAGGGCGATCGCCAGAACCGCGGCTGACGCCAGACTCATGAAGAGGGCGCTCCGCCATATGCTCCGCGTCGCTCCAATCGTGAAGATGACCGCCGCGGCCAATGTGGCGATGAGATGAAACGCGAACGTCGCTTCCTGCGCCCACAATCCGACGACGATCAGCGCCGCGACGGGAGCGAAATTGATCATCGCCACTTTTCGCTCGTCAGCGGCCGGGATCTTGCGGACCGTGGTGAAGGTCGACGCCGTGACGAGAGCGGCGGTCGTGGTGGCGTCCACCCCCACTGGCTGCCAATGGAAGCCCGGCCACAAGCTGGTGCTGGTCATCCCGAGAGCCGAGAGCGCAGTGAAGCCGAGGAACAAGAACCGGTGCGCGCGCAGGCCAAGGGAAAGCGCATTCGGGTCCGGCATCGGCGGACCTTTGGTCGCACCTGCGGCCGAATGCGTTGCGCTATTGGCCACCGTGGTCATGTCATGAGTGTTTCGAGATTCCGTGATCCGCGGCCAGCCCGCCTACGGGTGTCGCCGTATTCCAAGATCGGCGATGAGAGTAGAGGGACCGATGCGCCTGCGGAAGTGGGCTCGAGTGATTCGCGTGACGGGTTGCATGCATGCGCAGCGCTTGATGTCGTCTAGCCGCGTTCCGGGTACTCGATGTTGACTATCTCGTTCGTGCGAGTTGCGGCGGCGGCATCGTGACCGATGCGGGTTCTCACCGCACATGCCCGGCCAAGTATCGTGCGCAGCCCATCGACAGATGACCGGCTGATCGATCGGCCCGTCCGCGCGCAGCGACGGCGCGTGCCGAGGCTGCGCGGGCTCCGTCCCGCCGCGTCGTGAGCAGAATGGGTCCGTGCCCGAGACCGTCCTCGCCGTCCTGACCGCCCCCGACGCCGGACGGGAGGCGCCCGAGCCCTTCCGGTTCGTCGACCCGGACACCGCGGTGCTGCAGGTGCGCGACCTCGGGGCGACCCGCGGCGACGGCGTGTTCGAGACGATGGGCGTGGGCTCGGGGCGCGCGCAGGCGGTCGATGCGCACCTCGCCCGGCTCGCCCGCTCCGCCGCGATGCTCGAGCTGCCCGAGCCCGACGAGGCCGCCTGGCGCGCCGCGACCATCGCGGTCGCCGAGCGGCTCGCGCACCACGCGGAGGGCTTCGTGAAGCTCGTCTACACGCGCGGCGTGGAGGGCACCGGGCGGCCGACCGGCTGGGTGCTCGGCAGCCCGTCGCCGGACCACACGGCGGCCCGCACCGCCGGCATCGACGTGGTCGTGCTCGACCGCGGGCTCCCGCACGACAGCGCGGGGGAGCTGCCGTGGCTGCTGCAGGGCGCCAAGACGCTCTCCTACGCGGTCAACATGGCGGCGATCCGTGAGGCGAAGCGCCGCGGCGCCGACGACGCCCTCTTCGTCAGCTCGGACGGGTTCCTGCTCGAGGGGCCGACGTCGAGCCTGCTGCTGCAGCGCGGCGACCGCCTCCTCACCCCGTCGACCAGCCTCGGCATCCTCGCGGGCACGACGCAAGCGGAGGCGTTCCGGTTCGGGCGGGCGCAGGGGCTCACGACCTCCTACGAGGTGCTGACGCCCGATGCGCTCGCCGACGCGGACGCGCTCTGGCTGCTGTCGAGCGTGCGGAACGCGGCGCCGATCAAGGCGATCGACGGGGTCGCGCGCTCGATCGACGCCGAGTTCACGTCGCGGCTGAACGCGCACCTGCTCGCCCGCCGGGACTGACCGTGTCCACCGAGGACCGCATCCTGGCGCGGCTGGCGAGCGGCCCGGCGACGCTCGCGCAGCTCCGCGCCGCGCTGCCGGACGGCGACCTCGACCGGAAGGCGCTGCCGTCGATGGGGGAGGAGGACCCCTTCGGCCTCGTCCTCGCCGGCCTCGTGAACTCCGGCCGCGTCGTGGACGACGACGGCGTGTACCGGTCGGCGACGAAGTGAGGGACGGGCGCGGTCCGGCGGCTCTCTAGACTCGCCGGATGCCGACCATGAGCGAGCTCGTCAGCGCGCACGGCAGGTCCAGCGAGGACGACCTCAACTGGCTCCACGCGCTGCTCGGGGACCTGCAGCTGCTCGCCGACCTCGCCTTCGCGGACATCGTGCTCTGGACTCCGTCGTCGGAGGGGGAGTTCGTGGCCGTCGCGCACGCCCGCCCGTCCTCCGCGGCGACGCTGTTCTACCGGGACTTCGTCGGGCAGGTCATCAAGCCGGACTGGAAGCGCCTCGTCACCGACGCCTTCGAGCGCGGCGCGATCCTCGACTCCTCGGCGCCGGACTGGTTCGAGGAGACGCCGACCCGCGTCCGCGCGGTCCCGGTGCTGCGCAGGACGTCCCCGTCGGCGGGCCCGCAGCAGACGATCGGCCCGATCGCCGTGCTCACACGGCACACGAACCTCTCCGAGGCCCGGATGCCGAGCCGGCAGGAGCTCACGTTCAACGACTGCGCGAACGACCTGTTCCGCATGATCGCGAGCGGCGACTTCCCGACCCTCGCGGCACCGACCGCGCCGCGACGGGGCGCGCCGCGCGCCTCCGACGGCCTGATCCGGCTCGACGTCGACGGCACCGTGCTCTTCGCCAGCCCGAACGCGCTCTCGGCGTTCAACCGCATCGGCTTCTCCGGCGAGCTCGAGGGGCAGACGCTCTCGCAGGTCGTCACCGAGCTGCTGCCGCAGCGCTTCCTCGTCGACGAGACGCTGCCCGTCGTCGTGACGGGCAAGGCGCCGTGGCGCACGGAGGTGGAGGCCCGCGGGTCGACGCTGTCGCTGCGCGCGATCCCGGTCCGGCACGACGAGGAGCGCGTCGGAGCGATCGTGCTCTGCCGCGAGGTGACCGAGCTGCGGCACCAGGAGCAGGAGCTCATCACCAAGGACGCGACGATCCGCGAGATCCACCACCGGGTGAAGAACAACCTGCAGACCGTGGCGTCGCTGCTGCGCATCCAGGCACGGCGCTCGAACTCCGAGGAGGCGCGGGAGTCGCTCGCGCAGGCGACCCGGCGCGTGTCCGCGATCGCGGTCGTGCACGACACCCTGGCGCAGGGGCTCGCGCAGAGCGTCGACTTCGACGAGGTCTTCGACCGCGTCCTGATGCTCATCGCGGAGGTCGCCTCCTCGCACCACACCCGCGTGCACCCGATCAAGCGGGGCGCGTTCGGGGTGCTGCCGAGCGATTACGCGACCCCGCTCGCGCTGGCGCTCACGGAGCTGGTGACGAACGCCGTGGAGCACGGCCTCGCGGGCCGCGAGGGCAACGTCGTCATCACCGCGCACCGGGCGGACGAGGGGCTGACCGTCTCCGTGCGCGACAACGGTGTCGGGCTGCCGGAGGGCAAGGTCGGCACGGGGCTCGGCACGCAGATCGTGCGGACGCTCATCGAGGGCGAGCTGGGCGGGCTCATCGACTGGCACACGATGTCCGGCCGGGGGACCGAGGTCACGATCGCGGTGCCGTTCAACTTCACGGACGCGGTGTAACCCGGCGGTCGCACGCCGTTCAGTCGGCCGACCCTGGGCGTGCACACGGTTCGGCTCTCATGGATCCGGGGAACGGGCCGAGCGGCCCACGTCCCCCGGATCGATGGAGGTGTCGGGTCAGGCGGAGCGGCGGGCGCGGGCGGCGCGGCGCTTGAGCGCGCGGCGCTCGTCCTCGGACAGGCCGCCCCAGACGCCCGAGTCCTGGCTCGTCTCGAGGGCGTACTGCAGGCAGGACTCGGTGACGGTGCAGCGGCCGCAGACGGACTTGGCCCGCTCGATCTGATCGACGGCGGGTCCGGTGTTGCCGACGGGGAAGAACAGCTCCGGGTCGGCGGTCAGGCAGGCAGCTCGGTCACGCCAGTCCATGCGTGGGCGCTCCTTCAGTTATCAACAGTCGTCCCGACGGCAGCAGGCGGCGCAGGGCGGTCAGCGTTCGCTCGATGTTCTCCGGGTGACGGGTCCTAGGGTGGAAAGGGCCCCGGACAGCCGAAGAGGAACGGTCACCCGTCCCTCTCGTCCGCGTCACCGTATGCCCACGACTTCGGGGGCATCGAAACGAACCGGAAACATGGTGACACAGCACCGAACCGCGATCAAGGGTGCGAAGGTCTGATGTGCCTGTGAGCCCTCCGCCGAACCGTGCAGCCCGTCCCGTCGCCCTCGTCGCCGTGAGCGTGATCGAGGTGCTGGAGGCGCTCGGCCTCCTCGGCTTCGCCATCAGCACGGTCGTCGGCGCGACCGGGCGGTACCCGCTGCAGACGGTCGGTGTCGCCGGCACCTTCGTGGTCGCTGCTGCGCTGCTCGCGCTCGTCGCGGTCGGCACGCTCCGCGCGCGCTCCTGGTCCCGCACGCCCGGGATCGTCTGGCAGGTCGTGCAGGCGTTCGTGGGGATCTACGCCCTGCAGGGCCAGGGCGGGCAGCTCTTCGCCGTCGCCGCGATCCTGCCCGCGATCGTCGCGATCGTGCTGCTGTTCACCCGTCCGGTGCGCGAGGCGACGGCTCGCAGCACCGGACGGGCGTAGCGCTCAGTCGACGCCGAGCTTCTTCCGGAGGCTCGCGACGTGCCCGCTCGCCTTCACGTTGTAGAGGGGCAGGCTGACCCGACCGTGCTCGTCGACGACGAACGTGGAGCGGATCGTGCCCTCGACGGTCTTCCCGTAGAGCGACTTCTCCCCGAACGCGCCGTACGCGCGGTGCACCTCGAGGGTCGGGTCGGAGAGCAGCGGGAAGTTCAGCGACTCCTGCTCCGCGAACTTCGCGTTGTCCTCCGGCTTGTCCTTCGAGACCCCGATCACCTGGTAGCCCGCCGACTCGAGGGAGTTCAGGCTGTCCCGGAAGTCGCAGGCCTCCGTGGTGCAGCCGGGCGTCATGGCCGCCGGGTAGAAGTACAGGACGACCTTCTTCCCCTGGTAGTCGTGCAGCGACGTGGGGTGGCCCGTCGAGTCGGGGAGGGTGAACTCGGGTGCCCGGTCACCGGGGAGCAGGCGCGTTGCCGTGTCCGTCATGAAGTGAATCCTCTCGTGTCTGCTAATCTTGCTTGTCGGCTGCTGAGCGGTCGCGAGCACCTCTAGCTCAATTGGCAGAGCAACTGACTCTTAATCAGTGGGTTCCGGGTTCAAGTCCCGGGGGGTGTACGGCATTCCACGAAGGGCCGGTCCGGACGGACCGGCCCTTCGTGCGTCTCCGGACGCGCCGCCCTGGTCGAACGTGTTGCCTGGATCCGCCATCGCCCTGCCCGTTCCGGCCATGACGCGGTTCCGCGCCGCCGCCGCGCGACACTGGGGCGACCGAGGCTGCGCGACGGAGGGCACCTGAGATGCGATTCGACGACGGCATCGCGACGACCGCACCGCCCGAGGGGCGGGTCGTGGAGACCGACGTGCTCGTCATCGGCTCGGGGCCGGCCGGTTCGTCCGCCGCCCTGGCGCTCGCCACGTACGGCGTCCCGACCATCCTGATCACGAAGTACCGCTGGACGGCGAATACGCCCCGCGCGCACATCACGAACCAGCGCGCGATGGAGTTCTTCCGCGACATGGGCATCGAGGCGGAGGTTCAGGCCGTGTCGACGCCGCACCACCTCATCGGCGACACCGTGTTCTGCTCCTCGATCGCCGGGGAGGAGTTCGGTCGCATCCTCGCCTGGGGGACCAGCCCCGAGCGGGAGGGCGACTACGTCAAGGCATCGCCGATGCTGAACTGCGACGTGCCGCAGAACTTCCTCGAACCGATCCTCGTCAGCGCCGCGACGAAGCGCGGCACGCAGACCCGCTTCTCGACGGAGTACGTCTCCCACCGACAGGACGCGGACGGCGTCGTGACGACGGTGCGCGACCGGCTCACCGGCGTCGAGCACGAGATCCGCTCGAAGTACCTCGTCGGTGCCGACGGCGCGCGGTCGAAGGTCGCCGCGGACATCGAGCTGCCCCTCGAGGGGCGGATGGACATCGCGGGCTCGATGAACATCACGTTCAAGGCCGATCTCACCCGCCTCGTGGGCCACCGGCCCTCCGTCCTCTACTGGGTCGTGCAGCCGGGCGCGAACGTCGGGGGGATCGGGGCCGGCCTCGTCCGGATGGTGCGGCCCTGGAACGAGTGGCTGATCGTCTGGGGCTACGACATCGCGCAGCCGCCACCGGAGCTCGACGACGCCGCGACGCTCGACATCGTGCAGTCGCTGCTCGGCACGTCCGACATCGACATCGAGATCACGGGCCGCTCGCTGTGGGGCAACAACGAGACCTACGCGACGCACCTCCAGCACGGCAGGGTCTTCTGCGTCGGCGACGCGGTGCACCGCCATCCGCCGTCGAACGGGCTCGGCTCGAACACGTCGATCCAGGACTCGTACAACCTCGCCTGGAAGCTCGCCGCCGTGCTGCGGGGGCAGGCCGGCCCGTCGCTGCTCGAGACGTACAGCGAGGAGCGCGCCCCCGTCGCGAAGCAGATCGTGCTGCGGGCGAACCGGTCCAGCCGTGAGTTCGGCGGGTTCTTCGACGCGCTCGGCGTGACGGCCGCGGCCGACGAGTCCGCGATGGTCGCCGCGATCGAGGAGCGGAAGGCGGCCTCCGCCGCGGGCCGGGCGAAGCGGGAGGCGCTGCAGCGGGCGATGGACCTGAAGCACTACGAGTTCAACGCGCACGGCGTGGAGCTCGGCCAGTTCTACGAGTCCGCCGCCGTCGTGCCCGACGGGTCCACGCGGCCGGAACCGGCGCGGGACCCGGAGCTCTACTACACGCCGTCCACCGTGCCGGGCTCGCCGCTGCCGCACGCGTGGGTCGGGAACGCGGCGCGGAAGTGGTCGACGCTCGACCTGGCGCCCAGCACCCGATTCACCGTCTTCACGGGGATCGGGGGCGAGGCCTGGGCGGGGGCGGCCGCCACCGTGTCCGCGGACCTCGGCGTCGACGTCGGCGCGGTCGTCATCGGTCCGGGTCGGGCGACGACGGACCTCTACTTCGACTGGGCCAAGGTGCGGGAGGTCGACGAGGACGGGGTGCTGCTCGTCCGCCCGGACAAGATCGTCGCGTGGCGGAGCCTCCGCGCCGTCGACGACCCGGCCGTCGCACTGCGGCGGGCCCTCCTGCGGATCCTCGGGCGCGGCTGAATGCCCTCGACCGCGTTCGACCACGTCACGCTCGGCCAGCGCGTCCTCTTCGGGTCCGGCGCGGCCGCCGCGAACGTCCGCACGGCGGTCGAGGAGCTCGGTGGTGCCCGCGTGCTCCTCGTCGCCGGTGCGTCCGCCCGGGCGACCGCCGACGAGCTCGCCGCGGCGGTCCCCGTGGTGCATCGGATCACGGACGTCGTCCGGCACGTCCCCGCTGCGCGGGCTGCGCGGGCTGTGGAGGACGCTCGTTCGACGGGCGCCGACCTCGTGCTCACCGTCGGCGGAGGATCGGCGACCGGCCTCGGCAAGGCGGTCGCGCTCGCGACCGGCCTGCCGATCGTGGCGGTGCCGACGACGTTCGCCGGATCCGAGGCGACGGACGTGTGGGGGTCCACTTCCGACGGGGTGAAGACCACCGGTAGCGATTCGCGGGTGCTGCCGAAGGCGGTCGTCTACGACGCGACCCTCACCCTCGGCCTGCCGGTGCAGCTCGCCGTGGCGTCCGGGCTCAACGCGGTCGCGCACGCCGTCGACGGGTTCTGGGCGCCGCGCGCCGACCCCATCAACAGGGCCCTCGGCACCGAGGGCCTCCGCGCCCTCGTGCCCGGCCTCCGTGCGCTCGCCGCCGACCCGGGCGGGATCGAGGGCCGGGAGCGGACCCTCTACGGCGCCTACCTCGCCGCGGTCGCGTTCGCGTCCGCGGGCTCCGGCCTGCACCACAAGATCTGCCACGTGCTCGGCGGGGCCTTCGACCTGCCGCACGCCGAGCTGCACGCCGTCGTGCTGCCGTACGTCGCCGCGTTCAACGCGCCGGCGGCGCCCGCCGCCGTCGCACGCATCACCGACGTCCTCGGCGGCGGGCCCGCCGGGGCCGCGCTGCTCGGGCTGAAGGCGGAGCTCGGCGGCCCGCCGTCGCTCGCCGCCATCGGCCTCCGCGAGCAGGACCTCTCCCGAGCCGTCGCGCTCATCCTGCCCGCGGTGCCCCCCACCAACCCCAGGCCGGTCGACGCCGCGTCGCTCGGCTCCATCCTCCGGTCCGCCTGGGCCGGCGACGACCTCGACGAGGAGTGAGCACGGTGGCAGCAGACGGCATCGCCTCGGAGCAGACGGCCCGCGAGGAGGCGCTCACGGCGCAGGTGGTCGCCTCCTTCTCGGGGACGGAGGACGCGCGGCTGCGGTTCGTCCTCGAGCGACTCGTCGAGCACCTGCACGGCTTCGTGCGGGACGTCCGCCTGACCGAGGCGGAGTGGAACGCCGCGATCGCCTTCCTCACCCGCGTCGGCGACATCACGACGCCGGTCCGGCAGGAGTTCGTGCTGCTGAGCGACGTCCTGGGGATCTCGATGCAGACCGTCGCCGTGAACAACGAGGCCTACCGCGACGCCACCGAGGCGACCGTGTTCGGGCCGTTCTTCGTCGGCGACGCCCCGCGGATCGAGAACGGCGGCGACATCGGCGGCGGCGCGGCGGGGGAGCCCGCCTGGGTCGAGGGGACCGTCCGCGACGTCGACGGCCGGCCCGTCCAGAACGCGCGGATCGAGGTGTGGGAGGCGGACGAGGAGGGCATGTACGACGTGCAGCACGACGACGGCCGCGTGTACGGCCGCGCGCAGCTCTCCTCGGACGCGGACGGCGGCTACCGCTTCTGGGGGCTCTTCCCGACGCCGTACCCGATCCCTTTCGACGGACCGGTCGGCGACCTGCTGCGGGCCGCGGGGCGCTCGCCGTGGCGGGCGTCGCACCTCCACTTCATGGTCTCCGCCGAGGGGTACCGGACCCTCGTGACGCACATCTTCGTGCGGGGCGACGAGCTGCTCGAGCGCGACTCCGTCTTCGGCGTCAAGGAGTCGCTCGTGCACGACTGGGTGCACCATCCGGCGGGCGCACCGACCCCCGACGGGCGCGAGGTGGACGGGGGATGGGCGAGCACCCGGTTCGACATCGTGCTCGCGCCGGCCCGGGTGGCCGGCGACGGCGGCGCGGTGGCCTGACCGCTGGCAGGCGGCCTTCGCCTGCGGTGTACCGTTCGTCCCACCGCGGCGACGGGGTCGACGGGTTCGACGCGATGGAGCGGCACGATGGGGACGCGCACCGGGCTGTGGCAGCAGACCGACTTCGGCACGCGTGTCCGACCTGCCCGGGAGCCGGTCGAGGGGTACCGCACCTTCTCCACGCGCGGCCTCGGCGTCGACGAGCGCGTCGACCTGTGGGAGCGCCACAACGCGACGGCGCTGATCGACCTCCGCGCCCGCACCATCGACGAATCGGTGCTCGAGGCGCGGGAGGTGGTCCTGCGCGTCGGCGATCTGCAGCTCGCCGACGTCGTCGCGAACCCGCACGTCGTCGAGCGCTCGTCCGCCCAGATCGCGCGGAGCCGGGTCGACGGCGTCGCGCTGTACTTCTCCCTCTTCGGGGAGTCGTTCTTCTACCACGACGGCGGCGTCCACACCCAGCGGCCGGGGACGGTGCTGCTCTGCGACGTGAGCCGGCCGTTCATGCGGGGCTTCGCGAACGGGCTCGAGGAGCTCGTCGTCCGCATCCCGCGGCAGGTCTACGAGCGCATCGCGGGCGGCGCGCTCCCTCGGTCCCCTGTCGTCATGCGGTTCGACGACGCGCCGGACGGCAACGAGTACGCCGGCGCCCTCGCCCGACTGGTGCGCGGCACCCTCGAGCGACCGAGCGCCGACGCCCTGGCCGTCGCCGAGCGGAGTGCGCTCGGTCTCGTCGAGGCGATGCTGACCGGTGAGGCGCCCTCGACGGCGCATCGCCGCGCCGCGCTCGATCACATCGACCGTCATCTCGCCGATCGCTCGCTCTCGGTCCGGACGGTGGCGCGGGCCGTCGGAGTGAGCGAGCGTCACCTCGCGCGGGTGTTCGCCGAGAACGGACCCGGCGTCGCCCGCACGATCCTCGAGCGGCGGCTCGACCTCGCGCACCGCCTCCTGTGCTCGTCGTCGCGCCCCGCCGTGTCGGCGGTCGCTGAGCGGTGCGGATTCGCGTCGGCGGCGCACTTCGCCCGGGTGTTCCGCGAGCGGTTCGATCGGACGCCCGCCGAGGTGCGCGCGAGCGCGTCGGGCTGAGGGGCCGGAGACCGGGTCGCCGTCGTCCGCCGCGAGGCGGGGCAGCAGCACCCGGTGCGCGCGCCGCCGAGGTCCGGCCGCGACCACCCCGGCTTCAGCGTCCGGCTGGCATCCTTCGACGTCGGCGGTCGCGTCGGCAGGATGGAGCGCCCGCATGTCCGACCCCGCCCCGCCCGCTGTCCGGCCCGCGTCCGGCGATCCCCAGCAGCCGGGGCCGGCCGCCGCCAGCGTCTCCGAGGCCGTGCCGCCGAAGTGCCCGACGCGGACCCGGCTCTACCGCGGCGGTGCGCTCGCTGCCGAGGGCTTCCCCGCCGAGGCGATCAGCGACCATCTCGCCGCGGACGACGGCTCGTTCGTCTGGCTCGACCTGTTCGACCCCGACGCGGCGGACCTGCAGATCGTGACGGACGAGTTCGGCCTCCATCCGCTCGCGGTGGAGGACGCCGTCCAGGACCACCAGCGGTCCAAGCTCGACCGCTACCGGACGCACCTGTTCGCGAACGTGTACGCGGTGCGGTTCGACGCCGCGTCCGACGAGCTCCGCACGAGCGAGCTGAGCGCCTTCATCACCGATCGCGCGCTGATCACGGTGCGGAAGGCCGAGTGGGACGTCGATGCGCTCGTCGCGCGCTGGGACGCGGAGCGGGACCTCGTCGGCAGCGGGGTCGGCTTCCTCGTGCACGGCTTCATCGACGCGGTCGTCGACGGGCAGTACCAGGCCGTCGAGCAGATCAGCGATGCGTCCGAGGAGCTCGAGGACGCCATGTTCGACGCGCGTCGCCGCCAGGAGATCCGGCGGCGCGGCTTCGAGCTGCGCAAGAGCCTCGGCAAGCTGCGCCGCGTCGTCGCGCCGATGCGGGAGGTCGTCGCGCGGCTCGCCCGCACCGACGAGGACCACCACGTGGCGGGGGACCGGCTCGGCCCGTACTTCCAGGACGTGCAGGACCACGTGGTGCAGACCACCGACGCGATCGAGGCGCAGCACGAGCTCGTCTCGAGCATCCTCGATACGAACCAGAACGAGCAGGGCAACGACCTCAACGAGATCACGAAGAAGCTCGCGTCCTGGGCGGCGATCATCGCCGTGCCCACCGCCGTCACCGGCTTCTACGGGCAGAACGTGCCGTACCCCGGGTTCTCCAAGGAGTGGGGCTTCGTCACCAGCTGCGCCGTGATCGTCGGCCTCGGCGGCGGGATCTGGACGATCCTCCGCCGCCGCGGGTGGCTCTGACCGTCCGTCGGCGGCACCTCAGCTCCGCTCGGCCTCCGTCAGCACCTCGTCGATGATCGCCACGCCTCGGGCGACGTCCTCCGCGCCGATGACCGCGGGCGGCACGACGTGGATCCGGTTGTCCTGGACGAACGGCAGCAGGCCCCGCTCGAGCAGCCCGGCCTTGATGCGCACCATGGCCGCTGGCGGCAGCGGCGACCGGGTCGCCGGGTCCTCGACGAGCTCGACCGCCCAGAAGACGCCGAGTCCGCGGACCTCGCCGACGAGGGCGTGCCGCGCCGCGAGGTCCCGCAGCGCCGGCCCGAGGTGGTCCTCGCCGATCGAGGCGGCGTGCTCGACGATCCCCTCGTCGCGCATCGCGTCGATCGTCGCGACGATGCTCGCCGCCGCGAGGGGATGCCCGGAGTAGGTGAGGCCGCCCGGGAAGATCCGGTCGTCGAAGGCCGCGGCGACGGGATCGGAGATGATGACGCCGCCGACCGGGACGTACCCGGAGTTGACGCCCTTCGCGAAGGTGATGAGGTCCGGGCGGACGGCGAAGTGCTCGAACGCGAACCAGGCGCCGGTGCGACCGAAGCCCGCCATCACCTCGTCGAGGATCAGCAGTAGCCCGTAGCGGTCCGCGATGGCGCGGACGCCCGCGAGGTAGCCGGGCGGCGGCACGAGCACGCCCGCGGTGCCGGGGACGCTCTCGAGGAGGATCGCCGCGATCGACGCGGGTCCCTCCGCCTGCACCACGCGCTCGAGGTGGTGCAGCGCGCGCTCCGTCTCCTGCTCCGGCGTCGTCGCCCAGAACTCGGAGCGGTAGAGGTAGGGCCCGAACGCGTGGACGTGGCCGCGGGCGAACTCGTTCGGCACCCGCCGCCAGTCGCCCGTCGCGACCACGGCGGCGCCGGTGTTGCCGTGGTACGAGCGGTAGTGCGACACGATCTTGTCCCGGCCGGTCACGAGCCGAGCCATCCGCATCGCGTTCTCGTTGGCGTCCGCGCCGCCGTTCGTGAAGAACACCTTCTCGAAGCCGTCGGGGGCGACGCCGGCGATCCGCTCCGCCGCGAGCGACCGCGTCGCGTTCGCGTGGGCCGGCGCGATCGTGGTCAGCGTCGCGGCCTGCCGCTGGATCGCCTCGACGACCTTCGGGTGCTGGTAGCCGATCGTCACGTTGACGAGCTGGCTCGAGAAGTCGAGGTAGCGCTTCCCGTCGTGGTCCCAGAGCTCCACGCCCTCGCCGCCCGCGAAGGCGAGGGGCACGGGCGAGCCCTGCGCCGACCACGAGTGGAAGACGTGCTCGTGGTCCGCGGCGATCACCGCGGCGTTCGACAGGGCTGCTCCGACGACGTCGATCGACACTCGATCCCCTTCCGGTCCGGTCGATCGTCGCCGGAGGGCAGGGTGTCCGGCAACTGCCGGACCGGCGCTCGGTGACGCCGTGGCGCTACAGTCCGGAGGTGCCGGTCGCGCTCGAGGAGCTGCTGCGCGAGCCCGCCTTCCACCTCCGGCTGCTCGTCGAGCCGCCCGACCGGCGGACGCTCGCCCGGCCGATCGCCTGGGCGCACAGCTCCGACCTGCCCGACCCGACCCCGTGGCTCGAGCCGGGACAGCTGCTGCTCACGGACGGCGCGCACTTCGCCGACCGGACCGACGACGCGTTCGCGGTCGAGTACGTGCGGCGGCTCGTCGAGGCGGACGTGCTCGCGCTCGGGTTCGCGACGGAGATCCTCCACGCCGCCGTCCCGGCCGAGCTCGTCGCCGCATGCCGCGCGGCCGGTCTGCCCCTGCTCGAGGTGGCGGATCGCACGCCCTTCATGGCGATCATCCGGCACATCGCCGACGCCCGGGAGCTCGAGCGCCGGCAGCGCCTCGAGCGGTCCCTCGAAGCGCATCGGGCCGTCGCGCGGGCGGCGCTGCGGCCGGACGGGCTCCGGGCGATCCTCGACGAGCTCGAGCGCCGGCTCGACGCCTGGGTCGTGCTGCTCGACCCCGCAGGCCTCCCGCTCGACGCCCCGCGGACGGCGATGCCGGACGCGGTGCGCGACGACGTCGTCGCCGCGGTGCGGCAGGCGATGGGGCGCGGGCTCCGGGCGGCGATCCGGGTCGACTCCCCGGCGGGTGCCTTCACCGTGCAGACGATCGGCCGACGCGGCGCGCTCCGGGCCGCGCTCGCCGTCGGTGGCGACGCCCCGCTCGACCGGGCGGAGACGGACCTGATCACGAGTGTGATCGCCCTCGCGTCGATCGCGCTCGAGCAGACCTCGGAGCTCGACGGCGCGCGGGAGGCGCTGCGGCGGGCGCTCCTCGAGCTGCTGCTCTCCGGCGAGGTGGAGGTCGCGCGGCGGACGGCGGCCCAGCTCGCCATCCCGGTGCCGCGGGGGAGCGCCGTCCGGGTGCTCGCGGTGCCGGCGGAGCCCGGGGGTGGCGCGGTGATCGCTCGGGCGGGCGGGCTCGCGGTCCGCCGCGACGACCGCGTCGTGCTCCTCGTCGAGGAACGCCGGTCGGACGCGGCGGTGCGCGTGCTGACCGACGCCGGACTCAGCGCGGCGGTCTCCGAGGCGGTGCCGTGGTCGGCGCTCGCCGAGGCCCTCCGTCAGGCCGAGTGGCTGCTGCGGCAGGGCGTCCCGGCGGGCACGGCGCGCTCGTTCGGCGACGAAGCGGACCGCGGCCTGCACGGCCTCCTCGTCCGCGGCGACGGCGCCCTCGTCGCCGCCGCGCTCCTCGCCCCGGCGACCCGGGACGAGGAGGGCCGGCAGCTCCTCGAGAGCGCGCGGGTCTGGCTGCAGCACAACGGTGCGTTCGAGCCGGCCGCCCGCGAGCTCGGCGTGCACCGGCACACCCTCCGCGCCCGGATGGCGCAGCTCGGCCGCCTGCTCGGCCTGGACCTCGACCGCTTCGCGGACCGGGCCGAGCTGTTCAGCGCGATGCGGCTGCTGCCGCCCGTCTGACCCGGCCGATCAGGTGCGGGGGAAGCCGAGGTCGACGCCGCCGTGGCTCGGGTCGAGCCAGCGTGCCGTCACGGCCTTCAGCTGTGTGAAGAACTTCACGCCCTCGGCGCCGTGCGCCTTCGTGTCGCCGAACAGCGACTGCCGCCAGCCGCCGAAGGAGAACGTCGCGACGGGCACCGGGATCGGCACGTTGATACCGATCATCCCGACCTCGACCTCGTGCTGGAAGCGGCGGGCCGCCCCGCCGTCGTTCGTGAAGATCGCGGTGCCGTTCCCGAACGCGCCCGAGTTGATCAGCGCGACGCCGTCCTCGTATGAGGCGACCCGGACGACCGACAGCACCGGGCCGAAGATCTCCTCGGTGTAGACGCGGGAGGTGGTCGGGACGCGGTCGATCAAGGTCGGGCCGAGCCAGAAGCCGTTCGGGTCGCCGTCGACGTCGATCCCGCGGCCGTCGACGACGACGTCCGCGCCGTCCTCCTCCGCGACCGCGATGTAGGAGGCGACCTTGTCGCGGTGCTGCTGCGTCACGAGCGGGCCCATGTCGCACGAGCGGCGGCCGTCGCCGACCCGCAGGCCCGCCATCCGCTCCTTCACCTTCGCGATCAGGGCGTCCGCGACGGGTTCCACCGCGACGACGACCGAGATCGCCATGCAGCGCTCGCCGGCGGAGCCGAAGCCCGCGTTGACGGCGGAGTCGGCGACGAGGTCGAGGTCGGCGTCCGGCAGCACGAGCATGTGGTTCTTCGCGCCGCCGAGCGCCTGCACCCGCTTGCCGTGGCGGGCGCCGGTCTCGTAGATGTACTGCGCGATCGGGGTGGACCCGACGAAGGAGATCGAGCGCACGTCCGGATGCTCGAGCAGGCCGTCGACCGCGACCTTGTCGCCGTGGAGGACGTTGAAGACGCCGTCGGGGAGGCCGGCCTCCTGGAACAGCCGTCCGATCCAGACCGCCGCGGACGGGTCCTTCTCGCTCGGCTTCACCACGACGGTGTTCCCGGCCGCGATCGCGATCGGGAAGAACCACATCGGCACCATCGCGGGGAAGTTGAAGGGGCTGATGATCCCGACCACGCCGAGCGGCTGGCGGATCGAGTAGACGTCGACGCCGGAGGAGACCTGCTCGGAGAACTCGCCCTTCAGGTGGTGCGCGAGGCCCGTGGCGAACTCGACGACCTCCTGGCCCCGGCTGATCTCGCCGAGCGCGTCGGAGAGCACCTTGCCGTGCTCGGCCGTGATGATCTCGGCCAGCTCGCCCTTGCGCGCGTCGAGCAGCTCGCGGAACTTGAACATCACCTGCTGCCGCCGGGTGAGCGACAGGTCGCGCCAGGCCGGGTACGCCGCCTTCGCCGCCGCGACCGCGGTGTCGACGTCCGCACGGTCCGCGAAGCCGACGCGCTTCGTCACGACGCCGAGCGCCGGGTCGTACACGTCGCCCGTCCGTCCCGAGCCGGGGACGGCCGCGCCGCCGATCCAGTGCGGGATCAGCGCGACCCCCTCGGACTCGGCGGGACGCGGAGCGGTGGCGGTCGTGGTCACGGGGGACTCCTCACAGCAGACGGACGTCTCGGAGGATAGGCCGGGCGGGCCCCGCCGTCGCCCTGCCGGATCGGCGTCCGACGCCGTCCCGCACGCCGTTCCGGCGGCCTGCGACCGCTACGCCGAGCGGTCCTGCCGGTTCGCCGCGTGCCGGTCGCGGCGGAGGGCCTCCGCGCGCGCCTCCTCCTCGTCGTCCCCGAAGTAGCCGCCGGCCAGCGTCTCCGCGACCTGTCGCAGCGCGGGCAGCAGCGTGCGCGTCTCCTCGGGGCTCAGCCCCGCCACCGCCCGCGCCTCGATCGCGGCGATCCGCTCGACGCACCCGTCGAGCACCTGCCGACCGGCCGCGGTGAGGGTGGTCTGCCGGATGCGGCCGTGATTGGGGTCGTTCGTGCGCTCGAGGTAGCCCTGGCGCTCGAGCTCGGCCAGCACGTGGTTCGCGGACTGCGGCGTCACGAAGGTGAGGCGCGCGATCTCCGCGTTCGACCGGCCGACGTCGTCGCTGATCGCGAGCAGCAGGTGGTACTCCGCCGCGGTGATCCCGTGGTCCGCGGCGACGAGGTCGACCGCGCGCTGCAGCGCGCGCGAGACGCGCTGCGTGACCCATTCGAGGCGAGCGAGGGCGTCGTCCGGCGCCACGGCGCGGTGGCGGGTCGTCGCCGGCCGCGTCGGCGTCGCCGCGTCCTCCGCTTCCGCGTTCACGGCTCCAACCTAGAGCCGCGCGCCGGGACGGGCACGAGCGCTCATTCACCTCTCGACAGATAGGTATCGAGATAGGTAAATTCCTCCCGGGACGTGCAGTGCAGCACGGGAGGAGCGGCCGTGGCCACGATCGGGACGACGAACGAGTCAGCCGCGCGACTGCTGGCCGGCTGCTCCCTGGAGATGACGGGCAAGGACGTGCCCGCGCTCGTCGAGGCGGAGGGGCTGATCCCCGCCGGGACGCGCGTGAACGTCACGTTCCTCGGCAACGAGGACCTCGAGACGCGCGTCGCCGCGGTGCGGGCTGTGCTCGAGCGCTCGCTGCTCCCCGTTCCGCACCTCTCCGCGCGACGGCTGCGCTCCGCCGCGGAGCTCGACGAGTACCTCGGCCGGCTGGCGGAGGTCGGCGGTGCCGAGCGCGTCTTCGTCGTCGGCGGCGACCCCGCGGCGGCCGAGGGCCCCTTCGACAGCGCGCTCGACGTCGTCCGCAGCGGTGCGCTCGGGGCGCACGGCGTCCGCGAGGTGGGCGTCACCGGCTACCCCGAGGGCCACCCCGACATCGCGGAGGACGTGCTGTGGGCGGCGCTCCGCGACAAGGTGTCGGAGATCGGCGCGCAGGGCCTGCAGGCCTCCGTCATCACCCAGTTCGCCTTCGACGCGGACGCGGTCGTCTCGTGGATCCGCCGGGCGCGGACCGAGGGCGTCAACGCTCCCGTGCGCGTCGGCGTGCCGGGTCCCGCGGGCGTGAAGCGGCTGCTCGGCTTCGCGCGCCGCTTCGGCGTGCGGTCGAACGCGACGATCGTCCGCAAGTACGGCTTCTCCCTCACCAACCTCATGGGCTCCGCTGGACCGGACGCGTTCGTCGACGACCTGGCCGCGCGGCTGGAGGCCGAGCCGGGCCTCGGCGAGGTCGGGCTGCACCTCTACACGTTCGGCGGGGTCGCGACCTCCGCGCGCTGGGTGGCGGAGCGCCGCGGCGCGACGGGCGGCGACGCCCGGTGAGCGCGGTCGTCGATCGCGCCTGCCTCGTCGTCACGGGTCCGGACCGGCCCGGCCTCGTGTCGGTCGTCACCGCGGCGATCGCGGCGCTCGGCGGCAACATCGTGGCGCTCGACCAGTACACGGACGACCCCGACGGCGGCGAGTTCTTCCAGCGCGTCGTCTTCGACCTGCCGGGTCTCGCCGCCGCGATGCCGGACCTCCGTCGGGAGCTCGGCGAGGTCCTCGAGCCGGTCGGCCTCCAGTGGCGGCTGCGCGACCTCGGCGTCCCGCTGCGCATGGGTGTGCTCGTCTCGCTGTCCGACCACTGCGTCCTCGACCTGCTCTGGCGCGTCCGCCGCGGCGACCTGCCCGTGACGGTGCCGATGGTGATCTCGAACCACACCGCCGTCGCGGGCGACGTCCGCGGCCTCGGCGTCCCGTTCCTGCACGTCCCGTCCGCGCCGGGGGAGCGGGAGGCCGCGGAGGAGCGGCTGCTCGAGCTGCTCGTCGGCAACGTCGACTTCGTCGTGCTCGCCCGCTACATGCAGGTACTCTCCGCCGACTTCCTCGAGCGCGTCGGCGTGCCCGTCATCAACATCCACCACTCCTTCCTGCCCGCGTTCGTCGGGGCCGGCCCGTACCGGAAGGCGAAGGAGCGCGGCGTGAAGCTCATCGGCGCGACCTCCCACTACGTCACGCCGGACCTCGACGCCGGGCCGATCATCGAGCAGGACGTGGTGCGCGTGACCCACGCCGACTCCGCCGCCGACCTCCAGCGCCGCGGCGCGGACGTCGAGCGCGCGGTCCTCTCCCGCGCCGTGCTCTGGCACGCGGAGGACCGCGTCGTGCGGCACGGCAACCAGACCGTCGTCTTCTGAACCACTCAACGAGGAGGAACCCCCAATGGCGCAGACGCTGCAGCAGCTGCTCGACGCGACGAACGCGGTCGAGCTGCTGCGGAACTCGCAGATCGGCTCGTACATCTACCCCGTCGTCCCGTCGGACTTCCAGAGCTGGATCCGAGAGCAGCGGGCGTGGCGCGACACGGCCGTGCTCTACGACCAGTCGCACCACATGGACAACCTGTTCCTGTCCGGCTCCGACGCGATCCGTCTCATCTCCGACACGGCCGTCAACTCGGTGGCGACGTTCCCGGTGAACCGGGCGAAGCAGTACGTGCCCACCACCGCCTCGGGCCACGTCATCGGCGACGGCATCCTCTTCCACGAGGAGGAGGACCGCTACGTCTACGTCGGCCGCGCCCCGGCGGCGAACTGGCTGACCTACCACGGCGAGACCGGCGGCTACGCGAACCTCGACATCGAGGTCGACCGGCGCTCGCCCTCGCGCCCGTACGGGCACGCCGTCTCCCGCGACTACTTCCGGTTCCAGATCCAGGGGCCGGCCGCGTGGCAGGTCATCGAGCGGCTGAACGGCGGCCCGCTCGAGCAGCTGAAGTTCTTCTCGATGTCGACGATGACGATCGGCGGCGAGCGCGTCCGCACCCTCCGGCACGGGATGGCCGGGGCGCCCGGCCTCGAGGTCTGGGGCCCGTACGAGCACCACGACCGCGTCCGCGACCTGATCGTCGAGGCGGGCGCCGAGTTCGGACTCGTGCCCGTCGGCTCGCGCGCGTACCCGTCGAACACGCTCGAGTCCGGCTGGATCCCGTCGCCGCTGCCGGCGATCTACACGGGCGAGGCGGAGCGGGGCTACCGCGAGTGGCTCGGCGCGGACAGCTACGAGGCGACCGGCACCCTCGCCGGCTCGTTCGTCTCGGAGGACATCGAGGACTACTACCTGACGCCGTGGGAGCTCGGCTACGGCTCCTTCGTCAAGTTCGACCACGACTTCATCGGTCGCGACGCGCTCGAGCAGGTCGATCCGGCGACGCAGCGCCGCAAGGTGACGCTCGCCTGGGACGCGGAGGACCTCGCGCGGGTCTGGGGCTCCCTGCTCGACGTCGACGGGCCGCAGTACAAGTACTACGACCTGCCGCTCGCGAACTACGGGTCGGCGAACTACGACTCGGTGATCGACGCCGACGGCCGGGTCGTCGGGTTCTCGATGTTCACCGGGTACAGCGCGAACGAGAAGCGCGGCCTCTCCCTCGCGACCGTCGACCCCGGCGTCCCGGAGGGCGCGGAGCTCCGCGTCGTCTGGGGCGAGCCGGACGGCGGCAGCCGGAAGGCCACCGTCGAGCCGCACGTGCAGACCGAGATCCGCGCCGTGGTCAGCCCCGTCCCGTACTCGGCGGTCGCCCGCTCGACCTACCACGGCGGCTGGCGCACCGGCTACCGCGAGCCGGCGGACGCCTGACCTCGGGCGGCGTGGCGGGGTCCACTAGCGTGTGGTCCCCGCCACACCTCCGGGATGACCGATGAGCCTTCGATCCGCCCTCCTCGCCCTGCTGCGCGTCGGCCCGATGTCCGGCTACGAGCTGCAGAAGCAGTTCTCGGTGTCGGTCGGGCACGTCTGGCACGCGCCCGGGTCGCAGATCTACCCCGAGCTGCGGCGCATGGAGGAGGAGGGCCTCGTCGTCGGCGAGGACCAGACCCGCGGTGAGCGCGGCGCCCGGCGGCTGTACCACGTGACGCCCGCGGGCGACGCGGCGTTCCTCGACTGGATGCGCAGCCCCCTCGGCTACCTGCGGGTGCGCGACCCGGCGCACCTCCGTGCGGCGTACCTCGAATCGGTCGAGCCGGCGGAGGCGCGCGCGTTCCTGCGAGCGCACGAGGAGCAGTGGCGGGCCGAGCTCGCGCAGTGGGAGTCGGAGATCCGCCGCATCGACGCGGGGGAGAGCCCCATGCTGCAGCGCCGCCTCGCCGTCACCGCCGACGAGGAACGCGCCGCGACGACCGCGTACAAGCGGTTCACCTACGAGGGCCTCGTGGAGCGCGCCCGCACGGAGATCGCCTGGGCGCAGCGCGGCCTCGCCCTGGTCGACCGCCTCGAGCGCTGAGCCGCACGGGCCCGCCCCGACCCGCCCTTATCCGTGAACCGACCCCACGCTGGTCGAGCCGGGCGCTCCGCGCCCGTGTCGAAACCACTGCGGATGCGGAGTGGTCTCGAGGCTCGCTGGCGCTCGCACCTCGACCAGCGAGGCGGGACGGGGCGTTCACGGATAAGGGCCCTGCGCCGGCGCCCTTATCCGTGAACATGGTCAGGCGCGGGCGGCGGCCCTCCGGCGGAGCTCCTCCTTGCGGACCTTGCCGCTCGCGGTGCGGGGGAGGTCGTCGACCACCTCGAGCGTCCGCGGCACCTTGTACCGGGCGAGCAGCACCGAGAGGCGGGCGACCAGCTCCTCCGGGTCGAGCGTCCTGCCGGGTGCCAGCGTGACGACCGCGTGCGGCACCTCGCCCCAGCGCTCGTGGGGCATCCCGAGCACGGCGACGCCGGTCACGCCCTCGATGGTCATGATCGCCTGCTCGACCTCGGCCGAGTAGACGTTCTCCCCGCCGGAGATGATCATGTCCTTCACCCGGTCGGCGATGGTCAGGAAGCCGTCCTGGTCGGCGACGCCGACGTCGCCGGTCCGCAGCCAGCCGTCGTCGGTGAAGGCGGCCGCGGTCGCCGCGGGGTTCCGCCAGTAGCCGGCGAACACGTTCGGTCCGGCCGCCTCGATCTCGCCCGGCACCCCGGCCGGAGCGAGCGCGCCGTCCACCGCTCGGATCCGGTACCGCGTGAAGAAGTGCGCGAGCCCCGCGGAGCCGCCGTGCGCCAGCGACTGCGGCGCGGGCAGCATGGTCACGCCGGGGCTCGTCTCCGTCATGCCGTAGCCGCCGGAGAAGGCGAGACCCCGCGCCTCGTACGCCTCCCGCACCCGGTCCGGCACCGCGGATCCGCCGCAGGTCAGCAGGCGGAGTGACGAGATGTCGGTCGTCGGCCAGGCGGGATCCTCGGTCATCAGCTGGTACGTCGTCGGCACCCCGCTGATCGCCGTCGCCCGCAGCGCCTCGATGCTCCGGAGGGCGTCGCCCGGGACGAACCGCTCCTCGAGCAGCACCGTCGCGCCCTTCAGGAGGACGGGGAGGCAGCCCATGCCGAGCGAGGCGACGTGGAAGAGCGGCGAGATCATCAGCGCGCGGTCGGTCGACGTGAGGTCGTAATCGGCGAGGACGTTGATCGCGTTCCAGGTGATCGCGCCGTGCGTCAGGACCGCGCCCTTCGGGCGTCCGGTCGTGCCGGAGGTGTAGATGATCAGCGCCGGGTCGTCGAGCGTCGTCGTCGCGGGCACGAGCGCGGCGGGGTCGCCGCCGGCCAGCACGCGGTCCCAGTCGAGCGCCGCCGGGTCGGCCGCGGACTCCGGCGTCCCGACGACGACGCGGACGAGCTCCCGCCCGGCGACGGCCGCGACCGCGGTGCTCTCGAGCCCCGCTCCGTTCACGAGGACGACGGGGTCGGCGTCGTCGAGCATGTAGGCGAGCTCCGCGGGCGCGAGGCGCGTGTTCAGCGGCACGAGGACGGCGCCGAGCCGGGCCGCGGCGAACAGTGTCTCGACGAACGACGGGTGGTTCGCCCCGAGGTACGCGACGCGGTCGCCGGGCCCGACGCCGAGCCCCTGCAGCGCTGCGGCCAGCCGGTCGACCCGGTCGGCTAGCGCCCGGTAGGGGATCGCCTCGCGCTGGAACACGATCGCGGGATGGTCGGGCGAGGTCGCGGCCCGGCGTCGCAGCCAGCCGCCGATGCCCTCAGGGATCATCGTCGATCCTCCTCGTGGGCCCGCGCGTCAGGAGACGCGCGAGAGGAACGCGAGCACGACCGCGGGGCGCTCCTGGCCCTCGATCGAGATGACGCCGGAGACGCCGAGCTGGTACCCGCCGCGGGCGACGGGCTCGACCGTGTCGAGCGCGGCGGTGAGCCGCACGCGCGACCCGGCGGGGACGGGGGAGGTGAACCGCACGCGGTCGAGCCCGTAGTTCACGAGCGTCGTCGCGTCGGTCACCTCGAGCAGCCCGGACCACAGCGGGATGAAGAGGGACAGCGTGAGGAAGCCGTGCGCGATCGTGCCGCCGAAGGGCCCGTCCGCGGCGCGGGCGGGGTCGACGTGGATCCACTGGTGGTCGTCGGTCGCGTCGGCGAACCGGTCGATCCGCGCCTGGTCGATCTCGAGCCAGTCGGAGGTGCCGATCTCCGTGCCGGCGAGGCCGGGCAGCTCGGCGAGGGTGGTGGTGCGGACGGTCATGCGGTCTCCTTCGACGAGAGCCCGAGCACACGGGCGGCGTTGCGGACGAGGATCTTGGGGCGGACGGCGTCCGGCAGGTCGAGCGCGGCGAAGTCGCGCAGCCAGCGGTCCGGGGTGATGAGCGGGAAGTCGGAGCCGAACAGCACCCTGTCCTGCAGCAGGCCGCCCGCGGCGCGGACGAGCTGCGGCGGGAAGTACTTCGGGCTCCAGCCCGACAGGTCGATCGCGACGTTCGCCTTGTGAGTGGCGATCGAGATCGCCTCGTCCTGCCACGGGACGGAGGGGTGGGCGAGGATCAGCCGGAGGTCGGGCAGGTCCGCGGCCACGTCGTCGAGCAGCATCGGGTTCGAGTAGCGGAGGCGCAGCCCGCCGCCGCCCGGCATCCCGGCACCGATGCCGGTCTGCCCCGTGTGGACCACGGCCGGGAGGCCGAGCGCGGCGATCGCCTCCCAGAGCGGCCGGAACTCGTCGGCGCTCGGGTCGAAGCCCTGCACGGTCGGGTGCAGCTTCACGCCCTGCGCGCCGTGGTCGGCGACGAGCCGGTGCAGGTCCTCCACGGCGGCTTCGCCGCGCCGCGGGTCGACCGAGGCGAAGGGGATCAGGACGTCGGCCTGGTCGGCCGCGCGGTCGATCACGTCCTCGCTCGGGATCGGGTCGTGGCCGAGCTGGGTGCGGGCGTCGACCGTGAACACGACCGCCGCCATCCGGCGCTCGCGGTAGTAGGCGGCGATGCCCTCGACGTCCGGCGTGACGCCGTCCGCACGGAAGTAGCGCTGCGCCGCCTCCGCGAGCTGCTGCGGCAGGGAGGCGTGCCCGTGCGCGTCGGCCTCGACGTGCACGTGGGTGTCGAGCGCCTCGAGGGCGTCGACGTCGACGGCCGGGACGTACACGGCCGTCAGCCCGCCGAGCGCTCGAGGTCGGCCGGCAGCGGCGGGAACTCCTCGCCGACCGACCGCAGCCGCTCCCGCAGCACGGCGCCGAGGTCCTCCGCGACGTCGTCCGCGGACCAGCCGCCGTCGTGGAGCTCGGTGAGCACCGGCTCCGGGTGGGACCAGAGCTGGAGGCGGTCGCCCCCGACCCCGATCGCCTGGCCGGTGATGCCCTCGGACTCGGCCGACGCGAGGTAGACGATGAGGCCGGCGACGTCGTCGGCGGTGCCGAAGCCGAGGTCCTTGCGGAAGAAGTCCGGCATCGGCCGGCCCGCGTCCTCCGCCTCGATCGCAGCCGCGAAGTACGGCACGGTGCGCGTCATCGCCGTGGCCGCGACCGGGACGACCGCGTTCACGGTCACGCCGGCCCGGCGCATCTCGAGCGCCCAGGTGCGGACCATCCCGACGATGCCGGCCTTCGCCGCCGCGTAGTTCGTCTGCCCGAAGTTGCCGCGCTGCCCGGTCGGCGAGCCGATCGCGATGATGCGGCCCGGGACGCCCCGCTCCTTGAACGACGCGTACGCGGCGCGGGCGCAGGTGAAGGTGCCGCGGAGGTGCACCTGGATCACCTGGTCGAAGTCCTCGTCGGTCATCTTGAGGATCGAGCGGTCGCGGAGGATGCCCGCGTTCGTCACGATCGCGTCGAAGCCGCCGAGCTCGTCGAGCGCCGTGGCGACGAGGCGGTCGGCGGTCTCCGCCGACCCGACCGGTGCGACGACCGTCGCGGCGCGGCCGCCGGCGGCCGTGATCGCCTCCGCCGTCGCGGCCGCGGCGTCGGCCGACACGTCGTTCACGACGACCGCGGCCCCCGCGGCGGCGAGCGCCTTCGCGTAGGCGGCGCCGAGGCCGCTCCCGCTGCCGGTGACGACGACGGTCCGGCCGTCGAGGCGAACGCTCATGGTGGCTCCCTTGCTCCCTGCCCGGCGGCCGGGCGGTGTGGACGGTATCAGGTTTCCTGTGATTCGGGCAGGTGGTCAGCCCGGCCAGCGCTCGGGCGCGCCGCGCAGTAGCTCGGCCGCGTCCTCCTCGAGCAGGAGGCCCGCGGCGACGTGCTCGCGGGTCGCCGCGGCGAACCGGCGCAGCCACGCGGCCCGGGTCCCGTAGCGCCGGTGCACCTCCGTCAGCCCGAACGGCCGCATCGTGCCCACGAGCCGCGCGAGCAGGTCCGGCCGACTGAAGGGCATCCACTCGGGCGGCGGCTCGGCCTCGTCGGACACCGTGCCGTGCGGCAGGTGGGCGGCCACGGGGACCTGCACCCACGGCGGTCGGACGCCGCCGAGCGCGATGCCGTCGGCGTCGCGCTCGAGCTCCTCCGCGCCTTCGACCAGCCGGAGCCGATCGCCGTGCGGTGCGGGCGCGCCGTCGACGATCCAGTGCCGCATCGCCTCGAGGGCGGCGGACGCGTAGAGGTCCCACCGGGCGGAGCTGCGCGGCTCGCGCACCCCGAACGCCGGGCGGCGCCCGCCCGCGTCCTCGAACTGCTGCAGGTTCGTGAGCACGCTCGGGTGCGCCTCGATGTGCGCCGTGCCTGCGACCTGGAGCAGGCGGTACCGGTCGTCGTCCTCGTCCGAGTCGTCGCGGAGGACCGGGCCGTGCGTCTCCGACTCCGTCTCGCTGAGCAGCTCGACGACGACGGCGCCGTGCCCGGACACGGTCCGCCGCGGGTCGGCGGCGTCGAGCACCGCGTCGCCGTCGGACAGCGGCGGGTACCCGGCCGCGCCGGCGCCCCCGGAGGAGATCCCGATCAGGTAGCCGTCCACGAGCGGCCGGCCGTCGTCCGCGGCGCAGCGCTCGTGGAAGCCGTCCTGGAGGAACACGCGGCAGAAGCTGCCCGTGGCCGACATGCCGCCGAGCAGGATCCGTTCCGCCCGGACGGGCCCGAGCCGGCCGTCGACGAGCGCGCGGACCGCGGCGGCGACGATCTCGTACTGCTGCCCCTCCTCGGGGATCGACAGTCGGCCGTACCGGTCGGCGTCGATCGTCTCCGCGAGCAGGGTCGCCGACACCGGGAAGGCGGTGACGCCGACCCAGGCGTGACCGCCGCGGAGCAGCCACGGGTGCGCCGTGTTCCAGACGAGCCCGGAGTCGAGGTCGGGGTGCAGCGGCTCCACCTGGACGACGCCGGAGGCGTGCGCCGGGTCGATCGGGCGGCGCACGAGCACGCGCGTCAGGAACGGCACGTGGTCGCGCAGGGGGACTGCGTCGCCGCCCGGCTCGGGCCGGTGCCACACCGTCGCGGCGCCGTCGAGGAGCAGCTCCTCCTCGATCCAGCCGTGGGCGGTGAGGTCGATGCCCATCGCGAGATCCGGAAGGGACGCCGTGCCGAACGGGGCGGAGCGCGCGTCGTCGACGCGGGCGACGGAGCGGTACGACATCGTGATCAAACTCCTCGTCGGGGGTGCTGGCAGAATATCAGGCTGACTGATACTTTCCCTCGCAGCGAATCCGTTCGCGCCATGCAGCACCCCCATGCAAAGGAGCACCGATGCCTGCATCCCGTCTGCCCGTGCGAGCCCTGCTCGCCGGCGTCACCGCCGTCGCGATCGCGCTCACGGCGAGCGCGTGCAGCGACGCCGCCTCGAAGGGGGGCGCGTCCGGCTCCACGAAGGGCGGCACCCTCACCACGCAGTTCGCCGGAATCCCGATCAGCCTGAACCCCGCGCTCGGCGGCTCCGGCGGGAGCGCGATCTTCACCGCCCTGCCCTACGACTCGCTCGTGTACCAGACGGGCGACGGGAAGCTGATCCCGGACCTCGCCACGAAGTGGTCGTTCAACAGCACGAACACCGAGCTGACCCTGACGATCCGCGACGGCGTCACCTTCACCGACGGGGAGAAGCTCGACGCGGCCGCCGTGAAGGCGTCGATCGAGTACTTCCTCAAGGCCGGCGGCGGCGACGTGCGCTACGCCGGGCCGGTCGACTCGGTCACCGCACCGTCCGCCGATACGGTGACGATCACGTACAAGTCGCCGTACCCGGACGGCCCGTTCTTCCTCACGCAGTACTGGGGCGTCGGGCAGATCATCGGCCCGAAGGGGATCGCCGACCCGAAGAGCCTGCTCACGAAGAGCGACGGGACGGGCCAGTACGCCTACGCCGCGTCCCAGTCCGTGACGAACTCCTCGTACACCTACGTGAAGAACGAGAAGTACTTCAACCCGGACGCGCAGCAGTACGACAAGGTCGTCGTGAAGGTCATCGGCGACCCGAGCGCGACGCTCTCCGCCGTCACGACCGGGCAGGCCTCCTTCGCCGGGCTGAACCCGACGACCGCGGCGAACGCGAAGTCGAGCGGGCTGAAGCTCGTCACGGCGCCGTTCTTCACGTGGGGCCTCACGAACGTCGACTACCAGGGCACCATCGCGCCGGCGCTGAAGAACAAGGACGTGCGCCAGGCGATGGCGCTCGCGATCGACCGCGGTGCGCTCGCGTCCGCCCTCGGCGCCGACTACAACCAGGGCAACGGCCAGCTCGGCGCGAAGGGCACCGACGGCTACGTCGACGGCTACGGCTACGAGCAGGACGTCCAGAAGGCGAAGTCGCTCCTCGCCGGTGCCGGGTACCCGAACGGGTTCACCCTCACGGTGCTGACCGAGAACGTGCTCGACAACCAGACGACGATCTCGCAGGCGATCGCGAGCGACCTCGGCAAGGTCGGCATCACGGTCAAGCTCGACGTCAAGAACACGGTCCCGGACTTCATCCAGGCGTCGCTCTCCAAGAAGTACGCCGCGGTGATCTGGCCGGTGATCGGGGCGACGAGCGCGCAGGTCCTCGCGAACTTCATCCAGCCGGGCGTCACGAACCCGTTCGGCAACGCCGACCCGACGTTGACGAAGCTCTACGCCGACGCGCAGTCGGCGGCTGACGCCTCGGCCCGGACCGCGGTCTTCGAGCAGATCACGAAGGCGTCGAACGACGCGGCGTGGTTCGTGCCCGTCGTCTCCACGGACAACATTTTCGCCGTGGGCAAGGACCTGACCGGCGTCACCGCGTCGGCGCTGAACCCGAACCCGCTGCCGATCGCGCCCGACCCCGCATACGCGTGGAAGGCCGCCAAGTAGTCGTCGTCCGTCGATCGGAGTGCCCGGGCCGCGGCCCGGGCGCTCCGAAGGGAGTCCAGGCGTGATCCGCCTCATCGTCACCAGGCTCGTGCTGTCCGCCGTCCTCGTCGTGATCGCCTCGCTCGCGATCTTCGTCCTCATGTCGTTCGTCCCCGGCGATCCGGCGCGCACGATCCTCGGCGCCAACGCGACGCCGGACCTCGTCGCCCGCCTCCGGGAGCAGCTCGGCCTCGACCAGCCGCTGCCCGTCCAGTACGGCGAGTGGCTCGCCGGGGTCCTGCACGGCGACCTCGGCCAGTCCGTCCTCTCGGGCGACCCGGTCGCCCAGCTCATCGCCGTGCGGCTCCCCGTCACCCTGTCCCTGCTGCTGCTCTCGACGCTCGCCATCAGCGTGATCGGCACCGTCGTCGGCCTCGGCAGCGCGGTCCGGGGCGGCCCGCTGGGCCGGCTCCTCGACACCGTCTCGCTCGTCGGCCTCGCGCTGCCGAGCTACTGGGTGGCGATCGTGCTCGTCGCCCTGTTCGCGGTGGCGATCCGGGTCTTCCCGGCCACGGGCTACCAGCCGTTCGTCGACGGCCCCGTCCCGTGGTTCCTGTCGCTCGTCCTCCCGGTCGCGGCGCTGAGCCTCGGCGGCATCACGATCGTGGCGAAGCAGATGCGCGACTCCGCGCTCGACGTGCTCGGCCGCGACTACATCCGCGTGCTCCGGGCCTCCGGGATCCGCGAGCGATCGATCGTGTTCAAGCACGTGCTCCGGAACGCTGCCCTGCCCTCGTTGACGGTGCTCGGCATCACCGTCGTCGGGGCGCTCACCGGCGCCGTGTTCGTCGAGAACGTGTTCGTCCTGCCCGGGCTGGGGTCGCTCGTGACGCAGGCGACGACCTCCCACGACCTGCCCGTCGTGCTCGGCGTCGGCGTCGTCTTCACGCTCGTCGTGATCGTCGTGAACCTCGTCGTCGACGTGCTCTACGGCGTGCTCAACCCGAAGGTGCGCGTCCGATGACCGCGATCGGCCGCTCCCGCGCGCTCTCGACGGGGATCCTGCCGCGCGTGCTGCGCAAGCCGCTCGGCGTCGTGTCCGGGGTCGTCCTGCTGGTCATCGTGCTCGCGGTGATCGCGGCGCCGCTCATCGCGCCCGCCGATCCGCTCGCGCAGAGCCTCCGCGACGTGCGGCAGGGGCCGAGCGCCGCGCACCTGCTCGGCACGGACAGCCTCGGGCGTGACGTGCTGAGCCGCTTGCTGTACGGGGGCCAGGAGTCCCTCGCCGGCGTCGTGGAGGCGGTCCTGGCGATGCTCGTCATCGCCGTGCCGCTCGGCGTCGTCGCCGGCTACCTCGGCGGGATCGTCGACCGGATCGTGCTCCGCGTCGTGGACGTGCTGCTGTCGATCCCGGGCACGATCATCACGCTCGCCGTCCTCGCGATCTTCAACAACAGCATGCTCGTCGCGATGATCAGCGTCGGCGTCCTCGCCAGCGGCGCCTTCATCCGCGTCTTCCGGAGCGTCGTGCTCGGCGTCCGGCAGGAGCTCTACATCGGCGCCGCGCGGGTGTCCGGCGTGGACGAGCCGCGCATCGTCCTCCGGCACGTGCTCCCGCAGCTGCGCGGCGTGCTGCTCGTGCAGATCACGCTCTTCGCCGCGGCGACGCTCGGCATCCAGACCGGCCTCGCGTTCCTCGCCTTCGGCCCGCCGCCGCCCGCACCGACCTGGGGCGGGATGGTGGCGGAGGCCGCGTCGCTCATCCAGATCGACCCCTGGCTGCTCGTGCCGACCGGCGGGATCATCGCCGTCACCACGCTCGCGCTCTGCCTCCTCGGGGACGCGGTCCGCGACGCGAACCAGGAGCGCTTCACGTTCGCCGGCTCCGCGGCCCGCCGCTCGCCCGCCGCGGCGCGTGCCGTCGAGCGGCCCGCCGCCCCCGAGCCGTCCGGCCGCTCCGCCGCGGGCGCGCTGCTCGCCGTGCGCGGGCTGCGGGTCGGGTTCGGCGAGCGCGGCGCCGAGACGGTCGTGGTGGACGGCGTCGACCTCGAGGTCGAGCCGGGCGAGGTCGTCGGCCTCGTCGGCGAGTCCGGCAGCGGCAAGACGGTGACCGCGCTCTCGCTGCTCGGCCTGCTCGGCGCGAACGGCCGGATCGTCGACGGCTCGATCCGCTTCGACGGGCAGGAGCTGGTCGGACTCTCGAACGCGAAGCTGCGCGAGGTCCGCGGTGCCGGCATCGCGATGATCTCGCAGGAGCCGATGGTGTCGCTCGACCCGTCCTTCCGCGTGGGCTCGCAGATCGCCGAGGCCGCGAGCGCGCACCGCCGGCTCGGGCGGCGCAGCGCCCGGGAGCGCGTCGACGAGCTGCTGCGCGCCGTCCGGCTCGACCCGTCCGTCGCGCGGAAGTACCCGCACGAGATCTCCGGCGGCATGGCGCAGCGCGTCGCGATCGCGATCGCGCTCGCGGGGGAGCCGCGGCTGCTCATCGCGGACGAGCCGACGACCGCGCTCGACGTCACGGTGCAGGCCGAGATCCTCGACCTCCTGCGCGGCATCCAGCAGCGGACGGGGATGGCGATCGTGCTCGTCAGCCACGACTGGGGCGTCATCGCCGACCTCTGCAGCCGCGCCGTCGTGATGTACGCCGGGCAGGTCGTCGAGTCGGCGCCGGTCCGGGCGACGTTCGCCGAGCCGCGCCACCCGTACACGCTCGCGCTGCTGCGCTCCAACCCGCACGACGCCGTGCCGGGGGAGCCGCTGCCGACCATCGGCGGGGTCGTGCCGTCGCCCGCGCAGTGGCCGGTCGGCTGCCGCTTCGCCGCGCGCTGCGCCTTCGCGACCGACGCGTGCCGCCAGGCGCCGATCCCGATGGTCGACGTCGGCGACGGCCGCATGAGCCGCTGCATCCGCGTCGACGCTCTGCGGGAGGCGGTCGCATGACCGAGCAGCCGCAGGAGCCGCTGCTCTCGGTGACCGGCCTCGCCGTCGACTACGGCACGGGCCGAAGGCGCGCCCGCGTGGTGGAGGGCGTCGACCTCGCGATCCCGCCGGGCCGCACGCTCGGGCTCGTCGGCGAGTCCGGCTCCGGCAAGTCGACGATCGGGAAGGCCGTCCTCGGCCTCGTGCCGATCGCGGCGGGCTCGGTCGTGTTCGAGGGGCGGGACGTCGCGCGGCTCTCCGGCCGCGAGCGGCGGGCGCTCGGCGCCCGGCGGCAGGTCGTGTTCCAGGACCCGTACAGCTCGCTCGACCCCACGAAGACGATCGGGTACACGCTCGCCGAGCCGTGCGTGAACCGCCCGGCGGGCGAGCGGATGACGCGGCAGCAGATCGCGGACCGGATGGGCTCGCTGCTCGGCCGCGTCGGCCTCGGTCCGGACGCCGCGCACCGCTATCCGGCGCAGTTCTCCGGCGGCCAGCGGCAGCGCATCGCCATCGCGCGGTCGCTGATGCTCTCGCCGCGGCTCGTGGTCTGCGACGAGCCGGTGAGCGCGCTCGACCTCTCGGTGCAGGCGGAGGTGCTGAACCTCCTCGCCGAGGTCCAGCGCGACCTCGGGCTCAGCCTGCTCTTCATCTCGCACGACCTCACCGTCGTGCGGCACATCTCGCACGAGATCGTCGTGCTCCGGGGCGGCCGGGTCGTCGAGCGCGGACCGGCGGAACGGGTCTACGAGTACCCCGAGGACCCGTACACGCAGTCGCTGCTCGCGTCCGCGCCCGTCCCCGATCCGGACGAGCAGCAGCTGCGTCGCGACGCCCGCAGGGCGCTCGCCGAACAGGAGGGATGACGCATGCCCACGATGGACATCGGCACCGGAACGCTCTGGTACGAGGAGTTCGGCTCCGGCGACGAGGTGGTGCTCTCCTCCGCGATGGGGTTCGCCCGAGGCGGCTACCCTGAGGTCCTCGGCGACCCGCCGACCGGGTACCGCGTCTTCACGATCCAGGCCCGCGGCTTCGGGCGCTCGACCCACCCGGCGGCGCCGCCCGAGATCGGGTGGCTCGACCAGTGGGCGGACGACGTCTGCGCGTTCGCGGACCGCATCGGCGTCGACCGCTTCCTCTACACGGGCATCTCCCACGGCGGCGGCATCGGGTGGCACATCGCGCGGCGGAACCCGGCGCGGCTGAAGGCCCTGATCTCGGTGGTCGGCACCCCGCACGACCGCGCGGGCGGCACCGGGTCGTCGGAGGGCCGCCGGCGCTTCATCGCGCAGCGCAAGGACCCCGCGGCGGTCGTCGCCAACCTCGAGCACATGGCCGGCTGGACCGACGACCCGGCCCGGATCGAGTCCCGACGCGTGCGATTCGCGAAGCAGGCCGAGGAGGCGGGCCTCCGCCCCGACGACGAGGCGGAGCTCAATCAGGGCAAGCCGTTCCCGGAGGCGACGACGGACGAGGAGCTCGCGGAGGTCTATCGCGGCATCCGCCTGCCGGTGCTGATCCTCGCCGGGATGCGGGACGGCGTGATCTCGCCGCAGTCCGCCCTCCGTGCGGCCGTCAACGTCCGCGGCGCGAAGGCGGTGCTCTTCGAGGACGAGGGCCACATGGTGGGCGAGGAGTCCGCGGAGCGCCTCGTGCGCGAGGTGCGCGTGTTCGTCGACGAGCTGAACGGCGTCGCCGAGCCGCCGATGCGCGCATGACGGCCGGCTTCCGCATCGCCCTCACCGGCGACCTGATCGTCGACCGCCCGGACCCCGACGGCTTCTTCGATCCGGTGCGGGACCTGCTGACGTCCGCGGCGCTGACGATCGGGCAGCTGGAGGTGCCGCACGCGAGGACGACCACCGTCGCGACCGTCGACGTGCCCGCCCCGCCGGCCGATCCCGAGCACCTCGGCGCCGTCCGCCGTGCCGGGTTCGACGTGCTGACGCTCGCGGGCAACCACATCGCGGACGCGGGCGCCGAGGGGATCCAGGAGACGATCGCCGCGGCGACCCGGTTCGGCCTCCGCACCGCGGGCGCCGGGGAGGACCTGACCGCGGCGGAGGCCCCCGTCGTCGTCCGCGTCGGCGAGCGGACCGTCGGCGTGCTCTCCTTCAACTGCGTCGGGCCGACCGACAGCTGGGCCACGAGCCGCAGGCCCGGCGCCGCCTACGTGAAGGTCCTCTCCCACTACGAGCCGATCGGTGCGAACCCGGGCGGGCCGCCCAGCGTCCACACCTGGGCGGATCCGGCGAGCCTCGAGCGGATGCGCGCGGTGGTCGCGCGCGCCGCCGACCGGGTCGACCTGCTGGTCGTCGCCCTGCACAAGGGCCTCGTGCACGCCCCCGCCGAGCTCGCCGCCTACGAGACCGAGGTCGCCCATGCCGCGATCGACGCCGGCGCCGCGATCGTCGTCGGCCATCACGCTCACATCCTCCGCGGCGTCGAGATGTACCGCGGGCAGCCGATCTTCCACGGGCTCGGGAACCTCGTCACGGTGACCGACGCGCTGACGCCGACGACCGCGGACGTGGCCGAGCAGCGGCGGTGGGCGGAGCGGCGGCGGCGCCTGTTCGGGTTCGAACCGGACCCCGCGCTGCCTTCCTGGTACCCGTTCCACCCGGAGAGCCGGAACACGATGGTCGCTGTCCTCGACGTCGAGCCGGACGGGGACGCCCTCGTCGGTCTCGTGCCGTGCTTCCTCGACGAGGGAGCACGGCCGGTCCCGTGGGGCGGGGACGACGGCGGGAACGCCGTCGTCGAGTACATCCGGCGGATCACGCGGGCCGAGGGGTTCGCGACCGGGTTCGTCCAGGACGGCGACGTCGTCCGGGTCGAACCGCAGCAGCAGCAAGGAGTCAGCGCATGACCGATCGTCTCGACCACCCGCTCGCCGGACGGACCGTCCTCGACCTCACCACCGCGCTGTCCGGGCCGTACGCGACGCTGCTCCTCGCCGGCCTCGGCGCGCGCGTCATCAAGGTGGAGAACCCCGCACTCGGCGGTGACACCTCCCGCAACAACGCGCCCTACTACTCGGCGACCGGGCTGCAGCCGCACCGCACGAGCGATGAGGACATGTCGGTCTCGATGATGCTGCGCGGGCGGAACAAGGAGAGCATCACGCTCAACCTGAAGGCCCCGGCGGGCGCCGCGGTCTTCCGCGAGCTCGTCGCCGAGGCCGACGTGCTCGTCGAGAACTTCAGCGCCGGCGTCACCCGCCGCCTCGGCATCGACTTCGCTGCGGTGCACGAGCTGAATCCGAGGCTCGTCTACGCCTCCATCAGCGGCTTCGGCGCGCAGGGCGCCTCGGGCAGCGGCAAGGCGATGGACACGATCATCCAGGCGCTCAGCGGCACCATGCTCACCGCCGGCGAGCCCGGCCAGCCCCCGATCCGCTTCGGGCTGCCGATCGCCGATCTGGTCGCGCCGCTCTACAGCGTCATCGGGGTGCTGTCGGCGCTGCTCGAGGTGGACCGGACCGGGGAGGGGCAGCACGTCGACGTCTCGATGCTCGGCGCGCTCACGTCCCTCGTCGCCTGCGAGCCGTTCGACGCGTTCGAGAAGATCGGGATGCCGCTGCGGACGGGGTCCTACGTTCCGCGCCTCGCCCCGTTCGGCGTCTTCGAGGGCAGCGACGGCTGGTTCGCGCTGTGCGGGCCGACGGACGTGTTCGCGTCGCACCTCCTCGCCGCGATCGGCCGGCCCGACCTCGCGACCGACCCGCGGTTCGCGAAGCGCGACGCGCGCGTCCGGCACGCGGACGAGCTGCACGCGATGATCCGTGACTGGGCGAGCGACCTGCCGATCGCGGAGGCCGTCGGACGACTCGAAGCGGAGGGCGTGCCCGCGGCGCCCGTCCGCGACACCGGCGAAGCCGTGCGCGACCCGCTCGTCCTGCGGCGCGGTGAGGTCGAGCCGTTGCAGCACCCCGTGTTCGGCGTCGCGGAGGAGCTGTACGGCTCAGGCGTCCCGATCGTCCTGTCCGGCAGCAGCACGTCGCTCGACCGACCCGCGCCGTGGCTCGGCGAGCACACGGAGGCGGTGCTCGGCGAGCTGCTCGGGTACGACGAGGCGCGCATCGAGACGCTGCGCGCGGCCGGCGCCCTGTGAGCGCCGTCCTGGCCGAGCGATACGCGGCTCGCGTCCCGGCGGCGCTCCGGCGGGCGGAGGCCGGCGACGCGGTCGTCGGGATCGTCGGCCGTGACGTGCCGGCGGTGCTCGTCGCCGCTGCCGGCGGCGTCCCGTTCCGCATCCCCGCCGAGGAGGCGGACACGGCGGAGGCGGCCGAGTACCTGGGCGGCGCGGTCGACCGGGCGGCGCTCCTCGTCGCCGCAGCGATGCTCGCGGGACGGTACGACGCGCTCCGCGGCGTACTCGTCGCGCACGACTCGGAGGCGTCGGTGCGGCTCGCCGCCGCCCTCCACGAACTGCACCGCCGCGGCCGCATCCGGGTGCCGGTGCTGCTGGTCGACCAGGTGCACCTGCCGCGGGAGAGCACCCTCCGCTTCAACACGGGCCGGCTGCTCGGGATGGTCGAGACGGTCGAGGGCTGGACCGGGTCCTCCATCACCGCCGCCTCGCTCGCCGCGGCGTGGGACGGCCGGTCGGCGACCGTCGCAGCGCTGCGCCGCATCCGCGACGCGCGGTCCGCGCCGGACGGCCCGACCGGCACCGCCGCGCTGCACGCCTACGGCGTCACCGCAGCGGGGGAGGACGCCGGCGTCGACGCCGACGGGGCGCTCGACGCCCGGGAGGCCGCGGCGCTGCCCGTGTGGCTCACCGGCAGCGCACCGATCAGCGACCGGCTGTACCGGCTGGTCGAGTCCGCCGGTGCCGTGATCGTCGGCGAGGACCACGACTGGGGCGACCCGGTGGCGAGCGACGACCCGGGCGACGTGGTGCCACGCACCCGGGAGGAGGCGGCGCTCGCCGCGGCGAGCGCCCGGCTGCACGGCGACCCCGCCTCCGCGACCTCGTCGATGGCCGCCCGCGCCGCCGCGACCGCAGCGGGAGTGGGCCGCACAGGCGCGCGGGCGCTGCTCGCCGTCGTCCGCGACCACGACGACGGTCCGCTCTGGGACTGGTCGCGGCAGCGCGCCGCCGCCGGGGTGCCCGCGGTGCTCGTCCGCGGCGACGACCCGGCCGCGGTGCTCGACGGCCTCGAGACCCTCCGGCGGTCCGCGTGAGCCGGCTCGCCGCGACGACCGCGGCGCTGGCGCACCAGCGGGAGTGGTTCGGGACGCTCCGGGCACGCGCCGCCGCGGGCGAGGTGATCGCGCTCGTCAACGCGGACGCGCCGCAGGAGATCCTCCGCGCGATGGACGTCCCGTACGTCGTGAACCAGTGGTGGGCGTCGGTCGTCACGGCGAAGCAGCTCGCGGGGGAGAGCCTCGCCGTGGTCGCGGGGCTCGGCCACCCCGACGACAGCCGGCAGTACGACGTGCTCGCCCTCGGCTCGCGCGGCGTCGCCGATCAGGAGGCGCTCTGGGGCGGCCTGCCGAAGCCCGGCATCGTCATCGCCGAGCTGAGCGGGGATGCCACCGGCAAGGTCTTCGAGGCCTGGACCGACGACCCCGACGTCGCGTTCTTCCCCTATGAGCGGACCGCCGCTCTCCCGGCGCCGGAGCGGTGGTGGGATGAGGTCGCGCACGACTGGTCGAGCATCTTCGGGGCCGATCGGATCGCGCTGATGGCCGAGGAGAACCGCGAGCTCATCGCGTTCCTCGAGGAGCGCACCGGACGGACGTTCGAGCTCGAGCGCCTCCGGACGGTCATGGACCTCATCAACGAGCAGGAGGAGCTGAACCGCCGCACCCGCGATCTCGTCGCCGCCGCACGACCGACGCCCGTGCGCGTCACCGACACGATCCCGGCCGTGATGATCCCGCAGTGGCACCGCGGCAGCGAGTGGGGGAGGGCGGCCGCGCAGGCGCTGCACGATGAGGTGGCCGCCCTCGTCGACGCCGGCGCGGCGGTCGTGCCGGAGGAGCGGGTGCGCCTGATGTGGGTCGGCCGCGGACTCTGGGGCGACACCGCGCTCTACCGTCGGTTCGAGGAGGAGCTCGGCGCGGTCTTCGTGTGGTCGATGTACCTGGCGATCGCCGCCGACGGCTACATCCGCTACGGCGACGACCCCATCGAGACCCTCGCGGCCCGCTTCGTCGGCGTCACCGACCTCCTCTACGCGCCGCCCCTCGCGCCGCAGTGGTACGTCAAGGAGGCGGCGACGCACGGGGTCGACGGCGTCGTCCACCTCGTCGCGGACGACGTCGCCGGCGCCCGGTTCATCACCCTCGCGCTCGAGGAGGCCGGGGTGCCGGTGCTCGAGATCCGCGCGAGCAACGCCGACCCGCGCGCGCTCGAGCGGGCGGACGTCGGCGGCTCGATCGCCCGGTTCGTCGCGACGCTCGGCGACGGGCGGGGGGAGGATGGGGGCCGGAGGTGACCATGTCCACGTCGCTCGAGGACGCCGTCCCGCCGCGCTCGGCGCGCGGCGACGGCGCCACCCTGCTCTACCTGATCAAGCAGGTGGAGCTCGCGGTCCGCGTGCGCCTCGACGCGGTGCTGCGGGAGGACGGGCTCACGGTCGCGCAGTACACCGCGCTCACCGTGCTCGAGCGGCGGCCGCGCCTCACCTCCGCGCAGCTCGCGAAGAACTCCTTCGTCCGCGCCCAGACCATGTCGGCCGTGACCGCGGAGCTCGAGGAGCGCGGGCTCGTCTTCCGCGAGCAGGACCCGACGCACCAGCGCCGCCAGCTGCTCTCCGTGACGCCGGAGGGCCTCGCCGCGCTCGAGCGCGTTCTGCCTGACGTGCGGCGCATCGAGGAGCAGATGGTGTCCGGGATGAGCGGCGCCCAGGTCGTCGGGCTGCGCGAGGCGCTGCAGGCCTGCCGCTCCGCCCTCGGCGGAGGCCTCCCGCACTGACCTGCTCAGGGTGCGGTGATCGTGAGGGTTCACGGATGCGGATCGGATCTCCGTATCCGTGAACACGGTGGTCGAGCCGGGCGCACCGCGCTCGCACCTCCGCCAGCGAGAAGGAGAGGGAGGTCTCTTCCCACTGGGTGGGAAGAGGCGCGCGGATCGACCCACGCGTCCGGGAGGGTGTGCAGGTCGACGAAGGGGACGACTCCATGCAGCAGCACCGCACACGGGTGGCGATCATCGGCGCCGGACCGGCCGGCCTGCTCCTCGGGGCCCTGCTCGCCGACCGCGGCGTCCCGTTCGCCGTCGTCGAGCACCGCTCGCGCGAGCACGTGCTCGGCCGGGTGCGCGCAGGCGTGCTCGAGCAGTCGAGCGTGGAGGTGCTCGAGCGGCTCGGCCTCGCGGACGGGGTCCACGCGAACGGCCTCGTCCACGGCGGCGTGCACCTGCAGCACGAGGGCGAGCGGTTCCACATCGACTTCGAGGAGCTCGTCGGTCGCACCGTGACCGTCTACGGCCAGCAGCGCGTCCAGGCGGACCTGATGGCCGCGCACGACGCGCTCGGCAGCACCGTGTTCTACGACGCGGCCGACGTCGCCCCGGCGGACGAGGGCGGCGAGGCCGTCGTCCGCTTCGGCCTCGGCGGCGAGCCCCAGGAGCTGCACGCCGACTTCGTCGTCGGCGCGGACGGCTTCCACGGCGTCACGCGGAGCCTCCTCGCGCCGACGGTCGCCGAGCGCGGGTACGACGCCGCGTGGCTCGGCATCCTCGCCGACGTCGCCCCGAGCACGGACGAGCTCATCTACGCCCTCCACCCGGACGGCTTCGCGATGCACTCGATGCGCAGCCCCTCCGTGTCGCGCCTGTACGTCCAGGTCGCGCCGGACGAGCGGATCGAGGAGTGGAGCGACGACCGCATCTGGGACGCGCTCGACACCCGCCTCGGCGCGCCCGGCTGGACGCTCGAGCACGGCGCGATCACCGAGAAGTCGATCACGCAGATGCGGTCCTCCGTCGTGTCCTCGCTCGGCCGCGGCCGCGCGTTCCTCGCGGGCGACGCCGGCCACATCGTGCCGCCGACCGGAGCGAAGGGGCTCAACTCGGCGATCGCCGACGTGACGCTGCTCGGCGACGCGCTCGCCGCGCAGGCCGCGGGCGACGAGGCGCCGCTCCGCTCCTACAGCGACCGCGCGCTCGACCGGCAGTGGAAGGTGCAGCAGTTCTCGGAGTACATGACCGACCTCCTCCACGTGCCCGGCCCCGCCGTCCCGGCGGACGAGCGCGAGTTCCGCTACCGCAGCCGGCTCGGCAGGCTGCGGTACGTCAGCGGGTCGCGGCCCGCGCAGCAGTCCATCGCCGAGCAGTACACGGGATTGGCGATCCGATGAGCACATCCACCGGTCAGGACCACGGGGCCGTCGCCGGCCCGGCGCTCGAGTCGCAGGCGACGATCGACGCCGAGGTCGCGAGCATCCACGAGCGGTACGCGGGGCGCCGCGCGAACCATCCGCCGCGTGACTTCGCGCCGTACCGCTCGAGCGCGCTGCGGCACCCGACGCACGAGCTGGTGACGCTGTTCCCGGAGGAGATCGAGCGCACCTCGCCCGCCTTCGGCCACGTCGACGTCGACCCGTACGAGAGCGACCTCACCATCCAGCACACCGGCGAGCCGCTCGGCGAGCGGATGACGGTGACCGGCCGCGTCCTCGACGGCGACGGTCGGCCGGTCCGGAACCAGCTCATCGAGATATGGCAGGCGAACGCGGGCGGCCGCTACATCCACAAGCGCGACCAGCACCCCGCGCCGCTCGATCCGAACTTCACGGGCGTCGGCCGGGCGCTGACGGGCGACGACGGCTCGTACCGGTTCACGACGGTCAAGCCGGGGCCGTACCCGTGGAAGAACCACCGGAACGCCTGGCGCCCCGCGCACATCCACTTCTCGCTGTTCGGGCAGGCGTTCACGCAGCGGCTCGTGACGCAGATGTACTTCCCCGGCGACCCGCTGTTCGCCCTCGACCCGATCTACCAGTCGATCACCGACCCGCGCGCCCGCGAGCGGCTGGTCGCCGCCTACGACCACGATGAGACCGTCCCGGAGTTCTCGATGGGCTACCGGTGGGACATCGTGCTCACCGGGTCGACGGCGACCTGGATGGAGGACGAGCACGATGACGAGTGACCTCGGGCAGACGCCCTCGCAGACGGTCGGCCCCTTCTTCGGCTACGCGCTGCCGTTCGCGGGCGGCCCACAGCTCGTCGCCCCATCGCGCGCCGATGCGGTCGTCCTCCACGGTGTGGTGCTCGACGGCGACGGGCTGCCGGTGCCGGACGCGCTCCTCGAGCTGTGGCAGGCGGACGCGGACGGCGCGCTCGTGCAGCGGGCGGGCAGCCGCGCGCGGGAGCTCGGCCGGTTCACCGGCTTCGGCCGCTCCGCGGTGGACGTCGACGGGCACTACGAGTTCGCGACCGTCCTCCCGGGTGCCGTCGCGCCGTCGACGACGGGCTGGGCGCTGATCACGGTCTTCGCGCGCGGCCTCCTCCACCACCTCTTCACGAGGGCCTACTTCCTCGATGCGGACGCGGCGCTGCCGGCCGACCCGCTGCTCGACCGCGTCGACCCCGCGCGGCGCGAGACCCTGATCGCCCGCGCCGACGGTCCGGGCAGCTACCGCTTCGACATCCGGCTGCAGGGCGAGGGCGAGACCGTGTTCCTCGAGTACGCGGACCGCGCGTGACGGGGTTCGACAGCGGGCTGCTCGACCCGACGACCGGCGCGGCGGCGGAGGCGGACGACCGCGCCGTCCTCCGGGCCTTGGTCGACGTGGAGGCCGCCCATCTCGAGGCGCTCGTCGCCGCGGGCGTCGCGTCGGGGAGCGTCCGCTGGGCGGCCGACGAGATCGACCTGCCCGCGCTCGCCGCGGCATCCGCGTCCGGCGGCAACCCGGTGATCCCGCTCGTCGCGGAGCTCCGCCGCCGCACCCCTGCGCCGCTCGCGGACGCCGTGCACCTCGGGCTCACGAGCCAGGACGTGCTCGACTCCGCGCTCATGCTCGTCGCGGCCCGGTCGATCCGCCGCGCCGCCGCCCCGGTCGGTCGCGTGCTCGAGGGCCTCGCCGGGCTCGCGGAGGCACACCGGACGACGCCGGTCGCCGGCCGCACGCTCGGCCGGCAGGCCGCGCCGACCACCGCCGGGCTCCGCCTCGCCGTGCTGCTCGACGGCGTCGCCCGCACCCGGCGCGCGCTCGGGGCGGCTGAGACCCCGCTGCAGCTCGGCGGCTCCGTCGGCACGCTCGCGGTGCTGACGGACCGCCTCGGCGCGGACGGCGCGGAGGCCCTCCGCACGCGAGTGGCGGCCGCGCTCGGTCTCGCCGCGCGACCCGGCGTCTGGCACGTCGAGCGCTCGGCGGTCTCGCTGCTCGGCGCGGCGGTCGCCGCGCACCTCGGCGCGCTCGGGCGCCTCGGCCTCGAGGCCGTGCAGGGCAGCCGGCCCGAGCTCGGCGAGCTCGAGCTCGCGGTCGGCGCGGGCGAGGGCGGCTCGTCCGCCATGCCGCAGAAGCAGAACCCGGTCGCCGCGGTGCTCCTCGTCGCGAACGCGCGCCGGGCGCCCGGCCTCGCGGCGACGCTCCTCGGCTCGCAGCTCGCACTCGACGAGCGCCCCGCGGGCGACTGGCACGCGGAGTGGCAGCCCCTCCGGGAGCTCCTCCGCCTGCTGCTCGAGTCCGCGGTGCTCGCCGAGCGCCTCGTCGCCGCGCTCGACGTCGATGCGCCGCGCAGCCGCGCGAACCTCGAGGCGGGCGACGGGTCGATCCACGCGGAGCGCGCGCAGCAGGTGCTCGCGCAGCGCGTCGGGCGCTCGCGCGCCGCCGAGCTGACCCGGACGGCGCTGGCCGAGGGCGACTTCGTGGCAGCGATCCGGCGCGCCGCGGTCGACGACCCGGACGTCGACGAGGCGACCCGCGACCGGCTGGCGGCCGCCACGACCACCGGCGGGACCGTCGGTCTCTCCGACCGGCTCATCGACGCGAGCGTCGCCGCGGCCCGCGGGGTCGACCGGTGAGCGTCGTGCTGCGCGGAGTCGTCGACCCGACCTCCTCCGCCGACCCCGGCGCGCCGCTGCTCGTGCTCGGGCCGTCGCTCGGCACCGGCGTCGCCGCCTGGGGCGAGGCGGCGGCGCGCCTCACCGGCACGTTCCGCGTCGTGCGGGTCGACCTCCCCGGCCACGGCCTGTCGCCGGCCGCCCGCGAGCCGTTCACCTTCGCGGACCTCGCCGACGCGGTGGTCGCCGTGGTCGACGGGCTCGGCGGCGGTCGCTTCGTCTACGCGGGCGTCTCCATCGGCGGCGCGATCGGCGTCGAGCTGGCCACCGGGAGGCACCGCGACCGCCTCGCGGGCCTCGCCGTGATCTGCTCCGGCGCGCGCATCGGGAGCCCGGAGGGCTGGACCGCACGCGCGGCCCAGGTCCGCGCGCAGGGCACCCCCGCGCAGGTCGCCGCCTCGAGCGAGCGGTGGTTCGCGCCCTCCTTCCCGTCCCGGGAGCCGGACCTGGTCGGCCGCACCCTCTCCGAGCTGATGGACGCGGACGACGAGTCCTACGCCCTGCTCGCGGAGGCGCTCGGCGCCTTCGACCGCCGTTCGGACCTCGGCACGATCGCCGTGCCGACGCTCGTCGTCGTCGGGGACCGCGATCCCGTCGTGACCGTCGAGGACGCGACCGCGACCGCGGCCGCCCTGCCGGGCGGCCAGGAGCCGGTCGTCCTGACGGACACCGGGCACCAGGCGCACCTCGAGCGGCCGGCGGAGGTCGCGGCGCTGCTGATCGAGCGGTTCGCGCCCCGCGACCGGTACGCGACCGGCATGACGGTGCGCCGAGCGGTGCTCGGCGCCGAGTGGGTCGACCGCGCGACCGCCGGCATCACGCCCGAGACCGCGGACTTCCAGCGCTTCATCACCGAGACCGCGTGGGGCTCGATCTGGTCGCGCCCGGGGCTCGACCGCCGCACGCGGCGCGCGATCACGATCGCGAGCATGGTCACGGCGCACCACTGGGAGGAGCTCGTGATGCACCTCCGGGCCGCACTGGCCGACGGCGTGACGCGGGAGGAGCTCGTCGAGATCCTGCTGCAGATGGCCGTCTACGCGGGCGTACCCGCCGCGAACAGCGCGTTCCGGGTCGCGAAGCAGGTGTTCGCCGAGGCGGACGAGCGGTCCGCGGACGAGCAGTCCGCGGGCGAGTAGGAGGAGGAGCAGGACATGGACAAGCGCGTCGCATCCGCGGCGGAAGCGGTCGCCGACATCCCCGACGGCGCCTCCATCGCCGTCGGCGGGTTCGGGCTGAACGGGGTGCCGATCGTCCTGATCCGCGCCCTGCTCGAGGCGACGGCGACCGAGCTCGAGGTGGTGTCGAACAACTGCGGCGTCGACGGCTGGGGCCTCGGCCTCCTTCTCGCCGCCGGGCGCATCCGCCGGGTCGTCGGCTCCTACATCGGCGAGAACAAGGAGTTCGCGCGGCAGTACCTCGGCGGCGACGTCGAGGTGGAGCTGACCCCGCAGGGCACCCTCGCCGAGCGGCTCCGCGCCGGCGGCGTCGGGATCCCCGCGTTCTACACGCCCACCGGCGTCGGCACGATGGTCTCCGAGGGCGGCATGCCGTGGCGGTACGCCGCCGACGGGTCCGTCGCCGTCTCGAGCCCGCCGAAGCCCACCGCCGTGTTCGACGTCTTCGGCACGGAGACCGCCTACGTCCTCGAGACCGCGATCCGCACGGACTTCGCGCTCGTCCGGGCGGCGAAGGGCGACACCCACGGCAACCTCGTGTTCGAGAAGTCGGCCCGGAACTTCAACCCGCTCGCCGCGATGGCTGGGCGGATCACGATCGCGGAGGTCGACGAGCTCGTGCCCGCCGGCGAGATCGACCCCGACGCCGTGCACCTGCCCGGCATCCACGTCGACCGCGTCGTGCAGCTGAGCCGCGAGGACGCGAGCGACCTGCCCATCGAGAAGCGCACCGTGCGCGAGCGCAAGGAGGCCTGAGCCGTGCCGCTGACCAGGGACCAGATGGCCGCGCGGGCGGCGGAGGAGCTCGAGGACGGCTCCTACGTGAACCTCGGGATCGGCCTGCCGACGCTCATCCCGAACTTCGTGCCCGAGGACCGCACGATCGTGCTGCACTCCGAGAACGGCATCCTCGGCGTCGGCCCGTATCCGTGGGCGGGCGAGGAGGACCCGAAGCTCATCAACGCGGGCAAGGAGACGGTCACCGTGCTCCCGGGCGCCGCGTTCTTCGACTCCGCCGCGAGCTTCGGGATGGTCCGGGGCGGCCGCATCCAGGACGCGGTGCTCGGCGCGATGCAGGTCTCCGAGCACGGCGACATCGCGAACTGGGCGGTGCCCGGCAAGCTGATCAAGGGCATGGGCGGGGCGATGGACCTCGTCGCGGGCGCCCGGCGCGTCATCGTCGTCATGGAGCACGTGACGAAGACGGGCGAGCACAAGATCCTGCCCGAGTGCGTGCTGCCGCTCACCGGCCGCGCGTGCGTCGACCGCATCATCACCGATCGAGCGGTGTTCGACGTCACCGACGACGGGCTCCTGCTCATCGAGCTGGCGCCGGGCGAGACCGTGGAGTCGATCCGTGGCCTGACCGGTGCCGCCTTCGCCGTCGCGGACGGGGTGGAGGCGTCCGCATGACCGAGCTGCGGGAGGCGGTCGTCTGCGCCCCGGTGCGGACCCCGGTCGGGCGGTTCGGCGGCGCGCTCGCGCCGCTCACCGCGCTCGACCTCGCGACCCGGGTGCTCACCGCGCTCGTCGAGCGGTCCGGGCTGCCGGTCGACGCCGTCGACGACGTGATCGGCGCGCAGTGCTATCCGACGATGGAGGCCGCCCCGATCGGCCGGGTCGCCGCGCTCGACGCGGGCTTCCCCGTGACGGCGACCGGGTACCAGCTCGACCGCCGCTGCGGCTCCGGCCTGCAGGCCGTGCTGAACGGCGCGATGCAGGTGCAGACCGGCGTCTCCGACGTCGTCGTCGCGTTCGGCGTCGAGTCGATGAGCAACGCGCCGTACTACACGGAGGAGGGGCGCCGCGGCCTGCCGCCGGGCGCGCTCGTGCTCCACGACGCGCTGAGCCGCGGCCGCGAGCGCGCGGGCGGCCGGTTCCACCCGACGCCCGACGGCAACATCGGCACCGCGGAGACCCTCCGCCGCGAGTACGGGATCGACCGCGAGCGGCAGGACCGCTACGCCCTGCAGTCGCACCAGCGGGCGGTCGCGGCGCAGACGAGCGGCGCGTTCGACCGCGAGATCGTGCCCGTCGAGGTGCCCGGCAGGAAGGGCGCCGTCACGGTCGCGGCCGACGAGCACCCGAGGGCGGACACCTCCCTCGAGGTGCTCGCGAAGCTGCGCCCCGCGCTCGGCCGCAGCGACCCGGACGCCACCGTGACCGCCGGCAACGCGAGCGGGCAGAACGACGCGGCTGCGGCGTGCGTCGTGACGACGCCGGAGCGCGCGGCGGAGCTGGGGCTCACGCCCGTCCTCCGCCTCGTGTCCTGGGCGGTCGCGGGCGTGGAGCCGGAACGCTTCGGGATCGGACCGGTCCCGGCGTCGAACCGCGCGCTCGCCCGCGCCGGGCTGACGTTCGACGACCTCGACGTGATCGAGCTGAACGAGGCCTTCGCCGTGCAGGTGCTCGCGTGCCTCGCCGAGTGGGGCGTCGACGACGACGACCCGCGGCTCAACCCGCGCGGGAGCGGCATCTCCATCGGCCACCCGCTCGCGGCGACCGGCGTCCGCATGCTCGCCACGCTGAGCCACGAGCTCGCCGACCTCGGCGGCCGCTACGCGCTCGAGACGATGTGCATCGGCGGCGGCCAGGGCCTCGCGGCGGTCTTCGAGCGCGCCTGACGCCCGGCGGTCGATCAGGTGGCGAGCGCCCGGCCGATCGCCTTCGCCGTCGTGAGGACGGCGGGCACGAGCCGGTCGCCGTCGCCCCCGTCGACGATCACGGAGACGGCCGCGACCGCCTGCCGCCGCGGTCCGAGGATCGGCGCGGCGACGGACACGGATCCGGGCGTCAGGTGGTCCTGCAGCACGATCCAGCCCTGCCGCCGCGCGAGGGAGAGCGTCGCCCGGAGCATCGGCTCCGACGTGATCGTCGCCGGAGTGAACCGCTCCATGGGCCGCGCGAGGACTGCGGCGACCGTCGCCTCGTCGGCGAGCGCGAGCAGCACGACGCCGCCGCTCGTCGCGTGCACGGGCAGGCGTCCGCCCGGCCGGCCGGCGAGCACGACCGCATCGCGAGTGCTCAGCCGTTCGACGACGACGACCTCCGGTCCGTCGAGCACGAGCAGCTGCACGTGCTGCCGCGTGACCTCGTGGAGGTCCTCGAGGAACGGCAGGGCGCGCTGACGCAGGCCCTGCGAGCGCGGGGCGAGCAGCCCGAGCTCCCACAGGCGGATGCCCACGCGGTAGCGGCCGTCGGGAGCGCGCTCGAGCACGCGCTCCTCCGCGAGCGTCCGGCAGAGCCGGTGCGCGGTCGACATCGGCAGGCCGGTCGCCGCGGCGACGGCCGAGGCGGTGAGGCCGCCCTCCGGGCTGTCCGCGAAGGCGCCGATGACGTCGAGCACCCGGCCGAAGACGGTCCGGTCGGCGTCCGCCGGCGCGTCCGTCCCTGCCACGCCGCGACCGTAACATCCGGCCGCCCGGCGACCCGCGTCGAGCGCCGCGCCCGGACTCCCCGCCCACCCGCACTCTCCGTTTCGGAGGACGCCGTCTCCTACAGAACGCAGAACGGTGATCGCGGAGCTCAGCCCTCAGGGGTGAAGCGGTACCCGATGCCCGGCTCCGTGAGCAGGTGGCGGGGGCGGGAGGGCTCCGGTTCCAGCTTCTTCCGCAGCGTGCCGAGGTAGATCCGGAGGTACCCGGAGTCGCGCGTGTGGTTCGGCCCCCACACGCTCGTCAGCAGCGTCTGCTGGGTCACGAGCCGGCGCGGGTTGCGGACGAGCTGCTCGAGCACGGCCCACTCCGTCGGCGTCAGCCGCACGTCGGCGCCGGCCCGGGTGACCCGTCGCGCCGCCAGGTCGACGACGACGTCGCCGAACGCCACCGTCGGCGCCTCCGCGACCTCCGCGGAGCGGCGGGACAGCGCGCGGATTCGGGCGAGCAGCTCCTCCGTCGCGAACGGCTTCGTCACGTAGTCGTCGGCGCCCGCGTCGAGCGCGTCGACCTTGCCGGAGGTGTCGGAGCGGCCGGAGACGACGAGGATCGGCGTGGTCGACCAGCCCCGCACGGCCTCGATGACCGCGACGCCGCCGACGCCCGGCATGCCGAGGTCGAGCACGATCACGTCGGGCCGGTCGTGCGCGGCGAGGTCGATCGCCTCCCGACCGTCCTTCGCGAGCACGACGTCGTAGCCGTGCGCCGTCAGGATGATCCGGAGCGCCTTGAGGATCTGCGGGTCGTCGTCCGCGACGAGGACCTTCACGGCTCGCGCACCGTCGTGTCGGCCGGCAGGCCCACGACCATGGTCAGCCCGCCGCCCGGGGTGTCCTCCGCCTCCAACGTCGCTCCCATCCCTTCCGCGAAGCCCCGCGAGAGCGCGAGGCCGAGCCCGATCCCGCCCGAGTCCGAGGTGTCGGAGTCGTGCTGAAACGGCTCGAACATCCTCGCCCGTCGCGCGGGGTCCAGGCCCGGGCCGTGGTCGACGACCCGCACCTGCACCGCGTCGCCGAACGCGGACACGGCGAGCTCGGCGGGGACACCCGCAGGCGAGTGCCGCACCGCGTTCGACAGCAGGTTGACGAGGACGCGCTGCAGCAGCACCGGGTCCGCCCGCACCGGCGGCAGCGACTCCGGCAGGTGCAGTTCCACCGCGTCCGGATCGGCGGCGAGGTCGTCGAGCACGGCCGGCAGCACGTCCGCGACGTCGATCGACTCGAGCGCGACCGCGAGCGCGCCCGCCTGCACCCGGCTGACGTCGAGCAGGTCCGTGACGATCGCGGCCAGGTTTTCGAGGCTGCGCTCGGCGCCCTCGAGCAGCTGCTCGCGGTCGGCGGGGGAGAGCCGGGTGCCGGACGAGCGGAGGCTCGTCACCGCCGCCGTCGCGACCGCGAGCGGACGCCGGAGGTCGTGCCCGACCGCGGCGAGCAGCGCGGACCGCACCCGGTCGACCTCCGCGAGCGGCTGCAGGCGGCGGGCCGTCGCGGTGAGCGCGCGCTGCTCGAGCGCGACGCCGAGCTGCGTCGCCACGACGTCGAGGATGCTCCGGTCCGAGGCGTCGAGCGGCCGGCCGAGCAGCTCGAGCACGGTGCGGTCGTCGACGTCGACCCGCGTGATCGCCGCCTCGGGGCCGGGCTCGCCGTGGACCTCGACGGCCTCCCCGTCGACGAAGAGCCGGACGGCGGCCATGCCGAACGTCTCCCGCGTCCGCTCGAGCAGCGCGTCGACCGCGTCCGCGCCGCGGAGGACCCCGCCGGCGATCGTCGTGAGAACCTCCGACTCGCTGGCCGACCGCCGGGCGACGCGCGTGAGGCGCGCGGCCCGGTCCACGACGACGCTGACGAGGAGCGCGCTCGCGAGGTAGAGGAGCACCGCGATCCAGTGCTCCGGGCGGTCGATCGTGAACGTGTAGAAGGGCTCGGCGAAGAGGAAGTCGAGGGTGAGCCCCGAGAGCACCGCCGCGAACGCGGCGGGCCAGGCGCCGCCGACGAGGGCGACGAGGATCACGAGCAGCTGGTAGGCGAGCGCCTCGGCGGTCAGCCCGTCCGCCGTGCGCGTCGCGCTCAGCAGGAGGGTGAGCAGCGGGCCGCCGATCAGCGCGAGCGCGAAGCCGGCGATCCGGCGTCGGCGGGAGAGGTTCCCCCGGCCCGCGGGGAGGAGGCGCGACCGACGCCCGACCGCGCCGTGGGTGACCATGTGCACGTCGATGTCGCCGGCCGCGCGGATCACGCGGGACGAGGTGCCGGGGCCGGTCAGGAGCGCGACGACCCGCGAGCGCCGCGAGACGCCGATGACGAGCTGGGTCGCGTGCACCGCACGGGCGAAGCCGATGAGGGCGGTGGCGATCCGGTCGCCGACGATCTGATGGAAGGTGCCGCCGAGCTGCTCGACGAGCACGCGTTGCGCCGCGAGCGCCGCCGGGTCCGCGGCCGCGAGGCCGTCGTCGCTCGCCACGTGCACTGCGAGCAGCTCCCCGCCGCCGGAGCGGGCGGCGATGCGGGCGCCGCGGCGGAGGAGGGTCTCGCCCTCGGGGCCGCCGGTGAGGGCGACGACGACGCGTTCGCGGGCCTCCCAGGCGGTGTCGATGCCGTGCTCGGTGCGGTACCGCTGCAGCGCGGAGTCGACCTC
>NZ_SOAM01000004.1 GCF_004364555.1 Amnibacterium kyonggiense | reverse complement strand
GAGGTCGACTCCGCGCTGCAGCGGTACCGCACCGAGCACGGCATCGACACCGCCTGGGAGGCCCGCGAACGCGTCGTCGTCGCCCTCACCGGCGGGCCCGAGGGCGAGACCCTCCTCCGCCGCGGCGCCCGCATCGCCGCCCGCTCCGGCTCGGGTGAGCTCATGGCGGTGCACGTCAGCAGCGAGGACGGCCTCGCCGCCTCGGACCCGCGGGCGCTCGCCGCGCAGCGGGTGCTCGTCGAGCAGCTCGGCGGCACGTACCACCAGGTGGTGGGGGAGGACATCCCGGCGACGCTGATCGGCTTCGCCCGCGCCGCGCACGCGACGCAGCTCGTCGTCGGCGTCTCGCGGCGCTCCCGCCTCCTGGCCCTGCTCACCGGCCCCGGCACGTCGTCGCGCGTCGTCCGCGCGTCGGGCGACATCGACGTCCACATGGTCACCCACAGCGCGGCCGGGAAGCGGTCGAGCCTCATCCCGCGCGGCCGCGGCGCGCTGTCGGCGAAACGACGCCTGCTCGGGTTCGTGCTCGCGCTGCTCGGCGGCCCGCTCCTGACGCTGCTGCTCACCGCGACCCGGACCGGCGACAGCCTCACCGCGGAGGCGCTCGGCTACCAGCTGCTCGTGATCGTCGTCGCCCTCGTCGGCGGCGCCTGGCCGGCCGCGTTCGCGGCCGTGCTCTCGGGGCTCACGCTCGACTACCTCTTCGCGGAGCCGTTCTTCACCTTCACGATCGCGCGGCCGACGCACCTCATCGCGCTGCTCATCTACCTCGTCAACGCGCTGCTCGTCAGCGTCGTCGTCGACCGGGCCGCGCGCCTCACCCGGATCGCGCGCCGCTCGGCCAGCGAGTCGGAGGTCCTCGCGACGATCGCGGGCGGCGTCCTCCGCGGTGAGGACGCCGTCGAGTCGCTGCTCGAGCGCACGCGGGAGGCGTTCCGCATGGCGAGCGTCCGCCTGATCGCGGACGGCCGCTTCATGGAGGAGCACGGCGACCCCGAGGCGACGGGGGAGCGGACCCGGGTGCGGGTCGCCGAGCGGTTCGAGCTCGAGCTCATCGGGCGGGCGCTCGACGCCTCCGACCGTCGGATCCTCGACGTCGTCGCGACCCAGCTGGCGGTCGCGCTCGAGCAGCGCTCCCTCGCCGAGACGGCGGAGCGGCTGCAGCCGCTCGAGGAGGTGGACCGGGTGCGCACCGCGCTGCTCGCCGCGGTGGGCCACGACCTCCGCCGCCCCCTCGCCGTCGCCACCGCTGCGGTCACCAGCCTCCGGTCCACCGGGACGAAGCTCGGCCCGGAGGACCGCGCCGAGCTGCTCGACGGCGCCGAGCGCAGCCTCGAGAACCTCGCCCGGATCATCACCGACCTGCTCGACGTGAGCCGGGTGCAGGCGGGGGCGCTCGCCGTGTCGATCGAGTCCGTCGACGTCGCCGACTTCCTGCCCGGCGTGCTCGACGACCTCGGCGCCGGCCCCGCCGACGTGCTGCTCCACGTCCCCGACGCGCTGCCGCCGGCGCGCGCGGACCCGGTGCTGCTGCAGCGCGTGCTCGTCAACCTGCTCTCCAACGCCCGGCGGTACTCGCCGGCCGGATCGCCGCCCGAGCTGTCGCTGTCGACGTTCGGGCGCTCGCTGGAGGTGCGCGTCGTCGACCACGGCCCCGGCATCGACGAGGAGCACCGCTCGCGGATGTTCGAACCGTTCCAGCACGAGTCCGACGTCTCCGACTCGGACGGCATCGGCCTCGGCCTGGCCCTGTCCCGCGGCTTCGCGGAGGGGATGGGAGCGACCCTCGAGGGGGAGGAGACCCCGGGCGGCGGCCTGACCATGGTGCTCGCACTGCCGATCGACACGACCGTCCGCGACGTCGAGGCGGCGGGGGCCGGCGCGTAAAGGACGCGTATGGATCGGGCCCCGCGGCGTGCGGATCCCGTTTAGAGGCGCGTCGCGGAACAGCCGGGTCGGTAGACCAGGCGCATGTCGATCGTCCCCCGGCGCCGCGAGGCCTCGCCTGCGCAGTGTCGGGCGCTGCCCATCGCGCGGCCGCCCCGCCGGCCGTCGCTCGCGCGGCGCGCCGCGCGCCGGGTGCTGGAGGGGCCGCACGGCTGGGGCGAGCTGGAGGTCTGGGGCGGCCGCTACGGCTGCACGAGCTCCTGCCTCGTCGTCTTCCCGCCCGGCGCCGCCCGCGGCGAGCGCATCCGCTACCGGGCGATGCGCGCGTGGCCGGCGCTCGGCATCCTGCTCGGGGTCCTCACGACGGTCGCGGTGGCGCAGCGGGTCCCCTTCGTCCTCGCGGCCGCCGCCGGTGTCACCGTCTACACCGCGGGTGCGCTCGCGCTCGCCGGCATCGCGGGCCGCGGCCGACGCGCGATCCGCACGCTGACCGCCTGCCGGGGCGACGAGGGGACGGTCGGCCTGGACCGCGGCCCCGCCGCCGAGCTGGACCGCTTCGCCGCGGTGCTGATCCTCGCGGAGCGCCGCCACCGCGCGGGCGACCTCGACGCGGTCGGGTTCGAGGCAATCTGGGGCGCGGTCTGGCAGGAGCTCGGCGACCCCCGGTACCACCGCCCGTGATCGAGGAGGACCACGCGATGGACGACACGACGACCCCGATCGACACGGCCCGGAGCGGTCGCGCGACGGACCTGCCGGCCCCCTCGGAGGTGCCCGACGTGTGCGCGGCACCCGTCCGGAGCCGCGGGCGGTTCACCCGGTGGGCCCTCGAGGGCGCGGACCGCGCGGGCGGCCACCAGGGCCCGCACGGCCGGCCCGAGCAGACGCACTCGTGGCTGCGCGTCATGTGCCTCACGGGCGTCGACTACTTCTCCACCCTCGGCTACCAGCCGGCCATCGCCGCGCTCGCCGCCGGCTTCGTCTCGCCGATCGCCACGCTGGTGCTCATCGCCCTCACGCTGCTCGGCGCCCTGCCCGTGTACCGCCGGGTGGCGAGCGAGAGCTTCAAGGGCGAGGGCTCGATCGCCATGCTCGAACGGCTGCTGCCGTGGTGGGGCGGCAAGCTCTTCGTCCTCGTGCTGCTCGGCTTCGCCGCCACCGACTTCATCATCACGATCACGCTGTCGGCCGCGGACGCCGCCGCGCACGCCGTCGAGAACCCGCTCGTGCCGGCGTTCCTGCACGGCGCGAACCTGCCGGTCACGCTGCTGCTCGTCGTGCTGCTCGGCGCCGTGTTCCTCCGCGGCTTCCGCGAGGCGATCGGCATCGCGGTCGTCCTCGTCGCGGTCTACCTGGCGCTCAACGCGATCGTCATCGGCGCGGCCTTCGTCCACGTCTTCGAGCGGCCCGAGCTGTTCGGCGACTGGACGTCCGCGCTGCTCCGGCAGAACGGCGGCAACCCGCTGATGGTCGTCGCCGTCGCCCTGATCGTCTTCCCGAAGCTGGCGCTCGGGCTCTCCGGCTTCGAGACCGGCGTCACCGTCATCCCGCAGATCCGCGGCACGGCCGACGACGGGAACGGCCGGCCGGAGGGCCGGATCCGCGGCGCGAAGCGGCTGCTCACCACGGCGGCGATCACGATGAGCCTGTTCCTGCTCACGTCGAGCTTCACGACGACCCTCCTGATCCCGCAGCAGGAGTTCCAGCCGGGCGGCCAGGCCAACGGTCGCGCCCTGGCCTACCTGGCCCACGCCTACCTCGGCCCCGTCGTCGGCACGGCGTACGACATCTCGACCATCGCGATCCTGTGGTTCGCGGGGGCGTCGGCGATGGCCGGCCTGCTGAACATCGTGCCGCGGTACCTGCCGCGGTACGGCATGGCGCCGACCTGGGCGCGCGCCGTCCGCCCCCTCGTCATCGTGTTCACGCTGATCGCGATCGGCATCACGCTCGCGTTCGACGCGAACGTGGACAAGCAGGGCGGCGCGTACGCGACCGGCGTGCTCGTGCTCATCACCTCCGCGTCGGTCGCGGTCACGCTCTCCGCCCGCCGCAAGCGCCAGCGGAAGCGCATGATCGGCTTCGCCGCCGTGTCCCTCGTCTTCGCCTACACGACGGTCGCCAATGTGATCGAGCGCCCGGACGGCCTCCGGATCGGCGCGCTCTTCATCGTCGGGATCCTGCTCGTCTCGTTCGTCTCGCGGCTGCGACGGTCGTTCGAGGTCCGTGCGACGAGCATCGAGTTCGACGAGACGGCGCTCGGCTTCCTGCAGGAGGCCGCCGAGTACGGCGAGCTCCACCTCGTCGCCAACGAGCCCGACCGGGGCGACGAGGCGGAGTACCGGGACAAGGCCCGGGCGGAGCGGCACGACAGCCACATCCCCGGCCGCGCCTCGATCGTCTTCCTCGAGGTGCTGAAGTCGGACTCGTCGGACTTCGAGGAGGACCTCGTCGTCCACGGCCACGTGCTCCACGGCTTCCGGGTGCTCAAGGTCGTCAGCGGGAACGTGCCGAACACGATCGCGACGATCCTGCTGCAGATCCGCAACATCACGGGCGTCGTGCCGGAGATCTACTTCGAGTGGACCGAGGGCAACCCGCTGTCGAACATGGTGCGCTTCCTCATCTCGGGGGAGGGGGAGGTCGCGCCCGTCACCCGGGAGGTGCTGCGCGAGACCGAGCACGACGTGCGTCGCCGGCCGATCGTGCACGTCAGCTGACGGATCGGCTCGAATCTGCACTCATCCTGATCAGAGCCGGATTTCGTAGGGCTCGGTCAGACTCGCGGCGCGTTCGCCGGGTGTTCACCGGCCGACCTTCCCGTGCCCGATCACGGCGGTTAGAACCGAGGGGTGCCACTCACCCATCGCCTGCGCCGACCGCGCATCCTCGCCGCTGCGGCGGCCACCGTCGGGCTCGTCCTCGGCGGCGTCTTCACCGCGACCGCCTCCACGGCGGCCCCCTCCTCGCCGCACCACGGCGTCTCGATCACGAGCACGGGCCTGAAGTCCGGGCAGATCAAGCACGTCTGGCTGATCATCCTCGAGAACAAGTCGTACGACGCGACGTTCACCGGGCTGAACCAGAACAGCTACCTCTGGAAGACCCTGCCGAAGCAGGGCGTGCTGCTGAAGAACTACTACGGCACCGGCCACTTCAGCCAGGACAACTACGAGTCGATGGTGTCCGGGCAGGGGCCGGAGGAGGACACCCAGTCCGACTGCAGCGTCAAGGACTTCGACTTCGGCAGCAACGCCTCGATCGTGAAGTCCGGCAAGAACCGCGGCCAGGTCGCGTCGCTCGCCAACGCGTCGCAGCCGAGCGGCGCGAACGCGCCGAACGGTCTGAACGGCTGCACCTACCCGTCCGACGCGCCGACGCTGTTCAACCAGCTCGACGCGGCGGGGAAGACCTGGAAGGGCTACGCCCAGGACCTCGGCGCGCAGCCGGGCCGTGAGGACGCCCTCTGCGGCGGCCCCGGCACCGCCGCGAACGACCCGACGACGAACCCGACGGTCATGAGCGCATCGGCTGCGAACCCGTTCCCGGCCGGCGTCACGAGTCTCACCGGCGCGCAGGCGAACGACCAGTACGTCGCCAAGCACTTCCCGTTCCCGTGGTTCCACAGCATCACCGGCACGAAGACGGCGGCGGGCGTGCTGAAGCCCGGCCTGACGAAGCCCGTGCAGGGCGGGACCGACTGCGACGCGAACCACATCGCGAACCTCGACAGCGCTTCCCAGGGGCTGTTCCACGACCTGCAGAAGACGTCGACCACGCCGGCCTTCAGCTGGATCACGCCGAACAACTGCAGCGACGCCCATGACGCCGTCTGCAAGGGCAACAACCTTTCGGGCGCGTTCACGGCCGACGGCCGGGCGATCTACCAGCACGGCGCGCCGAACCCCGAGGCCACGACGCCGAAGAACCAGACCGGCGGCCTGTACGCCTCCGACCTGTTCCTCAAGTACTACGTGCCGATGATCGAGCGGTCTGCCGCGTTCAAGGACGGCGGCCTCATCGACATCACGTTCGACGAGGCGAACCCGCCCTTCACGTACACGGGCAACAGCTTCAACAACGCGAACGCGTACGGTCCGACGAGGAACGACCAGCCGAACGCGAAGACGGCCATCAAGGCCGACGCCGCGGGCGAGAACATCTTCGGCCGGAACGTCCACACCGAGCCCACCGGGGTGAACTCGACGCTCGGGAAGGACGCGAAGGGGAACCAGCTCTACCCGGGCCCCGGCGACAACGCGTTCATCGACCGGCCCGCGACCTGCACGGCACCCGGCGTGCCCGCCGGGTGCGTGACCGGCCTCGTCCGCGGCGGCTCGGGCACGACGCCGGGGGCGCGGACCGACGCGGCCACCGGCTCGCCGTCCTCGACCTTCGTCGAGGACCAGTCCGCGGTGGCGATCGACACCGGCCGGCAGGTCACCGACACGGTCGACACGACGGGCCCCGGCGGTACCAGTCCGATCCCGGCGGACACCTTCGTCGGCGCGGTGAGCAATGTCGGGCCGCAGTTCCCGACGACGAGCACCGGCGCGGCCGTCGCGAGCTCCTTCCAGCTCGTGAACCAGGCGGGCGACCCGGTGAAGCCGACCGGCTCGGTGACGAGCCTGACGCTCAGCGCCGAGGGCCCGGTCGGGCACCTCGCCGCCGGGCAGACGCCCGACCCGCTGTTCGACGCGAAGGACGCGACGCCCGGCGGCGGCGACACGGGCAGCGTGCTCATCAGCCCCTTCATCAAGCCCGGCACGTCGACCACGCGGTTCTACGACCACTACAGCTGGCTCCGCACGATGGAGGACCTGTTCCAGGTTGGCCGCGGCCACGACCACGCGGCGCTCCCCGCCGGGACCGTGTCGGGCGGCATCGACCACCGGGGCCACCTCGGCTTCGCGGCGACGCCGGGGCTCGCACCGTTCGGTCCGGACGTGTTCAACGACGCGAGCCGGAAGCACCACCGGTGAGGCGCATCGGCGCCGGAGCGACCCTCCGGCGCCGGTCCGGTGCGGCGGCCGCCGTCCTCGTGGCGGCGGCCATCGCCCTGACCGGCTGCGCGAGCGCGTCGCCGCACCCCGCGGCGAGCGATGCGTACGGATCGCTGCCGAGCTGGCTGCCGAAGGACACGAGCGAGCCGAACAGCATGCTCGTCGGCGACGTCCGCCACCCGGCGGTCACCTCCGAGGGCGACGCGGTCGAGGTGCATCTGCCGGGCGGCGGGTCCGTCCGGGTCACCGTCGTCGGACCGGAGGTGCCGGGGGAGGGCCTGCCGGTGCAGCCCGAGGACACGACCTGCACCTGGACCGTCACCATGAGCGACGCCACCGCGCCCGTCGCGGTCCGGGCGGGCGACTTCGACACGCTGGACCACCTCGGCACCGTCTACCGGCTCGCCGCCGTCCCCGGGCGACCCGCGATCCCGCGCACGCTGCTCCCGGGACGGACGATCCGCTTCGCGCTGCGGGCGGCGATGCCGACCGGCGAGGGCCTCATGCGGTACTCGGGCGGCACGGACTCGGTGCTCGCGAACTGGGACTTCGTCGTCGAGAACGACTGAGCCCGGACGCGGGACGGGGCGAGCGGATCCCGCTCGCCCCGTCCCGCGTCCCGGTCGCTCAGGCCGTCGGAGCCGCCGCGCGGAGCTTCTCGAGCAGCGGCTCGGCCACCTCGTCGAGGAAGCGCTGCTGCAGCACGTCGCCGACCTGGACGACGGCGACGTCGGTGAAGCCCGCCTCCCAGAGCGGCTTGACACCCTCGACCAGCTCGTCGAGGTCGGGGCCGCACGCGATCTGGTCGGCGACGTCCTCCTTCCGGACGAACTGGCTGGCACCGGCGAAGCCGTGCGGGGTGGGGAGGTCGGCGTTCACGGCCCAGCCGCCCGCGAACCAGCGGAACTGCTCGTGCGCGATGTCGATCGCCTGGTCCTTGCTCGGCGCCCAGCAGATCGGGATCTGCCCGATCTTCCGCGACGACGGGTCGCCCTTCGCGGCGTCCCAGCCCTGCAGCAGCTCGGGCTCCGGGTCGGTGGCGATGAGGTGGTCGCCGAGCGGCGCGAACCGCTCGACCGCCTTCTCGCCGCCGACCGCGAGGCCGATCGGCACCCCGCCCTCCGGCACGTCCCAGACCCGGGCGGAGTCGACGCGGAAGTAGTCGCCCTCCCACGTCACGAGGTCGCCGGTGTGCAGCGCGCGGATGATCCGCACCGCCTCCTCGAGCATGTCCTGGCGCTGCGCGACGGGCAGCCAGCCCTCACCCGTGATGTGCTCGTTGAGGTTCTCGCCCGAGCCGAGCCCGAGGGTGAAGCGGCCGTCCGCGAGGATCTGGAGGGTGGCCGCCTTCTGCGCCACGACCGCCGGGTGGTAGCGGACCGTGGGGCAGGTGACGTAGGTCATCAGCTCCATCCGCTCGGTGGCGTGCGCGACGGCGCCGAGCATCGACCAGGCGTAGCCCGCGTGACCCTGCTCGGTCAGCCACGGCGAGTAGTGGTCGCTCGACACGGCGAAGTCGAACCCGACCCGTTCCGCCTGGATGCCGTAGGACACGATCTGCTTCGGTCCGCTCTGCTCGGTCATCATCGTGTAGCCGAAGCGCGTCATGGGGTCCTCCTGCTCGTGGGGTCCCGGCGAGCGTACGGAGCGCGGGATGACCGTCATCCGGACGTCCGCTCCGCTTTCGCTGGACGAGACCGCGCCTCCCACCTGCCTCGGGTTGGATCGTCCGATGCCCGACGCCACCTGCTCCGCCGTCCTCCTCGACATCGACGGGACGCTCGTCGACACGAACTACCTCCACGTCGAGGCCTGGTCCCGCGCCTTCGGCGAGCTCGGGCACCCCGTCGACGCCTGGCGGATCCATGCGGCCATCGGCATGGACTCCGGGAAGCTGCTCGAGGCGCTGCTCGGCGACGACGCGGAACGGCTCGGCGATGCGGCGAAGGAGCGGCACGCCGCCCACTTCGCGGAGCTCGCCGACCGCATCCGCGCCTTCCCGCGGGCGCAGGATCTGCTGCGCGAGCTCGCGCGACGCGGGCTCAAGGTCGTGCTGGCGACCTCCTCCCCGCCCGAGGAGTTCGACCGGACCACGGCGGTGCTCGGTGCCGGCGACGCCGTGCTCACCGCGACCACCTCGTCCGACGTCGACACCGCGAAGCCGGCGCCCTACGTGGTCGGGGTCGCGCTCGACAAGGCGGAGGTCGCCGCGTCGGACGCGGTCATGATCGGCGACGCGGTCTGGGACGTGCAGGCCGCGGCTGCGGCGGGCGTGCGCTGCATCGCGGTGCGCTCGGGCGGCGTCGGCGCGGACGAGCTGCGCGACGCCGGCGCGATCGCCGTCTACGACGACGTGGCCGCGCTGCTCGACGACCTCGACGAGAGCCCGATCTTCCGGCGCTGACGTCGGGCGCGGCCGGTCGCCGCGGTGGTCGTCGCCCGCCGTCGGTCGTCCCGTGACGCGACGGCGGGCGACGGGTCTCAGGGCTTCAGCACGACCTTGATGCATCCGTCCTTCTTGTCCCGGAAGGTCGCGTACAGCTCCGGCGCACGATCGAGCGGCACCTCGTGCGTGACCAGGTCCTCGGTGCCGAGCGGGTCGGCGGGGTCCTCGACCAGCGGCAGGAGGTCGTCGATCCAGCGCTGCACGTTGCACTGGCCCATCCGGATCGTGACCTGCTTGTCGAACAGGGTCATGAACGGGGTCGGGTCGGCCGTGCCGACGTAGACGCCGGAGAGGGACACCGTGCCGCCGCGGCGCACGGCGTCGAATCCGAGGTGCATCGCCTCGAGCCGGTCGACCCCGACGGTCGTCATCAGCTTCTGCGCGATGGGATCGGGCAGGAGCCCGGCGGCGGTCTGCGCCACGGACGCGACCGGGTTGCCGTGCGCCTCGGAGCCGACCGCGTCGACCACCGCGTCGGGCCCGCGCCCGTCGGTGGCCTCGCGGAGGCGGTCGAGGACGTCGTCGGTGAGGTCGAGGACCTCCACGCCGTGGCGCTCGGCCATCGCCCGCCGCTCCGGCACCGGGTCGACGCCGATCACGCGGTACCCGAGGTGCCGGCCGATGCGGCTCGCGAACTGCCCGACCGGGCCGAGCCCGAGCACGGCCAGGGTGCCGCCGTCGGGCACGTCCGCGTACTGCACGGCCTGCCAGGCGGTCGGCAGGATGTCGCTGAGGAAGAGGTACCGGACGTCCGGGAGGTCCGGCCCGGTCGGGATCGCGTTGAAGTCGACGAAGGGCACGCGCAGCCGCTCCGCCTGCCCGCCGGGCACCTCGCCGTAGAGCTTCGTGTAGCCGTAGAGCGCGGCGCCTGTGCCGGAGTCGCGCTGCTGGGTGGTCTCGCACTGCGTCGTGAGGCCGCGCTCGCACATGAAGCAGTGCCCGCACGCGATCACGAACGGCACGACGATGCGGTCGCCCACCTGCACACGCGTGACCGCGGACCCCACCTCCTCGACGATCCCCATCGTCTCGTGGCCGAGCACGTCGCCCTTGTCGAGGAACGGGCCGAAGAGGTCGTAGAGGTGGATGTCGGAGCCGCAGATCGCCGCGGAGGTGACCCGGATGACGGCGTCCGTCGGTTCCAGGATCCGCGGATCGGGCACCTCCTCCACGCTCACGTCGCGGGTGTGCTGCCAGGTGAGCGCCTTCATGGTCGTCTCCTCGTCCGGATGCGAGGGCGGACGATCCGTCCTCGGTGATGCGTCGCGCCGGAGCGCGACTCAGTGCAGCTGCGGCGACGCGCCGAGCGACCGGTGCCGGCCGACCGCGGCGATCGTCTCCCGCACGGCGTCGTCCGCGGCGATCCGCGGCCGCCAGCCGAGCTCCGCGCGGATCCGCGCGGTCGACATCAGCGGGACGCCCGTCGCGAGGTCGAGCCAGCCGGGGTCCGCGCGGACCAGGTGCGCCCGCCAGGCGCCGAGCAGCAGCGCGCGCATCGCCCACGCCGGGACGGGCAGCCAGCGGCCGCGCAGGATCCGCGCGAGCTGCCGGGGTCCGATCACCGGGTCTGCGGCGATGTTGAAGGGGCCGGTGGCGCGGGCGCGGAGGATCCGCAGGATCGCGTCCGCCAGGTCGTCCGCGTGCACCGCCTGCGAGACGAGGCGCGGCGGCAGGGGCAGCAGCGGGACGCGCACCGGTGCGAGGAGGGAGGTCGGGACGAGCGGGCCGAGGAAGAGTCGATCGAGCTCGCGGCCGGCGGCGGCCTGCATCACGAGACCCGGGCGCAGCCGCGCTATCGCGACCTGCGGGTGCGCGCGCTCGAACCGATCGAGCAGCCGCTCGTTCTCCGCCTTGTGCCGCGCGTAGTGGGAGGAGCGCACCCCGTCCGTCGGCCACGACTCGTCGACCCGCCGCTTCGGTCCCGGGCTGTACGCGCCGACGGAGGACGCGACGACGACGTGCGGGACGCCGGCGTCCGTCGCCGCCTCGAGGACCGCGGCCAGGCCGCCGACGTTCGTGCGGCGCATCACCGCCTCGTCGTGGTTCGGCTGCAGGAGCCACGCCAGGTGCACGACGGCGTCGGCGCCCGCGAGCGCGGCGCGGAGCCGCTCGCCGGAGGCCGGGTCCGCGACGTCGAGCGCGTGCCAGGCGACGCCGTCGAACGGCTCGGCCGGCTCCGGCGCACGGCGGGAGACCCCGACGCGCTCGACGTCGGGCTCCGCGCCGAGTCGGCCGAGCAGCGCGGATCCGACGTTGCCCGACCCACCGACGACCACGACTCGCATCGCGCCACGGTACGAGCGACGTCTGGGAGCGGGGGCGCCCGGAGCGCTCATACGGGGGCGTCCGCGACCCTGTCAACCCCGTTGACGGAACGGCGTAGGGCGTCCCTCGGCTGACGACCGCGGTGACGCGCGCCCGCGCCCGCGCCCGCGCGCGCCCGCGGTCGAGCGGGGATGCGTCGGCGTCGCGCAACCCCGTGACCGTGCGCGGCGACGCGCCTACCGTCGACCGTGCTGCGCTCTTCCCGGCGGAGCGGGAGGGACGGATCCGTGGACCTGCTGAACGGGGTCGCCCGGGGCGTGCTGGCCGGCACCGGCGCCACCGCGGCGATGTCGACGCGGATGGTCGTCGCCGAGCGCATCGGCGTGATGCGCGGCCAGCCGCCGCGGAAGGTGGTCGACCGGCTCGCGCCGGTGTCGGGCGGCGGGACGGCGGACGGGCTCGCGATCGCGTCCCACCTCGCGTACGGGGCGGCCGCGGGCGCCGCGTTCGGCGCGGTGCCGCTGCCGGCCGGGCTGCGACCGGTGGCGGGCGTCGGGTACGGCCTGGTCCTGTGGGCGGTCGGCTACGAGGGGTGGCTGCCCGTGCTGGGCGTGCTCCCGCCGCCCATCACGATCAGCGCGGTCGCGTCGTCACGATGGTCGTCGCGCACGCGCTCTACGGCGCGGTGCTCGGCGTGCTGTCCCGCGGCTCGACGCGCGGCTGAGCGACGTCCGCGCGGAGCGAGCGGTACTCGGCCGGCGTCATGCCCTGCAGCTGCCGGAAGGCGCGCTGGAACACGTCGCGGGACCCGAACCCGAGCGACGCCGCGAGCTCGGCGGCGTTCGCGTCGCGGATCCGCAGCACGGCGGCGGCCTCCTCGACGCGGCGACGGCGGATCCGGCCGGCGGCGGTCTCGGGCAGCGGCTCGAAGAGCTTGTGCAGCGTGCGCACCCCGATCGAGAAGTGCGCCGCGAGGGAGGTCGGGGACAGCGCAGGATCCGCGAGCCTCGCTTCGATCTCCGCGAGCACCGCGTCGCGGAGCGCCGTGTTCCCGTCCGGTCGGCCCGGACGCTGCGCCAGCTCCTCCGCCAGCACGCCCTGCTCGAGCGCGACGAGCGCCGCGTCGAGGTGCGCCGCCGAGGCCCTCGGCAGCGTGAGCGCCGCGTCGTCGGCGAGGAGGTCCCAGGCCAGCGCGCGGAACGCGCGGACGACGGTCGAGCGGTGCAGCGCGGCGAGCGGCGGGTCCCAGACGTCGCGGAGCGCGGGCGGGAGCAGCTCCTCGGCGACCGTCGCGCGGAACGTGCGGGTGCGGACGGGGCAGCGGAACTCGAACGGGCTGCCCGGGCGGAGCAGGAACGCGTCTCCCGCCGCGAGGTCGAGGTCGATGCCGGCATGCCGGACGGTCGCGCGGCCGTCGAGGACGACGTGCAGCAGCAGGTCGTTCCGCGGCGCGGCGGCGATCTCGTGCTCCCCGCGCCGGACCGCGTAGGGCGACGCGACGACGCCCTCGATCACGATCGTCGTGAGCGCGCGGCGCACGACCGTCGCGCTGAAGGGGCCGTGTCCGATCTGACGGAACACCGCTCCCGGCCAGAGCTCCGCGAGCTGGTGGACGTCCGTGAACGACCACCGGTGCAGCCCGTTCGGCCCCTCGGATGCCACGTCGCCTCCTCGTTCGCGCCGCAACCTACTCGCGCGCCGCCGCCGGCGACAGGGGCGGTGCTCCGAGGAGAGGGTAGGCCGGAATGCGCACGCAGGGCCAGGATGCGCATCGGGAGCAACGGCTCCCCGTCGTCCGTCGTGGACCTGACGTCAGGCGTCGAGGGTGCGCAGCAGCCAGGGCAGCAGTTCGGCGAGCTCCGCGCGATCCGCGCCCTCGGCGCCGCCGAGGCGGACGCCGGATCCCTGCTGGAACAGCAGCGTGACCATGCACCCGACGGGGCGACCGGCGTCGTCGTACGCGAACCCGTCGACGTCGACCTGTCGCAGCTGGCCGAGCGGCCGGACCTTCAGCAGGGGCTCGGGTCGCGTGCCGTCCGCCGCCCACGGCATGGACGCGACGACGAGCGCGCGCTCGGTGAGGATGCGCACCTCGGTCTCGCTCGTCCCGGCCGTCCAGGGGAAGACGACCGTCTCCGTCCACTTCGGGAACGCGTTCAGCACGAACGCGAGCGCGTGCGGGAAGCGCTCGAGCTCGGCGGGCGCGAACCGCGGATCGTCGCCCGCCTCGGCCGGATCACGCCAGCGCGCGTCACTCGCCGCGATCGCGCAGCGCCGCGCCGAATCCGAACCCGTCCTCGGCGTCGCGCATCGGAGCCCTCCCCTCGTCCCGCTGCACGGTAGATGGGCCCTCCGTCGCGTGCAACGGTCCCGGGTCCGTTCGCCGGGATCTCCGAGGGCGTGCCGAGGCGGCGCCCCGAGCGGTCAGTCGCGATCGTCCTCCGGATCGACGGAGGCGTCCTGGACGAGTGGCTTCTTGTGCTCCGGGTCCTCCCCGAACAGGTCCGGCAGCCCTTCCGGGTTCCCGGTGACCGGGTCGTGCTCGGATCGGGAGGCCGCGTCGTCGCGCTCGTCGCTCATCCGCGGGACGGTACGCCCCGACCCTGACGGGCGCCGAGTGAGGGCCGGGCGGTGCTCCGGAGCACCGGTGCGGCGCGACCGGGAACCGTTCCGCACCTGCCGGACACTCCTTGACTGTGAACGAGGACGACTCCGACGCGTGGGCGCGCGCCGTCGCCGGTGACGGCGAGGCCTTCGGCGTCGTCTTCGACCGGTTCGCGCCCCGCGTGCAGCGGCACCTCCACCGGCTGCTGCAGTCGACGCAGGACGTGGAGGACGCGCTCGCGATCGTGTTCCTCGAGGCGTGGCGGAAGCGGGCGACCGTCCGCGTCGTCGACGGCTCGCCGGTGCCGTGGCTGCTCGTCACCGCGACGAACGTCGCGAACAACGTGCGGCGCAGCGGTCGCCGCTACCAGGCGCTGCTCGACCGCCTGCCGCCCGTGCTGCCGACCGACGGCGGGTTCGACGCGGTGGAGGAGTCGGAGGTCGTCGCGGCGATGCGCCTCCTGTCGATCGCGGACCAGCAGGTGCTCACGCTCTGCGTGCTCGAGGAGTGGAGCGAGCGCGAAGCGGCCGCCGCGCTCCAGGTGCGACCCGGCACCGTCAAGTCGCGGCTGCACCGGGCCAAGCGGCGGCTGGCCGACCGGTTCGGCGCGATGACCGCCGGCTCCTTGGAAGGGATCTCCCATGGCCTCTGACCTCTCGGAACGCCGGGCGGCGCTGCGCGCGCTGCTCGTCGAGCAGGCCGTCGCCACCGAGCGGCCCCGAATGCGCACGCATGACGCCGAACCTGGTCGCTTCCGCATGGCCGTCGTGACCGGCGCGGTGGCGGTCGCCGTCGTCGCGGCGACGGCGGTCGCGCTGCAGCTGCCCGGGGGCGCGTTCCGCGGCGCGCCGGTCGGCGGGACGCGGCCGGTGCCCGCCACCTCGACGGCCGTCCCGACGACGTCCCCGCCGGAGACGACCTCGACGCCGGCGACGACGCCCCCGGTCGCGGACCCGACGCCGACGAACGCCCCGACCTCCGACGCGCCCGTGCCGACCGGGACGCCGACCGCGCCGTCCACGCCTCCCGCGACGCTGATCACGCCGACCGGCTTCCAGCGGATCTCCCGGGCGCAGCTGCACGCCTTCGTCGTCGGTTTGGGCAGCTCGGGGAACGACGCGGTCTGGGAGGAGCAGAACTGGCTCGACATCCAGTGCATGGCGGATCACGGATTCGTCTACGACCCGATCGCGGACTACCGCGACCCGCTCGGCTGGAAGAAGGGGCTCACCACGGCGCAGCAGCAGGCCTACGACGCCGCGCTGTTCGGGCCGCCGCAGAGCGGTGCGTACGACTGGCGAACCGCCGGATGCCACGGCCTCTCGGTGCACGAGACGGGGCAGGACAACGCGAACTGACCCCCGACGGCCTCAGGTCGCGGGGAGGCCCAGCGCGGCGGCGACCGCCCGGTACGCCGGCAGCGGGTCGTCCTGCGCGGGCACGACCTGCAGGCAGACGTGATCCGCGCCCTCGTCGAGGTGGGCACGCGCGGCCGCCGCGAGCGCGGCCGCATCGCCGTGGCGGACGATCGCGTCGACGAGGTGGTCGGTTCCCGGCGCCGCGACGTCGTCCTCCGAGAAGCCGCCGCGACGCATCGTCGTCGTGTAGTTGACGAGCCGGAGGTAGTTCGCGAGGAAGCCGCGCGCCGATGCCCGCGCGGAGGCCGGATCGGTGTCGAGCACGACGGTCTGCTCGGGCGCGACGAGGGCGTGCGGCCCGAGGGCCTCCCGCTGCTCGGCCGTCTGCCGCGGGATGGTGAGGTACGGATGCGTGCCGGCGCTGCGCTCGGCGGAGATCGCGAGCATCTTCGGCCCGAGGGCCGACAGGACGCGGCGGTCGCGGGGCACCCCGCTCTCGTCGAGCACGTCGAGGTAGCGCTGCATCGCGTCGAGCGGTCGGGTGCGCTCGGCGGTCGCCTCGCGGTGGCCGGTGCCGATGCCGAGCAGGAGCCGGCCTGGATGACGCGCTTCGATGCGGTGGAAGGAGGCGGCGAGCTCGGCCGCGTCGGAGCTCCAGATGTTCACGATCCCGGTCGCGATCGTGATCGTCGCGGTGGCGTCCAGCAGCGCCTCCGGATGCCGCAGGTCCGATCCGGGGCTGCCGCCGAGCCAGATCGCGCCGAAGCCGAGGCGCTCGACCTCCACGGCCAGCTCGGTGCTCACCGCGGCGACACCCCGCCACACGCCGACCGGTCCCAGCTGCTCGCGCCACGTCATGCCCCGGACGCTACGACCGCGCCCCTGGACGGCGCGTGTCCTCGACGCGGCCCGGGACTCCGCCCCTGGCGCCGACCGACGGCCGGGTGTTCACTGCCCGCATGAGCGCTCGGGAGATGGCCGTCCTCAGCGTCGCGCAGCCGGTCGAGGACCAGGACCGCGCGATCGAGTTCTACCGGGACGTGCTCGGGTTCGAGGTCGTCCGCGACGCGGCACTCAGCGGGGGAGCGCGCTGGGTCGAGGTCGCGCCGCCCGGCTCGCCGGTGTCCGTGGCGCTGGTCGACCGGAACGGGCCCGTTCCGCTCGGCGTGCGCGTCGGGGTGCCGCACATCGACCTGCTGCACGAGACGCTGCAGCGCGACGAGATCGACGTCGACGACGCGGTGATCCGGACGCCCTCCGCGCCGGCGATGTTCACGGTCCGCGACCCCGACGGGAACACGGTCGTGCTGGTCGAGGTACCCGGCGACTGACCTGCTCTCGCGTCGCGATTCGAGCCGCGTCCGACGGCGGATGGCGGCAGGAATCGCGACGCGAGGGCGGGCGCGGACGACGTGTCGCGCTGAGGGCGGACACGCCCGCCGCTGTCCGACCCCGCGGTTACCCTCGTGCAGTGGTCACCGCCCTCTACCGCCGCTACCGGCCGGAGACCTTCGCCGAGCTCATCGGGCAGGCCCACGTCACCGACCCGCTGCGCACCGCCCTTCGCACCGACCGCGTCAACCACGCCTACCTCTTCAGCGGCCCGCGCGGCTGCGGCAAGACGACGTCCGCGCGGATCCTCGCGCGCTGCCTGAACTGCGCCGAGGGGCCGACGGACACCCCGTGCGGCACCTGCCCCAGCTGCGTCGAGCTCGGCCGCGGCGGCGGCGGATCGCTCGACGTCGTCGAGATCGACGCGGCAAGCCACAACGGCGTCGACGACGCCCGCGACCTGCGCGAGCGGGCGGTCTTCGCCCCGGCGCGCGACCGCTACAAGATCTTCATCCTCGACGAGGCGCACATGGTGACGCCGCAGGGGTTCAACGCGCTGCTCAAGCTCGTGGAGGAGCCGCCGGAGCACGTGAAGTTCATCTTCGCGACGACCGAGCCCGAGAAGGTCATCGGCACCATCCGCTCGCGGACGCACCACTACCCGTTCCGGCTCGTGCCGCCGGCGCAGCTGCTCGAGTACGTCGGCCACCTCTGCGAGGAGGAGGGCGTCACGACCGAGGCGGGCGTGCTGCCCCTCGTCGTCAAGGCGGGCGGCGGCTCCCCGCGCGACACCCTGTCCCTGCTCGACCAGCTGATCGCGGGCTCCGAGGGCGAGCGCGTCGAGTACGAGCGGGCGACCGCGCTGCTCGGCTACACGAGCGCGTCACTCATCGACGACGTCGTCACGGCCGTCGCGGAGGGGGACGCCGCGGGCGCCTTCGCGAGCATCGACCGCATCGTGCAGACCGGCCAGGACCCGCGTCGGTTCGTGGAGGACCTCCTCGAGCGCATGCGCGACCTCATCGTCGTCGCCGCGACGGGCGACTCCGCGGCCAGCGTCCTGCGGGGGGCGCCTGCCGACCAGATCGCCGCCCTCACCGTGCAGGCGCAGCGCTTCGGGTCCGCCGAGCTGTCCCGCATCGCCGACACGATCAGCGACGCCCTGGACGAGATGGTCGGCGCGACCTCGCCGCGGCTGCACCTCGAGCTCATGGTCGCGCGCATGCTCGTGCCGGCGTCCGACGCGGGCGCGGCCACCCGCATCGAGCGGCTCGAGCGACGCGTCGGCGTCGAGTCCGTCCAGACCGCCGCGGCTCCGGCCGCGCAGCCCGAGCGCCCGGTCGCTCCGGCGCCCGCGTCCGCGCCCGCCGTCCCCGCGCCCGTCGCCGCCGCGGCTCCCGTCGTCGCACCGCCCGCGGTCGCGCCGCCGACCTTCGACGTGCCGCCGCCGACCGCCGCGCCGGCGGTGCCCGCGCCGCGACCGGCGGCGGCGTCCGTCCAGCCGGCGGCGGCCGCGAAGCCCGCTGCGGCGCCGCCCCGTGTGCCGGGCAGCGAGCTGACCATCCAGCACGTCCGCGACGCGTGGCCGGAGATCCTCGAGACGGTCCAGCGGGCGAAGCGCAGCGCGTGGGCCGTCGTCTACACGTCCTACCCGCTGGCGCTGAAGGACGACGTGCTCACGCTGGCGTTCGTCAGCCGCAGCGACGTCGACGGCTTCAAGGGGACGGCCAAGGCCGGCGGCGGCGTCAGCGAGGTGCTGCGCACGGCGATCGTCGACGTCCTTGGCGTCCGCGTGAAGTTTCTGCCGCGCGTCGACGGCGGCGCGGCGCGCACCGAGCCGGCGACCCCCTCCGCGCCGGTCGCGGACGTGCCGCCCGACGACCCCGACGACGTCCCGCCGCCGCCCGACCCCGCCGAGCGCGGAGCGGAGCCCGCCGCCCCGCGGGCCGCCGCCGCACCGGTCTCGGCTCCCTCGGCCGTGCCGCCCGTCACGGCCCCCGTCCGACCTGCTCCCGCTCCCGCGGCGCTCCGCGCGGCGCCGACGGTCGTCGCCGAGCCCCTGCCGCCGAGCGGCTGGGGCACCGTGGCGACGATCCCCGACCCGGAGGAGGATGAGCCGGACCCGGCCGAGCCGGAGCCGGTCGGTCCGCCGCCCGCGGCGAGCCGTCCGGTGCCGCCGATCCGGCCCGACGAGGACCAGCGCTACGGCGAGTCCGTCGTGCGGGAGCTGCTGGGGGCGAGCTTCCTCGAGGAGACCGTCATCGTCCCGACCGAGGTGAGGTGATCCCGTGTACGAAGGCATCGTCCAGGAGCTGATCGACGAGCTCGGCCGTCTGCCGGGCATCGGCCCGAAGTCGGCGCAGCGCATCGCGTTCCACATCGTGCAGACGCGCGGGTTCGACGTGACGCGGCTCGGCGAGGTGCTGCTCGAGGTGCGGGACAAGGTCCGCTTCTGCTCGCTCTGCGGGAACGTCGCCGATCAGGACCGCTGCGGCATCTGCCGCGATGCGCGCCGCAACCGTGCGACGATCTGCGTCGTCGAGGAGCCGAAGGACGTCGCGGCGATCGAGCGCACCCGCGAGTACCGCGGGCTGTACCACGTGCTCGGCGGCGCGCTCAGCCCCATCGACGGCATCGGGCCGGACGACCTCCGGATCCGCGAGCTCGTGCAGCGCCTCGCCGACGGCGAGGTGCAGGAGGTCATCATCGCGACCGACCCGAACATGACCGGCGAGGCGACGGCGACCTACCTGTCCCGCCTGCTGAAGACGATGGACGTGCCGGTGAGCCGGCTCGCCTCCGGCCTCCCCGTCGGCGGCGACCTCGAGTACGCCGACGAGGTCACCCTGGGCCGCGCCTTCGAGGGCCGCCGCCTCGTCGAGCACTGACCCTGAGCGCTTCGGCAGGCTCTGCTCACTCCGGCAGGCTGCGGAGGGTCGTCCGGGCCTGCTGAAGCGGATGCAGCCTGCTGAAGTGCTCCGCCGCGTCGGGGTTCGAGCGCAGTCCGGGTGCGCGCGGCGCCGCAGTGCGCGGAGGACCCGGCGTTAGCATCGGCCATGCTCGTCCCGATCGGCGCAGGCACCTCCATCTCGCTCACCGACACCGGCCGCGGTCCCGCGGTGGTGCTCATCCACGGCTGGCCGGTCACCGCGGTGCACTGGCGTCACGTGGTCCCCGTGCTGTTGCGCGCCGGCTACCGGACCGTGGAGGTCGAGGCCCGCGGTCTCGGCGACGCGTCGAGCGGTCGCGGCGACCACGCCAAGGCCACGCTCGCCCGGGAGGTGCTCGCCGCGCTCGACGCGATCGGCGTGCGGCGCTTCGCCGTCGTCGGCCACGACGTCGGCGCGACGGTCGCCCTGCTGATGGCGGCCGACCAGCCCGGCCGCGTCGCCGCGCTCGCGGTCGAGGAGGAGGTCTCTCCCGGCATCGAGGTGGAGTCCGAGGAGGCCGACTCCTATCCGTCGTGGCACCTGCCGTTGTTCACCGCGCCGGAGGGCGTCGCGGAGCGGCTGCTCGCCGGGCGCCTGGACGCGACCGTGGACGCCTACCTCGGCGGCAGCGCGGGGCCGGCGGGCCTCGACTTCGACGCGCATGTCGCCTACATGGGCGCCTACGCCACGGACGCCCGACTCGCGGCGACGCTCGCGCTCTACCGCTCCGCGACCGACGACGCGACGGCCGTGCGCCGTGCGGTCCGCCGACGCCTGCCGATGCCCGGCCTCGCCATCGCGGGCCGGTTCGGCCGCGGCGGGCAGGTCGCGGAGGCGCTCTCGCACGCGGTCGGCCGGGTGCACTCCGTGGTCGTCCGCGACGCCGGGCACTACCCGGCCGAGGAGTCGCCCGACGCGGTGAACGGCGCGCTCATCCCGTTCCTCCGCGCCGCCTGATCAGCGGGCGGCGCCGCCGGCGGCCGCGTCCGGGTCGACGTCCGGCACGACGTCCGCGAGCGCGCGCCGCTTGCCGAGCTGCAGGGTCTCCGGGTTCGGCACGACCAGACCGAGCGACCGCAGCTCCTCCACGTCCGAGCCGGCCATCTGGATGAGCGTGCGGTGCAGGAGGTGCGACGGCACCCGGGCCAGGACCGATGCGGTGCGCCGCCGCTGCTCCTGCCGCGCGGCCGGCGTCAACCGGGCACCCCGACGGTGCTGGGACAGGATGATCGCGAGGTAGCCCCGCCACAGCTTCGGGAGGAAGCGGTCGGCGTCCCGGTCGGCGGAGACCGCGGCCAGCGAGCGCTCGAGCGAGTCGAAGTAGTGGAGCTGCCGCGCGTCGCCGATCTGCGTGAGGGAGGTGGCGACGCCGCGCCGGTACCGGTAGCCGTTGAGGTCCTCGAACGACATCCGGCCGTCCGCCAGCAGCACCCGCCACCACCAGTCGCGGTCCTCGGCGGTGAGCAGCTCCTCGGCGAAGCGCAGTCTGCGGTCCAGCAGGAACCCGCGGCGGTAGAAGCCGCCCCACGCGGTCGGGAACTCGACGACGGAGGCCCGATGTACCGGCAGGACGTGGTCCCGAGGGTCGACGGGCGCACCGCGGACGCCGACGGGGTTCCGCACCACCTGCCGTCGGGTGCCGGTGACCCGCGTGTGGTCGACGCGCATGACGTCGACGTTCCGGCGCTCGAACAGGTCGACGGCCTCGTCGAGGTAGCCGGGCGCGATCCAGTCGTCGCCGTCGAGGAAGGTGACGACGGGCGCCGTCGCCTCGTCGAGCCCGCGGTTGCGGCCCGCCGACAGCCCGGTCGTGGCGTCGAGGTGCAGCAGGCGGGCGTTCGGGAACGAGTCGAGCGCCGCGGCCGCGATCTCCGGCGTCGCGTCCCGCGAGTGGTCGTCGACGAAGAGCAGCTCGACGGCCCTGCCCTCCGTCCGGCGGAGCGTCGCGATGAGGGTCGGCAGGTACGGGGCCACGTCGCGCAGCGGGATGACGACGGACAGGCGAGGAGCCGGGATCACGCGGTGGAGCACCTTCCGAGGCGGGCGGAGGTGGCCACCGTGTCACCCGCTGGTTGCCGAACGGTGGACCGCCGGTAACCGGCGGGGGTTACCGTCCGGCGCGTGCGTCACGTCTTCGAGGTCTCCACCGGGTTCGGGCTCTGCGGGGTCGCCGCGATCATCGACCGGTTCGACGTCGGCGAGCCCGAGGACCGCGTGCTCCTCGTCATGAACACGGTGCAGGCGTTCGAGGCGGTGCCCGCCGTGCACGAGCTGCCGGAGTACGCGCCGCTGCTCGCGCTCTTCGGTCGCGTCGTCCACCTCAACGACCTCATCGCGCCGGAGCACCCCCACGGGTGGTCGCCCGTCCCGAACACGCACGCCGCCCGGCTCGCGTCCGAGCAGCTGCATGCCGCGTGCGGCATCGAGGAGGACGAGGAGCATCGGCTGTGGGTCGAGTCGATCCACGGCACCGCCTCCGCCTCCCTCGTCCGTCTGTTCGAGCACGCGCGCATCGCGGTCTACGCGGACGGGCTCATGACCTACGGCCCGACGCGGATCGGGATCCCCGCCCTCGTCGGCGACCGCATCGATGAGGTCGTGCACCTCGACCTCGTGCCCGGCACGACGCCGTGGGTCCTGCGCGAGTTCGAGCCCGAGTACCGCTCGTTCCCGCTCGACGGCTTCCTCCGCGTGCTCGAGGCCGTCGGCCGGGTGGACCCGCCTCCCGTCGACGGGCCGGTCGCCGTCGTGGTCGGCCAGTACCTCGCCGACCTCGAGCTGCTCACGCAGGAGGAGGACGCGGCGCTGCTGCGACGGATGATCGAGGTCGCGACCCGGGAGCTGCCGGGCCGCCCCGTGCTCGTCCGCGCCCACCCGAAGGCGGCGGCGCACGCGACCGCGGCGGTGGTCGCCGTCTTCGTCGCCGAGGGGCACGACGTGCGGCTGCTGCCCACGGGCGGCCTCGTCGAGACGCTCTTCACCGCGGTGGACGTCGGCCTCGTCGTCAGCTGCTTCTCGACCGCGCTCTTCACCGCGCGGGCGATGGGGCTCCGCACGGTGGCGGTCGGTGCGGCGGCGGTGCTGCGGAACCTCCGGCCGTACCAGAACAGCAACCGCATGGCGATCGTGCTCGCGGACCTCCTCAACGACGCCGTCCCGCTCGACGGCGGCGTGCTCCGGCCCGCGGAGACGGACCCGGCGCTCGTCGAGCTCGTGACGGCGATGACGGCCCTCAGCATGCAGCCGGGCGTGCTCGAGCGGTCGATCGGCGTGCACGACGACGCCGTCCGCGCGCTGCCCGCCGAGCGGTTCGCGGTGATCCGGCGGTACGTCACCGAGGAGCGGCTGCGGCGGCTGGTCGCGGACCTGCCCGCGCCGCGGCCCTCCGTTGCGGGCCTGGTGCGGCGGCGCGCAGCGCGGGTGCCCGCGATCCGCTCCGTCTACGTCACCGCCCGCCGGGCCAGGGAGGCGTGGGCGATCGCCGTCCGCTGAGCGCGCCCGGCCGCCGGTACCATGGCTCGGCCCCGGAACGGGGATCGGAGGACGACCTGGAAGGCGATCCGTGGCGCTCATCGTGCAGAAGTTCGGCGGCTCGTCCGTCGCGGACGCGGAGAGCATCAAGCGGGTCGCCAAGCGTATCGTCGAGACGCGGAGGGCCGGCAACGAGGTCGTCGTCGCGGTCAGCGCGATGGGCGACACCACCGACGAGCTGCTCGACCTCGCGCACGAGGTGACGCTGCTGCCCGCGCCGCGCGAGCTCGACATGCTGCTCACCGCGGGGGAGCGCATCTCGATGGCGCTGCTCGCGATGGCGATCAAGAGCATGGGCTACGACGCCCGCTCCTTCACCGGCAGCCAGGCGGGCATGATCACGGACGCGCAGCACGGCGCCGCGCGCATCGTCGACGTGACGCCCGGCCGCGTCCGCGGCGCCCTCGATGACGGTGCGATCGCGATCGTCGCCGGCTTCCAGGGCTTCAACCGCGGCACCGGCGACATCACGACGCTCGGTCGGGGCGGCTCGGACACGACCGCAGTGGCGCTCGCCGCCGCGCTCGACGCCGACATCTGCGAGATCTACACCGACGTCGACGGCATCTTCACCGCCGACCCTCGGATCGTGCCGAAGGCCCGCCAGGTGCCGCGCATCACGAGCGAGGAGATGCTCGAGCTCGCGGCCTCCGGCGCGAAGGTCCTCCACATCCGCTCGGTCGAGTACGCGCGGCGGCACGGCGTGACCCTGCACGTGCGCTCGTCGTTCAGCAACAAGCAGGGGACCATCGTCTACAACCCGGCGGGGCCGGGCCTCGATGAGAACGGAGCACCCGTGGAAGAGCCGGTCATCGCCGGGGTCGCGACCGACCTGTCGGAGGCGAAGATCACCGTCGTCGGCATCCGCGACGAGCCGGGCAAGGCCGCGGAGCTGTTCACCTCCGTCGCGCGCACCGGCGCGAACATCGACATGATCGTGCAGAACGTCTCCGCTGCGGCGACGGGCCTCACGGACATCTCCTTCACGCTGCCGAAGGCGTCGGCCGAGGCCGTGATCGCCGCGCTGTCGGCCGAGCAGGAGGTCCTCGGGTTCGCGTCTCTCCAGCACGACGACCAGATCGGGAAGATCGCCCTCGTCGGCGCCGGCATGCGGACCAACAGCGGCGTCTCCGCGAAGCTGTTCCGCGCGCTGTCCGACGCGGGCATCAACATCGAGATGATCTCGACGTCGGAGATCCGGATCTCCGTCGTGACCCGCGCCGACTCCGTGAAGGCCGCCACGCTGGCCATCCACTCGGCGTTCGGGCTCGACGCGGACGAGGATGCCGTGGTCTACGGAGGGACGGGACGATGAGTGGTCTGCGGGTGGCCGTGGTCGGCGCGACCGGGCAGGTCGGCGCCGTGATGCGGAAGCTCCTCGAGGAGCGGGACCTCGAGATCGAGTCCGTGCGGTTCTTCGCGTCGGCGCGCTCCGCGGGCACGACGCTGCCGTTCCGCGGCGAGGAGATCGTCGTCGAGGACTCGGCGACCGCGGACCCGTCGGGCATCGACGTCGCGCTCTTCAGCGCCGGTGCGTCCGCCTCCCGCACGCTCGCCCCGCGGTTCGCGGACGCCGGCGCGATCGTGATCGACAACTCGAGCGCGTGGCGGATGGACCCCGACGTGCCGCTCGTCGTCAGCGAGGTGAACCCCGAGGCGCTCGCCGAGGCGCGCAAGGGCATCGTCGCGAACCCGAACTGCACGACGATGGCCGCGATGCCGGTGCTGAAGGTCCTGCACGACGACGCGACCCTGACCCGCCTGACGGTCAGCACCTACCAGGCGGTCTCCGGCAGCGGGCTCGCCGGCGTGGCGGAGCTCGCGGGCCAGGTCGAGCGGGCGGTCGCGGGCGGCGACATCACGACGCTCACGCACGACGGGTCTTCCGTCGACCTCGGCGAGCCGAGCAAGTACGTGCGCCCGATCGCGTTCGACGTGGTGCCCTTCGCGGGCAACCTCGTCGACGACGGCCGCGAGGAGACGGACGAGGAGCAGAAGCTCCGCAACGAGAGCCGGAAGATCCTGTCGATCCCGGACCTGCTCGTCTCCGGCACCTGCGTGCGCGTCCCGGTCTTCACGGGCCACTCGCTGTCGATCAACGCGGAGTTCGCGGAGGAGATCTCCCCGGACCGGGCCCGCGAGCTGCTCGCGGACGCCCCCGGCGTCGTGCTCACGGACGTGCCGACGCCCCTCGAGGCGGCGGGCAAGGACCCGAGCTTCGTCGGCCGCATCCGCCGGGACGAGGGCGCGCCGGCCGGCCGCGGCCTCGCGCTCTTCGTCAGCAACGACAACCTCCGCAAGGGCGCCGCCCTCAACGCGGTGCAGATCGCGGAGCTCGTCGCCGCGAACCTCGCGACCCGCTGATTCCGTTTCGAAGGAGGTTCTGCGGCTTCGCGGCAGACCCTCCTTCAGAACGGAGCGCTCGTGAAGATCGACGGATCTTCGTCGCGCCCGCAGGGGCCTCTGACCGGGCGCTCGACGGGGCGCGGATAGGCTGAAAACCATGGCGCAGGACGAGACGATCGACGTCGTGCTGATCGGCGGCGGCATCATGAGCGCCACCCTCGGGACGCTGCTGCACGCGCTGCAGCCCGACTGGAGCATCCGCATCTACGAGCGCCTCGGCGGCGTCGCGGAGGAGTCGAGCAACCCCTGGAACAACGCCGGCACCGGGCACGCCGCGCTCTGCGAGCTGAACTACACCCCCGAGCGCCCGGACGGCTCGATCGACATCACGAGCGCCGTGAAGGTCAACGAGCAGTTCCAGGTCTCGCGCGAGTTCTGGGCGTCGCTCGCGGAGCACGCGAAGCTGCCGAAGGACGCGCTCTTCATCAACTCGACGCCGCACATGACGTTCGTCCGCGGCAAGGAGCACGTCGACTACCTCCGCCGCCGCTGGGAGGCCCTGACGGACCACCCGCTGTTCGCGGACATGGAGTACTCGGAGGACCCGAAGGTCATCCACGACTGGGCCCCGCTGCTCATGGTGGGCCGCGACCGGCTCGAGCCCGTCGCCGCGACCCGCGCCGAGGCCGGGACCGACGTCGACTTCGGCGCGCTGACCCGGGCGCTGATGGACGGGCTCGTCGACGAGGGCGCCGACCTCCGCCTGAACACGGAGGTCACCGGGCTGAAGCGCCTGAAGAACGGGCTGTGGCGCATCCGGTCGCAGCACTCCGTCGGGCTCGACAAGCACGAGGTGAGCGCCCGGTACGTCTTCGTCGGCGCGGGCGGCTGGGCGCTGAAGCTGCTGCAGAAGGCCGGCATCCCGGAGGCGAAGGGCTACGGCCTCTTCCCGATCAGCGGACAGTGGTTGCGTTCGGACGACCCCGCGATCGTCGCGAAGCACCGCGCGAAGGTCTACGGCAAGGCCTCCCTCGGCGCCCCGCCGATGAGCGTGCCGCACCTGGACACGCGCATCGTCGACGGCCGCGCGTCCCTGCTGTTCGGGCCGTACGCGGGGCTGTCGCCGCGGTTCCTGAAGAAGGGGAACCTCCTCGATCTGCCGCTCTCCGTGCGGCCGCACAACCTGATCCCAATGCTCGCCGTCGCGAAGGACAACTTCGCGCTGGTGCAGTACCTGGTCCGCGAGCTGACGAAGTCGAAGAAGGCGAAGTTCGCGTCGCTGCAGGAGTTCTACCCCGACGCCGACCCGAAGGACTGGTACCCGCTCGGCGCCGGTCAGCGGGCGCAGGTGATCAAGAAGGACCCGAAGAAGGGCGGCGTGCTGCAGTTCGGCACGGAGGTCGTGAGCGGCGCGGACGGGACCATCGCGGGCCTGCTCGGCGCCTCGCCCGGCGCCTCGACCGCCGCGGCGATCATGCTCGACGTCGTCCGCCGCTCCTTCCCCGACCGGCTCGCCGCGTGGGAGCCGGAGCTGCGCCGGCTCATCCCGACCTACGGCTCGCTGCTCTCCGACGACCCGCGGAACGCGCGCCGCATCCAGGAGTCGACCGCGAGGACGCTCGGCCTCACCGCCTAGGACCGGTTCACGGATACGGAGATCCGCGGCGCGCAGCGTCCCGGATCTCCGTATCCGTGAAGCCCCGAGTTGCGCTTGCTTCGAACGCGTGTTCGAATGAGCCCATGCGATGGGCCGGGCAGCAGGTGGGCGCCGACATCCCCGGCGCGCTGCCGGGGCTGGCGAAGGTGCACGACCTCGTCCGCACCACTCGGCCGCCGGAGTTCGCGGGGATGACCTTCTACGAGGTGCGGGCGAAGTCCGCCCTCAACCGCGTCCCCGGGCACGTGCCGGGCACGCCCTACGGCTGGACGATCAACCCCTACCGAGGCTGCTCCCACGCGTGCGTCTACTGCTTCGCCCGGCCGACCCACCAGTACCTCGAGTTCGACGACCCCGGCGCGTTCGACGCGGAGGTGGTCGTGAAGGTCAACGTGGCGGAGGTCCTGCGGGCGGAGCTCCACCGGCCGTCCTGGCGCGGTGACCCGGTCGCGCTCGGGACGAACACCGACCCCTACCAGCGGGCGGAGGGGCGCTACCGCCTCATGCCCGGGATCCTGGAGGCGCTCGCGGACGCCGGCACCCCGATCTCGCTGCTCACGAAGGGGACGCTCCTCCGGCGGGACCTGCCGCTGCTGGCCCGCATCGCGGAGACCGGCGCGGTCGACCTGGCGATGTCGGTCGCGGTGTTCGACCCGGACCTGCAGGAGCTCGTCGAACCGGGTACCCCGTCGGCGACCGCTCGGCTCGCGACCGTCCGAGCGGCCCGGGAGGCGGGGCTCGAGTGCGGCGTCTTCCTCATGCCGGTGCTGCCGTACCTGACCGATTCGGTCGAGCACCTCGACGCCGCGCTGGCGGCGATCGCCGACGCCGGCGCCTCCTACGTCGTCTGGACGGCGCTGCACCTGAAGCCGGGCGTGCGCCAGTGGTACCTGCAGTGGCTGCACCGGTGGTTCCCGCAGCACGACCTGGCCTACAAGCGGCTCTACGCCGGTGGCGCCCACACGCCGAAGGAGTACCGGCGCGGGCTCGCCGCCCGGATGGAGCCCCTGCTGCGGAAGCACGGGCTGGAGCGCGGCTCCGTCGACGACGCCTCCGGCACCGTGCGCTCGCGGGCCGCCGGGATCGTGCGGGCGACCGCCGCCGTCGACACCCAGCCGACGCTGTTCTGACCCCAGTTCGGGGCGGATGCGCCCGCTGCTGCGGCGGCGTCCTGCATGATCGGGGGACAGGGGCGCGGATCGCGTCCCCCGATGCGAGGAGCCCCATGTCCGCCGAGGACGATCCGCTCGTGCCCACCGTCATCGGCGGCGGCACGCGGACCGCGCGCTCGGTCGCCGCGCCGACCCGCGCCCGCGCGGTGCGCGTCGCCCTCCTCGACGACCACGAGGTGCTCCTCGACAGCATGGCCTCCTGGTTCCGCTCGAACGCCCCCGACTTCGACATCGCGCTCACCGCGACGTCCTGGCTGCAGCTCGTGCACAGCCCCGCCTTCCCGACGGACCTCGTGCTGATCGACGTGCAGCTGCGCGAGCCGGTGTCGATCGAGGCCCGGGTGCGCACCTGCCGGGCCGCCGGTGCGACGGTCATCGTGCTCACGGGCCTCGACACCCCGGACCTGCGCGAGCGGGCGCTGCGCGCCGGCGCGGCGGCGTTCCTCGGCAAGTCGCGTCCGCTCGGCGACGTCCTCGCGGTCGCCCGCGAGGTCATGGGCCTCACCGCGGGTCGCGCCGTGCAGCGCGACTGGCGCCCCCTGCCGCGGGCGGCGGAGCAGGTCGAGCGCCCCCGGCTCAGCCTGGGGGAGGAGGCCGCGCTTCGCCTGTACGCCTCCGGGCGCTCCACGAACGAGGTCGCCGCCGAGATGCACGTGCAGTTCGAGACGGCCAAGACGTACCTCCGGCGCGTGCGGGAGAAGTACGCGCGGGTGAACCGACCGGCGAGCCGGAAGGCCGATCTGATCCAGCGGGCCACCGAGGACGGGTACATCTAGAGGCATGGCGAAGCTCTACTTCCGGTACGGCGCGATGAACAGCGGGAAGAGCACCGCGCTGCTGCAGGCCGCGTACAACTACGAGGAGCGCGGGCAGCAGGTCCTGCTGGCGAAGCCCGGGGTGGACGCGAAGGGCGACCGCGACATCGTGTCCCGGCTCGGCGTGACGCGGCCGGTGCACTTCCTGATCGGCGAGGACGCGGACGTCCTCGAGCTCTTCTTCGCGGAGCGCCGGGCGCTGGTGGAGGCCACCGGGTCGCCCGTCGCCTGCCTCCTGATCGACGAGGCGCAGTTCCTCACGCCGTGGCAGGTGAACGACCTGCTCCGCATCGCGGTGGTGCAGGACGTCCCGGTGCTCGCCTACGGCATCCGGACGGACTTCCGCACCGAGGCGTTCCCCGGCAGCGCCCGCCTCCTCGAGGTCGCGCACAGCCTCGAGGAGCTGAAGACGATCTGCCGCTGCGGGCGGAAGGCGCTGTTCAACGCGCGACGGATCGGCGACCAGTACGTGTTCGACGGCCAGCAGGTCGCCATCGACACCCTGAACGACGTCGGCTACGAGTCGCTCTGCGCCGCGTGCTACCTGGCGGAATCGGGCGGCGTGCTCGACGGCGAGGCGGTCACCGTCTCCGCCCCGCTCGGTCCGGACGTCGACTTCAGCTAGCCCCCCCCGCGCTACCGCCGCCCTCCGAAACGGAGGATGCCGCGGGCCGCGTCCTCCGGGAGGATGGTGGCGCCCGAACCGCGGAGGCGCGATGGGAGACGCCACTCCGAGCCAGACGCTCGGCGAGTTCGTGCGCCGTCTCCGGCTCGCCGGCACCGCCCTCCCGGCCTGACCCGCGATCCGGGCGTGATCTCGCAGGACGGGCGTCGACCGACGCCCGTCCTGCGCGATCACGCCCGTCCTCGCGGGCGACCCTTCGGCTACTGCGGGTGGGGCGCGCCGCCCGACGCCAGGAGGGCGACCAGCTTCGCGAGGCGGTTCGCCCGCACCGCGGGGTTCGGCGCAGTGACCGTGCGGTGGATGACGGCGTACCGGTTCGTGCGGTTCAGCTCCGCGAACCGGGCCGCGGCCGCGGGCGACGCCGCCAGCGCGGCGGCGAGGTCCTCCGGCACCTCGGCGGTCCTCGCGCCGCCGTACGCCCGATCCCAGCGGCCGTCCTCCTTGGCGCGGTCGATCTCCGCCTGCCCGCGCGGCCGCATCCGTCCGTCGGCGACGAGGACCGCGACGAGACCCACGTTGCGGGTCGACCACAGCGACGCCTTCCGCCGGGGCGTGAACCGCTGCGCGAAGACGGCGTCGTCCCACCCGCGCTTCTGCCCGTCGATCCAGCCGCTGCAGAGCGCCTCCTCGAGCGCCTGGTCGTAGACCAGCGTCGTCGGCTCGGTGGTGCCCTTCTTCGCGAGCGCCAGCCAGACCCCCTCGGAGTCGTCCTCGTGCGCGATCAGCCAGTCCCGCCACGCCTCGGCGTGCGGGACGACGACGAGCTCGACGGGCGCGGCCACGTCGTTATTCAGCCAGACCGCGGGAGCCGTGTCCACGCCGCGCGATCGACGCCCCGTCACTCGAGCGACGGAGCGCTCGGTCGGATCAGGGACGGAGCGTCGATCGAGGCGCTCAGGCCGGGGCGCGGCGCGCGTCGAGGAACGCCCCGAGGCGGGCCAGGCCCTCCGAGAGGTCGGCGCGGGAGGCGGCGTAGGAGAGCCGCACGTGCGTCTCACCGGTCTCGACGGCGAAGTCGCGGCCCGGCGTGAGGGAGACGTGCGCGTGCTGGAGGGCCTCCTCGCAGAACCGCCACGCGTCCATGTCGGTGCCGCTCACGTCGATGTAGACGTAGAACGCGCCGTCCGGCTGCACCGGCACGGGCAGGCCGATCGCGGCGAGCCCGTCGAGCACCAGGGCGCGGCGGGCCGCGAGCTCGCGCCGCCGGTCCTCGCAGACCGCGAGCGACTCGGGGGTGAACGCGGCGACCGCGGCGAGCTGCGCGGGCGCCGACGCGCAGAGGAACCAGTTCATCGCGAGCCGCTCGATCACCGGCACGAGGACCTCCGGGAGCACCGCCCAGCCGAGCCGCCACCCCGTCATCCCGAAGTACTTCGAGAAGCTGCCGATCACGATCGCGTCCGGATCGTCGGCCAGCACGGTCCGCGCGGGCGCGCCGTCCGCGCCGGGATCCTGGAGGTCGAGGTAGATCTCGTCGACGATCCGCCAGGCGCCGCGCTCGCGCGCCAGCGCGCAGATCTCGCGGAGCGCGTTCGCCGGCACGGCCGTGCCGGTCGGATTCGAGGGGGAGGCGATCATCACCGTGTTCGTCCGCTCCGTCCACGCCGCCGCGACGGCGCCGGGCGAGAGCTGGTAGCGCGTCTCCGGCGAGGTCGGCACGAGCCGGAGGTCGCCGCCGAAGGCGCGGACCATCTCCCGGTTGCACGGGTAGGACGGATCGGCGATGAGCACGGCGTCGCCCGGGTCGGTCGTCGCCGCGGTGACGAGGAGCAGCGCCGCGGAGGCGCCGGAGGTGATCACGATGCGCCCCGGGTCCACCTCGACGCCGTGCCGATCCCGGTAGAAGCGGGCGAGCGTCCGCCGCAGTTCGGGGAGCCCGAGCGCGGGCGTGTAGGGAAGCGGGCGTCCGTCCATCGCGTCGCGCATCGCCTCCCGCACGGCCGGCGGCGCGCCGAAGTCGGGCTCGCCGATGGAGAGCTTCACGACGTGGTGGCCGGCGGCTTCGAGGTCCGCCGCCCGCTGCCCGAAGGCGAGCGCGTGGAAGGGCTCGGTCTCCCGAGCGCGCTGCGCGATGTGCATGGGTCCTCCCGGCGTCGGCCGCGATGCGGCTCCGCGATCCTGGCACCCGCCGCCGACCGCGCCGCGCAGCGGCGGGATCACGCGCGGGTGAGGTCGTCCGCGTAGGCCCGGACCGCGCGGGTGTAGCGGGGGAGGGTCGGGGCGAGCGCGAGCAGTGCGACCTGCAGCGCCTCGTCCGGGCGCCCAGCGTCCCGCAACGCGAGGGCGAGGAAGGCGCGGGCCGCGTCGCCCGTCCAGGCCGTCAGCCCCGCGGTCTGGAGCAGCGCGACCGCCTCCTCGACGTCCCCGACGTTCCGGAGGGAGCTCGCGAGCTGGATGACCGCCTGGGGCTCGTGCTCCTCGTCGAGGCCGGCGGCGAGCGCCGCGCGGTAGAGCGGGATCGCCTCCTGCTCCTGTCCCAGCGAGTCGTGCACCGACCCCCGCTCGTACAGCGCGCGGGCGTCGCCGTCGGGCCGCTCGCCGACGAGCGCGTGCATCCCGGCCAGCGCCGCATCGGGGTCCCCGTCGTCGAACTCGACCCAGAACCGTGCCACCCGCTCGTCCCAGTCGTCCGTCATCCCGCCATCGTCCCGCCTCCACGCCGATCACAGGTGGCTGCGGCTCCAGTCGACGGGCTGGAACGGCACCCGCGCGCCGACGTCGATCTGGATCGACTCCCGCCGCCGGAGCACGACGTCGGCCGGGTCGCCGCGGACGACGCGACCGTCGACGAGGACGGTGACGCGCCCCTTCGCGCCCGCGACGCGGGAGGCGCTCAGGGGCTGACCCCAGACGGCGAAGAACTGGCCGAGTGTGGACGGGTTCTTCGTCGGCGTCTCGATGTGGATGATCCCGTCGCGCGCGTGGACGTGCAGCCAGTAGTAGCAGTGCGTCGCCCGGGCGAACTCGGCGGACGTCCCGCGCCTCGTGATCGACGGAGCGACCACCCCGACGCCGGCCGGGATCGGCCGCAGCACGCCGTCGACGTAGACGGCGAGGTGCGCGTGGAGGTGCTGGGCCGTCCCCTCACCGGCCGAGCACGCGACCCCGTCCCGCACCCGGCGCGAGGTCCCGGTCGTGTCGGGCGCGAGCGGCACGCCCTCCTGGATCGCGATCCGCTCCGGGCCGAGCGGGCTCGGCGCGGGGAACGGCTCAGGTCGGAGGACGAGCGTGGCGACCGCGACGGCGACCCCGGCCAGCCCGAGGACCGCGACCGCGAGCAGCGGGACGGCCGCGCGGCGCCGACGTCGCTGCTCGCTCACGACCCCATGCTGCGGCCCCGCGGCGAGCACTCCGGTCGCGGAGCGCGATCAGGCCTCGCTCGTACCGAGGAGCGCGGCGGCCTCGCGCCGCCCTTCCGCCTCGAATTCCGCATCGCCGACGGCGAGCGCCCAGACCGCCGTGCCGATCGCGGCGCGGAGTCGCTCCCGCCGCCACCAGGGCGAGTCGCGCGGGTCCGCGCCGTAGCCCTCCAGGAACGCCGCCTCGAGCGCCGGAGCGTGCCGGAAGCTGCGACTCTCGAGACGCACGAGATCGCTCAGCGCGGGCCGCAGCTCCGCGCGCCCGAAGTCGATGACGGCCACCTCGCCCTCATGGAGGAGCCAGTTGCGCGGCTGCCAGTCGCCGTGCGTCGGCACGACCTCGACCGGGTCCGTCGACCACGCCTCGACCTCCGCCCGCGCGGCTCGGACGGTCGCCGCCGACATCCGGTGCGGCTGCTCGAACCGGCTCAGCACCTCGTCGCGGAGGATCCGCGCGTAGTCGTGGTCGATGACGGTCCGCTGCCCGTGCAGCAGTGCGAGCAGTGCGCCCGCCTGCCGGAAGACGTCGGGCTCCAGCTCCTCGGGCGCGCCCTGCACCAGTCGACCGGGCAGGTAGCGGGTGGCGATGATGCGAGCACGCTCGTCGGCGCGGAGGAGCGCCGGGGCTCGGCCGATCGACGTCCAGGGCGTCAGCCATTCGCGATGCGCGCGGACCTCCCTGCCGAGGTGGTGGTCGTGCTCGTCACCGGCCTTGACGATGACCCGACCGCTCCCGGTGTCGACCTCGAGCACGAACGTTCCGACGAGGCCCCAGCTGTGGTCCGCGAGGACGCGGTGCCGCGGGAACCACTCGGCGAGTATCCGGCGCTGCTCCGGCGAGAGCCCCGATCCGCCATCATGCACGGCCCGACGCTAGCCCCGGCGTCGGACCAGGCGAGTGCCGAATCGAGATGGGAGCGACAGGACGCGGCGCTCTTCATGCGGTCGACGGCTGTGGTCGGGATAGCGGGATTCGAACCCACGACCTCCTCGTCCCGAACGAGGCGCGCTACCAAGCTGCGCTATATCCCGGTGCCCGCGCGAGCGGGCTGGACAAGGATAGCGGACCCACCGCCCGCCCGGCTCCACCCGGGCTTTGCTCACGCTTCTTGCCGCTTCCCGACCCGGTGGGCGGCAAGAAGCGTGAGCAAAGTGGGTCAGGCCGGGCGAGCGGTGAGGGTGAGGAGCGTCGCCTCCGGGCGGCAGGCGAAGCGCACCGGCGCGTAGATGGAGGTGCCGAGCCCGGCGGAGACCTCGAGCGCCGCGGTGCGGCCGTCGTGCTCCCAGGAGGAGACGCCCTTCACCTGCTCGCGGGGGATGTCGCAGTTCGTGACGAGCGCGCCGAAGCCCGGCACGCAGACCTGGCCGCCGTGGGTGTGGCCGGCGAGCAGGAGGTCGGCGCCGCGGTCGACGAAGGCGTCGAGGATGCGCCGGTAGGGGGCGTGCGTCACCCCGAGGGACAGGGCCGGCCGCACCTTGCGCTGGCGCAGGCCCCGCAGCCCCGGGTTCAGCGCGGCGAGGTCGTCGTACTCGCGGTGCGGGTCGTCGGTGCCGAACGCGTCGATCGGGGTGCCCCGCACCACGAGCCGAGCGGTCCGGTTGTTGAGGCTCGTCCAGCCGAGGCCCTCGAGGTACGACCCGAGCGCGTCGGTGGCGAGCCGCTCGGGCTCCGTCGGCACGCCGGACGGGCCGCCGAAGTACGCGAACGGGTTCTTCGGCTGCGGCGCCCACCAGTCGTTGGAGCCCCAGACGTAGAGGCCCGGGACACCGCGGAACGGCTCGAACGCCGCCTTGATGCCGAGCAGACCCATCCGGTGACCGAGGTTGTCGCCCGTGTTCACGACGAGGTCCGGCTCGAGGTCGGCGAGCTCCCGGACGAAGCGCTGCTTGCGGCGCTGCCACGGCGCCATGTGGAGGTCCGAGAGGTGCAGCACCTTCAGGTCGGCGGTGCCGGGCGCGAGCACCGGCAGGGTCGCGCGCCGGACGGTGAACGCGAGCCGTTCGACGCCGACGCCCCACACCGCGGCGGCCGCGCCTGCGACCGCCGCGGTCCGGACTACTGCTGCGGCTGCGGTTGCTGCTGGGCCTGGCACGTGTTCTGGTCTCCCGCGACCGACAGCTGCACCGTCGTCGCGTTCGGGTCGGCCGGCGTGTTCCCGCCGGGGGTCTGCTGCATGACGAGGCAGAGCGCGCCGCCCTGCGGGGCCCACGTCACGTTCACGTTCGTGAAGCCGGCGCCCGCGAGCGTCTGGATCGCCTGGGCGATGGGCGCGCCCTGCACCACCGGCACCGTGGCGGTCGCGCCGGGGGCCGGAGTCGGCTGCGTCGGAGCCTGACCGGAGCTCTTCGTGAGCGTGATCAGCGTGCCGGCGACCACCGACGACCCGGATGCCGGATCGGTCGAGACGACCGAGCCCGCCGGAATCGTGTCGGACGGGGTGGACCCGCCGGTCTTCACCTGGAAGCCCGCCGCCTTGAGGATCTGCTTCGCCTGCGACACCGACTTGCCGGACACGTCCGGCACCGGGATCTTCTGCCCGTAGAGGAACTGCGACGCCGGCTGCGGCCAGGAGGTGTCGCCCGGGTACTTGGCCTCGTTGGCGGCCATGATGCCGCTCCACAGCCCGTGACGCGCATCCGCGGCGGAGTTCCCGTACGACGACCAGCCCTTGATCAGCCGCAGATTCGCATCGCCGGAGACGTTGCCGACCCATGCGGCGGTGACGGTCTTCGTCGAGCCGCCGACGACCCAGGTCGAGTGCGCGAAGTCCGTGGTGCCGGTCTTCGCGAAGCCCCAGGCCCCACCGAGGGCGGGCCGGTCGATCGAGGCGGTGCCGCCGGTCAGCACCCCGTGGAGCGCGTACCCGACGGCGATCGAGACGTCCTCGGGCAGCACCCGGTGGCAGTCCGCCGCCGGCGGCGTGACCTTGGAGCCGTCGCTGCTGACGATCTTGTCGATCGCGACGGAGGAGCAGAAGATGCCCTTGTTCGCGATGGTGGCGTACGCGCTCGCCATCGTGAGCGGAGAGGCCGCGTTGATGTTCGAGCCGAGGATGGCGGGCGGGTTCGCCTCGAGCGGCTCGCCGTTCGCCCGGTGGAAGCCGAGGTCCTGCGACGTCTTCATGATGTCGCAGAGCTTGAGCTTCATCGCCATGGATGCGAACACGCCGTTCACGGATCCCGCCGTGCCCTGCATTACGGTCTGGTAGCCGCCCTCCCCGGGGGTGTCGTTGCCCGGCGACCACGGACCGTCGGGGTTCGCACACGGGAACGTCCCCGCCGGGTACCTCGCGGTCGAGCCCTGCACGACCTCGTTCAGGCCGTGGCCGTTCTCGAGCCAGTCGATGAGCGTGAACATCTTGAACGTCGATCCGGGCTGGAACCCCTGCGAGCCGCCGTACGCGGTGTCCGTGTTGTAGTTCACCGACGTGGCGGTGTAGTCCGCGCCCGTCGTCGCCTTGCTCTGGGTGTTGTCGTACCGCTTGTTCTCGACCATCGACAGGATCCGGCCCGTTCCCGCCTGCACGGAGACCGCGGCGCCGCCGAGGTTCGTCCCGGGGGCGGACTGCGCGGGCACGTTCGCCTTCATCGCGGCGCTCGCCTTGCTCTGCAGCCCCAGGTCGAGCGTGGTGTAGATCTTCCAGCCGGCGCTCTGCAGCTTGTTGTACCGCTCGGTGCGGGTCTTGCCGAAGGCCGGGTCGTTGGTCACCACGTTGACGACGTAGTCGCAGAAGAAGGCGGCGGACTTCGCGGCGGCGCAGCCGGTCGTGGTCGGGGTGATCTTCGGCTTCACGGGCGTCTGGATCGCGGCGTCGTACTCGGCCTCGGTGATGAGCTCGTACTTCAGCTCCACCCCGAGCACGTAGTCGCGTCGGATCTTGTTCGCCGCGAGGTTCGCCTTCTCGTCGAGGCGGAGGTAGCTCGGGTTGTTCACGATGGCCATCAGGCTCGCGGCCTGCGCGATGGTCAGGTCCTTCGCGTCGACGCCGTAGTAGTACTTCGCCGCGGCCTGGATACCGTAGATGCGGCCGCCGAAGCCCGCGATGTTCAGGTAGCCGAGCAGGATCTCCTGCTTCGAGTACGCCTTCTCGAGGGCGATGGCGCCGCGGGCCTCCTTCAGCTTGCGCTGGATGCCGCCCGTGCACTCGGCGTACGCCGCGTCGACCTGCGTCTGCGTCGGCAGGAGCTCCGCCTCCTGGATGCAGACGTTCTTCACGTACTGCTGCGAGATCGTCGACGCGCCGCGGTTGCTGCCGTGGACGACGTTGTTGACGAGGGCCGAGACGATGCCCATCGGGTCGACGCCGCCGTGGTCGAAGAAGCGCGGGTCCTCCGCGCCGAGCGTCGCGTTCTTCACCGAGGCGGGGACGTCGTCCCACTTGATCGACTCGCGGTTCTGGACGTAGAAGGACGCGAGCAGCACGTCCTTGCCGCCCTTCTTCGCGTAGATCCGGGTCTTCTGCTGCAGCTTCGCGATCTTCAGGTCCTCGGACAGCGCGAAGGGGCCGCTGTTGCTCGCGGACAGCGCGATCGCGGGCGCGACGCCGACGGTGAGCATCAGGCCGGCGACGACGAGGATGCCGAGCACCCCGAGGACTCCCGACCCGGTACGGCGTGGACGTGCAGACATAGGCTTCAGGCTAGGTCGGGGCCCGCGGAACGCCGGGCGCCCCGCCGCAACCCCCAAAAAGGAGGACGTGTGCCCACCACCTGGGAGTACGTGACCACCCCGCTCCTCATCCACAACACGACCGCGATCCTCAACACCTGGGGCGCGCAGGGGTGGGAGCTCGTGCAGATCGTCACCGGTCCCGAGGGCGGCCTCGTCGCCTACCTCAAGCGCGAGAAGGACGCCTGATGGCCGTCGCGGACCGGCTCGCGGAGCTCGGGCTCGTGCTCCCCGAGGTCGCCGCGCCGGCGGGCTCCTACGTCTCCGCGGTCGCGAGCGGTGAGTTCGTCTTCACCGCCGGCCAGCTGCCGTTCGTCGACGGGAAGCTCGCGCGGACCGGCCTGCTCGGTGCGGACGTCGAGGTGGAGGAGGCCGCGGACCTCGCCGCGACCGCCGCGCTGAACGCGCTCGCCGCGGTCGCCGGAGTCCTCGGCGGCCTCGACCGCGTCGTGCGCATCGTCAAGGTCGTCGGCTTCGTGGCCTCCGCGCCCGGCTTCACCCAGCAGCCCCTCGTGATCAACGGGGCGTCCAACCTGCTGGTCGACGTGTTCGGCGAGCACGGTCGGCACGCGCGCTCGGCGGTCGGGGTCGCGGCGCTGCCGTTCGGTTCGCCCGTCGAGGTCGAGCTGATCGCCCAGTTCCGCTGATACCACCGCGTGCACCGCGCGGTATCAAGGGTGCACGGCGACCCGAGGCGCACGCGGGCGGGACTCGCACACCGATGCCCGCGGACATGGGCGACACGCCGTGGACGACACGCGGTGGTATCGCTTGCACGGGACCTCGAAATGGGTACACTCGGCAACGTCGAGTGAAGAGCTTGGCTTGCGGCGCTGTCGATTCCCCCCAGTCGGGCGCTGCTGAGGCGGCACCTGTTCCCCCCAATAGGTGCCGCCTCTTGCGTTCACTGCCGCGCGGCTGCCGCCGCCGCGCGGCGTGCCGGAGCGCGGCGCTGAACGCGCCGACGCCCTACGGCGACGTCCGGGTCGAGTCGTGCCGCTCCGCTGCGCTCGTCCAGTGACCGGCGACTCGGGTCCGACGAGGGTGTCGGCTCCTCCACAGGCCTGATCCGGTCGTTCGTCGCAGCCGGCCGAGTCGCGGGTGCTGCGCTGCTCCTAGCGTGCCCGCGTGCCACCGCCGTTCGTGCCCGTCGCGCCGTCCTCGGCCGCGCCACCCGAGGCGGTCGAGACCGCGCCCGTGCCCGCGCCCCTCTCGCCGCGGTTCCCCGCGCTCGGGGCGCTCGCGCCCTTCGCCGAGGACCCGGCGGTCACCGACCTCCTGCTCGACGGCGCCGGGCGGCTCTGGCGCGACGCGGGGGAGGGCCTCGAGACCCTCGACGTCCCGCCCCTCGCCGCCGCCGAGGCGCGCCGGCTCGCGGTCGCCGTCGTCGCGGGAGGCGGTCGGCATCTGGACGACGCCACCCCGGCGGTCGACGTCCGCCTCCCCGGCGGTGCCCGCGCCCACGCCGTCCTGCCGCCCGTGAGCACGGCCGGGCCGCTGCTCTCGATCCGCATCGCGCGGGCGCGGCCGTGGCGGCTCGCCGACCTGCAGCGGACCGGCATGCTCACCGTCGACGAGGCGGAGGTCCTCCGGGCGGCCGTCCTGGCGAAGCGGAACGTGCTCGTCTGCGGACCGGCGGGCAGCGGCAAGACCTCGCTGCTCGCCGCGCTCATGGCGGAGGTGCCGCACGACGAGCGGATCGTCACGGTCGAGGACGTCGCCGAGCTCGTCGTCGACCACCCGCACGTCGTGGGGCTCGAGACGCGGCAGCCGAACACGGACGGGATCGGCGGCGTCGACCTCGCCTCGCTCGTGCGCCAGACGCTGCGGATGCGGCCCGATCGCATCGTCGTCGGGGAGTGCCGCGGGGCCGAGGTCGCGGAGCTGCTCGGTGCGCTGAACACCGGGCACGACGGCGGCGCGGGGACCGTGCACTGCGCGCACGCGGACGGTCTCGGGGCTCGGCTCGAGGCGCTCGGCGCCCTCGCCGGGCTGTCCGTCCCGGCGCTGCGCGCGCAGGCGCTCGCGGCGATCGACCTCGTCGTCCTCCTGGCCCGGAGCGGCGGGACGCGCCGGGTCGAGCGGATCGGCCGGCTCGTCGAGCGGAGCGACGGCGCGCTCGCGGTCGCATGATCGGTCGGCGCCGGCGGACGGACCCCGCCGTCGAGGCCGAGCAGGTCGCCGCCGACCTCGACCGGCTCGGGGCGCTGATCGCCGCGGGCGCCTCGCAGCGTGCCGCGTGGGAGCACCTCGCGCGCACGAGCGCGGATTCCGCGGCCGGGACGGCGGCTCTGGTCGCCGCCGCGGCCGAGCACGGCCGGCCGCTCGCAGCCGCCTTCCGAGACGCGTCCGACGCCTGGCGGGCCGCGGGCGCGGTCGTCGCGCTCGCGGCCGAGACCGGCGCACCCCTCGCCGCGGCCGTCCGCACGGCCGCGACGGGCGCGCGCCGGACCGCCGAGCTCCACCGGGCGGTGGCCGCCTCGATGGCCGGACCGGTCGCGAGCGCCCGCCTCGTGCTCCTGCTGCCGCCCGCCACCGCGCTGCTCGGCTGGGCGTTCGGGTTCGACGTCCCGAGGGTGCTGGTGTCCCCACCGGGGGCGCTCGCCCTCCTCATCGGCGGCGGGCTGCTCGCCGCCGCGGCCGTCTGGAGTCGCCGCCTCATCCGCGACGCCCGGCGCACGACCTGGACCGCCGGACTGGACCTCGAGCTGGTGCGCACCGCTGTCGGCGCCGGCCTCCCGGTGTCGACGGCCCGGCGGCTGGCCGCGGAGGCGGCCGAGGGCACGGGCGCGGTGCTCGAGCCGTCCGACGAGCTCGAGGCGGTGCTGCGCTTCGCCGCGACGGCCGGGCTCCCGGTCGTGGCGCTGCTGGCCGCTGAGGCGGACCGCGTGCGCGGAGCGGCGCTGGCGGCGGCCCGGATCCGCGCGGAGGTGCTGGCCGTGCGGCTCCTGCTCCCGCTCGGTCTGCTGGTGCTGCCCTCGTTCCTGGTGCTCGGTGCGCTGCCCGTCGGGCTGGCGGTCCTCTCCTCCACAGCCGTCCCGCTGTGATCCGGGACCGGGGCGGCGCAGGATGGTCCTGCCCGTGCCGGGATCGACGTGCGCCGAGAAGACGCAGTGAAAGAGGTACGGGATGCACAGGGAACCGCTGTCCGGTCGGATCGACGAGGAGGGCGCCGTCACCGCCGAGTACGCGATCGCGACGATCGCCGCCGTCGGCTTCGCGGCGCTGCTCGTGGTGGTGCTGCGGAGCGACGAGGTCCGCGGCCTGCTGCTCGGCCTCATCACCCGTGCGCTCGCCGCGCCGAGCTGACGGGGAGCGCGGCACGGTGACCGCCGAGTTCGCGGTCGCCGTGCCGGCGGTGCTGCTCGTGCTGGCGGCCTGCCTCGGCGGCCTCCGGATCGGGGTCGAGCGGCTGCGCGTCGTCGACGCCGCGGCGCAGGCCGCCCGCGCCGCGGCCGTCGGGCAGCCGCTGCCGTCCGGGGTCACCGGCACGGAGCGACGCCGCGAGACCGTCTGCGCGACCGTGCGGCGGGAGGTGCCGCTGCTCGGCCTCCCGGTGCCCGTCGACGCGACGGCGTGCGCGCTGGCCGGCGTCACGCCGTGACCGACCGGGAGGGCGGCGCCGGGACCGCCCTCGCCGCGGCGGTGATCGCGGCCGTGATCGCCGTGTTCGTCCTCGCGGCGGCGGCCGCGGTCGTCCTCGACGCCCACCGGCGCGTGGTCGCGGCCGCCGACGCGGCGGCGCTCGCCGGGGCGGACGTCGCGCTCGGCAACGCCACCGGCACGCCGTGCGGGCGGGCCGCCGACCTCGTCGCGGACGCCGGGCTGCGGCTCGACCGCTGCGCGCAGCGGGGCGTGCTCGTCCGGGTGCGCGCGTCGACGGTCGTCCTCGGGATCCCGGTGGCTGCGGACGCCCTCGCCGGGCCGCCTCGCGCGCCCTGAAGCAGGGGTGGGGGCCGAGCGCGAGCGGCCGACGGGTGTCGGCGCCGTGTGTATGGTGTGCGGGACCGGCCCCCGGCCGCGCTGGTGCGGGCCGGTCATGACGGGGGCGTCGGGAGTACGGCGAGGAGGTGGCCATGCCCGGAAGCAAGAAGCTCGTCATCGTCGAGTCGCCGGCCAAGGCGAAGACGATCGGCAAGTACCTGGGACCCGACTACGAGGTCCAGGCCTCGGTCGGGCACATCCGGGACCTCATCGAGCCGAAGAACCTTCCGCCCGAGCTGAAGAAGGGGTCGATGGGCAAGTTCTCCGTCGACGTCGACAACGGGTTCGAGCCCTACTACGTCGTCTCCGACCAGAAGAAGAAGACGGTCGCGGATCTGAAGCGCGCGCTCAAGGACGCCGACGAGCTCTACCTCGCGACTGATGAGGACCGCGAGGGCGAGGCCATCGCGTGGCACCTCCTCGAGGTGCTGAAGCCGAAGGTCCCCGTGCGCCGGATGGTGTTCCACGAGATCACCAAGGATGCGATCACGAAGGCGCGGGACAACACCCGCGAGCTCGACACCGCGCTCGTCGACGCGCAGGAGACCCGGCGCATCCTCGACCGCCTCTACGGCTACGAGGTCTCGCCGGTGCTGTGGCGCAAGGTCGGGCCGGGCCTCTCCGCCGGTCGCGTCCAGTCCGCGGCCACGCGGCTCGTGGTCGACCGGGAGCGCGAGCGCCTCGCGTTCGTCTCCGCGTCCTACTGGGACGTGCTCGCACGCTTCGCTCCGGAGGGCGGCAGCCCCTCGAGAGCCTCAGGAGGGTCCGCGTTCGGCGCCCGCCTGCAGCGGATCGACGGCAAGCGCGTCGCTTCGGGGAGCCGCGACTTCGACGACCGCGGCGCGCTGCGGACCGACGCGGTCGTGCTCGACGAGGCGGGGGCCCGCGCCCTCGTGGCCGCCATCGAGGCGGAGTCCCCGACGGCGCGCGTCGTCTCGCTCGAGACGAAGCCCTACCGCCGTCGCCCGGCCGCGCCGTTCACGACGAGCACCCTGCAGCAGGAGGCGGCGCGCAAGCTCCGCTTCAGCGCGAAGCAGACGATGTCCGTCGCGCAGAGCCTGTACGAGAACGGCCACATCACGTACATGCGCACCGACTCGCCCTCGCTGTCGTCGCAGGCGACGCAGGCGGCCCGGTCGCAGGCCCGTGCCCTGTACGGCGCGGACACCGTGCCGGACGCCCCGCGCATCTACACGGGCAAGTCGAAGAACGCGCAGGAGGCGCACGAGGCCATCCGCCCCTCCGGTGAGGTGTTCCCGACGCCGGACTCCCTGCGCGGCACCCTGACCTCGACCGAGCAGCGGCTCTACGACCTGATCTGGCGGCGGACCGTCGCCTCGCAGATGATCGACGCGACCGGCTCGACGGCCACCGTCGTCGTCGGCCTGACGGCGGGCGGCCGCGATGCCGAGTTCTCGGCGAGCGGCACCGTGATCACGGTGCGCGGTTTCCTCGCGGCGTACGAGGAGGGGCGCGACGAGGATCGCGACGCCGACGGTGACGACGAGCGCCTCCCGCAGCTCGTGCAGGGGCAGGCGCTGACCCCCTCCGAGCCGACCGCGAACGGCCACGAGACCTCCCCGCCGCCGCGGTACACGGAGGCGAGCCTCGTGAAGAAGCTGGAGGAGCTCGGCATCGGGCGGCCCTCCACCTACGCCTCGATCCTCTCGACCATCGTCGACCGCAACTACGTCGTCCCGCGCGGCACCCAGCTCGTGCCGAACTGGATCGCGTTCTCGGTCGTGAAGCTGCTCGAGGAGTTCTTCACCGAGCTCGTCGCCTACGACTTCACCGCCGAGATGGAGAACGACCTCGACCGCATCGCCGACGGCGACGCCGAGCGCGTCGACTGGCTGCGCGAGTTCTACTTCGGGCACACCGGACACCCCGGCCTGCGCTCCGTCGTCGACAACCTCGGCGAGATCGACGCGAAGAGCATCAACTCGGTGCCGGTCGGCGACGGGATCACGCTCCGCATCGGCCGGTACGGCCCCTACCTCGAGGTGGCGGAGCCGACCGAGCCGGTCGTCGACCCGGAGACCGGGCAGCTCGCCGAGGGGGAGCCCGCCGTGCGGCGCGTGAACCTGCCGCCGGACCTGGCGCCGGACGAGCTGACCCCGGCGAAGGCGCGCGAGCTCGTCGACGCCCCGCCGCAGGAGGACCGCGTCCTCGGACAGCACCCGGAGACGGGCCGCACGCTCGTCGCGAAGGACGGCCGGTTCGGCCCCTACGTCACCGAGGTGATCCCGGAGGACGAGGTGCCGACCGGCAAGGCGGCGAAGACCGCGCCGAAGCCGCGGACCGCGTCCCTCTTCAAGTCGATGTCGCCCGACACGGTCGACCTCGACACCGCCGTGCAGCTGCTGGCGCTGCCCCGCACCGTCGGGGAGGACCCGGAGAGCGGCGAGCCGATCACGGCGCAGAACGGCCGCTACGGGCCCTACCTGAAGAAGGGGACGGACACCCGGACGCTGCCCGACGAGGACAGCATCTTCTCCGTCGACCTCCCCGGGGCACTCGAGCTGTTCGCGCAGCCGAAGTACGGCGCGCGCCGTGCGTCGTCGGCGCTGAAGGAGTTCGACGCCGACCCGGTGAGCGGCAAGCCGATCCGCATCAAGGACGGCCGCTTCGGCGCCTACGTCACCGACGGCGAGACGAACGCGACCATCCCGCGCGGCGAGGATGTGGAGGCCGTCGACTTCGAGCGGGCCAAGCAGCTCCTGGCCGACAAGCGCGCGAAGGGTCCGGCGCCGAAGAAGAAGACGACGGCCCGCACGCCGGCGAAGCGCACCACGACCACGAAGCGCGCGACGAAGAAGGCGTAGGCGTGTTCCTCACGCTCGAGGGCGGCGACGCGGCGGGCAAGACCACGCAGGCCGTCGCCCTCGAACGCTGGCTGGTCGAGCGGGGCCGCACCGTCGTGCGCACCCGCGAGCCCGGCGGGACCGAGCTCGGCGCCGAGATCCGGAACCTCCTGCTGCACGGCGGTCACGTCGCGCCCCGCGCGGAGGCGCTGCTCTACGCGGCGGACCGCGCCCACCACGTCGCGACCGTCGTGCGCCCCGCGCTCGAGCGCGGCGACGTGGTCGTGCAGGACCGGTACCTCGACTCGTCCGTGGCGTACCAGGGCGCCGGCCGGGTGCTCGACCCGGAGGAGGTGCGGGGGCTGTCCACCTGGGCGACCGAGGGGCTCCTGCCCGACCTGACGATCCTGCTCGACGTCGACCCGGTGGAGGCGCGCGCCCGGCGCGGCGGCCGCGCCGCCGAGGACCGGCTCGAGGCGGAGCAGGACGACTTCCATGCCCGCGTGCGCGCCGCCTTCCTGGCGCTCGCCGCCGCGTCCCCGGAGCGCTTCGTCGTCGTGGACGGCGCGCGACCGGCCGAGGTCGTGGCGGCCGACGTCCGCGCCGCGGTCGAGCCGCGCCTCGAGCGATGACGGACGTCGGCGCGTACGCGGAGCTCGTGGGCCAGACGGCCGCCGTCGAGGCGATCGCCGCAGCGGCCCGCGACTCGAAGCGCGCCGACGGCGGCGTCGGCGTGATGACGCACGCTTGGCTGATCACGGGACCTCCGGGCTCGGGCCGGTCGAACCTCGCGTACGCGTTCGCGACCGCGCTGCTGACGACGGAGGAGGACGACGACCCCGCCGGCCGGGAGCGCGTGCGCGCTCAGGTCGACGCCCGGACCCATCCGGACCTCACGGTGCTCGCCTCGGACCGCGTCACCATCTCCATCGACGAGGTCCGGCGGCTCGTCACCTCCTCGCAGTACTCCCCGTCGGTCGCCCGCTACCGGGTCATGGTCGTCGAGGACGCGGACCGCATGACCGAGCGCACGTCGAACGTGCTGCTCAAGGCGCTCGAGGAGCCGCCGGAGCGCACGGTGTGGATCCTCTGTGCGCCGAGCGAGGCGGACCTGCTGCCCACCATCCGGTCGCGGGTCCGCGTCGTCCGCCTCCAGGTGCCGGAGCCGGCCGCCGTGGCCGGGCTGCTCGTCGAGCGCGACGGCGTCGATCCCGACGTCGCGCTCCGGGCCGCGCAGGAGGCGCAGAGCCACATCGGCATGGCGCACCGGCTCGCGACCGACGCCGAGGCGCGGGCGCGTCGGCACGACAGCATCCGACTCGTGCTCGAGACGGACACCGTGCCGAAGGCGGTGCGGGGCGCGGCGAAGCTGCTCGAGATCGCGAAGGCCGACTCGACGGCGCTCACGCACGAGCGCGAGGACTCGGAGCGGGAGAAGGCCCTCGCTTCGATGGGCGTGCAGCCGGGTGGCGCGGTGCCGCCGCAGCTGCGGGGCGTGCTGCGACAGCTCGAGGAGGACCAGAAGCGGCGGGCGACCCGGGGCCTCCGGGACGGCATCGACCGCGTGCTCGTCGACCTCCTGTCGGTGTACCGGGACGTGCTCATGGTGCAGCTCGGCGCCGGGCTCGCGCCGGTCAACGCGGCGTGGGCGAAGGAGGTCGCCGACCTCGCGGCCCGCACCCGGCCGACGGCGACCCTGCAGGTGCTCGAGGCGATCGCCGACGCGCGCCGCCGTCTGCCCGCGAACGTGCCGCCCCTGCTCGCCCTCGAGGCGATGCTCGTCTCCGCCGTGCTCGCGAGGACCGCGTGAGGCGGGCGCTCGCCGCAGCGGTCGCCGTGCTCTGCGCGGTGCTGCTGGCGGGGTGCGGGGTGCTGCCGCTGCCGACCGTGACGACGACGCCCGACACCGACGGGGTGTCGGCGGCGCTGCGGCCGTACTACGGACAGCGGCTCGTGTGGAAGGACTGCGGCGGCGGCTTCCGCTGCACGACCGCGACGGCGCCCGAGGACTGGGCCGACCCGGGAGGCGCGCGCATCTCGCTCGCCCTGATCCAGCGACCGGCGTCGGGGAAACGGCTCGGCACGCTGTTCACGAACCCCGGCGGCCCGGGCGTGTCCGGCGTGGACTTCCTCCGCGGGGCGGCGAGCACGTTCTACGACAAGGACCTGCTCGACCACTACGACCTCGTGGCCTGGGACCCGCGGGGCGTCGGCGCGTCCGCCCCGGTCGACTGCTACGGCACCCGGCAGCTCGACGGGTTCCTGTTCGACGACCCCGACCTGCCCGAGGGCAGCTCCGCGCTCCGGACCGATGTCGAGGACGGGGCGAAGGCGTTCGGCAGGGCGTGCCTCGACCGGTCGGGGGATCGGCTCGCGCACGTCGGCACGGCGGACACGATCCAGGACCTCGACATGCTCCGCGCCGCGGCGGGGGAGTCGAAGCTCGACTACTTCGGCTTCTCCTACGGCACCTACATCGGCGCGCTGTACGCGGACCGCTTCGGACCGCGGGTGGGGCGGATGGTGCTCGACGGCGCGGTCGACCCGTCGCTCTCCACGTTCCAGGAGTCCCTCGCGAACACCAAGGCGTTCGGTGCGGCGCTGCGCGCCTACCTGCGGAACTGCCTGAGCGCGTCGTCGTGCCCGTTCCGAGGCGACGACGTCGACGGTGCGATCGCCCGGATCGCCGACCTGCTGCTCGAGCTGCGGGCCACCCCGATGCGAGCGAAGGACGGCCGGGCGGTGAACAGCGCGGTCCTCCGCACCGCCATCGACGCGTCGCTCTACGACGAGCAGTCCTGGCCCGTGCTGTCGGAGGCGATCGACGCCCTGCTCCGCGGTCGCCCCGACGCCGTGCAGGCGCTCGCGGACGCCTACGTCGACCGCGGGCGCTCGGGCTACACCAGCAACCTCTTCGAGGCCATCTACGCGGTCAACTGCCTCGACAAGCCGGTGACGACGGACCGGGCGACCCTCGAGGCGCAGGGGGAGCAGCTCGACGCGGCCGACCCCCTGCGCGCCGCGGACAACACGAACGACCTGGGCGACGCGGTGTGCGGCAACTGGCCCGTGAAGCCGGAGGGGGCGCCGAAACGCGTCACCGCGAAGGGCGCCCCGCCGATCGTCGTGCTCGGCACGACCGGCGACCCCGCCACGCCCTACGCCTGGGCGCAGAGCCTTGCCGGCCAGCTGCCGGGCGGCGTGCTGCTCTCGCTGCGCGGCGAGGGGCACACCGCCTACCGGAACCAGGTGCCGTGCATCAACGACCGGGTCGACCGCTTCTTCGTCGACGGGACCCTGCCCCGTGCCGTCACCTGCGGATGACGCGAGAACTTTGCAGTCCGTGCAAGAATTGAAGGCGTGACGGATACCGCGGCCCCGGGCCTGCGCGAGCAGAAGCGCATCGCGACGAAGCGCGCCCTGCAGGTCGCGCTGCTGCGGCTCGCCCTCGAGCGCGGGTTCGACAACGTCACCGTCGAGGAGGTCGCGCAGGCCGCCCAGGTCTCGCCGCGGACGTTCTTCAACTACTTCGCGTCGAAGGACGAGGCCGTCGCCATGCCGCACGGCCCGCACGAGCTGACCGCCGACGAGGTGGCGCGCTACGTGGAGGGCCCCGGGGACCCGCTCACCGACTTCATCGGCCTCATGGCGGGCCGGGTCGGCGACGAGGAGGACTTCGAGCTGCACGGCCTGCGCCGCGAGCTCATGCACCGCGAGTCCCGGCTCCTCGGCGACAAGGCGGGGACGATGCAGCGGATCCGCGAGCAGATCGTCGAGATGATCGCGGAGCGCCTCCGCGCCGACGCGCTGCGCTCCGGTCGGATGCCCGACGAGGTCGCGCTCGCGGATCGGGCCGCTTTCACCGCGATGCTCTGCATGACGATCGCGCGGCACGGCTGGAGCCGCTGGGTCTCGAGCGAGGGCGCGACGCCGCTCGGCGAGTGCATGCTCGCCGCGCTGGGAGAGTTCGGGGAGATCGCGGCCGCGGCGGCCGCCTCGGCCGTCTGACCCGACGGGCCCCGGGCGGAGCACGAAGGCCCGCCCCTCGCGGGACGGGCCTTCGATCGTGGAGCCGCCTTGGGGAATCGAACCCCAGACCTATTCATTACGAGTGAATCGCTCTGCCGACTGAGCTAAGGCGGCGCGGTGCCCGGACGAGTGTAGACGATGCGCCGCCCCGGTCAGGAACCGCCCGGACGCGTGGCGCGCCCGGCCGCCCCCGTTCGGGGCACCTACCCTGGCGGGCATGCGCAGTCGGACCGCCCTCGCCGCCTCCGGCGGTGCCGTGCTCGTCGGGCTGATCGCCGCGAGCTGGGCCGCGGGATACGCGCTCGGCGAGCCCGTGCCGGCCGCGATCGCGTCGAGCACCGCGCCGGTCGCCGCGGCGAGCACGCCCGCCGTCACCGCGAGTGCGAAGCCGACCCCGACCGCCACGCGGACGAGGACGGCCGCGCCGGTGGCCCGGACCTGCTCCGTCGCGGCCGCGGCGCGCGACCCGCGACTGCACAGCTTCCAGGGCCAGGTGCGGAACGCCCGCACGGGCGAGGTCCTGTTCGACCGAGGCGGCTCGAAGGCATCCCGCGCCGCGAGCGTCATGAAGGTGCTCACCTCCGCCGCGGCGCTCGAGGTGCTCGGTCCCGACCACCGCCTCACGACGAAGGTCGTGCAGGGCTCCCGCGCGGGCGAGATCGTGCTGGTCGGCGGCGGCGACCCCACCCTGTCCCGCACCCCGGCCGGCACGACGACAGCCTACGCCGGCGCCCCGCACCTGTCGACGCTCGCGCGGCAGGTGAAGGCCGCGTGGAAGGCGAAGCACCCCGGGCAGCGCATCACCCGCATCGTGCTCGACGCGTCCTACTTCGGCGGCCCGACCTGGCAGCCGACGTGGGACCTGAAGGAGCGGCGTCTCGGCTCCACGCCGAAGATCACCGCGCTGATGGTCGACGGCGACCGCGCGAATCCGGCGCTGAACACCTCGCCGCGCGGCTCCGACCCGATCGGCCGTGCCGGCGCCGCCTTCGCCTCCTACTTCGGCGGCGGGGTGACCGTCGTCCGCGGCACCGCGCCGAGCGGCGCCGCGGTGCTCGGCACGGTGCGGTCGCAGCCGGTCGGCACGCTCGTGCAGCAGGAGCTCATCGTCTCGGACAACACGATCGCGGAGGCCCTCGCCCGCGTGACGGCGATCGAGGCGGGCGCGGGCAACACGTTCTCGGCCATCGACGCCGCCGTCGTCCCGGCCCTGCAGGCCTACGGGATCGCGCCGACCGGCGTCCGCGTCGTCGACGGCAGCGGGCTCAGCGACGACAACCGCATCCCGCCCTCGTACCTGACGAAGCTGTTCGTGAAGGTGCTGCACAGGAGCGGCGGCCTCGGACCCGTGTTCGACGGCCTGCCGATCGCCGGCCGCACCGGATCCCTCGCCTACAGCGACCGCTTCTCCGGCGCCGCGTCGCGCGCGGACGGGAAGGTGCGCGCGAAGACGGGCTGGATCGACTCCGGCTACACCCTCGCCGGGATCATCCGGGCGAAGGACGGGACGCCGCTCACGTTCGCGTTCTACGCGCTCGGTCCGCCGATCGTCAGCTCGACGGCGAAGCAGGCGCTCGACTCGCTCACGGCGGACGTCTGGTCCTGCGGGAAGCGGCTCTCGAACCGCTGAGCGCCCCCGCGGCGCTCCCAGGTCGGTCAGGATGGAGGCATGACCCGGGGCCTGCTCATCGTCGACGTGCAGAACGACTTCACGGAGGGCGGCGCCCTCGGTGTCGACGGCGGCGCCGCGGTCGCGCAGCGCATCAGCGAGCACCTCGCAGCGCACCGCGACGAGTACGCGCTCGTCGCGGCCTCCCGCGACTGGCACGACGGCGGGAACGACAACGGCGGCCACTTCGCGACGTCCGCGGCGCCGGACTTCACGGTGACCTGGCCCGTGCACTGCGTGGCGGGCACGCCCGGAGCCGAGTACCACCCGGCCCTCGACACCTCCGACATCGAGGTGCACGTGCGGAAGGGGCAGGGGAAGCCCGCCTACTCCGCGTTCGAGGGGACGACCGAGGACGGCCGCAGCCTGGCGGAGGTGCTCGCCGAGCGCGGGATCACCGACCTCGACGTCGTCGGGATCGCCACCGACTACTGCGTGCGCGCCTCCGCGCTCGACGCGCTGGAGAGCGGCGAGCGCGTCCGCGTCCTGACCGACCTCGTCGCGGGCGTCGCGCCGGAGACGAGCGCGGCGGCGCTGGAGGAGTTCCGCGCGGTCGGCGTCGAGACCGTCTGAGCGGACGCCCTCCCGCCCCTCCGTAGGATCGGACCACGGGAGGCACGATGTCCGTGGACGATGAGGCGAGGCTGCTCGGAGGGCTGCCCACCGGGCTGCTGATCGGCGGCGAGTGGCGGGACGCGAGCGGCGGGGAGCGGTTCGACGTCCTCGACCCCTCGACGGGCTCGGTGCTCGTGTCGGTCGCCGACGCGACGCCGGAGGACGGGATCGCGGCGCTCGACGCGGCGGTCGCCGCGCAGGACGCGTGGGCATCGACCGCGCCGAGGAAGCGCGGCGAGATCCTCCGCGGCGCCTGGCAGCTCATGCAGGACCGCAAGGACGACCTCGCGCTGCTCATGACGCTGGAGATGGGCAAGCCGCTCGCGGAGGCCGCGGGCGAGGTTGTCTACGGATCGGAGTTCTTCCGCTGGTTCTCCGAGGAGGCCGTGCGGATCACGGGCCGCTACGGCGTGAACCCGGAGGGCTCCGGGCGCACGATCGTCTCGCAGCACCCGGTCGGGCCCTGCTACTTCATCACCCCCTGGAACTTCCCGCTCGCGATGGCGACGCGGAAGATCGGCCCGGCCCTCGCGGCCGGCTGCACCGTCGTCGTCAAGCCCGCGGAGCTGACGCCGCTGACGACGCTCGCCACGGCGCGGATCCTCGAGGAGGCCGGGCTGCCCGCGGGCGTGCTGAACGTGGTGCCGACGACGAAGGCCGGCGCGCTCACCGAGCCGGTCCTCCGCGACCCGCGCCTCCGCAAGCTCAGCTTCACCGGGTCCACGCCGGTCGGGAAGAAGCTCATCGCTCAGGCCGCGGAGAACGTGCTGCGGACCTCGATGGAGCTCGGCGGCAACGCCCCGTTCCTCGTGTTCGACGACGCGGACCTCGACTCCGCGGTCACCGGGGCGATGCTCGCGAAGTTCCGGAACGTGGGGGAGGCGTGCACCGCGGCGAACCGCTTCATCGTGCACGAGTCCGTCGCGGACGAGTTCGCGGAGCGGCTCACGGCGAAGGTCGCGGCGCTGAAGGTCGGGCGGGGCACGGAGGACGGCGTCGGCATCGGGCCGCTCATCAACCGTGCCGCCGTCTCGAAGGCGGACGACCTGGTCCAGGACGCGATCGGCCGCGGCGCCGACGTGAGGCTGGGCGGCGGTCCCGTGGACGGCCCGGGCACCTTCTACGCGCCGACGGTGCTCGACCGCGTCGACGCGGGCAGCGACATCCTCCGCACCGAGATCTTCGGACCGGTCGTGTCCATCGTCCGGTTCACGGACGAGGACGAGGCCGTCCGGATCGCGAACGGCACCGAGTACGGGCTCGTCTCCTACGTGTTCACGAAGGACCTGGCGCGCGGTCAGCGGATGATCGAGCGGCTGCAGACCGGGATGATGGGGCTGAACGTCGGCGTCATCTCGAACGCGTCCGCCCCGTTCGGCGGCGTGAAGCAGTCCGGCATCGGCCGCGAGGGCGGCGCCGAGGGGATCCACGAGTACCTCGACACGAAGTACACGATGACCCCGTCCCCCTTCGCCTGACCGACCGCGCGGGGTGGGGCGGCGCGTCCGTGCGCGGCTCAGGACCGCGTGCCGAGTGCAGGACGCGGCAGGGCGGATCGTCCTGAACGCCGTCCCGGCTCCTGATCCCGGCGCGGGATGCGCCGGGATCAGGAGGCGTCAGACCAGGAGCTGCGTCGCGGCGAGCTCGCGGTAGAGCGGGGAGGCCGTCAGGAGCTCCTCGTGCGACCCGGCGGCCACGACGCGGCCGCCGTCGACGACCACGATCTGGTCCGCGTCCACGACCGTGGACAGGCGGTGTGCGATGACGATCGTCGTTCGCCCCGCCGCCGCCGCGGCCAGGGAGTCGCGCAGCAGCTGCTCGTTGCGGCCGTCGAGGTTCGAGGTCGACTCGTCGAGCAGCAGGATCGGCGCGTCCGCGAGCAGCGCCCGCGCGATCGCGAGGCGCTGGCGCTCGCCGCCCGACAGCAGCACGCCCTCCTCGCCGACCTGGGCGGCGAGCCCGTCCGCGTGCTTCAGCACCGTACCGCGGAGGTTCACCGCGTCGAGCGCCCGGAGGCAGTCCTCGTCGGTGGCGAGCGGCGCCGCGAGCACGAGGTTGTCGCGGATCGTCCCGGCGAGGGCCGGCGCGTCCTGCTCGACGTAGCCGAACTGGCTCCGCAGCACGTCGCGGGGGAGGCGCCGGACGTCGACGCCGCCGAGCCGGATCGCGCCGCCGTCGATGTCGTAGAACCGCTCGAGCAGCGACAGCATCGTGCTCTTGCCCGCTCCGGACGGACCGACGAGGGCGGTGCGGGTGCCGCGCGGCACCGCGAAGGTCACGTCGTGCAGCACGTCGACGCGTTCGCCGTCCGCTCCCGAGTACGCGAACGAGACGTGGTCGAACTCGACGGCGGGCGCCGCCGACCCCGCCGGCACCTGCTGGTCGGCGCGGTCCGAGGCGGTCTCGGACGGCAGCTCGAGCACCTCCGTGATCCGGCCGAGCGCACCGAGCGCGCTCGCGACCGAGCTCGCCGCCCCGAACGCGCTGCCGAGCGGCATCACCATGAGGAAGAGGAACAGGAGGAACGCGACGAGGCTCCCGATCCCGATCGCGCCGGACGCGACGCGGAAGCCGCCGACGCCGATCACGACGAGGAACGCGAGGTTCAGGGTGAGGGAGGCGATCGGCACGACCGGTGCCGAGGCACGCGCGACGCCGAGGCCGGCGTCCCACGCGCGCTTCGCGCCCTGGAGCACGGACTCGGTCTCCCGCTCGGTCGCCCCGGAGGCGCGGATCGTCCGGACGGCGGAGATGGACCGCTCGACATCCGCGGTGAGGGCGCCGACCGCGTCCTGCTGCGTGCGGCTCGCGGTGCGGATCCGGCGCGACAGCCCGCCGACGACCACGATCGCGAAGAGGACGATCAGCACCGTCAGGCCGAGCAGCACCGGGTCGAGCAGGGCCATGCCGATGATCGCGCCGACGAAGGTGAACGCGCCGCCGACCGCGTCCACGAGCCCCTGGGTGAGCACGGCGTAGAGCAGGGTCGTGTCGGTGCCGACGCGGGCCACGAGGTCGCCGGTGCGCCGCCGGTCGAAGTCCGCGACCGGCAGCCGCAGCAGGTGCCGGATCAGCCGCGTCCTGGCGGACAGCACCACCGAGGTTCCGGTGCGCTGGAGGAGGTAGTGCTGCACGCCCGACAGCACGGCGCCGACCGCGACGATCACGGCGACGAGGGCGACCACCCCGCCGAGGGGCTGGGAGCGCTGCACCCGCGTCACGACCTGCTCGACGAGCAGCGGCTGCGCGAGCGAGAGGCCGGCGCCGACGACGCTGAGCACGACGACCGCGACGAGCGGGCCCCGGTGCTCGGTCAGATAGGGGAGGAGGTCGCGGAAGCGGGCCCGCGGCCCCGTGTCGGCGCTCCGGCGGAAGAGGCCACGCCGGGGCGCGGCGGCGGTGCTGGTGGTCATCGGGAGTCCATGATGCTCGCCCCCGGACGGCCTCTCGTACCGCGGGCGGCACATGGCCGGGTCCGGTTCACCGATGCGGAGATCCGGGACGCTTCGCGCCGCGGATCTCCGTATCGACGGACCCGTCCGTCAGGGGGCTGCGGCGGCCTCCGCGACCGCGGCCTCGACGAGGTCCACGTCGCGCGTCTCGCGGGTGAGCAGCAGCGCCACGAACGTGACGACCGCGGCGCCCGTGAGGTAGAGGCCGACCTTGAGGATGCTGCCGTCCCGGTCCCAGAGCAGCACGGCGACGATCGGGGCGATGGAGGCGCCGAGGATGCTCGCGACGTTGTACGCGATCGCCGAACCGGTGTACCGGACGTTCGTCGGGAACAGCTCCGGCAGCAGGGCGCCCATCGGCCCGAAGGTCAGGCCCATCAGCGCCAGCCCGACGGCGAGGAACGCGGTCGTCGCGACCGGCGCCCCGGCGCTGCTGCCGAACCACGGCTGGAACGAGAGGCCGAACAGCGCGATGAGCGCGGTCGTGACGAGCAGCATCGGCCGTCGGCCGAACCGGTCCGCGAGCACGCCCGCGATCGGGGTGAAGACCCCGAAGAACACGACGCCGACGATGAGCATCACGAGGAAGTCGTTCCGCAGGTAGCCGAGCCCGATCTGGAACGTGGCCGGGTTGAACGGCTTGCCCGCCGCCTGCGCGGCCGCGGCGCCGGCCTCCACGGTGTGCGCCGCGGTGCCGAAGGTCAGCGTGAAGGTCGTCATGAAGTAGAAGAGGACGTACGTCGCGACCATGATGAACGTCCCGCGGATGAGCTGCGGCCAGCTCGAGCGCAGTACGCTGCCGAGCGGCACGCGCACCCGCGTGCCGGTCTCGAGCGTCCGGCGGAACGCGGGCGTCTCCACGAGCCGCAGCCGCACGTAGAGGCCGACGATCACGAGGACCGCGGACAGCAGGAACGGGACGCGCCAGCCCCAGGCGGCGAACGCGGCGTCGTCGACCGTCAGGGACAGCACGAGGAACAGCGAGTTCGCGAGGATGAAGCCGATCGGCGCGCCCAGCTGCGGGAACGTGCCGTAGATCGCCCGCCTGGCCCGCGGCGCGTTCTCGGTCGCGAGCAGCGCGGCGCCGCTCCACTCGCCGCCGAGCCCGATGCCCTGCGTGAAGCGGAGGACCGCCAGCAGCGCAGGCGCCGCGATCCCGATCGCGTCGAAGGTCGGCAGCACGCCGATCAGGAAGGTCGCGATGCCCATCACGAGGAGGGACGCGACGAGCGTCGTCTTCCTCCCGACCCGGTCGCCGAAGTGGCCGAACAGGACCGAGCCGACCGGGCGGGCGAGGAAGGCGAGCCCGAAGGTCACGAACGACGAGAGCTGCGCCGCGGCGGGGCTGTCGTTCGGGAAGAAGAGGGCCGGGAAGACGAGCACCGCGGCGGTCGCGTAGACGTAGAAGTCGTAGAACTCGATCGACGTGCCGATGAGGCTCGCGACGATCACCCGCCCGCGGCTGTTGACGGCGGTGGGATCGGCGGTCGCACTGGGCATCGGGTCTCCGAGGGGTTCGTGAAGGACCCCGACAGCCTAGGAGCGGCCGGCGCTCAGTGAACGGTCGGGATGGGCCCGGTCGGCGGCGCCCCCATTGCCCGGGCGATGCTCCGGGCGGTCGTCAGCACCGCGGGCGCGAGCGAGCGCTCCGAGTGCGGCGCCCCGCTGATCGCGACGGCGGCGACCGGGGCGTCGTCGACGATGACGGGCGCGGCGACGGAGACGGTGCCGGTCTGCTTGCTGCGGAGCTCGAGGTGCCCCTGTCGGCGCGCGACCTCGATCGCGGTCCGCACGCGCTCGGTGACCCCGGGCGCGGCGTCCCACCGGCGCTCGAACTGGCCGTGCTCGATCACCGCGTCGACGAGGCCGGAGGGCGCGTGCGCGAGGAGCACGAGGCCGCCGCAGGAGGCGTGGGCGGGCGAGCGAGTCGGTGCGCGGCTCGGCAGCTGTCCGTCCGCCCGGTCGACGGTGACGGACTCGCCGCCGTCCAGGACGACGAGCTGCACGGGCTGCCCGGTCACGTCCGCGAGGTCCTGGAGGTACGGGTGGGCGACGTCCTCCGCGGCGACGTCGCGGGGGGCGAGGGAGACGAGCTCCTGCACGTGCGGCCCGATGCGGAACCGGCCGGAGGGGAGCCGCTCGAGGAGCCGCTCGTTGACGAGCTGGCCCGCGAGGCGGTGCGTGGTGGTGAGCGGCAGGTCCGCGCGGTCCGCGAGCTCCGTCAGGGACAGCTCAGGACCCTCGGCGCCGGCGAACGCGTCGAGCACGCCCACGGCGCGGCCGAGCACCGATCGGTCGCGCTCTTCGGTATCCGGATCCAGGGGGTTCTCCGATCTCCGTCGATCCTGGGGAGTCTAGGAGCAGGTAACGGTTCGATGACAACTCGATGATGCATCCCCCAGCGCCGCACGCCGTGCGGTTCTTCCCGGTCAGAGCGGATTGACCCCGAACGCTGTCGCGAGCTTCTCGATCTTCTGGGCCCGGCCGAGCCTCGGCAGGTCGCTGCCGTCGCGGATCACGCGGCCCCGCGCCTCGAAGTCGGCGAGGAAGTCCCGCGCCCACGCGACGTCGGAGGGCGTCGGGCTGATGACCTCGTTGATGACCGGCAGCTGGCCGACGTCGAGGCAGAGCTTGCCCGTCATCCCGAGCTCGACGGTGATCTGGGACTGCTCCCGCAGCACGCCGTGGCTGGTGCCGACCGTGGGCCCGTCGATCGGGCCGGGGAGGCCGCCGACGCGGCTCGCGACGACGAGGCGGGACCGCGGATACGCCATCGCGAGGTCCGCGGCGCTCGTGCCGGTGTCGCGGCGGTAGTCGCCGCTGCCGAACGCGAGGCGGAACGCGCCACGCGCGCAGGCGACGGCGACCGCGTTCTCGATCCCGACTGCGGACTCGATGAGGGGGAGGACGGGTACCGAGCCGCCGAGGCGGTCGAACGTCTCCGTGACGTGCTCCGGCGCCTCCGTCTTCGCGAGCAGGACCCCGTCGAGCCCGGGCACGCCCGCGAGGAGCGCGACGTCGTCGCCCCAGAACGTCGTGGAGCGGTCGTTGATCCGCACCCAGGCCCGGTTGCCCGCGGCGAGCCAGTCGATCACCGCCCGGCGCGCGTCGTCCTTCTTCGCCGGGTCCACCGCGTCCTCGATGTCGAGGATGATCTGGTCGGCGCGCGACGCGCGGGCCGCGTCGAAGGTGTCGGTCCGGGTGCCGTTCACGAGGAGCCAGGACCGGGCGATCTCGGGATCGACGGTCCGGCGTTCCTGTCCGGTGCTGCTCAACGGTGCTCCGATCGGCGAAGGGCTGCCGCTTCCGCGGCCGGTGGGAACCTACCGGATCGGCTTCACGGCGCCGACGGGCGGCGGGCGGAGCGGATGACGCGCTCGGCCAGCCGGAGGCGGGCGGCCGCGGACGGGGCACCGGAGCGGCGGGCGCGCAGGGACCGCCAGCGCAGCCAGGCGGCGCCCGCGACGGCGACGCCGGGCACGGAGATCGACCCGAGTCGGGGCGCGGTGCCGCGCGACACCAGCTCGCCCGCCGAGAGCACGAGGGCCGCCGTCAGGAGGCCGTCGACGATCCGGTCCGCGATGCCGTCCGGGTCCTTGATGCGCAGGTCCGCACCGCCCTCGCGACGGACCTGCTGCAGCAGCGCGGTCACCTCACCGGGCAGCGTCTCGAGCAGCCGCTCCCACGAGCGGCTGGTCCGCAGCGCGCGGGCGAGCGCCGCGCGCGGATCGAGGCTGTGCCGCGCGACGTCGAGCGCGAACGGCCGGCTGATCTCGGCGAGGTCGATGTCCGCCCCGATGTCGGCCGCGAGGCCCTGCAGCAGCGTGATCACGCGGAGGACGAGCGCGATCTCGCCAGGCAGCGAGAGGCCGTGCCGCTGCACGACGACCGCGACGCCCCGGGAGACCGCGGTCAGGTCGATCGTGTCGACCCCGCCGGAGAGGTGGTCGGTGATCAGCGACTCGACGTCGTCCTGCACGTCGCCGGGCTCGAGGTCCGGCGGCGCGTCCGTGATCGCGAGCAGCGCCTCCGTCGTCGCCGCGGGGTCGCCCGTCCCGACCGCCGCGATGAGGTCCTCGAGCTGCTCGCGCTTCGTGCGCGTGATCCGCGCCACGTCGCCGAAGTCGAGGATGGTGATCACGCCCGGGTTGAGCAGGAAGTTCCCGGAATGCGGGTCGGTGTGGTACGCCCCGTGCCGGAAGACCATCGTCAGGTACACGTTCGCGGTGCGGTTCGCGAGGTCGTCGGGCGTCCAGCCCGCGGCGCGCACGCTGTCCGGGCCGTCGAGGACGGTCCCGGCCATCTCCTCCATCGTGAGCACGCCGGTCGCGGAGCGGTCCGGGTGCGCGGCGGGGATGCGGACGCCGTCGTCGTCCGCGAACATCGCGCCGAACCGCTGGAGGTTCGCGAGCTCCTGCCCGAGGTCGACGGCGCCGCGCATGCTGCGGTCGAAGTCCGCGACGACCGCCGCGAACCGGAGGCGGTGCGCGACGGGCGAGACGGCCTCCGCCCAGACCGAGAGCGCGCTGAGCAGCTCGAGGTCCTCGAGCACGCGGCGGCGGACGTGCCGGTGCAGCACCTTCACGACGACCCGCGAGCCGTCGTGCAGCACGGCGCGATGCACCTGCGCGACCGAGCCGGAGGCGAGCGGCTCCGGATCGAAGCTCGCGAAGAGCTCGCTCACGTCCGCGCCGAGCTCCTCCTGCACCGTCGTCTCCGCGTACCCGGGCGGATCGGCGGGCACGCTCGACCGGAGGGTGCTCAGCTCCGCGGCGACCGCCGGACCGACGACGTCCGGACGCAGGCTGAGCAGCTGACCGAGCTTGATCGCGGTCGTCCCGATCTCCGTCAGGGCGCCGCGCAGGCGCTGCCCGGCCGATTCGGCCTCGAGCTCCGGGTCGATGAGCCGGTCGGCGACCGCGGCGGCCGCGCGACGCACCGGCCCGCCCGCGCCCTCGAGCTGGGCCGCGATCGACGCGAAGCCGTAGCGCCGGAGGACGCCCGCGACCTCGATCAGGCGATCGCGGCGCGTGACGAGCACGCCGAGCAGGTCGAGGTCCGCGTCCGCGTTCATGCGGCGCCGCCCGTCGCGAGGAGGAAGGTGGGGGAGGGGATCCGCGCCACCGGGCCGGGGGAGCCGAGCGACTCGTCCGACCGGAACGCGAGCGCGGTCACGGTGCCCGACCGCTCGTTCGCGACGAGCAGCCGGTCGCCGTCGACCGCGTGGTGCCGCGGCCACGTGCCGCCCGTGAGCGCGGCGTCCACCGGTTCCGGGACGCCGTCGTCGTCGAGGCGGAGGAGGGCGATCCGGTCGCTGCCGCGCAGCCCGGCGGTGAGCCGCCGCCCGACGAGGGTCATCCCCGCCGCCTGATCGCCGCGCACCGGATCGGTGGTCGTCGGCACGGAGACGCGCACGCTGCGGGCCGCGACGTCGAGCACGTGGATGCGCGCGTCGTGCTCCCCGAGCACGAGCACCGGCCCGGACGGCACGAGGAGGAGGTCCCGCGGCCCCGACCCCGCCGGCAGCGCGATCGCGCCGTCGAACGCGAAGTCCGCGCCGCGGCGGCGGTGCACGAGTACCCGGTCGGTGCCGAGGTCGGCGACGAGCAGCAGATCGCCGAGCTCGAGCGTGCTGTGGGCGTGCGGGCCGTCCTGCGCCGGGTGCGGGCCGATCGACGCGGGCGGGGGATCGGGCAGGGCCCGGGCGGGCCCCGGCGTCCCGTCCTCGGCGAGGTCGTGGACGCCGACCCGGCCGTCGCCGTAGCAGGCCGCGAGCAGGAGCGTTCCGTCCGCGGTGATCGAGAGGTGGCAGGGGGCGCTGCCCGCCGCCGCGACCCGCGCGACGACGACGCCGTCGCGGAGGGCGACCACCGCGTCGCCGCCCTCGTCCACCGCGTAGAGCAGGTCCGTGGTCGGCGAGGCGAGCAGATAGGAGGGGTCCGGGGTCGCGACGACGACCTCGTTCATGCCGGTGGCGGCATCCAGTCGGCGCACCCCTCCGGTCGCGTCATCGGCGGTGTACCCGCCCACCCAGAACCCGGTCACGCCTCCATCCTGGCCCGAGCGATGGACCAGTGCGAAGCGGGTCGAGGGCTCTCGCTCAGCCGCGGGCGCGGGGGACGAGCCGCTCGAGCTGAGTGACGTGCGCCGGGGTCAGCTCCTCGAGCGAGTGCGCGCCGAGCAGCTTCATCGTCCGCACCACCTGGTCGGACAGGATCGCGATCGCCCGGTCGACGCCCGCCCGGCCTCCGGCCATCAGGCCGTACAGGTACGCGCGCCCGATGAGCGTGAACTTCGCGCCGAGCGCGATCGACGCGACGACGTCCGCGCCGTTCATGATCCCGGTGTCGACGATCACGTCCGTGTCGCGGCCGACCTCCCGGGCGACCTCCGGCAGCAGGTGGAACGGGATCGGAGCGCGGTCCAGCTGCCGGCCGCCGTGGTTCGACAGCACGATCCCGTCGACGCCCAGGTCCGCGAAGGTCTTCGCGTCCTCGAGCGTCTGCACGCCCTTGATCGCGAGCTTGCCCGGCCAGAGGTCGCGGATGACCTTCAGGTCCTCGAAGGAGATCGTGGGGTCCATGGCCATGTCGAGCAGGTCCCCGACCGTGCCGCCGGTGTCCGACAGCGACGCGAACTCGAGCTTCGGCGTCGTGAGGAAGTCGATCCACCACCACGGCCGGGGCAGCGCGTCGGCGATCGTCCTCACGGTGAGCTGCGGCGGGATCGAGAAGCCGTTGCGCCTGTCGCGGAGGCGGTTGCCCGCGACCGGGGTGTCGACGGTGAAGAAGAGCGTCTCGAAGCCCGCCTGCGCCGCGCGCTCGACGAGGCCGTAGGAGATCTCCCGCTGCCGCATCACATAGAGCTGGAACCAGTTCCGTCCGTGCGGGTTCGCGGCCTTCACGCCCTCGACGGAGTTCGTCCCGAGCGTCGAGAGGGTGAAGGGGATGCCCGCGGCGGCAGCGGCGCCCGCGCCGGCGGTCTCGCCCTCCGTCTGCATCAGCCGGGTGAAGCCGGTCGGCGCGATGCCGAAGGGCATGGCGGACGGCGCGCCGAAGACGGTCGCGGCGGTGTCCACGTGCGCGACGTCGCGGAGGACCTGCGGGTGGAACTCGACGTCGCGGAACGCCTGGCGGGCGCGCTTGATCGAGATCTCCGCCTCCGCGGACCCGTCCGTGTAGTCGAAGGCCGCGGCCGGGGTGCGCCGCTTCGCGATCCTCCGGAGGTCCTCGATCGTGAGCGCGGCGTCGAGCCGCGCCTTCTTCCGGTCGAGCTGCGGCTTCTTGAACTGCAGGTACTCGAACACGTCGACGGGCTTCGGGAACCGGCGCTGCACCATGGGGTCAGCCTCTCGCGAACGGGCGCACGGCGTACGTGCGCGGCGGGAAGGAGCGGGCGGTCACGGCGCGGAGCGCCTCCAGGTCCCCGGACAGGATGCCGTGCGTGCGGGCCTGGACCAGGAGGTTGCCGATCGCGGTCGCCTCCACCGGGCCGGCGACGACGGGGACGCCGACCGTGTCGGCGGTCAGCTGGCAGAGCAGGGCGTTCTGCGCCCCGCCGCCGACGAGGTGCACGGTGCGGACCGTGCGGCCCGTGAGCCGCTCGATTTCGCGGACCGCGTCGGCGTACGCGTTCGCGAGGCTCTGCAGCACGCCCCGCACGAACTCCGGGACGGAGGCGGGGACGCGCGAGCCGCGTTCGAGGAGCAGCGCCTCGATGCGGGCGGGCATGTCGCCGGGGGCGAGCAGCCGCGGGTCGTTCGCGTCGAAGGTCGGCACGTCCGCCGGCGCTTCCGCGGCCTGCTTGAGCAGCGCGCCGAGCTCCTGCTGCTCGCCGACCTTCTCCCACGCCCGCACGGACTCCGACAGCAGCCAGAGCCCCATCACGTTCTTCAGGAACCGGGTGCGGCCGTCGACGCCGCCCTCGTTCGTGAAGCCGGCGGCGCGGGCGTCGTCGCTCACGACAGGGGCGGGCAGTTCAGCCCCGACGAGCGACCAGGTGCCGCAGGAGATGTACACCGCGCCGTCGTCCGCCATCGGCACGCCCACGACGGCGGACGCCGTGTCGTGGGACCCGACGGTGCTGAACCGGATGCGGTCGGCGATGCCGAACTCCGCGGCGACCTCCGGCAGGACGGGGCCGAGGTCGGTGCCCGGGTCCACGACCGGCGGGAGCAGGCTGCGCCGCAGTGCGAGCCGCGGCAGCAGCTCGACGTCCCAGTCGCCGCCGACCCGCAGCAGGCCGGTGGTGGAGGCGTTCGTGCGCTCGGCGACGCGGCTGCCGGTCGCCCAGTACCCGAGCAGGTCGGGGACGAGCAGCAGCTGCTCCGCCTCGTCCAGCTCGCCGGCGGCAGCGGCTGCGGCGAGCTGGAACACCGTGTTGAAGGGGAGGTGCTGCAGGCCGTTGCGGCGGAAGAGCTCCTCCGGCCCGACGACGGCGTGCACGCGGGTGACGGCGGCTTCGTTCCGGGCGTCCCGGTAGTGGAACGGGTTGCCGAGCAGGCGGGCGCCGTGCAGGAGGCCGTAGTCGACGGCCCAGGAGTCGATCGCCGCGCCGACGAGCTCGTCGTCCTCCCGGGACGCCCGGCCGAGCCCCTGCATCGCCGCGGAGTAGAGGGAGAGGACGTCCCAGTGCAGGCCGTCCGCGAGCCGGACGGGCGTGTTCGGGAAGCGCGCGACGTGCCGCAGCCGCAGTTCGCCGCCCTCCACTGCGCCGACGATCACGCGGCCGGACGTCGCCCCCAGATCGATCGCCGCGACCGACCTCATCGCCCGCAGCTTTCACGGATCAGGCCCTTTTCGCGACACGCCGCAGCCGGAAGGGCGTAGGACGGCGTGTCGCCGGATCCGTCCTGATCCGTGACAAGAGGGCTCATCGGAGGAAGGCGGCGGCGACGCCCGCGTCGACCGGGATGTGCAGCCCGGTCGTGTGCGAGAGGTCGGGCCCGGTCAGCACGGCGACCGCGTTCGCGACGTGCTCCGGCAGCACCTCGCGCTTCAGGATCGTGCGCTGCGCGTAGAACTTCCCGAGGTCCTGCTCGTCGATGCCGTACGTCTTCGCCCGGTTCGCACCCCAGCCGGACGCGAAGATGCCGGACCCGCGGACGACCCCGTCGGGGTTGATGCCGTTCACCTTCACGCCGTGCTCGCCGAGCTCGACGGCCAGCAGCCGCACCTGGTGCGCCTGGTCGGCCTTCGTCGCCGAGTAGGCGATGTTGTTCGGCCCCGCGAACACGGAGTTCTTGCTCGAGATGTAGATCACGTCGCCGCCGAGGCCCTGCTCGATGAGCGGCTTCGCGGCCGCCTTCGAGACGAGGAAGGAGCCCTTCGCCATGACGTCGTGCTGCAGGTCCCAGTCCGCGGCGCTCGTCTCGAGCAGCGGCTTGGAGAGGGAGAGCCCTGCGTTGTTCACGACGAGGTCGATCCCGCCGAACGCGAGCACGGTCGCATCGATCGCGGCCTGCACCTGGGCCTCGTCGGTCACGTCCGCCTGCACGCCGACGGCGACGTCGGTGCCGCCGAGCTCCGCGGCCGCGGTGCGCGCCTTCTCGAGATCGAGGTCGGCGATGACGACGCACGCGCCCTCCGCGGCGAGCCGGGTGGCGATCGCCTTGCCGATGCCCGAGGCCGCGCCGGTGATGAGCGCGATGCGGGTGGCGTGGCTCTTCGGCTTCGGCAGCCGCTGCAGCTTCGCCTCCTCGAGCGCCCAGTACTCGATGCGGAACTTCTCGCGCTCGTCGATGGGCGCGTAGGTGGAGAGCGCCTCGGCGCCGCGCATGACGGTGATCGCGTTGATGTAGAACTCGCCGGCCACGCGCGCGGTCTGCTTGTTCGCGCCGTAGGAGAACATCCCGACGCCCGGCACCAGCACGATCGCCGGGTCGGCGCCGCGGATCGCGGGGGACTCCGCATCCGCGTTGCGGTCGTAGTACGCCTGGTAGTCGGCGCGGTACGCCTCGTGCAGCGCCTGCAGCCGAGCGATCTGCTCCTCGACCGGCGCGGTCGCCGGCAGGTCGAGCACCAGCGGCTTCACCTTGGTGCGGAGGAAGTGGTCGGGGCAGGACGTGCCGAGCGCCGCGAGCCGCGGGTGCTCCGCCGAGGCCAGGAAGTCGAGCACGACGGGGGAGTCGGTGAAGTGCCCGACCACGGGCCGGTCGTGGGACGCGAGTCCGCGGATGGTCGGGGCGAGCGCGACCGCGCGGGCGCGCCGCTCCTCCTCGGGCAGGGCGCCGTACCCGTCGAGGGCCGGGCCGAACGGGTCCGCCTTCCCGTGCTCCGTGATCCACGCCTCCGCGGTGCGGATGATCCGCAGGGAGTTCGCCTCGGCCTCCTGGCTGGTGTCGCCCCACGCGGTGATGCCGTGGCCGCCGAGGATCGTGCCGATCGCCTGCGGATTCGCGGCCTCGATGGCGGCGATGTCGAGGCCGAGCTGGAACCCGGGCCGCCGCCACGGCACCCAGACGACCTCGTCGCCGAAGATCTCGCGGGTCAGGCGCTCACCGTCCGCCGCGGTCGCGATCGCGATCCCGGCGTCGGGATGGAGGTGGTCGACGTGCGCCGCGTCGACGAGCCCGTGCATCGCGGTGTCGATGGAGGGTGCCGCGCCGCCCTTCCCGAACAGCGTGAAGTCGAACGCGGCGACCATCTCGTCCTCGCGGTCGACGCCGGGGTAGACCTGCTGCAGCGCCCGGAGGCGGTCGACGCGGAGGACGGCCAGGCCGGCCTCGGTCAGCGTCCCGAGGTCGCCGCCGGACCCCTTCACCCACATGAGCTCGACCGGCTCACCGGTCACGGGGTCGGTCTCCTCGCCCTTCGCGGACGTGTTGCCGCCCGCGTAGTTCGTCACGGTCGGGTCGGCGGCCAGCCGGTTGGATCGGGCGATCAGGGCGGCGACAGCAGGGTTCGTCATGGCTTCCTCGTGATGGTGGTGCGGGGCGGGAGGCGTTCAGGCGCCCCAGCCGGCCTGGTCCCCGCCGACGCGGTCGGCCTCGATCCGCGACTGGTAGTCGCTCGCCGCGTAGGCGGCCATCGGGTCGGCGGGCAGACCGCGGGACTCCCGCCACTCGGCGAGCGCGGGTCGGACGTCGGTGGAGAAGGCGTCCATGAAGACGCCGTTGGCGGTGAGCACGTCGCCGTCGCGCTGCGCCGCGTCGAGCGCCTTCCGGTCGAGCAGCAGCGCCCGCGCGGTCATCTCCTGCACGTTCAGCACGCTGCGGATCTGGCCGGGGATCTTCTTCTCGATGTTGTGGCACTGGTCGAGCATGAACGCGACCCCGGAGCCCGTGCCGTAGCCGCCGCCCCGGATCACCTCGACGAGGATGCGGAACAGCTGGAACGGGTCGGCTGCGCCGACGATCAGGTCGTCGTCGGCGTAGAAGCGGCTGTTGAAGTCGAAGGACCCGAGCTTCCCGAGACGCAGCAGCTGCATGACGATGAACTCGATGTTCGTACTCGGCGCGTGGTGGCCGGTGTCCAGGCACACGAACGCCTTGTCGCCGAGCGCGGTCACCTGGGCGTAGGAGGTGCCCCAGTCCGGCACGTCCGTGTGGTAGAACGCCGGCTCGAAGATCTTGTACTCGAGCACCAGGCGCTGGCCCTCGCCGATCGCGGCGTAGATCTCGGTCAGCGACTCGCTCAGGTGGTCCTGCCGGGCGCGCATGTCGTCCTGGCCGGGGTAGTTCGTCCCGTCAGCGAGCCAGATCTTCAGGTCCTGCGAGCCGGTCTCGCCCATGATCTCGATGCAGCGCAGGTGGTGGTCGATCGCCTTGCGGCGCACCGCCGCGTCGCGGTGCGCGAGGCTGCCGAGCTTGTAGGCCTCGTCCTGGAACGTGTTCGAGTTGATGGTCCCGAGCGCGACGCCGTGGTCCTCCGCGTGCCGGCGGAGTGCGGCGAAGTCGTCGACGAGGTCCCACGGGATGTGCAGCGCGACCTTCGGTGCGAGCCCGGTGAGTCGGTGCACCTCGGCGGCATCGGCGACCTTCTCGAAGGGGTCGCGCGGGACGCCGGCCTGCGGGAACACGCGGAACCGCGTGCCGGAGTTGCCGAACGCCCACGAGGGCAGCTCGATCGCCTGCTGCGCCAGGGCGTCGGTGATCTGGTCGAAGGACGGCATCGTTCCTCGGCTCTCTTCTCGGCGCTGGTGTTGAATCGTTTCATAGCGTCGCATCACACGGGGTTCGACCGCAAGCCGACGGTGCGGCGCGCCGGGGATCGGTCGTTACGATGCGCCGGAGCACCCCGGAGGCCCGATGAGCGTGAGCGTCAAGGACGTGGCGGCGCGCGCCGGCGTCTCCGTCGGCACCGTCTCGAACGTGCTGAACACCCCGGCGAAGGTCGCCGCGGAGACCGCGGAGCGCGTGCACCGGGCGATCGCGGAGCTCGGCTTCGTCCGCAACGACGCGGCGCGCCAGCTGCGCGCGGGGACGTCCCGGAGCATCGGCTTCGTCGTGCTCGACGTGGGCAACCCGTTCTTCACCGACCTCGTCCGTGCGGCCGAGGAGCGTGCGGCCGAGTCCGGCCTCGCGGTCCTCATCGCCAACAGCGGCGAGCAGCAGGCGCGGGAGGCCGCCGGCATCGATCTGTTCGAGGAGCAGCGGGTCCGCGGCGTGCTCGTCTCGCCGGTCGGCGAGATCAGCGAGCGGCTGGAGCGGCTGCGGAGCCGGGGGACGCCCGCCGTGCTCGTCGACCGCGTCGCCTCCACGCCCGGGTTCTCCTCGGTGTCCGTCGACGACGTCGCGGGCGGGCGCCTCGCCGCCCGGCACCTGCTCGAGGGCGGCCGCCGCCGGCTCCTCTTCGTCGGCGGTCCGCTCGACCTCGAGCAGGTCCGGGACCGGCTGCAGGGGGCGCGGGACGCGGTCGCGGCGGTGACCGGCGCGACGCTCGAGGCGCTGCCGATCGGCGCGCTGACCGTCCGGCACGGCGTCGACGCCGGGCGGGAGATCCTCGCCATGCCCGAGCCGCCGGACGCCGTCTTCGCCGCGAACGACCTCGTCGCGCTCGGCGTGCTGCAGGCCGTCGGCCTGCTCGGCGGCCTGCGGGTGCCGGACGACCTGGCGATCGTCGGCTACGACGACATCGAGTTCGCGGCGTCCGCGGGCGTGCCCATCACCTCGGTCCGGCAGCCACGCGACCGCATGGGCGCGACCGCCGTCGACCTCCTGCTCGCCGAGATCGACGGCGCGACGGAGCGCAGCCGCATCGTGCTCCAGCCGGAGCTGGTCGTCCGGGCGTCGAGCGCCGGTCGCTGACGCCCGGGCGGCTCAGTCGTCCGCGGCGACGGGGGGAGAGCCGCAGCTCCTCGATGTCGAGCCGGTCCTCCATCCGGCGGAGGTCCGTGTCGTCGATGCGTCCGGCGTCCCGCTCCCCACCCGAGCGTCGGCGCCTTGCGCGGAGCACTTCGGCAGGCCGGATCCACTTCGGCAGGCTCCAGGCAGACCTCCGGGCCTGTCGAAGCGAGATGAGCCTGCCGACGTGCTCGACGAGGGGAGGGGCGGCGGCAGGAGGCGCGTCAGGCGCCGCCGGTGCCGGCCCGGAACAGCGGGTCGGCCGTGTCGTTCGGCACGTCCGGCCGCACCGCGGCGACCGCCTCGGCGGAGCGCGGCAGGTCGAACGGGAGCCGGCCGCGCGGCGGCACGGCGCCGGTCAGTGCGTCGAGCAGCGCCGCGTCCGAGCAGCCGACGACGCCGACGAGCGCCGCGACCGCGTCCGCCACCGGCGTGAGGATCGCTGGCCGGTCCAACGACACGACGAGCACGACCGGGAGCCGCTCCGCGAGGTCGCGGACCTCGGCGATCGTCTCCGCGGCCGGCTCGAGCGAGCCCGCATGGAACATGCCCTCGAGGAAGTACCGGTTCCGCGGCTCGAACGGCGCCGTGATCCGCACGATCGCGAGCTCCGCCTCCGACGCCTCGGTCACCGGCACGAGCCCGGCGCCCGTCACCGCGTCCGCCGCGAGGTGCACGGGGAGCACCCGCGCGCCCGGCCGGAGCGGCAGCGCCGCCCCGCGGTCCTCGATCACCGTGACCGCCTCGGACTGCGCCCGCCGCCCAGCGGCCACGAGATCGGGCGCACCGAGCGCCGCCTCCGCGGCCGAGGGGTCGACGTACGGGTCGTCGAACAGCCCGAGCCGGAACTTCACGAGCAGCAGGCGGCGGACCGACTCGTCGAGGCGCTCCGCCGCGATCCGCCCGCTGCGCACGAGCTCGGCGAGCATGCCGGGGAGGCGCTCGCCGCCGAGCTGGTCGCAGCCCGCGTCGAAGATCGCGACCATCCGGTCCTCCGCGGACGCGTCCTCGAGGCCCCAGGCGCGGGCGGGCAGGGTCAGCGGGCCGATCACCAGGTCGCTGACGAGCCCCCAGTCGGTGACCACGACCCCGTCGAACCCGAGCTCCTCGCGGAGCAGGCCCGTGATGACCGGGCGGTTGAAGCCGAACGCGACCTCCGGCACCGGCTCGCCGTCGAGCACCAGGCCGACCGGCTTCCCGTAGGCCGGCATGACGTTCGCGACGCCGGCGTCGATCGCGGCGCGGAACGGCGCGAGGTGCTCCTCGAAGCGGTCGCCCGGGTAGGACTGGTCGGCGCCGTAGGGGAAGTGGGAGTCCTCGCCGCCGTCGCGCACGCCGCCGCCGGGGAAGTGCTTCACGGTCGCCGCGACGGCGTCCGGGCCGACCCCGTCGCCGTGCAGCCCCTCGAGCTCCGCGACCGTCAGCCGCGCGACGAGCGCGGCATCGGTGCCGTACGTCTGCGCCTGCCGGCCCCAGCGCGGGTCCGCGGAGACGTCCGCCTGCGGGTGCAGCGCCGCGCGGATCCCGACCGCGACGTACTCGCGCCGTGCGGCCTCCGCGGCGGAGCGGACCACGTCGGCGTCACCGATCGCGGCGAGTCCGAGCGGCTCCGGCCACGCCGACATCGCGCCCGTCGCCAGCGCGACGCCGACGTTCTCCCCGCCCTCGGCGTCGGCGACCGCGTGCCGCGGGTCGGAGGAGAACGTGATCGGGACACCGTGCGGCGTCGCGGCCGCGAGGTCCTGCATGGCGTTCTGCCACCGGGCCGCCTCCGCGGGCGCGGGCAGGCCGTGCAGGTTGAAGTGGTTGAGGAGCAGCCCCTGCGCCAGCGACGCGGGGGAGGCGCCGTACGGGCCGGGGTCGTCGAGGTCGTCCGCCGACCCGACCGCGAGCATGTCCTGGAAGCAGAGGCCGGCCTTCTCCTCGAGGGACAGCCGTGCGACCAGGTCGTCGGCGCGCTCCTCCGCACTCAGTCGCGGGTCCTCGAACGGCGCCATGACGCCGTCGTGGTCGAGGTCGCGGAAGGCCGTGCCGTCCGGCGCGACGAGGCGTTCGCGGCTCATGCGCCGAACCGTGCGACCGCGTCGTCGATCTCGGACTCCGAGACCGGCGAGCCCGGGAAGCGCGCGATGCGCACGAGGGGGATCGCCCGCATCATCTCGCCGTGCGTCGGGTCGAACAGCATCCCGCCGAACGGGTGGTCGGCGATCCGCTCGCGGACCCACGCGCCCGCCCGCGGGTGGTCGAGCCACGCCTGGACGGTCGAGTCCGGCGCGAGCGGCGGAAGGAGCTCCTCGCCCGTCAGCTCGATCGTCGCGCTGGCGCGGACGTCGCGGCTGGAGGCGCCGACGCGGATCTCGAAGGCGCCGCCCTCCACGACGAAGCGACCCCGCGAGACGTCCCAGTACGCGAACGCGCGGGCGTCGAGCTCGATGCGCACCCGCTCGGACGCGCCCGGCTCGAGCGTCGTGCGGGCGAAGCCGCGCAGCTCCTGGTCCGGGCGGAACACCGTCGCGGCCGGGTCGGCCACGTAGACCTGAACGGTCTCGGTGCCGCGGCGGGAGCCGGTGTTCCGCACGGTCGCCTCGACGACGACCCGCGGCGCGGCGCCGTCCGCCTCGACGGTGACCGCGAGGTCCTCGTGGGCGAACGTCGTGTAGCCGAGGCCGTGTCCGAACGGATACGCGACCGGCAGGCGGTGGGCGTCGTACCAGCGGTAGCCGATCAGCAGGCCCTCGCCGTAGCGGACCCTCCCCTGCTCGCCGGGGAAGTTCCCGATCGTCGGGTTGTCCTCGTAGCGGACCGGGATCGTCTCGCCGAGGCGCCCGGAGGGCTCCGCCGCGCCGGTGAGCAGGTCGGCGATCGCCGCCCCGCCCGCCTGGCCGCCGAGCCACGCCTCGAGCAGGCCCTTGACGCGGTCCTGCCACGGGTCGAGCGTGACGACGGACCCGTTCGACAGGACCACCGCGACGTTCGGGTTGGCGTCCGCGATCGCGTCGACGAGCGCGACCTGCTGCGCCGGCAGGTCCATGTGCGCGCGGTCGTAGCCCTCCGACTCGTAGGACGCGGGCAGCCCGAGGAACAGGAGGACCACCTCGGCGTCCCGCGCGGCGGCGACGGCCTCGGCGACGAGCGCGGGGTCGGCCTCCTCCGCCTCGACCTCGAACGCGGGCGCGAAGACGACCTCCCGATCCGGGAGCGCGGCGGTGAGCGCGTCGAGCGCGGCGTCGAGCCGGGTCGGGTTCACCTGGGAGGAACCGGCGCCCTGGTAGCGCGGGGTGCGGGCGAACTCGCCGATCACGGCGACGCGGCCGCCGGTCGGCGCGAGCGGGAGGATCCCGTCCTCGTTCTTCAGCAGGACCGCGGCGGCGGTCGCGGCCTCGCGGGCGAGCGCGTGGTGCGCGTCGACGTCGAAGGGCTCGGCGGGCGACGTCAGCGCGGGCTGCGCCTTCGCGACGAGCTCGAGCACGCGGCGGGCGGCGCGGTCCACGTCGGCCTCCGCCAGGCGCCCCTCGCGCACCGCGTCGAGGATCCGCTTCGTCCCGGCGCCGCTGGAGGACGGCATCTCGAGGTCCATGCCCGCGGCCACGCCCGCCTCGCGCACGTTCGTCGCGCCCCAGTCGGAGACGACGAGCCCCTCGTAGCCCCAGTCGCCGCGCAGGACGTCGGTGAGCAGCCACGGGTCCTCGGAGGCGTAGACGCCGTTGATGCGGTTGTAGGAGCACATGACCGTCCACGGCTGCGCCGCGGTGACGACCCGCTCGAAGGCCGGGAGGTAGACCTCGCGGAGCGTCCGCTCGTCGACCTCCGCGGAGACCGTCATGCGGTCCGTCTCCTGGTTGTTCGCGGCGAAGTGCTTCAGCGACGTGCCGACCCCGCGGGACTGGATGCCCTGCACGAGGCCGGAGGCGAGCTCGCCGGCGAGCAGCGGGTCCTCCGAGAAGTACTCGAAGTTCCGCCCGTTCAGCGGGGACCGCTTCATGTTCACGCCCGGGCCGAGCAGGACCGCGACGCGCTCCGCCCGGCACTCGTCGCCGAGCGCGACGCCGACGCGGCGCAGCAGCTGCGGGTCCCAGGAGGACACGAGCCCCGCGGCGGGCGGGAAGCAGGTCGCCGGGACGCTGTCGTTCAGGCCCACGTGGTCGGCGGCACCGGACTGCTTGCGCAGCCCGTGCGGGCCGTCCGTCACCATGACGGCCGGGACGCCGAGCCGCTCGATCGGGGTGGTGTTCCAGAAGTCGCTGCCGTCGAGCAGCTCGGCCTTCTCCTCGAGGGTGAGGCCCGCGAGGACCTCCTCGACGTCGATGGTCGCGGGCGTGGTGGTGCTCATGTCGTCTCCGTCCGATGCGCGCGTCAGCGCGCGCCCTTGATGAACATGGTGCTCGCCGCACCCGCGAGGATCACGACCGCCGCGACCACGAACAGGAGCGTGTAGTTGCCCGCGGTCGTGGAACCGATGCCGAGCAGCAGCGGCGCGAGCGCGGGTGCGAGGGACTGCGGCAGCGCGTTCGCGATGTTGAACACGCCCATGTTCTTCGCCGCGTCGGTCTCTCGGTTCGGCAGCACGTCCGTGACGAGGGCGAGGTCGACCGCGAAGTAGGCGCCGAGCCCGGCGCCGAACAGCGCGGCGGCGACGAACAGGATGTTCGGGTCCTGCGCCGACGCGAAGACGATGAGGCCGACGCCGGCCAGGACGGTCGCCACGATCACGAAGACCTTCCGACGGCCGGTGCGGTCCGAGAGCCAGCCGCCCAGCGCGGCCGCGACGACCAGGACGATCGTCTGGACGACGGACAGCCGGAGCTGCCAGGAGAGCGCGGTGGGGGTGTCGAAGCCGAACCGGGTGAGCAGGAAGTACACCTGGTAACCGTTGTACGCCGCGAAGCCGAGCAGCATCAGGAACCGGCCGGTGAAGGCCCAGGCGAAGTCGGGGTGCTTCCGAGGGCTGATCCAGAAGCCCTTGACGAACGCGCCGAGATGGAACGGGACGGCGTCGGCCTTCGACAGCCGCCGGTCGTGCAGGAGTGCGGCGAAGACGACCACGCCGACGACGCCGATCGCGGCCGGGACGGCGATCGACCAGAAGGACGTCAGTCCCGCAGCGGCGAACAGCGTCGCCAGGCCGATGCCGATGAGCGAGGACGCGTTCTGGGCGATGCCGAGCCAGCCCGACACCTTTCCGCGGCGGTGCTCCTCGACCTGGTCGGGCAGGACCGCCTGGAGCGCGGCCTGCGTGCCGTTGAACGCGGTCTGCGCGATGGCCCAGCCGACGACGACCTGCCAGATGCCGGAGGCGGTCGCGATGACGAGCAGGCCGACCGCGCCCCCGATCACACCGATGACGAGCCACGGCCGGCGCATGCCGAAGCGGCTCGTCGTGCGGTCGGAGAGGGCGCCCGCGATCGGGTTGGCGACGAAGGCGAAGAAGGCGCCGATCCCGGTGACGAGGCTGAGGTCGCCCGCGCGGGTCGCGACGGTCGAGATCTCGTTGACCTTGACCGCGAGGGTCGAGATGACGGGCGTGATGAGCGCGATGTACAGCGCCAGGTAGGCGATGACGTAGGCGACGATCACGCCGTTGCCCGCGCTGCGGCGGGACCCGGGCACGGCTCCTGCGCCGGCGCTCGCCGCAGCGACGCCGGTCGGTTCGATGACGGCCATGGGACTCCTCTGTCCTCTCCGCCGGCCCGCGTCGGCCGGTGCGGCGCCCACGATAACCCCAAAACCGACCATTTGGTAAGTAAGCGCGTGAGAAACTGCCCAGGAGCGGATCGAGGAGCGCATGACCATCGCAGCGGAGCGGGGCTACGCGAAGGGGCGGGCGAAGCGCGCCGAGATCATCGAGCGCGCCACGGCGCTGTTCGGGGAGGTGGGCTACCGCGGTGCCTCGCTCCGCGAGATCGCGTCCCGCTGCGGGATCTCGCACCCCGGCCTGCTGCATCACTTCGCGACGAAGGAGGCGCTGCTGATCGCCGTGCTCGAGCACCGCGACGAGCAGGACATCGCGCAGTTCTTCACGCCGCCGGTGCGCGGGGTGGCCCAGCTGCGCCGCGTGGTCGAGCTGGCCCGCCGCAACGAGGGGCGCCGCGGCATCGTCGAGCTGTACACGGTGCTCTCGGCCGAGGCGACCGCAGCCGATCACCCGGCGCACGCCTACTTCGTCCGCCGCTACCGGGCCAGCCGGGCCGAAATGCGGGAGTCCTACGAGCAGGCGCGGGAGGACGGCGCCCTGCGCGACGGCGTTGATCCCGACGTCGCGGCCCGCGAGCTCGTCGCGGTCATGGACGGCCTGCAGGTGCAGTGGCTGCTCGACGGCTGCACGAGCGACATGGCCGACCTCGTGCGGCAGCACGTGCAGGAACGGCTCACCGTTCCGCTCTGAGCGCCTGCCACGATGGAGCGGTGGCGGACGTCTGGGTGCTCGGCTCGCTGAACGTGGACGTGGTGGTGCGGGTGCAGCGCCATCCCGCGCCGGGGGAGACCCTGACCGGGGGCGATCCCGAGACGGCCTTCGGCGGCAAGGGGGCGAACCAGGCCGTCGCCGCAGCCGTGGCCGGCGCCCGCGTGCGCATGATCGGCGCCGTCGGGGACGATGCGGAGGGTGCCGCCTACCGGGACCGGCTCGCCGCCTTCCGGATCGACGTCACCCGGCTGCGGACCGTGCCCGGTCCGACGGGGCGCGCGTTCATCGCGGTCGCGGACGACGGGGAGAACACGATCATCGTGTCGCCCGGGGCGAACGCCGCGGTCGGCGACGACGACCTCGCCGCCCTCGACGGGATCGCGGCCGGCGACGTCCTCCTGCTGCAGCTGGAGGTCGACCTCGGCGTCGTCGCCGAGGCGGCGCGGCGGGCCGGCGCGGCCGGGGCGCGGATCGTGCTCAACGTCGCGCCCTTCGCAGAGCTCCCCGCCGATGTGCTGGCCCTGGCGGATCCGGTGGTCGCGAACGAGTCCGAAGCGGCGCTGCTGCGCGCATCGGGCGCGGCTCCTCGGTCGCTCCTCGTGACCCGCGGCGAGCACGGCTCCGAGTGGGGGGCGCGATCGGTGCCGGCCGACCGCGCGGCACGGGTCGTCGACACGACCGGTGCGGGCGACACCTACTGCGGCGCGCTCGCCGCGGCGCTCGCGGCCGGCAGCGACCCGGACCAGGCGATGCGTGCGGCCGCCGTCGCCGGAGCACGTTCGGTCGAGCACGAGGGCGCGCAACCCGAGCCACCCGTCCTCGGTGGTTGAGGCCTCGAAACCACCCCGGACCCTCGGCACCGACGCGCGACGCCGACGGCCCGGCCTCAGCTCGCGCGGATCCCGCGGAGGATCAGCGCCGTCCGGAGGGCCGCCTCCGCCGCCTCCGCGCCCTTGTCCTCGCGGCTGTGCGGCAGACCGGCCCGGTCCAGACCCTGCTCCTCGTCGTCGAGCGTCAGCACGCCGAAGCCCACCGGCTTGCCGGTGTCGAGGGCGACGCGGGTGAGCCCGTCGGTCGCGGCGCTCGACACGTACTCGAAGTGCGGAGTGCCGCCGCGGATGATCACGCCGAGCGCGACCGCCGCGTCGGCGCCTGCGAGCAGCGCCGCCTTCGCGACAACCGGCAGCTCGAAGCTGCCGGGCACCGCGTACTCGACGGCGGTGGCGCCCGCCGCCTCGATCGTCCGGCGCGCTCCGGCGAGGAGCCCGTCCGCGATCATCGGGTGCCACGTCCCGTGCACGACGGCGACCGTGAGGCCGCTGCCGTCGATCTCCTGCGCCGCAGGCCTTCCCTCGCCGCTCATCCGGCCCTCCGCTTCGTGTCCGCGACCGCCCGGGGGCGGTCGATCAGGTGGCCCATGCGCTCGCGCTTCGTGTCGAGGTACCCCTGGTTCGCGGCGCCGACGCCGACCACGAGCGGCTCGCGGTGCGCGACGGTCACGCCGTGCGCCTCGAGCTGCGCGATCTTGTCCGGGTTGTTCGTGAGCAGCCGCACCGAGTCGAACCCGAGATCCTCGAGGATCGCTGCCGCGGCCCCGTACTCGCGGGCGTCGACCGGCAGACCCAGCGCGAGGTTCGCGTCGAGGGTGTCGAGCCCGTCCTCCTGCAGCCGGTACGCGCGGAGCTTGTCGATCAGGCCGATGCCGCGGCCCTCCTGCCCCCGGAGGTAGACGACGGCGCCGCCCTCCGCCTGCACCCGGTCGAGCGCCGCGTCGAGCTGCGGGCCGCACTCGCACTGCGCGGAGCCGAAGGCCTCCCCGGTCAGGCACTCGGAATGCACCCGCACGAGCGGCGGCGTCGAGCCGTCGCCGTCCGCCACGAGGGCGACGTGCTCGTCCCCCGTCAGCAGGTCGCGGTAGGCGCGCGTACGGAAGACGCCGTGGACGGTGCGGAGGTTCGTCTCCACCTCGAAGCGCACCCGCGGCGCCGCGGGCGGCTCGGTGATCCCGGCCTCGTCGCACGCCGCCGGATGCGCGTCGAGGTGCTCCCGGATCGCCGCGACGGTCGTCACGAGGATGCCCTCGCGCTCGCCGAGCTCGAGCAGCCCCGGGAGCCGCGTCATGGTGCCGTCCGGGGACGCGATCTCCGAGATCGCGGCGACCGGCGGGAGACCTGCGAGCTTCATCAGGTCGACGGCCGCCTCGGTGTGGCCGCCGCGCTGCCGCACCCCGCCGTCGACGGCGCGCAGGGGGAGGATGTGCCCCGGGCGGCTCACCAGGGCGGGCGTCGAGTCCGGGTCGGCGAGGACGTTCAGCGTGTGCGCCCGGTCGGCGGCGCTGATGCCGGTCGAGAGGCGGTCGGTCGCGTCGACGCTCACCGTGTAGGCGGTGCCGCGCGGGTCCTGGTTGTCGCGGACCATCATCGGCAGGTCGAGGCGGTCGGCGATCGCGTTCGTCATGGGTGCGCAGATGAACCCGGACGTGTGGTTCACGATCCAGGTGATCGTCTCCGGCGTCGCGAGCACCGCCGACACGATCGCGTCGCCCTCGTTCTCCCGAGTCTCGTCGTCCGCGACGATCACGATGCGGCCGTCGCGGAGCGCGGCGACGACCTCCTCCACCGGCGCCAGCGGCATCACGCCATCCCTTCCGAGGCCGGCGTGAGCGCCAGCAGCCGTGCGACGTGCCGGGCGAGCACGTCCGTCTCCAGGTTCACCCGGCCGCCGACGGCGAGGGCGCCGAGCGTGGTCGCCTGGAGCGTCTCGGGGATGAGGCTGACCTCGAACCAGTGCGCCGGACCCTCCTGCCCGATCGCGGAGACCGTGAGGGACGTGCCCGCGACGGCGATCGAGCCCTTGTCGACCACGAGGGGCGCGAGATCGGCGGGGAGGGAGATGCGGAGGACGCGCCACGCCCCCTCGTCGCGGACCTGCAGCAGCTCGCCGACGCCGTCGACGTGCCCCTGGACGATGTGGCCGCCGAGCCGGTCGCCGACCTTCGCGGCGCGCTCGAGGTTGACCTCGTCGCCCTCCGCCAGGTCGGCGATCGCGCTGACCGCGAGCGTCTGGCCCATCACGTCCGCGGTGAAGCGGCCGTCGCCGAACCGGACGACCGTGAGGCAGACGCCGCTCACGGCGATCGAGTCGCCGTGGTGCGCGTCCGCCGAGGTCGTCGGCGCGTCGATCGTCAGCCGGGCGCCGCCGTCGGGCGTCGTCTCCCAGCCGACGATGCGGCCGCGCTCCTCGATGATGCCGGTGAACATCAGGCCTCCCTGTGGTCGGGGTGGGCGACGACGAGCAGGTCGTCGCCGAGTCGGTGGACCTCGCGGATCGTGAGCCGGCGCTGTGCGCCGATCGTCGGCACGCCGAGGTCGAGGGTCGCGAGGCGGTCGCCGCCGAGCAGCGTCGGCGCTAGGTAGACGAGCACCTCGTCGACGAGGTCGGCGGCGAGGAAGGCGGAGAGGAGCGTCGGGCCGCCCTCGAGGAACGCGCTCGTCGCACCCGTGTCGGCGATCGCCTCGAGCGCTGCAGCGGGATCGTGCGAGCGGACGCGGAGGAGCGGCTCCGGGTGGGCGCGGACGGCGGCGTCCGGCGCGGGCTCGCGGAGGCCGACGACGACGGGCCGCGGCTGGTGGGGGAGCAGGGCGTCGCCGTCGCGGGCGGTGAGCGCGGGATCGTCGGTGAGCACGGTGCCCGAGCCGACGAGGATCGCGCCGTGCTCGGCGCGGCGCCGATGCACGTCCGCCCGGGCCGCCGGTCCCGTGATCCACCGGCTCGAGCCGTCGGCCGCGGCGATCCGCCCGTCGAGGCTCGACGCCCACTTCGCGGTCACCCACGGCCGCCCGAGCCGGAGCGCGGTGGCCCAGCGCTCGTTCAGCGCCGCCGCCTCGTCCCCGAGCACGCCGATCTCGACCGCGACGCCCGCGGCACGGAGGCGCTCGGCTCCGCCGGCCGCGAGCGGGTTCGGGTCGGGCTGCGCGACCACGACCCGCGCGACGCCGGCGTCGATCAGCGCGACCGAGCACGGGCCGGTCCGACCCGTGTGGTCGCAGGGCTCGAGCGTGACGACTGCGGTCGCCCCCGCCGCGGCGCCCTCCGGCACCTTCGCGAGCGCGTCCGCCTCCGCGTGGGGCGTGCCCGCACCGCGATGCCACCCCTCGGCCAGCACGTCCCCGTCGGGGCCGAGCAGCACGCAGCCGACCTGCGGGTTGGGGCCGCCGGAGGGCCCGAGCCGGGCGAGCTCGAGGGCGCGGCGCATGGCGCGCTCGAGGAGCACCTCCGTGCCCGCAGCCGCGGTGTCCATGCGTCCCTGTCCTCGTCCGGGTGCTCCGGGGGTCGCGGGACGGCGCCGCGGGGCGGTCCGCGCGCGGATCGCCCTCGTGCTTCTCCCATCCAGACTGTGACTGTCGGTTCCGGAGTTCCACCGGATCGGCCCGGCCGACCCTCGCGGGTCGAGCGGGTTCGCGGACTTTGACCGCCGGTTCGGACTTCCACCGACCCCGGAGCACGTGCTTGACCGGAGTGTAGCGCCGGCGGCCAGCAGCCCGCGCGGGGCGGCGGTCCTCAGGACGCGGCGCTCAGTCGTCGAGCACGGCGAGGACCGCTTCCGGCCGCTCCGCGAGCGCGAAGTGCCCCGCGCCCGGGACGACCGTCTCGCGGAACCCCGGGAGCACGCGGGCGAACGCCGTCGCGTCGCGCGCGCCGATGAAGCGGTCGCGGCCACCGCGCACGGACCGGACCGCGCAGCGGACCGCGTCCGACGGCAGCCGCAGCCGAGCGGCCGAGCGCGCGGCGCGGACGAACGCGGCCGGGCGGGTCTCCTCGCCGAAGTCCCTGAGCACCTGCGGGTCGACCCCGGCGCGATCGGCGAAGAGCGGGCCGGCGAGGACGCCGAGCGCGCCGGTCCGACCGAGGGCGCGCAGCAGTGGGCGCCCGCCGCCCGGCAGGGCGCTGAGCACCCGCATCGCGAGCAGCATCCCGGCGAACCACGGCAGCCGGACGCCGCCCCGGACCGGTCGGCGGATGGCGTCGAGCACCGCGGGGCCCGTCGGCGACACGAGGACGACGCGCTCGGTCCGGTCGGGCTCGCGGACGGCGATCTCGAGCGCCACCACGCCGCCGAGCGAGTGACCGACGACCGTCCAGCGCGTGACGCCGACGGCCCGCGCCACGGCGACGACGGCCTCCGCCGCTGCGCCCGCGTCGAGCGGCCGTACGGGCTCGGGGCTCTCGCCCCACCCCGGCAGGTCGACCGCCGCCACGCGGGGCAGCGGCCGTCCGGCCCGCGCCGCCTCCCGCAGCATCGGGATCCACGCCCGCCACGAGCCGGCGGCGCCGTGGATCAGGAGGAGCCCGCGCTCGTCGTCGCCCGCGCCGACGCGGGCGACGACGGGCCCCGCCGCGGTCGGGACTACGACGCGCGAGAGCCCGAGCGCCGCCTCATCCACGGCAGCTGTTCGGCGCGGTCCCGCGCGCCGGCGGGTCAGAACCGGGCGGGGGAGAGATCGGCGAGCACCCCGTCGAGCCCGCGGAGGCCGTGGTCGGCCCCGAGCAGGTCCGCGGCGACGACCGCCGCGAGCGCCGCCGACGTCTGGATCCCGTACCCGCCCTGCCCCGCGAGCCAGTAGAGGCCGTCGACCTCGCCGTCGAACCCGACCACGGGCGACGCATCGGGGGAGAGGGTCCGCAGCCCCGTCCAGGTGGTGACGGGCGCGCCGAGCCCGAGATCGGTGACCGCGTTCACCCGCTCCAGGACGGTCGCGACGACGTCCGCGGTCGGCTGCGCGTCCTCCGGTTCGCTCACGACGTCCTCGAGCGCCGACGCCAGCACGGCCTCGCCCCGCGGCCGGAAGTAGAACCGGTCGGCCACGTCCGCCGCCATCGGCCAGCCCGGGTCGATCGGGCGGGAGGGCGGCGCGACCGCGACGGTGCGGCGCTTCGGCGTGAGGCCCCGGGACCGGGCGCCGAGCAGCGCGCCGACGCGGTCCACCCAGGCGCCCGCGGCGTTCACGACGACCGGCGCCTCGACCGTCGTCGCGCCCGCGGTCAGCCGCCACACGTCGCCAGCCCGCTCGGCGGCCGTGACGCGCGCACCGGTGACGAGCTCGGTGCCGCCGGCGAGCGCGTCCTCCCGGTACCAGGACAGCAGCAGCGGCACGTCCACCTCGACGGCGGAGAGGTCGACGGCCGCGTCGACCAGGAGGTCGCGCTTGAGCGGCGGCAGGAGGCGCACCGCCTCGTCCGCACCGATCGGCGTCAGCCCGGGCACGGTGGCGAGCAGGTGCTCGAGCTCGGACCGGTCCTCGTCGGCGTGCAGCCAGAGCAGCGGTCGCGGCACGTAGACGCCTCGGCCCGCCCGCTCGGCGCGCGCCTCGACGAGCGGGATCGACGCGGTCGTGAGCGCGCGCACCGGCGCCGGCCCGTAGGTCGGCTGCATCTGCTGCGCGGAACGGCTCGACGTGTGGTGGAAGAGCTCCGGCTCGGCCTCGATCACGACCGTCGACGCCCGGTCGCCGATCGCCGCGGCCAGCGACAGCCCGGCGATGCCGCCGCCGATGATCGCGATGTCCGCGCTGATGCTCATGCCGTCATCCTGCTCGCCCCGTGTTGCGCGTTCGTGTCGCGGGGCGGCTCAGAGGGAGGGGTAGAGCCCGACCGCCTCGTGGACCTGCGCGAGCTTCGCCGAGGCGAGGTCGTGCGCCCGCTGCGCGCTCGTCGTGAGGATGCGGTCGACCTCCGCCGGGTCGGCCTGCAGCTCGAGGGTGCGTTCGCGGATCGGCCCGAACGCGTCGACGACCGCGTCGGCGACGTCGCGCTTGAAGTCGCCGTACCCGCGGCCCTCGTACTCGGCCTCGAGGGTCGCGATCGGCACCCCGCGGAAGGCGGAGAGGATCGCGAGCAGGTTCGAGACGCCGGGCTTCTCGCCGCGGTCGAACCGCACCTCGCGGCCGGTATCCGTCACGGCGGAGCGGATCTTCTTCGCGATGACGGCGGGCTCGTCGAGCATCCAGACGATGCCGGAGTCCGTCGCGGCGGACTTGCTCATCTTCGCGGTCGGGATCTGCAGGTCGTAGATCCGGGCCGTCTCCTTCTGGATCTGCGGCTTCGGCACCACGAACGTCTCGCCGAAGCGGCTGTTGAACCGCTGGGCGAGGTCGCGGGCGAGCTCGACGTGCTGCTTCTGGTCGTCGCCGACCGGCACGAGCTCCGTGTCGTAGAGCAGGATGTCCGCGGCCATCAGGACCGGGTAGGTGAAGAGTCCGACGCTGGCGGCGTCCGCGCCGTTCCGTGCGGACTTGTCCTTGAACTGCGTCATCCGGCCGGCCTCGCCGAAGCCGGTGATGCCGTTCAGGATCCAGGCGAGCTGCGCGTGGGCGGGCACCTGCGACTGCACGAACATCGTCGACCGGGCCGGGTCGATGCCCGCGGCGATGTACTGCACCGCGAGGGTCCGCGTCGCGTCCCGCAACGCCTTCGGGTCCTGCGGCACGGTGATCGCGTGCAGGTCGACGATGCAGAAGATCGCGTCGTAGTCGTCCTGCATCGACTCCCACTGCTGGAGGGCACCGATGTAGTTGCCGATGTGGAGGGAGTCGGCGGAGGGCTGGATGCCGGAGAAGATGCGGGGCTTGTCGTTCATGAGGGTCCTTGCGTGGAAGAGGGGGAGTGGGAGGGCCGGCGCTCAGCCGACGCGGTAGTCGACGACCACGGGCGTGTGGTCGGACCATCGCTCCTCGCGGGTCGCCGCGCGATCGACGACGACCGCGTCGACCCGCTCCGCGAGCGCGGGGGAGGCGAGGTGGTAGTCGATCCGCCAGCCCGCGTCGTTGGCGAACGTCTGCCCGCGCCACGACCACCAGGTGTACGGGCCCTGGACCTCGCCGGCCGCGCGGCGGCCGACGTCGACCCAGCCGAGGCCGCCGCCCGCGTTGTAGTCCGCGTCGCCCTCCGCGCCGACGAAGCGGTCCCAGTAGGCGCGCTCCTCCGGCAGGAAGCCGGAGTTCTTCAGGTTGCCCTTCCAGTTCTTGATGTCGAGGCTGCGGTGGGCGACGTTCAGGTCGCCGACCACGACCGCGAGGGGGTTGTGGGCGGTGAGCTCTGGCAGCCGCGCCTCGAACGCGTCGAGGAACCGGTACTTGTCGACCTGCTTCTGCGTGCCCGCTTCGCCGGAGTGGACGTACGCCGACACGACGGTCACGACCTCGTCCCCCACGGCGTAGTCCGCCTCGAGCCAGCGGCCCGCGGTGTCGAAGTCCTCCTCGCCGATCGCGACGCGGTGGATCTGCGCCTTCCCCCGGGACGCGATCGCGACGCCGGCGCGGCCCTTCGCGGTCGCGGCGTCGTGGAGGACGTTCCACTCGGGGCCGAGCAGCGACTCGAGGTCGGAGGTCTCGGCGCGCACCTCCTGCAGCGCGAGGATGTCGACGCCGCGGCCGTCGAGCCACGCGCCCATGCCCTTCCGGAACGCCGCCCGCACGCCGTTCACGTTGACGGTCGCCAGTCTCACCGTCTGCTGCGCCACGGTCCTCAACCCTACGAGCAGGCGCCGCCGCGCTGCGCACCGCCGCCGGACCCTCCGCTGCCGGGGCCTCCCGCTGCACGATCGGCCGTGCGCACTGCCCGGAATGCAGCGGAAGGCCCCGGCAGCGAGTGAGGAGGATCAGCCCGCGCGCTCCACCTGGCGCTCGTCCGGGGAGCTGTCGCCCGTGCGCTGCTGCGCCTCCCGGTACTCGCTCGTCGTCGGCACCTCCTGCCGCCGTCGCGCCTCGTCCCGCACCTCGCGCTGCAGCTGCCGCGACAGGCGCCACCGCGCGAGCCCGCGGGCGTTCCGGAGGCGGTCCTCGAGCGCCTCCCGGTTCGCGCGCGCCACGAGCCGCCGGGCGTCCTCGAGGCGCTGCGCCTCCGCGTTCTCCCGCTGGTCGGGCGAGAGCGACGAGGCGTCGATGCCGGCGTCGAGCATGCCGACCGCCACCCACGCGGCGGCGAGGAGGATCAGCTGGCAGACGATGTTGAAGAAGACGAGCAGGCCCACGAGGACCGCGAAGCCCTTGATGACCGGGTTGTTGGTGCCGAAGTGCAGGAGTGTGGAGGCGAGCGTCTGCAGCACGGCGAGCGCGACGCCGCCGAGCAGCGACCCGGCCCACAGCCGTCGGTGCGGCACCGGGATGCCCGAGAGGATGCGGAACGCCGCCGCGAGCATGGCGGTCTCGATCGCGGCGAGCAGCACGAGTGCGACGGCCGCCGTGAGCACCTGCTGCACCGGACCGGCCTGCCCGAGCCCGAGCAGGCTCAGCACGACGTCGAGCGCGGCGTTGCTGAGCACCGTGATCGCGGCGGTCAGCAGCACGACGGCGCCGAACGCGACGGTGTACCCGAGGTCGCGGAGCTTCAGGAGGATGAAGTTCCCCTGCTCGTTCGGCAGGCCGAACATGATCCGGATCGCGGTGCGCAGCGTCGCGAGGAAGCCGACGGCGGTCCAGAGCACGATCAGCAGCGAGATCGCGCTCGACCAGGAGAGCGACGAGTTCTCGAGCAGCGCCGCGCTGTCGATGGCGCCCTGGACCTGCGTGCCGGCGATGTCGTACCCGATGAGGCCCGGCAGGAACTGGTTGATCGCGCCGAACACGCTCGCCTGGAGCGCGAGGTTCCCCCGCAGCGCGAAGCCGAGCAGCGCGAAGGACAGCCAGAGCGCACCGGCGAGCGCGAAGAACGCCTGGTAGGTCATGCCGGACGCGATGAGCGGCCCGTTGTCGCCGGCGTAGTGGAAGAAGACGCGTACGGGGCGCAGCTTGAAGACGCGGTCGATCAGCCCGGCGATGCCGGTGGGGCGCGGCGCGGCGTCCTCCTGCGCACCCGAGGCGCGGACCGGTGCCGCCTCGTCGCGGACGCCCTGATCGTCGCGCGAGTAGCTCACCCCGCGAGGCTACCGAGCGACCGCTGCCGTCGCGGTGGGAGCGCGCTGGGCGCCGGCGAAGCCCGCACGGTTGTCCTCGACAACCACGGTCCTACACTGATCGACTGTCCGACACGGCCACGGCGAAGGAGACGGGCGATGGCGTTGAACGGGATCGGTGTGGGACGAGCGCTCGCGACGGGGCCGGTGCGGCGCATGCCGGATCCGCTGCCGGAGCCGCCGGAGGGCGAGCGGCCCGATGATCTCGACGCGGAGGTCGCCCGCACGCGCACCGCGCTGCAGCAGGTCGCCGCGGAGCTCGTCGAGCGCGGGCACCGCGCAGGCGGCGACGCCCAGGGCGTGCTCGAGGCGCAGGCGCTGATGGCGGAGGACCCGACGCTGGTCGACGACGTGGTCGCGCGCATCCGGTCCGGCCGCACCGGTCAGCGGGCGGTGCACGAGGCGTTCCTCGAGTTCCAGGTGATGCTCGTGGGGCTCGGCGGCTACATGGCCGAGCGCGCCGCCGACCTCGGCGACGTGGCGCAGCGCATCATCGCGAAGCTCACCGGCGTCCCGGCGCCCGGCGTGCCCGACTCGGACACCCCGTTCGTGCTCGTGGCGCGGGACCTGGCGCCGGCCGACACGGCGCTGCTCGACCTCGACAAGGTCCTCGCGCTCATCACGCGGGACGGCGGCCCGACGTCGCACACGGCGATCCTCGCCCGCTCGCGCTCCATCCCGGCGATCGTCGGCGTCTCCGCGGCGGACTCGCTGCAGGACGGGCAGGTCGTCGTGGTCGACGCGGGCGCCGGCACGGTGGAGGTCGAACCGAGCGAGGAGACGGTCGCCGCGACGCTGCGGACGATCGAGGAGCGGAAGGCCGCGGCGAACGCTCCCATCACGCCGGGTGCGCTCGGCGACGGCACGAAGGTCCAGCTGCTCGCGAACATCGGCGGCGCGAAGGACGCGGCGAAGGCGGTCGAGCTGGGAGCCGAGGGCGTCGGCCTGTTCCGCACCGAGTTCCTCTTCCTCGACTCGAAGTCGGCGCCGACCGTGCAGCAGCAGAAGGAGCAGTACGTCGCCGTGCTGAAGGCCTTCCCGGGCAAGAAGGTCGTCGTGCGCGCGCTCGACGCCGGTGCGGACAAGCCGCTGTCCTTCCTCAACGACAGCGAGGAGGAGAACCCGGCGCTCGGCCTCCGCGGCCTGCGGGTGCTCCGCGTCCACGAGGACATCCTCCGCGAGCAGCTCACCGCGCTCGCGGAGGCCGCTGAGGCGACCGAGGCGGACCTCTGGGTGATGGCCCCGATGGTGTCCGAGCCGGAGGAGTCCGAGTACTTCACCGCGCTCGCCCGCGAGCTCGGCATCAAGACGCCCGGCGTGATGGTGGAGGTGCCCTCCGCGGCCCTGCTCGCCCCGCAGATCCTCGAGTCGGCCGACTTCGTGTCGATCGGCACGAACGACCTCACCCAGTACACGCTCGCGGCGGACCGCCTGCTCGGCACCGTGGCCGCGTTCCAGGACCCGTGGCACCCGGCCGTCCTCCGGCTCGTCGCGGAGGTCGGGAAGGCCGGCGCCGAAGCGGGCAAGAGCGTCGGCATCTGCGGTGAGGCCGCGGCGGACCCGGCCCTCGCGGTCGTCCTCGTCGGCCTGGGCGCGAAGAGCCTGTCGATGACGCCGGCGGCGCTCGCCGACGTGCGGGCGGAGCTGCTGACCGTGACCCTGGACGAGGCGAGGGCCCGCGCGGCCGCCGCGCTGAAGGCCCCGAGCGCGGCTGCGGCGCGCGCCGCGGCGGCCGAGGTCGCGAAGGTCCCCGCCTCCGCCTGACTGCCCGACTTGCTCACGCTTCGTGCCGCCTGATGGACGATCATGCGGCACGAAGCGTGAGCACTTCGGCGTCTCTGCCCGGGTGGGTGCGCCGCTGCTAGGAGAACGGCGGCCTCCCCGGCGCCGGCGGCGCGGTCCTACGGTCGCGACGTGGATCTTGAGCTCGAGGGGCGCCTCGCGATCGTGACCGGTGCCAGCCGGGGGATCGGCCTGGCCGTGACCCGCGCGCTCGTCGACGAGGGCGCCGTCGTGGTGACCGGCTCGCGGTCGGTGCCGCCCGCGCTGCAGACGCTCGCCGACGCCGGGCGGGTGCACCCGGTCGAGGTCGATCTGGCGACCGAGGGCGGCCCGGCCGAGCTCGTGGCGCGCGCGGCCGAGCTCGGCGACGTCGACGTCCTCGTGAACAACGCGGGTGCCGTCGCCCCGCGCACCGACGGCTTCCTCGCCGTGTCCGACGGCGACTGGCGCCGGACCTTCGAGCTCGACCTCTTCGCCGCCCTTCGCGCGATCCGCGCCGTCCTCCCGGGCATGGTCGAGCGCGGCCGCGGCGCGGTCGTCTCGATCGCGTCCGTAAACGCCTACCTCCCGGACCCGGTCGTCGTCGACTACTCCGCCGCGAAGGCGGCGCTCTGGAACATCTCGAAGTCGCTGTCCAAGGAGTTCGGTCCGGCCGGCATCCGGTTCAACACGATCAGCCCCGGCCCGGTCGAGACGGACCTGTGGCTCGGCGGCGGCGGTGTCGCCTCGACGCTCGGCGCCGCATCCGGCGTCGACCCCGAGTCCGTCGTCCGGGCGGCCCGGGCGGGCTTCAGCACCGGCCGCTTCACCCGTCCCGAGGAGGTCGCCGACCTCGTGCTGCTGCTCGCCGGCGGCCGGGCGGGCAATGTCACGGGCGCCGACCTGCGGATCGACGGCGGCCTCGTGCAAACCCTCTGACCCGACCTGCGCCGAGTCCACCCCGCCCCGAACGAGAGAGCGAACCCGTCATGACCGACCCCGTCCCCCACGTCCTCTTCATCCACGGACTCTGGATCCACGCGAGCGCTTGGGCACCCTGGCAGGCCCGCTTCGAGCAGGAGGGGTTCACCACCAGCGCGCCCGGCTGGCCCGGCGACCGGGCCACTGTCGCGGCGACGCGGGAGGACCCGTCCGCGCTCGAAGGGGTCGGCATCGAGGCGATCTGCCACGCCTTCGCCGAGCTGATCGAGGGGCTGCCGGCCCGCCCGATCGTCGTGGGGCACTCCTTCGGCGGCCTCATCGCGCAGGAGCTGCTGGTGCACGGGTACGCGTCGGCGGCGATCGCCGTCGACCCCGCGCCGATCAAGGGGGTGCGCGTCCTGCCGTTCGCCCAGCTCCGCTCGGCGCTGCCCGTGCTCGGCAACCCGGCGAACCGCGGGAGGACCGTCTCCCTCACGCCGTCCCAGTTCCGGTATGCGTTCGGCAACGCGATCCCGCGGGAGGAGTCCGACCGCCTCCATGAGGCGTGGACCATCCCGGGTCCCGGGCGCCCGCTGTTCGAGGACGCGACCGCGAACCTCTCGCGCCGCTCCCCGGCGACCGTGGACACCGCCGCGGAGCGCGGTCCGCTGCTGCTCGTGTCCGGCACGGAGGACCACACCGTCCCGGCCTCCGTCACCCGGGCCGTGCTGAAGCTCTACGAGGGCGGGCCGGCCGTGACGGACTACCGCGAGTTCGAGGGGCGGGGCCACTCCTTGACGCTCGACTCGGGCTGGCCCGACGTGGCCGATGCGGCGCTCGAGTGGATCCGAACCGTGGCGCTGCCGTCCTCCGCCCCGAGTGCGGCGGCGGCGCCGAGCTGATCCCGGGCGAGCGCCTCGAGCGCCCGCTCCGTCGCGCTGCCGGGGGCCGCGTGGTACACGACCACGACGGGGTCGTCGCTGCCGGCGGGCGTCAGGCGCTCGAACCGCAGCTCGAGCGCCCCGTACCGCTCGTGCAGGAGCAGGTTCACGCCGTTCGCCGCGGGCACGACCTCCTGGCGGGCCCAGAGCAAGGCGAAGAGGGGACTCGCGGCGGAGAGCTCCGCGACGAGGTCCGCCAGCCGGGGGTCGGGCGGGGGCACCGCCGCCTGCGCGCGCAGGTAGGACACCAGGCGGCCGATCGCCTCCTCGGCACCCTGGTAGAGGGAGCGGAGACCCGGGTCGAACAGCGCGGCGCGGAGGAGGTTGACGCCGGGGGTGAACGCCGGCGTCAGTCCGCGGGCGAGCCGGTTGGACGCGACGACCGTCAGGACGCGGTCGTGCGCCATCGCGGGGGTCGTCGACAGCGCGTCGAGGAACGCGACGAGGCCCGGGTCGGTGGTGGCGCTGCGCCGGGGCGACGGCGGCTGACCGGCGAGGGCGCGAAGGAAGTCCTCCGCGGGGCGGTCGAGGGCCAGCGCCCGGACGAGGCCCGCGACGACCTGCGGCGACGGGTTCCGCTCGCGGCCCTGCTCGAGCCGGACGTAGTACTCGGCGCTGATGCCGGCGAGCAGCGCGACCTCCTCGCGGCGGAGGCCCGCGACGCGGCGGCGGGCGCCGGTGGCGACGCCGACGGACTCCGGCGGCACGGCCTCCCGCCGTGCGCGGAGGTAGGAGCCGAGCTCACCGGCCGACACGGCGCCAGCGTAGCGCCGGGCGGAGGACGGGAGGCGGTCCGGATCAGTCGTTGTCGGTGACCGGGACCAGCTGTCCGATGTGGTTCGGCGCGAGCGGGTTCTTCTTGTACATCAGGTCGTGGGCGCCGACGTAGATCCATGCGGGGAGGCCGTCGCCGGTGTCCGTCGCCTGGACGGTGGCCATGCCCTCGCCCTCGCCGCCCCAGTACAGGTCGGACGAGGCGGTCGCGGCGGACGCCGTCAGCAGCGCGTTCGACCGCAGGTCGTACTTCGCGACGTGGTTGACCTTCTTCAGGCTCGTGTAGATCCAGAGCTGCTGCCCGACGAGGTCGATGCCCTGCGGCACGCCGTCGATCGACACCGGGACGGTCGCGGTGACGGTGCCCGCCGGGACGACCTTCGGCGTGCCGTCGTCGTTCAGCACGGGCGCGCCGTTCGCATCGAGGACGGGGGTGTCGGTGAGCGTCACGGAGCTCACCTGGTAGCCGGAGCTCTTCGCCGTGCTCGAGAAGACCAGGAGCCGCTTGTTCACGTCGTCGACCGCGACCATGCCGTTGACGCCGAGCGCGGTGAGGTCGAACCGCTGCGTGATCGCGGTCGACGGGTCGGCGGGCGGTGCGTCCGGGTCCCACACCGGGTCGATCGCGTAGACCATCGTCGGCGTGCTGCTGCCGCCGTTCGCCGCGTAGATCCTGTCCGTGGTCGTGGAGTAGGCGAGCTCCGCGACGTGCTCGATCGGCAGCGGGCCGAGCGTGCCGGCCGGCATCCCCGTGCCGTCGTAGCGCTCGATCTTCGACTGCCCGTTCCCGATGTCGTAGCCGACGTAGAAGAAGCCGTTCCGGACGGCGAGCCCCTGCTGGTTGCCGGCGGCGATCGTGAACATCTCGCGGACCGCGTACGGCAGGTGCTTCTTCGTGACGACGAGTTTCGCCGTCCTCGTCCGGACGACGCCCTGCGGTCCCTTGAGGGCGAGGGTCGCGGTCCAGGTGCCGGGGACGACGACGCCCTTGACGCGCCCGTTCCAGGTGAAGGCGTGCTGCTTCCCGTCCTTCACGACGAACCGCTGCGCGACCGTGCTCCCCTTGGACACCGTCAGGGTCCCGGAGACCTTCGCCGGCGAGCCGCCGGACGCCGCACCCGAGGTCGTCAGCACGACGGAGTCGAGCAGACCGTCGACCACCGGCTGCACGGTGTCCGAGGACCGCGCGATGCGGAGGCTCCCGACCGCGGTCGGCGCGAGGGTCAACGCCGTGCGGCGCACCGCCTTCTTCCCCGTCGGGCCGGTGACCGTGGTGGTGAGCGTCGCCGGACCGAGGGGCAGCGCCGTCACCGGCAGCGACGCGGCGCCGGCCTTCGACAGCGTTCGCGTCAGGTGCTTCCGGCCCGCGTCGATGCGGACCGTGCCGACGACGGGCACCGCCGTCCGCGTCTCGTCCTGCCCGGTCACGCGGACGACCGCCGCATCGAGGACGCCGTCCCGGTACGGGTAGAGCACGGTCGCGGCCGGTCGGACCGCAACGTGGACGGCGGCGCCGGACCCCACGCGGACGGAGGTCGTGCCCCACGCCCAGACGCCGGGCAGGTCGGAGCGCTTCGTGCGGAGCCGCCAGGTCCCCGTCGTCAGGTCGGCGGCGTCGACGGTGATCGTCTTCGCCCAGCCCTGCTGCACCTTCCGGAGCGCGATCCGGGCGGCGAGGTGGACGACCTTCTTCCCGCGGTAGGCGTCGAGGTCGACCTTCCCGCCGGAGGCGGCCAGGACGCGCACGGTCGTCCGGTCGCGCAGCCCGTCGGTCGCGGGCAGCGTGAGCACGGCGCCGTTCACGGCGACCCGGGCCTGCAGCGCGACGCCGACGGGCCAGGGCGTCGCCGTGGGGGAGGGCGTGGGCTTCCCGGTGGGCTTTGAGGTGGGCTTGGAGGTGACCGTCGGCGTCGGCGTGACCGCGTTCGCGGGAGCGGCGACCAGGCCGGTCAGGGTCGCCACGCTCAGCGCGCCCGCCGCCACCGCCGCGAGGATCCGCCTCGATCCCGCGCCTTCCGTTCGTCGTCCCACAGCGCGGTCACGCTACGGGCGACCCCCGCCCGAGGGCGGGCGCCACACGGAGCGGCGCCCGATCGCCCCGCCGAAACGGACTTTGCTCACGCTTCTTGCCGCCCGACCCTCGGTCAGGCGGCAAGAAGCGTGAGCAAAGTGGTGCTCGAGCCGCGAGGGCTACGCGATCTTGATCTTGTCGGGCCGGCGGATCGTCGCCGCCTTGACCTCGCTGATCGCCTTCGTGATCTGGATGCCGCGCGGGCAGGCCTCGGAGCAGTTGAAGGTCGTGCGGCAGCGCCAGACGCCCTCCTTGTCGTTGAGGATGTCGAGGCGGACCTCCGCCTCCTCGTCGCGGCTGTCGAAGATGAAGCGGTGCGCGTTCACGATCGCGGCCGGCCCGAAGTACTGCCCGTCGGTCCAGAACACCGGGCAGGACGACGTGCACGCGGCGCAGAGGATGCACTTCGTGGTGTCGTCGAACCGCTCGCGGTCGGCGGCGGACTGCAGACGCTCGCGGCCCTCCGGCGGCGCGGTGTGCGACTGGAGGAAGGGCTGCACGGCGCGGAAGGAGGCGAAGAACGGCTCCATGTCGACGACGAGGTCCTTCTCGAGGGGCAGGCCCTTGATCGCCTCGACGTAGATCGGCTTCGAGACGTCGAGGTCCTTCACGAGCGTCTTGCACGCGAGGCGGTTGCGGCCGTTGATGCGCATCGCGTCCGAGCCGCAGACGCCGTGGGCGCACGAGCGGCGGAACGTGAGCGAGCCGTCCTGCTCCCACTTGATCTTGTGCAGCGCGTCGAGGATGCGGTCCGTCGGCAACGTGTCCACGTCGTAGTCGACCCAGCGCGGCTCGTCGTCCACCTCGGGGTCGAAGCGTCGGACGATCAGCGTGATCGTCGTGAAGCCCTCGGCGGGCCGGCGCTTGATCGCGGGGTTCATGACGGCGTCGGTGACGCCGGGGAGAGCAGTGATCGTCATGGCTGCTTCAGTACTTCCGCTCCATCGGCTGGTAGCGGGTCACGACGACGGGCTTCCAGTCGAGCTTGATGTGGTCGGCGGCGTCGGACGAGTGCGGGTCGCCCGTGAGGTACGCCATCGTGTGCTGCATGTAGTTCGCGTCGTCGCGCTTCGGGAAGTCGTCGCGCATGTGACCGCCGCGGCTCTCCTTGCGGTTCCGCGCGGAGTAGACGACGACCTCGGCGAGGTCGAGCAGGAACCCGAGCTCGATGGCCTCGAGCAGGTCGGTGTTGAACCGCTTGCCCTTGTCCTGGATGCCGATGTTCCGGTAGCGCTCGCGCAGCCCGTGAATGGTCTCGGTGACCTTCGCGAGGGACTCGTCCGTGCGGAACACCTGGGCGGAGGCGTCCATGTTGTCCTGGAGCTCCTTGCGGAGGTCCGCGATCCGCTCGGTGCCGGTGGAGGTGCGGAGCTGCTCGACGAGGTCGCGCACGGCCTTCGCCGGGTCCTTCGGGAGCGGCACGAACCGGGCGCTGCGCGCGTAGTCGACCGCGTTGTTGCCGGCGCGCTTGCCGAACACGTTGATGTCGAGCAGCGAGTTCGTGCCGAGGCGGTTCGAGCCGTGGACGGACACGCACGCGCACTCGCCGGCGGCGTACAGGCCGGGCACGACGGTGTCGTTGTCCGAGAGCACCTCCGCCTTCACGTTGGTCGGGATGCCGCCCATCGCGTAGTGCGCGGTCGGCATGACCGGCACCGGCTCGACGACGGGGTCGACGCCGAGGTAGGTGCGGGCGAACTCGGTGATGTCCGGCAGCTTCGTCTCGAGCACCTCGGCGCCCAGGTGGGTGCAGTCGAGGAGCACGTAGTCCTTCAGCGGACCGGCGCCGCGGCCCTCCGCGACCTCCTGCACCATGCAGCGGGAGACGATGTCGCGCGGCGCGAGGTCCTTGATCGTGGGCGCGTAGCGCTCCATGAACCGCTCGCCGGACGCATTGCGGAGGATCGCGCCCTCACCGCGGGCGCCCTCCGTGAGGAGGATGCCGAGCTTCGCGAGGCCGGTCGGGTGGAACTGGAAGAACTCCATGTCCTCGAGCGGGAGGCCCTTGCGCCAGACGATCCCGACGCCGTCGCCCGTGAGCGTGTGCGCGTTCGAGGTCGTCTTGTAGATCTTCCCGAAGCCGCCCGTCGCGAACACGATCGACTTCGCCTGGAAGACGTGGATGCGGCCGGTCGCGAGCTCGTACGCGACGACGCCGGAGGGGCGCGAGACGATCCGCCCGTTCTCCTCCACGTCCGTCATCGCGAGGTCGAGCGCGTAGTACTCGTTGTAGAAGTCGATGCCGTGCTTGACGCAGTTCTGGTACAGCGTCTGCAGGATCATGTGACCGGTGCGGTCCGCGGCGTAGCAGGCGCGGCGGACCGGGCTCTTGCCGTGGTCGGCCGTGTGGCCGCCGAAGCGGCGCTGGTCGATCTTGCCCTCGGGCGTGCGGTTGAACGGCAGGCCCATGTTCTCGAGGTCGATGACCGCGTCGATGGCCTCCTTCGCGAGGATCTCGGCGGCATCCTGGTCCACCAGGTAGTCGCCGCCCTTCACCGTGTCGAAGGTGTGCCACTCCCAGCTGTCCTCCTCCACGTTCGCGAGCGCGGCGGCCATGCCGCCCTGCGCCGCGCCCGTGTGGGAGCGGGTGGGATAGAGCTTCGTGATGACGGCGGTCTTCGCCTTCGGACCGGCCTCGATCGCCGCGCGCATGCCCGCACCGCCGGCACCGACGATGACGACGTCGTGCCGGTGGTAGAGGATCCCGTCGATCTCGCGCTCGTCGGGGCCGTCGTCGGTCCAGCCCATCGTCTCGGACGCGCGCTTCGGCGGCGCGACGGCCTCCGCCGCGCGGTGCGCGATGCGCTCCGCGACCCGGCGGATCGGCCCCGTCGGGTTCTCGATGCGAGCGTTCACCGGCCGAGCGCCCGGCAGAGCGAGACGTCGAGGGTGCCCGGGGCGGCGTTCGGCGGGCAGGGGTCGAAGGTCGTGATCACGAGGGTTCCCAGGATGATGAGGAGGACGACCGCCACGAGGATGGCGCCCTTCAGGAGGCGGTTCGCGGTCGGGTTCGTCACGTAGTCGTTCGTGATCGTGCGCATCCCGTTGCCGCCGTGGATGAGCGCGAGCCAGAGCATGAGCCCGTCCCAGACCATCCAGAACGGGTTCGCCCACTTGCCCGCGATGAAGGCGAAGTCGACCTGCTTCACGCCCTCGCCGGCGACGAGGTTGATGAAGAGGTGGCCGAAGATCAGCACGACCAGCACGACGCCGGAGGCGCGCATGTAGATCCAGCCCCACTTCTCGACGTTGCGGCGGGGGCGCGCGGTGCGGGGGGCCTCGATGGTCGTGGCCATCACTGCACCTCCGTCATGATCACCATCAGCTGGCGCGGCGCGAAGCCGGCCATGAGCACGACCCAGAGCGCGATCACGATCCAGAACATCGCGCGCTGGTGCTTCGTGCCGACGCTCCAGAAGTCGATGAGGATGATCCGCAGCCCGTTGAAGGCGTGGAACACGATCGCCGCCACGAGGGCGAGCTCGCCGAGCCCCATGATCGGGTTCTTGTACGTCTCGATGACGCCGTTGTAGGTCTGCGGCGAGATCCGGACGAGCGCGGTGTCGAGCACGTGCACGAGCAGGAAGAAGAAGATCGCGACGCCGGTGATCCGGTGCAGGACCCACGACCACATGCCCTCATGGCCGCGGTACACGGTCCCGGCGGGCCTCCTCGGTGCCGCGACGGGCTTCGTCACGGTCTCGGGCCTGAGTGACACCATCGTTCTCCGCAGCCTCTCCAGTACGTCGTTCGACGGCGATCCTACGTTGGGCGCGGGGGCGCCTCGCACAGGAACGGGGGCGCTGTCCCGCCCCCGAGCGGGGCCCGTCGTTACTGTGGCCCCATGACGGACGGGACGATGCGCTGGGCCGGTCGGGGCACGGAGCCGGAGGCGGTCGAGCGGTTCTACGCCGTGATCCCCGCCGGCGGGATCGGCTCGCGGCTCTGGCCGCTCTCCCGGGCCGACGCGCCGAAATTCCTCCACGACCTCACCGGGTCGGGGCAGACGCTGCTCAAGGAGACGTGGGACCGGCTCTCGCCGATCGCCGGCGACGACCGCGTGATGGTCGTCTGCGGCCGCGCGCACCGCGCCGCGGTGGAGGAGCAGCTGCCGAAGCTCGAGGACCGCAACGTGGTGCTCGAGAGCGAGGGGAAGGACTCCTCGGCGGCGATCGGCCTCGCGGCCGCGATCCTCGAGCACCGCGAGCCCGGCGTGATCATCGGCTCGTTCGCGGCGGACCACGTCATCGGCGACCAGCGCCGCTTCCGCCAGGCCGTCGTCGAGGCGGTCGCGGTGGCGGACGCCGGCTACATCGCCACGATCGGCATCCTCCCGAGCGAGCCGGCGATCGGGTTCGGGTACATCGAGGGCGGCCAGAAGCTCGACGTGCCCGGCACGACCGCCGCCTACGCCGTGACGCGGTTCGTGGAGAAGCCGGACCTCGCCACCGCCCGCGAGTACGTCGAGTCGGGCCGCTACCTCTGGAACGGCGGCATGTTCATCGCCCGGGCGGACGCCCTGCTCGACGAGATGGCGAAGACGAAGCCGCAGCTCGTCGCGGGCCTCCGCCGGCTCGCCGCCGCGTGGGACACGCCGGAGCGCGGCGTCGTCGTCGACGAGGAGTGGCCGAGGCTCGAGAAGATCGCGATCGACTACTCCGTCGCGGAGCCGGCCGCCGCGGCCGGCCGCCTCGCGGTCGTCGTCGGCGAGTTCCCCTGGGACGACGTGGGCGACTTCGCCTCCATCGCGAAGCTGCAGTCGGGCGGCCGGGGGAGCGACCTGGCGATCCTCGGCGAGCACGCGCGCGTCCTCGCGGACTCGTCGAGCGGCATCGTCGTGACCGACCGCGACCGCCTCATCACGCTGATCGGCGTCGAGAACATCGTCGTCGTCGACACGGAGGACGCCCTGCTCGTCACGACGAGCGAGCACGCCCAGCGCGTGAAGAGCGTCGTCGACGCGCTGAAGCTGAGCGGCCGCACCGACGTGCTGTAGCCCCACGTTCCTCGTTCACGGATACGGAGATCCGGGACGCTCCGCGCCGCGGATCTCCGTATCCGTGAACGAGAATCGGAGCATGAGCGACGTCGACTGGGGCAGGTTGCGGGATGCGGCTCGCGCCGCGATGGAGAAGGCCTACGTCCCCTACTCGCACTTCCCGGTCGGGGCCGCGGCGCTCGTGGACGACGGCCGCATCGTCTCCGGGTGCAACGTCGAGAACGCCTCCTACGGCGTCACGCTCTGCGCGGAGTGCTCGATGGTCTCCGAGCTCGTCATGACCGGCGGCGGCCTGCTGACGGCGTTCGCCTGCGTCGACGGCGACGGCCGGGCGCTCATGCCGTGCGGCCGGTGCCGCCAGCTGCTCGTCGAGCACGCCGCTCCGGGCATGGTGCTCGAGACGGTCTCGGGCGTGCGGACGATCGACCAGGTGCTGCCCGACGCCTTCGGCCCGCGGCAGCTCGTCGAGTACGCGGCGACGCGGCCGGAGGACTGACCCCCGGGTTCCAGGGGTATCGGATCGATAACCATCCGCCGCAGGCGGTGCACGAGGTCGTCGTCCGTAACACGGCGTCATTACCCTGACGGACGGCCCGCCGCGCCCACACGCGCTGCACGGCTTCACAGCACCTGACGAAGGGTCCCTCCTTGACATCGCTCACCAAGCGGATCGGCCTGGGCGCCGTGGCGGCGCTCGGCACCGTCGCCCTCCTCACCGGCTGCGGTTCGGCGCCCAGCGCGACCTCCTCCGCCTCGAAGTCCACCTTCCTGCCCTGCGTGGTCGGCGACGTCGGCGGCTTCAACGACCACTCCTTCAACGAGCTCTCCCTCGAGGGCGTCCAGGCCGCGGCCAAGCAGATCGGCACCACCGCGAAGAAGGTGCAGTCGCAGACCTCCACCGACTACGCGCCTGCGTTCGCGAGCCTCGTCGCGCAGAAGTGCAACTCGATCGTCGCCGCCGGCTTCCAGTTCGGCGACCCGCTGGTCGCGTCGGCGAAGGCCAACCCGAAGATCGACTACGTGATGATCGACAACACCACGACGCCGGAGCTGCCGAACGTCAAGGACGTCGTCTTCAAGACGTCGGAGGCGGCCTTCCTCGGCGGCTACGCCGCGGCCGCCTACGCGGACAGCGTCTCGAAGACCCCCGCGGTCGCCACGTACGGCGGCCAGAAGTTCCCGACCGTCACCATCTTCATGGACGGCGTCGCGGACGGCGTCGCGTACTACAACACGCAGAAGAAGAAGAGCGTCAAGCTCCTCGGCTGGAACGTGAAGAGCCAGAACGGCTCGTTCGTCGGCAACTTCACCGACCAGAACAAGTCGAAGCAGATCGCCTCCGGCTTCCTCGACCAGGGCGCGAACGTGATCATCCCGGTCGCCGGCTCGCTCTACCAGGGCGCTTACAAGGCGATCGGCAGCGGCGACGCGGTGCTCGAGGGTGTGGACGCCGACGTGTTCCAGTCCGACGCGACGGTGAAGGACAAGATCCTCACCTCGATCGTCAAGAAGGTCGACCTGGCGGCGCAGACCGCGACGTCCCTCGCGGCGTCCGGCAAGTTCGACAACAGCACCTACATCGGCGACCTGAAGAACGGCGGCGTCGCGCTCGCCCCGTTCCACGACTACGAGTCGAAGGTGCCGTCGTCGCTCTCGAGCGAGCTCGACACGATCAAGGCGGGCATCATCGACGGGTCGATCACGGTCGACTCGCCGGCGGCGACCACGCTCAAGTAAGAAGAAGCAATTCGGTTCGAGCCGGAGCCGGGCACCCGCCCGGCTCCGGCCGTCCTGCGTCAAGGAGGGCACGTGCGCCTCGAGCTCAGCGGCATCACGAAGGCGTTCGGCGCTCTCGTGGCCAACGACCACATCGATCTCACCGTCGAACCGGGGGAGATCCACTGCCTGCTCGGTGAGAACGGCGCGGGCAAGTCGACGCTGATGAACATCCTCTACGGGCTGCTGCGGGCGGACTCGGGGGAGATCCGGCTCGACGGCGTCGCGCAGCACTTCACCGGCCCGGGCGACGCGATGCGCGCGGGCATCGGCATGGTGCACCAGCACTTCATGCTCATCCCCGTCTTCACCGTGGCGGAGAACCTCATGCTCGGCCACGAGCAGACGAAGGCCGGATTCCTCGACCTCCCGGCCGCCCGGGCGCGCGTGCAGGAGATCTCCGCGCGCTTCGGCTTCGACCTCGACCCGGACGCGCTCGTCGAGGACCTGCCCGTCGGCGTCCAGCAGCGCGTCGAGATCGTGAAGGCGCTGTCGCGCGACGCGAAGGTGCTCGTGTTCGACGAGCCCACGGCGGTCCTCACGCCGCAGGAGACCGATGAGCTGATCGCGATCATGCGGCAGCTCCGCGACGCGGGCACCGCCATCGTCTTCATCACGCACAAGCTGCGGGAGGTCCGCGAGGTCGCGGACCGCATCACGGTCGTCCGCCTCGGCAAGGTCGTCGGCGAGGCCGAGCCGACCGCCTCGAACGCGGAGCTCGCGTCGCTGATGGTCGGCCGGAGCGTCGAGCTGACGGTCCAGCGCGCCCCGTCGACGGGCGGCGACGTCGGCCTGCAGGTCGCGGGCCTCAGCGTGCTCGACGCCGCGGGCCAGATCGTCGTCGACGACGTCGACTTCGTCGTGCGCCGGGGCGAGATCCTCGCGATCGCGGGTGTGCAGGGCAACGGGCAGACCGAGCTCACCGAGGCGCTGCTCGGGCTGCAGGACGACGTGCGCGGCACGATCACCCTCGACGGTCGGGACATCACCGGGGCCTCCGTGCGGCAGGTGCTCGACGCGGGCGTCGGGTTCGTGCCGGAGGACCGGCAGGAGGACGCGCTCGTCGCCGAGTTCTCGATCGCGGAGAACCTCATGCTCGACCGCTCCGACGGCGCGCCGTTCGTGAAGGGCGGCGCGGTGCAGCGCCGCGACCTCGAGTCCTTTGCCACCGCGACGGTCAAGGAGTTCGACGTCCGCGCCCAGGGGATCGACACGCACGTCGGTCGCCTGTCCGGCGGCAACCAGCAGAAGGTCGTCCTCGCGCGCGAGCTCTCGCGCGACCTCCGCCTGTTCGTGGCCGCGCAGCCGACGCGGGGCCTGGACGTGGGGTCGATCGAGTTCGTCCACGAGAGGATCGTGGCGACCCGTGACGAAGGAGTGCCGGTGATCGTGATCTCCACGGAGCTCGACGAGGTCGCCGCGCTGGCCGACCGCATCGCCGTGATGTACCGCGGCCGCATCGTCGGCATCGTGCCCGGGGACACGTCCCGCGACGTGCTCGGCCTGATGATGGCGGGCGAGCTGCCCGATGACGTGCGGACCGCCGCGTGAGCGGGATGAGCCCGGCCGGCGGCGTCCCCGTCGGCGAGACCGGGATGGCGGGCGCCGGCCTCGACCCCGAGTCGATCCCGCCGGAGGAGCGCGCGAGGCTCCCGAAGCCGCCGGAGCGCGGCCCGATCGGCTCGACGCTCATCGCGATCCGCGACGGCAACGCGCTGACGACGATCCTCGCGGTCGTCATCGCGCTCGTCGTCGGCGCGATCCTGATCGCCGCCACGAACCCGACCGTGCAGTCGACGGCCGGCTACTTCTTCGCCCGCCCGACCGACATGCTCTCCGCCATCTGGGCGTGCGTCAGCGGGTCGTACCTCGCCCTGTTCCAGGGCGGCGTCTACGACTTCTCGCAGGCGAACCCGCTCGTCGCGCTCCAGTCGCTCGGCCACTCGATCGGCTTCGCGACCCCGCTGATCGCGGCCGGCCTCGGCATCGCGGTCGCGTTCCGATCCGGCGTCTTCAACATCGGCGGGCAGGGCCAGGTGCTGATGGGCGCGGCGTTCGCCGGCTACGTCGGCTTCACCTGGGACGGGCCGCCGATCATCACGCTCATCGTCGCGGTGCTGTTCGGCCTGCTCGGCGGCGGTCTGCTCGCGGGCCTCGTCGGCGTCCTGAAGGCGCGCACCGGCGCCAACGAGGTGATCGTCACGATCATGCTCAACTACGTCGTCTACTACCTGCTCGACTTCGCGCTGCAGACGCCGCTCCTCCAGGACCCGAAGTCGGTGAACCCGATCAGTCCGCCCGAGAACGCGAACGCGATCTTCTTCAACGTGCTGCCCGCCGAGTACCACGTGAACATCGGCTTCGTCCTCGCGATCGCGGCGACCTTCGCCTGCTCCTGGCTGCTCTCCCGCTCGAGCATCGGCTTCAAGATGCGCGCGGTCGGCGAGAACGCGCGCGCCGCCCGGGTCGCCGGCATCGAGGTCGACCGCGTGTTCACCGCCGCCATGGTGATCTCCGGCGTGCTCGTCGGCTTCGCCGGCGTCTACCAGGTGCTCGGCACCACGACCACGGGCTTCACGAGCGGCGTCGACGCCGGCATCGGCTTCAACGCGATCACGGTCGCACTGCTCGGCCGCTCGCGCCCCTGGGGCGTGTTCTGGGCCGGGATCCTCTTCGGCGTGTTCCAGGCCGGCGGCTACACGATGCAGGCGGCGCAGAACGTCGACATCAACGCCGTCCAGGTCGTGCAGTCGGTGATCGTGCTCTTCATCGCGGCGCCGCCCCTCGTCCGGTGGATCTTCCGCCTCCCGCAGCCGAAGGGGGTCGTCGCGTGACCGCGACCACGACCGAGCCCGCCGCCACCGCGACCACGACGAAGGGCGTCAGCTACAAGACGCCGATCGCACTGGGTGCGTTCGCGCTGCTCGCGATCCTGCTGTTCGTCGTGTTCGGCCGGGACGGCGTCTCGACGTTCTCGTTCGCGCAGTCCGGCACCGTCGCGCTGCCCGACGTCCGGTTCCCGGTCCGCGGCACCGGTGTCGTCGTCGCCGTGATCGCGGTGCTGCTCGCGGTCGTCGCCGCGGCGCTCGTGCGGCTCCGCGGCGCCTCCTCGCGCTGGCTCGTCGTCGTGTTCGCCCTCGCGCTCGTCGTCGGCTTCCTCGCCTGGGCGACCGCGGGCCAGCGGCTGCCGATCATCGGCCTGCTCACCGGCTCGCTCGCGCTCGCCGCCCCGCTCATCTTCGGCGCGCTCGGCGGCGTCGTGTCCGAGCGCGTGGGCGTCGTGAACATCGCCATCGAGGGGCAGCTGCTCGCCGGCGCCTTCGTCTCGGCGGTGCTCGCCTCCGTCACGAAGAACCTCTTCGTCGGCCTCGTCGGCGCGGTGATCGCCGGCACGCTCGTCTCGTTCGTGCTCGCGGCGCTGTCGATCAAGTACGTCGTGAACCAGGTCATCGTGGGCGTCGTGCTCAACGTGCTCGTGCTCGGCCTGACGACGTTCCTGTACCAGTCGGTGCTCATCCCGGCGACGGACACCCTGAATCAGCCGCCCACGTTCTCGAACCTCCCGATCCCCGGGCTCTCGCTGATCCCGGTCCTCGGGCCGCTGCTGTTCGACCAGTCGATCGTCACCTACCTGATGATCATCGCCGTGTTCGTGGTCTGGATCGGGCTGACCCGCACCCGCTGGGGGCTCCGCCTCCGCGCGGTCGGCGAGCACCCGCAGGCGGCCGACACCGTCGGCATCAACGTCGCCCGGACGCGCTTCTGGAACGTGGCGCTCGCCGGCGCGATCGTCGGACTCGGCGGCGCGTACTTCACGCTCGGCTCGGTCGGTGCGTTCAGCCAGAACATCACCTCGGGCGCCGGCTACATCGCCCTCGCCGCGGTGATCTTCGGCCGCTGGGACCCGCTGCGCGCCTCCGCCGCCGGCCTGCTGTTCGGCTTCGCGAGCCAGGTGGCGAACATCCTCGGCATCGTCGGCAGCCCCGTCCCGTCCGACATCCTGCTCACGCTGCCCTACGTCGTGACGATCGTCGCGGTCGCCGGCCTCGTCGGCCGCGTCCGCGGTCCGGCCGCCGCGGGCCGCCCCTACGTCAAGGGCTGACCCCTCCGTCGCTGGTTCACCGATACGGAGATCCGGGCGCTCCGCGCGCGGATCTCCGTATCGGTGAACCAGCAGTCCTCAGGGGGCGTAGTCCTGGATGCGGCGGCCGTGCGAGCGGTCGCGCAGCTGCGGGATGCGGGCGGTCAGGCCGTCGATCGCCTCCTGCACGTCGAGCGTCGTCAGCCGCCCCTCGTCGACGACGACGCGACCGTCGACGAGGACGGTGCGGACGTCCGACTCCTGCACGCTGAGCACGAGCGCGGCGGCGATGTCGTGCAGGGGCTGCAGGTGCGGCCGGCCGAGGTCGACCAGGACGACGTCCGCGCGCCGGCCGGGGAGGAGCGCGCCGATCCGGTCGCCGAGCCCCGCCGTGAGTGCGCTCTGCCGGGTCGCGAGGTCGAGCGCGTGCGCGCTCGTCAGCCAGGTGGCGTCCGCCTCCTTCTGCTTCTCGACGAGCGAGAGCGTCCGCATGCTCTCGAGCACGCTGAGCGTGTTGCCGGAGGCCGGGCCGTCCGTGCCGATGCCGACCGGGACGCCGGCGTCGTGGAGCAGGCGCACGGGCGTCGTGCTCTGCTGCGCGTGCTTCAGGTAGACCTTGTCGCAGGCCGCGACGCCGATCCGGTCGGCGACCGGGGCGAGCCATCGGACGTCGTCGGGCGTGATGCCCGCGCCGTGCGCGATGAGCACGCCCGCTTCGAGGAGCCCCGTGTCCTGGAGCACCTGCATCGGCGTGACGCCGCGCTGCTCGAGGCTCGACTCGGTCTGGAACATGCCCTCCGCGGCGTGGAGGTGGGTGCGGATCCCGAGCTCCATCGCGATGCGCGCGGTGCGCTCGAGGTCGGCGTCGACGACCGTGTAGGTCGCGTGCGGGCCCATCATCGCGGTGATGCGGCCGTCGGCGGCGCCGTGCCACTCCGCGGCGAAGGCCGCCGAGCGGTCCAGCCCGGCCGCCCCCTCCGACGAGAAGTAGGTCGGCGCCAGCACGGCGCGGGCGCCGCTCGCCGACACCTCCTTCGCGATCTCGTCCATCGAGAAGTAGTGGTCGCAGAAGGTGGTCACACCGGCGAGCAGCATCTCCGCGATCGCCAGGCGGGCCCCGAGTGCGACGTCGTGCGGCGTGAGGTTCACCTCCATCGGCCAGATGTGGTCGTTGAACCACGAGTGCACCGGCACGTCCTCCGCCGACCCGCGGAACATCGTCATGGCGGAGTGGGTGTGGCAGTTGATGAGCCCCGGCATGGCGAGGCGGCCGCGGCCGTCGATCACGCGGGCGCCCTCGCGCTCCTCCGGCGCCGCGGTGCCGGTCGGCAGCACCCAGGCGATCGCGCCGTCCGCGATCCCGACGTCGTGGTGCTCGAGCAGGTGCGCGACCGCCCGGGCTGCGCCGGGATCGTCCGGGTAGCCGGGTGCCGCGCCCTCCGTGTGCGTGAGGACGGTCGCATCGCTGATGAGCAGGTCCACGGGAGCCACCGGACGAGCCTAGGAGGACCGCGGGAGCAGTCCCGGCCGTCGTGGGACCACCGGCCGGTCGCCGGAGCGGGCTACGGTGCAGCCATGCGGGTCCTCGGGGGAGCGGCGCTCGGCGCCGCGCTGGTGCTGGCGCTGACGGGATGCGGGTCGCAGGCGACGCAGCCGACGTCCTCGCCGACGATCACGGTCGCGCCCACCGCGTCCGCCCCGCCCTCGAGCGCGGCCCCGACGCCGACCGAGACGGCGCCCACCGCGACGCCCGAGCCGACGACGACGCGCGCGGATCCGGATCCCGGGCGCCCGGCGAACCAGTGCACGGACCTCGGCGTGAGCGTCATCGCGGATCGGGACGGCGGCGGTGCGGGCAGCGTCGGGTACCAGGTGCTCTTCACGAACACCGGCGGCACCCCGTGCGCGCTGCGCGGCACGCCGGGCGTCTCCGTGGTCGGCGACGGGAACGGCACGCAGCTCGGCAGGCCGGCGACGCGGAACCAGTCCGACGTCCGCACGCTGACGCTGCAGGCCGGCGACACGGTCGCCGCACCGCTGTCGATCGTGAACATCGGCACGAACGGCGGCCCGCTCGACGGCTGCACGGTGCGGAAGGGCGACGGCTACCGCGTGTACCCGCCGCACTCGACGACGGCGTTCTTCTATTCGGACCCGAAGGCGGTCGCCTGCGCGCCGGGACCCGCGTTCATGACCGTCGGGCCGGTCGCAGCGCGGTGAGCCCGGGCCCGGTCGGCGTCGGTAGCGTGGACCGGTGACCGAACCGTTCGACGCCGTCGAGGTGATCGCCGCCAAGCGCGACGGTCACGCCCTGGACACCGACCGGATCCGCTGGCTCGTCGACGCGTACACGCGCGGCGTCGTCGCGGACGAGCAGATGTCCGCCTGGGCGATGGCGGTGCTGCTGAACGGCATGGACCGCCGGGAGATCCGCGACCTGACCCTCGCGATGATCGACTCGGGCGAGCGGATGTCGTTCGCCGGGCTCGGGAAGCCGACCGTGGACAAGCACTCGACCGGCGGCGTCGGCGACAAGATCACGCTCCCGCTCGCGCCCCTCGTCGCCGCGTTCGGCGTCGCCGTCCCCCAGCTCTCCGGGCGCGGCCTCGGCCACACCGGCGGCACGCTCGACAAGCTCGAGTCGATCCCCGGCTGGCGCGCGGACCTCTCGCCGGGCGCGCTGCGGGCGCAGCTCGCCGACGTCGGGGCGGCGATCTGCGCCGCCGGCGCCGACCTCGCGCCCGCCGACAAGCGGCTCTACGCCCTCCGAGACACCACGGGCACGGTCGAGGCGATCCCGCTCATCGCGTCGAGCATCATGTCGAAGAAGATCGCGGAGGGCACGTCCTCCCTCGTCCTCGACGTGAAGTTCGGGTCCGGCGCCTTCCTGCCGCAGCGCGAGCGCGCGGAGGAGCTGGCCCGGACCATGGTCGAGCTCGGCGGGGACGCCGGTGTGACGACCGTGGCGCTGCTGACCGACATGGCCGTGCCGCTGGGCCGCGCGATCGGCAACGCGGTCGAGGTCGCCGAGAGCGTGGAGGTGCTCGCCGGCGGCGGGCCCGCCGACGTCCGGGAGCTGACGGTCGCGCTCGCGCGGGAGATGCTCGCCCTCGCCGGCCGGCCCGACGCGGACGTCGAGGCGGCGCTCGACGACGGCCGCGCCATGGACGCGTGGCGTCGCATGATCCGGGCGCAGGGCGGCGACCCGGACGCGCCGCTGCCGGTCGGGCGCGAGGCGCACGTCGTCGTCGCGGAGGCCGACGGCGTCCTCGTCGAGCAGGACGCGCGCGCCGTCGGCGTCGCCGCGTGGCGCCTCGGCGCGGGCCGGGCGCGGCAGGGCGACCCGGTCCAGCACGGGGCGGGCATCCTGCTGCACGCGAAGCCCGGGGACGCGGTCCGCGCGGGTGAGCCCCTCGCGGTCCTCCGCACGGAGGAGGCGGACCGCATCCCGCGCGCGCTCGAGGCGCTCGAGGGCGCCATGACCATCGCTCCGGCCGGCACCCCGGTGCCGAGTCGGCCGATCGTCGCCGCGCGCATCGCCTGAGGGCCCGGCTGCTGAGGACCTGCCGGTCCCCGGGGCGTCCGGACCGGCGTCGCCTATCCTGACCCCATGGCGGGGTGGCTCCTCTGGGGCGATGTGGATGCGGCGAAGCTGCCGAAGGTGTCGCTGCACGACCACCTCGACGGCGGGCTCCGGCCGGCGACGGTGTTCGAGCTCGCGCAGGACGCGGGCGTCGAGGTCGCGGCGACCGACGGGGAGTCGCTCGGGGCGTGGTTCCGCGGGCAGGCCGACTCCGGGTCGCTCGTCGAGTACCTGAAGACGTTCGCGGTCACGACCGGCGTGATGCAGACCGCCCCGAACCTCGAGCGCGTCGCGCGGGAGTTCGTGGAGGACCTCGCGGACGACGGCGTGCTCTACGGCGAGGTCCGCTGGGCGCCCGAGCAGCACCTCGAGCGCGGCCTCACGCTCGACGGCGCGGTCGAGGCGGTCCAGCGCGGGCTGGACACGGGCGTCGAGCGCGTGCAGCGCAGCGGCCGGAGCATCCGGGTCGGCCAGCTCGTCACCGCGATGCGGCACGCGGACCGCGGCCTCGAGATCGCGGAGCTCGCCGTGCGGCACCGGGACCGGGGCGTCGTCGGCTTCGACATCGCGGGCGCCGAGGCCGGGTTCCCGCCGTCGCGGCACCGGGTCGCGTTCGACTACCTCGCCGAGCAGCACGTCCCGGCGACCGTGCACGCGGGGGAGGCCGACGGGCTCGACTCCATCCGCTCCGCGCTCTTCGACGGCCGCGCGCTCCGCATCGGGCACGGCGTCCGGCTCGCGGAGGACCTCGTGGTCGAACGGGAGGACGACGACCGCTCGTACGTCACGGTCGGCCGGCTCGCGCGCTGGATCCGCGATCGGCAGATCGCGCTCGAGCTGTCGCCCTCCTCGAACCTGCAGACCGGCGCGATCGCCGCGTGGGGCGACTCGCTCGAGGACCACCCGTTCGACCTGCTCTACCAGCTCGGGTTCCGGGTCACCGTGAACACCGACAACCGGCTGATGAGCGGCACGAGCCTGTCGAAGGAGCTCGCGCTGCTGACGGAGGCGTTCGACTACGACCTCGACGACCTCCTCACGTTCCAGCTGAACGCGGCCGAGTCCGCGTTCCTGCCGCTCGAGGACCGGGAGGCGCTCGCCGACCGGATCACGAGCGGCTTCGACGCGATCGACTAGGAGGCGCCGATGGCGGTGCAGATCCTCACGGTGTGCGGGGCGGGTGTCGGGACGAGCGAGATCCTCCGCGTCACCGCGACCCGCGCGCTGCAGCGCCTCGGCATCGAGGCGACGGTGACGGCGACGGACGCGGAGCACGTGCGCGAGCTCGCTGAGGAGGCCCAGGTCGTCCTCGCGACCTCGGAGAAGGTCGCGGCGATCGGGCGCACCTACGCGCAGGTGATCGTGATCGACAACATCCTCGACCAGGCGGAGGTCGAGGCGAAGCTCGCCGACGCCCTCGACTAGCCCTGCCTCCCCGCCCCCGCACGCTTCGTTCTGTAGGAGTCGGCGTCCTCCGAAACGGAGGGTCAGATGCTGAGGAGGGGGCGGACAGCGGCGCGGAGGGCGTCCAGGGTGCGGGCGGTCGCGGCGGCGCGCTCCGGCGCGGTCGGCGCCTCGGACACGACGTCGAGGTAGACCTTGAGCTTCGGCTCCGTGCCGGACGGACGCACGATCATGCGGGCGCCCGAGGCGAGGCGGTAGCGCAGCGCATCCGTCGGCGGGAGGCCGGCGTCGCCGGTCGACAGGTCGTCGGCCTCGAGCACCTCCAGCCCGCCGATCGCGGTCGGCGGGTCCGCGCGCAGCCGCGCGGTCATCGCACCGAGCGCCCGGAGGTCGTCGACGCGGATGGACACCTGGTCGGAGTCGAAGCGCCCGATCGCCTCCTCGATCTCGCCGAGCAGGTCGAGGAGCGTGCGGCCGTTCCCGGCCAGCTCGTGCGCGGTCGACAGCACCGCGACGAGCGCCGAGATCCCGTCCTTGTCCCGGACGACGTCCGGGTCGACGAGGTAGCCGAGCGCCTCCTCGAACCCGAACAGCATCCCGGGCACCCGCGAGATCCACTTGAAGCCCGTCAGCGTCTCGACGTGGAGGAAGCCGAACCGCTCCGCGATGCGCGCGAGGCCCGGCGTCGACACGATCGAGGACGCGAGCGAGCCCCCGGCGACGTCGGAGCGGGACGCGATCCGCCATCCGAGCAGCAGCCCGACCTCGTTCCCGCTGAGGCGCCTCCACCCCTCCGGCGTGCGCACCGCGACCGCCAGGCGGTCGGCGTCGGGGTCGTTCGCGAGGACGAGCGCCGCCCCCTCCCGATCTGCGAGCGCTGTCGCGAGATCGAGCGTGCCGGGCTCCTCGGGGTTCGGGAACGGTGCGGTGGGGAAGTCCGGGTCGGGCTGCGCCTGCTCCGGCACGACCGAGGGGGCGTCGAACGCGGTCCGTGCCAGCACGCGCCGCACGGTCGCCAGCCCGACGCCGTGCATCGGCGTGTAGACCCAGGGAAGGGTGCCGGAAGGGGTGGCGAGCCCGGCCGTCGCGGCGACGTACCGGTACAGCACCTCCTCACCCGCGACCACGACGCCGCTCGGATCGCCGCCGTCGGCGCCCGCCCCGTCGGCGACGGCCGCCTCGATCGCCACGAGCACCTCGCGGTCCGCGGGGGAGACGAGCTGCGAGCCCGCGTCCTCGCCGCCGAGGTAGAGCTTGTAGCCGTTGTCCGGCGCCGGGTTGTGGGAGGCGGTGATCATCACGCCCGCGGACGCGCCGAGGTCCCGCACGGCGAAGGCGAGGACGGGGGTGGGGAGCGCCGCGGGCAGCAGCGTCGCCGCGACGCCCGCGGCGGCGAGCACCGCGGCGGCGTCCTCCGCGAACACCTTGGAGTTGCGGCGGCCGTCGTACCCGACCACGGCGGTCGGCCGCGGCTCGCGGGCCAGGAGGAAGCGCGCGAGGCCGGCCGTCGTCTGCCGCACGACGACGCGGTTCATGCGCAGCGGCCCGGCGCCCAGCGCGCCGCGCAGCCCGGCCGTGCCGAACTCGAGCCGGCCGTCGAACCGGTCGGCGAGCCCGCGCTCGTCTCCGGCCGCGAGCAGCGCCTCCGTCTCCGCCCGCGTCACCGGGTCGGGGTCGATCGCGAGCCAGGCCCGCGCCGCGGCCTCGAGCGCGCCGAGGTCCGTCATCGCGCTGCGAGGTCGTCGGCGATCCGGTGGACGATCCGCGACAGGAGGTCGGCGAGGCGGTCCTCCGCGTTCCGGCCGGCCTCGAGCACCTCCTCGTGGTTCAGCGGGCTGTCCGAGATCCCGGCGGCGAGGTTGGTGATGAGGCTGATGCCGAACACCTCCACGCCGGCCTCGCGCGCGGCGACGGCCTCGATCGCCGTCGACATGCCGACGATGGTGCCGCCGATCGCGCGCGCCATCCGCACCTCGGCGGGCGTCTCGAACTGCGGGCCGCGGAACTGGACGTAGACGCCCTCGTCGAGGGACGGATCGACCTCGCGGGCGAGGTCCCGGAGGCGCTTCGCGTACAGGTCGGTGACGTCGATGAACGTCGCGCCCTCGAGCGGCGAGGCGGCGGTGAGGTTGATGTGGTCGGAGATGAGCACCGGCGTGCCGGGCGTCCACGACGGGTCGATGCCGCCCGCGCCGTTCGTCAGCACCATGACCTTCGCGCCCGCCGCGGCGGCGGCGCGGACGCTGTGCACGACGCGGCGCACGCCCTTGCCCTCGTAGAAGTGGGTGCGGGCCCCGACCACGAGCGCGTGCGACCCGTTCGGCAGGCGCACGGAGGTGAGCGTCCCGGAGTGGCCCGGGATGCCGGACGCGGAGAACCCGGGGACCTCCTCCGCCGGGATGCGCGCGACGATCTCGCCGAGACGCTCGGCCGCGCGGCCCCAGCCGCTGCCGAGGGTCAGCGCGACGTCGTGCTGCTCGACGCCGGTGCGGCGGGCGATCTCCGCCGCGGCGAGCTGCGCGACGGCGGTCGGCGGGGTGGACGGGTCATCGAGCGACGGTGCGGCAGCCACGCCCCCACCCTAGAGAGCCCGACTTGCTCACGCTTCTTGCCGCCGCGCAACGACGTCGGCGGCAAGAAGCGTGAGCACGATGGGGGAGCGGCCACAATGGCGTGCGTGAGCTACGAGTTCGAGCGCAACCACCGGGTCGTCGTCGTCGGCGGAGGGCCCGGCGGCTACGAAGCGGCGCTCGCAGGCGCGCAGCTCGGCGCGGAGGTGACGCTCGTCGAGCGCTCCGGCGTCGGTGGATCCGCCGTGCTCACGGACGTCGTGCCGTCGAAGACGCTCATCGCCACCGCGAACTCCATGGGCGCGATCCAGCGCATCGCCCGGCTCGGGGTGCGCTTCTCGGTGCCCGACGACGCCGGCCGCCACCACACGCCGGACGTCTCCGTCGACCTCCGCGCCGTGAACCGGCGGCTGAAGGGCCTCGCGAGCCAGCAGTCGGAGGACATGCGGGAGAGCCTCGAGCACGCGGGCGTGAAGGTCGTGATCGGTGAGGGGCGGCTCGACGGCCCGGGCCGGGTCGTCGTCTCCACGGGGCGGGGGAGGACCGCGCACGACTTCGACGAGTTCGAGGCCGACACGACGGTGATCGCCGTCGGGGCGAGTCCGCGGAAGCTGCCGACGGCGATGCCGGACGGGGAGCGGATCCTCACCTGGACGCAGCTCTACGAGCTCGACGAGGTACCCGAGCACATCATCGTGGTCGGCTCCGGCGTCACCGGCGCCGAGTTCGCCTCCGCGTACATGCAGATGGGCAGCGAGGTCACGCTCATCTCGAGCCGCGACCGGGTGCTGCCGGGGGAGGACGCGGATGCGGCGAACCTCCTCGAGACCGTCTTCACCCGCGGCGGCATGCACCTCATGTCGCAGAGCCGCGCCACGAGGGTGGAGCGGGAGGGCGACGGGGTCGTCGTGACCCTCGCGGACGGCAGGGAGATCCGCGGCAGCCACTGCCTGATGGCCGTCGGCTCCGTGCCGAACACGAACGGACTGGGGCTGGAGGAGGCGGGCGTGCAGCTCGACCCGTCCGGCCACATCCGCGTCAACCGCGTCGCCTCGACGTCGCGCCCGTCGGTCTACGCGGTCGGGGACTGCACGACCTTCCTGCCGCTGGCCTCCGTCGCCTCCCAGCAGGGCCGCACGGCGGTCTTCCACGCGCTCGGCGACGCCGTCGTGCCCACGGAGCTGCGCAACGTCACGAGCAACATCTTCACGGCGCCGGAGATCGCGTCCGTCGGCTGGACGCAGAAGCAGATCGAGGACGGCATCGCGCAGGGCGAGATCTACAAGCTGCCGCTCGACACGAACCCCCGGGCGAAGATGCTGAGCATGAAGGACGGCTTCGTGAAGCTGTTCGCCCGCACGGGATCCGGGACGGTCATCGGCGGCGTGATCGCGTCGCCGCGGGCGAGCGAGCTCATCCTCCCGATCGCCCTCGCGGTCGAGCACCGGCTGACCGTCGACCAGCTGGCGCGCGCGTTCAGCGTCTACCCGAGCCTCTCCGGCGCCATCACCGACGCCGCGCGGGCGATGCACATCGTCGCCTGACCCGTGCCGATCCGCAGCTCGGTCGCCGTCGGGCTCGCCGCCGCGGCGACGCTCGGGCTGGCACTGCTCGTCGCCGCGCTCGCCGGCCTGCCCGCGGCGATCGCGGTGACCGGGGTCGCGAACGTGATCCTCGCCGCCCGGTCGATGTCGGGGCTCCGCCCCGCGCGGCGGTTCGCCGAGCTGCCCGTCGTCGCCCTGCTCATCGTCGTCGCCGTCCTGTTCGGGCGGGTGCTCGTCGCGCTGCCGCCGCTCGGCGCGGTGCTGCTGGCCGTCGCGGTGGCCGCGTCCGTGCTCGCCCGGCGACTGGGACCGCGCGGGCGGCGCATCGGCCGGCTCGCGGCGGCGCCCTTCGTCTCGGTGCTCGTCGTGCCGGCTCCCGCGATCGCGGCCGGTCCGGGGGCCGCGCTCGCCGTGCCGCTGGTCGCGATCGCCGGGCAGGCGCTCACGGCGCTCGCGCTCACCGCCCTGCGCGTGCGGACGGAGGCGGTGGAGGCGCCTGCTCCTCCCGGCCGGCCCCGCTCGGCCGGGCGACTCGACGCGCCGACGCGGCAGGCCCTGCAGATCCTCCTCGCGCTGCTCGCCGCGTTCGCCGTCGGATTCCTGCTCTTCGGCCGGCACTGGGCTTGGGTCGTCATCACGGCGTACGTGGTGCAGATCGGTGCCCGCGGGCGGGGGCACGCGGCGCTCACGGCCGTCGAGCGGCTCGGCGGTGCGCTCGGCGGGACCGCGGCCGGGATGGCGGCGGCAGCGGTTCCGCTGCCGGACCCGGTCCGGGTGGCCCTGATCCTGCTCGTCCTCGTGTCCGCCTCCGCCTTGCGGTCCCGCTCGTACGTCTGGTGGGCGGCCGGGGTCACGGCGTCGCTGGCGCTGCTCTACGACGTGCTCGGGCGGGGTTCGCCGGCCGATCTGCTGCCGCGCCTCCTCGCCGTGATCGTCGGCGGGCTGATCGCGGCGGCCTCGTCGTGGTTCGTCCTGCCGGTCCGGTCGCGGGACGTGCTGCGGCGGCGCGTCGCGGACCTCCTCGCAGCGACACAGGTGGTGCTCGGCGCCATCCGCGCGGAGGAGGCGGCGCCGCTCGGGCCGGTGTGCGCGGCGCTCGCGCGGCTCGAGGAGCTGACGACGACGCACCGAGCGCAGGCCTGGATCGCGCGGGTCCTGCGCCGCACGGCGCCGCCGGAGGCCGCCGTGCTCGAACGCGCAGCCGAGGTCGGTCGTCGTCTGAAGGACCTCGTCGCCGGTCCGCCGGAGCGGGGGATCGGCGCTCTCGAGAAGCAGGTCGGCGCGCTGCGGCGCCTCAACGGCCGTCGGGAGGGCGAGGAGCGCCCGGCGGTACCACCGCTGCCCCTCGGTGTCGCGCTCGACGCGCTCTGGGAGCCGCTGGAGCGCCTCCGCTGAGATCGACGACCGCGCCCCCCGAACCTGCACTGGACCTGAACAGGCTGCTGAGGTCGTATGAGTCCCGCGCGCTGCGGGCGGGATGCGGGACGGTGCTCCCGTGGGCGCGATCCCCCGCCCACGTCAGAGAGACGAAGGAGTCCCATGCGACGCACACTCGTGGCCGGAGCCGTCATCGGCCTGGTCGCCGCCCTCGGCCTGGCGGTCCCCGCCGAGGCGAAGCCCGCCCACTACGGCAAGGCCCCCGCGACGGTGGGCGTCTTCCACGGCATCCCGAAGACCCCCGTGGACGTCTACGTCGGCTCGAAGCGCGTGCTGGACGACTTCCAGCCCGGCACCTTCTCCCCGTCGCTCTCGCTGAAGCAGGGCCGCTACCTCGTCCGGGTGACGAAGGCGACCGCGACGAGCCCGAAGCACCCGATCCTGGCCGCGCACGTCTCGCTGAAGTCGGGCGCGAGCTACTCGCTGATCGCGCACCTGACCGCGAAGGGCAAGCCGACCCTCACGAAGTACACGAACGACCTGCGCCCGGTCGGGAAGGACCAGGCCCGTCTGACCGTGCGGCACGTCGCGGCGGCGCCGCCCGTCCGCGTCGTCGTGAACGGCTTCGTCGCGGTGCCGTACCTGAAGAACCCGCACCAAGCGAAGGGCGTGCTCTACGCGGGCACCTACGACGTGAAGGTGCAGCTGGCCGCGTCGCCGAACACGACCGTGCTCAGCGCGACGCTGCCCGTGGCGGCCGGGACGAACGCGATCGTCTACGCCTGGGGCAGCGCGAAGGACGGGACGCTCGCGCTCGCGACCCGCGCCCCGGCGCTGAAGTAGTCCGCAGCCGGAGGGGCCCGGCGCCGCCCAGGCGCCGGGCCCTTCTGCGCACGTTGCGCGGATCAGGACGGAATGGGCGACACGCCGTGCCGCCGGGGCGTGGCAGCGGCGTGTCGCGAATCCGTCCTGATCCGTGAAAGGGGATCAGGCGGGGACGGCGGCCTCGTCGAGGATCTCGAGCAGGACCGTTCCGGAGGACACCGTGGTCCCGACGGTCGCGGCGACCCGGCCCACGACCCCGTCGCGGTGCGCGGTCAGGGGCTGCTCCATCTTCATCGCCTCGAGCACGGCGACGAGGTCGCCGGCCACGACGCGCTGGCCCTCCGTCACCGCGACCTTGACGACGGTCGCCTGCATCGGAGCCTTCACCGCGTTGCCGGAGGTCGTGCTGGCGTGGCCGGCCGCGGTCCGGCGGCGAGGGGGCGGCGGCGCGGAGGTCGCGGACTGCGGCCTCGCCAGGGCGGTCGGCAGCGACACCTCGATGCGCTTCCCGTTCACCTCGACGGTGACCGTCTGGCGCTCGTCGGGCGCGGGCCCGGTCGGGTCCTGGTCGCCGAGCGAGCCGCTCCACGGCTCGATCTCGTTCTCGAACTCGGTCTCGATCCAGCTCGTGTAGACGCCGAACCGGCCGCCCTCCGCGGTGAACGCGGGGTCGCGCACGACGGCGCGGTGGAACGGGATGACGGTGGGGAGGCCCGCGACCTCGAACTCCGCGAGCGCGCGACGCGACCGCTCGAGCGCGTCCGCGCGGTCGGAGCCCGTCACGATGAGCTTCGCGAGCAGCGAGTCGAACGCGCCGGAGACGACGTCCCCCGTCGTCACGCCGGAATCCACGCGGACGCCGGGGCCGCCGGGGACCCGGAACGACTTGACCGGTCCGGGGGAGGGGAGGAAGTTCCGGCCCGGGTCCTCGCCGTTGATGCGGAACTCGAAGGAGTGCCCGCGCGGCTCGGGGTCGTCGTAGCCGATGGCCTGGCCCTCGGCGATGCGGAACTGCTCGCGCACGAGATCGAGGCCCGTGACCTCCTCCGACACCGGATGCTCCACCTGGAGCCGCGTGTTCACCTCGAGGAACGAGACGGTGCCGTCCGAGCCGATGAGGAACTCGCACGTGCCCGCGCCGACGTACCCGACCTGCTTGAGGATCGCCTTCGACGAGCGGTAGAGGAGCTCGCGCTGCTCGTCGGTGACGAACGGCGCAGGCGCCTCCTCGACGAGCTTCTGGTGGCGGCGCTGGAGGGAGCAGTCGCGCGTCGACACGACGACGACGTTCCCGAACGCGTCCGCGAGGCACTGCGTCTCCACGTGGCGGGGCTTGTCGAGGTACTTCTCGACGAAGCACTCGCCGCGGCCGAAGGCGGCGACCGCCTCGCGGGTGGCGGAGTCGAACAGCTCCGGGATCTCCTCCATCGTGCGCGCGACCTTGAGGCCCCGGCCGCCGCCGCCGAACGCGGCCTTGATGGCGATCGGGAGGCCGACCTCCTGCGCGAACGCGACCACCTCGTCGGCATCCGCGACCGGGTTCAGCGTGCCGGGGGCGAGCGGGGCGCCGACCGACTCCGCGACGTGGCGGGCGGTGACCTTGTCGCCGAGCGCCTCGATCGCGTCGGGGGAGGGGCCGATCCAGATCAGCCCGGCGTCGATGACGCCCTGCGCGAAGGCGCTGTTCTCGGCGAGGAAGCCGTAACCGGGGTGGACGGCGTCCGCGCCGCTGCGGCGCGCGACCGACAGCAGCTTGTCGATGACGAGGTACGTCTCCGCCGAGGTGGCGCCGCCGAGGGCGTACGCCTCGTCGGCCAGGCGGACGTGCCGCGCGTCGCGGTCCTGATCGGCGTAGACCGCGACCGAGGCGATGCCCGCGTCGCGCGCCGCGCGGATGATCCGGACGGCGATCTCGCCCCGGTTCGCGACGAGCAGCTTGGTGATCCGACGCGACTCTGGGGAGGGCATGGATCCTTACTGTATTCGCAGGCGCCCGAAGCCCTTTGGTGACCCTCTACAAACCTCCGCCTCGATCCGTGTGCCGATCGCACCAGCTCATGCCGACGGCGGCCGGTTCCAGAGCGACGGCCAGGACGTCCCCGTGCGGCGGACCAGGCGGCGGAGCGTGCTGAGCGACAGGCCGACGACCGTCGAGGGGTCGCCGTCGACGTGCTCGATGAAGGGGCCTGCGAGCCCGTCGATCGTGAACGCGCCGGCGACGGACAGCGGCTCGCCGCTCGCGACGTAAGCGGTGATCTCCTCGTCATCGAGGTCGGGAGCGAACCGGACGGAGGCGCGCGCGGTCTCGCCGAACCCCTCGCCCGTGCGGGCGTCGACGAGGTGGTGGCCGGAGTGGAGCACGCCGGTGCCGCCGCGCTGGGCGTGCCAGCGCGCGGTCGCGATGGCGGGCTCGTGCGGCTTGCCGAAGGTCGTGCCGTCGAAGGCGAAGGCCGAGTCGCCGCCGAGGATCAGCGCGTCCGTCGTGCCGACGACCTCCGCCACGGCCTCCGCCTTCAGGCGCGCGAGCAGCTGCACGAGGTCCTCCGGCTCGAGCGGCGCGCCCCGCTGCAGCTCGGCGGCGGCGACCGCGGCCTCCTCGTCGACGCCGGGCGGCACGGTCTCGGGCTCGATCCCGGCGGCGCGGAGCAGCGCGAGACGGGCGGGGGAGGTGGACGCGAGGATGAGCCGCATCCCTCCAGCCTTCCGGTTCTGCGGCGCTCCCGCGTGCGCCGCCGCACGAGCGGATGGGCCAGGCTGGTGGGGTGACGGACCTCGAGCTGGACGTGCTGCGGATCGCGCACGGCGGCGTCGCCGTCGCCGAGCACCGCGGCCGAGTCGTGTTCGTCGCCGACGCGATCCCGGGCGAACGCGTGCTCGCCCGCGTCACGGACGACCGGCACGACCGCTTCTGGCGCGCGGAGACGGTCCGCGTGCTCGACCCGTCCCCGGACCGCGTGCCGCACGTGTGGGCCGCCGCGTCCGTCGACCGGGCGCCCGAGCAGCGCGCCGGCGGGGCGGAGTTCGGGCACATCGCACCCGCGCGGCAGCGGGCGCTGAAGGGGGAGGTCCTCCGCGACGCGCTCGGCCGCATCGGCCGTCTGCCGGCGTCGGAGGTCGACGCGCTCGCGCCCGAGGTCGCCGCGGTGCCCGGGCGACCCGACGGCACCCGGTCGCGCACCCGCGTCCGGCTGCACGTGGACCGCGGCGGTCGCGTCGGGCCCTACGCGGCCCGGTCGAAGCGGGTGATCCCGGTGCGCGACCTGCCGCTCGCGGTCGAGCCGCTCGAGCGCCTGCTGCCCGAGCGCGCCCGTGGCCGCGAGCTCGACCTCGTGGCCGCGGGTGGGGACGCGTTCGCGGCCGGCCCGCGGGACCGCCGTCCGGTGATCGAGGAGCGCGTCGGCGATCGGACGTTCCGGCTCGAGGCGCTCGGGTTCTGGCAGGTGCACCCGGCCGCCCCCCAGGTGCTCACGGACGCGGTGCGCGCCGCGGTCGACCCGGCGCTGCTCGACCCGGACGCGGACAACCTCGACCTGTACGGCGGCGTCGGCCTGCTCGCCGCGGCGCTCGCGGGCGGGCGGGACGTGCGCGTGACCACCGTCGAGTCGGACCGCGCGGCGAGCGGCCACGCGCGCGCGAACCTCGCGGACCTCCCGCGCGCGCGGGCCGTCGAGGCGCGCGTCGACGCCTTCCTCGAGGCGGAGCGGACGCGGCGACCCGGCGCGACCGTGCTTCTCGACCCGCCGCGCTCCGGCGCCGGCGCGGAGGTCGTCGACGCGATCGCGGCCAGCCGCCCCGCGCAGATCGTCTACGTCGCGTGCGACCCGGTCGCCCTCGCCCGGGACCTCGGCACGTTCGCGGACCGCGGCTGGCGCGCGGCGTCGCTGGCCGCGTTCGACCTGTTCCCGAACACGCACCACCTCGAGGCCGTCGCCCGCCTCGTCCCCGACGCCTGAGCCCTCCGCTCCGGCCAGATCACTGCGCTGCTGTGGTCTCGAGGCTCGCTTCGCTCGCACCTCGACCGGCGGGGAGGGGCGGCCGGCCCGTCGTGCGGATTCCGCAGGCACCACAACTGGGGACCACACAGCCCCGATCAGGGGCGGGACGCGGGGCGGGTGCCGCTCCTACCGTGGATGGACCGATCCGAGATCCCAGGAGCATCCACCGTGTCCATCGCGCAGGCAGTCGAGAGCACCACCGATGTGGTGCGCGTCGCGGTCGTCGACGATCACGAGTCGGTCCGCCTCGGTCTCCTCGCGGCGTGCATGCGGGAGGGGTACCAGTTCGTGGAGGAGGGGGCGAACGTCGCCGACCTCCTGTCCCGCCTGGGCGGCCGTGAGATCGACGTCGTCGTGCTCGACCTGTCGCTCGGCGACGGCGTCTCCATCACCGACAACGTGAAGGCGTGCCAGGCGACCGGCGCCGGGGTGCTCATCCACTCGATCGCCGACCGCGCGGCCGGCGTGCGTGAGGCGCTCGCCGCGGGTGCGGCCGGGGTCATCCCGAAGTCCGCCGCCACCGCGGTCGTGATGGCGGCGATCCGCACGGTTGCGTCCGGTGCGGTGCTGAACAACCTCGAGTGGGCGACCGCCATCGACGCGGACACCGACTTCGCGAAGGCGCAGCTCGGCCGGCGTGAGCGCGACGTCCTCAACCTCTACGCGTCGGGGCTGCCCCTGCGGATGGTCGCCGAGCAGCTCGGCATCGCCCCGTCGACGGTCCGCGAGTACCTCGACCGGATCCGGGTCAAGTACGTCGAGGTCGGTCGTCCCGCGCCGACCAAGGTCGACCTGCTCCGGCGCGCGGTCGAGGACGGCATCCTGCCGGGCCTCGACCCCGACGCGCCCCTCCATGACGACTGACCTCCGCGGGGTGTCGGCCCACCGCGTGGGCGCTCTGCGGTTCCAGAAGTACCTCGGCGTCATCGTCGCGGCGTTCGGGCTGCTCTACGCGCTCCAGACCCTCGACGGCCTCGTCGCGGACTGGCCGACCATGGCCGGCCCCGTCGGCGGCGCCGCCGTGGCGCTCGTCGCCGGATCGGTGCTGCTCGGCACCGTCGCGGGGCTCGTGCCGTCGCGCGCGCGGAGCCTGTTCCTCGGCGCCTCCATCCTGTTCTGCGCGGCCGCCGCCGTCTGGCCGTTCTCGATCAGCGGTCCCGTCCCGGACGCGCCGATGCCGTGGTTCATCGCGCTCCTCCCGGTCGTCGCGGCCTACCTCGCCGTCGCGTTCCGCCGGGCGGCCGCCCCGATCTGGGCCGCGATGCTCCTCTCGGCCGCCATCGCGACGGTCCTCGTCCTCCGCGGCGGGCTCGGGATCGCCGACGCCGTCGCGAACGGCCTCTTCGGCATCGCCGTGTCGACGGTCCTCGTCATCCTCATCGCCGCCGTCCGCCGCGGCGTCGAGCGCGCCGACCTGGCCCAGCAGACGGCGCTCGCGGGCTACGGCCGCTCCCGGCTCGACGACGCGACGGAGCACGAGCGCGTCCGCACCGACGCCCTCGTGCACGACTCCGTGCTCACGACCTTCCTCGCGGCCGCCGCCGCCCGCGACCCGGAGGCGGAGGAGCTCGCCCGCCGCATGGCGGCGAACGCCCTCCGCGTCCTCGCGCACGTGAGCCGCGCCGGCGACACCGGACCGGCGGTGCCGTTCGGCAAGGTCCTCGGCGACGCCGCCGACCGGTTCGCGGGCGTGCTGCCCGGGTGGGACGTCCAGGACCTCGGCAGCCTCCACGACCTCGTGCTCCCCGTCGAGGCGGGGGAGGCGCTCGTCGACGCGCTCCTGCTCGCGGTCACGGCCGGTTCGCTGCACACGGACGAGGCGACGTCCCGCACGATCCGGATGAGCGAGCTCGGCCCGGACGGCATCCGCATCGTCCTCGAGGACGACGGCGCGGCGTTCGACCCCGCCGAAGCGGGGCACGAGCGCGCGGCGCTCCTCCGCGACGCCGCCGAGCTCATGCGCAGCGTCGACGGCCGCGCCGACGTCCGCGCGGGGAGCGCGGGCGGCACCGCGGTCGTGCTCAGCTGGGGCTCCGTCGTCGTCTCCGGCACCGCGATCCGCCCCGAGCGCGCGGAGGTGTCGGCGTGATCGTCGTCCCCCGCTGGTTCTCCGCGGGCCTCGCCTCCGCCATCGCGGCCTACACCGCCGCGTTCGCGGTCATCTGGATCGCGACCGCCCGCTCGCCGCTCACGAACCTCATCGCGCTCGGCTTCTTCGGGCTCGCGTTCGGGGTCTCCATCGTCCGGATCGGGCGCGCCTCGCTGCCGGCGACGATCGTGATCGTCGCCTCCGGGCTCCTGCTCCCGGTGCTCGGCAGCGTCGGACTCGACCCCGTGCACGACAGCTACAGCAGCGGCGCATGGTACGTGAGCGGCGTCGCCTGCCTCGTCGTCGTCCTCCTGTGGCGTCGCCGCGCGAGCGCGGCCTGGATCCTCATGGGCGGCCTGCTCGTCCACACGTACGCGTGGGGCGGATTCGACGCGCTGAACGGGTTCGGCGTCGTCGCCGCGACCCTGATCATCGCGGTCATGGCCGCCGGCGGGTGGGCCGTCGCCCGCACCGAGCACCACCTCTCCTCCTTCTCCGAGGCGGAGCGGGAGGCGCTCGAGTGGGAGGCCGCTCAGGACGCGTACCACGCGGAGCGCCAGGTGCGCCTCGCGACCACGGCCCGGCTCGCGTCGTCGATGCTCCACCGCATCGCGGCCGCGAAGGACGGCCTCACGGACGCCGACCGCTTCGAGTGCCGCGTGCTGGAGCAGACGATCCGCGACGAGATCCGCGGACGCCGCCTGCTCAACGACGCGGTGCGCGAGCAGGTCGTCGCGCACCGCCGACGCGGCGCGCTCGTGCAGGTCAACGACGACGGCGGCATCGACGACATCCCCGCGGCGGTGCTCGAGCCGATGCTCGCGCAGATCGCGGCGGCCCTGGAGGGACTCTCGTCCGACCGCATCATCATCCGGACGGCGCCGCGCGACTCCGACACGGCTGTGACCGTCGTCGCGATGTCGACCGACCCGGTCGCGGCCGCCCTCGGTGTCGACGACGACGAGGAGCAGGTCGACCTGTGGCTCGAGCTCGAGCGGCCGGTGCTCGCGTGAGCCACCCCGTTCTGGGGGTCGGGGACCCCGGCGTGCGCGCCGCTTCGGTCCGCGCCACCGCACATACACTCGCGCCGTCCCGCCCGGGACGGGTCGCTGACGGAGAGGAGCCCGGTCGTGTCGATCGCGCAGGCTGAGAGTGCCACCGATGTCGTCCGCGTCGCGGTCGTCGACGATCACGAGTCGGTCCGCCTCGGTCTCCTCGCGGCGTGCATGCGGGAGGGGTACCAGTTCGTGGAGGAGGGGGCGAACGTCGCCGACCTCCTGTCCCGCCTGGGCGGCCGTGAGATCGACGTCGTCGTGCTCGACCTGTCGCTCGGCGACGGCGTCTCCATCACCGACAACGTGAAGGCGTGCCAGGCGACCGGCGCCGGGGTGCTCATCCACTCGATCGCCGACCGCGCGGCCGGCGTGCGTGAGGCGCTCGCCGCGGGTGCGGCCGGGGTCATCCCGAAGTCCGCCGCCACCGCGGTCGTGATGGCGGCGATCCGCACGGTTGCGTCCGGTGCGGTGCTGAACAACCTCGAGTGGGCGACCGCCATCGACGCGGACACCGACTTCGCGAAGGCGCAGCTCGGCCGGCGTGAGCGCGACGTCCTCAACCTCTACGCGTCGGGGCTGCCCCTGCGGATGGTCGCCGAGCAGCTCGGCATCGCCCCGTCGACGGTCCGCGAGTACCTCGACCGGATCCGGGTCAAGTACGTCGAGGTCGGTCGTCCCGCGCCGACCAAGGTCGACCTGCTCCGGCGCGCGGTCGAGGACGGCATCCTGCCGGGCCTCGACCCCGACGCCTCCCTCCATGACGACTGACGGCCGCGGCCGCGACCTCGCGGCCCGCATGGGGCTCGCGCCGATCGGCTCGCGGCGCATCGAGATGCTGCTGGCGGGCATGGCCAGCCTCTTCGGCCTGCTGTTCGCGGCGACGACGATCCCGGCGCTCGTCGCGGACTGGCCGGACCTCCGTCCGGGGCTGACGCTCATGCTCGCGGTCGCCGTCTACGGCTCGATCGTCGTCGCCGCGCTCGCTGCGCTGCTCCACCAGTGGACGCGCGCCGTGTTCGGCGGCGTCGGGCTCGTGTACTTCGGCGCGCTCGCGCTCTGGCCCGCCACGATCGGCCACACCTACGTCGGCGACACGAAGCCGTGGCTCTTCGCCCTCGCCGGCGTGCCGTGCGCGCTCGTCGTCGTGGCGTCCCGCTGGGCGGTCGCGGCGGTGTACGTGCTCCTCGTCTCCGTCTCGACCGTCGGCCTCCGCCTGACCGCCTCGGGCGGGGCGGCGACGCTCGGGTCGGCGCTGCTCGACGGTGCCGCGGTGTTCGAAGTGGGGATCAGCCTGCTGCTCATCGTCGTCGCCGTCCGCCGGGCCGCGAAGCAGGTCGACTCCGCCCAGGGGGCGGCGCTCAGCCGCTACGCCGACGCGCAGATCGACGAGGCGACGGAGAGCGAGCGCGTCCGCACCGACGCCCTCGTGCACGACTCCGTCCTCACCACGTTCCTGTCCGCGGCCGGCGCGCACACGCCCGAGGCGCAGCGGCTCGCGGCGCGGATGGCGAAGCACACGATGGGCGTGCTCTCCCGCGCGACGGTCGCGTCCTCCGTCGGCCCGAAGGTCCCGCTCGGCGATCTGCTCGACCGGATCCGGGAGGAGTCCGGGGCGATCGGCGACGCGTTCACCTTCTCGACGCAGGACGTCGACGCCGACGTCGTGCCCGAGAACGTCGCCGACGCCCTCGTGTCCGCGGCGGTGCAGGCGATGACGAACAGCGTGAAGCACGCCGGTGGGCCCGAGGTGCGGCGCTCCGTGCTCGTCAAGGGGACCGGTCAGGGCGCGGTGTGCGTCCACGTCGAGGACGAGGGGCGCGGCTTCGACCCCGCGAAGGTGGCTTCCGAGCGACTCGGCCTGCGCGTCTCGATCATCGAGCGCATGAGCCGCGTGAGCGGCGCCGTCGACCTCCGGACCGCGCTGGGGGAGGGGACCACCTTCGTGCTGTCATGGCCCGCCGGTGCCTCCGCGCCCGCGCAGGCGCCCGCCGACGGCGAGGCGGTGCTGGCGTGATCCCCATGCCCCGCCCGCTGATCGCGCTCCTCGCGAGCGTCGTCGCGGCGTGCACGATCTGCGCAGGCGTCCTCTCGCTGCCCTCGTCCCTGCACCCCGAGCGCGTCGTCATCGCGCTCGCGCTCTTCGCCGTCGCGTTCGTCCTGACGCTGCTGGGCCGCAGGTCCGCGATGTCCCCGCTCGTGTCCGGGCTGAACGCGGGCACCTCGTTCGCCATGGCCCTGCTCTGCGCGAGCAGCATGTCCGGTCCCGGCGTCCAGGGGAACGCGCACTGGTACATCGGCGCCGCCGGCTGCCTGCTCGTGCTCACGATGCTCCGGCGGCGGCCCGCGCACGCGTGGATCGGCGTCGGCCTGGTCGTCGCGCAGACGCTCGTCTGGGCCGGTCCCGCGGGCGTCGTCGCGGTGGGTGCGGCGCCGATGGCGCTCTGGGTCGCGGCCGCGTACTTCGGCGTCCGCTCGCTCTCGCACGCGATGCGCGACATCCAGCAGTTCGCCCGCTCCGAGCGGGAGGCCGTCGAGTGGCAGGCCGCGCAGGACGCGCACCACTTCGAGCGGCAGGTGCGGCTCACGCAGACGAGCCGCGTCGCGCTGCCGATGCTGCTCCACATCGCGGAGACCGACGGCGACCTCGACGACGCCGCGCGCGCCGAGTGCCGCGTGCTCGAGCAGACGATCCGGGACGAGATCCGCGGTCGGCGCCTCCTGAACGAGGCCCTCCGGGATCAGGTCATCGCGCACCGCCGGCGCGGCGCGTTCGTGCAGGTGCTCGACGACGGCGGCCTGGACGACGTCGACCCCGGCCTGATGGAGCCGATCCTCGACGAGGTCGCGGCGAAGCTCGCGCACGTCCACTCCGACCGCATCATTATCCGGACCGCTCCGAAGGGCTCCGACAAGTCCGTGACGGTCGTGGCCATCACGATCGACGAGACCGCGGCCGCCCTCGGCCTGGAGGACGAGGGCGAGGAGGTCGACCTCTGGCTCGAGCTCCCGCGCCCGCAGCCCGCGCCCGCCTGACCCGAGCCCGAGTCCGCCTCTCCGCGGCACCTCCGCCCGCGCGGGCAGGCGGACCAGCCGCTGAGCGGCGGACCAGCGACCGGCGCTCCCCAGGCAAACAGGGAAAGGGGCCGGTCTCCCCAGACCGGCCCCTGTGCACCCCCGAGTCGGCGGGACAACCCGAAATATCCCGCCCACGGCCGGACGCCCGAGTTACCCGACTCGGGCAGTGGTCCGGTTGCGGCGCCGTGGGTCGGCGCCGTGTGGTGCGACCAGTCTGCAGGATTCCCAGCAGATGCACAGTCGGCAGGATGGGGGACTTTCGGGGTACAAATTCGGACCGGGTTGTTCACTCCTGGTCGCGCTTGCACCCGTTCGAGGGTCAGGACGCGGGCGATCCGCGGCTGATCAGCGACTCCGCCAGTCGCGCTCGACCGGCCACGGGGTCCGGAGCGCCCTGCGCGAGCGGTCCCACGCGGTCCGAGCGGCGGGCTGGGGCAGCGGCTCGGCCGAGACCGCCTGCTCGAGCAGCAGCGTGCTGAACAGGGCGGCGATCGCCGCCGCCTCCTCGTCGGTGGGGGAGCCGGCGACGACCGTGATCGGCAGGGGGTCGGTCACAGCGGGATGTTCCCGTGCTTCTTGGGCGGCAGGGAGGCGCGCTTGGAGGCGAGCGCCCGGAGCGCCTTCACGACGGTGATGCGGGTGGTGGCCGGCTCGATGACGCCGTCCAGCTCACCGCGCTCCGCCGCGAGGAACGGGCTCGCGACGTTGTACGTGTACTCGTTCGCGAGCCGGGTGCGGACCGCGTCGACGTCCTCCCCGGCCGCCTCCGCCTTCCGGATCTCGCCGCGGTAGAGGATGTTGACGGCGCCCTGGCCGCCCATCACCGCGATCTCGGCGGTCGGCCAGGCGTAGTTGAGGTCCGCGCCGAGCTGCTTCGAGCCCATGACGATGTACGCGCCGCCGTACGCCTTTCGGGTGATGATCGTGACGAGCGGCACGGTCGCCTCGGCGTACGCGTAGAGGAGCTTCGCGCCGCGGCGGATGACGCCCGTCCACTCCTGGTCGGTGCCCGGCAGGTATCCGGGCACGTCGACGAGCGTGAGGATCGGGATGGAGAAGGCGTCGCAGAACCGCACGAACCGCGCGGCCTTCTCGCCCGCGTCGATGTTCAGCGTGCCGGCCATCGCCGACGGCTGGTTCGCGACGACGCCGACGGACCGGCCCTCGACGCGGCCGAAGCCGACGACGACGTTCGGCGCGAACAGCGGCTGCGTCTCGAGGAACTCGCCGTCGTCGACGATCGTCTCGATGACCTCGTGCACGTCGTACGGCTGGTTCGGGCTGTCCGGGATGACCGTGTTCAGCCGCCGGTCGTCGTCCGTGACCTCGATCGCGGCGGTCGAGGCGTAGACCGGCGGGTCGGAGAGGTTGTTGTCCGGCAGGTAGCCGAGCAGGGTGCGGGCGTAGTCGAGCGCGTCGTCCTCGTCGGACGCGAGGTAGTGCGCGACGCCGGAGCGGGTGTTGTGCGTCAGCGCGCCGCCCAGCTCCTCCATCGCGACGTCCTCGCCCGTGACCGTCTTGATCACGTCCGGACCGGTGACGAACATCTGGCTGGTCTTGTCGACCATGATCACGAAGTCGGTGAGCGCGGGGGAGTAGACCGCCCCGCCGGCGGCCGGCCCCATCACGATCGAGATCTGCGGGATGACCCCGGAGGCGGCGGTGTTCTGTCGGAAGATCTCGCCGTACTTGCCGAGGGCGACCACGCCCTCCTGGATGCGCGCACCGCCCGAGTCGAGGATGCCGATGATCGGCACGCCCGTCTTCAGGGCGTGCGCCATCACCTTCAGGATCTTCTCGCCGGCGACCTCGCCGAGGGAGCCGCCGAAGATGGTGAAGTCCTGGCTGTACACCGCGACCTGGCGGCCGTGGATCTCGCCGATGCCGGTGACGACGGCGTCGCCGTAGGGGCGCTTCGCGTCCATCCCGAAGGCGGTCGTGCGGTGCCGCACGAACTCGTCGAGCTCGACGAACGTGCCGTGGTCGAGCAGCTGCTCGATGCGCTCGCGGGCGGTCTTCTTGCCCTTCGCGTGCTGCTTCTCGATCGCGGCGGCACCGCTGGCGGTGACCGCCTCGTGGTACCGCTCCTTGAGATCCGCGAGTCGTTCGGCGGTGGTCGTCGCCACGGGGCCGGGGGTGTCCGTCACGGCTCCCGAGCCTAACGCCGGGGTCCGATCGCCCCTTTGTAGCCTTCCGACATGGAACTGCCGCGATCCTCGGCGCTCGTCGCCCGTCTGGAGGTGGTGCCGGAGGCCGGTTCCACGAACACCGACCTGGTGCGGGCCGCCGTCGCGGCCCCGGAGGCGTGGCCGTCGCCGTCGGTCCTCGCGACCGACCACCAGACCGCCGGCCGCGGGCGGCTCGGCCGCTCCTGGTCCGCGCCGGCGGGCGCCTCCCTCGCGGTCTCCGTGCTCCTGCGGCCCCGCGTCCCGGTGGAGCGCCTCGCCTGGCTCTCGCTCGCGGCGGGCGCGGCGATGGCGCAGGCGCTGGCCGGCCTCGGGGTCGCGGCCCGCGCGAAGTGGCCGAACGACGTGCTGATCGACGGGCGGAAGGTCTGCGGCGTGCTCGCGGAGGCGCTCCCGTCCGGCGCCGGCGTCGTGATCGGCGCCGGGCTGAACCACGCGCTGTCGCGGGACGACCTGCCCGTGCCGACGGCCACGTCCCTGGTCCTCGAGGGCGGCCCCACCGACGCCGACCTGCTCGTCGCCGCCTACCTCGAGCGGCTGCTCGCCCTGACGGGCGCGTTCGAGGCCGCCGGCGGCGACCCGGAGGCGAGCGGGCTGCGCGCCGCGGTGCTCGCGATCAGCGACACCGTCGGCCGCCGCGTGCGGGTGTCGACGGGCGGCGACCCCGTGGTCGGCGAGGCCGTGGACGTCGACCTCGACGGCCGGATCGTGGTCGATCGCGGCCCGGTCCTCGGCTTCACGGCGTGCGCCAGCGGGGATGTCGAGCACCTGCGCTATGAATAGGGCGTGTCAGTGGGGGTCGGAGGTGCTACGCGCGTGCGCACGGAGCGTCGGCCCACGTCGACCCCGCCGCCCAGGGAGGCGCCGGAGCTGGTGATCGTGCGCCTGCGGCGCAGCGGTCGGCACCTCGTCTGGCCCGCGATCTTCTTCATCGCGCTCTGCGGCGGTACGGGCTACCTGTGGGGTCGGCTGGACCCGCCCTGGCTGAACACGGCGATGCCGATCGTCGCCGCCGGGCTCATGGTGGTCCTGTCGCTGCTGCCGCTGATCTTCTGGCTGAACCGCGTGACGGTCATCACCAGCCGCAGGCTGATCGTGACGCGGGGGTTCCTCGTCCGCGAGCGCACCGAGTTCGTCCTCGCGCGAGCCTCCGACGCCGTGCTGCGGAGGAAGCCGCTGCAGCTGCTGACCGGCAGCGGCGACGTGATCGTGCACGCCGGATCGGAGGGCACGATGCTCCTCCGCGACGTGCCCCGCGCGAAGCTCGTGCACCGCGCGATCGCCGACCTCATCGAGCGCGGCCCCGGCGCCTGACCCCCCCCGTCCGATGGACGGTGCGGCGCCGCGGTCACTCGACCGCAGCGGGCTCCTCAGCGGAGACCACGGCGCGGTGCTTGCGGCCCGGGTGGTAGACCCACGAGCGGTACAGCACGAAGCGGATCGCGGACCCGAGGACCAGGCCGACGACGTTCTTCGAGATGTTGTCCTCGAGCACGGTGACGAGGCCGAGCACGTAGTGCGAGAACGCGAGGCACCCGAGCGCGACGAGCGTGCCGAGCAGGCTGACGCCGAAGAACTCGACCGCCTCCATCAGGCCGCGGCGGCTGCGGTGCGGACCGAACGTCCAGTACCGGTTCCCGAGCCAGTTCGCGGCGATCGCGAGAGCGGCCGAGATGATGCCGGCCTTCAGCGGGCTGTGCTCGAACGCGGGCGTCAGACGCAGCAGCGTGAACGAGACCGTGTCGACCACGAAGCCGACGCCGCCGACGAGGGCGAACTTCCAGAGCTGCCGGACGACGGGACGATCGAGGACGGCTCGCACGATCCGCTCCTCCTCTCTCGGGCCCGGAGGCGAATCGCTGTGGATCCGGACGTCGCCGCACAATAGGACACGACTCCCGCGTCCGCGGTCGCCGCCCGCCGGACGATCGGCAAGAGGACCTGGAAGCAGTCTGAACGAAGGAGTGGCACACGTGCGCGTCGGAGTGATCGGCGGGGGACAGCTCGCCCGGATGATGGTGCCCGCAGCGATCGAGCTCGGGGTCGACATCGCGGTGCTGGGGGAGACGGAGGAGTCCGCGGCGCGCATCGCGGTCACGACCATCGGCGACTCCACGGACCTCGACACCGTGCTCGCGTTCGCCCGGGAGGTCGACGTCGTCACGTTCGACCACGAGCACGTGCCGCAGGAGGTCCTCCGGGCCCTCGTCGACGCCGGCGTCGCCGTGCGTCCCGGCCCGGACGCGCTGCAGCACGCGCAGGACAAGCTCGTGCTCCGCGAGCGGCTGCAGGCCCTCGGCGTCCCGCAGCCGGCGTGGGCCCGGGTCGCGGACGCCGACGAGCTCGCCGCGTTCCTCGACCGGGTCGGCGGCCGCGCCGTCGTGAAGACCCCGCGCGGCGGGTACGACGGGCACGGCGTCCGCGTCGTCGCGGCCGCGCACGACGCCGACGACTGGCTGGCCGACGGGCCGCTGCTCGCCGAGGAGCTCATCGACTTCCGGCGGGAGCTCGCGCAGCTGGTCGCGCGTCGCCCGTCGGGCGAGATCGCCGTGTGGCCGCTCGTCGAGACCGTGCAGGGCGACGGCGTGTGCCGGGAGGTCTTCGCACCCGCGCCGCGCACGACCGCCGTCGTGGAGCGGGTCGCGCGCGAGATCGCCCACGGCCTCGCGGCCTCCCTCGACGTCACCGGCGTGCTCGCGGTCGAGCTCTTCGAGACCGTCGACGGGCGGGTGCTCGTGAACGAGCTCGCCATGCGCCCGCACAACTCCGGGCACTGGACCATCGACGGGGCGATGACCAGCCAGTTCGAGCAGCACCTCCGCGCCGTGCTCGACCTGCCGCTCGGCAGCCCGGCGGCCCGCGCGCCGTTCAGCGCGATGGTGAACGTGCTCGGCGGACCCGCGGACGGCGACCTCGACGCCCGCGTCCCGCTGCTGATGGCGGACCAGCCGACCGCGAAGCTGCACCTCTACGGGAAGACGACGCGACCGGGCCGCAAGATCGGCCACGTGACGGCGACATCGGACGACCTCGACGACGCCGTGTTCGTGGCGCGCGCCGCCGCGGCCTTCTTCGCCGACTGACGGCGGGAGTTCCGCGGAGCGGAAGCACTCGGCGGTCCTCCGGCGGTTCGTGCACGACCCGCCGCGAGCCCTGCCGCGGCCCGGGCCGGAGGTCCGACGGCGCCCATACGATCGTCGCGTGGGGAACTCGGAGACGCCGGTCGTGGGCATCGCGATGGGCAGCGACTCCGACTGGCCGACGATGCGCGCGGCGGCCGAGATGCTCGACCGCTTCGGGGTGCCGTACGAGGCGCGGGTGCTCTCCGCCCACCGCACGCCGAGGGCGATGCTCGACTGGGGTCAGGCCGCCGCAGGCCGCGGTATCCGGGTCGTGATCGCCGGCGCCGGCGGCGCCGCGCACCTCCCCGGCATGCTCGCCGCGGCCACGACGCTCCCGGTCATCGGCGTGCCGGTGGTCCTGAAGACGCTCGACGGGCTCGACTCGCTCCTCTCTATCGTGCAGATGCCCACCGGCGTCCCCGTCGCGACCGTCGCGATCGGGAACGCGGCGAACGCGGGCCTCCTCGCCGTGCGCATCCTCGGCGCGAGCGACCCGCGTCTGGCGGCCGCGCTCGCCGACTACGCGCAGGACCTCGAGCGGCAGGTCGCCGCGAAGGACGCCGCGCTCGGGGCGGCCGGGTGAGCAGCACCGGTCGCCATGCGGACCGGGCGCTGCTGCCCGCCGACGGACCGCTCCGTCACACGCGCCACCGGTCGTCCTCCGAGATGACCCGCAGGGCCGGCCGGTTGATCGGCATGCACCTGCTCGTGCCGGGCTCGGCGCAGATGGTCGCCGGCAACCGGGCCGGCGGACGCGTCGTCGTCGGCGTCTGGATCGCGCTGTGGGCGATCGTGCTGGCGGCGCTGCTGACCTGGCTCGTGCAGCGGGAGGTGCTCGTCGCGATCGCGACCTCCGCGCTCGGGCTCACGGTGATCCAGGTCGGCCTCCTCCTCGTCGCGGTCGGCTGGCTCGCCGTCACGATCGACGTGCTGCGGCTCACGCGCCTCCTCCGGTTGACGGCCTGGTCGCGGCCCCTCGTCGCGAGCGGCCTGGTCGTCGCCGCCGTGCTCGGCGCCGGGGCCGCCGCCTGGGGCGCCTACTCGGCCGGCGTCGCCCGCGGTGCGCTCGTCTCCGTCTTCCAGACCGCGACGCCGGCGCAGGCGGCCGCCGCCGAGACCGCGACGGAGTACGACGTCCTGCTGCTCGGCATGGACCGGCCCCGCGGCGGCGGCGCGCTCGAGCCGAAGAGCGTCTCGGTCGTACGCATCGACGCGAGGAGCGGCGCGGCCACGATCATCGGCGTGCCGACGACCCTGCGCGGCGTCCCCTTCCCCGCCACCTCGCCGATGCACCGGCTCTACCCGGGCGGGTACGAGGAGTGCATCGCCGCGCCGTGCACGCTCGCGGACGTCTACACGGAGGCGCGCGTCGTCGGCGGCGCCCTGTACCCGGACGCGAAGGCCCACGGCACGACGGCGGCGGTCGAGGCGATGCGGGACGCCGTCAGCGGCGCGACCGGCCTCGACGTCGTGTACACGGTGCAGGTCGACACGACCTCGCTCGGCGCCCTCATCGACGCCCTCGGCGGCGTGCGCGTCGACGTCCCCGCCTCCGGTGCGTCCGTCGCGTTCCCCGCGGGACCGACGAGGCTGAACGGCGCGCGAGCGGTCGCGTACCTGCGGGAGGCGGTCGGCGGGAACGGCGCGGACCAGGTCGAACGAGTGCTGCGCGTCGAGCGGGCACTGCTCACCCAGGCGAACCCCGCGAACGCCCTGCTCCAGTTCCGCACGGTCGCCGCCGCGTCCTCCGGCGCGCTCCGCACCGACATCCCGCAGGACACCGTGACGGACCTCGCCGTCCTCGGCCTCAGGACGCAGACGCAGGCGGTGCGGGAGATCCGGCTGACGCCGCCGACGGTGAATCCGTCGAAGCCCGACTACGCCGCGATCCGGCGCCTCGTGCGGGCCGCAGGTTCCTGATCCGTCGCTGAAGGAAGATCGGCGCTCGGCCGCCGAATCCCCTCCGGAGCGGCGGAGGGCATCTACCCTGCCGGGATGCGGAGCGCGGAGGGGCTGACCCGGCCGGTGCCGGACGGCGCGGTCCTGCGCGACCCGGCGGCGGGGGACGCCCGCCTCATGACGCGGCGGGCGGGCTGGCTGACCGCGCTGCACCTGCTGATCCCCGGCAGCGCGCAGACGCTCGCCGGCAGCAGGCGGATCGGCCGCGTCGCGCTCGGGCTCTGGCTGCTCGGCTGGGCGGTGCTGCTCGTCGCCGTCGTGCTGTGGTTCCTCCTCCCGCAGGTGCTGCTGTCGATCCCGACGAACGCCGTCGGGCTGACGCTCCTCCAGCTGGCGGTCGTCGCGTGGGGGATCGGCTGGGCGCTGCTCACCCTCGACACCGTCCGCCTGCTGCGGCTGCACCGCGTCGCCCCGGTCGGGCGGGCGGTGCTCGGCGGGCTGCTCGCCGTCGCCCTCGTGATCGGCGTCGGCGGCGCGGGCTGGGGCGCGTGGGCCGCGGGCGTCGCGCGCTCGACGATCGGCTCCACCTTCGCGAGCACCCGCATGGCGGCGCCGGCCGACGGGCGCTACAACATCCTCCTGCTCGGCGGGGATGCGGGCCCCGGGCGCTCCGGGCTGCGGCCGGACAGCATCTCCGTGGTCAGCCTGAACGCGCTCACCGGGGACATGGTCAGCTTCGGCCTCCCCCGCGACACGAACCACATCCCGTTCTCCGACGGTTCGCCCATGCGGCGCCTCTACCCGGACGGCTACGGCACCGGCGGCCGCTGCAACGTCGACGTCTGCCAGCTGAACTCCATCTACACGGAGGCGCAGCTGAAGGAGCAGAAGCTCTACCCAGATGCGGTGAAGGACCACTCGAGCGCGGGGATCGAGGCGACGCGGGAGGCCGTCGAGGGCGCCCTCGGCATCCCGATCCAGTACTACGTGCTCGTCGACATGACGTCCTTCGAGCCGCTCATCGACGCCATGGGCGGCGTGACGGTGACCGTGAAGGAGCGGCTGCCGGTCGGCGGGCACATCGTGAACGGGAAGCTGACCGGCGTGAAGGTCTGGATCGAGAAGGGCACGCGGCACCTCGACGGCAACAAGGCGCTCTGGTTCGCCCGGTCCCGCTACGGCAGCAGGCTCGGCGACTACGACCGGATGGCGCGGCAGCGGCAGCTGGAGGAGGCGATGCTGCACCAGATGAACCCGCTCACCCTCCTGACCCGGTTCGACAAGATCGCGAAGTCGGGCTCGAACGCCGTGCAGACCGACCTGCCGCAGGGGCTGCTCGGGGTGATCGCCGGCGCCGCCGTGCAGTCGCGCTCGCAGAAGACGAAGGACGTCGAGTTCGTCAAGCCGCACTACGACCCGGCGGAGCCCGACTGGTCGCGCATCCACCGGGTCGTCCAGGAGACGCTGCACTGAACCGGCGGCGCGCGATGCCACCCGTGCGGGGCCGTCCGGTTACCGTGGGCGGGTGACCACGGTGACGCGACGGCGGGCGGCCGACGTCTTCGTCACCGCCGAGCGCCGCACGACCCCGATCGACGTGCTCTTCGTCGTCTCGGTCTCGCTGCTGCTCGCGATTCACCTCGTGATCTTCGTCGCCGTCGCGGTGCTCGCCCCCGTGACCGCGGCGGAGGCGCGCGGCCTCGAGCTCGTGCGTCTCCCCGTGGAGGTGGCGCGCGCGCTCGTCCTCCCGTTCCACGCGCTGCTGCTCGGGTCGCTGTTCGTGCTCGGGCGGCGGGCGGCGGGCCGCTGGGCCGGCTTCGGCGCGATGCTCGGCGTCCTCGCGCTCGACCTCCGCTCCGACGTCGTCGAGCCCGTGTACGGGCCGCCGACCGCCGAGGGCGGCTGGATCGCCGCGTCGCTGCTCGCCGCGGGCTTCGCGCTCGTGGCGCTCCCGCGGCGCCGCGTCCTCGCGGGCGTCCTCGTCGGCGCGGCCAGCGGGTTCTTCGCCGTCGCCGCGCTCGCGCTCCCCGCGTTCCTGATCGGCATCGCCCTCACGTCGCCGACGCCGGGGGACCGGCTCGCGCGCGGGAAGGCGGCCGCGACGTTCGCCGCCGCCTGGGCGGTGCCGGCGGTGGGGATGCAGATCATCTGGCTCGCGATGCTCGGGCCCGACGGGTGGGCCGCGCGGGCGGCCGAGTTCACCGCCGAGTTCCGGCCCCACGCGATGCTGACCTGGCTCGCCCAGACGCAGCTGCTGTTCGCGTCCTGGCACTTCCCCGGGCTCGTGACGTTCAGCCTCGCGATGTTCCTCTTCGCCGCGGCCATCACGGGCGTCGTGCGCTACTTCGCCATCCCGCAGCACGGCGAGCACGGCCCCGCGGTGCTCCGCGTGCTGCAGCGCCTCCCGCCCGGCCTCTGGGCCGCGGGGCTGACGATGATCTTCTGCTCGATCTGGTGGGGATGCTCGGGCTCGACGCTGTTCGTCCTCCCGAACCTGCCGATCCTCGCGGCCTGCGTGCCGCTGATCACCGCGCTGGCGTACCGGGGCGCGAAGTGGCTCCTCACCGTGAACCGGTTCTGGGCGCTCGTCGCGGTCGTCTACCTGACCGGCCTCATCCTCGCGAGGACGACGCAGCTGCTCATCACGCTGGTCCAGGCCTTCCACTACTGACCCGCCTCGCCGGACGAGCGCCCCGCGCGTGTCGGACCCACGTCGAGCTCGGATGCGCTACCAGCAGGCGGTGAGACGCCAGAGCTTCGTCGAGCCCGAGGAGGCCACGAGCACCGCGCCGCCCGGCTTCGTCACGACCCGGTCGATCGACGAGAAGTGGCTCGCCGCCTTCCGGTCGCCGGCGAGCCGACCCGGATCGGTGATCACCCAGCGCACCCGCTCCGCCCGCACGGCGGGGCAGACCCGATCGTCGGTCGCGAAGTCGTCGAGGTGCCGCTGGATCACCCGGCCGTCGTAGTTCCAGTAGCCGCCGAGGTGCGGGAACAGCACGCGCCGGCCGCCGAGGGCCCACGCGAGCGCGGAGCCGTTCCACGGGTTCCCGACGATCACCTGGCCTTGCGGGACGAACTCGCCGACGCGTTCGAGCAGCGCCGCCTCGTCCGCGTCGAGCAGCAGGCCCTTCTTCTGGTGGTCGGGCAGCGCGAAGACCTCGCCCATCGCCGAGCTCACGCCGCCGAGGGCCGGCCCGGCCCATGCGGTCACGGCGACGATCGCGGTCACCCCGGCCGTGACGAGCGCCACGGTCCGCGGCCGCGGGTCCTGCCGGCGGGCGGTCCGCCCGCGCAGCGTCGCGGTCAGCTCCGCCGCGCCCGCGGTGATCGTCCACGCCGCGAGCGGCACCCCGATGGTCGGCAGGATCGCGACGATGCGGAACTTGTCCTTGTCCCACAGCCCGGTCGCGATCTTCGCGAGGTCGCTGTCGCTGCCCGCGGCGAACCCGTACAGCAGCACGAGCGCGAGGTACGTGACGACGGCCCAACGGAGGCCGGGGCGGAGCAGCGCCGCGATCAGCCCGACGAAGGCGACGACCGCGAGCAGCACCGACGGGGGCAGGGCCGCCTGCGACGGCGCCACGAGCGACGTCGCGAGCAGCCCCTGCAGCAGCGCCTGGGGGAACGACTCGCGCGCGAGCGCCGGGCCGCCGTTCAGGTGGTCCGAGATCGGCCGGCCGCCGGAGGTGTAGTAGTGCAGCACCCCCACCGTGACGACCGCGACGAGCGCCGCGGCGATGAGCACGACGACGACCCAGGTGATCCGCGCGCGACGGCGGCCGCGCTGGCCGGTCGCCGCGAGGGCGGACATGCGGGCGGCGAACCACGCCACGACCATCGGCGTCGCGAGCACGAGCAGCGCGACCGCGGAGCGGGGGTGGGCGAACGCGGCGGCGCCCCCCCACGCGAGCAGGAGGACGCCCGTCCGCCAGCGGACCGGCGGCGACTCCGGCCGCCAGGGCGCCCGCTCCGGGAAGGGCAGCAGGGCGGCGACGATCGCGACGCCGGCGGGCAGCAGCGTGTACGCGAGCCCGTTCGGGTAGAGCGTGCCGAAGTCGAGCAGCAGGTAGGGGAAGGCGACGAAGGTCGACGCGAGCACCGCGGCCACCGTGGCGACGACGGTGCGCTGGGCGGCGGGCGCGTCGTCGCGGCGCAGCCCGGAGCGGCCGAACACGACGGCGCTGACGAACGCGGCGCCGAGGGAGAAGACCGAACCGGCCGTCGCGATCCACGTCGCGTTGGCGGCCACCGCGATGTCGACGCCCGTGGTCTCCGCGCCGAGCGCGGTGAGGCTGTGCCAGACCGCCGGGTAGAAGGCGAGGTCCTTGCCCGGGTGCGTGAGCCGGTAGAGGTGGAGGCTCGACGCGTCGCCCGTCTCGACGATCGACGCCGCCGCGTTCAGGTGGAAGACCGTGTCGTAGGTCTGCGTGATCCGGTCCGGACTCGGCACGTGGGCGAACGCGACGATCGTGATCGCCGTCGTCGCAACGACCGCGCCGAGCACCACCGGCACCCAGGTGACGGGCCGCCACGTGTCCCACGGCGGCACCGGCGCGCCGACGGCCCGGAGCAGGGCCCGCACGGCGACCGCGAGGACGACGAGCACCGCCGTCACCACCAGCAGCGCCGGCCAGCCGAACGGCGCGTGCAGCGCACCGGCGACGACGCCGGTGATGCCGACGATCGCGTACCCGAGCGGGCCCGCGACGCCGAGCGCGACGACGCCCCGCAGACGGGCCGCCGCGGCGAGGGCCAAGCCGGGCACGAAGACGGCGGCGAGCACCACGGCGACGGGAGGGGCCACCGCGGTCCAGGACATGACCCTCTGAACGCTAACCGAGCCGACCCCCGCACGCGTGTCACCGGGCCCGTACGCCCAGGGCGTGTTGAGCCCGCCGGAGGTGTCGTCGGGGCTGCCGGTGCGTGAGCAGCACCTGACCAGTGCGCGAATCCGCGAGGGGCACCAGGACTGGGGTGCGGACACGCCGCGTTCCGGCCCCCGCATCCGCCGAGCGGTCCGTACCGTCGAAGCATGGGGGAAACACGTCCGATCCGAATCGTGCGCGCGGTCGGCGCGGCGGCGCTCGTCGCCGCTGCAGCCGTCGTGCTGACGTCCTGCTCGACGCTCGGCGGCGGCCCCGCTGCAGCCGTCTCGACCGCGTCGGGCCCCGTGCTCGACCCGTCGATCCCGAGCGCGACGCCGACGGAGGAGGTCGCCAGCGACACCCCCCTCCCGACCCCGACGGCGACGGTCGAGGCCCCGACGAGCGGTCCGACCTCGAGTGCAGTGCCGCACACCGCCGTCGTGCCGTTCGTCACCAGCGCGAGCTGGGACGCGAAGGCGCAGGCGCTCGACGTCTCCGCGATCGTCCCCGGCGTCGTCGAGTCGAACGGCCACTGCACCGTCACCGTGACCTCCGGCGCGACCACCCGCACGAAGGAGGGCGACGGCGTCGCCGCGTCCTCCTACACCGGCTGCGAGGCCGTGGCCTTCACGGGCCTGGCCGCCGGCACGTGGAAGGTCGCCGTCCGCTACGAGTCCGCGAAGTCCGCCGGCACGTCCGCCGTCGGCACGGTGCAGGTCGGATGAGCGCCCGCAGCAGGAGCACCCGGATCCGGCGCATCGCCGCGATCGCCGCGGGCATCGGCCTCGTCGTCGCGGGCGTCGGGATCACCGCGGTGAACGAGCAATCCGCGAAGGCCGCCGCCGCGGCGGCCGTCCTCGACGGCTTCGACCCGGCGAACATCATCGACGACGCCGTCATGTTCAACGGGTCGACGATGACCGCCTCCGAGATCCAGACCTTCCTGAACGGCAAGCAGCCGACCTGCGCGTCCGGCGCCACCTGCCTGAGGACCGTCAAGGTCGACATGCCGGCGATGACGGCGAACCCCATGTGCAAGGCGATCGCGGCGAAGAAGAGCCAGACCGCGGCGCAGGTCATCGCCGCCGTCGGCAGGGCCTGCAACGTGAACCCGCAGGTCATCCTCGTGATGCTGCAGAAGGAGCAGACCCTGGTCACGGGTCGCACCCCGTACTCGGGCGAGACCGTCTCCCTGATCTACCGCAAGGCGACCGGCCTCGGCTGCCCCGACACCGCCGCGTGCGATCCGGCGAAGTACGGCCTGTTCAACCAGCTGTACGGCGTCGCCTACTGGCTCGTCCGCTACACGACCCCGCCCGGCACGACGGGCTCCGGCTGGACGAACTACAACTGGTTCCCCGTCGGCCGCACGAACGGCGTGCTCTACCACCCCAACGCGGCGTGCGGCGCGAAGGCCATCACGATCAAGAACAAGGCGACGGCGAGCCTGTACTACTACACGCCGTACCAGCCGAACGCGGCGTCGCTCGCGGCCGGCTGGGGCCTCGGCAACGGCTGCTCGTCCTACGGCAACCGCAACTTCTTCCTCTACTTCACGACGTGGTTCGGCTCCACGCACACCGTCGTGACGGGCGCGATCAACACCTACTGGACAGCGCACAAGAGCACCTACGGCAACCCGACCGGCAACGCCGTGACCATCACGGCGAACGGCGGCGGCACCTCCCAGACCTTCCAGAAGGGCACGATCTACACCTCGCCCGCCGGTTCGGTCGGCGTCGCGGGCTCCGTGCTCACGAAGTACAACGCGCTCGGCGGTCCGGGCGGCAACCTCGGCTGGCCCCGGCGGGCCGCGGTGAACCGCACCGGCACGAACGGCGGCACGGCGCAGGCGTTCCAGAAGGGCACCGTCTACGTCTCGACCGCGGGCACCGCGGCCGTCCTCGCTCCGATCTACTCGACCTTCGGCGCCAACGGCTACGAGCTCGGCTCGCTCGGCTGGCCCGCCGGCGACGCGGTGACGAGCTCCGCGCACGGCGGCGCGACCTGGCAGGCGTTCCAGGGCGGCCGCGTCGTGGTCGCCTCCGGCAAGGCGACGACGGTCACCGGCAAGGTGCTCGCGATCTGGAAGGCCCGCAGCTACGAGGCCGGCTCCCTCGGCTGGCCGACCGGGAACGCGACGACCCTCACGGTCGCCGGGAAGAAGGGCGTGCTCCAGTCGTTCCAGACGGGCGTCGTCACGGTCACGAATACCGCGTACACCGTCACCGGCTCCGTCGGGAAGAACTACCTGTCCGCGGGTGGCCCGACCGGGTACCTCCGCTGGCCGATCTCCGCGAACGCGCAGCAGAGCGCGGGCGGCGGGGGCTGGATCCAGCAGTTCTCGAACGGGATCGTCTCGAGCAACGCGAAGGCCGGCGTGCACGGCATCTCGAACAGCCCGACGCTCACCCGCTACCTCGGACTGAAGGGCCCGGCCGGCGTGCTCGGCTGGCTGAAGTCGAACACGAAGGTGTCCGGCGGTAAGGTCGCGGCCTTCACCGGCGGCAACATCTACGCGTCGAGCAAGGGCGCGTTCTCGATGACCGGCCCGATCCTGACGAAGTACCTGCAGAAGAAGGGTCAGGCGGGCGTGCTCGGCTGGCCGACGTCGCAGCCGGTCGTCAAGAACGGCACGACGACGCAGACCTTCCAGCACGGGAGGATCACCTGGACCAAGTCCGGCGGAGCGAAGGCGAGCAGGACGTGACCATCGAGGCGCCCCGTCAGGACTCGCCCCGCGTCCTCCCGTCGCGCCCCGGGGAACCAGGGCATGGTTACACTCGTGCAGCCGTGCGCCACGGCGACGCCGACCTGCGAACCGAGGGCCAGGTGACCCCCATGGAGCCGAATGCCCGACCGGGCGTCCCCTCCGTCGTCGCCGTCGTCGTCGCGTACAACCGGCAGGAGCTGCTGCTGGAGGCGCTCGCCGCCCTCCGCGCCCAGACCGCGCCGCTGACCGCCGTCGTCGTGGTGGACAACCACTCCGACGACGACTCGGCGCAGGTCGCGAGCGACTTCTGGCCCGAGGTCGAGCTCGTGCGCCTCACCCGGAACACCGGGGGAGCGGGCGGGTTCGCGACCGGCATGGCGGTCGCGATCGCCCGCCACGAGCCGGACTGGATCTGGGTCATGGACGACGACACCGTCCCCACCGAGACCGCGCTCGAGGAGCTGCTCGAGGCCGTCGACCGGCCGGACGTCGTGCTCGCGGGCAGCCGCGTGGTGTGGACGGACGGGTCCGATCACCCCATGAACACCCCGCGCGCGAACCCGTTCGCCCGCAAGGAGGACGTGCGCGCTGCCGCCGAGCGCGGCGTCACGCCCGTCCGGTCGCTGTCGTTCGTCTCGATGCTCGTCTCCGCCCGACGGGTGAAGGAGGCGGGCCTGCCGATCGCCGATTACTTCATCTGGAACGACGACTTCGAGTTCTCGACGCGCATGCTGCGCCGCGGGCAGGGCGTGTTCGTGCCGTCGAGCGTCGTCGTGCACAAGACGAAGGCGCGCGCGAACACGGACGTCGACCCCGGCGCGCGGTTCTTCTTCGAGGTGCGCAACAAGATCTGGCTGATGGTCTTCAGCCACGGGCTCAACCCGTTCGAGAAGGCCGTCTACATGGGCTCGACGCTGCTGCGCTGGGTCCGCACGTTCCGGGCCTCCCGTCAGCGCCGCTTCCTGCTGACGCAGCTGCGCCGCGGGCTCGTCGCCGGCTTCGGCAGCCGCCCGCGCCTGAACGCGGACGTCCTCTGCGACCTCGGCCCCGTCACGGAGGCGGTCGTGAAGGTGGAGGCGCCGGCCCGGCGGGCGGCGTGACCTCCGACTTCTCCCTCCTGCTGCCCGTCTACGCGAAGGACGACCCGGCGCAGCTTCTCCGCGCCTTCCGCTCGGCGGTCGACGAGCAGGTGCTCCGCCCCACCGAGGCGGTGATCGTCCGCGACGGCCCGGTGCCCGAGGCGCTTGCCGCGACGCTCGCGGAGCTCGCGGCGTCGTCGCCCGTCCCGACCCGGGTGCTCGAGCTGCCGGTGAACGCCGGCCTCGCCCCCGCGCTGACCGCCGGGCTGGCGGCCTGCTCCTACGACGTCGTGGCCCGGATGGACGCCGACGACGTGTCCGTGCCGGAGCGGTTCTCGAAGGAGATCGCGCTGCTCGACACGGGCTTCGACCTCGTCGGGTCGGGCCTCGCGGAGTTCGAGGACGACGAGGACGTCGTCATCGGCGTGCGGACGCCGCCCGTCGGCGAGGCGCACATCCAGCGCTACGCGCGATTCCACCAGCCGTTCAACCACCCGACCGTCGTCTACCGCCGCTCGGCGGTGGAGCGCGCGGGCGGCTACGTCGCCGTGGGGCTGATGGAGGACTACTGGCTGTTCGCGCGGATGCTCGCCTCCGGCTCCCGTGCCGAGAACATCCCCGAGCCCCTGCTGAAGTACCGCGTCGGCGCGGGCGCGTACCGGCGGCGCGGCGGCGTCGCGCAGCTCGGCGCCGAGCTCCGGCTGCAGCGGCTCCTGCTGCGCACCGGGTTCACGACCCCGGCGCAGACGGTCCGCAACGTCGTGGTCCGCGGCGGCTACCGGCTCGTCCCGGAGGCCCTCCGCAAGGTCGCGTACCGGACCCTGATCCAGCGCGGCTTCAGACGCGGCGCCTCCGCCTGAGCTCGCGGATCCGCACTTCTCGGGCGACGCGCCGTGCTCGGGCCCCGCGAGGCGGCGGGTCCAACGATCTCTGCGGATCCGCGAAACGAGCGCTCGGCGCGGGGCCGGGAGTAGACCGCCCGGTACGCTTGCCCCCCGATGACGGGGACGGTGCGGGCATGACGGATCTGCTGGTGGTGGGGTCGGGCTTCTTCGGCCTGACGGTCGCGGAGCGGATGGCGGACGAGTACGGGCTGGACGTGACGGTCATCGACCGTCGCGACCACATCGGCGGCAACGCGTACAGCGAGCGGGACCCGGAGACGGGGATCGAGATCCACCGGTACGGCGCGCACCTGTTCCACACCTCGAACGAGCGGGTGTGGGCGTACGTGAACCGCTTCACGGCGTTCACGGACTACGTGCACCGCGTCTACGCGAAGCACCGCGGCGAGGTGTTCCCGCTGCCGATCAACCTCGGCACGATCAACCAGTTCTTCCGCGCCGCGTACGGACCGCAGGCCGCGCGGGAGCTCGTGGCCGAGCAGGCCGCGGAGCTCGGCGGCCTGACGCCGGAGAACCTCGAGCAGAAGGCGATCAGCCTGATCGGCCGCCCGCTATACGAGGCGTTCATCCGCGACTACACCGCGAAGCAGTGGCAGACGGACCCGCGGGAGCTGCCGGCCGACGTGATCAGCCGCCTCCCGGTGCGGTACACGTACGACAACCGGTACTTCAACGACACGCACGAGGGCCTGCCCGTCGACGGGTACACGGCGTGGATCGAGCGGATGGCCGACCACCCGCGGATCACCGTGCACCTCGGGACGGACTTCTTCACCTCCGAGGCGTACGGCAAGGCGAAGACCGTCGGGAACGTGCCGATCGTCTACACCGGCCCGGTCGACGAGTACTTCGGCAACAGCCTCGGTTCGCTGTCCTGGCGGACGCTCGACTTCGAGCGGGAGGTGCTGCCGGTCGGCGACTTCCAGGGCACCTCGGTCATGAACTACTCGGACCTCGACGTGCCCTACACGCGGATCCACGAGTTCAAGCACTTCCACCCCGAGCGGGAGTCGCCGAAGGACGCGACCGTGATCATGCGCGAGTTCTCGCGCTTCGCGGACACGGGCGACGAGCCGTACTACCCGGTGAACCGGCCCGCGGACCGCGACCGGCTGCTGCGTTACCGGGAGTTCATGCAGGACGAGCAGGACGTGTTCTTCGGCGGCCGGCTCGGCACGTACCAGTACCTCGACATGCACATGGCGATCGGGTCCGCGCTCTCGATGGTCGAGAACCGGCTCGCCCCGCGGTTCGCAGGCACCCCCGCGTGAGACGCCCTCGCGGGCTCGCGGCGGTCCGCTTCGGGCAGGACTCGAGCGACGTCGTCGACCTCGGCCTGGTCGGGCTCGCGGTCCTCGCCGCCGTCGTCGCGCTGCTGCTCGGCCAGTGGGGCGTCGCGGTCGTCGGCGCCGCGCCGAGCCTCATCGCCGACGTCGTGCGCGGCGAACGGCCGCCCCGGCTCCGGCGGCTCCTGCGCCGCGTCCTGCTCGACCGCCCCGAGCGGTCCCTCGTCCGCAACGGCGCCGTCGCCGTCGCGGTCGCGGCGACGCCGCCGGAGACGGAGTTCGCGAGCCTCGCGTTCCTCCTCGTCACCGTCATGGTCGCCCACCTCGGGCTGACCGGGTACACGGCCCTCGGCGTCCGCCGGCTGGCGCGCGAGCGGGCGACGATGACATGGCGCCACCTCGACGTCCCTTCGACGGGCTCAGGACACCGCGCCGGGGAGTCGGAGGGGCCGGGACCGCTGCCCGATCCGGTGCAGGACCGGCTGCCGATCGACGGCCTCCGCCTGCTCACCGCGTCGGAGGTGCTCGTGCTCGGCGGGTTCGCCTTCGCCGCCGCGGGCGTGCGCGTGGTGCCGCTCGTGCTCGCGGTCCTCGTGCTCGCGATCATCCTCTGGACGTGCTGGACCGCGTGGCGCGCGTGGGGGCCGCACGCGGGGCACCCCGTCCGCGACAGCGACGACGCGGTCGCCGCGGCCGTCGCCGACCTCGCCCCGGAGGTCGTCTTCTACTTCTCCTCGCCGGCCGACGGCACGTACGCGCTCGGCGTCTGGGCGAGCGTCATCAACGCGCTCGAGCGCCCGGCGCTCGTCGTCCTCCGCGAAGCCGTGCACCTCACCGGCACCGAGTCGATCCTGAAGCCCACGGTCGTCGCGCCGACGGTGACCGACCTCATCGCGATCACGCCGGGCTCCGTCCGCATCGTCCTGTACCCGACGAACGTGGTCCGCAACGACGAGATGATCCGCATCCCCGGGCCGATGCACTGCTTCATCGGCCACGGCGACAGCGACAAGGTCGGCAGCTTCAGCCCGCTGAACCGCATGTACGACGAGATCTGGGTCGCCGGCCGCGCCGCGATCGACCGGTACGCGGCCGTGGACGAGGGCATCGACCTGAACGTGCTCCGCGCGGTCGGGCGCCCGCAGCTCGCCGACATCGCGCGGGCGACGCCGGAGACCGAACCGGGCCACCGCCTGACCGTGCTCTACGCGCCGACGTGGGAGGGCTTCTTCGACGAGGCCGACTACTCCTCCGTCGCCGCGATGGGCGAGCGGATCGTGCGGGGCTGCCTCGACGCCGGCGCCGATGTGCTGTTCAAACCGCACCCGCTGACCGGGCACCGGCTGCCGGAGGCGGGCCGGGCGCGCGAGGCGATCGACGAGCTCGTCCGCCGGGCCGGCGGCGGCAGCGAGATCGTCGCGCCGTCCCCGAACTCGCTGTACGAGGCGTTCAACCGCGCCGACCTCCTGATCAGCGACATCTCGAGCGTCATCACCGACTTCCTCGCCTCCCGCAAGCCGTACGCGGTGAGCAACCGCCGCGACGTGCCGGAGGCGGAGTTCCGGGCGATGTTCCCCTCCTCCTCCGCCGCCGAGCTGCTCGGCAGCGACCTCGCGACCCTGCCCACCGCGCTCGCGGACGCCGCCGGCGCCGACCCGCGGCGGGCGCAGCGCGAGACCCTCGCCGAGTACCTGCTCGGGCCGGAGGGCGACCCGATGGTCGTGTTCCTCGCCGAGATCGACGCGTTCATCGCCCGCGCCGACGCGCGCCTCGCCCGGACGGGCGGCGCGTGATGCGGCGGATGCGGCGCCTCGTCGTCACGGCCGCGCTCGGCCTCGCGTACCTGCTCCTCCTCATCGCCGCGGTCGTGCCGCTGCCGATCCTCTTCTTCATCGCGGCCGTGGGCGCGGTCGCGCTCGAGCAGGTGCTGTCCCGCCGCGCGCCGTACCTGCTGCCGGAGGCCCTGAGCACCGGGCTCGACATCCGGTTCCGTGTCCTGTCGCTCGACGTGCTGACCGCGGTGCTCGCCGCGAACCTCCTGCCCGATCGGGGCGCGGCGGTCGCCCTCGCGATCGTGGCCGTGCTGCTCCTCGCCGCCGGCCGCGACGCGGCCGGCATCTTCGCGCGACGCCTGCAGTGGCGTCGCGCCGGTGGGCCCGTCAGCTGGCGCAACCTCGACGTGCCCGGGCTGCCCGCGCCGCGGCCGACACGGCCCGTGCCGCCGCTCGACCTGCCGTTCTCCCTGCTCGGCCTCCTCATCCCGCTCGGCTACGCGATCGGGTCGGTCACCGACCGGTACACCGCGGCGATCATCGCCCAGTGGGTGTCGATCGCGGTCGTCGTCGTGTTCCTCGCCGCCCGCTTCGTGCAGTACCTCGTGCTGAACCGGCCGGACGAGGCGGTGCGGGAGGCCGTCCGCGCCGCGATCGAGCAGCACGCGCCGGAGGTCGTCCTCCACCACGCCGGCCGAGCCGGCACCGTCGAGCAGGTGCTGCTGTGGGTGCCCGCGCTCCGCGCGCTCGAGCGGCCGTGCCTCGTCGTCGTGCGCGAGGCCTCCCACCTCGACGCGCTGACCGGCTGCGGGGTGCCCGTCGTCTGGTCGCCGCGGAGCCAGGACGTCGAGCTGTTCATGGTCGCCTCCGTCGACCTCGCGCTCTACCCCTCGAACTCCACGAACATCAACAACCACCTGCTGCGCGTGCCCGGCATCTACGACGTGCTCGTCGGCCACGGCGACTCGGACGAGCCGGAGTCGCGGAGCCCCCTCGCCCGCATGTACGACGAGGTCTGGGTCGCCGGCCCCGCGGGCCGCGCCCGCTACGCGTACCCGGTGAGCGGCGTGCCGGACGCGAAGGTGAAGGAGATCGGGCCGATCCGCCCGCCCGCTCCGCCCGAGCGCCCCGCCCCGACCAAGCCGACGGTCGTCTACGCGCCGACGTGGGAGAACGTCGTCGACGCGGTCGACCTCTCGTCGCTCGCGCGGCAGGGCCACCGGATCCTCGAGGCCCTGCTCGCGCGGCAGGACGTCCGCACGATCTTCGTGCCGGCCGCACCGACCGGCGCGCGCGTGCCGGCCGTGCACGTGGCGATGCTCGAGCTGCGCGCGCGGGTCGCCGCCGCGGGCGCGGAGCACGCGACGTGGCCCGCGGCGCGACTGCAGGAGGCGCTCTCCATCGCGTCGTTCGCGGTCGTCGACGTCGCACCGGAGCTCGCCGAGGCGGTGCGGCACGACGTCCCCTTCGCGCTCGCCGCCGTGCCGGGCATGGACGACGCGGCCATGGCCGCCGAGTTCCCGACGACCGCCGCGGGCGCGCTGCTGCGCGACCTCCCGGCGGACGTGTTCGCGGCGCTCGACGACGCGCTGGGGGAGGACGTCCGCGCGGGCGCCCGGCTCGAGCTCGGCCGCCGCCTCGACGCCACCGGGGACTTCGCGGCCCGCTTCCGGTCCGCCGTCGACGAGGCGATCGCGGTCCAGCGCCGCCGACGCGCGTTCGCGAGGCCCTCCGCCTGACCGCGCCCGCCCTCCTCCGCCCCTGAGCGGCAGTCCCGCCCGCCGGCGCGGGCGGGATTGCCGCGGAGGGGCGGACTCGTCGAGGGGCGCCGCGCCGCGGCCCCTGGAACCAAGGGTGCTGCGGTGTCATCCACCCCGCCGAACCGGCGGTCGCGGCGCGCCGCCGCGCCGCCGACGCGCAGGTCCCGCACCATTTCGACACGACGCCGGGGCCCGTGTTCTTAGGTCCGCGTCCCTCGCCATCCACTGCCGCTCCGACGGAGGACCTCCGTGCGCCCAGCCCGCCGCCCCGCCCTGATCACCGCGGTGGTCGTCGCCCTGCTCGGCGGCGGTCTGGTGACCGCGCCGGCCGAAGCGGCGCCGATCACCGCACCCGCGGTCGCGGCGCCGAGCCGTCTCGCGGTGCAGACGCGCTCCGAAGCGATCGACCTGACCTGGCGCGCCTCGACGACCGCCGCGGTGACCGCGTACAGCGTGCGGTACCGCGCCAAGGGCGCGTCGGGCTGGTCCGCCGCCCGCACGACGGCCGCGAGCCCGTTCCGGCTCGCGCCGCTGCTGAACGGCACCCGCTACGAGCTGCAGGTGCGCGCGGAGACCGCGACCGCCTCCAGCGCCTGGTCCGCCGCGGTCACCGGCGTCCCGGGGCGGGTCGCGGGCCCGGTCGCCGACCTCGAGGTGCTGCGCGTGGCGTCGAACGACGCGGTCGCGCGCTGGGACCGGCCGGCCGACACCGGCGGCCGCACCATCACCCGCTACGACCTCCGCGTCCGCTCCTCCGCAAGCGCGGCGTGGCACGGCGCCCGCTCCGTCACCGCGACGACCGCGTCACTCCGCGGATTCCGCCCGTCCTCGCAGCTCGAGGTCCGCGCCGTGAGCAGCCGCGGCGCCGGCGCCTGGAGCGCACCGACGTCCCCGATCGTGACCCGCTCCGCCGTCGCCGCACCGACGGCGTTCTCGGCGAAGGCGGTGCGCGGCGGCGTCGCGCTGAGCTGGTCGGCGAGCACGACGTCGGGTACGACCGCGTACGTGGTCCGGAGCCGGAAGGTCGGCTCGACCGCGTGGGCGGCGCAGGTCGTGACGGGCAGGAGCGTCGTCGTCACCGGCCTCGCAGCCGGGAAGTCCTCCCGCTTCGCCGTCGCCGCCCGCACTGCGGCAGGGATCGGTCGATTCTCCGCCACCGCCACGGCGGCACCCGATCGCGTCCCCGTCGCGTCGCCCCGCTCGCCGCGCGCGACGGCCGGCGACGCGTCCGTCGTGCTCGCCTGGTCGAAGCCCGCCGCGGGCCGCGTGAAGACCTACCAGTGGGAGTACCGCGCCGTCGGCACCGCGCGCTGGCACCGCTCGACCCGGACGAGCCGCACCACCGCGACGGTCCGCGGCCTGAAGAACGGGGTCGCCTACGTCTTCGCCGTCCGCGCGTCCGGTGCGCACAGCGGTCCGTGGTCGGCGACCGTGCGCGCGACGCCGGTCGCGCGCCCCGCCGCGCCGACCGCGGTGACGGCGGAGCTCCGCTCGGCGACGAGCGCCCTCGACCTGACCTGGGCCGCCCCGAGGACCGGCCCGACCCCGACGGCCTGGGACGTCCGGTACCGCGGCGCGAACGCGACCGGCTGGACCACCGTCACCACGGCCGCCGCCGCCCCGGCCACGACGCTCGCCGGCCTGCCCGCGGGTGCGGCGTACCGGATCCAGGTGCGCGGCCGCACCGCGGTCGGCGGCGGCGCCTGGTCCGCGCCGGCGAGCGCCTACGTCCCGGTCTTCTCCCTGCCGGTCGTCGACCTCGCGACCTCCGCGCCGATCACGAACACGGACGACTACGTCGCCTCGACGGTGAGCATCGCGTCGAAGACCGATCCGACGCAGGACTTCACCGGCACGGCCGGGATCAAGGGGCACGGCAACAGCACGTGGCCGCTGCCGAAGAAGCCGTACAAGATCAAGCTCGACGCGAAGGCCGGGCTGCTCGGCATGGCGACGAACAAGCACTGGGTGCTCCTCGCGGACTACAAGGACCGCACCCACCTGCGGAACGACGTCGCCCTGTACCTCGGCAAGCAGACGAGCATGGCGTGGACGCCGGACTCGCGGTTCGTCGAGCTCGTGCTGAACGGGCGGTACGAGGGCCTGTACGAGCTGGCCGAGCAGGTGCGCGTCGACGCGGACCGCGTGAACATCGACGCGCTGAGCAGCAAGGACACCAGCGCGACGAAGATCACGGGCGGCTACCTGCTCGAGCGCGACGGCAACCGCGACCTCGCGACGGAGGTCGGCTTCGACACGACGCACGGCGAGCCGATCACGGTCAAGGACCCGGAGACGCCGACCGCGGCGCAGCTCCAGTACATCCAGCAGTACGTCGACGACTTCGAGACGGCGCTGTACTCCGGCGGCGACTACCGCCAGTACATCGACCTCGACTCGTTCGTGGACTGGTACATCGTCGAGGAGCTCGTGGAGAACTCCGACGCGTGGTTCTCCAGCGCCTTCTTCACCAAGCCGCGCGGCGGCAAGCTGACGATGGGCCCGCTGTGGGACTTCGACCTGTCGACGATGGACTACGGCGTGACGAAGGGGAAGTCGACGAGCTGGTACGTCAGGAACCTCGGGTGGTGGGCGCAGCTCGCGAAGGACCCGGTGTTCGAGCAGCGGGTCGCGGAGCGGTGGCAGGTGCTCAAGCCGAAGTTCGACACCGTGTGGACCCGGATCGCGACGCAGCGCGCGGCGATCGCGACCGCCGCGGCCCAGGACGGGCAGCTCTGGGGCTACACGACCCACGACGCGCACGTGACCGCGATGTCGACCTTCCTCCGTACCCGCGAGGCGTGGCTGAACCAGCAGTGGACGGCGCCGGCGACCCGCTGATCCTCCTGCTCCGCCGCTGAGCGGCTGTCCCGCCTGCCCGCGCGGGCGGGATTGCCGCTCAGGGGCGGAGGCCGTCAGCGGAGGGCCCGCGGGCGCGCGATCCGCGCCGTCGCCGCCCAGTCGGCGAGGGTCGGCCGGTGCTGCGGGGGCCGCAGCCCGACCTTCGCGAGGATCGGCCGCAGCCGGCTCGGATCCTTCGCGTCCCAGTACCCGTAGCGGGCGAGCCCGCGGAGGCCGGCCCGCATGCGGTCCTCCCGACGCTTCTCCTGCACGAGCGCCATCCCGGTGCCGTCGACGGCCATCCTCGGGTCCAGGTACTTCGCGAGTCCGTCGACCTCCGCGCCGATGCGCGACCGCCGGTCGTAGCTGTCCGCGATCCCCGCGAGGCCCTGCTCGTCCCAGACCTCGTGCTGCAGCTCCGGCGGCTCGAACCCGAGGCGGAACATGCTGACGTAGCTCGCCGATTCCGCGGCGCTCTCCGCGCCCGGATGCGCGATCGCGACGACGTCCGCGATGCGCCCGGAGGCGCGGCGCGGGCCGGCGAGGTCGACCGCGGCCTCCAGGAGATCGCGCGGCACGCCCCGGTGCAGCGCCGCGTCCGCCGTGACGACCCCGCCGAGGAAGGGCGAGCCGCCCGCGACGTCGACGACCGTCCGGGGGACGGAGGTGACGAGGAGGCCGCCCAGCATGCGGACCTCCTCCCGCTGGACCGGGAACGCGTGGGTCAGGACGCCGTCGAGCCCTCGCCGGCGCGGATCGGTGGTCGTGACGTGGACCCGGTCGAGCTGGGCGTCCATGGTCGGGAGACCGGCGAGCACCGCCGCCGTCCAGTGCGAGAACAGCGGGCGCCACGGCGCGACCGCGTCGAGTGCCCGGGCCCGGACGACGTGCCGGGCGAGGTCGCGCTCGACCCCGGTGCCCGCGTCCCAGTCGGCGGTGGCGACGTACACGCCCTGGCGGACGCGGATGAGCAGACCGCGCTCGCAATCGCGCGCGATGCTCCGGCGCTCCGCGGCGGTGTGCGATGCGCCGCGCACGACGATCAGCGGCGTGGTCCACGGGTCCATCCGGCGACCTTGCCGCGGATCGAGCCGCCGCACCGGACCCAGGCCTGTGGAGGAGCGACGCCGAGGGGGCGCCGCGGCCCCCGGCCGGTGCGCTCGCCACCGACCTCCGCCCCTGAGCGGCTATCCCGCCTGCCGAAGCGGGCGGAACAGCCGCTGAGCGGCGGAGCAGCGTGCGACCGCGTCAGGCGGGCTGCGGTGCGACGTCCCGTCGGCGGACGTCGACGATCTGCCCGGTGATGGGGGAGAGGAGCGTGTCGATCGAGGCCATCGCGACGGTCTCGGCGGCGAGCAGCGTGCCCGCCGGCTCGTCACCGAACGCCTTCGTCCGCATCGGCGTGCTCGTCCGCTCCGGATTGATGCAGTTGACCCGCACGCCGGCCTCGGTCCACTCCTCGCTCAGCGACTGCGTGAGGTTCACCGTCGCGGCCTTCGTCGCGGAGTACATGCCGTAGTTCGCCCGGCCCCGCGTGTAGGAGGACGAGGTGAAGTAGAGCAGCTGCCCGTGCGTCTCCTTGAGGTGCGGGAGCGCCTCCTGGGCGATGATGATCGGCCCGAGCAGGTTGACCTGGATGGTCTTCTTCACCGCCTCGTGGCTGAAGGTCTCCAGGCCGCCCATCTCGAGGATCCCCGCGGAGTTCACGACGTAGTCGATGCGCCCGGTCGCGGCCTTCGCCTCGTCGAGCGCCGCGCGGACGCGCTTGCGCTTCCGGATGTCGGTGGCCGTGGACGAGCGGGAGAACGAGAACACCGAGGCGCCGAACCGCTGCGCGGCGTCCGCGATCGCGGCGCCGATGCCCTCGCTGCCGCCGAACACGACGACCGTCTTGCCGGTGAGGGCCGCCTCGCGCTCGGCCGTGGACATCCCCTCGGCCTCCGCGGTCTTCAGCTGGAAGAGCTTGTCGGCGATGAACACGTCGATCGACTCGGTGATTTTCATATTCTCGTCCGAGCCGGCGACGACCGCGATCGGCACGTCCGGCGTGTACTTCAGCACCACCGTGCAGTCGTCGGTCGCGACGAAGTTGCGGTCCTTGCCCGCCCGCTCGTACGCCTTGCGGATCGCGGAGTTGAGGAACGCCTGCGGCGTCTGACCGCGCCGGAGGAGCGCGCGCGGCGGCACGTCGACGAGCACGTTCGTCTCCGTGTTGATCTGGATGATCGTGTCCGCGGACGGGATCGCGACGTCGACGGCGCCGTAGTGGTCGAGCGCATCGACGCAGTCCTGCAGGATCCGCTCGTCGACGAACGGCCGCACCGCGTCGTGGAAGAGGACCTTGCACTCCTCATCGCCGAGCTGCTCGAGCGCGAGGCGGGTCGTGTCGTTGCGGGTCGCGCCGCCGGGGTGGACGCCGGTGAGCTTCGGGTAGCGGCCGGAGGCGATGAGCTCCTCGACGGCCGACATGTGGTTCGGCTCCATCATCACGAAGATCTCGTCGATGCACTTCGCGGCGTCGACGGCGGCGATCGTGTGCTCGATGATCGGCTTCCCGGCGATGCGCGCGAGCTGCTTCGGCATGCCGAGCCCCGCCCGTACCCCGACGCCGCCCGCCAGGATCACGGCGACCGTCCGCAAGCGCTGCTCCGTCGTAGGCATGGTGAGGATCGTAACCGGGGGCTCCTCCGCGGCAGGGGACCCCGGCGGCCCGCCCCGGTTTCTCGGGGCATCCCCCCGGTGACGGATAGCCTGGACCGTCATCCCGACATGAGGAGGTGCCGTGGAGCCGCTGGTGTCGGTCATCATCGCCGCGTACAAGCCCGGCGACGCGTTCCAGCGGGTCATGGACTCCCTGGACGCGCAGACCCTGCCGCAGGAGCGATTCGAGACGATCGTCGTCGACGACGGCTCGCCCGACGACACCTACGAGCGGATGCAGGCGCTCGCCGCGACCCGGCCGAACATGCGCGTCAAGCGCATCGAGAACTCCGGGTGGGGGAGCCGCCCGCGCAACGTCGGCACCGACCTCGCCCGCGGCGAGTACGTCATGTTCATGGACCACGACGACTCGCTCTTCCCCGACGGGCTGCGGGCCGCGGTCGAGTTCGCGAAGGCGAACCGCTCCGACGTCGTGAGCCCGAAGGAGTCGCGGACGAACGACCCGTGGTGGGCGATGCAGGCGCTGCGGAACGGCGACGTCGGCAACATCCTCCCGGGCGGCGACATCGACCTGCTGCGGCCGATGGTGCCCCACAAGCTCTACCGCCGCGAGTTCCTGAACGAGCACGGCATCCGCTTCCCGGAGGGGCGCCGCATCCTCTGGGAGGACAACTACCAGAACATCGCCGTGTTCCGGCACGCGAAGGTGGTCTCGCTGCTCGCCAGCGCGCCCGTCTACCTCTGGATCGCGTCCGACACGAACAACTCCCGTACGTACGGGCCGATGTCCCCGGAGTTCTGGGACCGGCTCGACGACCTCGTCGCCTACATCGACGCGACGCTCGACACCGAGGAGTTCGCGGCCGCGCGCAAGTCGGCCCTGCTGCACGAGCATCGCTGGCGCCTGCTGCACCGCCTGACCAAGTCGACCGTCGCGAACCAGGACGGCCCGAAGCTCGAGCAGGCGTACGACCGGGCGAACCGCATCCAGGAGCGCTACCTGCCGGTCGAGTGGGACGCGGACCTCGGCGTCTTCGACCGCATCCGCGCGACGCTGATCCGCGCCCGCCGGACCGACCTCGTGCGCCAGCAGGACGCGGTCGCCACCGCGATCTCGGTCCGGTCCGAGGCGCGCGACGTCCGCTGGGACGGTGCGGTGCTGCGCTTCCACGTCGAGGCGCGGCTGATGGAGGCGGGGAAGCCGATCGCGTTCCGCGAGGAGGGCGGCCGGCTGTTCCGCGTCATGTCCCCGGAGGCCGCCGAGGTCGTCCCGCAGGCCCTGCTCGACGTCACGGACGACATCGACCGCTTCGACGTCGCGTTCGCCCTGCGCGGGCGCCACGACCCGATCACCTGGACCTTCCCCGCCGACCTGACCGTGCGGCGGGAGCCGAACGGCGACGGGACGGTCGGAATGGTCGTCGAGGGGGAGGCGTCGATCGACCTGGCCACCGCGCAGGCGGGCAATCCGCTCCAGCCCGGCGTGTGGGACGTCACCGCACAGAGCCGCTGGGGCGGCCTCAGCCGCCGGAGCGCGCCGCGCTCCTCCGGATCGACCGGCGCCCTCACCGGGTCGGGCGCCGCGATCGCCTACACGACGCAGAAGGGCGCGCTCGCGCTCGACACCGCCCAGCGCCTGCGGAGCATCCTGAACGAGGGCCCCCTGCTGGTCGACGCCGCGCTCGGCGGGAAGGGGCAGGCGTTCTCGCTGGCCCTGCCGAAGCTGACCGTCGTCGCGCCGACGACGGTCCGGTTCGAGCTGCTCGCCGTCGCCGCGGACGGCACGGAGTTCCGCTTCCCGGCGACCGTCGTCGGCGACGACCGCGGGGCGCGGCTCGAGTCGGCGATCCGCCTCGAGCCCGGCACGTACACGCTGCGCGCGCTCGCGGAGGGGCAACCGACCTCCGTCGCCCTCCCGCGGAGACTGACGGTACGCCGAGACGGCCGTGCGCAGCTGCACCGGCCGGTCACGACCGCGGTGAAGGCGTCATTGCCCGCGCGGGTGGCGAAGCGGGCGCGGCGGACAGCGCTCGACGCGGCGAAGCGCCTTCGCGCCCGGTGGCGGTCGCGGAAGCAGTAGTCGTCCCGGGCGCGCCCGCCCCCGCCCCGCTGGTTGAGCCGGGCGCCCCAGCGCCCGTGTCGGAGCCGCCCCGGGCCGGACTCAGCCCTGCGCGGGCCCGATCCGCGTGTGCAGCCGGTGGGCGAGCTCGTTCGTGGCGAGATAGCCCTGCTGCACCTCGCGGAGCAGCGAGAAGATCTCGTTGTCGCTGAACTGCACCGTCTTGCCGTTCAGCTCGAGGAAGACGTTCGTGGCGAGCCAGGCGAGCCGCTTGTTGCCGTCGAAGAGGGCGTTACTGCGGGCGAGGCTCTCCATGAACGCCGCCGCCTTCATGGCGAGCGGCGTGTAGACGTCCATCCCGCGGTACTTCAGCGCGGGCCGGTCGACCGCGCCGATGAGCAGCCCGAGGTCGCGGACCGCCTCACGCAGCGGAGCCTCGCTGAACATCTCGACGATCTGGACGACGTCGTCGATGGACAGGTACTCCGTCTGCGCGGTTGCGGACGCGTACGGATCGGACACACGACTCCAGACGGACCGGCGCGAGGGCGCGGCGGGCGGGGGACGTCCCCCGGCCGGGGGACGCTGGTCCAGGTTAGCGATCGGGCGCGTGCGGCAGGATCGGAGGATGGATCGGTCGGGGGACTGGCGGCGGCTCTGCGCGCTGCTCGACGACGACGAGGCGGTGCGACAGGCGGTCGACGAGGCGCTCGAATCGGGCGACGACCCCTGGGAGGCGCTGCTCGACGGCCTCGACGAGGCCGGTGCGCTCGCATTCCTCCGGTCCGACGACACCGGGATGGAGCTCTCCGACGCCCTCGCGCAGCTGCCGCGGGTCTTCGCGGTCCAGCCGGATCTCGATGAGGTGACGGACACGGACGATCTCGGCGAGGCGACCGCCGCGGCGGATCGGATCCTCGCGCGCTCCGACCTCCGCATCGTGCGGCTCGTCGAGGAGGACGACGCCTGGCCGGTCCTCGTCGTGCTCGCGGACAACGCCGGCGAGATCGGGTCGCTCGTGAGCGACCTCGGTCAGCAAGCCGTCATCGGCGGCTGATCAGGCCTCTGCGAGGCGCTGCATCAGGCCGCCGTACTGGGCGAGCAGGCGGCTCGTCGTCCGCTGCACGAACTCGGCGTGGTCGCGCTTCGGCGCGGCCAGGTCGATCGCCTGCGCCGCGGCCTGGTTCTTGCTCATGCGGAACTGCCGAGCCAGGCGGGCGAGGGTCTCGTCCTCGGTGGGGCTGAGGCGGAGCGTCATGGCCATGGGTTCAACTTAGAGTTGAGGTCGAAGGTCTGGAGCGAGCTGGTGCGGCGTTTCCTTGTACCCAAATCGGGGGACAATCGCGCCCTCTTCGACGGTTCCAGTGCCCCGGAGCCTTTCTTCGAGCGCTGCACTGCCTTAGCCTGACCGCACCCGAACGGCTTACCCGAGCCGCTTTCTTGCTCTACCCAAGCGAGGCCTGCCCATGGGGTTCCCCCGACCTCTGTTCCGTGCTGCGATCGCGGCTCTTTCCGTCTCGACGCTCGCCGCGTCCGGACTCGTCTTCTCCGCTGCGGCTTCAGCGGATCCGGCGAATCCGACGCCGGTGTCCTCGACGGCTCTCCCCACAGCACAGGTGAACGGTGTCGTGTGGACGCAGGTCGTCTCGAACGGCATCGACTACGTGGGCGGTTCGTTCAACCAGTCGCAGCCTGCCGGCGCGGCGGCCGGCGTGGCCGTCACACCCCGCTCGAACCTCTTCGCATTCGATGTGGCGACGGGCGATGCCGTGCAGGGCTTCTCGGCGGTGACGAACGCGCAGGTCCGCGGCATGGCCGCATCGCCTGACGGTTCGAGGATCTACATCGTCGGCAACTTCACGACCGTGAACGGGCAGCCCAGGAACCACGTCGCGGCAATCGACCGAAGTGGCGCCCTGGTCCCGGGGTTCGCGCCGGATGTCAACGGCACCGTCTTGTCCGTCGCTGCGCGCGGCAACGCCGTGTACTTTGGCGGCCTGTTCACCTCGGTCAACGGAGCCGCGCGATCGCGGGCCGCGGCAGTGGACACCTCCGGGGGGCTGCTCGGCTTCGCACCCGCTGTCGCTGACGGCACGGTGCGGGCGGTCGCGATGTCGCCTGATGGCACCAAGGTGCTTCTGGGCGGCAGCTTCGCGACCGTTGAGGGGGTCGCGTCCCCCGGCATGGCAGCGGTGAGCTCAGCGACCGGCGCTCGGATGAACTGGTTGGCCACGACTGTCGTGTATGACAGCGGGGACTCGTCCGCCATCTACAGCCTCGCGAGCCGCGGGTCGGTGGTCTATGCGACCGGGTACAACTACAAGGGCTCCGGCAACCTCGAGGGAGCCGTCGCGATGAATTGGGCGGACGGGTCGGTCAAGTGGGTCGAGGACTGCCACGGCGACTCGTACTCATCGGTTCCCTTCAATGACGCGCTCTACGTGGTGAGCCATGCACACGACTGCGGCAATGTCGTCGGTGGCTGGAGCAGCCCGGGTACGCCGACGCAGTGGCGTCGGGCGCAGGCGTTCTCGCAGTCCGCTACCGGCGTCGTGCTGCACAGCTCGGAGACCGGCTACGCCGACTTCGGTGGTCAGCCTTCTCCGACTCTCGTGGCGGGCTGGAGCCCCAGCATCAACACGGGCACCTACACGGGCTCGGATCAGGGGGCCTGGAGCGCGACAGCCGGTTCCAGCTTCCTGGTCCTCGGCGGTGAGTTCACGATGGTGAACGGCCAGCGTCAGACCGGGCTCGTTCGCTTCCAGGGAGCGCCTGAAGCGCCCGACGGCGGTCTCGCATCGCCGACGCCGGCTCCGACTCCGACTCCGACTCCTTCCTCGCCGTCGCAGGGGGCTCCCGCTCCGAACGAGTCGTCGCCGCAGCGTGTAGCGCTCCCCGATGCCGTCGCGCTCGGCGCCACGTCGATCGCGGTGAAGTGGAGCGCCCCGAAGGCGGCCTCCCACGACAAGGTGACCTCCTACGTCGTCAAGACCTACAAGGGCGATCGACTCGTGAAGACGGCGGTCATCGCCGGGTCGAAGCGTCTCGCCGTCATCGGCGGTCTCAAGAAGTCGACGGTCTATCGAGTCGGCGTCGCGGCGCGGAACGCCCACGGCACGGGCGCGTCCTCGAAGCTCGACAGCGTCAAGACGAGAGCGAAGGGCAAGACCGTCTCGGCGACGAAGAAGCCGTCGAAGGTGCAGAAGCCTTCTGTCTCCGTGGGTTCTGCGCGTCTCCGGGTGAAGTGGTCCGGCGCATCGACAAGCGGTGCTCTGGCGGTGCAGAAGTATCAGGTGCAGGTTGTGCTGCACGGACGGACCGTGAAGACGGTGACCGTCGCCGCGGGACAGCGCGTCGAGCTGCTCAAGGGCCTCAAGCGGCACACCGCGTACACGGTGTCCGTTCGGGCGGCGAACTGGGCGGGCTGGGGCTCGTGGTCGACGGCGAGGAGCGTTCGAACGAAGTGATCGACGCGGAAGGGCCGGACGGAGTTGAATCCGCCCGGCCCTTCCGCGTTCTGCTCTTGAGATCAGCCCACGGCACCGCGCGGCGGGTGCTTCGGGTCGATGCGCCGTCCGAAGAAGTCGCGGGTGACGTCGGCCGGGATGGCGACGCCTCGCTGCGGCTTCTTCCCCTTCTGCAGCCTGTACCCGTTCAGCGACGCGAAGCCGATGCCGCCCGAGCCCGGCTTGCGCAGATGCGGGTCCTTCCGGCTGGTGCTCCTGTCATGAGGCCGGCCGGCGCCGTGTACGCCGATGATCGTGTTGGCGGCGGTCGTCACCGCGGGGGTGTTCCACTGCCACCAGCCGCCGCGGTAGGTCGAGTAGTTGAAGTAGACGTTGTTCTTGAAGGCGACGGTGCCGCCGCCAGGGCCCTTGTCCACGTTGAACGCTCGCACGACCTTGGTCTGCTTGAGCTGCTTCCCGACGAAGACGGTGTTGTTGTAGATCGACGTGCCGTCGGCCGGGACGTTGCCGATGAAGGTGAACGCGCCCTTGTCGTTGTTCTCGAAGATGTTGAAGCGGACCGTCGCCGAGCGGGAGCCGCAGAAGAGGATGCCGCCGCCCGTGTTGTCGTGGGCGTAGTTGTACTCGAACACGACGTCGTGCGTGTCCTGATCGCTGTCGAACGCTTCGCCGTCACCTCCGCGCCAGTGCGTGCCGTACACCTCGTTGTGATCGATCCGGATGTGCGAGCTCCGCGCCGGCCAGATGCCGGCGTTCGCCGTGAGCGGCGTGATCGATCCGCACAGCGGGCACGGCCACTCGTCCGCCGCGTTCGCGACGACGTTGTGGTCGATGCGGGAGTGCTGTGCACCGAACACAACGATCCCGTCGCCGCGCGCCCAGCTCACCCGGTTGCCCGTGATGCGCACGCCCTCGTTGAACGTGGTCGGGAACTCCCAGTTCATGACGGCGATGCCGGACCTGCCGACCCGGTCGACCCGGTTGTCCCGGATCACGAGGCCCGGGAAGGAGTCGCCCTGGACGCCGCCGGACGAGACGGTGATCCCGCCCCACTCCCGAGAGCTGCCGAACTTCTCGTTCGGCGAGCTCGCCACGTCCTCGACCTCGAGGCGCTGGATGATGACGCCTCGGATCTCGCCGCCGTCCTGGTTCCAGACCGAGACGCCGGACCGGTACACCTGGGTGGACCGACCACCGCGGGTGTTCGTGACCCTCAGGTCCTGGATGATCCAGTAGGGCTGGTTCCGCAGCTGCACGGCGCCGGTGTAGTTCGGGGTCCCGTCGCCGGACACCGTGGGCTTCGCTCCGCGCGTGCCGTAGGCGCCGAGCGTGATGGGCGCGCCCGGGGCGCCGCTGCCCGACGGGTGCAGCTGGCCGTGGCAGGTCGTTCCGCGGCGGAGGGAGATCGTGTCGCCCGGTGCGAAGTCCCCGTGGTCGTGGATCTGCGCGAGCCGGTTCCACGGCTGCGCGACGGTTCCGGTGCCGGCCGTCTTCGCCGAGCAGTCGACGTAGTACTTCGTCGGTGCGGCCTCGGCGGCGGCCGGTACCAGCACGGCCGCGACGAGGGCGGCCGTGCTGGCGGCGATCAGGGCGGCTCTGAGTCTCATGAGGAGCTGGGGCGGTCGCCGGGAGGTCAGCCCGCGGCGCCGCGCGGCGGCTTCTTCGCGTCGATCTTCTTGCCGAAGAAGTCGACCTTCGCGGACGCCGGGATGGCGATGCCTCGGGGCATCTTGGACGGGTACCTCGGCTTGTAGCCGCCGAGGCTGGAGAACGACGTCGCGCCGACACCGGGGTTCTTGAGCTTGGGGTCCGTGCGGCTCGTACCGGCGCCCTTGGGCTCACCGCGACCGTGCACGCCGACGATGGTGTTGGAGCGGGCCCAGACCTTCGTGGGGAACGTCCAGTAGGCGCTGCCGTAGTTGTAGACGAGGTTGTTGTAGAACTTGATGCCGCTGCCGTGCAGGCCGTTGAACGTCCGGACGTTGCCGGCGTTCACCGACTTCGCGGCGTACATCGTGTTGTTGTAGACGCTCGAGTCCTTCGCGGGCACCGTGCCGATGAACGCGATCGCCGACTTCTTGTTGTTCTCGAAGATGTTGAACCGCACGGTCGACGACTTGGAGCCGCAGAAGAGGACGCCGCCGCCGTCGTTGTCGTGGACCCAGTTGTACTGGACGATGATTCGCTCGGCCATGATGTCGAGGTCGATGCCTTCGCCGTCCCCGTGGCCGACGTGCGTGCCGTAGACGTTGTTCTTCTCGATCACGGAGTCGCTGCTCCACGTCGGCCAGATGCCGGCGTTCGCGCCCATCCCTCGGGCCTTCATGCACTGCGGGCATGGCCACATGTTCGAGTTGTTCTTCACGGTGTTGTGGTCGATCGACGCGTTCCGCGCGCCCCGCATGATGATGCCGTCGCCTCGGGACTTCGACACGGTGTTCCCGGCGATGCGAAGACCGAGGTCGAGGCCGTTCGGGTACTCGCGGTTCGAGGTCACGATGCCGGTCCGCCCGACGCCGCTCACGACGTTGTTCATGATGCGGAGGCCGGTGAAGCCGTCGCCCCCGCCGCGGCGGACGGTGTGCACCGAGATGCCGCCCCAGTCCCGCGCGTCGTGCCCGTTCTGGTAGTACAGCTTGCTCGTCACGTTATCGACGGTGAGCCGCTGCAGCGTCATGCCGAAGAGGTAGCCGCCGTTGTCGTTCAGGAGGAGCACCCCGGAGCGGAACGCCGTCGTCGCCGCCGCCTTGCTCCGATTCGTCACATGCAGGTCCTGAATCGTCCAGTACGCCTGGTTCTTGAGCGTGATGGTCGCGGTCTCCATGCCGGTCCCGCCGCCGGCGATGGTCGGCTTCGCTCCCGACCCGTAGGAACCGATCGTGATCGGGGCCCCCGCTGCACCCGACCCCTTCGGGGTCAGCTTCCCGGTGCAGGTCGTGCCCTTCTTGAATCGGATCACGTCGCCCGCGCTGAATCGACCGTGCGTGTTGACGGCCCAGAGCGAGGCCCAGGGCGACGTCGCGGTTCCGAAGCCGTTCTTCTTCGCGGCACAGTTGACGTAGTACGTCGTCCCTGTGACGACGGCACCGGTGTCCGCCGGCGCGGCGACGGCCGGGGCAGCTGAGCCGCCGATCAGAGCGGCCGTGACTGCGGCGATCAAGGCGGTCGTGCGGAGGCGGATGATGATGTCTCCCGAGGTCGATCTGGCCGGGTGGGCGCGCAGCAGCCTGCTGGACGCGCATCGAATGCAGGCTCGGACGCGCCGCGCACTCCGAATCGTTCATCGTCGGCCACCGCGCGCCGTGGCGCATCACCCCGTTCGGGGCGGGAGAGGAGGTCGCTCAGCCGAGGTAGGCGGCGAGTCCCTCGGTCCACGTCGTCGTTCGGAATCCGACCGCACGGGTCTTCGAGAGGTCGAGCGTCGACCGCATCGGACGCGGAGCGATCCCGGACCGGCCGGCGAAGTACTCGTCCGTGGTGACCCCGCGGATCCGATCCGGGTCCGCACCGACCAGCGCGAACACGGCGCGAGCGATGTCGGCCCACGACCCCTCGTCGCCGTCGCCGGACAGGTTGTACGTCCCGGCTGATGCACCGACACGCAGCAGGTGCGCGATGCCGGCGGCGATCTCGTCGGCGAACGTCAGGCGCCCGATCTGGTCGTCGACCACCGCCGGATCGATCCCGCGATCGGCGAGCGATGCCATCGTCCGGACGAAGTTGTTCCCGTCGCCGATGACCCAGCTCGTGCGCACGATGTAGTGCTGCGGCACGGTGGCGACGAGGGCGTCGCCGGCGGCCTTCGTCTGCCCGTACACTCCGAGGGGGGAGAACGGCTCGTCCTCGTCGTGCACCTCGACGGTCCCGTCGAAGACGTAGTCGCTCGAGACGTGCACGAGCGTGATCCCGTTGGCGGCGGCCACCTGCGCCATCAGGCCGACCGCGGTCACGTTGACGGCCCAGGCGTCGCGCCGGCCCTGCGGGGTCTCCGCCTGGTCCACGGCGGTGTAGGCCGCAGCGTTGACGATGACGCCGTAGTCCTTCCAGTGCTTGGAGCCCCATGCAGTGGGGTCCGTCACGTCGAAGTCCGCCCGCGTCGTGAACTCCGCGCCGGGAAACACCGTGCGGAGCGCCCGCCCGAGCTGCCCGTTGCCGCCGAGCACCAGCGTCTTCCGTGGCCTCATCGGCACCACATCCGCGAGGCGCGGGTGAGCGAGGTCCTTGGCGGAGATCTCGACCTGGTCGAGGGGGATCGGCCACTCGATGGCGGCCGTCTCGTCGGCGAGGTTGAGGAACGTGTACTCGGCGTCGGGCGACCAGTGATCGTTGACGAGGTACGTGTACGCCGTGTCGGGCTCGAGCGTCTGGTAGCTGTTGCCGACGCCGCGCGGCACGAGGATCGCCCGGGAGGGGTCGAGCTCGGCGGTGAAGGCCGCGCCGAAGGTCGGCCCTTCGCGGAGGTCGACCCAGGCGCCGAAGATCCGGCCCGTCGCGACGGACACGTACTTGTCCCACGGCTCGGCATGGATGCCGCGCGTCGTGCCGACCGCGTCGTTGAAGGAGATGTTGTTCTGCACCGGACCGAGGTCGGGCAGCCCGAGCGCGAGCAACTTCTCCCGCTGCCAGTTCTCCTTGAACCAGCCCCGGTTGTCGCCCGGCACCGGCAGGTCGACCAGGACCAGGCCCGGGATAGTCGTCTCGGTGACGGCCAGCTTCTTGTCGTGGTCGATCGACATCAGGCCTGGCCCTGCTCCTGGTACCGGGCCTCCGTTGCGGCCTTCTGCGGACGCCACCAGGCTTGGTGGTCGCGGTACCAGGCGATCGTGTCCTCGAGACCGGCGCGGAAGTCCTGGAACGCGGGCCGCCAGCCGAGCTCGGTGCGGAGCTTGGTCGAGTCGATCGCGTAGCGGAGGTCGTGCCCGGCGCGGTCGGTGACGTGGTCGTATGCGTCCCGCGGCTGGCCGAGCAGCTCGAGGATGGTCTCGACGACGGTCTTGTTGTCCTGCTCGCCGTCTGCGCCGATGAGGTAGGTCTCACCGATCACGCCCTTGTCGAGGATAGTGAGGACGGCGCTCGAGTGGTCGTTCGCGTGGATCCAGTCCCGGACGTTCTGGCCGGCGCCGTAGAGCTTGGGGCGGACGCCATCGAGGACGTTGGTGATCTGGCGGGGGATGAACTTCTCGACGTGCTGGTACGGGCCGTAGTTGTTCGAGCAGTTCGAGATCGTCGCCTGCAGACCGAAGGAGCGAACCCAGGCGCGGACGAGGAGATCGGAGCCGGCCTTGGTCGAGCTGTACGGCGAGGACGGGTTGTACGGGGTCTGCTCGGTGAAGCGGTTCGGATCGTCGAGCTCGAGGTCGCCGTATACCTCGTCGGTCGAGATGTGGTGGAACCGGGTCCCGTGCTTCCGGGCGGCCTCGATCAGCGTGTAGGTGCCGATGATGTTGGTGTCGAGGAACGGGCGAGGGTCGTGCAGCGAGTTGTCGTTGTGCGACTCCGCCGCGTAGTGCACGACGGCGTCCGCGTCGCCGACGAGCACGTCGACGAGGGCGGCGTCGGTGATGTCGCCGACAACGAGCTCGAAGCGGTCTGCGGGCAGCCCGTCGAGGGACGCGCGGTTGCCGGCGTAGGTGAGCTTGTCGAGCACGACGACCGAGTGGTCGGTGGTGTCGAGGACGTGGTGGACGAAGTTCGAGCCGATGAACCCGGCGCCGCCGGTGACGAGCAGCTTCATGCCTGCTTGCCCCTTTCGAGGAGGTCGAGGAGGTACTGGCCGTACCCGGACTTGGTGAGCCTCTCTGCCCGGACGCGGAGGCCCTCGTCGTCGAGGAACCCGAGGCGCCAGGCGACCTCCTCGGGGGAACCGATCTTGAGCCCCTGCCGGTGCTCGATCGTGCGGACGTACTCGCCGGCGTCGTGGAGCGAGTCGTGGGTGCCGGTGTCGAGCCATGCGGTTCCGCGGCGGAGGACCTCGACCTGGAGCTTCCCGGCCTCGAGGTAGGCCTTGTTCACGTCGGTGATCTCGTACTCACCGCGGGCGGAGGGCGCGAGGTCGCGGGCGATGGCCTTCACGTCGTTGTCGTAGAAGTAGAGGCCGGGCACGGCGAAGTTCGACTTCGGAACCTTCGGCTTCTCCTCGAGGGAGATCGCCTTGCCGTCCGCGTCGAACTCGACGACGCCGTAGGCGGAGGGCTCGGCGACCCAGTAGGCGAAGATCGCGCCGCCGTCGAGGCCGTTGTAGCGGCGTAGCTGGGTACCGAGGCCGTCGCCGTAGAAGATGTTGTCGCCGAGGACCAGGGCGACGGAGTCGTCGCCGATGAAGTCCGCACCGATCACGAACGCCTGGGCGAGCCCGTTCGGTTCCGCCTGCACGGCCCAGCTGATGCTGATGCCGAACTGCGACCCGTCGCCCAGCAGCCGTTGGAACTGGTCCGCGTCGTGGGGGGTCGTAATAATGAGGACGTCGTCGATCCCCGCCAGCATCAGCGTCGACAGCGGGTAGTAGATCATCGGCTTGTCATAGACGGGGACGAGCTGCTTCGAGATCCCGAGGGTGATCGGATGCAGACGGGTACCGGAACCCCCGGCCAGGATGATGCCACGCACCAGCCCAACTATCCCGGAATTCGTGACTCGGCGCTCATGGAGGGGGTCTTCAGGTACCGGGCCCGGGCGGAAAGCCGGACATGGACGCGAGACCCGCGCGACGAAAACGGGTGCACGGGCGCGATTGGTCGTGGCGTGGCGTCCGGCCCCTGTTCTAGGGGGGACCTACCATCGCTGAGCCATGGCGACCGAACTCCCGATGCCTCGACTTGAGCGCTCGTCGTCGCCAGTGCGCTGGGCGCAAGTTCTACGCCGGCATCCACTGTTGTGGCAGGGCGCGATCATCGTGCTCGCAATCGCCTTGACGGCGTACTACACGCTCAGCGCGGACCGCGATTTCTGGTACGACGAGGCGATGCTCGTCCAGGCCGTGCGCATGGATGGATGGCTCGCGCCGTGGCAGCCCCTCAGCCATTTCGAGCAGTCCAGTCCTTGGGGCGTCTACCTGATTCAGAAGCTTCTGCTGCAGGTGCTCGGATTTCAGCCGGACCTCCTCAGGCTCCCCGGGCTGATCGCATACGCCATCGGTGGGATCGCGACCTGGCTCGCCTCGCGGACTTTGCTCGGGGAAGTCCCTGGACTGCTCGGCGGCGTCTGGGCTCTGGCCAGTCTGGATGCCGTGCAGATTTCGGGCGACTTCAAGCATTACGTCTTCGAGTTCTGCGTCACCGGCGTACTGCTGTGGCTCACTGCCCGGGCGGCTCAGTCGCATGCTCGGAGGGATGATGTGTTGCTGCTCGTCGCGGCGATCCTGTCCATCCCGTTCAGCAACACGGTCGTCCTAGTCACTCCGGGTCTCGCGCTTCTCCTTGTTGCTGCCCGCGGGGGGTCGCGGTGGATCTCGACGATGGTCGGCGGCGTCTGCTTCCTCATTGCGTACGGGATCTGGTATCTGATCTCGATCCGGCCGGCCTCGGCGTTTCAAACCGCGTACCCGACGTACCGGGAGACGAGCACGACCGATCTTTACGCCTCCATTGTGCAATCCGTCGCGCAGCCAGACGCGAACTACATCGTCTCGCTCACGACGCTCGCGCTCGTGGGCGCAGGCGTATCGATCTTCTGGAGACGGGCGACGTTCCTCCCCGCTGTCCCTGCGATCTGCGCGGTCATCGGTGGGTGGTTGGGCGTGTGGACGGGAATCGTGCCGATCTCGGCGGACAGGCACATGCTCTTCATAGTGCCAATGGTCGCGCTCGCCGCCGCAGCCGCCGTTCGAGCCATCACCGATGTGATGAGAGCAGCCGTTCCTCCTCCGCGCCGGCATGCGCGTCTCGCCGCTGCGACCATCGGATCGGTCCTCGCGCTTGGAGCGACCGTCACGATCGCTCCGCACGCCGGTGTCATGCGCCAGCAAGCCGGCCAGGCCGTCGCGCAGTACGCGGGCACGTGCCCGACGTTCTACGTCGACTGGTGGACACAGCCTTCCACTCAGCTGTATGCCGAAGCGGACGGGATCCCGGATCGAGTCCATGGTGCGGTCGATACACGCTCCGGTATGGGGCGTGCTTCCTGGGCCTACCGGGTGATCGACGAACCCGCTCGCTACCAGGCGGCGCTCGTCGATTACGTCGGCGCTCATCCCGATACCTGCGTGCTCACCGGGGGCCGTGAAGACGAGAACGCACTCGTTCTGCAGCCGCTGGCCGCTGCGGGGCTCCCTTGTCGGCAGATCGGGGTCGTTCCGGGGATCCAGATCAACCGGTGCGGCAAGGAGAACGAGTGACGTTCTCAGATTCACCACCCGCGCGCCGCGTGTTCTTGTTGCGGCCGCGGCGAGGCCGAATATCGTCGATGAGCCGCGTAGCTGCGCGGATGGACCAGGGAGACGCATGACATCGGACGCGCTGCCCGTCTCGAGGGCTCCTCGCATGCCGACCGCCCTGCGCAGGTTCGCAACATTCTTCCTCGGATCGCTCGCTGGTCTGACCGTCGACCTCGGAGGCTTCGCGGCACTCGTCGCGCTCGGGGTATCCCCTGCGCTGTCGAATCTGTGCAGCTCCTTCGCGTCGATCTCCCTGGTCTACCTGCTCGTGACACGATTGACCTTCGGAGTCGGCGCGTCGCCGAAGACGTACGTCCTGTTCGTCGCTTGGTACACGACCTCGATCCTCACGTTCTCGGCGCTCATCGGCGCACTGACGAGCTGGACCGATGGGCCGCCGATTCTCTGCAAGCTGGCCACCGTTCCGGTGTCGTTCGCAGCCAACTACCTTTTCAGCCGTTTCCTCTTCCGCAAGAGGTGATGGGTCACAGGTACGCGTGTCGAGCGAGGTGAATGGCGTCTCGAACTCGCTGCTCGTTCGTGTCTGAATCGCTCGACCGCATCTCGATCGAGATGAAGCCGGAGTAGCCGGTTGCCCGAAGAGCCCGAGAAGCTCCGGCGTGATCGACTACCTCGGTCTCGAGCATGCCCAGCTCCGGTGCGCTCGCATGGAAGTGTTGGATCCTCGTACCGGCTGCATGCACTGAAGCCTCGATGTTCTCGCCGGCAAGCGTCGAACCAGCGGCGTCGAGGTGCAGCCCGAATCCGGCATGGTCCACGGCGTCTACGAGTTGGATGCCCTCGTCGGTCGTGACGACGAAGTTGCACCCGTAGGCGACCGGGTTGGGTTCGATGCACAACACGGCGCCGACGGCATAGGCGAGCGATCCAGCCCTGCGAAAGAAGTCGGTGGCCGCCGCGAGATCTTGTGACCGCGCGGGCGCACCAGGCAGCAGGCGATTCCGAGGAGAGCCGAAGACCAGCTTCTCGGCTCCCAGGTGTCCCGACAGCGTGATGATCTTCGCCAGGTAGTCCAGGAGTTGATCGCGGTCGGCGTCCGAACCGAACAGGCGGAGGTCGGGCTGCCCGAACAGGAGCGACTGCATTGAGACGATCTCGATGCCGCGCGATTCGAATGCCTTGCGAATCGAGCGGGCCTCGGCGGCCGAGATGGAGGTGGGATCCGGCGCCAGTCGCGTCGGAGCGACCTCGATCGCGTCGACCCCTTCGTCGGCGAGTGCCGCAAGGACGCGATCGTCGTCCTCCGCCTGCCAGGCGATGTTCGAGACGGCGAGTCTCACGCCGCGACCTCGACCGATCGGACGAAGGAGCGCATCTCGGCGATGGTCGTGGCGCGGTCGTAGAGGTACGGACCGGACCCGCCGAGGGCGGACGCGTGTCGGGTTCGGACGTCGTAGCGCACGACGGGCGACGACTGCGCGGGCAGCGGCTCGCGACCGAAGACCTCCTGCACCACGTCGGCCGTGGTGATCGGCTCGACGGCGAGGTTGAGGATCCGGAGGTCGGCTCGTTCTGCCCGCGCGACGTCGGCGGCGATGCGATCGAGGTTGTAGTACTGGAAGGCGCTCGCGGGCTGCAGCGCCCCGAGCCGGTTGCGGTGGAGCAGATCGAACACGACGTTCTTCTTGAGGCCGGGACCGAACAGGCCGGGGAGTCTGAGGATCGTGACGTGCTCGTGGGCGGTCGCCGCTGTGCGCTCGAGCCGCAGTCGGTGGGCCCCGTACGCGTGCAGGTCGCGCTCATCGATCTCGGACTCCTCGTCGACGTCCCTCGGGTCGTCGTAGACGTCGACCGTGGAGATGAGGGTGAGACGCTCGCAGGTGAACGAGCGGACAAGATCCTCCAGCTCGGCGACGTGAGCCGAGTCCGCGGCCGGGTCGGCGTTCGCGCGCCACTTCTCGGCTCGAGCGGCGCTGAACACGACGTCACCGAAGTGCCGGCCGCGCATCGTTCCGCTGTCCCGAGAGCTGAAGCGGTGTCCGAACTCCCGTTGGCGCGCAAGATTGCCGCCGACGAACCCGGTCCAGCCCACGAGCGCGTCGTCGTTCGTCACGATGCGCTCCGGTAGCGACCGGTGACCGCGCGGGCGAGGACGCCCAACACGTGCGCGTTGCCGCGGACGGGACTGATCTTCGTCGGGACCTTGCCGCGCGGGTACGCGCGGACGACGGGCGTCTCCGCCGTTCGGAAGCGCTCGTCTCGAGAGCTCTCGATCGCCAGGTGGTAGTGGAGCTCGTACGTCGAGAAGACGTCGCGGAACGGGGCGATGCGATCGTCGGCCAGCAGCCGTGCACTGTACGCGCGGAACCCGTTGGTGGTGTCCGTGTGCCGCTCTCGCGCGGCCAGGCTGATGAGCGGAGCGTGGAGCAGGCGTACGCCGATCAGGCGCGACAGCGGGGTGTTGATCGCTCGGCCCCCCGGGATGAAGCGAGAGCCCTGGACATGATCGACACCGTCGTCCAGGAGCCGGAGGAACTCCGGGATCGCGTCGAACCCGTCCTTGCCGTTCCCATCGATGGTGACAACGCCGTCGTACCCCTGCTCCAGGGCCCAGGAGAACGCCATCCGCATCTGCGCGCTGAGCTTGCCCGGTCCGCGCTTCGTCAGCAGTGCGCGGACGCGCCACTCCTCGAGGGAGGGCAGATCGAGCGACCCGTCCGTGCTGCCGCCGTCCGCGACGACGACGTCGACCTGCGCCGCGAGGTCGGACATGCCCGCGAGCTGGCGGCGGACCTTCTCGCCCTCGTTGATGACGAACACGAGGACGCAGTACCTCGACGACCGCGGCGCGAGCTCCGTCACGTCGTGCGCCGGCACGGACCGCTCGGGCGTCATCGGCTCATGCAGCTGCGACATTGAGGCGCTCCCGTTCCGTGATGAGCGTCTCGCTCTCGAGCTCCTCGGTGATGACGTAACCGGGCTCCCGTCGGCTCTCGCTGAGGATGCGTCCGATGTATTCCGCCTGGACCGCGAGGACGGTGCAGATGATGAAGAACATCGCCGAGAGCTGCAGGGAGGTGGTGGGCCATCCCTGGGTCACGTGCGTCGACACCAGCGTGACGACGATCACGTAGAGCGCGTAGAGGAGGTTCAGCAGGCCTGCGACGACACCGACGAGCGTGACGACTCGGAGCGGGTGGGTCGAGTAGCTGCTCACCATCTCGATCGCATCGGTAAGGCGAGGACGCGGTTTGATACGTCGCGCCTGCGGGTTGTCGAGGTCGTACCGGTACGACGTGACCCGGTATCCGATGTAGCGGATGAGGTGCCGGAGGTACCGGTGGGTCCGTCGAGCCGCGCCGAGGGAGTTCGCCGCACTTCGCGTGAGGCCGGTCAGGTAGGTCGACCGCGCGGGGATGTCCACGTCCAGGAACCGGCGGTTGTACCAGTAGAACGTGCGACGACCCGCGCGAGCGAACGGGCCACCGCCGAGCGGCCCGCGGCTCTCGCCCTGGACCACGTCGTGCCCGTCCCTGAGGAGGTCGAGCACGTCGAGCACGTGCTCCTGGCGGTCGTACGCGATGGCGGAGATCACGACGAAGTCGCCGATGGCCGCCTCCAGGCCGGCGAAGACGGCGGTGTCGATGCTTGATCGCCGAGCGAGTCGGAGGACGCGGAAGCACGGCTCCTCGGCCAGCAGGTCCCGGAGCGCGATCATCGTGTCCACCGAGAGCCCGTTGTCGACCACGACGATCTCGTAGTTCCGGTACCGCGTCATCACTGCACGGCCGAGCTCTCGAAGGCGTGCTGCAGGATCGAGCATCCCCTCGTCGATGATGGCGATCACCGAGGCGAAGGCATCCGTCCGTTCGCTGTCGTCATGCGGCATGTTGATGCTCCAGTTCGAGGAGGACGTCGTAGATGTTGTCGAGCTTCCCGCCCATCACGCACGTGTAGCCCGGGATGCCGTGGTCGGGGCGGTACAGGATCGGGCGGCTGTCGTCGCCCGAGGACCGTGCGAGGACCGTCTTTGCCTCGTAGAGCGAATCACGATGCTCCATCCGGCGCGCTCCGGGGAAGTACCGGACGACGTCGGCCTTCATGCTCGAGAACCGCGAATGCCCCTGCAGGCGGCGGATGAGGTCGTAGGGGTCTCGGGTCTCGCCGGCCGCTCGCTCCGACCATCTGTGGTGCGGCGTGTACCGCACGTGCGACAACGAGTGGAGCCCACGGGACGGGAACGGCATGAGCGAGAAGAACGGGCCGTCCATGACGGTGAACGCGGCGCCCTCGAGCTCGTCGGGCAGCTCGACCAGCGCGAGTTCGGTCAGCTCGTGCTGCAGTCCGATCACGGGCAGGTCGGACGCCTCGAGCAGGACGTTCGTTCCCGAGTAGAGGGCGCTCACGACGCGAGGTGCGCGGAACGTTATCCCCGGGGCGTGCACCTCGATCGTCCCATGCCGCCCCTCGACGCGCTCGACCCGCACGCCGACCTCGATGTCGATCCCGCCGATGCACTCGATGCGCTCGAGCAGCAGTCGGCGCAGGATCCGACTGTCGAAAGCCGGCTCCTGCACGAGGAAGAGCTCCTCGATGCGGCTCGAGTCGAACAGTGAGCTGATCGCAGCAGGCGCCGGACCGACTTTCGAGCCGATCCTTCGGCAGAAGAGTTCGAACTGCCGCGCGCTGGTCTTGGACAGTGTTCGGGCGATGCCGTAGTAATGCGGGAAGTCGGAGACGACCGCGTCGCGGTACTCCTCGACGAAGCGGGGGAAGTTGACCTGCGAGCGATAGCCGGTCAGCAGACTGCGCGGGTAGTGATAGCCGTTGTGCACCCGAGCCTGATTGGTGTAAGAAGCCCGACCCATGAGCTCCTGCGCGGCCTCGAGCACGAGCACGGATCGCGACCCGCATCGCTCTCGGAGGTGCATCGCGACACGGAGGCCGTAGAAGCCTCCGCCGATCACGATCGCGTCGTAGCTCACCGGCGTTCTCCATGCTCAGTCGGCCGCGCAGGGCTGCGCGTCACCCGTTCGGGGGAGAGCGTACGAACCGATTTGGCCTTCGCCGGGAGGACACGACGCTCCGCTCGAATTCGACGAGAAGTGATCCGAGCCGGGAGAGAAGTCGTGCTCGGCCGACTGCCGCCACGAGGACCCAGAGTACGGCGGGAACGAAGACGAGGTACCAGAGGACGAAGTTCACGGAGGTCGCCGTGAAGGAGTGGGACTTGCCGATGACGAACCAGCTGACGGCGGGCGCCGCCGTCGCCAGCAGCAGGACCGCGTCACGCCTCGCCTCGGGCCGGCCTCGGAAATGGTCCACAGTCGCTACTGCAACAGCCCCGACGACCATGACCCAGAACGCTCCGGGGCCGAGAGCGAGCGGAGTGAACGGCCCTCCGATGCCGATCGACAGGACGCTGGAGCGCCAGTCGACCAGGTAGATGGCGAGGACCTTGAGGGGAGAGGCCTTCAGGGACTCCACCGTCACGGCGTCGGCCCCCAGGGATGAGGAGCCGTACGTGCGCTTGAGGGCGTCATGGAGGATCGCCTGGAGCCCGGCCGGCAGTGAGCCGTCTCCGGCGACGAGGGCGTGCACGACGAGGACGACGACGAACCCGGCACAGCACGCCCCGAAGATGACGCCCGCATCGCGGAGCACGGGCCGCCAGTTCCGAGGTCGTCCGAGCACCGCTGCGATCATGGGGATCGATGCGGCGAGCAGCGTCGTGAAGGTGAGGAACTCGTAGCCGGTCGTCGCCTTCACCGCGGTCCCGACCCCGACGAGGACGAACGCCGACGCGCGGACGCCCCGCCTCCTCGCGCCGACGGCGAGGCACGCCGCGAGGGCCGGGAGGAGCCAGGTCCACGGCACCCAGTACAGGTTGTGCGCCGCCGAGACGACCCACGGTGAGAGCAGCGACGTCACGAGGACGGCGAGCGCGAACGACCGGCGGGTCACCCACGCGAGCGCAGCGAGGAACAGCACGAAGACGATGGAGAACAGGCCGGACTCGACCGTGTTCAGGCAGTTCAGGGTCGTGCACCCGTGCTCGAACAGCTCGGTGAACAGTCGCCCCTGCAGGCCGAGCGAGCTGGGGTAGGGCACGTAGCCGGTGGCGGTCGGGGGCTGTCCGAACTGCAGCGCATCGAACGTGTCGTAGGGAGACAGGACCTGCGGGACCGCGTTCTGCAGCCCCCACGGCGAGGTGCCGCGCCCGGTGACCTGCTGCTCGATCTCGGCGAGCACGAGCGCTTGGGACTCCCGGTCCCAGTTCGTGAAGAAATAGGTGTCGCCCGGCTGGAGGACGTTCGCCTGGAAGACGGGAAGCAGCGCGAGGGCCAGTGCGGCCAGGCCGAGGACGGCAGCGCCGATGCGCGTCGCCGCTCGCCCGCGCACCGACGTCATCGCGGTGGAGGCCGCGTGCAGGCTCGACCGCGCCTTCGTCGCGATGGCTCGGGCGCTCATCGTGACGCCGCCGCGCCGAGGCGCTCCGGCTCTGCCTCCGGTGGCCGCAGCCACCGGAGGACTGCCGAACCCAGCAGCCAGACGAGGGTCGGTATGCAGATCAGGTACCAGAGCACGTAGTTCTCGTTGGTCTCGGTGAACGAGTGGGACTTGGCCAGCACGAACCAGCTGAGCGCCGGGGCGACGCCGGCCACCAGCACGGCCAGGTCGCGTCGTCCCCGGACCGGTTCCCGGACGAGCTGCAGGACGACCGCACCGACCGCCAGCACGCTCAGCCCCCAGAACCCGCCCGTGCCGATGGACAGCGACGGGTACGGGCCGCCGATCCCGACGGCGAACAGCGCAGTGCTCCAGCCGACGATGTAGCGGGTGAGCACGGCCCCGAGACTCGCCTTCAGGGAGGCGTTGACGAGCGGGTCGGAGTCGAGCGCCGCGGAGCCGTGCGTGCGTCGGAGCGCATCGTGCACGACGAAGTCGGCGCCGGCGACGAACGAGCCCTGACCCGTCACGAGGATGTGCACGATCAGGACGACGAGGAAGCCGGCGACGCACGACGCGAACACCGCGGCGCTCCGTCGGAACGCGGTCCGCCGGTCGACGGGGCGCCCGAGGAGCATGGCGAGGACCGGGATCGATGCGGCCAGCAGGGTCGTCGTCGAGAGGTACTCGTAGCCGGTCGTCGACTTGAGGGCCGTTGCGGCACCGGCCATGACGATCCAGACGATCCGCTGGCGTCGCGTCCGCGCGAGGACGACTCCGGCCGCCGCGCACGCCGGGAGCAACCAGGTCCACGGAACCCAGTAGAGGTTGTGCGCCGACGAGACCACCCACGGCGAGACCAGCGACGAGAGCAGGACGACGATGCCGAACGATCGCCGCACGGCGAGCGCGAGCAACGTCGTGAACAGCACGAGCACCAGGCTGAAGACCCCCGATTCGACGGTGTTCAGGCAGTTGAGCGTCGAGCACCCGGCTCGGTAGAGGCCTTCGAACGCCCAACCCTGCAGCCCGAGCGAGCTGGCGTAGGGCGAGTAGCTCGTGCTCGCCGGCACCGCTCCTCCTCGCAGGCCGTCGAACGTCGAGTAGGGCGCGTCGGGATCCGGATTCGCGGCGACCAGGCCGAACCTCGACGACCCCTCGCCGGTCGTGTCCTGCTCGATCTTCGAGAGCACGAGCGCCTGTGAGTGCCGGTCCCAGTTCGTGAAGTAGTAGGTGTCGCCCGGCGCGAGAATGTTCGCCTGAAAGACGGGGATGAGTGCGAACCCGAGCGCGACGAGGGCGAGCACCGCCTGGATGGTCCTGCGACGCGTCATGGCAGCACCGTGACACCCCCCGTTCGCGGGGGAGCGCTGACGCGCCGACGTCGGTCCATGGGACCATGCAGCATGGGCCGAGCAACGCACGCCGGCGCGTTCCGCGTGCGGTTCGTGACCGTTCTGACCGTCGTCTACATCGTCTTCGTGCTGCTGGTGACGTTGTGGCCGACCACGGTCGACAACGGCCTGGACCCCTACATCGATCGTCTGCTCCAGAAGCTGTGGTCGAAGGGCGTGCCCACCTTCGTGGACTACGGCTTCGTCGAGTCCGCCGCGAACGTGGTTTTCTTCGTGCCCGTCGGGTTCCTGCTGGGAATCCTCTTCCCCTATCGGTTCTGGTTCCTCGCCATCGTCTGCGGGGCCCTGCTCTCGGCAGCGGTCGAGACGGCGCAGGGGCTCTTCCTGCCCGGACGGGTCTCGAGCCTCGCGGACGTCCTCGCGAACTCCATCGGCGCGGTCGTCGGCTGCATCCTGGCCGTCGCCGTGAGGATGCTGATCCTCCACAGAGACACATTGGTCATTCGCGATGTGCTCGAAGGTCGGCGTGCCTCGAACGGGTTACCCGTTCCGAAATAGAACCTATGTCGACCAGCACGTCTGCTCGACCTGGGGGAAATGGTGGCAGTGACCACGGAACGACCGCGACTGACCGGCGAGACGCCCCGTCCCCGCGCGGGCCGGCGCCTGCGGGACGAGCAGCCGATCGGTCTCCCGATCCGTCGGACGAACCCGACGTGGGAGAAGGCGTTCCAGCGCAGGCTCATCGCCTCGGACGCGATCCTGCTGGCCCTGACCCTCGCCGGCACGCAGGTGATCTGGCTCGGAGCGGAGACGTCGCCGACCTACATCGCGACGACGATGCCGGTGAGCGTCCCGTACTCGCTCGCCAGCGTGGTGCTCTTCGTGCTGTGGATGGCCTTCCTCAAGCTGTTCGGGACGCGGAGCCCTCGCGTCATCGGCTCGGGCTTCGCCGAGTACAGCCGAGTGGCGGGAGCCAGCTTCCGGCTCTTCGGCCTGCTCGCGATCGTGGCGCTGCTGCTGCAGTTCAACCCTGCTCGGGGCTACATCGTGACGGCGTTCCCGGCGGGCGTCGCGCTGCTGATCGGTTCGCGGTGGGCCTGGCGCCAATGGCTCCGTCGGCAGCGCCGCAGCGGCCGCTACCTCATCCGCGTCCTGCTCGTCGGAGCGCCGAGTTCGGTCGAGCACCTGTACGAGGAGTTCACCCGGCGGAAGTATCTCGGCTTCGAGATCGTCGGGGCCTGCCTCCCGAAGCGGATCAAGGACGGCGCGGACGTCCCGGTCGAGCGCCTCGGCTCGTTCGAGGACGTCGGCGTCATCGCCCGTCGCCTCCGCGTCCACGCCGTGGCGCTCGCCGGCTCGGAGGAGCTGCCGCCGGAGGCGGTGCGCCGCATCGGGTGGCGGCTCGAATCGACCGGCGTGGACCTGATGGTGGCGCCGGCGATCACGGAGGTCGCGGGGACCCGGATCCATACGCGCCCGGTCGGCGGCCTGCCCCTGATGTACGTCGACTCGCCGTCGTACGACGGTGGCAAGAAGATCGCGAAGTCCGTGCTCGACTTCGGACTGGCCTGGCTCGCGATCGTCGTCACGTCGCCGCTCATGATCGCGACCGCGATCGGGGTGAAGCTCACGTCCCCCGGCCCGGTGCTCTTCCGGCAGCAGCGGATCGGTCTGAACGGCAAGGCGTTCGACGTCTACAAGTTCCGCTCGATGCGCATCGGCGCCGATGCCGAGCTCGCCGAGCTCCTCCGAGAGCAGGGCACCGACGACAAGCCGCTGTTCAAGGTCGAGAACGACCCGCGCATCACGCGATTCGGCGCCTTCATCCGCAAGTACTCCCTCGACGAGCTGCCCCAGTTCTTCAACGTCGTCCGCGGCGACATGAGCATCGTGGGGCCGCGCCCGCAGCGGGCCGAGGAGGTCGCGCTGTACGACAACGCGGCGGGCCGACGGCTGCTGGTCAAGCCGGGGATCACCGGCTTGTGGCAGGTGAGCGGCCGCAGTGACCTGTCGTGGGAGGACACGATCCGCCTCGACCTCTACTACGCGGAGAACTGGTCGCTCTTCGACGATTTCGTCATCCTGCTCTGGACGGTCAAGACGGTGCTGCAGTCGCAGGGAGCGCGCTGACCCGTCGCTGACGGCCGCGACCCCAGGCGATGGGCGGCGCGCCGCGGTCGTGTGCTGCCGACCTCCGACCGGCGGCTCAGAACGAGGTCAGAGCAGCGTCCACCCTTCCGGCGACGGCGTCCCAGGAGTGCCGGTGCCGCCACGCGGCGTCCGGGAGCGGATGTCCGGTCCGGTCGTCGATGACGGCCCGCATCGTGTCAGCCCAGGCGGAGGGGTCGTGCGCGTCCTGCACGGCGGCCCCGTGGGGGCCGACCACCTGGGCGACCGCCTCGCACCCGGCCCAGTGGACGACTGGACGACCGACGGCGATGGACTCGACGGCCGGCAGGCCGAAGCCTTCGCTGAGGGACGGCATCAGGAGGGCCCTGCTGCTCGCGTAGACGTCGCGCAGCTCCTGGTCCGTGCAGTCGCTGACGGCGCGGACACGATCGGTCACGCCGAACTCCGCCGCCAACTCCTGCACCGCCTGGGAGTCCCTGCTCACGACCGTGAGCCGTGCTCCGGTGACCTGCGCGAGCGCGGCGAAGACGACGCGCGGGTTCTTGTGCGGCTTCAGGTTGCCCACATAGGCGAACGTCGCGTCATCCGGGGGGAGCGTGACCGCGGCCTCGAGGAAGATGTCCGAACACCCGTTCCCGACGTCGACGACGCGCACGTCGTCCCGATCGATCCAGGTGCGGATCGAGCGCGCCGAGGTGGGCGAGACCGTGATGACGAGACCTGCTCGTCTCACCGCGGGTCGGACGAGGCGCTCGTAGTAGAGGCGTTTCGCGGTCGAACGCTCGTCAGGGTCGTCGAGGTGGATGAGGTCGTGCAGCGTCAGGACCTGACGAGCCCTGCTGAGGCCGGCGTTGAAGCCGGGGGAGTAGACGATGTCCCTGCCCGACAGACGCAGACGACCCGGGTTGAGCACGTCGAGCGGAGACAGCGGGTCCACAGGTCCGGTCAGGGCCCGGTGCGGCACCCGCATCCGCGGGACGACCTCGCCCGCGAACCGGGCGATGCCGTGCGATCCGGTCCAGCGATCGTCGACCAGCAGCACCATCAGGCGCTCCGGCTCATGCGGCGTCGACCCACGCGTGCACCCTCGCCTGGAAGGCCTCCACCGAGAAGCTCATCGCGTGCTCGCGGATCCGTTCGCGGTCGAGGGTCAGCGCTTCCTCCACCGCGCGGGCGAGGCTCTGCGGCTCGAAGTCGTCGAGCAGGACGCCGCTCAAGCCGGGGCGGACGGACTCGCGAGCACCGCCGATCGCGTTGGCGACGACGGGGGTTCCCGCCGCCATCGCCTCGACGGGCATCATTCCGAAGTCCTCGACGGGCGGGAAGACGAAGACATCGGCTCGCTGGTACAGCGCGTACAGCATCGCGTCGCTCGGGTCGTCGACCAGCATCACGGGCACGGCGGCGTGCGTCGCCATCGCTTCGAGCATCGTGCGGTCGGGGCCGCTCCCGGCGAGGACGACGGGGAGCCCCGCCGCTTCACCCGCGCGGATCACCACATCCAGCCGCTTGTAGGACACGAAGCGAGAGGCGCCGAGCACGAAGCGCCCGGGCAGGCCGTCGAGCACCGATCGCTCATCCGCCCCGAGTCGAACGGCCCAGTCCTGCTCCTCCGCGATCCGATCGACGTCGACCGGGGGGTGGATGACGATCGCGTCCCGACCCCAGGCGCGCTGCACACGCGTGCGGACGTACTCGCTGTTCGCGGCGATCGAGGTCGCCTCCTTCGCTCGGAGCCGATCGATCGGCTTGAGCGCCACGGAGACCAGTCGCGCGATCGCGGATGCGCCGCGGTCGTCGAGCTCCGGGTTCCAGATGTATCGGGCAGGGGAGTGGACGTACACGAACTTCGGTCGCCCGGAGGAGCGGCCGCGCAGCCGGATGTGGTGGGAGAACAGGTGGCTGCTCGCGATGACCCAGTCGTAGTCGCGCTGCTTCGGGACGACGCGTCGCCAGACGGCGGGCAACACGAGCGCAGCGAGGGCCTTGCGGTCACGGAACGGGGACCGGGCGAGCCAGCTCTCGCGGACGTCGTGCCCCTCGAGTCGCCTCGGGGCGTTGTTCCAGGGGACGACGACGTCCGAACCGGGGAACGCATCGGCGATCGCAGCGGCGACTCGTTCAGACCCGCCGCGCGGCTCCACCCATTCGTGTGCGATAAGGCCGACGATGATGTACCCCCTTCTGGGCTCGTGCGCCATCCAGTGTCGCCGGGTCCCCCCTAATCTGTGCGGACGACACGGCAGGAGCCTCAGCTTGCAGCGGACTCAACGGACCTTCACGTCGCGAGCAGGCGACGCGGCCCGTGTCCCGTCGGTCCGTGCGGAGGACCGAGCGGGAGCCCGCCGGACGATCGCCGGCGTGCTGTGCGCGCTCGGGCTCTTCACCATGTCGTGGGACCGGCTCGCGAACATCGGGCTCGGGCCGTACAACGTGAAGCTGCCCGTCGTCCTCCTGACGGTCGCCGCGCTGCTGCTGATCCCGGAGTGGTGGCTCCGGGGGGCGGGATGGGTCCGAGCACGCGGCCCGCTCCGCTGGCTGGTCCTCGTCGCGATCGTGATGATCGTGCTGTACTCCGTGCGCGCGCTCTTCGTGTCGCCGATCACAGCCGGTCTCGCGCAGGTCGTCGCGCTCGGAACGGGGGCGGTCGCCCCGGCGCTCGCCGTGATCGGCGTGGTCCGCTCCCGAGCGGACGTCGTCTGGGCGCTCCGCTGGGTCCTCGCCGGTGCCGTCGTCGCCGGGCTGTTCGGGCTGTGGCAGCTCATCGCGTTCTACACCGGTCTTCCGCAGCTCATCGCCTACACGGGTGTCGGAACCTCCGGGGAAGGCGGCCGCATCGCGGCCTTCAACTACGAGCCCGCCTACTTCGCCTACTTCCTCGTGCTCGTGGTCGCCTGCCGCGTCGCGCTCGCGAGGCTCACCGGCATGAAGGTCGGCTGGTGGTCGATCGGCTTCTTCGGCGTCCTGCTGACCCTGGTGAACGCACGGTCGCTGCTGTTCCTGCTCCCGGTCCTCGCCCTGCTGCTCGCGGTCGCATGGCGGGCGCACCGTGCGCTCCTCCTGCGCGGCGTCGTCGCCGCCGTCGTGCTCGGTGCGCTGTCGTTCGCGGTGCCCTCGGTGCTCGACGCCCTGCCGCGCGGCCAGGCCGTCGCATCCTCGGTGCCCAGCTCGACCACGGTGTCCGCCGAGCCGTCGGCGACACCGGAACCGAGTGATGCGGGTGATGCGGGTGATGCGGGTGACTCGTCACCGACCGAGGTCGCCCCTCCGCAGCTGCCCACCAACGTCTTCGACCCCAATGAGCAGTCGTCGAACGCGCCCCGGCTCGACCTCTACAAGGCGGTCCTCAGGGTCGATCTGGACTCGCCCCTGCTCGGGGTCGGCGCCGGCGGTCTCCGTGACGCCCTGGCACGGTCCGGATACGTCGCACCGAATCAAGGTCTGCAGGTCGTCGCCAACAACGAGTGGCTGCAGGCCGCGGCGGACGGCGGTGTCCCGCTCCTCGTCCTCGAGCTGGCCTTCGTCGTGCTCGTCGCCGTGCTGTGGTGGCGAGCGAGACGCGACGCCGCCGCGCAGCCCCTCCTGGCGGGATGGCTGACCGTGCTGCTCGTCGGCGGCATGCTGACGTCGTACTACTTCGACCTGAAGCTCTGGATCGTGCTCGGCCTGGCGCTGGCCGCGATCACGACCGCCGACGCCGACGACTCGGATCAGGCGGTCAGCGCCTCCTCGTAGATCCGACCGAGCTCACGCTGATGGTCGGCGGGCGTCGCCAGCCTCGGCAGCGAAGCGCCCCAGGCGCGAGCACGCTCCGGCGTCAGCGACGAGGCGAACTCGACCGCGGCCGTGAGTTCGGCTTCGGAGCGGTGATCGAAGAGGAAGCCGTTGCGCTCGTCCACGAAATCCGGGATGCCGCCCATGCGCGTCGCCAGCACGGGCGTGCCCGAGTTGAGGAACTCCATCACGACCTGCGGTGCGTTGTCCTCCCAGACGGGCACCATGACCCCGAGGTCGGTCTCCTGGAGGATGCCCGGCAGGTCGTCGGGCCGGTACGGGCCGCGGAGATCGATGCCCGCCTCCTCGGCCAGCCGCCCCCACCTCGGTTCGTCGACCCTGCCGTGGAAGCGGACCTCGACGCGGTCCTTCGGCAGCCGCCGAGCGAGAGCCGCCAGGACCTCGGCACCCTTGTACTTGCTCAGCGTCCCCAGCGCCGTCAGACGCAGCCGTGCCGACGACGTCTTCTCGAGGCGCGGCGCAAGCGCGGACTCGCTGCCGATGTGCGAGACGGTGTACGAGGCTCCCGGGTACTCGCGGCGGTAGAGCTCCTCCACGCGCGCCGCGACGGGCAGGATCCGCGCGGCAGCGCCGAAGAAGTCCGAGATGACCTCGTTCCGTCGGGTGACGGACCTCGACGGGATGCGGGGCAGGGGGAGAGACAGCTTGCGACCGCCGCGACGGAGGAGGTCGACCTGGTCGAGCACGCCGATGCAGCGCTCGCACTTGTGCTTCTCGGGACCGCCGCAGTCCGTGTTCCGCCAGTCCATCATCGTGATGCGCGGGCAGTAGAGGAAGTAGTCGTGGAGGCTGATCACGTACGGGATGCCCAGCTCGGCGAAGCGGCGGTAGAAGGCGACGCCGACCCCGATCGTCAGGTGGAAGTGCACCAGATCCGGCTGGAGCTCCCGGACGACGTCGAGCACGGAGTCGGAGACCTCGGCGTCCTCCGGTGATCGCAGGCTGAAGTGCTGGACGCGCGTCGCGCGGTGGCCGCGGACCATGAAGCCGAGCGGGTGCGACGTCCACGTCTCGTGCTCCCCGCCGTCCAGCACGGCGACCTCGTTCCCCGCGGCCAGCTGGCTCGAGGCGAGCGTGCGGACGTAGTTCGTGATGCCGCCCGGGAAGTCGACGTCGAACGCGGACGACACGTGGAGGATCTTCGTCAAGCCGGTCGTCCTTCGAGTGCGGTCGATGCGGATCGGCGCCACGTCGCCGCGGCTTGATCCCAGGTCTTCAGCGGGCGTGCGGGGGAGCCGCCCGCGATGGTTCCCGCAGCGAGCGAGCGGGTCACGACGGAGTTCGCGCCGATCACGCAGCCGTCGCCGATGGTCACGCCGCCCAGCACGACGACGTTGTCGCCGAACCAGCACCGGTCCCCGATCGCGATCGGTCCGGGGCTGCGCAGCGGGCGGGTACGAGGAGCCGACGACGGATCGGACGAGCCGTGGCCCCGGTACTCCCCGTGGGCGTGGTCCCCGATGTAGACGTTCGATCCGAACAGGCAGTCGTCGCCGATCGCGATCTCGCCGATGGCCGAGACGTGCAGCAGACCGGAGCTCGTGAGACGAGCGCCGATCCGGATCCGCGGTTCGAAGGTCTCGCCCGCGTACGAGGTCACGGCCTCGAGCCACACGGGCCGAGCCGCATCGAATCCCTCGCCGACGGTGATGTGCGACGCGCCGATCACGGTGCTCCCCAGCGGCAGGACGCCGTTCCGCCAGCCGAGCGCGCGGGCGTTCAGCCGTCGGGCGGTCCCACGCGCGACGCGGGTCAGCGCGGTGCGCGCGCCGTGCACCGTTCCCTCCGTGCGGCGGAGGTGCTCGAGGCGGCCGCTCATCGGCGGATCTTCGCGCCCGCGAGCAGGCGGCCCCGCACCCAGCGGAACTGCGCGGGCGCGGTCCGCTTGATGCGGTTGTACGTGTCCGGGAACGCGTACTTGAACGCGAGCGACGAGTCGGCGAGAGCGTTCGTCGCCTGACGGGGGAGGGAGCGGGCACGCCACTTCGCGAACGCCTCCCGCTGGGCGTCGATGAACGGCGAGGGGAGCGACTCGGGGCCGTTGTCGATGAGCTCCTTGCGGTACGTCCGCCGCAGGCGCTTGGTCATGGGACGCCCGCTGCTGTCGGTGTCGAAGCCGTACCTCGGGCTGGCACCGAGATCCGATCGCGCCTGGAGCACGAGCGCGGCGTACTCCCGGCTGAGCGGCACGAGCTCGTCGAAGCCGAGATCGGTGTCCTTCAGCGAGATCGTCTGCCGCTCGCTGATCGCCTCCGGGTCGTTCGGGTCGAACCCGCTGAAGTGGAAGAAGCGGAGGGGCTCCCCCGTGCGATCCATCACCAACGAGCCGTCGCGGCGGGAGAACCGGCGCTCGTGGAGGTTCCAGTGGCCGATGTTGTATCCGTAATGCCGCAGGGAGTGGGCGTCGAACATCGTGGCGCCGATGTCGGTCCACTTCTGGTCGACGAAGAGCCCGAGCAGCGGGTAGATGAGGCACTCGCGCTCGAGGTGGCTCCACCACCACTCGAGGAACGGTCGTCCTGCGCGGCCCACCGCGCAGAACCCGAGGTTGTGCACACCGACCGTGAGGGTGTTGATCTCCGAGCGGAAGGACTCCCCGGGCGGGATCGGCTCCAGGATGTGCGGCGTGAGGACGACGCCGTGCTCGTCCATCAGGTCGTCGAGCTCCTCGATCGAGGAGACGAGGTAGAGATCGGGATCGAGGTACACGGCGCGCTCGTACCGCTCCAGGAGCTGCAGCATGAAGCGCGGCTTCACGCCGGTCGACAGCTCGACCACGTCGTAGATGGCAGCGAGGTCGAGCTGCTCCCGCTCGGGCAGCGCGAGCGCCTCGAGGCCGACGAGCTCGAGCCCTGGCCGCTCCTCGAGCTCGACCTCGCCGTCGACAACCAGCACCACGAAGTGCCGGTCGGGCTGATGGCGCTGGATGCTCGCGTGGAGGGCGAGCGCCTGCGGGAGGTAGTTGCGTGCGACGACCGTGCAGTAGACGGTGTCGCCCGTGGCGGTACCGGGCATGGGAGATCTCCTTCGCTGCCGACCGCGAGGGGGACGCGTGGCTTCAGGACGTGGGTGACCCTAACAAGGGGGACACATCGGACCCCCGTTCCGACGCGCCGATTCGGCGACGCAGCACCTGGACCTGGTAGACCGCGACGACCACCTCCGACAGGGCCGCCGCGATCGCGATGCCGGTCACGCCGAAGAGGATCCCGCCGACGAGGATCGCAGGGATCCCGACGATCGCGCCGAGCACGGTGCTCACCGCGACCTGCTTCACCGCGCCGAGCGCGGTCAGGCACGAGAGGCCGATGATCGCGCTCGTGCTGACGGCGCCGAGTGCGACGCCGAGTGCGGCGACCAGTAGCGGCGGAACGCTGATCCGGCCCGACGAGAGGATCTGGACGCCGAGGCCGCCGAGCAGGGCGAACCCGAGCGCGACCGCCGCGCCGAGCACGAGGGCCACGCGCCCCACCGATCGCGCCCGGGCAGGTCGCAGCACGGGGTCCGCGCTCCCCACGCTGCCCTGAGTCACCTGGAACACGGGCCCGAGCGCGGTGAGCGCGAGCTTCTGGAGCTTGTCGACCACCGCGTACACGGCGACCTGGTTCGGCAGAAGGACGCCGGCGAGCACGACGGGCAGGTTCACGTAGAGCGCCGCGGTCACCGCGGTGACGACACCGCCGGTCTGGCCGCGCAGGCGGTGCACGTCGGCCCGCAGGTCGAATCGCAGCCGGCCCGGATAGCGCCGCAGGACGGATCGCCATCCGAGGGCGACGGCCGCGACGGCGCCGAGCGCTTGGCCGCCGGCGAACACCTCGAGCGGCAGGTGCGTCGTCAGCAGCAGCAGCGCTCCGAGGGCCGTCCCGGCTGCGCGCGGGACCGTCTCGTTGAGCAGGAGCCGCCGCGGCGAGCCCTCCCCGACGAAGAACCACGAGGACCCGAGCGCCGGAAGCAGGAGCGCGAGGGCTGCCAGGACGTCGGCCAACCGGTCTCCTGGAGCGAGCAAGATCACCGCGCCGATCATGATCGGCACGCTGGGGACCGCCAGCCAGACCCGGGCCGCGACCGAGGCGCGGAAGTAGCCGCTTCGTTCCTCGTCGCTCAGGCCTGCGACCGTGGCCGGGCCCGTCACGGCCCAACCGAATGTCACGACGACCGCGACGAATGAGGCGATGGACTGCGCGACGGCGATCCCGGCCCACAGGTCCGCCCCCGCCTGCGTGATGACGATCGGCACCACTGCGAGGCTGATGACGCCGTTGATCACGACGGAGGATCCGAAGCCGCCGAGCCGGCGCACGAGGTGTCTGCGCCGAGAGGGGGCGGTGTCGGCCACGACGAGTCCGTTCGGTCAGGGGGATGGGCGGGGGCAATCCTGCGGCGGCCCGATGCGGGACGGTCGAGGCGCGCCGCGGAGCGGGGAGGACCTGCCGCTGGTCGGGAGGCGACGCTCCGCGGCTCCTCCCGGCGGGACGCGTGACCCTCGAATAGGGTGCATCCGCCCGACGACCGGCCCTCCCGAAAGGACCACGTTCGACCGTGCCCAAAGCCCGCAAGCAGAAGAAGCAGCGCACACGTGCACAGCGCATCCGCCGACGCATCACGATCGGCGGCGTCGTCGCGCTGTGCCTCGGGATCGTCGCGGTCGTGCTCCTCACCGTCTACGTCGGCAACCGCGCGCTGATCGCGAAGGACCAGCTGCAGGCCGCGCAGGGGCGGCTCACCACGTTCAAATCCGCGCTCGGGCAGCCGAACGCGCCGAGCACCGCGAAGCTCTACGAGCAGCTGCAGGCGAACACCGCGAAGGCGGCGCAGCAGGTGGACGATCCGGTGTGGTCGTTCTACGAGCAGATCCCCGTCGTCGGGCCCAACCTCAAGGCCTTCCGGCAGACCGCCGACCTCGTGAACGCCCTCGTTCACGATGGCGTCGGGCCGCTCGCGAAGGCGGCGGACGGCATCAGCGTCGAGAGCCTGAAGCCGAAGAACGGCGGGATCGACATCCAGCCGCTGAAGCAGCTGACGCCCGCGATCGGCGACATCGACGACGCCATCACCGCCGCGGACAGAAGCGCGAAGGCGATCGACACGAAGGACGTCGTCCCGCAGCTCAAGGGGCCGATCGCTCAGGTCCAGTCGCTGCTCGAGCAGGCGGCGCCCGCGACGCACGAGCTCCGCAAGGTCATGCCGGTGCTCTACCCCGCGCTCGGTGGTGAGGGCGCTCGCCACTACCTCTTGATCTTCCAGAACAACGCGGAGGAGCGGGCGAGCGGCGGCAATCCCGCGTCGATGGCGATGCTCGTGGTGAATGACGGCAAGATCAAGCTCGGTCGACAGGGGAACTCGGGCGACTTCCCCCACCCCTACACGGTCCCGCCCTACACGCCGAGCGGCAAGGGCAACGGCGACTGGTCGAAGATCTACACGAACTACGCGTCGACCTATGTCACGAACATCACCATGACGCCCGACTACCCGACGAACGCGAAGCTCGCTCGCGCGATGTGGCGGAACGTCTACGGCGGCAAGGTCGACGGCGTCATCTCCTTCGACCCGGTGGCGCTCTCGTACCTGATGAAGGCGACCGGGCCGGTGAAGCTTGCGGACGGCACGGTGATCGACTCGAACAACGCCGTCCCGTTCCTGCTCAATCAGGTCTATGCCAAGTACACGGACCCGCGCGTGCAGGACGCGGTCTTCGCCTCCGCAGCGCAGGCGATCTTCACCGCGGTGACGAACGGCCAGGGCTCGCCGCAGGCGTACCTCGACCAGCTCAAGCCGATGATGGACGAGCAGCGGCTCAAGATGTGGAGCACGCGGGCGGACGAGGAGAAGCTGCTCCTCGACTCGCAGCTCGGCAACATGCTGCCGAAGGACAACAGCGACGCGACGGTCCTGGGCGTCTACAACAACGACGACGCCACGTCGAAGATGAGCTACTACATGGACGAGCAGGTCAAGGTCACGACCAACACCTGCACGCCGACGCCGAAGTACACGATGTCGGCGAAGGTCATCAACACCCTGCCGCTGAACCAGATCTACTCGCTGCCCGAGTACGTGAAGGCGCACCAGAAGCGCATCCCGATCGGCGGCGACCGGCAATGGGTCCAGGTCTACGGGCCTGTCGGCTCGAAGCTGTCCGCGGTGTACATCGACGGCGAGAAGGTCACGTGGGGCACGAACCTGCTGCCCGAGCTCAACACGAACTACGCCGCCACCGGCGCGTACAACAAGCGGCCCGCCGTGAAGGGGAACATGTACGACCGTCCGGTCGGCGTCGTGAACATCACGATCCCCGCCGCCGACTCGGTCACCGTGAAGGCTGTGTTCACCGGTGGGACGGACAACAGCAAGACCGTGTCGGTGAGCCACACCCCGAAGGTGCGGCCGGTCCCGGTGACCTACGACACCGCGAAGTGCGGGTAGGCCGGCTCAGCCGGTGACGCGCTCGCCGTCCCCGTTCAGGGCGGCGAGCGCGCGGCGCAGCACGGTCGACGAGGTGGACATCGTGTACGGGAAGTAGACGACCTCGACGCCGACGGCGGCGAACTCCCGCTCGAGGCGAAGGCCCTTCTCCGTGCCGCGCCAGTCGTCGCCTTTGAAGAAGTGCGTGAAGCGCACCTCGCGCCAGGTGTCGAGCTTGTCCGGCACGACCTCCGCGTGCACGCGGTCGACGTAGGAGATGTGGCTCACGATCTCCATGCGCTCGGCGAGCGGAATGACCGGGGTGATGCCCTTCGTGACCTGGAGCATCTCGTCGGAGACGACCCCGGCGATGAGCAGGTCGCACTCGCTCTTCGCGTGCCGCAGCAGGTTCAGGTGGCCGATGTGGAAGAGGTCGAACGCGCCTGCGGCGTAGCCGATGCGCAGGGATCGAGCGGTCGAGGGGGAGTCCACGATCACGCCTCCTCAGGGGTGAGCTGCACCCGGTGCAGGTCGCGGGTGCCGGTGGCGACGTGGTCGATGTGCTCCACGATGCGCCGACGGTAGGTCTCGGTCGCGTAGCGCTGCGCCGCGATCGGCGCCATCGCCAGCGCGGTGCGACGGAACGCGCTCCACGACCGGGCGACGCGTTCGAGTGCGCCGGCGAGGGCCGCCGGATCGTCAGCGGGGATCGGGATGGCGGAGGCGAACCCGTCGATCGCCTCCGCCAAGCCGCCGATGGCGCTGACGACCACCGGTCGTCCGGCGAGCACGGCCTCCACAGCCGTGTTCCCGAACGGTTCGTCCAGACGCGACGGCACGACCGCCACGTCCGAGTTCGTGAGCACGGGCCAGACGTCCGTCCGAAACCCGTGGAAGGTCACCAGGTCCTGCAGCCCGAGCCGCGCGATCTGCTCGCGCAGCTGCTCCTCGTACCACTCGTAGCCGGGGAACACGGCACCGACGAGGTCGAGTGAAGCGGGGATGCCGCTCGCGGTGAGCAGGTGCAGCGCGTCGATGGCGACGTCGACGCCCTTGCGAGGCGAGATCCGACCGACGTAGACGATCCGCAGACCGTCGGCGACGGAGGCACGCGGCTCCACGACGTTCCCCGGACCGGGAACGCCGTTGTAGACGACGGTCGACCGATCGGCGAGCCCCGGCATGACCTCGGTCAGGCTGGTCAGGCTGAACGCGCTGTTCACGACGATGCGGTCCGCGATCCTGAGCGGCAGCGCCAGGGCCTTGCGGAGCAGGACCGGCGCCTGCCGCTCGCTCTCGTGGATGTGCACGACGACGGGGACGCCCGTCGACCGAGCTCGGGCCGACCAGAGCGGCACGGTCAGCGTCGACGCGTAGAGCACGTGCGGCTGCACGCTGCGCAGCAGCCGGTCGACGCGGCGCGCACCGACGGCGGAGCGGGCGATGAAACCGGGAAGGCGGGCGGGATGCAGCGCGCGCTTGCGGACGACGGGCAGCGGGAGGACGACGACCTCCGCCCCGAGTGCGGTCGCCTCGTGCACGAGGGGGCCGTCCGTCGGAATCGCGAGGACGACGCGCCATTCGCGTTCGACGAGCGCCGCGATCGTCTCGAGCATCACTCGGTCGGAGCCGTAGAGCTCCGCTCCGGGGTGCGCGATGAGCGCCGTCCGCCGAGCGGAGGTCTCAGCCACGGCCGACCTCGACCGGCAGTGGCTCGACCGACCACGCCGAGTCGGACCGGCGCCCCGTGCTCATGCCGCGGGTGCTGTACCCGCGGGCGAGGCGGCCGGCGAGGCTGCTGTACGCCTCGGTGACGATGTCCCAGTCGTAGTGCTTCCGGGCGCGCTCCTGCATGTGCTCGCCGATGTCGCGGAAGCGGAACGGGTACTGCTCGATCTCCTCGACGCTGCGCGCGAGCTCGGCGGGGGTCGAGAAGTACGACCCGGCGGTGCCGGCGACCTCCCGGTTGAAGACGACGTCCCAGCCGACGACCGCTGTGCCGGCGCCCATCGCGCGGAGGAGGGACGGGTTGGTGCCGCCGACCGAGTGGCCGTGCAGGTAGCTGAGCGCGTGCGCGTAGAGCTGATCGAGGGCGCGCTGGTCCCAGACGCCGCCGAGCAGCCGGATGCGGTCGTCCCGCTGCGCGACCGCGCCGATCGAGTCGGTGTAGCGGGCCGAGTAGGGCGCGGACCCGACGACGACGAGCGGCAGGGTCGCGTTCGACCGGTGGTACCCCTCGACGATCACGTCGACGTGGTTCTCCGGCTCGAAGCGTGCGACGACGAGGTGGTAGGCGCCGGGGATGAGGCCGAGCGCCTCGACGGCGTCGGTCGCCTCGTTCCGGAGGATGCGGGTGCCGTAGCTGATCAGCTCCGTCGGCACATGGAACTCGTCGTCGTAGTAGTCGGCGATGCCCTGCGCGTCGGCGATGAGCGCGTCCGCCTCGCGGACGGCGAGCTGCTCCGCCATGCGGTAGTAGCGGCGCCCCCACTTGCCCCACTTGTCGCGCTTCCACTCGAGACCGTCCACGTGCACGGCGACGGCCGCGCCGCGGGCGCGGATGAGCGGGACGAACGGTGCGTTGGCCGCGTTGAAGACGAACGCGACGTCGTGGCGTCGCTGGGTCGAGAAGTGCGCAGCGGAGAGCGCGGTGTGGCTCAGGGTCTCCAGGGTCTTGGACCGGAGCGCCGGCAGGTTGACCAGCCGCATCCCGAGGTACTCGGTCGGCGCGGTGCGTTCGGTGGAACGGCCGTACACGGTCACCGCGTGGCCCTGCTCGACCAGTCGCTGGCCGATCTCCTCGATCGCGGTCTCGAAGCCGCCGTAGTTGGCGGGGACGCCGCGCGTGCCCAGCATCGCGATCCTGAGGGGGGCGACCTCTCTGCGGTGCTTGGGGGGAGCGGACTGGAGCGAGGTCATGTGGAGGGTCCTCGGATTCGGGTGCGAGAACCGCGCCGGCCGCCGTGGGCTCGGCGTGGTGATCGTTGGGTGACGGGTCGTGCATCGCCGCACCGACGGGTAGATCGGGGGCGAGAGGGGTAGCTACGCGGAGTCCGGTGGGTGCCGGAACACGTAGTGAGGTCGACCCTATTGGTCACCTGCTCGGCATGCCGCCCCCCATTTGGGGGAAAATCAGCGCGCTGAGCTGAGGATCTGCTGATCGTGAGGGCGCGCCGCGACCGCTTGGGGCAGCGGCAGCGCCACGGACAGCGCGACGAGCAGCGCCCAGTTCCCCTCGATCAGCAGGCGGCTCTCGGCCATCGCCTGCGTGAGCAGCGCGGCGAGCAGCAGGAGGGGGAGGACGGCCAGCGGCCGGTCGGTGAGCGCGACCCGGAGCGCCCGGTAGACCACGGAGCCGACGACGGCGACGAGGGCGAGCAGCCCGGGGATCCCGAGCTGCATCTGGATGTCGAGGTAGGCGTTGTGCGCCTGCAGGTACTGCACGCCGTCGCGGATGACGAGGCCGCGGAACGGGTCCACCCAGGGCGCCCAGTAGCTGATCCAGCCGTAGCCGAGGATTGGCCGGTCCTTCACGAGCACGCCGACGAGCCGCCAGATCTCGAGGCGGCCGGTGAAGTCGTCGCCCTTCCCGAGCAGGCGCAGGAACGGCTCCGCGATGCGGGACGACCCGAGCGCCACGAGCGCCACGAAGCCGAGGGAGCCGCCGAGCACGGCGATCCGACCCCGCCGCCCGAAGCGGCGGAGGCCGCCGATCACGAGCGCGCCGACGACGACCACGCCGGCGGCGATGATCACGGTCGCCGAGCGGGTCAGGGCGATCACGAGCAGGTCGAGCAGCAGCGCGGGCACGAGAAGCCGACGCGTGATCACGTGCGCCTGCGCGAGCGTGGTCGTGACGAGGGCGGCGAGCAGCGCCTGGAAGCAGAGCAGGTTCGCGTTCGCGGTGAAGCCCTGGATGCGCCCGCCCTCGAAGATCAGGCCGTTGCTCCAGTAGTAGGCGCCAGGGACGTTGGCGCTGTAGTTCGTCCAGAGCGGCAGGATCTGCCCGGCCGGCGAGAGGGCGACGGCGACCTCGAACACGAGCGAGATCACGAGGGTCGCCTGGAGCATGATCGCGAACAGCGCCGCGAGTCGCACGGGCGGCCGGGCGAGGCACAGGCCGACCGCGACGGTGGCGGTCGCGAGCTGGATGAAGCACCCGACCGGGGTGATCGCCGGGTAGTCGGACCAGGCGGTCGACATGAGGCACAGCGCCATGAAGGCGAGGATCGGCACCGCGTGCCACGAGAGCACCAGGGCCTTCGCCCGCGCGCGATCGCGGGAGATCAGCACGATCGCGCCAGCCAGGAGCAGGAGCGACACCGCGCCGAACCCCCACCAGCTCAGGAGGTCGCGCATGCCGTCGCCGTTCCAGAGCGAGAACAGGGCGACCAGCACGTAGCCGTCCCTCGCCCATCGCCGCACCGTCCGACCCTACGAGGTGCGGCCATGAGCGGACCCGGCCGCACGGAGCGGTGACCGAGCCGTGACGTTCGCGGACGCTCCGCAGGGCGCCCGCGGTAGGAATGAGCCATGTTCGTCGGGATCACCAACACGCCGCGGGACTACGCCTGGGGCTCGCGCACCGCCATCGCGGAGCTGCTCGGCCGGTCCGCGTCCGGCGGTCCCGAGGCGGAGCTCTGGCTCGGCGCCCATCCCGGCTGGCCGAGCACGGTGACCTCCGCGACGCCGGCGCTGGCCGGGCAGCGGCTCGACGAGGTCATCGAGCGCGATCCGTCGGCCTTCCTCGGCGCGGGCCGCACGCGCCTCCCGTTCCTCATGAAGGTGCTCGCCGCCGAGGCGCCGCTGTCGCTGCAGGTGCACCCGGACCCGGAGCAGGCGAAGGCGGGCTTCGAGCGGGAGAACGCCGACGGCGTCCCGCTGGACTCGGACACGCGCAACTACAAGGACGACTCCGCGAAGCCCGAGCTGATCCTCGCGCTGTCCGCGACGTTCGAGGCGCTCGCCGGGTTCCGGCACGTGAGCGAGAGCCGGATGCTGCTCGCGGAGCTGATCACCGCGTCGTCGGGGGAGGACCGCGCGGCGATCTCCCGGTTCGCCGACCGGCTCGCGTCGGGCGACCCGGCCCTGGCTGCGTCGACCGGCAGCAGCCAGGAGACGATCCGCGACGGGTACTCGGAGGCGGGCGACACGACCCCGGAACACCGTGGCGCGGGCAACCCGCTCGAGCAGACTGTCGAGTGGCTGCTCCGCGGCGGCGACGAGGTCGAGCGCCTCGTCGCGGCGGTGGTCGCGGCCGCGCCGCGACTCTCGAAGTCCAGCTTCGCGCGCGAGTGGGCGACCGTCGGCGAGCTGGCCGACGCCTACCCGGGCGACCCCGGCGTCGTCATCAGCCTGCTGCTGAACCGCATCTCCCTCAAGCAGGGGCAGGCGCTGGCGCTGCCGGCTGGGGCGCTCCACGCCTACCTCTCGGGACTCGGGGTGGAGGTGATGACCGCGAGCGACAACGTCCTCCGCGGTGGCCTCACGCCGAAGCACGTCGACGTCGAGGAGCTGCTGAAGATCGTCGTGTTCGAGGCGCTGCCGACGCCGATCGTGCAGCCGACGAGCCCGGAGCCCGGCATCACCGTCTGGCGGCCGACGGCGGACGACTTCGTGCTCGCGCAGGTCGCGCTCGGCGACGCCGCCGCCGTCCACGGGTACACGCTGGCCGGCCCCGAGTCCACGTCGTTCGCGCTCTCCGGCCCCGCTGAGGTGCTGGTCGTGACCGGCGGGCTGTCCATCACCGGCGCGAAGGACGCGATCTCGTTGGGGCGCGGCGACGCCGCGCTCGTGACGCCCGACGAGGGCGTGCTGACGTTCTCCGGTTCGGGCATCGCGTACGTGACGACGACGCCGTAGGGCCGATCCGCCCCTCGAAGGAGGGGGCGACCTCGAGCCGGGCTCGGACGTACGATCGGGTCTCCGCGTCACCCAGCGCGGAACGACCCATTGGATCGCCCCATGCCCACCGAACCCCGGGTGGACGAGCGGCCCCGTGCCGCGACCGTCCCCGAGACGTACCAGGAGACCCTTCGACGACTGCGGGCGGCCCAGAAGCCGGCCGGCCGAGGTGCGCCCGCGTACTCGGTCTACGTCAACCGCAGGCTCGGCCGATTCATCGCGGCCGCGGCCTACCGCGCCGGACTGACGCCGAACCAGGTGACGGCGATCAGTGCGACGCTGACGTTCGCCGCCGTCCTGCTCCTCGCGCTCGTGCCGCCCACCTTCTGGCTCGGGCTCGCCGTGACGGTCCTCCTCGCCGCCGGCTACGCCTTCGACAGCGCCGACGGGCAGCTCGCCCGGCTGCGCGGCGGCGGATCGGCCGCGGGGGAGTGGCTCGACCACGTCGTCGACGCGATCAAGTCGTCGACGCTGCACGCCGCGGTCCTCATCACCGCCTACCGCTTCCTCGTGCCGACCGATCAGCGTACGTGGCTCCTGGTGCCGCTCGGCTTCATGGCGGTCGCGGCGGTCTCGTTCTCCGTCTTCCTCCTGAACGACCTCCTCAAGGCGGCGCGCGCCGGCCGGGACACCACGAGCGTCATCCGGACCGGCAGCACACCGCTGCGGTCGCTCGCCGGCGCGCCGACCGACTACGGCGTGCTCGTGTTCGTGTTCCTCCTGCTCGGCGCGCCCGCTGCTTTCGCCGTCGTCTACACCCTCCTGTTCGCCGCTCACCTCGGCTACCTGCTGCTCGCGCTGCCGAAGTGGTTCCGCGACATGCGCGCGCTCGACCCCGCCGCCTGACACCCGAAGGACCCGCCCATGTCCGACCAGCCCCTCCGCAAGCCGACCCGTCGGACGACCGTGATCATCGTCGGCGTCCTCCTCGCCGTGGTCGTGATCGTCGCGGTCGTCGGGCTGATCACCGCCGCTGCCGTACCGCCGGCGCCCCCGGCGACGTCCGCGGCGCCGGCGCCCGCCTCGAGTGCCGCGCCGACGCCGACCAGCACTCCGGTGCCGACGGCGACGCCCTCCGCGAGCTCGACACCCTCGGCGACTGCGGAGCCCACCGTCCGCTCCGCGCCGACGCCGCAGGCCACGAAGGCCGCGCCGATCACGCAGTCCACGCCCGCCGTGATCAAGAAGGAGCTCGGCGTCAGCGTCACGAAGATGGAGGCGGTGACCGGCGCCGCGGCCGAACCCGGCGAGATCGCCGGGCCGGCGGTTCGGTTCACGATCCGCATCGTGAACACCACCGGGAAGGCCGTCCCGCTGTCGAGCACCGTGGTCAACGCCTACTACGGCCCTGACCTGACGCCGGCGATCGCGCTCGCCGCCCCGGGAGGCGAGCCGTTCCCGTCGTCCGTGGCGAACGGCGCCACGGCGACCGGCGTCTTCGTCTTCAACATCCCGAAGGCGTCGCGGAGCGCCGTCCAGGTGACGGTCGACACCTCGGTCAGCAACCCGGTGATCGCGTTCAAGGGCGCCGCGCCGACGAGCTGAGCCGCGGTCGTCGGCTTGGAGCGCCGAGCGGCGCTCCGCGCTCGAGCTGGACGCCCTGAGCGCCGCCCCGGTCCGGATCCAAGGCCCCGGCCCTGGGGCCGGTCCCGCGGGCGGGCGCGGATCGCGCTCCGGTTCGGTGGACCGCGTTGATGCCGCGGCGCTCCGGACCCGCCGACGACACCGCACCACCGAGGGCGCACGCGCCTCAGGAACGCCGTCACGGAAGCGCACCGCGCGCCCGACGGACCGCTCAGCGGTGGACGGGCGTGCGGAGAGCCGTCGGAGACCCCCCGGCGTGCGGTGCCGATGACCCTAGTGAGCCGCGGTGACGAGGTCCGCGTCCGCCAGCGCATGCGGAAGCGCGGGCTCCCGCTTCACCCGCGGCAGGAGCGTCGCGGTGCCGGGCCACGCAAGCGCCGCCAGCGTGAAGAACACGAGGAAGGTGGTGCTCGACTCGAGCAGGCCGTTCTCCACGAAGCTCCGGATGAGGATCGTGGTGGCCAAGGCGGCCCCGAGGGCTCGGACGGCCCCGAGCCGGCGCGTGGCGAGCAGCGTGCCGAGGGCGTAGGCGGCGAGCAGGAGCGTGCCGACGACGCCGTCCTGGGCGAGGGAGGAGATCCAGCTGCTGTCGAAGACCTGCGTGTCCCAGTACTGCCCGACGACCGGCACCGACTTCACGGTCAGGCCGCGGCCGACCCAGTAGGCCCACGAGTCGGTCGGTGTGCTCAGCACGACGTTCCAGGAGATCGTCCGCGAGTTGAGGGTCAGGAGCTTGCCCACGCCCTCGCCGCGGAGGGCGACGGAGGACAGGATCGAGCTGAACGCGAGCACGACGTACGCGGCCAGCGCGCCGAGGAGCAGCACGGCGCTCGTGCCCGCGGACAGCCTCCGCTCGACGAGGAGCACGACGAGGAGCGCGACGGGCAGCATGAGCAGAGCCGTGCGGGAGCCGGTGGCGACGACGGTCCCGCTCAGCACGACGAGACCGATGGCGGGGAGGGGGCGGAGGCCGACCCGGACCACGACGAACAGCAGCCCGATCGCCGGCGGCAGCAGCAGCGTCGCGACCTCGTTCGGCTCGAGCGGCGGGACGCCGCCGCCCAGACGTCCTCGGGACGTCAGCAGCGTCGGGATCCCCGTGACGGCTGCGACGAGGCCGGCGAGCGCCATGGCCGAGAGGAGGGTCGCGAGCAGCTCCGACGCGGCGGTCACCGACACGAGCAGCAGGATCGTCGCCGCCAGCAGCGCGATCCGGACGGCGAGCACCGCGTCGGCGACGAAGCCGCCCTCGGCGAGCGCGCCGACGAGCGACAGCCCGACCACGCCGCTGACGAGCAGCGCCGGCCACATCGCGACCGGACGGATCGAGGGCGACGTGCGACGGAGCAGGACCGCTGCGCCGAGCGCGGCGACCGCCAGCACCGCCTTGGCGACGACGACCGGATCCACGCCGCCCGTGTAGAGGACGCCCTTCCGCCACGACACGACGCTCGCGAGGACGAGCAGCCACACGCCGCCCGTCGCCGCGAGTCGACGTCGGGACGTGCTCATCGCTCGCCGCGCACGGACTCCGGAGCCTCGTCACGGATGAGCGGCGCCGCATCGATCCGTCGGGGACGTCGGAGCGCGCGGACCACGTCGCTGGGCTCGCTTTCCGGCTGCGCTGCCGGCTCCGCGGTGACGAAGTCGTCCTCGAGCCAAGACGTCGCGAGGTCGATGGTCGCGATCGGCCGCCCATCGGTGAGCACGACGCCGATCGGTCGGACCTCGGTTGACCGGAGGGCCGCCTGCACGCGGCGGACCTCCTGCTCCGTCGTCGTCCGGCGGGAGGCGACGATGATCACCCAGCGGGCGCCGCGCGCCGTGATGGTCAGGTCGACCGGGCCGTCGTCCATCGCCGACTGCAGCAGCGTCACGTCGTGGGCGTCGACGACCGGGCGGACGGCGCTCGCGAACGAGCGCTCGATCGCGAGTCCGGATGGGAGGACGTCGGGGTCGCCGGCGACGATCACGTCCACCTCGCCGGTGCGAGCGGCGATGACGTCATCCGCTGAGACGGTCCCGGCGAGGAGCTCCGCGAGACCGGGTCCGTCGGCAGCGTCGTCGCCGTCGGACGTCGTGCCGACGACCGCGACCCGCCGCCCGGTGTCGGCGATGCCACGGGCCAGCTCGTGCAGCACGGCGTGGTCGGCGACCGGTGGCCCGGCTGGTGCGAGCACGATCGACTCGGCGATGGATCCGCGCCCGAGTGCGCGCAGGCTCGACGCGGCGGTCTGGCCGCCGACCACGGGCCCGTCCCTGCGTGCGGGGCCGAGCTGCGCGACCAGCGGGAGACCGGTGACCCGGCGCACGTCCTCCGCGTCGAGGAGCCGGGGCCGCCAGCGCTCGAGGCCGAGCGCTGCGAGCAGACCGGCGACGAGTCCGGCGAGCAGTCCGAGGCCGAGGATCGCCGGCACGTTCGGCGTGCTCGGCCCGGACGGCGCCTGCGCGACGACCCTCGGCACGAGCATGACGGCGTTCCGCGAGTTGGTCTCGCTGTTCTCGAGCGTGTTGACGTCGGTGGCGAGGGCCGTGGCCGCAGCGTTCGCGAGCGTCGCGGCCTGACGCGGGTCACCGGCCTCGGCGGAGACCTCGAGCAGGACGGTGTTCGTCGGGACCACCGCCGAGAGGTGCTCGGCGAGCTGCTGCGGCGTGATGGTCAGATCGAGCTTCGCGATGACGCCCCGGAGTAGCTGCGGGGACTCGAGCAGCTGCGGGAACGACTGGATCCGCTCGAGCGCGAACTGCGACCGCTGCGTCAGGGTGGCGCTCGCCGCCTGGACGCGCAGGAACAGCGTCGCCTTCGCCGTGTACGTCCGCGGGATGAGGGCGGACACGAGGACCGCGAGCAGCACGCTCGCGATGGTGACGACGACCACGAGCCGAGCGTGGCGGCGCAGTGAGCGCAGCAGTCCGCTGGAATCCATTCGGGTGAGTTCCGTTCCGCGCGCGCGGTCCGTCTGGGTGGGCGGTGGGTTCCGAGCGCGAGCGAGTCGGACCAGTCTGGATCGCGGGGAACCCGCCCACCACCCCCTCGTCGTGGGGTCAGACCGTCGTCGTGCTCAGCTCCACCGGGGCGGCGGCCGACGATCCGGCGCGGACGGCGACCCGGCGGAGGACCAGGCCGCCGATGAGCGACCCGACGACCAGCAGGGCGGGAGCCCAAGCCGGATCGGCGCCGAGCAGCAGTGCCAGCACGACGACCGCGAGGGAGATCACCGTGTCACCGGCGCGGACGGCGAAGACCACCGCCTGCCTGCCGGCCACCGCGGCGAGCGCACCGTAGGGCGTGACGGCGGCGACGGAGACGGTGTACAGCAGCCACCCGACCACCGCGATGAGGTCGGGCGTGGCCGTGAACAGGAGCGGGCCGACGAGCGGGAGCAGCAGGACGGCGACCACCGCCATGGCGGCCGTCATCGCGACGAGCGCCCCGACCGCCCGATCAGCGCGGCGGACGCCGCCCGCGCCCGACCGCTCCTTCGCGTACGACGCGAAGAGGTAGGACGAGAGCCCGCTGACGAGCAGCAGCGCCGGGGCGGTGTAGACCCGCGCCGCCTCGAGCAGGCCCGTCGCACCGAGGCCGACGACGACGCCGACGACGGACCGGACCGCGGTGAGCAGCGCCGGGCGCAGGAACTGCTGCAGCGAGCGCCAGGTCCCGTAGCGCGCGACGGTGCGCCGATCGGCCGCACGGAAGGGCGCGAGGAACCGTTCGTCCCGGGGGAGCATCACGACACCGAGGAGCAGGGCGACCAGCTGACCGCCGGCGAGCGCGAGCAGGAAGGTTGCGAGCGTCGGCGCCGTCAGGAGGGCGGTCGATCCGACGATCGCCATCACGACGACCAGCCCGCAGGAATCGATGAGCGCGACCCGCCAGAACAGCAGGCGCGCCATGAGCGTCCTCCTGAGCACCTCCTCGAGGCAGAAGAGGGCGGTCGCCAGCAGGACGAGGGCCGCTTCCAGCGGCGTGATCAGCCGGGCGAGAGCTGCTCCCGCTCCGGCGACGGCGCCCGTGAGGATCGCGAGGGCGAGCGCGAACTGCTGAAGGGCCGCCCGGACGGGCGGGTGCCGCCGGTCGAGGACGACCAGCGAGTCGCCGACGAACCCGGTGACGACCCCGGAGGCGAGGACCACGACGCCGTAGACGATCGCGAACGCGCCGAGACCGGACAGACCGAGCGTGCGGGCGACGGCGACCTGGAGCACGAAGCTCGTCAGCGCCTGCACGCCCTGCGCGGCGACTGCTCCGACGGCGCGCCTGTTCACGATCGGACGAGGCTAGCCACCAGCGGCATCCGGCGCATGCCCCGTCTCCACGGGGCGTCCTGGCCGTCCGCACCGTCGGCCCGCCTCGGAGCGGCAACGACGTGCGCTCACGGACGGGCGGCCCGCGTGCGGGCGGCCTTCGCCGTCGTCGCGGGACGTGGTCGAGCGGGCGGGGGATCGAGCGCGGCCGGCACCTCCGGCAGGGACTCCGAACCGCGGGCGGACGGCACGAGGCGCTGCACGGGGTGATCGGGCTGCGACCACGACTCGATGATCCGTCGTGAGGTCGCATCGCCCTCGCGCAGCTCGTGCCACACGTCGGACTCCGCGCCCTGCGCGGCGGGCGTCGCCCCGAGGACCGCGGCGAGCCGGACGAGGGCGTCGCGGAGCGCGCGGCGGCCGCCCGCGGTCGGCACGGGCCAGCAGGCCTCGCGGAGTCCGCCGGCTCGGGCCAGCACGGACCCGAGGCCGCTCACGGGGATCTCCGCGGTCGGGCGGCTCCGCAGCGCTTCGATCACACGGGAGCGGAGGAGCTCGTGGCGGTGCATGAGCGTGTGCACTTCGGAGCTCTCGCCGATGAACAGCACGACGCCGTCGGGATCCGCCCACGCGAACACACCGGAGCCGCGGACGCGGTCCGGGCTCGCAGGCGCGCCGAGGGCTGCCTCGATGTCGGTCAGGTGCATAGCACCACTCTGAAGCGATACCGCGGAGGACGGCAGCCCCAGACCGTGGGACCGGGCGGATTCAGTTCACGGTGACGTACCGGCTCGCGTCCTGCTCGACTCCGCCGATGTAGACGTGGACGCTGCCGGCGATGCCGGCCGCCTTGTTCGTGAGGATCTGGATCTTGCGGTCCGGCACCTCCGCGCGGGAGCTGTAGCGGACGTTGATGCTGCCGCCCGAGTACCCGCCGTCCCAGGTGTAGGTGATGTCGTGGCCGGTGGTGCCGGCATCCCACTTCGGGTCGTAGAGGTTGACGGTCCCGGCCATCCGTTCCGCGCCGAGGCTCCGCGCTCCACCCCGCTGCACGTAGTCGCGGATGTCGAAGGTGCCCCGGACCTGCCAGAGCGCGATCCCGGCCGAGTACCGGAGGTTCCGCGTCGTCAGGTCCGAGATGCGCCAGTCCGCGTCGGAGTTGTTGATCGCGAGGCCTGCCGCGCTCGTCAGGGCACCGCTGCCCCCGTTGATCGTCAGGTCCTCGACGGTGTTCGTGCCGCTTGCCCGATTGACGTTGACCGCGAAGGTCTCTCCCGGGTTCGCGTTCGAGTTCCCGGGGATTGCGTTCACCTGGACGTGTCGGATCACGATGTTCGACCCGGCCATGTAGACGCCGTTGTAGAGGTGCCCCTGCTCCGTGCCCTGGATCGTCGCGTTCTCGAGCCGGTTCACGCCGCGCAGCAGGTAGAGCGGGTTCGTCGGGTTCGCGAGGCCGCCCTGGTTGTTGCCGTTGTCCGGAACGGAGGACGCGCGGGTGGACGTGTGCTCCGCCATCCGGATCACGGTGCGTCCGACGCCCGCGCCTTGCAGCACGCTGCCCGAGACCAGTGCGCCGGAGCTCTGCACCGCGAAGTCGCGCATGCTGTAGACGCCCTGGAGGAGGTCGGCGAGACCGCCCGACAGCGGACCGAGCGCCGCGAGACCGGCGACGACGCCCGCGCCCGAGCTGCGTGGTGACGTCGCCCGCTGGGGCGGCGACCCGGTCGCGGGCGAGGTCGTCGTCGCGGACGGACGGGGCGAGCGGGTCGCCTTCGGCCCGGTCGTGCTCGCGTCCGGGGTCGCGGACGTCCGCTGTCGCACGACGCGTTGACGCTGCTCCGTGGCCGAGGAGGTCGCCGGCCCCGCGAGCGCCGTCGCAGCCGAGGTGCGGCTGCTCGACCATGTCGGCTGCGACGACGTGACCGGTTGGATCGCCCTGCCCGCCTGCGCGTCGGCGCCCGCGGTGGGCAGCAGCGCAGCGGCACCGGACATGGCGCCGACGACGGCGATCGCGGCCGCGGCGAATGCAGCGTCCCGCTTCCGGCCGAGACTCGAAGGGGGTGCTGTGCGCGTGGTGGTGCCGACGGGGATCGGTCCCGTGCGCGCGTACTGCAGGTCGCCCGAGCGCACACGGCGCGCGTCGTCGCGCGCCGGCCCGAGGAGCGATGCGCCGGACACGGGCGGCAGCACGGTCTCGACGCCGCGCGTCGTCGCGCCGCGGACCGGCACGGGTGCGAACGGCCGGATCGGCTCCGGAGTCCTCGCCTCGGGAGGGCGCGGGGGACCGGCCGGAGCCGGTCTCGAGGTCGGCGCGGCGGTCTGCCGCGCCGGGCGGGAGGGCTCCGGCGTCCTCCGAGGGGCGGGCGCGAGCGGCAGGTCGAACAGATGCGGGTCCGTGATCGGCCCGATCGGGCGATCGGTGCGGCCGTCCGCTCGGCCGGGCGCAGCGCTGTGGCGCCCCATCAGACGAGCTGCAGAGCCGGACGGCGAGCCGTCGGGAGGCCGGGGGCGGAGGGGGCGGGACGCATCGTGGCCGGGCCTTTCCCAGGTGGAGTGCGGCGGTCGCGTCGACCATAACCAGCGCGGCGTCGGTCACCAATCGCCGTCGCGGCCGCTCTGACGGAGCGGAATTCTCGGCCGCCCGTCGTCCGTTCGTCGGCGTGTCGGAGTGGGTCGGGCCGCGGTGTGCGGAACACTTCGCGGCCCGCGCGGCGGTCGCGGTCGCGCCCGCGGGCGCGTGGAACGATGGTCAGGTGAACGATCGTCGGGCGGATGGGCTGCTCGTGGTGTGCACGGCCAACGTCTGCCGGTCCCCGCTCGCGCAGCGGACCCTGCAGCACGCGCTCGCCGGATCGCCGCTCGGCGACGTCGTCGTGTCGAGCGCCGGGACGCGGGCGCTCGAGGGTGAGGCGATGTGCCCCGTGTCCGCGGAGGACCTCGATCCGGGCGACACGGCCTACGCGACCGAGCACCGGGCGCGGCAGCTGACCGGCGTTCTCGTCCGGGAGGCCGACCTGATCCTGACGATGGAGCGCGAGCAGCGGTCCGCCGCGGTGCAGGCCGCACCCGGTTCGCAGGCGAAGGTGTTCACCCTCCGCGAGGTCGAGGCCCTGCTCGGCGTCCTCGCCGACCGCGCAGGCGAGCCCCCGGCGGACCTCCCGGCGCTCGCCAAGGCGCTGCACTCCGTCCGCGGCCTCGCCCCGCTCGTCCCGACGGAGCCGGTGAAGAAGCACTGGTGGAGCAGGCCCGTCGAGCCCGAGGACCCGATGACCATCGTCGACGGGCACGGGCGGTCCCGCGAGGAGCACACCGCCGCCGCGGATCAGGTCCGCGCGACCGCCGACCGCGTCGGCGCCGCGATCGTCGCGCTGACGACCCGCACCTCCGCCTGACCTTCCGTTCTGTAGGAGGCTGCTTCCTCCGAAACGGAGGGTGTCAGCGGTCGAGGAGGGCTCTTGCGCGCGGGGAGGTCGTCAGCACCTTCCACTCGGTCGCCGCGAGCTCCTTCAGCCCGGCGACGGACGGGTGGAAGCGGTCGAGCGCGGAGAGCTGGTCCAGCGTCGGCGTGTAGCCGTGCAGCGCGCCGCCGTCGTAGACGCAGCGGGGGAGCGCGCCGCACGCCCCGGCGAGGGCCGCGTCGTACTCGCGGATGCGGTCGGCGACCGCGGCCCGGCGCACCTCCGCCTCCGTCGAGCGGCTCTGCGGGTCCGCGAGCACGGTCGCGCAGCCGCCGTGGCTCCAGAGGAAGCGGGCGGTCGGATTCGACGCGGCCGCGGGGAGGATCGCGGTCACGTCCGGCACGGAGGCGACGAGGATCGTCACACCGGGATCGAGCGCCACGAGCTGCTGCAGCGCGCCGCCGACGGTCGCGGCGTAGTCCTCCGTCGACGTCATGTCGTCGAGCGAGGCGCGGCAGACGTCGTTCGCGCCGATCAGCACCGTGACGAGATCCGGGTCGGCCGCCGCGGCGGCGGGCACCTGCGCGGCGAGGTCGGCGACCGTCGCGCCGGACTTCGCGACGTTCTTCACGGTCACCGGGCCGTCGAGGCGCGCGCCGAGGCGACTCGCGACGCTGTCGACGCGCGCGTCCGTGCCGCCCGCCCAGGACATGGACGGGCAGTCGCCGAAGTGCGCGCACGCGTTGTAGCCGCGGGACAGCGAGTCACCCATCACCGCGACCGTCGTCGACGGCCCGGTCAGGGCGGGCGCAGAGGCGGTCGCGCTCGGCGACGCGGGCGCGCTGCTCGCCTGCGGAGGGGTGGAGGTGGTGCAGCCGCTCAGGACGAGGACGACGGCGAGCCCCGAGACGGCCGTGGCGATCCATCGGCGCATCCCTCCATTCTCCTCGCCCTCGACCGCCGAGGTGCGCCGCGGTGGCCGAGCGCGGCGCTCCGCGCCCGTGTCGAAACCATCCCGAACGGCAGGCGCGTCCGCGTCCGGAAGACTGTCCCGGTGCCCGTCCACCCGCTGATCGCCGCCCGCTTCCCGCTCATCGCCGACGTCGCCCCGGGCACGCCCTCGGAGCTGCTGCCCGAGACGGCGCTGCAGTTCGGCGCGCCGTACGGCGAGCACACGCCGCCGGCGGTGTCCGTGACCGAGACGACGATCGACGGCCCCCACGGCCCGATCCGGCTCCGCGTCTACCGCTCCGACGAGCTCGAGGACGCGGGTGCGGGCGCGCACGCCGTCCTGTGGGCGCACGGCGGCGGCTTCACGGCGGGCGACCTCGACATGCCGGAGGCGCACGTCGTCGGTCTCGAGCTGGCCCACCGGCTGCGCGGCGTCGTCGTGAGCGTCGACTACCGGCTGGCGACGGAGACGGTCCGGCACCCGATCCCGGTCGACGACGTCGCGGCCGCGTGGGCCTGGCTCCTGGCCTCGGCCGACGACCTCGGCATCGACCCGACCCGGGCGGCGATCGGCGGGGCGAGCGCCGGTGCCTTCCTCGCTTCCGCGGCGACGCTCCGGACGTCCGGCGCAGACCGCCCCGCCGCGGTCCTGCTGGCCTATCCCGCCCTGCACTTCCCGAACCCGGCGTCGGAGGACGCGCTCGCCGCGGAGCTGCGGACGCTGCCGCCGGTGCTCCGCTTCTTCCCGCAGGTCGTCGTCGCGATCTTCCAGGCCTATCTCGGCCGCATCACCGACATCCCGTCGGCCGAGACGCCGGGCCTCGCCGACCTGACCGGGTATCCGCCGGTGCGCATCGTCGTGTCCGAGTACGACGACCTCCGCAGCTCGGGGGAGCTCTTCGCGCAGCAGCTCGCCTCCAGCGGGGTGCCGGTCGAGCTCACGGTGGCGGAGGGGATGCTCCACGGCCACCTGAACATCCCGCCGGTCGACGCGATGCCGGAGATCGCCCGCAGCCTGGACTTCCTCGCCGGCTCCTGAGGCGGAGATCCCCTCGGACTGGGGATGCCCTCGCGAACGCGTGTTCGAAAGGGTTGGAGGGACCTTGGGGGAGGTTCCCGGTGATCCTGACGATCGTGCTCAGCGTGCTGGCCGCATGGCTGCTCGTGTCCGTGCTGCTCGCGCTCGTGATCGGTCGGGCCATCCACCTCGCCGACAAGGACCACCGGCGCAAGATCGCCTACCGGGCGACCCCGGCGGCCGCGCCGCGCGCGACGGCGCCGCGGGCCCGCGCCGCCTCCTAGACGAGGTCGTCCAGCAGCCCGACGAGCTCGGACGGGCGGTGCACGCCGAGCTTCCCGAACGCGCGCGACAGGTGCGTCTGCGCCGTCCGCACCGAGATCCCCAGCTGCTCCGCCACCCCGCGGTCGGGCAGCCCGCGCGCCGCGAGCGCCACCACCTCGCGCTCGCGTGACGTGAGCGTCGTCGCCGAGCCCGTCCCGCCGTTCCGCCCGCCGAGGGCCGGCACCTCCGCCGTCCACTGCGCGAGTCGCTCCCTCGCGGCGGTCGTGGGCAGGCCCTGGTCGGTCCGGAGCCGGATCGCCGCGCCCGCGGACTCGATCGCAAGGGCCCGCAGACCGACGGTCCAGTAGCGGCGCGCGACCGCGTCGAGCGCGGGCACGTCGCCGGCGTCGAGGGCTCGCGCGTGATCCTGCTGCAGGCCGCGCGCGACGCCGGGCAGCGCCGGCAGCGCGAGCAGCTCGGCCGCGGCGGTCGGATCGCCGAAGCGCAGGGCGGCGAAGCGCGCGTCCCACTGCTCGACGGTCGCCGACAGCTCGCCGGCCCGCATCGCCACGTCGCGGGCGATCGCGATCGCGCCATCGAGGTCCTGCCGCGCGGCGAGCAGCTCCGCCTCCGCGAGGCGGACCCGGCCCTGCTGTGACGGCGGGACAGCGTCGGAGGTCGCCTGCTCGAGCGCCGCCTTGGCCCCCTCCAGGTCGTCGCTCCGGATCAGCGCGATCGAGAGGTCCGCGAGGATCACCGGCAGCCAGCTGTCCCGCCAGATCCCGGGCAGTCCGACCGCCTCCCGCAGGAGGTGCACCGCGGTGTCGACCTCGCCCGCCGCGCACCGGATGGTGCCGAGCAGGTGCGCGAACGGCGTGCGCACCGCGTGCATGCCGGTCTCGAGCGTCCGGTCGTAGTCGCGCACCGCGATCGCCTCGGCCGTCCGCAGGTCGAGCGCGGCGACGGCCGGCGCCCATGCGGACAGCCAGTCGAGCATCACGGGGCCCTCCGGGATGCGGTCGACGACCTGCAGCGCGGGCCGGCGCAGGAGGTCGACGACCTGGAGCGCCGCCCAGGGCTCGCCGAACTCGGTCCGCACGAGCACCTCGTTGATGCCGGCGAAGACCGAGGCGAAGGAGGTCGGGCCGCGGCGCAGCGACTCCGCCGCCTCGAGCGCCTCCGGGTAGCGCAGCTCGCTCCGGAGTAGTCCGGCACGGATGGCGAGCAGGTCCTCCTGCTCGCCGTGGGCCCCGAGGTGCGCCTCCAGCACCGCGAGCGCCCGGCCGGCGTTCCGAGAGCCGAACCCGGCGACGAGCGCGAGCACCTTCGCCACGTCGCCCGCGGACCGCGGATCGCCGGCCGCTGCGGAGCTCCCGAGGAGCTGCTCCGCCTCGTCGAGCCGGTTCGTGCGCTTCAGCTGCTCCGCCAGCAGCACCTCGGCGGCCGCGCCGCCGCCGGTCGCGACCGCGTGCCGGAGGAAGCGCTCGGACAGGTCGGGATCCGCGAGCGAGGTGAGCGAACCGAGGTCGACCGCCTCAGCGGCGTCGAGCTCGTCGCCGAGCTCGAGCGCCCAGGCCCCGCGGGCGATCCGCTCGCGGTCGGAGAGCGGGCGGTCGAGCTCCGCCACCGCGGCGAGCAGCCGGCGCACGGTCGACCGCCGCTGCCGCGCTCCGGCCGCCTCGAGCACCGCCTCGGACTGCGCGGTGCGACGCATACGGGTCGCCTGCGCCCGGTCGTCGTGCGCGGTCCAGCCCGCACGCTCCATCGCGTCCGCGGTCGCGTCGTCGCAGAGCCGCTCCGCCACGTCGTCCGCGACCTCGTCGGCGACCGCGACCGCGCACAGCCAGTCCTGCGCCTCGGCGGGCAGGGCGAGGAACTCGGCGCCGGAGCGGCGGCGGACCGCGGCGGGCGCCGGCAGCTCGCCGCGCAGCCGCCACATGCCCTCATCGATCCGGATCGCGTCGGCGGCGCGGGCGACGCGGACGACCTCCTGGACGGCGGCGGGGGAGGCCTCCGTCACCTCGACGAGCGCGGCGGTCAGCGCCGCCTCGACCGGGCCGCCGAGCAGCGCGGCGGCGAGGTCGCCGCAGCCGGCGGCGTCGAGCGGCTCGAGTCGGAGGGTCGCGGCGAGGTCGTCGTCGACCAGCGCGCGGATCGCGTCCGGGACCCGGCGGCCGGCGGTGATCGCGACCACGACCGCGATCTGCCCGCGGGCGAGCTCGAGCAGGAAGGCGGCCGAGCCAGGGTCGAGCAGCGAGCCCTCGTCGACGAGCACGACCTCCGACTCGAGCGCGAGTACGCCGGCGCGGACGATCGCCGCCCGTCCGAGCGCGTCCTCGGCGCCGATGCGGAGAATCGTCGGCCGGTCGAGCAGCCCGAGCAGCACGCCGAAGGGCACGGAGGACGCCGACGCGGTCGCGGTGAGCCGCAGCACGCGGCGGCCGGTCCGCTCGAGCCGGACGGCGGCCTCGGCGAGCAGTCGGCTGCGCCCGATGCCGACCGGCCCGGTCAGCACGGTCGACGCCCCCCGGTGCGCCCGCCGGACGACCTGCTCGAGCACGGGGGTCCGCCCCACGAGCTCAGGGGTGCTGAGGGTCATCGATCTGTCGAGCAAGGGAGGGGGCGGCTGACGGCTCGAGCCCGTTCTGAATCGACTTCGCCGACCCGACGATCATGGGCACCGGCGCCTCGAATCGAATCGACGCAGTTGCGTGATCTGGCCATGCCGTTCGCATCATGGTTCGAGCAGGAGGCCGCGCAGCTCGGTCCGGCGGTGGACCCCGAGCTTGCCGAGGGCGCGGCCGAGGTGGGTCTGCGCGGTCCGCAGGGTGATGCCGAGCTCCGTCGCGATGACCCGGTCGGAGGCGCCGCCGGCCGCGAGCATCGCGACCTGGCGCTCCCGCACGGTGAGGCCGGTCGCGCGGCGGCTCGCGGTCTCGGGCGGGCGGAGCGACGGCGTGCGGGCGAGCCACGCGACGAGGCGGCGGTCCGCGCGCTCGTCCCCGAGCGAGGCGGCGCGGTGCGCCGCCTCGATGGCGTGGAGGCGGAGCCCGACCTCCCAGAGGCGGACGGCCGCGGCGTCGACGGCGGCCGCGTCGGCCGCGATCAGCGCCGCGGCGTAGGCGCGCTGGGCGTCCCGACCGGCCCCGCCGGGCAGCGCGCCCAGCGCGAGCAGGCGCCGCGGCGCCTCGTCGTCGCCGTACCGGATGCCCGCGAACGTCGCCTCGAACGCGTCGAGCGCGAGCCCGGCAGCGGCCCCGCGCTCCGCGGTCTCCGCGACGATCGCCCGAGCCCGCCCGGTGTCACCGCGGGCGGCGGCGAGCTGCGCGGCCGCGAGGTCGGCGTGCCCGCGCTGGATGGGCGGCACCGCGATCCGGCCGAGCCGCTCCAGCGTCGCTCCGGCGTCGTCGATCGCGCCTGAGAGCGTCTGCGCGATGGTGAGCTCCGCGAGGATCCGGGGCTGCCAGCCCTCCCGCCACGCGCCGGACGCGGCGTCGACGTCCCGGAGCAACCGGACGCCCTCACCGGGCTCGGCCCGGTGCACGGCGATCGTCGCGAGCGTGTACGACATCGGTGCTCGCGCCTGCTGGAGGCCGTCCTGCGCGGCGGCGTGCTCGTCGCCCACTCGCGCGCGGACCGCCTCCGGCTCGGCGCCGACGGCGACGAGCAGCTCCGAGGGCAGCCAGCTCGCCAGCCCGCGCCCGTCCTGGAACGCCTGCTCGACGCCGTCGAGCGCGAGCAGGCGCGCGGCGGCGTCGAGCGACGCCTCGAGCCGACCCAGCTCCCGCTGCCCGAGGGCCAGCTGGAGGAGCGAGAAGCCGGTCGCGAAGGCGGACCGGTCGGCTCCGTCGAGCACGGTCGTCGCGACCTCGACGGCCTCGGCCGGACGCGCCTCGAGCAGGAGCATGCTGGCTCGGACGGCGAGCAGCTCGGCCTCCGGCTCGGCGTCGAGGAGGTGCCGGTCGAGCGCCGCGAGCGTCTCGCCGGACCGGCGCTCGACGACCCCGGTCGTGAGGGCTCGCACCCGGAGGAGCGAGACCCGTTCGCCGCCGTCGGTCCGCGGCAGCGCCTCGTCGATGAGCTGCAGCGCCTCGGTCGGCCGCCGGGTGCGCCGCAGGTGGTCGGCGAGATCCGCGCCGGCGTGCGCGCCGCCGTCGAGGGCCGCGCGCAGGAGGAGCTCGCGCGCCGCGGGGTCCGTGCCGGGCAGCATCGCGAGCGCCCGTGCCTCCGCGGGGTCCGGCAGCAGCCCCACCTCCATGCGCCAGCGCAGCAGATCGACCCGCTCCTCGGGCAGCAGCGGCCGATCCACCGCCTGCGCCGCGGCGATCAGCCGCTGCAGCACGGCGGTCCGCGCGCTGCGGTTCAGGGAGCCGAGCACCACCGGGCCGGCCGGCTCGACCGCCAGCCGGACGGCGCCGCTCGCGGGGTCGCGCGCGGTCCAGCCCGCCTCCTCGACGACGCGGACGGTCTCCGCGGTGGCGATGCGGCGCGCGAGGTCCTCCGCGAGCGACCTCGCCTGCGCGACCGCCGCGATCCAGCCCCGGTGCTCCGGCGAGAGCGCGGTGTAGGCGTCGAGCACGGCGGTGCGCAGCGAGCGGGCGGGCGGCAATGGCGCGGCGAGGTGCCATCGCCCGTCCGCCTTGACGAGTGAGCGGGCGGCGATGCCGGCGTCGACGACCTCGCTCAGGGCGCGGGGTCGCCCGCCGGATGCCGTGGTCAGCGCGATCGCCACGTCGCCGTCCACCGGGTCGCCGAGCAGGTGCTCGGCGAGCTCGGCGACCTCGTCGCGAGTGAGGGGATCGAGCGGCACGGCGTCCGCGCGTCCCTCGGCGATGAGGCGGCGGAGCGGTTCCGGCACAGCGGACGCACCGGTCGCGTTGGCGACCAGGGCGGTGCCCGAGCGGGCGAGGTCGGCGAGCACCGCCGCCGACGCCTCGTCGAGCAGGTGCGCGTCGTCGAGGAACACGACCTCGAGGCCGAGCGAGGCGGTCGCGGCCCGCACCGCCGTCGGGTCGTTACTCGGCAACGACTCGCGCGTTTCGCGGTCGAGCAGGGGAGCGAGCGGACACGGGCTCCCTCCCGACACGAGCCGCGCCGTACGGATGCCGGCCCGGCGGGTCGCCGTGAACGCGTCGGTGAGCACGCGCGAGCCGCCCGAGCCGGGGGCGCCGATCAGCACGACGCTCCGCCCCTCCCGGGTGCGGTGTCCGATCGCTGTCAGGACCGCAGCGCGCCCCACCAGCGGGGAGGTGGCGTGCGACATCGAGCGGGACTCCGGAGGATCAGGCCGAGCAGGGGAGTTGCCGAAGTGTGCACCTTTCGAGGATTCTTGGAATCATTGCTGCCCCGGATCACCGGGGCATCCCGAATGCGCCGTCGTCCATCCCGAATGCGTCGGCGTCAGAGCCGCGACCACGCCGCGTCGTCGCACCCGGAGGTCTGCAGCACGCGGCGCAGCGCGCGCACCTCCGCCGGGGTGAACTGCGCCGGCGTGGCCGCGGTGAGCGACGGGTGCATGATCGTCCCCGGCCCACCCTGGTGCGCGAGGTCGAGCGCGTGCCCGACCTCGTGGAGGATCAGCGACTGCCAGCTGACGCCGCCACCGGTCCGCGGCGCCCGGAAGCGGGAGGACAGCAGGACCCGCCCGTACGTCATCGCCTCGACCGTGCGGCCGCCGCTCCGGTACCAGGAGGCGGCCGGCCCGCCGACGCCGACCTCGCCGCCCGTCCCGCCGAAGGTCTGGCCGAACGCGTGCGCCCGGTTCGTGAACCCGATGTAGATGGTCGGCGTCGCCGCGTGGTTCGTCGAGTCGAAGAGGTGGGCTGTGCGGCCCGCGAAGCGGAAGCGGACACCGGTCTGGCGTGCGACGACGCCCATCGCGTGCTGCACCGTCGCGACCATGCCGCTCGGCATGTCCGTCGGGTTGATCCGGTACTCGATCGGCCGGCAGGCGGGCCAGCGCATCGGCCGGGTGGGGTCGACCGTCGAGACGAGCTCGTAGCGTCCCGACGCCGTCGCGGCAGCGGCCGTCCGGGCTGCGGATGCCGGCGCCGCGTGCTCGGCCGGCAGCGCTGCGGGCGCGGCGGCGGTGACCGCGACCGCGAGCACCACCGCGAGCGCGGTCGGATGCCGAAAGCGCCACGCGGCCACCGGTCCACGATGCCCTCGCCGGCCCGCGGAGCACAGATCCCTGATCGGGGGTCGATTTCTCCCCGGTCGCGGATCTGCATCGGACGTGAACGGCCGCTGTCCGTCGTCGGAGGGATGCGCGACCATGGACCCATGCGCGACGGAGACGGCGACGGGCCGGGCGGCTCGGTGCTGCCGAGCGCGCCGGACGCGGTCGACGACGTCGCCCTGGACACCCCGAACTGCCCCGACTGCCTTCTGCGCATGGAGCCGGAGGAGTCCTCGAAGGGCGACGCCTACTGGGCCTGCACGGAGTGCGGCTTCGTCGCGATCGCCTGAACCGCGTCAGCAGGCGGATTCCCAGTCCGCGCGCGCCCGGCTCCCGGTTGAATGACGGGAAGCGGGCGGCCGTGGGTCGCCGTAGGGTCGTCCTGCCGCCCACGCCTCCGCCACCCACGGAGTCGGCCCACCCACCTGCGAGGTTCCAGATGCCCACGACCCTTCTCGGCGCTGCCCGGTGAGCGCGCGCTCCGCGGGCCGCATCGCGGCGATCACGACCGGCAAGGCGCTCGGCGTGCCCGTCCGCGACATCGGCGCCGCCTCGGTCGAGGAGCCGGAGACCCCTGCGGGTGGTCCCCTCATCCCGCAGATCGAGCCGGGGGCTGCGATCGGCTCGGGGGAGCGGGCGGCGCTCGCCAGCCTCGTCTCCTACGTGCCGGGCGAGGCGCTGACGATCTACCTCGCCGGCGTCGCGTGCGTGAACCTCGTGCAGACGTCGGACACGAGCGGTGAGAAGGTCGCCGCGGTCTGGCTGCTGTTCGTCATCGCGCTGGTCGCGAACGCGGCGTTCGTGTGGCTCGCGTTCCGGGACAAGTTCAAGGACTTCTCGCGCCGCGAGCTGACCGTGCGGCAGACGCGGCCCCTCGTCGCCGCGGTCGTCACCACGTCGCTGGCCTTCTTCGTGTTCGCCCTCGCGATCCCCGGCGGCGTCTTCATCAGCTCGCCGGAGTGGCTGCCCCTGATCCTCCTGATCGGCACCGCGGTCGTGATCGGCATCGCCCGCGTCTGGGGCCTCGGCCCGCTGAAGGAGGACCCGCCCGTCGGGTGACCGCCGCCAGCCCCGTCCCGTTCCCCGTCGGTCGAGGCGCGAGCGAAGCGAGCCTCGAGACCGCAGCCCGGACCCCGCCCCGTTGGTCGAGCCGGGAGCGAAGCGAGCGCGGGCGAGCGACTCGAGTCCACCTCCTCGACCTAGCGCAGGTGCAGGTCCCGCTCCGGGAGCGTGAGGTGCATGGGCGTGCCGAGCGCCGTTCGGACCTCGACCTCCCACCCCTCGGCCAGTCGCCGTCGCACGACGCCCACCGTGCCGCGCAGCTTCCGAGGCGCGAGCAGCACGACCGAGGCGCCCGGTGCGAACGCGCGCGCAGGCGCCTCGTCCGTCGAAGCCGTCACGTCGACGTCGGGAGATTCCGCCTTCGTGCCCACGCTTCGACGGTAGCCCGGACGTCGCGGAACGCTGTGCAAATACGCTGCACGACCTCCCATACCTTCCGCCCGGCGGTGCGACCGAACGACTGGCTACGCTGGACGTCCACGGTGCGCGCGACGGGGCGGAGGAGCCGATGGAGGGGATGCGGCGATCCGAGCCGACACGACGACCTGACCTGCGCTGACCCGGCGCGATCGATCGGAGCAACGAGGCGTGAGCGGGAAGCACGACAGATCGCTGGACGACGAGCAGTCGGCGAAGCTCCTCCTCACCGGTCCCATCGTGATCCGCGGCCTCGGGCGCAGCGTCAAGGACGCGCTGCGTCCCGGACCTCCCAGCCGGCACCGAGCGTTCGCCGCTGATGCCGAGGACGTCGTCGGGCCGACGCCGGTGCAGGCGATGCTGGCTTCCGGACCGACGGTCCCCGAGTCCGGCCCGTCGTCTGCGGTCACCGACGCGCCGCCGACGCGGGCGGACGCGGATGCGGACGCCGGAGTCGCTCTTTCCGACGATGCCGGCCTGCCGCAGACTGAAAGCGCCGACGGCCTGGGGGAGGACCGCGTGGACGAGCGCCCGGACGACGCGGAATCGAGCCATGACGCCGAGAACCGCCTCGAGGACGAGATCGAGTCGGAGGAGCCTTCGAGGTCCGCTGGCGAGGCCTCGCCCGACGCCGAGGTTCACGAAGCCGAGGTCGACGCGGCCGCAGCCGACGGCGAGCCCGTCGTGTTCGAACGGGTCGAGGAGACGGCGCAGCCGGATGAATCCCCTGACGTCGGTGGGGACGAAGTGGCGGCGAAGGACGAGCAGGACGAGGACCGGCCCGAGGGCACGGACACGCTTGCAAAGGATGACTCGGAGCAGCTTCCGCTCGCCGGAGATCCGACTGACCGCGAGTCGGCATCGGTCGACGATGCGGCGGTCGTGGCGGACGACGAGGATCGCGACGACGCGTCCGCCGGAGCGGTGGAGAACGAGCACGAGCGTCCGGACGCCGTGGTCGAACCGTCCGCGGACGCGGACGCGTCACCGGCGTTCGAGCAGCAGTCGCTCGCCGGCGGCGATGCCGACGAGCAGCTGGTCGAGGACGCGGGCATCCCCGAGGCGGAAGCGTCAGAAGAGGCTGGCGGCGGCTATCCGCAGCCGGAGCTGACCGACGGGTCGGTGGAGGAGGCGCCTGACGTCGACTCTCAGGCGTCCGAGGAGCCCGCTTCCGACGGCGACGATCCGGAGAGCGCGGTCGGCCCGCAATCCGACGACGTCCGGAGCTCGGTCCCGGACGACCTCGACGCCACTGCGAACGAGACCCCGGAGCCCGAGGTGGAGGACTCGGAGTCGTTCAGCGCGAGCGATGAGGACGAAGCGCGGGACCTTGCGACGGAGGAGCCGGCAGACGACGGCGAATTGATCGAAGCGTCCTCGATCGATGATGCTCCGGCTGACCGCGGCGCCGAGAGCGACGAGTTCGACCTCGCTGCAGACGACTCGTCCGGCGCGTCCGATCTGGCCGACGCGCCGGACGAGCACGAGCCGCTCGATCAGCACGCCGACGACCACGAAGCTGTGCCGGTCGACGAAGCGGCCCTCGACGCTGCCGCGGCCGAGCTGCTGTCGCCGGACGCCGCTCGCGACGAGGCCGCGGACGACGTCGACCTCGGGGTGGAGCCGGCGGCGATCCCGGACCCGGTCGTCGCCGAGTTCATCGGCGACCGGGGCTGGACGACGGCCGAGGAGCTGTACAGCCGCCCGATCACCCTGCCGGCGAGCGGTCCGGCCGAGCCCGTCGAAGCGGTCGACGAGAGCGGGATCGTCGACGAGACGTCCGAGTCCGCCGGGGCTTCCGACGACCGGACGACCTCGGATGACCTCCGCGCCGACGAGGTCGAGGAGGCGCCGGAGTTCGAGCAGGAGCGCGACCCCTTCGACGACGCCTTCCTCGTGCCCGACGAGCTCGAGCAGCCAGGCGGACCGGTCGTCGCCGAAGAGGCTTCCTCCTCCACCGAGCCGGAGCTCGAGGACGACCCCGCCGAGTCGACGGATGCGGACGAATGGGCGTCCGCCGAGGAGCTCCTGGCCGACGCGGTGATCGAGCCCGGCCCGGACGCGCCTCCGGTCGACGCCGGGGAGGCGCAGGAGGAGACATCGTCCGCGCACGCCGCGGAGACCGCCGACGGCGGCACGGATGACGAGCCGACTGCGCAGCACGAGACGGACGAGTCGGTGGCTGCAGCCGAGCTCGACGATGAAGCGGTCACGGAGCCGGGTCAGGATGCGCCGTTGGGACCGACCGCGGAGACCGCGACGGCCGCCGCCGTCGCTGCGCCGGCGATCGTCGCGGCCGCCGCGAAGGCGCCCTCGTCGCGGCCGTCCTCGACGCGCCCCGGCGGCTCCGGTCGCCCGCCGCGCCGTCCGCGGCCGCTGCGGGAGCGCTTCGGTCGCGAGGCGATCGGCATCGCGGTCCTCGTCGTCCTCGCGCTCGTGTGCGGCGGCCTGATCACCGCGGTCGTCCTCAAGACGCAGCGGGACGCCGCGATCGCCGCGTCGGAGGCCGCGAACTACACGCCGCCGCCGCTCGCCACCCCGACGCCGGCAGTGACGGGGCCGGCGATCGCGGTGATCGGCGACGGCACCACGAGTGTCGCCGCCCAGGGCGTCACGACCGCGGAGAAGTGGAGCGCACTCCTCGGATCCTCCCTCGACGGCACAGTCAGCACGGACGCGTCGAGCGGCAGGGGTTACGCCGCGAAGGGGAGCTCGGGCGGGACGTTCGTCCAGGCCGCCGCGAAGGTGCCATCGAACGCGAAGGTCGTGATCGTGTTCGGCGGGGCGGCCGACGCGAACATCGCACCGCTGTCGCTCGCGAAGGCGGCGACCGACACCTTCTCCGCCGTGCAGAAGCAGGCGCCGGACGCGAAGCTCATCGTGGTGGGTCCTCCCATCAGCGGCGGCGCGAGCGACGCCGACCTCACGCAGGTCCGGAACACGTTGCGCAGCGCCGCCGCGATCTCGAAGGCCACCTGGATCGACCCCATCGACGCCGGCTGGCTTCCGGCGTCGAAGCAGTCGGCGTCCTCGCCCAGCGCTCTGAAGGCTGAGGACGAGAAGACGCTCGCGTCGAAGATGGAAGCGGCGGTGAAGAAGGCGCTCGGCTGACCCCGTCTCGATGCCCAGCGGAATCGGCGCGGCCAGCGAAGAGGACGAGCCACTGCGACCCGTCGGCGTGTCGCTCCGTCCCTCGAACGGGGGTCATGGCGAGGATGAGCGCACATCCCGACGAAGGAGACATCCGTGGCGAAGCCGATCCAGCTGGTGCGCAACTGGGCCGTCGAGCAGGTCACCGCGATCGTGAGCGTCTGCCGCCCGATCCACATCTCCCGCTGACCCCGAGCCGCCTCGAGCGGCTCAGCCGTCGGCGTCGCCGATGATGCGGTCCTCGATGCGCTCGTCGACCGTCGCGCTGACCCGCACGTCGCGCCCCCGGAGGACGACGCGGCCGACGAACTCGCCGCCGCGCGCCCGGTCGAGCTGCCCGGCCAGCCACTCCGCCGCGCGGATGCGCGTCGGGGCGGGGAGGTTCCCGAGCTCCGGCTCCGTCAGCACCTGCACGTCGAGCCCGCGCTGACGGGCCGCGGTCAGCGCCTGATCGAGCGCGTCCGAGCGGATCGGGGCCAGGGAGATCTCGTCGCGCAGGCGACCCTCGACGGCCGCGAGCTGGTTGCGTCCGGCCTCGTCGAAGGTCTCCTCGTCCGCGATGCGGCGCAGCAGCGGGCCGGCGTCGGCCAGCACGCGCTGCACCGCCTCCTGCCGAGCCGCGAGCTCGGCCTCCGCCATGTCCCGCTCGAGGGTCTCCGCGCGCCGCACCTCGACGAGCGCGTCGTGCGCCCGAGCGGTGCGGCGCAGGCCGATCGCGAACAGTGTGCCGATCAGCAGGATGCCGAGGTGCCGGTCGACGAGCCCGAGGCCGCTCAGCGGGGATGCCCCGCCGAGCGCCGACCAGAGGAAGCAGAGCCCAGTCACGAGCACCAGCTGCACCCAGGCCGCAGCGGTGCGGTCGCGCAGCGACAGCCCGATCGCCACGAACGTGCCCGCGCCGAGCGGCCAGGACGCGTAGCCGGGCCAGCCGGTGGCGGGCAGCCAGGGGATGATCGCCGCCGTGCTCCCGACCGCGAGCAGCACGACCGCGAGCGTGCGCGGTGCGTTCAGGCCGGGGCCGGGGGAGAGCACGACGATCGCCGCCGCAGCGGTCATCGCCGCGAGTGCGCCGATCGTCACGGGCGGGGAGGTCGGCCCCGGCCCGACCACGAGCAGCACGTGCACGGCGACGAACGCCACGAGCAGCAGCCGCGCGAGCGGCGTGCCGAGCGGCGGCGTGAGCGACGTGCCCCGTCTCACGAGTCGCTCCAGCACAGCTGCACCGCGGTCCCGCGCCCCGGTTGCGAGCGGACGACCGCCGAGCCGCCGACCTGCCGCATCCGGCTCTCGATGCTCGTCAGGATCCCGAGCCGGTTCTCCGGCACGGCGGCGCGGACGAACCCTGCACCGTCGTCGACGACGAAGACGTCGACGCGGTCCTCGCGCAGCACGACGTGCACCTCGATGTCCGCGCCCGGCCCGGCGTGCCGGCGGCTGTTGCGCAGCGCCTCGCCGGCGGCGCCGAGCAGTGCTTCCGCGGCGGGCGGCGGGATCGGCGCCCTCCGCTCGCCCTCGAATCCGAACGCCGCGTCGGGCGCGATCGCCGTCAGCTGCGCGCGTACGCGGTCGAGCAGCTCCCCGGCGTCGAGCGGATCGTCGCTGGAGTGGGGTGCGGCGAGTCGGCCGAGCCGCCGCAGGGCCTCCGCGGCGTCGGTCGCGACCGTCGCGATCGGTTCGGGGCTCCGTGCCGCGACGAGGAGGGTCGTGAGGACGTGGTCGTGCACGAGTCCGTTCACACGGGCCCGCTCGTCCGAGCGGATGCGCTCGTCGCGGGCGGCGAGCACCGCGGTCATGGCGTCGGCCGTTGCGGTGTCGACCGACCGTCCCGCTCGCACGGCGCCGACCGCGAGCGCGGCGAAGATCGCGGCGAACAGGGCGGCGTAGGCGCCGTCCTGAATCGGGATGAGGCCGAGCGGCTGGGCGCTCGTGGCCGCGCGGTCGATCACGACGAGCGCGCCCGTGAGGAGCACGTCGGCCACGACCGCGGCGACGGGCAGCCCGAGCGCCGCCCCGGTCGTCCCGAGCGCGGTGAGCTGCAGCACCCAGGGTGAGGCCCCCGCGTCGGCGGTGCGGCCCGCGACGAACGGCTCGGTCGCGAGCGCGAGCAGGTTGCCGACCGCGACGAGGACGGCGAGCACGCGGATGGCGCGCACGGGTGCGAAGGCGGAGGCGATGCCGAGCGCCAGCGGCAAGCCGAGCGACGCGAGCAGCGCGGCGACGGTCCAGGCGACCGGCGTGACGTGCAGCTGCCCGAGGATCACGGGGAGCGTGAGCAGGCCGAACACGGCGGCGCCGACGCCGAAGAGCATGCCGATCGTGCGGAGGACGCGCGTCTCGACGACCCGGTTCACTCGCGTCCCGGAGCGGGAAGCAGTCCGTCCTCCACAGCACGTTTGTACAGGTCGACCTTCGTCGGTGCGGGGCGACCGACCTTCGCGTACTTGGTGCGGATCCGCCGGATGTAGTCCTCGAGCGTGCCGACGGTGATGTGCAGCTCCTCGGCGACGCGCTGCGACCGCGCGCCGTCCGCGAAGAGCTGGAGGACCCGCGACTCCTGCGGGCTCAGCGCGGCGCTCGACAGCTGGGGGTCGCTCTCCACCGCGTGCGCCCACTCGCTCGTCACGACGGGCTGGCCGAGCGCGGCCCGGCCGATGGCGTGGATCATCACCTCGACCGGCGTCGACTTCCGCAGGAGGCCGAGCACGTCGGCGTGCAGCGCCTCCCGCACGAGGTAGGCGTCCTCCCCGGAGGTGAAGACGAGCACGTCGCCGCCGGCCTCGCGGATGCGACGGACGTTGGCGGCCGGAGAGGACCCGTCGGCGAGCCGGAGGTCGAGCAGGACCAATCCCGGCCGCACCTGCTTCCTGAGCAGCGCGTCGACGGTCGGGAACGCGCCGACGAGCTTCAGATCGGTGCTCGCGCCGAGCGCGGTCACGAGCGCGAGCCCGACGAGCTGGTGATCGTCGACGAGGGAGATCGGCCGGGGCGCCCGGGACGCCGAGGGCGTCGAAGCGGTGGCGTCCATCGTCGTGAACCATAAGCACACGCGGTGACGCTTTCGCTCAGAAGCGCACGCGACCCACCGCTGGGCCAACCGACGTCCCTGGCTTCCCAGGGCAGGACGCACTCCCTCCGCGAGGGGCCGGGCTCGACGTCGCGCGCGCCGATCGTCAGGACCGTTCAGCGGTGCGCGATCGTCCAGTGCACCGGCGCGGCGATGGACTGCCAGCCCTGTCGCCCGGGCAGGCACTGCGGCGCTCGACGCCGCAGTCGAGCGCATCGGCGAGACCATTTCCCACGGTCGTGGAACCGGTCGATGTCGTCCCCCGAATTGGGGGCGTCCGACCCCGGCATGACACCGACCTGCACATTTCATCGCAGATTCGTTGCAGATATGGTCGTCGCACCCAACCCGGAGTCGACGTCGCGGTCACCCATCTGCACCGTCGCTCCCCGCGAAGGACCGCTCATGGAGCCCGTGATCCCCTCGGATCGGACCCTGACCCCGCTCGTCGTCCCCGGAGCGTTCAGCTCCTGGTTCGCGCGCCTGCAGCACGTGGCGGAGGCCCGCGGCGACGCGCTCGCGCTCACCGGCGTCTCCGGCACCTGGACGTTCGGGCAGATGATGCGTCGCATCGACCAGATCGCGACGTGGCTGCGCGACCAGTTGCCGGCGGGCGACGAGCCCGTCGGGGTGATGGTGGCCCACGATGTCGACGTGGTGCTGCTGCCGCTCGCGCTCACCCGCCTCGGCCGCGTGTGGGCGAACCTCGACCCGTTCGCGCCGCCGGCGCGCATCGCTGACATCGCGGAGCTCTCCGGGATGACGGCCTGCATCGTCGACGAGGCGCACCGGGAGATGGTCGAGGGCCTCGACGTGTCCGTCACCACGATCCTCGCGGACGTGCCGGACGACGCACCGGTCGACGACACGATGCCGCTGCCCGACCGCTCCGGGCAGGACCCCTTCTTCCTCGTCTTCACCTCCGGCTCGACCGGGAAGCCCAAGGGCGTCGTGCAGACCCACGCGCAGCACCTCAACGACGCGTACTGCGCCCGGGCGCGCTGGGACACGGGTCCCGACGACCGGGTCTCCCTCGTCTTCCCCATGGCGTTCGTCGCCGGTCCCGTGGTCATGGACGTCGCGTTCCTGAACGGTGCCTCGCTCCACGTCCACGACGCCCGCACGCACACGCCGCGTGCGACGGTCGACTGGGTCCGCCGCGAGCGGTTGACCGTGCTCTGCATGAGCCCGCACCTGCTGACCGCCATCACCGGCGAGCTCGCCGCGGACGAGACCCTCGACGGACTCCGGATCGCTCTGACCGGCGGTGAGGGCATCGCCGGCCGCGACGTCGACGCCTTCCGCGCCCACGCACCGGGCGTGACGTTCGTGAACGGCTTCGGCTCGTCCGAGGCGACGTCGACGACGCAGTACATCGTGTCGCCGGACATGGAGGTCGCGCCGGGCGCGATGCCCGCGGGGCGCGTCGTGCCGAACCGTGAGCTCCGGATCGTGGGCGACGACCTCGAGCCGGTGGCACCGGGCGAGGTCGGCCAGCTGATGGTCGTCGGCGAGCTGATCTCCGGCGGCTACTGGCGCAACGACGAGGAGAACGCGAAGAAGTTCGACGTGCTGCCGGACGGTCGCAGGACCTACCTCCAGGGCGACCTGGCGCGGCTCGGCGAGGACGGCGTCCTCACGCTGCAGGGCCGGTCCGACACCGCGATCAAGGTGCGCGGCTATCTCGTGGACATCAGCGAGATCGAGGACGCGCTCCGCGCGAACGAGAAGGTCTCCGAAGCGGTCGTCATTCCTGTCGTCGTCGAGGGGGAGCCGACGCGCCTCATCGCCTACCTGGCGCAGCGGCCGGCGGTCCGTCCTGATTCGGTCGCCGACCTGCGCCGTCAGCTGCGGGAGAAGCTCCCCGAGTACATGGTGCCGGGCTCCATCGTGCTGCTGTCGGCGCTGCCGCGGAACGAGCGCGGCAAGGTCGACCGCCAGAACCTGCCGAAGCCGACGGACGAGCTCCAGGAGATCGACGACACGTCGTACACCCAGCACGAGCTCGTCGTCGGCGGGATCTGGGCGAACGTGCTCGGGCTCGACAAGGTGCCCCTGGATGGCGACTTCCTCGCGCTCGGCGGGGACTCGTTGAGCGTCGAGGAGATGCTCGCGGACGTGGGGGAGCGCTTCGGCATCGAGCTGGCCTCCACGGATCTGCTGCGCTCGCCGACGCTGCGCGAGTTCGCCGAGCAGGTCCGCCGTGGTGCCGCCGCCAACGAGGCGCATCCGGACTTCGTGCACCTGCGAGTGAGGCCGGCCGACCGTCGCGTGTTCTGCTTCGCCGGTGCGGGCGCGCTCGCCCTGCAGTTCCTGCCGCTCGCCCGTCGTCTCGAGGGCTTCGACGTCACCGCGTTCCAGGCGCACGGCCTCGAGAAGCGGGCGAAGCCCGACTGGACGGTGCAGGCGCACGCGCGTCGTGCTCTGGAGCACATCCGGCGGTTGCAGCCGAATGGGCCGTATCGGCTGCTGGGGCACTCGTTCGGCGGCCTCGTGGCATTCGAGATCGCCCAGCGGCTGCGCGCCGAGGGCGAGGAGGTCGCTGTGCTCGGCCTGATCGACACGTTCCTCCCCGACGCGGCGATGGACGAGACGGCCGTGACGGGCCAGTTCGGCCGGCTGACGCCGCGGGAGCCGCAGGGCATGCGCGAGCGGCTGCAGCAGGTGATCGCTCCCGTGTCCGAGATGTCGCTCCAGCACACGACCCCGCTCCGTGCATTCGTCCGGCTCGCCCGCGCCCGCACGGCCGGGTTGGTCCGCTACCGCGGTCAGCAGCAGTTCGACACGTTCTTCTACCAGTCGGTGCTCGCGGCCCGCCGGTACCGGGCGCAGCCGTACGCGGGTCGAGCGGTCGTGATCGTGGGGCAGAACAGCGGCATCGACGACGGGTCGTGGCACAAGCTGCTCACCGGGCAGGTCACCACGGTGTGCGTCGACGGCGAGCACAGCGCCCTCATGCGTGAGCCGCACGTGGGGCAGCTCTCGGCGGCGCTGCTGCCGGCGCTCGAGGAGCAGGCGGAGGCGTCGATACCCGCTTGAGTTCCTGATCAGGAGTCCTGATCAGCCGCGCGGGGCGCCCTGCCTTCGTGGAGGGCGCCCCTCCCACCTCCGGCCGATTTCGGAGGGCGTGAATCGAGCGCACGAGTCGCTCGGATCCAGTGCTGCCTCCGTTCATCGTGTGCTCATAGGCGTTAGGGTCATCGGACCCGAACCCCGGAGCCCATCGGCGCAGTCACCCAGCTGCGCCGCGGCTCCCTGCGGAGGCCCGCTCATGCTCCCCAAGATCCACCCGGATCCGTCCTCGACCCTGCCCGCCGTCTCCGCCGAGGCCGACTGGTTCGCGCACCTGCAGCGCGTCGCCGCCGAGCGCGGGGACGCGCTCGCGCTGACCGGCCCGTCCGGCTCCTGGTCGTACTCGGCGCTCATGCATCGCATCGACCAGATCGCGGCGTGGCTGCGGGACCGACTTCCCGCGGGTGACGAGCCCGTCGGGGTGATGGTCGCCCACGACGTCGACGTCGTACTCCTCCCGCTCGCCCTGACCCGCCTCGGCAGGGTGTGGACGAACCTCGACCCCTTCGCGCCGCCGGCGCGCATCGCCGACATCGCGGAGCTCTCCGGGATGACCGCCTGCATCGTCGACGAGGCGCACCGGGAGATGGTGGAGGAACTCGGGCTCCCCATCGCGACGATCGTCGCCGCGGTACCGGACGACGCACCGGTCGACCCGTCGCTGCTCGTGCCCGAGCGATCCGGGCAGGATCCGCTCTTCCTCGTCTTCACCTCCGGTTCCACCGGCCGGCCGAAGGGGGTCGTGCAGACCCACCTCCAGCATCTCAACGAGGTGCACGTGTCGGTCGAGCAGTGGGCGCCCGGCCCCGACGACCGGATCCTGCTCGTGTTCCCGATGGCGTTCGTCCTCGGCCCGGTCACCGTCGAGGCGGCGCTGCTCACCGGTGCATCGCTCCACGTGCACGACGCGCGCACGCACACCCCGCGGGCGACCATCGACGTCATCCGGCGGGAACGCATCACCGTGCTCTACTCGAGCCCGCACCTGCTGGACGCGATCACCGCGGAGCTCCGCCCCGACGAGCAGCTCGACGGGCTCCGGGCCGCGTTGACCGGCGGCGAGGGGATCACCGGCCGCCAGGTCGACGCCTTCCGCGCGCACGCGCCTCAAGCGACCTTCGTCAACGGCCTCGGCTCGTCCGAGGCCGGCGCGACGGCCCAGCAGATCGTGCCGCCCGGCACGCCCGTCGACCCCGGTGCGATGCCGGCCGGCCGGGCCGTGCCGAATCGGGAGCTCCGGATCGTCGGCGACGACGGTGAGCCGGTGGCGACCGGCGAGGTCGGCCAGCTGATGGTCGTCTCGGACTCCATCTCGGGCGGCTACTGGCGCAACGAGGAGGAGACCGCCAAGAAGTTCGGCGCGCTGCCCGACGGGCGCCGCACGTACCTGCTCGGCGACCTGGCGCGGCTCGACGCGCAGGGCGTCCTCACGCTGCAGGGCCGGTCCGACACCGCGATCAAGGTGCGCGGCTACCTCGTCGACATCAGCGAGATCGAGGACGCCCTGCGGTCGAACGAGAAGGTGTCGGAGACCGTGGTGATCCCGGTGGTCGTCGAGGGTGCGCCGACTCGCCTGATCGCGTACGTGGCGCAGCACTCGCGCGTCCGGTCCGACTCGGTGGCCGACCTGCGGCGCCGGCTGCGGGAGAAGCTCCCCGAGTACATGGTGCCGGGCTCGATCGTGCTGCTCAGCGCCCTGCCCCGGAACGAGCGCGGCAAGATCGACCGCCTCAACCTGCCGCAGCCCGACGACGCGCCGCAGGACGTCGACGACACCGCGTGGACGCAGCACGAGCTGGTCGTCGGCGGGATCTGGGCGAGCGTGCTCGGGCTCGACAAGGTGCCGCTGGACGGCGACTTCCTGGCCCTCGGCGGGGACTCGTTGAGCGTCGAGGAGATGCTGGCGGACGTGGGGGAGCGCTTCGGCCTCGAGCTCGCGTCGACCGACCTCCTGGGCGCACCGACGCTCCGCGCGTTCGCGGAGCACGTCCGGCGCGGGTCCGCGGCGACGAAGCGGCACCCCGACGTCGTCCACCTGCGCTCCGGTGCGGAGGACCGTCGCGTGTTCTGCTTCGCGGGCGCCGGCGCACTCGCCCTGCAGTTCCTCCCGCTCGCTCGCCGTCTCGACGGCTTCGACGTCACCGCGTTCCAGGCGCACGGCCTCGAGCGACGAGCCCTGCCGGACTGGACCGTGGAGGCGCACGCCCACCGGGCGCTCGAGCACATCCGCGCGGTGCAGCCGCACGGGCCCTACCGGCTGCTCGGGCACTCCTTCGGCGGCCTGGTCGCCTTCGAGATCGCGCACCGGCTCCGCGCCGAGGGCGAGGAGGTCGCCCTGCTCGGCCTCATCGACACCTTCTTGCCGGACACTGCGACGAACGAGCTGGCGGTCACGGGCCAGTTCGGCCGGCTGGCGCAGCGGCAGCCGCGCGGGGTTCTGGAGCGCCTGCAGCACGTGATCGCGCCCGTGTCGGAGTCCTCGCTGCAGAACACGTCACCGCTGCGCGCGTTCGTCCGGCTCGCCCGCGCGCGGACCGCCGGCCTGATCCGCTACCGCGGCCAGCAGCAGTTCGACACGTTCTTCTACCAGTCCGTGCTCGCCGGCCGACGGTATCGGGCGCAGCCGTACGCCGGTCGCGCCGTCGTGGTCGCGGCACGCGAGAACGGCATCGACGTCGACTCCTGGCAGCCCCTGCTCACCGGCCGGGCGACCATGGTGCGCGTCGACGGCGAGCACAGCGCGCTGATGCGCGAGCCGCACGTCGCGCAGCTCTCGGCGACGCTGCTGCCGGCGCTCAAGGACCGGCTCGAGCAGGTCCTCCCCGCCTGACGTCGAAGGGCCGCCCACCGATGCGGTGGTCGGCCCTTCGACGATGCGTGGAGCGGGCGGCAGGAGTCGAACCTGCGCTGCCGATCTGGAAGATCGGTGTTCTGCCGTTGAACAACACCCGCGGACGACTCGACTCTAGAGTCATTCCGGTACTCCGTGCGGCCCCAGTACGGGGCGGTGCGCTCGTTGCGTCGCGCTAGGGAGCCGAGCGCCACTCATCGGGGTGGTTCCGGCGGAGCTCGCGCATCCGGCGACGGTAGGCCTTCCGCAGCTGCCGGCGTCGGGCACGTTCCTTCGCCGCCGCCCGTCCCCAGATGCGCATCACTCCATGATCCCGTCGCTCCCGTGTCCTGCGCGTGTCGACGAGATGCGAGAACGCCGCAGGTGCGAAACCTGCCGCGTGCCGGAATCGGCGCGACGACGATTTGACGTGGGCCGTCATGCGGGGATCCCAGTGTGAGCAGCGCAGTGGCGGGGTCCTCCAGCGGCTGCGCGCTCCCCGGCGTCCTCATCGATGCATCCCGGACGACGGCGCCGTCCTAGTCCGTATCTGCCTGCTTCGAATGTGCCATGCGCCTCTATCGAGGGACTGGTGCGCGTTGGTGCTATGCGATTGCATTCGCTCACCCATACCAGGTGATCGATGCCGATCGCCGACCCGAAGGACCCACCCATGCTTCACCCGATCAACCCGCGCCAGCACACGGTCACCGCACGCGAACTCCGTCGAGCCGTCGATGGGGAGCACGAGGGACAACGACGGCGTCGTTCGACGCTCGACGAGATGTATCGCCGCATCGACGAGGACCTCGAGCAGCTCTGACCTCCGCGGCCGGTACCGCCGACCGCGATTGATCGGACGGGGATCCGGCCCGGCTCACCCGCACCGGCCGAGCAACCTTTATCGTGCCTCGGATGTGGAGGATCGCCGCCCCCGTCGCGATCCTGCTGCTCGTCGTCGCCGTGCTCGTCGTTCCCTTCCACCCCGAAGCGATGGTGCTGCGGACCGTCGTCGCCATCGCGCCGAAGAACGCGTTCGGTGAGCGCCTCGCCTGGCTCGTCGTCGAGACCGGCGGGAACCTGCTGATGTTCGCAGCGGTCGGTGCCGCGGCCCAGCTGCTGCTCCGCCGCAGGGCCGTCGCCTTCGCTGCGGCAGCGCTGCTGAGCGCGTCGGCCGAGCTGATCCAGCTCGTGATCCCGAATCGCGTCGCGTCCTTCACCGACTTCGTGACGAACGCGCTCGGCGCCGGAGTCGGCGTGCTGCTCGCCTCGGTGGTCGCCACGCACGTCAGCCGATCCCGGGCAGAACGCAGCGCGTGATCCACGGCGTCGCTCCGTGATCGCGCCGCGCTCCTTCCGTGCCTTCGACTCGGTGAGCACGCAGGCCATTCCTGTCACCTGACCTCGGGGTGCCCCTGGGCGCCCGGAAATGGCACCATGAACAGTGGTCGTGCCCGAGGGCGTTCACGAACCTGCCCTCCGCCTCCCCACCTACCTGGAGTCTCATGCCGTTCAAGAAGGTCGCCTTCATCACCGGGATCACGGGCCAGGACGGCTCGTATCTCGCCGAGCTGCTGCTGCAGAAGGGCTACGAGGTCCACGGGCTGATCCGTCGCGCGTCGACGTTCAACACGGCGCGCATCGACCACCTGTACACCGACCCGCACGACATCGGCACCCGGCTGTTCCTGCACTACGGCGACCTGTCCGACGGCGCGCGGCTGGTCACGCTGCTCAGCGAGATCAAGCCGCAGGAGGTCTACAACCTCGCCGCGCAGTCGCACGTCCGCGTCAGCTTCGACGAGCCGGAGCACACCGGTGACACCACCGGAGTCGGCTCGATGCGTCTGCTGGAGGCGGTTCGTCTCGCCGGTCTGCACTGCCGCTTCTACCAGGCGAGCTCGTCCGAGATGTTCGGCGCGACCCCGCCGCCTCAGGACGAGAACACCCCGTTCTACCCGCGCTCGCCGTACGGCGCCGCGAAGCTCTACAGCTACTGGGTGACGAAGAACTACCGCGAGGCCTACGGCATGTACGCGGTGAACGGCATCCTCTTCAACCACGAGTCGCCTCGCCGCGGCGAGACGTTCGTGACCCGCAAGATCACCCGCGCGGTCGCTCGCATCGCAGCCGGCCAGCAGCACGAGCTGTTCATGGGCAACCTCGACGCGATCCGCGACTGGGGCTACGCCGCTGAGTACATCGAAGGCATGTGGCGGATGCTGCAGGCGGACCAGCCGGACGACTACGTGCTCGCCACGAACGTCGGCTACACGGTGAGGGAGTTCCTCGAGACCTCGTTCTCGCACGTCGGCCTGAAGTGGGACGACTACGTGCGGTTCGACGAGCGCTACCTGCGCCCGACGGAGGTCGACGCCCTGATCGGTGACGCCACCAAGGCGAAGACCGAGCTCGGCTGGACCCCGACGGTCGACGGTCTGCAGCTCGCGAAGCTGATGGTCGACGCGGACGTCGAGGCGCTCGCGCACGAGGGACGCCCGTGGATCGACACGGTCAAGCTCGACTCCTGGACGAGCAAGAAGAACGCGGCTCTGGGCGTCGACGCGTGAGCGACGCGGGCACCGACCTGAAGGGCGGCGTGCCCTTCACCCCGACGCCCCTCGACCGTTCCGAGCGGGTCTACGTGGCCGGCCATCGCGGTCTCGTCGGCTCCGCGATCGTGCGGAAGCTTGAGGCGGAGGGCTTCGAGGACGTCATCGGTCGCACGTCGGCTGAGCTCGACCTCAAGGACCGCGACCAGACGTTCGCGTTCTTCCGCGAGGCGAAGCCGAAGGTCGTCGTCCTCGCCGCCGCGAAGGTCGGCGGGATCCTCGCGAACTCGACCTACCCGGTCGACTTCCTGAGCGACAACCTGCGGATCCAGACGAACGTGATGGACGCGGCGCTCGAGCAGGGTGTGGAGCGGTTCCTGTTCCTCGGCTCGTCCTGCATCTATCCGAAGTTCGCGTCGCAGCCGATCAAGGAGGACACCCTCCTGACCGGCCACCTGGAGGAGACGAACGACGCGTACGCGATCGCGAAGATCGCGGGCATCCTCGGCGTGCAGTCGGTGCGGAAGCAGTACGGGTTGCCGTGGATCTCGGCGATGCCGACGAACCTGTACGGGCCGAACGACAACTTCTCGCCCAAGGGCTCGCACGTGCTGCCAGCGTTGATCCGCCGGTACGACGAGGCGGCTGCGGCGGGGGTGCACGCGGTGACGAACTGGGGGACCGGGACGCCGCGGCGCGAGTTCCTCCACGTCGACGACATGGCGGACGCGTGCCTGCACCTGCTCGAGCACTACGACGGGCCTGCCCAGGTCAACGTCGGCACCGGATCGGACGTGACGATCAAGGAGATCGCGGAGACAATCGCCGAGGTGGTCGGGTTCACCGGGGACACCGAGTGGGACACCACGAAGCCGGACGGGACGCCGCAGAAGCTGCTCGACGTCACCAAGCTCGCCGAGGCGGGCTGGACCGCCAAGATCAGCCTCGCTGACGGGCTCGCCTCCACCGTCGACTGGTACCGGGAGCACCACACCGCGCTGCGAGAGTGATCGCCTCGATCGCGTGACCCTCTCGTCGGCATCGAGGTCGTTCTGATCGCCCATCCCCACGACGATTGAGCACCCGCGCTACTTGTGCCGCCTCCAACGGCACGGTCACCATGCGTCACGCCGAGCGGCACGCCGACGATTTCCAAGCCGATCCCGGTGGGCTCGCTCGCACACGATGACGCGATCTGCGTCGCCGATCAGAACGACGCGAAGTCGGTGGTCCGCGCCGCGCTGGCGAAGAGCGTCGCGGAGACGCCGGAAGTCGATCTCCTGGGATCGATCGGTTCCGCCGCAGCGACCGACGCCGGCAAGACGCTCGGCATCGTCGTCGTCGGGAGCGGACTGCAGACCACAGGTACCCTCGACTTCGCGGAGAACGACCTGCTGTACGGCGACCCCGCGTCGATCGCGCAGCAGATGGATGCGAGCGGTGACCTGCCGACCGGACTCAAGGGCGTGACGGTCTACTGGTCCGGCATCACCGACGTCGCCGGGCGTCAGACGCGGCTCACGGAGTCCGCGGGCAAGAACCTCGCGGCGATCTGGTCGGCGGTGCTGGCGAAGGCCGGCGCCCGCCTCGAGCTGCTGCCGGAGCACCTCACCGGGAACGCCGAACTCGGCGCTCCCGGCCATGACGCCCGTTGCCGTTCACTTTGTGCCGCTGAAGCCGGTTTGGATTAAGCCGCTCGTGCTGAAGACGACCTGCTCCACTTCCGAGGCGGCTCTGCAGGACTCGTTGATCTCGCCGCGGCCAAGATGCTGCTGAAGGACGTCGCGGCGAGCATGATCTCGACCCGCCGTCACACGACCGTGGCGGGCGCGACCTCCGCACAGGGCAGCGCGAGCCAGGCGGCGGACATCACGTTGTCGAAGCAGCGTGCGGGGACCGTTGCCGCACTGCTCGAGGGTATGGACGTCGCGAGCACGCAGCTCTCCGTCGCCGGAGTGGGGCACGAGTGGTGTGGGTTCCAGCGCGAGGTCGCGATCGGCGGCAAGACGGCAGCGGAGATCGCGGCCGAGAGCCGCCGCGTCCTGCTCACCGCTGACGGCGTCGAGCTCTGTGCCTAACGCGCGGCGCGACCCTGGCCGCCCGCATTCCCTCGATCGATTCGGTCCCGCGCCACGAGGAGGTGGCCACTATGTCCCAACGCCGACGTGAGGTAGTTCGTGCCGCCGGTGTGCTGATGTCCTCCCATCCGTTGCAGGAGCGCTGGCAGTGGTCGCCGGGCAGCAGTGCGGCGACAGAGCCGGGCGCGGGATCGGCCGGGCGCCGGTCTCGACCGCATCCCGCATCCCGTCGACGGGTGGTGACGGGGCTCGCTCTCGGCATGGGCGCGGCACTGGCCGTCGCAGCCTTTCTCGCCGCCCCGCGCGCTGGCGTCGAGCGGGCGGTCCCCGCACCCGCAAATCCGGCTGTGCCGGCTGCGGCGATCGCGACCGAATCGCCGCGGTCCACTGCGTCGCCTCAGCCGCCTGCTCAAGTGGCTGACGGCGCGACGGCGCTCACCCTCCTCGGCGAGCTGCAGGTGCGGGGTCGAGCACCGATGACCGGGTACGAGCGCACGAACGACTTCGGCGCCGCGTGGCTCGATGCGGATCGCAACGGCTGCGACACCCGGAACGACATCCTCCGGCGCGACCTCGCCGACCCCTCGGGTACGCGGTGCAATGTCCGGTCCGGCGTGCTGCGCGCCCCGTACACCGGCGAGACGATTAGGTTCCAGCGGGGGCTGGAACACAAGCGGGCGGTGCAGGTCGACCACGTCGTCTCCCTCGGTGACGCGTGGCGAACCGGCGCGCAGCAGTTGTCACTGGCGCAGCGGATCCGCCTCGCGAACGATCCGCTCAGCCTGCTGGCCGTCGACGGCCCGACCAACCAGGACAAGCGCGACAAGGACGCCGCGACCTGGCTGCCGCCGAACCGGTCGTTCCGCTGCGAGTACGTGGCCCGGCAGGTCGCCGTCAAGCACGCTTACGGGCTTTGGGTCACGCCTGTGGAGAAGGCGGCAATGAGTCGCGTGCTCACTATTCGCCCACTCGTGGTTGCGCCCAGTGCGAACCTTCATTGATGAGCGCCTCGAGCTCGGGCACTCCGAAGCCAGCGGGCTTCATCCTGGGATTTACCTAGACGGAATCGCAGCCGGCATGGACGCGGCGCTGGAGCAGGCTGTAGAGCGGTTCCTGTTCTTGGGGTCGCCGTGCATCGACCCGAAGTCCGCGCCGCACCCGATCAAGGCAGACACCCTCCTGACGGGTCATCTGGCGGAAACGAACGACGCGTAGGCGTACGCGATCGCGAAGATCGCGGGGATCCTCGGTGAGCAGCGCCCAACTCCGCATATCTAGTCGAGCGAGTTGACTGATTTAGCCTAAGCGCGCGCCGCGGGGAAGAGGATTTCCGCTACAAGTGCTGCATCCAGGTTGCTGTAGTCGGCCACGACCTGAACGATATGCTCGCGATTCGCGAGATCCTTGATCAGAGTACGCAACTCGCGAGACTTCACGTCGACGAGCAGTCGATACCATAATCCCTGCATGAAGTGATAAACGACACCAGCGCGTCCATCAAGGATACCTCCCTGAGCGCACATCCTTAGGGTGTAGTAGACGAACGGCCCGGTAAATAGCGGAAGCCGCTGGTAGAGGTGAAGCTTTAGAAGACGCTTGACACGGGCCTGTCGTCCGAGCTTTTCACTCTCATTCCGGGCGATCGTTCGGGAGCCCAGCCATACAGATAGCGCGTCAACCGCCTCTCTGTCTGAGTAGGAATTATGCTTACGGACGAAATCGGAGAACGGCTTGAGGTTGACGTCGTCAAACGAGCCCTCAAACCGGATGGACCGACCGACGTCGACGATAACGTGCTCGTCCATGAGGCGATCCTCGACATGTGCGGACCCAGGACGCCAAACCCGACAAAGCCAAAGCGGCCAACGACCGCCGTGCCTAATCCAGGTACGCCAAAAAATATGACGTCGATTTAGGTAAATGGCGGATACGTCTTCGGGCAGATGAGGAAGTTCGCGGGAAATCTCATCCGCTAAGGAAGTTGAAATTACCTCGTCAGCATCAAGACGCATGATCCAGTCGGCTTCTGCGGACGCCAATTCTGATAGCGCCCAGTTGAATTGGCGAGCGTGCGAGTCGAACTGGCGGTGTAAAACCCTTGCACCTAGACCCTTCGCAATCTCGACTGTTCCATCGGTTGACCCAGAATCGACCACGACTACGTCGATATCGAGTCGTATCTGCCGCACGGAACCAATTGCCCTTGCGATGTGGACAGACTCATCCTTTGTCAAAATAACCACGACGACATTACAAGTCGCGCGCATGGTCTTGAGATCTCTAAATCTCATCGAGCAGCATCTGAGCAGTCGAAGGCCAACTAAAGCGCGTCTCCGCAAGACGCCGCGCTGATCGTGACATGGACTGATACTCCTGAGCCGACAGATCGAAGATACTTGCGATACCGGCGGCCACAGCTTCGGGAGATCGGTCTGTTACCACTCCTGCGCGAACCTCTTCGACCGCGGATGCATGGCTGACGCCGGGTGTAAGCACGACCGGGAGCCCGGAACCCAGTGCCTCAGCCACAGCGATCCCGAAATTCTCGTCTTTGGATGGTAGCGCGAACACGGAAGCCTCGCGAAGATACTTCCTGCGGTGATCGGGGCCAGCGAAGGGCAAGAACTCAACCGTTTCCCGAAGATCAAGCGAGTCAGATAGTGCTCGGTAGTTCGCCAAGAGTCCATCGTCATCTGAACCAACAATTCGCGCACGGAAAGCGTAGCCATCCTTCTGCAACAGGTGCAAGGCGCGCAGAAGAATATCGACACCCTTCTTCTCCGTTATCCGCCCAAGGAATAGGATGCTTGCGGAGTCGGCGCTATGAACGGGACTACTTGGCAGAGTGGCCCAGTCGATACCAAGCGGTATCACTACCGTCCTTGTATTCGTCCAGATCTGCGCTTGCTGCGCTTCCGCTACTCCAGTGCAGAAGATGAAACGCGCGAAGTGCAGCGTAAATCGACCGAAGGTGCGAAGGTAAGCCATTTTTCGGAAACGATGCCGGCTCAAGTCCGACGTATTGAGACTTCCGTGGGGGCGGACCGCATAAGGGACACGGAAAGCCCAGCAGACTAATGAACAAAGAATAGAATGTGGCAGGAATAGTGAGTATATGAGAACGAAGTCGAACTTCCTTGTATTGGCCACGAGCCACGCGAAGTACGCGAATGAGAACTGGAGACCTCGGTGTCGGATCGGAAGTTTTACAACGCCAGCCTCAGTGTCGGAGGACCTATCGGAGTCGTTGTGTCCGACGGTGACGACCCGAGCACCCTGGCTGCGAAGCGCTTCAGCCAAAGCGCGCGATGAAGTTGACGGGCCGCCCGCCGACGGACGGACGCTCGCCATGCATTGAAGAATCGTTGTCATTTGCTTAACCTCGCCCCACGGCCTGAATCAGATCTCGCTGATGATTTGCATTGCTCGGTGGAAATATGCGTTGTTTCCCCCGACGACCCGGTCGTGGCCGGCGGTCGCAACGCGTTGAGCCCACGTCGGGTCCTGGTCCATCCGTGCGGTTAAGTCGGCCAGATCGCTCGGGGTGTTGAAGAAAACAGCCTCGTTCACGCTGTAGATCTCTCGATGCTCGGGAGTGTCTTTAGCGAGTACCAGGTTGCCAGCGGCGGCCGCCTCGAAGGTTCGAGCCGTCTGCAAATCCCGGTTGTCGCTATTGAGGAGGACTAAAGAAGCTTTGAAACTCTCGGCCGCCTTGACGAAGCCCGCGGCGCCGGTGGCGGGGCGCACCTCGACGAGCGAAGACCTTTCCGACCGCCAGCCCGGGCCGTAGATGATTGCCTTCTCCGCGAAGTGAGTGTGCATAACCCGCACAAGATCAGCACGGTCGCGACGGCGAGCGCCAATGAATCCGATATCGAACCGGCGCGCGGACAGAGGCAGATCGCTGAAATGCAGGCGCGGGTCGTAGGCATTATTGATGAATATTGGGACACCGCCTCTTGAGCGAATCTCTGGGACGTTATATGACTTCGTGGTCACAATCGCATCCCAATACGGTTCATGGCGCAGATAGGCATCGCTCACATTTTCAGGATTCCCGAGGTCGTCAAAGGAAACATGAACGCGTTTGTCGGCGTTAAACTCAAGCAGAGGTTCTTGAGGGAAGTTGACGCACTTGACCGCGACGAGCAAGTCAAATCTGTCCAACGACTGGCGACGAAGTCGGAGCGAGAATTCCATGGCAGCTCTTGATCCGTGCCTGCGCAGCCACTTCAACTCCGCCCATGACCGGGTGCCTCTTCTAGGATATGAAAGATCTGACAGATCGACCTCAGTCACTTTCGCTCCGGCGTCGCGGAAGCCATCCGCTAGCGAAAGCCCATTTGACCCAGGGCGAAGAACGCCGACCATGAGGATTTTCATTAACTGCTACCGATCTGTACGTTTGGTCGTGCGGAATGCAGGCGACGTGGGCAGTCCGACCCGCAATTCCATACTTGCGAAGTAAACTGCAATGCACATGATGAGAATCTCAGAGGGCAGCAGTCCAAAAGCTAGGCCGTGAAGCCCACCAAGACGTGCCGCTAAATATTCGATAACGAGACCCAGTGCGGCAGTCGCAAGCGCCCACACTGCCAAGCCGATGTGCCGATTCGCCGCCCGCAACAGAGCGCGAGGCATGTACCACGCGCTGACGACGACGGCCCAGAGCAGGAGGGCAAACGCCAGGAGTGGATCCCACTGAACCTGGCCGTGAGTCCACAAAGGGAGAAAGAGCGGGGTCGCGCCAAACGCAATGACGGCTACGATCAAGGACAAAAGTAGCGTCCACTTACGTCCTTGCTGGTATGCAGATCGGGCGCGGCTCGTGTCTGACCGACCGATCGCAGCGGCTAGCTCTGGCTCTAGCGGTGTGCTCAAAACAGAGGTTGCCTGCGTCGCCGTGCGCGATATCGTGCGGTAAATGTTGAAGGCAGCAACAGCCGAGGGTCCGAGAGCGGCGGCTGCAACGAGCGTGACACCTTGAACGGATACAATTGCATATAAGTCCAAGACAAGGATTGCGGCTCCGGGGAGCAGGAGAGGGCGTATGCCTGCGAAGGAGGCGGCGCGAAGGCCGTAATTGAATGAGTTCTGACTGCGCGAGCCGAAAACCATCAGGCCTATTAAGCCGATCAAGCGAAATGCGAGTCCCCAGCCAGCCACGGCGGTAAATGAGCCATCGATCCAAAGTCCCACGGCCCAACCAGAGAACTCCAGCAGTCGTACGCTCACAGCAGTCGAAGTTCCCGTGGCGAACCTACCGGTCGCGCGGAAGATCATCTCGGCCAGGCCGCCAACTTGACTGGCCAGTACGCCGACTATCAGCAGTAGGAGAGCAGTCCTCCCATCTGCGTTAAGCCAACCCGACAGAATTGGTGTCAGTAATGCAACGCACGACAGCACAGAGAGCACAAGCGTCGACGCGTAAACAAGTGCCTTCGCGTTCGCGAAAACGATCACCGCCTCGGAGTGTCTGCGACCCGCAACAAGCGCCGCCATTTGGTTCCCGGCTGACGGCAATATGCCGAAGTCTGCGACGGACAAATACGCGGGAACCGCGGCAATGACTAACCAAGTTCCGTAGGTGCCCAAGTCCCACTTGCTCAGGAAGAGGGGCACTGATGCCAGTTGGATGACTATCGTGACGCCCTGGGCGTAGAGTGTTGCGCCTACTCCGCGCGCTATGCGCCCTCGCAGTGTGTGCTGTGCGTTCACTTGCTCTGCGACGAATTGAGACCGGTTGTCGGTCTCAAGCCGGTTCCGGAGCGGGGCTTATTGCTGCACGGTGCTCTGCCTCGTAGCCGTAGTACGCGTACCCATACTCATTGTTTGTGGGAGGGACCATAGTCGCGACAACGCCAAGCAGTCGAGCACGCACTACCTCGAGGTGCGCAAGCGACGCACGGACCTGTTGTGTGCGGACCTGACCGAAGCCTGCAATGAGGATTGCGCCACTCGCGTTTGCGGCAATGATCGCCGCGTCGGTTACGGCAAGAAGTGGAGGCACGTCATAAATTACCACGTCGTACACCCGAGCAAATTGGGACATTAGTTCGCGCATCCGCTCGGACTCCAAGAGCTCGCTTGGATTCGGAGGCGTTTCGCCGGCGGGTAGGACGTGGAGCCCCAGTTGACCCCACTCCTGCAAAAGATTGGAAAGCTCGCTTTCTTGAGCGAGCAAGTCCGTCAATCCCACCGACCCATCAAGCCCGAGGTAGGCAGCAACGCTCGGCCGTCGGAGATCTGCATCCACCAGCAAAGTGCGTTGGCCAGCTGCGGCGAACGCAATGGCGAGATTCACTGCAGTGAAGGACTTGCCTTCGGAAGGCACTGAGGACGTAACGACTATCGACTTATTTGAGTGCTCGATGTCCACGTACCGAAGATTTGTCCTCAGATTCTTGATTGATTCGGCTACTGGACTACTTGAGGGGCTCGGTACGATCGCACGCTGAGCGCGCAGGGTGCGATCAAAAAGTATGCTGCCAAGCAAGGGAGCGGTCGATATGGAGGTGAGTTGCCCGATGGATCGAATCTTCGTGTCGATCGTGGCTCGGGCGATCGAGAGAATAGCTCCGAGAGCTAGCCCAATGAAGGCAGAGAGTCCGAGGACAAGCGCCCCCTTTGGACTCGACGCCTCGGTGGGTGGAGTTGCTCGCTCGATCACCGAGATCTTGACAGGTGCTTGGGAGTTTTGGTCGTCGCCAGTCAAGCTAACGACTTTCGCGGCAAGGACGTCCGAAACCTTGTTAGCAAGAGCGGCTGCTTCTGTAGGCGAAGCCTGATTTGCGGAGATGGTGAGAATAACGGTATTCAACGGCACGCTTGCTTGAACAGCGGATTGGAGTTTGCCAACGGGCTCCTTCAGACCTAACTCGCTACGAACTTCATTCAGCACCAGCGGGCTGTCGGCGACATTGGCATAACTTCTTACAATTTGCTGCAGATAGACGTTTCCCTGCGCTAAGTCCGAGACATTGGCAGCAGAGCTTATTGATACGAACGATTGAGCCGTCGCTGTATATGTTGGCCGCACGACAAGTAGATACCCGAAACCAACACAAATACTTGCGAGAAAGGTTGCTGTGACTACTAGAAAGTTCCGTCGAAGGACTGACAAGAGGTTTGTTATCAATTTTGTTGTCTCCGGATAGTCGACGGTCTGCTTGGGCTTTGATATTGCGGTTTGGGCGCAAGGCGCGTGGTTGGACTACTCGGCGCGACAGATCCTAGGGCCTTTATCAGCATGGACAACACGATGACAATCAATGTTGTCTGGATGGCTCCCGATCCAACCTCTGCTATTTGGAGTAGGCCGCCCTCGTATAAAGACGCGTCGAAAGCGAAAGCGCTGCAGAAGCAGACCAACCAAATTCGCCGAGAATTTAGCCCGAGGCCGAGCGCCAGCACTATGATTGCCAGAATGAAGTTCTCGATGACTACACCGGGCATGCCAAGTTGGGCGTAGCCCTCAGCGGTTGTTCCGGTCGCAATATAAACCCCTTGAAATTGCTGCGCGAACGATGCTGTCTTCACGGCTGTGGTCCACAGCAAGCCGACTGATTGATGTAGGCCGGTCGGCAAGAAACCAGTGATCATGCTATTCAAGTAATCGCCTAGTGATAGCCAGGGGCGGTTTGGAAAATACATAGCATCTATGACCGTGGTCAGGGTGTCGGTGCGTTGGAGCACTGTCGCCGAAACAGCTTGCAGTGCGGAACTATTCTGGGCCAGGATGTTGCTTGTAGTGTCGATGCCCTTCAGGGGTTGAATTGCCGCGAAGGTGGCTACAGTGAAGGCGACGACCACGGGAAGTGCAACCGCCAGTCTTTTTATTCCGTGCGAGACGCTGAATCGCATGATGGCGGCTGCAAGGAAAGTGAGGATGGGGGTCTTGCTGGCATCAATCCCCGACCAGGCAACCTCACCAAGTGCCACTAAAATCAGCGCGGCGAAATCCAATCTCGTCCTGAGCCGCGAAGTCAGCATCCAGAGCGCTGGCGCGAACAAGCCGACTGCAGCAACGACTGAAAGAGAGCTTGGACCGGCGATGAGTGTTACAAGCCTTCCTGCCCATGCGATTGCGAGAAGAACGGAGTAGACCCCGTGTGCGACTGGCTCGTTCCTTAGCGGGAGTTCCGTCGAGCGATGAATTCTACGCGCAATATGCGTGCATGCTATTAGGCCCACCAGGAATGAAACTAGGCCGACAAGAACTATCCATCCCGCCGAATTCAAGCTCGCTGCGTAGCCTGTAGCGAATAGGCGCGGGTCGTAAAGCGGTTGCCCGAATTCCGGCATAAAGGTGGTCAGGTATAGTGGTCGAGCCACGTATGAAAGTGCGAAGTAAGTCGCCACAACGTAAATTAGGATTCGAGAAACAACGTTGAATCGCGCGGCAATAAGTGTCTGAGCTGTGATCGTTCCTGCGGTGACAATGAGCAGCAGGGCATACGCTGGAGTCATTAGGTGACTTCTTTGAACGTTGTGCGCTTTATGGCCGGAGTTCGTGGCCTCGGGTGGGGTCGAGACTCTCGGTTCATGGCAATTCCGAACGTATTAGGTCGCCGTACCTGCTTGAATCTCGCTCGCAATAACTTCACCGGGTGTCTAACTCGGGCGCTCGGTTAGGTTGGCTTCGACGAGCAGGCCGATCGTGCGCGCGTCGTAGGTGTTAGCGAGGTACTCGTCATTGGCGAGGTCCGCGACATTATGGTGATGCAGCGCTACCTGTTGCGTGCCTACCTCTGTTGGGAAGCCGGCACTCAAGGGGTTTACCTGAGCTACGGGGATGCCGTTCTTGCTCGCGATTGAGTTTAGCCACACGTCGTCGGCGAAGAGTGCGCTGCTCTTGAATGCGTCGCCTGAATTTCGAAGTGCGTCTAGGAATTTGGGCGGGTAAAGGGCGCCCATGACGCCGGTCGCGAAGTTGGTGATGGATGCGTTTGTATCGCGAACCGAAGACCACTCGTTGTAAGGCGCGAGCCTGTCGCCGTCGAGGACTATTCGGTGTGCTCGGTAGCAGAAAATTGTGTCTCGGTCTGAGGCTGCTCTGTTCGCCAGGTCTCTAAGCCAGTGTTTTGGATAGAGAATGTCGTCATCGGCCGTGACGAGCGGGATGTCATGGGACGGAATCATTGAGACATATGGGAAGTACTTCGTGTGTGGACCGTAGAACTCTGAAGAGTGCCTGATCTCCAATCCGCGAACTCTTAGTCGGCGGAGCCCAGGCGTTAGATCTTTGGGGGAGTCCGGGTCAAGCCATACGATTAATCTGCGGGGTTTATCTGGACTTCTGGCAATGCTCTCTATTGTTCGATGGACGTTGTGGGCGCGATGGCCGTGAGTCGTGAGACTGACCACGGCCTCAACATCCCCGACCACGGATGAACGAGAAAACAGATTACGCACTTGCATCGCGGCGGCAATGCGTGCGGACGTTGCCAGTCGCATAGCTGCCGCGATCAAGCGACGCGGTGTCAGGCGAAGGGCGCCGCGATGGTCGTGAAGTCTCAGCCGTGCTGGCAATCTCTGCTCAATTCGTTCTGGGAAAGGCGCGTCGGTCAGCGAACTTCACGTAAGTCCGCGCCACGCGCGGTGGTGCCGCGCCGTGTGCTGCGTTGAGACGGCCAGGCGGTTGTGGGTTGAGTGGCTCGGGATTTCATCTCCCCGGAAGGTTCGGGGTTGGCAGGCAGCCACTAGCTGACCCGTGGTTGGCGTGACGATCCACTGCAGGCGGCGCGGTGAAAATCTGAGCCGGCCGGTTGGGGGATTCCGACCGTTAAGGAGGTCGGTGGGGGGATAGGTCTGTGCGACGGTGAGGGTTCTTTGCAACTCAGCTCCTCGCACAGTCAGCGGATCGGGTGCGGGCACGCCGATCGCGGCGGGCCTGGGCGACGCTGCGTTGTTGAGGCTAGCGGTCGTGACGCGAGAAGCGTGAGTTCGTCCTCCGCTGCGGCGGCGCGGTTCCGGAGGGTGGCCGACGAAACGTGTGCGCAACAGTGCTTCGGCATGATGGGGTGTCCAAGTCCGTTCACAGTCTTGTGACGATCTAAGCATCCGCCCGTGCCCATCTGCTTTGCGCTTCGTCGTGCGCTCCTGGCGAGGTCGGCGGAACTGGCGGGTGGCAGGTTGAGGACATCGAGTCGAGGGGGCGACGAGTGAAGATCGTGGTCGTGGGGCTGAACTATGCCCCCGAGCCGACCGGCATCGCGCCCTACACGGCTGCGCTCAGTCGCGGGCTGGCGGCGCGAGGCCACAAGGTGCGCGTCATCACGACGATGCCGCACTACCCCGAGTGGCGGATCACCCCGGGCTACGAGGGCTGGGGGAGGACCGAGCGCCTCGACGGGGTGATGGTCCGACGCCTCCGGCATTACGTGCCCGCCCAGCCGAGCGGTGTGCGCCGGCTGGCCTCCGAGATCTCGTTCGGGCTCCGTGCGATGGCGACCCGGTGGGGTCGACCCGACGTGGTGCTCTTCGTCTCGCCCGCGCTGTTCTCCACCGGGCTCGCCCTGCTCCGTGCCAACCTGGGCAGCATCCCCTCCGTGGTGTGGGTGCAGGACGTCTACAGCTCCGGGCTGGTGGAGACGCAGGGGGGCTCGGAGGGGAGCGCCGTCGTGCGCTTCATCTGTTCAGTGGAATCCGCCGTGCTGCGGAAGACGGACGGCGTCGGCGTCATTCACGCCAGGTTCGCCGAGGTCGTCAAGCAGCTGGGAGCCCCGGCGGAGCGGATCGAGGTCGTCCGGAACTGGACCCACCTGCAGCAGGCCGTCCCCGGAGATCGATCGGCCGACCGCGAGCGCCTCCAGTGGCGTTCCGACGAGACGATCGTGCTGCACTCCGGTGCGATGGGGAAGAAGCAGGACCTCGACAACGTGATTGCGGCCGGGCGCCTCGCCGACGAGCAGGGCGCGCCCGTCCGATTCGTGCTCATGGGCAACGGGGGAGAGCGAGCGAGGCTCGAGGCCGCCGCCGAAGGGGTCCGCTCCGTCAGCTTCCTCGACCCGCTTCCGGCGGATCAGTATCAGCCGGCCCTTCGCGCTGCCGACGCGCTGCTGGTCAACGAGCACGCGGGCCTCCGGGACATGGCTGTGCCGAGCAAGCTGACCTCCTACTTCTCGAGCGGCCGCCCCGTGATCGCCGCGACGGACCCGAGCAGCGTCACCGCGTACGAGGTCACCGCCGCCGACGCGGGGCTCCGGATCGCGCCGGCGACGCCCGCCGAGCTGCTGGCGGCCGCGCTCGAGCTGCGGAACGACAGTGAGCGGGCCGACGAACTCGGCCAGAACGGGCAGCGCTACCAGCAGCGCGTGCTGTCGGAGACCGCGGCGATCGACCGGTTCGAAACCCTGCTCGCGCGCGTCGCACGATCCGGATCCGCGCTCCAGCCGGCACAGGAGGACTCGCGGCTGCTGGGGCGGAGCCACGCCGGGCGCGGCGACTCGGAGGCCCGTGCGTAGGAGCAGGCCGTCGAGGGGCTGGCGGTCGCCGGTCGTCGACCGCCTCCGCCCTGGATTCGGTGCTCCCGACCTGCATAGGGTTGCGAACGCGGTGGACCCCACCCATCCCCTCGCCACAACGGCTGTGGCACCTTCTTCCCTCACTCGAAGGACGGCGCTGCTGTGCGAATCTCTGTGATCGGTTGTGGCTACCTCGGCGCCGTGCACGCGGCCTCGATGGCGGAGCTCGGGCACGAGGTGGTCGGCGTCGACGTCGACCCCGGCAAGGTGCAGGCGCTCGCCGCGGGAGAGGCGCCGTTCTTCGAACCCGGACTACCGGAGATCTTGAAGTCGGCCGGAGCCACCGGGCGGCTGGCGTTCACGACGTCGATGCAGCAGGTGCGCGGCGCTCGCGTGCACTTCGTCGCCGTGGGGACGCCGCAGGCGCGCGGGTCCAACTCCGCGGACCTCACGTACGTGGACGCGGCGATCGATGCACTCATCCCGCATCTGTCCGACGGCGACCTCGTCGTCGGCAAGTCAACTGTTCCTGTCGGCACCGCTGCGCGCTTGGCGCAGAAGGTGAAGGACTCCGGCTCCGGTGCTCTGCTGGCGTGGAACCCCGAGTTCCTGCGCGAGGGATTCGCGGTCAAAGACACGATCACGCCCGATCGGCTCGTCTACGGCCTCCCGGCGGAGGAGGACGCGGCGGCTGCCGCGAAGGCGCTGCTCGACGAGGTCTACGCGACCGCGCTCTCCCGTGAGACGCCGCTCGTCGTCGCCGACTACCAGACCGCCGAGCTCGTGAAGGTCGCCGCGAACGCGTTCCTCGCGACGAAGATCAGCTTCATCAACGCGATGGCCGAGATCTCCGAGGTCGCGGGCGCCGATGTGACCAAGCTCGCCGACGCGATCGGGTACGACGCGCGCATCGGGCGTCGCTTCCTCAACGCGGGCATCGGCTTCGGCGGCGGCTGCTTGCCGAAGGACATCCGGGCGTTCTCGGCTCGTGCGGAGGAGCTGGGGCGGGGGGAGTCCGTCGCGTTCCTCAAGGAGATCGATGCGATCAACCTCCGTCGCCGTCAGCGAATGGTCGACCTCGTCGTCGAGGCGCTTGGTGGCCAGGTCTTCCAAAAGAAGGTCACCGTGCTCGGGCTGGCATTCAAGCCGGACTCCGACGACGTCCGTGACAGCCCGGCACTCGACGTCGCTGTGCAGCTCAACGGGCGCGGCGCGCACGTGATCGCGACCGACCCGGAAGCGATCCCGAACTCGATCCGCCTCCAGCCCCAGCTCGGCTTCGCGACGGACACGCGGGATGCGCTCTACGGCTCGGATTGCGTCGTGCTCGTGACGGAGTGGAAGGAGTACCGGGAACTCGACCCGGTTGCGCTGAAGGCGCACGTCCGGACGCCGCTCATCATCGACGGGCGCAATGTGCTCGACCCTGACGCGTGGCGCTCGGCCGGCTGGACGTACATCGGCATGGGGCGGCCGTAGCTCCAGTCGCCGAGGAAGTCCGCCCGGAAGACTTCTGACGGCGAAGGATTGCGGACAACCCCGCGGACGGAGAACCGAGCCGTCGATCACGCGTATGCGGTAGCGGCGGCTGCGAGCCTCCGATACCGTGCAGGTCCCGACCGAGCACCCACTCGGACGCGTCGCGCCGTCGCCCACCGGCAGGATCACTGTGCACCGACCTCCTCACCTCCGATCGAGCGCGCTCGCCGCGACGGTCGCCGCCCTCCTCGCTGTCGGCGGTCTCGCGCCGGCTGCCACGGCCGCGCCCGGCGCTGCTGCGAAGCACGCCGTGCGATGCGCCGGGGACGGTGCCGCCGTCGCGACGGCGCGACTCGCGTACTCGAAGCTGCCGGCGGCCTCTTCGTTCACGAAGCGCGTCGCTGCGGCTGACGGTCGCGTGATCCAGCTGGGTTCCGGGCGATTCTCGTTCACGAACTTCACTCGGGCGGACGGGACCCTCGACGGCGCGGTCGCCGGCCCGACGGTCGGCGGTCTGGTCGGCTCCGGGGCGTCGCGGACGACGCTGCAGGTGAAGCAGTACAGCTCGACGCACGCGAAGGACATCCCGCGGACCTTCCCGAACACGAACCAGCTGTCCGTGCTGCGCGTCAGCGGGAGATCGGCGGTGCTCCGCGGCTTCACCGTGAACGGGACGAAGCAGGGGCACCTCTACAACGGGCTCCGTATCGACCGCGTGCGGGGGTTGCGAGCGTCGCGTCTCCGCATCACGCACATCCCCGGGAACGACAGTGCGCCCCCGGGGGAGACGTTCGGGATCAACGACTACCGGACGGTCGGCTCGCAGTGGTCGCACATCGTCGTCGACGGCAAGGGCGTCGGCGCGAGCGGGTTCGGGGTCAACAGCTCGCGCAGCATCACCATCTGCGACGCGGTCTCGCGGAACAACCCGACCGGCATGGGCTTCGCGTTCTGGCAGTCGAGCGGGATCCGGCTCGTCGACAGCCGCGCGGTCGACAACGGGTTCTCGGGCTTCAACTTCGAGCGGACGACCGGCGCCGTCGTCCTGGTTCGGCCGGCCGCGAGCGGCAATCGGTACGGGATGCGGATCGCATCGGACCGGTCCAGCGCGCATTTCCGGATCGTCGACCCGAAACTGAACCACGGACGCTGGACCGTCACCCTGCCGAAGCGCTGGTACGGGACGACGAACCGGCAGCGGGCGAGCGACATCAGCCTGATCGTCCATGGGAAGCCGCGGCCCGACCTGCTCCGCATCGTGCGGTACTGATCGCACCGACCGCGCCCTCCGCAGACTTCCGACAGGCCGACACGGCGCGTCCAGCACGTCCAGCGGTCCTGAAAGGGGGGACTGGCCGGTCGGGCGTTGGAATCGATAGCCTGCGGCCGCGCGTCGAACCCTGGCGGGTCACCCAACCCGCCCGACGCGCACGGAGTACCCGATGAATCCCGATCCGACGATCGAGCCTGCCCCCGAACCGCGTCAGCACGCGACCGGCTGGGATTGCGACTGCGGAATGTGCTGGTGAGCGGCGCGCTCGGGCCGTCGCTCCAGCGAGCCGAAGCGCCCGATCTCGATCGTCTGTCGGCTGAGGTGGACCCGCTCGCCACGATGCCTCTGCCGGCCCGCGGCCCTGTCGAGCCGAGCGATTTCCTGGCCCGCCTCGAGGAGGCGATGCGCGCATCGGCCGCGACGGTCGCATGGGTGAAGAAGCACCTGCGAGCCGTGCCGTTCGACGACTGACGCGGCCCCGGTCGTTCGGGGCGGCGACTTCCGCTGAGCGGGAGATGAACGGAACCTGACTTCGAGGAAGCCGACTGGATGCGGCGCGGGGACCGCTGCTGAGTACGGTCGTCGAACGGATGTGCGGGCGTCCTGCTTTCTCCACGACGGCGTGGTCGCACGTCGCTTGAGGGGGATCGTCGATGACACATGCGGAGTCAGTACGGAGAGCGTCGGAGCGGGCGGCGCCTGCCGCGAGCAAGGCTGAGCGCTCGACCGAGGAGCCGCACCCGCATCTCGACGAGCGCCGGCCGTTCTCCGCTGCGATTCCGGACTCGTCAGTGAAGTCCGTGCGCACGGTCGCGCGCCTCGACGGGCGGACGCGGATCATCGCGGCGCGCCAGCCCGGGCAGGACTGGTGGAAGCTGCGGCACCGGCTGCAGTTCACGCGGGAGCACGTCGAGGAGCTGCGCCGGGCCGGGGTTTCCGAGGTCGTGCTGAAGCGCGGGATGCGGCGGGCTTCGTTCCCGCTGGCGTGGATGTCGACTCGTCGGGGTTGAGGGGCTTCTCCGACGGGGTGTTGCTTCGGAGCTCTGATTTTGAGGGTCGCTTCGCTCGCACCTCAACCAGCGGGTCGGGGCGGGGTGGGGGAGTGTGGTCGCGAGGGCCGCGAAATCGGCGCTGTGGTTTCGAGGCAGTGAGACTGGTGGTGGTTCCGCACCGGCCGGGTCTGACCCGTTTCGAGGCCGACCGTTGTGTCTTCAGCTAGATCTGTCGGCCCGGTCGGTGCGGAATCACTGTGCACTCGTCTCGATGGCGTCGTGACCTCATAGGAGCCTGGTCCAGAGGTCCCCATCACTGTCCTGTCCGCATCGTTGTCGAGCGCGTGCCATCCCCAGGACGAGAGGACGGCTGATGGCCACGATGACACACCCTGCTCCGCCGGTGATGGTGATCGGCGGGATCGATACCCATTCCCAGACGCATACCGTCGCGGCGGTCACGACGGCCGGCGCGATGCTCGGATCGGCGACGTTCCCCGCGAACCGGTCCGGGTACGGGCAGGCGGCCGCGTGGCTGGCCGGGCACGGGCAGGTGGTCAAGGTCGGGGTCGAGGGGACCGGCTCCTACGGGGCCGGGGTCACCCGGCACCTGCAAGCCGCCGGGCTGCAGGTCGTCGAGGTGAACCGCCCGGACTTGCCGACCCGTCGCCGGGTCGGCAAGTCCGATCCGATCGACGCGGAGTCCGCGGCCCGGGCAGTGCTGTCCGGGACCGCGGAGGCGACGCCGAAGGACACTACCGGCGCTGTCGAGGGGTTACGGAACCTGCGGGTCGCCCGCCGTCACGCGGTCAAGCAGCAGGGTGATGCCGCGCGTCGGATCAGGAGCCTGCTGATCACCGCACCCGAACAGCTGCAGCGACAGCTGACCGGACTGACCATGCTGGCCCTGGCCCGCAGGGCGGCCGGGTTCCGTCCCGACCTCGCCGCCGCCGCGACCGGGGACGTCACCGCAGCGGTGAAGACCGCGCTGGCAAGCCTGGCCCGGACCTGGCTGAACGCTCGCGACGAGATCCGCGCGATCACGGCCGTGACGACACCGCTGGTCGAACGCCTCGCCCCGAACCTGCTCGCATTGACCGGCGTCGGGACCGAGGTCGCCGGCCAGCTGCTCGTCACGGCGGGACAGAACCCGCACAGGCTGCACTCCGACGCCGCGTTCGCCGCGCTCTGCGGGGTCAGCCCGATCCCGGCTTCCTCGGGCAAGACGAACCGGCACCGCCTCAACCGCGGCGGTGACCGGCAAGGGAACAACGCGATCTGGCGCATCGCGATCACCCGCATCGCTCACGACGAGCAAACGAAAACGTTCATCGCGAAACGCGTCGCCGCCGGCGACAGCAAACGCGAAGCCATCCGCGTCCTCAAACGCCACCTCGCCCGCCCGATCTACCGCGCACTCCTCCTTGACATGACATAGGAGCATCTCGCTTCGCTCGCACCTCAACCAGCGGGAGCGGAGAGCGGAGAGCGGAGGGCGGGGCGCGGCGGCGGGTCCGCGCTGGGCGCGCTCTCGGTCGCCTCTAGCATGTTGTTCCCCGATCGAGGAGAGCCATGGTTCGCCGCCGGAGCTCCGTCGTGCGCAATGGTCTGTGTGTCCTCGTCGTCCTGGTGCTGAGCGGCTGCACGAGCCCCGCTGCGCAGCCGAGTTCCCCGCTGGCCACTGTGCCGCTGCCCACGCCCGTTCCCGGGCAGTGCGCGACCGGCACGGTCGGCCGGACGGTTCCGGCCGACGACGGCTTCCGGCGGGCCGTTGCGAACGCCGGGCGGCGGGTCGTGCGACTGCCGGCGCGGACGATCGCCTTCGACGACTTCACGCCGGCGAACGGGACGCTCGACGGCGGAGTCGTCTTGGCGAGCGCACGCGGGATCGTCGGCGCGGGCGTCGGCAGGACGGTCTTCGAGGTCGCGCCCGGCACCTCCACGCGGGCGGGGGACATCCCGACCGGCTTCCCGAACACGAACCAGCTCAGCGTGCTGAAGGTCGATGGCGACCGCACGGTGCTCCGCGGGTTCGCCGTGCAGGGCACCGACCAGGGGCACCTCTACAACGGGCTGCGCGTCGACCACGGCAGCGGCCTGCGGGCCTCGCAGATCCGCGTCGCCGCGATCCCGGGCGACGCGGCGTCGCCGCCGGGGGAGACGTTCGGTATCAACGACTACCGGACCGCGGGATCGCAGTGGTCGGACGTCGTCGTCGACGGCGCCGGGGTGGGCGCCTCCGGGTTCGGGGTGAACAACTCCACCGACATCACGATCTGCAGCACGCTCTCGAAGCAGAACCGGTACGGGATGGGGTTCGCGTTCTGGCAGTCGAGCGGCGTCCGCTGCATCGACTGCCGGGCGATCGGCAACGGGCGAGCGGGCTTCAACTTCGAGCGGGTCACGGGCAGCAACGAGCTGGTGCGGCCGGTCGCCATCGGCAACGCGTACGGCGTCCGGATCTCCAACGACCTGGGGACCGGGACGTTCCGCATCGTGGACCCGCCGCTCACCGACGGGCACTTCGTCGTGACGCTGCCCTACCGCTACAACGGTCGCCCGAACCTGCAGAAGGCGAGCGGCATCACGCTCATCGTCGGCGGGAAGCCGCGCCCCGATCTGCTCCGGATCGAGCGGTATTGACCCGGTCCACCCGGCCGACCGGTACGGCGATCAGCGCGCGATCTTCGTGAGGAACGCCCACATCGCCGCGTCGATGTCCGGGTGGTTCTGCACGATGAACTCGGCGTGGTCGGTGCCCTGGGCGATGTGGAACTCGTGCTGCACACCGGCGGCCTTGAGCGCCGCGTCCATCGCCGTGGCCTGGGGGAGCGGGACCAGCTCGTTCGTCGAGTTCGCCAGGAAGATCGGCGGGTCGGAGCGGTCGACCGAGTTGATCGCCGAGATCGTCTTCAGCGCCGGGCAGTCGGTGGTCGAGCAGCCCGCGTACTCGAGGGCGACCTTCACCTCCTCCTGCGTCGTGCCCGCCTGCGTGGCGGCGGCGGGCAGGTCGTAGGCGGCCGACAGCAGCGCCCCGCCGACGAAGCGGCTCGGCTTCACAGGGGAGCCGGGCACGCCGGTGAGCAGACCGGACGAGATGATCGCGCCGGCGGAGGTGCCGAGGAGGGCCACCCGCTTCGGGTCGACGCGGAAGCGCTTCGCCTGCGCGGCGGCGCTGATCCAGTCGACCGCGGACGCGACGTCGTCGAGCTGGCCCGGGAAGTGCGCGGCGGGCAGCAGGCGGTAGTCGACGGTGAACGCCGCGAAGCCGTGCCGGGCGCCCTCCTCGCACAGCCAGTCGAGGTCGCCGTGCGCGCCCTCGATGAAGGACCCGGAGTGCACGATGACGACGGCGGGCAGCGGGCCGGCGACGCCCTTCGGCGTGCAGGCGTCGAGCTTCAGCGGGGTGCCGCCGGGGGAGGCGAAGTCGAGATCGTGGGCGACCTCGACCGCAGGGGTCCGCGTCGGGGTCGGGGTCGGGGCGCTCGCCCCGGTCGTGCAGCCGGCGAGCAGCAGGGCCGTCGTCAGGGCCGGCGCGAGGACGAGGGACCTGATAGCCAGGCGCACGCGCCTGCGGGAACCGGATGGGCGCATGCCGCCGATGGTACGGGGGCGGGCGTGCGGCGACTGCGCAGAATGCCTGATCATCGCCGTTCTACGGCCGGATGTCACCCGAACGGGGGCCGCGAACGGGGGACTCCCGGTCCGCAGTTCGCTGCCCTATGCTCGCGGCACCCCGACCATCGCTTCGGCGTGGCCGCGCAGACCCGACACCCATCGAGCCTGCGACTGCCGCTGAACGCCGGCGCCACCCTCCTGAGGACGCCCTTTGCGCCTGACTCGTCTTCCCGTCATCCGGATCCGGCGCCCGTGACCGGGCTGCTTGCCGACGAAGATCGGTCGGAACCGCTCCTGCGCCGGGCCCGCCGGTCCTTCGTCGCGACCTTCGGGGAACCGCTGACCGGTCGCAGCCTCGCCCGAGCGCTCCTCGACCCCGGGTTCCGCGCCACGATGATCCTCGCCGCGCAGCTCTGGTGCGCACGCCACGGCGTCAAGATCGCCGCGCTCTGGCTGCGGCTCCACAACGTCCGCGCCTACGGGATGGACGTGGAGGTCGGCGCGACCATCGGCTCCGGCCTGCGCATCCGGCACCCGCGAGGGATCGTCATCCACCACGCTGCGCGCGTCGGCGACGGCGTCGCCATCTAGCAGGGGGTGACGCTCGGCGTCCGGTCGATCGTGGAGGGCGCGGTGGGCGGCAGCCCGATCGTCGGCGACCACGTCTCGATCGGCGCGGGGGCAGCCCTGCTCGGCGACATCACCGTGGGAGACGGGGCCGTCATCGGCGCCAACTCGGTCGTGCTCGCCTCCGTTCCGGCCGGAGCGACCGTCGTCGGCGCGCCGGCGCGCGTCGTCCGCTACGCCGACCCGACGTCGCTGCGATCCATCTTGCGGCGTCGCGACTAGCGCCGGGCCGCACCCCACGACGGGGGCTGTCGGTGGAGGGCGCCTGCTCCTATCCTGAGAGGCCCCCGAACCCAACCCGCCGCCCTGCACCCACAGGGCTGAACGGACGCCCTGTGCAGCCCGTCCTCCATGTCGCCGTCGCGCTGACGAGCCCCTGCTCGCCACGACGCCGTCGTGCTGCCCACTTCACCGGCGCTGCCCACCCTGCCGTCGCCGGCCCACCGGTCTCCTGACCGGACCGTTCTCCCGAAAGGAACGAATCGAATCATGTGCGGAATCGTCGGCTACGTCGGATCCCGGTCCAGCGTCGATGTCCTCGTCAACGGCCTGCGCCGCCTCGAGTACCGGGGCTACGACTCCGCGGGCGTCGCGGTGGTGGACGACGAGGGGTCGGTCCGCTCCCGCAAGCGCGCCGGTCGCCTCCAGGTGCTGGCGACGGACCTCGCCGAGGACTCGCTGCCCGAGGGACGGACCGGCATCGGCCACACCCGCTGGGCGACGCACGGCGGTCCGACGGACGGGAACGCGCATCCGCACCTCGGTGACGACGGCAAGCTCGCGCTGATCCACAACGGGATCATCGAGAACTTCGCTGCGCTGAAGGCGGAGCTCGTCTCGCAGGGATTCGTCTTCCAGAGCGAGACCGACACCGAGGTCGCCGCCGTGCTCCTCGGCCGCGAGTTCCAGCGCACCCGCGAGCTGCGCGCCGCGATGCTCGCGACCGTCGCGCACCTGCACGGCGCCTTCACGCTGCTCGCGGTCCACGCCGACCAGCCGGGCCTCGTCGTCGGCGCGCGGCGGAACTCCCCGCTCGTGATCGGGCTGGGGGAGCACGAGAACTTCCTCGGCTCCGACGTCGCCGCGTTCGTCGAGTACACGCGGAACGCGCTCGCGATCGGCCAGGACCAGATGGTCGCCATCACCGCGGACACCGTGGAGGTGTTCGACTTCGACGGCACGCCCGTCGAGGCGACGCCCTTCGAGGTCGCGTGGGACGCCTCGGCCGCCGAGAAGGGCGGCTGGGACAGCTTCATGGCGAAGGAGATCAGCGAGGAGCCGGAGGCCGTCGCGAACACCATCCGCGGACGCGTCCAGGACGGCACGGTGACGATCCCGGAGATCGAGGGCATCGACCTCGCCGCGATCGACCGCGTGCTCGTGATCGCCTGCGGCACGGCCGCCTACGCCGGCACGCTCGGCAAGTACGCGATGGAGATGTGGGGCGGCCTGCCCGTCGAGGTCGAGCTCGCCCACGAGTTCCGCTACCGCCACCCGTTCCTGTCGCCGAGCACGCTCGTCGTGTCGATCAGCCAGTCGGGCGAGACGATGGACACGCTCATGGCCGTCCGGTACGCGCACGAGCGCGGCGCGACCACGCTGTCGATCTGCAACACCCAGGGCGCGACCATCGCCCGCGAGTCCGACGGCGTGCTCTACACGCACGCCGGTCCCGAGGTCGCCGTCGCGTCGACGAAGGCGTTCGTCGCCCAGATCACCGCGCTCTACCTGCTCGGCCTCGCCATCGCGCAGGCGCGGCGGACGATGCCGCCGGAGCAGATCGGGGAGCAGCTCGACGAGCTCGCGGCAGTGCCCGAGAAGCTGACCGAGGTGCTCGAGTCGGCCGACGAGGTGCGGACGCTGGCGCAGAGCATGACGGACACCCGCAGCGTCCTGTTCCTCGGTCGGCACGTCGGCTACCCGATCGCCCTGGAGGGCGCACTCAAGCTGAAGGAGCTCGCCTACATCCACGCGGAGGGCTTCGCCGCGGGCGAGCTGAAGCACGGCCCGATCGCGCTGATCGAACCGGGTCAGCGCGTCTTCGTGATCGTCCCCAGCCCCCGGTACGCCGAGGAGCTGCACGCGAAGGTCGTCTCGAACATCCAGGAGATCCGCGCCCGTGGCGCGCACGTGATCGCGATCGCCGAGGCGGGGGACGTCGCCGTGCTGCCGTACGCCGACGACGTCATCCGCATCCCGCTCGCCTCCCCGCTCATGGAGCCGCTGCTCGCGGTCGTGCCGCTGCAGCTGTTCGCGCTCGAGCTCGCCGCGGCGAAGGGCCTGGACGTCGACCAGCCGCGCAACCTGGCGAAGTCCGTCACCGTCGAGTAGCCGACGCGTCCAGGGGAAGGAGGAGGGGCCCGGCGATCCGCCGGGCCCCTCCTCGTACGTCTCGGGCCTGCCGCTCGAGTGCTCCGTGGACGAGGCCGGACAGGCGGAAGGCCCCGACTCGTCGAGCGAGTCGGGGCCTTCCGCATTCGAGGACTACTGCATCTCGTGCAGCACCTGGGGAGAGTGGGACGCGGCCGCCTCCGGGTCCTCCTCGACTGGACGCACCAGCGGCTGCCCGGCCTTCGCCGCCTTCCGCGCGCTGCGGATGCCGGGGAGCGCGACGCGGAGGAACTGCACGTTGCCGATCAGGTAGCGCCGCCAGAGGCGGCGGGGCTCGGAGGCCAGCCGGAACAGCCACTCCGTGCCGGAGTTCTGCATGAACCGCGGCGCCTCTCGGACGCTGCCGGCCACGAAGTCGAATGCCGCGCCGACGCCGGCGGCGACGACACCCCGCTCGGCCGCGATCACGTCCGCGACGAAGTCCTGCTTGGGGGAGCCGAGGCCCACCCACACGATGTCGACCTCCTGCTTGGTGATGCCGGCCGGCAGCTGTGCGGCGAGCTCAGCCGGGTCGCTGCGGAAGTCGGGAGCGGACGCGCCGACCACGATCGCACCCGGGTACAGCTCGTGCACGCGGTCGATGAGCTCGGCGAGCACCGCCTCGTCCGTGCCGAAGAAGTAGTGGCGGAGGCCGGTGTTCTGGCTGCGCTCGAGTGTCGTCGTGAAGAAGGACGGTCCACGGACACGGCCCGCCTCCTCACCGACGCGGCGCATGGCCCACGCGACGGGTGCGCCGTCGGGGAAGTTCACGCCGCGGTCGCGCAGCGTGGCGAGGTAGTCGGGGCGGTGGTTCGCCATGGTGACGCAGAAGGCGTTGGCGAGCCGGACCGGGACACCAGGAGCGTCCGACGATGCGGCGCGCCGCATCGTCCAGTCGACGGCGGCGTCGAGGTCGGAGACCTGGAAGGGCACACCGCCGACTTCGGCGGTGCGGAAAGCGCGTTCGGGCATGGGGAGGAGGCCTTCACCTGCGATGGGTGGTCGCAGCTGTACCAGCGCCGGATGGGTAAGTGGGTATGCGGAGTCGCGCCGGCGCAGCACGAAGTCGCACCAAGGAATGTACGGCGTGTCGACGCGTCGAATCCACTGATCACCCATGTATTGGGGGCATCGCTTATGGTTTTGCCAGGGGTGGCGCCACAGCTTCAGCGCGGTGGCGGTGGAGGACGGGATCACGCAGGAGGTCCGCATCGTGCCCGCAGCCGCCGCCCAGTAGCATCGCAGGCGGCAGCAGCGCCGGTACCCGTCGGCGCGACACCGCATCGACGCATCGCCCCGACTCCCCATCGGATCCGGCGTCGACGCCTGCGCCGCGGACGAAGAGGCCTCACCCGTGACGAACCCTCCCCAGCGGATCCTCGTGGTCGGCGACGACGACATCTGCACCGCGCCCTTCGTGGCAGCACTGCTGCGCACTCGATTGGCCGGCCGGGACGACGTGCGGGTCGCCAGCGCCGGCCTCGACGGCGTCGTCGGTCAGCCGGCCTGCGATCACGCCATCGAGGCGGCCTCCGCGGGCGCCGACCTCCGCGACCACCGGTCCGAGCCGGTGACCGCGGAGCGGATCAGAAAGGCCGACCTGGTCCTCACCATCGACGGCGAGGAACGCAGCCTCGTGAACCGGATGGCTCCCGGCTTCCAGACGAAGGTGTTCGCGCTCCGCGAGGCGTCGACGATCGCTCAGGCCGGTGACCGATGGGGGAGACTCGATGCGGTCGCCGCCGTCGCGGAGCGCCTGCACCGCGATCGCGGCCTCCCGAAGCCGAAGCGCATCCCCGTCCCGAGGCGTGGAGTCCTCCTCCGTCCGGTGGTCGAGCTGGGGCTCGACGACCTGCCCGAGGCGCATCACCTGGACGGCGCCGCTCACGGGTGGGCGCTCGAGCAGGCCCGGGCAGCCGCCGCAGGAATCGCTGCCGTGCTCGTCGCGCTGCGCGCCGGAGCCGCGTCCGCCGCCTGAGTCCTCCGCCGAATCGGGGCGGTGGAACGGTTCCGGTTGACGCGGCGAGGCCGACCTGGGCATGATCATGCGCCGCGTTCTGGGGGCGCGGCGTTCGACCGGATCACCGCACAATGGTGCGAACGGTCCAGTGACCCGTGAACCCGACGGCGTCGCTCCACTGAACCCGGACCGCCCGAACCGAGGACTGAACTCCCGTGGAATTCTCCGACTACATCCGTGTGCTCCGCCGATCCTGGGTGCTGCTCCTCGTCGCAGCCCTCGTCGGCACCGGCGCCGCCGGTCTGTACGCGTTCCGGCAGACGCCGCTCTACACGTCGGACACCACCGTCGTCCTCACCTTGAACGCCTCGGGCTCGATCAACGATGCCCTCACCGGTCAGTCGTACATCCAGTCCGTCGTCACCACTTACGCGGACGTCGCGGATCAGCCGCTCGTGCTCACGCCGGTGCGCAAGACCCTCGGCCTCACCGACACGATGACCAACGACCAGCTGGCGAAGGAGATGACCATCACCGCGAGCAACACCTCGCAGCTGATCGGCATCTCCGTCGAGGACCCGTCGCCGAAGCGCGCCGCACGCATCGCGGACACCGTCGCCGCACAGCTCGCGAAGAGCGTCGACGACATCTCGCCCGCCAAGAAGGGCGCGGCGCCCGTCAAGCTCTCGGTCTCGAGCCCTGCCGAGGTCGCGAAGACCCCGAGCACTCCGAACATCCCCCTGATGCTCGCCATCGGCTTCGTCGGCGGCCTCGCGCTCGCGCTGATCATCACGATCCTCCGCAACGTCCTCGACACCCGCATCCGCCGTCCCGAGGACGCGCACGCCGTGACGGACCGCCCGGTCCTCGGCGGCATCGCGCGCTCGAGCGCCGTGAGGAAGAACCCGCTCGTCGTGCGGAGCGACCCGAACGGCCGTCTGGCGGAGGAGTTCCGCACGCTGCGGACGAACCTCCAGTTCCTCGACGTCGACCGCTCGACGCGCACCATGGTCATCAGCTCGTCCACCGAGGGCGAGGGCAAGACGACCACCGCGGTGAACCTGGCGCTCGCGATGGCGGACGCCGGCTCCGACGTGCTCATCATCGACGCCGACCTCCGGCGCCCGCGCCTCGCCGACGTGCTGCGCATCGACGGCGGTGTCGGCCTCACCGACGTGCTGATCGACCGCGTGCGCCTCGACGACGCCCTCCAGTCGTGGGGCGACGGGCATGTGACCGTCCTCCCGGCCGGCGCCATCCCGCCGAACCCGAGCGAGCTGCTGCAGTCCGAGGCGATGGAGCAGCTGCTCGAGCGGCTGCAGGGCCGCTTCAGCACCATCGTGCTCGACGCGCCGCCGCTGCTCCCGGTGAGCGACGCGGCGATCCTGTCGCACCGCGCCTCCGGCACGATCATGGTCTGCGCGGCCAAGCACACGACCAAGGGGCAGCTCGCCGACGCGGTCGACAAGGTCCAGCGGGTCGGCGGTCGCGTGCTCGGCGTGGTGCTGACGAAGCTGCCGGTCACCGGCGCCGACGCCTCCTCCTACGTGAAGTACGAGTACACGCCGCGCAAGCCCGTGGGGCGCAAGGGCGCGAAGAAGTCCTCGAGCCTCAAGGCCCGCGAGGTCTGACCGCCGCCCGTCCGCCCGCCGCTGCTGCCGCAGCGGGCGGGCGGACGGCGTCCAGGACCGTTCAGCCGCAGGAAGCGACGCATGACCGAGCCCATCGTCTCCGTGATCCTCCCCGCGTACAACGCGGGGGAGTACCTGATCCCCGCCGTCCGCAGCGTGCTGTCGGACGGCTTCGACGACCTCGAGCTGCGCGTCTACGACGACGGCAGCATCGACGGCTCCGTCGACGCGCTGCTCGCCGCTGTCGACGACCCGCGGCTCGTCGTCGTGCGGCACGCGAACCGCGGTCTCGCCGCGACCCTCAACCGCGGCTTCGAGGAGGCGCGCGGGCGCTACCTCGCGCGCATGGACGGCGACGACCAGGTCGTGCCGGGACGCTTCGGGACGCAGGCCGCGTTCCTCGACGAGCATCCCGACGTGGTGCTGGTGGGCGGCCAGATCGAGCGCCTGGTCGACGGCCGCACGGAGTCGGAGTCGCGATTCCCCGCGTCCCACGAGGAGATCGTCGCCGGTCTCGTCGCCGGTCGGCACGTCGTCACGCACCCGTCGGTCATGATCCGCGCCGATGCGATCACGACGGTCGGCGGGTACTGGGAGCACGGCGTCTCGGAGGACTGGGACCTGTTCCTGCGCCTCGCCGAGCACGGCCGGCTCGCGAACGTGGACCGCGTCGTGCTGCGCTACCGCTTCCACGACAGCGGCATCAACGCGAGCTCGATGGGGAAGGTGCGGAGGAACATCCGCCTCGCCGTCGAGAACCACCGGCGCCGCGTCGCGGGGGAGCCCGAGCTGACGCCGGACGCGATGTGGCGCGCGATCGGGCCGGTCGGCCGGTTCGGCGTGACGATGCAGACGCGGTCGCTGACGCTGTACCGGACCGCGCTCCAGGCGAAGGCGTCGGGCCACCGCGCCCGTGCGGCGCTCGCGCTCGCCGGCGCCGCGGTGTGCTGGCCGCAGCAGGCGCTGCACCGCCTCCGCTCGCACTGAGCCGCGGCGCGCCGGCGAGCGCCGCTGAAGCGTGTGCCCGGTGTCGACGACGGCGTCGAGGTCCTCGCGACCGTCGGATTCGGCAGCTCCGCGTGGCTTCCGGCAGCGATCCCGACGTGATCCCGCTGCCGGAACCGACCGATGCTGCCGGAACCGCCGCGGACCACCGCCCCCAGCAGGAGCGGGCTCGGGCGACTACCTGAGCACGGGCTCCGTGCTGTCGGTCGACGACGGCTCGACGCGCGGGGTCGAGGGCACCATGACGGTCCGCTCGAGCGCTCGGGTCCGCTCCGTCTGCTGATCCGGGTCCGGGCGGCCGGCGAGCAGCGCGCCCATGAGCAGGCCGAACACGACGTCGAACTGCGGGGTCGAGAAGTTGTTGTCGACGTAGCAGTAGAAGAGGGTCGCCCCGAGGATCCCGAGCGCCAGCATCCTCCGGTGCTGGATGCGGCCGACCAGGACCACCAGGGCGATCAGGCCGACGAAGAACGGGATCGCCAGCGCGAGGCCGCCGTCGACGTAGAAGTGGATGTACTCGTTGTGCGGCGACTCGAAGGCCGACTGGACACCGACGGGGTGCAGCAGGGCGTTCGCGATGTTCGCGAAGCCGAGCCCGCGGCCGAGTGCCGGCGAGTGCTCCGACAGTGAGAGGTAGAACGGCCAGGCCTGGTCGCGCCCGGAGGTGTTGAACGAGCCCTCGTAGGCGTTGCCGACGTTGCGCGCGAGGATCTCGGGCAGTGCCGCGGCAGCGACGGCCAAGGAGCTGAAGAAGACGAGCCGAGCCGCGTTGACGGTCTTGGACGAGGTCGTGCGTCGGGCGCGGAAGGTCCAGATCCCGAGCGCCAGGATGACGATGCCGCACGAGATCAGGGCGCCGCGGGTCAGGGTGAGGAACGCGAGGCCGCAGTCGATCAGCAGCCAGACGGTCCACTTCCGCTGCCCCAGGACCATGATCCCGGTCACCGCCGCGAACGCTGCCGCGGTCGTCAAGAGGGCCAGGGTGGGGCCGATCAGCGCACCGCCGAGGCGGCCGTCGCCGATGATCGCCCAACCGCGGCCGGAGGCCTGGAACCCGACGCCGAGGACGAGCGACACGACCGGGGCGGCGACCAGCACCTGGAGCACGGAGGGCAGATGCTCCCTCCGCCAGCGGATCATCGCGGCGGCCATCGTGAGGAAGTAGCCGGAGAACGCCTTGGCGGCGAATCCGGCCGACACGGAGATGGACGGGACGAGTCCCGACATCGACACGGCGAGCGCGAACAGGAACGCGGCGAGCATGAGCCCCACCGGCCAGCGCAGACGGATGCCGAACCGCAGCCAGAGCAGCACGATCATCGCCAGGATTCCGGCCTTGAAGACGGTGTCGTTGCCGGCGGCCGGTGCGATCGTCGCCACGGACAGCGGGGAGATCGACAGGAGCACGCCGAGCGCCCACAGCGTCGGCTTGTACGACTTGGCGGCGTAGAGCCACACGAGGACCGCGAGGCCGACCAGGCCGAGCCCGACGATGAGCACGATGTTCACGAGAGCACCTTCCCGGGGAGGCCGGCGACCTGCCGCAGCTGCGTCCAGCGCGAGGCCCAGGTCGGCAGCGACTGGGGCGAAGCGGGCGCGCGCTCCGCGAGCCGGACGACCGCCTCCGCGGGGTCCTCGCCCTCGTCGAGACTGACGAGGCCCGGCGCGGCGGCGACGGCGGTGTCGATCCCGGAAGCGAGCACCCAGGCCCCGCTCGCGACGGCGTTGAACAGCTTCGCGGGCGCGAGGGTCGCGCCGCGGGCGCCGCGGTACGGCAGGAGGATGACGCGGTGCCGCGCGGCGCGCGCGGCGATCGCCTCGACCCCGATCGGCGGCTCGATCGAGACGCCCGCGGCGAGCAGTCGCTCGCGCACGGCGTCGTCGTCGATCACGCCGACCACGTCGACGGGCACGCCGGCGGCGACGAGGCGCTCGAACACGGTCACGTCCACCTCGGCCCGCACGGCGCCGAAGTACAGCGCATGCCGGGAGCGGTCCTCCCACGCGGGGTGGGCGGCGGCGAGGAACGCGTCGTCCGCCGCGGGAGGGACGACCGCGGCGGTCATGCCCCGGGTGGCGAGCAGCGCGGCCATGCCCGGGGCGTCGGTCGACACCGTCGCCCGCGGCATCCGCGCGATGCGCCGTTCGGAGGAGCGCCAGCCGACGGGCGGGAACCACGCCTTCGGCACGGTCGCCCAGTCGAGGACGGCGTCGTAGACGATCGGTCCGCGGACGACCCGGCGGAGCAGCCACTCCGTGAGCAGGTCCGGCAGGTAGACGATCGCCATGTCGTACGGGCCGGTCGAGCCGGTCCATCCGCGGCGGCCGATGACGCTGACGCCGTCGTAGGTCGCCGGGTGCTCCTGCTCGACACGCGTCTTGCGGATCATCCGCATCGGGTACGAAGCGATCTGACCGAGGTTGCGCGGGCGCGGCTGGAGGTAGTCGACCTCCCAGCCGTCCGCGGCCGCGGCGACGGCGAGCGACTGGTGTCGCTGCCACAGGTAGCCCCAGCGGTTGCTGGCGACGATGAGGAGCCGCGGCATCAGCGCTGCACCGTCTCGGGCTCGACGTCCAGGGCGACCGGGGGCACGACCTCGCGACCACCGAGGAGGCCGTAACGCTTGGCCAGGACGAGCGGCGGGAACCGGCGGATGTTCTTCACGACCAGCGCGGCGGCGACGATCGCGACGAGCAGCACGCCGCCGAACACGAACGGGGAGAACGCGATCACGGCAGGCGCGTTGACGAGGGTCCAGAGCGCACCGCCGCCGACCACGCAGAAGGCGAGGATCTCGAGGTAGTGCCGCAGCACGACCCGGAGGTCGACCAGCTGCGCCCGGCTCGCGAGGGCGAGGTGGAGCGGGTGCATGATCGCGAACGAGACGAGGAAGCCGATGAAGACGGGCCACACGCTGTGCAGGGCGATCGCGACGCCGGCCGCCCCGGTGTTCACGACCAGCGAGATGATGTAGCCGGACCAGACCCAGCGGAACCGGCCGAGCGCCTCGAAGCCGCTGACGAGCAGGAACACGACCGGCTGCAGGGCGCCGATGATCGCGAGCATCGGCGCGTACTGGGCGGCGAGCTCGTAGCCGTCGCCGAGCAGCAGGTTGACGGCGATCGGCGCCAGCACCGCGACGAGCACCCCGAGGGGCACGCACACCCAGCCGAGCACGCCGAGCAGGTCGGACCACAGTCGGCGCGTCCGGCTGCGGTCCTCGATGTCGTGCCGGAACTCGGGGTAGACGGCTTGGCTGATCGCCGCGCCGAGCAGGTAGAAGGGATTGGTGGTGATCGCGTCGGCGCGGTTCCAGTTGCCGAGGGCGACGGACCCGACGCTGTGGCTGACGCTCACCTTGCCCACGGTCGACGCGCTGTACGTGAGGAGCGCGGACACGAGGGTCTTGGTGCTGTAGGACACGTCCTTCAGCGTCATGCGCAGGTGGAAGCGGCCCCGGAAGTAGGAGCGCAGCTGCACGAGCATGATGCTCGCGACGCCCAGGAGGGCGAGCACCTGCGCGACCGCAAGCGACTCCGCGTCGCGGAGCAGGAACACGAAGACCGTGCCGACGACCATGCTGCCGACGTTCGCGACGACGGTCGCGCCGGCGAGCCGCTTGAACAGGCCCAGGCGCAGGGACAGCCCGTTGCCGAGCGCGACGAACGGTGTGATCAGCGAGGTGAGGGCGAGCACCTGCAGCACGGAGATGGACTCCGGCTGGCCCCAGATCGCTGCCCAGAGCGGCGCACCGACGAAGGTCGCGGCCGCCGCCAGGATCCCGATGACGCCCGCGTAGGCGAGCAGGCCGACGAGCCGGTCCGCGTGGAGGTCGGTCATGCGGCCGACGACCTGCGGCAGACCGGCGAGGGAGACGAGGTTGATCAGCGCCACACTCGCCGTGGCGGCGGCGAAGACGCCGAAGTCGTGAGGCACGAGCAGTCGGGACGTGACCGCGGCGTAGGCGAGCTGCGCCAGCGCGGTCGCGATCTGTGCCGAGTAGTTCCAGATCGCGCCGCGCGCGATGCGGCGGGCATCAGCCATGGGTTGTGGGACCTCTGGGTCAAGGACGTGCTGCCCCGGGTTCGACAGCGACTCCGAGGGTACGTGAGGGCGTGTCATCGCACACGTCCCCAGATCGGGGATCGATTCCGGTCTTCCGGCCGCGCCTCCGGGAATGGTTCCGAGCGATCGTTAAGGTTCCGTGCATGCGGGTTGTCGGGGATGTCGCCTACCTCCTGCCGGTCGGCGGGATCGAGATCTGCACCCTGGAGGACACCGCTGCGCTCGCCGCGAGGGGACACCGCGTCGACCTCTTCTTCGGGTTGGAGGGCGAGCAGCGCCGCCTGTTCGAGCAGGCCGGTGTCGGGCTGCACGGGCCCGTCTCCTTCAAGCTGACTCGGCGCACGCCCATCCGGGACCTCCTCGGCTTCCTCCCGGCGATCCGGACGGTGCGCCGGCTGAAGCCCGACGTGATCTGGCTCAGCCGCGCGGAGCACGTCGTGTGGGCCCGACTGCTGGCCTTCGCGGCCGGCGTCGAGCTCGTCACGCACCTGCACCACGCGCCGAGCTCGCCCCGCACGCGGTGGCTGACGAAGGGCGTCGCCCGGTTCCTCGCCGTCTCCGAGTTCACGCGACAGCAGTGGATCGCGGCGGGAGTGCCCGGCGACCGCATCGAGGTCGTGCACAACGCCCTGCCGCCCGGCCGCTACCCGGTCGGCGGTGAGGAGGAGCAGCGGGCGGCCCGCGCGAGCCTCGGCCTGCCGACGACCGGCCGGGTCATCACCTTCTACGGGCGGTTCTCCGAGGAGAAGGGGCTCCCGACGGTGCTCGAGGCGTTCCGGCGCATCGAGCGGGACGACGTGCACCTGCTCCTCGCCGGCTTCTACCCGCCCCAGGTCGACACGTCGGAGGTCCGTCGCGCCGTCGAGTCCCTCGACCCCGCGCGCGTCACGGTCGTCGGTCCGGAGTCGGACGTCATCCCCTTCCTCCACGCCGCCGACGTCGTCGTCACCCCGTCCTGGGTCGACGAGGCGTTCGGGCGCACGATCGTCGAGGGCATGTCGACCGGCCGTCCCGTCATCGGAGCACGCGTCGGCGCCGTGCCGGAGCTGCTCGAAGGCGGCATGGAGCGGCTGCTCGTCCCGAAGCAGGACGCGGACGCGCTGCTCGTGGCGATCGAGGCGGTCATCGACTGGCGCGACGCCGAGCCCGAGCTCGGCGCCCGGTGCAGTGCGTGGGTCGAGGAGCGGTTCCCGTACGCGCAGCACCTCGAGCGCGTCGAGTCGGTGCTGCAGCACTTCGTGCGCGGCTGAGCAGCGTCCCATAGCACGTCTGCGCGAAACGCGCTGGGCGCATTTCGGGGACTGGAAACTCGGCGGGACACGCGCGTCGCCTCCCGGAACCGGCGTGTCCGCGTCCATACCTTCCCCCCGTTCCGGCAGCGCGGCGACATCGACACGCGGTCCGGGATGAGCGACGCCGTGCATGCGGGATGTGCGGCGGGACACGAACGGGAGCAGGGATGTCGAGACACAGGATGCGGAGCAGCTGGGTGGCCGGTGACGGCGATCCGAAGGAGTTGGGGCTCCGCGGTGGGAGCAGACAGGCCGCGCGGCAGGGCCGACGTCGTCGACCGTGGGTCCTCGCGACGGCGGGCTCAGCGGCGCTCGCCACCGTCATCGCCGTGGGGGGCGCCGTGATCGGAGTGGGTGCGACCCCTGCACTCGCCGTCTGCGACTCGTCCGGCGGATCGTGCATCGACACCGCCTCCTCGACCAGCGCCTCCGTCGCGATCCTGCCGCTCGCCAAAGCCGGCGACGACACCCTGACCGTCTCGAACACCGGAGCGGCGGGGCAGACGGAGGTCGGCGTGGTCGGGTACCTCACGTCGACGGACCCCTCCGCCTCCGCGGTGACCGCCGCCGGGCCGTCGACCTCCGCGACCGTGCGGGTGGAGCAGGACCAGCGCCGCCACGTCCGGCTGACAGGCGTGCCCGCGACGGCGCGTGCCGTGATCGTGCAGGTCGGCAGCAGCTACGCCCGGTCCTCGTGGCAGAAGAGCCGAGCCGCGTGTGCGACGACCGGGAGCGCGTCCGCGAAAGCCGTCTCCGACCGGACCACCGATGCGGATCCGGTCGCCACGCCCGTGGACTGCGGGTGGGCGCAGGTCACCTTCTCCGGCCGGCACGACAAGGTCACGCGCGGACAGGTCCTGCAGGCCCTGCGCGCGTGGGCGAAGCGCACCGCCACCGCGCTGCCGACCGCTCAGGCCGCCACCGACATCGCGCAGAGCGTCGCCGACCCGGCCACCCTCGCAGCGGCGATCGCCCCCGGGGTCGGCAGCATGACCGTCTCGTGGCGTCTCGACCAGGGGTCCCAGCACGTCGACGCCGTCCGGATCACGCGGAGCGGCGCGAACGGCGCCACGAACGGCGGCACGACCGTCGACAAGCCGGCCGGCAACGGATCGGTCACCCTGAAGGGGCTCACTGCCGGTTCGATGTACACCGTGACCATCGCGACCGTCATCGACGGCACGGCCGGGTCCCCGATCTCGATGACCGCGAGCGCCTTCGGCCGGTCGACGTCGTCGGCGAAGCCGTCGACGAGCCCGTCGGCGTCGCCGAGCCCATCGGCATCGGCGTCGGCGTCGCCCTCCCCGTCGCCGTCCGACTCGACGCCTCCCGCCGGTGGTTCGGGCGGGTCCTCCGGCACCGGCCTCCCCGGCGCGGACGCGTATCCGGGGTGGACGCGGGTCATCGGCCAGGACTTCGACGCGGATGCGGGCGTCGGCTCCTTCGCCTCGAAGTACTCCGGGTGGGCCGGCTACGACGGCAACACCTCGGGTGCGTCCGGCACGACCTGGAACTCGTCGACGACGATGTCCGTCTCCGACTCGGTGCTGCGCATGCGGAACTGGGTGTCGAACGGCAAGGCCCAGGCCGGCGCGCTCACCCCGGTCACCTCGGGTACGCCGTGGCACGCGATGGGCCAGGTGTACGGGAAGTACGTCGTGCGGTTCAAGGCGGACAGCGTCCGCGGCTTCAAGGTGGCCTGGTTGCTCTGGCCGACCTCGAACGACTGGAACCAGGGCGAGATCGACTTCCCCGAGGCGAACCTCGACGGCACCGTCAACTACGCCGCACACAACGTGACCGGCATCCCGTCCGACCAGCAGTGGGGCTCCGCCGGCACGAAGATGGGCGACGGCAGCTGGCACACCGCGACCACCACATGGGAGCCCGGCAAGGTCACCTTCGACCTCGACGGTCAGACCGTCAAGGTGATCACGTCGGCCACCTACCTGCCGACCTCGCCGATGCGCTGGGCGTTGCAGAACGAGACGTCCACCGATGGCACGAAGCCGTCGTCGGGAGCCGACGGGTCGGTGTACATCGACTGGGTCGCGCAGTACAAGCGCGGCTGAGCCGTCCTCGTCGACCGCGGCTCGGCGCCTCCGGGCGCCGGGCCGCGGTCCTCCCCGTTCGACGTGGGGCGCGGCTCGGCGAGACCCCCGTTCGGGGTCTGATCCCGCGAAGCGCACTGCGATCAGGTGATCCGCCATTACAGTGCCGCCGTGGCGGTCGATCGCGCGACTCCGGCCGCGACCGGGCGCCCGAGGCGCCCCGGCGGCCGTCATCGGAGTGCCCTCATCGCCACGGCGCTCGTCGTCGTCGTGGTGGTCGCGGGCGCGGTGGTCGGCGTCCGCGCGGCCGGGATCGGGACGCACGCGTCCGACCTCCCGCGGCTGTGCGCGGTCGACGGCACCGCCTGCGTCGATCTGCGCGTCTCGGCCGCTGCCGCACCGCGCTGGGCGCTGCTGCCGATCGATGCCCGGGGTCGTCTTCGTGTGCAGCCGGGCGCGACGGGCGGTGACGTCGCCGCGGGCGTGGTGGCCTACCTGGACGTCACGGCTCGCGGCACGGTGCGCGTCCTCGCCAGGACGACGACCACGGGTGGGGTGCTGCTCGACCGACGGCGGACGAAGGTCCTGCAGCTCTCCGGAGTCCCGGACGGGGCGGACCGGATCCTCGTGCGCACCGATGGCGTGAAGCCGAGCGCCGACATCGCTCCGCCCTGCACGCGCGGCGCCGCCGGTGAGTGCCGCGATCTTCGCGTCTCGGTCCGCACGATCACCGGCACGCCGTCGTCCGCCGTCGTCACGCGGCTGCTCTCGAACCACCGGGGCCTGTCCGCTGCAGCGGCCCGGCGCGCCGGCGCCGCCGTCTCGACGGAGCTCTCCGCGCGCGCGGACGCGCCCGCCCGGATCGCGGCGACGATCGTTCCGGGCGACGGACGTCTTCGAGTCGACTGGGTGCTGAGCGCCGGCGGGGAGGCCGTGACGTCGGTGCGGGTGTCCCTGCGGCCGCAGGGCGCCGGCGCTCCCGACCGGACGGACGATGCCATCGCGGCCACCGGGTCGCTCGTGCTGCCCGGCCTCGATCGAGCGACCCGGTACATCGTCGACGTCGCGCCGGTCGTGCTGCGGGGGAGCGAGCACGTCGTCGGCGCCCCGGTCGAGCTGTCCGCGATCCCGAACGGGCAGCGCACCTCCGCGGGTCCGATCAGGCCGTCCACCCCGCCGGGCTGGAAGCCGCTGATCCAGGAGGGTTTCGATCGCCCTGCCGCCCTCGGTGCCTTCGCCGACGTCTACCCCGCCTGGTCCTGGTACGACGGCATGACCGAGACGTCGAGGGAGACCGCCCGGCCGCGCTCGCAGGTCGGCGTCTGGCGATCCGCGACGACGACGAGCGTTCGCAACGGGATGCTCGACTGCCACCTCTGGACCAAGGGTCGGCAGCCCCAGGTCTGCGCGATCACGCCCACGCCGGACGGCTCGATCTGGCACGGGCAGCTGTACGGCCGCTACTCGGTGCGGTTCAAGGCGGACCGGGTGCCCGGCTACAAGATCGCCTGGCTGCTCTGGCCGGACTCCGACGACTGGACCAGGGGCGAGGTCGACTTCCCCGAGGCATCGTTGGACAGCACGATCACGGGCAGCACCCACCGCAACGACGGCGACCCGTCGGATTTCGCGTACTACTTCGACACGGCGCAGCCGCTCGGCGGCTGGCACACCGCGACGATCGATTGGGAACCGGGCCGGCTCACCTTCGTCCTCGACGGGGAATCGTGGACGACGACGGCGAAGGCCGGCCTCCCCACGGTGCCGATGCGGTGGACGCTGCAGGCCGAGACGGACATCCAGGACGCGGCGCCCGATCCCGCCGCGGAGGGTGACATCCTCATCGACTGGGTCGCCGCATGGAGTCGCGACCGCTGACGTTCGCTGCGCAGGCCCCCAGTTCACGGGGGATTCGGGTCACGATCGGCCAAGAGAGTACGCAACCCGTTGACTCGCGACCACGGTGCCGTCAGGATTCGTTTGCGGCTGACCCGGCCGTGCCCCCGAACCGACGGGCCTCCCCAGCCCGTTCGACTCCGCGGATGCAGCTCCACACGTGCGCCGTCGGCGTCCTGGAGAACCCGCATGCCCGTGAACCCCGTCCGCCGGCGACGCTTCCTCGTCGTCATCGCTGCCGCTGCCGGTCTCCTGGCCGCAACCATCGCCCCCGCGCTCCCGGCCGCCGCGGCGACGGACTGCTCCAGCGGTTCCGTGCTCGACGTGGTCGCCCATGAGGACGACGACCTCTTCTTCCAGAATCCCGCGATCCAGAACGCGGTCAGCGCGGGCAAGTGCGTCACCACCGCCTACATCACCGCCGGTGACGCCGGGCTCTCCTCGACCTACTGGACCGGGCGCGAGAACGGTGTAAAGGCCGCGTACGCGCAGATGGCCGGCGTCGCGAACACCTGGACCACCGGTTCCGTCACGGTCGGCGGGAAGACGGTCGTCGCGGCGACGCTCACGGCGAAGCCGATCGTGACGCTCGTCTTCTTCCGACTCCCCGACGGCGGCCTCACGGGTGCGGGCTTCGGGGCCACGGGCTCGCAGAGCCTGCCCAAGCTCGAGCAGGGGTACATCCCCAGCATCAGCGCCGTGAACGGCTCCAACTCCTTCACCAGGGCGCAGCTGGTCTCCTCGATCCTCGGCCTGATGACGACGTACCAGGCGACGCAGGTGAACACCCAGGACTACGTCGGGTCCTACGGTGACGGCGACCATTACGACCACCACGCGGTCGCGGTCATGACCCGCGAGGCGTCCGAGGACTACGAGACGCCGCACACCATCACCGGCTACGTCGACTACGCGACGCAGAACATGCCCGTCAACCTCACCACGGCGCAGATCGGCGCGAAGCAGCGGACGTTCGACGCGTACGCGCCCTACGACACCCAGATCTGCCCGAGCAGCGCCGCGTGCGCGGGGCAGCCGGAGGGGGCCTGGCTGCAGCGCCAGTACGTGTCGAGCACGGACGACGGCGGTGGCACGTCCACGCCGACCAATCCGACGTCGGGCACGAACGTCGCCCCGAACGCGATCGCCACCGCCAGCTCGGCTGCGCCCGGTCAGCCCGCGTCCGCCGCGATCGACGGCGTGATCGGCGGCTACCCGACGGCCGACGCCGCCGAGTGGTCATCGGACGGGCAGAAGGCCGGCGCCACGCTGACCCTGACATGGCCGACCGCGCAGACGCTCGACCACGTCACGCTGTACGACCGGCCGAACCTCGACGACCGGATCACCGGCGGCACGCTCACGTTCTCCGACGGCAGCACCGTCGCGGTGCCATCCCTGGTCGACGACGGCACGGGCACGAACATCGCATTCGCGGCCCGGTCGACGACGAGCATCAAGCTCACCGTGACGAGCACCAGTGCCACGACCGTGAACGTCGGCCTCGCCGAGTTCCAGGCATGGACGGCGAGCAGCACCACGACGCCGACGGACCCACCCGCCGGCACGCCCACGAACGTCGCGAGCGCCGCGACGGCGACGGCGAGCTCCCAGAACACCGCCGACGGTCAGGGCGCCGCATCGGCGATCGACGGCACCGCCGCCGGCTACCCCGGGGACTACACCAAGGAGTGGGCGACCGCGGGTGGACGGGCGGGCAGCTGGATCCAGCTGACGTGGCCGTCGGCGCAGACGCTCACCCGCGTCGTGCTGTTCGACCGGCCGAACACGAACGACCAGATCACGAGCGGTCGGCTGCAGTTCTCCGACGGCTCGATCGTCAACGTCGGCTCGCTGAACAACGACGGGACCGCGACCACGATCGACTTCTCGGCCCGCAGCGTCACGAGCGTCCGCCTGCTGATCGACACGGTCAGCGCGACCACCGCGAACGTCGGCCTCGCGGAGTTCCAGGCCTGGACGAACACCTCCTCCAGCGGCACGCCGACGCCGACCGCGACGCCCACGCCGACTCCGACTCCGACGCCGACCGCAACGCCGACGCTGACGCCGACGCCGACGCCGACGCCGACGCCGACGCCGACGCCGACGCCGACGGCCACTCCGGCCCCGAGTCCCACCCCGACCGGGACGCCGACCCCGGGGGCCGGCCCGAACCTCGCGCTGACCGCGACCGCCACGGCCTCCTCCAGCGCCACCGGCCAGACCGCCGCGAAGGCGATCGACGGCAAGATCTCCGGCTACCCGACCGACTACACGGCCGAGTGGGCGACGTCCGGTGGCCGGACCGGAAGCTTCATCACGCTGACGTGGTCCGCGGCGCAGAAGGTGAGCTCGGTGACCCTCTACGACCGGCCGAACACCGACGACCAGATCACCGGTGGGACCCTGACGTTCTCGGACGGCACGACGGTCACCGTCCCGGCGCTGGACAACGCCGGCGGCGCCGTGACGATCACGTTCTCCTCACGTTCCACGACGTCGATCCGCCTGAACGTCACGGCCGTCTCGTCCACGACCAAGAACGTCGGCCTCGCCGAGTTCGAGGTGCGTTGACGGCCTGACCGCGCGAAGGGCCCGGACCGCCCGGTCCAGGCCCTTCGTCGCGCACGCGGCAGGTCAGTCCTCGACGACCTCGAGGCGCAGGAGCCGGAAGCCCACCATCCGCTGGAAGTGGCGCAGGCCGTGCGAGAGGTGCATCGAGATCGTGGTGTCCACGAGATGGTGCACGTGTCGCCCGGTGAGCTCGCGCACGAGAGCCCAGGTCATGAGGTAGCGCGCGTCCGAGGCCTCCGGGCTCGCGCTCAGCGTCCGGAAGTAGCGCAGCGCAGCGACGCCGTCGTCGATCGGCGTGACGGAGAGCAGCAGCGGCGTGCCGGCGGCGGTACGGGCAAGGAGCCAGAGGTCGTAGTCGAGCAGATCGGCGTTGCTCGGACTGTCCGCGCGGTACCGCTCCCGCGGATTCGCCCGCTCGTAGGCGTCGGCGATGTCGACCAGCTCCCGCCGAAGGGCCGGGTCGGTGACGACCTCGTACGTGACGCCGCGCTTCTGAGCCGCGCGGACCTTGCGGCGCAGGGTCTGCTTCGAGGGTCCCGCCTCGTACTCGTCGAACGCGACGGGGATGGTGATCGCTCCGGACACGTTGTGCAGCGGCGTGCGCAGGCGGCGTGCGCCGCGCGAGAGCTCACGACGGACAGCGCGTCCCTCGACGGTCTCGCTCGAGGACACCCGGAGGGTCGGCAGCCGGCGGGCGCTCGCGAACGCGGCCGCCGTCGACCGCGGACGGCGCAGCAGATAGGCGATGCCGGACTGCGCTGCTTCGTACTGGTCGAGAAAGCCGTTGACCTGGGATTCGAGGAACTCGTAATCCCGGTCGTCGATGGTCGAGATGGTCGACACTCATACCCCGTTCGTTCGTGTCGGTAACTGATGCATTCGACCCTTGATCGTCTTGTTTTTCGAGCCCCTCTACTGGGGTCCGTTCAGTGGGATCCCGTCGCTCTGCATAAAGCAATTCCCTCGGTAGAGTTCTGCAAATGCGAATCGCAATTCTCGGCGCCGGCGTTTCCGGTCTCGTCGCGGCTGCCGTGCTGCGCGAGACCGGTCATCAGGTGACGGTGTTCGAGCGGTGCGACGACATCGGCGGCGTCTGGAGCTCATCCCGCCGCTACCCGGGTGTGTCGACGCAGGACGACCGCGTGACCTACTCGTTCTCCGACTCCCCGATGCCGAGGGACTTCCCTGAACACCCGAGTGGACCGATGGTCCAGGCATATCTGCAGAGGTACGCCGAGGACCACGGGCTGCTGGCCGACATCCATTTGCGGACCGAGGTGCTGACCGCCGAGCTCGTCGACGACGACAGCCGGTGGGAGCTCGAGGTGCGGGACGACTCCGGCACCACTCGACGCTCGTTCGATCATCTCGTCGCTGCGCACGGCACCTACTCGACGCCGCACATCCCGGACTGGCCAGGACGGGCAGCGTTCGAGGCGGCAGGCGGGCTCGTGGTGCCGCCCTCCTCGATCGGCGACGGCGCACTGCTCGACGGCCGCGACGTGGTCGTGCTCGGCTGGGGCAAGACCGCGTGCGACGTCGCCGTGGTCGCAGCCGATCGCGCGCGGACCGCGACGCTCGTCGCACGGGAGCTGCGCTGGAAGTACCCGAAGCGGATCGGGTCGCGCCTCACCTTCCGGCACCTCCTGCTCACGCGCCTCGGTGAGCACGCCGTGGCCTCGCCGTCGCGCGGGCTCCCGGGGCGGCTGCTGACGCAGCTCACCCGCGTGCCGCGCAAGCTCGCGATGCTCGGCCTCGCGCGCGTCGTCGATCGTCAGCTCGGGCTCAGCGAGCTCGGCCTGCTGCCGCGCGTGACGTTCCCCGACTCGAACTCGCTCGTCACCGAGGGGTTCTACGAGGCGGTCCGGGACGGGCGCATCGACGTCGTCCGAGACGCGGGCGTGGCCGATCTCGAGGCGGTGGACGGGGTCCCGTCCGTCCGGCTCCGCAGTGGTGCCGTCCTCCCCGCCCGTGTGCTGGTGCCCGCCACCGGCTACGAGCAGGACCTCGACTTCCTCGCGCCGGTGACCCGGGCCCGCCTGCTCGAGCCCGACGGCTCGCTGCTCCTCCACCGCAAGGTGCTTCCGACCACCGTGCCCCGGCTCGCGTTCATCGGCTGGAGCCAGTCCTATCGGAGTCCGCTCACCGCGGAGGTGCAGGCGTTCTGGCTCGCCGGGTTGCTACTCGGCCGAGTACGTCTGCCGTCAGTCGCCGCGCAGCGTCGCGATGCCGCCGTCTACCGCCTGACGCACGCTCAGGCTGCTGCCGCTGGCGCTCCGCAGATGCCGAGCGGTTCGTTCGGCGAGCTCGACGTCCTGCTCGAGGATCTGCGTCTCCCGCTGCCGCGCGCCACGCGGCGCAGGCAACTGCTCACGGCGCTGGACCCCGCCGACTACGCCTACGTGCTGCCTGTGCTTCGTGCCCGGGCGCGACTGGGCGAGACGCAGTCGGTCCCCGCCTGAGCCTTCGGCGCCGGCGACCCTCGAGGCGCCCCCCGATCGCGCGGAGCGATGGGCCGGGTGAACGCTGACGCGCCGTCAGCTCACCAGTCGACGGCCATGCCGGCCCAGGAGAGGCCGACCCCGAATCCGATCAGCACGGACCTGGTTCCGGGCGCCGCGACGCCCTTCTCCCTCGCCGCCTCGATGGCGAGCGGGATGCTCGACGACACCGTGTTGCCGGTGTCGCCGAGCTCGACGACGAAGCGGTCCGCGGGTACGCCGAGCTTCCGCCTGAGATGGTTGAGCATGAAGGCGTTCGCCTGGTGCAGCACCCAGCTGTCCACCTGTTCACCGGGCCAGCCGGCTTTCGCAAGCACCGCTTGTGCGGTCTCCGGCACGACGCGGATCGCGAAGTTGAACACCGCGGTCCCGTCCATGTAGAGGTCGTAGCCGTTCGAGTCGAGGCCGCGGCTCGCGGGATCCGCGGCGGGGAACCTCCCGGCTGGTCCGAGACCACCACCCGGCACGACGAGGGACTCCGCCCCCGAGCCGTCGCTGCCGTACACGAACGAGTGGATGCCCGGCGACTCGGCAGCCACGACGAGGGTCGCGGCCGCGCCGTCGCCGAACAGCGTACGAACGCTCTTGTCGGCGTCGTTGATCAGCCGTGTGTACGTGTCCGCCGTGATGAGCAGCACCGTCGACGCCTGCCCCGAGTCGATCAGGGCGGCGGCGAGACCGAGTCCGTAGACGTATCCGGAGCAGCCGTGGGTGATGTCCGTCGCACCCGCGGAGGAGCGGAGACCCAGCGCGTGATGGACGAGGAGCGAGGTCGCCGGCATCACGTAGTCGGCGGTCTGCGTGCAGACGATCAGATGGTCGACCGAGGCCGGGTCGATGCCGTCCCGCGCGAGCAGCGTCAGGCCCGCGGCGATCGCGAGGTCCGACGTCGTCTGATCGGGGGCCGCCACATGACGGGAGTCGATGCCGGTCTTGCCCGCGATCTTGTCGACGCTCCATTCGGGGAAGCGCGCTGCGAGGTCCGCGTTCGTGAGGGTGCCGGATGGCAGGTAGCCGGCGATCCCCGCGATCCGAGCGGGCACGTCAGGCTGCGGGCGCGAGCAGCGCCGCGATGTCCGCCGGTGTCTCGGCGTCGGCGAGCGCCTTCGGGTCGATGGTCACGCCGAAGCGCTCGTCTGCGATCGAGATGAGGGTCAGATCGGACAGCGAGTCCCATCCGAGGACCTCCAGGTCCGAGTCCAGGTCGACCGAGCCGACCTCCTCCTCGAGGATTTCCGCGACCAGTTCGCGCACGTCGACAGCCATGTCCGCCTCCGGAATCGATGCGGCGGATCGGGTCACCCGCCGTTGGCCGATTGTTCCATTCCGGGGCCCGGCAATGGAACGATTACGTGGTGTTCAGGGCCCCTGCAGACGCGATCTGGGGGCGCCGTGTGGCGTGATCTCGGATTCCGAGGATTTGACACGGTGTATCTCGTGCAATCAGTGCCGCCGGGTGTCGTCGAGCGCCTCGGCGGCGTCGTGGCGGAGATCGCGCGTCGCGAGCGGATCACTCTCCGCAGGACGGGCGCGAAGTCGCTCGTCGCCCTGCCGACGGGTGCTCCCGACGTCGAGCTCATCGAGACCGCACGTGCGGGGCGAGCGCCGCTCCGGATCGCCGTTTCCGGTGACCGGATCGCCGTGCACCTGCCCCACGAGCTCGCCGACGGGGTCGAGGGCACACGACTCGTCGCCGCGCTCCTCAGCGGCGCAGCAGGGGAGCCGCCCAGTGTGCCGGAGCCCGGGCTCCGGATGCCACTCGTGCGCGCTCTTCGGGCCGGCGGACGGCCGGCGCTGCGGTCCTACCTGCTCGGGCGCGCGGAACGTCGCGCGCTGCCCGATCCCGGTGCTCCGGTCGCGCGGACCGAGGGCGCGTTCGACCGCGTCACCCTGGACGCGCTCGGTGTCGCCCAGCTGCGGCGCGCGAGGTCCTCCGGTGGCAGGGCGACGGTGATGTCCCGCGCGGCGAGCGTGGCCCTCGCCGCGCTCGGGGCCGTCACGGCGGAGTCGACGGACGCGAGGGTCGTGCTGCCGTCCGACCTGCGTGCGCTCGTCGGCGGCCACCGGGTCGCCGGCAACTTCGTGTCCGCGGAGGCGTACGGAACCCTCCGAGGCACGGACTGGTCGCCGGCCGGCATCAATCGCATGCTGGCCGCCAGGCGTGCGACCGGGGCTGTCGCCCTTGCTGCGGCCATCGCGCGGCGCGTCCTCCGTCCTGCGCGCGACGGAGGAACCGGGCACCCGACGATCTCGGTGTCATTGATGGGCACGATCGAGCTCACCGGCCTCAGCGTCGAGCACGCACCGGTGCTCGCCTGCGCGACGGTCGGCGGAGCGGCCGGGACCTTCGTCTTCGTCGCGCAGGTCCGCGATGCATTGACCGTGTCGCTGTGGGATGACACCGGCCTGTTCGACGTCGGCGCCTTCCCGGCGGCGTTCCGCGCGGAGATGGAGCGCCGCACGGCCTGAGGACCGCCGGTCCGTCAGGGCGGACTCGGACCGGCGCCGTGAAGCCGCGCCGTTGCGGCCCCACGAGCGCGGCGACGCTCAGCATGGACCGCCGAGATCACGTCGATGTCACGATCCACCGCGACGTCGATGCGCACGGCACGTGCCTCGTCCTCCTGCGCGACGCCGATCAGGCGTGCTGGCGCCACCACCAGTCGCTCGCGGACGAGCCGATGCGCGCCATGCGGTCCTCCGTGAGGTCCACCAGGCGCGAGCCGAGCGTGAGCGCGACCTGGTACGCCTCGTCCGTCGCGTGCCGGTGGATCGCGGCGTCCTCGTGGCCGTCGACCAGCGCCAGCGGGTCGGCGGACGGGAGCGCGCGGTCGCGGTGGAAGACGCTCGTGTGCATCGGCGGCTCGATCAGCGGGATGGAGCCGCGGACCTCGTCCAGCAGCGCGACCGTCTCCGGCATCGTCGTCGGCCTGGGGGAGCGGCCCGTGCGCACCTCGTCCGTCAGGACGGAGACCAGCACGAGCGCCTCCTTCAGCGTGAAGGTGCGGGAGCGGGCGATCGCGGACGTGTTCACGACGGCGCTGCGGTGGTGCCGGTCCGCGGTCAGGATGATGTCGGCCTGCTCGGTGTCCTCGACGGTGAGGGCGCGGCTGCGGTGGCTGACCGAGAACGTCGCGGCGCGCATCGAAGCGCCGAGGCGACCGGCCGCGAGGTCGCAGATGAGGTTCTGGCCCGGGGTGTCGAGTCCGCGGCTGATCACCGTCTCCGCAGCGAGCGGGCCCTCGCCCGCGAACTGCTTCTGGATCGCGAACTCGATGATCGGGGCTCGGCAGACATCGCTGCCATCGACGATCAGCACAGTGCCCATGTTCACTCCCGGTTGGTGCCCGGCCCCCGAACGAGGGGTCTTATGTCTCAGGATGAGGGTGAAGGTGGTATCACTCGCGGAACGACACGGCGTGGCGCGAGAAGAATCCTCCGATCGGTGGTGGGGCGGGGGACCGACGGTGGTTGAGCCGGGCGCTCTGCGCCCGTGCCGAAACCACCCGGAAGGGACTGGCGCGTCAGCCCCACGACTCCGGGACGCCGTCGAGGCGGGCGCCGGCCAGGAAGTCGACCAGTGCCGGCTCCGTGTAGCGGCGGCGGAGCTCCGACAGCTCCTCATGCGCTTCGGCGAGCTCGTCCAGAGCCGCGAGGAGGAGGCCGCCGCGGGCGGAGAGGCGACGCCGCGCGAGGGCCTCCGTCCGATCGGCCTCGTCGAGCAGGTCGTTCCAAGGATCGCGATCGAACTGCTCCTCGACGGCGGCGACCCTTGCGCCGATCGTGGCGTCGATGACGACGACCGCGGCGTGAGCGACGACGTGCGGCAGGTCGCGGAGCGGCCCGTCGAGCACCAGAGCTCGGTACTGCACGTGGCAGAGCCGGCAGCATCGCGCCGGGGCGCAGGAGGCGGCGCACTCCGGACTCCAGGTTCGGGCCGCGTCGGAGGCCGCGAGCAGTGCTGACCGGAACATCGCGCCTCCGTCGTCCTCGACAGGCCACCTGGCGACGATCGTGGCTCGTCCGCGGTCCGAAGGGAACAGGCAGTTGGTCCGCTGCCGTGCGGTCAGCGGCTCGGACGCCGACTGCTCGTGCTCACGCGGGTCGACATCGGACGCGCGACACGAGTCGCCCTCCGGTCACGTCTTGCGGCGATCCGCGGAGGTGCAGGCGGGCTTACACGACGAACCTGGCAGGAACCTGCTCGCATGACTCGGGTCTGATCGGCGGTAACGACACGCCGTCGATCCGTGTGTCGCAGTGGTGAATCGCGTGCTGTCCCCCACACTGGGGGCGTCCACCTCGGGGTGGGCGAGCATCGCCAGAGCCGGCGGGGACCGGCTTTCGTCGTGCGCCTCCGCCATGCACCAGGGAGACGACGCGACATGGCCAGACGCGCCAGCAACCGACATGCGGCCGGAGTGCTCGGCCGCACCAACGAGTCGGCCACGGCGCAGTCGCCGACGATGGTGCTGTTCGTCCTGCTCGGCGTCCTCGGGATCGTCGCGTACGGATCGTTCCTGCTGAACCCGGCGAACCGCGGCGACCTGCTGCCGTGGCTGCTCGTGATCGGCGCCGAGTCGGTGCTGGTCCTGACCGCCCTCCTCTCGATGTGGACGATCCTCGCCGGGGCCCAGGACCCGCGGGACTACGCGTACCACCGCGCCAAGGAGCTGCTCTTCGACGGCCGCTTCATCCGGCAGGCCGCCCTCGAGCAGGACCCGACCCGCTGGCCGCTGCGCGTCGCGGGGGAGCCGGTCGACGTCGACGTCTTCATCACCACCTACGGCGAGGACCTCGCCGTCATCCGCCGCACCGTCCAGGCCGCGGTCGGGATGCACGGCAGGCACCGCACCTACGTGCTCGACGACGGTCTGTCCGACGACGTGCGGCGCATCGCGCGCGCGAGCGGCGCGCACTACTTCCGCCGACCCTCGCGCGATCACGCGAAGGCGGGCAACGTGAACGCCGCACTCGCGAGGACGACCGGCCAGTTCTTCGTGATCCTCGACGCGGACTTCGTCGCCTCGGAGCGGTTCCTGGTCGAGACCCTGCCCTTCTTCTCGCGCCGGACCGTCGCCTTCGTGCAGACCCCGCAGGCGTACGGCAACCTCACGAACTTCATCAGCCGTGGAGCCGCCTACATGCAGACGGTGTTCTACAAGCTGATCCAGCCCGGCCGGAACCGCTTCAACGCGGCGTTCTGCGTGGGGACGAACGTGATGTTCCGTCGATCGGCGATCGAGGACATCGGCGGCATGTACACGAAGTCCGCGTCGGAGGACGTGTGGACCTCGCTGGAGCTGCATGAGCGCGGCTGGCGGAGCGTGTTCCTGCCGGAGATCCTCGCGATCGGCGACGCGCCGGAGACGATCGCGGCGTACGCGAAGCAGCAGCTGCGCTGGGCGACCGGCGGGTTCGAGATCCTGCTGACGCACAACCCCTTCGGCTTCCGCCGGCGCCTCACGCTCGACCAGCGGCTCCAGTACTTCGCGACGGCGACGCACTACCTGACCGGGATCGCCACGGCGCTCCTGCTGCTCGTGCCGCCGCTCGAGATCTTCCTCGACCTGCGGCCGATGACCCTCGGCATCACGCCGCTGACCTGGGCGCTCTACTACGCGGGGTTCTACGGCTTGCAGATCGGGCTCGCGTTCTACGCGGTCGGCTCGTTCCGCATCGAGACGCTGCTGCTCTCCGCCTGCTCGTTCCCGATCTACCTCAAGGCGATCTCGAACGTCATCACGGGCCGGAAGACCACGTGGAGCGTCACCGGGGCGAAGGGGAAGTCCTCGTCGCCGTTCAACTACATCGTTCCCCAGATGCTCACGTTCCTGTTCCTCGCGCTCACGAGCGTCGTCGGCGTCTGGCGGGACATGGACAACGGGGTCTTCACGCTGGCGTCGGCGTGGAACATCACGAACTCGCTGATCATCGCGCTCTTCATCGGTTTCGCGGCGCGTGAGCACGCGCAGATGAAGCGGGAGGCGCGGGTCGCCCGGCGCCTCACCCGCGTGCCGACCGCGCCGGTCGACCACGTGTCGCCGGTCCCGGCGCTCGCCCTGCAGCAGGACGACCGGATGGCGGGTGTCGCATGACCTGGGGCAACCGCGCGCGCCTGTTCTTCGGCTCGATCGGCGTCCTGGTGCTCGTCGCGGCGCTCACGATCGTCTTCAACCAGCGCCAGCACAGCGCGACGAGCGAGACGGCGACCATCACCGCGGTGGACTACCCCGTCGGGTCGACCTACTCCGGCACGGTCACGGACGTCCTCGTCACCGAGGGGGAGCAGGTCCGGAAGGGCGATCCGCTCATCTCGGTCCGCAGCGCGAGCCTCCTCCACGACCTCCGGCAGGGCGTCGTCACCGCGCAGTCGGTCGGGTACAGCGTGTCGTCGACGGGGATCATCCGGTTCGAGTCCGCCGTGGACGGCACCGTGCACGGGCTGGACGTCCAGACCGGCATGTTCGTGCCGGCCGGCAGCACGCTCCTGACCGTGGCGAAGACGGGATCGCTCTCGGTCTCGGCGCGGCTCTCCCTCACCCCGACGGACTACGGGCGTCTGGCGAAGGGGGCGAGCGTCGACCTCGTCCTCCCGGATCAGACCACGATCCCGGGGCGGGTGGACGAGGTCTCGGTCTCCACCGCGAACAGCCGGGCGGTCGCCCAGATCGACGTCGTCAGCTTCCGGCTGCGGGACGACGCCGACGGCGGGCTCATCCAGGCGGGTACCCCGGTCACGGCGATCGTGCACCTGCGGGACGACGGCCCGCTCGCCGGGGTCGTCGACGCGGGCACCGCCCTGCTGCGCAAGGTCGGGCTGTGAGGTCCGGCCGCCGGTGGGCGGCCGCTGCGGCGCTCGTCGTCGTGGGCTCCCTGCTCGCGGGCTGCACCACGGAGGTCCACCACGCGGCGCCGACCGCTGCGGCGACCGCCGCGCCGGCGGCCGCGCTCACCGGCGCGCTCGACTCGCTGCCGGACCGCAGCGCGCAGCGGCGGCCGGCCCGGCTGACCGCCGGCCTCCCGGTGCCGACCAATCGCTGGTTCTCGGGGCTCGTGTTCGGCGCGGCCCCGCAGCCCGTCTTCCCCATGCCGCTCTCGCTGAGCGCCGCGGCGCACGGCTTCTCGATCGGGCTCCCGAAGCCGGTCGCGACCGCGGACACGATCTTCGGTTCCGCGGTCGCCGGCCTCGGGCTGCGGTTCGGCGGCGCGCCGATGCGGGTCGTGCGGTACGACGCGCTGACCGTCACGAGCCGCTTCGGCGACGCGGACGTGCTCTCCGCCGAGGGGTGGCCCTACGTCGCCGTGACGGCTCGGCGGGCGCTGACCGCCTCCTTCACCGCCCCGGTGCGGGCCGGCTCGGACGGCACGCTGCGGGCGGAGGTCGGCGGCACCGTCTACGCGGTGAAGGCGCCGGACGGTGCGGTGTCCGGCACGACCCTGCGCCTCGCCGCCGGGCAGCGGGCCGTGCTCTGGGCGGTCCCCGACGGGGTCCCCGCGAGCACGCTCGCGACCGGCGCGGACGGCGTCGTCACCGGGTCCGCGGTCACGCACGGCGTGTCCGGGAACTGGGCGACGACCCGCCTGCAGTACCGCACGGCGGGGAACCGGTCGACCGTCCTCGCCGCGAACGCCGTGCAGCAGGCCGGCGGCGCCGGCTGCCGTGCCGGCTCGGTGCTCTCCTCGCTCGGGACGCTGTCGCTCTGCACCGGGCGCGCGCTCACCTCGCGGGTCGCAGTCGTTCGCCCGACCGCGTCGATCAGCCTGCAGGGCGTCTCGGACGCCCGGCTCGCGGCGATCCGGGCCCAGCTGACCCGGGACCTCCGCGCGACGCCGGCGGAGCCCGCCGACACCTACGGCGGCGGCAAATGGCTCTACCGCCTCGCGAACCTTGTGACGGTCGCGAAGGCCGCCGGTGCGACCGCGGCCGCGGCGGACGCGCGGAAGCGCCTCGACGCCGCGCTGGTCGAGTGGACGGAGCCCGGCGGCTGCCGGACGAGGACCACCCACTGCTTCGTCCACGACGCCCGCATCGGCGGCGTCGTGGGCCTGCAGGCCTCCTACGGCAGCGACGAGTTCAACGACCACGACTTCCACTACGGGTACTTCCTCTACGCCGCGGCGGTCGCCGTGGCCGATCGGCCCGCGCTCGCGAAGCGGATCGGTCCGGTCATCGACCTCCTCGCCGCCGACGTCGCGTCGCCGACCTCCGCCGCGGGCATCCCCGCCCTGCGGATGTACGACCCGTGGGCCGGCCACTCCTGGGCGAGCGGCTACGCGCCGTTCGCGGACGGCAACAACCAGGAGTCCACGTCCGAAGCGGTCAACGCGTGGAACGGGCTCGCGCTCTGGGCCGGGGTGCGGGGCCGGTCCGACCTCCGGTCGACCGCGACGTGGCTGCTGGCGAACGAGGCGGCCGCGGCGAAGGCGTTCTGGCTCGACCCGGACCTCAGCGCGTTCCCGGCGTTCCGCCACTCCTTCGTCTCGCTGGTCTGGGGCGGGAAGCGGGACAGCGCGACGTGGTTCAGCGCGGATCCCGCCGCGAAGCTCGGCATCCAGCTGATCCCGATGAGTCCGGTCGCGGGGTACCTCCGCACCTCGCCGTCGGCGATGCGTGCCGATCTCGCCGAGGCGCGATCCGCCCGCACCGGCCTGTTCGCCGACTACCTCCTGATGGACGAGGTCCTCGCGGGCGGGTCGAAGTCGGCGGCGCTCCGCCGGCTCGCCGCTCTCCCGGCGGCGCAGATCGACTCGGCGAACTCGAAGGCCTACGCGGCGGCGTGGATCCTCAGCAGGTGAGCCGGGGGCGGGCTGCGCCCGGCCGCGTGGGTCGACGGCCCTCGCGTCCGGTGGCGCGGCGCTACCGCAGCCGCGCGCGCACCTCCGCAGGCACCTGCGCGCCCGTCAACTCGACGTGCTCGGTCTCGGTCGTCGTCACGATCGTGAACTCGTAGACGAAGTCGTCGCGGCGGTTCCCCGCGGGGCTGCCGGCCGCACGGTGGACCGCCTCCGTGATCCGCTCCGCCTCGTCCGGATCGTCGACCTCGGTCGTGGCGGTGAGTCCCGCGAAGCCGCCGCTGCGGGTGACGACGACGCGAAGGACGCTCACGACGTCACGATACCCACGCCCGTCCAGGCCTCCGCCACCGCCTTCTTCGCCGCGGCGCCGTAGAGGCGGTCGGCGGTCGCGACGGTGAGCTGCGCGAACTGCGGGAACGTGGCCGTCGGCTGCAGCTCGCCGCCGGTGAGGGCGTCGTACCAGACGTGGCCCGCCTGCTCCCACGCGTTGCCGCCCAGGCCGACGGCCGCCAGGTAGAAGGCGTGGTTCGGGATGCCCGAGTTCGTGTGGACGCCCCCGTTGTCACTCGTGGTGCGGAGGTAGTCGCGGATGTGCGCCGGCTGCGGGTCCTTGCCGCCGAGCCGGTCGTCGTCGTACGCCGTGCCGGGTGCCTTCATCGAGCGGAGCGCGACGCCGTGCACGTCCTCGGCGAGCAGGCCGGCGCCGATCAACCAATCCGCCTCCTCCGCGCTCTGACCGAGCGCGTACTGCTTCACGAGCGAGCCGAACACGTCGGAGATCGACTCGTTCAGCGCCCCCGACTGGTTCTTGTAGGCGAGGTCGGCGGTCGCGCCGGTCACGCCGTGCGTGAGCTCGTGGCCGATGACGTCGACCGAGATCGTGAAGCGGTTGAAGAGGACGCCGTCCCCGTCGCCGAACACCATCTGCTGCCCGTCCCAGTACGCGTTGTCGTACTGCTGGGAGAAGTGGACGGTGCCGGACAGGTCCATCCCGGCGTCGTCGATCGAGTTCCGCTGGAACACGTCCTCGTACAGCTTCCATGTGTCGCCGAGCCCGTCGTACGCCTCGTTCACGGCGACGTCGGTGCTCGGGGCCTCGCCCTCGCTGCGCACGAGCGCGCCGGGGAGGTCCTCCTCGTGCTGCGCATCGTGGATCAGGCGGTGGAGGCGCGGTGCCCGTCCCGTCACGACGGCGGCGCGGATGTCCCGATCGCCGATGAGCCGGCTGACGGCGAACGTCTTGTCGTAGCCGAGGGTCGCGATGGCGGCGTCACGGACGACGGGATCCTGGTGGCGCGCGAGCGCCTGGAGGATGTACGGCGGGACCAGGGTGCAGTGCATGGGTGGGCGCTCCTCGCTGCCGGGAAGCCGCCAGCGTAGGAAGCACCACCGACGTGCCGCCATGCTGGACCTATGGTTTCGGTCCAGCGGCACCTCGCCGTGCTCCGCTCCGCCCTGCAGCCGGGGGAGACGGAGCGGCTCTGGATCCGCGCCGAGCGGTCGGAGCGCAGCCACGCCGGCGCGCTCCTGCTGACCGACCGACGGCTGCTGTTCAGCGGGCTCGGGTTCGTGTCCCAGTCGCAGGAGGCGTGGCCGCTGACGATCGTGTCCGGCGTGCGCGTGACGCCGGCGGGGCTCGAGCTGCAGGTGCTCGGGGCGCCGGAGGCGTTCATCGGGAAGCCGAAGGACCTGGAGCGGTTCGCCGCGCTGCTGCCGACCACCGCCGCGACGGACGCGTCGGTCGCAGACGAGCTCGAGCGGCTGGTGCGCCTCCGCGACTCGGGCGCCCTGAGCCCCGCGGAGTTCGAGGGCGCGAAGCGCCGCCTCCTCGAGTAGGCCTGTCGCGTCAGCCGGCGGAAGCCCGGCGCCGGGACCGGAGGACCCGGGCGACGGTGCGGCGCAGCCGTCGCGCGACGCGCGGGACGAGGCCCATCGGGTTCGGTGTGCCGACGGGGCGCGCCTGCAGGGCGACCTGCGGCCGCTTGATGAACTGCACCGTCCTCGTGCCGACGGTGCGGCGGGCGTCGGCGACCCGGAGGCCCCGCGCGGCGGCGACCGGCCGGCGGCGCCGGGAGCGGTGCTCGCCGGCGAGGGCGATCACGGCCCAGGTGCCGTCCTCGACCGGCGGATCGCCCGGCTTGGGCGTCGCGACCGCCACGCCGTCGCCGCGCTGCTCGACCCGCAGCGTTCGACGCACGAGCGTGCCGGTGTGCTGCAGCTCGACGCCGATGCGGGTGAACGCCGCGACCTGCTGCAGCACGGCCTCGGCCGACGGCAGCCGCCCCGCGGGATCGGCGAGGTCCGGCAGCGGCGCCGTCGTCACCAGTTCGGAGCGGAGCTCGATCCGCACCCCGCCGTCGGCCTCGACCCGCACGTCGGTCGCGACCGTGCTCACCTGCAGGCCGGTCTCCCACCGCGCCACGGCCGCGATGTCGTCGTCGCGGCCCGCGAGCACCAGCTCGGCCGTCAGGCGGTCGAGCGTCCGCAGCCGGTGGAAGTCGGCGTCGTCGTAGCGCTCGACGAGCAGGCGGTGCGCCTCGTGCAGCAGCTCCGGCGAGCCGAGCTTCGCCCAGCCGTCGCCGCGGAGCCGCGCGATCACCTCCACCCGCAGCCAGCGGCTGCGCATGATCCGGCGCTGCTCCGTATCCACGGCCTCCTCGTCGACGCGGTCGAGGCAGGCGCGGATGCTCCCGAAGTACCCGTGCCACTCGGGCTGCTGCTGCGAGATGTGCGCACGCCCCGTCTCGTACGCCAGGTAGTAGCAGGGGTAGTCCGCGTAGACGCTCACCCGCCGCGCCCGGAGGTACGCCGTCACGACGAAGAGGTGGTCCTCGAGACGGAAGTGCCCCTCCTGGAACCGGATCCCGCGGTCCCGGAGGAACGCGAGGCGGAACAGCTTCTGCGGGGCGAGGGTGCCCATGAGGAGCGCCGGGTCCGCCTGCGCGTCGACCACGGTGCGGGGGATGGAGGGGACGCCCCGGTTCCGCCCGACGGTCTTCGGGACCACGACGTCCGATCCGTGCGCGTCGGCGAACGCCGCCAGCCGCTCGAGCGCCTCCGAGCCGAGGGTGTCGTCGTCGTCGCTGAAGAAGACGTACTCGCCGTGCGCGGCGTCCATGCCGACGTTGCGCGGGCGGCCCGGCCAGCCCGACGGCGCCTCCCGGAGCAGCCGCATGTTCGGGACGTCGGCGATGAGGCGCTCGACGCGGTCGGCGGTGTCGTCGGTCGAGCCGTCGTCCACGAAGACGGCCTCCCACTGCGACGCGGGCAGGGTCTGCGCCCGCAGCGAGTCGATGAGCGCCGCGATCCCGGGGCCGGTGTTGAAGACGGGGACGACCACGGACACCTTCATCAGCGCGCCTCCCGGATCGCGGACGACGCGTCCGTGATCGGAGCCGTCGCTCGTCCGAGCGTCGCCGATGGTGCACCCCGGGGAGGCGACCGGTCGGTCGATGGGGCGGTCCGCTGCGATCCGATTCAGGAAGATGCGCGGGGAACCGCCGCGATGCCGGTCAGCAGCCCTGGAGGAGCCAGCTCTTCACGGTCGCCGCGGTCTGGTACAGGTACTGGTACGCGATGCCGCCGTACGGTCCCTCGGCGTCCGCGACCATCGACAGCCTCCCGCCGAAGCAGCGCCCGACGATCGTCCGGGCGCGCGGGATGTGCGCCGGCATCGTCGTCACGACGGCGCTCGTCCACCCGTGCGCGGCGGCCTCAGCGCGGAGCTCGCGCGCCTCGCCGCGCGTGGTGCTCGGGTCCGGCCGGAAGCAGACGACGTCCGACCGCGCGCAGAGTCCGGTGACGTCCCACTGCGACTGCGGGCCCGGCACGGAGACCAGGGCGGTGTCGACGCGGCGCTCCGCGAGGAGCCGCTCGGCGACCGCGACCCGGTCCGGCACCGGCGGTCCGAGGACGAGCACGACGTCGGCGTGCCGCGGCGCCGGATCCGTCGCGGGGAAGACGAAGAAGGGGAGGCCGAGCAGGATCCAGACGAGCAGCCCGCCGAGCGCGGCGAAGCCGCCGATGCGCAGCCTCCGCAGCGCAGTCGGACGCGTCGTCGTCTCGGTCGTCACGGCCCTCCCGGCACGGGCGACGGCCGACTCCGGACGCGATGCGCGGCAGCACGCCCGTTGCCCCCAGAGTACCGGGCAGCACCCTTCCCCCGCCGCCCGGGGAGGGCCATGATCCGCTTCGTGCCGCGGGTCGCCCAGCCCGGCACCGCGGACCATCGGCGCGCAGCGACGACGCAGCCGGTGGTCCGCCTGCGGAACCCCTGCCGCCTGCTTATCGACGCCCCGCATACTGTCCGCCCATGGGATGGCTCTGGCTCGGTCTGCTGATCGGGCTGCTCGTCGGCGCAGCGGCCGTCGCGCTCGTCCTGCGCGCCGTCGGGCGGCTGACCGGCACGGACCGGCGGAGCATCTGGCGGCTCGTCGTCGACGGGCTCACGCCCGGACGCCGACGGGAGGGCGTCGCCGCGCAGCGGGCGCTCGCGCGCCGCTTGAAGCGGGCGGGGGAGCGGACCGCCTCGGGCCGTCGTGTCGCCGCCGAGGAGCTGCTCGTGCACGTGAGCCCGGAGGACCACGAGACGATCACGTCGGCGCTCGGGATCGAGACCGCCGAGACCGACCTCGCCGAGTTCTACCGCGGGCACGCCGCGCGGGGGAAGTGGCTCGTCGGCGCGGAGCCGCAGGTCCGCATCGTGCGCGACATCAGCCTCCGCCCGCGCCAGGTGTTCGTCCGGACCACGACCCGCGCGGCGCCCGCCGGGACCGCGGCGGCCGCCGCGCCCGCCGCCGCGCGTGCGCCGGCCGCCTCGCGGCAGGCGCCGCGGCCGAGCGACGACGCGCCCACCGACGTCCTCCCGCGCGGCGGGGACCCGGACGCCACGACGACCGCGGTCTACCCCGCGGGCCTGCTGCTGGGCGACCTCGTCGTCGTGCACGGCACCGACGTGCGGACGGTGACGCCGGCCGACGGGGTGCTGCGCATCGGGCGCGGCGCGCACAACGACCTCGTGCTCGAGCGGCCGGGCATCGTCCGCGACCACCTCGTGCTCGAGGTGCGCGACGACGGCTGGTGGGCGGTGCCCGGCGCGACGCAGGGCGGCACGAAGCTCGACGGCGCGGTGCTCGACGGGCCGGCACCGATCCGCGGCACGGCGGTGCTCGAGCTCGGTCGCGGGGTGCGCGTCCGGGTCAGCGTGGAGCCGACGTGACGGCTCAGCCGTTCCGCGGCCGGATGATCGGGATCGCGCCCGTCACGGCCTTCAGCGTGCGGACGCCGATCACCGGGATCTGGCCGGTCATCGTCTGCACGGCGCGGCCGAACGCGGTCCGCGCCGGGCGCCGCACCCGCGGCCGGCGCCGCTCGGCCACGTGGACCGCGCGGCCGATCGCCAGCGCGACGAGGGCGGCCAGGACGACCCACCCGGCGACGATCCCCACGACGACCGCGATCCACATGCGGACTTTCTATCGGATCGCGTCCCCCGGACGGGGGTGCGACACGGCCGCGTCTCAGCGCCGTCGGCGCGAGCGGCGGGCTGGTGCGAGGGCGGCCCCGGCCCCGAGCAGGAGCAGCCCCACCACGACGGCGCCGAGCACCGCCGGCAGCCAGCCGACCTGTGCCGACGCGCACAGCACGCCCCGGTCCGGCGGGTACATCGGCGCGAGGAGCGAGCCGCAGACGGCCGGGCTGCCGGGGACGAGCGCGAGCACGAGCGCCGCGGCGAGCATCACCGCGCCGAGGATCGTGCAGAGCCGTGCCGTCGTCCTGCGGGTCGCGATCGTCCCCTCCCAGACCGTCATCCCTCCCATCCTCTCGTGGCGCCCCCTGGGTGCGTCCAGGGCGGAGGTCCCGGCCGTCGGTCCCGACTGGTTGACTGCTGGACGGTGCGCAGCGGGGGACGCGCGTCGGACGGGGGCACGATGAGCGAGGTCGCGGGCCCGCCGGTGCGTCCGCGCCGCGGCAGGGGGTACGACCTGCTCGCGATGCTCGCGATCGGCCTCGTCATCGTCGCCGCGGGCCTGCTGCCGGCCGTGACGGCGAACTCCGGCGGCACCGTGACGGTCCGCGGCACGGTCACCCTGGACGGGCAGCCGCTGCCCTTCTTCCCCGTCGGGTTCTGGACCACCGCCGACGGCCCCGTCAGTCCGACGACGACGGACGCGAACGGCGGCTTCACCTTCGACGTCTCCGACACCGTCGACGGCTACGCGTACGCCGGCACCGTCCCGGACTCGACCCGGGCGATCATGTCGATCGACGGCAAGCAGGTCGTGCGGGGCGTCATGAACACGGCGAGGACCGTCTCGCCGATCTACCAGGGGCGCCCCACCTCGACCGCGAAGGCGCTGTTCGGCGGGGCGAAGGAGGTCCGCTTCGCGCTGCAGGAGGCGGGGAGGATCAGCGGCACCAGCCCGATCCCCGCGAGCCGGGTGCGGGCGATCCAGGTGCGGCGGGCCGACAACTCGGTGATCCAGACGATGCGGCTCGACGGCCGTGGACGGTTCCAGTCGATGCTGCTGACGCCGGGGCAGTACGGCGTCGTGCTCGTGCCCAAGTCGCCCGGGCTGCCCGTCGTGGGCGACGCGATCGTGCGCAGCGGCGCGACGACGACCGTCGCCCTCGACGAGCCGGTGACGGGTGCGACCGTGCTCGGCACCGTCCGCGCGGGCGGCAAGGCCGTCGGCTCGGGCGTGCCCGTCCTCCTCGAGCAGGACGACGCGGTGCTGGCGAGCACGACGACCTCCTCGACCGGCGACTGGTCCTTCGCGGGGGTCGCCGGCGGGGACTACACGGTCGAGGTCGGCCGCTACGACGAGCCGGACGCCGTGTCCGCCTCCGCGTCCTCCGTCGACGTCCAGATCCCCGGCGCGAGTCCGTCGCCGACGGTGACCGCCCCCACGGCGACGCCGACCGACACCCCGATCGCGACGACGCCGCAGGCCGCGGCCGTCGAGTCCGTCCAGCGCACGAGCGACGCGGTGCTGCCGCAGCAGTTCACCGTGAACGTCCCCGAGGTGCTGGGGGAGGTCAGCGTGAACACGGCCGTGCAGGCGGCCGGGCGGCTGAGCGGCACCGTGACGGTGCCCGCGCCACCGGCCGGCACCGCAGCCGCGACCGCGCGGGTCGTCGTGGAGGAGGAGAGGACCGAGCGCGTCGTGCGCACCGCGTCGGTGGGCTCGGACGGGCGGTACAGCCTCGGTGGCCTCCAGCCGGGGACCCGGTACCGCGTCTTCGCGGTGACGGAGCCGGAGGACGCCACCCTCAGCGAGATGGGGTCCACGACCGCGACCGCCGGGACGTCCGCGGGAACGGCCGACGTCGTGGTCGACCGGCCGGCGCTCTCGCTGAGCGGAACCGTCGCGAACGCGGCGAGCGGCCGGGTGACCATCGGCGACGCATCGCTTCTGCAGCGCACCGCGACCATCGACGAGTCCGGCGCCTACGTCCTGCAGGGCCTCGTGCCCGGCGCGTTCCCGGTCGTCATCACGACCGCGGGTCGGGTGCCGTCGAGGGCGATCGGGGTCGTGGTCAGCGGCACGCAGCAGGTGGTCGATCTGCAGCCGGGCCCGCAGCCCGCGACCTTCAAGGGCTGGTTCATCAACAGCGGCGCCGGCGTCCCCACCATCACCGGGACCGCGACCGACGAGTACGGCGACCAGGTCGTCTTCGGCCCGGACACGGACGGCGGCCACGTCACGATCGGCGAGCTCACGCCCGGGACCTACACGTACGACCCCGACTCGTTCCGCGGCAGCGCCCCCACGGTCGACGGCCCGTGGTACTACCAGCCGCCCACGGGCACCTTCAGCCTCAGCGACAACGCGACGACCGACGTGGGCCCGATCGTCCTGCACGTGAAGACCCACTGACGAGTCGAGGACGATTCGGTCGGTAATGACACGGCTTTTTGAGGGATCGCCCAGGTGAGGCTGTCTGACTGGCCGCATGCTCACCGTCGTGCTCATCGTCCTGGCGGTCGCCAGCGCGTGGGCGCTGCTGGCCGTCCTGTTCGCGTTCCTGGCCGGCGGCGTGATCCACGCCCGCGACCACCGGGACGCTCCCTACGGCGGTTTCTCGGGCCCCCGCCCGATCACCCCGCTCCCGGTGCTCCGCACTCCCCGCTGACCCCGCGGTGGTCGAGCCGGGCGCCCTGCGCCCGTGCCGAAACCACGGCGCTACTGGAAGACCTCCGCCTCGCTCTGGTCGCCGCGGACGGCGGAGGCGCGCACGCCCCCGCCCTCGAGGTCTCGCAGGCGACCGATGAACCCGCCCTCCGCCGTCTGCTCGAGCCGTTCCGCGAGCCAGCGCGCGGCCTTCCGGCGGGCATCGGTCCCGGCCTCCTCCGCCTCGTCGAGCAGGAGCACGTTCACCCCGCGGCGCCGGGCGGCGTCGATCACGCCGCGCAGGTCGGACTCGTTCAGACGCGGCGTGCGGATCTGGTCGCGCAGCGCCCCCTCGATGACGATCATCTGGCGGCGGTCCTCCGCCGTCATGCGGCGGCCCTCCGCGATGGCGCGGAGCATGGGGCCCGCCTGCTCGAGCACCTGCTCCACGGCGCTGCGGCGGGCGCTGGCGCGGGCGCGGGCGACGTCCTCCTCCGTCCGGCGGCGCCGCTGCACCTCACGGAACGCCGCCGACGCCGCGTTCGAGCGGCGCAGGCTGGCGGCGAGCGCCGTGCCGACCGCGAGCGTCGCGACATGGCGGACGATGATCCCCGCGCCGATCCCGATCGGGCGATCGCCGAGCGCAGCCCAGCCGAGGCACGCCGCGACGACGAGCACCATGGTGATCCACGCCGTGCCGAAGCGCCCGACGACGGTGAGGGCGAGCAGGTCGAACGCGACGGCGCCGAGGAACCAGGCGTCGTAGCCGTCCGGCTGCGCGATGCCGGCGATGGACATGAGCCCGGCGAGCCCGCCGGCCACCGTGAGGACGGCGAGCGCGACCGCGGTGCGGAGCGGCACGTCGAGCCGGCTCTGCCGGACGAGGACGTACTGCGGCGCGACGACGAGCGCGAGGGAGAGCAGGTCCCAGCCGTTCGCGCCCCGCGACGTGAGCGCGAGCGTCCCGTGGACGACGATCCAGAGCCCGAGGTAGACGAATCCGCCGCCGAGGACGGAGCGGAGGAGCCGCTGCGCGATCGGCACGGGCTCGGTCGTCACGCCGCGCTCCAGCCGAGGGTCACGCGCGTGCCGACACCCGGCTGCGAGACGATGCTCGCCGATCCGCCGGGGAGCGCCCGCATCCGCCCCTCGATGCTGTCCGTGAGGCCGAGCCGACCCGCGGGGACCGCTGCCCGGTCGAAGCCGACGCCGTCGTCGAGCACGTCGACGGCCACGACGCCGGCGCCGACGCGGACGTGCACGGTGCTGTTCGCCGGGCCCGCGTGCCGGCGGACGTTGCGCATCGCCTCCTCGGCCGCGTCGGTGAGCGCCTCCACGACCTCGCCGGGGACGTCGTCACCCTCCTCCAGCTCGTAGTTGAAGAGCGCCTCCGGCAGCACGCCGGTGGTGATCGCCTGCACCTTCCACACCAGGTCCTCGCCCGGGAGGTCGGCGGCGACGAGGTCGTCGCGCAGGAGTGCCTGGAGACCGTCGAGCGCGCGCTGGGCGTCGCGGCGCTCGAGCCCGCCGCTGTCGGGGAGCTGCCGCGCGGCGGTGAGGAGGGTGGCCAGCACCCGGTCGTGCACGAGCTCGTTGATCCGGGCGCGCTCGCGCTCGCGGGCGGCGTCCGCGGCCGCGCCGATGGTGGCGGCCTCCGCGGCCTGCTCCTCGATGTCCGCCGCCCTCGCGGCGGCCAGGCTGGAGACGCCGAGCGCGATGAAGGTGAGCGAGAACAGCAGGATGTACAGCGCGCTCTGCACGCCGTCGACGAGGGCGGATCCGCCGGCGAAGGCGATCCGGTCGATGAAGGTGAGCACCGCTCCCGCGACCGCGCCGGCGATCGCGCCCCACGGCCCGGCCGCGAGCGCGACCGCGACGAGCCCGAGGCCGCAGATCTCCGAGAACCAGATCGGCATCGTCAGCCCGGGCGTCGGCATGACGACGAGGGGGATGGACGCGAGGACGACGAGCGTGCCCAGGATATTGATGCGGGCGAATGTCCGGATCACGGCGAGGGGCGCGAAGAAGGCGCTCACCCCCATCGCGATCGACGGGCCGATGCCGATGACGAAGGCGCAGATCGTCCACCACTCGGGCCAGAGCGGTTGCTGCGCGATCGCGCCGGGGAAGCCGAGCAGGCCGAAGAGGATCGCCGCGGGCAGGAACGCGAACGCGAGGACCCGGTAGACGCGCTCCTCCGCGCGCGCGCCGGCGACGCGTCGGAGCAGGGGCGAGGTCATCGGGGCGGTCACGGCCTCCGGCATCGACCGCGGGATGCGCGGGTCGACGCCGGAGCCGGTCACTGCTCGTTCGGAGCGGGGAGGAAGCCGTCCTCGACGGCGCGCTTGTACAGGTCCACCTTCGTCACGGCCGGTCGGCCGGCGCGCGCGTACTTGGCGCGGATGCGGCGCACGTAGTCCTCGATCGTCGAGACCGCGATCCCGGCCTCGTCCGCGACCGTCTGCGCCGTGTTGCCGTCCGCGAAGAGCGCGAGCATCCGCTGCTCCTGCCGCGAGAGCCGGGCGTCCGTGATGATCGGGTCGTTCTCCAATGTGGAGGCCCACTCCGCCGTGACGACCGGCTGCCCGTACGCCGCGCGGAGGAGCGCGTTCGTCAGCGCGTGGAGCGGCTCGCTCTTGCGCACGATGCCGAGCACGGGCGTGCGGGCGACCGCGCGGAGCAGGTAGGGGCTCTCGCCGCTCGTGAAGGCGATGACGTTGCAGCCCGCCGCGACGAGGCGCTCGACGTTGTTCGCGGGGGAGGAGCCGTCGGCGAGGCGCAGGTCGAGCACGACGAGGTGCAGCCGACCCGCGGCGCGGGCGAAGAGGCCGTCGACGGTCGCCGCCGACGCGACGAGCTCGAGCTCTCTGGTCTGCCGGAGGGCGGCGTGCACGGCGGCGGCGATGACCTCGTGATCGTCGACGAGGCCGACCCGGAGCGGTGCGATGGCGGGCGAGGGCATGGTTCGGTTCGCCTCCTGTCGGTCTCGCACCCCTGGGGCGCGCCGATCGCCAGGGTAGCGGGGCCTCCGGACGGAAGGTCGCCGCTTCCTCCTCACCGGGCGCAACGAACGAGCGTTCGATGCCGGATCGTTGCGGAACGAGCGGAAGTCGGCGGTGCGCCGATCAATGGTTCGCCCATCCCGAACGCGCCGCCGACACGCCGTCCGCGCGATCGACCCCGGAGTAACGCTTCCATCCGCCCGGCGGAAGGTGGACCATCGACGCACGGGGTTGTCGCGTCGATGCGCGGAACGCTCTCCCGTCGCGTCGATGCGCTGCAGGGGGATGCGGTGGCACTTCGGGACCGCGTGGTGCTGTGGGCGCTGGGCAGCGGCTCGGTGCTGAGCCTGCTCGCGTGGCACTTCGTCCACCCGTGGGCGGCCCTCGTCGTCGGGCTGCTCGCGCTCGCGGTCGCGGGGATCGCCTACCGGATCGAGAAGCCGCGCATCGACCTCGACCACCCGGAGGCGTGGCGCTCGGCGGAGGGCGACTCCGCGGAGCACGCGGACCGGTAGCGGCCCGCGAGAGCGCGGCCTTGCCACGTGACGCCCTCCTGGGGGCGCCGGGAGGGCGCTTGGTGGCAAGTCCGCGCCGTCAGCAGCGCGGCCTTGCGGCGTCAGTACGCGCCGTCGCGCGCGACGACCGCCTTGACCGTCTTCAGCAGGATCATGAAGTCGGTCGTGACCGACCAGTTCTCGACGTAGTAGAGGTCGAGCTTCACGCTCTCCTCCCACGACAGGTTCGAGCGGCCGCTGACCTGCCAGAGCCCGGTGATGCCCGGCTTGATGAGCAGGCGGCGGTTCACACGGCCCTCGTAGGCGGCCACCTCGCGGGGGAGCGGCGGTCGCGGCCCGATGAGGCTCATGGAGCCGTTCAGCACGTTGAAGAGCTGCGGCAGCTCGTCGAGCGAGTAGCGGCGGATGAACGCGCCGACCCGCGTGATGCGCGGGTCGTCCTTCATCTTGAAGAGGAGCCCGGCGCCCTCGTTCTGCCTCGCGAGCTGCGCGAGGCGCGCCTCCGCGTCCACGACCATGCTGCGGAACTTGAACATGGTGAACGAGCCGCCGGCGACGCCGACGCGCTCCTGCCGGAAGAGCACCGGGCCGCGGTCCTCGAACCACACCGCGAGCGCCACCGCCGCGAGGACCGGCGAGAGCAGCAGCACGGCCGTTCCGGCGAGGACGAGGTCGATCCCGCGCTTGATCGTGTGGTTCAAGCCGGCGTACTGCGGCAGGTCGACGTGCAGCATCGGCAGGCCGTCGACCGGGCGCATGTGGATGCGGGGCCCGGCGACGTCCGTCAGGCGGGACGTGAGGATCAGCTCGGTCTTCGAGTTCTCCAGCTGCCAGCCGAGGTCCTGGATCGCCTCGCGACCGCCGGGCAGCTCGCCCGCCACGATGACCGCGCGGGTGTGCGTCGCGCGGACCGTGTCCGCCAGGGAGGCGAAGGGGACGAGCGGCACGTTGCGGCCGTCCGCGGCCGCGAACTGCGCGCCCCCGGTGCCGTCCGTGTAGGCGACGCCGAGCGGCTTGTAGCCCGCGTGGTGGTGCTTGATGAGGTCGTTCGTGACGCGCGTCGCATCCTGGTGGTTGCCCACCACCACCGCGCCGACGAGGCAGAGGCCCTCCCGGCGGCGCGCGATGAGCCAGGAGCGCCAGAAGAACCGTTCCGCGAGCAGGAGGAGCAGGCCCACGGGCAGGGCGATGAGCAGGTAGCCGCGGGCCACGTCCGGCTTGAGCAGCACGATGATCACGGCGAAGATCCCGAACGCGTAGCCGGTGGCCTTCGCGACGCGCTGGTACTCGCTGGTGCCGGCGCCGAGGATGCGGATCTCGCGGGACCGGTTCGCGGCGAGCATCGCCATCCAGACGAGACCGAGCGCGACGCCGATCGCCGTGTAGCCGTCGAGGGTGCGGAGGATGTGCCAGGGGGCCTGGTCGAAGCGGACCGACTGCGCGAAGAGGATCGCCACGGCGATGGCGGCGAGGTCCGTGACCGCGAGCGCGAGGCGGTACCCGGTGCGCCAGCCGATGCGCTGCACCGGCGCGACGAGGTCGGGCGTCGCGAACGCGGACGCTCCGAAGGCGCTCGTGCGCGAGCTCAACCTGCCGTCGGGCAAGGCGTCGCCAAGTGCTCCTGATTCCATGAATCCTCTGTCACATGGGGCCGCTTGGGAGGGCGGCGTGGCGAAGGCGGTGAGCTCGGGCATCGTTACCGTGGGCTCAGGACGCCTCCATGGTTTCCCCCGAACGGGGGGCGGCGCAACCACGCAGAGGTGCGCACGGGCGCGCCGTTATCAGTTCGTTACATTCGTGTCGTTCCCCGTAACACGGGGCTTCGAGGGGGACCAGACCCCAGTTCCGCTCGGCGTGTCGTGCCCTAGCGTGAAGGTGTGGCGCACCCCGTTCCCTTCCGTCCCCGCATGACCGCCTTCGACCTCGACGACACGCTCGCGCCGTCGAAGGCGCCGTTGCCGGACCCCGTCCGCGACGCGCTGCTGCGCCTGCTCGAGGTGTCGGAGGTGTGCGTCATCTCCGGCGGCCAGGTCGAGCAGTTCCGCACGCAGGTGGTCGCGCGGCTCGGGTCCCTCCCGGACGCGCTCGCGACCCGGCTCCACCTCATGCCGACCTGCGGCACGCAGTACTGGCGGCTGACCGCCGACGGCCTCACCTGCGTGTACGCGGAGGACCTGACCGAGGACGAGAAGTCGCGCGCGATGCGCGCCGTGGAGGAGGAGGCGAAGCGCCTCGGCCTCTGGGCGGACGAGACGTGGGGGCCGGCGCTCGAGGACCGCGGGTCGCAGATCACGTTCTCCGCGCTCGGGCAGCAGGCGCCCCTCGACGCGAAGAAGGCGTGGGACCCGACCGGGGAGAAGAAGAACCGGCTGCGGGCGGCGGTGCAGGAGCGGGTGCCGGACCTGGAGGTCCGCAGCGGCGGCTCGACCTCCGTCGACATCACCCGGCAGGGGATCGACAAGGCCTACGGGATGACGCGGCTCGCCGAGCTGACCGGCGTCCCGTTCGAGGACACCCTCTTCGTCGGCGACCGCCTCGACCCCGACGGCAACGACTACCCGGTGAAGGCGCTCGGCGTCCCGACCGTCGCGGTCGAGGGCTGGGAGGACACGGTCGACGTGATCGACGCGATCACGGCCCGCTGACCCGCCCCCTTCCTCCCGGGGCGCCTCCGCCGCGCTTCGGGGCGCGGACTTGCCACTTGCCGCCCTTCACTGCAGCTCCCGAGGGCGTCGAGTGGCAAGGCCGCGCAGAATCGACGCGTCGGCAGGCGTTTCCTCCCTCCACAGCCCCCTGATCGGCGTTCGGGCGGAGGTCCGCCGGTCAGCGGCGGCCTCTCGGCGTCAGCCTCGCCGGATGACCGATGACTCCCCGTTCCATGTGCGAGACGGAGCTCGACGAGGGCTCACCGAGAAGCAGATGCGGTCGCGGAGGTTCGCGCAGCCCTACCGCGGGGTCCGGACCTCCGGCCCGCTGGCCACGGTGCTCGACCGGGCTCGTGCCTACGCGCAGAAGATGCGCCCGGAGGCCTTCTTCTCCCACGTCACCGCGGCCGTGCTCCGGGGCATCTGGCTGCCGCTCGTGCTCGAGCGCAGCGAGCTCCTGCACGTGTCCGTCCCACCGACCGTCCGCGCGCCTCGCGACCGGCTCGTGAAGGGGCATCACCTGGTGCCGCGCGCGGGTCAGGTGACGCTGCATCTCGGTCTGCGAGTGGCTGACGAGATCGAGACGTGGTGCCAGCTCGCGCAGATCCTCGGACTCGAGGACCTCGTCGTCGCCGGTGAGTCGTTGCTCGCGAAGAACCGCCGACGCCCGCGGCGCGTGTGGGAGCTCGAGGCCGCCGTGCGCGCCGGCGATCGTCCGCGTCAGGCGCTCCTCAACGCCGCGCTGCCGTTGCTGCGGGAGGGCGTCCGTTCGGCGATGGAGACGCGACTCCGTCGTCTGCTCGTCGCGGCCGGGCTGCCGGAGCCGCTCATCAATCAGGAGATCTTCGACGCCGCCGGGCGTCGGGTCGGTGAGTGCGACCTCGTCTACCCGGTGCAGAAGGTCGTCGTCGAGTACGAGGGAAGCCAGCACTTCGACGAGCAGGCGACGCTCGACGACATCGAGAAGTACGAGCGGCTGCAGGATCTCGGCTGGCGCGTGATCAGGGTCACCAAGGACGACATGCGGATGCGTTCGACGCAGACCGTCGAGCGCGTGCGGCGTGCCCTGGTCCAGCGTGGACTTGCCGCTTGACGCCCTCCCGGGGCCGCTGGCAGGGCGTCTGGAGGCAAGTCTGCGCTGGGGGCGGACGGGAGGAGGAGGGGCGGGGTCAGGAGGCCGGCGGGAGGGGCCGGATCAGGCCCGGGCCGTTGTTGCGGACGCTGTTCGCGTCGCGGCTCACCTCGTAGTGCTCCAGCGTCCGGGCGACCGCAAGCGATTCGTCCTCGAGGAGGTCCAGGAGGTCGGCCGAGGAGGCGTCCTCCTGCAGCCACCGGTCGTAGCCCTCGGGGGAGAGGCAGGCCGGCATCCGGTCGTGCACCTCGCCCGGCGCCACGTGCGCGTCCCGCGTGATGATCGCCATCGAGATCAGCCACCGCTCCGGGTCGTCGCGGTCCTTCGACGGGTCCGCCCACGCCGACAGCACGCCCGCCATCGCGAGGCCCGCCTCCGGGGCGTGGATGTAGTGCGGCTGCTTCCCGGTCGGCGTCACGACCCACTCGTAGTAGCCGAGCGCCGGCACGATGCAGCGGGACCGGGCGAACGACCGCTTGAACATGCCGGAGGTCGCGACGGTCTCGATCCGCGCGTTGATCGGCTGCGGCCGCTGCTTCGGGTCCTTCGCGTAGGAGGGGAGGAAGCCCCACTTCACCTCGGGGAGCACCCGCTCGCCGTGGCGGTCCCGCACCACCGGCACCATCGCGGTCGGGGCGACGTTGTAGTCGTCCGGCAGTCCGCCGAGGCCTCCGAGCAGGTCCGGCAGCAGATCGGTCACGGCCTTCGTCACGACGTAGCGCCCGCACATCCCCCGATCCTCCCTTCATCCCCTGTTCACATGCACGTCGGTGCCCGTGGATACGGTCCGGGAGGAGGAAGGAGCGGTGATGACCATCGCGATGACGCCACCCGGCCCGCCCGCGGACCCCGCCGTCTCCTGGCGGGCGCTCGAGAGCGGTCTCTGGGTCGCGCGCCGCTCCGGCCGGCACCTCGGCTCGGTGGAGCGCGGGCGGCGCTGGACCGCGGCCGGTCCGGACGGCGAGCCGATCGGCGCGTTCCGCAGCCTCCGCGAGGCGCAGGCGGCGGTCGCCGACCCGCAGGCCCGGCCGGTCCCGACCGGAGCAGACGCGGCGACACCGATCGTCGCGCTGGCGGCACTCGGGCTCGCCGCGGTCGCATCCGCATCGGGCTGGGCGCTCACCTCCCTGCTCGCCTGATTCCGGACGACGGAAATCGTGCGCGACACCACGGCATGGCCGACCGGATCGCGTCCGGGGTCGTGGATAGGGTCCCGGGCATGACGTGGTTGGTCACCGGTGGGGCCGGGTACATCGGGGCGCACGTCGTCCGAGCGCTGCGCGCCGCGGGCATCGAGCCGCTCGTGGTGGACGACCTGTCGAGCGGGCACCGCGACTTCGTGCCGGAGGGCGTCACCTTCGTGCGCGGGTCGATCCTCGACGGCGAGCTGCTCGAGCGGACGTTCCAGGAGCACGACGTCGACGGCGTCATCCACGTGGCCGGGTTCAAGTACGCGGGGGTCTCGGTGCAGCAGCCGCTGCACACCTACACGCAGAACGTGACGGGCACGCAGACGCTCCTCGCGACGATGGCGGACTCGGGCGTCTCGCGCATCGTCTTCTCGTCCTCGGCGGCCGTGTACGGGACGCCCGACACCGACCTGGTGACGGAGGCCACCCCGAAGCACCCCGAGTCGCCCTACGGGGAGTCGAAGCTCATCGGCGAGTGGCTCCTCGCGGACCAGGGGCGAGCGGCCGGCCTCGCGCACACGTCGCTCCGCTACTTCAACGTCGTCGGATCCGGGACGCCGGAGGTCCACGACACCAGCCCGCACAACCTCTTCCCGCTCGTGTTCGAGGCGCTGCTCGACGGGCGGACGCCCCGCATCAACGGGAACGACTACCCGACGCCCGACGGCACGTGCGTGCGGGACTACATCCACGTCGCCGACCTCGCCGTCTCGCACGTCGCGGCGGCCCGCCGGCTGATGGCCGGCGACACGATCGAGCCCGTCTACAACCTGGGTTCCGGCGACGGGGTCAGCGTCGGGCAGATCATGTCGACCATGGCGGCGGTGACCGGGATCGCGTTCACGCCGGAGATCGCCCCCCGGCGTCCCGGGGACCCGGCGCGCATCGTCGCCTCGGGCGAGCTCGCCGCCCGCGACCTGGACTGGTCGATGCGGCACTCGCTGACCGAGATGGTCGAGTCGGCGTGGAGCGCGCGGCGCGGAGCCTGACCGGCGTGTCGGATTCGACAGCCGTTATTCGGCTGTGATAACGGCCGAATTCGGAGGAGGGCCCCCTGAACGGGGGGCGGAAATCGTGCCGAATTCGGAATGACTCGAAGATGAGTTCGAAGCGGCTGCGCCGCGCCGGATGCCGTTTGTAACGGTCATGTTACGAAGCGACTGTCGTTATCGGCGTGTCGCAAGCATTCGACCCCCTGTTGAGGGTTGATAGCGGCCTGAGTGTTCCGGACGGGGCATCCGCATGAAACCCCTGGTCAGAACGGCGGGTCCCAGCCCGCTTCAAGGTCCGGCGGCTCGTCAAATCGGCGCGCGGATCGGGCGTGTCCCCGCGCGACAACCCGTGCAGCACCTCGACGGGAGTGCACACATTCGGCCTTGCGGCTCCGGAATCACCTGTGTGTAATTACGTCCACGCTTTCAGAGCGCGGGGCTCTGAAAGCATCGAGAGGACGATCAACAATGACCGTTTCCCCCTATCAGGCGTCCGTTCCGACCGACTGGTTCGTCGACCCTGTTGCTCTGGGTGTGCCGAAGGTCCGCCGCGTCGCCGAGGACGAGACCGACCAGCTGAGCTGGCAGGCGGACTCGCTGTGCGCGCAGACCGATCCTGAGGCGTTCTTCCCGGAGAAGGGCGGATCGACGCGCGAGGCGAAGCGGATCTGCTCGTCGTGCGAGGTCAAGTCGCAGTGCCTCGAGTACGCGCTGCAGAACGACGAGCGCTTCGGCATCTGGGGCGGCCTCTCCGAGCGCGAGCGCCGCAAGCTGCGCAAGACCGCCTGAGCACGGCGGACACACGTCGCGGAGGGGCCGCGGACCACTGGGGTCCGCGGCCCCTCCGCTGTCTCCTCCGCTGATCCGCCGCCGAGCGGCAGATCCGCCTGCGCGGGCGGGCGGATCTGCCGCTCGGCGGCGGGACACGGCGGAGCGGGACGTCGCCCGGAGGAAACCGTGGTCGACGGCGCGGCGGCGCGGGGGCGCGCCGACGGCTCGCCTACCGTGCTCGGGTGCCGAGATCTGTCACCGCGATCCTCATCGCGGCGGACGGGGCCGACTATCTGCGTGACACCCTCGATGCGATCACGATGCAGACGCGGTTGCCCGACCGCCTCGTCGTCGTGCAACTGGGGAACAGCCCGGTCACCAGCACGATCATCGACGGGGTCGAGCCGACCGTGCACGCCCGGGCCGGCGCGCGGGCCGGCTTCGGGCTCGCGGTGGAGAACGGCTTCCGGGCCGCCGGCATCGAAGCGCTCGACAGCGAGTGGCTGTGGCTGCTCGCGACCGACAACGCCCCCGAGCCCGTGGCGCTCGAGCGCCTCCTCAACTCCGTGGAGGGGCAGCCCTCCGTCGCGGTCGCAGGGCCCAAGCAGATGCAGTGGGACGCGCCCGCGTACATCCACTCCTTCGGCGAGACGCTGACGCCGTGGGGCACGGCCGTGGAGATGGCCGAGCCCGAGCTCGACCAGGCCCAGTACGACCGGCACAGCGACGTCCTCGCGGTCGCCGCCGGCGGCATGCTCGTCCGCGCGTCCGTCTGGAAGCAGCTCGGCGGCTTCGATCGGGCGCTGCCCGCCGTGGACGACGCGCTCGACTTCTGCGTGCGCGCCCGGCTCGCCGGGTACCGCGTGCAGCTCGAGCCCACGGCCCGCGTCCGCTCCGGCGGCGTCGACGCGCCGGGGACGCGGCTGCTCGGCGCCTCCACCTCGGAGCCCCGCCGCGTGCGGCTGCGGCGGGAGGCCCAGCTGCACCGGCGCCTCGTCTACGCGCCCCTGCCGCTCGTTCCGCTGCACTGGCTCTCGATCCTGCCGGTCGCCGTGTTCCGCGCGATCGGGCAGATCCTCCGCAAGGCGCCCGGCTCCGCGCCGGCCGAGCTGCTCGCCGGCCTCGTCGTCTTCGGCACCCGCTTCGCCGCGATCGCCCGCTCGCGGTCCCGGATCGCGAAGGAGCGGTCGGCCGGCTGGGCGTCGATCGCGCCGTTGCGGCAGCCGTGGCGGGAGGTGCGGCACCGCCGAGCACTCGCCCGGGACAACGGCAGGCAGCCGAACCGGGAGGAGTCGCTCCACTTCTTCTCGAGCGGCGGCCTCGCGACCGTGCTCACGATGCTCGTCGTCTCCGTCGTGCTGTTCCAACCGCTGGTCGGGGCGGAGGCGCTCGTCGGCGGGCAGCTGCTGCCCCTCGGCACGTTCGACTCCCTGTGGCGCAGCGTCGGCTGGGGCGTGCACCCGCTCGGCAGCGGCTTCGTCGGGCCGGCCGACCCGTTCGCGGCCGTGCTCGCGGTGCTCGGCACGATCACGTTCTGGCATCCGTCGAGCGCGATCGTCGCGCTCTGGATCCTCGCCCTGCCGATCGCCGCGGCGGGCGGCTGGCTCGCCACGGCCCGCTTCACCCGGCGGCGACCGCTGCGCGTCATCGGCGGCCTGCTCTGGGCTGCGGCGCCGACGCTGGTCGTCGCGCTCGACACCGGGCGGATCGGCGGGGTGCTCGTGCACCTCGCGGCGCCGTTCATGCTCCTCGCGGCATTCAAGGTGCGGTCGTCCTGGACCGCCTCGGCCTGGCTCGGTCTCCTCGGCGCGCTGATCGCCGCGAGCTCGCCCAGCCTGCTGCCCCTCCTCTTCATCGCGTGGGCCGCCGCGGTCGCGCTCGGCGTCGCCGTCCGACAGGGCGAGCGGAGCCGCATCGTCCGGATCCTGCCGCTGCCCCTCCCGACCGCGGTGCTCTTCCTGCCCCTGGTCGCCGAGCAGGCGCTGCACGGCCGGCTCATCGGCGTGCTCGCCGATCCGGGACCCGTCGCGTCGCCCGGCGCCGAGGCGCACCTGCTCGGGCTGCCCGCCCAGCTCTCGACCGTGCTGCAGCTCGCCGCCGGCTGGCCGACCTGGGCGATCGACGCCTGGGAGGGCCTCACCGCGCCGCTCGGCCTCGGGTCGGGGCTCGCCGCGGCCTTCGTGTGGGCGCTCGGCGTCCCGCTGCTGCTGCTCGCCCTGATCGGGCTGTTCTGGCCGAAGCACAGCGTGCCGATCCGCATCGGCATGTTCGGCGTCGGCGGTCTCGTCATGGCCGTCCTCGCAACGCGCCTCGAGGTCGTGTCCAACGGCGGCACCCCGATCGCGGCGTGGCCCGGCGCCGGCCTCAGCCTCGCCTGGCTCGCGGTGCTCGAGGCCGCGGTCTGCGGGCTCGACCGGCTGGCCGCCGCCCTGCAGCTGCCCCTCCGCGCCCACGGGCTCGGCGCGGCGAAGATCCGTGCCGCCAGCGCGGCGGTCGTGGGCTGCACCGCCGTCCTCGCGATGCTCGCCGCGGTCTCACCGGTGCTCGTCGGTGTCCTGCTCGGCTCCGCGCAGGTCCGGGCGGGCTCCGCCGCGACCGTGCCCGCGCTTGTCGCCGCCGAGGGCAGGAGCACGCCCGACCTCGGCATGCTCACCCTCACGCCGGAGCGGAACGGCAGCTACCGCAGCCTGCTCACGCGCGGGGAGGGGCGCACGCTCGAGTCGCTCAGCACGCTGCAGTCGACGGCCGGCTTCGGCGACTCGCCCGGGCTCGCCCGGCTCGCCGCGGGGCTCGTCCAGCCGACCGGTGACGACCTGGCGACGAGCCTGAACGACTACCGGATCGGCTACGTGCTCCTGCAGCACGGCGCATCGAGCGACGGGCTCTCCGCCGCGCGCGGCGCCCTCGGCGCGAACCCGCTGCTGTCCGAGGTCTCCACGACGTCGGCCGGCACCCTGTACCGCTACGACGACCTGCGGACGACCGGGCCGATCACCCTCCTGCGCGGCCCGTCGAACACGGGCAGCCCGATCGGCGTCGCCGTCCTCCTGATCCAGGCGATCCTCTTCGGCGTCTTCGCGCTCCTCGCGCTGCCGACGTCGAAGATCACGCAGCGCTTCCGACCCGTCCCGGCGCTCCGCGCGCCGAAGGCGGACGTCCGCACCATCGGCGCGCCCGCGGTCCAGACCGTCGTGCGCACCCCGGAGCAGGCGATGGCCCGCGAGCTGCAGACGGCCTCCGCCGCCCGCGAGCCCGAGGAGGTCGGCTCATGGCGCTGAACGGACGGGCCATCGGGGCGAGCGCGCTGGTCGCAGCCGGCGTCGCAGCGGCGGCGATCGTCGGCCAGCTGCCGGCGTTCGGGAGCGCCGACCAGACCATGACGGTCACGCCGTCGTCCGCGCCGCAGTCGCTGCTCTGCCCCGGGCCGGCCATCGCGGTGGGCGCCGATCCCGCCGACGCGAACGCGCTGAGCGCCACCGGCAAGCCCGCCCGCGTCGCCGGGACCGCGAAGGGCGCGAAGCCGAAGACGGTCGTGCTCGGGCGCGGCGAGGTCAGCGGCGGCGCGGCCCCGCGAGCGCTCAGCGCCGCCGCCTCCGACCGGACCGGCGTGCTCGCGGGCGCGCAGGTCGAGCAGGTGACCCTCGGCGACGCAGCCGGGCTCGCCGCGGCGTCCTGCACCGCCCCGGCGAGCGACGTGTGGTTCGCCGCCGGCGCGACCACGACCGGCCGCACCACCGTGCTGACCCTCGCGAACCCGTCCCCGGTCGCCGCCCAGGTGGGCGTGCGGGTGTGGACGGAGAACGGCCCCGTCGACGCCGCCTCGTTCAGCGAGCTGGTCGTGCCGGCGAAGGGCCGCACGGCGGTCTCCCTCGCGGGCGTCGCGCCGTCGGCGGGCGGCACCGTGGTGCGCGTCACCTCCACCGGCGGCCGGGTCGGCGCGGCGCTCGAGCAGCGGACCGTGCGCGGGCTCGAGTCCGGCGGTCTCGACATGACGGGGCCGACCACGGCGCCGGCGCTCGAGCAGGTCGTACCCGGCGTCCGGGTGCTGGACGCCGCCGCGGTCGCGTCCGCGCAGCGCGCGGACGACTACGCCGATCTGCAGACGGTCGTCCGGGTGCTCGTGCCCGGGTCCGCGGCGACCGACGTCTCCATCACCGCCACGCCTGACGGTGGCGGGCAGCCGGTCACGCTCGGGCGGCGGGTCGCGGGCGGCGTCGTCACCGACTTCCCGGTCACCGGCCTCCCCGACGGCACCTACACGGTCCGCGTCACCGGCAAGCGTGCGCTCGTCGCCGGGGTGCGCACCGCCGTCGTCGGCGACGCGAGCGGCTCCGTCACGCCGACGGACCAGCCGCCCGCCTCCGACTCGACCTCGGGCGGCGCGGCCGTCGGCTCCGACGCCGGTCTGGTCGGCGGCGACGGCCCGGTCGACGCCTCCGGAGCCCAGACCTCCTCGACCGCGGACACGTCCGCCACGTCGACCGCCCGCGGCATCGACTTCGCCTGGTTCGCGGCCGCCCCCGAGCTGTCGGGCAGCGCGGCGATCGCGGTGGTCGACGCGCCGTCGCCGATCCTGTCGATCGCGAACCCGGGTGCGGCGAGGACCGTCCGGCTGTCCGGGCCGGTCAGCCGCACCGTGCGGGTCCCGGCGAAGGGCTCGGTCGCCGTCCCGGTGACGCGCGGCGTCGTCGTGCTGTCCGGAGCGGCGGGCCTCCGCGCGGCGGTGAGCTACGCCGGGGACGACGCGCTCGCGGGCTACCCGGCGGCCGCGGCCGATCAGCAGGCGCATCCGGTCCGCATCAGCCGCTGACCGGATCGTCAGCGGACGCTCAGGTCCTGAGCCCCGCAGGACCGCTCCCGAGGGGGCGGCAGCCGGTACGGTTCCGGCATGCCGCCGCACGTGACGACTCCGCGGCCGGGCGCAGCCGGATGACGGTCGAGGTCGAACGGGCCGTCGCCGTGCGCGATCCGGACGCGGTCGCCGCCTCGCCCGTCGTCACCCGTCGGCGGAACCGGGAGCGCCTCCACGCGCTCGACGGGCTGCGCGGCGTCGCCGCCTTCCTCGTCGTGCTGCACCACGTGCTGCTCATCGCCCAGCCGGTGTCGCAGCCGCCGGGGGAGCCCGCGGTGCTGAGCGGCTGGTGGTGGCTCGAGCGCACGCCGCTCAAGCTCCTCACGGCCGGGCACGAGGCCGTCATCGTGTTCTTCGTGCTCTCCGGCGTCGTGGTCGTGCTGCCGGCGCTCCGCCGCGTCGACTTCTCCTGGCCCGGTCTCGTCGTGAGCCGCGTCGTGCGGCTGATGCTGCCCGCATGGGCGGCGATCGTGTTCGCGACCGCGCTGCTGCTCCTGGTGCCGCGCGTGCCGCAGCAGGTGACGGGCGGCAGCTGGCTCGCGGGGCAGGTGCAGTCGGACTGGAGCTGGCAGCGCCTCGTCGTCGAGTTCTCGCTGATGGGCAACAGCGTCCCGTACAACAACGTGCTTTGGACGCTGAAGTGGGAGTTCCTCTTCTCCCTCCTGCTGCCCGGGTTCCTGGTCGTCGCGGTGCTGCTGCACCGCTGGTGGCTCCCGACCGGGCTGCTCGCCGTGGGGCTCGGCGTCGCGGGCACGGTCGGCGGCATCGAGGCGCTCGAGTACCTGCCCGTCTTCTTCCTCGGCACGCTGATCGCGGTCCGGCTTCGGGCGATCGAGGGCTGGAGCGAGTCGCGCCGCGCGAAGCGGCTGCTCGCCGTGATCCTCCCCGCGAGCCTGCTCCTGCTCGTCATCGAGTTCCTCCTCGCGCCCGTCGTGCCGGAGGGCAGCGACGGCAGCCACGCGCTGATCGGCCTGGAGGCGCTCGGCGGCGCCGGCGTCGTGGTCGTCGCGGGAGCGGCGACGGGGTTCCGCCGGTTCCTGGAGGGCCGCGTGCCGCAGTTCCTCGGGCGGATCTCCTTCAGCCTCTACCTCGTGCACCTGCCGGTGCTCGCGACGATCACCTGGATCGTCGGCGACTGGAACTGGCCGATCGCCGCAGCCGTCGGCATCCCGCTCGCGGTGCTGACCGGCTGGGGCTTCTTCCGCGTCGTCGAGAAGCCGCTGCACAAGGTCGCGCGCTCGGCGAAGCGCGGCGCCTCGCGCGCGGTCGAGCGCTACGTGCGATCCGACCGCACGGTCTGACCGCCTCGCCGGCCGGAGGTCAGGCGGCGCGCGAGCTGTTCGAGCGGACCGAGCCGAGCCGACGGTGGTGGACGAGCAGCTCGAACGCGGCGTGCACCCGGCGGCGGAGGCCCCACCAGGTGACCTTGCGCAGCGACTCGACCACGATCGACTGGTTCATCTTCGAGACGCCGTGGACGCGCTCGGTGAACACGATCGGGATCTCGACGACCCGCAGGCCGGCCTGCAGGGCGCGCCACGCGAGGTCGACCTGGAAGCAGTACCCGTGCGACGCGACGTCCGCGAGGCGGATCCGCTCCAGCGCCTCGGCACGGAAGGCGCGGAAGCCGCCGGTCACGTCCCGGACGTCGATGCCGAGCGCGACCCGCGCGTACCAGTTCCCGCCGCGGCTCAGCAGCAGCCGGCGCCGCGGCCAGTTCTCGACGGTCCCGCCGGGGACCCAGCGAGATCCGAGGGCGAGGTCGTGGTCCGCCAGCTGGGCGAGCAGCCGGGGCACGTCCTCCGGGTGGTGGGAGCCGTCGGCGTCCATCTCGACGAGGGCGTCGAACCCGTTCTCGAGCCCCCAGGCGAAGCCGGCGAGGTAGGCGCGACCGAGGCCCTCCTTGCCGGCACGGTGCAGGACGTGCACGCGGTCGTGCTCGGCCGCCAGGCGGTCGGCGATCTCGCCGGTGCCGTCGGGGGAGGCGTCGTCGACGACCAGGAGGTGGACCTCGGGCGGCGTCGCGGCGAGGGCCCGCGCGACGACGATCGGGATGTTCTCGCGTTCGTCATAGGTGGGGATCACCACCAGTGCGGACGTCATCCTCCGGACCCCTTCCTCCCCGTCGAGTGAGCGGCACGCCGCGGGGTGCGGTGGGCATCGTCCCACGCCGGAGGCGGCCGACGCGGCAGGCCGAGGTCACCCGTTCATGAAGCGGTGCGGGAGTCGGATCAGTCGGTCTCGGAGGCGGAGACGATCACGTTCTCGCTGTAGATGTCGCGGGCGTCGTCCCACGGTCCGCCGCAGGTGATGACGCGGAGCTGCGGATCGGGCGTGGGGCCGTACACGGCCGCGGTGGGGAAGTGGAACTTCGACACCTCCCGCACGCCGTCGACCGTGAACCGGACCTTCGAGCCGTCGTTCATGACCACGGTGATCGCATCGCCCGCGCGGAGCTCCGCGAGGCGGTGGAAGACCGCGATCCGGTCGACCCAGTCGACGTGCCCGGCGATGACGGCCGGACCGATCCGTCCGGGGACCGTGCCCTTCGCGTACCAGCCGGCCTCGTCGAGCACCGTCGACGGCGGCGCAGCGAGCACGCCGTCCGCGCCCCGGGCGAGGTCGATCAGGCCCGCGTCCACGCCGATCGCCGGGATCTCGATGCGCACGGGGCGCGTCGCGCCGGACGTCGTCGTGGCGTCGGCGGCGGGGTCCTGGAACCCGGCGGCCTTCGCCGCCGCGGGGCGGACGGTGGGGGACGCCGTCGGGGTCGGAGCGGCCGCGCGGACCGGGGCGGTCGTCGAGCAGCCCGTCAGCGCGAGCGCGGCGACCACCGCGAGCCCTGCGAGGAGCGCCCGGCGCTCACGCACGAGCGCGCCGTCGACGCACGGCGGCCCCCGCGAGCCCCGCTGCGGCGAGCAGGGCGAGTCCGCCCGCCGTCAGTGCGCCGAGGGTCCGCTGCTGCTCGGCCTCGTGGGCGAGGTAGCCGCCACCGGTCGCGAGGTAGCCGCTCGGCACCCCGCCGACGCTCGCCGAATCGAGGACGCGTCGCAGCGCGATCCCGCCGTTCGCGTCATCGAGCACGAAGACGCTCGCGATCTGTCCGGCGCGCAGGTCGATCGCCGTGGTCGCGGTCCTGGAGCCGGAGGTCGCCGTCAGCGTCCACGACCCCGCGCGGACGTCCGCGTAGGGGGAGACGGTGGTGGATGCGGCGTCGGACACGATCGTCCTCGACGGCGACGCGGTCACGGTGACGGGGGTCGAGGACGTCGACGCCTGGACGACGCGGACGCGGGCATCACCCGTCTTCGGCAGCTCGAGCGAGTCGCTGATCGCTCTCGTCATGAGGTCGGCGTTCCTGCCGAACACGGCGACGGTGGTCGCGCTCCCCGCTCGGACGTCGACGAAGCTCGACACCACGGGCGTGCTGGACGCGGCGCTGCCGGCGGGACGCATCGCGACCGCGTACCGGCCGGCGGCGAGCGTCAGGTACTTCGAGACCGAGCCGTACGAGAGGTCGGCGATCGAGAAGACGCTGCTGTCCCCGCTCAGCTGCGCGAGCCGGACGTCCATGGCCTTCGTGTCGGGGGAGAGGTGGGCGACGCGGACCCACCCCGTGGACGGTGCCGCGTGCGCGGCGGACGGCACGGCGACGAGGGCGGCGGCGACCGCCGTCGCGGCGAGCAGGGAGCGGATTCGGGATCTGATCATGGCTGCGGCCGTTCCGATCGGGGCGGCGGACGGCCCCGGGTCAGGGTCGGCCGTATCGCGGTCGTTCGGAGGCCTCGGCCGATCGGATCGGCCGGAGCGGGCGCTGCTCAGCGGATGATCAGAAGTGGCGGAACCGGTCCGGCGCGAGGTCCCACGGATCGCGGCCGAGCAGCTCGGCGACCGCGCGGAACACGCAGCTCTCGACGTACATGCGCTGGTGCGACTCGTCGTCGACGTGGAGGTGCGAGAGGCGCTCGATCGGGAGGCGGTAGAGCACGATCCGCTTCGCGTGCTGATCGACCCACCAGCGGTCGAGGCCGGCCTGGCCGACGGCGCGCGGGATGCCCGCGATCTCGAAGGAGACGTCCGCGAGGTCCTCCGGCCAGAGCCCCCGCAGGTAGTCGGCGGTCTCGGCGACCGTGCCCTCGAACGTCTCCGCGCGGGTGCGCAGCACCGGGAGGTGCGGCCCGGTGACGGACGACCGCAGTCCGCGGCCGTGCCGGTTCCGGAAGCCGCCCCTGGGCGACGGCGCGTGGGACACGCGACGGGAGCGGGCCATGACGGGGATGGTACGCGCCGCGCCGACGCAGCGCGGGATCGTGACCGTTCCGTGTGCTTACCATGCGCGCGTGTCGACACTCCGCCCGTGCTCGCGGCAGACGTGCCGTCGACCGGCGGTGGCGACGCTGACCTACGTCTACGCGGACTCGATGGCGGTGCTCGGCCCGCTCTCGGGGGCGCCGGAGCCGCACAGCTACGACCTGTGCGAGGTGCACGCCGATCGGCTCTCCGCGCCGCAGGGCTGGTCCGTGCTGCGGATCAGCGCGCCCGCGGACGAGGCGCCCCTCTTCGGCGCCTGACCCCGGCGCCGGATCCGCACGCTGCGGTGATCAGCGATCTCCAGCGCAAAGAGCTGTGCGCGAGTGAGTGCAAATCGTGATGCAAAACCCAAATTGAGTTTGCTCGCCCTGATCGATTGACCTGCGACCTGGATCGCCCGCAGTATCGACGTGCGGTTACTGCAAATCGATTTGCAAGGGAGCGATCGTGATTCGAGCACGCCGGATCGCCGACGTGGCCGCCGTGGCCGGCGTCAGCCCGACGACCGTCTCGCACGCACTCAGCGGCAAGCGCGCGGTGTCGGAGGCGACCCGCGAGCGCATCATGCGGGCGATCGAGGAGCTCGACTACCGCCCCAACCTCGTCGCCAGCGGGCTCCGCAAGCAACGCACGCACACGATCGCGCTCCTCGTCGCCGACATCGCCAACCCCTACTACCCGGCGGTTGCGCGTGGGGTCCACGACGTCGTCAACGCCGATGGATACGTGATCCTCATCGGCAACACTGACGGAGACGGCGACGCGGAACGGTCGCTCGCCCGCGAGATGCTCGCTCGAGGCGTCGACGGGTTGATCATTCAGCCGATGTCGTCCAAGCCGGCGGAGCTGCGCTCGATCGTCGGTCCGTCCTTCCCGCTCGTCGTCGTGTCGGAAGTCGATCAGACGATGTACGCCGACGCGGTCGGGACGGATGACGCCGTCGGGATCGGCGCGGCCGTTCGACACCTCGCCGAAGCCGGGATCCGCGACGTCGGGTTCATCAGCGGCCCGGAGCTGCAGGCGCCGGGACCGGGTCCGGTCCGGCTGGCAGCGTTTCAAGCCGCATCGAGCGCGCTCGGACTCCCGGTGCGGGACGACTGGATCGTCCACACGACCTTCACGCGAGACGGAGGGTTCTCGGCGGGCGCCGCCCTGCTCGCGCTCGACGAGCGCCCACGAGCACTGCTCTGCGCGAACGACCTCATCGCCATCGGTGTTCTTGATGCGGCGCGAGCCGCACGGCTGCGGGTGCCCGAGGACCTGGCCGTCGTCGGATTCGACGACATCGAGACCGCCGATCTGGTGAGCCCTCGCCTCACCACCGTGATGAACCCTGCGGCGGACCTCGGCGCCGCATGCGCCCGCGCGCTGCTGCGCCGCATCGAGCTCGGACCGGATGCCCCGTACGAGCGGACGACGCTGCACACCCGTCTCGTGCTGCGCGCGTCCGCCTGATCGACCGACCACCACCGAACGGAGACCTCATGTCCGACGACACGATCGCCCGCCCCGTCGAGCTCGCCCCGGCCCTCAGTGCGCACGGCTACGACCCGCTCGAGCCGGTGAACCTGCTGCACGACGAGGTGCTGCAGCGGCGGGAGACGGGCTACGACGTCGACGCGATCGTCGTCAGGGCGAACGAGACCGATCCAAAGGATCGGCGGGCTGTGCTCGATCTCGTGGACGCGATGGAGGACGCCGAGCGGACCGCGCCGTGGGACTTCGAGGAGCCGACCCCGCTCGATGACATCCGGTCGGTCCTCCCTCCTGCTCCCGCAGCGGAGTCCGTCGACCCCGCACAGCTCTCCGATCGGATCCACGCCGCATGGCTGGGTCGCATCGCCGGCTGCAATCTCGGCAAGCCGGTCGAGTGGGGCGACTACTGGACGGTGGAGCGCATCGCGGACTACCTCCGTCTCACCGACTCCTACCCGCTGACGGACTACTTCGTGAAGCTCGACCCGCAGCCGGCCGACTTCGAGCTGCGCGACAACTGGCCCCAGACCACTCGGGGCAACGTGAACGGTTCCGCGCGCGACGACGACATCGATTACGCGATCCTCTCCCTCCACCTCCTGGAGCAGCATGGCGAAGCGCTCGGCCCCGATGACGTCGGGCGCGCATGGAAGCTGCTCCTCCCGATCGAGCAGACCTACACCGCTGAGCGCGCCGCCTACATCAACCTCGTGGAGGGCTTTCGATCGCCGCGCACGGCGACGCGGCGGAACCCCTACCGCGAGTGGATCGGCGCGCAGATCCGGGCCGACGTCTTCGGCTGGGTGCACGCGGGCGACCCGTGGGCAGCGGCCCGGATCGCCTACCAGGACGCCGCGCTCTCGCATGTCGCGAACGGCGTTTACGGGGAGATGTGGTCGGCCGCGCTGAACGCGGCTGCGTTCGTGTCGGCGAACGCGGAGGAGGCGGTGCGTCGCTCCCTCGTCGTGGTTCCGCCGCGGTCACGCCTCGCCGAGGCGATCAATCGGGTCCTCGCGCTGCATGACAGCGGCGCGTCGTGGGAGGAGGCGCTCGCGGACATCCGGGCGGCCTACGGCCACTACTCCTGGGTGCACACGATCAACAACGCAGCGGCCGTCGTCGCGGCGCTCATCTGGGCCGAGGGCGACTTCACGACGGCCGTCGGCCGAGTCGTCATGTCGGGATGGGACACGGACTCGAACGGCGCCACGGTCGGCTCCGTCGCCGGTGTGCTCGCCGGGATGTCCGGACTTCCCGCGCACCTGATCGACCCGCTCCGGAACCGGACGCGCTCCGCGCTCTTCGGCTTCGACGACTCCGTCATCTCCGACCTCGCCGACCGCACCGTCCGGCTGGCCGAGTCCTCCCGCGGCTGAGCCGCAACCCTCGCACCGCACAGCACCGATCGAAGGAGATCACCAATGAGTGCCACGCTCACCCGCCGGACCCTGCTTGCGGGGTCCGGCGCCGCCGGACTGACCGCTCTGCTGTCCGCCTGCTCCGGCGGCTCGGGCGGAGAGGCCGGACAGATCCAGTTCTGGAACAACTTCTCCGACGCGACGCAGGTCAAGTACTTCACGGATCACATCGCGCAGGCCTACCCGGGGCCCGGGACGGTCACGGTCAGCAACAAGTCGTCCAACACCATCGACCGGCTCATCCAGACGGCCCTTGCCGCGGGGTCCGGGCCCGACGTGATCGTCACACCGGGACCGTCGACGGGCGTGACCGAGTACACCAAGGCGGGTTACCTCCTGGACCTCGAGCCGTACGCGAAGAAGTACGGGTGGGACACCGTGTTCGCGAAGTGGGCGCTCGACGCCTCTCGCATCGGCGGCAAGCTCATGACCCTGCCGACGTCCTACGAGTCGATGGTCTACTACGTCAACCCGGCGACGCTGTCCAAGCTCGGCCTTACCGCACCGACGACGCTCGAGGAGTTCGAGGCCTTCAACGCCGAGGCGAAGGCGAAGGGCGTGATCCCGATCGCGGCCGGCAACGCTGACTGGAAGGGGGCCAACGAGTGGCATCTCGTCATCGCTCTCAACCACGCTGCAGGACCTGAGGCCGTCTACTCCGCCCTAAAGGGTGAGACAAAGTGGACAGATCCGGTCTTTGTGGACGCGATCAGCAAGCTCGCGGGCTGGTTCAAGAAGGGCTGGTACGGCGGCGGCGTCCAGAACTACTTCACCAACAACTTCCCGACCGTGTACAAGCAGCTCGCGTCCGGGCAGGCGGCGAGCATGATCTCGGGCACCTGGGAGTTCTCGAACCTCGGTCCCTACTTCGGCAAGGCCGCGGGCAACTCCGCCGACTGGGATTGGACCACCATCCCGTCGCTCGGCAGCACGACGAAGAACGACGTGTTCGACCTCGCGATCGGGCAGTCGGCCGGCGTCAACGCCCACTCGAAGAGCGTGAAGGACGCGGCGTCCTTCCTGAACTTCATGACCACCGACAAGAAGGTGCTCGTCGATGCGGTCGTGGAGAAGGACTTCCAGCTGCCCCCGATCCAGGTGTCCGCCGCGGACTTCGGCTCGAAGGCGGATCCCCGAACGGTGCGGCTCTACACGCAGCTGTCCGCGGCGAAGTCGATCGGGTACACGACCTGGACGTTCTTCCCCCAGCAGACCGAGACCTACATGATCAACTACTTCGAGAACGTCATCACCGACAAGCTGTCGGTCCAGGACTACCTCGCCGGGATCCAGCAGAAGTTCGACCCTGAGCTGAAGGCGGGCAAGGTGCCGACGGCTCCGGCGCCGACCGGCGTGGCCTCCTCGTGACCGTCGCGATCGGCCGGAGGCCGGCGGAGATGCATCGCCGCCGCTCGTTCGGCGTCCGAGTTCGCGATCGCAGGGTCGCCGGCTGGCTGTTCATGCTGCCGTTGATCGCTGTGAACGTCGTCGTCGTGCTCGTTCCTGCTGCGTCGTCGGTCTACTACTCGTTCACCGACTGGTCCGGCATCGGCGGTGCGAACTTCATCGGGCTGCAGAACTACGCGCAGCTGCTGAAGGACGGCGAGTTCCTGAACGGGCTGTGGCACAACATCCTCTGGACGATCTTCTTCCTGATCGTCCCGATGGCGATGGGTCTGTTCGGCGCATACGCACTCACGCGGATCCGGCGATTCCAGCTGCTCTTCCGGGTGCTCTACTTCATCCCGTACATCGTCGCGAGCGTCGTCAACGCCTCGATCTGGCGGAGCATCCTCGACCCGCAGTCGGGCATCGGCGCGCTGCTGCACATCAACCCGCTCGGCAACCCGTCGCTCGCGCTGTGGTCCGTCGAGTTCGTGAACAACTGGGCGTGGTGGGGCTTCCTCGTCGTGGTCTTCCTCGCGGCGATGAGCGGGATCAGTCCGTCGCTCTACGAGGCCGCCGAGATGGACGGCGCCGGCCCGGTGCGGCAGTTCTTCTCGATCACATTGCCGGGGATCCGCCCGACCTTCGCGTTCCTCGGGCTGATGACGATCATCTGGTCGTTCCTCGCCTTCGACTACGTCTACGTGCTGACGCAGGGCGGGCCGGCCGGTTCGACCGACCTCCTGTCGACGGTGCTCTACCGCGACGCCTTCAGCAACCTTCAGGGCGGCTACGCATCGGCGATCGGCGTCGTGATGGCGTTGATCAGCGCGATCGTCGTTGTCGGTTACCTCGTGCTGCGTCGGGTGAGGAAGTGGGAGATATGACCGTCTCAGCCGAGCCGCGCCCGCGGGCCGTCGCCAAGACCCGCAGCCGTGCTCAGACCGGACGAGGCGCTCGGCGGAGCGCGGGCCCGTTCACCTACGTCGTCCTCACCATGCTCGCGATCTTCGCGCTCGGGCCCATCGTGCTCTTCCTGTTCAATGCGCTGAAGACGACGAACGAGTACGCGACCAGTGCGCTGAGCCTGCCGACCACGTGGCAATGGGGGAACTTCCTCGAGGCCTGGCAGACCGCGAACATGGGCGCTGGGCTGGCGAACTCCCTGATCATCGTGGTGGGCACCGTCGTGCTGACCTGCTTCGTAGCGGGGTGCGCTGCCTACGCCCTCGCCCGGCTCGAGATCCATGGAGCGAACGGCTTCATCAGCTACGTCCTGATCGTCAGTTCCCTGCCGGGGCAGATGTTCCTCGTCCCGCTGTTCGCGACGTGGACGAAGCTCGGGCTCTACGACACGCAGCTCGGGCTGATCATCATCTACTGCGGACTCTTCTCGCCCTTCGCGACGCTGCTCCTGAGATCGTTCATGATCGGCATCCCCAAGGAGTTCGAGGAGGCGGCCCGGGTCGACGGCGCGAACGAGCTCCAGCTGCTGTTCCGCATCGTTCTGCCGAACGCGTGGCCCGGGTTCCTGACGATCGCGCTGACGACGGGACTGTCCGCCTACAACGAGTTCCTGTTCGCGGTGACCTTCATCCAGAACCCGCAGCGGCAGCCCGTCTCGCTCGCCTTCTTCACCTTCCAGCAGGGGTTCACGCAGAACTACAACCTCATCAGCGCAGCCGGCGTGATCATGATCCTGCCGATGCTGGTGCTGTTCCTGCTCCTGCAGCGACGGTTCATCGACGGCATCGCCGCGTCCGGACTCGGCGGCTCGTGACGAATGCCCTGCTCACCGTCGTGGGGAGCGTCAACGAGGACGTGACGATGTTCTCGACGGCGCTCCCCGCGCCGGGGGGGACGGTCCTGGCGACATCAGTGCGTCGCAGCGCTGGCGGGAAGGGCGCCAATCAGGCGGCAGCTGCCGCAGCGCTCGTCGGACGTTCGCGATTAATCGGAGCCGTCGGTCGGGACGCGTTCGGGGACCGCATGCTCGACGCGCTGCGTTCTGCGCACGTCGACGTGTCGCTCGTGCGCAGGGTCAGCATTGATACCGGGCGGGCATACATCTCCGTCGATCCGTCAGGAGAGAACTCGATCGTCGTTGCGCCAGGCGCCAATGCCTCGGTCGTCGTGCCGCCGACTCTCCGCGGACCGGTGCTCTGCCAGCTCGAGGTGCCCGTGCGAGCAGCGATCGAGGCGGCACGAGCCACCGACGGATTCTTCGCTCTGAACGCGGCCCCCGCTACGACCCTCCCGCGTGAGCTGATCGACGACTGCGACCTCGTCGTCGTGAACGAGGCCGAGTACGCGGCGATGCCCGAGCTGCGCGATGCACGCCTCGTCGTCGTCACCCTCGGTGCGGACGGGGCTGCCGCGTTCGAGCGGGGCGTCGAGATCGCCCGCGCATCCGGCCGTCCCGCGGAGGTCGTCTCCTCGGTCGGGGCGGGCGACGCGTTCTGCGCAGCGGTCGTCCTGGCCATCGCGAGCGGCTCGTCGGTCTCATCGGCGCTCGCCGTCGCCTGCGCCGTCGCCTGCGCCGTCGGTGCAGCGGCGGTCGCATCGCTGGATGCGAGGCCGGCGCTCGGGACCTTGACCTCCTACTTCGCCCTTTCGGATGCTTCGACGCCGAGACCGACATGAGCAGGGCCGGTTGCAATCCGCGAGATCCCGCAGCCGGACCACGGTCCGCCCATGGTCTGGGATGATGCTCGGATGAGTCTTCTGGACACGTCCCGCGATACGGAGCCCCCCAGTCCGACCCTCGAGTACCAGGTCGCCGATCTCGACCTCGCGTCGGCCGGCCGGCACCAGATCCGCCTCGCCGAGCAGGAGATGCCCGGGCTGATGGCGCTCCGGGAGCGGTACGCCGAGACCAAGCCGCTCACCGGCGCCCGAGTCGCCGGCTCGCTGCACATGACCGTGCAGACGGCGGTGCTGATCGAGACCCTGGTCGCGCTCGGCGCGCAGGTGCGGTGGGCGAGCTGCAACATCTTCTCCACCCAAGACGAGGCCGCTGCGGCCGTCGTCGTGGGGCCGGAGGGCACGCCCGACGACCCGCGCGGCGTGCCGGTCTTCGCCTGGAAGGGCGAGACGGTCGAGGAGTACTGGGACCTCGCCGACCGCATCTTCGACTGGTCCGGCGAGGCGGTCGCCGAGGGCGGCGACTACATCGGCCCGACGATGATCCTCGACGACGGCGGCGACGCCTCCCTGCTCGTCCACAAGGGCGTGCAGTTCGAGCGCGCCGGCCGCGTGCCGGAGACGAAGGACGAGGACGGCGCCGAGATGCGCGCGCTCCTCAACGTCCTCCGCCGCTCCCTCGACCGCGATCCGCAGCGCTGGACGCGCATCGCGCAGGACATCCGCGGCGTCTCCGAGGAGACGACGACCGGCGTCCACCGCCTGCACGAGTGGGACCGCGACGGCGAGCTGCTGTTCCCCGCGATCTCGGTCAACGACTCGGTCACGAAGAGCAAGTTCGACAACCGCTACGGCATCCGCCACTCGCTCGTGGACGGCATCAACCGGGCGACCGACGTGCTCATCGGCGGCAAGACCGCCTACGTCGTCGGCTACGGGGACGTCGGCAAGGGCGCGGTCGACGCGCTGAAGGGCCAGGGCGCCCGCGTCATCGTCGGCGAGATCGACCCCATCACGGCGCTCCAGGCCGCGATGGACGGGCACCAGGTCGTCCCGCTGGAGGAGGTCGCCTCGCAGGTCGACATCCTCATCACCACGACCGGCAACGAGAAGGTCGTGACGGTCGACGACCTCCTGTCGCTGAAGCACCTGGCGATCGTCGGCAACATCGGGCACTTCGACACCGAGATCGACATCGCGGGGCTCGAGCAGCTCGACGGCGCGGAGCGCGTCCGCATCAAGCCGCAGGTCGACGAGTGGCAGCTGCCGAACGGCCGCAGCATCATCGTCCTCTCCGAGGGCCGGCTGCTGAACCTCGGCAACGCGACGGGGCACCCCTCGTTCGTCATGTCGATGAGCTTCACGAACCAGGTGCTCGCGCAGCTCGAGCTGTGGGTGACGCCGGAGGCCTACCCGGTCGCCGTCGCGACGCTGCCCCGCGTCCTCGACGAGGAGGTGGCGCGCCTCCACCTCGACGCCCTCGGCGTGCGGCTGACGCGCCTGTCGAAGAAGCAGGCGAAGTACCTCGGCGTGGACCGCGACGGCCCGTTCAAGCCGGACGCCTACCGCTACTGATCCCCCGAGCGCGCGCGACCGCCCGATCTCCTCGATCGGGCGGTCGCGCGCGCAGGTTCTGGGCGCAACTCCGACGCGCGGACGGGTCGTCGCGGCCGCGGCGAAGACGGTCGCCGTTCCCCATGCGAGGGGCGACCACGCTCTGATGCGATCGATCGCTCATTCACAGGTGATTGTCGGAATGTCGATCTCGCGTGTTCGATGCAGAACAAGACGAAGCATTCGAAGCGGTCGGTCGATCGGATGGGAATCGGCACGCTGCGGGCCGGATAACGTGCCGCGGGTCGAATAACGAACATCGGCCGCATTCCGCGGGGATTCCGCCAGGCCGATAGGATTCCTGGTCAGAGCCCTGTTTCTCGCGACACGCCGGATGGACATGATGAATTCATCCGAGAACTTCGATTCGCGCAGTCCATCGGTTACGGTTGCCGAGTCAACGGCGAAACCCCGAATTTCGTCGGCGATTCTCCCCATCGCTGCCCCCGAGGCCGAGGGTTGAGTCTCTTCCCCCCAGCGCATCCCCGTGCGTGACACCCGAAGGACATCTGTGCCCTCCAGCGCCCCCACCGTCAGCATCGTGATCCCGGCTCGGAACGAGGCCCGGAACCTCGAGGTCGTGCTCCCGAAGCTCCCGGCCGTCCACCAGGTCCTGCTCGTCGACGGCCACTCCGTCGACGGCACGATCGAGACGGCTCGGCGGATCCTGCCGGAGATCGACGTGGTCCAGCAGACGCGCAAGGGCAAGGGGAACGCGCTCGCCTGCGGTTTCGCCGCGGCGACGGGCGACATCATCGTGATGTTCGACGCGGACGGCTCGGCCGACGCGGACGAGATCCCCGCGTTCGTGCGCACCCTCGTGGAAGGCGCCGACGTCGCGAAGGGGTCGCGGTACACCCGCGGCGGCGGCAGCGAGGACATCACGCGCTTCCGGTCGCTCGGCAACCTGTTCCTCAACACGGCGACCAACCTGCTGCTCGGCAGCCGCTACACGGACCTCTGCTACGGCTACAACGCCTTCTGGCGTCGGCTCGTCCCCGGCCTGCACCTGCCGGACCACACCGTCAAGGCGAGCGACGCGATGATCTGGGGCGACGGGTTCGAGATCGAGACCGTCCTCAACTGCCGGTTCTTCCTCGGCGGTCACCGCATCGTCGAGGTCCCGAGCGTCGAGAAGAGCCGCATCTTCGGCGAGAGCAACCTCAACGCGATCCGCGACGGGCTGCGCGTGCTCCGCACGATCCTCGCCGAGCGCGCCCACGCTCGGTCCACCGCCCGGCGCGCCGTGATCGAGGAGACGCCGGCCGGCGCCCGGATCGACCACCGCGCGGCGCGGAAGGCGGCGTGAGCCGGCGCGAGCCCGCTCGACGCCCGCCCCGCTCCACCGACCACCCGATCGGCTCACCCATGAACGCCATCGTCTCCCCGATGCGCCCGACCGACGCCCGACGACCCCGCGTGATGGTGGTGGGCGCGGGATGGCGCTTCACGTCCGGCATCAGCTACTACACCTGCCGGCTCACCAACGCGTTCGCCGCTGCGACGAACACGAGCGCGCTGCTCATGCGGCAGCTGGTCCCCACGCGGCTCTACCCCGGCCGTGCCCGGGTCGGCCAGCAGGTCCACGCGCTCGAGTACGACCCGACCGTGCACGTGTACGACGGCGTCGACTGGTCGTGGGGCCGCAGCATGCGGGACGCGGTCCGCTTCGTCACGGCGGAGCGGCCGGACGTGCTCGTGCTGCAGTGGTGGACCGGAGCGGTGCTGCACTCCTACCTCCGGCTCGCGCACACGGTGCACCGCTACGGCGGCCGAGTCGTCATCGAGTGGCACGAGGTGCAGGACACGGGGGAGGCCCGCATCCCGGGCGTCACCCGGTACGTGACCGCCGCGATGCGGCAGCTGCTCAAGCGGGTGGACGGGCACGTCGTCCACTCGCGGTACGACCTCGATCTGCTCCGCGGCACCTACGCGCTCCCCGACGAGCGGGTGGTCCTCGCGCCGCACGGGCCCTACAACCACTACGAGCGCACCGACGCAGCGACGGCGGACCGCTCGGGCGACTTCGTGTTCCTCTACTTCGGCGTCATCCGGCCCTACAAGGGCGTGGAGGACCTCGTCGCCGCGTTCGAGCGGCTGCCGCGCGCCGTGCGGGACTCGTCCCGGCTCGTGATCGTCGGCGAGACCTGGGAGGGCTGGACGGCCCCCCTCGAAGCGGTCGCGGCGAGCCCGGTGAAGGACCGCATCACGGTCGTCGACCGGTACGTGGACGACGCGGAGGTGGCTGCGCACTTCGCCGACGCCGACGCCGTCGTCCTGCCGTACCGGCGCTCGTCCTCCTCGGGACCGCTGCACATCGCGATGAGCTCCGGGCTCCCCGTCGTCGTCGCGCACGTCGGAGGACTCGTCGAGGCCGCCGGTGACTACGCGGGCGCCCGGTTCGTGCCGTCGCAGGACCCCGACGCCCTCGCCGCCGCGATGGCCCTGCTGCCGGCCTCCCGCGGCGAGCGCTTCGACGACCCGCACAGCTGGTCCCACACCGTCGAGGCGTACGGCGAGCTGCTCGAGCGGATCGGCGTGCCCGGGCTGTCGGGCGAGACCACCACGCCCGCCCCCGAGCGCCGCGGCGCCTGAGGTCCGGATGACGCACCTGCTGAGCGGCGCGCGGGGAGGCGGTGACGCCTCGCCGACGCCGGCGACCTCCGCGCGCGGCGGCCCGATCGCCCGCCTCGTCGCCTCGGGCTTCGGCCGCATCGCCGGCATCAGCGCGTCGCTCGTCGGCACCCAGGCCCTCACGAGCGTGCTGGGCCTGCTCTTCTGGGCGATCGCCGCCCGGCAGTTCGCGGCCACGGACGTCGGCGTCGCGGGGGCGGCGGTCGCGATGATGATGCTGCTCGGCACCCTCGGTTCGCTCGGGCTCGGCACCGTCCTCATCGCGCGGCTGCCGAAGGTCGATCCGGGGGAACGGCGCGTGCTCGTCCGGACGTGCCTGGCGGCGGCCGCAGCGGGCGGCGTCCTGCTCGGTCTCGTCGTGCCGGTCGTGCTCGTCCACGGGTTCGGGGCCGAGAACCTCGCCCCGATCGCGGGCTCGGTGTGGCCGCTGCTCGGTCTCGCCGCCGCGACCGGTCTGACCGCCGTGGTCATCGTGCTCGATCAGGCCGTCCTCACGATCGGTCTGGGCACGCTCCAGCTGGAGCGGAACGTGACCGCCAGCGGCGTGAAGGTCGTCGCGCTGCTCGCGCTCGGCCTCGCCGGCGTGCACGGCGGCATGACCATCCTCCTGGCCTGGACGATCGGCAACCTGCTGTCGCTGCCGCTCGTCTCCTGGCGGACGCGGGGCGGTCGCGCTGCGGGCGCGCATCGCCGCATCGTCGAGCCGTCGCTCGTCCGCGGCATCGGTCGGCTCGCGGTGTCGCACCACGCGCTGAACGTCAGCATCCAGGCCGCCCTCCAGCTGCTGCCGGTGCTCGTCACCGTGCTGGTCTCCGCGAGGGCGAATGCGGCCTTCAACTCGGCGATCATGCTCTCGGGCTTCGTCTTCGCGCTGCCGTACGCCGTCAGCGTCGGGCTGTTCGCCGCAGCGCGCGGCGAGCCGACCGAGGTCGTGCGCCGCATGCGCCTGACCATCCCCTTCGGACTCGCCGTCAGCGCTGCCGCGAGCATCGTCCTGTTCCCGCTCGCGGGCCCGCTGCTGCACGTCTTCGGGCCGCAGTACGCGGAGGACGGGACCGTCCTGCTGCGGCTCATCGTCCTGGCCGGCATCCCGTTCGTGATCAAGGACCACTTCATCTCCCTCCGGCGCGTCCAGGGCCGAACGACGCAGGCGCTCGTCGTCACGGTCGTGTTCCTGGCCGCGGAGCTCGCCGCGGCGACGACCGGTGCCCTGAGCGGCGGGGCAGAAGGGCTGGTCGTCGGCTGGTTGGCCGTGCTCGTGGTGGAGGCGCTGGTCCTCGCGGTGCCGCTGGTCCGCGCCTACCGGCACGACCGGAACGGCGCGCTCGACGCTGCCGGGGCCGTCGCTGTTCCGGCGACGGTCGTCGAGCCCGCCCCGGCTCCGGCGTCCGAGCCGGCCGTCGCGGCGCCGGACGAGCCCGCGCGCGCCGTTCGCGCGACCCGGCAGCGGAGCCGGATCTCCCGGAACCTCCTCGGACCGCTGCTCGTGGTCATGGCCGCGGGCGTGTTCGTCATGGCGGTCGCGGCGGACCTCGGGCGGCTCGGGAACACCGGCGTCGGCGCGCAGCTGCTCTGGTACGCGGGGCTCGTCGTGGTGTTCCTGCCCGCCTCCCTCCGGATCGTCGCCAGGGCGACGCCGCACGTCGAGCGGATCGTCGCCGTCGTCGCACTGGGACTGGTGCTGCAGGTCAGCCGGCTCGTGCTGAACCCGACGATGTTCGTCTTCCACGACGAGTTCATCCACGCGGACACGCTGCGGCAGATCGAGACCTCGGGCCACCTCTTCTCGTTCAACACGCTGCTGCCGGTCTCCGCGTACTACCCGGGGCTCGAGATCGCCACCGACGCCGTGCGATCGCTGACCGGGCTCCCCGTGTACGCGGCAGCGGTCGTGACGCTCCTCGTCGCGCGGCTCGTCATGATGCTCGCGATCATCGGGCTGATCGGCGCCATCGGGGGCTCGCGGCGAGCCGGAGCAGTGGGCGCGCTCGTCTACCTCGCGAACCCGCAGCTGCTCTTCTTCAACTCGCAGTACTCGTACCAGACGCTCGCGCTGCCGCTGGCGGTCCTCTGCCTGTACCTCGTCGCGACGCGGCGCCGGGGAGGCCGCGGGGCCCTGGTGCTCCCGATCGCGGCCACCGCGGCGGTGGTGCTGACGCATCACCTCACGGCGGTGCTGCTCGTCGCGGCGTACGCGCTGTGGCTGGTCGCGGTGCTCGCCGCCCGCGGGCGCGTACGCAGGGCCGCGGATCCGGACGGCGCGGCCGGCCGGCTGGTGTCGCTCGACCGGGATCGTGGTGCGCTCGCCCTGCTCACGGCGTGGGGCGTCGTCGCGCTCGGGATCAGCGTGCTGAACCCCGGCAATCCGCTCGCGTCGTACCTCGAGGCGATCTTCGGCAGCTCCTCCTCCCAGCTCATCGGGCTCTCCGAGGGGCAGCGGCCGAAGGCGCTGTTCTCGGACAGCGCCGGCACCGGTCCGCTGCCGGGCGAGCAGGTGCTGCTGATCGCCTCCGTCCTCCTCACCCTCGTCTCGCTGCTCGTGGTGCTCGGGTTCATCCGCCTGCAGTGGCGCGGCGCGCGGCCGCTGGCACTCGCGCTCGGAATCGTCGGCCTGCTCTACCCCGTCGTCCCCGGCGGACACCTCACCAGCGCGACCGCCGAGGTCGGCGATCGCGCCTCCGGCTTCGTCTTCGTCGGCCTCGCCGCGGCCCTCGGCACCTGGTGGTGGCTGCGGGAACGGCGTCGGCGGACGACCGTCGCCTTCGGCGCCGCGATCACGGTCACGTTCCTCGGCAGCGTCGTGCTCGGCTCCGGTCCGGCCTCCGGACAGCTGCCCGGGCCCTACCAGGTCTCCGCCGACGCTCGCAGCGTCGACTCGGCCAACATCGCCGCCGCCGAGTGGGAGGCCGTCGGACTGCCCGCCGACAGCGTCGTCTACGGCGACCGCGTCTCCGGCCTCCTGGCCGCTGCGGACGGCGGCCAGCGGACGGTGCTGCACGTCTCGACCGGCCTGGACGTGTCACGGCTGCTGCTCGCCCCCACCTTCACGACGGAGGACATCGCCCTGATCAAGAAGGCGGACCTGGAGTACCTCATCGTCGACGAGCGCCTCTCCACGGGCCTGCCGCACCAGCAGTTCTACATCGAGAGCGGCGAGTACGGCGGCGACGATCGACGCGTGCCCGTGAGCGCGGCCGCGCTGGCGAAGTTCGCGGCGGTGCCCGGCGTCACACGCGTCTACGACAACGGGAGTCTCGTGATCTACGACCTGCGTGGGCTGCGATGAGCGGGCCGGCCACCGGCGCCCGTCCAGGGCGTGCGGTGCTCGTCGCCGCCGGTTGGCGCGCCGCGCTCGTGCTGATCGCCGCCGCCGTCGTCGCGCTCGAGGCGCCGGCCTGGGCGCGGCTTCCGCTCAGCGCCGCCGCCGCGGTCGGGGTCGGCACCTTCTTCCTCCGTCGCGTCGGCCGCCGCGGGCTGCTGGAGGGCGTCCTCGTGCTCGCGGGCGGCGGTCTCGTCGCCCTCGTGGTGCTCGGCCTGCTGCTGAACCTGCTCCCGACCGGTCTCGACCCGGTCAGCTGGGCGGTCGCGGTCGGCGTGCTCGAGCTGGTGGTCCTCGCGCTCCTCGCAGTTGTTCGCGCGCCCGCGGAGCGCTCGACCGTCCGGCGCCGCCTCCCGATCGCCGGGATCGCGTGGGGGACCGCCGCGGGCCTCGTGCTGGTCGGCGCGATCGTCTACTCCACCGCGTCCTTCGACGGGACTCACGTGCGTCCGCTCGCGGTCGCCGCGCAGCCGAGCGGCGAGGGCGTGACGCTGTCGATCATGTCGGGCGCCGCGGTCGGTCCGCTCGACGTCGAGCTCGTCACCGCCGACGGCAGGACCGCGATCGCGCGGGGCGTCCGGCTGCACGCGGGCGAGACCTGGACCGAGCGGATCAGCGACCCGGGCTCCCGGGCCGTGGTGCAGGTCGTCCGGGAGGGCTCGACCGCACCGCTGCGGCAGCTCATCCTCGACGAGGGGTCGGACCGGTGAACGGACGTCCCATCCGCGTGCTGCAGGTCGTGCAGCGGTTCGCGCCGGAGCTCGGCGGGCTGGAGACGCACGTGGCCGAGGTCACCCGTCGCCTCGCCGGCACCGAGGACGTCGAGATCACCGTGCTGACGACCGACCGCACCGGTCGGCTCCCCCGGGAGGACCGCATCGGCGGGGTCCGCGTCATCCGTCGTCGCTCCTACCGGCGCAGCGGCGAGGAGTACTTCGCACCGGGCATCGTCCGCGTCATCCGCCGGGGCGGGTGGGACCTCGTGCACGTGCAGGGGAGCCAGACCACCGTCCCGACCCTCGCGATGCTGGCCGCGCGCAGCGCCGGCATCCCGTACGTGCTCACCTTCCACAGCGGCGGGCACTCCTCGGCGGCGCACGCCCCCATCACCCGCGTCCAGAACGCGATCAACCGTCCGCTGCTGCGACGTGCCGCGCGTCTCGTCGCCGTCAGCCGCTTCGAGCGCGCGCGCTTCGCCCGCATCCTGGGGCTGCCGGAGTCGCGGTTCACGGTGATCCGCAACGGCGGCGCCCTGCCTCCCGTCCCGACCGGCGCCGCGCCCGTGCGGGGCAGCATCGTGACGAGCGGACGGCTCGAGCGGTACAAGGGGCACCACCGGGTCATCGCCGCGTTGCCGCTGATCCGCGCGGTGATGCCGGAGGCGACCGTGACGGTGCTCGGCAGCGGCCCGTACGAGCCGGAGCTCCGCCGACTCGTCGAGGAGCGCGGCGTCGCCGAGGCCGTCACCTTCCGGCACCTCCTGCCCGCCGAGCGCGCCGAGATGGCCGCGGTCCTGTCCCGGTCGTCGGTCATGGCCGCGCTCTCGAGCTACGAGGCGCACCCCGTCGCGGTGATGGAGGCGGTCGCGCTCGGCCTGCCCGTCGTCGGGTTCGACACCGCGGGCATCGGTGACCTGGTCGAGGAGGGGCTCGTCACCGGCGTGCCGCTCGACGCCGACGACGCGACCGTCGCGGAGGCCCTGCTGCGGCGGCTGCGGCAGGACGACGGGACGCCGCACCGCGGGCCCGACGTCGAGCTCCCGACCTGGGAGGGCGCCGCGGCGGCGATCGCCGACGTCTACCGCTCGGTGCTCGGCAGCGCCGCGCCGCGGTCCTCCGTCGTGCAGATCATCACCACGCTCACGACCGGTGGCGCGGAGCGGCAGGTCGAGTCGATCGTCGATCACAGCCGGCACCGCCAGCACGTGATCGCGCTCTACGGCGGCGGCACGGTCGCCCGCTCGCTGGAGGCGGCCGGCCACTCGGTCGAGGTGCTCGACCTCGTCGGCCCGCGGCGGCTGCTCGCGCTCCCCGTCCTCGTCCGCCGTCTTCAGGCGCTGCGACCCGACACGGTGCAGGTGCACCTCCTCAGCGGGCAGCTGTGGGGTCTCCCCGCCGCTCGCCTCGCGCGGGTCCCGGTCGTGCTGTCGACGGAGCACTCGCTGATGGACGACTCGATCGAGAACCGTCCGCTGTCCGAGTGGCTTCGCCGGCTCTATCTCGCGCTGAACCGCCTCGCGACCCGCACCGTCGCGGTCTCCGCCGCCACCGCCGATCGGCTCGTCCGCTGGGGCGTCCGACCGGAGTCGATCACGGTCATCGACAACGGCATCGACTTCGCGCGGCTCGCCTTCGACGAGGCGGTGCGCGCCGAGACGAGGCGGGCGCTGGACATCCGGCCGGACGTCGAGGTGGTCGGCGCCGTCGGCCGGCTCGAGCCCGTCAAGCGGATGCGGCAGCTGCTCTCGGCCGTCGCGCCGACGCTGGAGCGCGGACGCCGCGAGCTGCTGATCGTCGGCGACGGCCCGCTCCGCGCAGCGCTCGCCGCGGAGGCGGCGTCGCTCGGGGTCGCCGACGCGGTCCACCTCACCGGGCCCCGCCAGGACGTGCCCGCGCTGCTGTCCGCGATGGACGTGCTCGTCAGCGCCTCGCGGGACGAGACGTTCGGGATGGCGGTGCTCGAGGGCATCGGGGCCGGCCTGCCCGTGGTGCACGCCCAGTGCCCGGCGCTCGACGCGCTGCCGGCGCCGGTCCCCGGCGCATTCCCGATCGGGACGTCGGACGACCGGGACGAGCCCACCGCCGTCCTCGCCGCGGTCGAGCGCGCGCTGGCCGTCCCCGGCCGCCTCCCCGTCCCGGCGGAGGTGCTCGAGGCGTACGACATCGTGCGGACGACCGCGCGGCTGGACCGGCTCGTCGACGACGGCGCCCGACGCGGACGGGGCAGGCGATGACCGACCTGATGGAGGGGACGAGCGGCGTCGCCACCGCCACCACCGCTCGGATCGCGCTCGCGTCGCGCGGCGATGCGCTCACCCCGTACCTGTTCGACGCCCTCGCGCGCCGCTTCGCCGTGGTCGGCCGCGTCGAGCCGGAGCTCACGACCCTCCAGCGGTACGGCGTCGCCGCCCTGACCGTCCGCCCGGGTCGCAGCGCGTGGGCGGAACGGTTCTACAAGAGCGGCATCGCCGCGCGCCTCCGCTCCGCCAATGCGGCCGAGCAGCTCCGGAGGCTCCCCGAGCAGCCCGACGTCGTCGTGCAGGTCCACGCCCTGTTCGAGCAGACGCTCGCCCCGTCCGTGCTGTACATCGACTGCACCCACCACCAGTCGGCGGAGCACTGGCCGGCCTGGAACCCGCTGCGCGGGCGCGCGCTCGAGGAGTGGTACCGCAGGGAGCAGGCGACCTACGACGCGGCCGACCACCTCTTCGCGTTCTCCGAGCCGACCCGCCGCAGCCTCGTCGAGAACTACGGCCAGCGACCGGAGAAGGTCACCGTGACGGGGGCGGGCGCGAACCTCCCGTCGCTGCCGGCGCATCGGCGGAAGCGTCCGTCCGGCGCGCCGACCGTCCTGTTCATCGGGAACGACTTCGTCCGCAAGGGCGGCGAGGTGCTGCTCGACGCGTTCCGGACCGTTCGGAGCGCCGTCCCCGACGCGCGACTGGTGCTCGTCGGGACCCGGCCGACGATCGCGTCGCAGCCCGGCGTCGAGGTCCTCGGCCGCGTGCGCGACCGCGCCCGCATCGCGGAGCTCTACCGCGACGCGACCGTGTTCTGCACGCCGTCGTTCTTCGACCCCTACCCCCTCGTGCTGCTCGAGGCGATGGCGTTCGGCGTCCCCGTGGTCGCGACCGACCAGTGCGGTGTGCCCGAGATGATCACGCCGGGGGAGACGGGCCTGCTGGTGCCGTCCGGCGACCCGCAGCGGCTCGCCCGGGCACTGCTCGAGTCGCTGGGGGACCCCGTTGCGGCGGAGCAGCGTGCCGCGGCCGCCCGCCGCGATGTCGAGGAGCGCTTCACGTGGGCGCACGTCGCCGATCGCATGACGCCCGCGCTCGACGCGCTGTCGGGTCGAGGCCGGTGAAGCGGCTGATGAGGACGATCCTCGCCGCCGCCCTCACGGCGGCGACACTCGCCGGGGTGGACGCCTGCTCGGCGTCGCCGGTGCCCGCGACCGCCCCGGCCGGCGGCGGCACCTCGACGCTGCCGAGCTCCCCTGCGCCGGCGAGCAGTGCGGCGGCCGCCGGGTTCGTGACGACGGCCGGTCGTTCGTTCGAGGTGGACGGGGCACCGTTCCGGTTCGTGGGTGCGAACGTCTACGACGCCGCCGCCTCCGATCGGTACAGCTGCCGCGCCGGGAGCCGGATGTCCGACGAGCAGCTCATCGCGACCTTCCGGTACCTGCACGACGAGGCAGGCGCCACCGTCGTCCGCTTCTGGGCGTACCAGACCTACACGCAGGGGGCGACCTACTGGGACGGCGTCGATCGTGTGCTCGCCGCCGCACGGCAGACCGGCCTCCGCGTCATCCCCGTCCTCGAGGACGGCCCCGGCAACTGCACGACGACGGCGGACCCGGTCGCGAAGGACGACTACCGCGGCGACACCTGGTTCTCGCAGGGGTACCGCGTCCCGTACGGCAACGCGACGCTCTCGTACCGCGACTACGTCGCCCGCGTCGCGGCGCACTACGCCGACGACCCCGTGATCCTCGGCTGGATGATGATGAACGAGGCCGAGACGAACGAGCGCGACGCCGCCGGCAGGTCCCAGCTGGTCGACTTCGCCGCCGACGTCGCCGGAGTGATCCACGCCGCGGACCCCAACCACCTCGTCACGCTCGGCACGCAGAGCAACGGTGCGCCGGGCGCGAGCGGGCCCGACTTCCGCGCCGTCTACAGCCTCCCGTCGATCGACTTCGCCGAGGTGCACGACTGGGCCTCCTGGGGATCCGACACCGCGCCGATGCCCGGCGGCAGCGGCGGGACGCCGCCGAGCGCCTCCTCGCTCGCGTGCGCCGTGGCGAACGCGCCGATCGGCTGCTCGTTCGCGGCGGCCGAGACGCTGGACAAGCCGCTCGTCGTCGGCGAGGCCGGGATGCAGGGGACGACCGCGGCCGAGCGCGACCGCCGCGCCCGCCTCCTCCGCGCCAAGATGGACTCCGCCTTCGACGCCGGCGCGGCGGGCTACCTCATCTGGAGCGTCACCACCGGGAACACCGACGGGTACGACGTGCTCACCACCACGAACGATCCGCTGATCGCGCAGCTGCACGCGGTCGCCGAGGAGATCCGATGACCCGCTCCGTCCGGCCGCTCACGACCGCGGCCGTCCTGCTCGCCGTCGCTGCGGTGCTGACCGGCTGCACCGCTCGGCCCGGGGCCGCTCCCGTCACCGGTCCGAACGCCGAGCCCGCCGCCTCCATCCGGTTCACCTGCCCGAGCGCGGAGGAGGTCGCAGCGCTCACCGCGACGCCGTTCACGTCCGAGCACGCCGGCGCGGACGGCTGCGAGTACACGACCGCTGCGGACGAGGGCACGGCGGCGGCGAGGATCGAGGTGCGGCACCCCGCCACGACCGCGGCGACCGCGGCGACGGCGCGGGTCGCCGCGATCGAGCGGGGCGACACGACGGCCGATCTGCGCTCCCTGGGCTTCGACGCCTTCACGGCGGCGTCGGAGCGGGACTGCACCGCCTGGTTCCCCGCCGTGGACGGGGTGCTGACGGCCGTCACCGCGCAGCGTCCCGGCGAGAAGGGCACGGCCGCCTGCGACCTCGCGACCGCCGTCGCGACGCTCGCGGGTGCGAGCACGCGGCAGGGATCGGCGCCGACCGTGGCCGTCATCGCCGCCGACCGGCTCCTCGGCGGCGCGACCGAAGCCGAGTCCTGGCCGTGGCGCATCGGGTCGTCGATCGGTGCCCGGGTCGACCTCGCCACGGGCACCGGCTACCTCCGGCCGTCCCGCGCGACCTCGCTGGCCGGCAGGGCGTCGCGGATCCCCGCGGACAGCGCTGCCGCGGTGTTCGTCTCCGGGACGGCGGAAGGGCGCGCATCCCGGCTCGAGGTGCTGCGAGCGGCCACCGCGGCACTGTCGGCGGCCGCCGCCCGCGCCCCCCGAGCGCGACTCGTCGTCGTCGGGCCGGTCGCCGGTCCGTCCGCGGACCCCGACGAGGTCGAGGAGCTGCAGGTGGAGCTGCGCTCCGCCGCGTCCATCGCCGGCGCGCAGTACATCGAGCCGCCCGCGGATGCGAGCGCGACGGCGACACTGCGAGCGGTCGCCGCCTCGGTCGGCACCGCGCTGGAGTCCGCGGGAGTCGGAAAGGGCTGAGCAGTACGTACGGGTTCTGCTCCTGCGTCGCGTGGGACGCCGCGCGGCGGAGCGGCTGTGGCAGCATCCCTCGCGTGGCGAATCACCTGTGCGTCTGCGGTCATGCGCATGACGCCCACGAGCACTACCGGCGCGGGACCGACTGCGCCATCTGCGGTGCGGAGACCTGCCCCAAGTTCCGTCGGGCGCTCCTCAAGCCGAGCCAGCCGCCGACGCCGCCGGCCCGTCCCACCGGCCAGGACGTCCCGTCCTCCGGTACCGCGCAGCTCGTGACCGGCCCCCTCGCGATCGTGTCCGACCTCCGGACGTTCGCACGGCGGAGGTTGTCGGCCTCCTGACCCGACGGGGGACACCACCCCCGCGGAGCGGTGGGTAGCGTTGCAGGGTGGACTCGACGGCGCAGGGGGCGCTGATCGCGGCGGTCATCGCCGTGGTCCTCGGCGCGCTCGGACTGATCGGCGGCGTGACCGGATACGTGCAGGGCAGCGCGGCGCTGCGGCGCGCGACGCTCATCCGCCAGCGCGCGGCCGCGGCCGAGGAGGCGGCGCTGCAGGCGAAGGACCAGGCCGAGCAGGCGGCGCGAACGGCGCAGAGCGTCCTCGATCGGCTGAGCGGGCTCCGTGGACCCGGCGACGTCGCCGATCTGCCGACCGGTCCGCTCGTGCTGCCTCATCGCCTCGGTCCGACGACCGCTGTCGCTGAGATCCCGGCAGCGGCGGCGGCGCCCGAGCCCGTCGATGCCGGCAGCGACGAGACCGGCGAGCCGACCGACGGGTCCGCGGTGCGTCCCGAGCCGACCGACGGCACGCCGGAGCCGCCGCCGACGGGTCCGGGCTCCTCGGCGACGCCCGGTTCGACGGGGCCGGTGCCGTTCGCCAGCCTGACACCGGCCGCCCGCGCCGCCGAGCCGCTCGAGGCGACTGCGGTCGCCGAGCCGACGCCTGCAGCGGAGCCCGCGGAGCCCGCGGTCGCACCGGACACGGCCGAGGCGGTCTCGACCGCCACCCCGGACGCGTCCGCCGGCCCGGATGACGGTCCGGCGCGCTCCACGCCTCCGGCCGCGGAGTCAGAGGTGGTCGAGGTGGAGTCGCCCCAGCGGTCCTCCACCGGCCAGGTCACCGCAGGCGGTCAAGCGCCTCCTCCGCTCGATTGGGCGGAGGCCCTCCGCACGGGCGCGATCCCGCTGCCCGCCCGGTCCCGGGGCACCTACTCGGCGCCGTCGAAGGCGAAGGGGCAGCCGGTCGGGCCGGCCCGGTTCGAGATCCGCGCTGTCGGCCGCCAGCGGTACGAGGCCGTCAACGTCGGCGGCGCGACCGCCGAGCAGGCGTCCCTCGAGGGCGCGGGCGACGACAACCACCTCGTCCGCCCGGTCGAGGCGCGGCCGAAGCCGGTCGTCGCCGGCGGCTCGCTCGCCTTCTCCGTGCTGCGGGTCGAGGGCCGCGACGTCTCCGTGCGCATCACCTGGATGCTGAACGGCGACGAGGAGCAGGCCGAGCTGCCCGTGCCGTGATCAGCGGTCGGGGAACCCGTGCGGGGTCGCGCCGAGCGTGGCGGCGAGGTCCTCGAACCGCTGCCGCTCGAGCATCAGTGCGGTGAACTCGCGGTCGCGGCGGATCGCGGCGACGGCGGCGAGCAGCAGCTCCGGGCTCGTGTCGACGGCCGGCGCCACGTAGGGTGCGGCCTCCGCGGCCAGCGACGTGGCGAGCCGCTCCCGGCTCGCCGGCGCCATGCGGGGCGCCTGCGCGAGGAACGAGGCGATGCGGCGCGCGAGGGGGTCGGGGAGACGGGCGACGTCCGCGATCTCCGCCCACTCGGCCAGCGCCTCCGGCACCCCGACGGCGTTGGAGACCGGCTTCGGCACCCGCTCGTGCTGGCTGACCGTGCCGGCGAGCAGGTCGCCGATCCGCTTCGAGCGGCGGTTCAGCAGGCCGACGAGCGCCGCCAGGCCGCCGAGGGTGAAGACGATCTCGACGACGCCGCTGAGCGCACGGATGAAGGCGTGCCGCATGGCGATGCCGCCGCCGTCGTCCCGGACGATCCGCGCACCGACCGCGAAGCGGCCGACCGACCTCCCGCGGGTCGCCGTCTCGAGCACCGTCGGGGCGATGACGAACGACAGCACCAGGTCGATGATGAGCAGCGCGCGCGACAGCGCCTGGTCTCCGGTCAGCAGGCCGAGCGCGATCACGCCGAACATCAGCCCGAGGAACAGGGCGAGCTCGCAGATGAAGTCGATCAGGGCGCCCAGGGCGCGGAGCGGGAAGCTCGTCGACCGCACCTCGAGCGCGACCGCCTCGCCCGTGACGATGCCGAGATCGTCGGGCGCGAGGTCGGGCACCTCTCGAACCTACCGGCGCCGCCTGCGCGGGGAGGGCCCCGATTCTGGGGCGGCCGCGGCCTCCAGGGCGCAGGAGGCAGCCCGTAGGCTCGCGACGTGGATCTGGACGCGCTCCGCTCGGCTCGAACGGCCGAGTGGACGCGCCTGGACGAGCTCGCGCGCGACCGCCGGCTCGACGGCAAGGGGAGCGACGAGCTGATCCTCCGCTACCAGGACGCCGCGTCGGACCTGTCGGAGATCACGACGACCGCCGGATCGGTGCCGCTCGGCGACCGGCTCTCCGTGTCCCTGTCCCGTGCGCGGATGCGCTTCACCGGGACGGGTCGGAACGTCCTGAGCCAGCTGCCCGCGTTCTTCGCGCTGCAGCTGCCCGCCGCGCTGTACCGGGTGCGGTGGTGGACGCTGAGGGTGACGGTCGCGAGCGCCGTCGTCGCCCTCGCGTACGGGACGTGGGCCGCGAACGACCCGGCCGTGCTGCAGGCGCTCGGCCGGAACACGGACCTGCAGCGCCTCGTCGACCACGACTTCACCGCGTACTACAGCGACAACCCGGCGGCGTCGTTCACCAGCCAGGTCTGGACGAACAACGCCTTCATCGCCGCGCAGTGCATCGCGTTCGGCATCGTCGGCGTCTACGTGCCCTACGTGCTGCTGCAGAACGCGATGAACGTGGGGCTGACCGGCGGGATCCTCGTCGCGTACGGCCACGCGGACACGTTCTTCCTCTACATCGCCCCGCACGGGATGCTCGAGCTCACGAGCGTGTTCATCGCCGGAGCCGCCGGGATGCGCGTGTTCTGGGCCTGGATCGCGCCCGGGGCCCGGACACGCGGCCAGGCGCTCGCGGAGGACGGTCGCGCGCTCTTCATCATCGCCGTCGGGCTGACGATGTCGCTCTTCGTGTCCGGCATCCTCGAGGGCTTCGTCACCCCCTCGCCGCTGCCCTGGCCGGTGAAGCTCGGCCTCGGCGCCCTCGCGCTCGCGACGTTCCTCTTCTACATGCTCTTCGTCGGCGGCCGAGCGGTCCGCGCGGGGGAGACCGGCGACCTCGACCCCTTCGCCGCCGGCGCGCGCAGGATCATCGCCGACTGAGGCCTGTGGAGAACCCTCCCGCTGCAGCACGCGGTTGGCCTACGGTGACCGTGTGATTCGGAGGGCGGTGCTCGGCGCCTACGGTGCTATCGCCATCACCTTGGGTTCCGTCCTGGCAGGTTGCACGCCGGTTGTTGAAGGGCCTGGGCCTGCGTCCAGCCCACAATCTTCCGCGGTGTTCTCAAGTTCCAAGCAAGCCGCCGCGGCCGCAAAGGCGGTCTATGAGAAGTACCTGCGCATCGGGGAGGTGGTATCGGAAAGTGGAGGGAACGACGTTGACCGGTTCGCTCCGTTCTTGACGAAATCGGCCTTGGATGCCGAGCGGAAGGGGGCGGAGGAGCTTCGCAGGAGCAAGGTACGAACCTTCGGTATGACGGAACTGCGCAAGTTCCAACTGCAGCGGGCGGATCTGAAGAGCGGCCGCGTGGAGGCATATGCGTGCATCGATCTGTCGGACGTGAAAGTAGAGGACGAGGACGGCAAAGACGTCACGCCTGCGAGTCGTCCGAGTCTTCAAACTCTTAAACCGACCTTCGTTTGGAGCGGTGGTCATCTATTGCTTGAGGAGAACGGCACTTGGTCCGGGTCCTCCATCTGTTAGTGCCGACCGCTGTGATTGCGTTTCTCGCTTTCATCCCTGCGAGCAACGCTTACGCCGACTCGGGTTGCAGCATCAGCGAACTGCGTCTCGGTACTTGCACCTCCGGTTCCTCAGACGGGACGGGCGTCGATGTGGTCGGGACCGTCCATGAAGGTCGGCCCGGCCGTGACGATGCAGCGCCAGGTTCGAAGGGACCTGGACGCGCGCTGACGGACGCCGAGCTGCTCGAGCTCCTCGACGCGATCTGCGTCGGCGACAGCCACTGCGACCTCCGCGCCGCCTCCGCACTGAATCCGTTGCTGGTGCAGGGCGACCCGGCGGCCGGCGGAGGGGCCCAACCCGCGACGGCGATCACGATCTCGGACCTCGCGCGGTTCCTGCCGGCGTCCGGTTCGCTGCATGCTGAGCCGGACGGCTGGGCCGTGATCGGCGTCCCCGCGAACTTCTGGGTCGACGTCCGGGCGATCACGGTGCGCGCGGCGCTGCTCGGCGACGCCGCCGAGGTGCGCTTCACCCCGCAGGCGTACCGCTTCGCCTACGGGGACGGGAGCGCGAGGTCGAGCGGCACGCCCGGCGCCTCGTGGGCCGCGCTCGGCCAAATGGAGCTCACCGACACGGCGGCCGGGCACGTCTACCGGAGCCGCGGTGACGTCCGGGCGACCGCGTCGGTGGTCTACTCGGCGCAGTACCGGTTCGCGGGCGGGCCCTGGATCGGCGTGGCCGGTGCGGTGAGCGCGAGCACACCGCCGCAGCGCGTCCTCGTCGTCGCCGAGCGGACGGCGCTCACGAGGCCCGGCTGAGCTCCGACCGCTCGGAGTGCGACGTCGCCGCGTCCTCGATCGCCGCATCGTGGACGGCGTAGCAGACGTCGTCGACGTCGTCCGCCAGCAGCTCGTTCTCCTCGCGCGGGTGCCGCTCCGTCGGGATGCCGTAGTACGTGTAGAGGCGCTCCTCCTCACCGACGGTGAGGGGCTCGTCCATCGCCTTCCTCGGCGCCTCGCGCACGGCCTGCCGGTCGACGACGACGTGGAGGGAGCGCTCGTCCCACTCCGCGTCCTCGAGCGGCACGAGCACCTCGTCGCCGCTCAGCAGCGCGAGGCGCACGCTGACCCAGGTCGGCCGCTCGGTCGCCTCGTCGACGTACACCTGGCCGACCTCGCCGATGCGGTCGTCCTGGCGGTCGAGCGCGTCGGCGCCGATCATGCTGTCGATGACATCGGTGGTGATCATGGTCCCCCTCGGATCAAGTGCTTCCACGGTGGGGGATGAATCTGAGGAGGCGGGTACCACGACCTGGGACTCCGGTCAAAGGGTTCCCGGAAGAGCGTGGGCGCGCTAGAGCCGCCCCGCCGCCTTGAGCGCCAGGTACCGGTCCGCGAGCGCGGGCGGCAGATCGGCCGGGGGAGCGGTCACGACCTGCGCCCCGAGGCGGGCGGCCGCGGCGCCGATCCGGTCGGTGTCGAGCAGGGTGCGCTCCGCCGCGGCGGCGAGGTAGGTCTCGTCGAGGTCGTGCCGCTCCGTCGTCATGGCCGCGACGGCGGGATCCGTGACCGAGGCGATCACCACCAGGTGCCGGCTCGTGAGCTGCGGCAGCATCGTCAGCAGGCCGCGGGCCGAGCCGGCGCCCTCCAGCGACGTGACGATGACGACGAGCGCCCGCTGCGAGGTGAGCGCGCGGACCTGCGCCGGGACGCCGGACCAGTCGGTCTCGAGCAGCTCGGGATCGATGGGCGCCATCGCGTCGACCATCCGGTGCAGGACGTCGGCGGGGGCAGCGGCGTGGACGCGGGCGCGGACCCTCCGGTCCCAGATCAGCAGGTCGACGCGGTCGCCGCCGCGCGTCGCGAGCGCGGTGAGCAGCAGCGTCGACTCGAAGGCGGTGTCGAGGCGCGGCTCGTCCGCGATGCGGGCGGCGGCGGTGCGGCCGGAATCGACGACGACCACGACCCGTCGGTCGCGCTCCGGCCGCCAGGTGCGGACCATGAGCCGCTGGCCGGCGCCGGGCAGGGCGGGGTTCCGGGCGGTCGCGCGCCAATCGATCGAGCGCACGTCGTCGCCGCGCACGTACTCGCGGAGGGAGTCGAACTCCGTCCCCTGCCCGCGTACCTGCAGCAGGGTGCGGCCGTCGAGCTCGCGGAGGCGTGCCAGGCGGCTCGGGAGGTGCCGGCGCGAGCGGAACGGCGGCAGCACCCGGATCGCGCCCGGCGCGCGGAGCGTGGCCTGGCGCCCGGCGACGCCGAGCGGCCCGAGGGACCGGACCGTCACCTGCTCCGCGCGGCGCTCGCCGCGGCGGACCGGGACGAGCGCGGCGCGGAACGCCCGCCGCTCGCCGCCGGGCAGGTCGAGCGGCCAGCGGGTCGGCGTCGCACCGGCGGACGGCTGCCACGCGTCGCGCAGCAGGCCGCGGATGCGCCGGGTGCCCGGGTTGGTGACGAGGAGGGTCGCCTCCGTCGGCTCGCCGAGTCGCACCGCGTTCGGCAGCTCCCGCTGCAGGCGCACCTGCCGCGGGCTGGCCGCGGCGGCGACGTCGATCACGACCAGGAGGACCACGAGGCCGAGCCACGCGAGCAGCACACCGATCGCCCAGCCGGCGCCGGACGAGCCGAGCAGCACGAGCGGCACGCCGCCGATGAGCAGGAGGAGCGGCACCCGGCCGGTGATCACCACGCCGACGCCCCGCGCGTTCCGGACGGGGTTGCCGGTTCGGACACGTTTTGGGCCCCGGAACGTGTCCGAAGTGGCAACCCCGTGCGAGCGATGGAGGGGGTTGCCGGATCGGACACGTTTTCGGCCCCGGAACGTGTCCGAAGTGGCAACCTCAGGCCTCCGGGGCGCGGGCGGTGCGCGGGGGCGACGAGGAGACGGGTCACAGGGGGACCTGGACCGTCGCGATGATGCTTCGGAGGACCGCGTCGACCGACACGCCCTCGAGCTCGGCCTCGGGGCGCAGCCGGATGCGGTGCCGGAGGACGGGGAGGGCCATGTCCTGCACGTGGTCCGGGGTCAGCGCCGTCGCGCCCCGCAGCCACGCCCACGCGCGCGACGCCGCGAGCAGCGCGGCCGCGCCGCGCGGGGACACCCCGAGCTGCACCGAGGGCGCGGAACGCGTGCCGCGCACGAGGTCGACGACGTAGCCGAGCACGTCGTCGGAGGCGCGGACCTCCCGTACCGACGCGCGCGCAGCGCGCAGCTGCTCGGGCGTCAGCTGCGGCCGCAGCGCGGAGAGGTCGCGCGGGTCGAAGCCGCCGGCGTGCCGGACGAGGACCTCGACCTCCTGCTCCCGGGCGGGCAGGTCGAGCACGATCTTCATCAGGAACCGGTCGAGCTGCGCCTCCGGCAGCGTGTAGGTGCCCTCGTACTCGACGGGGTTCTGCGTCGCGGCGACGAGGAACGGGTCGGGCAGCGGGCGGGAGACGCCGTCGACGGTCACCTGCCGCTCCTCCATCGCCTCGAGCAGGGCGCTCTGCGTCTTCGGCGGCGTGCGGTTGATCTCGTCGGCGAGCAGGAGGTTCGTGAACACCGGGCCGGGCCGGAAGTCGAACTTCCCGGTACCCGCGTCGAACACGGTCGAGCCGCTCACGTCGCCGGGCATGAGGTCGGGCGTGAACTGCACGCGCTTCGTCTCGAGGGCGAGCGAGGCGGACAGCGACCGCACGAGCAGAGTCTTCGCGACGCCGGGCACGCCCTCGAGCAGCACGTGGCCGCGGGCGAGCAGCGCGACGATCAGTCCGCTGACCGCCGCCTCCTGCCCGACCACGGCCTTGCCCACCTCCGAACGGACGGCGGCGAGGCGTTCACGAAGGTCGTCGGTCATGAGGTCTCCGTCGATCGGGTGGTGGAAGGGGTGGAGGGGGTGCCGGGCACGACGGCGGCCCGGACGGCCGCCTCCAGCCGGGCGAGGTCGTCGGAGATGCGCACGAGGTCCGCGTCGCCGCGGGGCTCGTCGGTGAGCAGGATCGCGGCGATCCGCTCCTTCGGCCGGTCGAGGAGCCGTGCCGCGGCGGACACGACCTCGTCGACGGAGGCGGTGCGGGCGAGACCGAGGTTCGGCACCATCCGCCGGATCGCCCCGAGGCGGAGCGCGTCGGCGGCGTGCAGGCGCGCGGCGCCGCGGTTGTAGAGGCGCGCCCGGCCCTCGACGGTCTCGCGGGAGCGGACGACGACGGGCAGCGCCTCGACGACGATCGGCCCGAGCCGGCGGCCCTTCCAGAGCGCGGCGGCCAGGCCGGTGAGCAGCAGGAGGACGGCGAGCGGCGTGACCCAGGGCGGCGTCAGGTCCTGCAGCGTCTTCGCGCCGCCCGTCGCGGCCGGGTCGAGGGCCGTCTGCTGGAACCACACGAGGTCGCGCGTCTGCCCGAGGGCGCCGAGCGCGACCGCTGCGTTGCCGGAACCGGTGATGTGCTCGTTCGTGAACGCCAGGCGGTCGGCGAGCAGCAGCACGCGGACGCCGTCGCGGGTGCCGGAGACGAGCTGAGCGTCACCCGATGCGCTCACGAAGCAGGCGGTGGAGTCGGTGCTGCGGAGGCTCGTCCCCACGCCACGGAGGTCCATCGCGCCCGCCCGGCGGGCGAGCGGCAGGTCGCACGAGGCGGCCGCCGTCGGGCCCTTGGGGCTGCCCCCGGCCCGCACGTCGGGCAGCAGCGCCTCGAGGTCCGTCCGGTTCGGTCCGACCACGACGACGCGCGTGCGGCCGGCGAGCAGCTGCGTCCACGACGCCGCCGGGATGGTGGCGTCGGTCGCGTCGACGAACAGCGTGCCGGGGTGGGAGGCCGCGTCGGCGACGGTCCCGGAGGTCGTCACCTGCACGCCCTGCTGCTGGAGGACCGCGACGAGTGCCTTCGCGCCCGCCGGTCCCGGGTTGTCCGGCGCGAAGGTGCCGCTCGCATGCGTCGTCGACTGCACGATCGCGCTCCCGAGCGCGATGACGACGGCGACGATCGCCGCGACGATCCAGAAGCGCGCGCGGCGGAACGTCGCGCCGAGGGTCGGGGTGACCGCCTCCTGCGCCGGGGCCGCGGTCACGCGGTCTCCAGCGCCTGCGGCCGGGCCGCGGCGAGCCGGTCGTCGAGGGCGACCACCGACAGCGCGTCCTCCCGCGTCGCCGCCTCGTCCGCGTAGCGGACGCCGTCGAAGAGCTCCGCCGCGTCCTGCAGCTCGCCGAGCTCGGCCGGGAAGGCGCGCGCCGCGGCGACGGCGAAGCCGGTCGCGGTGGTGCCCGGGAAGACGGCGACGAGGGTCCGCTCGTCGAGCCCGCGCGCCAGCGCGCGGAACCGCTCGAGCACGGCGAGCGACCAGTCGCCGGCCGCCATCGCCGCGTCGGCGGCACGGCGCATCTCCGCGGCGGAGCGCCGGTCGTCGGCGCCGAACAGGGTGCCGGCGGCGCTCCGCCGGTTCCGCCGAGGCAGCCCGAACAGCAGCAGGGCGACGACCACCACCGCGAGCACGACGAGGAGGGCGATCACGAGCGCGATCGGCGGGGTATCGGAGTGCTTCGGGTCGAACAGGCTCGAGAACCACTGGAGGAACGCCTGCACGGCCCGGTCGAAGGGGCTCGGCTGCGCGGCGGCGTAGGACGGCTTCGCCAGCTCGTCCAGCAGCCAGTTCCGAGCGGTGCCCGCGTCGGGCTGCACCGGCACGGCGGCCGGTGACGCGATCATCCGACGCGCTCGAACGGGTCGCGGCCGTCGAAGCCGCCCTGCTCGACCTGGCGGCGCAGCTCGAGGTCGAGGCCCTCCGTGCGCATCCGACGGTCGAGGTAGACGAGCACCAGCGCGGACACCTGCGCGATCTGCCCGACGCCGGCGACGATCACGGTGACGACGAGCGCCGGGGCGCTCGCGACGAGGCTCGTGACGAGCTGGCCCTGGATGTCGCTGCCCGCGTTCGGCGCGAGCACGCCGGCGAGGGCGCCGCCGATGACGCTGAACGGGATGGACACGATCTGGGCCGCGGCGCCGACGAGCAGCGAGACGAGCGCGACGACGCCGAAGGTGCGCCAGAACGCCTTCCGCGTGATGCCCCAGGAGCGGCCGATCGCGGCGAAGACCGGGCGGCCTTCGAGCACGATGATCGAGGGCGTCAGCGCGAACTTGATGTAGAAGAAGAAGTACACGACGAGCAGGGCGACGCCGATCGGCAGCGCGAGCAGGATCGCGTACACGATGCCGATGTTGTTCGCGACGCCCGAGAAGGCGACGATCAGCGCGGTGACGGACGCGGCCAGCGCCAGCACCAGGACGAGCTGGATGACGCCGATCACGACGGCGAAGCCGACGAGGGGCCAGAAGCGGCGGCCCGCGCCGCGCAGCGCCTCGCCCATGGTCGGCCGCTTCCCGAGGGCGCCCTCCGCCACGACCCGGGTGATCAGGCCCTGCAGCAGCGCGGTCGCCACGACGCTGACGACGAGGACCGCGAGGAGGCTCGCGCCGCCGATGCCGGCCGCGCCGATCGCGATCGTCTGCCGGTCCGCGTCCGTCGCCGCGCGCTGGATGCGGTCGACGGTCGCGATGCCGATGCCGTAGGTGACCGCGACGGTCAGCGCGTTCTGGACGAGGCTGATGATCAGCGCCGGTCCGACGGTGGCGCGCGGGTTGTAGCGGATCACCTGGAACGCGCCGCCGAGGATCTGCCCGAAGGACAGCGGGTGGAGCGGGATGAGGCCCGGCTTGGGCGGCGGCGTGTAGGCCCGCGGCACCACCGGCGCGGGTGCGGGCGGCGGGGTGTACCCGGGGATGCGCTCGCCGTACCGGGGCGGGTCGGCGTCGCGGCCCGGCCCTCCGCCCGGCGAGGTCCAGTCGCCGCCCTGATCAGCCATGCGTGCATGCTTTCACGCAACGGTCGCTGCGGTCTGTGCCCCGCTGGTGGGCCGCCTCGTTTCTTGCGGGCGGAGGTCCGCGGTCCGGGGCCGCACAGCGTCGCCGTCGGGACGCCGCGCCCGGGCGTGCTTCGATTACGCTGGCCTCCACCCGATCTGCCCGGCGATGGCGCCGAGCGCTGCACGCACGTGGAAGGTGGCATGAGCGGTCGCATCCTGGTCGTCGACGACGACATCGCGCTGGCGGAGATGATCGGCATCGTGCTCTCCAGCGAGGGGTGGGAGCCGGTCTTCTGCGCGGACGGCGCGGAGGCGCTCGCCCGGTTCCGCTCGTCCGACCCGGATCTCGTGCTGCTCGACCTGATGCTGCCCGGCATGGACGGCATCGAGGTCTGCCGCTCGATCCGCGGCGAGAGCGGCGTCCCGATCATCATGCTCACGGCGAAGTCGGACACCTCGGACGTCGTCGACGGCCTCGAGTCGGGCGCCGACGACTACATCGTCAAGCCGTTCGACCCGAAGGAGCTCGTCGCCCGGATCCGCACCCGCCTGCGGCCGGCGGCCGCGGTGCCGGGGAACCGGCTCCGCATCGGCGACCTCACCGTCGACGCGGCGGGCCACGAGGTGATGCGCGCCGGCGCGCCGATCCCGCTGACGCCCCTCGAGTTCGACCTGCTGCACACCCTCGCCTCGAAGCCGCACCAGGTCTTCACCCGCGAGATGCTCCTCGAGCAGGTGTGGGGCTACCACTACAAGGCGGACACCCGCCTCGTGAACGTCCACGTCCAGCGGCTGCGCGCCAAGGTCGAGCTGGACCCGGAGAACCCGCGGATCGTCACGACGGTCCGCGGCGTCGGCTACCGCGCCGGCGCGGCCGTCTGAGCCCATGAGCGCGGAGCAGCCGCGACCGCCGGCGTCGCTCCGCGCCGCCGTCGCCGCGGACCGCGCGCGCCGCGCCCTCGTCGCCCCGGTCCGGCTGTGGCGCCGCTCGCTGCGCGTCCGCACGGTCGCGATCACGCTGCTGCTGTCCTCCGTCGCCCTGCTCGCGGTCGGCACCGTCGTCTCGTACACGATCGCGCAGGGGCTGTTCCAGGACCGCCTGCAGCAGGTGGAGTCGCTGTCGCTGCAGGCGCACGACGCCGCCCAGGCGGTCACGAGCGGCGGCTCGGCCGACCTGCCCGACGCGGTGCAGCTGCAGGCCATCAACACCGTCAAGCAGGTGGCGAACCCGACCGGGTACTACTGGCTGAACGACACGGTGCCGGGGCGCCCGACCGTGCTCACGGCGGAGAGCCCCGCGGGCATCCAGAACGTGGTCAGCTCGCAGCTGCAGGCGTCGTTGAAGAACGGATCCGGCCAGCACTGGCAGTCCGTCGCGGTGCAGACCGACGACCGGCAGACGCACCCGGCGATCGTGGTCGGCGACACCCTGCGCTTCAACGGCGGTACCACCGAGCTGTACCTGATCTACGACATCCACGACGTGCAGGAGACGCTCATCGTCGTGCAGCGCTCGCTGCTCATCGGCTTCCTCGCCCTCCTCGTGCTCATCGGCGGGGTCGCGACCGTCGTGTCGAACCTCGTCGTCGCGCCGCTGAAGCAGGCGGCGGCGACCAGCGAGCTCCTCGCGGACGGGCACCTCGAGCGGCGCATCCCGGAGCACGGTGAGGACGTCGTCGCGACGCTCGCGCGCTCCTTCAACCGGATGGCCGAGAACCTGCAGCGCCAGATCACGCAGCTGGCGAACCTGTCCCGCGTCCAGCAGCGGTTCGTGTCGGACGTCTCCCACGAGCTGCGCACACCCCTCACGACGATCCGGCTCGCCTCCGACGTCATCTACGACGCGCGCGACCGGTTCGACGCCCCGTCGGCGCGCTCCGCGGAGCTGCTCAAGACGCAGGTCGAGCGCTTCGAGGTGCTGCTCGCCGACCTGCTCGAGATCAGCCGCATGGACGCGCACGCCGCCGACGTCAGCGGCGAACCGACGAACCTCGTCGACCTGGTCCGGGAGGGCATCGACGCGCTCGGGGGCCTCGCCGAGGAGACGCGGACCGAGATCCGCCTCCACACGCCCGGCGGCCACGCGCCGGTCGACGTGGACGCGCGTCGCATCGCGCGGATCATCCGGAACCTGCTCGCGAACGCGCTCGAGCACGGTGAGGGCCGGCCGATCGACGTGACCGTGGACAGCTCGGAGACCGCGGTCGCGGTCGGCGTCCGGGACCACGGCATCGGCATGTCGGCGCAGGACGCCGAGCGGGTGTTCGACCGGTTCTGGCGCGCGGACCCGTCGCGGCAGCGCCGGATCGGCGGCACCGGGCTCGGACTCGCGATCAGCCTCGAGGACGCGACTCTGCACGGTGGCCGGCTCGAGGTGTGGAGCCGGCGCGGCGAGGGCACGAACTTCGTGCTCACGCTGCCCTGGGGGCAGGAGGACGTCGCGGTCGACGCCCCCGTGCCGCTCGTGCCGTGGGACGCGGCGCCCGAGGAGGCGCGCCCGCAGCGCCCTCACCGCCGACCGCTGAGGATCGGCTCGTGAGACGCCCCGCGATCGTCCTCGTCGCCGCCGCGGTGCTGCTCCTCGCCGGCTGCTCCGTCATCCCGACCTCCGGCACGGTGAAGCCGGGGACCACGGAGGCCCCGAACGGCACGCAGCTCGTCTACATCCCGAACGACCCGGTGGCGGGTGCGGGCCAGGCCGAGATCGTCAGCGGATTCCTCACCGCCGCGAGCGGTCGCGCGCCGTTCACCGTCGCGAAGAAGTACCTCACCGACGGCTTCGCGAAGCAGTGGCGACCGACGACCCGGGTGCTGGTGCAGGAGTCGCTCGCGAAGCTGAGCACGGACGGCGACGAGGTCCGTGCGGAGATCCCGGTCAGTGCCAGCGTCGACGCGAACGGCCTGTACACGCCGGAGTCGCGCACCGTGCCGCTGTCGTTCCACCTGGTGCAGCAGCGCGGACAGTGGCGGATCGACTCGGCACCGAACGGCATCGTGCTCACGGTCCCGGTGTTCCAGACCACGTACCAGCCGCGCCTGCTCCAGTTCTACGACGGCTCGTGGACCCGCCTGGTCTCGGACCGGCGGTGGTTCCCGGTGCCGAGGACGGCCGACGACCCGAGCGCCGGCGTGCGCCCGATCGTGAACGCCCTCATCGGCGGCCCCGAGGGGCCGCTGTCGAACGGCGTCGCGGCGAACGCGCTGCAGGGCGCGAAGCTCGTGGGGATCTCGCCGACCACGGCCGGCGTCACGACGGTGACGCTCACCACCCCGGGCAGACGGGCCGACGCGACCGTCACCGGGCGGATGCAGCAGCAGCTCGTGCAGTCGTTGGGGCCGACGGCGCCGCCGATCCGTCTCGTCGTCGACGACCTCGTGATCCCTCAGGCGCAGCCGCTGACGGACCAGCTGAGCACGGAGGCGTACGTCCTCATCGGATCCCGTTTCGGCTCGCTCTCGCCGACGGGTGCGTTCACCGAGGACCGGACCCTCGGCGCGAGGATCGCCGCGGCGAAGCCGACGAGCATCACGGTGTCGCTGCGGCAGCGGCTCGCTGCCGTGCTGAACGCGGCGGGCGACGTCGCCATCGTGACCTCGACGGGGGCGCCGAGGACCGTCGACTCGCGCTCGGGCCTGCTGGCCCCGACGCTCGATCAGCGCGGCTGGGTCTACTCGACCCCGCCGTCCGGTGATCTCCTCGCGATGAACGGGAAGGACACGCGGCGCCTCACCGCCGACTTCGGCGACGCCACGGTGAGCGCGATCCAGGCGTCGCCGGACGGGACGCGCCTCCTCGTCCTGCTCGACACGCCGACCGGCCCGCAGGCGGTCGTGGCAGGCATCCTCCGGAACGCGTCCGGTGCGCCGACCGGGCTCACGCCCGTCGGCGCGCAGAACCGCATCGAGCTCGGCGGCGCCTCGTCGAGCATCAACGGGGCGACTTGGATCGACGACGCCGACGTGGCCTTCCTCGCGAGCGGGAACGACAGCGATCAGGTGACCACGCAGCAGCTCGGCGGCATCGGCGGCACGCTCGGCCAGTTCGCGAACGTCACCGACATCGTGGGGACGACGAGCACGGCGGATCTGCGGATCCTCGTCCAGTCCGGTGCCGTCTACTTCTGGAACGGCTCGAACTGGCAGCAGCAGTCCGATCCCACGTCCGAGATCTCGGTGCTCGCCGTCCAGCGCTGAGCCGCGGCTCGATCCGTCGGCCGGCGCTCCCTCCCTCCACAGGGCGGCGCCCCTCGACCCGCGCCACGCTGGTCCGGTGCAGCCAGCCGCTGCCCGGGTCGCCGGGTTCCTCCAGGAACTCGTGCTGCCGATCGACTGCGCGGGGTGCGGCACGGCCGGTCCGGCGCTCTGCCCGGCGTGCCGGCTGCGGCTGCGCCCCGAGCCGTCGGTCCGGGAGGTCGGCGCACTGGCCGTCGTGAGCGCGCTGCCGTACGCCGGCGCGGTGCAGCCCGTCGTCGTCGCGTTCAAGAACGAGGGGAGGACGGGGCTGGCGCCGCCGCTCGCGTCGGCGCTGCGAGCCGCCGTCTCCGCCGCCGTCGCGGGGGTGGACGGTGACGGCCTCCTGCTCGTGCCGATGGCGCGGACGCGGCGCTCCGCCGTCGAGCGCGGGTACGACCCGGTCCGCCTCCTGCTGCGGCGGGCCGGGCTGCCGAGGACGGATGCGCTGCGGCTCGTCCGACGCCCGCAGGACCAGCTGCGGCTCGGCCGCGAGGAGCGGTTCGCGAACCTCCGGGGCGGCATGAGCGCCCGCGTGCCGCTGGCCGGACGGCGCGTCCTCCTGGTCGACGACGTCGTGACGACCGGGGCGACCCTGACCGAGGCGGCCCGCTGCGTGGCCGCGGCGGGCGGGTTCGTGGTGGGTGCGGCGACCCTCGCGTCCACGCCGCTCCGGTGAAGGCGCGCAACGGATCCCAAGAACCCGGTGAAGGGGTAGTGACGCCGCCCAGGGGAGCGGTCTAGCGTTCGGTAACGGCGTCGAAGAAGACCGCCCGGCCCTCCACGGGGCCGCCGCCAGGCGACCAGGAGGTCCGACCGGGGCGGCGCGCCGCGACACGAGGGAGGTCCCGATGGACATCACGCTCATCGGTCGCAACGTGGGCATCACCGATCGCTTCCGCTCCTATGTGGAGGAGAAGGCGGAGCGGGTGGAGCACCTCGCGGACCGTGCGCTCGCGCTCGAGGTCCGGCTCTGCCGGCACCACGAGACGAACGGCACGGCGGGCGACGATCGGGTGGAGATGACCCTCATCGGGCCGGGGCCGGTGATCCGGGCCGAGGCCTCCGGGATCGACAAGTTCGCGGCGTTCGACGTCGCCCTGAACAAGCTGATGGAACGCGTGAGACGCGCGAAGGACAGGAAGAAGGTCCATCGCGGCCACGGCGGCCGCGTGGAGAGCCTGCGCGACGCGAGCGCGAAGGAGTTCGCGACCCACGGCGTCGTGCCGGCGCCCGCGGAGCTGCTCCGGCCCGTCGCGGAGGGCGGCGCGCAGGAGGCGAGCCTGGCACCGGAGGAGGAGCACCCGAGCCCCGTCGTCATCCGCCGGAAGCAGTTCCCGGCGGAGGCGCTGACGGTCGAGGAGGCCGTGGACCGGATGGAGCTCGTCGGCCACGACTTCTTCCTCTTCATCGACGTGGCGACGGGAGAGCCCTCCGTCGTCTACCGTCGCGTCGGGTGGAACTACGGCGTGATCGCCCTCGAGGGCCGTGAGGCGGTCGCCGAGCGGATCCTCGCGACGTCCGGCGCCACCGCCTGACCAAACTTTGCTCACGCTTCTTGCCGCCGGATCGCGGTTCCGGCGGCAAGAAGCGTGAGCAAGGTCAGCGGATGCCGCTGCGCGCGATGCCCTGCACGAAGTAGCGCTGCAGGACGAGGAACAGCACGATCATCGGCAGCAGCGCGATGAGCGCCAGCGCCATGATCTGCGTGAAGTCCGGCGTCGTCTGCCCCTGCAGGTAGAGCAGCCCGATCGGCAGCGTGAAGAGGAAGTCCTGCTTCAGCGCGATGAGCGGCCACGCGAAGTCGTTCCACGTCGCCATCGCGATCAGGACGACGAGCACCGCGATCAGGGGTCGGCAGAGCGGCAGGACGATCGACCGGAAGAGGCGGAACGAGCCGGCGCCGTCGAGCTTGGCGGCCTCCAGCAGCTCGTCGGGGATGCCGAGGATGAACTGCCGCGCGAGGAAGACGCCCGTCGCCGTCGCCGCGGTCGGCAGGATGACCGCCCAATAGGTGCCGTAGATGCCGAGGTCGGTGACCAGGCGGAACTGCGCGACCATCGTGACCTGCACCGGCAGCACGAGCGTCGCCAGCGCGGCGAAGAACAGCGCGCTGCGCCCGAGGAACCGCAGCTTGGCGAACGCGTACCCGGCGAGCAGGTTCACGACGACGCCGAGCACCGTGACGAACACGGTGACGACGATCGAGTTCCCGAACCACGTGCCGATGTCGTACGAGGCGAAGAGGCCGGTGAAGTTGTCCAGCGTGAGCCGCGACGGCCACAACTTGAAGACGGTGCTGAACAGGTCGTCCTTCGGCGAGAGCGCGACGACGACCATCCAGTAGAACGGGAACGCCATCACGACGCAGACCACGACGGCGATCACGAAGCGGACGATCGTCGTCGCCCGCTGCCGACGACGGCGCGAGTGGACGTGCCCCGCCCGCGCGGGCGCGGCGGCCCGGGTGCGGACGCGCTGCTCGGTCGCCGCGGTCATTCGGTCACGTCCCGGCCGCGGTTGAGCCGCCACTGGACGCCGGCGAAGGCGAGCATGAGCACGAGCAGCACCATGCCGATCGCGGCGGCGTAGCCCTGCATGCGCGTGGTGAACGCCTCCGAGTACGCGAACGTCGTGAGCATCGTCGTGGCGTTCCCCGGGCCGCCGCCCGTGAGCACGAAGACCAGGTCGAACACCTGGAACGAGTAGATGACGTTCATGATCAGGAGGAAGAACGTCGACGGCCCGAGCAGCGGGAACGTGATCGAGCGGAAGCGCTGCCAGGCGCCCGCGCCCTCGAGCTCCGCCGCCTCGTACAGCTCGGGCCCGATGCCCTGCAGGCCCGCGAGGTAGATCACCATGTTGAAGCCGGTGCGGCCCCAGACCGTCATGAGGATCACGGCGACCATCGCCGCCGTGCCGTTCGACTGCCACGGCACCGCGGGCAGGCCCGCCGCGATCAGGGCCTTGTCGACGACGCCGGTGTTCTCGTCGAAGATCAGGACGCCGATCAGGCCGGACGCGACGCCGGACACGACGATCGGCGCGTAGACGATCGTGCGGAAGACCGGCCGGCCCGGCAGGGGCTTGTCGAGCAGCACCGCGAGCGCGAGGCCGAGCCCGAGCGACAGCACGAGCGTCGCGATCGTGAACACCGTGGTGTTCGCGAGCGCGCGCCAGAACACCGCGTCCGACAGCAGGTCCGCGTAGTTGCCGATCCCGATCCACTCCGGCGTGCCGAAGCCGCTGTAGCGGGAGAACGACAGCACGGCGGCCAGCCCGAGCGGGTAGAGGAGGAAGACGCCGAGCAGCACCAGGTTCGGTGCGGCGAAGGAGTACCCGACCAGGGTCTCGCTGAGGCGCGCGCGGCGGCGCGACGTCCGCCGCGATCCCGGAGGACGTGCGGTGGCCGCGGCGACCGCGCCGGCGGTGACGCCCGTCACAGCATGGCCTCCGGTCGAATCACGCGACGGCCTTCTCGACGCCGGCGGCGATGTTCCGCAGGGTGGTGGCGGTCGACTGGCCCTGCCGGAACGCGGCCTCCAGCTCGTCCGTGAGCACCGTGGTGATCTGCGCGGACGCCGGCACGGTCAGCTGCGCGACGTCCGCCGCGGTGATCGTCGTGGCCTGGTCGACGAAGACCGGCATGACGCCCTTCGGCGCGTCCCAGCCGAGGTCCTTCCCGACGAGGCTCGTCAGCGTCGGCAGCTCGAGCGCCTCGCCGCAGAACGTGCTCATCGCGTCGTCCGTCACCATGTACTTCAGGAACTCGGTCGCGAGCTCCTCGTCGCCGCCCTTCGTCGCGACGAGGGCGTTGCCGCCGAGGTCGTCCGCGCCGCGCACGTCCTTCGGCAGATAGGTGACGCCCCAGTCGAACTTCGCGCCCGTGAACTCCGGCAGCAGGAAGTTGCCCGCCGAGACCATCGCCGTCGTGCCGGCCAGCCACGTCGTGTCGGCGTAGGTGTTCGACTTCGTGCTCGAGTTCTGCGGCACCCACTGCTCGTCGAAGAACGCCTTCGTGTAGTCGAGCGCCTTCGTGCCGGCGGAGGAGACGATCGCCGACTTCGTCAGGTCCTCGTCCAGCAGGCGGCCGCCGGCGGCGAACAGCCAGGTCAGCCACCGGGGCGACCCGGCGAGCTGCCAGTTGTCGGCGAACGGGAACTTCGAGGCGGGGAGGCTCGAGCGCAGCTTCCGCATCGCGGCGGCGAACTCGTCGAACGACCACGCGCTGTCGAGCGAGTCGGGGAACGAGGAGATGCCCGCGGACCGCATCAGCGATGTGTTGTAGACGATCGCGGACGTGTCCGTCTGCTGCGGGACGCCGTAGGCCCTGCCGTCGTAGCTGACGGCCTCCCAGAACGCCGGGATGAACCGGCTCTTCTCGCCGCCCAGCGACGAGGAGAGGTCGAGCAGCTGGCCCTGCTTCGCGTAGCCGCCGATCTGGCCGTAGCCGGCGCGGAAGACGTCGGGCGCGTTGCCGGCGGAGAGCTGGGCGTCGATGTTCGTGAACATCTGGGCGTACGGCACGAAGTTCGGCTTCACCGTCACGCCCGTGTTCGCCTTCTCGAAGCCGGCGATGAGCTTCGTGTAGGCGGCCTTCTCGGTGTCGGAGGCCCAGGTCGTGAAGGTGAGGGTGCGCGAGCCCTTCGACGAGCCGCCGGACGGCTGGCCGGTGAAGCCCGCGCAGGACGCGAGCAGGGTGGTGAGCGAGGCGGCGCCCGCGCCGGCGAGCAGGGTGCGGCGGGTGACTGACATGCGGTTCCTTCGTTCGGTGCAGCCGCTCATCCAAGCGGCGGGGACCGGGAGAAGGAGTCGCGTCCAGCGGTCTCGGATGCGGCGGGGGCGGACGCGCAGCGAGCGGGGGTGCGGTCGCGACGCCTCCGAGCGGGCCCGGAGTCGGTTCCGAGATGCGGCAGGACCTCGCGCCTCGCGCCCCCGGACGAGGGGGCTGCGGTAGATTCGCACGCTGATCGTTCCGGCTTCTCGCGCCGGGCGGAGGGAGAGCCCACGTGGCGAATGTGCTCGAGAAGGCCCTGCGCATGGGCGAGGGGCGCGTGCTCCGGAAGCTGTCGCGCATCGTCGGCCAGGTGAACCACCTGGAGGAGGACTTCCGGCACCTCTCCGACGACGAGCTGCGGGCGGAGACCGTCGAGCTGCGCGAGCGGTACGCGGCCGGCGAATCGCTCGACGACCTGCTGCCGGAGGCGTTCGCCGCCGTCCGCGAAGCCGCCTCCCGGACCATCGGCCTGCGGCCGTTCGACGTCCAGGTCATGGGCGGCGCCGCGCTGCACCTCGGCAACATCGCCGAGATGAAGACCGGCGAGGGCAAGACCCTCGTCGCGACGATGCCCGCCTACCTGAACGCGATCGCGTCGCGCGGCGTGCACGTCGTCACGGTCAACGACTTCCTCGCCTCGTACCAGTCGGAGCTCATGGGCCGCGTGTTCCGCGCGCTCGGCATGACGACCGGCGTGATCCTCTCCGGCCAGACGCCGGAGGAGCGCCGCGTCCAGTACCAGGCCGACATCACCTACGGCACGAACAACGAGTTCGGCTTCGACTACCTCCGCGACAACATGGCCTGGGAGCCGGGCGAGCTCGTCCAGCGCGGCCACTACTTCGCGATCGTCGACGAGGTCGACTCCATCCTCATCGACGAGGCCCGCACGCCGCTCATCATCTCCGGCGCCGCGAGCGGCGAGGCCAACCGCTGGTTCGCCGAGTTCGCGCAGCTCGCGAAGCAGCTGAAGCCCGGCACGGACTTCGAGGTCGACGAGAAGAAGCGCACCGTCGGCGTGCTCGAGCCCGGCATCGAGAAGGTCGAGGACTACCTCGGCATCGACAACCTCTACGAGTCCGCGAACACCCCGCTGATCTCGTTCCTCAACAACGCGATCAAGGCGAAGGCGCTGTTCAAGCGCGACAAGGATTACGTCGTCATGAACGGCGAGGTGCTCATCGTCGATGAGCACACGGGCCGCATCCTCGTGGGCCGCCGCTACAACGAGGGCATCCACCAGGCCATCGAGGCCAAGGAGAACGTGCAGGTCAAGGCGGAGAACCAGACCTACGCGACCGTCACGCTGCAGAACTACTTCCGCCTCTACAAGAAGCTGTCCGGCATGACCGGCACGGCCGAGACCGAGGCCGCCGAGTTCATGTCGACGTACAAGCTCGGCGTCGTCCCGATCCCGACGAACCGGCCGATGCAGCGCATCGACCAGTCCGACCTGATCTACAAGAACGAGCAGTCGAAGTTCGCGCAGGTCGTCGAGGACATCGCCGAGCGCAGCCGGAAGGGCCAGCCGGTCCTCGTCGGCACGACGAGCGTCGAGAAGAGCGAGTACCTGTCGAAGCTCCTCGCCCGCAAGGGCGTGAAGCACGAGGTGCTGAACGCGAAGAACCACGCGCGCGAGGCCGCGATCGTCGCGCAGGCGGGCCGATACGGCTCCGTGACCGTCGCCACGAACATGGCCGGCCGCGGCACTGACATCATGCTCGGCGGCAACGCGGAGTTCCTCGCGGTGTCCGCGATGACGGCCCGGGGCCTGTCGCCCTCCGAGACGCCCGACGAGTACGAGGCGCAGTGGGACGCGGTGTTCTCCGCGGTCAAGGCGGAGGTCGATCAGGAGGCGGAGCGCGTCGTCGCCGCCGGCGGCCTGTACGTGCTCGGCACCGAGCGCCACGAGTCGCGCCGCATCGACAACCAGCTGCGCGGTCGGTCGGGGCGCCAGGGCGACCCGGGGGAGTCCCGCTTCTACCTCTCGCTCACCGACGACCTGATGCGGCTGTTCAACGCCGGCGCCGCCGAGGCGCTGATGGGCCGCTCCGGCGTGCCGGACGACCTCGCGATCGAGTCGAAGGTCGTGTCCCGCGCCATCCGCAGCGCGCAGTCCCAGGTCGAGGCGCGGAACGCGGAGATCCGCAAGAACGTCCTCAAGTACGACGACGTCCTCAACCGGCAGCGCGAGGCGATCTACGGCGACCGCCGGCACATCCTCGAGGGCGACGACATCCACGTCCGGGTCCAGGGCTTCCTGGAGGCCGTGATCTCCGACGTCATCGACTCCCACACGGGCGACGGCGGCAGCGGCGACGACTGGGACTTCGACGCGCTCTGGGCGGAGCTGAAGACCCTGTACCCGATCTCGATCACGATCGAGGAGGTGCTCGCCGAGGCGGGCAGCCGCGGGCGGGTGAACCGGGACTTCGTGAAGCGCGAGGTGCTGTCGGACGCGAAGATCGCGTACGCGAACCGCGAGGCGCAGCTCGGCGAGGAGGCGATGCGCGAGCTCGAGCGCCGCGTCGTGCTCTCGGTGATCGACCGCCGGTGGCGCGACCACCTCTACGAGATGGACTACCTGAAGGACGGCATCGGCCTCCGCGCCATGGCGCAGCGCGACCCGCTGGTCGAGTACCAGCGCGAGGGCTACTCGATGTTCCAGACGATGATGGGCGCGATCCGCGAGGAGTCCGTCGGGTTCCTCTACAACCTCGAGGTCGAGGTGCAGCCGGGCGGCGTCAACGCGCGCGGGCTCGAGGCCGGGCAGCCGAACGAGACGCTCCGCTTCACCGCCCCGTCGGACGACGGCTCCGTCGAGGTGCGCAACCAGCGCGGGCTCCTCGAGCGCGCGGCGACCGCGAAGGCGCAGCTCGCTGCCGCGCAGCAGGCGACGGCGTTCGGCGGCGAGCTGCCGGAGCTGGACGACGTCCAGTCCGGCCGCGGCCAGGGCGGCCCGCAGCGCGGCGGCCCGGGCCGTGCGCCGCAGCGTCCCGTCGCACCGGGCCAGCGCGGCGCGTTCGGCCAGCAGCAGGGCGCCGGCCAGGCGCAGGCCCAGAACCGTCAGCAGCGCCGCGCCGCCGAGCGCGGCCAGTAGCCCCGTCGTCGTTCACGGATACGGAGATCCGGCGGGCCGGATCTCCGTATCCGTGAACGCTGACCGAGTCCTAGAGGACGGCGAGGGCCGTCGCGCGCCAGCGGGAGTCCATGCCCTCGAGCCGGATCGCCACCGCGCGGGTGCGGGCGACGCCGTGCAGCAGGACCGTCGCCTCGACGACGTTCCCCGCGGGGTACGTGATTCGGGTCGCGGCGATCGTCGCGATCGGCCTGGCCGGCGTCTGGCCGCGGAGCGAGCGGCCGCGTGCCGCGAGCACGGACCGGCGCAGAAGGTGCCGGTAGACGCCCTCCGACAGCCAGCGGCCGAGCTGCTCGAGGTCGCGCACACCACCCAGCACCTCGATGACGCCGGTCGCGAGGTTCTCGACGAGCACGGTCGGGTCCGGCAGCTGCGACCGGTGCGTGGCCTGGCGGTCGAAGTACTCGTCCGTCCGCACCGCGGACAGGTGCCGGCGCGCGGGCGGGGTCGGTGGAACGGCGCTCATGGGAACTCCGATGCGAATGGGGTGGCTTCGCGATCCGCCCGGGGGAGGCGGGTGGCCATACCCAAGCAAATGGTCTGACGCCCCGTCCAGCGATCCCGCGGATCTGTGGATAAGTGGTGCCGCCGTGCCCTGGGTTCCGGGTAGCTTGCGCCGATGCGGTGGGGCACCCGCGCAAGTGGCGGACCCTCACTGCGGCACAGGGTGAACGACTGAACCGCCCGGTACGAATTGGTCGTTGTCGGCCCTCAGCGCCCACGCTGACGCTCGAAGATGGCGCGCAAGGAGTCCCGCTCGACCGGCACGTCCCCGAGGTCTGTGGCGCACGGCTGGCAAGGTGATCGCGTGCACCACCCGTTCGCCATCGCGGTGATCGTGGTGCTGCCCGCGCTCGTCGTGCTGCTGTACATCGTCGCCAGGCAAGACCCTCGTTACACGCCGTCGCCGCTGCACCGCATCCTGGACCCCATTGCGCTGACCGTGATGATGCTGTTCTGCATCGGGCTCGCGATCTTCCTGGCTGTGACGCATTGACCGACTCGAAGAACACGATTTGACGAGTTTCAGGGCCATAACCTCGCGGCATGTACGAGATTCAGCGCACGTCGTGGTCGGAGGCGGTGCTGCTCGATGACGTGCGTGGCTGGGTGCCGATGGAGGAGACCGGGTTCGACTCAGCAATCGCGTGGGCGGTGCCGACTGGTTGCCTCGGGTACAGACCCGTTGACGACACCGGTCGTGTTGTCGAGTTCTATGACGAACAGCCCGATGGTGCTCAGCACTGGCAGAGCCGACCGTTCACCGCCGAGGACCGGCAGAAGGTCGAGGACGTAGCGATCTGGTACCTGGCGGAGGCGGGCATCCCGCCGCAACCGCCGAGCGTGCAGTGGTTCATCAAGGAGTCCGCGGCCTTTGGTCCCGACACGGCTCGACAGATCATGGGCTTGATCTTCGAGCGCGAGGGCAGTGACCCGGAGCGAATCCTGGATGACCTCATCGCGGTGATCCCGAAGGTCTACACGTAGTCCGACCGGCTCGAAGAACACGACTTGACGATTGTCAGCGATTCTCAGAACGAGAACTAGCCTCCGCGGGGCCGGTTGAGACAAGCGTCAAAAGAATGCGTCGGAGCGAATCGCCGCTGCGATCAGGCATTCGGTGTATTCGCGCGGCAATAGACGCTGAATACCAAATTCGCCTGCAAGAGTAATGGTGGGCGCTGTCCCTACGACAAGCAGCGCCCACCGGGAGATGATCCGTGGTCAGCGTACCTGTACTCGCAGACAACAGCCACCCACAGCAGATTGCGACACGCGCACAAGTTGATGCGTTCTACGCGGCTCGCGATCAGTCCGCCAAGTACTTCCGCCCGTCGAACTCCAGCCCGAAGTTTCCCGGTGCGGACGTTCGCCCGGACATCGAGCCACCCATCTGCCCCAACTGTCAGTGGGAGTTGGAGAACGGGCTGCTGTTCGACGGTATCGCGCTGTGTGAGCGTGCGGTCTGGGCTGATGCGATGGATGCTGCTGGGCTTCCTCAGCATGCCGTGGTGGTCCCCGACATCGAGGTGCTGACCACCACCTCGAACATGGTCGTGGGAGCAAGTGCGCAGGCAGGAACAAGTGCGCACGAGCATGAGACTCCACGGGGTTCAGTCGGAGCAAGTGCGCAAGCACCTGTACGGGGATTCCCTCGTGCATCCCTGTCGAGCACTCCTGCGCATGAGCACGACCATCACGATCTTGGGCATGTAGGCCCGGAGGGCCAGGGTGCCGAGCAGGCTGGTGGAGTTCGTGTACGTCACCGCAAGCATCCGCAGCGCAGGCATCGTGCACCCGGCCTCGGCTGGCCTTCATACCCCTTCACGCCTGCCCTGCAAGTGGTGTGGCGGGATGAGTGCCGGAGTCGGCTGACCTCGTACCTGACGGCCAAGGGGCACGGGTACCTGAACGAGCAGACGGCTGCGACGGGGCGCCTGTGGTTCACCTCGGACGCTGACGTGGAGGCGTTGACCAACTACTTGGTGGTTCAGGCGTCGTACGGGGCGAGAGCAGCCCTGTGGTGCTCGCACGACCTGGGGGAGCGGGGTGGGGGTGACTCCGACGGCGGGGGCACGCACCGGGAGCACGAGTACGTGCAGATCGAGTTCGAGTTCTTGGAGCAGCGGGCGGAGAAGATCGCCCGGAACCTGTGCGTCGGGGCGTCGGCGCCGCAGCAGTTCCTACGCCGGTCGGATGCGTTGGTCTACAAGAAGGCGGCTCGGCTCCAGGCGATGCACGATGCGGCGGAGGCGCGGGTGCGACGGGTGAACCCGGAGTTCGTCAAGAAGCCCTCCAAGGCTCTGAGCGCCGCGCTGGAGGCCGTTGATGCACTGGGCAAGCCAGCGACCCAGGACATGGTGCCAAGCCCGCAGACGGGCTTGTACGCGCCGCTGCATGACCCGGAGCATCTGCGGAAGTACAACCAGTGGCGCGGTGCGCGCAGCGCCGAGAAGTCGAAGGCGGCGAAGGAGCAGCGGCGGCTCGTGCTGCTGGAGTTGCCGCCGACGGGCATGAACTACATGAACGCGGTCACGTGGTTGGCGGAGAACAAGAACGTTGCCGTAAGCCGGGATCAGATGCGCCGGTGGTGGCGGGAACTGATCACGGAGGGCGTCGTGGACGCGAACGATCCGCGGAAGCCAAGACACGGCGGGGCTCGGTGAACTCGTACGGGTGCGTGCGCACTTGCTCGTTAGCAGCCAATGCGGCTACTGCCGAACGGTCAGGGATTGAGTCCAGAGAATCGGCGCATGAATAACATTTGTCCCTGTTGCGGGTGCGCTAGGACCACCATCAACGTCACCGTTACCGTGGATGACCTCGTTGTCACCGAACCGGCGATCTTCTGCTCCAACCTCAACTGCGAGAACCATTCCCGCATCGACATTGCGGAACTGGTAGGAGCCATTGCCGCCGAGATGGGACCCGGCGTGAGGTGACACTGACCGCCCGAGGTCAGTGTCCGATCTTGCCGAGCATCCGCCCGACGCCGCCAATGATGGCGAGGATCCCGAGACCCACGATGACGGGCTCCTTCGACGTGTCGAATGCACCGAGGTGCCGGTTCGCGGACCACCCCCACACCTCGAGGATCACCGCGGCCACCCCCACCACGATGAGCGCGATGCCCTGCACCACCCGGGCGGTGGAAGGGCTGGGGCCGCCGCTGGTCATTCCCGCACCGTAGAGGCTCGGGGAAGACTGGAACCTGGCTGCTCGCATTCAGAACGAGAACTAGCCGCCTGCCTCCTGCCGCTTCGCCCGCAACTGCTCGACCTTGGCCTTCACGGTCTCTGGCACAGTCCCGACGAGCCGCGCGGTCCGAGCGGGTTCGGTGATCAGTTCCTCCACAAGCCGGTTCACGATCACGAACAACGCGTTGAATGCTTCGGTCGTCTCCTCGTCCAGCACCAGCACCATCGAGTCGTTCGGCTCACCCTTCACGTGGAGTGCCGAGTTCCCGACGTGCCGCACGAACATCAGCAGGTCCGCCAGGCTCCGGCTCACCAGCGGCTCCACCTGGTCGATGAGGTCGATCAACTGGTCGGTGTCGTTCTCGAGCAGGTGCCGAAGCAGCGCCTCCATGGTCGCCCGAGCCAGAGCAGCACCCGCCCGTTTGGATACCGGCGCCACATCACGTGCCTCGTTGTAGAGCAGAACGACGGGCGCAGGCATGTCTGTGTGCGCCAGAGGCAGTGTGTTGGACACCGGGTACACCAGCCGGTCGCGACGCCAGGTGCTGAACTTGCCGCACGAGGTGCACTGCGCCTGGCGCCATCTGGACACCGTGGGGAAGGGCATGCCGGGGACAGGGGGCTCGATGCCGTCATCCGTCGGCGTCCCGGTGTCGAGCATGAGTTCATGCCAGACCTGGTGAGCGAAGGCGCCGCAGACGGGGCAGTTGAATGCAGCCTTCCCGCGGGCCGGGCTCCGGTCGTCCGCGGGCTCACCGGGTTCCTCGGGCACAGGGGTGAGGCTGATCGACACTGCCATGACTCGACGGTAACGAGCGCCGTCCGATGCCGATGCTCGACTCTCCGGCACTGACAGATGGGCATCGCCTGAGAGGCCGAACTCGAGTTCCAACATGCGCTCAATCGCGTTCTTCGCCTGAATTGACGAGCGTTTATCGCGTGCGGTCGTGCCGATGGTAGGCACCGGAGGCCCCGATGCCGTCACGGTGCAAAATTTGCTCGCTTGGTTATGCCGAGCAGCGACGTGTTGATCGCGCTCTGCTGGCCGGAGACACGATCCAAGCGGTATCCGCCAAGTTCGGTGGGCTGCCGACGGCTTCGTTGACCAGGCACCGGCTGAACCATCTCGACCGGTCCGTTCGCGCCCCCGAGCGCATTGACGAGGATCGGTCCGCCGCGGACGTGTTGATCGGCATGGCCGACCGGCTGATGGACCTGGACCGGGTGACGAACGATGCCCTTCAGCACGGGCGCTCGTCGGTGGCGGTGAAGGCCACGACCGAGGCCCGCGCCATCTCGAAAATTTTGTTCTCCGACCTCGGTCTCGACTCCACGGGCACGGCGCTTTGGCTCCGCGACCTCGAAACGGCGTGGCAGGGCATGCGTCGAGTGATGCGGCAGAAGCCCGATGTGGCGCTGCTGCTGGCCGATGCCGTCCAGGACACCGATGCCCGCATGGCGAAGGAGATGCGCGCTGCGCACGACCTGTTGATCACGCCCACGACCGTCAAGGAGCACGCAGCATGACCGCAGAACTCGATCCCGAACTGCTCGCCCTCGAAGGCGAGACGCTCACGGTGCTGGCGCCGGGCGGACTTGTCGTCGTTGTCGAAGCACTCGATGACGACACGTACGCCTACCCGAAGACCGCGAACCTGAAGCGCGGTCAGAGCATCGTGCTCACCGAGCCCGTGCTGCGTGCGTCGGTCAACCGCAAGGGCACCTCATGGCTGCTCGACTCGGAACTTGATCAGCGCGACAAGTACGGACACGTTCGCTTCAGCCTCGATGGCTGGCCCGAGAACGAGCCCGTCATGGTGCCGGGCAGCCCCGAGGCGCTGTACCAGGCCGATCAGGAGCGTGCCTTGGC
>NZ_SOAM01000003.1 GCF_004364555.1 Amnibacterium kyonggiense | reverse complement strand
AGGAGGACGTCGATGTCCTGCCACCGCTTCTCGTTGGCGGACCCGGGCGCGTTCGTGTGGGCGAGCTCGTCCACCAGCGCCACCTGCGGCCGCCGCGCCACCACGGCGTCGAGGTCGACCTCCTCCAGCACGATCCCGCCGTGCTGCACCACGCGAGGCGGGACCGCTTCGATGCCGGTCGTCAGGGCGGCGGTGGCGGACCGGCCGTGATCCAGCACCACCGCCGAGACCACATCCCGGCCCTGCCCCAGGAGGCGGTGGGCCTCCTCGAGCATCGCGTAGGTCTTCCCCACCCCGGGCGCGGCACCGAGGAACACCAGCAGCCGCCCGCGCCTCACCCCCTCATCCTCCCGCCTCGCGCCCGCTCCGCGCGGTGGTCGAGCGGGGCGCCCCGCGCCCGCCCCCTCGGTGGTTGAGCCGGGCGCTCCGCGCCCGCGCCGAAACGGATCAGCGCCTCAGCGCTCGGGCGACTCCTCCTCGACGACGTACGCCTCCGCCGGCCGCGGGGAGCGGTCGCGCTGAGGCGCCGGCTCGAGCAGCGCGTCCCGCACGATGCGGCGCGGGTCGTACTGCCGCGGGTCGAGCCGCTGCCAGTCGACGTCGTCGAACTCCGGGCCGAGCTCCTCCCGCATCCGCTCCTTCGCGCCGTCGAGTATCCCGCGGGCGACGCGGACCCACTGGCCGAGCTTCGCCGCGTACAGGGGGAGCTTCTCGGGGCCGACGAGGAACAGCGCGACGACCGCGATGACCAGCAGCTTCCCGAGCGAGAGGTCGAACATCGGACGTCCTTCACGGTGGTGGAACGGGCCGTGCCCGGCACGCGGGATGCGCGCCGGGCACGGGGTGGAGCGGAACCGCTCCGGTCGGATCACCGACGGCTCAGGACTTGACCTCCGCCGTGGAGGTGTTCACCGCGCCGTTGACGCCCTTCGGGAAGAAGCCGCCCTTGGTGGCCGCCTTCGGGGTCAGGTAGACGACGTTGAGGACCTGACCGGGCGTACGGCTGTACGCGATGCTCGAGCGGTTCGCCGGGACGATGTTCGCGTCCCTGCCGTTCCAGGTCGTGATGTGCTGGTCGTCGTCCGACTTGCCGTCGAGCGAGTCGCGGGCGTCCGAGATCGCGTTCGCGGCGTGCTGGGCGGCGTGACCCATCTCGTACAGCGACGAGCGGATCGTCGCCGCGTGGTAGGCCTCGACCGCGAGGATGCCGGCGGCGGCCTCGAGGTAGGTCTTGTTCGAGATCAGGGGAGCCGCGCCCTTGTACGCGGTGACGCCCACGTCCTCGAACACGAAGGCGCCGAGCAGGAAGTTCGTCTCGTTCGCGTACGGGTCGAAGTCCTTGCCGAGGCCGGCGGCCTGGGCTGCGGCCTTGAACGCGGCGTCGAGCGAGATGGCCGGGCGGGCCACCGCGGCGCTGCCGAGCGCGGAGCGGAGGAACGCGACGTGGTTGTACTCGTCGCCCGCGATCTCCTTGGCGTAGGAGGCGAGACGGCGGCTCTTGAAGTGCACCTTGCGGCCGCCGGTCACGCCACCGCGCGTGCCCTTGCCCGTGGTCAGCTTCTCCGGCAGGCCCGTGCCGTAGACGGCGCGGTGGTAGAACTCCGCCTCGAGGTACTCGAGGTTCAGCGCGAAGTTGAGGACGGCTCCGTCGCTCACGCCGTTGGACGCGGTCGCCGCGTTCGCCGCCGCACCGGGGCCGGCCACCATGGCCGCTGCGGCACCCGCACCGGCCAGGCCGGTCAGGGTGAGGAGTCGGCGGCGGTCCACCGGGGTCTCGCTCGAGCGGGCGATCGCGCCGCTGATGAACTGCTTGTCGAACACTGTGTTGCTCTCCTGCTCGATCTGGATCGCAGGCCCGGACTCCGTGGGATGGCGGGCCTGTCGCACCGGTCGGTGCGCCCGGCGGCGGTCACGCGCCGTCGTCGAGATGAAGAGGATTCGCGCCGCTTCTCGGATCGGATGGGTCCGGATCGGTCTCCTCCACGCCGGATTCACGATCCGGCCGCGGAATCGGGCCGATCAGCGCTTTCGGGCCTCGGCGGACCGGTACGCGGCGATCAGGGAGTCGACGTCGCCGTGCCACGGGGCGCCGTGACCGGGGACGATCCAGTCGACGTCGAGCCCGCGGAGGAGCTCGAGCGACGCGGAGGACGCGGCCTGGTCGTCGGTGAACGGCGCCGGCTGCGGACCGAGGCGTCCCGTCAGCACGTTCCGGGTCGTGAGCTCGTCCCCGACGAAGACGGCGCGCACGCCGGGCACGTGGACGGCGACGCTGCCGGGGGAGTGACCGGGCATCGGGATGACGCGCGGAGCGCCCGGGAGGTCGAGCACCTGCTCACCCGCCACCGGCTGCACCTCGGTCAGCGGCGGGATGCGCGCGATGCCCTTGCGTGCGGCGTGCAGGAGGAACCCGAGCATCGGGACCAGCCGCTTCGGATCGGACGGTGTGGCCGGGGGCTTCGCACCCTTCGCCCGCTCGGCGTCGGCCGCACCGACGAAGACCGGGACGTCCAGCTCGCGGCGGAGGCGCTCGGCGAAGCCGACGTGGTCGGCGTCGCCGTGCGTGAGGACGATCCCTCGGATGTCGGTGACCGGGCGCCCGATCACCGCGAGCTCCCGGAGGAGGTCGCGGTGGTACCCGGGCAGGGCGGCGTCGATGAGGGTGAGCCCCGCATCGGCGACGATGAGATGGGCGGCGACGATGTCGTCGCCGATGCGGTGGAGGCCGGGGGCGAGCTGCATGATGGCTAAGATAATTAGCCATCAGGGCCGAGTCAATCAGGAGGTGGACCGTGCCGACGCCGGCGAGGACGGACCGGGACGCGATCGTCGCGGCGGCGTGCGCGCTGCTCGAGGAGGGCGGCACGGACGCGGTGACCATGCAGGCCGTCGCCGAGCGCGTCGGGGTGCGTTCGCCCTCCCTCTACAAGCACGTCGCGAACCGGCGGGCGCTGCTCGACCTGGTCGTGGGGGCCGCCGTCGCCGACCTGGATGCGCGGTCCGGCGCGGCTCGGGGGCCTGAGGACGCGCGTCGGTCGATCACCGCGCAGGTCGAGGGGCTCCGCCGCTTCGCGCGCGAGCGGCCGCGCGCCTGGGCGCTCGTGATGGGCATCGCGCCGGACGGCCCGCAGCCGACGACCGAGTCCGCGGAGGCGAGCGTCCGGTCGCTGCTCGAGGCCGTCGCCGAGCTGACCGGACCCGAGCACGCCCTGGACGGCGCGCGCCTCGTCGTCGCCTGGGCGAACGGCTTCATCGCCATGGAGCTCGCGGGGGCGCACCGGCTCGGCGGCGATCTCGACGGGGCGTGGCGCTGGGGGCTCGATCGGATGGTCGACGCGCTCGGGAGCGACCGGGCCGCCGGCTGACGGCCGCCCCGCTCAGAGCCAGCGCCGCAGCTGTGCCCGCTCCTGCCGTCGGCGGTCGTTCTGCCGCTCGATCCGGTCGGCCAGCCGCGGCCAGCGGTCCTGCACCGCCTGCTGCCGGACCAGCTGGTCGAGCCGCTGGTAGTAGCGGGCGGGGCTCATCCCGAGCCGGTGGAGGATCGCGTCGTTCTTGAGGCCGGTGCGGCGAGGGTGGGTGTCCTCGAACTCGAGCAGCCGGATGTCTGCGTGGGTCAGCATGTTCGTCATTGTGTTCGACCCCTCCGACAGTGGTTCGCGGCGTGTCGGCTGGACTTCTCGTCGTGACTCGCCGTGTGACCCGGCGCGTCGTCCCTCGTCTCGACATCGGTCGTCTCGAGCGGCGCGAGGAGGTGGTCATCGAACCCCTGTTCGACCTCCGGGCTCGACGGGACGCAGCCGCGCCGCCGCGACGCGCGCCACCGCCGCGGTCGTCTCGTCGAGCAGCGCCGAGCGCAGGTTCCACCGCTTCCACCAGAGGACGACGTCCGCGTGCCGCCCGGGCGCGAGCTCGAGCAGTCGCCCGGCGCCGATCGCGTCGAGCGCCTGGGACTCGGGCAGCAGTCCCCAACCGAGCCCGAGCTCGACCGCCCGCGCGAAATCGGCCGAGGAGGGCACGAAGTGGCGCGGCGACCGCGGATCGTGGCCGAGCACGCGGCGCAGGAAGCCCTGCTGCAGGCCGTCCGCCCGGTCGAAGTCGACGAGCGGCAGCCGGTCCAGCCGCTCGAGCACGTCCCGCTCGCTCCCGAGGCCGTCGAGGTGTCGGTCCGCGAAGCCGGGCGCGGCGACGGCCAGGTAGCGGTCGACGCCGAGGGGCGTGGAGGAGCAGCCCTGCACGGGACGGCCCTCCGCGGTGACCGCGGCGACGACGGTCCCGTCGCGGAGCAGTGCGGCCGTGCGGTCCTGGTCCTCGCGGTGGAGGTCGAAGACGACGTCCGCGCGCCGGCGCACCTCCACGAGGGCGTCGAGGAACCACGTCGCGAGCGAGTCCGCGTTCACCGCCAGCGCGAGCGACGGCACGGCTGCGGCGCCGCCGTCGAGCTCGCGAGCGGCCTCCCCGTCGAGCAGCCGCACCTGCCGGGCGAGACGGAGCACGACCTCGCCCGGCGCCGTCGGACGGATCGGCGCGGATCGCTGCAGCAGCACGCGGCCGGCGGCCTGCTCCATCGCCTTGACGCGCTGCGAGACGGCGGACGGCGTGATCGCGAGGGTGCGGGCCGCCGCCTCGAACGAGCCTTCGTCCACGGCGGCGAGGAGCGTCTCGAGCTGGTCCTGAGTGAAGCGGGACATGAGCCGAGCTTATGCAAGGTCAGGAACCGTAGCTGGACTGTTCTTCCTCCGATGCTTAGCGTCGCAGCGTGCACCTCCTCGCCGTCGTCGCCGGCTTCGCGACGGGCCTCGGGCTCATCGTCGCGATCGGCGCGCAGAACGCCCACCTGCTGCGGATGAGCGTCCAGGCCTCGCGCCGGACGCTCGCCGCAGCGGTCGCCATCTGCGCCGGTTCGGACGCCGTGCTCATCGTCGCCGGCGTGCTCGGGATCGGCGTGGTCGTGGAGCGGTTCCCCGTCGCGCTGCTCGTGGCGCGCATCGTCGGCGCCGCGTTCCTCATCATCTACGGCGTCTTCGCGGCCCGGCGGGCGATCCGCCCCTCCGGTGCCGGTCTCGTCGCGGAGCCGGAGTCGGCGCCCGAACCCGCGGCGGGCCGCCAGCGACCGTCGGGTCGGGGGGCGGTGCTCGAGGCCGCACCCCGCGCGGCGGCGCCGGCGCGCACCGCGCTGCTCGTCATGGTCGCGTTCACCTGGGCGAACCCGCACGTGTACCTCGACACCCTGCTGTTCCTCGGGTCGGTCGCGAACCAGCAGGGCCCCGCGCTCCGCTGGTGGTGGGTGGCCGGGGCGGTCGCCGCGAGCTGCGTCTGGTTCTCCGCGATCGGGTTCGGCGGCCGGCTCCTGAAGCCCGTCCTGTCGAGGCCGACGGTCTGGCGCGCGCTCGACGGCGGCATCGCGGTGCTCATGGTCGCGCTCGGAGCGGGGCTGCTCCTCGGCCTGTGAGCCCCCGGGACGCGGCGGCCCCGGGCCGCCCGTTGCCGGTGTCCGCGGCAGCGGCTAGCGTGGCGGCCGTGCGCGTGACCCTCCGGTGTCGTCTGGGCTGAACCGCCCGTCTCGCGCGCCGTCGCGGGTCCCGCCGACGAAGAGAGAGTCCTCGATGCGCATCGCATCCACCGTGCTCGACCTGATCGGGCACACGCCCCTCGTCCGCCTCAATCACGTCACCGCGGGCCTCGCCGCGCAGGTGGTGGCGAAGGTCGAGTACGTGAACCCCGGCGGCTCCGTGAAGGACCGCATCGCCGTCCGCATCATCGACGCCGCCGAGGCGAGCGGCGACCTGCGGCCGGGCGGCACGATCGTCGAGCCGACGAGCGGCAACACCGGCGTCGGCCTCGCGCTCGTGGCGCAGCAGCGCGGGTACCGCTGCATCTTCGTCGTGCCGGACAAGGTCGGCGAGGACAAGCGCGCTGTGCTCCGCGCCTACGGCGCGGAGGTCGTCGTGACGCCGACGGCGGTCGCGCCGGACGACCCGCGCTCCTACTACTCCGTCTCGGACCGGATCGTCCGGGAGACGCCGGGGGCCTTCAAGCCGAACCAGTACGCGAACCCGAACGGCCCGGCGAGCCACTACGCCTCCACGGGCCCGGAGATCTGGGAGGCGACGGACGGCCGCCTCACCCACTTCGTGACCGGGGTCGGCACCGGCGGCACCATCTCCGGGACCGGCCGCTACCTGAAGGACGCGTCGAAGGGCGCGGTCCGCGTCATCGGGGCCGACCCCGAGGGGTCCGTGTACTCCGGCGGCACCGGGCGGCCGTACCTCGTGGAGGGCGTCGGCGAGGACTTCTGGCCGGGCGCCTACGACCCGACGGTGGTGGACGAGGTCGAGGCGGTGTCCGACGCCGAGTCCTTCGCGATGACCCTGCGGCTCGCCCGCGAGGAGGGGCTGCTCGTCGGCGGCTCGAGCGGCATGGCCGTCGTCGCGGCGCTGCGCGTCGCCGAGCGGCTCGGCCCGGACGACCTCGTGGTCGTGCTGCTGCCCGACGGCGGCCGAGGCTACCTCGGCAAGATCTTCAACGACGACTGGATGGCCTCCTACGGCTTCGGGCCGGTCGTGCAGGGCGTCACGGTGGCGGACCTGCTCGCCGCGAAGCGCTCGTCGGACGCCCCCGACCTGCTCGCGGTGGGCCCGGAGGACCGCGTCGCGGACGCCATCGGCGTCGTGCGCCGACACGGCGTCTCCCAGCTGCTCGTCCTCGGCGCGGAGCAGCCGGTGGTGATGGGGGAGGTGATCGGCACGGTCGACGAGCGACGCCTCGTCGACCACGCGTTCTCCGCGGCGGGCGACCTCCACGACCCCGTCGGGCCGCTCGTTGGGCCGCCCCCGCCGCTGATCGGGGCGCACGAGTCGCTCGCGACGGCGCGCACCGCGCTCGCGTCGAGCGACGCCCTCCTCGTCACCGCCGGCGGCAAGCCCGTCGGCGTCCTCACCCGATCCGACCTCCTGGCGTACGTCAGCGAGGCACCGCAAGGAGCAGCGCACCGATGACCGACGGCTTCGCCACACGAGCGATCCACGCCGGGCAGACGCCCGACCCCGTGACCGGCTCGATCGTGCCCCCCATCCACCAGACGTCGACGTTCCTGCAGGACGGCGTCGGGAACCTGCGGGAGGGGTACGAGTACGGTCGCAGCGGCAACCCGACGCGGACCGCGCTCGAGGTGCAGGTCGCCGCGCTCGAGCTCGGCGCCCACGCCTCCGCCTTCGCGTCCGGGCTCGCCGCCGAGGACGCGCTCCTGCGCGCCGTGCTCGCGCCGGGGGACCGGGTCGTGCTCGGCGACGACGCCTACGGCGGCACCCACCGCCTCCTCGCGCGCATCCACGTGCCGGCCGGGATCGTGCTCGACACCGTCGACCTCACCGACGAGGCCGCCGTGACGGAGGCGTTCTCGACGCCGGTGCAGCTGCTCTGGCTCGAGACGCCGACGAACCCGCTGATGAAGATCGTCGACATCGAGGCGCTGGCCGCCCGGGCGCACGCCGCCGGCGCGACGGTCGTCGTCGACAACACCTTCGCCTCGCCCGCGCTGCAGCAGCCGCTGACGCTCGGCGCCGACGTCGTCGTGCACTCCGCGACGAAGTACCTCGGCGGGCACTCCGACGTGATCGGCGGCGTCGTCGTCACCTCGGACGACCGGATCGCGGAGCAGGTCGCGTTCCTCCAGTTCGCCGCCGGCGCGGTGCTCGCGCCGATGGAGGCGTTCCTCCTCACCCGCGGCATCAAGACCCTCGCGGTGCGGATGCGGCAGCACTCGGCGAACGCGACCGCGATCGCGGAGCAGCTGCTCGCGCACCCGTCGATCGAGCGCGTCTTCTACCCGGGGCTGCCGGACCACCCCGGGCACGAGGTCGCCGCGCGGCAGATGCGCGGCTTCGGCGGCATGGTCTCGGTCGCCGTGCGCGGCGGCCGGGCGGAGGCGCTGCGGCTCGCGGAGGGCACCCGCCTGTTCTCCCTCGCGGAGTCGCTCGGCGGGGTCGAGTCGCTGATCGGGCACCCCGACTCGATGACGCACGCGTCCGTCCGCGGCACGCCGCTCGCGGTCCCGGAGAACGTGGTGCGCTTCTCGGTCGGCATCGAGGAGCTCGACGACCTCCAGGCCGACATCGCGGAGGCGCTCGACCGCATCTGACCCGCCACCCCCGACCTGGGGATCGGCGGGTCGTGCACCGGCGGCCCGGCGCGGCGCCCGGCGTCGCCGCCGTCGCGACCATCGGGGCGTGCGAGCAGTGGACGACCTCCGACGACCCCGACGACGGCGGATCCGCCGCCCGATCCGGACCGCGGTCGCCGTCGTCCTGCTCGCCCTCGCCGCCGGCGCGGTCGCCGCGCCCGCCGCGCAGGCGGCGCCCGCGCGGGTGTGGGTGCAGCAGACGGACCCGCTCTCGACCGACCCGGTCCGGCTGCAGGTCGCCGCCGTCGACACCAACGGCTACGCCGCCCCGTTCACCGGGACCGTCGCGCTCGTGGTGGGCCGGACGCGCTCCTCGGTGGCGGTGCGCAGCGCGGAGGGCCAGGAGGACGTCGCGATCCCGACGACGTCGCTCACGGCGGGCTCCGCCAGCCTCGTCGCGACGCTGCGGTCCGGCGGCCGGACGATCACGACCACCGTGCGGGGTTTCGTCGACGTCCTCCCCGCGGTCGTGATCCGCGGGTTCGGCTGCGGCGTGGTCTCGCCGACGCAGCCGCGCATCGCGTGGCAGGTCGTGAGCGTGAACGGGCGGTCCTACCAGTACCCGGCGTGGACGCCGGCGTCGAACGCGTTCCCCGCCTACGTGCACACCGTCCATCCGACGGTCATCACCGACTCGAGCGGGCGCCCGATCCGGACGAAGGGCGCCGTCGTCGTCACGAAGGGCTCGAAGGTCGTCGGCCGGGTCGCCCTGCCGAGCGCGAACCGGCGGCTCCTCTTCTCCGTGCCATGGCCGGGCGCCCGTGTGCCGGGCTCGTACACCGCGACCCTGACGCTGACCGACGCCGTCGGCCGCACCACGACCGCGTCGCAGCCCGTCACGGTCGCGACGAGCTCCGCGGGTCTCTGCTCCTGACGCCCGCTCCTGACGCCCGCTCCTGACGCACGCGCGGCGACCGGTCGGGACGTCCTTACGCTGGACCCGTGACACCGGCAGAGGGAGTGCGGCCGCAGGCCGCTGCTGCGGCCCTGTCCGACGACGAGGTGCTCGGCCTCCGCGCGGACTTCCCGATCCTGGCCGACGAGCGCCTCGTCTACCTCGACTCCGGGGCCACCAGCCAGAAGCCGTTCGCCGTGCTCGACGCGGAGCGCGCGTACCTGGAGCACGAGAACGCGGCGGTGCACCGCGGCGCGCACTCGCTGGCCGCGGAGGCGACCGAGCGGTTCGAGGACGCGCGCGCGACCGTCGCGGCGTTCGTCGGCGCGGAGGAGGAGGAGCTCGTCTGGACCGAGAACGCGACCGCCGCGCTGAACACGGTCGCGTACGGCATCGGCAACGCCTCCGCCGGGCGCGGGGGACCGGAGGCGGACCGCTTCCGCCTCCGCGCGGGCGACGAGCTCGTCGTCACGGAGCTCGAGCACCACGCGAACCTCATCCCCTGGCAGGAGCTGGCCGCCCGCACGGGCGCGACCCTCCGGTTCATCCCGGTCGACGACGCCGGTGCGCTCGACCTGGCGGAGGCCGCCCGGATCATCGGGCCGGCGACGCGGCTCGTCGCGTTCAGCCACGTCTCGAACGTGCTCGGCGGGATGAGCCCGGTCGACGACCTCGTGGCGCTGGCGCAGGGTGTCGGCGCGCTCACCGTGCTCGACGCGTGCCAGTCGGTGCCGCACCTCCCCGTCGACGTGCAGGCCCTCGGCGTCGACTTCGCCGCGTTCTCCGGCCACAAGATGCTCGGCCCCACCGGCATCGGCGCGCTCTACGGCCGCCGCGAGCTGCTGGACGCGCTGCCGCCGTTCCTCACGGGCGGGTCGATGATCACGACCGTGACGATGGAGCGGGCCGAGTACCTGCCGGCGCCGCAGCGCTTCGAGGCCGGGACGCAGCCCGTCGCGCAGGCGATCGGCCTCGCCGCCGCGGCGCGCTACCTCGACGCGATCGGCATGGCGCGGATCGCCGCGCACGAGGCCGAGCTCGGCGCGCGCCTCGCGGAGGGCGTCGCCGCGATCGACGGCGTCCGCCTCCTCGGCCCGGCGCCGGGGGAGCCGCGAGTCGGCCTGGCGAGCTTCGCCGTCGACGGCGTCCACGCGCACGACGTCGGGCAGTTCCTCGACGACCGCGGCATCGCCGTCCGCGTCGGCCATCACTGCGCGCAGCCCCTGCACCGCCGTCTCGGGATCACCGCCTCCACCCGGGCCAGCACCGCCGTGTACACCACGCGGCAGGAGGTCGACCTGCTGCTCGACGGCCTCCGCGACGCGGTGACGTTCTTCGGGGTGCGGTCGTGAGCGCCGGGCTCGGCGGGCTCTACCAGGACGTCATCCTCGACCTCGCCCGGCACCCGCACGCGAAGGGGCTGGAGGACGGCGCCGCGTCGTCGTCGCACCAGGTGAACCCCACCTGCGGGGACGAGGTGACGCTGCAGCTGCACGTCGAGGGCGGCCGCATCGACCGGATCCGCTGGGAGGGCGACGGGTGCGCGATCTCGCAGTCCTCCGCGTCGATCCTCGCCGACCTCGCCCCCGGCCTCTCGGGGCCGGAGCTGCAGGAGCGGATCGACGCCTTCCGCGTCGCCATGCGCTCGAAGGGCCGCATCGAGCCGGACGAGGAGCTGCTCGGCGACGCGGTGGTGCTCGGCGGGGTCTCCCGCTACACGGCCCGCGTGAAGTGCGCGATGCTCGCGTGGGTGGCCGCGGAGGACGCCCTCCGCAAGCTCTGACCCTCCCGCACCCTCCGTTTCGTAGGACGCCGCGTCCTACGAAACGACGAGCGTGAGGCCGAGCGCCCCCGCGGCGACCGACAGGACGAGCACGCCGAGGCCGTACAGGAGCGACGCCGCCCAGCGACGCTGCTGGATCAGCCGGACCGTCTCGACGCTCGCGGTGCTGAAGGTCGTGTAGCCGCCGAGCAGGCCGATGCCGAGCACGGTCAGCACGGCCTCCGGCAGCCCGCGCGTGAGGAGACCGGTCAGCACGCCGAGCAGCAGCGACCCGGACACGTTGATGATCGCGGTGCCCCAGGGCAGGCGCGCGCCGAGGCGTTCGCGCAGGAGGCCGTCGAGGACGAAGCGGAGCGCCGCGCCCGCCCCGCCGGCGACGGACAGCAGCACGAACAGGCCCGGGGTCACGAGCGGCTCCCCACGAGCACGCCGGTCCACGCCGCGACCGCGCCGAGCACCACCGAGCCGACGGCGTAGCCGAGCGCGACGCCGGTCGCGCCGGCGCGCAGCAGCTCGGCCGTCGCGACGGCGAGGGTGCTGAAGGTCGTGAAGCCGCCGCAGAAGCCCGTGCCGACGGCGAGCCGGACGAGTCGCCGCCGTCCCTCGTCGGGTCCGCGGCGCACGAGCGCCTCGAGCAGCGCCCCGAGCACGAACGCGCCGACCACGTTGATGAGCAGGATCGCGAGCGGCACCCGGCCGAGCGGCGGGACCACGAGGGCCAGCCCTTCGCGCGCCGCGGTGCCGACGGCGCCGCCGGCCGCGACGACGGCGATCAGGGCGGGGCGCGGTCGCGGCGCGCGCGGGGCAGGGGCGGTCATGGCGGCTCCGACGTCGGTGGAGGACGGCAGGGGCCATCAGCGTCTCCGCGGTTCCGGCCGTGGCCGAGGCGAGCTCCATCGCCGCGGCCAGGGTAGCGGCGGCACGGCTCCATCGCCGCTGGCAGGATCGTCGCGTGGCGGGCATCGAGGTCGTGGAGGCGTCGATCGCGGACCTGCGCCGTGCGCTGGAGCGCGGCGACACGACCGCGGTGGGGCTCGTGGAGGCGCACCTCGCGCGGATCGACGCCTACGACCCCGTGCTGAACGCGGTCCCCGTCCGGAACCCGGCGGCGCTCGACGAGGCGCGCGCCGCGGACGAGCGCAGGAACGCCGGCCGGGTCCTCGGTCCGCTCGACGGCATCCCCTACACGGCGAAGGAGAGCTACGCCGTCCGCGGCCTCACGGTCGCGGCCGGATCGCCGGCGTTCGAGCACCTCGTCGCGCAGCGCGACGCCTTCACGATCGAGCGCCTGCGCGCGGGCGGGGCGATCTGCCTCGGGCTCACGACCATGCCGCCGATGGCGAACGGCGGCATGCAGCGGGGGCTGCACGGCCGCGCCGAGAGCCCGTACGACCCCGGCTTCCTCACCGCGGCGTTCGCGTCCGGCTCCTCGAACGGGTCCGGCACCGCGACGGCCGCGAGCTTCGCCGCGTTCGGGCTGGGGGAGGAGACCTGGTCGTCGGGCCGCGCGCCCGCGACGAACAACGGCCTCGTCGCGTACACCCCGTCGCGGGGCGTGATCTCGATCCGCGGCAACTGGCCGCTCGTGCCGACGATGGACGTCGTCGTCCCGCACACCCGCAGCGTCGCGGATCTGCTCGAGGTGCTCGACCTGATCGTCGCGCCGGACGCCGAGACCGACGGCGACTTCTGGCGCGAGCAGCCCTGGGTCGCGCTCCCGCCGGTGGAGCAGCAGCGGCCGGCGTCCTACCGCGCGCTCGCCGGCTCGCTGGCCGGACTCCGCCTCGGCGTCCCGACGATGTACATCGGCGGCGACCCGGACATCCCCGTCCGCCCGTCCGTGCTCGAGCGCTGGCGCCGGACGCGGGAGCTGCTGGAGGCGCGAGGCGCGGAGGTCGTCGAGCTGGAGCTCGACGTCGTCCCCGTGTACGAGCAGGGCGTCCGCGGCGGTCAGCAGGGGCTCGTCGACCGCGGGCTCGTTCCTCCGGACTACCTCGACCGCGAGCTGTGGGACCTGTCGATCCGCAGCTGGGACCTGTTCCTGCGCCGGAACGGCGATCCCGCGCTCCACCGGCTCGCGGACGTCGACGGCCCGCGGATCTTCCCGCACCCGGCGGGCGCCCTGCCCGACCGCTACGGCGACGCGGACCTCGACCTCGCCGAGTACGTCGAGCGGGCGAAGCGGGGCGTGCCCGACCTGCTCGAGATCCCGGCGATCCCGGACGGCGTCCGCGGGCTCGAGCGCGCCCGCGAGGAGCTCTTCGAGGCGCAACTCGACGCCCGCGGCCTCGATGCGGTGGTGTTCCCGGCCGTCGCCGACGTCGGCCCGGCGGATGCCGACACGAACCCCGCGTCCGCCGATCTCGCATGGCGGAACGGCACCTGGGTCGCGAACGGCAACCTCGTGATCCGGCACCTCGGCATCCCGACCGTGACCGTGCCGATGGGGCTGATGGCCGACATCGGCATGCCGATCGGGCTCACGATCGCGGGCCGCGGGCAGGACGACGTCCGCCTGCTCACGATCGCGGCGGCGATGGAGGCGGAGGGCGTCACCGAGCGTGCGGCCCCGCCCCGCACCCCGCCCCTGCTCTAGGCCTCAGCTCGAGCCGCCGAGGTTCACGGATACGGAGATCCGGCGTGGTTTCGGCACGGGCGCGGGGCGCCCGGCTCGATCACCGTGGGTCTCGCACCTCCGCTGCGTGCAGGTCTACGCCGCGCGGAGGATCCTCGGCTCGAGGTCGATCGGGTCGCGGCGATCGAGGTCGACCCCGACCGCGACGACGAAGCGGGTGATGGCCGCGGTGGCCCGGACGAGGCCGATCGCGGAGGGGAGGATCGGAGTGGACCGATCCGCGGGCTTCGAGGTGCGGCGCTCCGCCGCTGCAGGCTTCTGCTCCTGCGTCGTCGTGTTCATCCCTCGCGACCATATGCGGCGCGGGGGAACGACGGATGAACCGCGCGCGGCGGCCGGGCGAACGCCGGTCAGGCGGTGCGCAGGACCCGGGGCTCGAGATCGATCGGGTCGCTGCGGTCCGCGGCGAGCGCCACGTCGAGGGCGAAGCGGGTGAGGCCGCCGACCGCCCGGAGCAGACCGACGAACGCGGGCAGCGCCGGGGCTGGCTGGTCCGGCGCGACGAGCACGGACTGCTCGAACGCGATCATGGCCTCACGGAGTCGTGCGTCCTCGTTCATCTCCGGGCGACGCTAGAGCGGCGCGGGAAACGCGGGATGAACCGGGCGCGGCATGTCGCGAACCGTGCCAGAACGGATGAAGGCGCTCCCGACGAGGGTCCGCCGGGAGCGCCCTGGTCCGTGGACCGGTCGAGCGATCAGTCGCGCGGGACGTCGCCCCGCCAGGCGCCCTGCTCGTGGCCCGTCTTCTCGATGAACTCCTTGAAGTGCTCGAGGTCCTTCTTCACGCTGCGCTCGTCGAAGCCGAGCAGGTCGCCCGCCTTCTCCACGACGCCCTCGGGCTTCCAGTCGATCTGCACGGCGACCCGTGAGGTCGCGTCGGACAGCTTGTGGAACGTGACGACGCCGGCGTTCGTGGTGCCGTCGATGCTCTTCCAGGCGATGCGCTCGTCCGGGTGCTGCTCGGTGATCTCGGCGTCGAACTCGCGCTCGATCCCGCCGATCTTCACCTTCCAGTGGTTGTGGGTGTCGTCGACCTGCTCGATCGACTCCACGAAGCTCAGGAACTCGGGGAACGACTCGAACTGCGTCCACTGGTTGTACGCGGTGCCGACCGGGACGTCGACGTCGATGGTCTCGATGACCTGTGCCATGGATCTCTCCTCTATTGCGAGAGTCCGACCGTAGGAAGCGAGTCTGGGCGGTCGTGGTGAGCCGGCTGGACGCCGCCGATCAGGATCCGGCGGCTCAGCCGACGGGGGCGCCGCGCGGCCGCAGGTCCCGGCCCGCCTCGATCGCGTCGGCGGCGCGCACGAGGGCGAGGTGCGAGAGCGCCTGCGGGGTGTTGCCCGCCTGCCGACCCGCGTGCACGTCGTACTCCTCGCTCAGCAGCCCGACGTCGTTCGCGAGCGCGAGGAGGCGGTCCATCAGCGCGACCGCGTCGTCGTGCCGGCCGCTGACCGCGTACTGCTCGACGAGCCAGAAGCTGCAGGCGAGGAACGGGTTCTCCCCGGGCTCCAGGCCGTCGTCGGCGGCCTGCGTCCGGTACCGCATGACGAGGCCGTCCGGCATGAGGTCCTCCTCGATCGCCTTCACGGTGCCGAGCATGCGGGGGTCGGTCGCCTTCACGTATCCGACCTGCGGGAGGATCAGGAGCGACGCGTCGACCTCCTTCGAGTCGTACGACTGCGTGTACGTGCCGCGGTCCCGGTCGAAGCCGTGCTCCTCGATCTCGGCCTCGATGCGGCTCCGCAGCTCCTGCCAGCGGGCGACCGGGCCGTCGAGCCCGAACCGCTCGTGCGCCTTGATCGCGCTGTCGAACGCCGCCCAGACCATCACCCGGGAGTGGGTGAAGAAGCGCTCCGCCCCGCGCATCTCCCAGATGCCGCTGTCCTTGCGCTCCCAGTTCTGCTCCGTGAACGTCATCAGCGCGCGCTGCACCGGCCAGGCGTGCCGGCCGGACTTGATGCCCTTCTCGCGCGCCTCCTGCAGCGCGACCATGACCTCGCCGATCACGTCGGCCTGGTACTGGTCGACGGCGCCGTTGCCGATCCGGACCGGGGAGGCGCCCTCGTACCCGGGGAAGTTCGGCAGCTCGCGCTCCGGCAGGTCCCGCTCGCCCGCGAGGCCGTACATGATCTGCACGTCGGCCGGGTCGCCGGCGATCGCGCGCAGCAGCCACGAGCGCCAGGCCGTCGCCTCCTCCAGATAGCCGTGGTTCATGAGCACCGACAGGGTCAGGGAGGCGTCCCGTAGCCAGGTGTAGCGGTAGTCCCAGTTCCGCGCGCCGCCGAACTGCTCGGGCAGGCTGGTCGTCGCTGCGGCGGCGATGCCGCCGGTGTCCTCGTGCGTCAGCGCGCGGAGGACGATGAGGGAGCGGATGACCTGCTCGTGGTACCGGCCCTGGTGGTCGATCCCGCTCGTCCAGTCCTCCCACCACGCCTGCGTCGACCGCAGGAGCAGGTCGACGTCGAGCGGCGGCGGCGCGTCGCGGTAGGAGGGGTACCAGTTCAGGACGACGTCGACCGTCTCGCCCGCCTGCACGGTGAAGGTGCCGCGGTGGGTCTCGCCGTCGGCCTTGAGCTTCGGTCCGCGCACGACGACCGCGTCCGGTCCCGCCGTCGCGATGATTCCGTGCCCGGCCTCGTCGTGGACCTGCCGCACCCACGGCACGGCGCGGGCGTAGTCGAAGCGGATCCGGAGGTCCTGCCCCAGCTCGACGGAGCCGCTCACGCCGCGAACCCGCCGCACCATGTCCGCCGACCGGTTGCCGTGCGGCATGAAGTCGAGGACCTCCACGACCCCGGTGCCCGTCGTCCACGTCGTGACGAGCATGCACGTGTTGTCGACGTACCGCCGCGTCGAGCTCGCGCCCTCCTCCGTCGGCGCGAGCAGCCAGCGGCCGTGGGTCTCGTCGCCGAGCAGCGCGCCGAACATGCTCCCGGAGTCGTAGCGGGGGAAGCAGAGCCAGTCGATGCTGCCGTCCTTCCCCACGAGCGCCGCCGACTGGCAGTCGCTGATCATCGCGTAGTCCTCGATCGGCAGGGGCATGCGCTCATCCTGGCCGCGCGATCCCGCACGTCACATGGAGGCGTCCTTGCTCACGCTTCTTGCCGCCCGCACGTGCCGCGGGCGGCAAGAAGCGTGAGCAGGATGTCGGCGTCAGGCTGCGGGGACGGTCCCGTCGTAGGCCTCGACATCGGGGTCGCGGTGGAGGCCGCCCGTCATCGCGTACTCCTCCTCCGGCGACAGCACGAGGTTGTGCCGGCCCACGACGGCGAAGAGCAGGAGGCCGATCACGTACACGACGGCGATCGCCGCGATCGCGATGAGGTAGCCGGGCCCGGTGAAGAAGAAGCCGATGAAGATCGCGAGCGCGATCACGCCGGCGATCACGGCGCCCGGTGCGCCGACCGGGCTGCGGTACGGGCGCTCCGCGTTCGGGAAGCGGCGCCGCAGCACGAGGAACGACAGCGCCTGCGACATGTAGGAGATGACCGCGCCCCACACCGCGATGTTCAGGACGACGGCGCCGGCGACGCCGGTCGCGCCGCCCGCGACCTGCACGATCACGAGCGCGACGAAGCCGATGACCGCGCCGACGATCAGCGCGACCCACGGGGTCTGCCGCCCGCCGGTCAGGGAGAGGAAGCGCGGGTAGTAGCCGGCCCGCGACAGCGAGTACATGTTCCGGCCGTAGGCGAACATGATGCCCTGCAGGGAGGCGAGCAGCCCGACCAGGGCGAACAGCGCCAGGAGGCCCGCGAGCCCCTTCGGCACCATCAGGTCGAAGCCGTCGATGAGCGGCTGGCCGGACACGGCGGTGGCCTTCGCGCCGAGCACGCCGGTGTTCACGACGAAGACGGCGATCGCGCAGATCAGCAGGGTGATGAGGCCCCAGAAGCCGGCCTTCGGGATGACCTTCTGCGGCTCGTGCGCCTCCTCCGCCGCGAGCGGCAGCTCCTCGATGCCGAGGAAGAACCACATCGCGAACGGCATGACGAGCAGGATCGGGAGCACGCCGCCCGGCAGGAAGGTCGAGTTCCCCTCGCTCGGGGCGACGTCGAACAGCTTCTCGACCTGGAAGCCGCCGGTCGCGAACGCGACGATCACGAACACGGCGAGGATCGCGATCGAGAGGATCGACACGACGATCGCGAGCCGGAAGCCGATCGCGGCGCCGAGGATGTTTACGCCGAGGAACACGAGGTACAGCACGGCCCACCAGACCGGCTGCGGGAAGCTCGCCCCGGTCAGGTCCTGCAGCGCCAGGTCCGCGTACTGCCCGGCGAAGAACACGACGACCGCAGTCGTCATGACGTACTCGATGGACTCCGCGAGGCCCGTGACGAAGCCGCCCCACGGGCCGAGCGCGGCCCGGGCGAACGAGTACGCGCCGCCGGTGTGCGGCATCGCCGCCGACATCTCCCCGATGGAGAACAGCAGGCAGAAGTACATGACGATGACGATCGCCGTCGCGATCGCCATGCCGCCGAAGCCGGCGCTCGCCGTGCCGAAGTTCCAGCCGGAGAACTCGCCGGAGATCACCGCCGCGACCCCGAGCCCCCAGATGCCCCAGAAGCCGGCCGAGCGCTTCAGCTGCCGCTTCTCGAAGTACCCCTCGTCGGGGGCCCGATAGGTGACGGAGGATGGGCGGGAGGTGGACGACATGGCGCTCCTCGGCTCGGCGTTTCGGGGAGCGTAGCGACGCGGAAGGTCGCGCCGTCGACCTTTGGTGTTACGCCGCGGTAAAACCTTCACGCGCCATACTGGGCAACGGCCTGCCGACCGACCTTTGGAGGATGCGATGCCCAAGACCGGCAACCTGGGGCTGGAGGAGCTCGCCGCCGACGTCGCATCGGGGGCGACCGACACGGTGATCGTCGCGTTCGCGGACATGCAGGGGCGCCTCGTCGGCAAGCGGGTCGCCGCGCGCCTGTTCCTGGAGGACGTCGCACACCACGGCGCGGAGGCCTGCAACTACCTCCTCGCGGTCGACATGGACATGAACACGGTCGACGGCTACGCGATCTCCTCGTGGGAGCGCGGCTACGGCGACATGGTGCTGCGGCCGGACCTCGAGACCCTCCGGCGCACGCCGTGGCTGCCGGGCACCGCGCTCGTGATGGCCGACCTCGAGCTGGTGCCGGGCCCCGACGAGGACCACGGGGCCGCGGTCTCCGTGTCCCCGCGGCGGATCCTGCAGCGGCAGATCGAGCGGCTCGCGGCGCTCGGCCTCGAGCCCTTCGTCGGCACGGAGCTCGAGTTCATCGTGTTCGAGGACACCTACCGTCAGGCGTGGGCGAAGCGCTACCAGGGGCTCACGCCGGCCTCCGACTACAACATCGACTACGCGCTGCTCGCGTCCACCCGCATGGAGCCGCTGCTCCGGGACATCCGCCTGGCGATGGACGGCGCGGGGATGTACTGCGAGGGCGTGAAGGGGGAGTGCAACCTCGGCCAGCAGGAGATCGCGTTCCGCTACGCGCACGCGCTCGCCACCTGCGACAACCATGTGCTCTACAAGAACGGGGCGAAGGAGATCGCGGACGCGCACGGCAAGGCGCTCACGTTCATGGCGAAGTTCAACGAGCGCGAAGGCAACTCCTGCCACATCCACCTGTCGGTGCGGGGCACCGACGGATCCGCCGCGATGGCGGACGCCGCGCGCCCGAACGGCTTCTCGCCGCTGATGGAGCACTTCCTCGCCGGTCAGCTCGCGCACCTCCGCGAGCTCACCCTGCTCTTCGCGCCGAACATCAACTCGTACAAGCGGTACCAGGACGGGTCCTTCGCGCCGACAGCGGTGGCCTGGGGCCTCGACAACCGCACCTGCGCGCTCCGCGTCGTGGGCCGCGGGCACGCCCTCCGCTTCGAGAACCGCGCGCCGGGCGGCGACGTGAACCCGTACCTCGCGGTCGCCGCGATGATCGCCGCCGGCATCGACGGGATCGAGCGCGAGCTGCCGCTCGAGGACGCGCACGTCGGCAACGCGTACGAGAGCGACAAGCCGCGCCTGCCGACGACGCTCGACGAGGCGGCCGCGATGTTCGGCGCCTCCGACTTCGTGCGGGACGCGTTCGGGGAGGACGTCGTGGAGCACTACCTGAACACCGCCGCCGTCGAGCTCGCCGCGTTCCGCAGCGCGGTCACCGACTGGGAGCGGGTGCGGGGGTTCGAGCGTGGCTAGCGAGTACTCATCGGGGTCCGTGCGGCGCGGTGCGCCCCTGATCGGCGTGACGACCTACCTCGAGCAGGCCGTCCGCGGGGAGTGGGACGAGCGGTTCGGCATGGTGCCGGAGACCTACCTGATCGCGGTGGAGGAGGGCGGCGGCATCCCCGTCATGCTCCCGCCGCAGCCGTTCGACGACGAGGTGGTCGAGCGCGTGCTCGGCGCCGTCGACGGGCTCGTCGTGTCCGGCGGCGCGGACGTCGACCCGGCGCGCTACGGCGCCGAGCGGGGGCCGCACACGGACGCGCCGCGCCACGACCGGGACGGCTGGGAGATCGCGCTCGTGCTCGCGGCGATCGAGCGGGACCTGCCCGTGCTCGCGATCTGCCGCGGCGTGCAGCTGCTCAACGTGGCGCTCGGCGGCACGCTCGTCCAGCACGTGCCCGACGTGCTGCCGGACGGGACGCACGGCGGGACGAGCGGCGGGTTCACCCGCTCGGACGTGAGGATCTCCGGCGGCACGCTGGTCCGGGAGGTGCTCGGCGCGGTCGGCGACCGGCTCTCCGTGCACTGCCACCACCACCAGGTGCTCGACCGCGTCGCCGACGGGCTCGTCGTCGCCGCGCACGCCGCGGACGGCCTCGTGGAGGCGGTCGAGCTGCCCTCCCGCCGCTTCGTCGTCGGCGTGCAGTGGCACCCGGAGCAGGACGAGGCGGACCGCCGCCTCTTCGCCGCCCTCGCGCGGGCCGCCTCGTGAGCCGTCGCACGCCGTTCACGGATACGGAGATCCGGGACGCCCCGCGCCGCCAGATCTCCGTATCCGTGAACACCGAGCAGGGGGAGGGCGCATGACCGAGGCGTTCCCGATCGTCGACCCGTCGACCGGGGCGGCGTTCACCGAGGTCGGCATGGCCGACGCGGGGGAGGTCGACGCGGCGGTCCGCCGCGCGGTCCGCGCGCAGGAGGGCTGGGCCGCGCTCGCCCCGGCCGATCGCGCGCGGCTGCTCCGCCGCTTCGCCGCGGTCGTCGACGCGCACGTCGAGGAGCTCGCGGCGCTCGAGGTCCGCAACTCGGGGCACCCGATCGCGTCGGCGCGGTGGGAGGCCGGCCACGTCCGGGACGTGCTCGAGTACTACGCCGGCGCGCCGGAACGCCTGATCGGCAGCCAGATCCCGGTCGCCGGCGGCATCGACGTCACCTTCCACGAGCCGCTCGGCGTCGTCGGCGTGATCGTCCCCTGGAACTTCCCGATGACGATCGCGGCGTGGGGCTTCGCGCCCGCGCTCGCGGCCGGCAACGCGGTGATCCTGAAGCCCGCGGAATGGACCCCGCTCACCGCCCTGCGCCTCGCGGGCCTGGCGCTCGAGGCGGGCCTGCCCGACGGCCTCCTGCAGACCGTGCCGGGCCGCGGCGCGGAGGCGGGGGAGGCCCTCGTGCGCCACCCCGACGTCGCGAAGGTCGTCTTCACCGGATCGACGGGCACGGGCTCCCGCGTGATGGCGCTCGCCGCGGAGCAGGTCAAGCCGGTCACCCTCGAGCTCGGCGGCAAGAGCGCGAACGTCGTCTTCGCGGACGCCGACCTCGACGCCGCCGCGGCGGCCGCCCCGGGCGCCGTCTTCGACAACGCCGGCCAGGACTGCTGCGCCCGCAGCCGGCTCCTCGTCGAGCGGAGCGTGCTCGACGCGTTCCTCGAGCGGCTCGAGCCCGCCGTCGCCGCTTGGCGGGTCGGCGACCCGCGCGGCGAGGACGTGCAGATGGGGCCGCTCGTCAGCGCGGCGCACCGGGACCGGGTCGCGTCGTTCGTCGACGGCTCGACCCCGGTCGCGTTCCGCGGCTCCGCGCCCTCCGGGGCCGGCTTCTGGTTCGCGCCGGCCGTCCTGCTGCCCGACCGCCCGGACGACCGGGTGCTCCGCGAGGAGATCTTCGGCCCCGTCGTGGCCGTGCAGGCGTTCGACGGCGAGGCGGAGGCCGTCCGGCTGGCGAACGACACCCGGTACGGCCTGTCCGGCTCGATCTGGACACGCGACCTCGGTCGCGGCATCCGGGTGTCCCGCGCCGTCCGATCGGGTGCGCTCAGCGTCAACTCGAACTCGTCCGTCCGCTACACCACGCCGTTCGGCGGGATGAAGCGGTCGGGCATCGGCCGCGAGCTCGGGCCGGACGCCCCGCTCGCGTTCACCGCCGTCAAGAACGTCTTCTACGCCACCGGAGAGGCCCCCGCATGACCGTGACCCCGATCGACCTGACCGCCCGCCTCCGCGGCCGCACCGCCGTGATCACGGGCGGCGGCAGCGGCATCGGGCTCGCGACCGCCCGCCGGCTCGCCGCCGAGGGCGCCCGCGTGGTCGTCGCCGACCTCGACCCGGACGCCGGCCGCCGGGCCGCGGAGGAGGTCGACGGCACGTTCGTGCGCACCGACGTGGCGGACAGGGCGAGCGTCGACGCGCTCTTCGACGGCGTCGCGGCGGACTTCGGCGCGGTCGACATCGCCTTCAACAACGCGGGGATCTCGCCCGCTGACGACGACTCGATCGAGACGACCGAGCTCGACGCCTGGGACCGGGTGCAGCTCGTCAACCTCACGTCCGTCTACCTCTGCAGCCGCGCCGCGCTCCGGCACATGGTCCCGGCCGGCCGCGGCTCGATCATCAACACCGCGTCGTTCGTCGCCGTGCTCGGCAGCGCGACCTCGCAGATCTCCTACACGGCCTCGAAGGGCGGCGTCCTCGCGATGAGCCGCGAGCTCGGCGTCCAGTTCGCGCGGCAGGGCATCCGCGTCAACGCGCTCTGCCCGGGCCCGGTGAACACCCCGCTGCTGAAGGAGCTGTTCGCGAAGGACCCGGAGCGCGCGGCCCGCCGCCTCGTCCACGTCCCGGTCGGCCGGTTCGCGGAGCCGGAGGAGCTCGCCGCGGCGGTCGCGTTCCTCGCCTCCGACGACGCCTCCTTCATCACGGGCGCCTCGTTCCTCGTCGACGGCGGCATCTCCGCCGCCTACGTGACGCCGCTGTGATTCCGCGCGCAGGCATCCTTCGTCTTGTAGGACGCGACGTCCTACAAGACGAAGAGTGCTGGGCGGGGGAGTCGCGATGAGCATCGATCCCGGTGCGCAGCCGTCCGCCTCCGAGGCGGTGTTCCGGCCCGTCCGCTCCGGCAACGCGTTCGAGGAGACGCTCGCACGGCTGCTGCAGGCGGTCCGGCTCGGGATCGTGCCGCCGGGGGAGGCGCTGCCGTCGGAGCGGGACCTCGCCGGGCGGCTCGGCGTCAGCCGGGACGTGCTCCGCGAGGCGATCCGCTCGCTCACCGACGCCGGCTACCTCGAGAGCCGGCGCGGTCGCTACGGCGGCACGTTCGTCCGCACCGATCTCGCGGACGCCGCGCCGCCGGCCGCGGTGCGGCCGCCGGGCGAGCTCGACGACGTCCTCGGGCTGCGATCCGTGCTCGAGGAGGGCGCCGTCGCCGCGGCCGCGCGCCGCACCCTGACCGCGGAGGAGCGCGACGCACTCTGGTCCCGCCTGCTCGAGACGAGCGCGTCCGGCCCGGTCGACTACCGCCGAACGGACTCCCGGCTGCACCTGGCGATCGGCGAGCTGGCGGGCATCCCGTCCCTGCTGCCGCTGCTCGCCGACGTGCGGGACCGCGCGAACGCGCTGCTCGACGAGATCCCGCTGATCGAGCCGAACCTGTCCCACTCGAACGCCCAGCACGAGCGGATCGTGCTGGCGGTGCTCCGCGGAGACGCGGAGGCGGCGCAGCGGTCGATGCGCGAGCACCTCGACGGCACCGCGGCGCTCCTCCGGGCGTTCCTGGACTGAGCACCCGCGGGCGGAGTGCTCGTCAAGGGCGCTCCGGCAGCATGGGGGCCTGGGCGGCGCGCCCGTCGGAGCGGGAGGCGCGGTGTCTCCCGTCGGGAAGGAGCCCCATGGATCTCGCGAGCGTCTGGGCCGACGTCGTCGGCCACTTCTGGTCGCGCCTCGGCGCGGACGTGGTCGTCGGCGCCGTGATCGCGGTCGTGGTCGCGGGCGTCGTCGGCGCCGTCTTCCGCGCCATCGGCAGGCGGCGGGGCTGGCCCGACCGCGCCGTGCACCGCCTCCGCTGGCCGTTCCGCTGGCTCCTCGTCGCCATCGCGGTCTGGATCGCAGCGACGAGCGCGTTCGACGGCGCCGGCTCCGACGTCCTGCAGCTGCGGACGCCGATCGACGCCGTACTGAACATCGTGGTGATCGCGCTGGCGGCGTGGTTCGTCGCGACGATCGTCTCCCTCGTCGTCGACCTGCTGCTCGCCCGCTACCGCACCGACGTCGCGGACAACCGCGTCGCACGCCGGGTGCGGACGCAGGCGCTGATCATCCGCCGGGTCGCGATCGTCGTCATCGTCGTGATCGCCCTCGCGTCCGCGCTGCTCGTCTTCCCCGCCGCGCGCGCCGCCGGGGCGTCGCTGCTCGCGTCGGCCGGCGTGGTGTCGATCATCGCCGGCCTCGCCGCGCAGTCGACCCTCGGCAACGTCATCGCCGGCATGCAGCTCGCCTTCTCCGGCGCGATCCGCGTGGATGACGTCGTGATCGCGAACGGCGAGTGGGGTCGCATCGAGGAGATCACGCTCACCTACGTCGTCGTCCACGTCTGGGACGACCGGCGGATGGTGCTGCCGTCGACCTACTTCACGACGACGCCGTTCGAGAACTGGACCCGGACCTCCAGCCAGCTCATGCAGTCCGTCGACTTCGACCTCGACTGGCTCGTCGACCCGCAGGCGATGCGCGACGAGATGCACCGGGTGCTCGAGCGCACGGACCTCTGGGACGGCCGTGTCGCCGTCCTCCAGGTCACCGACGCGGTCGGCGGCATGATCCACGTCCGGATCCTGGTGACCGCGGTCGACGCCCCGACCCTGTTCGACCTCCGCTGCTTCGTCCGGGAGGAGCTGATCCGGTGGCTGCACCAGCAGCAGCCGGCGGCCCTGCCGCGCACGCGCGTGCAGCTCACGGAGCCGGCGGTCGGCACGAGCACGAGAACGCCGCGAGGCGGGGAGCAGCGCGACGACCGCGAGCTCTTCGGCGGGTCCGCTCAGGCGGACGCGCGCGGCAAGGACTTCACCGGCCCGGTGCGCACCCACCCGGCCTGATGTGAGGACGCGTCAGTCGTCCTTCTTCGCCTTCTTCCTGCCCTTCGAGGGGCGCGGGCCGGCGGCGACCTTCGGGGCGTCCGGGTCGACGGACTCCTTGCGGATCGTGCCGATGGCGACCGCGAGCGTCAGCGCCCAGGCGATCCACGTCAGGTAGGTGCGCCAGTCGGTCGGCGCCTTGCGCCCCTGCCGGAAGGCGGAGATGCCGGAGAAGAGCGACGAGATGATCGCGCCGTTCATCAGGTACTTGCGCAGGGTGCCCATGGATCCGGGACTGTACTGGACCTCGGGGGAGCGCGGACTGGGGGTGCGCTGGACGGTTCCGGCGTCCCCCGATCCGGGTCCGCCGGTCCTGACCGATCGTGCAGTACGCTGACCGATCGTGCAGGACCGGACGCGCGACCTCGGGGGCTCCGCCCCGCTGCTGGAGTCGGCGCTGCGCCAGTTCGCCGCGGTCGGGTTCGAAGGCGCGTCCCTGCAGCGCATCGCCGCCGACGCCGGCCTGTCGAAGTCGAGCGTGCTGTACCACTTCGCCAGCAAGGAGGCGCTGCTCGACGCCGCGCTCCGGCCCGCGGTCGAGGACCTCACCGAGCTGGTCGAGGACCTCGTCGCGCTCTCGGACGACCCCTCGCGACACGTCTTCCTCGCGCGCTTCGTCGACTACCTCTTCGAGCACCGGCTCGCGATCGCCGTCATCATCAACCACGGTCAGGCGCTCGCCGGCCACGCGGTGATCGACGAGGCGGACGCGCTCGTGCGCGACCTCGCGTTCCGCATCGGGCCGCCCGGCGGGAAGGACCGCAGGAGCCTCCGCTTCGGCGTCGCCCTCTCCGGAGCCGCCTTCGTCCTCATCGCCGCCGATCGCTGGGCCACGGACCACGTGCCCGACGAGGAGGTGCGCGCCGAGCTCGTCGACGTCCTGGGCGAGTTCGTCCTCGGCGTCCAGCAGCCCGCCTGACCACCCGACCGCGCGACACCGCCGTCGCTCACCCGCAGCCCATCGATCGAGGACGGCACCCATGACCGCGTTCCTGTACCGGCTCGGCAAGCTGAGTCACGGCCACCCCTGGCGCGTGCTCGCGGCCTGGTTCCTCATCGTCCTCGCGGTCGCCGGTGCGGGCTTCGGCTTCGGCGGCAAGCTCAGCGACGGCTTCACCATCCCGGGCACCCAGTCGCAGAACGCCCTGGACCGGCTCGACGCGGTGTTCCCGCAGGCGGCGGGCGCGAGCGCGCAGGCCGTCATGGTCGCGCCCGCGGGCACACGCGTCGACGAGGGCGCCGCCCGCACCACCGTGAACGACACGATCGAGGCCATCGAGCGGATCGACGGCATCGAGACGGTCAGCAGCCCGTTCAGCGAGTACGCCGTCGACGCGGTCTCCGCGGACCACCGGGCCGCGATCGTCTCGATCCAGTTCTCCGGCACCGAGGCGTCGGTCAAGACCTCCACGCTCGACGCCCTGCAGAGGACGGCGTCGATCGGGAAGGACGCGGGCTGGAAGGTGGCCTTCACTGGCCAGGTGTTCCAGCAGACCGCCTTCGGCCCGTCGATCACGGAGGTGTTCGGCCTCGCGTTCGCCGCCGTCGTGCTCATCGTCACGTTCGGCTCCCTGCTCGCGGCCGGCATGCCCCTCATCAGCGCGATCATCGGCGTCCTGCTGTCGGTCGCCGGCCTGATGTTCACGGCGAACTTCACCGACGTCGCGAGCGCGAGCCTCACCCTCGCCCTGATGCTCGGCCTCGCGGTCGGGATCGACTACGGCCTCTTCGTCATCTCGAAGTACCGGGACCAGCTGGCGCTCGACGTGCCGATCGCGGAGGCGCTGCCGAAGGCGGTCGCGACCGCCGGCACCGCGGTCGTGTTCGCCGGCGTGACCGTGATCATCGCCCTCGTCGGCCTGCTGATCGTCGGCATCCCGTTCCTCAGCGTGATGGGCGTGGGCGCGGCGTTCGCGGTGTTCCTCGGCGTCTGCGGCTCCACGACCCTCCTGCCCGCCGTGCTCGCGCTCGCCGGCCGCCGGCTCGTCCCGAAGCCGGGCTCCCGCCTCCGGGCGCGCGCGACCGCGGCCGCGGAGGGCCGCACCCACACGCTCGGCTCCCGCTGGGGCGCCCTGATCGAGAAGGCGCCCGCGCTGTTCCTCGTCCTCGTCGTCGCGGCCCTCGGCGTGCTGGCGATCCCCGCGGCGTCGATGCGCCTCGCCCTCCCGACCAACGGCACGGAGGCGCCGGGCACCGGGCCGCGCGTCGCCTACGACCTGACCACGGCGTCCTTCGGCGAGGGACGCAACGGCCCCCTCGTGCTGCTCATCGACGTGACGCAGAACAACGACTTCATCACCGACCTCGACCGCATGAAGGACCGCATCGCGGCGCTGCCGGACGTGAAGGCGGTCGGCAAGCCGACGCCGAACGAGACGCTCGACACGGCGATCATGCAGGTCATCCCGGACTCGGGGCCGACCTCCGACTCCACGATCGCGCTCGTGCACCGCATCCGCGACCTCTCGCCGACCTTCGAGCGGGAGTACCGGATGCCCGTCTCGGTGACCGGGTCGACCGCCGTTCAGATCGACATCTCGGACCGGCTGGGCAGCGCCCTCGTGCCGTTCGTGCTGGTCGTCGTGGGCCTGTCCGTCATCCTCCTGATGGCGGTGTTCCGGTCGCTCGTCGTGCCGCTGAAGGCCGCCGTCGGCTTCCTGCTGTCGCTCTCGGCGAGCGTCGGCGCGACCGTCGCGGTGTTCCAGTGGGGCTGGGGCGCGGACCTGCTGCACGTCGAGCCGGGGCCGCTGCTCAGCTTCCTGCCGATCCTCGGCGTCGCAATCCTCTTCGGCCTGTCGATGGACTACGAGGTCTTCATCGTTTCCGGCATGCGCGAGACGTGGGCGCACACCGGCGACGCCCGGCTGGCCGTGCGGAAGGGGTTCGCGGGCGGCGTCCGCGTCGTCACCGCGGCGGCGCTGATCATGATCTTCGTCTTCGCGTCCTTCATCCCGGAGGGCTCCGGCACGATCAAGCCGATCGCGTTCACCCTCGCCGTCGGGATCCTCCTCGACGCGTTCCTCATCCGCATGACGCTGGTGCCGGCGGTCATGTTCCTGTTCCGCCGCTCGGCCTGGTACCTGCCGCGCTGGCTCGACCGGCTGCTGCCGACCGTCGACATCGAGGGCGAGGGCATCGTCCGGCACGAGGAGGACGTCGCCTGGGCGCAGGGGGAGGCGCGCTGGGCGCTCTCCTCGACCGACCTCGTGCCACCCCCACCGTTCGAGACCAGGCCGCTGACCGTCCACGCCGAGCGCGGCACCACGAGCGCGATCGCCGTGCCCGCCGCCGCGCGCCGCGGCGTCGTCGCGACGCTGACCGGCCACCTCGAGCCGGCGTCCGGCCGCGTGCAGGTCGCCGGCGCGGTCGCGCCCACCGGCGCACGGGAGCTGCGCCAGGTCGCCGCCCCCGTGATCGACGACGGCTCCGCGGCCGACGCCACCCCCTCGGCGCTCGTCGCCGAACGGCTCCGATTCGCCCCGCGCCGCCGTCGCAGCGGCAGCCTGCGCACCTGGCTCCAGGTGCTGCCCGAGCCGGTCGTCCGCGAGCGGCCGATCGGCGAACTGCCGCCGGAGGAGCGCCTCGCGGTGCTCGCCCTCGCGGCAGCGGCCGGCGGCGCCGTCGCGATCGTCGTCGACGCCGGCGACCTCGGTCCGGACGCGCTCGACCGCCTCGCGGCCCTCCTCGACCTGGTGGCGGCCCCATCGAGCGCCGCAGGGCACGGCGGCGACCGCGCCGCCGTCATCGTCACCTCACCCATCGACCGCGCCGCGACCCGACTCGGCGCCGCCCCGACCCGCAGAGAGGTCTCCGCATGATCGGCCGCATCCTCAGGGCACCGCTGACCCGCCTCCTCATCGTCGCGATCGTGCCGGCCGTCGTGCTCGGCGTCTTCGTCGCGGCGCTCGCCGCCGCGGACTCCGGCGACGCCCGCATCCCCGCCGCGCTCGTAAACAACGACCGGCTCGTCCAGTCGAAGGGCGCGGATGGGAAGACGACGACCATCGCCGCCGGGCGGCTCGTCGTCACCGGCCTGACGAAGCCCGCGAGCAGCGACGCCGGCGCCTCCATCGACTGGACGCTGACCAACACGAAGGACGCCGAGCGGATGCTCGCGGACGGCGACGTCTACGCGATCGTCACGATCCCGAAGACGTTCTCGAAGTCGATCGCGTCCGTGTCCGGCACCTCGCCGAAGCAGGCCGACATCAGCGTGCGCACGGACGACGCCCACGGCACGCTCGTCAGCCAGATCGGCGGCGTCGTGGGGTCGACGATCGCGTCGACGGTCGGCGGCCAGATCACGACGAGCGTCGTGTCCGGCCTCTACGGCGGCTACGCAACGGTTCGCAGCTCGCTGCTGCAGGCGGCGGACGGGGCGACGAAGCTCGGCGACGGCGCCGACTCCCTCTCGTCCGGCCTCGGGAAGGCCGCGGACGGCGGCGACCGGCTCACCACCGGCGCGAGCTCCCTCGGCAGCGGCGCACGGCAGCTGGCCTCGGGTCAGCGGTCGCTCGCGACCGGGCTCGGCACGGCCGCGTCCGGTGCGCAGGGCGCGGCGGACGGTGCGAAGCGCCTCGCCTCCGGCGTCGGGCAGTACACCGACGGCGTCTCCACCTACGCGAAGGGCGTGACGACCTACACGGACGGCGTCACGACGTACACGAAGGGCGTGCCCGACTACGCGTCCGGTGTGGAGCAGTACGCGGGCGGCGTGGACCAGCTGCTCGACGGCCTCGTCTCCGGCGCGCAGCAGTCGGCGGCGGCGCAGTCGCAGCTCGCGGACGGCAGCAGCACGGCCGCGGACGGCATCCGCGGGATCGTCGCGAACGACCCGACGCTGTCGGCGCAGACCCGCGGAGCGCTCTCGCAGATCGCGGCGGGACTGGACACCGCCGCGACCGGGCAGGCCGCCCTCGCCGACGGGTCGCGTCAGATCGCCTCGAACCCCGACCTCGCGAAGCTGCGCGCCGCCGGCCCGCCGCTCGTTTCCGGCGGGGCGCAGCTCGCCTCGAGCGGGAAGCAGCTCGCCGCCGGCGGCAGCACGCTGTCCTCGGGCGGCTCGAAGCTCGCCGCCGGCGGCGCCGGGCTCGACAGCGGCACTGCGAGTCTCGCCTCCGGGCTCGCGCAGCTGCCGGGCGGCATCTCGTCCGCGGCGGCGGGCGCCGGGAAGCTCGCGTCGGGCATCGACCAGCTCGGGACGGGCGCGGACCAGCTGTCCGACGGTGCGTCGCAGCTGACCGACGGCGTCCGGAAGAGCGCGGACGGCGCGGGGCAGCTCGCGTCCGGGGCGGACAAGATCGGCTCGGGGCTGAAGAGCGGCGCCACCCAGGTGCCGAACCTGACGAAGGCGCAGCAGGCGAACGCGGGCAAGGTCGTCGCGGCCCCCGTGAACGCCTCCGCCACCCGGGCGAACGAGCTGTCCGGACCCGGCCAGATCGTCTCCACCCTCATCGTGCCCGTCGGGCTCTGGATCGGGGCGGCCGCGCTGGTGCTGCTGTTCGGCGCGGTGTCCCGCCGCCTGCTGGCGACGGGCGTCGGCACGGGGCGGCTCGTCGGGGGAGCCCTGCTCCGCGGCGTCGTGGTCGCGGTCGCGCAGGCCGTGCTGATCGTCGCGGTCGTCGCCGCGACCCTCGGCGTCTCCTGGTCGGCGCTCCCGGCGCTGTTCCTCGTCGCGGTGATCGCGGGGGCGGCGTTCCTCGCCGTCCACCAGCTCCTCCAGGCCGTGTTCGGCAGCGCGGGCACCGTGCTGTCGATCGTGCTCCTCGGGGTGCAGCTGGTGGCCGTCGGCGGGATCTACCCGATCCAGCTCGTCTCGGCGCCGTTCCAGGCGATCAGCCCGTTCCTGCCGCTCACCGCGGCGGTGAACGCGACCACGGCGGTGCTGACGGGCTCGTCGGGCGGCACGGTCGCGACGGGCCTCCTGTCGCTCGTGCTCTGGGCGCTGCTCGCGTTCGTGCTGACGGTCGCCGTCGTGGCGCGCCGCCGCACCTCCACCGCGCTCTTCTCCGCGACGCCCGCCCTCACCTGACATCTCCTCCGTTTCGGAGGGGGCGCACTCCTCCGAAACGGAGGATGGGCGGGTGCAGGTGTTCACGAAGCGGCGGAGCGACGCCCCGAGCGGGTTCTTCGAGGCGGAGGCGGCGGGGCTGCGCTGGCTCGGCGAGGCGGGCGGTGCCCGGGTCGTGACGGTGCTCGGCGTCGAGCCGGGCCGGATCGACCTCGAGTCCCTCGAGCCCGCCCGGCCGACGGAGGCTCACGCGGTCGCCTTCGGCCGCGCGCTCGCCGCCACGCACGGGGCGGGCGCGGCGGCGTTCGGCGTGCCGCCGGGGGACTGGGCGGGGCCGACCTTCATCGGGAACCAGGCCCTGACCACCCGGCCCTCGGGCTGGCGCGCCTGGGGCGCGTTCTTCGCCGCCCAGCGGGTCCTCCCGTACGCCGAGCGCGCGGCGCAGCGCGGCTCGCTCGGCGGCGCCGACCTCCGCACGGTGCGGGAGGCCTGCGACCGGCTCGCGAGCGGCGACCTCGACGACGGGGAGCCGCCCGCGCGCATCCACGGCGACCTCTGGAACGGGAACGTGCAGTGGACCCCGGACGGCTGCGTGCTGATCGACCCCGCCGCGTCGGGCGGCCACCGCGAGACGGACCTCGCGATGCTCGCGCTGTTCGGGTGCCCCTTCCTCGACGCGATCGTCGCCGCCTACGACGACGCCCGGCCACTCCGGCCCGGCCACGAGCAGCGCGTGCGTCTGCACCAGCTGCACCCGCTCGCGGTGCACGCCGCGAGCCACGGGCCGTCCTACGCCGCGCCGCTCGTCGCGGCGGCGCGCAGCACGCTCGACCTGCCCGCAGGAGCCGACAGGTAGCCTGGGCGGGACATGGCGGACACCGAGGACGAGCGCTACGACTTCGTGGTCGTGGCGAACCGCCTCCCCGTCGACCGCGTCGTCGCGCACGACGGCAGCCCCTCCTGGAAGCCCTCGCCGGGCGGTCTCGTCACCGCGCTCGAGCCGGTGATGCGGGCGAACACCGGCGCTTGGATCGGCTGGACCGGCGTCGCGGACGACCACCAGGAGCCGTTCGACGCCGACGGGATGCACCTCGTGCCCGTCCCGCTCTCGGCGGAAGCGGTCGAGCTCTACTACGAGGGCTTCTCCAACGACACGATCTGGCCGCTCTACCACGACGTCATCGCCCAGCCGACGTACAGCCGGCGCTTCTGGGAGGCCTACGTCGCGGTCAACCGGCAGTTCGCCGAGGCGGCCGCGGCGGTCGCCGCCGAGGGCGGCACGGTGTGGGTGCAGGACTACCAGCTGCAGCTCGTGCCGCGGATGCTGCGGGAGCTGCGCCCCGACCTCGTGATCGGCTTCTTCAACCACATCCCGTTCCCCGCCTACGGGCTGTTCTCGCAGCTGCCGTGGCGCCGCGAGATCGTGGAGGGCCTGCTCGGCGCCGACCTCATCGGGTTCCAGCGCCGGGCGGACGCGGGCAACTTCCTCCGCGCCGTGCGCCGGATCTTCCACGTGCAGACCGCGCGGGGCCAGGTCGAGCTGCCGGCCGCGGGGCAGGGGAGCTGGCCGAACTCGATGTCCGACCGGCCGCGCACCGTCGTCGCCCGGCACTTCCCGATCTCGATCGACGCGAAGGCGTACGTCGCGCTCGTCGAGCGGCAGGACGTCCGCGACCGCGCGGCGCAGATCCGGCACGACCTCGGCGACCCGACGACGATCATGCTCGGCGTCGACCGGCTCGACTACACGAAGGGCATCCAGCACCGCTTCGCCGCCTACGCCGAGCTCCTCGCCGAGGGCAAGCTCGACGTCGACGACACGGTGCTCGTCCAGATCGCGAGCCCGAGCCGAGAGCGCGTCGAGACCTACAAGTCGCTGCGCGACGAGATCGAGCTCACCGTCGGTCGCGTGAACGGGGAGTACGGCACGATCGCGCACTCGGCGATCAACTACCTCCACCACGGGTACCCGCGGGAGGAGATGGTGGCGCTGTTCCTCGCGGCGGACGTGATGCTCGTGACCGCGCTGCGGGACGGCATGAACCTCGTGGCGAAGGAGTACGTCGCGACGCGCGCCGACGACGACGGCGTGCTCGTGCTGAGCGAGTTCGCGGGCGCGGCGGACGAGCTGAAGCAGGCGCTCCTCGTCAACCCGCACGACATCGAGGGGTTGAAGCGGGCGATGCTGAGCGCCGTGCACATGTCCCGCGCTGAGCGGCGGACGCGGATGCGCGCCCTGCGGCACCGCGTCCTGGTCCACGACGTGGAGCGCTGGTCGAAGGACTTCCTCGACGCGCTCGCGGCGCTCCGGCCGACCGAGTCGGCACGAGCGGCCGCCGCCGCCGACTGATGGCGATCGACGACCGCGTCGGGCAGGCGGGCAGCGGGGTCCGCCGGGACCTGCGCGACGCGCTCGCCGTCCTCGCCGCGACGCCGCGGCTGCTCGTCGCGCTCGACTTCGACGGCACGCTCGCGCCCGTCGTCGACGACCCGGAGAAGGCCCGCGCGACCCCGGAGGCGTCGAGGGCCGTCGAGCGGCTCATCGCCCTGGCGGACACCCGCGTCGCGCTCGTCTCCGGGCGGGCGCTCAAGGACCTCGAGCAGGTCGCGCCGTTCGGCGACGAGGTACTGCTCGTCGGCTCGCACGGCATCGAGCTGCGGCTCGACGAGGCGGACGACGTGCTCGCCCTGGATGCGGACGAGCGGCAGCAGCTCGGCGTGCTCGAGCAGGTGCTCGACCAGATGGCGGGGACGCTCGACTCGGTCTGGATCGAGCCGAAGCCCGCCGGGTTCGCGGTGCACACGCGGCTCGCGAGCGAGCGGCACAGCCGCGTCGCCCACCTGGTCGCGATCAACGAGCTGAAGGCGGAGGCCCCGGACGCGACGGTCCGGCTCGGCAAGGACGTCATCGAGTTCTCGGTCCGGTCGACGACGAAGGGCGAGGCGGTCGAGCACCTCCGGCGGTACACGCACGCGTCCGCCGTCTTCTACGCCGGCGACGACGTGACGGACGAGGACGCCTTCGTCGCGCTGACCGCGGACGACCTCGGCCTGAAGAGCGGCGTCGGCCCGACCGCCGCGGACCACCGCGTCGCCGGGCCGGCGGAGGTCGCCTCGGTGCTCAGCCTCCTCGCGACCCTCCGAGAGGCCCACGCGGCGGACGCCCCCGACACCAACTGAGCCCGAGCTTCAGCGGCCGCGTCGGCGGCGGAGGTACGCGACGAGCCGCGCGACGCGGGTCGCGATGAACGTGGCGGCGCCGATCCCGAGCAGCAGACCGCCGATCACCAGGAACGTCACGCGCTCCACCACCGCTCGACGTCGGGCATCAGCGCCTCCAGGGTCCGCGCGCGGAACGTCGGCGAGCCCTCGCCGCGGTCGAACCGGTCGATGAACGCCGTCGCCGCGCCGATCGCCGCGGCGGGCTCGAGGTCGTTGCGCCAGACGTCGCCCACGGACAGCAGCCGGTCCGCCGGGAGGCCCGCCTCGCCGAGGAGCCGCTCGAGCACCGCGGGCATGCCGGCGGGCTTGCCCGCGTCGCCCTCCACCGCGTCGAGCAGGCCGGCGACGCCGAGCCGCTCGAGCAGCGGTTCGATCCCGTCGACGGGAGCGTTCGTCACGAGCACGCAGCGCACGCCGCGCGGCCGGTCGCGCAGCAGGTCGGCGAGCCCCGCCGGCGCGGCGACGGCCGCCTCCCCGCTGTGCAGGGCCGCTCGGCTCGCCGCGTACGCAGCGGCCCGGACGTGCTCCGCCACCCGGTGCGACGCGGCCCAGTCGGCGACCAGCGCGTAGCCGTCGCGATGCCCCTCGCCGGTCTCGACCCAGCGGGCGAACGCCTCGTCGGCGTCGCCGCCCGCGACGCCGCGGAAGTAGACGAGGACGGGGTCGTCGCCGACCGCCACCGTCCCGTCGAGGTCGAGGACCACGATGCGCTCGATCGACGAAACAGGATCGGAACGCACCGTCCGTACGCTACCCGCGCACCACGGCAGGGAGGACGGCATGAGCACGGTCGACAAGAGCAGCGTCGGGCAGGGCGAGCGGCAGTACCACATCGGGGTCGCCCCGGGCGAGGTGAGCTCCGTGGCGCTGCTGCCGGGCGACCCGTTCCGCGTCGCGATGATCGCGGACCTGCTCACGGACGTGGAGGAGGTCGCGCACCAGCGCGAGCACCGCACGGTCGTGGGGACCTACAAGGGCGTCCGGATCACCGCGACCTCGACCGGGATGGGCTGCCCGAGCACCGCGATCGCCGCCGAGGAGCTGATCCGGGTCGGTGTGACGAGCATGATCCGCGTCGGCAGCTCTGCCGCCGTGCAGCCCGGGGTGCGTCCCGGCGACCTGCTCGTCAGCGAGGGGACGCTCCGGAACGACGGGACGACGGCGGCGTACGTCCACCCGGGCTACCCCGCGGTGCCCGACCTGCCGATCACGATCGAGCTCGAGCGCCAGGCGGCCCGCATCGCGGAGCGCGAGGGGGTCCGCGCCTTCAACGGCCTCAACGCGAGCGACGACGCGTTCTACGCGGAGGGGCCGGAGTGGATCGAACGCCTCCGCCGGGAGGGCATCCTCAACATCGAGATGGAGTCGAGCGCGCTCTACGTCGTCGCCCGCCTCCGCGGCGTGCGCGCCGGAATGATCTGCGCCTGCTCGAGCAACCTCGTCGACGGCGCGAGCCTCTACTCCGGGACGAAGGACGCACTGCGCGCCGGCTGGACCGCGAGCATCGAGGCGGCCCTCGAGACGGCGGTCGCGCTCGGTCTGGGCGACCCGGCGTGACGGACGCGACGGTCGGTCTCGACCTCCACTCGCACCTCGAGGGGCGCGTGCGGCCAGGTACGGCCGCGGAGCTGGCGCGGCGACTCGGCGCTCCCGAGCCGCCGCGCGGCTGGGCGGCCGCCCTCCGCCTCGAGCAGCCGGGCGACCTCACCGCCTACCTCGCCTGCGTCGCGGCGAGCTACCCGCTGCTCCGCGATCCCGAGGCCGTGCGCCGGGTCGCCTACGAGGCCGTCCTGGACGCGGCCGCGGACGGGCAGGCGCACCTCGAGCTGCGCTTCGGTCCCGCGACCCACGTCACCGACGAGCACGGCCTCGAGGAGGTCGTCCGCGCCGCCGCGACCGGCGCGCGGGAGGGCGCTGCGGCGACCGGGATGCCCGCCGGGATCGTGATCGCGGCCCTCCGGAACCACGACGCGGCGACGAACGAGGCGGTCGCCCGTGCCGCCGCGGTCGCGGCGGGGGAGGGCGTCACCGGGTTCGACCTCGCCGGGGACGAGTCGCGCTGGCCGGCGCACGCGCCGTTCGCGCGCTCGTTCCGGATCGCGGCCGCGGCGGGGCTCGGGCTCACCTGCCACGCGGCGGAGGCCGCCGGGCCGGGCGCGGTCGCCGACGCGGTCCGGGAGCTCGGCGTGCGCCGGATCGGGCACGGCGCGCACCTCGCGGAGGATCCGCGCGCGATGGCCCTCGCCGCGGACGAGGGGCTGGTCGTCGAGATCTGCCCGAGCTCGAACGTCTGGACCGGCGCGATCGCCCGCGTCGAGGACCATCCGGCGCGGACGTTCCTCGGCGCCGGCATCCGCCTCGTGCTCGGCGACGACAACCCGGTCCAGACCGGTTCGCCGCTCTCCGCGGAGCGGCGGATCCTGCGCGAGCGGCTCGGCTTCACCGCCGAGGAGCTGGCGCGGCTCGACACGGACGCGCTCGAGGCCGCGTTCCTGACGCCGAGCGAGCGGCACGCGGCGGCCTCCCTGCTCGCCGGTCGAGCGCCCTCGCGGTGACCGCGGCGGCGCGCACCGCCGGGGAGCCGGTGATCGTGACCGCGCCGAAACGTGGGCGAAACCCGCCGTGGATACCGTCGCCGGGACACAGCACCCGTCCCCCCGCACACCGAGGACCCGCATGCCGAACTCCACCATCCCCGCCGCCTTCGACCGCCGCGCCTTCCTCCGCTTCGGCGGGGTCGCGGCGGGCGCCGTGGGCACGACCGCCCTCCTCGCCGCCTGCTCCGGCGGCGACTCGTCGACCGGCGCCTCCGGCAGCTCCTCGAGCGGTGCGGCGGCGAACTACGGCACCATCGCCATCCAGCTCTCCTGGATCAAGAACATCGAGTTCGCGGGCGAGTTCTTCGCGACCGAGAACGGCTACTACGAGAAGGCCGGCTTCGACAAGGTCGACCTCCTCGCCGGCGGCTCCGGCAGCACGACGGCGGAGGAGATCATCATCTCCGGCAAGGCGCTCGTCGGCCTGTCGGCGCCGATCGCCACCGCCCCCTCGATCATCAAGGGCGCGCCCCTCAAGGTCATCGGCACGACCTACCAGAAGAACCCGTTCTGCCTCATGTCGCTCGAGGACGGCACGCCGATCCGGACGGTCGCGGACCTGAAGGGCAAGAAGCTCGGCGTCCAGGCCGGCGCGAACCAGACGATCATCGACGGGTTCCTGAAGGCGAACGGCATCGCGAAGAGCGACGTGACCATCGTCACGACCGGCTTCGACATCGCCCCGCTCGTCTCCGGCAAGTACGACGCGCACATGTCCTACATCACGAACGAGCCGATCCTCGCTGCGGCGGAGGGACACAAGCCCGTCGTGCTCGGCTTCGCGGACAACGGGCTGCCGTTCGTCGCGGAGACGTTCACGGTGCTCCAGGACACGATCGACAGCAAGCGCCCGCTGCTGAAGGCCTTCCTCAAGGCCGAGATCCAGGGCTGGACCGACGCGGTCAAGGACCCGGCGAAGTCCGCGGAGCTCGCTGCCAACAAGTACGGCAAGGGCGCGAACTTCGGCAAGGACCTCGACGTCAAGGAGCAGACGCTGGAGGCGGAGGCGCAGAACGGCCTCATCCTCACCGCCGACGTCAACACGAACGGCCTGTTCACGATGACGCAGGCGCTCATCGACGAGAACATCAAGTCCCTCGCCGCGATGGGCTACGACATCACCGCGGACAAGCTCTTCGACCTGAGCCTGCTCGACGAGGTCTACAAGGAGAACCCGGACCTCAAGACCACGTTCACGATCCCGAGCCCCAGCGCGAGCTGAGCGGGACCGACCGGCGCGAGGGAGGAGGCTTCAGAATGAGCATCGTGACGAGCACCGCGGTCGCGACGTCGGACCCTGCCGGGAACCCGGAGCTCGCCTCCGGGGTGAACATCCAGGGCCTCACCAAGACCTTCTCCCTCGGGCGGAAGTCCGTCCAGGCGCTCTCGGACGTCGACCTGGGCACGAAGAAGGACTCGTTCCTCTCGCTGCTCGGGCCGTCGGGCTGCGGCAAGTCGACGATCCTCCGCATCCTCGCCGGCCTCGAGTCGCCGACGACGGGCTCGATCCTCGTGAACGGCCGGACGGCCGCGGAGATCCAGCGCGACCACTCGATCGGCATCGCGTTCCAGGACTCGGCGCTGCTCCCGTGGCGCACGGTCGAGAAGAACATCCGGCTCCCGCTCGAGGTCGCGGGCATCAAGGCGGACGACGCGCTCGTCGACGGCCTCATCGACCTGGTCGGCCTCCGCGGCTTCGAGCACGCGAAGCCCGCCCAGCTGTCGGGCGGCATGCGGCAGCGTGTCTCGATCGCTCGCTGCCTCGTCGTGCAGCCGAGCATCATGCTGCTCGACGAGCCGTTCGGCGCCCTCGACGACATGACCCGGCAGCGGATGAACGTCGAGCTGCTCCGCATCTGGACGGAGCGCCCGGCGACCACGCTGATGGTGACGCACGGCATCAGCGAGGCCGTGTTCCTGTCCGACGTCGTCGCCGTCATGAGCGCCCGGCCCGGCCGCATCGCGGAGGTCGTCGAGATCGACCTGCCGCGGCCGCGCGTGCCCGAGCTGATGCGCACCCCGGAGTTCCACGCCTACGTCGACCGGCTCTCCGAGATCCTGTTCGGCGGCCGGGGCGGGGCGGATGACTGAGCTCGCGGAGGCCGCCAACAGCATCGTCGTCGACGGCGGCGTCCCCGGGGCGCGGCCGTCGCGCGGCCTCGGCCGGCGGCTCGCGGCGACGCCCGCCTGGGTCGGCGGCGTGATGGGCGTCGTGCTCATCGTGCTCGTGTGGTGGATCCTGTCGGTGACGAGCCTCGGCCGGAGCGGCGCGATCCCGACGCCGCTCGAGGTGATCCTGCTGTTCGGCAAGGCGTTCGGCGACTCCTCCTACTGGCAGGCGATCGGCGCGACGAGCCTCGCCGCCGGCGAGGGGTACCTGATCGGCAACGCGATCGCGATCGTGCTCGCCCTGATCGTGCTGCTCAACCCGCGGTCGGAGGGCTTCGCGACGCAGCTCGCGGTCGTCACCTCCTGCCTCCCGCTCACCGCGATCGGCCCGCTCGTCGCGATCATGACGCAGGCCGGGTCGCGCGTGACGAGCGTCTTCCTCGCCGCGCTCAGCGTCATCTTCACGACGGTGATCGGCTCGATCCTCGGCCTGAAGTCCGCGAACCGCACGCAGCTCGACGTCGTCAGCGCCTACGGCGGCAGCCGCTTCACGCAGGTGCGGAAGGTGCGGCTCTTCGCCGCCCTGCCGAGCTTCCTCGCGGCTCTGAAGATCGCGGCGCCCGCCGCGTTCCTCGGCGCGGTGCTCGGCGAGTACTTCCTCGTCGGCGTCGACTCCGGGATCGGGATCCTGCTGCTCAACGCGCAGTTCTACAACGACGCGACGCGCGTGTGGGTGCTCGCCCTCACCTCTGGCGCCATCGCGGGCCTCGCGTACTTCCTGATCGACCGCATCGGCCGGCTGCTCACCCCGTGGGCCGCGGGCGACCGCGGGAAGGCGGCGTTCTGATGACCACGGCAGCAGGCACCACCGCGCGCGGCCCGGTCGTCTCCGCATCCGCCCGGGCGGCGATCGCCTACACGGCGCGGCGCACCGGCGTCACGGTCGGGACGATCCTCCTGTCCCTCCTCGTGCTCGTCGTGCTGTGGCAGATCGCGATCAGCACGTCGAACATCTCGTCCTTCATCACGAAGGGCCCGCTCGACGTCTGGAAGTACTTCACCCAGGACGGCGACGGCGGCACCGCGGCGAGCCACCAGCGCACGCTGTTCCGCCTCCTCGGCGTCACGCTGCAGGACGCGTCGATCGGCTTCCTCGTCGGTGTCCCGCTCTCGGCGCTCATCGCGGTCCTGTTCACGATGTTCCGGCCGATCGAGTTCATGTTCATGCCGATCGCGATGCTGCTCCGCACGGTGCCGCTGCTCGCGATGGCGCCGGTCATCTACATCATCTTCGGCAACGGCGCCGTCACCGCGGCCCTGATCGGCACCGTCGTCGTGCTGTTCCCGCTGCTCGTGAACATCACGGTCGGCCTCCGGTCCGTCTCCCAGCAGTCCGTCGACCTCGTGCGCGTGTACGGCGGCAGCCGGTTCACGGTGCTGCGCAAGGTCGCCGTCCCGACGGCGCTGCCGCACTTCTTCGCCTCGATGCGCATCGCGGTACCCGGCGCGATCACCGGCGCGATGCTCTACGAGTACCTCTTCACGAGCGCGGGCCTCGGCGGCACGGTCGTGACCGCGAAGGCGGCGTTCGACTACCAGCTCATCTGGGCGTCGACGGTGTTCGTGACGGTCGTCTCGGTCGTCTTCTACACGATCACCGCGATCATCGAGGCCGCGGTGCTGTCGGAGTGGGGCCCTGACGCCGGCAAGTCCACCGGTCGCTGATCGCCGGTGCCGCTCCCGATCCTCCTCGACACCGACCTCGGCTCCGACGTCGACGACGAGCTCGCCCTCGCCCTGCTCTGGGGCTCCCCGGAGGTCGAGCTGCTCGGCGTCAGCACCACGTACGGCGACGTCGACCTCCGTGCGCGCATCGTGCGGCGGATGGCGGTGCTGACCGGCCGCGACGTGCTGGTGGCGCCGGGCGAGCCGACGCCGCTGTCGGGCAGGGACGTGTGGTGGGCCGGCATCGAGGGCGTCGCGTACGGCGACCTGCCCGCCGAGGACGCGACGACGACGGGCGCGCAGCTGCTCCTCGACCGCGGGGCCGGCGCCGACCTGCTCGCCATCGCGCCACTCACCACGGTCGCCGTGGCCCTGGGGGCGGGGCTCGAGCCCGCCGGCATCACGGTCATGGGCGGCGACTGGGCGGACCCGGACGCGGCGGAGCACAACATCGCGTCGGACGTGGTCGCCGCGCGACGCGTCCTCGGCTCCGGCCTGCCGATCACGGTCGTCGGCGTGGACGTCACCCGGCGGGTGACGTTCGCGGATCCGGAGATCGGGCGCTTCGCCGCGTGCGGGGAGCTGGGCGCCGTCATCGCCCGTGAGATGCGGGCGTGGATGGCCCGCTGGGACGAGGACGTCGAGGTCCCGCACGACCCGCTGACCGCGCTCGCGCTGCTGCAGCCCGACCTGTTCGCGTTCACGCCGCCGGTCGCGGTCGAGGTGGCGGACTCGGGCGCCGTCCGCATCGTCGACGGTCCGGGCACCGTGCGGATCGCGATCGACGTGGATGCGGCCGCGGCGCGGACGGCGATGGCCGACCGCATCGCGGCCGGACTGACTCCGGTCTCGAGCTGACCCGACCGCTCCGCCCGACCCGTCGGTCGAGGTACGAGCGGATCGGGCCCCGGGACCGTCCGTGGACGAAGTGAGGAGGAACGATGGTCAAGCGCATGCGACTCGGGGTGTTCGAGGTGGCGGCGGTGCAGGTGGGCGGCACGCTCAGCTGGCCGCACCCGCGGAGCCGGTCGATCGAGTACACGGACCCGACGTACTGGGTGGAGGTCGCGAAGCTCCTCGACGACGCCGGGTTCGACTTCCTCTTCTTCGCGGGCGGCTACGGGTACCCGACCGTGCAGGGGCGCCTCCACCCGCTGTCCGTGACCGGCGGCATCAACTTCCCGGGCATCGACCCGAGCTACCTCATCCCCGTGCTCGCGTACGAGACGAAGCGGCTCGGCTTCGTGTTCACCTCCGGCACCGGGCTCGACCACCCGGTGCAGACCGCGCGCACCTTCTCCACCCTCGACCACCTCACCGGCGGCCGGATCGGCTGGAACATCGTCACCGGCTCCTCCCAGGACACGATCGCGCGGCTGTTCGGCCACGACGAGATGCGCAAGCACGACGACCGCTACGACCAGGCGGACGAGTACCTCGAGCTCGCGCTGCGGTTCTGGCAGACCGCGTGGGACGACGGGGCCGTGGAGGAGGACCGCGAGGCCGTCCGGTACGCGGACCCCGACAAGGTGCACGAGATCGAGTACGCGGGGGAGTACTACCGCTCCGGCGGCTGGTACGCGACCGTCCCGTCCCCGCAGCGCACGCCCGTGCTGTTCCAGGCGGGCACCTCCGCCCGCGGCCGCGCCTACGCGGCGCACAACGCGGAGTGCGTCTTCGTCCAGGGCACGACCGTCGCCGCGACGAAGGCGAACGTGGCGGACATCCGCGCCCGCGCCGCCGAGGAGGGCCGCGACCCCGACTCGATCCGGATCATGGTCGGCGTCACCGTGACTGTGGGGGAGACGCACGAGGCGGCCGTGGCGCAGCGGGCGGAGTTCGACGCCCTGCAGACCGACGAGGTCGTGAACGTCCTCTACTCCGGCAACACCGGCATCGACCTGCTGTCGCTCGACCCGGACCGGTCGCTCGAGCAGATCGTGGCCGACGGCAAGGTCGGGCAGCTGGGGCAGAGCAACATCGACCGGTTCCTCCCGAAGGACGGCAGCCCCGCGCCGACCGTCCGGCAGATCCTCGACCAGCTGAAGGGCCGCGGTACCCGCGGCTTCCAGGTGACGGGCTCGGTGACGGAGGTCGCCGACGAGCTCGAGCGCCTGATGGACGAGACCGACCTCGACGGGTTCCTGCTCGAGCCGATCTTCGCGCCCACGGACCTCGAGGACTTCGCGCACTGGGTCGTCCCCGAGCTCCGCCGCCGCGGCCGTCTGCCTGAGGAGCCCTCCACCGGCACGCTCCGCGAGCAGCTCATCGGCACGGGCCCGCACCTGTCGAACCACTTCGGCGCCGCCCTCCAGCGCTGATCGGGTTCACGGATACGGAGATCCGGTGGACCGGATCTCCGTATCCGCGAACCTTCGGACGGTGATGCGCTCGTCCCTAGGCTTCCGGGGTGACCGAGCACCGTGCGCAGTTCGACTTCTCCATCGGGTTCGCGAACGGGGGCGGCCTCGACGGGCACGGCTTCCGGCTCGACCTCCCGTCCGCCGACCTCGACGAGCACGCGATAGGCCGCCTGCTCGTCGCGCACCTGGGGCTCGCGCTCGTCCGCGACGTCCGCCTCACCGACCTGCGGATCGTGGAGGAGCCGCACCGCGGCAGCCGGGGCGTGGACGTGCCGGCCTCCGGACGCGCGGCCCGCGTGGTGGACCTGAGCCACCGGATCCGCGCGGGCCTCGTCACCTACCCGGGTCTGCCCGCTCCCGTGATCCGGCCCCACCTCACGCGCGAGGCGTCGCGCGAACGGTACGCGCCGGGCACCGAGTTCGCGATGGACGTGATCGAGCTCATCGGCAACACCGGCACCTACCTCGACTCGCCGTACCACCGGTACGCGGACGGGGCCGACCTCGCGGGGCTCCGGCTCGAGACGCTGGTCGGGCTGCCGGCGGAGGTGTTCCACCTCACCGACGCGTGGAGCCCGAACGAGCGGGGGATCGGCGCCGCAGCGGTGGCCGATCGCGGCGTCCGTGGTGCCGCGGTCCTTCTCCACACCGGGTGGGACCGGCACTTCGGGACGCCGGAGTACGGCCGCGGCGCACCGTTCCTCACCGAGGACGGGGCGCGGCACCTGATCGAGCAGGGCGTCGCGCTCGTCGGCATCGACTCCCTCAACATCGACGACGTCGAGTCGGGCGGCGAGCGGCCCGCCCACACCCTGCTGCTCGGGGCCGGCGTCCACGTCGTGGAGCACCTGACGGGCCTCGGCGACCTGCCGCCGCGCGGCGCGCGCTTCACGGCGGCCCCGCCGGCCGTCGAGGGCTTCGGCACCTTCCCCGTCCGGGCCTTCGCGGAGGTGCCCGCCGGATGACCGGCACCGCGCGAGGCCCGGAGCCGCGCCGCTTCCCTGCAACCGCCGCTGCAGACCGAGGCCCGTTCAGGGCCTCGGGCGCAGCACCGCCCGGGATCCGCCTGCGGATCCCGGGCCATAAACTCCGTACATGTCTGAAACGCCCGGGTCCGACGCCGCCGTCGACGTGAAGCCGCGCTCGCGCGTCGTCACGGACGGCATCGAGGCGACGACCTCCCGGGGCATGCTCCGCGCGGTCGGGATGGGCGACGCGGACTGGGACAAGCCGCAGATCGGCATCGCGTCCTCCTGGAACGAGATCACCCCCTGCAACCTGAGCCTCGACCGGCTCGCGCAGGCGGCGAAGGAGGGCGTCCACTCCGGCGGCGGCTACCCGCTGCAGTTCGGCACGGTCAGCGTCTCCGACGGTATCTCCATGGGCCACGAGGGCATGCACTTCTCCCTCGTGAGCCGCGAGGTCATCGCCGACAGCGTCGAGACCGTCATGCAGGCGGAGCGCCTCGACGGCTCCGTGCTGCTCGCCGGCTGCGACAAGTCGCTGCCCGGCATGCTCATGGCGGCCGCGCGCCTCGACCTCGCGTCGGTCTTCGTCTACTCGGGCTCGATCGCGCCGGGCTGGGTGAAGCTCTCCGACGGCACGGAGAAGGACATCACGATCATCGACTCCTTCGAGGCGGTCGGCGCGGTGAAGGCCGGCCGGATGAGCCTCGAGGACGCGAAGCGCATCGAGTGCGCGTTCGCGCCGGGCGAGGGCTCGTGCGGCGGCATGTACACCGCGAACACGATGGCGTCGGTCGCGGAGGCGCTCGGCATGGCGCTGCCCGGCTCGGCCGCCCCGCCCAGCGCGGACCGGCGCCGCGACTACTTCGCGCACCGCTCCGGCGAGGCCGTCGTCAATCTGCTGCGTCGCGGGATCACGACCCGCGACATCATGACGAAGCCCGCGTTCGAGAATGCGATCGCGATCGTCATGGCGTTCGGCGGCTCCACGAACGCGGTCCTGCATCTGCTCGCGATCGCTCACGAGGCGGACGTCGACCTCACGATCGACGACTTCAACCGCATCGGCGCGAAGGTGCCGCACATCGGTGACCTGAAGCCCTTCGGCCGGTTCGTCATGAACGACGTCGACCGGGTCGGCGGCGTGCCGGTCGTCATGAAGGCGCTGCTCGAGGCGGGGCTGCTGAACGGCGACTGCCTCACGGTCACCGGCAAGACGGTCGCCGAGAACCTCGCGGAGATGGACATCGCGCTGCTCGACGGCACGGTGCTCCGGAAGCTCGACGACCCGATCCACGCGAGCGGCGGCCTCACGATCCTCAAGGGCTCGCTCGCGCCGGAGGGCGCCGTCGTGAAGACGGCCGGCTTCGACGCCGCGGTGTTCGAGGGCCCCGCCCGTGTGTTCGAGCGCGAGCGGGGCGCGATGGACGCCCTCACGAACGGCGAGATCCACGCCGGCGACGTGGTCGTCATCCGGTACGAGGGCCCGAAGGGCGGTCCGGGGATGCGCGAGATGCTCGCCATCACCGCCGCCATCAAGGGGGCCGGCCTCGGCAAGGATGTACTCTTGCTGACCGACGGCAGATTCTCGGGCGGCACAACCGGCCTGTGCATCGGCCACATCGCACCGGAAGCGGTGGACGCAGGTCCGATCGCCTTCCTCCGAGACGGTGACCCGATACGGGTGGACATCGCCTCCCGCACGCTCGATCTCCTCGTCGATCCGGCAGAGCTCGAAGCCCGTCGAAACGGCTGGGCCCCTCTGCCGCCCCGGTACACCCGCGGCGTGCTCGCGAAGTACTCCAAGCTCGTGCAGTCCGCGGCCGTCGGCGCCGTCACCGGCTGACGCCCGGACCCGCACCCGTCATCCAAGGGAAAGCCCCGTGTCCTCACCGACCACCCCGTCGCCGTCGCCGGTGCGCGCCCCCGCGCGCGCGGCCGGCGGCGAGCAGCACACCACCCGAGCCCCCGAGCCCGAGCTGATCACCGGGGCGGAGGCGGTCGTCCGCACGCTCGAGCTGCTCGGCGTCACCGACGTCTTCGGCCTGCCGGGCGGCGCGATCCTCCCGGTCTACGACCCGCTGCTCTCCGCCGAGACGCTGCGCCACATCCTCGTCCGACACGAGCAGGGCGCCGGCCACGCGGCCGAGGGCTACGCGGCCGCGTCGGGGCGCGTCGGCGTCGCGATCGCGACCTCCGGCCCCGGCGCCACGAACCTCGTCACCGCGATCGCCGACGCGTACATGGACTCCGTCCCGCTGCTCGCGATCACCGGTCAGGTCTTCTCCACCCTGATGGGCACGGACGCGTTCCAGGAGGCGGACATCGTCGGCATCACCATGCCGATCACGAAGCACTCCTTCCTCGTGAAGCAGGCCGCCGACATCCCGCTGGCGATCGCGTCCGCGTACCACATCGCCTCCACGGGCCGCCCCGGCCCCGTCCTCGTCGACATCACGAAGGACGCGCAGCAGGAGGTCGTGCCGTTCGTCTGGCCGGTCAAGCTCGACCTGCCCGGCTACCGGCCGATCGCGAAGGTGCACGGCAAGCAGGTGCAGGCCGCCGCGCAGCTGCTCGCCCGGGCGAAGCGCCCCGTGCTCTACGTGGGCGGCGGCGTGGTCCGCGCCCACGCGGACGCCGAGCTGCTCGAGGTCGCCGACCTGACGGGCGCGCCCGTCGTCACCACGCTCATGGCGCGCGGCGCGTTCCCCGACAGCCACCCGTCGAACCTCGGCATGCCCGGCATGCACGGCACGGTCCCGGCCGTGCTCGCGCTGCAGGAGGCCGACCTGCTCGTCGCCGTCGGCGCGCGCTTCGACGACCGCGTCACCGGCAAGGCGTCGCTGTTCGCCCCGGACGCGAAGGTCGTCCACATCGACATCGACCCCGCGGAGATCGGCAAGATCCGCACCGCCGAGGTGCCGATCGTCGGCGACGCCAAGGAGGTCCTCGGCGACCTCGCCACCGCGTTCCGCGAGCTCGGCGCCCAGCCCGCGCAACCGTACGCCGCGTGGTGGGACCGCATCCGCAGCCTGCAGGAGCAGTACCCGCTCGGCTACACGCCGACGAGCGACGGCCTGCTGTCCCCGCAGCACGTCATCACCCGCATCGGCGAGCTCTCCGGGCCCGAGGCGGTCTACGCCTCCGGCGTCGGGCAGCACCAGATGTGGGCGGCGCAGTTCATCAGGTACGAGCGCCCGAACGCCTGGCTGAACTCCGGCGGCGCCGGCACCATGGGCTACGCGGTGCCCGCGGCGATGGGCGCCAAGGTGGCCCAGCCGGATCGGGTCGTCTGGGCGATCGACGGCGACGGCTGCTTCCAGATGACGAACCAGGAGCTCGCGACCTGCGTCATCAACGACATCCCGATCAAGGTCGCGGTGATCAACAACTCGTCGCTCGGCATGGTCCGCCAGTGGCAGACCCTGTTCTACGACGGCCGCTACTCGAACACGCACCTGAACACGGGCGCCGGCTCGGCCCGGGTGCCCGACTTCGTGAAGCTCGCGGACGCCTACGGCGCCCTCGGCATCCGGGTCGAGCGCGAGGACCAGGTCGACGACGCGATCCGGCTCGCGCTCGAGACGAACGACCGGCCGGTCGTCATCGACTTCGTCGTGTCCGCGGACGCGATGGTGTGGCCGATGGTGCCGCAGGGCGTCAGCAACTCGGGCGTCCAGTACGCCCGGGACCACGCGCCGTCGTGGGACGACGAGGCGCCGGAGTCCGGCGTCGACCCCGACTTCGTGCTGCCGGCCCCCGAGGGCGGCGTCGAGCCGGTGTCCGAGGCGGACGCGATCGCGGAGGCCGAGGAACGGTGAGCCGGCACGTCCTGTCCCTGCTCGTCGAAGACAAGCCGGGACTCCTCACCCGTGTCGCCGGGCTGTTCGCCCGGCGCGGCTTCAACATCGAGTCGCTCGCGGTCGGCAGCAGCGAGGTCCAGGGCCTCTCCCGGATCACCGTCGTCGTCGACGTGGAGGAGCTGCCGCTCGAGCAGGTGACCAAGCAGCTGAACAAGCTGATCAACGTCATCAAGATCGTCGAGCTGGAGCCCGAGCAGTCCGTCCTCCACGAGCACGTCCTCGTCAAGGTGAAGGTCGACGCGGGCACCCGTCCGCAGGTGCTCGAGATCGTCGAGCTGTTCCGCGCCCAGGTCGTCGACGTCACGCCCGAGGCCCTCGTCATCGAGCTCGTCGCCGGGGTGCAGCGCACCGCCGGCCTGCTGAAGATGCTCGAGCAGTACGGCATCCGCGAGCTCGCCCAGTCCGGTCTGCTCGCCATGGGCCGCGGGCCGAAGTCCATCACCGAACGCATCCCGCGCGCCTGAGCGCACCCAAGAAGGAGACACCAATGACCGACATCGTCTACGACAACGACGCCGACCTCTCGATCATCCAGGGCAAGAAGGTCGCCGTCATCGGGTACGGCAGCCAGGGCCACGCGCACGCGCTGAACCTGCGCGACTCCGGCGTCGAGGTCGTCATCGGCCTCAAGGAGGGCTCGAAGAGCCGCCAGAAGGCGGAGGACGCGGGCTTCCGCGTGCACACGCCCGCCGACGCCGCGAAGTGGGCCGACGTGATCGTGATCCTCGCGCCCGACCAGGTGCAGCGGCACCTCTACGCCGACGACATCGCGCCGAACCTCCAGGACGGCGACGCGATCCTCTTCGGCCACGGCTTCAACATCCGCTTCGGCTACATCACCGCTCCGAAGGGCGTCGACGTGGTCATGGTCGCGCCGAAGGGCCCGGGCCACACGGTCCGCCGCGAGTTCGAGGCCGGCCGCGGCGTGCCCGTGATCGTCGCCGTCGAGCAGGACGCGACCGGCAAGGCCTGGGACCTCGCGTGGTCCTACGCCCGCGCGATCGGCGGCCTCCGCGCCGGCGGCATCAAGACGACGTTCACCGAGGAGACCGAGACGGACCTCTTCGGCGAGCAGGCCGTGCTCTGCGGCGGCACCTCGCAGCTCGTCCAGTACGGGTTCGAGACCCTCGTCGAGGCCGGCTACCAGCCGCAGATCGCCTACTTCGAGGTGCTCCACGAGCTGAAGCTCATCGTCGACCTCATGTGGGAGGGCGGCATCGCCAAGCAGCGCTGGAGCGTCTCCGACACGGCCGAGTACGGCGACTACGTCTCCGGCCCGCGCGTCATCGACCCGCACGTGAAGGAGAACATGAAGGCGGTCCTCGCGGACATCCAGAACGGCGCCTTCGCGAAGCGGTTCATCGACGACCAGGACAACGGCGCGAAGGAGTTCCTGGAGCTCCGCAAGAAGGGCGAGCAGCACCCGATCGAGGAGACCGGCCGCGAGCTCCGCGCCCTCTTCGCCTGGCGCAAGTCGGACGACGACTACACCGAGGGCAACGTCGCGCGCTGACCCCTGAGCGACCCGAGGCGCACCCTCCGTTCCGCAGGACTCCGAGTCCTGCAGAACGGAGGGTGCGCCTCCTTCGTCTCGATCGGGGTACGCGCCGGTAGCCGATCGGGGCACGATTCCGCGGGATCGACGCCGGAGTGTCGCCGTTTCCAGGTCCGGTCGCTACAGTCGCGCCATCGGCGGCCACCCGACCGTCGACCAGTGACGACGCGCGGGCGCCCCGAAACGCCCGAGTGGAGGACCTCCACTCGGCCGTGCCCGCGGGAGAGCCGGCGATGGCAGGACGCAAGCGCGCAGGCGGGCTCGCCGCGGTGCTCATGGCGGGCGCGCTCATCGCGTCGTCCCCCCTCGCCGCGCTCGCCGACCAGCCGACCCCCGCCCCCTCGAGCACCGTCTCGACCGACACGTCCGGTGCGTCCGCGCGGGAGCTCGCCGCCCGCATCGTCGCGCTGCAGCGCACCGCGGAGGAGAAGGGGAAGGTCGCCGAGCAGGCGGGCGAGAAGGCGAACGCCGCGAAGGCCGCATCGGACGCCGCCGCGCAGGAGCTGACCGCCGCCACGCAGGCCGCCGACGATGCGGCCGCCCACGCCGCGGAGACCCGGGCCCGGGCGTCCGCCGTCGCCGCGCAGCTCGCGCGCACGAACTTCGGGACGCTGCCGCTCGACCTCATGCTCAACGGGCGATCCGCCGAGGGCATCCTCGGCGGCCTCTCCACGAGCAGCCAGCTCTCCGTCCAGTCGCAGCTGCTCTTCGACCAGGCGAAGGCCCAGCAGATCGAGGCGGAGCGGCTCCGCGGCGTGGCCGACGCCGCCGCCACGGACGCGAGCGCTGCTGCGGACGCGGCCGCGACCGCCTGGACTGCGGCGAAGAAGGAGGCGGCGACCGCGAAGACGGCCGTCGACGCCGCCCTCGCCGAGCAGGCGGGCCTGCTGGCGCAGAGCGGCGACGACCCGGCGGTCTGCGCCTCCGTGGGCTCCGCCCCGGTCGCCGCGTGCCTGCCCTCCGCCGGAGCGGGGCCGAAGGGTGCCTCCGTCGGCGCGAAGGTCGTGCGGTACGCGACCGCCCAGATCGGCAAGCCCTACGTGTTCGCCGCCGCCGGGCCGGACGCCTACGACTGCTCGGGGCTGACGCTCGCCGCCTACGCCTCTGCCGGTGTCGCGATCGGCACGCACTCGGCGACGAACCAGTACGTGACCGCGAAGGCGCGGCACGACCTCGTGCCGCTCGCGGATGCGAAACCGGGCGACCTGCTGTTCTACACGGACGGCGGGGGCGACATGTACCACGTCACGATCTACGCGGGAAACGGCCTCATGCTCGAAGCGCCGTACCCGGGCGCGACGGTCCGCGCGGCGCCCGTCCGCACCGGCGACCTCGTCGCACAGGCCGCCCACTTCGGTTGACGCGTCTTCCAGTCCGCGGAAGCGGTCTGGTTCGCCCGCGAACCTTCTGACGCCGGCGAGCAGGGCCGCTGAATCCCGCCTGTGACCGGGGTTTTCCAGGGCATTACCGCATCGGGCGGCGACTTCGGAGGACCGACACGCCGCGTGGATGTCACGTTCCGATAACGCCCAGGGTGTGCGGTGCCTCGGCTTCCTTGCTACGTTCGCCCGCGGCCGGCCACCCCACCTTGCCGACCACGACATCGCGACCACCCCGTCGCCCCACGCCGCACCCCGCCGACCCTCGGCTCCTGTGCGCCGTGACGGGAGCTGGCGCCGTACCCCACGGTGATCGCGGTGCGCGCAACAGGAGGAACCACCCCGTGCACTTCCGAGCCCGGAACATCGCAGGACTCGCCATCACGGCCACCGTCGCCGGCGTCATCGCCGCTTCGGGTCTGACCACCGCATCCGCCGCCGACCTCGCCTGCTCCGACATCAGCAAGCTGTCCGGCAAGTCGCTCTCCTCCTGCATCACCACGCTGCGCAGCCAGGCCGAGGCCGCGGGCCGCACGGCGGCGAAGGCGGACGAGGCGTACCTCGAGGCCAAGCACAAGGCGGCCGACGCGAAGGCGACCGCCGTGAAGCTCGACCGCGCCGCGGAGGACGCGGCCCTCGTCGCCCAGCGCTCCACCGCGCGCGCGGCCGCCACCGCGGCGCAGCTCGCGCGCACCGGCGGCTCCGTCGGGCAGACCACGCAGGTGCTGCTGTCCGGCGACGGCGCGAGCAGCGTGCTGTACCACCTGAGCCGGATGAGCGAGCTGACGTCGGACACGACGCAGATCGCCGACCAGGCGAAGCAGGACCGGGCCCAGGCCGACGACCTGCGCACGCAGGCGAAGCTCGCCGCCGACGGCCTGGCCGCGGACGAGCAGGACGCCAAGCAGCTGTACGACCAGGCGAAGAAGGCCGCGTCCGCCGCCACGCTCCTCGTCGCCAAGGCGGAGGAGAAGCGGTCGCCGGGCACGAGCGCGGCCTTCGCCAGCGCTTACAAGGATCTGCCCTCCGACGCCTCCGTCGCGGAGACCGTCATCGCCTTCGCCCGCGCGCAGATCGGCAAGCCGTACGTCTTCGGCGCCGCCGGCCCCGGCTCGTTCGACTGCTCCGGGCTCACGATGGCCGCCTTCGCGGCGACCGGTCGGCAGATCGGCGGTCACGGCGTGAACGTGCAGTACCGGCTCGCGCAGAGCAAGGGCCTGCTCGTGCCCTACTCGGCCGCGAAGCCGGGCGACCTGCTGTTCTACGGCAGCGGCGACTTCTACCACGTCGCCCTCTACTCGGGCGGCGGCAACATGATCGAGGCGCCCTACCCGGGTCGGGACGTGCGCGAGGTACCGGTCCGCACCGCCGGCCTCGCCCCGGTGGTCGCCCGCTTCACGGGTTGACCCGCGGCGCGCTCGTCCCTGCCACGGCGACGAGCGCGGCGAGCAGGACCTGGGCCGCGGCCCGGGGCACCAGCGGGACGGCGACGGGGCCGAACCGCGCGGGGTCCCGGGCCGCGACCGCGTTCGCTGGGAAGACGGCGGCGAGGAACACGACGAGCGCGGCCGCCGCGATCGGCCGCGTCGGCCGCAGCAGCAAGCCCGCAGCGCCTGCGAGCTCGCACACGCCGGTGAGCCGGACCAGAGCCCGGGCGCTCAGCGGGCTCCGCCGCCGGATCGACGGCGGGATCATCGCGGCCATGCCGCGGGCGGGCGTCGGGACGAAGTGCGTCACGCCCATCCCGGCGAAGCCGGCGGCGAGGAGGGGGCGGAGGAGCGCGCGCGGATCGGACATCCCCCCAGTCGACCGCACGGACCCGCGCGTACCGTGAACGGATGTCCCCGGAGCTCTCCGCCGTCGGCCGCCGCCGCTACGTCTCGCTGACGACCTTCCGCCGCACCGGCGTCCCCGTCTCGACGGCCGTGTGGATCGCGCCGAACGACGACGCGCTCGTCGTGCTCACGGGCGGGTCGTCCGGCAAGGCGAAGCGGCTGCGGAACGACCCCCGCGTCGAGCTGCGCGAGTGCGACATGCGCGGCCGCGTGCGAGCGGGTGCGCCAGTCGTCGACGCGCACGCCGAGGTGGTCGCCGACGCCGAGGAGGTCGAGCGGCTGCTCGCCGGGCATCGCGCCAAGTACGGCTGGCAGCTCACCGCCTACCGGGCGATCGAGCGCCTGATCCAGCGGGGCGCCCCCTCGCAGGACGTCGTGCTCCGGATCACCGACCGCTGACGGCGGAGGCGAGGAGCGATTCGATCAGCCCCGGGAAGCGGGCGTCGAGCGCCTCGCGCCGCAGCCGGATCGCGTGGGACCGGCCGTCGACGATGGTCTCGGTGAGGCCCGCCTCCCGCATCGTTCGGAAGTGGTGCGACATCGTCGACTTCTGCACGTCGAAGCCCCACTCCTGCATGCTCTTCGAGTGCGGGACGCCGTCGGCGAGCACGCGGAGCATCTGGAGCCGGATCGGGTCGCCGAGCGCCCGGAGCACGTCGACCAGCTCGACGTCCGCGAGATCGGGCGTCGGGTACTCCGCACTATTGTTTGACATGTGTCGAACTATTTCCTAGGGTGATCGTATGACCGAGGTCGAACGATACGACATGCCGCGCCGCCTCCGCATCCAGCTCGGCCTCCTCGCGGCCTGCCTGTTCGTCGTCGGCACGAACGGGTTCGTCATCGCTGGCCTGCTGCCGGAGGTCGCGCGGGACCTCCGGGTCCGGCCGGAGACGATCGGCGCGACCATCAGCGCCTACGCCGTCGTCGTGGCCGTCGCGTCACCGGCGGCGTCGATCCTGCTCGTCCGGGCGCCGCGCGTGGTCGTCCTCGCGGGCGGCGTCCTCGTCGTCGGTCTCGGCACGGTGCTCGCCGTCACGGCGGCCGGTTTCCCGCAGTTCCTCATCGGCCGCATCGTCGCCGGACTGGGCGGTGCGGCGCTCGTCCCCGCTGCGACCGCCGCCGCACCGACGGTGCTGCCGACGGCGCACCGCGGACGGGCGCTCGCGATCGCCGGCCTCGGCTTCACGCTGGCCGTCGCGGTCGGCTCCCCGCTCGGGACGGCGCTCGCCTCCTTCGGCGGCTGGCGGCTCTCGCTCGGGGCGCTCGCCGTCCTCGCCCTGGTGCTCGCCGCGGCCGTCGCGCTCGTCGTCCGCGGGCTGCCGGAGCCGGCCCGCATCCCGCTGGCCGCGCGCTTCGCGCCGCTCGCCGATCCGCGGATCGTCCTGCTCCTGCTCTCGATGGTCCTCGCGACCGCGAGCTTCAACATCGTCTACATCTACAGCGCGGAGGTCACGCGCGCCGCGACCGGCGGCGACGGGGTCCGCCTCGCGGTCCTCCTGCTCGTCTACGGCGCCGCGGGCGTCGTCGGCACGACCCTCGCGGGGCGGCTGACCGACCGGCGGGGGAGCGCGGTCGTCGCGGTCGGCGCGTTCGCGGCCCAGACCGTCGTCCTCGTCCTGCTCGCGCTCGTCGACGCCTCCTACCTGCTCGACCTCCCCGTGTTCGCGCTGTGGGGGATCGCCGCGTTCGCGATCGTCGTGCCCGTCCAGCACCGGCTCGTCGGCATCGACCCCGCCGCGGCCGGCATCGTGCTGTCGTGGTACTCCACGGCCATGTATGTCGGCATCGGGCTCGCGCCCGCGGTCGGAGCGGCGGCGCTCGGCGCCGGGGCGGTCGCGGTGCCGATCGCCGGCGCGGTCGCCTCCGTCGCCGGGCTCGGCGTCCACCTGATCGGCATCCGGGTGCGCGACGCGGCGGTCGCGCCGGCCTGACGGCAGGCGCGGGCCGGCGGGTGCGGCAGGATCGGAGGGACATGACCGATCCGACCGACGAGGACGCCCTCTCCTGGGACGGCGACGACGCGCTCGCCGCGCCGAAGCGTCCCGCCCCTCTCATCGACGACCGCCCGGCGGGTGCGGGCCGGGCGTCCGGCGGCGGGTTCTCCCTGCTCGTCCTCGGCGTGCTCGGCGGCGTCGCGGTGCTCGAGACGGCGTTCTGGATCCGCAGTGCCTTCGACCTCCAGATCGCGGCGTCGGTGAGCACGGGCGGCGGGACACCGGTCGAGCTGATCGCGTTCGTGCTGAACGTCGCGGGCCGGGTGCTCGCCGTCCTCGCGCCGGTGGTCTGGTTCGTCCTCGTCCTCTGGCGGGTGCGCGTCCCCTCCCGCCGGCTCGCGCTCCTGGCGCTCGGCGCCCTTCTGCTCGTGCCGTGGCCCGCGATCCTGGTGGCCGCGTGAGCGCCGCGGTCACGCTCGGGCCGCCGCGGCGCCTCGGCGCGCGGATCGCGATCGCGCTCCTCTTCCTCCTCGCCTTCCTCTGGCAGGTCTACGGCGCGGTGTCCAACCTCGTGGTCTGGCTCGGCTTCGCCCGCGTCATGGGTCAGCAGCTCACGGCGACGGCCTGGGTCGTGCTCCTCATCGGCATCGCGATCCCGGTCGTCGCCTGGGCCGCCGGCGTCGTGCTGGGAGTGCGGCGGAGCCTCCTCGGCTTCGCGCTCGTCCTGGTCCTCGCGCTCTGCGCCTCGCAGGCGCTGTCGCTCAGCCAGCTCGCGTTCTTCCTGTCGGTGATCGGCGCCCTCTGAGGCGCGCCGCGTCCCCGCGCGCTAGGTTCGCCGCCATGAAGGCGGTCCATTTCGGCGCGGGCAACATCGGGCGGGGCTTCGTGGGGGAGCTGCTCCACGAGAGCGGGTACGAGGTGGTGTTCGCGGACGTCGCCGAGGCGCTGATCGACGCGCTGGACGCGGCGGACTCGTACACGGTCACCGAGATCGGCGAGGGCGGGCGGACGACGGTCGTCACCGACTTCCGCGCGATCAACAGCCGGACCGACGAGGCCCGGCTCGTCGACGAGATCGCGACCGCGGACGTCGTCACCACGGCGGTCGGGCCGCGCGTGCTGCCGTTCGTCGCGCCGGTGATCGCCCGTGGGATCGAGCGGCGCATCGAGATCGGGCAGGACGCGATCGACGGCGGCCGGATCGCGGTCTTCGCGTGCGAGAACGCCATCAACGCGACCGACATCCTCGAGGCCGACGTCCGCGCGGCCCTCCCGGAGGCGGACGCCGACCGCCTCGACGCCGTCGCCGCGTTCGCGAACACCGCGATCGACCGGATCGTGCCCGCGCAGGCGCCGGACGCCGGCCTCGACGTCGTGCTCGAGCCCTTCCACGAGTGGGTCATCGACCGCACGCCGTTCGACGGGAACCCGCCGCAGATCGTCGGCGTGCACTGGGTGGACGACCTGGCGCCGTTCATCGAGCGGAAGCTCTTCACCGTCAACACCGGGCACGCGACCGCCGCGTACCACGGGTTCGCGCGCGGCATCCACTCGATCACGGACGCCATCACGGATCCCGCGATCCGGGCCGAGGTCGAGGCGGCGATCGGGGAGACCCGGTCGCTGCTCGTCGCGAAGTTCGGGCTCGACGAGGAGGAGCAGGCCGCCTACGGCCGGAAGATCATGGGGCGGCTCTCGAACCCCGAGCTGCCGGACACCGTGGAGCGCGTCGGGCGGGGCCCGCTGCGGAAGCTCAGCCGCGCCGAGCGCTTCATCGGGCCCGCCGCGCAGCTCGCCGAGCGCGGGCTGCCCCGCGACGCCCTGCTCCGCGCGATCGCCGACGCCCTCCGCTTCGACGTCCCGGACGACGCGGAGAGCGTCGAGCTGCAGCGCATCCTCCGCGAGGAGGAGCCCGACGGCGCGGTCACGGTCATCACCGGGATCGAGCCGGCCCACCCGCTCTTCGCCGACCTGCTCGAGGTGTTCCGGGCCCGCACGCGCTGACGTCCGGGTCGCCGCGTGACGGCGGCGGGGAGCGCCGCTCCGGCGCTCGGTAGGCTGCGGGACCGTGCCGAAACCCGTCGTGCTGATCGCCGAGCAGCTCTCGCCCGCCACCGTCGCCGCGCTCGGACCGGACTTCGACGTCCGCGACGTCGACGGCACCGACCGTCCCGCCCTCCTCGCGGCGATCGCGGACGCCGACGCCCTCCTCGTCCGCTCCGCGACGCAGGTCGACGCCGAGGCGATCGCCGCGGGTCGGCAGCTGAAGGTCGTCGCCCGTGCGGGCGTCGGGCTCGACAACGTCGACATCCCGAGCGCGACGAAGGCCGGCGTGATGGTCGTCAACGCGCCGACGTCGAACGTCGTCTCCGCCGCGGAGCTCGCGATCGCGCACCTCCTCGGCCTCGCCCGCCACCTGCCCGACGCGAACGCCTCGCTGAAGGCCGGGGAGTGGAAGCGCTCGAAGTACACGGGCGTCGAGCTGTACGAGAAGACGGTCGGCGTCGTCGGCCTCGGCCGGATCGGCACTCTCGTCGCGCAGCGGCTCGCCCCGTTCGGCGTCACCCTCGTCGCCTACGACCCGTACGTCACGCCGGCGCGCGCCCAGCAGCTCGGCGTGCAGCTGCTCGGCCTCGACGAGCTCATGCGCGTCGCCGACTTCGTGACCGTGCACATCCCGAAGACCCCGGAGACGACGGGGCTCATCGGCGACCCGGAGTTCGCGATCGCCAAGCCGACGCTCCGCATCGTCAACTGCAGCCGCGGCGGCATCATCGACGAGGCGGCCCTCGAGCGCGCGCTCGCCGCGGGCCTCATCGCCGGCGCCGCCCTCGACGTGTTCGTCACCGAGCCGCCGCGGAACCCGTCGCTGATCGCGCAGGAGCACCTCCAGGTCACGCCGCACCTCGGCGCCTCCACGGACGAGGCGCAGGAGAAGGCGGGCGTCGCGGTCGCTCGGAGCGTGCGGCTCGCGCTCGGCGGCGAGCTCGTGCCCGACGCCGTGAACGTCGCCGGCGGCGTCATCGACCCGTACGTGCGCCCCGGCATCCCGCTCACCGAGAAGCTCGGCCAGGTGTTCGCCGCGCTCGCCGACGGGCCGATCGCCAGCCTCGACGTCGAGGTGCGCGGCGATCTCAACGAGTACGACGTCAGCGTGCTGAAGCTCGCCGCGCTCAAGGGGCTCTTCGTCAACACGCTCACCGAGAACGTGTCCTACGTGAACGCGCCGCTGTTCGCGGAGGAGCGCGGCATCCAGGTGCGCCTCGTCACCGACCCGGTCAGCGACGACTACCGCAACGTCATCACGCTGAAGGGCGCGACGACGACGGGGGCGACGCACTCCGTGTCCGGCACCCTGACCGGGCCGAAGCAGATCGAGAAGCTGACGGAGGTCGAGGGCTACGACGTCGAGGTGCCGCTCGCCGACCACCACGTCGTCTTCACCTACACCGACCGCCCCGGCATCGTCGCGCAGTACGGCTCCGCCTTCGGGGAGGCGGGGGTGAACATCGCGGGGATGCAGATCGCGCGGGACGTCGCGGGCGGCACCGCCCTCAGCGTGCTGACGATCGACTCCGAGGCGTCGCAGGAGGTCCTCGACGACATCCGCGCGCGCATCGACGCGTCGCGGCTCGTCGCCATCGATATCGTCGCGGAATGACGTCCCGACCGCCGGAATCGGCGGTCAGGGCGACACCAGGCGGCGATATCCGCCGGGATGCCGTTCGGGTCTAGGCTCCCCGGGGCCGGTGTGCAAGGGTGCCGCCGCGCAGGATGGAGGTCGCCGTGTCCGAACCGTTGGTCACCACCGTCGCCGCGGAGTCCGCGGCGGTCGACAAGGGCCTGAAGAAGGGCGCCATCGGGCTGCTCGGCTCGGTCGTCGTCGCCACCGCGTCGACGGCGCCCGCCTACAGCCTCGCGGCGAGCCTCGGCTTCATCATCGTCGGCGGCACCTCGCCGGTCGGCGTCCACGCCCCGGCGATGCTCCTCCTCGCGTTCATCCCGATGTACCTCATCGCGCAGGCGTACAAGGAGCTGAACAGCACCGACCCGGACTGCGGGACGACGTTCACCTGGGCCACCCGGGCGTTCGGCGCGATCACGGGCTGGATGGGCGGCTGGGCGATCATCATCGCCGACATCATCGTGATGGCGAACCTCGCCTTCATCGCCGGGCAGTACTCGTTCGTGTTCATCGGCGGCTTCGGGCTGCCCGGCGTCGCGGCGCTGTCGAGCAACATCTGGGCGTCGACGATCGTCGGCCTGCTCTGGATCGCCCTGATGACGTGGATCTGCTACCGCGGCATCGAGATCTCCGCACGCCTCCAGTACTTCCTGCTCGGCTTCGAGATCCTGCTGCTGTTCGTCTTCGCCGGGACCGCGCTCGTCCGCGTCGCGACCGGTCAGGGCGAGCCGTACTCCATCCCGTTCCAGTGGAGCTGGTTCAGCCCCGCCGGCCTCGACTTCGGTCAGGCGATCGCGCCCGCGATCCTCGCCGCGATCTTCATCTACTGGGGCTGGGACAGCGCGGTCTCCGTCAACGAGGAGACGAAGGACCCGGCCAGGACCCCGGGCCGCGCCGCGATCCTGTCGACCGTCCTGCTGCTCGTCACCTACCTGCTCGTCTCGATCGCGACGATCTCCTTCGCGGGAGTGGGGGAGAAGGGGGTCGGGCTCGCGAACCCGGACAACTCGGGCGACGTCTTCAGCGCGATGTCCGCGGCGGCGTTCGGGGACAGCGTCCTCGGGCACGTGCTGCAGGTGCTCTTCGCCGCCACGATCCTCACCTCGGCCTCCGCGAGCACGCAGACGACGATCCTGCCCACGGCCCGCACGTCCCTGTCGATGGCCGCGCACAAGGCGATCCCCGCGGTCTTCTCCCGCATGCACCCGCGGTTCCAGACCCCGACCTGGTCGACGATCGGCATGGGCGTCGTCTCGTGCATCTTCTTCCTGGTCGTCACCGCGATCAGCCAGAGCCTCTACAACGCGCTCATCGGATCGCTCGGCCTGATGATCGCGTTCTACTACGGGCTGACCGGCTTCGCGTGCGTGTGGTTCTACCGGCGGACGCTGTTCACGAGCGTCGGCCGGTTCGTGTTCCGCGGTCTCTTCCCGCTGCTCGGCGGCCTGATGCTGCTCGTCGTCTTCGGGTACGGCGCGTACGAGTACTCCCTGCCGGACTGGCTGACCGACGCGAACGGGAAGAACGTGACGATCTTCGGGATCGGCGCCACGGGCTTCGTCGGCATCGTCGGCCTCCTGATCGGGTTCGTGCTGCTCGCCCTGTACTACCGGCGCGGGCGCGCCTTCTTCCGCGGCGAGGTCATCCCGGTCGCCGCCTACGTCGAGGGCCGTCCGGTGCGCGACGTGCACCGCGTCACCGACTGACCCCGTTCCGTTTCGAAGGAGTTCCTGCGCCGGCCGCGCAGGAACTCCTCCGGAACGGACGCTTGTAGCCTGGGAACCCTCGGCAGCAAGGGAGTCCTCCGTGACGCGCACCATCCGACTCGCGGTCATCGGCGGCGACGGGATCGGCCCCGAGGTGGTCGCGGAGGCCCTGAAGGTGCTCCGCGCAGCGGTCGGCGACGAGGCGGCGATCGAGACGAGCGAGTTCGCGCTCGGTGCCGCCCGGTACCTCGCGACCGGCGACGTGCTGCCGGACGACGAGCTGGCCGCGATCGCCGCGCACGACGCGATCCTGCTCGGGGCCGTCGGCGGCACGCCCGGCGACCCGCGACTCAAGGACGCGAACATCGAGCGCGGCCTGCTGCTGAAGCTCCGCTTCTCGCTCGACCACTACGTCAACCTGCGCCCCACCGTGCTCTTCCCCGGCGTCGAGAGTCCGCTCAAGGACCCCGGCGCCGTCGACTTCGTCGTGGTCCGCGAGGGCACGGAGGGGCCGTACGTCGGCAACGGCGGCGCGATCCGCGTCGGCACGCCCGCCGAGGTCGCGAACGAGGTCAGCGTCAACACCGCCTTCGGCGTCGAGCGGGTCGTCCGCTACGCGTTCGCGAAGGCCGCAGAGCGCCGCTCCAGGCTCACGCTGGTGCACAAGACGAACGTGCTGACCTTCGCCGGCTCGCTCTGGAAGCGGACCGTGGACGCCGTCGCCGCGGAGTTCCCGGGCGTCGCGGTCGACTACCTCCACGTCGACGCGGCGACGATCTTCCTCGTGACCGACCCTGCTAGGTTCGACGTCGTCGTCACGGACAACCTCTTCGGCGACATCCTCACCGATCTGGCCGGCGCGATCAGCGGCGGCATCGGACTCGCGGCATCGGGGAACATCAACCCGAGCGGCGCCTTCCCCTCGATGTTCGAGCCGGTCCACGGCTCGGCGCCGGACATCGCCGGCACCGGGAAGGCCGACCCGACCGCCGCCATCCTCTCGACCGCGCTGCTGCTCGATCACCTCGGCCTCCCCGAGGCGGCGGGCCGCATCACCGCCGCGGTCACCGCCGACCTCGCCTCCCGCGGCGCGGCCGCCCGCACGACGACCGAGATCGGCGACGCGGTCCGCGCAGCCCTCCCCGCACTGGAGCCCCGATGACCACGACCACGACCTTCGCGCTCGACTTCGACACCACGCCGTCGCCCGCCCGCCGCGCGGACGCGGAGCGGGAGGCGATGCTCGCCGACCCCGGCTTCGGCAAGTACTTCACCGACCACATGGTCTCCATCGCCTGGTCGGAGGAGGCGGGCTGGCACGACGCGCAGGTGAAGCCGTACGGGCCGCTGATCCTCGACCCGGCCGCCGCCGTCCTCCACTACGCCCAGGAGATCTTCGAGGGTCTGAAGGCGTACCGCTGGGCGGACGGTTCGGTGTGGACGTTCCGGCCGGAGGCGAACGCCGAGCGGCTCCAGCGCTCCGCCCGACGGCTCGCGCTGCCGGAGCTGCCCGAGTCCGCGTTCATCGCGGCGATCAAGCGTCTCGTCGAGATCGATAAGGAATGGGTGCCGAGCGCGCCCGAGACCAGCCTCTACCTGCGCCCGTTCATGATCGCGTCGGAGGCGTTCCTCGGCGTCCGGCCCGCGCACGGCGTCGACTTCCACGTCATCGCGTCGCCCGCCGGCGCCTACTTCCCGGGCGGGATCAAGCCGGTGTCGATCTGGCTGTCGGAGGACTGGTCGCGCGCCGGCCGCGGCGGCATGGGCGCCGCGAAGACCGGCGGCAACTACGCGTCGAGCCTCCTGCCCCAGGCGGAGGCGTACGAGCAGGGCTGCCAGCAGGTGCTGTTCCTCGACTCGGAGGAGCGGACCTGGGTCGAGGAGCTCGGCGGCATGAACGTCTTCTTCGTCTACGCCGACGGTCGCGTCGTGACGCCGGCGCTCGGCACGATCCTCGAGGGCATCACCCGCTCGTCCGTGATCCGCCTGCTCGAGGAGCGCGGTCACGTCGTCGAGGAGCGCCGCTTCGACATCGCGGAGTGGCGCCGCGGCGTCGAGTCGGGCGACATCGTGGAGGCGTTCGCCTGCGGCACCGCCGCGGTGATCACGCCGATCGGGCGCCTGAAGGCGCGCGACTGGGAGATCGGGGCCCCGGACGCCGAGCCGGGCGCGCTGACGATGAGCCTCCGCGAGGAGCTCACCGACGTCCAGTACGGCCGCCGCCCCGACCACCACGGCTGGATGACCCGCCTCGCCTGACGACTTTGCTCACGCTTCTTGCCGCCTCCACGGAGCTCGGGCGGCAAGAAGCGTGAGCAAAGTGGTCTCCGGTGGGGGTTCCGGGGCGAGGGACTCGACACCACCCCGCCTACAGCGTGATGCCGAGGCGGCTCAGGGCGCGGTCGGCCAGCGGCTTGCCGCCCGTCTGGCAGGTCGGGCAGTACTGCAGCGAGTTGTCCGCGAAGCGCACCTGCCGGATCGTATCGCCGCAGACCAGGCACGCCTCGCCGGTCCGGCCGTGCACGCGCATGCCCGCCTTCTTCTCGCCCTTCAGGTCGGCCATGTGGAGGCCCTCCGAGCGCCGGATCGCATCGGCGAGGGTGGTCCGCATCGCCTCGTAGAGCCGGTGGACCTCCTCCGGCGCCATGACGGCCGGCTTGAACGGCGACATCTTCGCGGCGTGGAGGATCTCGTCGGAGTACGCGTTCCCGATCCCCGCGATGCGGGCCTGGTCGCGGAGCACGCCCTTGATCTGCGCACGGCCCGCTGCCGAGAGCACCTCGGCGAACCGCCCCTCCGTGAACGCGTCCGCCAGCGGGTCGGGGCCGAGCGTCGCGACGCGGGGCACGTCGAGCGGGTTCCGGACCACGGAGATCGAGAGCGACTTCTTCGTCCCGGCCTCGGTCAGCTGCACGCCCGAGCCGTCGTCGAGGCCGATGCGTGCCGCGATGACGCGGTTCCGCGTCGTGGGGAGGACGTCGTACCAGCGCATCCACCCGGCCTTCGCGAGGTGGATCACGACGTGCAGGTCGCCGAGGTCGACGTCGAGGAACTTGCCGAAGTGCGTGACGTCCTGCACCTCCTGGCCGATCGCGGCGGTCGCCGGGGGATCGAAGGTCTTCAGCGCGGAGAACGTCAGCACGTCGAAGCGCGCGATCGTGCGGCCGACCATCCGCTCGGCGAGGTCGTCCGCGAGCGCGTGCACCTCCGGCATCTCTGGCATGGCTCGATTCTCCTCCGATCAGGCCGTTCATGCGTCCGATCCGGAGTGTTCGCAGGTCAGCGCGCCGACGCGCGCCGACCGCTCCCGGGCCCTCCGCTGCAGATCGGGCGGTGCGCACCGGCGGATCAGCAGCGGAAGGCCCCGGAAGCGCGGATGCGCCGCTCGGTAGGCTCTCGGGGTGAAGATCGCGCGGTTCACGTCCGGGGGCAGCGACCCGCAGTTCGGGATCGTCGACGACGAGGACCTCGTCGTCATCGCCGGCGACCCGATGTTCCAGGGCTTCGAGACGACGGGGGAGCGGGTTCCGCTCGCCGAGGCGAAGCTGCTCGCGCCGGTCATCCCCCGCTCGAAGATCGTCGGCATGGGGCTCAACTACCCGGGCATCGAGGCCGTGCTGCCGCCGGGGTCGAAGACCGAGCCGGTGATCTTCCTCAAGCCGAACACGTCGGTGATCGGGCCGAACGACGTCATCCAGCTGCCGCCGGTGCCGGGCCGCATCATCCACGAGGGCGAGCTCGCCATCGTGATCGGGTCCGTCGCGAAGCGCGTGCCGGCGGAGGATGCGGACCAGGTGATCTTCGGCTACACGATCGCGAACGACGTGACCGCGCTCGATCGGATGATCGAGGACGGGCAGTGGGCGCGCGGCAAGGGGTACGACACGTTCTGCCCGATCGGTCCCTTCATCGAGACGGAGATCGACCCGCGCGGCGTTCCCATCCGGACCGTCGTCGACGGCGAGGAGCGCTCGTCCGGGCACACGCGCGACCTCGTGCTCTCCATCCCGGAGATCGTCGAGATGGTCTCCGACGTCTGGACGCTGCTGCCGGGCGACGTCATCCTGACCGGCAGCTCGAACGGCGACCTCGAGATCCGCCCCGGACAGCGCGTCGAGGTCGAGATCGGCACCATCGGCCGGCTCGTCAACACCACCCGCGCCCGGGCCTGAGCCCGGCCGCTCGGTAGACTCCGGGATCGCCATGTCGACCGCGCACCCCATCACCACCGCCACGGGCGCCGACGTGCGCGTCCGCTTCTGCCCGTCCCCGACCGGCCTGCCGCACGTCGGCCTGGTCCGCACCGCCCTCTTCAACTGGGCGCAGGCGCGGCACACGGGCGGCACCTTCGTCTTCCGCATCGAGGACACGGACGCGGCCCGCGACAGCGAGCAGTCCTTCGAGCAGATCATCGACGCGCTCACCTGGATGGGCCTCGACTGGGACGAGGGCGTCCTCAAGGGCGGCCCGGACGAGCCGTACCGGCAGTCGCAGCGCGGCGCGATCTACCAGGACGTCATCGCACGGCTCACCGCCTCCGGCCACCTCTACGAGTCGTACATGACCGCCGCCGAGATCGAGGCGCGCAACATCGCCGAGGGGCGCGCGGTCCAGCAGGGCTACGGCAACTGGGAGCGGGACCCGGAGGTGCGGGCGGCATTCCGCGCCGACGATCGGCAGCCCGCGCTCCGCCTCCGCGTGCCGGACGAGGACCTCTCCTTCGACGACCTCATCCGCGGCCCGATCACGTTCGCAGCGGGGTCGTTCCCCGACTTCGTCGTCGTGCGCCCGGGCGGCCAGCCGCTGTACACGCTCGTGAACCCGGTCGACGACGCGCTCATGCGGGTCACCGACGTGCTCCGCGGCGAGGACCTCCTACCCTCGACGCCTCGGCAGATCGCGCTGTACCACGCGCTCATCGACATCGGGGTGGCGGAGTGGGTGCCGCGGTTCGGGCACATGCCGCTCGTGCTCGGCGACGGCACGAAGAAGCTCTCGAAGCGCGACCCGGAGTCGAACCTCTTCCTCCACCGCGAGCGCGGCTTCATCCCCGAGGGCCTGCTGAACTACCTCGCGCTGCTCGGCTGGTCGATCGGCCCCGACCGCGACGTGTTCTCGCGGGCCGAGCTCGCCGCCGCGTTCGACATCCGGAACGTGAACCCGAACCCGGCCCGCTTCGACCTGAAGAAGGCCGAGGCCATCAACGGCGACCACATCCGGCTGCTCGATCCGGACGACCTCGCCGCCCGGATGGTGCCGTACCTGCAGGTGCGGGACGTGCTGCCGGCGGAGCCGACCCCGGACCAGCTGGCGCTGCTGCGGGAGCTGACGCCGCTCGTCCAGGAGCGCATGCAGCTGCTCGGCCAGGCGCCGGACCTGCTCGCCTCGTTCTTCACGACCGCGGCCGACCTCGTCCACGCGGAGGACGCGGTGGCCGGGCTGCCGAAGAACGCGACCGAGGTCCTCGCGGCCGCCGAGGAGGCGCTCGCCGCGTCCGACGACTGGAGCGTCGACGGGGTGAAGGCGGCGCTCGAAGGCGCGCTGATCGACGGGCTCGGGCTGAAGCCGCGGGTCGCGTTCGGACCCGTCCGCGTCGCGACGAGCGGGCGGCGGGTCTCCCCGCCGCTGTTCGAGTCGCTCGCGATCCTCGGAGCGGACGAGACCCTCGCCCGCATCCGCAAGCTGCGCAGCGCCGTCGCGTGAGCGCCGGGTCCGCCTCCGCGGTCCGGAGGCGGTGGCCGTGGCTCCTCGCGGCCGCGGTCGTGCTCGCGGTGGTGGTCGTGGTCGTCGCCCGGCTCCTGCGATTCTCCGACGCGGGGGAGGCCTTCGTCTCGACCTGGTCCGGCACCGCGCCGCAGCCCGACGGGGTCCCGGCGGGCTTCCCGGCGTGGGCGGCGTGGCAGCACGGGCTGAACGCGGCGTTCCTCCTGTTCACCGTCCGCTCCGGCTGGCGGATCCACCGCGCCGGCCGGCCCGCCACGTTCTGGACGCGGCGCAACGACGGTCGGATCCGCACGGCGCACCCGCCGGTCCGAATCGCGATCGACCTCTGGTCGCACTTCGTCGCCGACACCCTGTGGGTGCTGAACGGCGTGGTCTTCGTCGTGCTCTGCGCGGTCAGCGGGCACTGGGCGCGGATCGTGCCCACGGACTGGGCCGTGGTGCCGCAAGCGGTCTCCGCCGGGCTGCAGTACGCGTCCTTCGCCTGGCCGACGGAGGACGGCTGGGTGGACTACAACGCCCTCCAGCAGCTGAGCTACTTCGTCGTCGTCTACGTCGCCGGCCCGATCGCGATCCTGACGGGGCTGCGCGCGGCGCCCGGCTTCGCGGCCCGGCTCCGGTTCCTCGACGCGCGGTTCCCGCTCCGCACCGCGAAGACGATCCACTGGTGGACGATGTGGTTCTTCGTCGCCTTCACCGCGGTGCACGTGTTCCTCGTGCTCGCGACCGGCGCGATCCGGAACCTGAACCACATCTACGCGGTGCGGGACGACGAGAGCCCCGCCGGGCTCGTGGTGTTCCTCGTCTCGCTCGTGCTCACCGCTGCGCTCGTCCTGGCGCTGCGGCCGCCGGTCGTCCGCTGGGCGGCGGCGCGCACCGGTACGGTGCTGCACCGCCCGCCGAAGGCGCCCCGCCCGCGCTGAACGGTCCGCCGTCCGCCACGCGCGTCGCCGGAGGAGGGGGAGGGGTTCGACGTCGGGTATGCTCGACGACCGGCCCCCGCACCACGGGCCACCCGCCTGCAACCGTACGGTTGCAGCATTGGGGTATGGTGTAATTGGCAACACGGCTGATTCTGGTTCAGTTGTTCTTGGTTCGAGTCCAGGTACCCCAGCACTTCCCGAAGGCCCGCCTCGTGCGGGCCTTCGTCATGTGCGGCCGCCGCGCGGTCAGCGCACGCTCGCCCGGCGCAGGAGCACCAGCTCGCCGGTGACGGACACGACGACGACGACGGCGCCCGTCAGCACGAGGGCCCACGCGCCCAGCGCGGCGGCGACGGCCGGGATCGCCGGCAGCGCGACGAGGAGCAGCGCGGTGAGCAGCACGCCGGTCGCGATCCCGAGCGTCGCCGGACCGCGGGCGCCGAACCGCACCCACGCGGCCCCGTAGAGCGCGCCGACCGACAGCGCCGTGAAGCCGCCGCCGGCCATCACCGCGACGAGCAGCAGTGGGTCGCCGCCGCCGAGCATGCCATCGCTGAGCACCCGTGCGCCGACGAACCAGCCGCCCGTCAGGCGCTCCAGCCCGAGGAGGAGCAGCGCTGCTGCGGCGAGCAGGGCCGACTCGAGAGCCGCGGTCGCGAGCGTGCCCAGCGTGAAGGTGCGGCGCGTGGTGCCGAGCGCGAGCGCGATCGGGAAGGTCACGCTCACGGACTGCACGCCGACGGCGACGACGAACCCGAAGAGGCTCCAGACGACGGCACCGCTCTGCGCGAGGTCGTCCCCGGACCCGCCGCCGCGGACGACGACCAGCGTCACGGCGGTCATGACGAGCACGACGGCGACGAGGATCCCGATCGGGATCGTCACCATCCGGGTCGGCACGGCGTACTGCAGCACGACGACGTCCGCGGGCGACGCGGGACGGGCGACGGCGGTGGTCATGGCGGTCTCCCTCGAGCGGATCAGCGGACGCTCGCGCGCCGCAGGAACAGGTACTGGCCGACGAGCGCGACGGCGGTGACGAGGACGGCGACCCACCAGGGCTCGATCGCCTCCACCGCCGGACGGACGGACGCGGCGATCGGGGACAGCACGAGCAGCACCACGACGAGCAGCGCGGTCGTCCCGATCGCGATGCCCAGCGGGCCCCGGGCGCCGAACCGCACCCAGGCCGCGGCGAAGACGCCGCCGATCGACATCGCCATGAGCACGCCGAGCAGCATCGCGCCGCCGAGCACCAGCGGGTCCCCGTCGCCCGTGAGCCCGGACCGGACGACGTGGACGCCGATGAACCAGCCGCCCGTCGCCACCTCGATGCCGAGCAGGACCAGGGAGGCGACCGCGACGAGGAGCGCCTGCGCGGCCGCGGTGAGCAGGTTGCCGAGGACGAACGCGCGTCGGCTCGAGCCGAGCGCGAGTGAGAACGGGAAGCTCGACGCGACGTTCTGCGCGCCGAGCGCGACCGTGTAGCCGAGGACGCTCCACAGGATGCTGCCGTTGCCCTGCGCGCCGGCGACGGTGCCGCCCGCGCGGAGGACCGCGACGGAGACGGCCACGGTGAGCACGACGACGCCGCCGAGGATGAGCAGCGGGATGCCGATCATCCGCCGCGGGTTCCCGTACTGGAGGGCGAGGACGTCGACGGGGGAGACCAGGTGGTCGACCGCGCTCATGCCGCTGCCCTCTCGGCGGTCGGGGCGGCCTCGTCCGCCCCGAGGGCGGCGACGAGGTCCTGCAGGCTCACGGGAGCGACCTGGAGGCCCGCGGCGCGCGCCTCCGCGCCGACGCCCTCCGGCTCGGGGCCGGCGAACACGAGCGACACGAGGCCGCCGATGCGGCGGGTGCTGATGGGCGCCCGCCCGCCGGCCAGCCGGAGCGCCGCATCCGCCGGACCGCTCAGCGACCACGCGGCCGCCGTGACCTCGTCCGTGGCGCCCGCCCGGACCAGGCGTCCGCCGTTCAGGACGAGCACGTGGTCGAGCAGCTGCTCCATCTCGTCGATCAGATGGGTCGACAGGACGATCGTCCGCGCGGCCCCGTCGAAGCGCGAGGCCAGCAGCCGATCCGCGAAGATGCGCCGGGCGGTCGCGTCGAGCCCCAGGTACGGCTCGTCGAAGATCGTGACGGGCGCCCTCGAGGCGAGCCCGATGACGATGCCGACGCCGGACTGCTGCCCGCGCGACATCTTCTTGATCGTGGTGCGCGCCGGGAGGCGGAAGTCGTCGACCAGCGCCGCCGCCAGATCCGCGTCCCACCGCTCGTGGAAGCGCGGCGCGACGCGGAGGACGTGCCGCAGCTTGAAGTCCTCCGGGTAGCGCTGGTTGTCCCGGACGAGGCTGACCGAGCCCATGACGCGGGCGTGCTCGAACGGATCGCTGCCGAGCACCTCCACGGCGCCGGTCGACGGGCGGTCGTGCCCGGCGAGGATCGACATGAGCGTCGTCTTGCCGGCGCCGTTGCGGCCGAGGAGACCGCAGACGACGCCGGACGGCACGTCGGTCGTGACGTCGTCGAGCGCGGTGGTCCGGCCGAACCGGCGGGAGACGCCCGTGAGGCGGATGGCGGGTGCGGTCATCACTCCACTCCTTGATCGATGATGCGGTGCACGTCCGCGGCGGCGAGCCCGAGGGAGCGCGCCTCCGCGAGCAGGGGGGCGACGAAGTCGCGGGCGAACGCCGCCCGGCGGTCCGCGAGCAGTCGCTCGCGGGCGCCGGCGGTGACGTACATGCCGAGGCCGCGACGCTTCTCGAGCACGCCGGCGTCGACGAGCACGTTCACGCCCTTGCCGACCGTCGCGGGATTGATGCGGTGGAACGCGGCGAGCTCGTTCGTCGACGGCACGGGCGCCCCGGGGGCGTAGGTGCCGGCGAGGATGCCGTCGGCCAGCTGATCCGCGATCTGCTGGAAGATCGGCCGGTCGTCCGAGAGCACCGGACCTCCCTGGTTCGTTACTTGACTAATGAACCTACGAACCATGATTCAGGATGTCAAGCGCCGATCTGGCAGCGCCTTCGGAGGCGGGATCCCTACGGTGCCGGGATGGCTGCGCTGCTCGCCGAGGACCTGCTCCTGCTCCTGCTCGACGACGAGTCGGGGACCACGAAGGGCTTGACGATCGACGCCCGCGTGCCGCTCGGGGCGGCCGTGCTCGCGGAGCTCGCGATCGCCGGCGCGGTGGAGCTCGAGCCCGCGACGAGTCGCTGGCGGCGGCCGACGGTGCGCGGCACGGAGGTCGCGCTCGAGGACGACGTGCTGGCGGACGCGCGACGACTCGTGGACGAGCGCCCGCGCACGGCCGACGACCTCGCCGCGCGCATCGGGACGGGTCTGAAGGACCGGCTCGCCGACCGCCTCGCGGCGCACGGCGTCCTCGACCGGCAGGACGATCGCGTGCTCGGGCTGTTCCCCAGGACCCGCTGGCCCGCGCGCTCGTTCACCGAGGAGGCCGCCGTCCGGGCGCGGCTGCGCGACGTGGTCGTCCTCGGCGCGGCGCCCGACGAGCGCACCGCCGCCCTCGCGGGCATCCTGCAGGCGCTCGGCCGGCTGGCGCCGACCCTCGGGCTGCGCGGCGCGGAGGCGCGCGAGGCGAAGCGGCGCGTCGCGGCGCTCGCCGAGGGCGACTGGGCGTCGAAGGTGGTCCGCGACGCCGTGCAGGCGGCGATCGTCGCGGCGTCGACCGCCGCCACGACCGCCGCGACGGTCACCGCGATCTCGAGCTGAGGATCACGAGGACGGTCCGCCGACCGCTGCCGCGACCTCCGTCGCGTGCTGGCGGATCTCCGGGATCGCGGTCGACTCCCACTGCGAGCCGCGCCGCGCCGGGCCGACCGCGAACAGTGCGGACGCCCCCTGCACGCGGCCCTCGGCGTCGACGTCGATCCCGATGCCGAGCGCGTCCGGGTGCGCGGCACCGGAGGCGAGCAGCGCGTCGACGAGCGGGTTCCACCCCGGCTCGGCGAAGGGGCGCGGGCCCGTGCAGTCCACGACGGCGTCGTACTCGCCGTCCGCGTCCCCGATCACGAGGCGTCCGGAGGCGAGCAGCCCGTGCACCTCCGCGGCGACGATCGGGCTCATGCGGTGCCGGTGCACCTCCCAGTGGCGGGACACGTGCCGGATGAAGCGGACGCGGTCCTCGTGACCGAGCGCCCCCCAGAGCGCGTTGACCTGCGGGCGGACGCCGTCGACCTCCGCCTGCCAGGCGCGGTCGCAGGCGCGCAGCCGGTCGTGGAAGGCGCGCACGACGCCGCCGACGGTCGTCGGGTCGCCCTGGACGCCGGGGCCCGCGGGCTGCGGCACGTCGAGATGCACCCGCGGCAGCAGGCGGTTCCGGCTCGTCGCGGTCAGCCGGGTGCCGGGGTCCGCGCGCGCGAGGGAGGTCGCGACGTCGACCATCGTCAGCCCGGTGCCGAGGAGCAGCACGCGCCCGCGCACGCCGTCGAGCGCTCCCGGCGCCCACGGGTCGGCGACGGCGCGCACCGCGGGCGCCGTCCTCCCGAGGGGCGGCGGATTGCCGAGCGCGAGGACGACCGCGTACGCCGGGATCGACCGGCCGTCCGCGAGCACCACGGCGCCGCCCCGGACGTCGACGGCCTCGCCGTGCACGACGGTCGTGCGAGGGAGCGACGCGGCGACCGACTCGAGGTAGTCCCCGTAGAGCCGGCGCGGGGAGAACTCGGCCGCGTCCTGCGGTGAGCCGGCCGTCGCGGCCCAGCGCAGGAAGTCGTCCGGGTCGTCCTGCCAGGCGCTCATCCGGCCCGCGGGAGAGTTCAGACGGTGATGGGCGGCCGCCGTCCCGTACGCGAGCCCCGGTCCCACGCGGTCCTCCCGCGCCACGAGGACGATCCCGCCGACCTCCGAACGCCGGCTGAGGGCCGCCGCCGTGAGGACGCCGCTCGCGCCGCCGCCGACGACCACGACCCGCTCGACCGCCATGCGCCCCAGGCTAGGAGGCGCCGCCCGCACGGTTCCGCAACGTCGGGACGGGCCTTCCGGGCCGCCGGACGTTAGCGTGATGCCGGGCGCCGTCGACGCTGCCCGGAAGGACGCTCCCGTGACCGACACCGTGACCCCCGCTCTCGACAACCTCGCCTCCGAGGACCGCAGGTTCCCGCCGAGCCCCGAGTTCGCCGCCCAGGCGAACGTCGACGCCTCCATCTACGCGGAGGCGGACGCGGACCGCGTCGCGTTCTGGGGCGAGCGCGCGAAGCGGCTGACCTGGGCCGAGCCGTTCAGCCAGGTGCTCGACTGGTCGGACGCGCCGTTCGCGAAGTGGTTCGTGGGCGGGAAGCTGAACGTCGCGGTGAACTGCCTCGACCGGCACGTGGCGGCGGGCCTCGGCGACCGCGTCGCGTACTACTTCGAGGGCGAGCCGGACGGGGACCGCTCGCAGATCACCTACCGGGAGCTGACCGAGCGGGTCTGCCAGGCCGCGAACGTGCTCGAGGGTCTCGGCGTGCGGGCCGGCGACCGGGTCGCCATCTACATGCCGATGATCCCGGAGACGGTGGTCGCGATGCTCGCGTGCGCGCGGATCGGTGCGCCGCACACGGTGGTGTTCGGCGGGTTCTCCGCGGACGCGCTCGCGACCCGGATCCTCGACTGCGACGCCCGGGTCGTGCTGACCGCCGACGGCGGCTGGCGGAAGGGCGCGGAGGTGCCGCTGAAGCCCGTCGTCGACGAGGCGCTCGAGCAGTGCCCGGACGTGCGGAGCACGGTCGTCGTCAAGCGCACGGGGTCGGACGTGACGATGGTCGACGGGCGCGACGTGTGGTGGCACGACACCGTCGACCGCGCCGAGCGGACCCACGAGGCGCAGGCGTTCGACGCGGAGCACCCGCTGTACGTGATGTACACCTCCGGCACGACGGGCAAGCCGAAGGGGATCCTGCACACCTCCGCCGGGTACCTGCTCGGGGCGTCGTGGACGCAGTGGGAGGTCTTCGACCTGAAGCCCGAGACGGACGTGTACTGGACGGCCGCGGACATCGGCTGGGTGACCGGGCACTCCTACGTCGTGTACGGGCCGCTCGCGAACGCGACGACCTCCGTGATCTACGAGGGCGCCCCGGACGCGCCGCACCGCGGCCGGTGGTGGGAGATCGTCGAGCGGTACGGGGTCTCGATCCTGTACTGCGCGCCGACCGCGATCCGCACCTTCATGAAGTGGGGCGCGGACATCCCGGCGAAGTACGACCTGTCGACGCTGCGGCTGATCGGGAGCGTGGGGGAGCCGATCAACCCGGAGGCGTACGTCTGGTACCGGGAGCACGTCGGCGGCGGCCGGACGCCCGTGGTCGACACGTGGTGGCAGACCGAGACGGGGTCGCTGATGATCTCGCCGCTGCCCGGCGTCACGGCCGGCAAGCCCGGCGCCGCGATGCGGGCGCTGCCCGGCATCGGGGCCGACGTCGTCGACGACGCCGGCAACCCGGTCCCGGACGGGTCCGGCGGGTACCTCGTGCTGACGGAGCCGTGGCCGTCGATGCTCCGCACGATCTGGGGCGACGACGAGCGGTACGAGGACACCTACTGGTCCCGCTTCCCGGGGAAGTACTTCGCGGGCGACGGGGCGAAGAAGGACGCCGACGGCGACCTGTGGCTGCTCGGCCGCGTCGACGACGTGATGAACGTCGCCGGGCACCGGCTCTCCACCACGGAGATCGAGTCGGCGCTCGTGTCGAGCCCGAAGGTCGCCGAGGCCGCCGTGGTCGGCGCGTCCGACGAGACGACGGGGCAGGCCGTCGTCGCGTTCGTGATCCTCCGCGGCGAGGCCGGGGACGGCGGGCCGGAGGTCGCGAAGGAGCTCCGCGAGCACGTCGCGAAGCAGATCGGCAAGATCGCGAGGCCGCGGCAGATCCTCGTCGTCGCCGAGCTGCCGAAGACGCGCAGCGGCAAGATCATGCGCCGCCTGCTCCGCGACGTGGCCGAGAACCGCACGGTGGGCGACGTCACGACCCTCGCGGACACGACGGTCATGGACACCATCCGCGAGGGCATGACCTCCGCCGCCCCCGAGGACTGACGCGGCCTTCACGAGTACGGGGATCCCCGCGCGAAGCGCCGGGATCCCCGTATCGGTGGGCAGCGGATCCCTAGGGGACCGGGTTCCCGATGCCGATCGTCGCGAGCTGCATGTTGTGGTCGCTGCCCTGGAGGCTCTTGATGAACGTGCCGTCCTTGTGGAGGCGCAGCACGTTCGCGTAGCGGTACGTGTACGGCGAGTTCTTCAGCAGGATGTAGTCGATCCGGCTGGTCTCGTACGGGTGCACGACCGGCTTCGAGCCGTAGCCGTTGTCGAGCGCGTGCACCTGTGGGCCCGAGCCGTTCGCGGTGCTGACCTTCATGCCCGTGCGGAGGCTCTTCTTCGACACGGCGGCCGCGTCGAACCAGCCGTCCTCGATGAACATCGGCTGCACCGGGTACGACGTGCGCGTCGCGTCCGAGTTCAGGTCGCCGCCGAAGACGATCGGCAGGTTCCCGTCCGCCGCGGCCTTCGCGTCGATCGCGGCGATGAGCTTCGCGACCTCCTGGGCCCGCGTCCTGGCGACGAGCGCGGAGTCGCCGACCGGGAGGTGCGCGGCGACCGCGTAGAACTGGCGCCCGCTGCCGTTCACCCGGAGCTTGGCCCAGGTGAGCCAGCGGTCGGCGCTGACGGCGCTCTTCGGGTCCCACGGCGTCACGCCGAGGCCCTGGACGTCCGTCACCCGGGTGTCGCTCGCCGAGCGCGCCGGGGCGAAGAAGCCGTGCGCGAGCAGCGTCAGCTTGGCCGGGTTGTAGAAGATGTGCGAGCCGGCGGTGATCTTCGACTGCCACTTGCCGCCGTCGAGGCGCATGGCCTCGCGGACCCGCTGGTAGACCTCCGGGTCGGCCAGCGTGAGGTGGTCGAGCCGGTTCGCCAGGTCCTGGTACTGCGTGTGCTTCGCGCAGGGGAACGTGTTGTAGTACACCGAGTCGGTGCACTGCGTGCCCTTGCGGAGCCCCGTGGAGAGCTCGGCGGTGAGGAACAGGTCGGGATCGGCCAGGTTGACGGCGTCCGCGACCCGCTGGGCGCGCGCGGCCCACTGGTTCTCGGTGTGGAACCCGGAGGTCGCCTCGACCGTCTGCGTGTTCATCTCCGCGACGACGAGCTTGTCGACGTCGGCGGGCGCGGCTGCGGCCGTCTGCGCGAAGGCCCACGTGCCCGGAGGGGACGGCCGGTACTTGCGCTTGTAGTCGTAGGAGGTGCCGTAGGCGGTCGAGCCGCTGTTCGACTGCACGACCTTCACCCACACCGGGTTGCCGGTGCCGGCGCCGATGTACGGCCGGTACTTCGCCGGCACGGTGATCGTGATCGACCGCGTCGTCGCGGGGTACCACGCGGAGTGGAAGGAGCGCTCGTTCGCCAGCACGCTGGAGCCGGCGATGACGGCGACCTTGTTCGCGCGGCCGCCTCCCGTCCAGCTGACGGTCACCTGGTCCGTGCCCGGGCCGGGGGCGACGCTGACCTTGGACGTCGGGAACGGGACGCCGGCGGCGGCCTTCGCCGTGACGACGGCGCTGCGGGCGATGGAGGCGGTGAACTGCGTGCGGTTCGGCGTGACGGCGACGTAGTAGGCGGTGCCGTTCTTCAGCTTCCCGACCTTCAGCGCGCGCTTGCTCGTCGTGACGACCTTCGCGCGGCTCAGCGACTTCTTCGTCGAGACGCGGACCGTGTAGGTCTTCGCGCCCGGGACGGCGGACCAGGCCGCGGTGAGCGCGCGGTCCCCGGTGACGACCTTGAGCTTCGGCGAGATCGGCGCGGCCTGCGCGGGCGCGACGGCGATCGCCCCGCCGAGCGCGACGGCGCCGAGCGCGACCGCGGCGACGGCGGTCCGGATGCGGCGGCGGACGCGGCGAGCGGTCGCCCGCGGGCCGGGATGTGAGGCAGCAGAGCGCATGACGGTCCCCCCAGAACGGATGCAGCAGCCCCACCCTAGGTTCGGCGGAGGAACAGCGCGGACCCCCAGAGTGCGGGGCCACCAGGGCCGACGCGCCCCGACACGCCGGCGCGCGCCCGGACGGGATCAGCCGGTCGGGCCGAAGCGCTCCGTGCGGATGCGGTGCTCCTGGTGCCCGAGCGCGAGGAGCGCGTCCGCGACCGCCTCGACGAACCCGGTCGGCCCGCAGACGAAGACCGACGGGTCGTCGGCCGGGGGCACCACGAGCTCGGCGAGGTCGTCCCGGCCGAGCCGCCTCGGCTGCAGCGGGCTGCCCTCCGGCACCCGGCGGGAGTACCGCAGGTCGACGGTCACCCCGCCGCCCGCGACGATCCGGGCGAGCTCGTCGCCGTAGTAGGCGCGGTCGGGGTCGGTCACCCCGTAGAGCAGGCGGAACGGCACGGTCGACCCGGTCGCCTGCCGCGTCCGCAGCATCGACATGAGCGGCGCGACGCCCGAGCCGCCGGCGATCAGCTGCACCGGCTGCGGGTCCGCGTCCGGCCGCCAGACCAGCCAGCCGCCGACCGGCCCGCGGACCTCCACGGCGTCCCCGATCTCGATGACGTCGACGAGGTAGGGGGAGACCTCGCCGTCGGCGAAGCGCTCGACGGTCACCTCGATCGGGTCCGCACCGGCGGCCGACGACAGGGAGTACGACCGCTGCGCGGTGTAGCCGTCCGGCGCGCTCAGCCGGATGTCGATGTGCTGGCCGGCGAGCGCGGGGCCGAGGTCGGGCGCGGCGAGCCGGAGGGAGCGTGCGCTGGCGGTCTCGGCGCGATCGCTGACGAGCGTCGCCGGGACCCACCGGTTCCGGTCAGGAATAGCGCTCCTCCAGCCACGGGTCGCCGTGGTCGTGGTACCCGAGGGCCTCCCAGAAGCCCTGCTGGTCGTGCTCCATGAAGCGGAGGGAGTTGACCCACTTCGCGCTCTTCCAGAAGTACAGGTGGGGCACGAGGAGCCGGGCCGGGCCGCCGTGCTCCGCGGCGAGCGGCTCGCCGTCGAACTCGAAGGCGATCCACGCCTTGCCGCCGAGCAGGTCGGCGACCGGGAGGTTCGTCGTGTAGCCGCCGTAGCTGCCCGCCATGACGAAGCCGGCCTTCGTGTCGACGCCGTCCATGAGCTTGTCGACGGAGACGCCGCGCCAGTGCGTGTCGAACTTCGACCAGCTCGTCACGCAGTGGATGTTCGTGTCGATGGTCTCCGGACCGAGGTCCATGAGGTCCTGCCAGGACCACTGCTTCGACGCCCCGCTCTCGGTCGTCAGCGTGAACCGCCAGTCGTCCGTGCGGATCCGCTGCGTGGGGCCGGCGGTGAGCACCGGGAAGCCGTGCTCCTCGTACTGGCCGGGCGGCAGGGCCGGGTTCGTGCTCCGTCGACGGCCGCCGAAGCCGGGGGAGAAGATCGCCATGGAGGTGCTCCTTCCGAGTCGGAACCATCGTTCCACGCGGACGCCCCTCGGCGCTGTGCGAGATTGGACCCGTGACGGCCGTGAACCTCGGGACCCCGCGACCCGCGCGCGCGCCGGTCGACACGAGCGACCGGCCGGCGGTCGACGGCCTGCTGGACCGCTTCGGCCGCACGGCGCACGACCTCCGCGTCTCGGTGACCGAGAAGTGCTCCCTCCGCTGCACGTACTGCATGCCGGAGGAGGGGCTGCCCGCGATCCCGCGCCGCGACCTCCTGACGGCCGCCGAGATCGGGCGCCTCGTCGGCATCGCCGCGCGCGACCTCGGGGTTCGGGAGGTGCGCTTCACCGGCGGGGAGCCGCTCATGCGCGCGGACCTCGCCGACATCCTCGCCGCCACACGCGACGCCGCGCCGGGCCTGCCGATGGCGCTGACGACGAACGGCATCGGACTCGACAAGCGGCTGCCCGCGCTGCTCGAGGCGGGGCTCGGCCGGGTCAACGTCTCCCTCGACACCGTCGACCGCGAGCACTTCGCGCGCCTCACCCGCCGCGACCGGCTGCCCGCGGTGCTCGCCGGCATCGCCGCGGTCCGAGAGGCGGGGCTCGACCCGGTCAAGGTGAACGCGGTGCTGATGCGGGAGACGCTCGGCGACGCGGCCGCCCTGCTCGCCTGGGCGGTCGACGCGGGCGTGCACCTCCGCTTCATCGAGCAGATGCCGCTCGACGCCGACGGCGTCTGGAGCCGCGAGTCGCTCGTGGACGCCGAGGAGCTGCTCGCCGCGCTCGGCGACCGCTACGAGCTCGTGCCGATCGGGCGGGACGACCCGTCGGCCCCGGCCGAGCTGTGGCAGGTGGCCGGGACCCCGGCGACGGTCGGCATCATCGCCTCCGTCACCCGGTCGTTCTGCCGCGACTGCGACCGCACCCGGCTGACCGCCGAGGGATCCGTCCGGTCATGCCTGTTCGGCGACGACGAGACGCCGCTCGCGCCGCTGCTCCGCGGCGGTGCGGACGACGCGGCGATCGCGACCGCGTGGCGCACCGCGATGTGGGGCAAGCAGGCGAGCCACGGCATGGATCGCACCACGTTCCAGCGGCCGATCCGGTCGATGGGGGCCATCGGTGGCTGAGGCGACGGTCCGCGTCCGCTACTTCGCGGCGGCCGCGGAGGCGGCGGGACGCGAGGAGGAGCAGGTGACCGTCGAGGCGACGGCCGGCGCCCTCCGCGGCTGGCTGGCCGAGCGCTACGGGCCCGCGATGCAGCGCGTGCTCGACGCCGGGTCCCTGCTCGTCGACGGCACGGTCACCCGCGATCCGGCCCGGCCGCTGCGCGAGCGCGTCGACGTCCTCCCGCCCTTCGCCGGCGGCTGACTTTTCACGGATCAGGACGATTTCGGCGACACGCCGCTTTCTTGGCCCGGCATTCGGCGTGTCAGCCGATCCGTCCTGATCCGTGCAACAGGACCGACTGGATGACCTCGAGCACCCAGTCGAGATCCTCCGTCACCTGGCGGTAGCTGAACCGGAGCACCCGGTAGCCCCAGGCCGCGAGCAGCGCATCCCGCTGGCGATCGGCCTCGAACTGCTCGTCGCTCGCGTGGTACTGCCTCCCGTCGACCTCGATGATCAGCCAGCCGCCGATGAGGAAGTCGACCCGGTGGTACGGCAGCATCCAGACCTGCAGGTCGAACGCGATGCCGAGCCGGACCAGGCCGAGCCGGAGGATCGTCTCGATCGGGCTCTCCGATCGCCCGTCGGCGAGGTCCCAGGCACGGCGGAGGCGCTCGGGCAGCGCCGGCCGGAGGAGCGACCAGGATGCGGTGGAGATGAGCGGCGAGCCGCCGCGCGGGACGTGGAGGGCCTTGTCCATCGCCGCGACGAGCCATTCGAACGGGACGAACGGCACGAGCTGCAGGAGCGCGTCGACGACGGCCACCCGGTGACCGCGGACCACCTCGACCCGGTCGGCCCACACCCAGCGGACGTCGGCCTCGTCGCCCGCGCTCGCGTGCGCCGTGCGGTCGCGGCTGTGCCGCAGCCGTGAGGCGTTGTCGGAGAGGCTCACGAAGAGCTCGTCGGGGGCGTCCTCCGGCAGCGGAAGGCCGTAGGACCTCGCGGCGGACACGGCGCCGAGCACGCCGCCGACGCGGACCGCCCGGACGGCGTCGTGCGGCAGCAGGGGATCCGCGTACCAGCCGATCCGCGGCCGCACGAGGGCCCCGAGGCGGAACAGTGCGGCGACCTGGTGGCGGGTGAGCCCGCTCGCGAGGAACGAGGAGATGTGGGCGACGCCGTCGTTCGCCTGCAGCACGCGGAGGGCGAGCGATGCGGTCGCGGCCCAGTCGATGGGAAGCATGCCGGGCACCATGTCGGAGCCGGCCGCCGACCGGACGTTCGAGCAGCCGATCGGAGCCCCGACCGCTCAGAACGCCGCTGGGGAGGACCGGAGCGCGGGCTCTGCTGCACGGATCAGGACCGGTTCGCGACACGCCGTCCGATCCGCGCCCGACATCGGCGTGTCGCCGAATACGTCCTGATCGGTGAAACCTAGAGGCCGACCCACTCCGTGGTGCCGTCGGGGGAGTGCTGGCGCTTCCAGATCGGCACCTCGGCCTTGATCGCGTCGATCAGCGCCGAGCAGGTCGCGAACGCCTCCGCGCGGTGCGGAGCCGCGACCGCGCACACCACCGCGACGTCGCCGACATCGAGGGTGCCGATGCGGTGCACGGCGGCGACGACGAGGTCGCCCGCGATCCGCTCGCACGTCGCCCGGAGGAACGCCGCCGCGTCGGGGTGGGCCGAGTAGTCGAGCCGGGTCACCGCGTGCCCGGCGTCGTGGTCGCGGATGATCCCGCGGAACGTCACGAGGGCGCCGTCCGCGGCGGACAGCACCGCGGCCTCCACGACCGCGGCGTCGATCGGCTCCGCGGTGATCGCGGCGAGGGCGACGGTCATGACGCGGGATGCGGCGCGGACTGGTGCGCGCCGTGGTCGTGGTCCGCCTCGCCGCGGATCTGGTGCCGGAGGTGGGGGAGGAGGTCCGCGAGCACGGTCAGCCCGTCGTCGACGCCGCCCGTCGAGCCGGGGAGGTTGACGACGATCGTGCCGTTCGCGAGCCCCGCGGTGCCGCGGCCGAGCGCCGCGGTCGGCGTGCCCGCCCGGGTGCGCAGCGCCTCCGCGACGCCCGGCAGCGGCCGGTCGAGCAGCGCCGCGGTCGCCTCCGGGGTCCGGTCGGTCGGGCTCGGGCCGGTGCCGCCGGTGGTGATGAGCACCTCGGGTCCGTCGGCGATCGCCGCGCGCAGCCCCGCTGCGACGTCCGCGTCGGCGACGACCGTCGCGTCCGGCGTCTCGAGCCCCTGCTCGCGCAGCCAGCCGACGATGCGGGCGCCGGTCGTGTCCTCGCGCGTGCCCGCCGCCGCGCCGGTCGAGACGACCAGCACGCGTCCGCCGCCGTGGCGCGGCGCCTCCGGGGCGGCGTGCACCTGGTCCCGCGTCCAGCGGCCGTGCTTGCCGCCCGTCTTCTCGACGAGCTGCACGTCGGTCAGGGTGGCGCCCGGGTCGACCGCCTTCACCATGTCGTGGAGGGTCAGCCCGGCGACGGTCACGGCGGTGAGCGCCTCCATCTCCACGCCGGTGCGCCCGGTCGTCGACACCCGGGCCTCGATCACGACGGTTCCGTCCGACGGTCGCAGGTCGACGGTCACCGCGTCGATCGGCAGCGGATGGCAGAGCGGGATGAGGTCGCTCGTGCGCTTGGCGCCGGCGATCCCGGCGATCCGCGCCGTGGCGAGCGCGTCCGCCTTCGGCAGCCCGTCCGCGACGAGGAGTCGGACGACCTCCGCCGTCGTCACCATCCGCCCGCGGGCGAGCGCCTCCCGCCGCGTCGCGGGCTTCGCGCCGACGTCGATCATCCGGGCGCGCCCGTCGTCGTCGAGGTGCGTCAGCGAGGAGGGCATGCGCCCATTCTCGCCGCCCCCGTCAGAGCGGGAGGACCGAGACGGTGCTGCCCGCCCCGACGAAGTCGGTCTCGGCGGGCACGTCGATCAGCACGTCCGCCCCCGCCATCGCGACGACGAGGTGGGAACCGGCGCCGCCGACCGGGTACACGCCTTCGGCCTTCACGACGCCGCGCAGCCACTGCCGCTTGCCCTTCGGCGAGTGCAGGGCCGCGGCGAGCGGCATCGGCACCGCCGGGATCAGGGGCAGGCCGACCGCGCCGCGGAGGAGCGGCCGGAGGAACACGGTGAACGACACCTGCGCCGACACCGGGTTGCCGGGCAGGCAGACGACCGGCACGCCGCGGACCGAGGCGAACCCCTGCGGGCCGCCCGGCTGCATCGCGATCTCGGTGACGTCGGCGCCGAGGGGCTCGAGCACCTGCCGGACGACCTCGTAGTCGCCCTTCGACACCCCGCCCGCGGTGAGCACGAGGTCCGCGGCGCCGACGGCGCGCAGCAGCGCCTGCTCGAAGGCCGCCGGGTCGTCGGGCGTCAGATCGACGAGGGCGACCTCCGCGCCGGCCTCCTGCGCGAGCGCCGCGAGCGTCACGCCGTTCACGTCGTGGACCTGCCCCAGGGCGAGCGGCGCTCCGGGCGGCACGACCTCCGCACCGGTCGCGATCACCGCGACCCGCGGCCGTCGGCGCACGACGACCTCCGCGACCCCGGCCGCCGCCGCGGCCGCGATGTGCCGCGGTGCGAGGTGCGTGTGCGCGGGCACGACGACGGTGCCGGGCAGCGCGTCGCTGCCGGCCTCGCGGACGAACGCGCCCGGCTCGACCGGGCGCAGGATGCGGACGCCGCCGTCCTCCTCCGCGGTCTGCTCGACGGGCACGACGCAGTCGGCGCCCTCCGGCACCGGTGCGCCCGTCATCACCTTGAGGAGGTGCCCCTCCTCGAGCGTCTGCGCGGCCGACGCCGCGGCCGGCACGACGCCGTCCACGGGCAGGACGACCGGCGTCCGGCGGACGTCGGCGGACCGCGCCGCGTAGCCGTCCATCTGCGCGTTGCGGAACGGCGGCAGCGGCCCCGCAGTCGTGACGGGTTCGGAGGTGACGCGGCCGAGCGTGCCCGCGAGCGGGAGCACCTCGGTCTCGTGGCGGGCGAGGCTCGGCCCGACGAGGGCGGCGATGCGCCCGGCGTGCTCGTCGACGGTGCGGCGGCGGGCCATCGATCAGTACCTCGGCACGTCCGCGTCGACCGTGCGGCTCCACCCGTCGATCCCGCCGGCCATCGACTTCACGGAGAGCCCGGCGTCCTGCAGCGCCTGCGCCGCGCGGAGGCTCCGGACCCCGCCGTGGCAGTAGGCGATGACCGGGCGGTCCACGTCGAGCTCGCCGATGCGGTCCGGCAGCTCGCCGAGCGGGATGAGCACGGAGCCGGGCAGGGCCGCGATCTCGGCCTCCCACGGCTCGCGCACGTCGAGCAGCGTGACGTCCGCTCCGCTCCGCAGCACCTCGGCCGTCTCGGCCGGTGAGATCTCCTCGATGTCCGCCATCGTCCCCTCGTCTCCCGATGTCCCCTGGTCGTCAGCCGCACCGTACGCGATCTCCCGGACGGTGGCCGCGGCCGCGTCGAAGACCAGCACCCGCCCGACGAGCGGCGCCCCGATGCCGATGAGCAGCTTCAGCACCTCGGAGGCCATGGCGCCGCCGACCGTGGTGCACACGCTCGGCAGCACGCCGACCGTCTCGCAGGTGTCCAGCGTGCCCGCGTCCGGCCGCCGGGGGAAGAGGTCCCGCCAGCGCGGCGCACCCGGTGCGGCCACGCCGACCTGCCCGGTGAAGCCGATCGCCGAGCCCCACACGAGCGGGATCCCGGCCGCCGCGCACGCGTCGTCGAGGGCGTAGCGGGCGTCGAGGTCGTCCGTGCCGTCGACCACGACCGTCGCCCCCGCGACGAGCGCGGGCGCGCTCGCGTTCGTGACCCGCTCGACCACGGCGGTGGCCGACAGCTTCGCGGCGGCGACCTCCGCCTTCCGCGCACCGACGTCGTCCGCGCCGTACAGCGTCTGCCGGTGGAGGTTCGTCGTCTCGACCCGGTCGTCGTCGACGATCACGAGGTCACCGACGCCCGCGGCGGCGAGCGTCGGGAGGATCGCGCTCCCGAGCCCGCCCGCTCCGACGACGACGACCCGTGCGGCGCCGAGCCGCTCCTGCCCCGCCTGCCCGAAGCCGGGCAGGCGCACCTGCCGGGCGAAGCGGGCGTCGAGCACCCGTCGATCCAACCACCGGCGACTCGGCTCCGCGGATGCGGCCAGTAGGCTCCATTTCCGACGCGAATGCGGAACGGGGGAGCGGTGGTCGATCGGATCAGGGTCACGGATGCGGCGGCACTGCTGGGCGTCAGCGACGACACCCTCCGCCGCTGGGGCGACAGCGGCCGCATCGAGGTCGACCGCTCGGCCGGCCCGGCGACCGTCGGCGGCGCCGAGCTCGCGGCGCTCGCGACGCAGATCGCCAACGAGTCGCCGCTCGCCCGCCTGCTGCCCGCCGAGGGCACGTCCTCCGCGCGGAACCGCGTGACCGGAATCGTCACCCGGGTGCTCCGCGACGGCGTGATGGCGCAGGTCGAGCTGCAGGCCGGTCCGTTCCGGTTCGTCTCGCTGATGAGCCGCGAGGCGGCGGACGAGCTCCGGCTCGAGCCCGGCGCGGTCGCGACGGCCTCCGTCAAGGCGACGACCGTCGTGATCGAGCACGCCGACCCGCGGCGGGAGGTCCGGTGACCCGCCGCCTCCCCGCGCTCGCCGCCGTCGCCGCGCTGGCCGCGCTCGCGCTCGCGGGCTGCGCGCAGGACCTGCCCGCCGCGAGCGGGGCGCCGTCCTCATCGCCCTCCCCGTCGCTCGGCGGCGGGATCACGGTCGACGCGGCCGCGAGCCTGAACGAGGTGTTCCCGAAGCTCGCCGCGTCCTTCCAGCAGGAGCACCCCGGGACGACGATCACCTTCAACTTCGGCGGCAGCTCGACGCTCGCGGCCTCCATCGTCTCCGGTGCGACGGTGGACGTCTTCGCCGCCGCGAGCACGAAGACGATGCGGACCGTCCAGGACGCGTCGCTCACGGCCGGAGATCCCGTCGTCATCGCGCGGAACGAGCTCGAGATCGCGGTGCCGCCGGGGAACCCGGGGAGGATCACGGGGCTCGCCGACTTCGGCGACGCGGCGAAGACGGTCGTCGTCTGCGACCGGACGGTGCCCTGCGGCGCGGCGGCCACGCAGGTGTTCGACCTCGCGAAGGTCGCACCGAAGCCGGACAGCTACGAGCCCGACGTCACCAGTGTGCTGACGAAGGTGGAGGGGAACGAGGCCGACGCCGGCCTCGTCTACGTCACCGACGTGCGGGCCGCGGGCTCGAAGGTCGAGGGCATCCCGTTCCCGGAGGCGGACGAGGCGGTCACCGCGTACCCGATCGCGCCGCTGAAGGGCTCGAGGAACGCGGCGCTGGCCGGGGCGTGGGTCGCGTACGTGCAGGCGCACGAGGCCGACCTACGGGCGGCCGGGTTCCTTGCTCCGCGATAGACCTCCGCGGCGCTCCTGCTGCGGATCCCGACTGCTGCGGCCGCGATGAGCGCGCGTCGTCGGCGCGACCCCCTCGCCCGCATCCCGCGCGCCGTGCTGGTCCCGGGCGCGATCGCCTTCCTGCTGCTCGTCGGCCCGCTCGTCGCGCTCCTGGCCCGAGCGCCGTGGGCGCACCTCGGCGACCTCCTCGCGGGCGACACCGTGCTACCGGCGCTCGGCCTCTCGCTCGGCACGGCCGCGGCGTCGACCGGGTGCTGCGTCCTCCTCGGCGTCCCGCTCGCCGTCGTGCTCTCGGGTGCCGACGGCTGGCCCGGCCCGCTGCGGCGGCTCGTGCGGGCGCTCGTGATCACGCCGCTCGTGCTGCCGCCGGTCGTCGGCGGCATCGCCCTGCTCCTGCTGCTCGGGCGGACCGGGCTGCTCGGCGGTCCGCTCTTCCAGGCGACCGGCGTGCAGATCCCGTTCTCGACCGCCGCGGTGGTCGTGGCGCAGACCTTCGTCGGCCTCCCGTTCCTCGTGCTCGGCGTGGAGGGAGCGCTGCGCGGCGTCGATCGCCGCTTCGCGGTCGCTGCGACCACGCTCGGGGCGGGGCCGTGGACGCGCTTCGTCCGGGTCACGCTGCCCCTCGCCGCGCCGGGCGTCGCCGCCGGCGCCGTGCTCGCGTTCGCGCGGGCGATCGGCGAGTTCGGCGCGACGGTGACCTTCGCGGGCAGCCTGCCGAAGGTCACGCAGACGCTGCCGATCGCCGCCTACCTCGCGCTGAACAGCGATCCCGAGGCGGCGATCGCGATCTCCGTCGTGCTCATGGTCGTGGCGGTCGCCGTGCTCGTATCGCTGCGGGACCACTGGCTGCAGGGGATCGGGCGGTGAGCGGCCTCGACGCCGAGCTCCGCGTCGAGCGCGACGGCTTCGTGCTGGACGCGCGGCTGGTGGTGCCCGCGCACCGGGTCGTCGCGCTCATGGGTCGCAACGGCGCGGGGAAGTCGACGGCGGTCGCGGCGATCGCTGGCCTCCTGCCCCTCGACGGCGGCCGGGTGGTCGTCGACGGCGAGGTGCTCGAGGACGTGGCGTCCGGCCGGGTCGTGCCACCGGAACGCCGCCCGATCGGCGTCGTGCAGCAGCAGTCGGCCCTGTTCCCGCACCTCACCGTCGCCGCGAACGTCGCCTTCGGGCTGCGGACGCAGGGGCGCTCGCGGTCCGCGGCCCGCGCGGAGGCGCATCGGCTGCTGACGGACGCGGGCCTCGCCGACCTCGCGGACCGCCGGCCGAGCGCCGTGTCCGGCGGCCAGGCCGCCCGCGTCGCGCTCGTCCGGACGCTGGCCCGGAGCCCGCGGCTCGTCCTGCTCGACGAGCCGCTCGCGGCGATCGACGCGGAGCTGCGGCCCGCGCTCCGCGACGCGATCCGCGCGCAGCTCCGCGCGTTCGCGGGCTCGGCGCTGCTCGTCACCCACGATGTCCGCGACGCGGAGGCCCTGGCGGACGAGGTCGTCGTCATCGACCGGGGCCGGGTGCTGCAGCAGGGGTCGCTCGCCTCGCTCAGGGCGGCGCCGGCCGCACCGATCGTGTCCCGACTCCTCGACGGCGCGACGGACTGAGCACGCCCGTTCCGTCCTGCAGGAGTTCCCGCGTTCGACCGCAGGAACTCCTGCAGCACGGGATCAGATGTCGAGGGTGTCGCCCGGCTTCAGGGCGAAGTACTCGCCGCCCTTCGCCTCCGTGACCGCCTTGAGCCGGTCGTGCACGAGGCCGACGCCCGCGGCGGAGAGCACGCCGTCGTGCGTGCCGAACGCGCGCTTCGGCGCGACCTGCGTGATGTAGTCCATGCCCTCCGCGATCTTCATCCAGGGCGCGCCCGCGGGCGCCGCGAGGGTGTCGACCTCCACCCCAACGGGCACGTAGAACGAGTCGCCGGGGTAGTAGAGGCGCTCGTTCACGAGCACGCCGACGTTCTCGATGATCGGGATCGACGGGTGGATCTGGGCGTGGTTGCCGCCGAAGAAGCGGAGGGTCCAGCCGCCGACGTCGACCGTCTGCCCCGGGGCGACCGTCGTGATGTCGACGCCCTCCGCGGCGCGGACGACGCCGGACGGGCCGTAGACCGGCGCGTCCGGGTTGACGTCCCGGATCCGCTGCAGCTGATCGGCCGTCCAGTGGTCGGCGTGCTCGTGGGTGATGACCACGGCGTCGACGCCTTCGAGGCCGAGGATCGGGTTCGTGAGACCGCCCGGATCGATCACGAGGCGGCGTCCCGCCTCCTCCAGGATCAGCGCGGCATGCTCGAGCTTGGTGATGCGCATGCGGTGAGCCAACCACCGGACCGCCGAGGATCCGCTGCGCGGAGCGGAGGTGCCGTGTCGTCGTCCGGGTCGGAGGGGCGCCGCTCGCGCGCCCGGCTCCGGGTGCACCGGCTGCTCGACTGGGTCTGGCCCTCGTTCCCGACCTCGTGGGCGGAGGTGCCCGCCCGGCTCCGACCGTCCGCGACGCAGATCGCGCGCCTCACCGTCGCGGCCGTGGTCGCGTACCTCGTGGCGGATGCGGTGTCGCCGGGGATCCACGATCTGACGGCGCCGCTGACCGCGCTGCTCGTCGTCCAGGCGTCGACGGTCGGCACGCTGGTCATGGGGCTCGTGCGGATCGGCGCGGTGCTCACCGGCGTCCTCGTCGCCGTCCTCGTCACGACGTGGACCGGGCTGTCCTGGTGGAGTCTCGCGCTCGTCATCGCGGTCACCCTGGTGCTCGCGAAGGTGTTCCGGCTCGGCGACCAGTCGCTCGAGACGCCCATCAGCGCGATGCTCATCCTCGCCGTCTCCGCACCGGGCCTCGGCGCCGAGGGCCGGCTCGTGAACACGCTGATCGGCACGGTGGTCGGGATCCTGTTCTCCTTCCTCGTCCCCGTCGCGATCCCGAACGCCCAGGCGGGTGAGGCGGTCCGCCGGGTCGCCCGCTCGCAGGCGGCGCTGCTCGCGGAGGTCGCTCAGGCCCTCGGGGCGCGGGCGCCCGCCCGCGAGGAGGTCGCGGCGTGGCTCGAGTGGACCGGGCACGTGACGGAGGACACCGCGGTGGCGCGGGATGCCGTCCGCGAGGTGGAGCAGACGCGGGTGCTGAACCCGCTCGCGCTCACCACGGACGCGGTCCACCCGGCGCTCCGCGGCGCGCTCGACCGGCTCGAGCGGTGCCTCGCCGCCGAGCGGGCGCTGCTCGTCGTGCTCTCCCGGTCCGCCACCGGGGGAGGCGACGACGATCCGGCAGCGGCCGAGCTGCGCCGGGCGTTCGCGGTCGTGCTCGACGACGCCGCGACCGGCCTCCGCGCCTTCGGCGACCTCGTCGGTGCGGAGTACGACGGCAACGAGCCGGACCGCGTGCTCGCGAGGGAGCGCACCCTCGGCGCCGTGGGGGAGGCGCGCGCGGTGCTGACCGAGCTGACGCTGCTCGATCTCGACCCCCGGCAGCGACCCGACCTGTGGATGCTGCAGGGCTCGGTCCTCGCCTCCGTCGACCACGTGCTCGAGCAGCTCGACCTCGAGCGGGCGACGCCCGTCCACCTGCTCCGCCCCGACGTGACGGAGGCGATCACGATCGTCCGCCCGACCGCGGCGGTGCGCTTCCGCCGCCGGTGGCGCCGCCTCGTCCGGCGCCGCCGCTGAGCGCCGCCGCCGAGCGCCGCTGCCGCCATCGCTCCGGGGGCTCCGCGCGGCTGATGGGGCCGAGCGCACCGCCCCATCAGTCGCGCGCGGCCCCCGGAGCGCGGTGTTCGGAGCGGGCGGGCGGGTGTGGCATACTTGTCGACCGTTGCGCTCCTGCGCAGCGCGCGGCCCCATCGTTTAGCGGCCTAGGACGTCGCCCTCTCACGGCGGTAACGCGGGTTCAAATCCCGCTGGGGTCACGCACGACAAAACCCCCGGTCATCCGGGGGTTTTGTTGTTTCTGCGGTCGGTGCGACACGCTGGGTCAGGGGCGCCGTGGCAACAGATTGGCAACATTCGTCTGCATCGCCCGCTGATCGAGCACTGTCGCTACTGATGCCAGGTCGTCGTCGAACAGGTCCGCGTACACGTCGAGGGTGACCGCGGCGGAGGCGTGGCCAAGCATCCGCTGGACCGCTTTCACGTTCGCGCCGGCGCTCACAGCGAGGCTTGCCGCTGTATGGCGGAGCTCGTGCGGGGTGAGTCCCTCGAGACCGATCGCCGCCGCCGGATTGAACCAGCCGTTCCGAAAGACGTGGTTCCTCAGGTGAACGGCCGTACGCGCGCCGCGAAAGGCTGGTTGGTCGTCTGTTCGCCCCTGAAGCACGCTGTCGAGACCGCGCACGAGGAAGGCCGGAATCGCGACCGATCGGTGCTCGTAGTCCTTGGGTGGCTCGATGCGGGGATAGCCCTTATCCGCAACGATCGTCTGCCGGATCTCGAGACGTGCCCGGGCGAGATCGACGTCCATCGCACGGAGTCCGGCCAACTCGCCCCAGCGCAGCCCGCAGTACGCCAGGGTCAAGATCACAACGTCGTAGCCGAGCGCGCTGCCGTTCGACCGCTGTCCGACCTCGGTCGCGAGCGCGGCGACCTGGTCATGCGTCAGGTATCGCTTGCCACTTTTCACGGCCTTGGGCAGCTTCAGTCGCTGTGCGGGATTGGCGACGATCCTTCCGTCCTCGACCGCGAGGCGCAGGGCGCTGGACAACACGTTCACCGTCTTGCGCACGCTGTCTGGTGCGCCGGGCAGTTCGGACGCCCACTGCTGCACCTGAAGACGATTGAGCGACCAAAGTTGCGTGGAACCGAGCGCAGGGACGATGCGATTGCGGATGATGCCTTCGACGCGCGTCCTCGTCGTCGCGCGCATGTCCGTCCGACTCGTGAGCCAGACATCCATCCACTCACCAAGCGCCACTCGCGCTTTCGACGGGTCGATGTAGGCGCCTCGTTGCTTGTCGAGCTCGACGCTCGCCAAGAACAGCTCGGCTTCCTTCTTCGTGCGGAAGCCGCGCTTCTGCGTCTGCCCATGATCTGGACGGCGGTACAGAACGCGATACCGCTTGCCCTGCCCATTGGCATACGACTCGACCGACCCCATCAGTCCTCCTCGACGGCACCCACGTTCTCAAAATGCGGGCCGCCGTGCAGCGTCGCTGTGTATCGACGTCACAACGAGGTTGGGGTGCCGGGAGCAGGTCAAGCGGTTGGAATACAGCCTGGGGAGGGCGGGGCGGAGCGGGTCTAGACACTCACGCTCGTATCCGACGACGTCACTGTAAATCAGGCCTATGGAACCATGGCTGGCGATCGGCATGGTGCTAGCCGTAGCGTGACGACTCGTTCTCTGAAGGAGTCCCTTGTGACCGCTCCAGCCGTGGGAACCCGACCCGAGCCGATGCTCGCATTTGGGGTGGCGTACGCCAATCGCCTCGACGCGAGGTGCGGGGACTCCGAACCGTGCTGCGTGATCCGCACTCGAGACCTAGGAGGCATCGCTCGATGAAGCGAGTCTCACTGGTCGCCGTTCCCCTCCTGATCGTTGTCGCAGCCATCGGGATCGGCGTGTGGTTCTTCGGGGTTCGTGGAGTCGACACGAAACCCATCGCCACGCCGACATCGCGCAGTGCTGCGGCGTCCTCGGCCCAGATCGGTATGGAAGCGTCAAAGGCGCTCGCGCGACTCGCGTCAAATCCTGCCTCGCTGGTACCCAGCGGTCGAAGGGACTCGGTAAACATTGCCGACGCGGTTCCGTCGGGGTCGACGGTCGTAGTCGACCGGAAATCCTGGGCAATGGCGTCGCGGACGAGCGGGACGCTCCTTGCGACGTTGACGAGCCCGAAGCTGCCCCCCGCGACCTACCTCGTGTCGATGATGAAGGAAGGTGCACGATGGGTCGTGGTCGGCACTCTGCCTGTGAGCCAGTGACTCGCGGGATCGTTGGACTGCTCCTGGCGTCCGTCGTCCTCGCAGGCATCTCAATTGTGGGATTTGGTTTCCCTGCAGCGGCATCACCGGTAATGCTCGCTTCGAGCCCTTCGACAACAGGGTGCACCAACTCGCAACTGCAGTTGGCGCCAAAGCTGACGAGCGGCCCGGACAAGGACCCGAGCGGGTACCCGATCAGCATCTCGCCGGGCCCTAAAGGACTATTCGTGCCGGTGATCATGATCCACGGGTGGAACGGTCGGTCACAGCACGACGACACCCGGGCCGGCAATTTCTCCGGAAAGATCGATCTCACATCCAACGCCGCAGGGACCGTGGCTGCGCGCACGTCGCTCGTTGGGCAATTGCAGGACATGGCTGGCTCGGCGGTCTACACATTCGACTACCACCAATGGTCCGATCGGTGGGTGACCGATCCGCACATCGGGACAGCGCTGGCGACTGCGATTGACTGTCTGTTCCGAGCGTCCGGTCAAAAGGTCGTCCTCGTCGCGCACTCGATGGGCGGCCTCGCGATCGAGCAGACGTTCTCGCCGTCCATAAATGGCGCTGAGACGCGCGCTCGCGAGATCAGCACCATCATCACACTGGGGACGCCGTACAAGGGCTCGGTTATGGACAGCCTCGCCCACGGCGCCGTTCTCGGGGCAGGTGTGACCGGCGGCCTCGGCGGCCAACCGTTCCTGACGCTCGCCACCGCGATACTCGCTGCATGCGGGCGGGTCAGCACCGCCGACGCTGACAGCATCTGCACGAAGATCGACGCCCTTACCCCCGTGACCACGCTCGAGTCGGACGCGGCCAACGCCCTGCAGTACGGGTCCGCCGCTATCCGGAAACTTCCGGCGATCCCTTCCTCAATCCACCTGGTACAGCTGGCGGGGAACGCGGACTACATCACGAACAGCTCGTGGTTCCGACAGGCCGACCCGGCAACAACCCTTCATCTTGGCGACACCATCGTCACCTCAGGTTCCGCGATTCCGTCTCCGAGTCGTGAACACGATCAGACCACGTGCGCCTACACGGTCAACGTCTCCCGGGCGGCTCAGGATCAAGTCGGCGTCGCACTCGGCGTCGTCGCGAAGGTGGACGCGAAGCGACTCAGTGTGCCGATCGTCGACAGCAAGGTCCCATGCGGTCACGGTCAACTCACCAGGGACATCGAGCTTACGAACGACGTGCTCGGGTCGGTCCACGACGACATCGACACGCGGGTGCAGGCGTCCCTCAAGACGGCAGTCCGATCGATCACGGTTCCGGCGGGTGTCTGCTACGACAAGCCTGCCGTCCTAGAGAACGGCAGCTTCGCCATTCCTGGCACGAATGGCAACGGCGGCATCAGCCTCCTGGACTTCTACGACGGCGACGCAGCCAACCCCACATCGAAATCGATCGCCTTGCTCGCGGACGGGCGGTCGCGGATGTCCGATTTGGACCGCGGCGACATCGCGATCAGCCTCGGCTGTTCGGCCTCCGGGGCTGGTGGTGGTTACTCCTACATCGCCGTGTACAAGAACGACCTCAAACCCATCGGCCTTATCGATCCCGGCGAACTAACGACGGCAGGCGGAGCGGGACTCCCTGGATTCAGCGACGCGATCTTTGCTGACGGCAAGCTGCGCACCGACGTCGGATGGTTAGCAACGACGGCCGAGGGCACCTGTCCACAGACGAAGGTCAGGCTGGACTACACGCTCGCAAGAACCACAACTCTTGCGCACGGTCCGATCACGACACTGCAGGGCGACCCGGGATGCGGCGCGCGAGACTCCGCGGCGGTCCAGGCCGCCCCTTCGCGGATCCACACTGCCTCTTAACTTGCTCGATTTCGCGACAAGAGCGGCCTTTTTGACCCGAGCCTGGAGTACGTCTACAGCTGGGACTCGCCGGATCATTCCGTCCGATGCTCGACCGACCGAGCGCAAGAGGGCTCGGATTACCCCGCAGTCGGCTGCATGGCGATTGACCCTGCTTGGACACTTCCATACCGCACCCCGTGCGAGGCGGGCGGCTGGTCCGGATTCCTCTACGAGGAGGGCGGTATCGCTCCCGGATGCGGAAATACTGCGATCTCGGTGCGCGGGTACTCCTACAAGGCGAAAGTGCTTCCTGTCGGCGTGGTGATCGACGTGAACGGACTCACGTGCAGATCTCACCCCCACGGGATGTCTTGCAACTTCACTATCTTTGAGGGTGCGACGAAGAAGATCGAGGGATTCACGCTCTCAAAGGCCTCTTACGCCGTCAGTCCCTCGTACGCCATTGTTCGATGATTTAGTCGGCCGACTGCGTCCTCGTGTAGAGGCGAGCACTACTTCTTCGACGGCTACCGCCCTCGATTACTCGTCCAGTTGAACTGGGCGCGCCTCCGCAGATCTCTGAACGATGATCCGGCACTAACGAACCATCTCTCCATGCTCGTGATCCCCGCGATCTCGAGCATCCTCGATCACTAGAACAACTTCGCAAGGCACAGAACCTGATTCGGTTGTGCAGTTTTCGCGCGGCCTCGCGATAGTGTGAGCACGCCAGGGCGAGGCTCCGCTGCTCTACGCGATGGCCGATTCCCATGCACCGCACACGGGGAAGTACCCACCGGCGGAAAATGGATGGAGCTTGCTCTGAGGCGGGAAACTGGGTTGTGTCAAGCCACCTGCAGATTGTGACTTTTTCGGGGAGTAGCGCGCCGAGTGTGCGATTCCACAATTCAACTAGATGGGAAATCGAGGCGTCAGAGACGCAGGCCTCGTCTCAGGAGCACGAGACGTGCTCCGGCCGAGACGATTGTGACTGCGAGGGGCAGGCTTGTCTGCACGGCAGTGAACCACCGCGCTGCCTCCGCCTGCTCCGCCGTGAAGGCCTTATTCTCCGTGTCCTTTAAATACTCCATCCGTCCCGTTTCCATAAGGACGTTGATGAGATGTCTCTCCTGTTCCTCACTTAGGCTGGCTTGTTCGAGACGGCCGCTAATAGCCTTTCGGATATCAACCATCGCCTGATGGAACTCGGACTGGTGGGTGTCGTTCGCACGGAGGGACTCTTCAAAGATCTGTTCAAACACCTTCGAACTCTGAAGCGCGGTTTCGCGCAAACCAGGAACTTGGTCAAACAGCGTCTGTCTAAGAGACGACGGCATCTCTGGCAACAACGCTGCGAGACGCAGAACTTGCTCGTCGGTAAGGTCATGCAGTGAAGAAGTTTCAAGCAATTTCTTCACTGCTTCCTCGTCGTTCAGTGGCATGTGTCGAACCTTACGCAATAGTGGCTACGTTCACCCCGATCGGCCGCGTCCTCGCCGAACTTGCGACCGATTACGTTCGCTCGCGCTTGATGGGACCAGGGCGCGCGCACCTAGCTCCGCGTCCCTGCTGGCGAGGCGCAGCACGTCGACGTGCGGTTCGGCGCCGCGTACCTCGCCCTTCACCTCCTCAGTCGCGTCCGGGCCGGGCGTCGACGTGAGACAGACGACCTCGCGGTCGCCACACGGTCTACAGGTTGCAGAACTCGCAGATCTGGCCGCAGGGAGCTCGCGACCCTAGCCGGAGCTCTTCACGCCGCCGAAGGACGAATGCCGAGAGGACTCGGGGTCATGCCGTACCTGAACACGGCCCTCGCTGCAAGCGCGCGGGAGAACAATTCGATCTCCGCCTCGTCGTTCGACCACACGCGTAGACTGAGGTCGTCTGCTTTCGTGATCGATCGAACCAATACAGCGCGGCGACCGATCCGAACGCCTCCTCCATGACCAGCCGCATCTCACCCGTTTGGACGGCGTTCCAGGTCGGTGCGTATGACCGGCCAAGGGACTGTGGAGTGCGACCGCCGGCCACGATGGTGGCTCGTGCTCCCGAGCTTCGTCCGCCGGGCGTGCGAGTGACCGCTGTCCGCTTACGCGTAATCAGCGTGGAAGCACCCGAAGGTCACCCCATCTTGAGGGCGCGGCGTCGCGCCAAGCGAGGATGTCTGGTTCTTCCTTACCCTCGCGGTCCAAGATGTAATCGCCCAGCCCGAAATCGTCGTCTCCTGCCCACAGCGACTCTCGGCTCGTCGGAAGAGGGTCGGATCCCTGCAACGCGACCTGCAAGCATCTGAGTAGACGCTGCCAGTTGTCTCGACGCCCCTGCAGGAGAGGTCCGCTATTGAGAATCTCGCCAAGAACATCAAGTGTTGCTTCGCCGCGGCTGTCTCGCACCGGTGCGCCGTCCTCAAACCCGATTATACGGCTATCCAAATACCCTGTCAGGGGCATGAACCGGAAGACGTCCCAAGGGTCGTCGAAGTAGGGATTAATCAACTTCGGCACGCCTCGGGCGTCAAGAGGAAATTTTGTCCACTTCCGCCGATTGCACTCCGTGCAGATTAGCAGCATGTTCTCGAACGTGAACGCGTATGTTGGATACATTGACTTCGGTCTGAAATGTTCCACATCCGCTGCTCGGGAGTCGCTGCAATATGCACATCTCTTGCGTGCGCCGAGTGGTTTCGCAAGACTCTCGCTCAGACGACCGTACGACTTAAGTTTGCGAAAAGCGTTCCAGAGGTCGTCAACATTGCTCGGCGACGCGGAAGCTAGGGCTTGACGTTTAGTGAGCTCGGTGTGCACTCGAGGTGGGCAAGCTGCCGGTCCGATGCGTCGCATTAGTGCTCCGTCAGTCGGCCCTCGAAGAAGAGCTCCAGTTGCTCAAGTTCATCTGCGGCGCGTGCCTCGGCAGGTACTTCAACCTCGAACAATGCCAACTGCTGCAATTCGGCGTGTCGCTTCATTGCACGTATGACTCGGGGCGGCCGAGGCTGGCGGACCTGGAAGGCGGGCGAAGCTAGTACCTCGTCGGTATCTGCGGCCAGCAGGTGTTCGTATTCGGCTGCCGTTACTCGACGCGGTTCGTCTGACGAGCCTGGCGATGGGAGAACGTAGATGCGTCCGCCGGTAGCCGCCTGGCAGACAAGTGGGCTGTGCGTCGTGACGATGAATTGGATCAGCGGGAAATGCGACGTCAGCCAAGGTCCGATCTCTCTTTGCCAAGCTGGGTGCAAGTGAGCATCAATCTCGTCGATAATCACAACGGCCGGAGCTTTCAAGGAGACGCGGCCCTGCTCATCCCGGTGTACTCGATCAATCGCGTCGTCGTAGCACAGGAAAAGGTGTCGCACGATGTCAATCAGCATCGCAAGAGCCGCCCGATAGCCCTCGCTCATGTCTGACAGGCGGAGATGACGTCGATCTGCGTCCTTTAGCCACACGCCACTTGCGTCTACTCGATCGAATGTCATCCCGTTCCGGAGGAAGTCTGCGGACAGGATCTCCTGAACCACTGCCAGTTGCGCCCCTGCGCGCCGCTGTTGATCCTGCGTGGATGCCCTTGCGCTGACGTAATCAAGATCCTGAAGCCACTTCTCGGCCTCTCTGAGCGTGGCGTCCTCCATAAATAAGGTGGCGAACCGTGCTTTGATGGGGTCTGCCTCGAGGCCAGCTGCGGTCGGAGATGAGCCATATAGCCTGCGAAATGGTCCATATCCAATTCCAAGCCATCCCGCTGTGGCGAGTTGCCAGGGGCCCGTCTGTGCTCCTAGCTTCTTGTGCTTGAAGTGGTCGCTGGGACTCACGATCCAGGGTGCTCCGCCGGGCTGATCCTCGTCCATATGGACGTCAATTTCCGCCCAGAAGGTGTCTTTGTAGGGGTGCCCGCCGGCTCGAGTTTTATCGATACTTGCATCGGGGCGGATCTCCAAAGAAATCTCGCCGCGCTTCTGTCCGACAGTGACCCATCCGTCGTAGGACTGGATAAGGGATCGTGCTTTCTCGGGACCGAGAAGAGCTAGTGCGATGGACTTGAGGACGGTGGACTTCCCTGAGCCGTTGTCGCCCGTGATTACTGTCCACCCTGGAAATGGATTATCGGCTGGAGTGGGCTCGTCAGGCGCTAGTAGCCCGTCGACAGCGGAGAGAGCGGCAAGTTCCTTGCGCCGATCGCTGCGGTTAGGTGCCTCGTACATTGGGCAAAGGTCGAGGTCGATCTCCTCGAACCCTCGTACGTTCTTGCAGACGAGTCGACGGACGTACACCTGTGTCTCCTACTGGTCAGCGGGAGCTGGAGCCTGGCTTCGGCATTAGACCGCTCACCTATGCCTACACGATCGACGACCGTTGAAGCTTCAACGTACGAGGTGATCCGGGTGCAAGGCGGAGCGAGGTAGCAGGGGCTCTCGCGCCCTCTAGGTCGCGGTGAGCCTTGCCCGTTGACGAGGGCGGGTCCCCGGACGACCATCGGACGGCGGCGGGACGAGACCCCTCGTATCGTGCCTCGCCGTGTGCGAGGGGTCTTGCGAGGGGTTTCGGGCGTCTTGCCCTGTCCTGGCCTGCCACCTCGGCTGGCGCCGCTCGCGAACCACCCACACACAACTTGAAGAGCAAGAGCAGTTGTGTGTGGGTGGTTCGCGAGTGCAGGTGGCAGGCCAGGACAGGGCAAGACAGGTGTGGCGGGGGAGGTCAGGAGTGGAAGCTGGGTGTGGTGTTTTGCGGTGTTCAGGTGAAGTGTCAGGGCTGAGTGGCGTGGTGCGATTAGGAAGCGGTTCGTCGGTGGGGATCGGTGGATCGTGACGGCGGGGAAGCGAGTTTCGCCAACGTTGGTGGGGCCTAGTGGCATCCGACTGCTTCTGAGTGGCAGGCATTGAGGTGATGTGGCCATCTTCAGTGGACCGGGTGGACGCCATCCAGAGTTCTCGAAAAAGGGGGCGAGGCGCACCGGGCGGTCTTCAATCGCCGGCGGAATCGTCGTAGATCCGAGACCGAGTCTTGCTTGTCATGAGCGCGCGGCCCGCTTCGAGTGTCGCCGTATTGGTGAGTCTCGGTCTGCAGAAGGGGTTCTATCTTGGTGTTTAGTCGGACATCCCTTTCGTAAAGTGATGACCTATATCTATGTGCCCGACCTGAGTTTCGGGACGCGGGTAGGGCTCCTTCGCTGCTCAGCGAGGAGGGTCCAGTCCGCCGTGACTGACGCGGATTCGCCGGGGGCGAGATCGGTGAGTGCCCCAACGGGTTCCAGTTCGATGAGCCGATGCATCGGGCGCCATCCGCCGGAATCCTCAGGGGCGCGAGCGAGGGGGGTCTGGAGCCAGAGTTGGAACGGAGCGCTCTCCGGCGCGACGGGGCTCGGCGTGAATGAGAGCGCCAGGCGGGCTCCGTCGGCGAAGCGGCATCGGACCCGCCCCGTCGCATCGGGGAAGCCCAGCTTTGCAACGGCGTCGCCGAATCCGATCGAGACCGCATCCCGTTTCCGGGCGATGCGGACGTGACCCCACCACCGCACGAGCTCAGCCACGCGGCAGCCGCCGGCGCATTCGACTTCGATCGCTCCGTTCGTCTCGTCCTCGACGTCCACGGCGACTTGCATGACCTCCCACGGGGCGAACGTGCGGGGCTGCGTGGATCGGTTGGTGATTGTCGTCTTGATGCGGGCGCCGACGTCCGTGAGGACGATCGTCCTGGTCTGCTGCAGGCCGGTACGGGCGTCGACAGCGCTCCGTAGACGAATCGTGTCCTCGGAACGGCGGTCGAGGACCTCGTACACGCCGCCGTCGAAGACGTCGTCGGGCGGCCCATGCCATCCGACGTCAGCGATCCCGCGCGCCTGTGGCGCGGGCCACGACTTGTCGCCGCCCCAGTTCTGCCAGCTCTCCATCGGGGAGCCGGCCGGTTGCGGAGTTACTGGGACCCGCGGTCGGAACGCGTCGTCGAGCAGTGATGGGTCGTGCCAGAGGAACTCACGACTGCTGTGCCGCAGGGAGATCAGCCTGCCGCCGAGCGCCGGCAATACGACCGCCTGCACGGGACCCGAGTGCAAGCGGATCACGTCGTCGGCGGTCAGTCGTCGACTTCCCGAGTGAAGAGCAGGAGCTCGGGGAGGCTGGTGGCGAAGTAGTCGGTCGTGCCGTCCTCCCGGAGTGCGGCGGGTGGGAGCACGACCGGCCGCGCTTCGCCGAGCGAGGTAGGCGGCTCCGTTCGGGGGAGTCCGAGCGCGTCGCGCGCCTCGTCCCAGGCCGCGAGGACGCGGCCTTCGCCGCCCTCCCAGGGTTGGAATGAGCGTCCGTCGAAGAGGGCGAGCGCGTCGGCTGCGCGTCCGGCTGCGGTGCGGAGGCGTGCGAGTTCGACGGTCAGGTCATCGCGCTGCGAAACGAGCCGCTGGGCGGCTTCGAGCCGCGCCAGCCGATCCTGCTTGTCCCGGCCGAGCCGCTCGGCCAGCCGGTCCTGCTCGAACAGCAGGCGCGCGTCGTTCGGGTCGAGCGCGCGGGCCCGCTCGTATGACCGCCAGGCGAGGTCGTCGTCGCCGAGCACCGCATAGGCACCGAGCCCCAGGTTGCGATGGAGTGTCGCGTCCTCGAAGCCGGTTTGGAGGGCGTCCCGCCACGCATTCACGGCGTCACGGCGGCGTCCGGCTGCATAGAGGAGCATCCCGAGTAGCGCGGCAGCGAGACCATCGCCAGGGTCAGCCTGCCGGGCGGCGACGAGCGCATCGTGAGCGTCCAGTCCGTGAGGGAGGCACCACCGCCGATCGACTTCCGACGCGCGGCGACGCGCGGAGGCCGCCGTCTCCGGCCGGCCCGCCCGATCGGCGATGAGTGCGAGCAGATACAGGGCGATGGGGCGAACATTGCCGCAGGGGCCGATCTCGCTCGTCGCCGCCTGCTCGAGGAGGGCGATCGCGTCGTCCGTCGCTCCGGCTCCCGCGAGTTCCATCGCGAGGTCGACCGCGAGGCCACCATCCGCTGGGACTGCGCCGTCGGTGAGGTGCCGCAGCAGATCGTCGAGCGGGCTGTTCACCTGCGCTGCGGATACGCGGGCGCTGACGTCCTCACCGCGCCGTCGACCGAGCAGGATCCGCATCGCAACGAGACGGGGATCGTTCGCGCCCTCCTCGAGCAGCGCGAGCACATCATCCCGCGCCGCGTCGACGTCGCCCCGCTGCGCGCGCAGTCGAGCGGAGACGACGCCAGATGCCGCGCGCCACCCGCCATCCCACGCGGCCTTGCCGAGTGCTGCGATCGCCTCGCGCTCTCGACCGATGCGAGCGAGGATCAGGCCGAGCAGGTACCAGGACTCGGTGCTGCGCGGGTTCTCGTTGCGGAGCGACAGCCGGCGGATCGCCGCACGAGCGTGGTCCTCTGCTCTGTCGTACTCGGCGCGCCGGTAGGCGTGCCAGCCGAGCGCGAGGTGGACGCGCGAGTCACCGGGGTCGCGCCGCAACGCTTCTCGCCAGTAGGGCAGCGGTGACCGGGTCGGGTGCCGGTACTGCTCGAGGTGGAGGCCCGTGAGATAGAGCTCCTCCGTCGTGGGCACATCCTTCGGCGCAAGTGGCTCGGTCGCGGTCCAGGGCTCGTCGTCGTCAGGGACGGTGAGGCGCCACGAGACGAGCGATCGGGAACCGTCGAGCAGCTCGACGACGAGATCCTCGACCGCCTCGCCGCGGTAATCGGCTCGCAGCCGGTAGACCTCCCCCGGATCCATGGCCGTCGTGTGCTCGGCCAGCACTCGGGTCCCTGCTCGGACTTGCAGCCTGCCGGTGACGGGCCGGGTCACGGCGGTCGACACGGTGGCCGTCGTCGTGTCGAGGTCGACGTGCAGCGCCGCTTCCGTCGTGGCCTGGTGGGCCGGCCCGATGCCGGGGATCGGGTACCAGGTCTGCGTGAATCGGCGCACCTCGCCGGGCAGGAGCCAGGAGAAGTCCGGCTGGTTCTCTGTGTAGACGCCTGCCATCAGCTCGACGTACGGGCCGTCCTCGTCGGTGAGCAGGTGATCCCAGGCGTGCCCGAAGGGAGCGTTGCCCCAGGTCCATTGCTTCTTGCCCGGGGAAAATCGCCGATCGGCCCAATGCACGAACCCGGCTCCCGCCGCGTGGTCGTAGCCGCCGAAGAACGACTCCGCGGAGTCGACGATCATGTACGAGGTCGGGACCGGGATATTCGCGTAGAAGTCGATCCGGTCCGCTCCCGGTACCTCGCGGGCCCGGGCCGGGTAGTCGACGCCGTAGTAGGGCCGATCAGCCGCGGGGAAGGCGGTGATGGCGCGTCGGGCGTGGTCGGCGACGTAGCGCACGTCCTGCGGGAAGAAGGACTGGTAGTCCTCATGCACGCGAACCGCGGCGTTGGCCCACCAGAGGAACGACTGGCGCACATCGGTGCGGTTGTGCAGGCGGACGACCGCCTCGACCGTCGACCGGTCGGCATGCACTCGGATGCCGTGCACCGCCGCCATCCGCTCAAAAGGGTCATGGTCGGCGCACCAGACGGTCACCGACCCGTCGTCGTGCTCCTCGATGCGGGTCTCGACAGGCAGGAAGGTGGCGGGGCGGTGGTGCTGCGGCCAGTTGAACTCGACCCCGCCGCTGACCCACGGCCCGGTGAGACCCACCAGTGCAGGCTTGATCACCTTGTTCCGGTAGAAGAAGTCGTATCCGGTCGTCTTGTCGTGGCCGACGTGGATGCGGCCGCCGAGTTCCGGGAGGATCACGAGGCGCAGATAGCGGTTCTCGATGTGGATCGCCTGCCATGTGTGGTCCGTTGGTTCGGACGCGATGCGTTCGACGAATGGCAGCGGGTACACCCGCCCGCTCGACCCCTGGTAGACGCGGTGATCCAGGTACATCGGCACTGTGGACGGCGCCTCGGGGAGGTAGGTGGGCACCACGATCGGCTGCGACCAGGCCACGGCTGCGCCGTCCGCCAGCCTCGCTGCGAGTGCCGGCGGTGGGGGCGGGGTCAGTGGATCGACGGCGACCTCGGCGTCGGGGGTCAGCGTCATGGCTCCTCCTGGTTGTCGATGGGGGTGAGCACGAGGACGTCCGCGTCCTCGGCCCAGCGGAACGGCACGGTGAATGGCGGGCCGCCGGCGGTCACCGGTAGCGCGAACGCGTCTGATCGATATGAAGTCCCCGGCCGCAAAGCGACGGGCCGGATGCGGACGGCGTCGCGGTCCCGTCGACGCTCCCGGTCCCGGTCGAAGACGAGCAGCACCTGGCGCGGGTCGTCATCCGGGCCGCGGAACTCGATGGCGTAGGTCGGATCGGCGGGGTCCCCGTGAAAGTACGCTTCGCCGCGGTGCACGACGCCGCGTAGGTCCTTGTAGGCCGCAACCATCGCCGCGCCGCGCTCAAGTTCGACGTCGTTCCACCGCAGCAGGTCGGCGCCGACACCGAGCACCCCGCACATGGCGACGGCGAACCGGTAGCCGAGCGACGCGCTCGACCGGTCGACGGAGCCCGGCTCGTCGGTGACCCACGAGCTCATCACTGATGCCGGGTACGCGGTCAGGAAGCCGTGCTGGATGGCGAGTCTGTCGCGAGGTCCGACCTCGTCGCTCGTCCACACCACGTCGGATCGGGCGAGCACGGCGAGGTCGATGCGGGCACCGCCGCTCGCGCAAGCCTCGACGGTGACCTCGGGGAACTCGGAACGGAGCAGGTCGAGAAGCCGGTGGTAGGCGCGCACGTGCTGGATCGACCACTCTCGGCCGTGCGGGTCCCCGGGACGGCCACCATCCGTCACCGCGCGGTTCATGTCCCACTTGAGGTAGGTGATCGGCGCCGAGTCCAGCAGTCGGCGGAGGACGTCGGCGATCCACGCCTCCACCTCCGGGCGTCCGAGGTCGAGCACGTACTGGTTGCGGATCGTCAGAGCGGGTCGCCCGTCGGCGCGATAGATCCAGTCGGGATGCGCGCGAAAGAGGTCACTGTCCGGATCGACGCACTCCGGTTCGATCCACACGCCGAACCGCATACCGAGTCCTCGCACCCGATCCGCGAGGGGTCGTAGGCCATCAGGGAACTTCTGACTGTCCGGCCGCCAATCGCCAAGGCCTCGAGTGTCGTCGTCCCGGCCCGCGAACCAGCCGTCGTCGAGCACGAAGACCTCCGCACCGAGGCGCGCGGCGCGCTCAGCAAGGACTGCCTGGTGTTCCTCGCGCACGTTGAAGGTGGTGGCGTACCAGGAGTTGTAGACGACAGGCCGGTGGTGTTCGCCGTGGTCGCGCGCGAGCGTCCGCTCGTACTCGTGCCAGGCGCGCCGGATTCCGTCGCTCCCGGCGTCGCTGCGAACGCCGATCGACTCGGGCGATTCGTAGGTCTCGCCGGGCAGCAGCGCGACGACCGTCGTGTCCTCGTGTGGGCCGCCGGAGACGCGGACGTGGCGGCCGACGGCGGGCGATTCCGCTCGCATCCGCCATGAGCCGCTCCAAGCCAGCGCGATACCGTACGCCTCGCTCGTGTTCGTCGCGGCTGTCAGGGTCAGTACTGGCGCGTGCTCGAAGCCCGTGATGCCCATGCGGCTGCCGATGGAGAGCGTCGCCGCCTCGAGGTCGGTCGACCGTCGCCGCGTCTCGCCGGCCCACCAGCCGGCGAGGTGCTCGACTCTGACGTGTGGACCGAGGGGAAGGTTCCAGCCCGCACTGAACGCGCGACGCAGCTCGACGGCCTCGCTGCCGGTGTTGGTGAGTCGGACCCAGCGCCGAACCGCGTCGTGCTCCGGGGAGGTGGCGTAGTGCAGTTCGAGTCGGAGCGTGCCGGTCTCATCGATGAAGGGGACGGTCAGGCGGTGTGAGTCGGCCGCGAGGTCGTCGAGTACGGTCCAGCGCGCCCCGGTCCTGCCGTTCCCTCGATCGATCAGGAGCTCGGCGAATGCGGTGTGCCGTTGTCCGTCAGAAGCGAACTCGAGCGGGGAGACGTCCGACTCCGGCACCATGCCCACCACTCGGGTCGGCTCCGCCCAGGGAGCGGTCGCGGCTGGCGCACCCCAGTGGTCGAGCACGAGCCCGTCCCGTGCGGGCAGCAGGCTCACGATGTACGCCGTCCTGCGCGTCCGCAGCTCCCACTGTGGGCGCGGTTCGGTCGCCGTCACTTGTTCGAACCGAGGGTGAGACCGGACACGAACTGCCGTTGCGCGATCAGGAAGACCGCCGCGGTGGGTAGCGCGGCGATGACGGCGCCGGCAGCCACCACGTTCCATTGGCTGACGAATCCGCCTTGGATGTTGAGCAGCTCCGCCGTGATGGGGAACTTCGTCTCTGTCCGTAGGACGGTCAGCGCCCACAGCAGGTCGTTCCAGACCCAGGTTGTCGCGAGCGCCGCCAGCGCGGCGAGCGAGGGGCGGCAGAGCGGCAGCACGAGGCGGAGGTACGTCCGGATCTCACCGGCGCCGTCGACCTTGGCGGCCTCGAAGATCTCGCCGGGAATCGAGCGCATGAACCCGTGCAGCACGAACGTGTAGAACCCGAGGCCGAACGCGGTCTGCACGAGGATCAGCGCGAACAGGGTGTCGGCGATGCCGAGGCTGTCGCAGATCCGCGCGACCGGGATCAGCAGGATCTGCGGTGGCAGCAGGTTGCCGGCGAGCATGGTCAGCAGCAGTCCTCGGCGGAAGGGGATCTCGTACCGGCTGAGCGCGAAGGCCGCCCACGAGGCGAGCAGCAGCGAGAAGAAGACCGTGAAGGCCGTGATCACCGCGCTGTTGATCAGCGCGCCGCCAGCGAGCGCCTGGGTGAAGACCGTGGTGAATCCGTCGAACGAGAAAGATGCCGGGAGGGCGCCCAGCCCGTTCGAGGTGATGTCGGCGAAGGATCGGAATGCGACGAGGACGACGAACACCATCGGTGCGATCCACAAGGCGCTGAGTGGTGCCATGACGAGGTGGAACCCGATGCCGCGCAGGCCGCGGCGGCGACGCGGCGCGGGCACCTGGGCGCTGACGTGGGAGGGGGAGTCGATGGCGGTCATGTCAGTCCTCCTCCCGTGAGGCGCGCACGAGGTAGCCGATGATGAAGACGACGGCGAGTAGGAAGATGACGACTGCGATCGCGGAGCCGTAGCCGAGGTCGACGGTGCTGAAGCTCGTCTGGTACATGTAGGTCGAAAGCAGTTGGGTCGAGTTGTAGGGGCCGCCTCGGGTCATCGCCCAGACGATGTCGAAGGTGCGCAGCGAATCGATGACTGTGACGGCGATCACGACTGTGTTCACGCCGCGCAGCTGCGGCATGACGATCCGCCAGAACCGCTGCCAGCGGGTGGCGCCGTCCACTGCGGCGGCCTCCTCCAGCGTGGGATCGATTCCCTTCAATCCCGCCAAGTAGAGCACCATGATGTAGCCGCACTGGCGCCAGACAGCGGCGATGAGCACCGCGTACAGCGCGGTGTTCGGGTCGGCGAGCCATTGCTGCTCGAGTGAGCCAAGACCGATGCTGCCGAGGACCGTGTTGACGGCGCCCTCCGGCTGGTAGAGGAGGCGCCAGAACAGTCCCGTCACGGCGAGTGAGAAGACCATCGGCAGGTAGATGGCGCCGCGGTAGAGGCCGACGAACCGACGTGGTTTGTTCAGCGCGACCGCGAGGCAGAGCCCGATCACGATCGAGGCGCCGCCGAAGCCGACCATCCAGATCACGGTGTTGCCGAGCGCCTGCCCGAAGACGGGGTCGGTCGCCAGGTTCGCGAAGTTCTTCAGGCCGATGAACTCGGGCGCTCCGGCGCCGTTCCACTTCGTGAGCGCGATGTAGAAGCTGTTGACGGCCGGCCAGAAGACCAGTGCGATCTCAAAGGCGAAGGGCAGGATCAGGAACGCCCAGATGACCGGCGGCACCCGCTTGAGCCGCCCTCGGCGCCGCGGAAGACGGGTCGTCGCGCCGGTCGTCGTCGCGGCGCCGAGGGTCGCCGTCATGCGTCGAAGACGCGCTGAGCGGCGCTCTGCCAGGTCTTCAGAATGCTGTCGACCTGCTTCGGCTTGGCGAGGAACTGCGTCAGCGCGGTGTCAGCGGTGGTCTGGAGCGCGTCCGACGAGTCGCGGTTGAAGAACTGCGTGATCTGCTTCGTCTCGCCGAGCATCTTCAGCCCCTTTTGAACGAGCGGGGAGAACTTCGACGTGTCGACGTCGGACGAGGTCGGCAGGTTCGATGACTTCGATGCCTCGATGTACGCCTGCTGCGACTGGCCGGACGCGAGATAGGCCAGGAACTTCTTCGTGGCCTTCGCGTCTTTCGTCTTCGCGCTCGCGAAGTAGCCGTCCGTCGGGGCCTCCTCCGCCCTCGGGATGGACTGATCGATCACCGGCACCGTGAAGAAGTCGAGGTCGTCCGGATTCTCGGTGATGTTCTGACTGATGAATGCGCCCGTCAGGTACATCGCGTCCTTGCCCTGCACGAGCGGGGTGACTGCGTCCTGCCACGCGTAGGACGTCATGTTGGGGTCGAAGAACGGGATGAGCTGGTCGTAGTACGACATCACCTTCTTCACCTCGGTGCTGTCGAACGAGTGCTTCCCCGCCAGCAGTTCCTTGTGAAAGTCCGCGCCATTGATTCGGAGGTCGAGGATGTCGAACCAGCCGGACGCCATCCACGGCGTCGAGCCGATGCCGTTGGCGAGCGGATTGACGCCCATCCCCTTCAACTTCTCGCAGAGCGAGATGAACTCGTCCCAGGTGGTCGGGACGGAGACGCCCCACTTCTGGAACTTCGACTTCAGGAAGAAGACGCTCCACCAGTAGTAGTTCGTCGGAAGGAAAATCTGCTTGCCGTCGGAGCCGGTGGAGAGGTCCTTCAGCGCAGCCGAGTAGTTCGCCGCGGCGCCGTTGCCCTCCCAGAGGTCGGAGAGGTCGAGCAGGTAGCCCTTTGATGCGTAGTCGCGTGCGACGGAACCCGCGTACCAGGTGAGGACGTCGGGCGGGTTGCTCGAGCTGAGGTACGTCGACAGCTGTGCCCGGAACTGTTCGATGGCAACCGTGTTGAGGGTGACCTTGCCGCTCTTGTAGTCGGCAACGAGCTTGGTCAGTGCGGCTTTCGGCGCCGGGTCGGAGAGCGACGACTGGAGCGTGATCGCTCCGTTTCCGCCGCCGCCTGCGGCGGTCGTCGACCCGGATGTGGCGCACGAGCTGAGCAGGGCGGCGCCGGAGACGGCGAGCGCGCCGGAGAGCAGGCTCCTGCGGGTGAAGGCGTTGGCGGTCATATGTCCTCCTCGACATATCCGTCGACGGTGCGACGGCTGTGATGTGTGGTGCGGGGTCAGGTGGAGAGGAACAAGGCGTTGCAGTCGCGTTGGAGGTCCACGTCGGACCACATCGGGTGGTGCGGAGCTGCGTTCGAGCAGACGATCGTGCCCAGCGCTCCGACGCGCTTCGACTCACGGACCGCGAGGCGGCAGAACTCCGCGCCGACCGGCCCTTCCTCGAAGTTCCCGAAGAGCGGGGTGTAGCCGATCCACCCTTCGCCGAAGACGAGCGGGATGCCGCGCGCGGCCGCGAAGTCAGCGGCGACGTCGAGCCAGATGCGGAGGACGCGCTCCATCTCGATCCGGTGCAGCGAGTAGCGCTCGTAGAGGAAGCGGTCGAAGGCAGCGGCGTCGACCCAGTCGTGCAGGAAGATCTCCGGTTTGCCGACGATGGTCGCGTCCATCTTCCAGCCGGTGTCCTCGGGCAGCACCCAGCTCACCGCGTCCGGTGCGCCCGCTCGGAGGATCCCGGCGGCGTCGACGGCGGCACGCGGAAAGTCGGTGAGGCTGCCGCGGAGGTCGAAGGCCTCGGTCGTCTCGTCAAGGACGCCGTAGACGTACGGATGGAACACGGCGACATCGATCTCGCTCGGGATCGCCCGCATCGCGGCAACCGGCACCCTCGAGTAGTTGACGGTCACCGGTCGACTGGGCTGCAGCTCGTGGAACCGACGGAGCCCGCGACTCAGTCGGGGCCTGAGCGCGACGACCGCTTCCGCGTCGTGGGTGCGCCAGTCGGGCAGTCCGTCCGCGAGGTGCCCGGTGTGGACCTCGTTGTGCAGCTCGGTGAAAGCGATCAGGTCGCCGAAGCCGTGCTCCTCGACGAAGTCGATCAGTCCGGACAGGGCCTCGGCGAGGGCGACCGGGCGGTCGTCGGGGGCGACAGCCTCGAGAGCCTGCCACCAGTCCGGCGTGGTCGAGAAGGACGATGACTGCTGGTACTCCCAACTGGACAGGATCACGAAGAGTCCATGCGCCCGGCAGGCCGCGAAGAGGTCGAGCAGCTGCTGCCGACCGTCGAAGGTCGTCGGCGACTTCACGTCGTACCAGCGGACGCGCTGCGCGTACTCACCGCCGAGGCGGTCAAGCTTCACTGTGCTCGCGTCGAGCCCTGAGCCGAACAGAAGGAACGGCATCGCGCAGATGCGGACCGTGTTGTAGCCCCGCTCGGCGGTGTCGGCTGCAGCGCGATCCAGGTCCTCGAACGGCTCGCCCGCCCCGGTCCGGACGTACCAGGAGAAGTCCCAAAGGCAGATCGTCAGCCGGGCCGGCGCGGCTGCCGGGATCGGCACAGGTCGATAGACCGGAGGAGCATTCTCGTCATCGAGCATGACGGCATCGTAGGAAGGCGCTGAGGCGCCTCTGAATGGCGGATTCGACGGAAGACCTGGACGATCCTCTGACCGGGACATAGCCTCCGTGCATGCTCGTGCGCGACGGCTTCCCCGGTCAGCGGTTCCGCGTACTGCCCCGGCCGCTCGTCGAGTCGGCCCTCCGAGAGCCGGTGACGCGACGCCTGCTCGTCACGGACGCCGGCTATTTCCCGCACGCCGCAGCGCACGGTCGGGTCCGGCCGCTCGGGGCACCCGAATCGATCGTCATGGTGTGCACGGCCGGATCGGGCGTCGTGACGGTCGCGGGCGTCGCGCATCGCGCCTCAGCAGGGGACGCGATCGTGCTGCCCTCTGGCACGCGGCACAGCTACGTCGCCGATGTGCTCGACCCCTGGAGCATCTGGTGGATGCACGTCGCGGGCGCGGACAGTCGCGAACTGGTCGAAGCCATCGGCGTTGCGTCAGCTCCTGTCCTCCGGCTCCGCGAGCCCGCGAGTGCCGCGGCGGCCATCGAAGGTGTGGTCGCCGTGCTCGAACGGGACGAGACGATCCCTACCCTGTACGCCGCCGCGGGATCGGCGTGGACCATGCTCGCCAACCTGGCTGCTGAGCGCCGTAGGGGGCCGGGATCCGACGGTGACCGCATCCGCGCCGTGCAGGATCACATCCGATCGAACCTCACCGCACCGCACACCGTTGGGGCCCTTGCTCGGAGGGTCGGCCTCAGCGCATCCCATTTCTCTGCCGTTTTCCGCCGAGCGACCGGGGTCCCCGTCATGGAGTATGTCAAGCGGCTGCGCAGCGCTCGAGCCCGAGAACTCCTGATGACGACGGACCTCACCGTCGCTGAAATCGCGGAGCGCGTCGGCTATGCAGACGCCTTCTACTTCTCGCGTCAGTTCCATGCCGTAAACGGGACTTCTCCACGGGCCTTTCGTGCGCGGGGGCGGCTGGACGAGGCGGTCGGATCCGAGTCCACGGCGTCGGAGTAGCCGGTCAGCGCCCGGTGCGGGCAAATCGCGTCTTGGATCATGCGATCGGATCCGCGCTGCCCTGACGGGCAGCACTCGCGACACCGCGCATGACACAGCTGCGCATCCCGGCACGACGATCCCTGCCGCGGACGTGGCCGGCGGCGTCAGATCCGAGAAACAGATGCATTTGATGCAGCTTCAGAGCGGGCGACGCGCCCAAGGTGCATTTTGGCAGAGAAGAGTTACCAGACGGTCGTTTCTCCGGCCAAATCGTGCTTGCTGTTGCAGTCAAGCTCCTTGCCGTCACCCTTTCCGCTGTGCGCGGTACTGCCTTGCTGTCATCCCGTGGACTTTCTTGAATTGTCGAGCAAAGTAGAATGAATCGACGTACCCGACCTCTGCTGCGATAGTGGCCACCGGGCGGGAGGTGGTGTCGAGCAACTCTCTCGCGCGGGCCATCCGGAGCAGGGTGTGATATTGAACGACCGAATATCCGATCTGACGCTTGAAGAGCGCGCTGAAACGAGACGGACTGAGCGAGGCCAACGAGGCGAGCTCTCGGATTGAAACATGATCGGCCAAGTGGTTGCGCAAATATTCGGTTGTGTGTTCGATGACATCCTTCGAGTCGGTCTCGCGAGATCGGTCGGACGCGAGCAGCGTGAGTGCATGCCAGGCAGCGCCAGCGGCGGCGTTCAAACTCGTGGTTGTGCTGTCTCGCTCCATCCACGTCAACACTTCGGACATGAGAGCGACGACCGGATACAGGTCACGTGGTCGGCGCACCGGATTCTCCGGCGTCAATCCGGACGCCGCGAAAAAACGGTCTACCGCGGGGCCGGCGACGTGGAACCACCATAAGGTCCACGGATGGAGTCCGTCCGCGCCGTAGGAGTGAGGGGAGCCAGGCGGTAGGACCATCACCTGCCCCTTCTGGACGGGAAACCGTCCACTTTCGGTTTCGCACCAGCCGACTCCGTCGACGCAGGCGATCACGACTCCTTGCGAGATCGGGGTCGATCGGCGGCGCCCGTGCGAATCAGCGCGAGGAAAGAAGCCGCTATCGGTCACGAGCAAGCCCGTGGTGCCGGGCTGTGCGAGGAACTCCTGAACGCGCGGTCGGGGGAGAACGAGCATGCGTTGTCCAGGGAAGCCATCTGGGATGAGCACGCCCCGACTGTGCGTCAGGTTCAGGCGGGTGTCCAGCGCGGCTCGAGGGACGACGGAGTGAACGCGCTTTCACGCCGCGGCTGGCCACTGGCGCAGATGGCGCGGCGTCAAAGGAGGTCCGGTCTCTCGCGTGACTGGTGCTCATGGCATTCGAGGGCGGCTCATGCCCGAGCCCTTCGTCGAGGTGGTGAGGGGATCGTCCAGGTTTGAGACCGAGACGTGCTAATTCGCTGACGACGACAGACGTACCGTGACCTCGCTCAGGGCCGAGCAGCAGCCACCCGGCTCGGCCGGCCTTGGCCTCATCAACGATGAGATCAAGAAAGGTCTCGCATGAGAGCTTCGGTATTGCGGCTCAACCGGCTGACGAAGGTCCTGGTGGCGATCTCCGCCGCGACTGCGACGATGATGATCGCCACTGCACTCCCTGCCTGGGCAGGAGATGATCAGGGTGCACCTAGCTACTACAACAGCGGTCTGGCGCGCACGCCCACAATGGGATGGAACAGCTACTACGGTCTCGGTGGAGGCAGTGGATTTAATGAATCCTCCGTCAAGAGCGTGGCGGACTACCTCGTCAGCAGCGGACTTGCGGCCGCAGGCTACAACTATGTGTGGCTCGACGGCGGCTGGCAATCGTCCACCCCCCGTAATTCGACCACAGGTGAACTTCAACCCGATGCGAGCCGGTTTCCTGACGGCATCGCTGCACTCGCTTCCTATGTCCATGCTCGGGGACTGAAACTCGGAATCTACACGGACGCGGGATCGTACGACCCCAACTATTGCGGGCTCGGCAGCGGTGGTCACTACGGCACGGACGCAGATCAGTTCGCGGCGTGGGGTATCGACGCAGTCAAGGTGGATTTCCTTTGTGGGATCGCGCAGAATCTCGACCCGAAAACGGTCTACACCCAGTTCAGTGCGGCGATAGCGGCGAGCGGCCGAGCGATGCTGCTGAATCTCTGCGACCCGGTGACTGCAGCGTGGGGATCGCAATACAAGTCGACGCAGCTGGCTGGCAATGCCTACAGCTATGGACCGACGATCGCCGATTCCTGGCGTACCGACACCGATATCGCTTTGGGAACACCGAGCACTGGCGAGTGGTCCAATGTGCTGAGAAATCTCGACGACAATGAAGCGCATCCGGAAGCGAACGGACCCGGTCACTTCAACGATCCAGACAACCTGGTCCCGATGCGGCCTCTCAACGGAGGTTTCGAGTTGAGCCAGACCGAGTCGACCAGTCAGGTTGTGCTCTGGGCGGAGATGGCATCACCGCTGGTGATCGGCTCCGATCCGCGAACGCTTCCGACATCGATGGTGAACGTCCTGACGAACCCCGCAATCGTCAGCGTGGATCAGGATCCGCTGGCCGAGCAGGGAGTCGCCGTCGCGAACCCCGCAGCCGGGACTGTGTACAGCAAGGTGCTCTCGGGCTCAGGTCAGAGAGCAGTCGTGCTGCTCAACAGGACGAGCGCGGCGGCGTCGATGACCGTCAGCTTCGCTGACGCAGGGCTGACCGGCAACGTGACGCTGACCGACCTGCTGGCACAGACGTCGCTTGGAACCACGACCGGCTCGTACACGACCACTGTCCCCGCCCACGGAACCGCATTCCTCAAGCTCACGGGCACGGACTCCGTGCCCGGCGCCAGTCTTGGCGGCACAGCCTCCGCAAGCCCCGCAATCGTCCGGACCGACGACTTCCACGCCACCGGATTCGTCCGTGGCGCTGACGGAGCGCTGTGGACGAACGTCCGCACCGGCTCCAGTTGGGGAACCACCTGGACCAGTCTCGGTGGTCCGGTCTCCGGTCAGATCTTGGGGCAGCCGGCAGCGTACGGATCCTCCGGCGGACGCATCGACCTCTTTGTCCGTGGTTCGGACAACGCCGTCTACCAGCGCACCTACGACGGAGCGAGTTGGGGATCCTGGACCAGCCTCGGAGGGACGATCACTGACGCTCCCACAGTCGCCTTCGGTGGGCCGACATCGTGGTCGCTGTTCGCGCGCGGCGCCGACGGTTCGGTCTGGACGCGAAGCAACTCGTCGAGTTGGAGCAGCATCGGTGCCCCCAATGGGGTGCCGATCTACGGACGGCCGAGCGCGGTCAGCGACAGCAACGGAACGTACGTCGCCGTTCGAACCCCTGACGACGCCGTCTGGTGGCGGACCCGCTCAACGGCGGGGACATGGGGCAGTTGGACGGATGTTGGCGGAACCGTTAGCGGAAGCCCGACCCTGCTCGCGACCGGTGGCGGCGTGTATCTGTTCGCACGTGCCGGCGATTACACCCTGTGGCAGAACACCTGGCACACCTCAAGCTCGACCTGGGACGGGTGGACGAAGCGGTCGGAATTCGGCAGCGATAACTTTGTCGGAGCGGTAGGGGCCGACAACGGACTCTCCGGTTCAGCGTGGATCGTCGTGACCGGCGTGGATGGACACGTTCACCAGATCGTCCTCTGATCCAAGGGCGGATGCTCCAAGCCGATAGCGGAGCATCCGCCCTCCTTCCTGTCCTGCTGCAAGATTCGGCTGGTTGCTGACGCGCGGCGAGATCGAGCGCTCGTCGGGACGATCGTCCGTACGACAGAAACAAAACGGGACGAAATCCGGCGAAGTGCTCGAGGTAGCGTGGCTGGAGAGGTGCAGGTCAGGCAGGTCGCGAAGTGCCTCAGGGCCTCGGCCACGTGCGTGCGGCGGTGGTTGCAAATCGCGAATCGGTACGACGGCGCATCCCCGTGTGGCGTTTTCCTGCTGTTCAAGCAGCGTAGGCGGAGCCGCTTGAGCCAGAGGTGTGGAGTCTGTCGGTCGTCGAGCTGGCCGCGTCCCGCTCGACACGCCGCGCTCGACCACTCCCGCCGTGGCAACAGAATGGCAACGATTGGCTCGGGTCCGCGGTGATCGGGGCCCGCTCTCGGTGATTCAGAAGTGTCGTTTGACCAGGTGAGAGACGAGAACTTACTGGCTGGAGCGGGTCGCCCTTTCGCCCTCTCACGGCGGTAACGCGGGTTCAAATCCCGCTGGGGTCACGAGAGACAGAACCCCCGGTCATCCGGGGGTTCTGTCGTTTCCGCAGGCCGCGGTCGTGCCGACGACGCCCGATCGACCACCGCACGATCCGTCCTCCGCGCCCCGGTGGACGGTGCGCATCCGCACCTGCCGGCCCGGGGCCGGACGCTCAGATGCTCCGGTGCGAGCGAACGGCCGCTTCGAGGTCGGCGAGCTGCGGCGCGAGGGCCTCGTCGACTTCCAGCGGAGCCGTCCGGTGCAGGTCCTGCAGGCGACGTCGGCTCGGCAGAGCCGTGTTGATCTCGTGCTCGTCCCGCTCCAGGGCGGCGAGCGTCTCGGCGACCACGTCGGCGGTGGGGCGGCGGCCGAAGCCGAGCGACTCCTGGGCGTCGGAGGAGTCCATCATGGCCGTCGCGGTGGCCCCCGGGTAGAGCGTCGCGACGTGCACGCCGGAGCCGTGCAGCTCGCGGCGGAGGGCGTGCCCGAACGCGGCGACGCCGGTCTTCGTCGCGGCATAGGTCGTATAGAAGGGCAGGTTGACCAGGGCGATCCCGCTCGAGATCGTCAGCACCACCGACGGCCTCCCCGTCGCCGCGCGGCGCAGCTCGGGGAGGGCGAGGCGCGTCAGCAGGATCGGTGCCGTCAGGTTGAGGTCGATCATCGCCCGGATGTCGTCGGGGTCGACGCCCTCGAGGCGCCCCGCGCGGACGTTGCCCGCGTTGTTGATCAGCAGGTCGACCGTGCCGAGCCGCTGCTGCGCCTCGCGGACGATCGCCTCCGGCGCGTCGCGCTCGGTGACGTCCGCGGTGAGCACGTGCGCGGTCCCGCCGGCGGAGACGACGAGGTCGGCGGTCTCCTGCAGGGCATCGGCGCGGCGGCCGACGAGCAGCAGCGACGCGCCGCGGGCGGCGAGCTGCACCGCGAGCTCGCGGCCGATCCCGCTCCCACCACCGGTGATGATGCCGGATCGATCGGTCAGGTCCATGGTCGTCCTCTCCTCGTCACCGCGACGGCGACGGTCGTTCAGTGCAGCAGCGCGGCCGCTGCTGCGCGGGCCTCGACGGCCCAGGCGATCCCGGGGTCGGTGTGCGCACCGACCATGGCGCCGTCGTAGAGCATCGAGAGCCGGATCGACGTCGCGATCGGGTCGGCGACCCCGGCCCGTGCGCAGCGGTCCGCGAACAGGTCGCGGATCCAGCGTCGGTGCTCGACGTTCACGAGGTGCGCGGGCGAGTCGCGGGTCGACTCGGCCTCCGCGTTGATGAACGGGCACCCGTTGAAGTCGTCGGTCGTGAACCACGCCCCGAGCAGGTCGAACACCAGGAGGACCTCGGCCGCGGGGCCGAGGTCGGCGGCCTCCAGCTCCGCAGTCAGGTGCTCCCGCCATGCGACGCTGCGGCCTTCGACGTAGGCCCCGACGAGGTCGTCCTTGGTGCGGAAGTACGTGTACATGCTCGCCTTGGAGACGTCGGCCTCGTCCGCGATGGTGTCGACGCCCGTGGCGTGGATGCCGTTGGCGTAGAAGAGCCGGTCGGCGGTCTTGACGACGCGCTCGAGCGCGGGGCGGCGTCGGGAGCGGGGAACGGTCTCCATGTGAACTCCTTGAACGGACCTGTTCAGTTTACGTCCGTGCGGTGGGTGCCGGCTCCGGCACCCACCGCACGCGGGTCAGGCCTGCTGCTGGTACGCCAGGTCGGCGGCGGTGAGGCCCTCGAGGGCCATGCCGAACGGCACGTCGAGGGTGAGGCGGCGCCGCAGGTTGACGTTCAGCGTCTGCTTCTGCAGGGACCGGTACAGCGCGGGCTTCGCGGCGAGCCTGCGGGCGATCTCGAGGCCGCGCTCGAGGGCGCGCTCGTGCTCGACGACCTCGCTCACGACGCCCCACTGCAGCGCGGTCTGCGCATCGATGGTGTCGCCGGTCCAGAGGAGGTGCTTGGCGCGAGCGGTGCCGGCGACCTCCTCCCACACCACGTGCAGGCCGTCGCCGGCGGTGATGCCGAAGGCGGGGTGCGGGAAGTCCCCGTAGACGGCCTTCTCGGAGGCGATGTGCACGTCCGCGAGCAGCAGGTACTCGGAGTGGATGGTCGCGGTGCCGTTGGCGACGCCGACGACCGGCATCGGCAGGTCGAGCAGGCGCTCCAGGACCTTGCGCCCCTCGACGCGCGTCTTCTCCCACGCGGCGGGCTTGAAGATCTCGCCGAGGCTCGGGCCGTCGATGTCCTTCATGAAGTGGTCGCCGGTGCCGGTGATGACGAGCGCTCGGTTGTCCGGGTCGAGGGAGACGGCCTCGAGTGCCTTCGGCAGGTCCTCGTGCGTGCGGCCGGTGAAGGTGAGCGGGCCGCCGTCGGTGTGGAACCGGAGGACGAGGACGCCGTCCTCGTCGCGGCTGAGGGCGAGGTTCTCGTACTCGTCGAAGTAGGCGGGGGTGGTCATGGCGGGCTCCTTGCTCGGTGCTCTCGACTGAACAGACCTGTTCAGCTTGCATCTTAACTGTACAGGTCTGTTCAGATTTGTCGACCCGGCCCCGCCTCGCGCCGGTCAGGCGGGGCGGTATCGCAGGGCGATCGCGCCGGATCGGAACGCGCGGCGCTCGAGGAGCTCGAGGCGGACCCGGGCGTGCAGGCCCGCGAGCAGCGTCGGGCCGTGCCCCGCGATCACCGGCTGCACGAGGAACTCGTACTCGTCGATCAGGCCGAGGTCCGCCAGTGCCCGGGGGAGCGTCACGCCGCCCACCCACAGGGGTCCGCCCGGCTGCTCCTTCAGCCGGGAGACGGCGCGCCCGAGGTCGCCGCGCAGCAGCTCGGCGTTCCAGTCCGCGCCGTCCAGCGTGCTCGAGACGACGTACTTCCGCGCCGCGTGGATCGTCTCCGCGAACGGGATCTGCTGCTCGGTCACCCGGTCCTGCCACCCCGCCGCGTCGGGCTTCCGCCACGCCGCCTCCATCATCGAGTAGGTGACGCGACCGAGGAGCAGCGCGTCCGCCTGCGCCAGCTGCGCGGTCCAGAACTCCATCGACTCGGCGTCCGGCGGCAGCCCCGCCTCGTGGTGGACGCAGCCGTCGAGCGTGACGTTGATCGAGTGCCGGAGGAGCCGCATGCCGCGACTCTGACCCACTGGACGGGGCGCGTCCAGGACGAGGCCCTCCGTCGGGGTCCGTCGACGCGGCGCGCCGCGGACCGCCGCAGCGCTTGACCTTGCCGTCGCGTCAATGCCTACGGTCGATCGGGCCGGCGACGCCGGCGGTTCACGAGGAACGGAGGCGGCGGCGGTGTGGACGATCGTCGAGGTCGCCCGGGCGTCGGGCGTGACGTCGCGGACGTTGCGTCACTACGACGCGATCGGGCTGCTGCCTCCGGCGGGCACGGGGGCGAACGGCTACCGCCTGTACGGGCAGGAGGAGCTCCTGCGGTTGCAGCAGCTCCTCGTGCTGCGCGAGCTCGGGCTGCCCCTGGAGGAGATCCGGGCGGTCCTGGACGCGCAGCGCGATCGGATCGGCGCGTTGCGCCGGCACCACGAGCGGCTCGTCGCGGAGCGGGACCGTCTCACGGTCGTCGCCGCCACCGTCGCCCGCACCATCGCGGACCTCGAGGAGCACGAAGGGAGAACGACCATGACGATGGACCGGCCCGAGAACCTGTTCGAAGGGTTCGATCACGGCCGCTACGCGGAGGAGGCGCGGGAGCGCTGGCCCGAGGAGGCGGCGTCCTCCGAGCGGTACGCGGCGAGCATGTCCGCCGAGGAGATCGCGACGCGGCAGCGCGAGTGGACCGCGCAGATGGTGCGGATGGCGGAGCTGCGAGCAGCGGGCGCGTCCCCGTCGGACGCACGGGTGCAGGCCGAGATCCAGGCCGTCCACGACGGGATCCTCCCGATGTGGACGCCGAACGCCGCGGCGTTCCGGGGTCTCGGCGCGACCTACGTCGACGACGCGCGCTTCGCGGAGACGTTCGACCGAGTGAGCCCCGGGCTCGGCGCGTTCTACCGCGACGCGATGACGGTGTTCGCGGACACGCGCCTCACCTGACCGCGTCGGCCGCGGGCGCGGGGCGACCGGAGCGACGGCGTCCCCGCGCCGGCGGGCGCCGACGGGCATGATGAGCCCATGGCAGCCGACGAGGTCTTCCGCGCGAGCCGCGACCGCTTGATCGAGCTGCGGGAGGACCACCGGCGGGCGTCGGCGGAGTTCGTGTGGCCGGACACCGGTCCGGCGTTCAACTGGGCGGTCGACTGGTTCGACCGCATCGCGCTCGGGAACGAGCGGACGGCGCTGTGGATCGTGGAGGAGGACGGCAGCGAGGAGCGCGTGTCCTTCGACCGCATGCGGCAGCGGTCCGACCGGGTCGGCGGCTGGCTCGCGGCGCAGGGCGTCCGGCCGGGCGACCACGTCATGCTCATGCTCGGCAACCAGGTCGAGCTGTGGGAGTCGATGCTCGCCGTGATGAAGATCGGCGCGGTCATCCTGCCCACGACGACCGTGCTCGCGGCCCACGACCTCGCCGACCGCGTCGACCGCGGGCTCGTGCGGCACGTGATCGCGAACGCGGCCGACGCGGACAAGTTCGCGGAGCTCGACGGGTTCACGCGCATCGCCGTCGGCGGCGCTCCCGCGGGCTGGCTCGACTACGGCGACGCGGCCGCGTCGGCGGACCCGCTGCCGGAGGTCGCCGTCCGCAGCGACGAGCCCTGCCTCGTCTACTTCACCTCCGGCACCACGAGCCGGCCGAAGATGGTCGTGCACACCCGGACCTCCTACCCGGTCGGCCACCTGACGACGATGTACTGGATCGGGCTGCGACCCGGGGACGTGCACCTCGCGATCAGCTCGCCCGGCTGGGCGAAGCACGCCTGGAGCTGCTTCTTCGCCCCCTGGAACGCCGAGGCGACCGTCTTCGTGTCGAACTACCGGCGCTTCGACGCGGTCGCGCTGCGCGCGCAGCTCGACCGGGCGGGCGTGACGACGTTCTGCGCCCCGCCGACCGTCTGGCGGATGCTGATCCAGGCCGAGCTCGGCGCGCGACCGACCGCGCTGCGCGAGGCCCTCTCCGCCGGGGAGCCCCTGAACCCCGAGGTCATCGAGCGGGTCCGCGACGCGTGGGGGCTCACCATCCGGGACGGCTACGGCCAGACGGAGACCACGGCGACGATCGCGAACACGCCGGGCAGCCCGGTGCGCAGCGGGTCGATGGGCGTCCCGCTGCCCGGGGTCGCGATCACGCTGATCGACCCGATCACCGGCGAGGAGGCGGACGAGGGGGAGATCTCCCTCGACCTCGCGCAGGGCGCGCCCTTCCTGATGGCGGGCTACCTCGGCGTCCCGGGCACCGGCGCGGCGACCGGGAGCCGGTTCTACGGGACCGGGGACGTCGCTCAGCGGGACGGGGACGGCGTCATCACCTTCATCGGCCGCACCGACGACATCTTCAAGTCCTCGGACTACAAGGTGTCGCCGTTCGAGGTCGAGAGCGTGCTCATCGAGCACCCGGCGGTCGCGGAGGCGGCCGTCGTCCCCGCGCCGCATCCCACGCGGTTGAACCTCGTGAAGGCGTACGTCGCGCTCGCGAACGGCTGGTCCGCGGATCGCGACACCGCGTTCGCGGTGCTCAGGCACGCCCGCGAACAGCTGCCGCCCTACGAGCGGGTGCGGCGCATCGAGTTCTTCGAGCTGCCGAAGACCATCTCCGGGAAGATCCGCCGCGTCGAGCTGCGGCAGCGGGAGGCCGACGCGGCCGCCGCCGGCGAGCGGCTCGCCGACGAGTGGCGCGACGACCAGTTCCCGGAGCTGAAGGGACGCGGCTGAGCCGCCTCCTGCGCCTCGTGCACGGCGCGGGCGTCCGCCACGCCCGGACGGCGCCCGCGTCAGACCCGCGCGAAGCGCGCGATGTCGTCCTCGAACGCGATGACCGCCTCGCGGGTCACCGTCGCGCGCGTCCCCGACAGCGCTCGCACGCAGTCCTCGGTCGTCGGTCCCTCCTCGAGCGCCGGCGCGCGGCCGACGGCGAGCGCTCGCCCGAGCGCGTCCTGCGAGGCGTGCCGCGCCGCGTACTCGATGTCCGCCGGGGTCATCCCGTCGCTCAGCGCCACGAGCCGCGCGACGTCGACGAGGCCGACGCGGGACGGCGGCAGGAGCCGGTCCCAGATGGCCATCCGGGCCTCCCGGTCGGGCAGGCCGATCGGGATGACGGCGTCGAAGCGACCATGTCGGAGGAACGCGCCGTCGAGCGAGCGGATGAAGTTCGTCGCGCAGATGAGCAGCTTGCCCGGCCCGGAGCGGAACTCCGGGATCAGCTTCAGCAGCTCGTTCGTGACGCCCTGCGTCGGCGACGGCGGGTCGCCGCGTCGGTGCGACGCGATCTCCTCGACCTCGTCCATGAAGACCACCGCGTGCTCGAGCCGCTCGACGGTCTCGAAGGTCGAGCGCAGCGCACCGGCGATGGTCGCGGCGCTGTCGCCGAGCCGGGAGGGGAACACCTCGACGAACGGCCAGGCGAGGCGGGACGCGATGGCGCGCGCGAACGTCGTCTTCCCGGTCCCCGGCGGCCCGAACAGCATTACGGTGCGCGGCGGGACGACGCCGAAGCGGGCGGCGAGCTCGGGGTCGACGAGCGGCGCGATCAGCCGCTCGTCGAGCATGGCCTTCTCGGTGTTCATGCCGCTCAGGGCCTGCCACAGGTCGGGCGGCAGCAGCCGGCCGCCGACCTCGCGGAGCAGCGGGAGCTCCCGGCGCTCGACGGGCATCCGCCGCTCCAGGTAGCGCAGCTGCCGGCTCATCCGGAACCCGTGGTCGGTGAAGGCGGCGGACGACGCCATGTGGTCGGGCACGAGGACGGACAGCTTGCTGAGGCCGAGCGGGGTCAGCCTGCGCTGCAGCGCGTCGAGCAGGTCCCGGGCGAGGTCCGGGTCCTCCCCGCGGGAGCGGTCGATGCGGAAGAACACGAGCCAGCCCTGCGCGTGCGCGGCGCGCGCGACGGCGCTGCCGACGACGCGGTCCCCGTCGACCGCGACGACGGCGTGGTCCTTCTGGCAGGACGCCGCGACCTCGGAGAGCGAGTAGACCGGCGCCGCGTCCTCGGCCTGCTCGAACAGCCTCGTGACGCCGTCCAGGTCGTCGTCGTGGAAGTCCCGGATCCGCGTGCGGGCCCGCACCGCCGGCGACGGCTCGCGGGTCGTGGCGGTCGTGGCGGTCGTGTCGGTCGCGGTCGTCATCGCCGGTCCTCTCGGTGCAGCGCGGTCGCTCTGCTCCTCACCCTCACCCCGTCGGGCGGCCCGCGACGGGGAGGAGGGCAGGGAAGATCGCCGCGAATTCCTCCGCTGTGAAGCCGCGGGTGCGGGCCGGGCGGTCCTCGTCCGTCGTCGGGTCCGGCACCGGGACGGCGTCGGCTCAGGACCATGTCCCTAGAGTGCGAGCCCCCGTCCTCGCCCCGAAGGAGACCGCGATGCCCCTCGTCCGAATCGACCTGCTCACCGGGACCGACGCGGGTCGTGTCCGCCGGATCGCCGACGGCGTCCAGGACGCGCTCGTGCGCACCTACGGCATCCCCGAGCGGGACCGCTTCCAGATCATCACCGAGCACGCCGCGTCGCAGATCATCGCCCTGGACGCCGGACTCGGGTTCGAGCGGTCCGCGGGCGTCGTCATGATCCAGATCTTCACCCAGCAGGGGCGGACCGCCGAGGCGAAGCAGCAGCTCTACGCGGCGGTCTGCACCGAGCTGCAGGCGGCCGGGGTCGAGCCCGAGGACGTCTTCATCAGCTACATCGAGAGCGGGCCGGAGGACTGGTCGTTCGGCTTCGGCCGCGCCCAGTACGCCACCGGCGAGCTCGCCGTCCCGAAGGCCGACTGAGACGCCGGCCGGGCGCCGAGCGCCTCAGTCGAGCAGGGGGCCGTAGAGGTCGGGGCGCCGGTCGCCGAGCAGGTCGACGAGGTCCGCCTGCTTCTTGTCGCGGGACGCGCGGAGGTCGAGGTCGGCCCAGGCGGTGCCGGTCCCGGGGCCCACCTGCGCGGCGACGGCGCCGAGCGCGTCGACGATCGTCGTGCCGGCGGTCCATTCCACGGTGCGCTCCGTGCCGGTGCGGTCGGCGCACGCGATCGCCATCCTGTTCATCCGCGCGGTGGCGATCGCGATCTGGACCTCGGCGGGGCGCTCGCCGTCGGGCGTGGGGCCGAGGGGCCAGTTCGTGGGGACCGCGAGCAGGTCGGCGCCACCGAGCGCGGCGATGCGGGTCCACTCCGGGAACTCCATGTCGAAGCAGATCATCACGCCGATCCGGCCGTGCTCCGTCTCGACGACCGGCGGTCGCGCGTCACCGGGCGCGAAGAACCGCTTCTCCTGATCCCAGAGGTGCACCTTGCGGTAGACGGCTCGCACCCCGGACGCGTCCAGCAGCGCGGCGCTGTTGCAGACCCGGTCCCCGTCCGTCGCCTCGGCGAACCCGACGACCACCGTCGCCGGCCCCGCGGCCGCCGCGAAGCGGTCGAGCACCTCGTCGTCGGGGCGCAGGGCGAGGGAGCGCGCTTCCTCCGGGGTGGTGAAGACGTAGCCGGACGTCGTGAGCTCGGGGAGGACGACGACCTCGGCCCCGCCGTCGACGGCGGCCTCGACCGCGTCGAGCGCGCGCCGGACGTTGCCCGCCAGGTCCCCGACCACCGGGGCGAGCTGCACCGCGGCGATGCGCGTCACGGCACGACCGCCGTCGAGTCCGAGCCGCTCAGGTCCGCGGCGACCTGCTCCTTCAGCCCCCTGCGGAACGAGAGCGCGACGCCGACGAGCAGCCACACGGCCACGAGGTACGGGAACCAGCTGTAGGGCGCGTCGAGCCCGACGGCGTTCTTGAACAGCGTGTAGGCGAGGAGGAGCACCGCGAGCACCGGCACGACGATCTGCCACTTCGGCGTCCTGGTGCGGCCGCCGAAGAACAGGAAGCGGATCGCCCCGACGGTCGCGAGGACGTAGGCGACGAGCAGGCCGATCGTGCCGATCGTCAGCACCCAGTAGGTGGCGTCGAGCACCCCGGCGCCCGTGAGCCGCTCGATCACCATGCAGAGCGCGGCGGCGCCCCCGCTCACGAGCAGGGCGGCGACGGGCACGCCCTTCAGCGAGACGCGGGCGATTCCGCGGCGGAGGCCCGCGCCCCGGCCGAGCGCGAACAGCACGCGGGAGGCGCCGGAGAGGGTGCCGATCGAGATCGCGAACAGGCTGACGATGGCGAAGAGGGTCAGCAGGTCCGCGAGCCAGGGGCCGACGTACGCACGGCCGAGGTCGCCGTACGGGGCCGCCGCGTTCGTGAGGCGCTTCACGTCCGCGTCCGAGGTGCCGTAGCCGAGCGTCTGGGCGACGATCGAGAGCAGGTAGAACGCGCCGACCACGGCGACCGCGATCTTCAGCGCCCGGGGGATGTCGCGCTTCGGGTCGCTCGTCTCCTCGCCGAGCGTCGCGGCGCCCTCGAAGCCCGCGAAGGCGAGGAACCCGAAGACGGCGGCGGCGCCGATCGTCGTGATGTCCGTGCCGGAGGGCAGCTGGAGGAAGGCGAGGCTGAGCCCTCGGCCGCCCGGCGCGGTGCCCGTGCCGAGCCGGAACAGGACGATCAGGTTCAGCACGGTCACGAGCGCCGCGCCGATCAGCTCGGCGAGGAGCAGCACGCGGGTGATGACGTGCACCTGGCTGCGGCTGACCACGAGCACGACGACCAGCGCGACGAGCGCGACGATCAGCCAGTCGGGCGCGAAGGCGACGCCGAGGTCCTGCAGCAGCTGCTCGAGGAACAGCCCGATCTCGATCGTGGAGCCGGCGCCGATGGTGAAGTAGGCGAGGAACAGCATCCAGCCGGCCACGAAGCCGGCCCGCGACCCGAGCGTGATGCCCACCGTCGCGTACACGCTGCCCGTGTGGGCGATGTGCCGCGAGAGCTTCACGAACCCGTAGGCGACGAGGGACACCGCCACGAGCGCGAAGACGAACGCCCACGTGGCGCCGCGGCCGAGGATGCCGGCGGCGCCGACCCCGAGCAGCGCCATGACGCCGACCGGGCCGATCAGGCCGATCGAGAACGACGCGGCATCGGTGACCTTGAGCTCCCGGTGCAGCGATTCACCGGTCGGGGCGGACTTCGTGGTGCTCATGGGGACCTTCCGTCGGCGCGTGACCGCGACGGTACCGACGCCGACCCGACGTGGACTATCGGCAACCGCCCCGGGGAAGCCATAGGCCCGACCTTGACCTGCTGCGCCGCTGCCCTCGCGGCGTCGGGCCCGGCCCGATCACAGCGTCCCGGTCGCGGCCTGCAGCAGCAGGCTCGTCGCGCCGACGAGCAGCCAGAGGACGCCGCCCAGCAGCAGCGGCCGGTGCCCGGCGGCGCGGAGGGTGGCGAGGCGGGTCGACAGGCCGATCCCGGTCAGCGCCGCGGTGATGAGCAGGACGCCGATCGTGCCGAGGGTCGGGTGCCACGAGGCGGGGATCGCGCCCGCGGTGTCGAGCGCGCTGGCGGCGAGGAATCCGACGATGAACAGGGGGAACAGGCGCCGCCAGGGGATGGTGCGACGCGCAGCGGCGTCAACCTCCGTGGTCCGAGCCGCCCGCTCCCGGTGTGCGGCGAGGGCGGCGAGAGCGATCGAGATCGGGATGATCATCAGCGTCCGGGTGAGCTTGACGACGACGCCGTAGGCGCCGGCGTCGGGACCGTAGGTGTACGCCGCCGCGACGACCGACGAGGTGTCGTTGATCGCCGTGCCGGCCCAGAGTCCGAACGCGTGCTGGGACAGGCCGAGGAGGTGGCCGAGCGTCGGGTAGAGCAGCACCGCCGCCACGTTGAAGGTGAAGATCGTGCCGATCGCGTAGGCGACCTCCGCCTCCGCCGCCCCGATCACCGCGGTGGTCGCGGCGATGGCGGATGCGCCGCAGATGCCGGTGCCGACGCCGATGAGGGTGCGGACGTCCCCGTCGACCCGCAGCAGCCGGCCGACGACCGCGGCGCCGAGCAGCGCCACGGCCAGGGTGCCGAGCATCACCGGCAGCGACGCGACGCCCACCTGCACGACCTGGGTGAGCGACAAGCCCGTTCCGAGCACGACGATGCTCGCCTGGAGGACGCGCTTCCCGGCGAAGCCCGCGCCAGCCGCGACGCGGGACCCGGGGCGGAGGACCGTCGCGCAGACCGCGCCGAGCACGATACCGAAGACCGGGCCCCCGACGACGGGCACCAGCGCCCCGAGCGCGGTGGCGACGGCGGTGATCGCGGCGACGACCGCGAGTCCCGGTGCCAGACGGACGATTCCCTGCATGCGACTCCTCATCTCCCGCACCACGATCGGCGCCGACCGACCGCCGCGGTAGCCGCCTCGGGCCGATGGGGTCATAAAGTCGACTTATGACGGAAGGGCGGCTGCCGGACCTCGAGGCGCTCCGGCTCCTCCTCGCGGTCCACGAGGGCGGCAGCCTCGGTGCGGCGGCACGGCGACTCGGCATCAGCCAGCCCGCGGCGAGCCAGCGCATCCGGACCCTGGAGGCGCAGCTCGGGTTCCCGCTGCTGGAGCGCGGCGCGACCGGCTCGCGCCCGACGGCCTCCGGGGAGCTGGTCGCGACCTGGGCCGCGCCGCTCGTGGCGGCGGCCGCGGCGTTCCGCCGCGATGTCGAGGTGCTGGCGGGGGAGCCGCGCCAGCTGAGCGTCGCCGCGTCGCTGACCGTCGCGGACTACCTCATGCCGCGGTGGCTCGTCGCGCTGCACGATCTGCTGCCGGGCATCACGATCGCGTCGACGTCCGTCAACTCGCCGGCCGTCGCTGCCCTGGTCCGCAGCGGCGATGCGGCGCTCGGCTTCGTCGAGGGTCCGCGCACGCCGCCGGAGCTCGTCGGGCGGACCGTCGGCCGCGACCGGCTCGTGCTCGTCGTGGCTCCCGGTCACCCCTGGGGCCGCCGCACGGCGCCCGTCGAGCCGGAGGAGCTGATCGCCGGGACGCTGCTGCTGCGCGAGCCGACGTCGGGCACGCGCCAGGTGCTCGACCGCGCGCTCGCCTCCCGGCACCTCGTCGCGCGCCCCGCGCTCGAGCTCGGCTCCACGACCGCGCTCAAGCACGCCGTCGCGAGCGGCCGGGGCGCCACCGTCCTCAGCCGTCTCGCGGTGGAGGAGGACGTCGCGGCCGGCCGGCTGGTGCAGGTCGACGTCGCGGGACTCCGGCTCGCGCGCTCGCTCCGCGCGGTGTGGCGCCCGCAGCAGCCCCCGTCGGGGCCCGCAGGCGCCCTGCTCGCCGTCGCCGAACGCGATCTCGCGCCCGGCCGGCGCTGACCCGTCCGGACCGGCCCGGCGTGTTCACGCGGTGGGCGGCCGCCAGGGATCGCTCGCGTGCGCCAGCCAGACGGCGGTCGGCTCGAGGGACCGGATGCGCCGCTGGCCCTGCGTGGTCGGCTCGTCGAGCTCGCCGCCCCAGACCGCGGTGTCGCCCGCGATCATCACGGGGCCGTCCTCGCCGTCCACCACGACGATCTGCGACCCGCGGGTGTGCCCGGGGGCGGCGAGGAGGCGGACGCCGGGGAGGGCCTCGTGATCGCCGTCGACCTCGACGTACTCCACACCGGGCGCGTGCACCCAGTCGCGCAGGGTGTAGTCCTCCTGCTCGGACGCGTCCGCGAGCTCGGTGCGCTGCACGAGGATCGGCGTGCCGGCGAACAGGTGGTTGCCGCCGCAGTGGTCGGCGTGCAGGTGGGTGTTCACGACCACGTCGATCGAGGCGAGGTCCAGGTCGTGCTCGGTGAGCGGGTGCAGGCGCGGCTCCATGTCCGCGAGGGCGGGGTGCAGCTCGGTCACTCCGGTGTCGACGAGCAGGCGGCCGTCCGGGTGGTCGATGAGGTGCACGAAGATCGGCAGCCGCTCGTCTTCGGCGACGAGCAGGTCCCCGACGAGCAGCGGCGTGATCGTGATGCGGCGTCCAGCGCGCATGGGGCGGTCCTCCTGACGACGAGTCCTGGTGGACACCGTACACATCGGGGTGGGCAGGGGACGGAATCGGTCCCGCGCCGACCCGACCCGGCGCTCCGCGCCGACGTCACCGGCCCGGCCCGGCGCGCCGCCCGTCGGGTGGAGCGACGGTCCGGGCCGCGGCGGATCAGCTCAGGACGAACTGCAGGTCGAAGGTGACGGTCACCTCGTCGCCGAGGGTCATGCCGCCTGCCTCGAGGGCCGCGTTCCAGCTCACGCCGAAGTCGTGGCGGTTGATCTTCGTCTTCGCCTCGACGCCGGCCTTCGTCTGGCCGTAGCCGTCCGTGACGATGCCGCCGAACTCGCCCTTGAGTGAGACGGGCTTCGTGACGCCGCGCAGCGTGAGGTCCCCGTCGAGCACGAACTCGCCGTCCTCCTCGGCGTGCAGCGCGGTGGAGCGGAAGATCATCTGCGGGTGCTCGTCCGCGGCGAAGAAGTCGCTGGTGCGCAGGTGCTGGTCGCGCTGCGCCTGCTTCGTGTTGACGCTCGCGATCTCGACGGTGGCCTCCACCGTCGCGTCCGCCGGGTCCTCCGGTGCGACGACGGTGACGTCGAACTGCTCGAAGACGCCCTTGACCTTGCTGATGGCCAGGTGGCGGACGGAGAAGGCGATCTCCGAGTGGGTGGGGTCGAGCTTCCAGGTCCCGGCGCGGTAGCCGTCGACGTGCGCTGCGGTGATGGTCATGGCGGTTCCTTCTCCAGATGGTCGTGGCGCGCCGTCGACCCGTCAGGTATTTGACGTGTCAATCAAATGGCGCGAGTGGTGGAAGCGTCCACTGCTCCGCGCTATTCCCGACTCGTCGGAGCGGCTCGGCGCGCTCGGGCAGGCGCCGCGCTGAGCCGGGTCAGGCCGATTCGCGGATGACGAGCTCGGTCGGGATCGTGATCGCGGCCGGGCGCTCGCCGCCGATCTCGCCGACGAGCAGGCGGACCATCTCGCGGCTGATCCGCTCGAACGGCTGCCGCATCGTGGTGATGGTCGGCGAGGTCTCGAGCGCGGCGGGCGAGTCGTCGAATCCGACGACCGCGACGTCGTCGGGGACGGCGCGGCCGGACGCCTGGAGGACTCCGAGGGCGGCGGCCGCCATCCGGTCGTTCGCCGCGAACACCGCGTCGAGATCGGGACGACGCTCGAGCAGCTCGTGCATCGCACGGGCTCCACTCGACCGGCCGTAGTCGCCGATCGCGACGAGGGACTCGTCGAACGCCCCGTCGAGCGCCGCGCGATAGCCGGCGAGACGCTGCTGTCCGCCGGATGTGTCCTGCGGCCCGGCGATGAGGGCGATCCGACGGCGACCGATCTGCTGCAGGTACTCGGTCGCCGTGCGCGCGCCCTGCTCCTCGTCGGCGGCGACCCAGCCCATCGTCCGTTCGAAGCCGATCGGCGCTCCGCACGCGATCGCCGGCAGGCCGAGGCGGTTGATCGCACCGACGAATCCCTGACCGCCGCTGTGCGAGGACACGAGGAGCACGCCGTCCACGTGCCCGGCCCCCAGGAAGTCGAGCGCGCGCCGCTGCTCGTCCGCGTTCGACGCCATGATCAGGACGAGCGAGATGTCGTCCCGCGCCAGCGCGTCCGCGGCGAACCGCATGAGGATCGAGAAGTTCGGGTCCTCGAACAGCAGGTCGTGCGGCTCGGTGAGCAGGAACGCGACCGTTCCCGTGCGCGAGGTGGCGAGGCTGCGGGCCTGGACGTTGATCCGGTACCCCGTGCGCTTGATCGCCGCGGTGACTGACGCGTGCGCGTCAGGGCTGACCCAGCGGCCGCCGTTCAGGACCCGCGAGACGGTCCCTCGGGACACGCCGGCGGCCTCGGCCACGTCGTCGATGGTGGGACGCCGCTTCCCGGCCCCGTTGCTCACCTTCGGGATTGTAGGAACGGTCACGCCTTCACCGCGCCGGCCGCGAGGTCGACGCGCCAGAAGCGCTGCAGCGCGAGGAACAGGATGATCAGCGGGACGATCGACAGGAGCGCTCCCGTGATGACCAGCGTGTACAGCGCCGGGACCGTCGCCCCCTGGTTCAGCAGGCCGGAGAGGCCGACCGTGATCGGGAAGAGGTGGTCGTCTCCGAGCATGATGTAGGGCAGCAGGAAGTTGTTCCAGATCGCGACGAACTGGAACAGGAAGATCGTGACGAGGCCGGGCGCCATCATCGGGATGGCGATGCGGAAGAACGTCGTCAGCTCGCCGGCGCCCTCGGTGCGCGCCGCCTCGACCACGTCGGTCGGTATGGCCGCTGCCGCGTAGATGCGGGCGAGGTAGATGCCGTACGGGCTGATGAGCTGCGGCAGCAGGACCGACCAGTAGGTGTTCGTCAGGCCGATCTGCGCCAGCAGGAAGTACTGCGGGATCGCGAGGATGACGCTCGGGACCAGCACGCCCATCAGCAGGATGCCGAAGACGACGCCTTTGCCCGGGAAGTCGAACTTGGCCAGCACGTAGCCGGACAGGGCGGAGACCAGGCTGGACACGAGGGCTCCCACGCCCGCGTAGATCGCGGTGTTCAGCATCCAGAGCCAGAAGAGGCCGCCGCGGTACTGCGTCAGCTCGACGATGTTGTCGAGGAGGTGCGTGCTCGGCGCGAACGTGAAGGTGGAGAACAGCTCCGACCCGTTCTTCGTCGACGCCATGACGACCCAGACGACGGGCAGCAGGCAGTAGACGACGCCGAGGAGCAGGATCGCCGTCCCGAACGCGCTGGGACGCTCGGCGTGACCGCGGCGCGTGCGCGTGGTGGCGGGGAGGACGGGAGTGGTCGCGATGGTGGCCATGATCAGTCCTCCTGACCGAAAGCGCGTCGCTGCACGACGCGGAGGAAGAGGAACGACAGCACGAACGTGCCGACGGCGATGAGGACGCTGGTGGCGGCGGCGGAGTAGATGTCGTTGCGGGTGAACGCGTCGCGGTAGACCTTCATCAGCGGCGTCCAGCTGGTGGACAGCGAATTCGTCAGCGGCCGGAGCGTGGTCGGTTCGGCGAAGACCTGCAGGGTGGCGATGATCGAGAAGAGCGCCGTCATGATCAGCGACGGGATGACGATCGGGATCTTGATGCGCCAGGCGATCTGCACCTCCGTCGCGCCGTCGATGCGGGCGGCCTCGTAGATGTCCGACGGGATCGCGCGGAGCGACGTGTAGATCACGATCATGTTGAAGCCGACACCGCCCCAGATCGCGATGTTGGCAACGGCGAACATGACGAGGTTCGGGCCCAGCACGTTCGGCACCGGCACGTTCAGCAGGTTCGCCAGGAAGACGAACGGGCTCACCGAGGGCAGGTAGAGGAAGCCCCACAGCAGCGAGCTGATCACCGCCGGCACGGCGTAGGGCAGGAAGATCGCGACGCGGCTGAACCGTGTCGCGCGGCTGCGCTTGGAGTCGAGCAGGAGCGCGAACAGCAGCGCGAAGCCGAGCATCAGCGGGATGACGATGAGGCCGTAGAGGAAGACCCGCAGCACGCTCGCCCCGAACTCCGGGTCGGCGAGCGAGTTCGCGTAGTTCTCCAGGCCCGCGAAGACGACGGACCGCGAGTCGGGCCCGAGTCCGAGGCCTTCCACTTTGACGGTCTGCAGCGACAGCACGACCGTGTAGAGGATCGGTGCGGCCATGAAGGCCAGGAACAGCACGATGCCGGGCAGGAGCATCGCGTAGGGCGTGAGGACCCGCGAGCGGAGGTCGCGCCTCCGGCGCTTGGCGACGGCGGGCCTGGGCGCCGTCTGCGTCACTGCGGTCATGCCGCGTCCTTTCCGAAAGGAGAGGGGGCCGGATCGCTCCGGCCCCCTCCGACTCACTTGACCGAGAAGCCGGACTTCTTCAGGTCGCTGGTCGTGGTCGACTGCATCGACGAGAGCGCCGACAGGAACTGCGACTGCTGCTTCGCCTGCGCGGCCTTCGCGAACGCGTCGGTGTACGCGCTGTAGGCGACGTTCACGTTCGGGCCGTAGGTGAAGGGCTGCACCGCGGCGGAGGCCTTCGCCGCGACCTGGTAGAAGTCGGACTGGTCGGAGAAGAAGTCCGGAGCCGTGGTGAGCGCCGAATCCGTGGCGTGCACGTCAGCGGGGTAGATGTTCGCGATCTGGGCGAGCGCCTTCACGGCCGTCGGATCGGTGTTCAGCCACTTGATGAACTGCATCGCCTGCTGCGGGTGCTCGCTCTGCGCGGTGACCGCGGTCGAGGAGCCGCCCCAGTTGCCGTTCGCGTTCGCGCCTGCGGTCCACTGGGGGAGCGTGGCCGCCGCCCAGTCGCCCTTCGTCTTGCCGGCGTTGCCCGCCAGCACGCCCGGACCCCAGACCGCGCTGATCCAACCGACCTGCTTGCCGTCGTTCAGCGCGGCGTTCCACGCCGGCGTGTACATCGGGTCGTTGTCGATGACGCCCTTCTGGACGAGGCCGCCCCAGTAGCTCGCGACCTTCTTGCTCGCCGCCGAGTCGATGTCGACGCCCCACGACTGGCCCGAGATCGACCACCACGACGCGCCGGCCTGCTGCGTCAGACCGGCGAACCAGCCCGGGTCGCCGGAGGAGAAGGTGCCGAGGTACTGCGTCGGGTCCGCCTTGTGGATGACCTCTGCGGCCTTCGCGTAGTCGTCCCACGTGGCGGGCGCCTTCAGGCCGAGCTTCTTGAAGACGTCCTTGCGGTAGTAGAACATCATCGGCCCGGTGTCCTGCGGCACGGCGTAGATCGCGCTCGAGCCCAGGGTGACGGCGTTCCATGCGCCCGCCGTGAAGTCGCTCTTGGTGCTCGCGGCACCGAGCTTCGACAGGTCCTTCAGGGCGCCGGCCGACACGAGCGTCGGGATCTTCTGGTACTCGGCCTGCATGAGGTCCGGTGCGCCGCTGCCCGCCTTGATCGCGGTCAGCAGCTTCGTCACGGCGGCGTCGCCGCCGTCCTGCTTGTTCACCGTCACCGTGATGTCCGGGTGGGACTTGTTCCAGATGTCGACGACCTTGTCCATGTTCGGCGCCCAGGCCCAGTAGGTCAGGTTCACCGGGCCGGAGTCGGAGCTCGCCCCGTCCGTGTCGCCCGTCGAGGCGGGGGAGCTGCAGGCGGCGGTCGTCAGCGCCAGAGCAGCGACGGCGGCGAGTGCCCCCGCCTTGAATGCGATTCGCAAGAGATTCTCCTCGTTGAGTCGGTGCCGCTCGAGACGCGTCTGCCGCGCAGGACATGATCGGTCGCTGTGAGCGGTTACAGGGGAGCACATGCGATCGGCGCTGTCAACTCGAACGCGCCCCACCTCTGCCGCTGTGTTACAACTGTGACCGCACACAGTCAGGAGCGCGCATGACGTCGTTGTCCACCTCCCGCCTCGGCGGGGACGCCGGGTTCTCCGACGCGCTCGCCGAGCCCGGCGCCGCGCCCCCCTTCTGGCCTCGCGGCACCCGCGAGATCCGGTACGGCGGGGACTACAACCCCGAGCAGTGGCCGCGGGAGACCTGGCTGCGCGACATCGACCTCATGCGCGAAGCGGGCGTCAACCTGGTCAGCATCGGGATCTTCTCGTGGGCGCTGCTCGAGCCGACGGAGGGCGAGTTCGACTTCCACCTCCTCGACGAGGTCATGGACCTGCTCGCCGGAGCCGGGATCGACGTCGACCTGGGCACGCCGACCGCAGCGCCTCCGGCGTGGTTCTGGAAGCGGTACCCGGACTCCGCGCCCGTGACGCGCGACGGCGTCGTGCTCGGCCGCGGGTCACGAGGCATCGTGTCGCCGAGCTCGCCGGACTACCGGCGCGCCGCCACCCGCATCGCCGACCGGCTCGCCGCCCGCTACGCCGACCACCCCGCGCTCGTGATGTGGCACGTCCACAACGAGTACGGGGCGCCGGTCAGCGAGTCCTACGACGCGCACTCCGTCCTCGCGTTCCGGGCGTGGCTCCAGCGGAGGTACGGCTCGCTCGACGCGCTGAACGCTGCGTGGGGCACGCGGTTCTGGGGACAGATGTACGGGTTCTGGGACGAGATCGATGCGCCCCGACAGGCGGCGACCGTCGTCAATCAGACCCAGCGCCTCGACTTCGCGCGCTTCTCGTCGGACGCGCTCCTCGAGTGCTTCGTCGGCGAGCGGGACGCGATCCGTCGGCACACGCCGGACCTGCCGATCACGACCAACTTCATGGCGACGAACTGCCCGTCGGTCGACTACTGGAAGTGGGCGCGCGAGGTCGACGTCGTCGCGAACGACCACTACCTGAAGGCCGAGCGGACGGACAACCACGTCCTGCTCGCGATGGACGCGGACCTCACCAGGTCGCTCGCCGGCGGACGGCCGTGGATCCTCATGGAGCACTCCACCTCCGCCGTCAACTGGCAGCCGAGGAACCTCGCGAAGCGTCCTGGCGAGCTGGCCAGGAACAGCATGAGCCATTTCGGGCGCGGCGCCGACGGGGTCCTCTTCTTCCAGTTCCGTGCCTCGCGGTACGGCGCGGAGAAGTTCCACTCGGCGATGCTCCCGCACAGCGGCCCGGACTCGCGGATCTGGAAGGAGGTCGTGGCGCTCGGTCAGGACCTGCGACGGCTGGGGGAGGTCCAGGGGTCCCAGGTGCGCACCCGCATCGCGATCCTCTGGGACTGGGAGTCGTTCTGGGCGCAGGACCTCGAGTGGCGGCCGTCGGTCGAGCTGAGCCATCGCCGCGCGATCGAGCAGTACTACTCCGCGCTCTGGAACCGACGCGTGACCGTCGACTTCGTGCATCCGGAGGCGGACCTGACCGGGTACGCCGTCCTGCTGGCGCCGCAGCTCTACCTCGTGTCGAAGCGGGCGGGCGAGAACCTCTCCCGCTTCGTCGCCGACGGCGGTCGGCTCGTCGTCGGCTTCGCGAGCGCGCTGGTCGATGAGGACGACGCCGTCCCCGACGGCGGATACCTCGGTCCACTGGCAGAGCCGCTCGGCCTGCGCGTCGAGGAGTTCCTGCCGTTCGCGGAGGACGAGGCCGCGCCGCTGTCGTCCGGCGGCACCGGGAGTCTGTGGGCGGACGACCTCCGTCTGGAGGGCGCGCAGCCGCTCAGCGTCTTCACGTCGGGCCGGGCGGAGGGTCGGCCGGCGGTGACGCGGAACGCGTTCGGCCGGGGGACGGCCTGGTACGTCTCCACCAGGCTCGACGACCAGCGCCTCGGCACGCTGCTCGAGGACGTCCTCGTCGACACCGGCATCCCCGTCGGTCCTGCGAACACGGGCATGGAGGTCGTCGAGCGCAGCGACGGAGCGAGTCGGTTCCGCATCGCGATCAATCACGCTGAAAGCGATCAGGAGCTCAGTGCGACCGGCGCCGAGCTGCTCACCGGGGAGGCGGTGAGCGGATCGCTGCGCGTGCCCGCCGGGTCGGTCCGGATCGTGCGCATCGGGACGGACGAGTGAGCGCCTCGGGCGTGCTCGACACGGCTCGCGCGACCCCCCCCGCGAACGCGATCCCGACCGACGAGGCCGGGGCGCCGGAGCGACGCGGCGCGGTCAGGAGGAGGGGCCCGGTCGCGCGGCCCGGGCCGCCTGGCGCTGCGCGATCCCGCGGAGCAGCAGCCGACGGGCCGCGAGCACGGTGAGCGGGACGGCGAGCGCGGCGCCGATGGCGTTGCCGATCAATGTCGCGCCGTTCGTGCCCTGCACGAGACCGCCGAGGAGCAGCGCGAGGCTCGCGAGCGCCCAGGACCCGAGGAACACGGTGAGCACGGCCCCGACGACGATCCGCACGATGCCCGAGCCCATGCAGGAACGGTAGTCCGGCGTCCGACGACGGCTGCGCGTCGCGGATACGCTGCTCCGCCGTGGGACTGGTGGAGCGGGTGGCGCCGGCCCGGATGGGCGCCTCGTTCCGCTGGCTGCTCGGCTCCGCCTGGACGTCGAACCTCGGTGACGGCATCGCACTCGCCGCGGGTCCCCTCCTCGTCGCGCGGCTCGCCGGGTCCCCGTTCCTCGTCGCGCTGGCGGCCGCGCTGCAGTGGCTGCCGCCGCTCGTGCTCGGCCTCGTCGCGGGCGTGGTGACCGACCGGTTCGACCGTCGCCGCGTCGTGGTGATCACCGGGCTCGTCCGCGTCGCCGTCCTCGGCGTGCTGGTCGCGGCGATCCTCACCGACGCGGTCGGGATCGGGCTGGTCCTCGTCGCCCTGTTCGCCTTCGGGGTCGCCGAGGTGTTCGGCGACAGCGCGGAGGCGACCCTCCTGCCCGCCGTCGTCGACCGCGACGACCTCGCCGTCGGCAACGCGCGGCTGATGGGCGGCTTCGTGACGATGCAGAACCTGGTCGGCCCGCCCCTCGGCGCCCTCCTCTTCGCCGCGGGCACCGCGCTGCCCTTCGTCGCGCAGGCGCTGCTGCTGCTCGCGGGCGCGATCCTCATCACGCGGATCGTGCTCCCGCCGCGACCACCGCGAGCGCCGGCCCGACCCCACCGCGAGATCGGGGAGGCGCTGCGCTGGACGTGGGCGCACCCGAACATCCGCACGTTGGTGCTGACCATCCTCCTGTTCAACGTGACCTACGGCGCGGCCTGGTCCGTCCTCGTGCTCTACGCGCGCGAGCGGCTCGGGCTCGGCGCGATCGGGTACGGCGCGATCACCGCCGTCATCGCCGCGGGCGGCATCGCGGCGACGCTCGGCTACGGCGCGCTCACGCGGCGGGTGTCGCTGGCGACGCTGATGCGGGTCGGTCTCGTCGTGGAGACCGCGACCCACCTCGCGCTCGCCCTCACGACGACGCCGTGGGTCGCGTACATCGTGTTCGCGCTGTTCGGCGCGCACGCGTTCGTCTGGGGCACGACCTCCGTCACGGTGCGGCAGCGAGCCGTTCCGCAGGAGCTGCAGGGCCGGGTGAACAGCGTCAACACCGTGGCCACCTTCGGCGGGCTGGTCGTGGGCGCGGGGATCGGCGGCGCGCTCGCGGAGGGCTTCGGCGTCGTCGCCCCCTTCTGGTTCGCGTTCGTCGGCTCGGCCGTGCTCGTCATCGTGCTCTGGCCGCAGCTCGCGCACATCGCGCACGCGGACGCCGGCGCGGCGCAGGCCGCCCGCTGAACGCCGCCCGTCGAGGCCGACGGCCCCGCCGGATCACAGCTGGCTGGCGCTCCAGTCGACCGCGCGGAACGGCACGGCCCGTCCGACGTCGATCTGGATGTCCTCGCGCGAGCCGAGGGCGATCGTCGCCGGGTCCCCGGTGAAGCGCTTGCCGTCGACGAAGACCGTCTGCCTCCCGGTCGCGCCCGCGACGTTCGTGGCGGACAGCGGCTGGCCCCAGACCGCGAAGAACTGCCCGAGCGTGTAGGTGGCCTTCGCGGGCGCCTCCACGTGGATGACGCCGTCGCTCGCGTGCACGTGCAGCCAGTAGTAGCAGCGCGTCGCCTGGGCGAACGCGTCCGGGGTGCCGGCGTCCTGGACGGACGGGGTGACCACGCCGACGCCGACGGGGATGGGACGGAGCCGGCCGTCGACGTACACGGCGACGTGGGTGTGGATGTGCTCCGCCGCGCCTTCGCCGGTGTTGCAGGCGATGCCGTCCTTCGTGGCGCCGGAGGTGCCCGTGGTGTTCGCCGCGAGGACGGTGCCGGTCTCGTCCGCCATGCCCTCGGGGCCGATGGTGCCGGCGCTCGCCGCCGTCGATCCGGCCGAGGCGGTGGAGGAGAGGGTGACGGCGAGCACGACGATCGCGGCCAGCACGACGGCGGCCGCCGCTCCCGCGCTGCTCCAGACGACGAGCCGGCGGCGGCGCTGCCGACGACGTTCCGCGAGGCGGAGCGCAGCGGCGTGCTCCCGCGCCGCGTTGCGGCGCTCGCGCTTGCTCTGCGCAGGGGGCTCGGTCGGCATGGGCGTCCGTTCGGTCGGGGATCGGCGCTCCGATCGGCGCCCGCGGCACGCTCGCCGCCGATCCTGTGGGGAGGCAGAGCGCCGGCCAGGAGGACGACACGGGTTCCTGATCGGCGCCGACGAGGTCGCGGCTACCCGGCGGAGGCGGCCACGAGGGCGGGCCGCCGACCCGCCGCGGTCCACACGGTGACGGGGAAGCTCGGCAGCGCGCCGTGCGCGAGGTGCTTCGCCAGTCGGACGACCTGGCTCGAGTAGCCCCACTCGTTGTCGTACCAGACGTAGAGCGTCAGCGAACCGTTCGCGCACACGGTGGCGAGGCCGTCGACGACGCCCGCGTGCGTCGAGCCGATGAAGTCGCTCGAAGCGACCTCGTGGGACTCCACGTAGTCGAGCTGCTGCTGCAGCGGGGAGTCGAGCGACAGCGCGGCGAGGTGCTCGTTCACCTCCTCCCGCGTGACCGGGAGGGTGAGGCGCAGGTGGAGCACGGCGAGCGAGACGTCGGCGGTCGGCACGCGGATCGCGTTGCCGGTCAGTCTGCCCTCGAGCCGCGGCAGCGCCTTCGCCACGGCGGTCGCGGCGCCGGTCTCGGTGAGCACCATGTTCAGCGCCGCGGCCCGGCCCCGGCGGTCACCGCGGTGGAAGTTGTCGGTGAGGTTCTGATCGTTCGTGTACGCGTGGACGGTCTCGACGTGCCCGGACTCGACGCCCCACGCGTCGTCGACGGCCTGGAGCACCGGCGCGATCGCGTTCGTGGTGCAGGAGGCCGCGGCCACGATGCGGTCCGCGTCCTCCACCGCGTCGTGGTTCACCCCCATCACGACGTTCCGCACGCCCGTTCCAGGCGCGGTCAGCAGCACCCGGCCGATGCCGGGGACGCGCAGGTGCGCGGCGAGGGAGGCCGCGTCCCGCCGAGCGCCGGTGCTGTCGATCAGGAGCGCGTCGGTCAGGTCGGGGAGCGCATCGGCGAGGGCGGCCGTGTCCGCGACGAAGCGGAGCGGTGTGCCGTTGGCGACGATCGTCGACGACGCGTGGTCGACGACGATCGTCCCGCGGAAGCGGCCGTGGACGGAGTCGCGGCGCAGCAGGCTCGCTCGCTTCTCCAGGTCGGCCGGGCCGCCGCCGCGGACGACGACGGCGCGGAGGCGGAGGGCGGCGGGGCCGTCCGCCTGCTCGACGAGCAGCCGGGCGACGATCCGTCCGATGCGGCCGAACCAGAGGAGGACCACGTCGCGGGGAGTGCCGGAGCCGACTCGGCCCCGGCCGGCGACGGCTTCGAGCGCCCGGCCGACCGCGGCCTCGACGTCGCCGCCCTCCGCTCGGGCGAGCGCCGCGAGCTTCGCCAGGTCGACCTCCGCCGGCCCGGGATCGAGCGCCGCGACCGCGTCGAGCACACGGCGGGTGAGGGCGGGATCGGGCTCGACGCCGTCGATGCGGCGAGCGCCGCGGTGCAGTTTCAGGATCTCGACCGCCGACCGGTCCGCGAGGGACCGTCCGTGCATCGTCAGCGCCACCCCGTTCCGCCGATGCAGCGCGCCGATCACCGGGATCATCGCCTCGGCGACCCCGATGCGCTCCGCCCAGCCCGTCGTCCGCTCCATGACCCGCTCCCGTCCCGAGCCGTGCGTCAGGCGACCGGCACGCGGGCCGGCTCCTGGGCGACCGGCGTCGGCACCGCGACCGGCTCGGGGGCGTGCTCGTCCGCGTCCATCGTGGTCTCGTCGAAGCGGTCCTGGCCGGAGAGCACCCGACGGGCCTGCTCGCGGTCGAACTGCTTCGTCCAGACGCCGATCACGACGGTCGCGACGGCGTTGCCGGTGAAGTTCGTCACCGCGCGGGCCTCCGACATGAAGCGGTCGATGCCCACGATGAAGCCGACGCCGGAGACCAGATCGGGGCGGTAGGCCTGCAGGCCGCCCGCGAGGGTGGCGAGCCCGGCACCGGTGACGCCCGCGGCGCCCTTCGAGGCGATGATCATGAAGACGAGCAGGCCGATCTGCTCGGTGAGGACCATCGGCTTGCCGAGCGCGTCCGCGATGAAGATCGACGCCATCGTCAGGTAGATCGCGGTGCCGTCGAGGTTGAAGGAGTACCCGGTCGGCACCGTGATGCCGACGACGGTCTTCTTCACGCCGAGGTGCTCCATCTTCGCGACGAGGCGGGGGAGCGCGGTCTCGGAGGAGGACGTGCCGACGATCAGGAGGTACTCGCGGGCGAGGTACTTCATGAGGGAGAAGATGCTGACCCCGGTGACCAGCTTCAAGATCGTGCCGAGCACGATCACGATGAAGAGCGCGCAGGTGACGTAGAAGCCGATCATCACGGTCGCGAGGCCGAGCAGGGCCTTCGCGCCGGTCGCGCCGACGACCGCGGCGATCGCGCCGAACGCGCCGATCGGGGCCGCCCACATGATCATCGCGAGCACGCGGAACACGACGGTCTGGAACGAGCGGATCGCCTTCAGCACCGGCTCGCCCCGCTTGCCGAGGCGCTGGAGGGCGAACCCGACGAGGAGCGCGACGAACAGGGCCTGCAGGATGTCGCCGCTCGTGAGGGACGACAGCAACGAGGTCGGCACGATGCCGAGGAGGAAGTCGACGGTCGTGACCTTCTCCTCCGGCGCCCCGGTGAAGGTGCCGGTGATCTCGAGGCCGGTGCCCGGCTTCAGGATGTTGCCGACGACGAGGCCGATCGCGAGCGCGAAGGTCGACATCACGAGGAAGTACAGGAGCGCGAGCCCGCCGACCTTGCCGACGGTCGCGGCCTTCGCGACCGAGCCGACGCCGAGGACGATCGAGCAGAAGATGACCGGCGCGACCATCATGCTGACGAGCGACACGAAGCCGGTGCCGAGCGGCTTGAGCGCGACGCCGACGGTCGGGGCGAGGAGGCCGACGGCGGCCCCGAGCACCACGGCGACGATGACGCCGATGTAGAGGAGGTGGCTGCGGTCGACCCGCTTGCGCGGTTCGGTCGAGGTGGACATGTCGGAGCTCCTGTCGTCGCTGACGCGTCCCGGCGAGGCGCCGGGACTGGGACCCGGACAGGCTCGCGCGGGCCGGTAGCGACCGCACCGTTGCGGTCATACTGTTCAGCACTCGAGGAGGAGGCCGGCCGATGCTGCGACGCCAACGGCTCGGCGTGGCCGGCCGGCTCGCCGTCGCGCAGGCCCTCGTCAGCGTCGTCGTCGCCGCCCTCGTGCTCGTGCTCGGCTGGGTCAGCGCGCAGGACCGCCTCCGCGAGAGCGCGGAGAGCCGCGTCCTCGGCGCGGCCGGCGCCGTCGCGGCGAACCCCGCCGTCGCCCGGGCGATCGCCGGGCAGGACCCGACGGCGACGCTGCAGCCCTACGCCCTCGAGGTGATGCGGCGGTCGGAGGTCGCCTTCGTCACGATCATGTCGCCGCAGGGCATCCGGTGGACGCACCCGGATCCGAGGCGGATCGGCGAGCGCTTCGTCGGGGACATCGCGCCGGCCCAGGCCGGCCGGACCTTCACGGAGGAGTACGTCGGGACGCTCGGGCCCTCCGTGCGGGCGGTCGCGCCGATCCGCGCCGACGGGCGCATCGTCGGCCTGGTCGCGGTCGGCGTGCTGACCGCGAGCGTGCAGCGCGCGCTGCTCGCGGAGCTCCCCGCGCTCGTCGGGATCCCGCTGGCCGTGCTCGTCCTCGGACTGGGCGTGGTCCTGCTGCTGTCGCGCTGGCTCCGGCGCGTCACCGGTGACCGGCACCCGGCCGACCTCGCGCGGATGCTCGACTCGGACGACGCGATCCTTCACGGGCTCGACGAGGGGCTGCTGCTCCTCGACGTGGACGGCGCCGTGGTGCACGCGAACGACCGCGCCGCCGCGATGCTCGGCGACGCCGCCGTGCGCGAGCAGGCGCGCACGGCGCTGGCCGGTCCTCCCGGCGACGCGGTGCTCATCGTCGGCGACCGCGTGCTCGTCGCGAGCCGCACCGCGGGCAGCGGTGGGCGGACCGTCGTGATCCTCCGCGACGCGACGGAGCTCCGGCGGCTGTCCGGCGAGCTCGAGACCATGCGGACGCTCTCCACCGCGCTCCGGGCGCAGGCCCACGAGCACGCCAACCGCCTCCACACGATCGTGTCGCTGATCGAGCTGGGCCGGGCGTCGGACGCCGCGGAGCTCGCGGTGCTGACCACCGCCGCGGGCCAACAGCTCGCCGACGCGCTCACGGAGCAGCTCCACGACCCGGTGCTCGTCGCGCTGCTCATCGGCAAGAGCAGCGAGGCGGAGGAGCGCGGCGTCGAGCTCGTCGCCTCCGCGATCGACCTGCCGCCGACGGCTCCGCTCGACGCCGGGCTGCGCAGCGACCTCGTGACCATCCTCGGCAACCTCGTCGACAACGCGTTCGACGCGGTGCAGGAGGCGCCGCCCCCGCGCCGTGTCCGCGTCGTGGTCGCGGGCGACGCCGCCGGCGGTCTGCTGCTGACCGTCGAGGACACCGGTCCCGGGCTGCCCGCGGGCGCCGCCGATCGGGTGTTCGAGCGGGGCTGGTCGACGAAGCCCGACGGCGGGCTCGGGCGCGGCATCGGGCTCGCGCTCGTCCGCGCCGCTGCCGCGCGCCGGGGCGGCACGGTGCTGGCCAGCGCCGTCGCGCCGCACGGCGCCCGATTCGTCGTCGCCCTGCCCGCGGCCCTCCCGCTCGAGACGGCGTCGCTGCGGTCCGAACCGGCCGAGGTCGACCGGTGACCGCGGTGTTCGTGGTCGAGGACGAGCCGCTCGCCGCCGAGGCGCACGCGGCGATCGTCGAACGTCTCACCGGCTTCACCTGCTCCGGCACCGCCGGATCCCTCGCGGCGGCGACCGCGGCGCTCCTCGGTCCGGACGCGGTCGACGCGGAGGTGCTGCTGCTCGACCTGCACCTGCCGGACGGCAACGGCCTCGAGCTCGTCGCGAGCCTGCGCCGGAGCGGTCTGCGCCCCGTCGTGCTCGCGGTGACGGCCGACCGCGACCTGCGCGCGGTGAAGAGCGCGCTCGGGGCGGGCGTGGCGGACTACCTGCTGAAGCCGTTCACCGCCTCGGTGCTCGAGGCGAAGCTCGCCCGTGCCGCGGCGTCGAGCGCGGCCGCGCGGGTCGCGCTCGACCAGCGCCGCATCGACAGAGCCTTCGAGACCCTCCACGCCGAGCCGGAGCTGCAGAAGGGGCTGCAGCAGGACACCCTCGCCCTCGTCCGACGGGAGCTCGCGGGCGGCGCGGCGCTGTCGGCCTCCGAGGTCGCCGAGGCGGCGTCGCTGTCCCGCCCGACCGCGCGGCGGTACCTCGAGCACCTCGTGGCGGAGAGGGAGGTGGAGCGCCGATCGCGGTACGGCCAGCCCGGCCGCCCGGAATTCGAGTACCGGCTGCGCTGATGCGACGCGATGATCGGCGGGCTCACGACCGGAGGAGTATCGGACGGTGGGTGGAGCCGAGATCTGGGACGTCACGGACGAGCGGGGCGTACCGACCGGTCAGACGTTCGTCCGCGGCGCACCCGACTGGCCGACCGGCCGTTTCCACGTCGTCGCCGCGACCTGTGCCGTCGACGAGGCCGGCCGTCTGCTGCTGACGAAACGCGCGGCCGCCAAGGACTTCGCGGGCCTCTGGGAGTTCCCGGGTGGCAGCGCGGTCGCGGGGGAAACGAGCGCGGAGGCGGCCGCCCGCGAGCTGCGCGAGGAGGCCGGCCTCCGAGTCGCCCCGACGGCTTTCCGTCTCGTCGACCGGTTTCAGGAGGACACGGCCCTCTTCGACCTCTACCTCGTCGCCGCCCCTGCGGATCAGCAGCCGCGCCCTGACGGCATCGAGGTCTCAGAGGTCGCCTGGGTCGAGGTGGCGGAGGTACGCCGCCGCTGGCTCGATCACGAGCTCGCGGATCCGTGGATGCAGCGGCTGAAGGCGTTCTGGGAACCGCTGACGGCCGCGCTCAGCGTGCGCCCGTCCTCAGCGCGTCGACGCCGAGTGGAGTGACCGCGCTCAGCCCGTGCTGCGGTCCTGCATCCAGCGGTCGACGGTGCTGAAGACGGTCGTCGGGCCGCCCTCCCAGGCCGGCTTCGAATCGGGCTGGCCGGGCGACGGCTGGAACAGCCACCACAGGTTCGACCAGGGGTCCTCGACCCGAGCGAGGGTGAGGGCGCCGTAGAACGGGGTGGGCGGCGGGGTGACGCGCGCCTCCGCCACCTCCTCGGCGGCGAAGACCTCGGACGCGAACGCGATGAACCCCGTCGCGTCGGCGACGACGGTGAAGGGGTTCACGGAGCCGCCACGGCCCGGGATCTCCCCGGCGGAGAGCACCGGGGGTTCGGCGGTCATGCGGGAGATCCGACCACCGCTCGCCTCGCGACGCAAGGACGCGGCGCGCTACCGGAGTCGGGCGAGGACGTTGCGTGCCGTGGTGTCGGTGTCGTCGTCCGTGCGCACGTCGACGTGCCGGCCCGGCAGGCCGCTGTAGTCGACCTCCAGGTCGAGCTGCGCGAGCTGGCGACGGTCCGCCTCGGCATGCGCGGGATGCCGTTCGCGCGTCCGGATGCGCCGCTCCCGCTCGTCCCGGTCGGCGGAGCAGACGACGCAGATCAGATCCAGCTCGGAGCGCTCCTGCCACTCGGCGAGGACGCCCCAGTCCGCCGGGTCGTGCCATGTCGCCTCGACGATCAGGTCGACGCGGTTCGCGAGCAGGCGCTCGGCGAGGCCGCGGAACACGTCGAACGAAAGAGGCGTGATGATGCCGGCGTCGTGCAGCGCGGCCTTGACGTCGTCCTTGTGCAGGCAGGTGACGCGCAGCTCGCGGGAGAGGCGGTCGGCGAGCGTCGTCTTGCCCGTGCCGCCCAGGCCGCAGACGACGATGAGCCGCTGGCGCCTCACGGCCGCGGTACCGGCCGGCGCTCGCGCACCGCGGCCGTGTTCAGGATGAGGAAGAGCGCGACGGCACCGAGCACGGCGGCGACCGCTCCGGCGGCCTCGACGAGCGGCCACGAGCCGATCAGCGTGGTCGGCACCGGCGATGCCGGTCGACCGTCCTGGCCGGCGTAGCAGACACCGTCGCGAGCCGTCCGCCGACTGCCACGACGGCCCCGAAGCCCGCGATGACCATCGCCGGCGGCAGCAGGACCAGCGACGGGCGGACGCCGACCCCGCGCCACTGCTGACGGAGGCCGACTGCGATCGGCAGAAACGAAGCGCCGATCGCGGCGAAGCACACTGCGGCGATCACTCCGCTCGCCGGCGTGAGTGCGGAGGTCGCGGCGAGGATCCAGGCGCCGCCCGGCGTCTCGTCCACGCAGGCGCGACCGGGGAGGCACACGGGCAGGTCCCGTGGGACGACCGGGTTGAGGGGGAGTGCGAGCACGGTTCGACTGTGCCGGGGCGCGACGGCCCCGTCCTCCGTCTGCGGATGGAGATCAGTGCGTCCGGTGGCTCCGCTACCGCCCGCTCCGGGGCGTGACGATGGCGCGCTGGTTCTGCGTGCCCGTGGTCGTCATGGAGAGGTGGCGCTGGTCGCCACCAGCTGGACGACCCGGGCTCAGTCGGGCGTGATGCCGGCCTCCCGACTCTTGAAGACGAGGGCGACGGCCGAGTCTCGGCCGAGCCTGCGGGCACAGATTCACTGTCTGAGTTTCGTAGTCGTGTTCGAACCTCTGTCGGTGGTCCGTGGTGGGATGTGGGCATGTTGGAACCCGTTGATGGGGGCGGCGACCCACCGCCGGAGGACCCGTTCGCCCAGTTGGACGCGCGCGAGGCGTTGTTCACCAAGTCGTTGCAGCACGCGGATCGGATGGTGAACATGGCCGCCGCGGTGCGGTTGCGGTTGATGCTCGCCGGGTTCGAGGGGATGCTGCTGGAGGAGCAGGAACAGACCGGTCAGGTCCCGCGTCCGGATGATCCGGTGGTGTCGGGGTTCCTGCTGCATCAGGCGAACGAGCTCCGGGTGACCCGCTTCGCGATCCAACGCCGGCTGGACGCGGCGCGGGTGCTGCGGGATTCGTTGCCGCTGACGTGGGCGGTGTTCGAGGCGGGCCTCGCGTCGGAGGACGCCGTCGTGGTCGTTGGCACCATGGCGGTCGGGCTGCGGGCGGAGCACTTCGCGGTGTTCGACGAGCGGGCGGCGGAGCTGGTGCAGGCCGAGCGGGTGACCGCGGTGGAGCGGCAGCTGGCGGACCTCCGGGACGAGTTGGAGCCGGAGCTGACGACCGAGCAGCACGTCGAGGCGACCAACCGGCGCACCGTCCGAGCGCGAGCGACCAGGGATGGGCAGGGGGTGCTGGAGATCCACTCCACCGCGGTCGACATCGCGGCCGCGTACGACCGGATCCGCAAGCACGCCGTGATCGCGCACGGGCGGGAGGGCGAGTGCCGCACCCTGGGCGCGTTGATGGCCGACCTCGCCATCGACGCGGTCCTGACCGGGACCATGCGCAGCACGGGCGAGGGCGGTCCGTCCTATCCGTTCGAGCGCCTCGGCGAGACCGGCGAGGCGGGGCAGTCCGGCGATGGGACTCGGAAGCTGATCGATGCGACGATCACCGTCCTGATCCCGGCCGACACCGCCACCGGCGCCGGGGATGCGCCGGCGACGGTGGCCGGGATGGGCTCGATCGACGCGGAGACCGCCCGGATGCTCGTCACGCACACCCAAACCTGGACCCGCGCGGTCGTCGACCCGGTGGAGGACGTGATCCTCAAGTTCGACTCGCACGAGCGGTACATCCCCGCCGGGCTGAAGCGGCTCCTGCACCTCCGGCAACCGACCTGCGGGTGCGGGTGCGGGTTGCCCGCGCACCGGGCGGACATCGATCACGTGCAGCGGTTCGAGCACGACGGCCGGACCCGGCACCAGAACCTCCAGGTCCTGTGCCGGCGAAGTCACCTCGCCAAAGACGCGGGATTCGCCGACGTGGTCATCGGTGACGACGGGGTGCCGCAGTGGCGGAACAAATGGGGCGGGGTCCAGAAGATGAAGACCGCCTTCCGCATCCGCACCATCGACCAGTCCGACGTCACGCCCTTCTGACCGGGGCTTGCCGGGCGGACCTCCCGGTCCGGCTCATTTCGCGCCGCTCGCCCCGCTGGCGACCACCTCGACGCGCATGAAGACGGGACCCGGGTCGCACGCGAGCGCCTGCGAGTTCCGGATGAAGAACGCGCGCGTCGAGTGCGGCGGGTACACCCGGTAGCCGTCGCCGCGCTTCGGGGTGCACCCGCTGATGGGTGACCCGTCGCTGGGGGAGAAGTCGACGAGCGCGAGCGTCGCGTGCGCCTGCCCGCCATCCGCATCGAGCCGGACGTCCTGGGCGCCTGACTGATCCCGGTTCGCCGGCTTCCCGAGCTGGGTGCCGTCGCCGTTCCCGACGACCGAGACGCCGGGCGCCCCGCGGAGCGCGCAGGACCGCGCCCCGGTGTTCGTGAAGACGATCGGCACGTAGCCCGTCCCGGCGGCGCCCTCGAGCGCGCCGAAGGTCACGCGGAGGTCGGCATCCGGGCACTGGTCCGCCGGCCGACCGGGATCGGCCGTCGTCGCGGCGCTGGACGACATCGACGAGGAGCTCGTGGTGGGCGTCGACGAGGTCGGGGTTGCGCTCGAGGAAGCCGGCGCAGTGACGGTGGTCGTCGCGGTGGCGGTGGGCGTCGGTGCGGGGGACGAGCAGGCCGACAGGAGCAGCGCGGCGCCCGCGAGGGCGACCGTGGACAGGATCCGGCTCATCCGCCGACGCTCCGTCGCGGATGCCCTCGCCGCCGGGACCGCCGGCACCTGATCACGTCCCGTGCAGCAGCAGCCGGCATCAGCCCACCGCCGCGACGGAGCAGCTGCTCTGGTCGGCGTTCTGCCCGTTCAGCCCGCTGATCCCGCTCGAGTGGTGCCGGGTCGACGCCGTGGGCTTCGGCGTCGAGGACGCGTGGTGCGTCGTGCCGCCGCCGCTGACGGAGGTGGCGAAGCCGTGCGTGCCGGCGGCGAGGACGACCGGGGTGTCGTCCTGCAGGTGGTGCAGCAGCACCGCGGTGAGCGCGGGCGCCGGGACGACCTTGTTCGGGTTCGGCGCGTAGGGCTCGGTCGGCAGCTGCACGAGCGCGATCGAGTGCAGCGGGATGTGCAGGACCGCGACCATCATCCCGACGAGCACGTCGGGCTTCGACATGGAGGTGGAGAGCGACACGTTCCGCGCGACGGCGGTGGCGAGCGCGATCAACCGCGCGGGGTTCGAGAAGGTGTCCGCGCTGACCGACTGACGGAGCAGCGACGACATGTACGCCTGCTGCGAAGAGATCCGCGACAGGTCGCTGCCGTCGCCGATGCCGTGCCGGTCGCGGAGGTACGCGAGCGCTGTGCGGCCGGAGATGACCGAGCGACCCTTCGGCAGGCGGAGCCCGGAGTCGGGGTCGTCGATCGCCTTGTTCGTGCACACCGGGACGCCGCCGACCGCGTCCGCCATCGCGATCGTGCCCTGGAAGCTGAACTGCGCGGCGTAGGGGATCGAGAGGCCGGTCAGGTGCTCGACCGTCGTGACGACGCAGCCGAGGCCGCCCCGGTCGAGGTCGACGTTCAACGGCTGCTCGCCGCCGTCGGGGACCTTCGTCCCGTTCGATGCCACGCAGGCCGGGTGCTCGACCATCAGGTCGCGCGGCATGCTGAGGATGACGGCGCTCCGATGGTCGGCGGGGACGTGCAGGAGGATATCGACGTCGTTCTGGGTCGATTGCCGCGCCGCGCCGAACCCGTGCTGCTTCGGCGCGTTGTCGGCGCCGACGAGCAGGACGTTGAAGGCGCCGCCGAGGGGCTGCGGCGGCTCGGGGTGCGGCGCGTGGAGCGCGATCGAGTTCGAGGCGACGGTCGCGTCGAGCGAGTGGACGAAGATCGCCGCCAGGCTCGCGGTGCTGGCGACGAGCACCGCGACGCCGATCGCGATGACCCGCAGCACCGATCGCGCCGCGGACCGCGCGGGGGAGCCCCGTCTCGCGTGCCGCACCGGGCCAGGACTGCGCTGCATCGCCTCCCCGTTCTGGTTCGTCGCTGCGGACGGTCCGCCGACGGGTGCGACTGTCGCACGGCGTCGCGCAGCCTCCCGGCTGCGGCGCGACCGGCGTTCAGGCAGCCGTCAGACGTCGAAGTGCAGCGCCAAGGTTCAGCGCACGTCGGCCCACGGGCGGCGACCTACCGTCGGCCTGTGCGTGCCGATCGGAGCGGGTGATGCCCCCGGTCGCCGCGCTGCTCGCGGTCCGGATCGACCCGGTCGCGCTCGTGGTCGCGGGCCTGGCGATCGCCGCCTACCTCCTCGGGGTCCGGCGCGCCCGCGCCCGCGGCGCCGCCTGGCCGCTCCACCGGACGCTGCTCTTCCTGCTGCTCGGCGCGGGCGGTTACCTCCTCGTCACCTGTGGCTTCACCGGCGTGTACAGCGCCGTGCTCCGCTACGCCTTCGTCACCCGGCTCGTCGTGCTCGTGACCGTCGTGCCGGTGCTCGCCGTCCTCGGTCGACCGATCACGCTCGCCCGTGCGGCGACCGGACCGGCGGGCACCGCTCGCGTCGACCGCGTGATCGGGTCGCGGGCCGCGCGAGCACTCGGCAACCTCGTCGTCGCGCCGCTCGTCCCGCTCGCCGTGTTCACGCTGCTGCTCACGCCGGTCTCCGGATGGCTGCGCGTGACCCCGTGGGGGTCGGCGCTCGTCGACGTGGTCGTCCCGGCGGCCGGTCTGGCGGTCGCGATCCCGCTCGCGGAACCGCTCGTCCCGACCGCGGGCGCCGCCGTCGTGGCGGAGTTCATGATCTCGTTCGCGGAGCTCGTCGCGGATGCGATCCCGGCGATCCTCCTGCGGCTGTCCACGACGGTCGTCGACGGCATGACGCACGTCGCCCTCCACGCCCCGACCTGGGCGCCCTCCCCGCTGCGCGACCAGCAGCTCGCGGGCGACCTGCTGTGGTGCATCGCGGAGGGCGCCGACATCCCCGCGGTCGTGCTGCTGTTCGTGCGCTGGCTGCGCTCGGACCGCCGTGAGTCCCAGCGCTTCGACGACCTCAGCGATGAGGAGTACGAGCGGCTCGCCGCCGAGCACCTCCGGGGCGCTCCGCCGACCGGCTGACCGCCGCGGCTGTCGGCCACCTGGACGCCTCCGGATTCGTGGACTCCTCCGACCCCGGCATGGCTAGGTTGCACGCGTGACGACCGATCCCGCCGTGTCCGAGGTCAAGCGTCTGGCCGGGTGGCTGCCCGAGCAGGGCGATCTCGAGGACTGGCTGCAGCGGCACCGGGAGCGCGCGCACGGGCACGAGCCAGCCCCGCTGCACCCGTCGATCCAGCGGTTCAAGGACCTCGTGGAGGGCGACGCGATCCTCCGCATGGACGCCGAGCGCATGGTGCGCGAGGCGCCGCAGGGCAAGGAGTACGGCGACCGGCCGATCGAGTCCTGGTCCGAGCTGCTCCTCCTCATGAACGAGGTGCTGACGCTCGCGCCCGAGTTCGGCGACTCCATGGCCGCGACGCCGCTCGGCGCGATCCTCGACTGGCCGAGCGCCACCACCTCCGGCTTCGCGTTCTTCCGAGACCCCCGCGTCAACGCGGCGCTGCACGACGTCCTCACCGCGTGGTGCGAGTTCCTCGACGGCCCGGACTCGCGGTACGTGCTGAACAGCGGCCCGACCGGCTGGCTGTCGGAGCAGGCGCGGAAGACGATCGGGCTCGACCAGTTCGAGCACGACCCGGAGGCCGAGTACTTCGGCTTCCGCTCCTGGAACGACTTCTTCACCCGGCGCCTCCGGCCCGGCGCACGGCCGGTGGCCGCACCGGACGACGACGCGGTCGTGGTGAACGCGTGCGAGTCCCGGCCCTACGCGATCGCGGCGGGCGCGCGATCCCACGATCGCTTCTGGTTGAAGGGGCAGCCCTACTCCCTCGCCGACATGCTCGCCGGCGACCCGTCGGTCGAGGCCTTCGTGGGCGGCACGGTGTACCAGGCCTTCCTCAGCGCGAACAACTACCACCGGTGGCACAGCCCGGTCGCCGGCACGGTCGTGCGGGCCTTCGTCGTCCCGGGGACGTTCTTCTCCGAGGCCGACAGCACGGGCGCGGAGGCCGTCGAGCCGATCGACTCGCAGGGCTACCTCGCGCACGTCGCCACCCGAGCCGTGATCGTCATCGACGCCGACGACCCGGCGATCGGCCTGGTCGCGGTCGTGCCGATCGGGATGGTGGAGGTCTCCTCCTGCCGCATCCGCCCCGAGCTGCAGCCGGGGTACCACCTGGCGAAGGGCGAGGAGCTCGGCCACTTCCAGTTCGGCGGCTCGACCCACTGCGTCGTCTTCCGCCCCGGGGTCGTCGACGCGGTCGCGCTCGACGCGGTGCCGCAGCCGAACGACCCCGACCAGGCGGTCAAACCTGTTAACAGCCTGCTCGCGTTCGCCCGTAGGGGCTGAATCGGCCCGTCCGACCGGGTGACACGCCGGGGAGCCCCGCCGACTGGGGGCAGCGGACCGGAATCCGGCTGCCTACCGTCGGCACGTCGCCGTCCCGGGGGAGGTCCTGTGCGCCACCGTCGCTCGCTGTCCGCGGTCCTGGTCACCGCGCTCGCCGCGGTCGGGATCGCCGGATCGCTCAGCACCGCCCACGCGGCGACCCCCTCGGCGCCGATCGCGCTCTCGGTCGTCGGCGGCGACGCGCAGATCAGCGCGGCGTGGACCGCCGTCCCGGGTGCGACCGGCTACGCGGTGCGCTGGGGGACGGGCACGCGCCTCGACCGCACGCTGACGACGCGCTCGACCTCGGTCCGCCTCCCGCGCGCGGTGAACGGAAGGACCTACTCGGTCCGCGTCTCCGCGCGCGGGGTGTCCGCGACGAGTCCGCGGCGGACCGCACGAGCGGCCCAGTGGATGCCGACGCGCATCACGTCCGTGCGGGCGGTGCCCGCGGGCCCGGACCGGATCGCTGTGTCCTGGACGGGCGGCGGTCAGGCGCGCAGCGTGAAGGTGCTCGCCGGCGCCGACACCACGACCGACATCCACCACTTCAGCACGCCGTGGATGCCGGCCGCGGTGCACTCCGCCGTGCTCACCGTCCCGCGGTCCCTGCGCGGCGTGATCGGCGCGGGCACGGGCAACGTCGTGTTCGTCAAGGTGGCGCAGACGAACTCCCGTCGCGCCGACCTGCCCGACGGCTACCGGTACTCGGCGGCCGACAAGTACACGCTCACCCCGTCGGGCACCTGGTCCCTCGCGGGGATGGCCGCGGACACCGCCCCGACGACCTCCCTGTCGGTCGCGACCTGGAACGTGCAGAGCGTCACCGCGAGCGCCGGCTACGCCCCGCAGAACCGCTGGGATCAGCGCCTGCCGAAGGTCGTCGCGAACATCGAGGCGCACGCGCCGGCGCTGCTCGGCGTGCAGGAGCTGACGACGGCGCGGATCGTGCCGGACTGCCTGAACCCGAGCGGGAAGCTGCAGTGCGTCGAGCAGTACCAGACCCTGCAGCGCGCCCTGGCGCAGGCTCCGGTGCCGTACGCGATCGCGCGGCCGGACGCGAACGCGTGGGTCTACGCGCACGCGAACTCGTACGTCGACTCGGAGCTGTTCTACGACCCCGCGAAGCTCGCGGTCGACGAAGCCGGGTTCATCTCGCCCCGCGACCTGACCGGGTCGGCCTGGCCGTCCTCGATGGGGAACGAGGCCGGGTCCTGGGCGCGCTTCCACTTCGTCGACCCGTCCGGCGGGCAGGGGCGCAGCTTCTTCGCGGTCTCCATCCACCTGCCGGTCGGCGACGACAACGGGCGGGTACGGAAGGCGGAGGCGACCGCGATCGCCCGCTTCATGGACGCCAAGGCGCGGCAGAGAGACGGCACCGCGCTGCCGATCGTCTTCGTCGGCGACTTCAACAGCTACGGGGCGCTGCAGGACGACGCGGGGGACCTCCAGCTCCTCGCCGACGGCTACATCGACTCGGCGGCGACCGCGGACCGGACGAACCTCGACCTCAGCACGGACAACTTCAGCAACGGCCGGGGCGGCGTCGACGCCGACTACCCCGTCGACGTGGTCCGGCATCCGTACCCGACGAGCCGCATCGACTACATCATGCTGAAGAACTCGCCGCACCCGGGCAGCTACCGCAACCTCGCGCCGATCGTGGACGGGCGGTTCGACCAGCGGTACCAGGGGTCGGACCACAACATGCAGCTGGCGGTCGTCGGCATCGGCGATCCGATCCCCGCCGCAGCCGGCTGAGCCCGGTCAGGCGTCGAGCAGCGACGCGAGCCAGGGCTCGACGACGGCCTCGATCCGGTCCTGCTCGAGGCCCTCGAGCGCCGCGAGACCGACGAAGTGCCGCGCGATCGTGAGCCCGAGGATCGTGGAGACGAGCACGGTTGCGCGGAGCTCGGCGTCCTCCGCATCGCTCGCGCCCGCGAGGGCGTCGACCCGGTCCTGCAGATAGGTCCGCATCACGCCGGCCGCCTCCGGCGAGGTGAGCATCGAGCGCATGAGCGCCCGCGTCTCGGGCGGCAGCTCCCGGAGGCGCATGCCGAGCACCTCGCTCAGATGCGCGGGGGCGTCGGCGCGGGAGACCTCGTCCACCGGTCGGACGGCGAGCGCGAAGAGCCCCTGCTTCGAGCCGTAGTGCTGCAGCACGAGCGACGGGTCGACCCCGGCTCGGCGGGCGATCGAGCGCACCGTGGCGCCGTCCGAGCCGTGCAGCCCGAACTCGACCTGGGCCGCCGCGAGGATGCGGGCGGCCGTCGCCGCACGCCGCTCCGCGCGGGTCAGGGGGTCGCTCACCCCTTCACTCTACAAGCGTTGAGCGAAGTGCTACGTTCGCTCCACGGTCGGTGAGCGAACGCGCTCCGGCGGGGAGGAGCTCGCATGTCCGCAGCGCTCATCGGCGTGGAGGAGCACTGGGTGCTCGACGGGATCGACCGCGCCGCCCGCGCGCTCCCGCCCGAGCGGCGCGACCCGAGCCTCGCGCTGAACGACTTCGGGGACGCGGCCGAGCGGCTCGGCGACCTCGGGGCCGGGCGCCTGGCCGCGATGGACGAGCAGGGGCTCGCCGTGCAGGTCGTCTCCCTCGCGCCGCCAGCGACCCACGGCCTCGACGCCGCGGACGCAGTGCCGCTCAGCCGGGACGCGAACGACCGCGCTGCGGCCGCGGTCGCCGCTGCGCCGGACCGGCTCCGTGCATTCGCGACGCTGCCCCTCGCCGATCCGGCCGCCGCGGCGGCGGAGCTCGAGCGCGCCGCCGCCCTCGGGGTCGTGGGGGCGATGGTCTACGGCAGGACCGGCGACGTCCCGCTCGACGGTCCGCAGTTCGAGGACGTCTGGGCGGTCGCGGAGGAGCGCCGGCTCCCGATCTTCATCCACCCGCAGGTGCCGCCGCGGGCGGTGCGGGAGACGGCCTACGCCGGGATCGACGAGCTGCCGGACCTCGCGCTCGCCACCTTCGCGTGGGGCTGGCACCTCGAGGCGGGCACGGCGGCGCTCCGGCTCATGGCGGCCGGCGTGCTGGATCGGCACCCCGGCCTGCGGCTCGTGCTCGGCCACTGGGGCGAGCTGCTGCTGTTCTGGCACGACCGCGCCGACGGGCTCGCCCGGGCCGCGGGGCTCCAGCGCTCGATCACGGAGTACCTCCGCGAGAACGTGTGGATCACCGCCTCCGGCATGCTCGACCCGGCGATGCTCCGGCACGCGCTGTCGATCACGACGCCGGACCGGCTCCTGTTCTCGACGGACTACCCGTTCCAGCACCCGACCCGGGCGCAGATCGACGCGTTCCTGGCCGAGTTCCCGGACGACGCGTCCCGGATCGCTTTCACGAGCGGGAACGCTCGGACGCTGCTCGGGGTCGCGTAGGGGAGGCTCACGCCGCACCTTCAGGCGATCGCCGATCGCCGATCGCCGATCGGCACGGCAGGCGCGGCCGCTACCGCCGGGCCACCGACTCGGCGCCGGCGCGCAGCGTCCAGGCCGGCCACCAGCCGTCGTCGAGGGACCGGAGCGTGGCCGCCGCCTGCTCGAGCTGCTCCGCGGAGCGGTCGGGACCGGGCGCACCGCTGCCGCCGCTCCAGCCGCCGTCGATGTGCACGACGCGGGTGTGCAGCCAGCGGCGCCGACCGAGCGGGTAGCGCTCCTGCAGGCCACCGCCGGCGATCGCGAGCACCGTGTCCTCGAGGCGACCCGCTTCGCTCTCGGCGGTCTCGTCGCAGGCGTCGCAGGAGCAGTCCGGGAGAACGACGTCGTACAGCGCGCCCGCCGTCACCCGGACGTATTCGGCGGTGCCCGTGATGGTCAGGGACGACCCTGTCGACGGCCGGAGGTGCACCCGCTTGGTGCCGTCCTCGTCCGTCGACCGTCGGACGTCCACCTCGTACCACCGCTGCAGGTGGTCGACGAGCGCGTCGACGTCGAGCAGCAGGGGCGCGAACCGATCCGGGTTCGAGACCCGGGAGTAGGCGTCGTGCGGCGGCCCCTCGAGCGGCCACCGCGTGCCGTACTCGATCACGTTCCCGTGCTCGTCGACGTACGTCCGCTGCGGGAAGGGAGGTCGCTCGAACCCCTCCGGCGGCAGCACGAGGACCGGCTCCCTGCTGTCGCGATCGAGCGCCTCGCGCTCCGCCTCGTCCTGATCCTCCTGGTCCCACGTCTCGAGCGTCCCGACGAACCCATCGCGGCGCTCCGGATGCTCCACCATCATGAGGACGAGGTTCTCGACGGGGATCGACCTCGTCCTCGTGCCGATCTCCGGCTCGTCCCGCACCTTCCACGTCGCCGCTGGGTGCGCGACCGCGACGGCATTGCCCGCGAAGATCGCCGCTGCCCGAGCGAGTTCCGGGGACTCGAGGGCCTCCGGATGCTCGGCGAGGAACGTCCAGAGCGCCGAGACGTCGCGGGCGAGCCGACCGGGGTCGTTCCCTTGATCGAGGACGAACTGCTCGAACCGCTCGAAGCCGCTCGCGAACCGGACCGGCGCAGGGCGTTCCGACGGCGCGCGGAACACTGCCACTCCGAGTGGGATCGCGTCCGGCAGCGGTCCGAGAGGGCCGGGGAACGTGCTCGAGGTCATGGCCGCCCTCCACTCACCGCTCCCGACAGCCCGTGGCGATCAGGGCTGCCTTCCTACCATCTCGATCTCGCGTCCCTCGTCACCCGGGAGGCCGCGGACGCGTGTTCTCGCAGGGCGCCGGCTCGGATCGGCTGCTCCGCTGCGGGGGAACCGATGAGTACCGGCCGGACACCTCCTTCATGAGCGGCCGGCTCGCTAGGACGGGCCGCCGGAGCGAGGGAGCGGATCATGAACAGAGGCGTTCGTGCGGCAGCGGGAACGTTCGGCGCGACCGCGCTGCTGGCCGCGGGGCTGGTCAGTCCGGCGTGGGCGGCGCCGCGCGCCGCCGGCACCGAGCAGGCGTCGAAGGGCTGCACCAACAGCGGCACCGTGCCCAAGGGTGCGCGGACGGTGAGCATCGGCGACGTCGACCACGACGGCAAGGCCGACACGGCCTTCTATGCGGCCGTGCCCGGCACCACCGATGCGCAGGGGCACTACGACTACGGCATTCACACCGCTGCCGGCGGTGTCATCAAGGTTCGGGATCGGATGACGGGCGACCGCGTCCACAGCGGCTGGTTCTCCGCCACGGACGGGATGGGGTTCGTGGCCGTCATCGACGACACGGAGACAGCGACGCTGTACGCGTTCCGCGGCTGCAAGCTGATCCAGCCGCACCACGTCGGTGGCGGGCCCTACGTGATGAAGATCGGCCGGACGGCGAAGCCCGGCACCGGCGTCGCGTGCAACGACGAGAACGGCGGCGTCCTGCTCGAGCGGGCGACCGCGCGCAAGCGGAGCAACGGCAACTACGACATCCTCCGCACGATCATCGACGTCAGCGCCGACGGCAAGACCGCCAGGCAGCAGAGCGGTCCGGGCAGCACGGAGGTGCGCTGGTCGAACCTCAAGCCCTCGGACATCCGGGTGCAGCAGGCCCGCGGCAGCTACTGCAACGACGTGCCCAAGGTCGACGCGCGGATCGACTGATACGGGCGGCGCGAGGGACAGGAGGCGTCCTCGCCGGATACCGCGATGGTGCGGGGACTGAGCGAGGGGCGGTCGGTCGGCAGCGTCATGGCCGGCCGTCCGTGCCCCCGCAGGGACTCGAACCCTGACTGAAGCGATTTTAAGTCGCCTGCCTCTGCCGATTGGGCTACGAGGGCGCGGCATCACGGTAGCGGGGCGGCCGCGCGGCTCGGCGAGAGTCGCGAGCGGTTCACACCGCTCGGCGTGCTGGTTCAAGGAGCGAGCGCGGACCGCCGAAGCGCTTGCCTTGGGCGGATTCAGAGTGCGCTCGCACTCAGGGGCGCAAAATAAACCTTGCTTTACGGCTTGCAAGTAAAATATATTTGAGCGTGGCCAAGCAGCAGATCGTGCCGCCTCCTGTCGTTGCGGAGGCGCTGGCGGTGCTGGGGCAGCGCGTGCGCCTCGGGCGGCAGGAGCGAGGCTGGAGTGCCGCGGAGCTGGCCGTTCGTGCCGGCGTCACCGCGCCGACGGTGCGGGCTGCAGAGGCGGGTCGCCCTGGTACCGCCAGTGGGACGCTCTTCACGCTCGCGTGGCTGGTCGGGGTACCGCTCTTCGAGATCGACGATCCCGTCGAGCTCGCGCGATTGCGGCGCACGGGAGAGCGTGAGCTGGCACTCCTTCCGGCTCGAGTGGTGCATCGGCAGGACGTCGAGCCCGATGCCGACTTCTAGGAGTGCGGTGCAACGGGTCTACGTCTGGACCTGGCTGCCCGGCGCCACCACGCCCGTCGTCGCCGGCGCGATCGAGCCGCGGAACGGCGTCTCGGCCTTCTTCTACGCGCGCTCCTACCTCCGGCGAACGGACGCCATCAGCCTGTGGGCGCCCGAGCTGCCGCTCCGAGAGGGGTGGATCGAGCCGCTCGACGGCCTCGTGCTCGCAGGGGCCCTCCGGGACGGGGCTCCAGACGCCTGGGGTCGCCGAGTCATCGAGGCGAAACTCGGCGTCGACGACTCCGCGCTCGAGGAGCTGGACTACCTGCTGCTGTCCGGGTCGAACCGCTTCGGCGCGCTCGACTTCCAGGCGGCGGGGAACACGTACGTTCCGCGAGGTGACACGGCGTCGCTGGACGAGTTGACCGAGGCGGCGACCCGCCTTCAGGAGCACCGAGCGCTCAGTGCGCCGCTCGAGGCCGCGCTGCTGCACGGCACGACCATCGGCGGCGCTCGGCCCAAGGTGCTCGTGGAGGACGGCGACGACCACTGGATCGCGAAGCTGGCCTCGACGTCGGACGTCGTCTACTCGGTCGTCGGAGCCGAAGCCGCCGCGATGCGGCTCGCCCGGGCGGCCGGCCTGAACGTGGCCGACACCCGGCTGGCAACGTCGAACGGACGGGACGTGCTGCTCGTGCGCCGATTCGATCGCGACGCGGGAGGCCGGCGCCGTCACACGGTGTCGGCGCTCACGATGGTCGGCCTCGACGAGCAGGTCGCCCGGTATGCGACCTACCCCGATGTGCTCGACGTGCTGCGGCGCCTCGGCGCCGACTACGCGGCCGATGCGGCGGAGCTGTTCCGACGGATCGCGTTCTCCATCGCGATCTCGAACTCCGACGACCACGCCAGGAACCACGCCGCCTTCTGGGACGGTCGCACGGTGCGGCTCACCCCGGCCTACGACCTCGCGCCCGGCAACCGCTCCGGCGAGACCGCGACCCAGGCGATGGCCTACGACAGGGACGGGCGCAGGACCAGCAACTTCGCCGAACTGCTCGGGGCCGCATCCCTGTACGGGCTGACGAGACGCGGGGCGCGGGAGATCATCGACCGCATCATCGCCGCGATCCACGACGGATGGGACGAGGCCGCCGACGCCGCCCGGCTGTCCGCCGCCGACCGCACGCGGCTGTGGGGGAACCAGTTCCTGAACCCCGGTGCGCTCCACGACTACTGACAGACGGCCGCCGATCGGGCTCGCCAAGTCAACCCCGTGTCCCGACGCGGCCGATCCGCCTAGCGTCGCTTCGATGCCCGGCACGCGCTCGAACCCCCACCGTTCGACCGATGCGCGGCTGACGCGCATCGCGGACGGCGTCCATCAGCTCACCCACGGCGGCGTGAACTGCTACCTCCTCGAGGAGGACGACCGGGTCACGATCGTCGACGCCGCCCTGCCGCGCACCTGGGGCCCGCTGCAGCAGGCGCTCGCCGTGCTCGGTCGGCAGCCGGAGGACGTCGCCGCGCTCGTGCTCACCCACGCCCACTTCGACCATGTCGGGTTCGCGCGGCGCCTCGCCGCTGAATACGACGTCCCGGTCTACGCGCACCGGCTCGAGCACCACCTCGCCGCGCACCCCTACGACTACGCGCACGAGCGGTCGCGTCTGCCGTACCCGATCCTCCATCCCGCCGCGCTGCCGACCCTCGCCGCGATGGCGCGGGCGGGCGCGCTGCAGGTGAGGGGCATCGACGAGGTGCTCGACCTGCCGCCGGGGGAGCCGCTCGACGTGCCCGGCCGACCGACGGTGCTATTCGTGCCGGGGCACACCTTCGGACACTGCGCGCTCCACCTGCCCGACCGCGACATCGTGCTCACGGGGGACGCGCTCGTCACCCTCGACCCGTACACGGGCCGGCTCGGCCCGCGCATTGTCGCCGGCGCCGCGACCGCCGACAGCGTGGCGAACCTCCGCTCGCTCGACGTGCTCGAGACGACGTTCGCGCGGATCGTGCTCCCCGGGCACGGCGACGCCTGGACGGGCGGGATCCGCAGCGCGGTCTCGCTCGCCCGCGTCGCCGGCGCCGCCTGATCGCGGTTCACCCGCCGCCGCGGGCCGCTGCGGAGCCCCTGCGAGCCCGCCCAACGCGCGGCTCCTGGCCCGAGCGCTCGCTCTAGGCTGCCCCCATGCAAACCGGGGCATGGATCGCCATCGCGGTCGTCGTCGTCCTGATCGTCCTGCTCGCGCTCTACCTGTGGGTGACGTACAACTCGCTCGTCACCCTGCGGGTGCGCGTCGAGGAGGCGTGGAGCGACATCACCGTGCAGCTCAAACGTCGGGCCGACCTCATCCCGAACCTCATCGAGACGGTGAAGGGGTACGCGGACCACGAGAAGACGGTCTTCGAGGCGGTGACGACGGCCCGTGCCGAATCGCTCGCCGCGACGACGCCGGCGGAGGCGAGCGCCGCGGAGAACCACATGCAGCAGGCGCTGAAGTCGATCTTCGCGGTGGCGGAGGCGTACCCGCAGCTGCAGGCGAGCCAGAACTTCCTCCAGCTGCAGGCCGACCTCGTCGACACCGAGGACAAGATCCAGGCGTCGCGGCGCTTCTACAACGGCGGCGTTCGCGAGTTCAACACGAAGATCCAGGTGTTCCCGAACAACCTGTTCGCCCGGCGCCTCGGGTTCGGCGGCCGCGAGTTCTTCGAGGTCGGGAACCTCGCCGCGATTTCGGAGCCGCCCCGCGTGCAGTTCTAGGGCGGGGTGGTCTCGAGGCTCGCTTCGCTCGCACCTCGACCAGCGGAGGTGAGGGACAGGAAGGCCCGCGGCCCGCTCGAGAGCGGGACGCGGGCCGAGGTCCTGACGTCAGTTGTTGGCGCTGAGCTCGTGGCTGATCGCGTTCGGGCCGTCGTACTCGCGGTCCGGGATGTTGCCCAGCGCGTCGAGGATCGACTGATCCGCGCCCGACTCCTTCGCCGTCGACAGGATCGTGTCCTTCGTCACCGGGTAGTCCATCCCGCCCAGGTGCTTCTGGACCTCGATGGGGTTCGGCATGTCGGCCATGGTGGTTCCTCTCCTCGCGGGACCGGCGGTCAGCCGGCCGTCTCGTGCGCGAACACGGCCGCAGCCGCGTCCACGGATCGATCGGGGATGGAGGTCGGCGCCTCCAGGTGCACGGCGCCGGAGGGCAGCACGCCGGCCCCGCCGAAGCGCTCCATGACCTTCCACTGCGCGGCGACGTCCTCGCCGCCGATCGTGGCGGGCAGGTCGCGCCAGAAGTCGAAGCCGCCGACCTCCTCGAGCGCGGAGCGGCGGTAGAGCACGCAGCCCGCGAGCCACGCGACGCGGTACGGCAGCCAGCCCTCCTCGGGCAGCTCCGTCCGCGCGGCGATGTGCGTGAGGTTCGCGGCGTTGTGCAGCGTCCAGCGCTCCGTACCGGGGGAGTCCTTGCGCAGCCGCTCCGGCCGCACCCCCTCCGACCAGGCCGTGAACGGCGCCTGCTCGTGGGGGCGGACGTCCTCCAGGTACGACAGCCCCTGCTGCGCGGAACCCACGAGGCCGCAGCCGAGCTCCTCGATCGCGCGGTGCAGCGTCGCGAGCAGCCCCGGCTCCGGCCACACGTCGTCGTCGAGGAAGAGCACGTACTCGGCGGTGGCCTGCTCGAGCAGGAAGGCGCGGTGCTCGGCGATCCCGCGGCGGGGGAGGTGCTGCAGGACCCGGACGTCCCGGCCCTGCGCCCGGAGGACGCGCAGCATCGCCTGCACGGCGGGCGTGTCCGCCATCGCGTGGTCGTCGGACTGGTCGCTCACGATGATGCGGAAGGGCGGGTCGTCCTGCGCGGCGAGGCCGGCGAGCACCACGGCGAGCTCCGCGACGCGGCCGGAGGTCGGCAGCAGCACGTCGACGACAGGCCGGGCCCGCTCGGCGGACCGGGCCCAGTCGCGGGCGGTCCGCCGGCTAGGCACCGGCGACCCCGGCGGCGCGCACGCGGGCGATCAGGTCGCTCGTCGAGTGCGGGCTGATGTAGTCGAGGATGCGCACGACGCCGCCGTTCGCCTCCACGACCGGGGTCTCCGCGAGCATCTCGGGCAGGTAGTCGCCGCCCTTCGCGTAGACGTCGGGCGCAATGGTCTCGAGCAGCGGGATCGGGGTGTCCGTCGAGAACACGGTGATGAAGTCGACGCAGGCGAGCTCCGCGACGACGCCCGCGCGATCGGCGACCGGGTTCACCGGCCGGCCGGGGCCCTTGAGGCGACGCGTGGACTCGTCGTCGTTCACCGCGACGACGAGCAGGTCGCCGAGCGCCCGCGCCTGCTTCAGGTAGGCGGTGTGGCCGCGGTGGAGGACGTCGAAGCAGCCGTTCGTGAACACGATCCGCTTGCCGGCCGCACGGGCGACCCCGAGCGCGGCGACGAGCGCGCGCTCGTCGAGCAGCCGCGCGCCGCCCGCGAGCGACGCGGTGAGGTCGTTCGCGGTGCAGACGGAGGTGCCGGGCAGGCGGGTGACGACGTCCGCCGCGAGCTGCCCGAGCCGGGCGGCCCGGTGCACGTCCATCCCGGCCGCGAGGGCGAGCACGAGGGCGGCCGCGAAGGTGTCGCCGGCGCCGTTCGCGTTCGCGTCGGGGGCGGGCTTGGCGAGCGTGCGGCTCGGGCCGCCGTCGGCGTGGACGACGGTGCCGTCCCGGTCCAGCGTGACGATCACGGCGGCGGCGCCGGTGCGCTGGCGCAGCTCGGCGCCCGCCTCGGTGGCCGAACGGACCCGGTCGTCGCCGAGCGCGCGGCCGAGCAGGCGCTCGGTCTCGCCCGCGTTCGGCGTGACCACATCGGGCCGGACGGCGGCCCAGGGGGCGAGGTCGTGCGCGTCGAGGACGAGCGGCACGGCGCCCCGGTCCTCGGCGAGCGCGGTCCGCACCGCCGCGCCCGCCGCGTCCATGCCGTAGTCGCAGACCAGCACGGCGGCGCTGCCGGGCAGCGCGCCGCGGAGCGCGGCTGCCACCGCGTCCCCATCGGCGGCATCCGCCGTCGCGCCCTCGTCGAAGCGCATGAGCACCTGGCCGGCGGCCGAGACGCGGGTCTTCACCGTCGTCGGGCCGCTGCCCCGAACGACGCCGGAGACGTCGACCCCGGCGGCCTCGAGGAGCGCGAGCAGCGCCGACCCGGGCTCGTCGTCGCCGACCAGCCCGACGAGCCGCACGGCCGCACCGAGCGCGGCCAGGTTCATCGCGGTGTTCGCGGCGCCGCCCGGGGCGTCCTCCCGGCCGCGCACGCGCACGACCGGCGCGGGCGCCTCCCGGCTGAGCCGGTCCGCGGTGCCGGAGATCCACCGGTCAAGGAGCAGGTCGCCGACCACGACGATCGGGCCGCCGCGGAACTCGAGCACCTGGTCGACGAGCAGCTCGTCCTGCGCGTCGCTCACCGGGAGCCGCCCGGCAGGCCGAAGTGCACCACGGTCGTCGTCGTCATCTCGTCGAGCAGCTCCGGGCCGTAGCCGTACCCGGACCCGCTCGCACCGCGAGGCTGGGCGCTGCCGCCGGGGGCGCCCCCGAACACAGCGTTCACCTTCACCGTGCCGACGGGCAGCAGCGCGGCCGCGCGGTGCGCGTGCGCCATGTCGGGCGTGAGCACGGTCGCGGCGAGGCCGTAGACGTCGGCGGCGGCGAGCCGGAGGCCCTCGTCGAAGTCGTCCACGACGACGACCGGCGCCACCGGGCCGAACGTCTCCTCGGTCAGCACCTGGACGCCCGCCGGGACGTCGGCGAGCACGGTGGCCGGGTAGTGCGTGCCCGGGCCGTCCGGCACCGAGCCGCCGGCGAGCGCCTTCGCGCCCGCGGCGACCGCCTGGTCGACCTGCGCGGCGACCGCGTCCCGCATCCGCGCGTCGACGAGCGGCTGACCGGAGCCCCGCGTCCACGTGTCCGCCTCAGCGACGAGGGCGCTGAGGAACGGCTCCGCGATCGCGCGGTGGACGTAGATGCGCTCGACGGCGGTGCAGATCTGGCCCGCGTTCGCGAAGGACCCGAGCGCGGCCTGCCCGGCCGCCCAGACCGGGTCGACGCCAGCGTCGATGACGAGCGGGTCGTTGCCGCCGTTCTCGCGGATGACGTGCACGTCGTGAGCGGCGCCGACGAGCGCCAGCGCGCGGCCCGTCGCGGTCGAGCCGACGTGCGCGATCGCGCCGAGCCCCGGCTGGTCGGCGAGCGCGGCGCCGGTGGTCCCGTCGCCCGTCACGTGCACGAGCACGCCCTCGGGCAGCTCGGCGGCGAGGATCGCGTCGACGAGCGCGCCCGTGTGCGGGCTCCGCTCGCTCGGCTTGTGGACGACGGTGTCGCCGGAGACGATCGCGGCGCCGAGCAGGCCCGCGGCGACGGCGACCGGGTCGTTCCAGGGGGTGAGCGCGAGGACCACGCCGCGGGGCTGCGGCGTCGCGACGTCCACCGCGTCCCAGCCGCCGCGGAGGCGCTTGCCGCGGTGCAGCGGTCCGAGCTCCGCGTACTGCAGGAGCGTGTTCACCGCGGCCTCGACGCCGCCGGCCGCATCGGCCGCCGACTTGCCGGTCTCACGCGTGTTCATCGCGGCGACCTCGTCCGCGCGGGCGGCGAGCGCCTGCGCCGCGGCACGGAGGCGGAGCCCGCGCTCGCCCGGCGGCGTCGCCGCCCACGCCGGGAAGGCGGCGGCGGCGCGGCGGACGGCCGCCGCCGCCTCTGCCTCGTCGGCGACGGGGAGGGAGCCGACCGGCTCACCCGTGGCGGGGTCGAGGATCTCGATCGTGCGCGTGCTGAGGCCTGCGGGCATGCGGGATGGTCCCCCTCCGGTCGGTGCGCACCGGTGGGCGTCCGGGGGCCCTGCGAGGTTAGCGGTCGTGCCCCCGGGGGCACCTGGGTGTCGACCGGAAAACGGCCGAGCACGGTCGGGCAGGATCGTCGCCGTGCCCGCCCCGGTCGTCGCCCCGCTCGCCGAGCCGTTCGCCGACGTGCGGCGGATCGCGGTCCTCCGCGGCGGCGCGCTCGGCGACCTCGTCTTCGCGCTGCCGGCGATCGCCGCCCTCCGGGCCGCGCATCCCGACGCCGAGCTGACCCTGCTCGGTTCCCCGGCGCACGCGGTGCTCCTCGAGGGCCGCGGCCTCGTCGACGAGGTCGTGGTGCTGCCGCCGGCGGTCGGCGTACGCGGCGACGAGACCGACGAGGCGGCCGTGGCGGCGTTCCTCGCCCGGGTCGTACCCGTCGACCTCGCGGTGCAGCTGCACGGCGGCGGGCGGCACGCGAACCCGTTCCTCCTGCGGCTCGGCGCCCGGCACACCGTCGGCACCGCGACGCCCGACGCGACACCGCTCGAGCGGACGCTCCACTACGACTACTTCCAGCACGAGGTCCTGCGCTGGCTCGAGGTGGCGGGCCTCGCCGGCGCGGCGCCCGCGGACCTCGAGCCCGTCCTGCCGGTCTCGGCGGCGGAGCGGGAGACCGGCCGCCGCGTGCTCGGCGACCGGCCCGTCGTCGTGCTGCATCCCGGGGCGACAGACCCGCGCCGGCACTGGCCGGCGGAGCGCTTCGGCGCGGTCGCGGCGGCCGTCGCCGCCGAGGGCGTCCGCACCGTCGTCGTCGGCGACCCGTCCGAGGCGGCGCTCGCCGACCGGGTCGTCGCCGCCGCGCGCGCCGTGCTCGGGGCCGGCGAGCAGGAGCTCGTCCGATCCATCGCCGGGACCCTCGACCTCGTGCAGCTGCTCGGCGTCCTCGCCGCGGCGGACGTCGTACTCGCCAACGACAGCGGGCCGCGCCACCTGGCGCAGGCCGTCGGTGCGCGGACGGTCGGGATCTTCGTGTTCGGCAACACGATCAACGCGATGCCGTTCGGGCGCGGGCGGCACCGCATCCGGCTCGGCCGGATCACCCGCTGCCCGGTGTGCGGTCGGGACGCGACGCAGGTCGGCTGGACCGCGGAGCGGTGCGAGCACGACCCGTCCTACGTCGCGGACGTCCCGGTGGAGGACGTCCTCGAGGACGTGCGGGCCCTGCTCGCGCCCTGAACCCGCTCGCGCCCTGAGGATCAGCGGCGCGGTGGGTGGCAGTCGCCTGGATCGGGTCGGCCCGAGGAGCGGGCCGGGGGACGCTGGCGTGTGGCCATCGACATCGTCCTCCCGATCGTGCTCGTCGCGATGATCCTGCTCATCGGCACGATGATCGTGGTGCGGACGGTCCGGAGCCGGAACGTGCAGCAGTCCTCCGGCGAGGCCTCCAACGCCCGGCGCGAGGCGCGGGGGGACGGCGAGCCCTGAGCTCAGTCGCCCCCGGCGCCGAGCTCCCGGGCCGCGGCGACGAGCGCGGCGTTGTCCGGTGCGGGCGACCCGTCCGGGAGCACCAGCACGTCCTCCAGGCCGATCCGGGTGTCGAGGCCGCGGCGGACCGCGTCCTCGAGGGCCGTCCAGGCGTGCTCGCCCTCCCCGTGCTGCAGCCGGGGCACGAGCAGGTCGCCGCGGTCGAGGCGCGCGTGGATCTCCTCGGCGACCGCGAGGACGTCCGTCCCCGGAGGATCGAGCAGTTCGACCAGCACGCGTTCGATGCGGTCCGCGAGCCCGCTGCGGAGCAGCAGCTCGGCGTCCTCCACCGACCAGACGCCGGCCTCGACGCGGATCCCGCGGCCGAGGAGCGTGCGGATCGTGTCGAGCGCCTCGTCCTCCGACAGGTTGACGCTCGCGGCGTCCGGTCCCGTCCAGCGGGAGAGGAGCGCCGCGCGGTGGCGCTGCTCGCCCTGGATCCAGGCGCCCGTGCTGACGCTGACCGGCCACCGGCTCACGTCGTGCACGGCCGTCGCGGCCGCGTCGACCCACTCGGGGTCGAGCCGCTCGAAGCCGTCCGTGTCGCGCGGGTGGACGTGGAAGCCCTGCGCGCCGGCGGCCCCGCAGGCCAGCGCATCGGCCTGCAGCTCGGCCGGGGTGATCGGCACGGCCGCGTGCTCGGCCCTCGTCCGCCTGCCGTTCAGCGCTGCTTGGAGGAGCATCCGGCGAGGCTAGGCGCGGTCCCTGGACCCGTCGAGGACGCCCTCCGCACGCCGCTCGCCGTCTCCGGGAATTCACAGGCGTCGCCGAGCGCTGCACGGGTCGACCTGAGGAGGCCCGCGTGGACGTGATCCGGTGGCTGTTCGACGCGCAGATCCACTTCGGCGCGCAGTCGATCTACTGGCGGGAGCTGCTCGGCAACCTCTTCGGCCTGGCGTCCGCGCTCGGCGGGATGCGCCGCAAGGTGTGGGCGTGGCCGGTCGGCATCGCCGGCAACGTGCTGCTCTTCACCGTGTTCCTCGGGTCCGCCTTCGGCGACGCGAGCACGGTCAACCTCCTCGGCCAGGCCGGGCGGCAGATCGTCTTCATCGTCGTGAGCGTCTACGGCTGGTACCGGTGGACGCACCGGAACGACGCCGAGGTCACGACGATCACGCCGCACTGGGCGACGTGGCGCCAGCGGGTCGGCCTGATCGTCGGCATGGTCGGCGGCACCGCGATCCTCACGCCGGTGTTCACCGCGCTCGGCTCCTACGCGCCGCAGTGGAGCGACGCGTGGATCTTCATGGGCTCGCTCCTCGCCACGTACGGCATGGCGAAGGGCTGGGTCGAGTTCTGGCTGATCTGGGTCGCGGTCGACGTCGTCGGCGTGCCCCTGCTGTTCTCCGCGGGGTACTACGCGACGGGGCTCATGTACGTCGTCTACGGCGCCTTCACGCTGACCGGGTTCTTCGTCTGGCGGAACCAGCGCGTGCGCCCGTCCTCCGCGGTCGTCGTCGAGGGCTTAGCCCTCGCTTCGCGGCGAGGCGCCCACGCCTCCTCCTGAGCACTCCGGCAGGCCGTCCGCACCTCGGAGGCGAGGCGCCCACGCCTCCTCCTGAGCACTCCGGCAGGCCGTCCGCACCTCGGCGGGCTGTGGGGCACCACAGGGCCTGCTGAAGGCGGACCGGCCTGCTGAGGTGCTCACGTGCGCGGGCCGGGCTGAGCACTTGAGCAGGCTGTGCGCGCTTCGGCAGGCTGAGGGGCGCCCCGCGGCCTGCCGGAGGTGGATCAGCCTGCCGAAGTGCTCAGGGCGCAAGCGTCCGCCCGCGGCGGCCGCGCAGGGCGGGTCAGGGCCAGCTGGGCTCGGCCTCGTGCATGACGGAGATCTCGCGGATCTCCGAGCCGCGCGGGCTCTGCAGCGCGAAGACGACCGCCGCGGCGACGTTCGCCGGGTCGTTCAGGTCCGCGTCCTCGCCCGGCGCGTACTGGGCGGTGCGGCCGTCGAAGAAGCGCGTCTTCATGCCGGCGGGGATGAGGGTCGTCACGCCGATCTGCCCGCGCGTCTCCGCCGCGAGGGCGCGGCTGAAGCCGATCACGCCGAACTTGGAGGCGGAGTAGGCGGTCGCGTCCGACACGGCGCGGACGCCGAGCGACGACGAGACCGTGACGACGCGGCCGTGGGTCTCGTACAGCGCCGGCAGCGCGGCGCGGACCACCGCGACGGTGCCGAGCAGGTTCACGGCGACGACCCGCTCCCAGACGTCGCCCGGGATCTCGTCGAGGCGGCCCGGCTTGTCGATCCCGGCCGCGGTGACGACGGCGTCGAGGCCGCCCTGCTCCTCCGCGATCCGGGCGACGAGCGCTTCCACGCCGCGGGTGTCGGTGACGTCGCCCTGGTAGGCGGTGTAGGCGCTGCCCTCGACCGCGAGGTCGACGACGATCGGGGTGCCGCCGGCGGCGGCGACCGCGTCCGCGACCGCCAGGCCGAGCCCGGAGGCGCCGCCCGTGATCAGGGTCCGGCCGAGCGGCGTGGGCGTGGTGGAGGCGATGGGCATGGGTGTCCTTCGATCGGTGGAGCGGAGCGTCGGGGACGCGGGGGAGGAGCTAGGAGACGCGCTGGATCGCGGCGGCGAGCCGCGTGGTCGAGCGGCCGGGGAAGAACGGGACGGTGACGGCGCGGCCGCCCCATTCCTTGATGACGGCCGCCTCGGGCAGGGTCGCGGCGTTGTAGTCGCCGCCCTTGACCCAGATGTCCGGGCGGACGCGCTTGATCGCCTCGACGGGGGTGTCCTCGCCGAAGACGATGACGCCGTCGACGACCTCGAGGGCCTCGAGGAGGTCGACGCGGTCGGCCGCGGTCATGATCGGCCGCTCCGGCCCCTTCAGGCGCTTGACGGACTCGTCCGAGTTCAGCAGCACGATCAGGCAGTCGCCGAGCGCCCGGGCGGCGGAGAGCGTGCGGGCGTGCCCCGCGTGGATGAGGTCGAACACGCCGCCCGTCGCGACGACCGTGCCGCCGGACGCGCGGACGCGCTCGACGACGGCGAGGGCCTCGTGGTCCGCGCCGGGCAGCGGCACGGGCGCGGTCGCCTCGAGCATCGCGACGCCGCCGTCCGCGAGGAAGCCGGCGGTCACGAGCACCGCGTCCTGCACGGCGTCGCTCGGGAGTCGGCCGGAGCCGAGCGCGACGGCGAGCGCCGACGCGAACCGGTCGCCGGCGCCGTTCACGTCCGCGTCCCTGACGACGGGGCCGGAGGCGACGAGCGGCAGCCCGTCGACGGAGGTGCGGAGCAGTGCGCCGTGCGCGCCCATCGTCACGACGACCGCGGCGGAGCGCCACGCGGTGAACAGGCGCAGCGCGGCCTCGTCGGCGAACGGCACGCCACGGCCCTCGACGCCGGTGAAGCCGTGCGCCTCGCCGAGGTTCGGCGTGACGACGACGCCCGGCACGGGGACCGCGCCGCGGGGGTGCGGATCCCACACGACCGGCACGCGGCCGGCCGCGTCCTCGAGCGCGGCGCGGATCGCGGGCTGCTCGGTGAGCCGGCGGCCGTAGTCCGCGACCACCACGAGGTCCGCTGCGGCGATCGCCGCGAGCATCGCGTCCGTGATCTCCGGGGCCTCCGGCGTCGCGGAGCCCTCGTCGATGCGCGCGATCGGCTGCTCACGGCTCCGGAGGCGGGTCTTCACGACCGTGCCGGAGGGCGAGCGGCCCGCGACGAGCGCGATGCCGTCGAGCAGCGGCGGCAGCTCGGCCGCGCGGGCGTCCTCCGACAGCGCCGTGACGAGCGTGACGTCGTGCCCGTCCCGCTTGAGGAACGTCGCGACGAGCCCGGCGCCGCCGGCGCGCTTCGTCTCGGACACCACGTCGACCACCGGCACGGGGGCGTACGGCGTGAGGCGCGCGACGTCGCCCTCCACGTCCACGTCGAGCAGCAGGTCGCCCACCACGACGGCGTTCATCGGGTCGCTCCGATCCGGTCGCGCACGACCGCGTCGAACACGCGGCAGAGCGCGTGTACGGCGACGAGCTGCGCCTCCTGCACGTTGGCCCCGACCCCGGGCAGGAGGAGGGCGTCGTCGGCGGCGTCGGTGAGCGGGTTCGGGCCGGGGCCGGTCATCGCCCAGACGGTCACCTCCGCCGCGCGGGCGGCCTCGGCGGCGCGGACGAGGTTCGTGCTCGTGCCGCTCGTCGAGAGCAGGACGAGCACGTCGCCCGGCCGGCCGTGCGCGGTCACCTGGCGCGCGAACGCCTCGTCGTAGCCGAAGTCGTTCGCGATCGCCGTCAGCGCGGAGGTGTCGCCGTGCAGGCAGACGGCGCTGAACGCGCGGCGATCGCCGTCGAACCGGCCGACCAGCTCGGCGGTGAGGTGCTGGGCCTCCGCTGCCGAGCCGCCGTTGCCCGCGGCGAGCAGGCGCCCGCCGTCGAGGAGGCGGTCGGCGAGGTGCTCGCCCCAGGCCGCCAGCCGGGGCGCCTCCGCCTCCAGGGCCGCCAGGGTCGGTGCGATCGCCGCGACGTGGCGCGCGGCGACGGCGGCCGTATCGATGCCATGAGCGGTGGTCGTCATGCTTCTCCTGTCCGCAGCGCGAGACGTTCGCGATCGGTCAGACGACCGTAGACGCGCAGGGTGTCCGCGGCGATCCTGGACCAGGAGTACCGCGTCGCGGCGCGCGAGCGCCCCGCCCGACCGTAGCGCCGGCGTCGCTGCGGATCGGCCAGGAGCCCGCCGACCGCCTCCGCCAGCGCCTCCGGATCGCGGGGCGGCACGTGCAGCCCGGTGACGTCCTCGACGACGGTGTCGATGAGGCCGCCGACGCTCGTCGCGACGACCGGCCGGCCGCACGACATCGCCTCGAGCGGCACGATGCCGAAGGGCTCGTACCAGGGCGCGCAGATCACGACGTCCGCGCTGCGGTACCAGGCGGGCAGCTCGCCGTGCTCGATGCTGCCCGCGAGCACGACCCGGTCCTGGAGGCCCTCCGCGTCGATCACGGCGCGGAGGCGCTCGGTCTCCGGCTCGGTCTCGAGGTGGTCCGCGTCCCCGGCCCCGCCGATGACGACGAGCTCCGCGTCGACCCCGGCGCGGACGAGCCGGCCGAGCGCCTCGATCGCGTTCCCGACGCCCTTGCGCGGCACGAGGCGGCTCACGGTGAGCAGCCGGAGGCGCTCGGTCCGCGGCGCGACGGGGCCGTCCGGCGTGAAGTGGGCCGTGTCGACCCCGCACGGCACGACCGCGATGCGGGCGGAGGGCACGGCGAACCCCTTCAGCTCGAACGCCTCGTCCGAGCAGGTCGCGACGACGGTGTCCGCCCGGCGGGCGACGTCGGGTTCGAGGAAGCGGCGCTCGGCGGGCGAGGTGTCGCGCGCGCCCTGCTGCCGGCGCTTCACGACGCCGAGCGCGTGGAACGTCTGGGCGACCGGCAGGTGGCCGCCGAGGGCGAGGTCGACCCGGCCGGCCGCGTCGAGCGACGCGAGCCCGGACATCCAGAAGTGGCCGTGGACCACGTCGGGCCGGTCGGCGATCCACGCCGCGGCCAGCGCGTCCGCGAACTCGCCCATGAGCGGGAGGAGGTCGTCCTTCGGCACGACCGCCTCCGGTCCCGCCGTCACGGGGATCACGGTCACGCCCGGGGCGAACGGCACCCGCTCGGGCAGGCCCGGGGCGTCGCGCCGCGTGTACACGTCGACGACGTGCCCCGCCGCGGCGAGGGAGGTCGCGAGCGCGGCCACGTGGACGTTCTGCCCGCCCGCGTCGACGCCGCCGAGGACGGCCAGAGGGCTCGCGTGTTCGGACACCAGTGCGATTCTCATCACACCCCTTGTTGCACGGCGCCCCCCGGGGGCGCAAGCCCCCCCGGGGGCGTTTGGCGGAAGCGCGAGCGTCGTGCTACCGCCTCGTCGAGCACGTCGTCCCAGTCGGCGAGGAAGCGGTCGAGGCCGTACCGCGCGAGCGCGACCTCCCGGGCCACGCGGCCCCGGCGGACCGCTTCGTCCGGGTCGTCGAGCAGGCGGCGGGCCTCCCGCACCAGCTCCGCGACGTCGGCCGAGATGGCACCGGCCTCGGGCGGCACCGCGCGCGGCGCCTCGGTCGCCGCGAGCGCGATCACCGGCATGCCGAGCTGCATCGCCTCGATGAGCGAGAGGCCGAGCGACGTCCAGCGGTGCGGGTGGAGGTACGCGCGGCGCTCGGCGAGCGCGGGGTGCATGCGCTGCGGCGGCAGGTCGCCCGCGGCGTGGATCGCCGGCGAGCCCTCGAAGGCGCCCGCGAGCAGCTCCGTCCTCATCCCGAAGACGTCGACGGGCGCCTCGGCGGCGAACCGGGGGAGGAGGTCGGTGCCGGTCACGCGCCAGCGGCGCACCGGCTCGTTGATGACAGCGGCGAGCCGCTCGAGCGCGCCGGTGTAGCGGAGGCCCGGGTCCCGGACGCCGTGCTCGACGACGCGCGCGCGGGTCGAGCCCGTGTCCCACAGCAGCGCGTTCGTGTGCGTGACGTGCACGAGGTCGAGGTCGGACCGGTCGGCCATCGGATGCACGGAGGTCGGCACGTCGCCCTTCGGCGTGTTGTGCTCGAGGTACACGGCGGGCAGGTCGGCGCCGATGCGCCGGCCGGTGAGCCGCTCGGCCTCCGCGAGCTCCTCCGGGCGCTGGAGGACGACGACGTCGACGTCCTCCGCCCGGATCGCCTCCGGTGCGACCTCGCGCGCCGGCCAGTCCCGGCCGCCGCGGCCGAGGCCCCAGCCGTCGCGCGCCGGCGTGGTCGGCAGCAGGTACTCGTGCCGGCCGTGGACGAAGGCGTCCGTCCAGCCGCCGTGCACGTGCCAGAGCAGGACCTTCACGAACGCGCTCCGATCAGCCGCTCCGCGGCGTCGACGACGGCGGTCGGGGGCACCGACGCCAGGCAGGGGTGGCCCGCGACCGGGCAGACCCGGGCTCGGGAGCCGCGGCAGGCGGCATGCTGGTCGCCGAGCAGCTCGACCGGCACGCCGTACGGCGCCCACCGGACGGCCGGGACCACCGGGGCGAACAGGCTGACGACCGGCGTGCCTGCCGCGGCCGCGAGGTGGGCGGGACCGGTGTTCCCGACCACGACGACCGCCGCGTCGCGCAGCACGGCGCCGAGGTCGGCCAGGCCGAGCGCGCCGCCGAGGTCCTCGCCGGCCGTCCCGGCGACGGCCGCGGTCAGCGCGCGCTCGTCGGGGCCGCCGGTCACGAGCACGCGGTGGCCGCGCGCGGCGAGCAGCGCCACGACGTCGGCGCAACGCTCCGCGGGGTAGGCGCGGGCCGGCACGGCGGCGCCCGGGTGCACGACGACGTAGGGGCCCGTGCCGGCCGCCGCAGGACGGGCGGGCAGCTCGGAGGCGAGCCGGCCCTCGTCGTCCTCCGGCAGCGGGAAACCGGCCGCCGCCGCGATGCGGAGCGCGCGGACCGGCTCGGGGAGGTCCTCCGGCAGGCCCTCGCCCGGGATGAGCCGGACGTCGAGCAGCCCGCCAGCGGCGTCGACGGAGGCGCCGGCGATCCGTCGGACGCCCGCGAGGCGCAGGAGCAGCGCGAGGGGGAGCGGCGACTGGTGGAACGAGGTGAGCACGACCGCCTCGTCCACGCCCGTCTCGGTCACGATCCGCTGCACCTCCGCGACGAGCTCGGCGTCGACGGGCCGGTCGACCGGGGTGATCCAGGGGGCGGCGAGCACCCGCACCTCCGCGACCCCGGGCAGCAGGCGGGCGGCGGGAGCGCCCTGCGGGCCGGCGAGGAGCACGACCTCCGCCTGCCGCGCGACGGCGCGGACGGCCGGGCCGCTCACGAGGACGTCGCCCATGCTGTCGAGCCGGGCGACGAGCACCCGTCTCATCCCGCGCCCCCGGCCAGGGCGATGCGCACCGCGGTCGCGAGGTCGGGCGCCACGACGGATGCCGCGGCGACCTCCTCGGCGCGCGTGATCGGGGTCGGTACGAGCACCGCCGCCGCGCCCGCGGCGTGCGCGGCGCCCACGTCGGCGCCGATGTCGCCGATGACGACGACGCGGGCCGGATCGACGCCGAGCGCCGCCGCGGCCTGCAGCACCATCCCGGGCGCGGGCTTGCGGCAGGCGCAGCCGTCCTCCGGGCCGTGCGGACAGACCTGCCAGGTGTCGAAGGCGCCGAAGACCTCGTCGACGCGGGCGTTCACGGCGTCGACCTGCTCCCGGGTGATGAGGCCGCGCGCGATGCCCGACTGGTTGGACACGACGCCGGTCGGGACGCCGGCGGCGCGCACGGCGGCCACCGCCTCGACCGCACCGGGCATCGGGCGGACGAGGTCGGGATCGCCGTTGTAGGGCACGTCGACGACCAGCGTGCTGTCCCGGTCGAAGAGCACCGCCTGCGGGGCGGACGAGGTGGGCATCGAGCAAGGACTATCGCCACGGGAAGCCGTTCTCCTGGGAACCCGCTGGCAACCCTCCGGGTCAGGACTGGGAGGATCACCTGGTGAACGCGGGAATCGACGCCGACTCGAGGCCGGTCGCGCTCGCGTTCCGCGCGCTCCAGCTCGGCGACCTGCTCGTCGCGGTGCCGGCGCTGAAGGCGCTGCGGGCGAGCATGCCGGACCACCGGCTGCTGCTCGCGACGTCCGCCTGGCTCGCGCCGGTCGTCGACCTCGTCGACGCGGTCGACGGCCTGATCCCGACCGGCGCGCTCGGCGAGCCGCTGCCGGTCGAGCCCGGCTCGGTCGACATCGCGGTGAACCTGCACGGCGGGGGACCGGAGTCCGCGGCTGTGGTCGACGCGCTCGGCGCCCGGCTCGTGGTGCGGCACGCGCTCCGGCCGGGCGAACCCGGCCCCGCCTGGATGGAGGAGCTGCACGAGCGCGCGCGCTGGGTGCGGCTCACCGCCGCGTTCGGGATGCCGGGCGACCCGGACGACGTGTCCGTCGCGCGACCGGAGGTCGCCTCGCCGGCGCCCGGGTCGGCCGTCCTCCACGTGGGCGCCGCCTTCCCGTCCCGGGCGTGGCAGGTCGACCGGTTCGCCGCGGTCGCAGCCGCCCTCGAGGCGGCGGGCCGGCGCGTCGTCTTCAGCGGCAGCGCCGCCGAGCGGCCGCGGGCGCTGGAGGTCGCCGCGCTCGCGCGCCTCCCCGAGTCCCGGGTGCTCGCGGGGGAGACCTCGCTCCTCGGATTCGTCGCGCTGATCGCGGAGGCGTCGCTCGTCGTCACCGCCGACACGGGCGCAGGGCACCTCGCGTCCGCCTACGGCGTCCCCTCCGTCGTCCTCTTCGGCCCGGTGCCGCCCGAGCGCTGGGGGCCGCCGCCCGGTCCGCACGTCGCGCTCACCCACGCGGAGGTGCGCGACGGCGACGCGTTCGCGGACCGACCGGACCCGGCGCTCGCCGCCGTCACCGTCGACGAGGTCCTCGCGGCGGTCGCCCGGCTCTGAGGTTCATCGATACGGAGATCCGGACCCGGATCTCCGTATCGATGAACCGCAGCGGGGTCAGAGGGCGGCGGCGAGGGCGGGCGCGAGGTCGCCGACCCCGACCACCTCGATCGCGTCGAGGCCCTGCCAGGTCGCGGCGTTCCGCAGGACCGGGGCGAGGCGCTCCGCGACCCCGTCCGACGCCGAGGCCTCCGTGAATGCCGTCTGCACGAGCAGCCGCCCGCCCTGCCGGTCCGACTTCAGGTCGACCCGGCCGACGAGGCGGTCGTCGACGAGCACCGGCAGCACGTAGTAGCCGTGCTCCCGCTGCGGCGCGGGCGTGTAGATCGAGATCCGGTAGTGGAAGCCGAACATGCGGAGCGCCCGGTCCCGCTGCCAGACGACCGGGTCGAACGGCGACAGCACCGCGGCCGCCTTGAGGCGGGTCGGCGGGGCGGCCTCCGCGTGCCGCCACGTGCGGAGCGGCCGGCCGCCGGCCTGCGTCCAGCCGGGCACCGTCACCGGGATCAGCTCGCCGGCGTCCTCCAGGTCGCGCGCGGCCGCCGCGGTGTCGTCCGACCGGAGCCGGTAGTAGTCGGCGAGGTCGGGCAGCGCCGCGACGCCGTGCGCGACCGCCGAGCGCCGCACGAGCTCGCGGATCGCGTCCTGCTGCGGCACCGGTTCGATCGGGCCGCCGAGCACCTGCTCGGGCAGGCCGTAGCGCCGCTCGAAGCCGCGCCGCCCCGCGCTCACGAGGTCGCCCGTGCGGAAGAGCAGCTCGAGGGTCCGCTTCGTGTCCGACCAGCCCCACCACGGCCCCTGCCGCACGCTCGGCTCCTGCTCGACCTCGCTCGCCGCGAGCGGACCGCGGTCGGCGATCTCCGCGACCAGCACCGCGGCGAGGGCTCGGCTCGCTGCGAGCTCCTCCGCGTACTTCGCGCGGTACGCCTCCATCCGGAACGCGAACAGCCCGAGGTCGGCCTTCGGGATGAAGGCGGCCTCGTGCGCCCAGTATTCGATCCGGTCGCCGGAGGGGTCGAACAGCAGGCGGTCGAGCCGCGACCGGTCGTAGACCCCGAGCCGCGCGAAGAGCGGCAGGTAGTGGCTGCGCTCGAAGACGTTGACCGAGTCGATCTGCAGCACGCGGAGGCGGTGGAGCGCCGCCTCCAGCCGCGCCCGGCCCGCCGTGGGCGGGTGCGCCCGGCCGAAGCCCTGCGCCGCGAGCGCGATGCGCCGCGCCTCCCGCGGGGACAGCTCTTCCACGCGTGCACCGTAGCCGCGGGCGGGGACGTCACGAGGGGGCGGCTGGCGGGGTCGCGGCGCTCCCTAGAATCGCGGAATGGCCAGACGCACCGACGACGCGCCGTCGTCGACGGAGGAGCTCGTCGCGCGGACCGTGCCGGACGGGCTGAAGATCGCCGGCGCCTGGTCGTGGCGCCTGATCGGCGTGCTGGTCCTCATCGCGGTCGTGATCTTCCTGGTGATCCAGCTGCACATCGTGGTCATCCCGATCGCCGTCGCCGTGCTGCTGTCCTCCCTCCTCACGCCGCTGAAGCGCCGGCTCATGGGGTGGGGCTGGCCGCGGTGGCTCGCCGTCGTGACCGTGTTCCTCGGTCTGCTGATCGTCATCGCCGGGCTCGTCACGCTCGTCGTGCTCACGCTGCGCAGCGGGTTCGCCGGCTTCGAGACGCAGATCACGAAGTCGTACGACAAGTTCGTGGAGTTCCTGAAGACGAGCCCGTTCGGGTTCAGCGAGCAGGACCTGCAGAACCTCATCGCGAGCGTGACGAAGACGATCCAGAACAACTCGGGGAAGGTCGCCTCCGGGGTCGCGGCCGGCGCCTCGACGGTCGGCGACATCGGGGTCGGGCTCCTGCTCGCCCTCTTCACGACCCTGTTCTTCCTGCTCGACGGCGCGGGCATCTGGCGCTGGTGCGTCCGACTCGCCCCGCGACCCGCACGAGCGGCGGTCGACGGCGCGGGCCGCGCGGTCTGGCTCTCCGTCGGCGAGTACGCGCGGGTGCAGATCATCGTCGCGCTCATCGACGCGATCGGCATCTCGATCGTCGCGTTCGTGCTGCAGCTGCCGTTCGTCTTCGCGATCGGCGTGCTCGTGTTCCTCGCCGCGTTCATCCCGGTCGTCGGCGCGGTGACGACCGGCGTGCTCGCCGTCCTCATCGCCCTCGTCTACCCGGGCCTGATCCCCGACAACACGGTGCTGCAGGCGGTCATCATGCTCGCCGGCGTGATCGCGGTGAACCAGCTGGAGTCGCACATCCTCCAGCCCCTGCTCATGGGCAACGCGGTGCGGCTGCACCCCGTGGCGGTGGTCGTCTCCGTGGCCCTCGGCTCGCTGCTCGCCGGCATCCCCGGCGCCGTCTTCGCGGTGCCGTTCGCCGCCGCGCTCAACTCCGCCGTGAAGTACCTCGCCGGTCGCAGCTGGAAGGGGCAGCCGCCGCCCGACACGACGGACGTGCCGAGCGACGGCGACGCGAAGCCGAGCCGCCGCCGCGACCGCAAGCCGCGGCCGGGGGACGTGAAGACCGTTGCCTGAGTCGGACAGCACGCTCGCGACGACCCCGGAGGCCGCCGCGCAGGCGTCCCAGGCGGGGCCCTCGACCCCGGTGCCGACGCTCGACCGGATCCGGGACGCCGCGCGCGTCCTCGCCCCGCTCGCCGCCCGCACCCCGATGGAGCACTCGCGCTTCCTCGCCTCGGTCACCGGTGCCGCGGTGCACCTGAAATGCGAGAACCTCCAGCGGACCGGCTCGTACAAGATCCGCGGCGCCTCCTACCGCCTGTCGCGCCTGAGCGCGGAGGAGCGCGCGCGCGGCGTCGTCGCGGCCTCCGCCGGCAACCACGCGCAGGGCGTCGCCTTCGCGGCGCGCCAGCTCGGCATCGCGGCGACGATCTTCATGCCGATCGGCGTCGCGCTCCCGAAGCTCGAGGCCACCCGGGACTACGGCGCGAACGTGGAGCTGGTCGGCTCCGTCGTCGACGAGTCGCTCGCGGCCGCGAAGCGGTACGCGGAGGAGACCGGAGCGGTGTTCATCCCGCCGTTCGACCACCCGGACGTCATCGCCGGCCAGGCGACGGTCGGGCTCGAGATCCTCGAGGACGTGCCCGACGTCGAGACGGTGATCGTCCCGATCGGCGGCGGCGGCCTGATCTCGGGCGTCGCGGCGGCCGTCAAGCAGCTCGCGCCCCACGTGCGGATCATCGGGGTGCAGGCCGAGAACGCGGCCGCCTACCCGCCGTCGCTCGCCGCGGGCGAGGTGCTGACCGTCCGCACCACGCCGACGATCGCGGACGGCATCGCGGTGGGGACGCCCGGGCGGCTCACGTTCGAGATCGTGCGCGACCTCGTCGACGACGTCGTGACCGTGTCCGACGACGAGACCGCGAGCGCCCTGCTCGTCCTCCTCGAGCGGGCGAAGCTCGTGGTCGAGCCGGCCGGCGCCGTCGGCGTCGCGGCGCTGCTGTCCGGCAAGATCACCGCGCCCGGCCGGACCGTCGCCGTGCTGTCGGGCGGCAACATCGACCCGCTGATGATGGAGCGCGTGATCAGCCGCGGGCTCGTCGCCTCCGACCGGTACATGACGCTGCGCATCGGCCTGCCCGACCGCCCCGGCCAGCTCGCGGTGATCTCCGCGCTCATCGCCGACGCGAGCGCCAACGTCGTGGAGGTGCTGCACACCCGCCACGGCACGGGCACGCAGATCAGCGAGGTGCAGATCGACATCAGCGTCGAGACCCGCGGCCGCGCCCACCAGGCGGTGCTCATGCAGCGCCTCCAGGAGGCGGGCTACGAACCGAGGGTCATCGTCACCTGACGGCGATCAGCCCGCGTAGGGCTCGACCTTCTCGACCGTGACCTCGATCGCGCGGCCCGTCGGGGCGGTGTAGCTGACCGTCGAGCCGACCTTCGCGCCGATCACGGCGCGGCCGAGCGGGCTGCTCTCGCTGTAGACGTCGATTTCGGAGTCGCCGGCGATCTCGCGGCTGCCGAGCAGGAAGCGCATCTCGTTGCCGGCCACCGACGCCGTGACGACGTTGCCCGGGGCGACCTCGTCGGTGGCGCCCGCCGCCTCGCCGACCTCCGCGTTGCGGAGCAGCACGGTGAGCTCGCGGATGCGGGCCTCGATCTTGCCCTGCTCCTCCTTGGCGGCGTGGTAGCCGCCGTTCTCCTTCAGGTCGCCCTCCTCGCGCGCCGCGGCGATGCGGGCGACGACCTCCTCGCGGCGGGGGCCGGAGAGGTCGGCGAGCTCGGCGGTGAGGCGGTCGTACGCCGCCTGCGGCAGCCACTTCGTGGCGGTGGGGTCGGACATGACGGTTCCTCGTCTCGGTTCGCGTGCTCCGCGGGAGCGGCTGGCGGCGTGGCCGCTGCCGGTGGGCGCCCGCGCCGGCGCACTCGGCGGCCGGCACCACGGGCGCGGATCGGGGGAGTTTAGGCGTCCCGGCAGGACTCGATCAAGCCGTTCGCCGCCCGCCGGACGGTCCGCACCCGGGTCTCGCCGGTGCGGTTCACCTGTCCGGTGGCGGGGACGCGGACCTCCGCGAGCCCCACCACGACGCCGCTCTCGTCGGTCGCCTCGATGGAGCAGACGAGGGCCGTGTCGGCGCGCCCGCTGACCAGCCACTGCACGTCCGCGGCCTCGTCCGAGCTCACCGTGATGCCGGTCGTCGTGACGTCGAGGGCGGTCGTCGCGCCGCCGATCCCGGTCCACAGCGACCAGACGACGACCCCGAGCAGCACGACCGCGGCGGCCGCGATCGCGGCGATCCGCGTGCGGCGACGCCGATCGGGCGTCCTCCCGTAGCGCTCATCGAGCGTCGTGGTGCGCGTGCTCACGCGTCCTCCCACCCGCCTCGTGAAGTACTCTCGTGCGGTCCCCGAGGGTACTGGAGGAGGGAACGTGTCCGTGCTGCTGCTGGTCGCCGCCGCGGTGCCCACCCCGTCGCCGTCCCCGTCGCTCGTGGTGAACGAGAACGCCGTGACGCCCGGCGTCGTCGGCTTCCTCGCGATCCTGCTCGTCACCCTCGCGACGGTCGGGCTGATCGTCGACATGATCCGGCGCATCCGCCGGGTCCGCTACCGCTCCGAGCTCGCGGCCCGCCGCGACGCTGCGCAGCAGCCGCGTCCCTGACCCGCGGAGCCGTCCGGGCTCAGGCCACGGGGTGCAGCGCGATGAGCAGCGTCGCCGTCCAGTGGCAGAGGAACGCCAGCACCGTGCAGGTGTGGAAGATCTCGTGGAAGCCGAACCGGTCCGGGAACGGGTTCGGTCGCTTCAGCGCGTAGCAGACCGCACCCGCCGTGTAGAAGAGGCCGCCGATCGCGACGAGCAGCATCATCGCCGGGTTCGCCTCGAACAGCGGCACGAAGTAGAAGACGGCGGCCCAGCCGAGCGCCAGGTAGAGCGCGACGTACAGCCAGCGCGGCGCCCCGATCCAGAAGACGCGGAAGACGACCCCGAGCAGGGCGCCGCCCCAGACGACGCAGAGCAGCACGATGCCCTGCCCGGGCGGCAGGGCGAGCAGGGCGAGCGGCGTATAGGTGCCCGCGATGAGCAGGAAGATGTTCGCGTGGTCGACGCGCTTCAGCGCGCGCTTCACTCTCGGCGACCAGTCGATGCGGTGGTACAGCGCCGAGTTGCCGAACAGCAGGATCGACGTCAGCACGAACACGACGCACGCCCAGCGCGCCTCCGGGCCGTTCGCGAGCGCGACGAGGACGAGCCCCGCCACCGCGGCGACCGGCGCGGTGATCGCGTGGATCCAGCCGCGCCACGTCGGCTTCCGCTCGAGGTGCGCGGCGTCCTCCGCCTCCTCGAGGAGGGGGAGGTGGGGCGGCTCAGCGGTCTCCGCACCCGGGCTCGGGACCTCCGTCGGCGTCGGCCCGCCACCCCTCGTCTCCCGCATGGGGCGAGGGTAGCCGGGACGCCCGAGGCGTACGGTTACCGCGTGCGGGGAAGAGGAGTCCGGCTGCGCCGGCCGTTCTACGCCGTCTACCAGCGCCGGTTGCGCCACAACCTCGAGGCCGGCCCGCTGCCGAAGCACGTCGCGATGATCCTCGACGGCAACCGCCGCTGGGCGAAGCTCGCGGGGCTCGAGTCCGCGGAGCACGGGCACCGGGCGGGCGCGGACAAGCTCCTCGAGTTCGCGGGCTGGGTCGACGGCCTCCGCATCCCGCACGTCACGTTCTACCTGCTGTCCAGCGACAACCTCGTCGGGCGGACGAGCGGCGAGCTGACGGCGCTGTTCGACATCATCGGCACGCTCGCGCTCGACCTCTCCACGCGCTGGCGGGTACAGCACGTGGGGACGACGGAGGGCCTGCCGGCGTCGCTGCTCGCCGCGCTCTCGACCGCGCAGGAGCGGGGCGCCGGGCGGTCGGGCCTCCACATCAACCTCGCCGTCGGCTACGGCGGGCGCACCGAGATCGCCCACGCGATGCGGAGCATCGTCACCGAGCACGCGGCCGCGGGCGGCACCCTCGCGGAGCTCACCGAGCACCTCGACCCCGAGCTGATCGCGGCGCACCTCTACACCGGCGGCCAGCCCGACCCGGACCTCGTCATCCGGACGTCGGGGGAGCAGCGGCTCTCGGACTTCATGCTGTGGCAGAGCGCGCACAGCGAGTTCTACTTCGTGGAGGCGCTCGGCCCGGACCTCCGCGAGGTCGACTTCCTCCGCGCGCTCCGCTCCTACGCCCAGCGGCAGCGCCGCTACGGCGCCTGACGCACCCGCGCGGACCCGGACTGCACGGGGCACGGGGCGTCCCTGCACGCCGCTACGCTTCCAGGCAGCCATGGACGCCCTGAACGACTACCTCGCCGGATTCGGTGAGGATCCCGGCTATCTCGACTTCGCCGCGTTCGGCCCGCTCTCCGCCGCGGTCGTCGCGGAGAGCGCCGCGCAGGAGGACCTCGTGCGCCGGGCGCGCCACGGCGCCCGCGAGCGGCTCGAGCGGAACGCGGGGCGCCTGCAGGACGCCGCGGCGGTGCTCACGGGCTTCCGCTCGGACCAGATCGTGTTCCAGCCGAGCACCGCGCAGGGCATCACGCAGGCGGTCTACGGCCTCGCCGGCGGGCTGCTCGTGTCGCCCGCCGACTACCCGGCCCTGCCGATCGCGGCCGCGCGGGCCGCGGAGGCGATGCAGGTCGTCACACCCGTGTGGCTCGAGGCGGACGGCGGCCGCGTCACGCCGAGCGGCGTCCGCGACGCGCTGACCAGCACGACGATGGCCGTGCTCGTGAGCGCGGTCGACGGCCGCACGGGCGCCGTCGTCGACCTCGACGGCATCCGCCAGGTGATCGGCGACCGGCTGCTGATCGTCGACGCGGTGCAGGCGCTCGGCGCGGTCGACCTGCCGTGGGGCGCGGCGGACGTCATCGCGTGCGGCGGTCAGAAGTGGCTCCGCGCCGGGTGGGGCGCCGCGTTCCTCGCCGTCTCCGACCGCGCCGCGAACCGCCTGACGCCCGTGCTGTCGGGGCACGCGGGCATCGGTGACGACGACGGCTGGGATCACGTGCCGCCGCCCGTCGACGGGGCGCCGGGCATGCAGATCTCCCAGCCGGACCAGGTGGCCGCCGCGCGGCTCGCCGCTGGGCTGGAGGAGCTCGCACACGCCGGCCCCGCCGCCGTCGCGGCCCGGATCGCCGACCGCGTCGCGCGGGTGATCGCGCTCGCGGACGAGTTCGGGCTGCCGGTCACGTCCCCGCGCGCGGAGGCCGAGCGCGCCGGCGTCGTCGTGGTCGAGCCGCTGCCCGACCGGCTCACCGCCCTCACGGCCGCCCTGTTCAACCACGGCGTCTCGGTGACCATCCGAGACGGGCGCGTGCGGCTCTCGCCGCACGCGGGAACCACGGAGGAGACGATCGCCATGCTCCGCTCAGCCCTGTCCGCCTACGCGACCGCGGTCCGGCCGGTCCGATGACGATGACCGGCCCGGGTCGCACGCTGTACGTCAGCGACCTCGACGACACCCTGCTCGGCGCCGACGGCGAGCTCTCCGGAACCGCCCGCTCGACGCTGACGCGACTGCTGGCCGAGGGGACGCAGTTCACCGTCGCCACGGCGCGCTCGCCGCTGACGACCCGGCGCGCGCTCGGCGACCTGCCCCTGTCCCTCCCGTTCGTCGCCTACAGCGGGGCGACCGCCGTGCACCCCGACGGGGCCGAGCCCCTCTGGTGGGAGCACTTCGACGCCCGTGCGCTGAAGCCGCTCGTCGGCGCGGCGCTCGCCGCCGGGGTGACCCCGCTCGTGTTCTGGCTCGACGGCGCGGAGGACCGGATCAGCTGGGTCCGGGGCGCCGAGACGAGCGGCGTCGACACCTTCCTCGAGTCCCGGCAGGGCGACCCGCGCCTCGCGCCCGTCGACGGCTGGGACGAGGTCGACCACGACACCGGCTTCTTCGTGTCGATCCGCGGCGAGTACCCCGTGGTCCGGCGGCTGTCCCGGATGATCCGGGCGATCTCCTGGGGCACCGGCTGCTCCCTCGCGCTCGCGGGCACCCGCGAGAGCGGCGTGGGCGTGCTCGACGTGACCGCCGCCGGCGCGACGAAGGGCTCGGGCGTCCGTCGGCTCGCGGAGGATCACGGGTTCACCCGGATCGTCGCGTTCGGCGACGGCGCGAACGACCTGCCGCTCTTCGCGGAGGCCGACGAGTCCTACGCCACCGCGGGGGCTTCGGACGAGGTGAAGGCCGCGGCGACCGCGGTGCTCGACGACCGCGAGGACGCGGTCGTGCACTTCCTCGCCGAGCAGGCGGCGCGCGCGGAGGTCTGACCGGCCGCGCCGACACGTCACGCGCGCGACACGGGCCTGTCACACCCGTGACGTACCGTGTGCGCATCGGGTACTCCACCCGGTCCGGGACGCATGCGGCTCGCGACGGAAGGGGCACGCATGGACCCGGCGTCAACGAGATCCACGGGGGTTCGCTGAACCGCCGCGGGGGAAAGAGGCCGCGTGCCTGAAGCGCTGTCCGCCCGTCAGTCCGAGTCCGAGCGTCCCGCGTCGACGTCCGAACCGCGCACCGGCACGCGCACGTTCGTGCTCGACACCTCGGTCCTGCTCTCGGATCCGAAGGCGCCGTTCCGATTCGCGGAGCACGCGGTCGTGCTCCCCGTCGTCGTGATCTCGGAGCTCGAGGGCAAGCGGAACGACCCGGAGATCGGCTACTTCGCGCGGCAGGCGCTCCGGAACCTGGACGAGCTGCGGGTGCAGCACGAGCGCCTCGACTTCCCGGTCCCGGTCGGGGACGGCGGCTCGCTCCGCGTCGAGCTGAACCACTCGAACATGAGCGTCCTGCCGAACGGGCTGCAGCTCGGCGGCAACGACGCCCGCATCCTCGCCGTCGCGCAGAACCTCGCCAACGACGGCCTCGAGGTGACGGTCGTCTCCAAGGACCTGCCGATGCGCGTGAAGGCCGCCTCCATCGGCCTCACGGCGGAGGAGTACCGGCACGAGCTCGCCGCGGACACCGGGTACACCGGCGTCGCGGAGGTCGACCTCGACGCCGCCACGCTCGATGCGCTGTACGACGACCACCACGTCCGCACCGCGGCGGTCGAGGGGCTGCCGATCAACACCGGCGTCGTCCTGCACTCCGACCGGGGGAGCGCCCTCGCGCGGGTCGTGCAGCAGGGCGAGCTGAAGCTCGTGCGCGGCGACCGCGACGTGTTCGGGCTGCACGGCCGCAGCGCCGAGCAGCGCCTCGCGATCGACCTGCTGCTCGACCACGAGGTCGGGATCGTCTCGCTCGGCGGCCGCGCCGGCACCGGCAAGAGCGCGCTCGCCCTCTGCGCCGCGCTCGAGGCCGTCCTCGAGCGGCAGCAGCACCGGCGCATCATGGTGTTCCGCCCGCTGTACGCGGTCGGCGGCCAGGAGCTCGGCTACCTCCCCGGCGACGCCGCCGAGAAGATGAACCCGTGGGGCCAGGCGGTGTTCGACACCCTCGGCGCGGTCGTCTCGCAGAACGTGATCGACGAGGTCGTGGAGAACGGCACCCTCGAGGTGCTGCCGCTCACGCACATCCGCGGCCGTTCCCTGCACGACGCGTTCGTGATCGTGGACGAGGCGCAGTCCCTCGAGCGGAACGTGCTGCTCACGGTGCTGTCCCGGATCGGGCAGAACTCCCGCGTCGTGCTGACCCACGACGTCGCGCAGCGCGACAACCTCCGCGTGGGGCGGCACGACGGCGTCGCCAGCGTGATCGAGACGCTGAAGGGCCATCCGCTGTTCGGGCACGTGACGCTCACCCGCTCGGAGCGGAGCGCGATCGCGGCCCTCGTCACGGAGATGCTGGAGTCGAACGAGCTCGCCTGATCCGCGAGACTCGACGCGTGCTGAAGGTCGTCGGGGTGGTCGTCGGCGTGCTGCTCGTGGCGGTGCTGGTGCTCGGCACGCTCGACTCGCTCGTGTGGATGCCGCAGTACCTGGCGCCGGGGATCCCGCTCCCGACGATCTACCGCACGCTCAGCGGCTCGGGCGATCTGCTCGCCTGCCTGCTCTCGCCCGTGATCTGGTTCCTGTTCTGGGGCGCCTTGGGCTCGGTCTACGTCCTGGTCCTGCTGCATCGCGCGTTCGTCGTGACCGCGCGTCCTGTCACGGCGGCCGCCCTCGGAGCCGCGCTCCTCGGCGGGGCCGGCTTCTTCCAGTGGTGGAGCGCCTTCGCGATGGGCAACTCCGTCTCGGACGAGCTGCCGCCGGGCGTCGGCGGCACGACCCCGCTCGGCGTCGTCATCGTGCTGGGCGGGCTGCTCCTCATGGTCGTCGCCGGCGCCCTGGGCCTCGTCGCCGCACTCACGCGGAAGCGGTCGGCCCTGGTCTCGCCCCGACCTGTGGACAACGCCTGACGCATGGTCGTGGACGCGCCTAGCCTGCGCGGGTGCTCGCGGTCGTCCGTCGTGTCCCGCCGGCGGCGGCGCTGCCCGTCGTGGGGCTCCTCGCCGTCACCGTGCTCGCGCTCGGTCCGCGGCCGGCCCTGATCGGGTTCGCTTGGCTCGCGCTCGTGACGCCGCGGCTCGTCGAGACCGACCTCGCCGAGCACCGCCTCCCGGACGCCGTCGTCCTGCCCGGCTACCCGGTCGTGCTCGGCGCCGTCCTGCTCCACGCCTGGTCGACGGGCGTCGCGCCGCTCGACGCGGTGCTCGCCGGCGCGGCCTGCGGGCTCGTGTTCCTCCTCCTGCACGTCGCGGGCGGGATGGGGTTCGGCGACGTGAAGCTCGCGCCGCTGCTCGGCGCGCTGGCCGCCGTGGCGGTGCCCGGCGGCGCGCTGCTCTGGCTCGTCGCGGCCTTCCTCCTCGGCGGCGTCGGCGCGGTGGTCGTGCTGGTCCGGCGCGGGCTCGGCGCCCGGCTCCCGTTAGGGCCGCCGATGCTGCTGGCCGCCTGGCTCGTCCTCGCCGTCGCGGTCTGACGACCGCTCGACCGACTCGCCGATCACGCCACCACCGGCTGCGGGGGCTCCCAGCGGCTGATGGGGCGGAGCGCGCCGCCCCATCAGCCGCGGAGAGCCCCCGCAGTGGGGGCTCAGCCGGGGCGGGTCATCGAGAGCACGTCGAGGGCGGCGTCGAGCTGCTCCTCCGTGACCTCGCCGCGCTCGACGAAGCCGAGCGCGATCACGGCCTGCTTCACCGTGATGCCCTGGGCGACGCTGTACTTCGCGACCTTCGCCGCGGCCTCGTAGCCGATGGCGCGGTTCAGCTTCGTGACGATCGACGGCGACGACTCGGCGAGCGCGCGGGCGCGCTCCTCGTTCACCTCGAGGCCGTCGAGCACCTTGTCGGCGAGCAGCCGCGAGACGGCGGCGAGCAGGCGGACGGACTCGAGCAGCGCGGTGCCCATGACGGGGATCGCGACGTTCAGCTCGAAGACGCCGGAGGCGCCCGCCCAGGTGATCGTCGCGTCGTTGCCGATCACCCGCGCGGCGACCATCAGCGTCGCCTCCGGGATGACCGGGTTCACCTTGCCCGGCATGATCGACGAGCCCGGCTGGAGGTCCGGGATGTGCAGCTCGCCGAGGCCGGCGTTCGGTCCGGACCCCATCCAGCGGAGGTCGTTCGAGATCTTCGTGAGGCTGACGGCGAGCACCTTCAGCGCGCCCGAGGCCTCCACGAGCCCGTCGCGGGCGCCCTGGGCCTCGAAGTGGTCGGCGGCCTCGACGATCGGCAGGCCGGTCGTCTCCGCGAGGATCCGGATCACCGCGGGGGAGAAGCCGTTCGGGGTGTTGATGCCGGTGCCGGTCGCGGTGCCGCCGAGCGGCACCTCCGCGAGCCGGGGCACCATCGCCGCGATGCGGTCGAGGGCGAGCCGGATCTGGCGGGCGTAGCCGCCGAACTCCTGCCCGAAGGTCACCGGGGTCGCGTCCATCAGGTGGGTACGGCCGGCCTTCACCAGCTGCGCCCACGCCGTCGCCTTCTCCTCGAGGGCGCCCGCGAGGTGCTCGAGGGCCGGCACGAGCACGGTCTGCACCGCCTCGGTCGCGGCGAGGTGCACGGACGTCGGGAACACGTCGTTCGACGACTGGGAGGCGTTCACCTCGTCGTTCGGGTGCACCGTCCGCCCGAGGCGCTGCGAGGCGAGCGAGCCGAGCACCTCGTTCATGTTCATGTTCGAGGAGGTGCCGCTGCCCGTCTGGTACACGTCGATCGGGAACTGGTCGAGGTGCTGCCCGCCGATGATCTCGTCCGCCGCACCGACGATCGCGTCCACGACGTCCGCCGGGAGCACCCCGAGCTCGCCGTTCACGATCGCCGCGCCGCGCTTGATCCGCGCCAGGGCGACGATCTGCGCGTCCTCGAGCCGCGAGCCGGAGATCGGGAAGTTCTCGACCGCGCGCTGCGTCTGCGCCGCCCAGAGGGCGTCGCGCGGGACCCGCACCTCGCCCATCGTGTCGTGCTCGATGCGGTAGGCGTCGTCGGACGTCATCAGGCTCCTTCGCCGGGGAGGGTTCAGCGGCCGTCGCCCACGGCGAAGCGGCGCTCGACGCGACCCTCCGCGAGGCGGTAGTTGGCGCCGACGACGTCCACGCTACCGTCCGCGACGGCGGCCGCCAGCAGCTCCGACTGGGCGAGCAGGTCGGCGACGGTGGCCTCGAGGTGGGACTCGCCGACCGCGAACGCGTCCGTCGACGAGGCGGCCCGGACCGCCGGCCGGATCCGGTCGATGTGCGCCTCGATGAGCGGCGGGAGGAGCGGCGCATCCGGCTGCTCCGCATCGATCGCCGCCTGCACCGCGCCGCACCGGTCGTGCGCGAGCACGACAACGAGCGAGACGCCGAGCACCGCGACCGCGTACTCGATCGACGCGAGCGCGGAGGCGCTCGCGATCTGGCCCGCGTTCCGGATGACGAACAGGTCGCCGAGGCCCTGGTCGAACAGCACCTCGGCCGCGACGCGGGAGTCGCTGCACCCGAGGACGGCGGCGACCGGCGCCTGGCCCTCGGCGAGCGCCGCCCGCCGGTGCGCGTCCTGCCGCGGGTGCTCGGGACGGTCGCCGACGAAGCGCTCGTTCCCCTCCGCCAGTCGCCGCCACGCGTCGGTCGCCGGTCGAGTCGTGTTCACGGCAGCGATCCCGTTCCCTTCAGGCCGCGCTCGGCGGCGTCGGTGGCGACGGCGGCCGCGAGCGAGCGGACCTCCGTCGGTGCAGCGGTGCCGTAGACGGCGACGACGACCGTGCCGATCCTCGTCGCGAGTCCGTAGGCGACGTTCCCCGCGTCCTGCCCCTGGTCGCGCCGGTCGTAGACGCGCCAGGGCAGGCCGCCGATCGTCGTGGTCCCCGTCGCCTTCGCGCCGTCCAGCGCGGTCGCGAGCACTGTCGAGTCGCCCGGCAGGCCCTCGGTGAGGCCGGCGTAGTCGGTCCCGTCGATCACCCAGCCGACGTACCAGGACGCGGTGTCGCCGGACCCCCGCAGCTGTGCGGCGTTCGAGCGCCACGACGCGGGCACCTTCGGGGCGAGCAGCGGCTGCCCCGCGGTGTCGCCGTACTGCTGCGCGGCGGACCGGACGTCGATCGCGGGCTGCTGCACGCCGTCCCCGCGGGGGACGAGCAGGACGATGAGCACGACGGCGGCGACGCAGACGACGAGGCTCGCGATGAGGTTGCGGAAGTTCTGGCGGGAACGGCGCAGCGCGCGGTCCCAGGCCTTGCGCTCGGCCGTCTCGAGCGGCGTCTCCGGGCGGCCGAGCTCCGCGACGACCCGGCCCGACGACCCGTCGGGCGTGCTCACGGCTCGGCGCGGGCGGCGTCGAGCTTCGCCCGCGCCCCCGTCAGCCACGTCTCGCATCGGGCCGCGAGGGCCTCCCCGCGCTGCCAGAGCGCGAGCGACTGCTCGAGCGTCGCACCGCCGCGCTCGAGCTCGTCGACGACCGCGACGAGCGCGTCGCGCGCGGCCTCGTAGGACAGGTCGTCGACGTCGGGCTCGGCGGTGCCGGCGGGGGTGGGCTCGGTCATGCGCAGGATTCTACGAGCGGGCGCCGACCGTATCGGCGAGAGCGGCGTCGCTGTGGACGACCCCCTCGCTCGTCGCGGCGACCGCGCCGTCGACCACCCGGACGGTCAGCTGGGTACCGGCCGGCGCGTCCGCCGTGCGCCGCAGCGCCGTGCCGTCGCCGCCGAGGACGATGGCGTACCCGCGCTCGAGGGTGCGGAGGGGGGAGAGGGCCCGGAGGTGCCCGCGCGACTCGGCGAGCCGCCGCTGCTCGAGGTCGACGAACCGGTCGATCAGCTCCGCGGACCGCGCCGCCCAGCGGGTCAGCTCGTCCGCCCGCGACTCGATGATCCAGCTGCCGTCCGCGAGCACCCGGCGCGCGCGCAGCCCGGCGATGCGGTCCGCCTCCTGCCGCACGAGCTGCGTGAGCCGGTTCCGGATCCGCGCGCGGGCCTGGCTGACGCCGTTCAGCTCCTCCGTCACGTCCGGGACGACGCGCTTCGCCGCATCCGTCGGCGTCGAGGCGCGGAGGTCCGCGACCTCGTCGAGCAGCGGCCGGTCGTTGTCGTGCCCGATGGCGCTGACGACCGGCGTCGTCGCCGCGGCGACGGCACGGAGCAGCCGCTCGTCGCTGAAGCCGAGCAGGTTCTGGAAGTCGCCGCCGCCGCGCGCGATGACGATGACGTCGACCTCCGGGTCCGCCTCCAGCGTCGCGAGCGCGGCGAGCACCTCCGGCACCGTGCGGTCGCCCTGCACCGCCGCGTGCACGACCCGGAAGTCGACGCTCGGCCAGCGGAGCTGCGCGTTCCGGATCACGTCCTTCTCGGCGTCGGAGTCCTTGCCCGTGATCAGCCCGATGCGGTTCGGGAGGAACGGCAGCCGCCGCTTCCGCGACCGATCGAACAGGCCCTCCGCTGCGAGCGTGCGGCGCAGCAGCTCGAGCCGCTCCAGCAGGTCGCCGAGCCCGACGTGCTTCATCTGGAACACCTGCATCGAGAGCGAGCCGCCCTTGACCCAGTAGTCCGGCTTCACGAGCGCGACGACGCGGTCGCCCTGCTTCAGGTCCGCGGGCAGCCGCGACTTCACGCTCGACCAGATCTGGAAGGAGACGGTGACGTCGCGCTCGAGGTCCTTCAGCTTCCCGTAGACGTTCGCGCCGCGGACGCCCCACTGGGTGATCTCGCCCTCGACCCAGACCTGGCCGAGGCGGTCGATCCAGCCCTTCAGCTTGTCGCCGAGGACGCCGACGCCCCAGGGCGACTCCATGGTCGCCGCACCGTCGCTCATGCCCGCGCTCCTAGACTTTCCCCCGTGGTCACCCCGGTCGAGCTCGGTCTTCCCCGGCGCCCGTCGACCGTTTCCACGGTAGCCGACGGGTCCGTCAGCGGCAGCGGGGACCCCGCCCGCGGCCGGGTGCTGCTCGCGGCGCCGCGAGGGTACTGCGCGGGCGTCGACCGTGCCGTGGTGGCTGTGGAGAAGGCGCTCGAGCGCTACGGCTCGCCCGTCTACGTCCGCAAGCAGATCGTCCACAACGTCCACGTGGTGCAGCGGCTCGAGGAGCAGGGGGCGGTCTTCGTCGACGAGGTCGACGAGGTGCCGCAGGGGAGCCATGTCGTGTTCAGCGCCCACGGCGTCTCGCCCGCGGTCGTCCGCGCGGCCGCGGACCGCGGGCTGCAGGCGATCGACGCGACGTGCCCGCTCGTCACGAAGGTCCACCGGGAGGCCGTCCGGTTCGCGCGGGACGACCGCCAGATCCTCCTCATCGGGCACCACGGCCACGAGGAGGTCGAGGGCACGATGGGCGAGGCGCCCGAGCGCACGACCCTCGTCGGCTCGCCCGAGGAGGCCGACACCGTCGAGGTCGCGGATCCGGACAACCTCGTCTGGCTCTCGCAGACGACGCTGTCGGTCGACGAGACGATGGAGACGGTGCGCCGCCTGCGCGTCCGGTTCCCGAACCTCGCCGATCCGCCGTCGGACGACATCTGCTACGCGACCCAGAACCGCCAGGTCGCCGTGAAGAAGATCGCGGGGCAGTCGGACGTCGTGCTCGTCGTCGGCAGCGCGAACTCCTCCAACTCCGTCCGCCTCGTGGAGGTGGCGCTCGACCACGGCGCCCGCGCCGCGCACCGCATCGACGACGCCGGCGAGCTCGACCCCGCCTGGCTCGAGGGCGCGGCGACCGTGGGCGTGACGAGCGGCGCGAGCGTGCCGGAGCGGCTCGTCCAGGACCTGCTGTCCGTGCTCGCCGAGCGCGGCTTCGGCACCGTCGAGGAGGTCCGGACGGCGGAGGAGGACCTCGTGTTCTCGCTGCCGCGCGAGCTGCGCCGCACCGCCTCCGGCGCCACGGACCCCCGGGCGCTCGGCGGCCGCAGCTGAGCGGGGAGCCGCGCCGGGCTCCGCAGTGGGACCCGGTCATCACGGTCGGGCTGCTGATCCTCGGGCTGATCGACACCACCCGGACGGTCACGATCGCCCGCGACTTCCCGATCGTGCTCCAGGCGCTCTTCGCCCAGACCGGGGCCGGGGTCTACACGCGCAACGACGTCGCCGAGACCGTCGGCTGGGTCGTCATCGCCGTGAACGTGGTCGGGCTCGTGCTCGCCATCGCCCTGTCGGTGCCGCGGCTGCGGGACCACCGCATGGCGTTCTTCGTGCCGATCACGATCGGCGTCGCCTGCCTCCTGCTGACGGTCGGGCTCACCCTCGGCGCCGCGCTCGCCGACCCGTCCTTCACGGCGAAGCTCACCCGGGGCTGAGCCGCTCGCGGATCCGCAGTTCCTCCGCGGATCCGCAATTCCTGCTCGACACGCCGCTCGAGGGGCTCCTGACACGGCGTGTCACGGCGGAACTGCGGATCCGCGAGGTCAGCCCTGCGACTTCCCGGAGGAACCCAGCTGTTTCGTGGCCTCGACGACGCGGGCCGCCATGGCGGTCTCCGCGATCTTGCCCCAGGCGCGCGGGTCGTAGATCTTCTTGTTCCCGACCTCGCCGTCGACCTTCAGGACGCCGTCGTAGTTCGTGAACATCGTCCCGGCGATGGACCGGGTGAAGGCGTACTGGGTGTCGGTGTCGATGTTCATCTTCACGACGCCGTTCGCGACCGCCTGCTCGATCTCGGCGTCGGTGGAGCCGGAGCCGCCGTGGAAGACGAGCTCGAGCGGCTTCGGGCCGTGCCCGTACCGGTCCGCCAGGCCGGCCTGGATCTCGCCGAGCAGCTCGGGGCGCAGCTTCACGTTGCCGGGCTTGTAGACGCCGTGGACGTTCCCGAAGGTCAGCGCGGCGATGTAGCGGCCGTTCTCGCCGAGACCGAGCGCCTCGACGACCTTCTCGACGTCGCCGAGGGTCGTGTAGAGCGCCTCGTTCGAGCCCTCGTGCTGGACGCCGTCCTCCTCGCCGCCGACGACGCCGATCTCGACCTCGAGGATCGCGTTGATCGCCTTCGTCCGCTGGAGCATGTCCTTCGCGATCTCGATGTTCTCGTCGAGGGGCACCGCGGAGCCGTCCCACATGTGCGACTGGAAGATCGGCTCACCGCCCGCCTTGATCTGCTCCTCGCTCGCCGCGATGAGGGGGAGGACGAAGGACTCGAGCGCCGGCTTCGGGCAGTGGTCCGTGTGCAGGGCGACCGTGATCGGGTAGTTCTTCGCGACCTCCGTCGCGAACCTCGCGAACGCGATGGCGCCGGCGGCGCGGTTCTTCACGGTGTGGCCGGCGAAGTAGTCGGCGCCGCCGGTGGTGACCTGGATGATGCCGTCGCTGCCGGCCTCGGTCAGCCCCTGGAGGACGGCGTTGATCGTCTGGGAGGACGACACGTTGATCGCCGGGTACGCGAAGCCGCCGGTCTTGGCGCGGTCGAGCATCTCGGCGTACTGGTCGGGGGTGGCGACGGGCATCTGCGCTCCTGCATCGATCGGGCCGCGGTGCCCCGCGGCGGGCCGCCGATCACTCTACTGAGGCGACCCGGCGCGGCTCCGAGTAGGTTCGGCGGACGACGGAGGGAGCCCGCTGTGGCCGAGACGAACCTGGTGACCCATCCGAGTCGGAACCTGGCGATGGAGCTGGTGCGCGCGACCGAGGCGGCCGCGATCCGCGCGGTGCCGTTCATCGGCAAGGGCGACAAGCTCGCCGCCGACGGCGCCGCGGTGGACGCGATGCGCGCGTTCCTGTCCACCGTCGAGTTCGACGGCGTCGTCGTGATCGGCGAGGGCGAGAAGGACCGCGCCCCGATGCTCTTCAACGGGGAGCACGTGGGCACGGGTCGCGGCCCGATGACGGACATCGCCGTCGACCCGATCGACGGCACGTCGATGACCGCGCAGGGCCGGCAGAACGCGCTGTCGATGATCGCGGCGTCCGACCGCGGCACGATGCTCGACGCCTCGAGCGTCTTCTACATGGAGAAGCTCGTCGCCGATCACCACGGCGTCGGGGTGCTCTCGCTCGAGCAGTCGATCGGCGACAACATCCGCGAGCTCGCGAAGGCGAAGGGCAAGCCCGTGGGCGAGATGGTCGTGGCGGTGCTCGACCGGCCGCGGCACGAGGGCCTGATCGAGGAGATCCGCGCCGCGGGCGCCGGCACCCGGATGCTGCTGGACGGCGACGTCGCGGGCGGCATCAACGCCGCGCGGTACGAGACGAGGATCGACCTGTGCGTCGGCACGGGGGGCAGCCCGGAGGGCGTCGTGACGGCCTGCGCGATCAAGGCGCTCGGCGGGTTCATCGAGGGCCGGCTCGCGCCGAAGGACGAGGCGGAGGCCGAGCGCGGCCGGGCCGCCGGTCTCGACCTCGACCGCATCTACGACGCGGACGGGCTGGTCGCGGGCGACAACACCATGTTCATCGCCACCGGCGTGACCGACGGCGGCCTCGTCGAGGGCGTCCGCCGCAAGGGCCCGATCATCCGGACGGAGTCGATCGTCCTCCGCTCGCGGTCCGGCACGCTCCGCCGGATCAGCTCGGACCACCTCGCCGAACGCTGGCTGTAGCCGGAGGCGTCGCGCCATGACCGTAGAGGTGCGGCCGGCGACGGTCTTCGACGACGTCGCGGCGGTCATCGGTCCGAAGCGTCCGAACGCGTCGGTCTGCTTCTGCCTGAGCCATCGGATCCCGGCGAAGGAGAACCAGGCGCTGTCCGGACCCGCGCGCGGCGAGTACGTCCGCCGGCTCTGCGCAGAGGACCCGGCGCCCGGCGTCCTCGCCTACGACGGCGACGAGCCGGTGGGCTGGGCGGGCGTCGCTCCGCGCTCCGCGACCCAGTTCGATCGGAGCACCCGGATCCCGCACATCGACGACCTGCCCGTCTGGAGCGTGTGGTGCGTCCGCGTGCGGCCGGGGCATCGCCGCGCCGGGATGACCGGCGCCCTGATCGAGGGCGCCGTCGCGTTCGCCCGCGAGCACGGTGCGCCCGCCGTGGAGGCGTACCCGGTCGACAACGGCGACGCGCGGGTCGATCTCACGATGGCGTTCGTCGGCCTGCGGCGCTGGTTCGAGGCGGCGGGCTTCACGAAGGCCGCCGACACCACCTCCACGCTCGACGGGTTCCCGCGGGTCCTGATGCGCCGCGACCTCCGGACCGGGTCCTGAGGTCCGTTGTCAGGCGGCGTCCTCGCGCGCGGCCGCGCTGCTCGCCGTTCCGGGGTCGCCTGCGACCAGGTCCGCGACGGTGGGCTCGGGGACGGCGAGCTCCGGCGCGGTGAAGGGGCGCGGGACGGTGTCGACCGGCGCGGCCTCGCCGAGGATGCGCGACTCGTCCATCCGGTTGATCTGGCGGCCCGTCACGAGCACGCGGGTCTCGAGCGACGCCGCGAACTCGTTGTACGTCGTCACGGTCCGCTCAATCGCACCGCGCAGCTTCTCGGCCCGCTGCGCGAGCACGGAGAGCCGCTCGTAGAGCGTCCGGCTCAGCGTGAACAGGCGGTGCGCGTCCTCGGTCAGCTCCTGCTGCGTCCACGTGTAGGCGACCGTCTTCAGCACCGCCCAGAGGTTCACGGGCGAGGCGAGCGCGACCCGCTTCGAGAACGCGTGGTCGAGCAGCGAGGGATCGGCGGCGAGGGCCGCGGACAGCAGCGACTCGCTCGGCAGGAACGCGACGACGAACTCGGGGGAGTGGAAGTCCGTCCAGTACCCCTTCGCGGCGAGCGCGTCGATGTGCGCCCGGACGGCCTTGACGTGCTCCTTCATCAGGGTGTCGCGGCGCGCGGCCTCCGCGCCCACCGCCGTCTCGGGGATCTCGTTCGCCTCGATGAAGGCCGCGAGCGGCACCTTCGCGTCGACCGCGATGCTCTTGCCCTCCGGCAGCCGCACCACGAGGTCCGGCCGCCTGGTGCCGTCGGCGGAGCGCGTCGTGACCTGCAGGTCGAAGTCGACCCGGTTCGTCAGCCCGGCGCTCTCGACCAGGCGCCGCAGCTGCGTCTCGCCCCATGCGCCGCGCATCGAGTTGTGCCGCAGCGCCGACGCGAGCGACTCCGCGGTCGAGCGCACACGGTCGGACGACTCCCGCGTCGCGAGCAGCTGCTGCTCGAGCGCCCCGTACTGCGCCGCGCGCTGCTGCTCGAGGGTGTCGACCTTGCTCTGGACGGTGCGGAGGGTCTCCTGCACGGGCGCGAGCGCCTGCAGCACCCGAGCCTCCTCCTGCTCCCGCAGCCGGCGCTGCTCCGCCTCGGCCGAGCGCGCGGTGCGGTCCTCCTGCGCCCGGCGCTCGGCGACGGTGAGCGCGCGCTGCAGCCCGTCGATCGTCGCCTCGTACGCGGCGAGCTCCGTGCGGAGGTCCGCCGCGATCGCATCGCCTTCGGCCCGCGCCCGGAGCAGCTCGGCCTCGTGCCGGCCGGCGACCACGGCCGGGTCCTCGCCGGCGGGGCGCCGCCCGCGCAGCGCGCCGGCGAGCAGCGCGCCGAGCAGGACGCCCACGAGCAGGGCGCCGACGGGGAGCAGTGCATCCATGTCCCGGATGGTGGCAGCGGCGTCCGACACCGCCGCGCTCGCTCGTCAGGCGAACGCCATCGGCACGCGCGTCTGCGGCGCCTGGGGCTCGAGCCGGGTGAGGCGGTCGCCCACCGCGTCGAGCAGGCCGGGCACGTCCTCCGCGCCGTGCCGCTTCGCCGCGTGCACGACGATCGCCGCGCACGCCTCCGCGTCCGCGAGGGCGTCGTGGTGCCGGAAGTCCTCGAAGCCCGCCGCCATGGCAGCGACGGGCAGCCGGTACGAGGTCAGCGCGTAGGTGCGGCGGGCGACGCGGAGGCTGCAGAAGTAGTCGAGCGGCGGCGTCCGCACCCCGGATGCGAAGCACGCGGCGCGCACGACGCCCATGTCGAAGCGGGCGTTGTGCGCGACGACGGGCAGGTCGCCGATCACCTCGAGCAGGTCGTCGAGCTGCTCCGCCCAGCCGAGCGCCCCGACGACGCGATCCGGCGTGATCCCGTGGATGCGGATGTTCCACTCGCTGAACAGGTCGTGGCCCGCCGGCGGCCGGATCAGCCAGCCGGCGCGGTCGACGACCCGCCCGTCGACCACCGTGACCACCCCGACGGAGCAGGCGGACGCGGCGGAGGGACCCGCCGTCTCGAAGTCGATCGCGGCGAAGTCCAGTGGCACGGACGGGATGCTCGCAGCGCCCTCCGACACCGCGTCCGACACCGGTGTGATTCCCCGCGGCGGGCCGGCCGTCAGGCCGCACCCGCCCGGGCCCAGCGCCCGGTGCGGATCCGCAGGCCGAGCGTGAGCGCGCGCATCGCCATGTACGCGACGCCGAACACCGCCTGCACGGCGGCGACCGCGGCGGCGGCCGGCAGCGGCGAGACGGCGACCAGGACGAGCAGCGGGAGCGCGACGACGAGGTTGAGCACGCCCGCGAGCGCGAGGTACCGCCCGTCGCCGGCGCCGATGAGGATCCCGTCGAGCGCGAAGACCACCGCGCCGAGCGGCAGGGAGAGCGCCATCACGAGCACGGCGCCCGGCACGGCGGCGAGCACCGCGGGGTCCGCGGTGAAGACGTGCCCGAGCACCGGCGCGAGCGTCGCGACGACGACGCCGAGGACGGCGCCCGCGGCGACGGCGAGCTCGAGGAGGCGGCGGAGGACCTCGCGCGCCTCCGGCACGTCGGCCGCGCCCAGCGCGTGCCCGATCATCGCCTGCCCGGCGATCGCGAGCGCGTCGAGGGCGAGCCAGACGATCGCGAAGAGCGAGAACACGATCTGCGTCGCTCCGAGCGCGACGGTGCCGTGCGCGGTCGCCGCGACCACCGTCCCGACCATCGCGATGCGCAGGGTGAGGGTGCGGAGGAGGAGCCAGCCGCCCGCCCGCGCCGCGCCCACCACCCCGGAGAGCCCGGGCCGGACGGAGGCGTCCGCTCGGCGCGCGTGCCCCGCGCAGGCGGCGACGAGGACGACGGCCATCGCGGTCTGCGCGACGACCGTCCCCGCCGCGGACCCGCACACGCCCCAGCCGAGCCCGTAGATCAGGACCGCGTTCAGCGCGGCGTTCACCGCGAACCCGGCGACGGCCACGACGAGCGGCGTCCGGGCGTCGCGGAGGCCGCGCAGGAACCCGGTCGCTGCGACCACGACGAGCATGCCGGGCAGCCCCCAGACCGCGATCGTCAGGTAGGCGACCGCCGCGTCCTCCACGGCCGGCGCCGCGCCGAACAGCCCGATCAGCGTCGGCCCGAGCAGCGTCCCGCCGACCGCGAGCACGAGGCCGATGACGAGCGCCAGCCAGAGCCCGTCGACGCCGGCGCGCGCCGCGCCCCGCCGGTCGCCCGCACCGATTCGCCGGGCCACCGCCGGCGTCGTGGCGTAGGCCAGGAAGATCAGCAGGCCGACCGCGGTCTGCAGGATCGTGCCCGCCACCCCGAGGCCGCCGAGCGCGGTCGCGCCGAGGTGGCCGACGAGCGCCGTGTCCGTCGCGACGAAGAGCGGCTCGGCGAGCAGGGCGCCGAGGCTCGGGATCGCGAGCGAGGCGATCGCGCGGTCGTGGCGGGAGCGCAGCGCGACCATCCTCCGACCGTAGCGAGCCGCGGGCGCAACTACGGTTGTCGGCCGTGGCTCTCACCATCGGCATCGTCGGCCTGCCCAACGTCGGCAAGTCGACGCTCTTCAACGCGTTGACGAAGAACACCGTGCTCGCGGCGAACTACCCGTTCGCGACGATCGAGCCGAACGTCGGCGTGGTCGACCTGCCGGACCCGCGGCTCGCCGTGCTCGCGGGACTGTTCGACTCGAAGAAGGTCGTGCCCGCGGCGGTGTCCTTCGTCGACATCGCCGGGATCGTGAAGGGCGCGAGCGAGGGCGAGGGCCTCGGGAACCAGTTCCTCGCGAACATCCGCGAGGCGGACGCGATCGCCGAGGTGGTCCGCGGCTTCGCCGACCCGGACGTCGTCCACGTCGCGGGCGGCGTGGACCCGGCCGGCGACCTCGAGACGATCGGCACCGAGCTGATCCTCGCGGACCTCCAGACGCTCGAGCGCGCCGAGGCGCGGGTCGAGAAGGAGGTGCGGGGCAGGAAGACGCCGCAGGAGGTGCTCGACACCATCCGCGCCGCGCGGGCGGCGCTCGACAGGGGCGTGCGGCTCAGCGCCTCCGGCATCGACACCGCGCCGATCAAGGACCTCGGCCTGCTCACCGCGAAGCCGGTGCTCTACGTCTTCAACGTCGACGAGGCGGTCCTCACCGACGAGGCCCGCAAGGCCGCGCTCGCACAGCTCGTCGCGCCGGCGCCCGCCGTCTTCCTCGACGCGAAGATCGAGAGCGAGCTCATCGACCTCGACCCGGCGGACGCGGCCGAGCTGCTCGCCTCCACCGGCCAGGAGGAGAGCGGGCTCGACCAGCTCGCCCGCATCGGCTTCGACACCCTCGGCCTCCAGACCTACCTGACGGCGGGACCGGAGGAGTCGCGGGCGTGGACGATCCGCCGCGGCGCCCTCGCGCCGGAGGCGGCGGGCGTCATCCACACCGACTTCGAGAAGAAGTTCATCAAGGCCGAGGTGATCGGCTTCGACGACCTCGTCGACGCCGGATCGATCGCAGAGGCACGCGCCCGCGGCCGCGCCCGCATCGAGGGCAAGGAGTACGTGATGCAGGACGGCGACGTCGTGGAGTGGCGCCACGGCTGATCGCCGCCCGACCCAGCACGCCGCTCGACCGGCGGCGGTCCGACGCGCCGGCGTGCGCCCCGGACTGGGGCCACAGATCGTGCACGGCGTGTTTCCCCTGGCGGGAGCATGAATCCGTGGCTGATGACGACGAGGACTCGAAGGTCCGCCGGCTGTTCCCCGAGCGCCCGGACCCCGAGACCGACATCGCGCGCGTGGAGCAGTTCGAGCGCTTCGAGGGCGGCACGCGGATAGTGATCTGGGTCCCCGACAAGCCGCGTCCCTGACCGGCGCCGGGCCCGACGCGGTGCGGGGTGGTCGCTCAGGCCGCCGTGCGGCGGGCGCCGCTGCGCACCGCCTCCCGATCCTCGGCCAGCATCCCGTAGACGGCGAGGTCGTGGTGCTCGCCGCCGAGCTGATGGGCGCGCCGCAGTGTGCCCTCGAGCGTGAACCCGAGCTGCTCCGCGAGGCGACGGCTCCGCGTGTTCGCGGTCGCGATGCGCGCCTCGACCCGCGTGAGACGGGCGGATCCGAAGGCGTGGTCGAGCACCGCCTCGCAGGCGCTCCGGGCGACACCGCGGCCCTCCGCGTCCGCCGAGACCCACACGCCGATCGCCCCGGTGGACGCGACCGGGTCGATGTCGAGCTCCACCGCGCCCACGAGCTCGCCCCGGAACCGGATCGCGCAGGGGAGCGCCCGGCCGGCGACGAAGTCGTCGAGCCGTCGTCGCGTGTACTCGAAGGTGCGGGGCAGGGTGGGCTCGGGCTGCGCCCACTCCTCCCAGCGGCGGAGCCGTTCGAGGTTCGCGACGACCAGCTCGTGCATCTCGACCGTGGTGAACAGCTCGCGCAGCACCAGATCGACGTCCTCCGCGCAGCGGTGGGCGAAGAACGCGCCGAGCGGAGCGGTCGAGGACACGCCGCCAGTGTGCACAGCCGCACCACGATCCGTGCACGCGGAGCGCGTGTCGCGCTTCGCGGGTCGCTCCCTGCGTATATACGGACCTCGCACGGCTCGCTCGCGGAGGCGCCTCAGCGGGCGCGACCGCCGGAGGTGATCCGTTGGACGCAGGGCAGCCGGGGCCGCGGATCCGTGCTGCACTTGACCCGATGACCGCGATCCCGATGTTCCCGCTCGGCTCCGTGCTGCTGCCGCACATGCCGCTGCCGCTGCGGGTCTTCGAGCCGCGCTACCTCGCGATGCTCCGCGACATCCTCCCGGACGAGCCCGCGGAGTTCGGCGTCACGCTGATCGAGCGGGGGCAGGAGGTCGGCGGCGGCGACGTGCGCACCGACATCGGCACGGTCGCGCAGGTCGGCAGCCTCGACACCTCGGGGGAGGCGATCCTCCTCATCGCGCAGGGGGTCCGACGCATCCGGGTCGACCGCTGGCTCGAGGACGCGCCCTACCCGCGGGCCGAGGTCACGGACCTCGAGGAGCCCGCGTGGTCCGACGACCTCGCACCGCTGCTGGCGCGCGCCGACCTGCTCGTGCGGCGGGTCCTGAAGCTCGCGGAGGAGGCGGGGGAGGAGCTCCGCTGGCCGCCCGACATCGTGCTCGACGACGACCCGGCCGCCGCCGCGTGGCAGCTCGCCGCGATCGCGCCGTTCGGCCCGCTCGACCAGCTCGACCTCCTGCGCTCGCCGTCCATCGAGCGCCTCCTGTCCCGCACGATCGACCTCGTGGAGGACGCGGAGACCCTCTACGGCGTCTGAGCGCGGTGCATCGACTTCCGAGGCGATGCGGGAGGTGCGGCTGTCGGAGGGGTCGGTAGCATGGCGCCCACAACCGAACACACCGGCCGTACGGCCGATGCGGGAGAGTCGGCGCAGCGTGGGATCGAGCAGTGGTCCACCGCTGTGACGGCACCGTAGGAGCAACCGCCCCGGAATCTCTCAGGTCCACGCACCGCATCGGCAGGCCGCTCTGGAGAGCGGAGCCGCGTCCACCGGACGCGGGGCTCCCGCCGACGGGGAAAGGCCGCAGCGGCCGAATCTCTCAGGCGCCATGACAGAGGGGGAGCACCAGCCGGTCCGACGCCGTCGGCCCGGTCCACGATCCGCGAGGAGCCCGTGTGCCCGACTCCACCCCGACTCCGTCCCCGCTCCACGACGTCCACGTCGCCGCGGGCGCCGCGTTCACCGAGTTCGCCGGCTGGACCATGCCGGTGCGCTACAGCGGCGATCTCGCCGAGCACCACGCCGTCCGCCGCGCGGCCGGCCTGTTCGACCTCTCGCACATGGCGGAGATCCTCGTGCTCGGCCCCGACGCCGCGGCCGCGCTCGACGCCGCGCTCCTCGGCGAGCTGTCGACGCTCGCGATCGGCCGCGCGAAGTACACGCTCCTCCTGAACGGCGGCGGCGGGGTGGAGGACGACCTCGTCGTGTACCGCACCGGCGACGACCGCTACCTCGTCGTCGCGAACGCGGCGAACCGCGAGGTCGTCGTCCAGCACCTCCGCGACCGGGTCGTCGGGTTCGATGCGGAGGTCCAGGACGAGACCGACGACATCGGCCTCATCGCGATCCAGGGGCCGAAGGCGCGGGAGATCCTCCTCGAGGTCCCCGGCTTCGCGGCGGACGACGACGACCCGACGGAGGCGCGGTTCCGCGGCCTGCTCGCCGAGCTGCGGAACTACCGGTTCCTCCGCGCGAAGTGGGACGGCCACCCCGTCCTCGTCGCCCGCACCGGCTACACGGGGGAGGACGGCTTCGAGCTCTACGCCGCGCCCGCCCTCCTGCCCCGGCTCTGGGACGTGCTGATGAGCACGGGCCGCGGCTCCGGGCTCGTGCCCGCGGGCCTCGCCGCCCGCGACACCCTCCGGCTCGAAGCCGGCATGCCGCTCTACGGGCACGAGCTCACCGCGCTCACCACCCCGCAGCAGGCGGGCCTCGGCCGGCTGGTCCGCGCCGAGAAGGCCGCCGACTACGTCGGCCGGGCCGCCGTGGAGTCTCCGGACGCCGCCGGCACCCGCGTCCTCGTCGGCCTGCAGGCCGAGGGACGCCGCGCCGGCCGCGCGGGCTACCGCGTGCTCGCCCTCGACCCCGACCCCGACGGATCCGGCCCCGGCCGCGAGGTCGGCGTCGTCACGAGCGGCGCCCTCAGCCCGACCCTCGGCCACCCCATCGCGATGGCGTACGTCGACCGCGACGCCGTCGACGGCCGACTGGCCATCGACGTCCGCGGCACCGCGCTGCCCGCGACCACCGTCCCCCTGCCCTTCTACTCCCGAAAGGCCCGCGCATGACCAGCGAGCAGGACCTCAAGTACACGTCCGACCACGAGTGGGTCGACGCGGACGGCGACGTGGCGACCGTCGGCATCACCGGCTACGCCGCCGACCAGCTCGGCGACATCGTCTACGCGGAGCTGCCGGCGGTCGGCGACACGGTCGAGGCCGGCCAGGTCGTCGGCGAGCTCGAGTCCACGAAGTCGGTGGGCGAGCTGTTCTGCCCGGTCTCCGGCGAGGTCGTGGAGGTGAACGAGGCCGTGTCGTCCTCGCCCGAGATCGTGAACAGCGACCCGACCGGGGCCGGCTGGCTGCTGAAGGTGCGCTTCACCGAGCTCCCCGACCTCCTCGACAAGGCCGCGTACGACGCCCTGACGGGAGCCGCATGACCGACCTCGTGACCCGCCGCGTCGTCCAGCACGACGCGTTCCAGCGGCGGCACATCGGCACGACGCCCGATGCGCAGGCGGCCATGCTCGCCGCGGTCGGCGTCGACTCGACCGACGAGCTGATGGCCCGCGCCGTGCCGTCCGCGATCGCGCTCGCCGACGACGCGCCCTCGGCCCTGCCGCCCGCCGCGACGGAGCGGCGGGCGATCGCCGAGCTGCGGGCGCTCGCCGCCCGCAACACGGTCCGCACCTCGATGATCGGCCTCGGGTACTCCGGCACGATCACGCCGGCCGTGATCCAGCGGAACGTGCTCGAGAACCCCTCCTGGTACACGGCGTACACGCCGTACCAGCCCGAGATCTCGCAGGGCCGCCTGGAGGCGCTCCTCAACTTCCAGACGATGGTCGCGGACCTCACCGGCCTCACGACGGCGAACGCCTCGATGCTCGACGAGGCGACCGCCGTCGTCGAGGGCATGCTGCTCGCCCGGCGCGCCTCCCGCGCGAAGACGGCGCGGTTCGTCGTCGACGCGGACGCCCTGCCGCAGACGAAGGCGGTCCTCGCGGGCCGCGCCGAGGCCGTCGGCATCGAGCTCGTCGAGGCGGACCTCGCCGCCGACGGGCTGCCGGAGGGCGACCTGTTCGGCGTGCTCGTGCAGTACCCCGGCGCGTCCGGGCGCGTGTGGGACCCGTCCGCGGTGCTCGCGGGCGCGAAGGAGCGCGGCGGCCTCGCGGTCGTCGCGGCCGACCTGCTCGCGATGACGCTGCTGACCCCGCCGGGCGAGCTCGGCGCGGACGTCGCCGTGGGCTCCTCCCAGCGATTCGGCGTCCCGATGGCGATGGGCGGTCCGCACGCCGGCTTCATGGCCGTGCGCGCCGGCCTCGAGCGGCAGCTGCCCGGCCGGCTCGTCGGCGTCTCCAAGGACGCGGACGGCCAGCCCGCCTACCGGCTGAGCCTGCAGGCGCGGGAGCAGCACATCCGCCGCGAGAAGGCGACCTCGAACATCTGCACCGCACAGGTGCTGCTCGCGGTGATGGCGTCGATGTACGCCGTCTACCACGGGCCGTCCGGGCTGCGGCGGATCGCGGAGCGGGTGGACACGGCGGCTCATCGGGCGGCGACGGTGCTCGAGAGCAAGGGCGTCCGGGTCCGGAAGGGATCCTTCTTCGACACGTTCGTCGCGGACGTCGAGGACGCCGACCTCGTGCTCGCCCGCGGACGGGACGCCGGCCTCTGGCTGCGCAAGGTCGACGACACGGCCGTCGCGGTCTCGTTCGACGAGACGACGGCGAACGCGCCGTTCAACGCCCTGCTGTCGGCCTTCGGGCTGCCGCTCGAGGAGTCGTCCGGCTTCGCGCTCGCGAAGTTCCGGCACGTGCCGGAGGGCCTCGAGCGCACCTCCGAGTACCTCACGCACCCCGTGTTCAACACGTTCCATTCCGAGACCGGCATGATGCGGTACCTCAAGTACCTCGCCGACCTCGACTACGCGCTGGACCGCGGCATGATCCCGCTCGGCTCCTGCACGATGAAGCTGAACGCGGCGACCGAGATGGCGGCCGTGACGTGGCCGGAGTTCGCGGACCTCCACCCGTTCGCGCCCGCCGAGGACGTCGCCGGCTCGCTCGAGCTCATCGGGCAGCTCGAGGGGTGGCTCGCCGACCTGACCGGCTACGACGCGGTCAGCCTCCAGCCGAACGCCGGCAGCCAGGGCGAGCTCGCGGGGCTGCTCGCGATCCGCGGCTACCACCGCGCGAACGGCGACGAGGCCCGCACGGTCTGCCTCATCCCGTCCTCCGCGCACGGCACGAACGCCGCGTCGGCGGTGCTCGCCGGGCTGAAGGTCGTCGTCGTCGCGTGCGACGAGCTCGGCAACGTCGACCTCGACGACCTGCGCGCGAAGGTGGCGGCGCACGCGGAGCACCTCGCCGCGCTGATGATCACGTACCCGTCGACGCACGGCGTCTACGAGCACGAGATCCGGGCCGTCACCGACGCGGTGCACGCGGCCGGCGGCCAGGTGTACATCGACGGCGCGAACCTCAACGCGCTCGTCGGCCGGGCCCGCTTCGGCGACTTCGGCGGGGACGTCAGCCACCTGAACCTCCACAAGACGTTCTGCATCCCGCACGGCGGCGGCGGCCCGGGCGTCGGTCCGGTGGCGGCGAAGGCGCACCTCGCGGCGCACCTGCCGAGCCACCCGTTCGCGCAGCAGGCGGTGCAGGGCGGCCCCGGCCGGTTCGGGGGCGCGCCGGTCTCGGCGGCGCCGTTCGGGTCGCCAGGCATCCTGCCGATCTCGTGGGCGTACGTCCGCATGATGGGCGCCGACGGCCTGCGCGACGCGACCGACGCCGCGGTGCTCGCCGCGAACTACGTCGCGGCCCGGCTCGGCGACGCCTTCCCGGTCCTGTACCGGGGCGACGGCGGCCTCGTCGCCCACGAGTGCATCCTCGACCTCCGCCCGCTGACCGCGGAGACCGGGGTCACGGTCGACGACGTTGCGAAGCGGCTCATCGACTACGGGTTCCACGCCCCGACGATGTCGTTCCCGGTTCCGGGCACGCTCATGGTCGAGCCGACGGAGAGCGAGGACCTCGCGGAGATCGACCGCTTCGTCGACGCGATGCTCGCGATCCGGGCGGAGGCGGACCGCGTCGCGGCGGGGGAGTGGCCGGCGGACGACAATCCGCTCCAGGGCGCGCCGCACACGGCGCGGGCGGTGACGGACACGGTGTGGCCGCACGCCTACTCCCGGGAGACGGCGGCGTACCCGTTCGAGGCGGCGACGCACGGCGAGGGGCGGCTCCGCGCGGTCCGCGGCAAGTACTGGCCGCCGGTGCGCCGCATCGACCAGGCGTACGGCGACCGCAACCTCGTCTGCGCCTGCCCGCCGCCCGGCGCCTTCGAGTAGCCCGGTTCACGGATACGGAGATCGGCGGCGCGAAGCGTCCCGTATCTCCGTATCCGTGAACCGAGGCGTCAGACCAGGGGCGTGACGGTCTTCTCGACCGAGTCCCAGAGCCGGGCGCCGGTGAACCGGACTGGCAGCGGCTCCATCTCGACCGCGGCCAGCGCCTCGCCGAGGCGGTCGGCGGGGACGCGGCGGGCGAGGGTGACGTGCGGCGTCCAGCGGTCCGGCAGCGTCTGCTCGACCACCGGCGCGTCCGCCGCGTGTCGCGCGAGCGCCCGGTGCACGGCGGCGTGCAGGGTCAGGAGCGGCCGGCTCGGCACGATCTGCCGGGCGAGCACCCAGCGGTGCCGGTGCCCGCCGAACAGCACCGGCGAGCCGACCACCGCCGCGAGCCCCGCCCGCGCGAGGTCCCAGCCCTCGACGACGGCGCGGAGCGCGTCCACCGCGGCCTCGAAGCCCGTGCCGTCCGTCACCGCGACGGTGACGTGCGGGCGGTTCGAGTCGCCGGCGTGCGTCGCGAGACTCGGCAGGCCCGCGTCCGCGAGCGCCGCCCAGGACCCGCGGAGCGCCGACTCCGCGTCCTCGTCGACCAGCAGCTCGATGCTCTGCACCATCGGGCTCGACGCTACGCGGCGCCCCCGACAGCGCCCAGGGAGGCGGAGGGCGGATCGACCCGGCTCAGCTGCAGCTGGGTCTCGACCTCGCCGAACCCGAGGCGGCGGTAGAGGCCGATCGCGGGGCCGGCCCGCTCCGCGACGAGGACGAAGAGGGCGCTGCCAAAGGCGTCGGCCGCGATGCGGACACCGGCGGCGATCAGGGCGGAGGCGTGGCCGCGCCGCCGGTGGGCGGCGTCGGTCTGCACGTCTTGGAACCGCGCGATGCGATCGCCCGCGTCGGCGATCCCGGCGGTCGCGACGACGGCACCCGCGACCTCCACCCCGAGCCAGACGATGCGGCCGGCCTCGACCGCGCGGCGCCGCTCCGCCGTGCGACGACGGACGAAGGCGAGGTGATCCTCGTCCGGGGCGTCCTCCAGCGCGAGCGCGATCCGCTGCTCGGCCGCCCAGTCCTCGTCCGACACGAGCGGCCGCACGCCGGCCGCGGGAGCGCTGATCGCGCCGCGGGAGGTCAGCACCGCGAGGCGCTCGATCGTGAAGCCGGCCGACAGCCACGCGCCCTCGTCGAGCGCGGCGTGGGGGGCGTCGACGCCGATCGTGGTGAAGCCCGCGCCGGGGAAGGCCGCGGCGTGCTCGGCGGTGCGGGCCCCGGGCGAGCCCGCCCGGTCGACGAGGAGGAAGTTGCCCCAGCGGAACCCGGGGTTCGACCCCATCCGGACCACGACGCCCGCCGTCGTGCGCTCCACCTCGGCGCCCTCTGCGGCCCGGAGCGCGACGTCGGTCGCGAAGGCGAGGGAGCGGTTCACGGCAGCAGGCCGGGGGCGAGCTGCTTGAGCAGGTCGTACCCCACGAAGCTCACGAGGTCGAGGAGGAAGTGCGCGACCACGAGGGGCCCGAGGCGCCCCCAGCGCCGGTACACGAGCACGAAGACGACGCCCATCACCGCGTTGCCGACGAAGCCGCCGAAGCCCTGGTACAGGTGGTACGAACCGCGGAGCAGCGCGCTCGTCAGCACCACCGCCCAGAACCGCCAGCCCTTCATGCCGAGGCGGTCGACGAGGAAGGCGACGACGATCACCTCCTCCTGCAGGGCCGCGCGGAGCGCCGAGAGGACGAGGACCGGGACGGCGTACCACTGCGGCCCGATGCCCGAGGTATCGACGTTGCTGTTGAGGTTCAGCGCGACGGCGCCGAAGTAGAGGGCGAGCCCGGGGATCCCGATGCATGCTGCGAGCAGCATGCCGCCGCCGAGGTCGAAGCCGGGGTGCCGGGCGTCGAGGCCGATTCGCCGCAGGACGCCCGGCCCCATCAGGTAGAGGGCGAGCGCGACGGGCACGAGCGGGAAGGCGATCGCCAGCACCTGCTCGATGAGGTCGAACACGACGCGGTCGTTCTGCTGCGGGTTCAGGGTCTGCGTCTGCTGGTTCAGCGGTCCGCGGGTGAGGGCGTCCGCGAGCGAGAGCACGGAGTAGACGGCGGACTGCCCGAGGCTGACCCCGAGCACGAGCAGCAGCTCGACACCGGGCCGCGCGGGTCGGAGGGACCGCTCGACCGGGACCGCGATCGGACGGCCGGTCATCGTGTGGTCAGGTTCGGGAGGGCGCCGCAGCGGCGGCCGGACGCAACGATCATGCGTGATCCGGGCGCTCCGGGCACGGATGTGTCGCCGAAGTGCCGATGGGCGACCCGAACCATTTCCGACATGTAACGAATTCTTCACCGGTTTTGTAGGGGGACCCGTCGTACGTACGCTACCTGCGTCCCCATCCGGGGGCGCGGCGACGAGTGCCGCGAATCCACCTCGGGAGGATCAGGCGTGTCACTGAGCGGACCGACCGAGTTCGAGGCCGTCGCGGCCGACGACGGGCTGTCGGGCTCCGGTCTGCAGGGCGACGGCGAGCCGTCGCCCGACGCCACCTCGTCCGACATCGCCGGCCGGTCCCTCTGGGCGATCGCGTGGAGCCACCTCAAGCGGGACAAGCTCGCACTCGCGGGCGGCGTCGTGATCGTCCTGTTCATCCTCCTCGCCGTGTTCGCCGATCCGATCGCGACCGCCTACGCGAACATCACGGGCCGCGCCGGCGACACCTACGCGACCGCGCACAACACGCCGCCGAACGACGTCCTGGACACCCTGACCGGTCTGCCCGTCGGCGACTTCAGCGGCGTGAGCGGCAAGTACTGGCTCGGCGTCATCCCGCTGTCCGGTCAGGACATGCTGACCAACCTCCTGTACGGCGCCCGCACCTCGCTCGTCATCGCCGGGCTCGCGACCGTGCTCTCGCTCGTCCTCGGCGTCCTCGCCGGCGTGATCTCCGGGTTCTACCGCGGCTGGGTCGACACGGTGCTGTCGCGGATCATGGACGTCCTGCTGTCCTTCCCGACGCTGCTCTTCTCGCTCGCGCTCGTGTCGGTCTCCGGCATCATCAGCACGTCGTCGTTCCTGCGGTACGCGGTGATCGTCTTCGTGCTCGGCTTCTTCGCGTTCCCCTACATCGGCCGCATCGTGCGCGGCCAGGTGCTGTCGCTGCGCGAGAAGGAGTTCGTCGAGGCCGCTCGGAGCCTCGGCGCCGGCAACGCGCGGATCATGTTCCGCGAGATCGCGCCGAACCTCGTCGGGCCGATCCTCGTCTACGCGACCCTCTCGATCCCGAACAACATCCTCGGCGAGGCGGGCCTGTCGTTCCTCGGCGTCGGCGTCATCCCCCCGACGCCCTCCTGGGGCCAGATGCTCTCCGACGCGGGCGGGTACATCCAGGTCGACCCCTTCTACATCTTCCTGCCCGGCCTCGCGATCTTCATCACGGTGCTGGCGTTCAACCTCTTCGGCGACGGGCTGCGCGACGCGCTCGACCCGAAGGCGGGCGGCCGATGAGCCGTCCCGGCGCGCATCGCGCCCCACAGTCGTGCGTCGGAGGCGGGCTGCCACCCGTCTCCCGGCGCCGGGCTCCGGCCCACCCAGCGGGCGGCCGCACCGCCGCTCGTCACAGCACACTGAACGAGAGGGATTCTCGATGAGGTTCAAGAGGAAGACGCTGGCGCTCGCCAGCGTCGCGGTGGTGGGCGCGCTCGCGCTCGCCGGCTGCACCAGCGGCAGCAACTCGCCGTCGGGCGGAGGCTCCGGCTCCACCAGCACCGGCGGCTTCAACGCCGCGGTCGACAAGGTCATCAACCCGTCCACGAAGACGGGCGGCACGCTGAAGCTGCTCGCGACCGACGACTGCGACTCGTGGGACCCGGCGCGCACCTACTACGGCTGGTGCCTCAACATGCAGCGCGTCTTCTCGCGCACGCTCGTCAACTACTCGAAGGTCAACGGCACGAAGTTCACGCTCGCGCCCGACCTGGCGACGACGGTCGGGGATCACAACGCCGACTACACCGAGTGGTCCTACACGCTGAAGGACGGGCTGAAGTTCTCCGACGGCAGCGCGATCACCGCGCAGGACGTCAAGTACGCCGTCGAGCGCAGCTACGCGACCGACGTCATCACGGGCGGCCCGGGCTTCTACTTCACGGCGATCATCAACGCGCCGTCCTCCTACAAGGGCCCCTACAAGAGCGGTGACCTGCCCGACACGGCCATCAAGGCCGACGGCAACAAGATCACCTTCTACCTGAAGAAGCCGTTCGCCGACTTCAACTACCTCCTCGCGCTGCCGACCTCGGCCCCGGTCCCGAAGGACAAGGACACCGGCGCGAACTACACGAAGGCCCCGGTCGCCTCCGGTCCGTTCCAGATCTCCAGCTACACGCCGAAGAAGGAGGTCGTCTTCACGCGGAACAAGTACTGGTCGCAGTCGACGGACGACATCCGCAAGCCGCTCGCGAACGAGATCGACCTGACGATCGACTCGAACAGCGACGACATCGACAACCAGCTCCGCACCGGCGCCGCCGACGCGCGCATGGACACGGCGGTCAACCCGACGTTCCAGTCGCAGATCCTCACGCAGCCGAAGCTGAAGGCGAACGCCGACAACCCGGCCGGTCCCACGACGCGGTACACCGCGATCCCGACGTCGGTCGCCCCGTTCGACAACATCCACTGCCGCAAGGCCGTGTTCTACGCCTGGGACAAGGCGTCGGGCCTCGCGATCGCAGGTGGCGCCGCCGCCGGCAAGATCGCGTACTCCGCGACCCCTCCGGGCATCCTCGGCTACGACCCGTCGTACAACCCCTACCCGTCCGGCAAGGACAACACGGGTGACGTGGAGAAGGCCAAGGAGGAGCTGAAGCTCTGCGGCAAGCCGAACGGCTTCGCGACCAAGTACGCGTACGCCACGCCGGACGTGACGAAGGGCAAGGCCTTCGCCGCGGTCAAGGCGGCCCTCGGCCGCGTCGGCATCACGGTCACGCCCGCGACGGCCTCCGCCAGCGACTACTACGCGACGTTCGTCGGCTCGCCGAACAACGTCAAGAACCAGGGCCTCGGCCTGATCGCCGCCGGCTGGGGCGCGGACTTCCCGACCCCGTACGGCATGTTCCAGAACATCGTCAACGGGAACGCGATCCTGCCGCAGGGCAACAGCAACTACGCCTCGATCAACATCCCGGCCGTCAACAAGATCCTCGACGCCACCGGGACGCCTTCGACGCAGGAGACGGGCGCCGCCCTGAACCACGCCCTCATGGAGTCGGCGCAGTTCCTGCCGACCCGGTACGCCGCGGACCTCTGGTACCGCAACCCGCGCCTGACCAACGTCACCAGCAACAACGCGCTCGGCTTCGGCGCGTACGACGTGGTCAACGTGGGCGTCAGCGACGGCAAGTGACGCGCTAGCGCCACCCCCGTCCATCCTCTGAGGAAGGGCAAAGGCCCGGGTGCCCGGCCGGTCTCGAACCGGCCGGGCACCCGGTCCGAAACGACATGATCCGCTTCATCGTGAGCCGCCTGATCGGCATGGTCCTCGTGCTGATCGTCGTGAGCCTCGTGACGTTCCTGATCTTCCAGGCCGTCCCGCTGCTCGCGAAGTCATCGCCGGTCTACTACTACATCGGCAAGGCCCCGGCGACGCCGGAGCTGCTGAAGACGCTGACGCACCGCTTCGGCTTCGACCAGCCGCTGCCCGCGCAGTACTGGTCCTACCTCGCCGGCTTCTTCGGCAAGTCGATCACCGACGGCACCAGCGCCCCGGTGCAGTGCGACTTCCCCTGCTTCGGCTACTCGTTCCGCCGGAACGAGCTGGTCAGCACCCTGATCGTGCAGGCGCTGCCCGTCACCATCAGCCTGTGCATCGGCGCCGCGATCCTCTGGCTCGTCGGCGGCCTCCTCGTCGGCACGCTGTCCGGCCTCAAGCCGGGCTCGTTCACCGACCGCGCCGGCATGACCGGCGCCCTCGCCGCGGTCTCGCTCCCGATCTTCTTCACGGGTCCCGTGCTGCTGCTGGTGTTCGTCTACACGCTCGGGTGGCTGCCCGACAACGGCGGCTACGTCGACATCACCGTGAATCCCGCGCAGTGGTTCCTGAGCCTGCTGCTGCCCTGGGTCTGCCTCGCCTTCCTGTTCGCCGCGCTGTACGCCCGGCTCACGCGGTCGAACGTGCTCGAGACGATGGGCGAGGACTACATCCGCACCGCCCGTGCGAAGGGCCTCGACCGGCGCACGATCGTCGTCAAGCACGGCCTCCGCGCCGCGCTCACCCCGATCGTGACGATCTTCGGCATCGACATCGGCTCGCTGATCGGCACGACGATCATCACCGAGCAGGTGTTCAACCTGCGCGGGCTCGGCACGCTGTCGATCCAGGCCATCAGTAGCCTCGACCTGCCCGTGATGCTCGGCGTCACCGTGGTCGCCGCGTTCGCGCTGGTCGTCGCCAACTTCATCGTCGACCTCCTGTACGCGGTCATCGACCCGCGCGTCACGGTCTGATCGCAGGACCTGAGGAGCACTCCAGTGACCGACACCTCCCTCGCCGACGCGCCGGGCACGACGACGGCCCAGCGGCCGTTCCTCGTCGTGGACGACCTGCGCGTGCACTTCCCGACCGACGACGGCCTCGTCAAGAGCGTCGACGGGCTGTCCTTCGAGCTGCGCCGCGGCGAGATCCTCGGCATCGTGGGCGAGTCGGGCTCGGGCAAGAGCGTCACCGCGCAGGCGATCCTCGGCCTCCACAAGGGGTCGAAGGCGCAGGTGTCCGGGCGCATCCTGCTCGACGAGCAGGACCTCGTGCCGCTGTCGGAGAACGACATGCGCGGCGTCCGCGGCGACGAGGTCTCGATGATCTTCCAGGACCCGCTGTCGAGCCTGCACCCCTTCTACTCGATCGGGAACCAGATCTCGGAGGCCTACCTGGTCCACAACAAGGTGGGCAAGAAGGCCGCGAAGCAGCGGACGATCGAGATGCTGCAGAAGGTCGGCATCCCGAACGCGGCCGGCCGCTACGACGACTACCCGCACCAGTTCTCGGGCGGCATGCGGCAGCGCGCCATGATCGCGATGGCGCTGATCTGCCAGCCGAAGCTGCTCATCGCGGACGAGCCGACGACCGCCCTCGACGTGACGGTGCAGGCGCAGATCCTCGAGCTCATCAAGGAGCTGCGGGACGAGCTGAACTCGGCCGTCATCATCATCACGCACGACCTCGGCGTCGTGGCGGAGACCTGCGACCAGGTCGTCGTGATGTACGGCGGCCAGTGCGTCGAGAAGGGCACCGTCGACGAGCTGTTCGACCGGCCCGAGATGCCCTACACGTGGGGGCTGCTCGGGTCGATGCCGCGCATGGACCGCGTCCGGCAGGAGCGGCTGACCCCGATCCCGGGCTCGCCGCCCTCGCTGATCAACGTGCCGAAGGGCTGCGTCTTCAACCCGCGCTGCCGGTTCTCGGACCGCGTGGAGGGACGCCGGTGCTTCACGGAGCACCCGGACCTGCTCGAGACGACCGGCAGCACCGACCCGCGGGTGAGGCACCAGGTGCGGTGCCACATCCCGCCCGCCGAGCGGCAGGAGATCCTCCTGACCGAGATCCGGCCGACCCTCTGAACGTCGAGGCAGAACGATGACCACCACAGCACCCCAGCCCGCCGCGTCCGGCACGCGCAGCACCGAGAAGCTCCTCGAGGTCGAGGGCGTCCAGAAGTGGTTCCCCGGCCGCCGCGGCGGCCTCTTCGGCCAGAAGGGCAATCCCGTCCGCGCCGTCGACGGCGTCACCTTCTCCCTCGGCGCCGGCGAGACGCTCGGCCTGGTCGGGGAGTCCGGCTGCGGCAAGTCCACCACCGGCCGCGCCGTGTCGAAGCTGATCGAGCCGACCGGCGGCACGGTGCGCTTCGAGGGCCGGGACGTCACGAAGCTCTCGCCGCGGCAGATGCGGCCGCTGCGCCGCGAGCTGCAGATGATCTTCCAGGACCCGTACTCGTCGCTGAACCCGCGGCACACGATCGGCACGATCGTCGGGTCGCCGTTCCGCATCCAGGGCGAGAAGCCCAAGGGCGGCGTGAAGAAGACCGTTCAGGACCTGATGGCCCGCGTCGGTCTGAACCCCGAGCACTACAACCGGTACCCGCACGAGTTCTCCGGCGGTCAGCGCCAGCGCATCGGCATCGCCCGGGCCCTCGCCCTGCAGCCCAAGCTGATCGTCTGCGACGAGCCGGTGTCCGCCCTCGACGTGTCGGTCCAGGCGCAGGTGGTCAACCTGCTGGAGGACCTGCAGTCCGAGTTCGGCCTCGCCTACATCTTCATCGCGCACGACCTCTCCGTCGTCCGCCACATCTCCGACCGCGTCGCGGTGATGTACCTCGGCAAGATCATGGAGCTGACCGACCGGGACACGCTCTACGAGAACCCGATGCACCCGTACACGCACGCGCTGCTGTCCGCCGTGCCGGTGCCGGACCCCAAGATCGAGGCGCGCCGGGAGAAGATCCTGCTCACCGGCGATCTGCCCAGCCCGTCGAACCCGCCGAGCGGCTGCGTCTTCCACACCCGCTGCCCGAAGTACAAGAACGAGCTGTCGGAGTCGGAGCGGGAGCACTGCCGCACCGTCGAGCCGGTGCTCGAGGAGAAGACCCCGGGCCACGAGGTGTACTGCCACTTCCCGCAGGTGCGCAGCGACCTCGTCGTCGGCGAGCCGGTCACCGGGCAGATCCGCACCACGAAGCCGAAGGTCGCGTAGGCCGCCGCAGTCGCACTCGTCGTCTCGGAGGACTCCGAGACGAAGGGTGCGCCGTCAGTCGCCGCGGAGGCGGCTGTAGAGGACGGTGTCGTGGAAGGCGCCCGCGCGCCACTGCGCGTGCCGGAGGACGCCCTCGCGGGTGAAGCCGGCCCTCTCCAGCGCCCGCTGCTCGGCGATGTTGAGCACGTCGGTCGCGGCCTCCAGGCGCTCGAACCGCGTGTAGGCGAAGAGGTGCTCGGCGAGCAGGCGCTGCGCCGTGGTCCCGTACCCCTTGCCGCGGTGCTCGGCGAGCAGGCCGATGCCGATGTTCAGCGCGAAGCAGTTCGGCGGGGGACCGTGGAAGACGGGCACCCAGCCGACGTCCCCGACGACGCCGACGCCGTCGACCTCCACGACGAGGTTCCCGTGGTCGTCGCCGAGCAGCCCGTCGCGCGCGAAGGCGCGGCTGCGGGCGTCGGAGGCATGCCACCCGAAGAACTCGAAGGAGCCGGGTTCCTGCGGCTCGGCGTCGAAGCGGACCGCGTCCTCGGCGCGGTACGGACGGAGCCGGACGATCGCGGTCATGTCCGGACGGTACTTCGCCCGGCTGGAACACCGCCGCCGGGTACCATGTTGGTGTTCTCGTCGCGCCATGGAGGCGCCGACCCGCGCGAGCGCGCCCCGATCCAGCGGCGGCGCCGCGCCTCCGGCTCCGGCCGGACACCGACCGAAGGGCCCTCATCATGGCGCACGCCACCCGCTCCGACCTGCGCAACGTCGCCATCGTCGCGCACGTCGACCACGGCAAGACCACGCTGGTCGACGCGATGCTCAAGCAGACGCACTCGTTCGGCGACCACGCCCACGTCGACGACCGGGCGATGGACAGCAACGAGCTCGAGCGCGAGAAGGGCATCACCATCCTCGCGAAGAACACCGCGATCACGTACCGCGGTGCGCACTCCGACACCCCCGTGACGATCAACGTGATCGACACCCCGGGCCACGCCGACTTCGGCGGCGAGGTCGAGCGCGGCCTCTCCATGGTCGACGGCGTCGTCCTCCTCGTGGACGCGTCCGAGGGCCCGCTGCCGCAGACCCGCTTCGTGCTGCGCAAGGCGCTCGAGGCGAAGCTGCCGGTCATCCTGCTCGTCAACAAGACGGACCGACCCGACGCGCGGATCGACGCGGTCGTGCACGAGTCGCAGGACCTGCTGCTCGGCCTCGCGTCCGACCTGTCCGACGACGTGCCGGACCTCGACCTCGACGCGATCCTCGACGTGCCGGTCGTCTACGCCTCGGGCCGCAACGGCGCCGCGAGCTGGAACCGCCCGTCGAACGGCGACCTCCCGGACAACCCCGACCTCGAGCCGTTGTTCGAGGCGATCCTCAAGCACATCCCGGCGCCCGGCTACGACGACGAGGCGCCGCTGCAGGCGCACGTCACGAACCTCGACGCGACGCCGTTCCTCGGCCGCCTCGCGCTCCTCCGCATCTTCAACGGCACGATCCGCAAGGGCCAGACCGTCGCCTGGGTCCGGCACGACGGCACGGTCCAGAACGTCAAGGTGACCGAGCTGCTCATGACGCGGGCGCTCGAGCGCTACCCGACCGAGTCCGCGGCCGCCGGTGACATCGTCGCCGTCGCCGGGTTCCCGGACATCACGATCGGCGACACCCTCGCCGACCCGGAGGACGTGCGGCCGCTGCCGGCCATCCACGTCGACGACCCCGCGATCTCGATGCTCATCGGCACCAACACCTCCCCGCTCGCGGGCAAGGGCGGCAAGGGCCACAAGGTCACGGGTCGGCTCGTGAAGGACCGCCTCGACCGCGAGCTCATCGGCAACGTGTCCGTGAAGGTCGTCGACGTCGGCCGTCCGGACGCGTGGGAGGTGCAGGGCCGCGGCGAGCTCGCGCTCGCGATCCTCGTCGAGCAGATGCGCCGCGAGGGCTACGAGCTCACGGTCGGCAAGCCGCAGGTCGTCACCAAGGAGATCGACGGCAAGGTCCACGAGCCGTTCGAGCACCTCACGGTCGACGCGCCGGAGGAGCACCTCGGTGCGATCACCCAGCTCCTCGCTGCGCGCAAGGGCGTCATGACGACCATGTCGAACCACGGCAGCGGCTGGGTGCGGATGGAGTTCCGCGTCCCGTCGCGGGGGCTCATCGGCTTCCGCACCGAATTCCTCACGATCACCCGCGGCACCGGCATCGCGAACGCGATCTCCGACGGCTACGACCGCTGGGCCGGCGCGATCACGACCCGCGTCAACGGCTCGATGGTCGCGGACCGCCAGGGCGTCGTCACCCCCTTCGCGCTCCAGAACCTCCAGCAGCGCGGCGTCTTCTTCGTGAAGCCGTCGGAGGAGGTCTACGAGGGCATGGTCGTCGGCGAGAACAGCCGCCAGGACGACATGGACGTCAACGTCACCAAGGAGAAGCAGCTCAACAACATCCGCTCGTCCACGGCGGACGAGCTGGAGCGCCTCACCCCGTCCCGCGAGCTGTCGCTCGAGGAGAGCCTGGAGTTCGCCCGCGACGACGAGTGCGTCGAGGTCACGCCGAACGCGGTGCGCATCCGCAAGGTCGACCTCGACCAGCAGACGCGCGCGCGCAACGCCTCCCGCCTGAAGCGCCAGCTCGCCGACGCCTGACGCGCGCACTCTTCGTTCCGTAGGACCCGGCGTCCTACGGAACGAAGAGTGCGGGCCGGCACCGCTCTCTACTCGAAGAGCTCCTGGCCGATGTAGCGGCCGCGCTTCGGCGACCGCGGCGTGAAGAAGATCGCCGACCCGATGTGCTGGATGTACTCGTTCAGGCGGTCGACGCTGCCGAGCCGCGTCTGCAGCGTGATGAAGTGCTGCGGGTCGTTCTGGTACGAGAGGAACAGCAGGCCGGCGTCGAGCAGGCCCACGCGGTTCAGCCCGTCCGTGTAGTTGTAGCCGCGGCGGAGGATCTTCACGCCGCCGTTGTTCTCGTGCGCCGCGAGGGCCACGTGCGAGGTCTGCGGGATGACGGTCGCGTCCCCGGAGCGCTTCGCGAAGTCCGGGACGTCGAACTCGCGCTCGCCGGTCAGCGGCGCGCCGACGGCCTTCGTCCGGCCGAACACGTCCTGCTGGTCGCCGACGGGATCGGCGTCCCACGTCTCGATGTTCATCTGGATCTTCCGGACGACCTGGTAGCTGCCGCCGCGGGTCCACGCCTGGTCGTCGCCCACCCAGACGAACCGGTCGAAGTCCGACTCCTCCTTGATGTTCCGCGTGCCGTCCTTGAAGCCCATCAGGTTCCGCGGGGTCTTCTGCCCCTTGCCCGCGGAGGCGCGGCCGAACCCGAGCACGGTCCACCGCGTCGTCGCGACGCCCCGGGCCATCCGGGTGAGGTCGCGGATCGCGTGGTAGGCGACCTGCGGGTCGTCGGCGCACGCCTGGAGGCTCAGGTCCCCGCCGCTCGTCTCGTCCTGCAGCTGATCGCTCGGGAGGTCCGGCAGGTCGGCGAGGTGCTTCGGCCGCTTGGCCGCGAGGCCGAACCGGTCGTCGAACACCCCCGGCCCGAGACCCACGGTGACGGTCAGGGAGGCGGGGGAGAGCTCGTACGCCTCGCCGGTGTCGAGCGCGACCGCCCCGGAGCCGTCCGGCTCCACGCTGCCGATCGGCAGCCCCTGCATCATCTGCGCGATCGCGCCGGACCAGCGCGCGAGCAGCACCTGCAGGTCGGACGCGAGCGGCGAGGTCAGGTCGAACGTCATGTAGACCGTGTAGCGCTGCTGCTCCGTCTGGATGCCGGCCTGGTGCGCCTGACCGTAGAACGGGTGCGAGCGGGTGAGGTCGACCGTCTCCGACTCGTCCTCGGGCGCCGAGGCGGGCGCGGCCGCCGCCGCGAACGCGGCCGCGCCGCCCGCCCCGGCGACCGCGCCCGCGGCGAAGCCGCCGGCGATCCCGCTGATCAGGCCGCGGCGCGAGACCGGCGGCCGGGCGCCCTGAACGTCGTCATCGGTCATGTCAGGCGGTCGCCACCTTCTCGGCGATCCGCGACAGCGGCTCCTGGAGGCTCGCGACGAGGCGGCTGAGCGCCGTCGCGTCCTTCGCCCGCACGCTGGCCGTGTACAGCTCGTACCCGCCGGCCTGCTCCGGGTCCTGGTAGGCCTTCAGCGCGTCGGTCACCGCTGTGAAGCGGTCCGCGACCTGCTGCGTCAGCACCGGGTCGATCTTCTTCAGCCCCGGCTCGAGGTTCGCGAAGGCCTGCTCGGCGCCCTCGACGTTCGCGGCGAAGTCGACGAGGTCGAGGTGGCTGTACAGCTCCTCCTCGCCCTTGATCTTGCCCGACTGGACCTCCTCCAGCAGGCCCGCGGCGCCGTTCGCGAGGTCCTCCGGCTTGTAGGTCAGGGTCTTCGCGAGCGACACGAGCTTCCCGACGTTCTCCGTCAGGTCGGCCGCGTACCGCTTCGTCGTCGCCGTGATCCGGCCGCCCTGCCACAGGTCGCGCTCGATCGCGTGGAAGCCGCTCCACCCGACGGACGGGTCGAGGTTGGAGGCGCGCATGTCGATCAGGTAGTCGAGGTTGCCCTTGTTGTCCGTCGGGCTGCTGCCTGGGAGGACGAAGCCCTCCACGTCGGACTCGACCTTCTCGTAGAAGGGGCGGGCGAGGGCGTACTGCCGCTTCGCCGCCGTCACATCGCCCGAGTCGACCGCCTGCCGGAGCTTCTGGACGGCCGTCGTCATGTCGGCGAGCGTCGAGGCGGCGTACTCGCCGTAGGTCCTCGTGCCGTCCGCGAGCAGGGACGCCGCGTCGCTGCCGCTCCCGGCCGGTGCCGTGCCGGTCACGGTGAAGGGGATCGTCTCGGTGGACGCGCCGGGGCACACGACGGCGTAGGTGCCGCCGGTCAGCGTGCTCGTGAACGCGACCGGGGCGAGACCCGGCGCGAGGTTCTCCTTCTCACCGACGATCCGCTGCCCCTGGACCAGCTCGACCTCCGTGATGCCCGTCGCGCTCGTGTTGGCGACGGTGAACGTGGTGGGACCGGCCTTCGCGCTCGTGTGCGAGACGCGGCACTCGTCGCCGGAGGCGCCGGAGACGAGCTCGATCGAGACCTTCGAGACGCCCTTCGACACCGGAGCGGTCGTCGACCCGGTCGTCGACCCCGACGACGGGGCGGCGGTGCCCGCGCCCGTGCTCGAGCAGGCGGCGAGGAGCGCCACGACGGTCGGGACGAGGACGGCCGCGCCGATCAGACGGGCGCGGCGGTCACTTGACGGCATAGGGGGTGCTCCTGGTTCGGGGGGCCGGGGTCGGGAGGGGCCGCGCGGCGCCGCGGTCGCGGCGCTGCGCCCGGAGCGCGGTGAGGGCGGCGAGCGCCGCTGCGATCAGCAGGGCGATCGGCAGCTCCACGCCCCAGAGGCTCCGCTCGGGGCCGGCCGCGGCGGCGGACGCGAGCGCGGAGGACGTCGCGGCGACGGAGGCCGCGGTCACCTGCCAGGAGGCGGCGCGCGGCACGTCGCCCCCGGTGACGGTGAGCGTGCGGGCGGACGTCAGCCCGCCGCCGGTGATCGTGAGCACCGTGGTCGCGGCGCGCGACGCATCGACGATCGATCCGCCGGAGGTCCACGCGGTGGTCGTCGCGCGGGCGCTCCAGCTCGCCGCGAAGGGGCCGGGATCCTGCGCGGGGTTCACGCCGACGGGCAGCCGGCCGCCGTTCGCGGCCGTCACCTGCGCCAGCGTGACCGTGGCGGGACCGTCGACGGTCGCCGCCGCGGCGACGGTGCGCTGCTGCACGGGCACGCCGGCGCGCGTCTCCGGGGTGCCCGAGGGCAGCCGGACGCGGTCGACCGCGCCGCCCTGCCGCACGACGAGCGAGGATCCCGTCAGCTCGACCGTGCCGCCGCCCGCGAGCGGGCGGGCCGCGGTGGACGGCTGCGGTGCCGAGGGCACGGCGACGGCGAGCACGACCGTGGTCGCGCCGAGCGCGGCGGCCACGCCCCAGCGCAGGCGGACGGCGGCGGTGCCCGTGGGCCTCCGCTTCGCCGGCCAGTAGACGAACAGCGCGACCGGCACGACGTAGGCGAGCCACGCGACGACCTCGATCAGGCGCGGGTCGGAGGGGATGCCGAGCATCCCGGTGATCAGCGCGCCCTGCACGGAGCCGTTCGGCGCGAGCCAGCCGAGGTCGACGGTCCGCTGCTGCCCGGCGAGGACCCAGCCGGCCTCGTGGGCGGTGCGGACCGCGGTGAGCACGAGGCCGGCCGCGACGAGCACGAGGAACGCGCCGGTGATGCGGAAGAAGCGGCCGAGGTCGATGCGCACGCCCCCGGCGTAGACGCCGTAGCCGATGCCGATCGCGATGACGATGCCGAGCACCGCACCGGTCGCGGCGAGGCCGGCGCTCGTCGCGGCGCGGAAGGTGGCGAGCAGGAAGACGCTCGTCTCGAAGCCCTCCTTGAGCACGGCGAGGAAGGCCATCACGGCGAGGGCGACCGCGCCGCCGTCGTGCAGCGCGGCGCCGGCGGAGCTCTCGAGCTCCTTCTTCATGCTCCGGGCGTGCCGGTTCATCCAGAGCAGCATCCCGGTGACGAAGACGATCGCGACCGCGCCGATGACGGTCTCGAGGGCCTCCTGTTGCGCCTGCGGCAGGGACGACTCGAGGATCCAGAGCGCGACGCCGACCGCGGCGCTCGCGCCGACGGCGAGACCGACGCCCAGCCACATCGCGCCGAGGCCGCGGCCGTTGCGGCGGAGGAAGGCGGCGATGATGCCCACGATGAGCGCGGCTTCGAGGCCTTCGCGGAGACCGATCACCAGGGTGGCGAGCACGGGACGTCCTCTCCTGGTCGATGGTCGATCGGCGGTTCCGTCGGAGCGCCGTCGGGAAGGTTAGCCAATCCTTACCTGCATTGCGAGGTGCGGGCGACGACGATCGGGGGATGGCCGCAGCCGTGACGGGACGGGAGCTCGCGATCGGGCTCCCGCTGAGCCTCGTCGCCGGTCTCGTCGTCGGCGCGATCGGCACCTTCAAGCATCAGGTCGGGGTCTCCGCGGCCACGGGCGAGGGCGCGCCCGTCGGCCTCGTGCTGTCGCTGGCGATGGTGCTCGTGTTCCTGCTGGCCCTCCGGATCGCGTTCCCGACCCGCTGGTACGCGGTCGCCGCCGCGGTCGGCGTGGTCGCGGCCGCGGCGCTGCTCCTGCTGCCGGGGGCGAGCGGCGGATCGACCGTCGTCCTCCTGAACGCCGCAGGCCTCGGATGGACGATCGGGGTCCCGGTCGTCGCCCTGGTCGTGGTGGTGTGGCCGCGCCGACGGCGGTCCCGGAGGACCGCCCCGGGCGGCGGTGGGATACTCGGACCTGGCCCGAACGAAGAGGACGACTGAGTAGTGACGTATGTGATCGCGCTGCCGTGCGTGGACGTGAAGGACCGTGCGTGCATCGACGAGTGCCCGGTCGACTGCATCTACGAGGGCGACCGGATGCTCTACATCCAGCCCGACGAGTGCGTCGACTGCGGCGCCTGCGAACCCGCGTGCCCGGTCGAGGCGATCTACTACGAGGACGACCTCCCGTCGCAGTGGGCGGACTACTACAAGGCCAACGTCGAGTTCTTCGACGAGGTCGGCTCGCCGGGCGGCGCCGCCAAGGTCGGCGTGATCCACAAGGACCACCCGGTCGTCTCCGCGCTGCCGCCCCAGGCCTGAGTCCGGGGCCGCAGGCACGGCTCGATAGGCTGCTGCGGTGACCGACGCCGATCGCGAGACCGCCACCCTGCAGTACCCGGGCGGGTCCGCCGAGTTCCCGATCCTGCCCGCCACCGCGGGCGCCTCGAGCATCGACATCGCCGGTCTGACCAGGAAGACCGGGCTCACGACGCTCGACAACGGGTTCGTGAACACCGCGTCGACGAAGTCCGCGATCACCTTCATCGACGGCGACCAGGGCATCCTCCGGTACCGCGGGTATCCGATCGAGGAGCTCGCGCAGCACTCGACCTACCTCGAGGTCGCGTGGCTCCTGATCCACGGCGAGCTGCCGACGGAGTCGGAGCTCGCGGAGTTCGACGCGCGCATCCGCCGGCACACGCTGCTGCACGAGGACCTGCGCCACTTCTTCGGCGCGCTGCCGCACACCGCCCACCCGATGACGGTGCTGTCGTCGGGCATCAGCGCGCTGTCCACGTACTACGAGGACTCGCTGTCCGTGCACGACCCGGAGCAGATCGAGGGCGCGGCGATCCGCCTCCTCGCGAAGCTGCCGGTCATCGCCGCCTACGCGCACAAGAAGACGCTCGGCCAGGCGTTCCTGTACCCGGACAACTCGCTGTCGTTCGTCGACAACTTCCTCCGGCTGAACTTCGGCACGAACGCGGAGCCGTACGAGGTCGACCCGGTGATGTCGAAGGCGCTCGAGCGGCTGCTGATCCTCCACGAGGACCACGAGCAGAACGCCTCCGCCTCCACGGTGCGGCTCGTCGGCTCGACGGAGGCGAACATGTTCGTCTCCGTCGCGGCCGGCATCGGTGCGCTGTCCGGCCCGCTGCACGGCGGCGCGAACGAGGCCGTGCTCACGATGCTCGCCCAGATCCGCGACTCCGGCGAGGGCGTCGAGAAGTTCGTCGAGCGGGTGAAGAAGAAGGAGGAGGGCGTCCGCCTGATGGGCTTCGGCCACCGGGTGTACAAGTCGTACGACCCGCGTGCGAAGCTCGTGAAGGAGAGCGCGGACGAGGTGCTCGACGCGCTCGGCGTCGTCGACCCGCTGCTCGACCTGGCCCGCGAGCTCGAGCAGATCGCCCTGGAGGACGACTACTTCATCGAGCGGCGCCTGTACCCGAACGTCGACTTCTACACGGGCGTGCTCTACAAGGCGATGGGCTTCCCGGCCCGCATGTTCACGGTGCTGTTCGCGATCGGTCGCCTCCCCGGCTGGATCGCGCACTGGCGCGAGGCGAACGCGGACCCGGCGACGAAGATCGGCCGCCCGCAGCAGCTCTACGTGGGCCCCCCGGAGCGCCACCTCCGCTGACCCGCCCGCGTCCTTCGGCGCCTGAGCGGGCGTGATCTCTCAATCCGGGCGTCGACGAGCGCCCGGACTGCGATGTCACGCCCGCCTTCATCGAAGGCCCGCGCTGCGGAGCTGCGCTTCGAGCCGGCCCACCGGGCTCAGCGTCGACCAGATCCACCTGGTGACGCCCGGTCGCCGGGGCGTCGCTCGCAGCCGATCCTCACGCCGCTTCTCGTCGATGACCACGTCCGCGTCGGTCCTGCCGTTCATGTACTCGGGCTTCCGGTACTTGACCAACCCGTCGAACTCCCCGATCAGGTCGAAGGCCGGCCAGAAGAAGTCGACGAAGCCGATCAGGCCGAGCTCGTCGTCGAACCGCTGCTGCAGCACCGGAGCGGGCAGCCCGCACTCGGCGATCTGGACGCGGCTCACCGATTCGCCGGCGCCCTGCGCGAGCGGGTCCGCGAACGCGATGACCCGTTCGATGCGAGCGCGGTTGCGCAGCGGGCTCCACTCGTCCAACGAGGTGATGAGGCGCTCCTTCGTCACGCCCCCGCGCAGCGCCCAGTCCGCGACGGCCACCGCGGCCGTGAAGGGCTCGGTCGCCGCGAGGTCGAGCACGGTGCGAGGAAGGTCGGTCACCTCGATCCCGTCGATCCGCGTCAGGTGGAGGTCGGTGTCCGCCACGGCGTGCTTCCGGATGCCGTGCTCCGTCCTGCTCCCGGTCGTCACCGAGACCCGCTGGTGCACGAGACCGTCGTGCCGCTGGATCCGCGGCGCCCGCCACAGCGCTGCGGCGCTCCGGTGCGACGCCGTGAACGAACCCCGGTGGACGGCCGCAGCGGCGGCGACCTCCAGACGGATGCGCTCGTCCGGCGACAGCGCGCTCCACACGTCGGTCCTGACGAACGCGCCGCTCCGGAGCCGGGTGAGGTCTCCGCTCCGGGCGCCTCGGGTGAGCGCGCTCGAGCTCAAGCCGGTGTGGTTCCGATGCCGCACGAGGAGGAGCGACTCGCGGCCGCGGACGGGATCCATGACGGCGATCCTCGGGCCGAGCCGCCCTGCGGCCGGGCGCGATCAGTGCTCCGGCGCCGACATCGGCCCTGTGGAGGGGGCGTGGGGCGCGCGGCGGGCTCGTGCCGCGCGGAGTTCGGCCGTCGCGCGGGTGTGATCTCGCCAGACGGGCGTCTGTCGTGGCCCGGGCTGCGAGATCACGCCCGGGAACGGTGTTCCGGGGCCGGTCGGGCGGGAGGTCAGGCGTGGAGGGTCGGGTTCAGGGCGATGCCCGGGCCCGTGCGGGGGACCGCCTCCACCTCGCCCGTCACGCTGTTCCGGCGGAACAGCCACGCGTCCTGGCCCGAGAGCTCGACGGCCTTCACCGTCCGCGGCTCCTGGCCCGGGACGCGGAGCGTCAGCTTCGTGCCCGCCGTCACGTAGAGGCCCGCCTCCACGACGCAGTCGTCGCCGATCGCGATGCCGAGGCCGGAGTTCGCGCCGAGGAGGCTGCGCCGCCCGATCGACACCCGCTGCGTCCCGCCGCCCGAGAGCGTCCCCATGATCGACGCGCCGCCGCCGACGTCCGAGCCGTCGCCGACGACCACGCCCTGGCTGATGCGGCCCTCGACCATGGACGTGCCGAGCGTGCCCGCGTTGAAGTTGACGAAGCCCGCGTGCATCACGACCGTGCCCGGCGCGAGGTGCGCGCCGAGGCGCACGCGCCCGGCGTCCGCGATCCGCACGCGGTCCGGGAGGACGTAGTCGGTGAGACGCGGGAAGCGGTCGAGGCCGATCACCTCGAGGCCGGCCCGCCGCAGCGCGGGCAGGCGTCGCTGCGCGTCGACGGGCAGCATCGGCCCGCGCGGGGTCCACGCGCTGATCGGCAGGTGCGCCATCAGCCCTTCGAGCGAGACCGTGTTCGGCGCGACGACGAGGTGCGACAGGAGGTGCAGGCGCAGGTAGGCGTCGGCGGTCGACACGACCGGCTCGTCGAGCGCCGCCTCGACCGTCACGGCCTCGATCCGCACGCGGCGCAGCTCGTCGATGTGCTCCTCGGCCTCGAGCGCGCGGGGCGGGTCCGCCTCCGGGGCGGCGCCGAGCGCGGGGGAGGGGAACCACACGTCGAGGACCGTGCCGTCCTTCGTCCTGGTCGCGAGGCCGTGGCCCCAGCCGGTCCGCTGCGGATCGCTCATCCGACCAGGCTATCCAGGGCGCCGAGCGGGCTCGGACGGCCGCGCTCGCTACGCTTGGCGGGTGCCCGGCCTGGATCTGACCGCCGATGCCGTGCTGCTCACGCAGGCGATCTGCGACGTGGAGAGCGTCTCCGGGAACGAGGGCCCCCTCGCGGACCTGATCGAGGCCGCGATCCGCGCCGTGCCGCACCTCACCGTCCGCCGCTACGGCGACACGATCGTCGCGCGCACCGAGCTCGGCCGGCCGATCCGCGTCGCGATCGCGGGGCACATCGACACGGTGCCGCTGAACGACAACCTCCCGACCTGGTTCGAGGAGGTCGACGGGGAACGGCGGCTCTACGGCCGCGGCACGACGGACATGAAGGCCGGCACCGCGGTGCAGCTGAAGCTCGCCGCGGAGCTGGCCGAGCCGCTGCCCGACGTGACGTGGATCTGGTACGACCACGAGGAGGTCGGGGAGGACCTGAACGGCCTCAACCGGCTGCTGCAGGAGCACCCGGAGGAGCTGCAGGCCGACTTCGCGATCCTGGGGGAGCCGAGCATCGCCGGCATCGAGGGCGGCTGCAACGGCAACCTCCGCGCCGAGATCCGCACCTCCGGCAGGCGCGCCCACTCCGCACGCGGCTGGATCGGCGTGAACGCGATCCACCTCGCCGCACCGATCCTCGACCGGCTCGCCGCGTACGAGCCCCGCTCGGTGGAGGTCGACGGGCTCGTGTACCGGGAGGGGCTCAACGCGGTCACGATCCACGGCGGCGTCGCCGGCAACGTGATCCCGGACGAGTGCGTCGTGCAGGTCAACCACCGCTTCGCGCCGTCGCGCTCGCCGGAGGAGGCCGTGCGGCACATCGAGGAGGTGTTCGCCGGGTTCGACGTCCGGATCGTCGACATCGCCGCCGGCGCCCGCCCGGGCCTCGACGTCCCGATCGCGAAGGCGTTCGTGGAGGCCGTCGGCGCCGAGCCGCGACCGAAGTACGGCTGGACGGACGTCGCCCGCTTCGCCGGGCTCAGGATCCCGGCCGTGAACTACGGCCCCGGCGACCCGCTGAAGGCGCACACCGACGACGAGTACGTCCCGGTCGATCAGATCCACGCCGTCGAGGCGGGCCTGCGGGCGTGGCTGACCGGCGCGTGACCTCCACCGCGCCGGCTCCGGCGCCGACGGCGAAGCCGGAGCCGCGGGCCGCCTCCCGCCTGCCCTGGTGGGGCGTCGTCCTGCTGATCTTCGGCGCCTCCCGAGTCGTCACGACCGTGCTGTTCCTCTGGGTCTGGTCGCAGGCGACGCCGCGGTCGCGGGTGAAGCCCGGGGGGACGTTCCTCGATCTGGTCAGCGCGTGGGACGGCCAGTGGTACTGGTACATCGCGGAGAACGGGTACCCGTCGACGTTGCCGTTGACCGCCTCCGGCGCCGTCGACACGAACCAGTGGGCGTTCCTGCCCGTCTACCCGTACCTCGCGAAGGCGCTCAGCCTCGGCGTCGTCGACTGGCGGATCCCGGCGCTCGCGGTGAGCGTGCTCGCCGGCTGCGGTGCGGCGGTCCTCCTCGCCGCCCTGCTGCTCCCGCACGTCGGCCGCGACCGCGCGGTGTTCGCCGCCGCCCTGTTCTCCTGCTCGCCGCTCGCGTTCATGTTCCAGACGACGTACGCGGAGTCGCTCGGGCTGCTGCTCCTGCTCGCCGCGCTGCTGCTGGTCGACCGCGGGCGCTACCTCGCTGCCGTCCCGCTCGCCCTGGTGCTGGCGTTCACACGGCCCGGCGTCCTCGCGCTCGCGCTCGCGGTCGGCCTCCACGTGCTCGTGCGCGTCGTGCGGGCGAGGCGCGGCGGCCCCGCGTTCGCCCGCGACGACCTGCTCGCGGGAATCCTGCTCGCCGCGGTCTGCGCGATCGCCGGCTTCGCCTGGAGCTGGATCGCGGCGCTCGCCACCGGCCGACCGGACGCCTACTTCGCCACCGAGAGCGCCTGGCGCGCGCTGTGGATGCCCGACTCCTCGATCACCTTCTTCGAGCCCTGGCTGTTCGCCGCGGACTTCTGGGCGACGAAGGTGCTCGGGTCCGGACCAGCCGCCTGGGTCGCCCCGGTCGTGGTCCTGCTGCTCGTGGGCGCCTTCGCCGCGCTGCTGCTCTCCCCGTGGGCGCGCCGCCTCGGCATCACCGTCCGGCTCTGGGCCGCGTCCTACGCGCTCTACCTGCTCGCGGTCTTCTTCCCGCAGTCGAGCGTCTTCCGGCTGCTGATGCCGATGGCGCCGCTCGCCGGGGCGGTCGCGCCCCGGGCGACGTCCGCTCGGGTCCTCGTCCTCCTGGTGTCGCTCGCGCTTCAGGGGCTCTGGCTCTGGGTCTGCTACGGGCCCGTCGAGGACTACTGGACCGTGCCCTGATCAGGGAGTCGGGGGATCGCGGTTTGGGAGTGGCGGTCCCGGGTGGGATAATGGTTGAACACTTCACCAGAGGAAGGTGTCTCGCATGGCGGCGATGAAACCCCGCACGGGCGACGGGCCCATGGAAGCCGTCAAGGAGGGTCGCCTCATCATCGTGCGCGTCCCGCTCGAGGGCGGTGGCCGCCTCGTGGTCTCCGTCAACGACGCCGAGGCGACCGAGCTGCGCGACGCGCTGTCGGCAGCGATCGGCTGATCGCTTCTCGGTGAGCGCGGGCGCCTCGGCGCCCGCGCTCGTCCACCGTGCGGGCGGTCAGCGCCGGACGAGGTGCAGCAGCCCGTCGCCGACGATCGACAGGCCTGTGACGACGTCCGTGCGCTCCCGCGCGGCGCGCAGCAGCGTCCGGTAGGCCGTCGTCTCCGGGTCGCGCCGCACGGGATCGGCCGTGCGGCCGCCCTGCAGCACGCGGGGGACGAGCACCGAGCCGCCCGGCCGGGCGAGACGGAGCGCGCGCTCGACGTCGTCGAGCACCGACGACCAGCCGGCGTCGACGAGGACGAGGTCGTACGCCTCCTCGTTCATGCGCGGCAGTACGTCGGCCGCGGATCCCGTGATCAGCCGGACCCGGCGCGCGGGGTGCCCCGCGGCCTGGAACATCGTTCTCGCCACCTGGTGGAGGTCGAGGTCGACGTCGATCGACGTGAGGACGGCCTCCGGTGCGCCCCGCAGCAGCCAGAGCCCGGACACGCCGGTGCCGGTGCCGATCTCGATGATCGACGACGCCGGGCCGCTCGCGGCGGCCAGGGCGAGCGCCGCGCCGACCGCGGGGGACACGGTGTCGATCCCGAACTGGTGAGCGGCCTCGCGAGCCGCGTCGATCGCCTCGTCCTCGGGCGCGAATGCGTCCGCGAAGGCCCGGTCGGCGGCGATCTCCACCATCCGCACCACCCTAGGGGCAGTGCGCTGCCGTCCCCCGGCGCTCCGGTGATCTACGCTGCAGCGATGGATCCGTCGAAGCTCATCTTCATCGCGGTCCTCGCGCTGTTCCTCGTGGGACCGGAGAAGCTCCCCGACTACGCCGCCCGGCTCGGCCGGTTCGTGCGCGCGGCGCGCGGCATGCTCGACGACGCGAAGGACCGCGTCCGCGAGGAGCTGGGCCCGGACTTCGACGAGGAGGAGTGGCGCAAGCTCGACCCGCGCCAGTACGACCCGCGTCGCATCATCCGCGATGCGCTCCTCGAGCCGCCGGAGCCCCGGCGCCGCGAGACGGAGCCCGAGGCGGACCCGCTGGACGATGAGCCGGAGCCCGAGCCGGTGGTGCAGCGCGCTCGGCGGCGGACCAACCTCACGGCCTTCGACGACGAGGCGACCTGATCGGCTGAACCGCCTCAGCCGAGGTCCGCGGCGATCGACCGGAGGTGGTCGAGGACCAGGCGGACGCTCGGCCGCTCCGCGGTCTCGCGCCGCAGCAGTGCCGCGATCCGCCGGGTCGGCGCGAGCTGCGCGAGCGGTCGCAGCACGACGCCGGAGCCCTCCGCTCCGGAGGTGAAGCGGGGGAGGACGGCGAGCCCGAGGCCCGCCGCGACGAGCGACTCGGTGACGCGCGTGTCGGAGAAGCGCTGGACGATGCGGAGCACGGTGCCCGCCACGCGCTCGATCTCCTGGTGCAGGCGCTCGTAGGGGAAGTCGTCCGGCACCCCGATCCAGGGCTCCTGCGCGATCTCCGCCGGGGTCACCGCGTCGCGATCGGCGAGCGGGTGGCCGACGGGGAGCGCGACATCGAGGGGTTCGTCGACGAGGTGCACCTGGATCAGGTCCCGGTCGTCCCAGGAGGGAGCCGGCCCGACGGAGTGCGCGAGCACCACGTCGAAGTCGGGCACGATCGCCGCGAAGTCGGCGTGCACCGGGTCGACGTCCGCCGCCATGACCTCGAGGCCCGGGGTCGCCCTCGCCGCGAGCAGCAGCCCGGGGAGGAACATGCGACCCGCGGTCGGGAAGGTCGCCAGATCGACGCGGCCTTCGGGCCCGGCGAGGTAGCTGCGCCACGTCTCCTCCGCTCGGGCCATGGCGACGACCACGTCGGCAGCGGCCTGCGCGAGCGCGTCGCCGGCGGGCGTGAGCACGAGACCGCGGCCCTCCCGCTCGGTCAGCGGTGCGCCGACCTCCCGCTCCAGCGTCTTCAGCTGCTGCGAGACCGCGGAGGGCGTGCGGTGCGTCGCGCGAGCGACGGCCGTGACGGAGCCGCGCAGCCGCAGCTCGCGCAGCACCTCGAGGCGCCCGATGTCCATGGGGAGCAGCGTATAGATCGTGAAGCAGAACTGCACACGAAGTGCAGAACAATTCGCTTGTTCTTTACTGTCACGAACGGTTCACTGTCAGCAGGGAGTCGACCGGCTCCCACCTGCAGCACTGGAGTTCCCCATGTCCCACGATCTGCTCGAGTCCGCGGCGCTGTCGCTGCAGCTCGACGCCCACACCGCGCCGTTCCTCGAGGACGCCGCGTTCAGCACCCGCTTCTGACCCGCCCGACACCGAGAAGAAGGCCCGCCATCATGACCGCCCTGCTCGTCGTCCTCGCGCTGCTCAGCGCGTGGGGCATCGTCGCCACCGCCGTCGCCGTGCGCACGGACGGCTACCGCGCGATTCCGACCCGGCGCCCCTAGCGCGCCGTCAGGCGGGGCCGACCGGCAGTCGCCTGCCGCCGAGCCCGCGCCCCATCCCGCCGACCGCGGCGGCGAGCGCGTCGAGCGCCGCCGCCGCCGGATCGGCGTCGGACGCGGACACCACCGGGGCTCCGGCGTCGCCCGCGCGGCGCAGCGCCGCGGAGAGCGGCACCGAGGCGAGCAGCGGCACGTCGAGCCGCTGTGCGACGGCCGCGCCGCCGCCGGAGCCGAACAGGTCGAGCAGCGAGCCGTCCGGGAGCGTGGCGGGCGCCATGGTCTCGACGACGCCGATCAGGCGCTGCCCGAGCTTCCGCGCCACGAGGCCGGACCGCACCGCCACATCGGCGGCCGCCGGCTGCGGCGTCGTCACCACGAGCACCTCCGCGTTCGGCAGCAGCTGGCCGAGGGAGATCGCGACGTCGCCCGTGCCGGGCGGGGTGTCGACCAGGAGCACGTCGATCGCGCCGTAGTGCACGTCGGTCAGGAACTGGTTCAGCGTGCGATGCAGCATCGGTCCGCGCCACGCGACCGCGCCGTCGCGCTCGCCCGGCGGCAGGAACATCCCGATCGAGATCGCCTTCACGCCGAAGGCGACCGGCGGGACGATGAGGCCGTCGAGATCGACCGGGCTCGTGTCCGGCGCGATGCCGAGCAGCCCCGGGATCGAGAACCCGTGCACGTCCGCGTCGAGGACGCCGACGCCGAGACCGCGGGCCGCGAGCGCCACGGCCAGGTTCGCGGTCACCGTTGACTTGCCGACGCCGCCCTTGCCCGACGTCACCGCGATCACGCGCGTCAGCGAGTCCGGGCCGAACGGGCTGGTGCGCTCGCCGCGGAGCCGCTCCGACAGCGCGGCACGCCGGGCCGGCGCCATCACGCCGAGCTCGACCTCGACGGTCCGCACGCCCTCGACGCGCGCCGCGGCGTCCCGGACGTCCCGCTCGATCCGGTCCGCAGCGGGGCAGCCGACGACGGTGAGGCTCAGGGCGACGCGGGCGACCCCGTCGGCGACCTCCACCGAGTCGAGCATGTCGAGCTCGCTCAGGGGCCGGCGGATCTCCGGATCCCGCACCGCGCCGACGGCCGCACGGACCGCCTCGGCGCTCACGGCTGGGTCGTCCTCGACGGCGGCTCGCGGCGACGGCGGTCCTCGGCGTCCTCCGCGCTGAGCTCCGCCGCGGCCGCCTCGCGGCTCACCTCGCGGCGGTCGAGCTCCTCGAGCAGCGCCTTCAGCTCGTCGCGGACGAAGTCCTGCGAGGCCATGTCGCGCACGAGCAGGCGGAGGGCGACGATCTCCCGCGCCAGGTACTCGGTGTCGTCGAGGTTCCGCTCGGCGCGCTGCCGGTCCTGCTCGACCTGCACGCGGTCGCGGTCGTCCTGCCGGTTCTGCGCGAGCAGGATGAGCGGCGCCGCGTAGGAGGCCTGCAGCGACAGCAGCAGCGTGAGCAGCGTGAAGTTCGTGGCCCGCGGGTCGAACTGCGCCGACTCGGGCAGGAACGTGTTCCAGGCGAGCCACACGATGACGAACGCGGTCAAGCCGATGAGGAACCCGGACGTGCCCATCCCACGCGCGAACGACTCCGAGAAGCGGCCGAAGACATCACGGCTCGTCCGTCGGCGACCGCGGGGGAGGCCCTTCGGCGCCTCGAGCGGGTCGACGTCCCGACGCGCCCTGCGGCTACCGGGCGCGGCCACGGGGGCTCCTCCTCGACGGCACGCGCTGCGGGACGGTGGTGATCGCGGACGTGTCGGTCGACACCCGGGGGAGCGCCTCGTCGTTGTCGTCGTCGGCGGCGTCGCTCGATCGCCAGTCGTCCGGCAGCAGCCGGTCGAGCACGTCGTCGACCGTCACCACGCCGACGAGGCGGTGGTTCTCGTCCACCACGGGCACCTGCACGAGGTTGTACGTCGCGAGGATGCGCGAGACCTCCGCCGCGGACGTGTTCGCCCGCACCGGCTCCGTCTGGGTGTCGAGGATGCTGCCGAGGCGCTCGTGCGGCGGGTAGCGCAGCATCCGCTGGAAGTGCACGATGCCGAGGAAGCGCCCCGTCGGCGGCTCGTACGGCGGCTGCGTGACGCAGACCGCGGCGCCGAGCGCAGGCGCGAGCTCGTGCCGGCGGATGAGCGCCAGGCCCTCCGCCACGGTCGCGTCGGCGGAGACGATGATCGGGTCCGGCGTCATCATGCCGCCCGCGGTGTCGGGGTCGTAGGCGAGGAGCATGCGGACGTCGTCCGCCTCCTCCGACTCCATCAGGCCGAGGAGCGCCTCGCTGCGCTCGTCGGAGAGCTTGCCGATCAGGTCGGCCGCGTCGTCCGGCTGCATCACCTCGAGCACGTCCGCGGCGCGGTCGTCGCCGAGGCGGGCGAGGATCTTCACGCCCGCCTCCTCCGGCATCTCCTCGAGCACGTCGGCCAGGCGGTCGTCGGTGAGCTCGTTCGCCACCTCGAGCATGCGCTGCTCCGGCAGGTCGAGGAGCGTGGAGGCGAGGTCGGCGGCCGGGAGGTCGGCCATCGACTGGATCAGCTGCGCAGCCGACTGCCCGCGGCCGCCCGTGTCGTTCTGGCGGATGTCCGACCACTTCACGAAGGCGGTCGCGCCGCGGCCGAAGGGGGCCGGGCCGGTGCGCGGGCGGCGGACGAAGACCTGCTCGACCTCCCACTCCGCCGGGCCGACCTGCTCGATCGCGACGTCCTCCACCGTGGACTCGCCGGAGCCGTCCGTGAGCGTGATGCGCTGGCCGAGCAGCTCCGCGACGACGCGGACCTCGCTGGCGCGCTGCTCGAAGCGCCGCACGCTGATCAGGCCCGTCGTGATGACCTGGCCGGCGCCGATCGACACGATGCGGCCGATGGAGAGGAAGACCCGGCGACGGCCCGGGATCTCGACGACCATGCCGACCACGCGGGGCGGCGCCGCGCGGCGGTAGACCACGACGACGTCGCGGACGCGCCCGAGCCGGTCGCCCGAGCGGTCGAACACCCCGCACCCCGCCAGGCGGGCCACGAAGATGCGCGTCGTACTCACGGTCCAAGGGTAGGCCGCCGAGCCCCGTCCCGGCTGGTCGCCGCAGCACGCGTTCATGGACGGCGCAAAGGCGAGGCCATGGATACCTGGAGCGGATGGTGGGAATGTTCTCTGCATGACGAACACGCAGGGCCTGTTCGGAGGCGGCCGGCAGGTCGCCTTCCCCTCCTTGCCGACCGGCGAGGTGATCGCGACCTATGCCACCTATCAGGAGGCGCAGGCCGCCGTCGACAAGCTGGCGGAGAACGAGGGCTTCCCGGTCCAGACCGCGGCCATCGTCGGCAACGACATGAAGAGCGTCGAGCGCGTCACCGGACGGCTCTCCTGGGGCCGCGCCGCAGGTGCCGGCGCGGCGTCCGGACTCTGGCTCGGCCTGCTGTTCGGCCTCGTGACGTCGATCTTCACGCCCGCCCAGTACAACCCGGGCACGGGCTACCTGTTCGGCGCGGTGCTCCTCGGCCTCGCGTTCGGCATCGTCTTCGGCCTGATCTCGTATGCGATCTCGCGCCGCCGACGCGACTTCAGCAGCGTCATGCAGGTGGTCGCGTCGACGTACTCGCTCGTGGTCGACCCGCAGGTGGCGAACCGCGCGCGCAACCTCCTCGGCGTGACGGGCACCGCGGCGCCGGCGCCGACGTCCGCTCCCGCGGCGGCGGAGGAGCCCCCGGTGGGTGGCACCCCCGCCTGACCCCCGACCCGCGCGAGAGGGGCCCTCCGCTGCACCGCGGGCCATGCGCATGGCCCGGATCGCAGCGGAGTGCCCATCAGCGCGGGAGCGGACGCGGCCGCGCCGCTCGAGCGGCCTCGCAGTAGGCGGCGAACGGCGTCGGCGGGTTCGTCGGCACCACGCCGACGGACCCCAGCAGCGCGCGCATCGCAGACGCGCTGCCCGACTGCTGCCATCCCGGCCGCACGAGGGCGCGAAGCCCGAGCCGCACCTCGTCCTCGCGGCGCTTCTCGCGGAGGACCGCTCGACCCGCCCCGTCCGGGGCCATCGACGGGTCGAGGTACTTCTGCTCGCCGTCGACCTCGATGCCGACGCGCTCTCGGCGGAGCAGCGCGTCGAGGGATGCCCGTCCGCCGCGTGACAGGTGCATCTCGTGCTGCAGCTCCGGCACCGCGAAGCCCGAGCGCATCAGCGACACCCAGGCGCGCGACTCCGCGGCGGACTCCGCGCCCGGATGGCCCATCGCGACCGCGTCCGCGATCCTCCGCGATCCGCGTCGCTCGGCCGCGCGATCGGCCGCGCTTTCGAGCACCTCCCGCGGGATGCCGCGCATCAGGGCGGCGCTGACGGCGAGCACGCCCTCCTCGAGCGCGGTCGCGCTCGCGACGTCGACGACGGTGCGCGGGAGCGTCGTCGCCCGGAGGTCCGCCGGTCCCGTCACCTCCGCGTCGGAGAGCGCCAGCGCGTGGAATGCCAGGCCCGCGCGCCGGCGGTCGAGCCCCGGCGACACGACGACGTGCACGTCGAGCAGCCTCGACCGGAGCACGGGGAGCCCGTGCAGGACGGCGGCCGACCAGTGCGAGACCACGAGCGGCTCGGGCGCGGTCGCCGAAGCCGCTCGGATACGGACCAGGTGCTGCTGCTCCGGACTCAACGATTCGAACGCGTCGCGCTCGACGTACGCGCGGGGGATGACGCGGAGGAGCCGACCGCGCTCCACGTCCCGGCTGATCGCGGCCCGCTCCGTCGAGGTCCGCGCACTCGCGCCGACGACGACGAGCTCCAGCCGCCAGGGGTCGATCGCGACGCCGGCAGGAGTGTGCACGCGGCGATCGTGGCGCCTCGTCGCGGCCGCGGCGACCGCGCATCCTGTGGAGGAGCGGACGCGAGCCCGCCCCTGCGCGGGCTCGAGGCGGTCCGTCGAGGCTCTGCTGGGCCCTCCGCTGCAGGCCGGGGTGTGCGCACGGCCCGAAGTGCAGCGGAGCGCCCGCTCAGCCGCGGAGGGAGGCGATCCAGGCCTCGACGTCGTCCGCCGTGCGCGGGATCGCGGCGGAGAGGTTCTCGACGCCGTCCTCCGTCACGACCACGTCGTCCTCGATGCGCACGCCGATGCCGCGGAACTCCTCCGGCACCGTCAGGTCGTCGGGCTGGAAGTAGAGGCCCGGCTCGATCGTGAAGACCATGCCCGCCTCGACCACGCCGTCCATGTAGAGCTCGCGACGGGCTGCGGCGCAGTCGTGCACGTCGAGCCCGAGGTGGTGGCTCGTGCCGTGGACCATGTAGCGGCGGTCGGCGCGCTCCACGCCCTCGAGCTGCTCGGCCGGCAGCATCGGCAGGCCCCACTCGCCGACCTTGCGGGCGATCACGGCCATGGCGGCGGCGTGCACGTCCCGGAACCGGATGCCCGGCTTCACGATCGCGAACGCGGCGTCCGCGGCCTCCCGAACCGCCTCGTAGATCTGCCGCTGCACCGGGCTGAACGTGCCCGAGACCGGGAGGGTGCGCGTGATGTCGGCCGTGTAGAGGCTCGGCAGCTCGACGCCCGCGTCGATCAGCACCAGGTCGCCGGGGACCACGGGGCCGTCGTTCCGCGTCCAGTGGAGGATGCACGCGTGCGGCCCGGAGGCGGCGATGGTGCCGTAGCCGAGGTCGCTGCCCTCCGAGCGGGCGCGCGTGAAGAACACGCCCTCGATGACGCGCTCGCCGCGCTCGTGCTCCGTGATGCGCGGCAGCGCGGCGATCACGTCGTCGAATCCCTGCTTCGTCGCGGCGATCGCGGCGCGCATCTCGGCGAGCTCCGCGTCGTCCTTCACGAGCCGCAGCTCGGCGAGGTCGCGGGCCAGCCCCTCGTCCTCGACCGTGAGGTCGCCGTCCCGCCGCTCCAGCTCCGCGACGTCGCGCGCCTCGAGCCCGAGCGAGGCGCCGACCTCCGCCAGCGACGGGCGCCGGCCGACCCAGAACTCGCCGATCGCGGCGTTCGCGTAGAACTCGTCGGTGTCCCGGCCAGCGGCGGGCTGGAAGTACAGCACGGCGTCGTGCGCGTCCCCGGCGGGCTCGAGCACGAGCACCGCGCCGGCGACCGTCTCGTCGCCCCAGCCCGTCAGCCAGGAGAACGCGGAGTGCGCGCGGAACGGGTAGTCGGTGTCGTTCGAGCGCACCTTCGGCTCGCCGGCCTCGACGACGAGGCGCGTGCCGACGTACCGCTCCGACAGGCGGGCACGACGCGGGGCGGCCGCGGCGGCGAGCGGCGCCACCGGGGGGAGCTGCTCAGGCCGGTCCGCCCAGCCGCTCGCGATGTAGTTCCGGAACGCGTCCGTCTTCGGGATCTCGGTCCGGCCGGAGCCGGTCTCGAGCTCCACGTCGCGCTGCTCGGAGGGCTGGACCTCGACCTGCTGCTCGTTCGCCACCCCTCCATCCTCCACCCGCTCGGGGTCCGCGTCACGAGCACTCCTCCGGCCGCCCCGGTTCACCTACTGTTCACCCGTGAGCGACGTGCGGGCCGAGGAGGACTTCGCCTCCGACTCCCTCCGCGTCGTCGCGCACGACGGCCGGACGGTGGTGCGGCGGACCGGGTGGTGGTCGCCGGCGGTCCACGGCCTGCTCACCTACCTCGAGCGAACGGGGTTCGCCGAGTCGGCGCGCTTCCGCGGCCTCGACGAGCGCGGCGACGAGCGCCTCGAGCACATCGCCGGCGTCAGCGGCCTCGACGCCTGGCGCCTCGTGATCCCCGAGTCCGGCCTGCGCGCCTACGCCCGCCTGCTGCGGCGCTACCACGACGCGGTCGCGGGCTACGTGCCGCCCGAGGGCGCCGAGTGGATGACCGCGAGCCGCGGACTGAGGGCGGGGGAGATCCTCACCCACGGCGACGTCGGGCCCTGGAACACCGTGTGGCGGGACGGCGAGCCCGTCGGCCTCCTCGATTGGGACCAAGCCGGCCCGCGTCCCGCGCTGCACGACGTCGCTTATGCGCTCGAGTACGCCGTGCCCTTCCGCAGCGACGCGGACGCGATGGCGCAGATCGGCTTCCCCGCACCGCCCGATCGCACGACCCGGATGCGCGTGTTCGCCGAGGCCTACGGCCTGCCGTCGACGGACGGTCTCGTCGACGCCGTGCTCGCCGAGCAGGAGGAGACGCTGCGGGCGACGCTCGAGGTCGCGGCGCGCGGGCTCGAGCCGCACGCGACCTGGGTCCGCGAGGGCTTCGTCGCCGAGCAGGAGCACCGCATCGCGTGGACCCGGGAGCACCGCGACCTGTTCGTTTGAGGCGTGTCAGCCGCCGAGGTGCTCCGCGAGCCGCTCGAAGACCTGGGCCTGGGCGGCCAGGGATGCGCGCCAGTCGGGCAGCTCGAGGGCGTGGTCGGCGCCGGGCACCTCGAGCACCTCGATCTCCGCGCCGTCGAGCGCGCCCGACCGCCAGAGCCGGTCGGCGGACCCGCCGACGGCGATCGAGCGCTCGTCCATCGTCCGCAGCGCGGCCAGCACCGGCGCCTCGCCGAGCAGCGGGGTGAGCCAGACGCCGGGCACGTCCTGCTCCGCCGCCCATGGCGCCGCGAGGGTGCCGAGCGACTTCGCGACGAGCAGGTCGGGCACGTCGCCACCGGCGGCCTGCTGGAGGGCGCTCCGGACGAAGGCGACCGGATCGCTGCCGCCCTCCGTCTCCGGGGTCCACGACACGACCGCGAGCCGCCAGCCGGCCGCCGCGAGCAGGCGGGCGGGCCAGTGCAGCACCGGGGCGAGCGCGGGGTAGCCGCTGCCGGGGAGGACCACGGCGAACATCGCGTCGGGATCGTTCGAGCCGCGCTGCACCACCTTCACGCGGCCATGTCACCACATCCGGCCGACAGCACTCCGGCGGGCTCGCGGATTCGCGAGGTCAGCCGGCGGGGCGGAGGCGGGCGAGGACCGGCCGGTGATCGCTGCCCGCCGCGTCGTCGTCCGACAGCACGCGGAAGCCGGTGAAGCGCCAGTTCGGCGTCGCGAGCACGTGGTCGATCGGCGTGCCGATGAGCGCGGGCATGCTCGTCGGCCACGTGCCGACCGCCGCGTTGCCGGTCGCGAGCGCGGCGTCGCGGCAGGTGCGGAGGCGCCCGGGTGCGGGACCGAGCCCGTCGAGGTGGTCGATCGTCGCGTTGAAGTCGCCGGCGATGAGCACGTTCCGCTCCGAGCACCGGGCGGCGACCCAGCGCAGGTCGCTCCGCCACGTCGCGGGGTCGAGATCGTACGGCGCGGTCGTGTGGACGGCGACGATGCGCGGCGCGTTCTGCCCGCCCGCGGGGTCGAGGACGACGCTCGGCACGCCGACCGTGTCGCCGTCGGCCGTGACCTCGCGGTAGCGGCCGAGCGCCGTGCTGACGAGCACGGACGTCGACCGCGCCGGGATGCCCGCCTGCTGCGACCGGGAGAACACGGTGTACGTCGAGCCCTGCCGGGCGAGCAGGTCGGCGACCTGGCGGGCGCGGCCCTCCGTCGTCTCGGGCAGCGCGACGACCGTCGCGCGGTTCTCCGCCGCCGCGCGGGCGACGACCTGCGCGGGCACCGAGTCGCCGAGCGTGTTCCAGCTGAGCACGGTCACGTCGTCCGCCTGCGCGACCGGCACGTCCGGAGCGCCGACCCCGCGGACGACGAGGACGCCGGCCTCCGCCGCGGCGAAGGCGACGAGCAGCAGGGCGAGCACGCCGAGCCCGCGGCGGAGCCGGTGGAGCACGAGGCCGACGGCCGTGAGCACCACCGCGACCGCGAGCGCCGCGGCGGCGGCCGCACCGCGGAAGGAGACCGCGAGCGCGAGCACGGGCGCCCGCTGCAGCCCCAGCAGCTGCGGCCACGCGACGAGGGTCAGCGCCGCCGCGAGCGCGACGAAGGCCACGATCGCGACGAACCGGCGGAACACGGAGGGCAACGGTACGGGGCCGGGGCGGGGCGGCCGTCCGCGGCTCGCGGTTCCTCCGCGCCCTCTTACGATTGCCGGATGGGCGTGCGCGGACGGTTCGATCTGCACACGCACTCGACGGTCTCGGACGGCACGGAGGCGCCCGCCGCCGTCGTCGAGCAGGCGTCGCGGACGGAGCTCGCCGGCATCGCGCTGACCGACCACGACTCGACCGCCGGCTGGGACGCCGCGCGGGTCGCCGCGCGCACGACGGGGACCGCGCTGATCCCCGGCGTGGAGCTGTCGACGCGGCTCGGCTGGCGCAGCGTGCACGTGCTCGGCTACCTCGTCGACCCCGCCCACCCGGCGCTCGTGGCGGAGACGGAGCGCATCCGCGTCGCCCGCCGGGACCGCGCGCACCGGATCGTGGACGCCATCGGCGCCGACTACCCGATCGGGTGGGAGGACGTCCTCGCGCAGACGTCGCCCGGCGCGACGGTCGGCCGCCCGCACATCGCCGACGCGCTCGTGGCGCTCGGCATCGAGCCGAACCGCAGCGCGGCGTTCGCGGGGATCCTCCACCCGCGGCGCGGCTACGTGGAGCCGCACTACGCGCCGACGCCCGCGGACGGCGTCGCGCTGATCCGCGCGGCCCGCGGGGTGCCCGTGCTGGCGCACCCGGGCGCGACGCGGGCGGACTGGGTGATCCCGGCCGACGAGGTCGCGGACCTCGTCGACGCCGGCCTGTTCGGCATCGAGGCCGACCACCCGGAGAACACCCCGGGCGGCGGCCCCGTGGCGGCGGCGCTCGCCGCGCGGTTCGGGCTGCCGATCACCGGCTCGAGCGACTACCACGGGTCGGGCAAGCCGAACCGGCTCGGCGACCGCTCGACCGCGCCGGAGGTCGTCGACGCGATCCTCGAGCAGGGCTCGGGAACGGTGCCGGAGCTGCCCTGAAACGGTCGCCGATCAGGAGATCTGCAGCCACTCCTTGAGCGCGTCCACGCCCTCGATCTCGGTGTGCGGGCGCAGCTCCGGGCCGCGCGCGTCCCACATCGCCCGGCTCATGCGGAACCGCTTCTGCACCGTGACGCGTCCCTCGCGGTCGAGCCGCTCCTCGCCGTTCGGCTCGTAGCCGAGCTTCCGCGTGACGGCGTTCGACGCGACGTTGTCCGCCCAGGCCGAGGTCGTGACCTCGTCGGCGCCGAGGCCGTCGAACGCGAGCGTGAGGATCGCGATGCGGTTCAGCGTGCCGATGCCCTTGCCCTGCCAGGACTGGCCGAGCCAGGAGGCGCTCTCCGCGGACTTCGTGGTCCCGAAGTTCTCCGCGGACAGGCTCTGCACGCCGATCAGGGTGTGGTCGAGCTTCGCCGCGAATTCGAGCGACCAGCGCTCGGGCGACATCTCCTGCCGCAGCCGCGAGTGGTAGCGGTACACGTTCCGCGCGACGTCGACCTCGGTGCCGCGGGTCCAGGGCGTGTTGAACGGGAGGAAGTTCCCGTGGATGCCGCCGGCGGCGAGCCGACCGAGATCCAGCGCGGTGCGGTCGTCGATCGGGGACAGCTCGATGTCGGACACCAGGATGCGCACGCCGAGGAGCGGCCAGATGTCGACGTCGGACGGGGTCGGCATGCTCAGAGGCTACCGGCCGGTCCACCGCGGATCCGACGTCGCCGCGCCCCGGGCGTCCCCGGCCGGGAAGGCCGGAGGAGCCGCCCGGGGACCGGCGTCAGGCGGAGGGCGTCGCCGGGCGCGGACCGCGACGGCGGCGACGCCGGCGCGGCTTGCCCGAGCCGTCGTGCGTGCCGGAGCCCGGGGCGTGCTCCTCGTGCGCGGAGCCCTCGTGCGCGGTGTCCTCGTGCGCGGCGTCGTCGCGGTCGGCGGTCTGCACGGCCGTCTCGACCGGCTGCTCGCCGGACCCGCCGGACGAGCGCGTGCGGGACCGCGAGCGGGACCGGGAGCGCGCGGGCCGCCCCTCGCCGCCCTCGGCCGACGCGGGCCGGGTCGCGGCGGGCTGCGTCGGCGTCGTGCCGGCGGCGCCGGGCAGGCGGCCCTTCGTGCCGACGGGGATGTCGAGGTCCTCGTAGAGGTGCGGGGAGGACGAGTAGGTCTCCACCGGCTCCGGCTTGCCGAACTCGAGCGCCTTGTCGATCAGGGCCCACTTGTGCAGGTCGTCCCAGTCCACGAAGGTCACCGCGATGCCCGTCCGGCCGGCGCGGCCGGTGCGGCCCGCGCGGTGCAGGTACGCGTCCGCGTCCTCCGGGATCGTGTGGTTGATGACGTGGGTCACGTCGTCGACGTCGATGCCGCGGGCGGCGACGTCCGTCGCGATGAGCACGTCGCGCTTGCCGCTGCGGAACGAGGCCATGGCCCGCTCGCGCTGCTCCTGGCCGAGGTCGCCGTGCACCGCGGCCGCGTTGAAGCCGCGGTCGTTCAGCTCCTCCTGCAGGCGCGCGGCGGCGCGCTTCGTGCGCGTGAAGATCACGGTCTTGCCGCGGCCCTCCGCCTGGAGGATGCGCGCCACGACCTCGTCCTTGTCGAGGGAGTGCGCCCGGTAGACGATGTGCTTGATGTTCGCCTGCGTCAGGCCCTCGTCCGGGTCCGTGGCGCGGATGTGGACGGGCCGGTTCATGAAGCGGCGGGCGAGCGCGACGATCGCGCCCGGCATCGTCGCGGAGAACAGCATCGTGTGCCGGTTCGCGGGCGTCTGCGCGAAGAGCTTCTCGATGTCGGGCAGGAAGCCGAGGTCGAGCATCTTGTCGGCCTCGTCGAGCACCATCTCGCGCACGTCGGCGAAGGAGATGAGGCGCTGCCCCGCGAGGTCGAGGAGGCGGCCGGGCGTGCCGACCACGATCTGCGCGCCCGCCTTCAGCGCCTCGATCTGGCCCTCGTAGGCCTTGCCGCCGTAGATCGCGGCGACCTGCGTCGGGCGCGCGGAGGTGGCGAGCTCCAGGTCCTCCGCGACCTGCACGCACAGCTCGCGGGTGGGGACGACCACGAGCACCTTCACGCCCGGCTCCGGGTCGTGGCCGAGGCGCTGGATGATCGGGAGGCCGAAGCCGAGGGTCTTGCCGGTGCCGGTCTTCGCCTGGCCGATGATGTCCTGGCCGGTCAGGCCGAGGGGGATCGTCTGGGACTGGATGGGGAAGGGCTCGACGATGCCCTTCGCGGCGAGGACGTCGACCATGTCCTGGTCGATGCCGAGTTCTGCGAATGTCAAAAGAGGGATGTGCCTGTCGGTGTCGGCGCGCTGCTGCGCGGGTGCTGTCGCGGATCACGGAACGGATCACGCGGGGCTGCGCCGAGATCCTGCGGTCCTGACCGGCGCATGCGGGCCCGCTCCACGGCGGGCTCCGGGAACGCATCCTACTCGCTGCCAATATGCTTGCCGGGTGATCCGATTGGGACGACGGCGCCCTGCCGCGCCCCGCAGGGGCGGCGGCGAGCAGCCCAAGGTCGTCCGGATCGCGCTCGGTGACCTGCGTCCCGACACCGATGCCCTGCTCGGCCGCGTCGCGTACCTGAAGCTCGCGCTGTTCGAGTCGGCGTCCGCCGTCGCGGGGCGCGCGACCGACCTCGCCGACCGTGAGGCGATCACCCGGGTCGCCGCCGTCGTGCTCGAGCAGCACACCGCCCTCTCCTCGATGATCGAGGCCCGCGGGCACAGCTCCGCGGCCGCGATGCACCCCTTCACCGCGGACATCGACCGCTACCGCCGGCGCCTCGCGGACTCGGGGTGGCACGAGTCCGTGCTGACCCTGCACCTCTCCGCCGGACTGCTCGACGGCTTCTTCGCCGGCCTCGCTGCGGGGCTGCCCGAGCCGGAGGCCGGGCGGGTCGTGGAGATCCTCCAGCGCGACATCGGCCACGACGCGCTCGTCGCCGTGCTGCAGGCGGGGCTCGCCGCGGACAAGCGCCTCGCCTCCCGGCTCGCCCTCTGGGGTCGCCGGCTCGTCGGCGACACGCTGCTCGTCGCGCGCGCCGCGCTCGCGGACGTCCGCGACGCCGCGGGGCAGCCGGCGTCCACGGAGGAGCGGCGCATCGAGCCGATCCTCAACGACCTGATCGCGGCCCACACCCGCCGCATGGACCGCCTCGGCCTCACCGCCTGACGCGCCCCGGTGATCGAGCCGGGCGCTCTGCGCCCGTGTCGAGACCACTCCGCGGTCAGGGTGGTCTCGAGGCTCGCTTCGCTCGCACCTCGATCGGCCGCGAGCGCGGCTGGTCGCCGCTCGGGCGCGAGGAGTTCGTCGACGAGGTCGAGCACGGCAGCCTCTCCGTCGGCACCGCGGAGACGGTGGCCCCGATGTGACGCGCAACGCCCCGGCGGAGGACGTCCTCCGCCGGGGCGTTCCCCGGTCAGGCCGCGGCGAGCGCCTGCTCGTCGCGGGCGGCGCGCGACCGGCGCACGACGACGCCGGCGACGACCGCGGAGAGCACGGCGGCCAGCAGCGACGCCAGCCACATGGCCGCGCCCCCCTGCTCGACCCGCGCCCAGGTCAGCGCGACCCACACGACGGCGGCGGCGACGCCGGCGACCGCGGGCAGCAGCAGCACGCCGGTGAGGTCGCGCCGCGGCAGCACCGCGTGCGCCGCCAGGCCGAGGACGATCGCGACCGTCTCGGCGTAGATCAGCTGCACGTGCGTCAGGCGACGAAGCCGACGCGCCGCGTCTTCTCGCTCCCGACCTCGACGTACGCGAGCGTCGCCGTCGGCACGAGGTAGAGCCGCCCGTTCTCGTCCGCGAGCGTGAAGTGCGTCGCCTTCTTCTCGATGGCGTCGCCGATGGTCTTCTGCACGGCGGCAGGCGACTCGGCGCTCTCGAACGCGAGCTCCCGGCCGGAGTTCTGGATCCCGATGCGCACCTCCACGAGGCCGCCCCCTTTCTGCGCCTCCGCCTCGACGGCGGAGGGATGCGTCCCGGCCGATCGCTCGACCGGCCCGGCGCCAGTATCCCGCGGGGCGCTCGGGAGGAGGGCCCGGTTCCGCGCTGGGCGGACAGGATCGCACCGGTGTCGGTCCTCCGTCCTAGCGTGACCGCCGTGCTGGACCAGGGGACCCTCGACGCCGACCAGCGGGCGGTGCTCGCGCTGCCGGTCGGAGCCTCCGCGGTCGTCCTCGGCGCGCCGGGCACGGGCCGCACGACCACCGCCGTCGCCCTCGTCGCGGACCGCATCGGCCGCCGGCTCCTCGAGCCGGAGGAGGTGCTGCTCGTTGCCCCGCGGCGCGCGCAGGCGTCCCGGCTCCGGGACCGGCTGCTGCTCGCGGTGGGCCGCCCGGTGTCCGCGCCGCTCGCCCGCACCGCGGCCTCCCTCGCCTTCGACATCGCGCGAAGGGACGCCGCGGAGGACGGCCGGGACACCCCGGTGCTCCTCTCCGGCGGCGACCAGGACCGGCTGATCGGGCAGCTGCTGCCGGACGCGGAGACCGCGTGGCCGGAGCGGCTCGGAGCCGACGTGCGGAGCACCCGCGCGTTCCGCGGGGAGCTGCGGGAGCTCTTCGCGCGGTGCACCGAGCGCGACGTGACGCCGGACGAGCTCGCAGACCTCGGCGCCCGCGAGGGCCGCGAGGAGTGGTCCGCGGCGGCGGCGTTCTGGCGCGAGTACCTCGAGGTCCTCCCGGCCGTGGAGCCGGACGCGTTCGACTCCGCCGAGCTCGTCGCGATCGCGACGGCCGCCGTGCTGCAGGGGCGTCCGGGGGCCCTCGCCGGTCGGCTGCGCCTCGTCGTCGTCGACGACCTGCAGGACCTCGGCGAGTCCGCGGTCGGCCTGCTCGCCGCCCTCGCCGCCCGCGGCTGCGCGATCGTGGCGTTCGGCGACCCGGACGTCGCCTCGGACACGTTCCGCGGCGGCGAGCCCGACCTGCTGGGCCGGTTCGAGCAGCGCTTCGGCGTCGCGTCGCCCGCCCGCATCGTGCTCGGCACGGTCCATCGGCACCCCGAGACCGTGCGGCGCTTCGTCTCGGCGGTGACCGCGCGGATCGGCACGGCGCTCGCCGGCACGCAGCGGACGGCGACCGCGCGGCCCGGCGGGGAGCCGGTGCGCTCCGTGGAGGCCGACGGCCCCGGCGCGCTCGCGGCCCGGATCGCGCACCTCCTGCGGGAGCGGCACCTCGAGCACGACGTCCCGTTCGCGGACCAGGCGGTTGTCGTCCGGTCGAACGCGCTCGTCGAGCCGCTGGCCCGCGCGCTCGAGATCGCCGGGGTGCCCGCCGTCACCACCGGCACCGCGATCGACGCGACGGAGCGGGCGCCGCGGGCGCTCGTGGAGGTCGTCGCGGTCGCGCTCGGCATCCTCCCGCTCACGCCCGAGTCGGCGGCGGCCCTGGTGACCGGCCCCTTCTGCGGGCTCGACCGCCTCGCCCTCCGGCGCCTCCGCCTCGCGCTGCGGGTCGAGGAGCTCGATGGCGGCGGCGCCCGCAGCGCGGGGGAGCTGCTCGTCGAGGCGCTCGCCGCGCCCGGCCGCCTCGCGACGATCGACACCCCTTTCGCCCGCCGGGCCGCACGGCTGGCGGAGACGATGCAGGCCGTGCGCGCCCTCGACGCCGCCGGCGCGTCGGCGGAGGACCTGCTCTGGCACGTCTGGGACGCGAGCGGCCTCGCGCCGGTGTGGCGCGAGCGGGCGCTCGGCGCCGGGCTCGTCGCCGCCGAGGCGAACCGCGACCTCGACGACCTCGTCGCCCTGTTCGCGTCCGCGGCCCGCGCGGCGGAGCGCGGTCCGACCGATCCCGCGGCGGGGTTCATCAGCGCGCGGCTCGAGGCGGACGTCGCGGAGGACTCGCTCGCGCCGCGGGGGCTCCGGGACGGCGTGCTCGTGACGACGCCCGTGGGCGTCGCCGGGCTCGAGTTCGACACGGTCGTGGTCGCGGGTCTGCAGGACGGCGTCTGGCCGAACCTGCGACCGCGCGGCTCGCTGCTCGGCCTCGGGGACCTCGTGGCCCGGCTCGACGGTCGGGGCGCACCCGCGTCGCCCGTCGACGAGCGCCGCGCCGTGCTGTCGGACGAGCTGCGGCTCTTCGCGCTCGCCGCCTCGCGGGCCAGGTCGGTGCTGCTGCTCGCCGCGATCGCGAACGACGACGAGGCGCCGAGCGTGCTGCTCGGCCTCGCGGACGGGCCGGCGCCGGACGGCACGGCGACCGCGCCGAACGCGCTCCGGCCGCTCGTCGGGCTCCTCCGCCGCACCGCCGTGACCGGCGGGGAGGCGGAGCGCGCCGAGGCGGCGTCCGCGCTGGCCCGGCTCGCCCGGGCCGAGGTGCCGGGCGCCGCGCCGTCGGGGTGGTGGGGGCTCGCCGCACCCTCGACGACCGAGCCCCTCGTGCCGGACCCGGAGCAGCCGGTGCGGGTGTCGCCGTCGAAGCTCGAGCGGTTCGAGGAGTCGCCGCTGGACTGGTTCCTCGAGCGGGTCGCGGGCGGGGAGCCGATGCTCGCCGGCGCGATCGGCACGATGCTTCACTGGGTGCTCGAGACGGCGACGTCGCCGGACGAGGCGTCGCTCCTCGCCGCGCTCGAGGGCCGGTGGCGGGAGCTCGACTTCGAGGCGGCCTGGGTCGAGGAGCGCGAGCACCGGCTGGCGAACCGGATGATCGGCGCGATCTCGCGGTACCTCGCGGACGTCGCAGCGGAGCGCGCCGAGCTGATCGGCGGCGAGACCGCGTTCGAGTTCCCCGTCGGCCGCGCGCTCGCGACGGGGACGATCGACCGCATCGAGCGCGATCGCGACGGCCGGGTCCGCGTCGTCGACCTGAAGACCGGGTCGACCCGGCCGTCGGCGGCGGAGACCGCCCGGCACGCGCAGCTCGGGGTCTACCAGCTCGCGGTGCGGGCCGGCGTGGTCGAGGGCGTGAGCGCCGAGGCCGCGACGACGGGTGCGGCGCTCCTGTACGTCCGGCAGAAGACGAAGGACCCGTACACGCTCATCGCGCAGCAGCCCCTCGATGAGGAGGCAGCCGCCGAGTTCCGCTCCCGGCTCGCCGCCGCGGCGGAGGGGATGGCCGGGGCGACGTTCGAGGGCCCGGTCGAGCCCGATGTCCGGTTCGGCTCGAGCCCCTTCCGCCCGATGCTCCTCCGCGTGCCGGACGTGTGCGGTGGCTGAGCTGCGCACCGCGGAGGTCTCCGCGCTCGAGATCGCGGAGCGGCTCGGCAAGCCCGCACCGACTCCGCAGCAGCGGGCCGTCGTCGAGGCGCCGCTCGACCCGGCGCTCGTCGTCGCCGGGGCCGGCAGCGGCAAGACCGAGACCATGGCGATGCGGGTGCTGTGGCTGCTCGCGAACCGTCGCGTGCAGGCGGCCGAGATCCTCGGCCTGACCTTCACGCGGAAGGCCGCCTCCGAGCTGGGGGAGCGGATCCGCGAGCGGCTCGGGATGCTCGCGCGGGCCGGTCTCGCCCCGGACTACGACCCCTTCGACCCGCCCGTCGTGTCGACGTACAACGCGTTCGCGAACGGCCTCTACCGCGACCACGCGGTCCGCATCGGGCGGGACGCGGACGGCGTCGTGCTCGGTGAGGCCTCCGCGTGGCAGCTCGCCCGGCGCGTGGTGTTGGAGGCGCAGGACCCGGGCCTCGGCGAGCTCGACCTCGGCGTCGACCGGATCACCCAGCTCGTGCTCGACCTCGCGAACGGGCTCGGCGAGCACGCGGCCGACCCGGCCGCGGTCGCCGACTACGCCGCGGCCTACGGGGACGCGATCGAAGCGCTGCCCTACGGCGGCCGCTTCGCGCTGCAGGGCGACGTCGACGAGGCCCTCGTGCCGGCGCGGACCCTGCCGGTGCTGCTGCGCCTGGCGGAGGCGTTCCGCGCGGCGAAGCGGTCGATCGGCGCCGTCCAGTACAGCGACCAGGTCTCGCTCGCGCTCGACATCACGGCGGCGGCGCCCGACGTGGTCGAGACGCTCCGCGCCCGCCACCGCGTCGTGCTCCTCGACGAGTACCAGGACACCTCGGTCGTGCAGACGCGCCTGCTCGCGCGGCTCTTCGCCGGCGGCGCGGTGATGGCGGTCGGCGATCCGCACCAGTCGATCTACGGGTGGCGCGGCGCCTCCGCGGCGAACCTCGACGACTTCGCCCGCGACTTCGGGCGCTCGAGCGAGGACGGGGCGGACGGCGAGCCCGTCGCCGTGCACGCGCTCAGCACGAGCTGGCGCAACGGCACCCGCATCCTCGAGGCGGCGAACGCCGTCGCCGCCCCGCTGTCGGCGGCCGCCCGCGTGCCGGTCCTGACCCTCGAGCCCTCCCCGATCGCGTCGGAGCACGAGGTGGACGTCGTCTTCCCCGAGACGCTCGCGGAGGAGGCGGACGCGGTCGCGGCGTGGTTCAAGCAGGCGCTCGAGGCGGCCTCCCGCCCGCCCTCCGCAGCGATGCTCGTGCGCGCCCGCCGCACGCTGCCGGAGTTCCTCGCCGCGTTCCGCCGAGCGGGCGTGCCGTACCACGTGCTCGGCGTCGGCGGCCTGCTGCTCGAGCCGGAGGTGATGGACCTCGTCTCCGCACTCCGCGTCGTCCACGACGCCCAGGCCGGTCCGGAGCTCGTCCGCCTGCTCGCCGGCGGCCGCTGGCGCATCGGCCCCGCCGACCTCGCCGCGCTGCAGCACCTCGCGCGGTGGCTCGAGCGCCACGACCCGACCGAGCGCCGGCTCGCACCCGAGGTCGCCGCGGCCTTCGACCGGTCGCTCGCGGAGGGGGAGAGCGCCTCCATCGTCGACGCGCTCGACTTCCTGGCGCGGCGCCGTTCGCACAGCGCCATCGCCGGGTTCAGCGAGGAGGGCCTCGTGCGCCTCCGGGACGCGGGCGCCCTGTTCGCCGGCCTGCGCGCCCGCTCCGGCGGCGACCTGCCCGGCTTCGTCCGGCTGACGATCGAGACGCTCGGCCTCGACATCGAGGTCGCCGCGAACGAGCGCCTGCTCGGACCTGCACCGCTCGAGTCGTTCGACGAGGCGCTGACGGGCTACCTCGCGGTGTCCGACGCGGCGACGCTCGGAGGCTTCCTCGGCTGGCTGCAGACGGCCGAGCAGAAGGAGGACCTCTCGCCCCGCACGGAGCCGCCCGAGGCGGGCACCGTGCAGGTGCTGACGATCCACGGCTCCAAGGGCCTCGAGTGGGACCTCGTCGCGGTGCCGCGGCTCGTCGCCGACGAGCTGCCGTCGAAGCCGCAGAGCGGCAAGGGCTGGCTCACCGCCGGCGTGCTGCCGTACCCGTTCCGCGGCGACGCCGAGGAGCTGCCGCGGCTCGACTGGCGGTCGCTCGAGGACCGGAAGGCGCTGAAGGCCGAGCTGAAGGCGTTCAAGACGGAGGTCGGGGCGATGCTGCTCGCCGAGGAGCGACGGCTCGCCTACGTCGCCATCACCCGCGCGCGGCACCGCCTCCTGCTCTCCGGCTCGTTCTGGGGCGGGCAGCGGCGAGCGCGTCGGCCCTCCCCGTTCCTGCTCGACGTCGCGGAAGCCGGGGTCGTGCCGCCGCCGCCCGACGCGTCCGCCTTCGACGAGCGGCCCGAGGGCGCCCCGGCCGAGGTGCTGCTCTGGCCGTCCGACCCGCTCAGCGGACGCCGCGAGCAGGTCGAGGCTGCGGCCGCCGCGGTCTTGACGGCGGCCGGGGGCGGCGGCCGCTGGGCGCGATCGGTCGACCTGCTGCTCGCCGAACGGGCGCGCCGCGCGGCGGGCGGGCGCACGGTGCTGCCGGACCGCATCTCGGCGTCGCGCTTCAAGGACTTCGTCGACGACCTCGACGCGGTCGTGGCCGCGGTGCGCCGCCCGATGCCCGAGCGGCCGTACCGTGCCACGCGGCTCGGTACCGTCTTCCACGCCTGGGTCGAGCAGCGCGCCGGCGTGCCCGGCACGGACGAGCTCATCGACGCCGGCCGGTCCGAGCGGGACGAGGAGATCGAGCCGGACGACGACGTACCGGGCCTCGACGCGCTGCGGCGCACGTTCGAGGCGAGCGAGTGGGGCGGGCTCGAGCCGCTCGAGGTCGAGACGGAGATCCAGGTGCCGTTCGAGGGCCGGATCCTCGTCTGCAAGATCGACGCCGTCTACCGCCGGGGCGACCGGATCGAGATCGTCGACTGGAAGACCGGTCGGCCGCCGACCTCGAAGGAGGACGCGGACCTGAAGCAGTTCCAGCTCGCGCTGTACCGCTTCGCATACGCGAAGCGCGAGGGCATCGACCCGGCGGGCATCGATGCGGCCTTCTACTACGTGGCGCACGACCTGGTCGTGCGGCCGGAGCGGGTCTACTCGGAGGCGGAGCTGCGCGAGGCGTGGAAGGCGAGCGGCGCACGGGAGGCACCGGACGCCCGCTGACGCCGCGCGTCGAGCATCCGCTCGACCTCGGCGACGGTGAGCGTCGGCTTCCGCTCGCCCACGAGTGTGCCCGCGGTGCCGTCGAGCGCGGAGGCGAGGAGCGCCTCGAGCATCTGCACCGCGTCGTCCGCGATGACGGCGTCGCGGCGCTCCACCCCGTGCAGCAGCCATCGCGCGATCTCGAGCTCCGCGTAGAGCAGGGCGCGGCGCGTCAGCGCGGTGTCCGCGTTCCGCCCCCGGATCGCCGTGTAGGTGTCGAGGACGGTCGACGCGGCGCCCGCCTCCGGCAGGCCGAGCACCCAGGCGAGGTCGCGGGCCGGATCGCCGACCTGCAGCCCGGCCCATCCGAGCACCCCGGTCACCCGGCTGTCCGGATCCTCCTTCGGGGAGACGAGCAGGCTCTCGGCCGCGAGGCCGCCGTGCACCACGCAGGGCTGGAAGCGCCACAGGGTCGCGTCCGCAACCGCGTCCGACCACCGGTTGATCAGCTCGAGCGGCACGTCGCCGGTGGAGTCGACCCGCTTGATGAGGTCCTCGACGCCGCGCAGGCAGTCCGCCGCGGTCGCGACCGGCAGCTGCGCGTCAGCGACCACCGCGGTGGGCAGCTCGTGGATCGCCGCGACGGCGCGTCCGATGGACCCGGCAAGCGCGCTGTCCGCGCCGACGGCGCCGGGCTGCAGCCGGACGCCGGGGAGGTAGGAGGTGACGACCGCCTGCGGCGCGGGCAGGACACCCTTCGTCGACGGCACCGCGAAGGGGAGCCGGGCGCGCACACCCGGGGTGAGGACCTCGAGCACGCCGACCTCCGCGGTCAGGCGGGCCGCGGACTGCTGGTCGACCGGCGCGCGGACGACCAGGTGTTCGCCCTCGGCGTCCGTGAGCAGCGCGGCGTCGTGCTGCCCCTCGCCGCCGCCCGTGAACGTCCGCGTGACGGCGACGTCGAGGCCGGGAACGGCCAGTGTCGCCAGCGCGGCTAGGGTGAAGCGGTGCCTGGACATGCGCTCCAGGCTAGGTCGGGGGGCCTCCCACCCCTTCCGGCGCATCGGCGTGTCCGCGCCGGGGAGGAGTGAGCACCGTCGTGCCCGAAGGATTCAGCGATTCGCTTCCACTGGGCCGCAGCACCCTCGATCGCGACGCGGTCTCCCGCGATCGGCCGGGCGTGCTCGAGGACTCGTGGGCGGACCCGGCGACCCGCGTCGCGGTGCTGTCCGGCGGTCGCGCGCTGCTGACGGAGGACGGCTCGGGGCTGGCGCTGCTGCCGCCCACGGCGCTGCCGGACGGCGCGCTGCTGCTGTACCTGGGCCGCACGACGGAGGAGGGCGATCCGCCGGTCGGCACGGTCGTGCTCGGCGCGGTCTACGACCGTCCGCCGGTCGACGGCGAGTGGGCCGACCTGCGGCTGGACGGGGCACGGCTCAGCGCCCGCGACGCCGGCCTGTTCGCCGAGCTGCTCGGCCTCGCGAACTGGCACCGCACGGCCGGCTTCTCCCCGCGCTCCGGCGCGTCGACCGTCGTCGGGCGGGGCGGCTGGGTCCGCCACCCGGACGGCTTCGAGGCGGAGGCGAGTGGCGAGCACGTCTTCCCCCGCACCGACGCCGCCGTGATCATGGGCGTCGTCGACGGCCGCGACCGGCTGCTCCTCGCGCGCAACCAGGCGTGGCCCGAGCGCCGGGTGTCGGTGCTCGCCGGCTTCGTCGAGCCGGGGGAGTCGTTCGAGGCCGCGGTGCGCCGCGAGGTGCAGGAGGAGGTCGACGTCCGCGTCGGCGCCTGCGAGTACCTCGGTTCGCAGCCCTGGCCGTTCCCCGCGAGCGTCATGGTCGGTTTCATCGCCCGCACGGAGGAACCGGGCGAGGTCGAGCTGCGCCCGGACGGCGAGGAGATCCGGGAGGCACGCTGGTGGTCGCGCGATGACCTCCGCACCGCTGCGGGCACCGAGCTGCTGCTGCCGGGGCGGACCTCCATCGCCCGGGCGATCATCGAGCACTGGTACGGCGGGCGGCTCGAGGGCGACTGGTGAGTGACGCGGACGCCCTGCTCGACGCGCTCGACGAGCAGCAGCGGGCGGCGGCGGAGGCGCTGACCGGCGCCGTCTGCGTGCTCGCCGGAGCGGGCACGGGCAAGACCCGCACGATCACCCACCGCATCGCGTACGGCGTCGCGACGGGCGTGTTCCCGCCGAAGCGGGTGATGGCGCTGACCTTCACGACCCGGGCGGCCGCGGAGCTCCGCGCCCGGCTCGCGTCGCTCGGCGCGCCCGGCATCGCCGCCCGCACGTTCCACTCCGCCGCGCTCGCGCAGCTGAACCACTTCTGGCCGCAGCTGATGGGCTCGCCCGCCCCGTCGATCCTCGACGGCAAGGCGCGGCTCATCGCGCGGGCCGCGGAGGGCCTCCGTCTCCGGCTCGGCAGCGCGGCGCTGAAGGACGCGGCCGGCGAGATCGAGTTCCGCAAGACGGCCGCGATGACCATGGAGCGGTACGTCGTCGCGGCCGCCGACCGCGTGATGCCGGAGGGCCTCGACGTCGACGCGATGATCGCCCTCGCGGAGCGCTACGAGACCATCAAGGACGAGCAGCGCCTCATCGACTTCGAGGACGTCCTCCTCGCGACGACCGGGATGATCGAGTCGGAGCCGCAGGTCGCGACGGAGGTCCGCGAGCAGTACCGCTTCTTCACCGTCGACGAGTACCAGGACGTCTCGCCGGCGCAGCAGGGGCTGCTCGAGGCGTGGCTCGGGGACCACACGGACGTGTGCGTGGTCGGCGACGCGAGCCAGACCATCTACTCCTTCGCAGGCGCGCAGTCCGAGTACCTCCTTCGCTTCGGGGAGCGCCCGGGCGCGTCCGTCGTGCGGCTCGAGCACAACTACCGGTCCGTCGACGGGGTCGTGAAGGCGGCGAACAGCCTCATGACGGGACGGCGCGGTGCGCTGACCCTCACCGCGGTGCGGCGCAGCGCCGACCCTCGGGAGCCGGTCGTGCAGGTGCGGGACTACGCGGACGACGCGGACGAGGCGGCCGGCGTCGCGCAGGCCGTCGCGGCGCAGATCGCGAGCGGCACCGCACCGGCCGACATCGCCGTGCTCGTGCGGATCAACGCGCAGGCCGCGGTGCTCGAGCAGGCGTTCGCCGCGCAGGGCGTCGCGGTCACGACCGGTCGCGCGACGCGGTACTTCGAGCAGCCGGTCGTGCGGAAGGCGATCGAGCTGCTCCGCGCCGCGGTGCTGGCGAAGCTCGACGAGCCGCTCGTGAAGTCGGTGAGCGACGCGCTGCGCCAGCTCGGGCACACGCACCACGCGCCGCAGGGGCCGGGGGAGCAGCGGACGCAGTGGGAGCTGCTCGACGCGCTCGGGACGCTCGCCGAGCAGGCGCCGGCCGGGACGACGCTGCCCGCGTTCGTCGCCGAGCTCGCGGAGCGGGCGGCCGCGCAGCACGAGCCGCCGGTCAGCGCGGTATCGGTGCTGACGCTCCACGCGGCGAAGGGCCTCGAGTGGCCGGTCGTGCACCTGATCGGCTGCTCGGAGGGGCTGCTGCCGATCTCCTACGCGACGACGGCCGCCGAGGTGGAGGAGGAGCGGCGGCTGCTCTACGTCGGCATCACGCGGGCGCGGGACCGGCTGCGGGTGTCGTGGGCGCGCTCGGCGGCGCCGCGGCCGGGGGAGCGGCGGCCGTCCCGCTTCCTGTCGGAGCTGGGTCCGGCGGTCCCGCTGCCGCAGGCGACCGGCACGAGCACCGCTCGTGCCAGGGTCGGGGCACGCGGCTGATCGCACCGTCGGCCGCGATCCGCACCGCGACGCCCTCCAGCCCGGTCGGACCGCCGTCCCGCATCCGGTCGAGCGCCTCGCCGAGCACGCCGCAGGCGGCGAGCCGCACGCGGATCGACCGCGACGTCCTGGCGGGTCCCCGCCGGAGCAGCTGCGCGGCGATCGCCCGCCAGGCCGGGTCGTCGAGCCGGTGCTCCTCCGCGCACCGGAGGCAGGGCGTTGCGCCCGGCACGACCGCGGGACCGACGACGGCGGCCTGATCGCCGAAGACCAGCGCGACGTGCGGCAGGTCGGCCGCGAGCCGGCGGACCGTGGCCGCGGGCGGCACGAGGTGGTGCGCGACGACGACGGCGACGTCCGGAGCGGCGTCCTCCTCCGGCCCGAACCAGTGCCGGATCAGGCCCGTCAGGTCGGGCGGCCCGTCGAGGGCGATGCGCAGCGGCGGCGTCTCGAGCGCGCCCGGGACGAGCGCGGGGCGGATGCGCCGGAGGAGTCCGTCGAGGTCGTCGAGACCGGCTTCGTCCGCCACCGCCTCGAGCCGCCGACGCCCGACCCCGACGGTGAGCGCGTGGAGGACCTGCTCCGCGCCGGGCGGCACGTCCTCGAGCACCGCGAGCGCGGGGTCGTGGCCGAACTGGAGGCTGTCGGGCGTCCGCCAGAGCGGCGGCGCCGCGGGGTCGATCCGGAGCACCCGAGGAGTGTGCCGACTCGGCCGGATCCGCGCGCCGCGCTCTCCACAGCCCGCTGCACCGGCGGGCGGATCAGACGGGCGGGGGCGGGTCGTCGCCGCGGAGGAGCTCCTCGATCTCGCGGTCGACGTCGTCCTTCGGCGGCTCGGCGGCCGTGAGCCGGGCGATCAGCGCGTCCGGCGCGTCGATGTCCTCCGCGGTCGGCAGGAGGTCCGGGTGCGACCAGAGCGCGTCCCGGCCGGCGGTGCCGAGCGCGTCGGTCACTCGGCGCCACATCGCCGCCGCCTCGCGCAGCCGTCGCGGCCGCAGCTCGAGCCCGACCAGGGTCGCGAACGCCTGCTCGCCCGGCCCGCCGGTCGCCCGGCGACGCCGCACGGTCTCGGCGATCGCTCCGGACTTCGGCAGGCGCGCCGTCGCGTCGGCGGTCACCACGTCGACCCAGCCCTCGACGAGCGCCAGCGTCGTCTCGAGGCGGTTCAGCGCCGCCTCCTGCGACTCGGTCTTCGGCGGGATGAGCTCGCCGGAGGAGAACGCCTCCTTGAGCCGCTCGGTGTCCGTCGGGTCGAAGCCCTCCGCGAACCGCTGCACCTGGTCGATGTCGACGCCGAGGTCGCGCGAGAAGTCCGCGATCGTGCTCGTGAGCTGCAGGCGCAGCCACCGCGCGTGCCGGAACAGGCGCGCGTGCGCCAGCTCCCGCACCGCGAGGTAGAGGGCGATCTGCTGCTCGTCGATGTCCAGGCCCTCGCCGAATGCGGCGAGGTTCTGGGGCAGGAGGGCCGCCTTGCCGTCCGGCAGCAGCGGCACACCGACGTCACCGCCGGAGACCACGTCCGCCGCGAGGCCGCCGACGACCGCGCCGAGCTGCGCGGCGAAGATCGTGCCGCAGACCTGCTGGATCATCCGGCCCGCATCGGGGACGCGCGCGGCGAGCTCGCCCGCGATCTCCGGCGGGATCTGCTCGGTGAAGACGCTCGTGAGCGAGTCCGCGATGCGCAGCGCGACCGGCTCCGCGAGCTGCACCCAGAACGGCATCGTCTGCCGGATCCACTGGGTGCGGGTCAGGGTGCCCGGCGTCTCGGGCAGCGTGTCGAAGGTCGTCGACTCGTCGAGCCAGAGGCTCGCGACGCCGAACGCCTGCGTGACCGCCGCGGTCTGCTGGTCGGTCGCGGACAGCGTCCCGGCGCCGGCGGCGGCGATCGCCTGATCGGTGGCGATCGACCAGTCGATCGTCCCGTCCGGGTTCTGCATCGCCTGGCGCAGCTGCGCCATCAGCTGCTCGAGGCCGGCAGCGCCGCCCGGCAGCCCCATCGCCTTGGCGAGGGCGGCGGTGTCGGGCGCACCCCCGCCCGCCATCATCCGGCGCAGCATCTCCTGCAGATCCGGTTCGGAGGCGTCGTCCGGCTCATCGGCCATGGCTTTACGCTAGGCGCTCCATGCAGGAACAGGGGCCGCGTTCGCTCGACGCGCACAGCCGGCCCGCGACGGGCACGTCCCGCGTCGTCCCCGTCGTCGCCCTGCTCGCGGTCGCCCTCGTCCTCGTGGTCGCGCTGCTGCCCTCGCCGTACGCGGTCGAGCAGCCCGGTCCTGTCTTCGACACGCTCGGCTCGAGCGGCACCGGCAAGGACCGCGCTCCGCTCATCTCGATCCCGGACCGGAGGACGTACCCGACGACGGGTCGGCTCGACCTGCTCACCGTGTCCGTGGTGGGCACGGTGTCGTCCGGGCCGTCGTGGCTCGACCTGGCCCAGGCGTGGCTCGATCCGACGAAGACCGTGATCCCGCTCGAGGCGGTCTTCCCGCAGGGGGAGACGCAGCAGCAGGCGGATCGGGAGAGCGCCCAGGAGATGACCTCGTCGCAGCAGAGCGCCATCGCGGCGGCCCTCACCGACCTCGGCTACGACGTGGACGGGAAGGTGACCGTCGCCACCGTGCGGGCGGGGTCCGCCGCCGCGGGCGTGCTGCGTCCGGGCGACGTCGTCACCGAGTACGACGGGCGGCGGATCCAGGACGCGTGCTCGCTGCAGAACGCCGTCATCGCGGGCGGGGCGAAGGCGTCGACCGTCGTCGTGACCCGCGACGGCGCCTCCCGCACCCTCGACGTCACGCCGAAGCGGGTGCCGGACGGGACGGGCGGCACGCGGCCGCTCCTCGGCGTCACGAGCTCGGCGACGGTGAAGCCGCCGTTCGAGGTCGACCTGCGGATCGACGACGTCGGCGGCCCGTCCGCAGGGATGATGTTCGCGCTCGGCATCATCGACAAGCTCACGCCCGGGTCCCTGACGGGCGGGCGCCATGTCGCCGGCACCGGGACGATCTGCGGCGACGGCACGGTCGGCGCGATCGGCGGCATCGTGCAGAAGATGGCGGCAGCGCGGGCGGCCGGAGCGACCCTGTTCCTCGCGCCCGAGGCGAACTGCGACGAGGTGGAGGGGCACATCCCTGGTGGTCTCGATGTGGTTGCTGTGGGCACCCTCTCGGACTCCCTCGAGGCGCTCGAACACGTGCGTGACCAGGGATCCGTCCGGGGCCTGCCGACCTGCTCGGCACGGGTAGGCTCCTCCGGGTGACGACGCAGGCAGCAGCGCCGGCACGACGGAGGCGCGCGGTACTCGCGATCACCCTGGGCGTCGTGGTCGTGCTCCTCATCGGGTTCTTCCTCTTCGCGGGTCTGTACACGGACGCGCTCTGGTTCGGGAAGCTCGGCTACTCGAGCGTCCTGTACACGGAATGGCTCGCCATCGCCGGGCTCTTCGTCGTGGGCTTCCTCGGCATGGCCGTCCCCGTGATCGTGACGATCCAGCTCGCGTACCGGCTCCGCCCCGTCTACGCGAAGCTGACCGCGCAGCTCGACCGCTACCAGCAGGTCATCGAGCCGCTGCGCCGCGTCGTGATGATCGGCGTGCCGGTCGTGGTCGGCCTCTTCGCGGGCGTCTCGGCGGCCGCCCGCTGGCAGCCGATCCTGCTGATGTTCCACGCGCAGGACGTGCCCGGGCAGACCGATCCGGTCTTCGGGATGAACGTCGGCTTCTACCTCTTCACGCTGCCCGCGCTGCACGGCATCGTCGGCTTCGCGTCCGCGGTGCTCGTCGTCTCCACCGTGGCGGCGATCGCGACCTCCTACCTCTACGGCGGCATCCGCGTGGTCGGCCGCGACATCCGGGTCTCGCGCGCCGCGCGGGTGCAGGTCGCGGTGACCTTCGCGGTCTTCCTCCTGCTGCAGGCGGTCAGCCTGTACCTGGACCAGTTCACGACGCTCTACGACCAGAGCACCGGCGGTCTGTTCACCGGCGCGGCCTACGCGGACGCGAACGCGGTCATCCCCGGCCGGCTGATCCTCGCGGTCTGCGCCCTGCTCGTCGCCGCGCTCTTCGTCGTCACCGCGGTCATCGGTCGTTGGCGTCTGCCGCTGATCGGCACCGGCCTGCTCGTCGTCGTCTCGATCGTCGTCGGCTCCGTCTTCCCCTGGGCCCTCTGGAACCTGCAGGTGAAGCCGAACGAGGGCAGCCTGGAGCGGCCCTACATCAAGTCCGCGATCAACGCGACGCGTGAGGCCTACGGCGTGGCCGGGACGAAGCAGATCGCCTACAACGCGAAGACCACGGCGCAGGAGGGCGCGCTCCGCTCGGACGCGCAGACCACCGCGAACATCCGGATCATCGACCCCAACGTCGTGTCGGCGACCTTCGCGCAGCTGCAGCAGTTCAAGCAGTACTACAAGTTCCCGGCGTTCCTCGACGTCGACCGCTACCGGATCGACGGCACCTCGCAGGACGCCGTCGTCGCGGTCCGGGAGCTGAACCAGGCCGGCCTGCAGACCTCGTCGCCGTACAACAACACCTTCGTCTACACGCACGGCTACGGCCTGGTCGCCGCATACGGCACGAAGCCGACCGCCGGCGGCGCCCCGTCCTTCTTCGAGTCGAACATCCCGACGAGCGGCTCCCTCGACATCAAGCAGCCGGGCATCTACTTCGGTGAGAACTCGCCGCCGTTCTCGGTCGTCGGCGCACCGAAGAGCACGAAGCCGATCGAGCTCGACTACGCGAGCGGCAACGGCGCGAACAGCGAGCAGCAGAGCTCGACCTATGACGCCACGGGGGCGGGGGAGGGCGGTCCGAGCGTCGGGAACCTCTTCAACCGGCTCGTCTACGCTCTGAAGTTCTCCTCCGACCAGATCCTGCTGTCGAACGCCGTCAACCAGGACTCGCAGATCCTCTACGACCGCGACCCGAAGACGCGCGTGCAGAAGGTCGCCCCCTACCTGACGCTCGACTCGGATCCGTACCCGTCCGTCGTCAACGGCCGGATCGTGTGGATCGTCGACGGGTACACGACCTCGTCGAGCTACCCCTACTCGAGCAGCCAGAGCCTCACGCAGGCGCTGTCGAACTCGAACACCAACACGACGACGAGCTACGCGACCGACCAGATCAACTACATCCGCAACTCCGTCAAGGCGACGGTCGACGCCTACACGGGGCAGGTGAAGCTCTACGCCTGGGACCCGAGCGACCCGGTGCTGAAGGCCTGGCGCAGCGTCTTCCCGTCGACCGTCGAGAACCTGTCGGCGATGGGCGGCGACCTGATCAGCCACGTGCGCTACCCGGAGGACCTCTTCCGCGTGCAGCGCGAGGTGCTCGGCCAGTACCACGTGACGAGTCCTGCGCTCTGGTACACGAGCGAGGACCAGTGGGGCACGCCGAACGACCCGTCGGCCGCCGCGGACACGAACAACACGTCGAAGCAGCCGCCGTACTACCTGACGATGAAGCTGCCGACGCAGGACGCACCGACGTTCTCGCTGTACTCGACGTTCATCCCTGGCTCGAGCACGACGGAGCAGCGCGGTCGCCTCACCGGCTACCTCGCCGTGGACGCCGACGCCGGGTCGACGCAGGGGACGAAGGCGGCCGACTACGGCCAGCTCCGCCTGCTCGTGCTGCCCCAGAACAACGTCGTGTCCGGGCCGACGCAGGTCCAGGCCGCGTTCCAGTCCGACACCACGATCAAGTCGCAGCTGAACCTGCTGAACATCGGCGGCTCGTCCGGGTCGGGATCGAGCGTCATCTACGGCAACCTGCTCACGATCCCGGTCGGCGGCGGCCTCCTGTACGTCGAGCCGGTGTACGTGAAGTCGAGCTCGAGCAACTCCTACCCGCTGCTGCGGAAGGTGCTGACGGCGTTCGGCGGCAACGTGCAGATCGCGGACACCCTCGACGAGTCGCTGAATGCGCTCTTCGGCGGCAACTCGGGCACGGACACGCCGGACTCCGGCAACGGCAACACCCCGACGACCCCGACGACGCCGAGCACGGGCACCGACAACGCGAAGCTGCAGGCGGCGCTCGCCGACGCGAAGCAGGCGCTCGCCGATCGCGAGGCGGCGTACAAGGACAACGACCTCGTCAAGGCCGCGCAGGCGGACAAGGCGCTGCAGCAGGCGATCGCCGACGCGATCGCCGCGGAGGGCTGATCCCGGTCGACGTCCGAGCCCCGCGCCGAGGGATGGTAGGCTTCTTCATGCATCGCGGGGTGGAGCAGTTCGGTAGCTCGCTGGGCTCATAACCCAGAGGTCGTAGGTTCAAATCCTGCCCCCGCAACACAGCGCTCAGACGAGCGAGAAGGCCCCGGTCGAACGACCGGGGCCTTCTGCGTTCCCTGGACGGCCGGCTCTGGCGGTCAGACCCAGTGGGGCTGCCGGAGGAGCCCGTCCGGGTCCGCGGCGCGGGCGATGCCGCGCAGCCGCTCCGTGTTGCCGCCGAAGTAGGCGGACGGATCCGTGATCGCCGCGTCGCAGTAGTTCGCGTAGGCGGCGTCGCCCCACGACGGCCGCATCGCCGCCCGGAAGCCGCGGACGACCGCGTCGAAGGGGGCGGGATCGGCGCCGTCGGCGAAGGTCGCCGTGTACTGCGCGGTCCACAGCGCGGACCGCCAGGGGAAGGCGGTGTCGGTCGCGGCGGGGTCGGCGACCGCACCGCCGAGCGCGTCGAGCGCCACGCCGCCCTCCGTCACGCCGGCGACGGACGACGCCCCCTCGACCTGGCCGACGAGCGTCCGGATCCCCACGGCGTCGAGCGGCTTCGTCCCGACGGAGGACGTCGCCGCCTCGGACGCCCGGGCGCCGTTCCCGGCGAGCGCGCGCATCGCGGTCCCGTACGACGCGGAGGTCGCCGTGTGGGCGAGTGGCGTCGCCCCGGTGTCGCGGATGAAGCCGTCGACGGCGGCGTCGGCGGCCGTCCTCGGCCCGGTCCAGGTCCCGGAGACGGTGACGGACGGGCCGCCCGGGTGCCGGGTGCCGCCGAGGAGCTTGAGGGACGACCAGAGCCGGCGGTCGGCCGTCGGTGCCCAGCGCTGCCAGGCGGCGACGACGTCCGCCGCGGCCGCCCACGGGAAGGCGATCCCGAAGGTGAGCACCTCCGGCGCGGGCCGCGTGCGGAAGGTGAGCGAGGTGACCGCGCCGACCGTGCCGCCGCCGCCCCCGCGGCAGGCCCAGAACAGGTCCGGCTCCGCGGTCGCGCTGACGCGGTGCTGCCGTCCGTCGGGGGTGACGAGCGTCGCCGCCGTGAGCTGATCGCAGGTGAGCCCGAACGAGCGCACGAGCACGCCGAGGCCGCCGCCGAGCGTGAGCCCGCCGATCCCGACGGTCGCGCAGGAGCCCGCGCCGATCGCGCGTCCCGCGGCGGCGAGCCGCTCGTACACGTCGAGGAGCCGTGCGCCCGGGCCGATGGTGACCGTGCCGCCGTCGGAGGCGACGTCGATCGACCGGAGGTCCGCGGTGCTGATGACGAGCGAGCGCGGCACGTCCGTGCCCGGCGCACCGCCCGCGGACCAGCCGGTGTACGAGTGACCGCCGGCCCGCAGCGCCACGGGCATCCGCGTCGCCCTGGCGAACGCGAAGCCCGCCGCCACGTCCTCGGCACTCGCGACGCGGAGGATGCCGAGCGGGTCCGCGTCGTCGTAGCGCGGGTTCCGCAGCACCCGTGCCGCGTCCCACCCGCTCGACCCCGGACGGAGGAGCGTGCCCGTCGTGGCGGCGGCGAGGGCGCTCCAGGTGGCGGGGCCCGTCGGCGTCGGCACCGGCTCGGTCGTCGCGGTCCGGGTCGGAGGCGTCGGCGATCCGTCGGTGCAGGCGGCGAGCAGCCCCGACATCCCGACGCCGACGGCGGTCGCGACGGCCGCTCGGCGGCTCACCCCTGTGCTCATCCTCGCCTCCTCCGTCGTTCAGTCGACGCGGCGCGCTCGGACGGCGGCGTTGCACCGACCGTTCGGCGTCCGCCACGTCCGGGCGTCGAGCACCGCGAGCCCGACGGCTTCGAGCGCCCCGGTCATCGTCGCCATCGGCCAGGTCCAGCCGGTGATCACCCGATGGTCGAAGGGCTCGATCCGGTCCCCGGCGAAGAACCCGACGAGCATCGAGCCGCCGGGCCGCAGCCCCTGCGCCAGCCGGCGCAGCACGTCGGGGACGAGCGCCGGGTCGGTGTGGATGAGGGAGAACCAGGCGAGCACACCGCCGAGGGACCGGTGCTCCGGCTCGAGCTCCCGGAGGTCGCCGAGGCGGAAGACGATGCCCGGGTGCGTCCGCCTGGCGTGGGCGAGGAGCCGCGGGGTCGCGTCGACCCCCTCCACCTCGATGCCGCGGTCGTGCAGGTACCCGCTCCAGTGCCCCGGCCCGGAGCCGACGTCGAGCACCGGTCCGGTCAGGTCGGCCGCCCATGCGCCGATCGCCGCCCGGTCCTCCTCGCCGACGCGCTCGACGGAGCCGACCAGCTCGATGTAGCGGTCGGCCGCCTCGTCGTACGCCGCGGTCACGTCGCTCAGCGCCGGCGTCGCCGCCGCGGTGTCGCTCACGGCCGCAGTCCACCATCCGGCGGCGACATCGCCGACGTCAGCGTCGCCGGGACAGCAGGCCGAGGAGGCCGCCGCGCCGCGCGGGCGGAGCGGCCGCGCCGGGCGGGGCGGTGGTCGACCGCGGGACGAGCGTCAGTTCCGTCTCGAGCCGCTCGAACTCGGTGATGCCGAGCACGCGCTCGACCGCCGCCTCGCCGATCGCCGGGACGTCCTGACGGAAGGTCGTCAGACCGCGCGCCGCCGCTCCGACGTGGTCGTCGATACCGATCACGCTCAGGTCACCGGGCACGCCGAGCCCGAGGTCATCCGCCGCGTCCAGCACGGCGAACGCGAGCTCGTCCGCCACGACGAAGACCGCGGTCGGCCGGTCGGGGTCGGAGAGTAGCGCCGTCGCGGCGCGGTGCGCGGCGTCATGGGTGAACTCGCACGGCACGACGTGTGATCCCGCCTCGAGGCCCGCATCCCGCATCGCCTCGCTGTAGCCGCGCACCCGGTCGGTCCGCATCGAGAAGTCGTCGGGGGAGGTCGCGTACCCGCCGAGGTGCGCGATCGCGCGGTGCCCGAGGTCGAGGAGGTGCCGCGTCGCCGCCGCCGCCCCCGCTGCGTCGTCCGGCAGGATGCTCGGCAGCCCGTCGCAGGCGCCGCCGATCACGACGACGGTCCTGCCGTGGGCGCGCAGGCGCGCGACCTGGTCCGGCTCGAACTCGAAGTGCACGGCGACCGCGCCGGCGCAGTCGGGGTCGCCGAGCGCGGCGTCGAACCCGTCCACGACGGCGCTCCGACCCGCCCTCCCCGGCGCTTCGACCTGCACCTCGACCGCGAGGCCGTCGCGCGCCGCGCGCCGCCGGACGCCGTCGAGCACGGCGTCGAAGTACCAGTTGTCCTGGAACGGGACGGCGACCCTGATGTGCGGCATGCCCCTCCTTCGCGGTCACCGGACGATACGGCACGGACGACAGCGGGCGCGGGAGGTGCGCGCCGCTGCCGGTGCGGCGCGTCGCGGGCCGACGGAATGGTTCTCCCTGCGCTACGGGACGCCGGCGCTACCATCCGGACCGGGTACCGCGATGGCGGCCGAGCGGAGGCGGGCGTGACCGACGACGGGGACAGGCGCGCGCGCTACGAGCGCTTCCTCTCGGAGGCCGCGCTCGCGCGCGAGCACCCCTGGTGGCGACCGGGGGCGATGCGGCCGGAGGAGCGGGAGCGTCTCGTGCGGATCGGGCTCGCAATGGTGCTCGGCGACCGGGCGGGCGACATCCGCGTCCGCCGCGGCGATGAGGACACGATCTGGGCGACGGACGGCACGCACGGCTTCGGGTTCCCGATCGACATCGTCCTCGGCGACGACCCGCGCACCGTGCTGGAGCACGACCTCGAGTGGCTCGTCGACGAGCTCTGCGAGACGGCGGTCGCCTGGGCGAAGCGGTTGCCCGAGTGCCCCCTGCACCCCGATTCGCACCCGCTCGGGCTCGTGGTGTCCGACGGCCTCGTCACGGCGTCGTGCCCGGTCGCGGGGGAGACCGTCCGCTTCGCGGGCTACTGAGGTGCGCGCCGTGTCGCGGTGACCGCCCGGCCCCGCGTCTTCAGCGGTCGCACCGGTCACAGCGGGTTCCCGGCCGACCGCCCTACCGTTCGCGCACGCTCGGACGGGGTGACGAATGCGGCTGTCCGCGCGAGGGCCGGGACGAGCAAGGCGCCTCGGACGACCCGCGTCCCGCTCCACATGCGGCCCGCAGGGTGGGACGCGGGCCCCGGCCCCGAGCCGGGACCCCGTCGCTCGGCGGGCGCGATGCGACAAGGCGGGCGCGCTGCAGCGCCCGTTCTTGTCGCGAAGCGCCCGGCAGCGCGCGGCGTCAGTCGAGCAGCTCGGGCAGCGCCGCCTCGAGGCCGGTGATCCCGAGCGTCCAGTCCGGCCGCTTGAACGCGTCGCGCTCGAGCCGGACGCGCTGCTCCGTCTGCGCCTCGCCCGGGCGCTTGACGACCCGGCTGCGCCCGTTGTCCTCGTAGCCGAGCGCTCGCGACACGGCGAGGGAGGCGCGGTTCCAGGTGGCGGCGCTCGACTCCGCGAACTCGGCGCCCAGGTGGTCGAAGGCGAACAGCAGCGTCGCGGCCCGCATCTCCTTGCCGAGACCGAGCCCCTGCTGCGCGCGGGTCAGCCACGAGCCGGTCGTCACCGTGCGGCGGACGCCGAAGTCGGACGCCGACACGTCCTGGATGCCGATCGGCACGCCCTCCCGCAGCACGGCGAAGCTGAGGTCCCACGTCCCGGCCCTGACCCGCGAGCGCTTGCCCCACTGGTACTGCGCGAAGCCGCGGCGCAGCGCCTCGGGCTCCGCGTCCGTCCACGGCACGCCGAACGGCATGACGTCCGGGTCGTGGATGCCCGCCTCGACCGCGGCGAGGAGGCCGGACAGGTCCTCGTCGCGCACGATCCGGAGGTGGAGGTTCGGGCTCCGGAGCTCGAGCCCGAACAGCGGCCACGCGTCCTGCAGCGACATGGACCGAGCCTAGGGAGCGGACGGTGCGACGCGCCGGGAGCTCAGAGCGTCGTCACGCCCCGGACCCGGTGGCCGATCGCGATCGACTCGCCCGACACCGCGCTGAGCGGCGACGTCAGGAATGCGACGAGGTCGGCGATCTGCTCCGGGGACGACTGACCGCCGGCGCCGGGCCGCACCTCCGCCTCCGGCTGCTCGCTGACGATGCCGGGACTCACCGCGGTCACCGCGACGCCCGTGCCCGCCAGCGAGTCCGCCAGGTTCTTCGCGATCACGATCGTCGCCGCGTTCCGCACCGAGCCGGTGATGCTGCCCGTCACGAACGCGTTCTGGCCGCTCAGCACGACGATCCGGCCGTAGCCCGCGTCGCGCATCGCGGGGACGACCGCGTTCGCGATGCGCAGGAATACCAGCGCCTTCGCGTCGAACGCGTCGATGACCTGGTCCGGGTCGCTGTTCCGCGCCGGGTCGAGCGTCTGCGCGGACGGCGCAGCGCTCACGACGAGCGCGTCGATGCGCCCGTGCTCCTCGAGCACCGCGGCGACCGCGCGCCGCACGGACTCGTCGTCCCGCCCGTCGAGCACGACACCGTCCGCGGCGTGCCGGGACGCGACCACGACGACCGCGCCCTCCGTCCGCAGCCGCTCGACCACGGCGGAGCCGATCAGGCCGGCACCGCCGACGACGAGCGCGACCCGGTCCTGCAGCTGGAGATCCACGACCCGCACGGTAGCGAGCGCTCCTCCCACGTCCACCGTGAGGAGGCGCGCTCGCCGCGGTCCACGACCGCCTCCTACGATCGGGGCATGATCCGGGTGGCGGTCGCGCAGTTCGCTCCGGGTGTCGACACGGCGGCGAACCTCGACGCCGTCCGCGATCTCATCGCGAAGGCGGCCGGGCAGGGCGCCGACCTCGTCGTGCTGCCGGAGTACGCCTCCTTCTTCGAGCACCGGATGGGGCCGCGGTTCGCGGAGCACGCGCAGCCGCTCGACGGCCCGTTCACGGCGGGGGTGCAGGAGGCGGCCGCGGCAGCCGGCGTCGTCGCCGTCTTCGGGCTCGTCGAGACGGCGTCGGGGGAGCGGTTCCGCAACACCGCGGTCGCCGTGTCCGGCGAGGGCGTCGTGGCGACCTACCGGAAGACGCACCTCTACGACGCGTTCGGCGCGACGGAGAGCCGATGGGTCGAGCCGGGCGCGCTCGAGCCGCCCGAGACCTTCCTCGTCGGCGACCTCCGCGTCGGCCTGCAGACCTGCTACGACCTCCGGTTCCCGGAGGTCACCCGCGTGCTCGCGGACGCCGAGGTCGACCTCGTGCTCGTCCCGTCCGACTGGGTGCCCGGACCCGGCAAGGTGCACCACTGGCGCACGCTGCTCACCGCGCGCGCGATCGAGAACACGGCGTTCGTCGCGGCGGCCGGGCAGATCCCGCCGGAGGGCGTCGGCACCAGCCTGATCGTCGGTCCGTCCGGGGAGACGCTCGCGGAGCTCGGCGAGGATCGCGCCGTGGCGGTCGCCGACCTCGACCCGGCCCGCGTGCGGGAGGTGCGCGCGGCCAACCCCGCGCTGCGCCTCCGCCGCTACACCGTGCTGCCGCGTTGAGCGAGGGTCGCGAGCCGCGTCGACGCCTCCGCGAGCACGCCGGGCGACTTGCAGAACGCGAACCGGACCAGTGACCGCATGCGCGCCGCCTGCTCGTCCCGGCAGAACGCGGAGACCGGGACGCCGACGACGCCCGCGAGGGTCGGGAGGCTCCGGCACAGCTCGGCGCCGTCGGGGAAGCCGAGCGGCGCGCCGTCGACGATGACGAAGTAGCCCGCCCGCGGCACGGAGACGGGGAAGCCGGCCGCCTCGAGCCCCGAGACGAGCGTGTCGCGCCCGGTCTGCAGCGTCCCGGCGATCGACGCGAACACCTCGTCGGGCAGGTCCAGGCCGGCGGCGATCGCCGGCTGGAACGGCGCCCCGTTCACGAACGTCAGGAACTGCTTCACGGCGAGCGCGGCGGAGACGAGCTCCGCGGGTCCGGTCAGCCAGCCGATCTTCCAGCCCGTCGTGCTGAACGTCTTGCCGCCCGAGGAGATCGAGATCGTGCGGTCCCACGCTCCGGGCAGGGCCGCGACCGGGACGTGCCGGGCGCCGTCGAACAGGAGGTGCTCGTAGACCTCGTCGGTGACGATCAGCGCGTCGTGCCGTTCGGCGGCCTCCACCACGACGCGGAGGAGCGCCTCGTCGAGCACTGCGCCCGTCGGGTTGTGCGGGGTGTTCAGGAGGATCACGCGCGTGCGGTCGGTGATCGCGTCCCGGAGGCGGTCCGGGTCGGGCCGGAAGGCCGGCCAGTCGACGGGGACCGTCCGGTGCACGCCGCCGGCCAGGGCGATGACGGCGCCGTAGGCGTCGTACGCGGGCTCGAGGGTCAGCACCTCGTCGCCCTCGTCGACGAAGGCGAGGAGCACGGCCGCGAGCGCCTCCGTGGCGCCCGCGGTGACGAGCACCTCCGTCTCCGGATCCACGCGGAGCCCGTACCAGCGCGCCTGGTGCCGTGCGACCGCCTCGCGCAGCACCTGCGTGCCGCGGCCCGGCGGGTACTGGTTGACCCCCGCGGCGATCGCGTCCTGCGCGGCCCGGAGGACCTCCTGCGGCCCGTCCGTGTCCGGGAACCCTTGACCGAGGTTGATTGCGCCCGTCGACGCGGCGAGCGCGCTCATCTCCGCGAAGATGGTCGTGCCCGGCACACCGTCGGCGGTCAGCAGTCCCGCTCCCGCCGCAGCGCGACGCCACGGTCCCGGCCTCCACATGCGAGCAAACCTAGAGGTCGATCCGTCCTAGGAAGGGCTCTGCCGGCTCATAGGAAACCCATGGGGCCGGCGTGCAGCCTGGGCGGGCTTTGGAAGGAGCACCATGACCGACAGCACTCCTCGACCGGACGCGGGCGACGGCGGCCACCTCGGCGACGACGCCGCGACGGCGCCGTTCGACCGCGAGCAGTTCGCGGAGCGGCCGGACACGGGCACCGCGGCGACGCCCGTCGCGACCGAGCCGCAGCCCGAGCCGAAGGGCGCGGCGTTCCGGCGTCGTGAGCGCCGCGGGCTGCTCATCCCGATCGCGGCGACCGCGGTCGTCGCGGCACTGATCGGCGGCGGCATCGGCGCCGGCATCGCGATCGCGGCGAACCCGCGCGCCACCGTCACCTCGTCCACGACCAGCGGCCAGGGCATCACGATCAACAACCCGTCGACCGCGACCGCGGTGTCCGCCGTCGCGGCGAAGGCGTCGCCCTCGGTCGTCACGATCTCCGTCTCGGCGACGAACGAGTCGGGCACCGGGTCCGGGATCATCCTGTCCTCCGACGGCTACGTCCTGACGAACAACCACGTCGTCACGCTGGACGGCGACAGCTCGAGCGGCACGATCTCCGTCACCGCGACGGACGGCCACATCTACGCCGCGAAGGTCGTCGGCACCGACCCGATGAACGACCTCGCCGTGATCAAGCTCACGAACGCGTCCGGCCTGACGCCCGCGCAGTTCGGGAACTCGAGCGACCTCAACGTGGGCGACAGCGTCGTAGCGATCGGCGCCCCGCTCGACCTGCCGAACACGGTCACGACCGGCATCGTCAGCGCGCTGAACCGCAGCATCGCCGTCGCCTCCTCGGCCGTGCCGAAGGGGCAGAGCGGCTCCGGCGGCGACAGCGGCGGCAGCGGCAGCCCGTTCAACTTCTGGGACTTCGGCGACGGCAGCGGCGGTCAGTCGCAGACGCCGGCGCAGACCCAGAACATCTACCTCTCGGTGCTGCAGACCGACGCGGCGATCAACCCCGGCAACTCCGGCGGTGCGCTGCTCGACGCGCAGGGCGACGTCATCGGCGTGAACGTTGCCATCGCCGGCACGGGCTCCGATTCCAGCTCGTCCGGGCAGTCGGGCAGCATCGGCGTCGGCTTCGCCATCCCCTCGACCGTCGCCAAGCGCATCGCCGACGACATCATCGCCGGGAAGACCCCGACGCACGGCCAGCTCGGCGTCACCTCGGTGGCGAACGAGACCGCCACGACGGGCACCGTCGCCGGCGTGAAGGTGTCCGAGGCGACCCAGGGCGGCGCCGCGGCGAAGGCCGGGATCCAGAAGGGCGACATCATCACCGCGGTCGGCAAGGTCCCGGTGACGAGCTACACCGACCTCGCCGGGCAGGTCCGCTCCTACGCGGGCGGCACGAGGATCCCCGTCACGTTCTCCCGCGACGGGAAGTCGCAGACCGTGACCGTGACCCTCGGCACCGCGTCAACCACCTCCTGATCATGGGCCCGGCGTGGGGCATCGCCGTCGTCGGCATGCTGGCGGTGCTCCTCGTCGTGTTCGTCCTCCGGATCAAGGCGCTCGGCGAGGGCTCCGGCCGCATGATCGCGATCGGCGTGATCGTGGGCCTGGCCCTCGTCGGCGTCGGCCTGCTCGGACAGCAGCTGGGCTGACGCGCTCCCTAGACTTCCGGGAACGGCAGGAACGGAAGTCGAAGATGCTCTCGCTCGCGCAGCAGGCCGTGGCGGCCAGAAGCCATGTGGACCGGCGGCTCGCCGAGGCGGAGGTCGCGGTCGACGACGCGTTCGCCCGCCGGCTCGACCGCCACTTCGCCCGGCTGTTCGAGCACTTCACCGACGTGTACGGCGAGCGGGGCGACTGCCTCGAGCAGCTCGCCGGTCTCGTCGTGGCGATCGCGCGCGCGGCCGCCGAGCGGCCCGACGACCTGCGGGCCCTCGACGCTGCGCGGGAGGCGGACCCGGACTGGTTCCAGGGCAACCGCATGCTCGGCGGCGTCTGCTACGTCGACCGGTACGCGGAGGACCTCGAGGGCGTCCGCGCGCGCATCCCGTACTTCCGCGAGCTCGGGCTCACCTACCTGCACCTCATGCCGCTGTTCCGCTCGCCGGAGGGCGACTCCGACGGCGGGTACGCCGTCTCGAGCTACCGCGAGGTGGATCCGGCGCTCGGCGACATGGCGCAGCTCCGTTCGCTCGCGACGGACCTGCGCGCGGCCGGGATCTCCCTCGTGGTCGACTTCATCTTCAACCACACCTCGGACGAGCACGACTGGGCCGTGGGCGCCGTCGCGGGCGACCCGGCGTACGCCGACTTCTACCGCATCTACCCCGACCGCACGATGCCGGACCTGTTCGAGGCGACGACGCGGGAGGTGTTCCCGGACGACCACCGCGGGTCCTTCGTGCAGCTGCCCGACGGACGGTGGATCTGGTCGACCTTCTACCACTTCCAGTGGGACCTGAACTACGCGAACCCGGCGGTCTTCACGGCGATGGCGGGGGAGATGCTCTTCCTCGCGAACATGGGGGTCGACGTCCTCCGGATGGACGCGGTCGCGTTCATCTGGAAGGAGCTCGGCACCGCGTGCGAGAACCTCCCGCAGGCGCACGTGCTGATCAAGGCCTTCAACGCCGTCTGCCGGATCGCCGCGCCCGGGGTGCTCTTCAAGTCCGAGGCGATCGTGCACCCCGACCAGGTCGCCGAGTACATCTCCCCGGAGGAGTGCCAGCTCTCGTACAACCCGCTGCAGATGGCGCTGACGTGGGAGGCGCTGGCCACCCGCGACGCCGCGCTGCTCTCGCAGGCGCTCGAGCGTCGGCACGCGATCCCGGCCGGCACCGCGTGGGTGAACTACGTCCGCAGCCACGACGACATCGGCTGGACCTTCGCCGACGAGGACGCCGCCGAGCTCGGCATCGACGGCTTCGACCACCGCCGCTTCCTGAACGCCTTCTACGTCGACCGGTTCCCCGGCTCCTTCGCCCGCGGGGTGCCGTTCCAGGAGAACCCGCGGACCGGCGACGCCCGCGTCTCGGGCACGACGGCCTCGCTCGCGGGCGTCGAGGCGGGGGACCGGTACGGCGTGCAGCGGGTGCTGCTCGCCCACTCGATCGCGCTCTCGACCGGCGGGGTGCCGCTCCTCTACCTCGGGGACGAGGTCGGCCAGCTGAACGACTACGGGTACCTCGCCGTCCCCGAGCACGCGGGCGACAGCCGCTGGGTGCACCGTCCGCCGTATCCCGCGGCGCGCTACGCGGAGCGGTACGACCAGGACACCGACGCCGGGGCGATCCACCAGGGGATCCGGCGGCTGACGCGGGTGCGGCGGCAGACCTCGCAGTTCGCGGGCGGTGCGCTGGTCGGCTTCCACGCGCACGACCCGCACGTGCTCGGGTACCAGCGGCCCGGCGTCGACGGCGCCGTCCTCGTGCTCGCGAACCTGTCCGACGAGGAGCGGGTCGTGCCCGCGGAGGCCTTCGCGGCGATGCCCGCGACGGCGCACGACCTGGTCACCGACGTCGAGGTCGACCTGTGGGCGGACCTGGTGCTCGGCCCGCTGCAGTTCCTCTGGCTCCAGCTCTGACGGCCCGGGATCAGCCGGCGACGGCCTGCGGCGGGTCGGGGAGGCGCACCTCGTCGGGGAACGTCGCAGGCGCCGGACCGAACGCGTCGCGCGTCGCCGACACGACCCGCCTCCCGGCGATGCGGTTGCCTGCGCCGCCGACGACGGCGCCGATGCCGAACGGCACCGCGCGGAAGACGATGCTCGTGCCCTGTCGGGCCGCGAAGCGGCGCACGAAGCTCTTCCGGACCCGGTCGGTGAGCCCCTTCAGCATGGTCGAGGGCAGTCGCTTCGTCACGAGCTCGCCCCAGTAGGCGCCGCGCGGCTTGCCGTTCCCGGTCACCTCGCCGGCGAACTGCTGCACGATGCTCGCCCCGGCGGGGCCCATCATCAGCGCCATCACGAGCGTGCTCGACCGCTCGGGATCGGTGGCGGGGACGCCGTGCACCTCCGCGACCGACTGCGCGAACAGCGCGCTCGCCTCGAGGAAGCCGACCGTCTCGGCACCGCTGATGCCGAGCGCCGCGATCGTCCCGACACCCGGGACGACGGCCGCCGCCCCCGTCGCGGCGCCGCCGGCGGTCACCGCAGCGACGTAGCGCTTCTCCAGGATCCGGATCACCTCGTCGGGCGACGCGGTGGGGTTGTGCTTCCGGATCGACCGGAGGTGCGCGAGCACGACCGGTCGGTGCACGGACAGGAGGCGGTCGAAGCCCTGCTTCGTCCAGCCCGATGCGACGTCGTCGCCCTCGTGATCTGCGCTCATGGTGGACGCGATCCTAGGAAGCCGTGCCGAACGGCAGCCGGGCGTCAGCCCGGTGCTACCGTCGGGCGGTCCCGGAGGGGACGACCCGATCCGCCCGAGAGGCCCGCTTGACCATCCCGTACTTCGGCCCGCACCAGAACGTCGTGTTCGTGCCGGCGCTCCTCGCACTGCTGGCCGCGACGATCGTGATCTGCCTGCCCATCGTCTTCGCGCCGAACCTCCGGCGGTCCCCCCGGCGCACGCCGGTGATCGCCCTCGTCGTGGTCTTCGCCGTCGTCGCGCTCGTCGGCACCGGCTGGCTCGCCGGCATCGGCTTCCGCACGCTCGGGAACGAGCGCGCAGCGGTGCGGTCGTGGATCGCGAAGACCTACGACATCCGGTTGGACCCGGGACAGGTCGGGGAGCTCATCGACGGCGGGAAGCCGTTGCAGGCGCTGCCGGAGGTCGCGGCACGGCTCGGTCTGGACAAGCCGGACGACGAGAAGACGCTGGAGCTGAAGCCGACCGAGGCGGACGGCGACGTCTACGAGCTCTGGTTCGCGAAGAAGCCGCTGCCGACCACCTGACGCCCGGCGGGCCTCAGGCGTAGTCGGTCGTGTACCGGTCGAACGCCTCGTCGATCGGGCCGTCGTACTGCAGCTTGCCCTTGTCGAGGTAGATCCCGCGCTGGCAAAAGCGCTTCAGGTCGCCGTCGTTGTGCGACACGAAGAACATCGTCCGGCCCTCCGCGAGCATCTCCTCGATGCGCGCGTAGCACTTCCTCCGGAAGCCGCGGTCGCCGACCGCGAGGACCTCGTCGACGAGCAGGATCGGCTCGTCCAGCCGGGCGATCACGGAGAACGCGACGCGCACCTTCATGCCGCTCGACAGGTGCTTGTAGGGGGTGTTGACGAAGTCCTTGATCTCCGCGAACTCGATGATGTCGTCGAACTCGTCGGCGATCTCGTCCTTCGACTTGCCGTGCAGGCCCGCCGCGAGGAAGACGTTGTCGCGCACCGAGAGGTCGTCGACGAAGCCGCCGGTGATCTCGATCAGCGGTGCGACGCCCTGCCGCACCGCGACGGAGCCCTCGTCCGGGATCAGCACCTCGGCCACCATCTTCAGCAGCGTCGACTTGCCCTGGCCGTTGCGGCCGACGACGCCGATCGACTCGCCCTCGGCGACGTCGAAGCTCACGTTCCGGAACGCCCAGAACTCGTCGGGCGCCTGCCGCAGCTCCTTCCGGCCGAGCATGTCCTTCAGGCTCCGCTTGCGGCCGCGGTCGCGCTGGAAGCGCACCCCGACGTTGTCCACGGAAATGACGGGAGCGGCCATCAGAGCTCCTTGAGGACTCGGGGGACCGACCGGCGGAAGACGACCGCGCCGATCGTGAAGAGGATCACCGACACGACGGTGCCCTCGGCGACGTAGACCCAGTCGACGATGTCGGGGAAGAAGCAGCCCCGGTACAGGTCGAGGATGCCCGCGAGCGGGTTGAGCCCGTACAGGAAGTGCAGGACCGGGTTGCCGATCGAGGGGTGGTAGAGCACGGGCGCGCCGTAGAACAGGACGCGGAGGCCGAGCTTCACGACCCGCTCGAGGTCGCGGTAGAACACGGACAGGGGCGCGATGATGAAGTTGCAGCCGACCGTGAGGAGCACCTGCAGCGCGATCGCGACGGGCAGGTAGACCACGAGCATCGGGCTCGGCGCCTTCAAGTAGCAGAGCGCGAAGACCACGATGATCGAGAGGCTGATGAGGAACTCGATGCCCTTCGAGGCGATCTGCCGCAGGATCCAGATGCTCCGCGGGATCTTCACCGAGCGGATCAGCTTGCCCTCCTGCCGGAAGGCGCGCGTCGCGTCGGACAGGTTGCCGTTGAACCACGTCCACGGCAGCACGGCGCACAGCAGGAAGATGATGTACGGCTCGTGGGCCAGGTCCGCGCGGCGCGGGAAGACGAAGCCGAAGATCGCCCAGTAGATCAGCGCCATCAGCAGCGGGTCGATGATCGACCAGAGGTAGCCCAGCCGGCTCGTGGTGTAGCGGACCTTCAGGTCGCGCGTGGTGAGCAGCCACAGCGAATGCCGGTAGCGCGCCCAGTACGACGTGCGCTTCGCCGGACGAGCGGCGCGCGGCGCGGAGACGGCAGTCGTCACAGAGGTCCTCGGACGCGGCGGATCGGGTGCTTGCGGCGGCCGCGGCGCCGACGGTCGATGGTAATCGACACGCGGGCGGGGCCCCGGTGCCACGCGGACCCGCCGCCCGAGCGGATCGACCGGTCGATACAGTCGACGGCGTGACGGCGCCGGAGCTCCCCCAGTCCAGCACCCGGTCCGGGGAGCGGGCGGCGGGCTCGGACGCCGCGGGGGAGCCGGACGGACCGGAGGTCGTGCTCGCGATCGAGGGCCTGACGAAGCGGTTCGGGGACACGGTCGCGGTCGACGCGATCGATCTCGCCGTCGAGGCGGGCTCCTTCACCGGCATCGTCGGGCCGAACGGCGCGGGCAAGACGACGACCCTGTCGATGGTGACGGGGCTCCTGCGTCCCGACGGCGGCCGCGTGCTCGTGCACGGCATCGACGTCTGGGCCGAACCGGACCGCGCCAAGCGCGCGATCGGCGTGCTGCCCGATGCGCTGCGGCTGTTCGACCGGCTCTCCGGCGCGCAGCTGCTCCACTACTCCGGCGTGCTCCGCGGCCTCGATGCGGCGACCGTGCGGCAGCGCACGGCCGACCTCGTGTCCGCGTTCGGGCTCGAGGACGCGACCGGCCGGCTCGTCGCCGACTACTCCGCGGGCATGACGAAGAAGATCGCGCTCGCCGCCGCGATGATCCACTCGCCGCGCCTCCTCGTGCTCGACGAGCCGTTCGAGTCGGTCGACCCGGTGTCGGCGGCGAACATCGTCGAGATCCTCCAGCGCTACGTCGCCGCGGGCGGCACGGTCGTGCTCTCCAGCCACGGCATGGACCTCATCCAGCGCGTCTGCGACCACGTCGCCGTCATCGTGGGCGGCCGGGTGCTCGCCCAGGGGACGACGGACGAGGTGCGGGCGGGGGAGTCGCTCGAGGAGCGCTTCGTCGCCCTCGCCGGCGGCCGGCGCGCGGCCGCGGGCATGGAGTGGCTGCACTCCTTCACCGAATGACCGCCGTCCTGGTCCGCCTCAAGCTGCGGCTGCTCGTCGGGCAGTTCCGGCGGAGCCCCTGGCAGGTCGTGGGCCTCGTCCTCGCCCTCCTCTACGGCGCCGGCATCACCCTGATGCTCGTCGTGACGCTCGTCGCCCTCCGTCTCGCGCCCGCCCCGATCTCGGAGGCCGTCGTCATCGGCGGCGGCTCGCTCGCGGTGCTCGCCTTCCTGATCGTGCCGATCTTCGTGGGGATCGACGACACGCTCGACCCGCGCCGCTTCGCGCTCTTCGGCCTCGACCGGACCCGCCTGGCGATCGGGCTCGCGGTCGCCGGCGTCGTCGGCGTGCCGGGGCTCGCGCTCCTCCTCGTCGCGTTCGCCACGGTCGCCACCTGGTCCCGCTCGCCGCTCGCCGCCCTCGTGGCGCTCGTGAGCGTGCCGATCATCGTGCTCACCTGCGTGCTCCTCTCGCGCATCGCGGCGACGAGCGCCGGGCTGCTGCTCTCGACGAGGCGCTCGCGGGAGACGGTGGCCGCCGTCCTCGTGATCGGGATCTCCCTCCTCGCCCCGCTGGTCGTGGTGCTCACGAACCTCGAGCTCGGACGGCGGGCGCTCACCGCGATCGGGTCGGTCGTGGCGGTCCTGGCCTGGACGCCGCTCGGCGCCGCCTGGGCCGCGCCCGCGAGCGTCGCGAGCGGCAGCGCCGCGGGCGCCCTGCAGCTGCTCATCGCGGTCGTGACCGTCGTCGTGCTCGGCCTCGTCTGGCGGGCGCTCGTCGGCGTGGCGCTCGTGTCCTCGGGACGGCAGGCGAAGCCGCAGACGCTCGCGGGGATCGGCTGGTTCGGCCGGCTGCCCGCCTCGCCGCGCGGCGCGATCGCGGCCCGGGCCACCTCCTACTGGGCGCGGGACGTGCGGTACCGCGTCAGCGCGATCAGCATCCCGGTCACGCCGATCGTCCTGGTCCTCGTGCTCGGGCTCGCGGGCGTCGATCGCCCGGTGCTGGCGCTCATCCCGGTGCCCGTCGTCGCGCTGTTCCTCGGCTGGGCGACGCACAACGACATCGCCTACGACCACACGGCAATCTGGCTGCACGTGGCCGCGGGGGTGCGTGGCGTCGACGACCGCCTCGGCCGGCTCGCGCCGGTGCTCGTCGTGGGCCTCCCGCTCCTCGTCGCCGGCTCGTTCGTGAGCGCCGCGGTCGCCGGCCGGCTCCTGCTCGCCGCGCCGCTCATCGGGGTGGCGGTGTGCCTCCTGCTCGTCGGCATGGGGATCGGCGGGGTGAGCTCCGCGCTGATGCCGTACCCCGTGCCGCGCCCGGGCTCCTCCCCGTTCCAGCAACCGAACTCGACCGGCGGGCTCGCCGCCGTCGTGCAGTCCGTGCTGTTCCTGCTCCAGCTCGTGCTCTCGGCGCCCGCGATCGTGCTCGGGCTGCTCGCGGTGCAGGGCTCGACCGCCGCCGCGTGGGGATCGCTCGCCGCCGGGCTCGTGGTCGGCGCGCTCGTGCTCCGGCTCGGGACGGCGTGGGGCGGCCGCGTGTTCGAGCGGCGCGGCCCCGAGATCCTCGCCGCAGCCCTCCGCGCCTGATCGGTTCGATCGCACCACCGCCGGCGCGCTTCGCCCTACCCTGGTCGGCATGGCGCGCGACTCCGTGACCGATCCCGGCGGCGGGACGTCGACCCTCGACCGCGAGCTCGAGGAGCTGCTGAACGGCGAGATCACCGAGGACGGCGACCACGACCGCTTCTCGCACTACGTGCAGAAGGAGAAGATCGTCGAGTCGGCCGTCACCGGCAAGCCGGTGCGCGCGCTCTGCGGCAAGGTCTGGGTCCCGGGCCGCGACCCGGAGAAGTTCCCGATCTGCCCGGACTGCAAGAAGATCTACGACCGCCTGCGCTGACCCGAGTCAGGCGAGGACGGTCGGGATCGCGGGGTCGCCGCCCGAGAGGCGCATGGCGACCTGGGGGAGCTCCGCGACGACGCGGGCATGGTGCTCGCGTGCGGCCCGGACGCCCGCGGTGCCCGTGAACGCGGGGTCGATCCGACCGTCGACCACGAGCGGCACGACGAGGTCGCGGGCGCCGGCGACCTCCGGCTCCGCGTCCGCGACGACGATCCGCTCCTGAATCGCGACCCCGTCCTCGAGCAGGCGGAACGCCCATTTCCGCCCGGCGTTCCCCGCCTTCTCCACGGACTTCTTCGCGACCGGGCGCATGGAGCCGTCCACGTCGGCGCGCTCGACGAGCTTGTAGACGAAGCCGGCGGTGGGGTGGCCCGAGCCGCCGACGAGGCGCGTGCCGGCGCCGTACGAGTCGACGGGGGACGCCGCGAGCGCGGCGATGGCGTACTCGTCGAGGTCGTTCGTCACGGTGATCCTCGTGCTCGTGGCGCCGAGCTCGTCGAGCCGGTCGCGCACCGCCTTCACGACCACCGGCAGGTCGCCCGAGTCGATGCGGACGGCGCCGAGGTCCCTGCCGACGAGCCGGACCGCCGTCTCGATCGCGGCCATCACGTCGTAGGTGTCGACGAGCAGCGTCGTGCCGGCGCCCATCGCGTCGATCTGCGCCCGGAACGCCTCCTCCTCGCTGTCGTGCAGCAGCGTGAACGCGTGCGCGGCCGTGCCCATCGTCGGGACGCCCCAGGTGCGGCCGGCCTCGAGATTCGAGGTCGCCGAGAACCCCGCGATCCAGGCGGCGCGGGAGGACGAGACCGCGGCCTGCTCGTGCGTCCGCCGGGACCCCATCTCGGCGAGCGGGCGCTCGCCCGCCGCGGACACCATGCGGGCGGCGGCGGTCGCGATCGCGCTGTCCGCGTTCAGGATGCTGAGGATGAGCGTCTCGAGGATCACGCCTTCCGCGAAGGTCCCCTCGACCGTGAGGACGGGGGAGGAGGGGAAGTAGAGCTCGCCCTCCCGGTAGCCGCTGATCGAGCCGGAGAACCGGTAGTCCGCGAGCCAGTCGAGCGTCCGCGATGAGACGACGCCCTCGGTGCGCAGCCAGTCGAGCTCGGTGTCACCGAATCGGAACGCCTCGACGGCGTCCAGCACTCGTCCGGTCCCGGCCAGCACGCCGTACCGCCGGCCGCCGGAGAGGCGCCGCGAGAAGACCTCGAACACCGAGGGGCGCAGAGCCGTGCCGTCGCGGAGCGCCGCGTCCAGCATCGTGAGCTCGTACCGGTCGGTGAGAAGGGCGGTGCTCGTCACCCGGAGCAGCCTAGGGAACGGCCTCCGCGCGCCGCTGGGGGAGGCGTGCTCCCCCCAAGTGGGGTCTGCGGCGGCGACGCCGCGATCCCTACGCTGGTCCGACCCCCGGTCACCCAGCCGGGCTCCCGTCCGGTCACCCAGCCGACGGCGCACCAGTTCCCCCCGGAAGGTCCCCCTTCGATGGTCCTCACCCAGGACGTCACCGCGCTCCTCAGCACCGCGCTCCTCGCCCCCGTCCGCGCCGTGGAGGCGTTCGACCTCGTCCCCGCAGCCGTCGTCGCCGTCGTGCTCGTCTCCTTCGCCGTCGCGCTCGTGACGGTCTCGGTGCGCCGCCGCGACGCCGAGTAGCCCGCCGGCCCGCTGACGGGCCGTAGAGGCGGAGGCCATAGGCTGTCCGGCCGTGACGGACGCGCCGATCGGGGTCTTCGACTCGGGCGTCGGCGGGCTCACCGTGGCCCGGGCGATCATCGACCAGCTGCCGAACGAGTCGGTGCTCTACGTCGGCGACACCGCCCACTCGCCGTACGGGCCGAAGCCGCTCGCCGAGGTGCGCGCCTACGCCCTGGCGGTGATGGACGACCTCGTCGCGCAGGGCGTCAAGCTCCTCGTGATCGCGTGCAACACGGCCTCCGCCGCGATGTTCCGCGACGCCCGCGAGCGGTTCACGCTCGGCGCCGGGATCCCCGTCGTCGAGGTCGTGCTGCCCGCGGTCCGCGCGGCGACGCGGCGCACCACGACGAAGCGCATCGGCGTGATCGGCACCGAGGGCACCGTCCGATCGCACGCCTACGTCGACGCCTTCGTCGCGGACCCGGACATCACCGTCGTCCAGGCGGCCTGCCCGCGGTTCGTCGAGTTCGTCGAAGCCGGCGTCACGACGGGGCCCGAGCTGTTCGCCGCCGCGGAGGAGTACCTCGCGCCGATCCGAGCGGCGGACGTGGACACCCTGCTGCTCGGCTGCACCCACTACCCGCTGCTCTCCGCCGCGATCCGGCTCGTGATGGGCCCCGAGGTCGCACTCGTCTCCTCCGCCGAGGAGACCGCCGCGGACGTCTACCGCGAGCTCGTGCAGCACGACCTGCTCCGCACCGCATCCGCCCCGCCCGTGCACCGCTTCGAGGCCACCGGCGGGAGCGAGGGCGCGTTCCTCCGCCTCGCCCGGCGGTTCCTCGGTCCGGAGGTCGCGAGCGTCGACCTCGTGCAGACCGGGGCGATCACGCTTCCGCCGACAGCCCTCCCGACGACAGGAGACCCGAGATGACCGAACGCCGCGACGGCCGCGCCGCCGACGACCTGCGACCCGTGACGATCGAGCGCGGGTGGAGCACGCAGGCGGAGGGCAGCGCGCTCATCTCCTTCGGCGGCACCCGCGTGCTCTGCACGGCGTCGTTCACGAACGGCGTCCCGCGCTGGCTCCAGGGCAAGGGACGCGGCTGGGTCACGGCCGAGTACGCGATGCTGCCGCGCTCGACGAACGACCGCATGGACCGCGAGAGCGTGAAGGGTCGGATCGGCGGCAGGACCCACGAGATCAGCCGCCTGATCGGGCGCTCCCTCCGCGCCGTCGTCGACACGAAGGCGCTCGGCGAGAACACGCTCGTCATCGACTGCGACGTGCTGCAGGCGGACGGCGGCACCCGCACGGCCGCGATCACGGGCGCCTACGTCGCACTCCACGACGCGATCGAGTGGGGTCGGGACAAGCGCTTCATCGGGCAGAAGGCCGTGCCGCTGCTCGACTCCGTCGCCGCGGTGTCCGTCGGCATCATCGACGGCGAACCCATGCTCGATCTGGCATACACGGAGGACGTGCGCGCCGAGACGGACATGAACGTCGTCGCGACGGGTCGCGGCCTGTTCGTCGAGGTGCAGGGGACCGCCGAGGGCGCGCCGTTCGACCGGAGCGAGCTGGACCGCCTCCTCGACCTGGCGCTCGCCGGCACCGAACGGCTCGCCGCGCTGCAGCGGGCGGCGCTCGAGGCGACCGCGTGACGGCGGCACCGCGGCGGATCGTTCTCGGGACCGGCAACGCCCACAAGGTCGTCGAGCTGGCCGCGATCCTCGGTCCGCTGCTGCCCGGCGTCGAGTTCCTTCGGAACGAGGGTCCGTCGCCGGTCGAGGACGCCGACTCGTTCGTCGGCAACGCGCTGATCAAGGCGCACGCGGCGTTCTCCGAGACGGGGCTGCCGGCCATCGCGGACGACTCCGGGATCGCGGTCGACGCGCTCGACGGGGCGCCGGGCATCCACTCCGCCCGCTACGCCGGGACCGGGCGCGACGAGGACAACCGGGCGCTCCTCCTCGAATCGCTCGGCGACGCGGCCGACCGGTCCGCGCGGTTCGTGTGCGCGGCCGTGTACGTCGACGGCGACCGCGAGGTCGTCCGCGAGGCGGTCTGGGAGGGCGAGATCCTGCGATCCGAGCGCGGCGAGGGCGGTTTCGGCTACGACCCGCTCTTCGTGCCGGCGGACGGCGGCGGCCGCACCGCGGCCGAGCTGTCGGCGGATGAGAAGAACGCGCTGAGCCATCGCGGCACGGCGTTCCGCGAACTCGCGGAGGCGATCGCGGCGCTCTGACCGCCGTCCTCCGCCGATCGCGGGCGGGATGCGACGGGACGGGCGCGATCGCCCGCCCGAGTCGTCGGGAAGCGCCCGGGATCCCGCGGGTCAGTCGGTCGAGACGCTCTCGCCGGAGGTCTTCTTCGCCTCGCGGTGGTTCTTCCAGACGTGGTAGAGCGTCGGGATCAGCGTGAGGACGACGGCCGCGAGCAGGATGAACTCGATGTTGTGCTGCACGAAGTCGCGCACCGGCGGGATGAAGCCGATCAGGTAGCCGACGAAGGTGATGCCGAAGCCCCAGGCGAGTGCGCCGATCGCGTTGAAGAGGCTGTACCGCTTGTAGTTCATGCGGCCGACACCCGCCGCGATCGGGGCGAGGGTGCGGACGATCGGCACGAACCGGGCGAGGATCACCGCGAGCGGGCCGTACTTCTCGAAGAACGCGTTGGTCCGCGTCACCTGCGCCCGGCTGAAGAACCCGGAGTCCTTCCGCTCGAAGATCCGCGGCCCGGTCTTCTTGCCGATGTAGTAGCCGAGCTCGCCGCCGAGGAACGCCGCGACGGCGATCGCCGGGGCCGCGATCCAGATGCTGATCCCGAGGCCCTGCTCCGCGCTGATGCCGGTGATGAGCAGCAGCGTGTCCCCGGGGAACACGAACCCCACCAGCAGGCCCGTCTCCGCGAAGATCACGGCGCAGACGATGAGCAGTCCGACCGGCCCGGCCGCCGCGAGGGCGTTCTGGTCGAGGAACGGGAAGAGGGCGTTGACGGTCGTCATCATCCGTGTCCCTCCACCACCGTCCCGGCAGTGCGGGAAGAGGGACTCGAACCCTCACGCCGAAGCACAGGAACCTAAATCCTGCGTGTCTGCCAGTTCCACCACTCCCGCCGGAAGCGGGCTCAGTGTATCCGTGACGAGCGACGTCGCCAGGACCATCCTCCATGGAGGTCCTGTGGAGAACGGGCGACGCCGATCCCGGCGCCTCGGCACACTGGCGCGCATGACCGATCCGGTGCGCGTGATCGCCGACTCGGTGCGCACGAGGGCGCGGCGCGGGACGCTCGTCGGCGCGCCGGAGGAGGCGGTGCAGGAGGAGCTGCGGCGCTACGCCGAGCACGCCTTCGCCTCCGACGCGCCGCTCATCGCGGACGAGCGCCGCGCCGAGCGGCAGATCGTCGCCGACCTGACGGGGTTCGGGCAGCTGCAGCCGCTGCTTGACGACCCGGCGGTCGAGGAGATCTGGATCAACTCCCCGCCGAGCGCCGAGATCCGCCAATCGGCGCGGGTCACGCGGTGGTCGCGACCAGTCCGGTCCGCACACGGTCCGCGGGAACGGCGAGTGAGGTTCGCAGGAGGTCGTCAGCGGCCTTCCTCGTCCGGTCGTTCCCGTCCGGCCAGAGGTGCGCGTAGACGCGCAGCGTGATGTCCGCGGACGCGTGGCCGAGGGCGCGCTGAACGGTCACGACGTCGCATCCGGCGGCGATGAGACCGGAGGCGTAGAAGTGACGCAGCTGATGTGGGGTCACGTCCGTCGTGCCGGACTTCGCGTTCCCCGTCCCGAGCCCCGCGGCGCGGGCGGTCTTGTCCCACGCGTACTGCAGGCTGCGTGGCCACGCAGGACCGTCCTCGCGGCCGACAAGGAGCCAGCGGTCCGTTCCGTAGACGCCGACCGTCTCGATGTGCCCGCTGAGGATCTGGAGCAGCCCGTCCGCGAGGTGCACGGTGCGCTCCGAGCCGTACTTCGGCCCTCGGATCTCCAGCGGGTGTGGGGCGATGCGCTGAACCTGTCGGCGGACGTCGAGCGTGCGGCGGAGGAAGTCGACGTCGCCGAGCTGGACGCCGTTAGCCTCGCCGAAGCGCAGCCCGGCGAACGCACAGAGCGCCACGAAGGGCTTGAACCAGTCCTCCGCGGCCGCGTAGAGCGCGCCAACGTCCTCGGTGGACGGGATGGTCATCCGTGCCTCGCGGCGGCGCTTGCGTGGCAACACGACCCCAGCGGTGGGGTCGGCGGCGATGATCCTGTCCCGGACGGCGGAGCGAAGGATCCGGCGGATGTTGTCGACCCGCTGGTGCACGGTCAGCGGAGCGAGGCCCGCCACGGTGAGCGCTTTCACCCAAAGCTCGACGTCGGACCGCTTCACGGTCTTGATCGGCTGATCGGCGAAGGGGCATTGTCGGAGCGCGAGCTCCATCGCCTGGCGCGTGTTCGTCTCCCAGAGCTGCCGGGCGCCCCAGTCGGCGTAGTACGCGCGGAGCGTGACGCCGCCGGCGCGCGGGTCGACGTAGGTGCCAGAGACGATGGAGGCGGTCTGCTCGTCGAGCCACCGCTGCGCCTCGCGCTTCGTCGCCCGGTGAGTGGCGTGCTCCCTGCCGGCGGCGTCGCGGTAGCGGGCGCGCCAGCTACCGTTCGGGCGCTTCTGAATGCTCGCCATCTGCAACTTCCTCGTCCATCGTGTGTCGGACGGTCGTGTTCGATCCCGCGCGGTCGCTCTCGTCACGGGGGCCGGCGGAAGAGAGCCTCGAGTCCGGGAGGAGTTAGCCGCTTTCGTCAGCGGCCGTGTAGTAGGCGTCGCGTTGCCAGTCCTCGGCGAGGGCCTGGGTCAGGAGCATTCCCCGTCCTGCGAGCACACTCGGAAGCGCTGCCTCGAGGACGCTCCGGACCACCCGCACGGGCGAGGTCTGCATTCGTTCGAGCGTCTCGTGGTATTCGAGGTCGCGAACCCGTGAGTGCGGGGTCTCCGGTTCCCACAGGGGTTGCTGGCCCAGTGCTTCCAGATCTCCGGCAGCAGCGAGCCGCAGTTGAGCGTCCGTGTACAGCCATGCAGAACGTGTGAGGTCGCGCTCGGCGTGGAGGTATTGCCTGCCCGCCGCGTCGAAGGCGCGCTCAGTTGCGGCGCCCGACAGGAGGAAGTCGAGCTGTACCTCGAGCACCTTCGCGATCGCGACCGCCTCCGAGAGGCGAACGGCTCGAGTGCCGTTCTCGATTCTGGAAATAGCGGACGCGTCGACTGAGAGGCCGTGGCCGCCTAGTGCTTCGGCGAACGCACGCTGACTCAAGCCGCGCTGCGTGCGAACAGCCTGGACGGCGGAGCCGAAGCTCCCGTCGACATCTGGCCCCTCTTCGTGGACTTGCATGAATCGCACTGTATTGCGTTGACAGCAATTGGCGGAAGCCATACGGTCATGCTGTCCCCACAACGGGGTGCAGCACTGCAACAGGAGGACCTATGGACGAGATCAACCTCCTGACGCTGACGGAGGCGGCCGCGCTCCTGCGCCGTAGCCCCGCTCAGCTCAGGTGGCTTCGGCATCAGCAGACCGGCCCGAAGTCAGCTCTCATCTCGGGGCGGATCTTCTACCGCCGCGAGGACATCGAGCGCTGGGTCGCCGAGCAGTTCAGCCGAGATGCGTCGTGACATCGGTCGCGACGGCCGAGAACAGAAGTGCCCCGCAGGAGCAGCAACTCCGGCGGGGCGGTGTCCGCAACCCAACGATCAGGAAGAGCAACGACCTCATGAACGTACACGCACGCGTTGACACCGTCTCAGCGCCAGAGCATCGGCTCCGCGACACCCTCGAGCGTGCTGCTGATCTCCGCTGGCAGGCCGCTCTTGCTTTCGCCCGCGACGTCAGGACCTCGGGCGGCATCGTCCGCTTCGTCTTCGCCGATGAACCCGTCGCCAATGCGATCCGGCTCCTACGCACGCCGGTCGGGGAGGAGATCGTGTTCATCGCCCGCGACGCCGCCAAGGAGAGGCAGGTCGAGGCGGTGCCGGCCGAGGTCATGTCGGCGTCGGTCGGGGAATCGATCATCTGGGGGTACCGAGGCTCCGAGGACCTCTGGAGAGTCGGGCACCGGTACCGACTCGTCGGGTCGGTGCCGCCTGAGGGCGCCGAGGACGCGGTGCCGGCGCTGCTCCTCCTGCGCGTGAGCGGGAACGCCTGATGAGTGTCGCGGTCGGCTCAATCGTGGTGGGTGGGCAGCGCTTCGACTTCGCTGAGCACGACTGGGATGAGAGCGAGCTCGAGGCGGGGCCGCCCGTCTTCGATCTGCTCGTGGACCTGCCACCGCAACTCGGGATCGACGTCCAGCGGCAGGGGCCCCGATGTGACGGGGCCTGGGGCGTGGATCTCGAGTTGCACACACACAAGGGGGCTGTGACGCCGGGGGAAGCGCGCAGATGGGCCCACGCGGTCATCGCGGCCGCGGCGTTGGCGGAGCGATTTGAGGAGCAGAGAACGGGGGCCGCCTCGTGATGCCGGCTTCGGGTATCGGGCGGGAGCGGGCGGATGAGCTGGAAGGCGGTCGAGTGGGCGAAGACGTGGAACGGAGAGCTGACCACGGCGGAGGCGTTCGTGCTCTTCATGATCGCCGAGCACTTCAACGAGAAAGAGCTGCGGGCGTGGCCGAGTGCGGGGACCCTCGAGCGGCAGACGCGTCTTGGGCGCAGCACCGTCTTCCGGTCGATTCGGAAGCTCGAGGGCAAGCACCTCATCGAGATCGAGACGTGGATGACGCCGCAGGGGCGGTTGCTGTCGAACCGGTATTGCTTGCCGCTCTACAACGATCGGTCAGTGCCGCGACCGGGTGGCCGCGTCGTGCGGCAGGAGTTCGGGGCGGACGGGAAGTGGCTGACCGAGGACGCGGAGGAGGAGTGGGTGTTCTCGGAGGCCGATTTCGCCGAGGGGACCGCGTCCTGACCATTGGGGGTAGTGCCACCGTGGCACTACCCCCGACTGGGCGCGAGGGCGGCGATCCGTCCCGCTGTGGGACCACCCCGGTCCCGCTGTGGCACTACCCGTGGTGCCACAGCGGGACCGAAGTAGTGCCACAGCGGGACTGCCTAGATAGAACCGGTAGGAGAACCTCTAGACGAGATCCACATCCTGAAGCTCTAGGCCCGCGCGGCGCGGGCCGCACCGGACAGCGATCGCCTTCGGTCGGATCTCGAGTCGAGGCGCGGCCGTGAACGCCGACGGTCGGATGAGCACCTCCGTTTCGCGCGGAACGAACGTCGGGCCAGTGCTGCAGCTCCCGCTCCGGTTTGTGTCCGAGCAACGCTGCGGCCGGCGCCATCGAATCGCGGCGGGCTTTGCTCGCTGCGTCTGGCCGGGAGCGGTGGTGTCCGGCGGTGGTCAGGTCGCGATCGTCGTCGCCTGCCGGCCGTTGCGGGTGGTGCTCGTGGAGCGGCTGCGGTGGGCATTCACCCTGCTCGCGGAGTACCGGACGTTCGGCTTTGGGCCGGAATGCAGCGGCTTGCACGAGCTCGTCGTGATCGACCACGACGGATCTGAGGAGGCACCGTGAGCAAGCAGCGATCGAAGGCCACGATGCGGGCGCCACACCCTCGGCTCGATACCGATGCGATGGCGCGGAGCCTCGTCGAGCGGGGTCTTGCGTCGCCGTTGATCCTCGAGTCGACGGGCTTCCCGTTCCAGCGGTACGTGCTCCAGAAGCGGCAGCGGGGCGTTCCCTTGAAGCGGACTGAGCAGTGAGACGGCCAGAAGCGGCCGACGACGCGCAGCTAGCGCGGCTCGCGGCGTCGCTGCGGGCGCTCGAGCGTCGCCGCCCGGGTTCGATCCGTGAAGTGCTTGTTGCTCTCAAACCCGAGAGCGAGGCCCCCGACTCTGACGGCCTGGCGGCGGGCGATCCGATGGTCGAGGCGGAGCGGATGCTCGCCGCTGATCCCGACCCGGACGAGCTGTCGCGGTGATGTCGGTGGCGTGCCGTATCACGCGCGCACCCGCGCGCGCTGCGGCGGTGGTGACTGGTCACCTGCGGGCATGAGCGATCGGTTCATTCAAGACCGCGGAACGGTGTCGGGCGATTCCGAGGCGTGGGCGCGTCTCGTCGTCGAGGTCTCGCGCCTGACCCGGATGAAGCACCAGGTGAGCGGAGTGTGGCCGCCGCTGCTCCTGGACTTCCTGCGAGCCGGAGGGGCCGCGGCGGAGGCTGCTCCGACACGGGCTGTTTCGGATGCGAAAGGTCCGAGCGGTGCCTTCGGGAGGGTGGGGGAGTCGACGAAGGAGGCCGCGATGCGGATGAGATGCAGCGAGCAGCACGTGCGTGCGCTGGTCCGCGCCGGTCGCCTGCCGGCGCAGCGGATCGGCCGCACCTGGGTCATCGAGCCTGGTGCTACGGATCGCCGTCGCCCGCGGAGCGGCTCATGAGCGACACCGAGCGGGTCTGGGTCCGGAACCGGGAGACCCTCGCGACCCGCTCGGTCCTCGTCGCCGAGGCGGGCCTGCTCGGCGACGCGTGGGAGCAGATCACGACCGCGCAGGCCGCGGCCGTGCACATCGAGGGAAGGGAGCACCGGTGAGGCACTACCGGAGTCGGATCACGAAGCGTCTGCGGCAGACGGAGCAACTGCTGCCGGTCGAGGAGCGGGCCGAGAACGGCGGGGAGTGGGAGTCAATCAGCGAGGCTGACGCCGTTGCGGATGTCCGCTACATCCGCAACAGGGGCGGCGCTGTCCACTCGATCGGCACGGCCGACCTCGCTGCGGCCCTCGCTGCCGGCGGGGAGGAGATCACCGCGGCGGACGCGCAGGCCGAGTCCCCGAAGCTCTTCGGCGGCCAGGCTGCCGTGGCCAGCTCGCCGGCAGTGGGCGCGTGAGCAAGCCTCGAGCCACCGTCGATGCGCCCGTGCGGGAGCGGCCGGCGGAGATCCTGCGCGCTGCTGACGAGGAGATCGTCGAAGCCGATCGGCGCCTCGCTGAGCTCGAAGCGGCTGTCGCGGACGGCGACGACTCGGTCTCGATCGACGACGTCGACGCGGCCCGTCGGCAGTCGGTGTGGGCGCGACTGCGCCGGAAGGGCGCCGACGCGAAGGCGGCGCGGGCCAAGCAGCAGCACGCCGAGGCTCGATACGCGCGCCTGGTCGAGAACATCGTCCCTCGAGCGATCGCCGACAACTCAGCGCGGGAGGCGGAGCTGCTCGAGCGGGCGCGGTCGATCGTCGCTGAGCTCCTTGAGCTGAACCACGCCCGGAACCTCGCGATCGTCGCCGTCACGCGGTACGCGGCTGACCCGGCCAACTTCCGCGGCGACGAGGACGCCCTCATGGACGTCTCGATCGCCGACGACGCCAGCGTGGCGGCGTTCAGCTGGCATGGCGCCGAGTTCGAGTTCCGCGCTCCCTCGGACATCGTCGTGGCGCTGCTGCGGCCGCTGAAGTCCCGCATCCGCTCCACGAGCCAGGGCAGCACACCGCCCTGGATCGACACGCTCTGACCTGCCTGAGGAGGCACCCATGGCTGATGTGCACTACGTCCGCAACGAGATCGGACACGTCCACTCCGTCGACCACGACCACTTCGAGAACGTCCTCCACGACGAGGTCCGAGGTCGCAAATTCATGCGGCCCGGGGTGACGGAGATCACCGAGGCGGAGGCGCGAAAGGCGAACCCGCAGCTCTTCGGGGCGCGCGATCGGAACATCGTGCACACCGCGAAGGAACTCCAGGAGAAGCGAGCGCGGCGCCAGCTCGAGATTGAGATGGGCGAGCTCGACATCGAGAACGAGTGAGCGCACCCCTGCGCCGGACGCTGTGACGAGTGATGACGCGTCCGGCGCAGGTCTAGCGAGGCCCTGCGCCGACATCGGCCGTAGGTGCGAGCTCGGTCGACAGGAAGCGCAGTGAGGTCAGGCTGTCGTCCCACGATGAGTGTCGCTGTCCGCTCAGTGGCTCCCCTTGGATCCAGGGGCCTCGGCCCCGACGGCGCGCACGGATCTGCCAGCATGAGCCGATGTCAGGACCCAAGCGGACCATCTACTTCATGGAGCCGGTCGTCCTCGACGCCAAGGGCAAGGTGTCGCCCATCCAGGTCGGGTTCTGGGATGCGCTGCATGACCACGTCTCGACGCTGCAGCCCGCCAGCCGGTCCGCCGAGATCTTCGGTCGACGCATCGATGGTGAGGCGGCGGAGGCTCTGTCGCCGGCACGGAAGTACCTCTACGTGGGGAAGCATCGGCCGAAGGCGGACTGGCCGCATGCGACGGACGCCAGTGGAGTCACGGGTGCGATCGACTCGTCAGTGGTCAGCGCCATCATCGAGTATGCCTACCTCTTGCCGGTGCCCGGGACGAACTATGTCGGGCTGCTCCGGTCCTCTGGGGGCGCCACGTTCTCAGCGCTCGAGGCATGGTTGACGAGTGTTTGCCCCAAGTTGCCGCAAGGTGGTTCGGTGGTCCTCCGACCCTACGTGCGAAAGGACCAGCTCGAGCGTCTCGCCAAGGCGCGCGGGGCGTCCAAGGTTGAGCTCAAGATCGACCCCAACACGTTCGGCACGAAGGCGCCGGTGGGTGGTGACCTCGCTGGCGCGCTGGCTGAAGCCCAGGAGATCGCAGGAGGAGGCGTTTCCGTCGAGCTCTCGCTGAGCTTCGGGCGGGCCACGCCCTCGGAGGCAGGCTCGGAGAACCTCGCGAAGCAGGTGCAGGCGCTGCTCAAGTCTGGGATCCCGCTCCAGAAAGCGAAGGCGACGGTGGTCAACGAGGACGAACACGGCAAGCTCGTTCGGGACCACATCGACTTCTTCCGGGACAGGGTCACCGTCACCTCGGAGGTCGGAGCGTCCGAGGACGAAGCTCCAACGCCGTCCGCGGCTGTGTCGGCGATCACCGAGGCGACCAAGACCTTCCTGAAGCGGCTCGACTAGAAGGAGGCCCCTGGTGAAGTCAGTCATCGCGGGGGTGCAAGACCACCCTGGCCGGGTCGAGATCGTGCTCCTCGTTCTCGTTGCCGCACACGCAACCGTTGCCCAGCTGTGGGGCATGGGCGCCATCTGGACTTCCCTAGCAGCAACGGACGTCGCTGTCGCTTCTCCGATCTACCTAGCGCTGCTCGGGCCAGCAGCGATCGTCGGAGGCTTCTCTGGCGTGGTGATCATCTACGGCCTGCAGTCCGACAGTCCGCGGTTCCGGAAGTTCCGGATCGATGCAGGCGCAAGCTTGAAGAGGACCTGGACCTCGACTGCAACGGCCGGATTCTGGGCAGCCGCCTGCAGCGGCGTGGCCGCGGTTCTCGCCACCTCAAACGAGCTGTCGTGGCTCGCTCCGTGGTTCTTTGAACTCGGGATCGTGTTCCTCGCGCACGGATCGCTGCGCCTCATCTGGATCTTGCGAAACCTGGTTGAGACCGTGCACGCCGATGACATCGAGCGGGAGCAGAAGAAGAACGAGGTGCCTGTCTCTGCGTTCGGATTCAACCGACGCGCATCCTGACTGCACGCTCTCGCCGGTGCGCGCTTACGATCGGTGATGGAGCGAGGCGCTGTCCTCTTGCTGCGGTCAAGGGAGCGGGCCGTCTCGCCAGATCGTTTCCTTCACCGCGGCGGTGATCGCGGTGAGGGCGAGTCGGATGGCGCCTTCTGAGTAAGCCCGCTCGGCGACCTCGTAGTCGTAGCGGACGTCGACGAAGTAGCCGCCAACCTCGCGCAGCAACCCCGGAAGCGACAGGGTTGCGACTAACGGCGTCCATGCCTGCTCGATTGCTTCACGGTCAGCGGCAGCGAGGAGCTCGAAGAGTCGGTCGAGGCGGTGGATCTGGCCGGCACGCCGCCCGTCGTTAAAGATCAGCGCCTTGAGGTAGAGCTCGATGCTGAGGCACCAGTTCACGACCGCGGGAATCACCATGGGGACTGATCGCTCGCCGTTGTCGCGGTCTTGCAGGCAGAGATCGCCGGCCCTGAGGAAGGCCTCGGCTTGAGCTGCAACTGCCTCGGGGCCGACGGCGCCCTCGTCCCATTCCTTCCACGTGAACGACAGATCCATGGGACCTCAGCCCTCGTCATTTCTGGCGGCGCGGTAGCGGCGCATGCCCTCTGTCGCCGCGGCTCTGCAGCGATCACACCGGCAGCCGAGGGCTCGGTAGCCGTTCTCAGTGCCGTGGCGCGGGTCTGTCGCGTCGGCCTGAAACTCCACCCGCTGCTCGGACGTCGCGCCTGATCGACGAGGTGTCCGAGGTGCTATGGGGACGGTCTCAGCAGGACGCGCTCGGTCTCGGTCTGCGGCGGCCTTCCACGCCGCGCGGATCCGCGCCTCAGCCTCGTCCATTCGCTTCGCGCGGAACGGCTAACGAGTCCGCAGCACCTTCGCGACGGTGACCGCCGACAGGCCGGACGCCTCCTGCATTTGTACGTACGACGCCTTCACGTCCCGAGCTGCGCGCAGTGCGTCGTCACGCTCGCGCCGGGCGTCGTCGAGCGTGGTGGAGGCGCGGTCGACCTTCTCCGCTGCTTTCTGCAGTCGGTTTAGAGCCCGGTCGATGTCCCCCACGGCCCCAAGATACGGGGTTTAGTGTCTACTAAACCATGCTTAGTGTTCAGATATGACCACTACCGACGTCGCGACCTACGCGCAGGCGATCGACATTCAGACGCGTCTCGTCCAGCGCGGTGAGCTGCTCCGCATCGAGCACGACGTCGTCGAGGGCCACTTCTGCCCTGACGGGACGACGCACATCCTCTGCTCGTGCGGACGCGGCATGTGGCGTCCTGACGACCAGTCCGAGCCGGCGTGGGCATCTCACGTGCTCGAGGCGCTGCGGCGGGACCTGGCGGTGGCGGCATGAGCGCGGCGACGTCCTCGACGCGGTTCCTGCTCGCTCGCGCCGGCCTCCGCTCGGATGCGCTCATGCACGTCGTCTCGCAGCGCGATACCGGCGCGCTGAACCCCGTATGTGGCGCGCACCCCGTCCGCGGGAAGGTGGTGCACACCTGGGAGCGACCGACGATGGACCTCGCGGCGCTGTGCAGCGACTGCGCATCCATCGCGGCAGGGATCCGCGGCGTCGAGTCCGTCGAGCAGGGCCTCGCCGTCTTCCTCGGCGGTGCGGACGACGCGCCCACTATGCGCCTAGTCGAGGTCGCCGTCGACGCCATTCGGAGCAGCGGCGATCTTCGGGATCCCGGAGACGAGCTCGTGCGGTCCGTATCGGCCAACGGCGTCGTCGTGCCGCTGGTCGGACGGCACACCCGGGCCGGCCTGACCCTGGTCTCGGGCGGTCGTCGGCTCGCGGCGGCTCGCGCTGCCGGCGTCGTGACGGTCCCGATGCTTGTTCGCGACATCGACGGTCAGCAGGCCGTGATCGACCGGCTCCTCGAGAACCTCCACCGGGAGGACCTCGACCCGATCGCGCAGGCTCGCGCCTACGTCGACGCCCTGGGAATGCTCGAGGTCACGCACGAGGCTCTCGCGGACGGGCTCGGCGTCTCACGGCCGCGGGTGTCGAACACGATCCGGCTGCTCGAGCTACCCGACCACCTGAAGGACCACATCGCCGCCGGCCGCATGACTGCCGCGCACGGTCGCGCTCTGTTGCGGCTGAACGGGCACCAGCAGGCGCAGGACGAGCTCGCGGACGAGATCCTGGCCGGAATGACGTCGAAGGACGCCGAGACTGCAGCAAGGCGCTCAGCGGTCCCGGCCGCAGGCGTGCCCCTCGCCGACGTCGCGGAGCTCCTTGCCGGACTTCTCGACGCGACTGTGAAGGTCACGGCGGGGGCGCAGCGGTCGCGGTTCGTTATCGAGGTCCCGAACGACGAGGCGGATCGGATCATCGGTCTTCTCGGGGCGCCGTCCGTCGTCTAGCGCGGCTTGTACGGTCACGGCATGAGCGTCCCCAGCTATCGCGTGGTCGTCCGTGAGGAGGGCGACGTGTGGATCGCGGACGTCGTCGACCTGCCAGGTGCACACACCTTCGCTGCGACGCGGGAGGAGCTGCCGGCGTTGGTGGAGGAGGTCGTGCGGCTCGTTGCGGACCTCCCGGACGACGCAGTGATCGAGCTCCACTTCTCGGACGAGGCAGAAGAGCGCGAGTGGCGGCTTGGCGATCCGATACCTCGGGACTTCACCGTCGTGGAGGTCGACCTCGATGAGGAGGAGATCTACCTGCCCGATGGGCGCCGGCTGACGGAGCAGCTGGCTGACGAGCTTGGGGAGCGGTACGCGAGCCCTCACGCGGACCCGGACGAGATCGAACCAGGGCCGCGGTGAGGGAGAGCTGCTCTTGCGTCGGTCTTCAGTGCCGCAGGCGTTTGTCCTGAGCGCGAGCCACCTTGCTCCGCGACGGGCGAGCCCATAGGTCTGAGCGCCGCGCCGCTGCCTCGGCCTCTAGGTGCTCGCGGACCTGGGTCGGATAGAAGCGCCAGAGGCGGCCGAGGCGTATCGAGGGAATCTCTCCCGAGCGCGCCATCGAGTAGATCGTGTCCTTTGAAACGCCGAGGATCTCAGTGAGTCCGAGGACGTCGACGGCGTGTTCCGGCGGTTGGTCCATGACGCTCTAGCTTCCCAGTAGCTTCGTGACCGCTCCGAGGATCTGCGTGAAGGTGCCGACGGGGAGAGCCTCGACCAATCGTCTCAGCCCGCCCGCGCAACGTGGCCAGAGGTCCTGTCGACAAGATCGACTCGGGCAGCGCATCCGTGGATCGCGGCCCTATAGGACGTGTCGGCCGGCGAACCGGGGCAACTTGACAGCTGCTGACGACCGCCCACGCATCGTCGATGGCATCGGGTAGTACTGACAATCGCCAGGAACTGGCTTGTCGTTACGCAGAAGTCGGCGGTTTGGCAGGCGTCTGCCGGGTCCCGACCCACTCGTACCGTCCGAGCCCTCGATATGTCCGCACTCGCAGCGGCCACAGGTCAGGGCGCTCTGACACGTCGAGGCCGTCGTCGGTGATCGTGAGGATCGGCGGCCGCTGCCCCTGCGCCATCCAAGCGCGGGCTTCGCGGATCATCGGCTCCCGAGTCGATGGGTCGACGTGCGCGAGGTCGATGCGCACCCCGCCCCACTCGAGTGCGGTCTCGTCCTCGTCCACGCCGCGGAGGCTACGTCGCAGGTGTGACGCCGCAGTCGCACAACCAGTAGAGGTCGTCCGGCTCCCCGACGAGTTCGCGGCGGTGGAGACACCTGGGGCAGTTCGGGATCACCTCGGCCAGCTCGTCCACGGCGGGAGCGTAGAGCGCCCGCGGCTTCACGCGCCGATGTTCTCAACAGGCCCCGGACCGGCCGGGAAGAGGTGCGGGGCGCGACGCTCGAGGCGGTACCGCTCGACCTCGGCCTGATGAAGCCCTACGCGGACGCCGGCAGGCTTCTCCGCCCCGACGTACCAGTAGAGCCGCCGTGCGCCCTTCTCACTGTGCTGCTGGGCCAGTAGGCGGGCCTCGTCCATCGTGAACAGCCAGACCATGTCAGTGGAGAGCAACACGACCGCGAGCATCTGCGCAGGCGACGCGTGGGGGAAGGTCCACCCGATGGCGGGAGCACCGCGGCCACCGGCTGGGGTCGGTTCCCGGACGGTCTTCACCTGCACCGTCGTCGCGGTTCCGTTCCCCGGGGCGTAGACGACGAGGTCGACGCCGGAGTCGGTGGTCAGGCGGGCGCTGTCGATCTCGAGCTTGAGAAGCCGGTACTGGACGAGTAGCTCGCCCGCGGCGCCGATGTGCTGGGTAGACACCGTCGCACCGTAGTCCGAGACCATGCGTCGGTGAGCACCTTCGAGGAGATCGTCCGCCGCATCGTCCGCGAGGAGATCCGAGCCGCGCTCGAGGAGCTACAGCTGGCAGCGAGTCCTGCGCCGGCGCCCGTTCAGAGCCTGCTCGGCACGAGAGCGGCTGCTGAGCGACTGGGGGTGGCGCCCGCGACGCTCCGCGACTGGCGGGTCGACCGCAAGGGGCCGCCCGCCGTGAAGTACGGGCGCCTCGTGAAGTACCGCGTCGAGGACCTCGACCACTGGATCGCCGACCAGCGCAGGTGACGCTCGATCATCGTCCGAGGAGCTTTGCCACGGCCGCGATGATCTGAGTGAAGGTGCCGACAGGAAGCACCTCTCCCTTCTCTTCTGCCGCTGTCGTGCCGGCCGACCGCCCAAAGGTGCGGTCGACGAGGTCGACGCGCGCTGCGTCGACGGCGTCGCGATCGGTCATGCTCGACATGAACGGATCAAAGGCCCGGAGCTCGAGCTCCATTCGCTTCGACTGGCCCGCGTCGCCGAGCAGCCGGGCACCGAGACGGATCACGACAGTGGCCGCCGAGCCCGCGACGACCGCGAGAACGGCCCGCACAACGATCCGGCCCCATTCGATAGTGCCGCTCCGATCGAGACTGGGATCGAAGAGCAGATAGACGAGCGGGACAGCAGCGCCGACGAGGAACAAGAATCCAAGGCTGTACGCGATGAAGCCCGCCCAGCGGTTGAACTTCGCCTCGTCCTGGAAGTGGTTCGCGAGGGTTTGGCCGGCTGCAACTGCAGCGAGGTTCGCGTACTGCTCCTCCGTCTGCTTGAGTTGCTCGAGCTTGGTTCGCGCGGTCTCGAGCGACTGCGAGATCTCCTTGGACAGAGGTTCAAAGTCGGCCTTGAATCGTGCCGCCTGCTCCTTGAGCCAGGTCTCGTAGGCCTCCTTGCTGGAAGCTCGAACGCTCTCGACCATCTCCGACCCGCTCTGAGCGATCTTGTCGATTCGAGCCTTCTCGTTGTCGACAGTCGCAGCGACGTCGCGAGCCTCCGCGACCAAGACGTCGAGCTGACTCTGCTCCGAGTCGTGGCGCGCCTGAGCAACGGCCGAGATCTCGTCGACCTGCGCAAGTAGCCCTGCGTGCCGATCTGTCAGCGCGTCGATGTTGCGACGCTGAGTCTCGAGCAGCTCCTCGAAGAGAGCACTGGTCGATTCGGCGAAGGCCTTCGGCGTCGGCCGAGGCCAGGGCCCGAGCACGTTCAGCACGTTCTCTGCTGCGATGGCAGCGGCCTCTATGTAGCCGCCGGTAGCCCCGTAGGTGAGGCGGTTCGTCAGCCCGTTGACGGCATCAGCCAGAGCGCTATTCGCCGACTCAAGCATCGAATTCGTGAAGAAGGTCGCCTCGCCAGCGATCCGCCGATAGCCCTCGACCCGTCTGACGTAGAGCTCGATGCGCTCGATGGCTGGGAGATCCGTGGGCTGCTCCTGGTTGCGCACGTCGTCGACGAGGCTGTGGATCTGGTTGATCCGCTGCCACAGCGGATGCTGATCGAACTCGGACCGCAGCACAGCATGCTCCCGGCCTGCGAAGGGGTTGGAGTCCGCAGGAAGTCCGCAGCAGGGGCAACCGCGGGCTGATCTGGTCAGCGCGAACCAACCACGAATCCGCGTAATTCTGCGACAACCAGCGCTTGACAACCAATCCCAACACTGGGGCGGGCGTTCTGGATCAACGGTCCGACCAGGGTCTTCGTCGCGAGGGGCGGGGTGAGCGAGCTCACGCCGATCGTGCTGGGGGAGCAGGAGGTCCGCGACCTCGTCGAGCGGATGCTCGTCTCGAGCGGCCGCCGCGTCGACCTCGCCTCGCCCTTCGTCGACGCGTCGCTGCCCGACGGCTCGCGGCTGCACGTCGTCGTCCCGGACGTCACCCGGCGGCACTGGGCGGTGAACATCCGCAAGTTCTCCGACCGGGTCACGACGCTCGACGCGCTCGTCGGGTCCGGGTCGCTGCCGGCCGCGGCCGCGTCGTTCCTGTCGGCCGCGATGCTCGCGGGGCTGAACGTGCTCGTCTCCGGCGCCACGCAGGCGGGGAAGACGACCCTCCTGAACGCGCTGCTCGCCGCGGGCCGGCCCACGGACCGGGTCGTCACCGTGGAGGAGACGTTCGAGCTCCGCTCGCCCGGCCGCGACTCGGTCGCGATGCAGTGCCGGCAGCCGAGCCTCGAGGGCACGGGCGAGGTCACCCTCCGCCGGCTCATCAAGGAGGCGCTGCGGATGCGTCCCGACCGGCTCGTGGTGGGGGAGGTGCGGGAGGCGGAGGCGCTCGACCTCCTCATCGCGCTGAACAGTGGCATCCCCGGCGCCTGCAGCCTGCACGCGAACTCGGCGCGGGACGCCCTCGTGAAGCTCTGCACGCTGCCGCTGCTCGCCGGCCGGAACATCGATGCGGGCTTCGTCGTGCCGACGGTGGCCTCCGCGGTCGACCTCGTCGTGCACTGCGAGCTCCTCCGCGACGGCCGCCGACGGGTGCGGGAGATCCTCGCGCCCACCGGATCGCTCAGCGCGCCCGCCGCGGAGGGCGGCGTGATCGAGGCGGTGCGCCTGTTCGCCCTCGACGGGGACGTCCTGCGGCCCACCGGCGGCCTGCCGCCGAAGGAGGAGAAGCTCCTCGCCGCCGGGTTCGAGCCGGCGCGGCTGATCCGGGCGGCCGCATGATCCCGCTGCTCGGGGCGCTCGGCGGCGCCGGGCTGCTGCTGGTCGCCTCGCCGTGGCTCTGGCCGCGTCCCGCGCGACCCCGCAGCGGGGCCGTCCGGTCCGGCGCGATCGCGGACCGCCTCGCCCGGGCCGGGTTCCCGCGGATGTCGTCGGGCGCCTTCGTCGCCGTCTCCGCGGTGCTCGGCACGGTCGCGGCGTCGCTCGTCCTCGCGCTGACCGGGCTCACGGCCGTCGCCGCGCTCGCGCTCGTCGTCGCCGGGCTCACGCCCTGGACCGTGGCCGGCTGGCGCGCCCGAGCCCGCCGGGCCGCCGTCCGCGGGCTCTGGCCGGAGGTCGTCGACCACCTCGTCGCGTCGATCCGCGCCGGCATGCCGCTGCCGGACGCGCTCGCGGCGCTCGCCGACCGCGGTCCGGCCGCACTCCGGCCCGGCTTCGTCCGGTTCGAGGAGCGGTGGCGCCGCACCGGCACGGTCGGGCCGGCGCTCGACGACCTGAAGGACCACTTCGCCGACCCCACCGCGGACCGGCTCATCGAGGTCCTGCGGATGGCCCGCGAGGTCGGCGGCACCGAGCTGCCCTCCGTGCTCCGCGACCTCGCCGCGCACCTCCGGCAGGACCTCGCCCTGCGCGCGGAGGTCGAGGCGCGCCAGGGCTGGGTGACGAACGCCGGCAAGCTCGGGCTCGCCGCGCCGTGGGTCGTGCTCGGCCTGCTCGCGACGCGATCGGAGGCGTCCGCCGCCTACGGCACGCCGCAGGGCACGCTCCTGCTGCTCGGTGCCGCGGGCGTCACGGTCCTCGCGTACCGCGTGATGCTGGCGATCGCCCGCCTGCCCGAGGACCGGCGGTGGTTCGGGTGACGCCGGAGCTGTGGCTCGCGCTCGCCCTCGGCCTCACGGCCGGCATCGGGCTCTGGAGCGTCACCGCCCGGCTCCCGGCGCTCGGTCGTCCGCGGCTCGCGACCCGCCTCGCGCCGTACCTGCTCGACGTGTCCGCGGAGGCGCGACGCCTCCAGCGTCCGACGGCGGTCGACCCGGTGCCCGTCCTCGGCCTCGTCGCGGTCCCCGCGCTCGACCTGTTCCAGCGCGCGTTCGGCGGCCTGCTCGGCAGCACCGGCGGGGCGGCCGTGCGGCTCGCGCGAGCCGGCCGGGACTGGACGGTCGAGGGGTACCGCCTCCGGCAGCTGCTCTGGGCGGTCGCGGGAGCGCTGCTCGGCGGGGCGATCGGGGCCGTCTCCGCGCTGCGCGGCAGCCCGGCGGCGCTCGTCGCAGGGCCGGTGGTGGGCGCGCTGGCCGGCCCGCTCCTTCGTGACCGCCTCCTCGTGCGGGAGGGCGCGCGACGGGCCGCCCGCATCGAGAGCGAGCTGCCGACCGTGCTCGAGTTCCTCGCGCTCAGCCTGTCGGCGGGGGAGGGCATCCGCGACGGCCTCCGCCGCGTCGCGCGCGTCGGCTCGGGCGTGCTGCCGGACCTGCTGCAGCGCGTCGTCGACGAGTCGGCGGTCGGGGTGCCGCTGCCGGTCGCGCTCACGGCCCTCGCCGACGAGCTCCGCATCCCGGCGCTGACCCGCAGCCTCACGCACGTCGTCGCCGCGCTCGACCGCGGCTCCCCGCTCGCGGAGGTGCTGCGCGTGCAGGCGGCGGACGCGCGCGAGCACGCCCGCCGGGACCTCCTCGACGCGGCCGGGAAGAAGGAGATCGGGATGATGGTTCCGCTGGTCTTCCTCATCCTCCCGACGACCGTGGTCATCGCGGTCTTCCCGGCGGTCCTGGCGCTGCAGACGCGCTTCTGAGCGCCGCCCTGTGCCCGGAGGGCGGTGCGTGCCAGGCTCGTCCCGTGGTCGCCGTTCTGCTCACCGGGATGTCCGGTGCGGGCAAGTCGACGGCGCTGGCGGCGCTCGCCGATCGGGGCGTCGAGACCGTGGACACGGACGTCCCCGGCTGGATCGAGGTCGTGCACGGCGAGCCGCTGTGGCGGGAGGACCGCGTCCGGGACCTGCTCGACCGGCCGCGCGACGGGCCGCTCGTCGTCTCCGGGACCGTCGCGAACCAGGGCCGGTTCCGCGACCGCTTCGACGCCGTCGTCCTGCTCACGGCGCCGCTGGAGGTGCTCCTCGACCGGCTCGAGCACCGGATGACGAACCTCTACGGGCGCACGGCCGCGGAGCGCGCCGCCGTGGTCCGCGACACCAGGGAGGTGGAGCCCCTGCTCCGCGCCGCCGCGACCCACGTGATCGACACGACCGCCGAGCCCGAGACGGTCGTCGCCGCCCTCGTCGCGGTCCTCAGCTGATCGGCTTCGTCATCGTCGTGGACGCGACCCGGTAGCCGAGGGCGTCGTAGAGCGCCCGGGCGCGCGGGTTGTGCCCGAAGACGGTGAGGCCGAGCGCCGTCCAGCCGGCCCGCGCGCCCACCTGCTCGGCCGCGAGCATCGCGGCCCGGCCGAGGCCCTCCCCGCGGCGGTCCTCGTCGATCTCGACCTCGTAGACCCAGCCCGCATCCGCGCGCTGCGGGTGCGGTCCCAGCCAGAGCGTGCCGACCGGCTCGCCCTCGCCGTCGAGCACCCGGAGGAGGAAGGTCCCCGCGGTCTCGCGCCCGTCGGGCAGGAAGGCCGCGAGCTGCGCCTCCGCACGGTGCCGCGCCTCGTCGAGGGTGCTGCCCGCCGCCTCGGCGAGGTCGGCCGCGTAGGCCTCCGTCTCGCGCGCGATCCACACCGCGTACTCGTCGGCCGTCATCGGTCGGACGGCCACCGCATCCGTCATGCGGTCAGGGTAGGGGGACGGGGCACGATCGGCCCGCTCGGTCTGGGCCACGCTCACGGAACCCCGGTCGGTGCGCGGGCTCAATGGACGACCTCCGAACCGCGACCCCCGGACTCCGCATGCTGTCGCCGGATCCCGGAGGCCTCGGGCCGTCGTGCTGGTCGAGGGGCTTCCGCGGGCGGCCGGACGCTCGGGAGTCGGGGGCTCGACGCAGCACGCCGCTCAGCAGCGCGTCGTCACCCCCACTTCGCACGACGCACGCGGTCGTCGTCGCCGACGAGGAGCCGGATCCGCCCGGGATCGGGGACGCCGGGATCCGGTGGTGCACCCCGCACGGCCGCGACGTGCGGCAGCAGTCCCGCCTGTCGGACGAGGTCGACCGCCTCCGCGGTCCTGCGGCCGACGAGCCGGTCGCGGTGCACGGCGAGCCAGCGATCGGCCTCTACCGCGTGCAGCACAGGGTCGTCCATCGCGCTCCTCGGCTCGCTCGGCCCTGCCGCAGGAGATCGCGGCGGGCGCCATCGGCGCCGAGTCCAGACGGACGGCCGTCGTCCGGGGAGGGGCGGAAGTCCCACGGCCCTGCACGCGAGCCCGTTGACGAGGCACGCGCAACGGCACGGCAGGGCGATCCCGCGGATGCCGTCCCTCGCTGAGGCGTGCGCGCCTGCCGTCAGGCACGGTGACGCGGCGCGGAGGACTCGCCTCACGCGGCCGTCGCCTGTGGACAACTCCCGACGCGGTTCGCGGTGGACGGGCACACTGGCGCGCACCCGCTACCCGGAGGCCCGCATGAAGACGCTGCTCGCGCTCACCCGCACCGCACCGCCCACCGACGACGCCGAGCGCGGTGACGTGCCCGGGTGGGTGCTCGTCACGATGATGACGGCCGGTCTCGTCGTGCTGCTCTGGGGCGTCGCCGGCCCCGCGCTCTCGAGCATGTTCACCAACGCCCTGGCGAGCGTCAGCGGGCCGTGATCGACACGGGGGAGCGCGGCAGTGCACCTGCCGAGTTCGTCCTGACCGCCGTGGTGCTGCTCGCGCTGGTGCTCGGGGTGCTGCAGCTCGGCGCCGCGCTCCTCGTCCGCAACACCGCCCTGGACGCTGTCGCGGAGGGCGCCCGGTGGTCCGCGCTCGTCGGCAACTCCGACGCCGACGGCGTCGCGCGCGCCAGGCAGGTGCTCACGCAGAGCCTCGGCTCCTCCTACGCCGGCGCGGTGACGGCGACGCGGACCGTCTGGCGGCAGCAGCCCGCGACGGAGGTCCGCGCCCGGATCCCGCTGCCGCTGATCGGCCTGTTCGGGCCGCCCGCGGCGATCGAGGTGACCGGCCATGCGGCGCTCGAACCGGAACCCTGAGCAGGGGTCGGCGGCGGTCGAGGTGCTCGTCCTCGGCGTCCTGCTGATCGTCCCGCTCGTCTACCTCGTCCTCACCGTCGCCGCGCTTCAGGGGGCGGCGTTCGCCGCCGAGGGCGCGGCCCGCCAGGCGGCGAGGAGCCTCGCGCTCGCGCCCGACGACGCGGAAGGCCGGGCCGCTGCGGATCGTGCGGTGGCGGTCGCGCTCGACGACTGGCGGATCGCGGCGTCGGCGGCCGCCGTCGAGGTGCGCTGCTCACCCGACCCCGGCGACTGCAGCGCGCCGCGCGGGACCGTGGACGTGCGGGTCCGGGTCGCGGCGGCGCTGCCGCTCATGCCGCCGGCGCTCGACGTCGATGCGCCCGCGAGCATCCCGGTCGAGGCGCGGTCCGTGCAGCGCGTGTCGATGTTCGCGGCCGCGCCGTGATCTCCGGCCGAGCGGGCGCCCGGGAGGACGGCACGGCGATGCCGCTGATCGTCGGGCTGTTCGCGATCGCCGCCGGGTTCGTCGTCGTCGCGGCCGCCGCGACGAGCCTGCACCTCGAGCGCCTCCGGCTCCTCACGGTCGCCGACGGCGCGGCGCTCGCCGGAGCGGAGGCGTTCCGCGTCGCCGACGTGCGGGTGGAGGGGGACGCCGTCGTGCCGCGGCTCGCCGGACCCGCCGTCTCGGCGGCCGTGGGGGAGTACGTCGCGGCGGCCGATCGGAGCGATCTCGAGGGCCTGACCGTGGTCGCGGCCGACAGCACGGACGGCCGGAGCGCGTTGGTGCGGCTCCGCGCGACATGGCGGCCGCCGATCGTGGGCCCGCTGCTGCCGGAGGGCCTCCCCGTCGAGGTGACCTCGACCGCGGCCGCCCGCTTCCGCTGAGCCGCGCGCCCCGTTCGGTGCGGACCCCGACAGCGGGGAGCGGCCTCAGGCGCGGACCGGGCGGGGGATGAAGCGCGGCACCCAGCGCGCGAGCAGGCTCGCGCCGAGGAGGCCGACGACGCCGAGAGCGCCGGCCGCGAAGGAGAGGGATACGAGCGCCGTCAGCCCGGAGAGGGCGAGCGGCGCCGCCGCGTTCCCCGCGTCCCCGGTGAATCGGTAGGCGCCGAGGAACGGAGCGGGATCGTGCCGCGGGGCGAGGTCCGCGCCGAACGTCATGAGGATGCCGCTGCCGACACCGTTCGCGAGCGACATGAAGATCGCCACCGCCACGAACCAGGCGACGGAGGTCGCGGAGGCCGCCGCCACGGACAGGCCGACCACGACGGCGAGCGCGAGGTGCCCGATCCCGAGGCCGATCATCGACGGGAGGGCGCTCCAGAGCCGGCCGAAGCGATCCATGATCTGGCCGCTCGTGAAGAACAGGGCGAGGTCCACGGCACCGGCGATGCCGACGACGAGGGCGATGCTGCTCTCCTGCATCCCGAGGCTCACGCCGGCCAGCGGCAGGATCACCTGCCGGCTGGATCGGAGGCCGCCGATCAGCGCCGCGGTGAGGCCCATCCTCGCGAGCACCTGCCGATGCCGGGCGATGGTGCGGAACAGGCCTTCGCGCCGCACCTCGCCCTCCGCGACCCGGATCGCGCCCGTGTCGGTGAGGTGCGCCTCCCGCCGCGCGGCGAGGACCGCGGAGGGGTCCGGGAGGACGAGCAGCACGATCGCCACGACGACGCACGCGATCAGGTCGATCGCGAAGACGGAGCGGGTCGAGCCGGTGAGCCCGATGACGAGGGCCGCGAGGAACGGACCGACGAAGTAACCGGCGCGGAACATGCCGCCGAGCAGCGAGAGGGCGCGCGCGCGGTGGGAGAGCGGCACGAACGTGGTCATGAACGCCTGCCGGGCGAGCGCGAACGACGCGGTCGCGATGCCGAGCAGCAGCACCCCGATCCCGAGCATCGCGGGGTTCACGGCGAGGAAGCAGAGGACGAGCCCGATCAGCGCGGCGACGGCCGAGCCGATCATCGCGGTGCGTTCGCCGACCCTGGCGACGATCCAGCCGCTGGGGATGTCGCCGATCAGGGTGCCGACCATGATCAGCGCGGAGATGAACCCCGCGAGGGCGAGCGAGCCGCCGAGCCGGGCGGCGTCGACCGGGATGACCGGGATCACCGCGCCCTCGCCGATCGAGAAGAGGAGACCGGGGAGGTAGACCGGCAGTGCCACCGATCCGAGTCGGAAGGTGGGGCCGGCTGACGTCATCAGCATGAACGGTACGCCCGCGGTCCGGCCGACTACGCTTTCGGCCCGTGCAGCTCGACCTCGGCCCCCGCATCGCGGCGCTCCGCGCCACCCTCGGCGACGTGGTGGCGGTGGTCGACGTCGACGGCCTGCGGTCGCGGATCGCGGAGCTGGAGCAGCGCGCCTCCGCACCCGATCTCTGGGACGACCCGGAGGCGGCGCAGAAGGTGACGAGCGAGCTCAGCCACGCGCAGTCGCAGCTCGCCCGCGTGACGGGCGTCGAGTCCCGTCTCGACGACCTCGAGGTCCTCATCGAGCTCGTGAACGCGGAGACCGACGAGGCGCAGGCGCAGGAGCAGGTCGGCGAGGTCGAGTCGGAGCTGACCGCGATCGAGGCGACGATCGGCGAGCTCGAGGTGCAGACCCTCCTGAACGGCGAGTACGACCCGCGGCCGGCGGTCGTCACGATCCGTGCGGGCGCCGGCGGCGTGGACGCGGCGGACTTCGCCGAGATGCTGCTGCGCATGTACCTCCGCTGGGCGGAGCAGCACAAGTACCCGGCGACGGTGATGGACACCTCCTACGCGGAGGAGGCGGGCATCAAGTCCGCGACGTTCGAGATCGACGCGCCCTACGCGTTCGGCAACCTCTCCGTCGAGGCCGGCACCCACCGCCTGGTGCGGATGAGCCCCTTCAACTCCGCGGGCAAGCGGCAGACGAGCTTCGCCGCGGTCGAGGTGATCCCGCTGCTCGAGGAGTCGGGCGAGATCGAGGTGCCGGAGAACGACATCCGCGTCGACGTCTTCCGCTCCTCCGGGCCCGGCGGTCAGAGCGTCAACACGACCGACTCCGCGGTCCGGATCACCCACCTCCCGACGGGCATCGTCGTCTCGATGCAGAACGAGAAGAGCCAGATCCAGAACCGCGCCGCCGCGATGCGCGTGCTCCAGTCCCGGCTGCTGATCCAGCGGCGCGAGGAGGAGGCCGCGAAGAAGAAGGAGCTGGCGGGGAACATCACCGCGAGCTGGGGCGACCAGATCCGCTCCTACGTGCTCGCGCCGTACCAGATGGTCAAGGACCTGCGCACCGAGTACGAGGTGAACAACCCCTCGAGCGTCTTCGACGGCGACCTCGACGGCTTCCTCTCCGCGGGTATCCGCTGGCGCAAGCGCGATCCGGACGCGTAGGCCGCAGGACCCCGTCGATCCCCGCGCCGACGCGGATCGGCGGACCGGGGTGCCACGCGGCAAGATGAATGTCAGTGGTGGAGTTCGCCTGTCGGACCGGTCCGAGGGCTGATCGCCACTTATGGTGGCTGCCGACATGATCCGCTTCGACTCCGTGACCAAGCGCTACCGGGGCGCTCCCCGCCCGGCGCTGGACGACGTGACGCTCGAGATCGGGGCCGGTGAGTTCGTCTTCCTCGTGGGCGCCTCCGGCAGCGGCAAGTCCAGCCTGCTCCGCCTGATGCTGCGCGAGGAGAAGCCCACCTCGGGCGAGATCCACGTGCTCGGTCAGCGGCTCACCTCGATCTCGACGCGCAAGGTGCCCTACTTCCGCCGCAGCCTCGGCGTGGTGTTCCAGGACTTCCGCCTGCTCCCGAACAAGACCGTCTACGAGAACGTCGCGTTCACGCTGCAGGTCATCGGCAAGTCCCGGGGCTTCATCCAGACGACGGTGCCCGACGTGCTCGAGACCGTCGGTCTCGCGGAGAAGTCCTCGAACTTCCCGAACGAGCTCTCCGGCGGCGAGCAGCAGCGCGTGGCGATCGCCCGCGCCGTCGTGAACAAGCCGTCCGTCCTGCTCGCGGACGAGCCCACCGGCAACCTCGACCCCCGCACCAGCGAGGGCATCATGCAGGTCCTCGACCGCATCAACCAGCAGGGCACGACCGTCGTCATGGCGACCCACGACGTCACCATCGTCGACCGGGCCCAGAAGCGCGTCGTCGAGCTGGTGCAGGGGAAGATCATCCGAGACGAGCTCGAGGCGACGTATGTCACCAGCTCGATCAAGCTCCCGAAGCCGCCGGTCACCGAGTCGACGCCCGTGCAGAACGGCTCGGGCGGCGTGCCGCTCTGGGCGCGGCGCGGGCAGCAGCAGCAGCAGCCCGCGACGGGCGCGCAGGAGGTGCGCCCGTCGACCGGCGCCGTGCCCGTCCAGCGTCCAGCGACCGGTGCCGTGCCGATGGCGCGTCCGGCGACCGGCGCTGTGCCGGTCCAGCGTCCGGCGACCGGTGCCGTGCCGGTGCAGTCCGCCGCCCCGGCGAGCGCGCCGATCTGGGTCCGCGCGGAGACCGGGCCGGTCCTGCTCCCGGGCGAGCACGCCCCCTGGCGCGCGGCTCCCGTCGCGCCGCCGGTCGAGGAGGAGCACCCCGACGGGCGCTCGCTGTTCTTCGCCGCGCCCGTGCCGGCGACCGGTGCGGTGAACGCGCACACCGAGCCGGGCGCGCCCGAGACGGAGGCGGACGAGTCCGACCTCCGCGGCGTCGCGCGGCGGCGCGAGCAGCTGCCGGAGCACCTGGACTTCATCACCGGCCTCGGCCTCCGCGGTCGCCGGGGCGACGCCGACGACGAGGTGGGACCGTCCTCATGAGAATCGGACTCGTGCTCGGGGAGGCCGCGAGCGGCCTCCGGCGCAACTTCTCCATGGTCATCTCGATCGTGCTCGTCACGTTCGTGTCGCTGACCTTCGTCGGCGTCGCAGCGCTCATGCAGCTGCAGATCAACCAGATGAAGTCGTTCTGGTACGACAAGGCGCAGGTCGCCGTCTACCTGTGCAACGACGCGGTGAAGAGCGCCAACTGCAGCTCCGGCGCGACGCAGGAGCAGATCGACGCGGTGCGCACAGCACTTTCGACGGCTCCGGTGAAGAGCTTCGTCAAGGGGTTCACGTTCGAGAACCACCAGGAAGCGTTCGTGCACTTCAAGGAGCAGTTCAAGGGCAACCCGGTCGCGAACTACGTGACCGCGGACCTGCTGAACGAGGCGTTCTGGGTCAACCTGAAGGACCCGAACCAGTCCGCCGTCATCGGCGAGGCGATCAGCGGCATGCCCGGCGTCGACGCGGTGACCGATCAGCGGCGTCTGCTCGACCAGATCTTCGCGGTGCTGAACACGGCGTCGATCACGGCCGCGGGCATCGCGGCGCTGATGCTCGTCGCCGCGGCGCTGCTCATCTCGACGACGATCCGCCTGTCCGCGTTCTCGCGGCGGCGGGAGCTCGGGATCATGCGGCTCGTCGGCGCCTCCAACCGGTTCATCCAGACACCGTTCATCCTCGAGGGCGTGCTCGCCTCGCTGATCGGCTCGGTGCTCGCCGCCGCGGCGACGGTGGGGATCGTGCAGTTCTTCGTGCAGGGGTACCTCGCCCAGGCGCAGCGCGACATCGCGTTCGTGACGGTGCCGGAGGCCTTGGTCGTCGTGCCGATCCTGATCGGCGCCGGCGTCGTGCTGGCGGCGGCGAGCGCGAACATCGCGATCTCCCGCTACCTCCGCGTCTGACCGGCTTCGCACCCCACGGGTGACCCGCGGGGTGCGGACTCGATAGACTGTCGGGCTGCCGATCGGCAGCAGGCGTCGGTCGGAGGAGGTGTCGGATGCCCAGGGAGCAGGGCCGCAAGGTCGTCGCGACGAACCGCAAGGCGCGGCACGACTACACGATCGAGGACACCTACGAGGCCGGCATCGTGCTGACCGGTACCGAGGTGAAGTCCCTCCGGCAGGGCCGGGCCTCGCTCGTCGACGGGTACGCGTACATCGACGGCGGCCAGGCCTACCTCGACGCCGTGCACATCCCCGAGTACAACCAGGGGACCTGGACGAACCACCCGCCGCGGCGGACGCGGAAGCTGCTGCTGCACAAGCAGCAGATCCTGAAGCTCTACGCCGAGGTGCGGGAGGGCGGGTACACGCTCGTGCCGCTGTCCCTGTACTTCTCCGACGGGAAGGCGAAGGTCGAGCTCGCGCTCGCGAAGGGCAAGCGCGAGTACGACAAGCGGCACGCGCTGCGCGAGCGGCAGGACAAGCGCGAGGCCGAGCGGGCGATGCGCACGCGCAACAACCTCGGCGAGTGAGGGTCGCGGCCGACGACCCGCTCGCCGCGGACGTCCGTGCGCTGCTCGAGGAGCACCTCGCCGACATGCGGCGCATCTCACCGCCGGAGAGCGTCCACGCGCTCGACCCGGCCGCGCTCGCCGCGCCGGGCGTCCTGTTCCTCGCCGCCCGCGAGGACGGCGGGACGCTGCTCGGGTGCGGCGCGCTGAAGCGGCTCTCCGACGAGGAGGGCGAGCTGAAGTCGATGCGCACGACGATCGCGGCGCGGGGGCGGGGCGTCGCCTCCGCGGTGCTGGCGGCCGTCCTCGATGCGGCGCGGGCGCAGGGGCTCGGGAGGATCAGTCTGGAGACGGGGACCGAGCCGTTCTTCGAGCCGGCCGTCCGGCTCTACCTCCGGCACGGGTTCGTGCCCCGCGGGCCCTTCGCGGACTACACGGACGACCCGCACTCGCGGTACCTGACGCTCGTGCTCTGAGCTCCGGGCGGCGGTGCAGGGAACAAACGTCGGTGTCGGCCGTTACACTCGACGAGCCCTCCGGGGCCCACAACTCCACAGCGCGACAGTGGCTCGGTTTCCGCCAGGGGATGATCGGTTTCGACATTGCCTGTTCAACGACGGGAAGCGGGTCGAGGATGCACGCTCATCTCGTGAACGATGCGTGCAAACAACAGGTGCCAGTAAGTCTCGCACCGCGTTCGCTCTCGCTGCTTAAGCCAGAGTGACGCCGTCGGCCCGGGTAACGCCTTCGCCCCGGTAGCCGGCGTCAGCTAGAAGGCTCGCTACGGACGTTCCGCCTTGGGGCGCCGTGGGACTCCAACCAGGGCTGGGCCCGTCGATCGCAATCCGTCTGCGGTAAGGATCGGGGCCGAGCAGAACGAACACACGCAGACTGCGCCCGGAGAAGACGTGGTTCCTCAGCAGTGGACGGGGGTTCGATTCCCCCCATCTCCACGAACCACCGGGCCGCTGTCGCGCTGATGGAGGAGCATGCGGTCATGCCGCTGCTGCTCGTGATCTCCGGTCCGCCCGGCGTTGGCAAGTCCACCGTGGTGGATGCGATCGCCGCGCGGCGACCGGCGACCCGTCTCTCGATCGACGACGTCGAGGAGGCGATGCGCGCCTGCGGCATCGCGGACGCGGACACGGGCGTCGCCGCCTACGAGGTCGTGCGGGCGGCCGCCGAGCAGAATCTCGCCCTCGGCGCGGACGTGATCGTCGATGCGGTGAACGACTCCGAGCCGGCCCGGGAGACGTGGGTCCGGGCCGCGCGCGCGACCGGGGCGGAGTTGGTCGTCGCGGTCCTCGAGCTCGGCGACCGCGCCGCGCATCGGGCCCGCCTCGAGGGCCGCGTGCGGCCATTCGAGCGGATCCCCGAGCCGGCCTGGACCGCCGTGGAGGCGCTCATCGCGCGGAGCGCGCCCTGGGGCCCCGAGGTGCTGCGGCTCGACGCCGCGCTGCCGCCGGACGAGCTCGCGCGCTCAGCCCTCGCCCAGGTGCCGCCCAGGATCGCGCCCAGCGGCTCCGAGTAGCGTCCCAGCTCGTGACCGCCGCGACCGACCAGCGGGCGGCGGGCCTCGACGAACGGGCGAAGCGCCGCGCCTTCGCCGTCAGCATCGCCGTCGCCGTGCTGACCATCCTCGACCTGTCGAAGGTGAACGTCGGGCTGCCGTCCATCGAGACCGCGCTGCGAACCGGGCCGACGGAGCTGCAGATCATCGTCGCCGGCTACGCCCTCGCGTTCGGCCTGGCGCTCGTGCCCGGCGGCCGGCTCGGCGACGTGCGCTCGCGGAAGACGATGTTCCTCGTCGGCCTCGGCGTCTTCACGCTGTTCAGCCTGGTCTGCGCCCTCGCGCCGACCTCCGGGATCCTCCTGATCGCGCGCTTCCTGCAGGGCGTCGGCGCGGGCCTGCAGATGCCGCAGGTCCTCGGGCTCACGCAGGAGCTCTACCAGGGCGAGGCCCGCGGCCGGGCCCTCGGCGTCTACGGGGCCGCGGTCGGCCTCGGCACGGCGCTCGGTCCGACGATCGGCGGTGCGCTCATCGCCCTCGGCGGCGAGCAGGACGGCTGGCGGCTCATCTTCTGGATGAACGTCCCCCTCGGACTGATCCTGCTGGTCCTCGCGGCGCGCTGGTTCCCGGGGCGGCAGGCGAAGACGGCGGGCCGGTCCCTCGACCCGGTGGGCGTCGTGCTGCTCGGCCTCACGGTCGTCGCCTTCATGCTCCCGTTCGTGCTGACGACGGGGCAGCGGGGCGACAGTCCGCTGCGGTGGCTCGCCCTGATCGCCGCCGCGGTGTTCCTCCTCGCGTTCCTCCGCTGGGAGCGGCACTACGCCGCGACCGACCGGACCCCCGCGGTCGACATCGACCTCTTCCGTCGCTCGTCCTACCGCAACGGCCTCATCGTCGCGACCGGCTGGTTCGCCGCCGGGCCGGCGACGTTCCTGCTGAACACGCTGCTGCTGCAGGAGGGGCTCGGCCTCGCGCCGGTCTTCGCGGGCATGGTCACGATCCCGTTCGCCCTCGCGTCGGCGGTGACCTCCTACACGGCGGGGCGGCTCGTGAACCGCTACGGCAGGGCCCTTGTGGTCGTCGGCCTGATCGCCGCCGCCGTCGGGTTCGCCCTCTCGCTCGCCGCGGCGGTGCTGTCGCCGCCGGCCCTGACCCCGTGGCTGATGGCCGCCGCACTGCTCGTCGCCGGCGCGGGCGGCGGCTCGGTCGTGTCGCCGAACCAGACGCTGACGCTCTCCGAGGTGCCGGTCGCGGAGGGCGGTGTCGCCGGCTCGGTGGCGCAGGTCGGCCAGCGCGTCGGCACGGCGGTGGGGGTCGCCGGCGCCTCCGCGGTGTTCTTCAGCATGCTGAACGCCGACCTCGGGGGCTCGAAGCTCGCCGACTACCACCTCGCGGTGCTGGGCGGCAGCGGCCTCGCCATCGTGGTGCTGCTCGCGGCGCTCGGCTTCGCCCTCGCGGACCTCCGCCTCCGCCGCAAGCAGGCCGCCTCCTAGGACTTTGCTCACGCTTCTTGCCGCCGCAGCGCCCTCGCGGCGGCAAGAAGCGTGAGCAAAGTGACTATTCGGGGAGGACGCCCGTCGACTCGAGGGCGAGGAGCCGCACCTTCATCTCCGGGCCGCCCAGGTACGCGCCCACCGAGCCGTCCGACCGGGTCACGCGGTGGCACGGGATCGCGAGCGGCAGCGGGTTCGTCGCGCAGGCGGTGCCGACCGCACGGACGGCCCGCGGGGAGGACGTCGTCGCCGCGAGCGCCGCGTAGCTGACCCGCTGCCCGTATCCGACGTCCCGGAGGTGCCCCAGCACCTCGAGCCGGAACCCCTTCGCGAGCCGGGTGTCGAGCGGCAGCGCGAACGGGTCGCGCCGCCCGGCGAAGTAGCCGTCGAACCAGCGGGCGGCGTCGTCGAGCCGACCCGGCGTCCGGAGGATCCGTGGTCCGATGCGGTCCGCGAGGGTCTGCAGCACGGCGTCCTCGCCCTCCCGCTCGAACGCGATCCGGGCGACGCCCGCCTCTGTCGCCGCGACGAGCAGGCGCCCGACGGGCGAGTCGACGGTGCGGTAGTGCACGTCGGGGGCGTCCGCCCCGGTCGCGCGCGCCTCGAGCCGCTCGTGCAGGCGGGCGAGCAGGGCGGGGTCCGCGGGCGGGGTGACGACGGCGGTCATGCTTCCTCCAGGACGAGCAGGGTGCGCAGGCGGCGGACGCCGTCCGAGGCGGCCTTCCGCGCGGCGGCCGACGAGGTGCCGGTGACGAGGGCGACCTCGTCGTAGGGCAGGCCGGCGATGTGGTGGTGGACGACGGCGGCGCGCTGCCCGTCGGGCAGGCGCGCGAGCGCCGCCCACAGGTCGAGGTCGCGACCGCCGGGCGGGGCCGGGGCGTCGGGGACGCCCTCCTCCGGCGTCACCGTGCGCGCCGAGGCGCGCAGCACGTCGAGCGCCTTGCGGTGCGCGATCGTGACGAGCCAGCCGCGCACGCGGTCGCCTTCGAACCGGTCCCAGGCGCCGAGGGCGGCGAGGAACGTCTCGCTCCACGCGTCCTCGGCGTCGTGCTGGGGAAGCAGCCCGCGGCACACGCGCCAGACGACCTCGCCGTGCTCGGCGACCACGTGCTCGAAGGGCTCCCTCACATCAGGTCAACGGGCGTCGGGCGCGAGATGTGAGGCGAACAGCTCGATCGCCTCCGGATGCAGGAGGCCGTTCGTCGCGAGGGCGGTGCCCTCCCAGGGCCCGGGCTCGCCGGTCAGCGCGGTGAACCGGCCGCCCGCCTCCTGCACGATCGGCTCGAGCGCCGCCATGTCGTAGACCTTGAGGTCGTGCTCGCCCGCGAGGTCGAGCTGCCCCTCGGCGACGAGCATGTACGCCCAGAAGTCGCCGAGCGCCCGCGCGCGCCAGGAGCGGCGGGTGAGCGCGAGCAGCGGCTCGAGCCAGCCCGCGTCGTCCCACCCCCGGATCGCGTTGTAGCTGACGAACGCGTCCTCGAGGCGCTCGACGCCCGAGACGCGGATCCGCTCCGGCTCGCCGTGCGGGAGGGAGGCCGCCCAGGCGCCGAGCCCGGTCGCGCCCCACCACCGGCGACCGAGCGCGGGCGCGGACGCGACGCCGACGACCGGCACGCCGTCGACGGCGAGCGCGATGAGGCTGGCCCAGATCGGCTGGCCGCGGAGGAAGTTCGTCGTGCCGTCGATCGGGTCGACGATCCACTGCCGGCCGGGTTCGCGGCCACCGCCGAACTCCTCGCCGAGGATCGCGTCGTCCGGGCGCTCCGCCGCCAGGACGTCGCGGATCGCCCGCTCGACGGCGCGGTCCGCATCCGTGACGGGCGTGCGGTCGGGCTTCGTGTCGATCCGCAGGTCGGCCGCGCGGAAGCGGTCGCGGCTCTGCGCGTCGGCGGCGTCCGCGAGGCGGAGCGCGAGGGCGAGATCGTCGGCGAGGTCCGGCACGCCGTTCATCCTCCCGGACTCCCGGGCGGTGCGTCGCCGGCGGGGACTGCTGGAGGATGAACGGTGATGGACGAGCAGCTGCTGAACACGCCCGGGCTGACCGACTTCACGGAGCCGCCGGCACCGGAGGGGGAGTCGCCCTACGTCGCCGGCGCGCAGCCGGGACGGGTGGTGCACGTCGTCGAGCCGGACCCCGACTGGCCATCGCTGGGCGCCGCCGTCCTGGAGCGGGTCCGGCGCGCCCTCGGCGCTGCGGACGTCCATCACGTCGGCTCGACCGCCGTGCCCGGGCTGCCCGCGAAGCCGGTGATCGACGTCGACCTGCTCGTCGGCGATCCCGGCGACGAGGCGGCGTACGTCCCCGCGCTCGAGGCGGCCGGGTTCCGGCTGACGGTCCGCGAGCCCTGGTGGCAGCAGCACCGGATGCTGCGGGGGAGCGACCCCGCCGTCAACCTCCACGTCTTCGCGACCGGCTCGCCCGAGTCCGCGCGGCACCGGCTGTTCCGCGACTGGCTGCGGGAGCACCCGGAGGACCGGGACCGGTACGCGGCGGCGAAGCGGGCCGCCGCGGCCGCCGCCACCGCTGCGGGCGAGCACGTGCAGCAGTACAACGCGCGCAAGGAGGCGGTCGTCCGCGACATCTACGCGCGGCTCTTCGCGTCCATCCCGCAGGCGTGAGGTTCGCCGATACGGAGATCAGGCTCGGGACGGCCGCGGGTTCTCCGTATCCGTGAACCTCATTCCGCGTCGTCGGCGCCGGTCACCCGGCCGCCCTGCGCGTCGAGGAGGCGCTGCAGCGACTCCAGGCGTCGGCGCCCCGCGTCCCCGAGCTCACCCGCGGCGACGCGGTCGACGATCTCCCAGTCGTGGGCGTCCACGAGCGCGATGCCGTCCGGCGGCTCGGCCACGGGCCTCGCCCGCGCGGCGAACGAGCGGAGGATGTTCGCCGGATCGACGTGTCCCAGCCCGAACGAGCGGATGCCGGGGGTGTCGATCACCCAGCCGGCGGCGGGGAGGCCCGCGGCGCGCTCCTCCTCCGTCGCGCGCAGGCGGAGCGCGACGGAGGACGACGACGTGTGCCGTCCGCGTCCGGTCACGGCGTTGACGACCCCGGTCGCGCGCTGCGCGTCCGGGACGAGCGCGTTCACCAGGGTCGACTTCCCGACGCCGGAGTGCCCGACCGCGACGGTGGTCCGGCCGAGCAGCAGCGCGCGCAGCGGCCCGAGGTCGTCGCCGCGACGGGTCGTGAGGATCGGCAGCTCGATCGGGGCGAACTCGGCGATGAGCGCCGCCGGGTCCGCGAGGTCCGTCTTCGTGACGAGGACGAGCGGGTCGATGCCCGCGTCGAAGGCGGCGACCAGGTACCGGTCGATGAGGGCCGGACGCGGCTCCGGATTCGCCGCCGCGACGACGCAGAGCAGCTGGTCCGCGTTCGCGACGACGACGCGCTCGACCTCGTCGGTGTCGTCCGCGCTGCGGCGGAGCACGGTCGTGCGCGGCTGGATCCGGACGATGCGGGCGAGCGAGCCCTCCTCGCCGGACAGGTCGCCGACGACGTCGACGAGGTCGCCGGTGACGACGCCCTCCTTGCCGAGCTCGCGCGCCCGGGTGGCGAGGATCGTGCGCTCGTCGTCGGCGCCCTCGTCGACGAGCACCTGCATGCGGCCGCGGTCGACGGTGACCACCCGCCCCGGGACGGCGGCCTCGTGCGCGGGCCGCTGCTTCGTCCGCGGACGGGTGCCCTTGCGGTTCGGCCGGACCCGGACGTCGGACTCGTCGTACTCCTCGTACGGCTCGTCCTCGTCGGTCAGCCAGCTCACGGCAGCATCCGCGTCCACAGGTCGACGAACCCGGGCAGCGTCTTCGCGGTGGATGCGACGTCCTCGACCGCGAGCCCCGGCACCGCGAGGCCGAGCAGCGCGCCGGTCGTCGCCATCCGGTGGTCCGCGTAGCTCCGCCACGGCCGGGCACCGGCGACGGGCCGGCCGCCGTGCACGAGGAGGCCGTCCTCGAGCTCCTCCGCCGCGACGCCGACCGCGCCGAGCTCGGCCACGAGTGCGGCGAGGCGGTCCGTCTCGTGCCCGCGGAGGTGGCCGATCCCGGTGAAGGTGGACGTGCCGTCCGCGAAGGCCGCGAGCCCGACGAGCGTCGGTGCGAGCTCGCCGCCGGCGCCGAGGTCGAGGTCGACCGGGTGCAGCGGCCCCGTCGCGACACCGGGTCCGGACACGACGAGCGTGCCGTGCTCCTGGGCGACGTCCGCCCCGAACGCGGCGAGCCACCCCCGCAGTCGGTCGCCGACCTGCGTGGTGGACGCGGGCCAGCCCGGCACCGCGACGCGGCCGCCCGCGACGATCGCCGCGGCGAGGAACGGCCCCGCGTTCGAGAGGTCCGGTTCGATCGCCACGTCCCTGCCGTGGATGCGGTGCGGCGGGACGGTCCAGCGCGCCGCGTGCTCGTCCACGTCCGCCGTCGCGCGCACGCCGCGGCGTCGGAGGGCGTCGAGGGTCATCTCGATGTGCGGGAGGGACGGGAGCCGCGCGCCGCGGTGCTCCACCTCGAGCCCCTCCTCGAACCGGGCGCCGGACAGCAGCAGGCCGGAGACGAACTGGCTCGACTCGGACGCGTCGATGAGCACCGGGCCGCCCGTCACGCGTCCGCTCCCGCGCACGGTGAACGGCAGGGTCCCGCGGCCCTCGTCGTCGACCCCGACGCCGAGCGCCCGGAGGGACAGGATCGTCGTCGCCATCGGGCGGAGGCGGGCGCGCTCGTCGCCGTCGAAGCGCACGTCGCCCTCGGCGAGCGCCGCGACCGGCGGCAGGAACCGCATCAGCGTGCCCGCGAGGCCGACGTCGATCGACGTCCCGCCCCGGAGCGGACCGGGCGTCACCACGAGGTCCTCGCCGTCCCGCTCGACGCCGGTGCCGAGCGACCGCAGCGCGGCGACCATCAGCTCGGTGTCGCGGGCGATCAGGGCGTCCCGCAGGCGGGATGGACCGTCCGCCAGCGCGGACAGCACGAGCTCGCGGTTCGTCAGACTCTTCGACCCCGGCAGGCGCACGGTCGCGTCGAGCGGTCCGGGCGCCGTCGGCGCGGGCCACACGTCGGCGGAATAGGTCGCGTGCACCATCGGTTCCAGCCTAGGACCGGCCCGGGAGACACAAGGAGGAGGACGCATGGCGATCGCGCTGCTCACCGCCCCTCCGGAGACCCTCCTGACGCCGCAACTACACTTCCTCGGCATGTCCTCCCCGTCCGAGCCCGACCGCTCCGCCGCCGACGCCGCGGAGCTCGAAGCGCTCATCGCGAGCCAGGACGACGCGGACGAGCAGCTCGACGAGCACGACGACGACGAGTCGGACGAGGAGTCGATCGACGACGAGAAGGACCTCGCCGAGGCGCCGGACGCCGACGAGGAGGAGACCCTCGACGAGACGGTCGAGGAGGCCCTCGACGACGAGGCGTCGGACGACGCCGCGCCGGACCAGGCGCAGCTGCGCAAGCTGTTCGAGGAGCAGGCGCTGCCGTTCATCGACCAGCTCTACGGCGCCGCGATGCGGATGACGCGGAATCCCGCCGACGCGCAGGACCTGGTCCAGGAGACGTTCGTGAAGGCGTTCGGCGCGTTCCGGTCCTTCCAGCAGGGCACGAACTTGAAGGCCTGGCTGTACCGGATCCTCACGAACACGTACATCAACAGCTACCGCAAGAAGCAGCGGGACCCGTACAAGTCGTCGACCGACGACCTCGAGGAGTGGCAGCTGGGCGAGGCCCAGTCCACGACCTCCGCGTCCCGCACGTCCCGCTCCGCCGAGGCGGAGGCGATCGACCACCTCCCCGACTCGACGGTCAAGGACGCGCTGCAGTCGATCTCGGAGGACTTCCGGCTGGCCGTCTACCTGGCGGACGTCGAGGGCTTCTCCTACCAGGAGATCGCCGACATCATGCACACGCCCGTGGGCACCGTGATGAGCCGCTTGCACCGCGGCCGTCGCCTGCTCCGCGAGCGGTTGACCGAGTACGCGCAGGAGCGCGGGATCGCGATGGGCGCAGTGTCGCGCCGGACCGCTCCCGCCAGGAAGGGAGCCTGAGGACGATGACGGACTGCGGCTGCGAGAAGGCGAAGGCCGATCTCGAGGAGTACCTGCACCACGAGCTCGAGCGATCCGAGTACGCGGACATCTCCGAGCACCTCGCGCACTGCGAGGACTGCTCCGACGAGGTGCACCTCGGACAGGTGCTGACGGACGCCGTGAAGCGCGCGTGCCGGGACACCGCTCCGGAGGAGCTCCGCGTCCAGGTGATCTCGAGCCTGCGGCTCACCATCACCCACTGACCCGGGCGCTCGCCCGCCTGGGGCGACGGCTGCTGCTTTCTGCAGGGCGTGGAGCTCGACGGTGAGACCCCCCGCCAACCCGCTTTCGGGGGCCTCGTGCTGCTGATCGGGCGGTGCGCACCGCCCGATCAGCAGCGGGGAGCCCCCGCAGCGGGAGGCGTTATCGCGCGAAGGCGCGCTGGATGAGGTCGAGCTGCTCCGCCTGGTGCCGCTTCGCCGAGCCCGCGGCCGGGGAGGCCGACGCGGGTCGCGAGACGACGCGGATGCCGCGCCCGTCGTCGAACCGGCCGCGCAGCATCTCGAGCTGCACGAACGGCGCCGCGCCCTGGTTCAGCGGCTCGTCCTGCGCCCAGACGACCTCCGCCGACGGGTAGCGCTGCAGCACCGTCGCGAGCTCCTGCCGGGGCACCGGGTAGTACTGCTCGACGCGGACGAGCGCGGTGGACAGGTCCTGCCGCTTCTCCGCCTCGGCCAGCAGGTCGTAGTGGATCTTGCCGGCGTGCAGCACCACGCGCGTCACGGCCGACGGGTCCTGGATGCGCGCGTCGTCGATCACCGGCTCGAACCCGCCGTCGGTCAGGTCCGCCACCGAGCTCGTCGCGCCGCGGAGGCGGAGCATCGACTTCGGCGTGAACACGACGAGCGGCCGGCGCGGCCGAGCGGTCGCCTGGCGGCGCAGCAGGTGGAAGTACGACGCCGGGGTCGACGGCTGCGCGATCGTCATGTTGTCCTGCGCCGCGAGCTGCAGGAACCGCTCGATGCGCGCGGACGAGTGGTCGGGGCCCTGACCCTCGAAGCCGTGGGGGAGCAGGAGCACGACGCTCGAGCGCTGGCCCCACTTCTGCTCCGACGCGGAGATGTACTCGTCGATGACGATCTGCGCGCCGTTGACGAAGTCGCCGAACTGCGCCTCCCAGCACACGAGCGCCTCGGGCCGCTCGACGGAGTAGCCGTACTCGAAGCCGAGCGCGGCGTACTCGCTGAGGAGCGAGTCGTAGATCCAGAACTTGCCCTGGTCCTCGGACAGGTTCGCGAGCGGCGTCCACTCGGCGCCGGTCTCGCGGTCGTGCAGCACCGCGTGGCGCTGCACGAACGTGCCGCGCCCGGAGTCCTGCCCGGCGAACCGCACCGGGGTGCCGTCGAGGAGCAGCGTGCCGATCGCGAGCAGCTCGGCCCACGCCCAGTCGATGCCGCCGTCGCGGGTCTGCTGCGCGCGCTTGGCCATCAGGCCGACGAGCTTCGGGTGGACGGTGAAGCCCTCCGGCGCGTTCGCGAAGTGGTCGCCGATGCGCTGCAGGGTCGCGGCGTCGACGTGCGACGGCTCGGGGAGGCCCTCGTCGCGCTGCGCGGACGGCATCTCGAGGTCCGCGACCCGGTCGGCGTCCGCGTCCGGCTCCGGGGCGATGACCGGGATGCTCGCGGTCTGCGCCTCGTGCGTCTCCAGGAACGCCTGCTCGAGCCGCGACTGGAAGTCGCGGTGCGCGTCGTCGTACAGCTCCTGCGTGATGTCGCCGCGGCCGACGAGCGCCTCCGTGTACAGCTTCCGGACGCTGCGCTTCGCCTCGACCAGGTTGTACATGACCGGCTGGGTCATCGACGGGTCGTCGCCCTCGTTGTGCCCGCGGCGGCGGTAGGTGACGAGGTCCACGACGACGTCGCGGTGGAACTCCTGCCGGTACGCGAACGCGAGCTCCGCGACGCGGGCGACGGCCTCCGGGTCGTCGCCGTTCACGTGGAAGATCGGCGCCTGGATCGTCTTCGCGACGTCCGAGGCGTAGATCGAGGTGCGGCCGTCGGAGGGCGACGTCGTGAAGCCGACCTGGTTGTTCACGATGATGTGCACCGTGCCGCCGGTGCGGTAGGCCCGCAGCTGCGACATCTGCAGCGTCTCGACCACGACGCCCTGACCGGCCATCGCCGCGTCGCCGTGGATGAGGATCGGCAGCACGCGGAACGTCGCGACCGGGTCGCGGTCCTGCTTCGCGCGCACGATGCCCTCGAGCACGCCGTCGACGGTCTCGAGGTGGGACGGGTTCGCCGCGAGCGTCACGGGCAGCGTCTCGCCGGTCGCGGAGACGTAGGACCCCTCGGTGCCGAGGTGGTACTTCACGTCGCCGGAGCCCTGGACCGTCTTCGGGTCCTGCGTGCCCTCGAACTCGCGGAAGATCTGGCCGTACGTCTTGCCGCAGATGTTCGTCAGCACGTTGAGGCGGCCGCGGTGCGCCATGCCGATCGCGGCGGAGTCGAGCGCGTCCTCCTCCGTCGCCCGCTGCAGCACGGTGTCGAGGAGGGAGATGAGGCTCTCCGAGCCCTCGAGGCTGAAGCGCTTCTGACCGACGTACTTCGTCTGCAGGAAGGTCTCGAACGCCTCGGCCTGGTTCAGCTTGCCGAGGATGCGCATCTGCTCGGAGTGCGTCGGCTTCGCGTACGGGCGCTCGAGGTTCTCCTGGAACCAGCGCCGCTGCGCCGGGTCCTGGATGTGCATGTACTCGAGGCCGACCGTGCGGCAGTAGCTGTCGCGGAGCTGGCCGAGGACGTCGCGGAGCAGCATCGAGCGCTTGCCCGCGAAGCCGCCGACCACGAACTCGCGGTCGAGGTCCCAGAAGGTGAGGCCGTGATTCCGGATGTCGAGGTCCGGGTGGGACCGCTGCTGGTAGACGAGCGGGTCGACGTCCGCGAGCAGGTGCCCGCGCACGCGGTACGCGTTGATGAGCTCCTGCACGCGCGCCGTCTTCGACACGTGGTCGGCGAGGTCGACGTTGATGTCCTGCGCCCAGTGGATCGGGTCGGACGGGACGCGGAGCGCGGCGAAGATCTCCTCGTAGAAGTGCTGCTCGCCGATGAGGAGCTGGTGCACGATCCGGAGGAACTCCCCGGAGCCGGCGCCCTGGATCACGCGGTGGTCGTACGTCGACGTGAGGGTGATCGTCTTCGAGATGCCGAGGTCGATCAGCGTCTTCTCGCTGGAGCCCTGGAACTGGGCCGGGTACTCGAGCGCGCCAGCGCCGATGATCGCGCCCTGGCCGACGGTGAGGCGGGGCACGGAGTGGACCGTGCCGATGCCGCCCGGGTTCGTCAGCGAGATCGTGGTGCCGCCGAAGTCCTCCACCGTGAGCTTGTTCGCCCGGGCCTTGCGGACGAGGTCGTCGTAGGCGGCGACGAACTCCGCGAAGTGCATCGTCTCGGCGCGCTTGATCGAGGGGACGAGGAGCGCGCGGGTGCCGTCCGGCTTCGGGATGTCGATCGCGAGGCCGAGGTTGATGTGGCCGGGCTGCACGACCGAGGGCTTGCCGTCGATCTCGGCGTAGTGGACGTTCTGGCTCGGGAACTCCATGAGCGCCTTGACGAGCGCCCAGCCGATCATGTGGGTGAAGCTCACCTTGCCGCCGCGGGCGCGGCGCAGGTGGTTGTTGATGACGATGCGGTTGTCGATCATCAGCTTCGCCGGGATCGTCCGCACGCTGGTCGCGGTCGGGATCGACAGCGACTGGTCCATGTTCGTCGCGAGGGCCTTGGCCATGCCGCGGAGCGGGGTGACGACGTCGTCGCTCGCCGCGCCGGACTGGACGCGCTGCGCCGGAGCGTCGGCGGGGATCGGCTTCTTCGCCGCGGGCGCCTTCTCCGGGGCGGGCGCGGCCTGGGCGGGGGAGGCAGGCGCCGGGGCGGGGGAGGCGGGCGGCGCCTCGCGCGGCGGCGTGCCGGCGGCGGGCTGCGCGGGCGCATCGCTCGTGATCGCGGTGGCGGCGTCCTCGCGCGGCTGCAGCACCGCGTCCCCGTCGACCGGGCGGTATCCCTCGAGCACCGGCCACCAGGACTTGTCGACCGAGTCCTTGTCGACGATGAACCGCTCGTAGAGCTCGTCCACGAGCCACTCGTTGGCGCCGAACTCGGTCGCGGCGCCCTCCTCGGTCCCCGTCAGCTGGTCCGACACCGCTTCTTCGCCCACTTGATCGCTCCCTGCAGTCGCAGCACCCCAGGCTACGCCCGACGCGCGTGCGAACGGGCGGCACGGATACCGTTTCGGACATGCGTTTCCTCAGCGCGCCGCCCCCGTACGACCTCACCTACTCCGACGTGTTCCTGGCCCCGGTCCACTCGGGCGTGTCGAGCCGCCTCGACGTCTCCCTGGTGCCCGACGACGGCACCGGTGCGACGATCCCGGTGGTCGCGGCGAACATGAACTCGGTGACCGGTCCGCGCCTCGCGGCGACGCTCGCCCGGCGGGGCGGCCTCGGCGTCCTCCCGCAGGACCTGCCGCGCGCCGACCTCGAGGCGGCCGTCGCCTGGGTGAAGGACCAGTCGACGCGCTGGGACTCGGCGATCGTGCTCGCGCCGAAGGCCACGGTCTGGGATGCGCAGCGCCTCGTGACCGGCGGCGCCGACCGCGGCGTCGTGGTCGTCGACAAGGACGGCGCCGTGCAGGGGACGGTGACCGCGGCGGCGCTCGCGGGCGCCGACCCCGGGACGCGGCTGCGCGACCTCCTCACGCCGGCGTTCGCCACCATCGCCCCGACCGCCCCCGGCCCGGAGGAGCTGTTCCACCGCTGGGACGACCTCGTCGGCGGCGAGTTCGCGGCCGTCGCGGACGGCGACCGCGTCGTCGGCACCGCGAGCCACCGCAGCCTCGTGCGGCAGGCGATCTACGCGCCGGCGCTCGACGCGCAGGGGCGCCTCCGCGTCGCCGCCGCGATCGGCATCAACGGCGACGTCGCCTCCCGCGCCCGGGACCTCGCGGCGCTCGGTGCCGACGTCCTCGTCCTCGACACCGCGCACGGGCACCAGGACGGGATGCTGAAGGCGCTCGAGGCCGTCGCGGCCCTCGACCTCGGGCTGCCGCTCGTCGCCGGCAACGTCGTGACGCCGGAGGCGACGCGCGACCTCGTGCGGGCGGGTGCCTCGATCGTGAAGGTCGGCGTCGGGCCCGGTGCGATGTGCACGACCCGCATGATGACCGCGGTGGGGCGGCCGCAGTTCTCCGCGGTGCTCGAGACCGCGGACGCGGCGCACCAGCTCGGCGCGCACGTCTGGGCGGACGGCGGCGTCCGGTACCCGCGCGACGTGGCGCTCGCGCTCGCGGCGGGCGCGTCCTCCGTGATGATCGGCTCCTGGTTCGCCGGCACGATCGAGGCGCCCGGCGTCATCGAGCGCGGCGCGGACGGCGCCCTGTTCAAGCAGAGCTGGGGCATGGCGTCCACGAAGGCGGTCAGCTCGCGTTTCGGCGACCGCGACCCGTGGGAGCTGGCGCGGAAGGAGCTGTTCGCGGAGGGCATCTCGAGCTCCCGCATCCTCATCGACCCCCTCCGGCCCGGCGTCGAGGACCTCCTCGACATGATCACGACCGGCGTCCGGTCGTCGTTCACGTACGCGGGCGCGGCGGACCTCGTCGCATTCCGCGAGCGCGCGACGGTCGGCGTGCAGTCGGCCGCCGGCTACGAGGAGGGCAAGCCGCTCCCCGTCGGCTGGTGACGCCTGCGGGGGCTCCCCGCGGCTGAAGGGGCGGAGCGCACCGCCCCGTCAGTCGCCGGCTGTCCCCGGAGCGGAGGAGGGACTGACCTTCGGCACCGCGCCGCTGTCGAGGACCATCAGCTCCTCGAGGGCGGGGAGTCGCTCGAGGAACGATGCGCTGCGGAGACCGCGGAGGCCGTCGAGCTCGAGCCTGCGCATCGTCGCGGCCGGTGCCTGCGTGAGCGGGTCGAGCGAGGTGATCCTCGGCTGATCGGCGATGCTCAGCGACTCGAGCCCTGCCAGCTCGCCGAGGGCCTGCGCGTGCTCGTCCTCGAAGCGGCTCACCCGCCAGAACCCGAGCTCGCGGAGGTGCGGGATCCGGGAGAGCGGACGGAGGTCGCGGACGCGGCCGAAGCCGAACGAGAGCGACTCGAGCGTCCGATGCCCGGCGAGCGCCTCGAACGAGGCGGCGCGGGAGGCGTACAGGCCGAGGTGCCGCAGCGCCGGCAGGCCGGCGACGACCTCGAAGCCGCGCTCGTGCACGGGGATGCCGAGCTCCTCCAGCCGGGTGAGCGCCGCGAGGGGCGCCAGCGAGGGCCGCCGGCTGAGCGTCTCCGGCAGCGAGAGCTCGCGCAACTCGACGAGGTCCGACAGCGGCGCGAACGACTCGGTCCGCATCGTCGAGAGCGAGAGGCGCTGCACGCGGGGGAGCAGCGCGGTCCACGCGAGGTCCGGGTCGGCGCGGTCGTACGCGTACACCTCGACCTCGGGGAACGCCTCGACCGCGTCGCCGATCGCCCGCAGCAGATGCGGCGGGAGCGGCTCGTCGAACTGCACCCGGAGCCCTCGGGGCGTCCGGCCGTGCCGGTCCTCGATGCGGTGGTGGGCCGCGACGAAGGCGAGCAGCTCGTCGGGCCGAGTGCCGGCCTGCAGCTCGACGTACTCGCCGCTCTCGAGACGGAGCCCGCTCATGCGCCCACTCTCGCAGCGCGGGACCTCGGTGGACGGAGGTCGGTTCAGGCGAGTTCGGCGAGGAGGGACGCCGGGCGCATCGAGCCCGGGGCGCCGCCGTCGCGGACGAGGCGCCACATCGCGCGCTGCAGGAGGACGTTGACCGGGGTCGGGACGCCGTGGAGCCGGCCGAGCCGGGCGATCTCGCCGTTCAGCCAGTCCGTCTCGACGGTGCCCTGGCCGCGGGCGAGGCTCTGCCACGTCGAGCCGCCCGCTCGACCGCGCCCGCCGACCGCCTGAGCCGAGTAGCCGGAGATGTCCGCGGCGTAGCGGTCGTCGCCGACGACGGGCAGCCCCGCGGCGTCGAACGCGGCGGACGCCTCCTCGCGGGCGAGCCGATCGAGGCGCTCTGCGCCGTCCTCGTCGTCGTGGCCGCAGAGCGCCTGGACCGCGTTGGAGACGTTGCGCAGCAGCTTCGCCCGCTTCCACGCTATCACGTCCTCGTCCTCCCGGCCCCGGAATCCTGCGGCCGTCAGGTCCGCGGCGACGGCGCGGTCGAGGTCGTCGGCGCCTCCGACCGCCAGCCCGATCGTCAGCACGCCGGCGGCGGGGGAGCCCTCGCCGATCACGACGCCGGGCTCGAGGTGCGTCGCGGGCAGGTTCACGCAGATCCCGTGCACGTCGGGCCCGAGCCGCAGCGCGGCGTCCTCGTTCGCGACGCCGTTCTGCGCCATGAGCAGCGGGAGGGCGTCGGTCGCCCGGCGTCCGTCGACCTCCTCCGCGGCCAGGTCCGCGAGGACGCCGGCGGTCTGCTGCGACTTCACCGCGATCAGCACGACGTCGTCCGCCGCGAGGCCGAGCCGCGCAACCGTCGGCGCGACAGGCACGCGCAGGCGCAGGTCGCGGTCGGGCCGGCGGACCAGGAGGCCGTCCGCGGCGATCGCGTCGCCGTGCGCGCCGCGGGCGACGAGCGCCACTTCCCGGCCCGCGTCGGCGAGGAGCCCGCCGATCACGCCGCCGACGCCGCCCGCTCCCACGATCACGTACCGCATCCGGCAATCCTCCGGCCCGCTCCCTGGTGGTGCGCGGACAGCACCGATGCCCGGATCGGTGGACCCCGCGGAGGGCGGACGCGCGGGCGGTACACTCGTGGGCCTCATGGACGATCATTCGCCCTACCCCTTGGCCGCCTGAATGCTCTGGATCGATCTGGTCCTGCTCGGGGTCGGCGTGGTGCTCACGGTCGGCACGGGCTTCTTCGTCGCGGCCGAGTTCGCGCTCGTCAACCTCGACCGGTCCGACCTCGAGGCGCGGCAGCGCACGGGGGAGAAGGGCCTCGACCTCACGATCGCGGCGCTGAAGATCACTTCGACGCACCTGTCGAGCGCGCAGCTCGGCATCACGCTCACGACGCTGCTCGCCGGCTACACGTTCGAGCCCGCGCTCTCCGCGTTCATCGACGCCCCGCTGACGGCGCTCGGCGTGCCGGAGGAGGCGGTCGCGCCGATCGGCGCCGTCCTGGGCCTGCTGATCGCGACCGTCATCAGCATGATCCTCGGCGAGCTGCTGCCGAAGAACCTCGCCCTCGCCGGCCCGCTGCGCGTCGCCCGCTTCGTGATGCCGTTCCAGACGGGGTTCACGATGGTGTTCCGGCCGGCGGTCCGGGTGCTGAACGGTGCCGCGAACGGCGTCATGCGCGGGCTCGGCATCGAGCCGAAGGAGGAGCTCTCCGGCGCCCGCACGGCCCAGGAGCTGTCCTCGCTCGTCCGCCGCAGCGCGATGGAGGGCGTCCTCGACAGCGACACCGCGACGCTGCTCGAGCGCACCCTCACGTTCTCCGGCCACACCGCGGCCGACGTGATGACGCCGCGCCCCCGCCTCAGCACGATCGCGCGGTCGGCCTCCGCGGCCGACGTCCTGGCGCTCGCCCGCCGGACCGGGTTCTCCCGCTTCCCCGTGACCGGCGAGGACGGGGTCGACGACGTCGTCGCGCTCGTGCACGTCAAGCAGGCGATGGCGGTCCCGCGCGACCGCCGCGCCGACGTGCCCGTCGGGGCGATCGAGACGGAGGCGCTCCGCGTGCCGGAGACGATGACGCTGGACGCGCTGCTCGGCGAGCTCCGCGGGCGCGGCTACCAGATGGCCGTCGTGCTCGACGAGTACGGCGGGACGGCGGGCGTCGCGACGCTCGAGGACTGCGTGGAGGAGCTCGTCGGCGACCTCGTCGACGAGCACGACCGCACCCGCGCGGGCGTCGTCCGCGGCAAGGAGTCGCTGACGTTCCCCGGCATGCTGCGGCCCGACGAGCTGCGCGACCAGGCGGGCGTGCGGGTGCCGGAGTCGGGCCTCTACGAGACGGTCGCCGGCTTCGTCGTGAGCGAGCTCGGCCGGCTGCCGAGGACGGGGGACGTGGTGCGGACCGAGCAGGGCACGCTCGAGGTGCTGCGGATGGACGGCCGGCGCATCGACCGCCTCCGCTTCCGCGCCGATCCGGAGGCGCCCGCCAACCGGGTCGAGACGTCGGCGGTGGTCCCGTGAGCGGCGACTGGGCGGGCATCGGGTGGCTCGTCGTGCTGCTCGCCGTCAACGCGTTCTTCGTCGCGAGCGAGTTCGCGGTCATCTCCGCGCGGCGCTCGCAGATCGAGCCGCTCGCGGAGGAGGGCAAGCGCTCCGCCCGCGTCGCGCTCGGCGCGATGGAGCACGCGACCCTCATGCTGTCGACGACGCAGCTCGGCATCACGGTCGCGTCGCTGCTGATCCTCAATGTGAGCGAGCCGGCGATCCATCACCTTCTCGAGGGGCCGCTGCACCTCACCGGGATCTCGAGCGAGGCGGTGGACGTCGTCGGCTTCGTGATCACGCTGCTGATCGTCACGTTCCTGCACGTCGTCTTCGGCGAGATGGTGCCGAAGAACGTCGCGTTCTCGGTGCCCGACCGCGCCGTGCTCCTCCTCGCCACGCCCCTCGTGTTCGTGGAGCGGGTGTTCCGGCCGCTGATCTTCGCGCTCAACGGCACGACGAACGCGCTCGTGCGGCTCGTCGGCGTCGAACCGAAGGACGAGGCGAACAGCACGTTCACCCTCGACGAGGTCGAGACCATCGTCGAGACGTCGCGCCGCGAGGGCACGCTCGACGACGCCTCCGGCACCCTGACCGCCGCGTTCGACTTCACGGAGAAGAAGGTCGCGGACGTCACCGTGCCCCTCGGCGAGATCGTCTCGCTGTCGGAGCGGGCGACGCCCGCGGATCTCGAGCGGGCCGTCGCGCAGAGCGGGTTCTCCCGCTACCCGCTCGTCGACGATGCGGGACGTCCGATCGGCTACCTGCACCTGAAGGACGTGCTCGAGCTCGACGACGACGAGGTCGACCGCGCGATCCCGACGAAGTTCATCCGCCGGCTCACGACGGTGTTCGCGGGCACGGAGCTGGAGGACGCCCTCGCGGTCCTCCGCCGCAGCCGGCAGCACCTCGCCCGCGTCGTGGAGCAGGACGGCACCGACCGCGGGGTCCTGTTCCTCGAGGACGTGATCGAGGAGCTGGTCGGCGAGGTCCAGGACGCGACCCGGCGCTGATCCCGCGCGGTCAGGCGAGGGACTCGAGGAAGGCGCGGAGCGACGCGGGGTCCGTGTACACGTGGCCGGTGATGCCGATCGACTCGGCGCCGCGGACGTTCTTCTCGCGGTTGTCGATGAAGACGAGGTCCTCCGGGCGCAGCCCCAGCACGTCCGCCGCGTGGCGGTAGATCGCCGGGTCGGGCTTCAGGAGGAGCAGCTCGCCGGACACGAACACGTGCTCGAACAGCTCGCCGATGGGGGAGTGGCGGAACGGGGTCCCGTAGTCCCGCGCCGCGTTCGACAGCAGGGCGAGCCGGGTGTCCCCGGCGTCGAGGTCGGTGATCACCCGGACGACCTCGGGGTCCGCCGTCGTCCATCCGCGGAAGTCGAGCGACCACATGAGCTGCGCCTGCGGGATGTCCCAGTCGAAGCCGAGCGCGGCGCCGATGCCGATCCAGTAGTCGGTCGTCGGCAGGAGGCCCTGGTCCAGCGCGTCGCGGTCGGCGTCGTACGCGGCCCAGAACGCCTCCGCGGGCCCGCCGGACGCCGCCACGAGCCGAGCCCGGTCCTCCGGCGACGGCGTGAACGAGATCACCTCGCCGTAGTCGAACACGACCGCGCGACCCGGGAGGGAGATGCTCACGCCCAGAACCGTATCGATCGGCGGTGGCACGCTCGTGGTGTGACCTCGGAGTGGACGGCGGCGGAGGCGGCCCGCGCGATCGCGGTGCCGTCGGCGGACAGCGACAAGTACTCGCGCGGCGTGCTCGGGGTGGTGACGGGCTCCGAGCAGTACCCGGGCGCCGCGGTGCTGGGCGTGGAGGCCGCATCACGCACCGGCGTGGGGATGGTGCGCTACCTCGGCCCGGACCGCCCGGCCTCGATGGTGCTCGCCCGGCGGCCGGAGGTCGTCACCGCCGACGGCCGGGTGCAGGCGTGGCTCTTCGGCTCGGGCACGACGCCGGACCGGGATCCGGAGGAGCGGCGACGGCTCGTCGAGCGCCTCGACCAGCGCCTCCCGACGGTGCTCGACGCGGGCGCGCTCGACCTCGTGCCGGAGGCGAAGGGCCCCGTGGTGCTCACGCCGCACTTCGGCGAGCTCGTCCCGGTGCTTGCGGCGGTCGGCGTCGACGTCGCGAAGGAGGACGTCGCCGCGGAGCCCGAGCGCTGGGCGGTCCGCGCGGCGGCCGAGACCGGCGTCACCGTGCTGCTGAAGGGCGCGACGACGATGATCGCCGACGCGTCCGGGCTCCGGACCACCGTGCGCGCGGGGCAGCCCTGGCTCGCGACGGCGGGCTCCGGCGACGTGCTCGGCGGGATCCTCGGCGCGCTGCTCGCGACCCACGAGGCCGAGCTCGCCGCCGACCCCTCCCGCCTCGCCGACCTCGCGGCGTCGGCCGCGTGGCTCCACGGCGAGGCGGGACGCGTCGCCTCCGGCGGCGGCCCCATCCAGGCGCTCGACATCGCCGAGGCGGTCCCGCGCGTCATCAGGGAGCTGCTCGGCGCCGCCCAGCGCTGACATGGGCGATTCATAGGCCCCGGCGCCCGAACCGCTCCGGCCCGCCCGATACCGTCGACGGACGTCGCCGACCGCCGGCGCGGGGAGGAGCCGTCCGAGTGACCATCAGCGCCCAGCACGCCGCCCGCGCCGCCTCCGCCGCCGCGCTTGCGGCGGTCGCGATCGGCGCCCTCGCCTCCTGCTCCGGCGAGTCCGCGTCGGGGGAGGCGGCGCAGACCTCCGACGCCTCCGGCACGTGGACGGCGACCGGCGACTACGCGACGCCGGGCGGCACGGAGTCGGTCACGGTGCGGCTGACCGCGAAGGACGGCACGGTCACGGCGGTGGACGTCACGGGCTCCGGCGACTCGCCGAACGCGCGCCAGTACCAGGAGGCGTTCCGCTCCGGGATCGCCGCCGAGGTCGTCGGCAAGCCCCTCGCGACCCTGCAGGTCGGGGCGGTGAGCGGCTCGTCGCTGACCGGGAACGGCTTCAACGCCGCCGTCGAGAAGATCCGCGCGGATGCCGCCTGAGGTGCTCGTGCCCGGGACGCGCACGAGCACCTCGTTCGAGGCGATCGGCACCCGCTGGACCCTGACCGCCGCCGAGCCGATGACCGCCGCGGTGCTCGACCGCGTGGACGCCGCGATCGCCGAGTACGACGCCGTCTGGTCGCGGTTCCGCACCGACTCCGCGGTCGCGGCCGTCGCTCGGGGCGAGGCCGTCGACCTCGGCCCCACCGCGCCGCCCCTGCTCGACCTCCTCGCCGACCTCCGCGAGCGGACGGCCGGCGCGATGGACCCGTTCGTCGCCGCGTCGCTCGAGCACCTCGGCTACGGGGCGTCCACCGCGCTGCGACCCGCCGACGGCTACCTGCCCGCGCCGCGCGCCGAGGTCGTGCGCGAGGGCACCGTCGTCCGCACCGAGCCGCCCCGGCTGCTCGACGTCGGGAGCGCCGGGAAGGGGCAGCTCGTGGACCTGGTCGCCGACGTGCTGGCGGACGCCGGGCATGCTGACGCGCTCGTCGATGCGAGCGGCGACCTCCGCGTCGCCGGCGACCCGCTGCGCGTCGCACTCGAGCACTCCTTCGACCCGGAGGCCGCGATCGGGATCGTGGAGGTCGCCGACGGCGCGATCGCCGGCTCCGCCGTCAACCGGCGGGACTGGAGCCTCGGCGGCGGCCGACGGCTGCACCACGTCCTGGACGCCCGGACCGGTCGCCCCGTCGAGACGATCGCCGCGACCTGGGTGCTCGCGGACACCGCGATGCTCGCCGACGCCCTCGCGACCGCCCTGTTCTTCGTCGGCCCGGACACGCTGACGGACGCCTACGACTTCCGCTGGGTGCGGATGCGCACCGACGGCGTCGCGGACTGGTCCGCGGACCTGCCCGGCGAGGTCTTCCGGTGAACGCCGCAGCCGCCCGGGTCGACGCCGCCCTCGGTCGCGTGCCGATGCTGCGGCTGGTCGCCGTCGTGCTCGCCGCGATCAGCCTCGTCGCGCTCGTCCTGTCCCTCGACGGGGCGCTGAACTACAGCACAGCGACCCTGCTGGCCACGCTCGTGGCGGCGGTCGGCGCCTCGGTGCTCGGCGACCGGCTCATGGCCGGCCTCGCGCGAGCCCGGCCGGTGGGCGAGTCCGCGATCGTGACCGGGTTGATCCTGTTCCTCGTCGTGTTCCCCTCCACGGCGCCTTCCGCGCTCCTGCTCGTCGCCGGCGCGGCCCTCGTCGCGAACGCGTCGAAGTACCTGGTCCGCGTCGGTGGCCGGCACGTGCTGAACCCCGCCGCGACGGGGCTCGTCGTCGCCGGGCTCACCGGCCTGACCGGCTCCGCGTGGTGGGTCGGGACGCCCGTGCTGCTGCCGGCGCTCCTCGTCGGCGTCGTGCTCGTCGCCGTCCGGATGCGCCTCGTCGGCCCGGTCGCGCTCCTGGTCGTGCTCGGCGGCGCGCTCCAGACGGGCGTCGTCGTCGCGGGCGGCACCGACCTCCCCTCCGCGCTCGCCCTCCTGCCGTCGACGCCGCTGCTCTTCCTCGCCGGGTTCATGTTCACGGAGCCGATCACCCTGCCCCCGCGGCGCGGGCAGCGGTACGCGGAGGCCGCGCTCGTCGCGGTCCTGCTCGCGCTGCCGTACCTCGCGCCGTTCTCGCTGGGCACGCTCCGCCCCACGCCGGAGCTGGCGCTCCTCGTCGGGAACGTCTTCGCGCTCGTCGCCGCCAGGCCGTCCGCGGCGGGCCTCCGGCTGGTCGGGCGGCGCGCGCTCACGCCGACCGCGGTGGAGTACGCGTTCCAGCCCGACCGGCCGCTCCGCCAGCGGGCGGGCCAGTACCTCGAGCTGCACCTGCCGCACCGCGCGGACCGGCGCGGCGCCCGCCGGAGCCTGACGATCGTGTCGGTGCCGCAGGAGGAGGACGGCACCGTGCGCGTCGCGGTCCGGATCCGAGAGCCGGCGAGCAGCTTCAAGCGGACGCTCGACGCCCTCGAGGTGGGCGGCACCGCGCGGGCGGTGACGGTGACGGGCGGCTTCACGCTGCCGGACGACCGCCGCCTCCCGCTCCTGCTCCTCGCGAGCGGCATCGGGATCACGCCGTTCGTCAGCCAGCTGCGGCAGGACGCGGCGGAGGTCGCGGACGGCGCGCCGCCGCGGGACGTGCTGCTCGTCGACCGCGTGCCGTCCGCGGACGAGGTCCCGTACCTCCCGGAGCTCGCGGCGACGGGGGTCCGCGTCCTCCTCGTCTGCCCGGACCCGGAGGCGCTCCCGCCGCTCCCGGACCACTGGCACGTGGCGAGGACGTTCGACGCCGCGGCGCTCGCGGCCGTGCTGCCGGAGCCGCAGCGCCGCGTCGCCGCCGTCTCGGGCTCGCCCCGGTTCCTCGGCGAGGCGCGGGCGGTGCTCCGCGAGCTGGGCGTGCGTCGCGTCCGCACGGACGCGTTCGCGGGCTACTGATCCGCGGTGGCACCCCTGCTTCCGGTGGCCGCGCGACCCGGCGCGAGCGGCTGTCGGTGCCGGACCGCTAGCGTCGCTGACGTGACCGAAGCGCGGCGCCCCGCATCCTCGGTCCTCGACTGGTCGCTCCTCGCCGCCGGGTTCCTCGTCGTCCACCTCGTGCTGTCCGTCGTCGACTTCGTCGGCGCACCGAACCAGCCCGCGGGCGACGTCACGGGCGTCTACCGCTTCTGGATCGACTACTGGCACTCCAGCGGCACGCTCGTCGGCGTCGACACCGACTGGGTGTACCCGATCGCGGCCCTCCCGCCGATGCTGCTCGCGGGTGTCCTCGGCAGCGGCCCCGACGCGCCCTACCTCGTGGTGTGGCTCGTCATGGTGGCCGTGCTCGACGCGGTCGCGCTCGTGCTCGTCGCCCGGCGCGGGCGCGGACTCGCGTGGTGGTGGCTGCTCTGCACCGCCCTGATCGGTCCGGTCGCCCTCGCGCGCATCGACGGGATCGCCCTGCCGATCGCGATCGTCGGTGTGCTGCTCCTCGCGGACCGGCCGGCGGTGGCGACGGTGCTGCTCACCGTCGCCGCCTGGGTGAAGGTCTGGCCGGCCGCGATCGTCGCCGCCGTCCTGCTCACGGGGCGTCGGCTCGCCTCGGTCGTGTCCGCGGCGGCACTGACCTCCGCCGTGATCATCGGCCTCGCCCTGCTCGCGGGCGCCCGCGGGACCGTGTTCTCGTTCGTCAGTGCCCAGGCCACGCGCGGCCTGCAGGTGGAGGCGCCGATCGCGACACCGTGGCTGTGGTCGGCCGCGCTCGGCGACCAGGGCGTCGGCGTCTACTACGACACGAGCATCCTGACCTTCCAGATCCGTGCGGACGGCGTGCAGACCGTCGCGGACGCGATGACGCCGGTGCTCGCGGTCGGCGTGCTCGTCGTCACGCTGCTCGCCCTCCTCGCGCGCCTCCGCGGGGTCGATGCCGCCGAGCTGCTCGCGGTCACCGCGCTCGGCTACGTCAGCGCGGTGATCGCGCTGAACAAGGTCGGGTCGCCGCAGTACCTGACCTGGTACGTCGCGCCGGTGATCCTCGGGCTGCTCGTCTCCCCCAGCCGGTTCCGGGTGCCCGCGGTCCTCGTGCTCGTCGCCGCCGGCCTCACCCAGCTGATCTACCCCTGGTTCTACGGCGGTGTCACGACGCCGACGCCGTGGGTGATCGCGGTGCTGACGCTGCGGAACGCGCTCGAGCTCGCGGTGCTCGCCTGGTGCCTCATCGCGCTGCGGACCGCGCAGGCCGAGCCGGTCCGGCGGTCGACCATCACGGGTCCGACGAGGACCGTCCAGCACGCGTAGGCTCGTCCCCGATGGGTCCCGACGTCCGCGACCGGGCGTCGGCGGACCCGGTGCAGCACTCCCGCGCCGTCGTCGCGCTCGCGCTCGCCGCCCTGGCGCTCGGCGGATTCGCGATCGGCACCACCGAGTTCGTGGCCTCCGGACTGCTGCCCGACATCGCCCGCGAGCTGCTGCCGCAGGCCTACGCCGCGTCGAGCGAGGACGCGATCGCGCAGGCCGGCGTCCTCGTGTCCGCGTACGCCGCGGGCGTCGTCGTCGGTGCGCCCGTGCTCGCGGCGGTCGGCGCGCGGCTGCCGCGGAAGACGGTGCTGCTCGGCCTCCTCGTCGTGTTCGTCCTCGCGACCGTGGCGACGGCCCTGCTGCCCGGCTTCGGGTTCGTCGTCGCGGCGCGCTTCGTCGCGGGCCTCCCGCACGGCGCCTACTTCGGCGTCGCGACCGTCGCCGCGTCCGAGCTGCTGGGCCCGGGCAAGCGCGGTCGGGCCGCGACGTCGGTGCTGCTCGGGCTCACCATCGCGAACATCGTGGGCGTGCCCGCCGTCACCGCGGTGGGGCAGGCGCTCGGCTGGCGGGCGGCCTACCTCGTCGTCGCCGTCGCGTTCGCGCTCACCTTCGTCGCCGTGCTCGTCGCGGTCCCGAACGGGCCGGGCGACCCGACCGCGACCGTCCGCTCGGAGCTGCGCGCCTTCGCGCGGGTCCAGGTCTGGCTCGCGGTCGCGCTCGGAGCCGTCGGCTTCGGCGGGCTGTTCGCCGCGTACACCTACGTCGCGCCGATCACGACGGACGTGACGCGCCTGCCCGCCTCCGTCGTCCCGATCGTCCTCGTCGTGTTCGGCGTCGGGATGACCATCGGCAACGTCGCCGGCGGCCGGTTCGTCGACCGCGGCGTCCGCCGCGCCGTGCTGGTCGGCTTCCTGGGCACGCTCGTCGCGCTCGTCGTCCTGCTCGTCGGCGCCGCGACGCCGGTCGGGCTGTTCGCCGGCGTCCTGCTGATCGGCGTGTTCGCGTCGGTGCTCGGCCCAGCGATCCAGGTGCGGCTGATGGACGTCGCGGCCGGGTCGACGACGATCGCCGCCGCGTCGACGCACTCCGCGCTGAACATCGGCAACTCGCTCGGTGCGGCGCTCGGTGCGGTCGTCATCGCGGCCGGCCTCGGGTACCTTTCGCCGATCGCGGTCGGGATCGCGGTGACGACCCTCGGACTCGGCATCGCCGCCGTCGCGTTCGGCCTCGAGCAGCGGGGCCTCCGCCGCCGAGCGCTCAGCACCTGAGCAGGCTCGTCCCGCTTCAGCAGGCTGCGCGGGGCGCGTCCGGCCTGCCGACGTTCTCCGGCACGCCGTGAACGCCGAAGCGGCCGGCCCTCCCGGAGGAGGACCGGCCGCTTCGAGGCGGACGGAGGTCAGTCCGTCTGCAGCAGGATGCCGTCCTGGATCGCGCGCTTCCGCAGCGCGACCTTGGTGCCCACGTCGAAGCCCGCGACGCGGTACTTCTCGCGGATGCGCTTGAGGTACGACTTCGCCGTCTCCTCCGAGATGCCGAGCTCGTAGGCGACCGTCTTCACGGGCTCGCCGCCGCCGTAGAGGGCCATGACGCGGCGCTCCTGCGCGGAGAGCTTCGGGGAGCCGCCGACGTCGCCCGAGTTGATCGCGAGGTCGAGCTCGGCCGAGATGTAGGACTCGCCCCGGCCGGCGGCGCGGATCGCCTTGACGATCATGGAGATGTCCTCGGACTTCGGCACGTAGCCGAGCGCGCCGGAGGCGAGCGCCTCGCGGACGATCTGCGGCTCCGAGTAGCTCGACATGAGCACCGTCGCGACGCCGGTCTGCTTCAGCTGCGCGAGGCGCAGCGACACCGGCGAGTTGTCCTTGAGGTCGACGTCCATGAGGACGACGTCGACCGGGAACTTCGGGTGCGTCAGCAGCTCGGTGAAGGTCGTGACGGCCGCCACGAGCTCGATGTCCTCGTAGCCGCGGATCCACTCGGTGAGGCCGCCCAGCAGCATCCGGTGGTCGTCGACCATCGCGAGGCGGATGGTCCGGGTGTCAATGGTCACTCGTGGGCTCCGGTCTTGGTGAGAGAAGAAAACGGTTGTGGAGGAGTCGTGGTCAGCGCTCGGCGGGACGATCGACCACGCAGTCGATCTCCACCCAGAGGCTGCCGCCGCGCTGCGAATCGGCGTGCCGCCCGACCTTGCGCATAGCGTCCCATGTGGCCGGGTCCACCCGGCTGCGCGCCACGCCGGTGGTCTGCACGACGATCGGGACGTGCATCGTCCGGGCCTTGCCCTCGATCGGGCGCGCGGGTCCCACGGTGATCTCGATGGCGACGCGCGTCGCGGAGCGGCGCGACCGCTCGGGGGCGTCGCCGAGCATCAGCCACACCGCGGAGAGGAGGCCGTCGCGCTGCGACGGGTCGAGCAGGCCGGCGAGGGACTCGGGGTCGGACAGCGTGACCGCGCGGCCCAGCAGCTCCGACTCGCTGATTGCGTGGTACAGCCAGGTCTGCCTGCGGCCCTCGATGAGGTGGAGGCGCAGCTCCGTCGCGAGCTCCGCGGCCGCCTGCGCCGTCGCGGGGTTCAGCGGCAGGCGCGTGCGGCCGGAGGCGATCCCGTCCATCAGCTGCTCGGCGGCGAGGTCGAGGCGGGCCAGCTCGACGGACGCCATCATGCCGACGGAGAACCGGGGCGCGCTCGTGGTCGAGGCGACGAGCACCCGCTCGAGCTCCGCGGAGACGATGTTCCGGAACACGTGCACGATCCACGCGGCGACGATGGGCGGCGCGACGGCCTTCGCGATCATCGCGGCTCCGTCCACGAGGCCGGAGGGCGGCACCGTCGCGTCGAGCGCGTTGACGGCCAGCAGGGCGACGAGGGCGGCGCCGAGCAGGCCGGACGCCGCGGTGATGCTGCGGCTCGAGCGCACGCCGACCATGGCGAGCAGCACGTAGCCGGCGGCCGGCGCCGCGGTGAGGTCGTGCCCGAGGTCGCCGTTGCCCCACACCGCCGCCGCATCGAGCGCGACGACGATGCCGAGGCCGCCGACGATCCCGAGGCTCACGAGCGAGTCGAGCACGTCGCCGGCGGTGCGGGCCGCGACGGCGAGCACCACGAGGAGCCCCGCGAGCAGGAGCCAGGAGAGCGCCGCGAGCCCGGGCTCCGCGTAGGTCTGGTCGCGCCACTCCTCGACGAAGCGCGCGAGGTCGAACGACAGGAGCAGGACGGCGACGAGGGTCGCCGCGATGCCGATGAAGCCGGTGCCGAGGCTCGTGCGCGACGAGCGCAGCCGCTCGGAGTGCAGGTGCGGGAACCGGAGCGCGGGGAGACGGCGGTGGGGCTCGTCGACGAGGGCCTGCAGGCGCAGGTCCTTGCGGTGCGGCGTCTGCGGCGCTGCGTCCCGCTCCGGGGCGACGGTCATCGGGGCATCTCCAGGACGACGGTGGTGCCGGAGCCCTGCGCCGAGAAGACCCGGGCGGTGCCGCCGGCCTCCTCGATGCGGCCGACGATGGACTCGCGGTAGCCGAGTTTGCCCGCCGGGACCGCCGCGGGCTCGAAGCCCACGCCGTTGTCCGTCACGAGCGCGCGCACGCTGGCCTCGTCGTCCGTGATGGTGACGTGGGCCTCCTCGACGCCGGAGTGGCGGCGGACGTTCTCGAGGCACTCGGAGAGCGCGAGCAGGAACGCGTCGAGCCGGTCCGGGCGCAGGGAGACGGTGCCGGCGCCGTGCCAGCTGACGTCGAGGCCGAGGCGCTCGAAGCGGGCGCGGACGGCCTGCAGGCTGTCGCTCTTCAGTCCGTCGGCGTCGGTCTTCGCGCCGTCGCTGGTGCCGCTCATCGAGATCGGGGTGGGGGAGAGGCGGAGCTGGCGCAGGAGGCGTGCGTCGTCGCCCGCCTGGCGGCGCAGCGCCTCCCGGCTCACGCCGACCCCGGAGTGGGCGAGCAACGTGAGGGTGGCGAGCACGGTGTCGTGGAGCAGTCGCGCGCCCTGGCGGCGCTGCGCCTCGGTCTCGCTCGCCTGCCGCTCGCTCCGGTGCGCGCGGCCGATGGAGGAGACGCGACGGGCGGCGCGGAGCAGCGCGGCGGAGAGCACCGACCCGGAGACGGTGAGCCCGAACCAGGATGCGAGCACCGAGGCGCCGACGACGCCGAGCGCGGCGTCCCCGGCGAACAGCACGATCGTGGTGATCAGGGTGACGCCGAACGCCCCGACGAGCACGATCATCCGGCCGAGGCTGATCGTGAGCACGATGGAGACGGCGGCGATCGAGACGGCGAGCAGCAGCCGCACGGCGTCGACCGAGCCGGTCGGGACCGGGAACGGCGCCGGTTGGCCGATGAGGCCGTCGAACGCGCCGACGGTGCCGAAGCGGACCAGCACGGCGCTGACGAGCCCGGCGCCGACCGCGAGCGCGGGCCAGAGCATCGCGCGGGTCGCGCCGATGCGGACGAGGGCGAAGACGAGCACGGCGTAGCCGGGAGCGACGAGCAGCAGGAGACCGGGCCGCGGATCGCAGAGTGCCAGGAGCACGAGCGAGGCGCCCGTGCCGACCAGCCCGACCAGGCGCGCGCTGATGCCGAGCAGGCGATCGCGCTGTTTGAGGATCCGTTCCATGACTTCCCGTGCCGTGTGTCCGGCGCCCGGCAGGAGTCCTGGGCGAGCGCCGGGTCATGGAATCACGGGGGATTCGGCGCGCAAGGTTGCCACACCGGTTGAAGGTTTTGACGCGCCTGGGAACTGTGGAAGTGGTATCACCCGTCGTGCGGAGTTCACGGATACGGAGATGCGGGCCGCTTCGCGCTGCGCATCTCCGTATCGGTGAACGTCACTCGGGCGGGATCCAGCCCTCGCGGATCGCGTGGCGGCGCAGCAGCAGCTTCGTGCCGAGGTCGACGCCGGCGGCGCGGTACTTGCGGCGCCCGCGCTTGATGTAGCTCTTCGCGGTCTGGTCCGTGGTCGCCATGTGCAGGGCGACCTCGTGCACGCTGCGGCCCTGCGCGTAGAGCTGGAGGGCCGTCAGCTCCTGCCGGCCGAGGGTCGGGTCGGCCCGGTTCGCCCACGCGTCGAGCGCCTCCTGCACCGACGGCGAGTGGTGCGCCCGCCCGTCGGCGGCGGCGTGCACGGCGGCGACGAGGTGCTCGGCGGGATCGCTCTTCGGCACGAGGGTGAGGGCGCCGGCGGTGAGCGCGGCGTGGACGGTCGCGGCGTCCCGCGTGCGCGCGAGCGCGACCGCGGCGATGCCCCGGTCGCCGAGCTGCTGCACCTTCGTCTCGAACGGCACGTCGTCCTCGAGCCCGAACTCGACGACGACCACGTCGACCGGGAAGTCCGGGTGGTCGAGCAGCGGCTGCCAGTCGGTGAGCGCGGCGACGACCTCGATCCGCGCCCGCGGCGCCGAGAGCCGCGCGGCCAGTCCCTCGACGAGCAGGAGGTGGTCGTCGACCAGGGCGACGCGGATCCGCCGACGGCGCGTCTCCGCACCCGCTGTCGTCATCGGACCTCCCGGGCACCGATGCTAGGGGGCCCAGCGACCCCGGGGGCGCGGGATCAGGTCGCGAGCAGGCGCCGGAGCGCGGCGCCGACCGCCTCGCGCTCGATCAGGAAGCCGTCGTGGCCGAACGGCGACTCGAGCAGCGTGGGCTCGGGTCCGTCGAGCGCGCCCCGCAGGCCGCGGGCGACGCGGCGCTGGTCGGCGACCGGGTAGAGCCGGTCCGAGTCGATGCCGAGCACGAGCGCGGGCCCTGCGTAGGTCGCGAGCGCCGCCTCGACGCCGCCGCGGTCGCGGCCGACGTCGTGCGAGCTCATCGCGTCCACGAGCCGGATGTAGCTGTTCGCGTCGAACCGCCGCGTGAACCGGTTGCCGTGGAAGTCGAGGTACGACTCGACGGCGAAGCGGCCGTGGTGGCCGAGCGGGGAGACCCCGGACTGCCACGACCGGCCGAAGCGGTCGTTCAGCTCGGAGCCGCTGCGGTAGTTGAGGAGCGCCATCCGTCGGGCGAGCGCGAGGCCGCGGTGGGGGCCGTCGCCGTCCACGGCGCCGTAGTAGTCGCCGCCGCGGAAGCGCGGGTCGGCACGGACGGCCTCCGTCTGGACGGAGTTCAGCGCGATCTGGTCGGCGCTCGATGCGGCCGGCGCCGCGAGCACCGCGAGGGCGCCGACGCGATCCGGGGCGGTCACGGCCCATTCCAGCGCGTGCATGCCGCCCATCGACCCGCCGACGACCGCGGCGAAGCGGTCGATCCCGAGCGCGTCCGCGAAGGCGAGCTGCGCGGCGACCTGGTCGCGGATCGTGAGGTACGGGAAGCGGCCGCCCCACTCCGACTGGTCCGGCCCGAGCGACGCGGGTCCGGTCGTCCCGGCGCAGCCGCCGAGGACGTTCGGTGCGACGACGAACCAGCGGTCGGTGTCGAGGGCGAGTCCCGGGCCGACCACGCCCTCCCACCAGCCGTCCGTCGGCTGGCCCGGGCCGGCCGATCCGACGAGGTGCGGGTCACCGGTGAGCGCGTGGAGGACGAGGACCGCGTTGCTCCGGCCCGCGTCGAGCTCGCCCCAGGACTCGTAGGCGACGCGCACCCCGGGGATGCGCGCGCCGGCCTCCGTCGTCAGCGTCCCGCCCGTGACGAACGACCGGTCCGCGACCGGGTCGCCCTCCCGCCAGGCGCCGCTCGCCGGCGGCTTCCCGACGAGCGCCCGCGCGTCGGCGTCCGTCACGGGCCGCGCCGCGACGGTGTCCTCCGAGGTCTGCCAGTCCATGCCGCCCTCAGCATCCCAGCCGGGGGAGCGGCGGGTCCTTGTGTTACGTCATGTCCGAGGTCGCCTGCGGCGGGCTGGAGGAGCGGGGTTCACGGATACGGAGATCCGGGACGCTTCGCGCCGCGGATCTCCGTATCCGTGAACCCCGCAGCGGGTCAGGCGGTGGCGCGGAGGGAGCGGGCGGCGCGGAGGCCGGACTCCAGGTCCGCCTTGAGGTCGTCGACGTGCTCCAGGCCGACGGAGAGGCGCACGAGACCCGGCGTCACGCCGGTCGTGAGCTGCTGCTCCGGCGTCAGCTGCGAATGCGTCGTCGAGGCCGGGTGGATGACGAGCGAGCGCACGTCGCCGATGTTCGCGAGGTGGCTGAACAGCGTCAGGCTCTCCACGAACTTCCGGCCCGCGTCGACCCCGCCCTTCAGCTCGAACGACACCACCGCACCGACGCCCTTCGGGGCGTACCGGTTCGCGGCCGCGTACCAGGGGGAGGACGGGAGGCCGGCGTAGTTCACCGACGCGACGTCCTCGTGGTCGTCGAGCCACTCGGCGATCGCCTGCGTGTTCTCGACGTGGCGCTCGATGCGCAGCGACAGCGTCTCGATGCCCTGGATCAGGCTGAAGGCGGTGTCGGGTGACACGGCGGCGCCGATGTCGCGGAGCAGCTGCACGCGCGCCTTGATGATGTACGCGATGCCGTCGCCGACCGCGGTCGTGTACGAGGCGCCGTGGTACGACGGGTCGGGCTCGGTGAGGCCCGGGAACTTCTCCACGTGCTGCGACCACGGGAACCTCCCGCCGTCGACGATCGCGCCGGCGACGACCGTGCCGTGGCCGCCGAGGAACTTCGTCGCCGAGTGCACGACGATGTCCGCCCCGTGCTCGAGCGGGCGGATGAGGTACGGCGTCGCGATCGTGTTGTCGACGATGAGCGGCAGGTCGTTCGCGTGCGCGACCTCCGCGACCGCGGCGATGTCGAGGATGTTGATCTTCGGGTTGCCGATCGTCTCGGCGAAGAACAGCTTCGTGTTCGGGCGGACGGCGGAGGCCCACTCCTCCGGGTCGTCCTGGTCCACCACGAACGTCGTCTCGATGCCGAGCTTCGCCAGCGTGTACTTGAACAGGTTGTAGGTGCCGCCGTAGATCGAGCTCGACGACACGATGTGGTCGCCCGCCTGCGCGATGTTCAGGACCGCGAAGGTCTCCGCGGCCTGGCCCGAGGCGAGGAGCAGTGCCGCCGTGCCGCCCTCGAGCGCCGCGATGCGCTCCTCGACGACCGCCTGAGTCGGGTTCTGGATGCGGTTGTAGATGTTGCCGAACTCGGCCAGCGCGAACAGGTTCTTCGCGTGGTCGGCGGAGTTGAAGACGTAGGACGTCGTCTTGTAGATCGGGGTCGCCCGGGCGTTGGTGACGGGGTCGGGGGCGGCGCCGGCGTGGATCTGCTCGGTCTCGAAGTGCCAGGTGTGCTCAGCCATGGCGCGACGGTAGGACCGCGCCCGGCCGCGCACAACGGCCGACGCCATGGGACGTAACGGTTGAATGGCCGCATGACGAGACGCGCGGTGGTCACGGGAGCGAGCACGGGCATCGGCTGGGCGACGGTGGCGCTGCTGCGGTCGCACGGCTGGGAGGTCGTCGCGGTCGCGCGCCGCGCGGAGCGGCTCGAGCGCCTCGCCGCCGAGACGGGCTGCGACGTCTTCGCCGCCGACCTCACCGACGCCGCGCAGGTCGCGGCGCTCGCGGAGCACGTCCGCTCGGCCGGCCCGCTCCACGCGCTCGTGAACAACGCGGGGGGCGCCCGCGGCCTCGACTCGGTGGAGGCCGGCAGCGTCGACGACTGGCGGTGGATGTTCGAGGCGAACGTGATCGCGACGAAGCAGGTGACCTCCGCCCTGCTGCCGGCGTTGCGGGACGGCGCCGAGGACGCCGGCAGCGGCGACATCGTCACGGTCACCTCGATCGCCGGACACATCGCCTACGCCGGGGGCTCGGGCTACAACGCGGCGAAGTTCGCCGAGCACGCGCTCGTCGCGGTGCTGCGCATCGAGCTCGCCGGGGAGCCCCTCCGCGTCATCGAGGTCGCGCCCGGGATGGTCGCGACGGAGGAGTTCTCGCTCAACCGCTTCGGTGGGGACCGGGCGCGGGCGGACGCGGTGTACGCCGAGGTGCCGGACCCGCTCACGGCGGAGGACGTCGCGGAGACGATCGTCCACGCGCTCGAGCTGCCCGCGCACGTGAACCTCGACCTGATCACGGTGAAGCCCGTGGCGCAGGGCCTCGGCTCGCAGACGGTGAAGGGCGAGCTCCGCGTCAAGCGCTGACCGGGTCGGACCGCGGCTCAGCGGGCGACGAGCGCCGCGAACGCCGGATCGACGAGCCGGACGCTGTCGTCCGAGGAGAGCAGCTGCGCGCGGATGGGCGCGCCGCTCTCGGCGAGCCCGGCGATCCAGTCCGCCTCCTGCATCCGCACCTCGGCGTCGCCGGGACGCTCCCAGACGAGCACGACCGACGCGACCTCGTCGATCTCGTCCGTCAGGGCGCGGAGCATGCGCGCGAGCTGCTCGATCGCGACCGGATCCGCGTCGACGGGGACGTCGTCGATCCGGCTGATCACGGGTCCGAGGCGCTGCTCGTCGTCGAGGGTGAGCAGCCACGTCTGGCGGCGGATGGCGGGCCCGACGAGCTCGCCCGCCGCGGCGAGGAGGTCGGCGTCGGTGGGGATCGGCAGCAGGGGATCGAACATGCGGGGAGCCTGGCCCGTCGGAGCGGTGCGCGCGGGGGAACGGCCTGTGGAGGGACGGAGGCCGCCCCCAGAGCGGGGGCCGGTCGGCGTGTCGCACCTCCGCGGGCCCCTGGGGACCTCCATCGTCGCCGGCACCTGTTCGGAGGGAGAGCACATGCGTTTCGAGGTCCCGGCAGCCACCGCGCTCGTCTTCAGCGGCGCGGACGGCGAACTGCTCAGCGAGCCGCAGACGCGGCCGACCCTGCGGATCGTGGAGGCGCAGCCCGAGGGCTGATCGGACCCGGTCGCGTCAGATCCGGCCGACGCGGACGCCGAGCGCGATCCGCACCGCGACGAGCACCGCGAGCACCAGCGCCCACACCACCTGGCCGACGACGGCCAGGCCGACCACGGCGAGGGCGAACAGCACCGTCTGCGCGATCAGCCGTCGCGAGGGCGCCAGTCGGCGCGGCGCCCTCGGCGCCATGGCGACCGCCCAGAAGGCGATGACGAGCACCGGCAGCACCACCGCGACGACGATGCGGACGGCGAGCGGCGCGGGCAGGAGGAGGCCGATCGCGACCGCTGCGACGAGCAGCGCGAGTTCGAGCAGGAAGGCGAGCGCCGCGTTCAGGCCGAGCAGGGATCGCACCGCGACATCCTGCCGGACCCCGGAGGTCGGCGCGGCCAGGATGGTTCGGTGACCGCGTCCGCTCGCCTCGCCGTCGCCGCCGATGCGGCGGCGCTCGTCGCGCTCCGCGCGGCGATGTTCGACGCGATGGGGCAGGACACCGCCGATCCGCGGTGGCGCACGGCGGCGCAGCGCTGGTTCGAGGCTGCGCTCGCGGGCGACGACGTGCTCGTCGCGGTCGTCGACGAGCCCTCGGCGGGGCCGGTCGCATGCGCGATGGCGGTGCTGGAGCACCGCGCCCCTTCGCCGACGAACCCGGCCGGCCTCGCCGCGCACCTGTCGCAGGTCAGCACCCTGCCCGGTCATCGCAGACGCGGGCACGCCCGCGCCTGCCTGTCGGCGCTGCTCGCCGAGCTCGACCGCCGCGGCGTCGGGCGCACCGACCTGTTCGCGACGGCGGACGGCGAGGCGCTCTACCTCGACCTCGGCTTCCGGGCGTCTCCGTACCCGGCGCTCCGCAGGCCCTGACCGGGCCGCCGCTCAGGAGCGGGGCCATGTCCAGTTCGCGATGGCCGGGTCGTCCTCGCCGTGCTCCCGCGTGTACGCCCGGGCGGCGATGCGCGCGTCGGCGAACCGCTGCCGCAGCGCCGCCTGCGACGAGCCGAGCGCCGGCACGCGGTCGATCACGTCCATCGCCAGCGAGAAGCGGTCGAGCCGGTTCATCATCACCATGTCGAACGGCGTCGTGGTGGTGCCCTCCTCGATGTAGCCGTGGACGTGGAACTGCCCGTGGTTCGCCCGCTTGTACGTGAGCCGGTGGACGAGCGTCGGGTAGCCGTGGAAGGCGAAGACCACCGGCTTGTCGCTCGTGAAGACCGCGTCGAACTCGGTGTCGTCGAGGCCGTGCGGATGCTCGTCCGGCGACTGGAGGCGCATCAGGTCGACCACGTTCACGACCCGCACCTGCAGGTCGGGGAGGTGCTGCCGGAGGAGGTCGGCGGCCGCGAGGGTCTCCATCGTCGGGATCTCCCCGGCCGCGGCGAGCACGACGTCCGGCTCGCCGTCCGTGCTCGACGCCCAGCTCCAGATGCCGAGCCCCCGGGTGCAGTGGGCGACGGCCTCGTCCATCGTGAGGTAGTCGAGCTGCGGCTGCTTCCCCGCCACGATCACGTTGATGTACTGCCGGCTGCGCAGCGCGTGGTCCGCGACGGACAGGAGGCAGTTCGCGTCCGGCGGCAGGTAGACGCGCGCGAGCTCCGCCTTCTTGTTCACGACGTGGTCGATGAAGCCGGGGTCCTGATGGCTCGAGCCGTTGTGGTCCTGCCGCCAGACGTGACTGGAGATCAGGTAGTTCAGGCTCGCGATGTCGCGCCGCCACGGGATCCGGTTGATGTCGTGGAGCCACTTCGCGTGCTGGTTCACCATCGAGTCGATGATGTGCGCGAACGCCTCGTAGGTGGTCAGCATCCCGTGGCGGCCGGTGAGCAGGTAGCCCTCGAGCCACCCCTGCAGCAGGTGCTCGGACAGCACCTCCATGACGCGGCCGTCGGGCGCGAGGTGGTCGTCGGTGTCGAGGATCGGCTCCTGCCAGGCGCGGTCGGTCGCGCCGAACACTGCCTGGAGGCGGTTGGAGGCCGTCTCGTCCGGCCCGAAGAGCCGGAAGCGGGTCGGGTTCAGGTGCATCACGTCGCGCAGCCAGTCGCCGAGCACCGTCGTCGCCGAGGTCTGCCCGGAGCCGGGCGCGTCGACCCGCACCGCGTAGTCGCGGAAGTCGGGCAGCTCGAGCGCCTTGAGCAGCAGCCCGCCGTTCGTCACCGGGTTCGCGCCCATCCGCCGTTCGCCCTCGGGGGCGAGCGCCGCGAGCTCGGGGAGCAGGACCCCGTCCGCGTCGAAGAGCTCCTCCGTTCGGTAGCTCCGCATCCACGTCTCGAGCTGGGCGAGGTGCTCGGGGTTCGTGCGCACCTCGGACAGCGGGACCTGGTGGGCCCGGAACGTCCCCTCGACCTGCTGGCCGTCGACGACCTTCGGTCCGGTCCAGCCCTTGGGGGAGCGCAGCACGATCATCGGCCAGAGCGGCGGCTCGCCCTTCGCGGCCGTGCCGTTCCGCGCCGCGGTCTGGATCTCCGCGATCCGGTCGAGCACCGCGTCGAGCACCTCCGCGAACGCGCGGTGCGCGGGCATCCGGTCGTCGGAGTCGGTGACCTCGACCTCGAACGGCTCCCAGCCCCAGCCGCGGATGAGCGAGCGGAGCTGCTCGCGGGGCAGTCGCGCGAGCACCGTCGGGTTCGCGATCTTGTAGCCGTTCAGGTGCAGGATCGGCAGCACGGCGCCGTCCCGCACGGGGTCGAGGAACGCCGGCGCGTGCCAGCTCGTCGCGAGCGGCCCGGTCTCCGCCTCCCCGTCGCCGATCGTGCAGAAGGCGACGAGGTCGGGGTCGTCGAACACCGCGCCCGTCGCGTGCATGAGCGAGTAGCCGAGCTCGCCGCCCTCGTTGATCGACCCGGGCGTCTCGGGAGCCGCGTGGCTCGGGATGCCGCCGGGGAAGGAGAACTGGCGGAAGAGGCGCCGGAGCCCCTCGCCGTTCTGCCCGATGTGCGGGTACGTCTCGCTGTACGTGCCCTCGAGGTAGGTGTTCGCGACGACGGCGGGGCCGCCGTGCCCGGGCCCCGCGAGGAAGATCGCGTCGAGGTCGCGCTCCCGGATCGCCCGGTTGCAGTGGGCGTAGACGAAGTTCAGGCCGGGGGTCGTGCCCCAGTGCCCGAGCAGGCGGGGCTTGACGTGCTCCGGGGCGAGCGGCTCCTCGAGCAGCGGGTTGTCGAGCAGGTAGATCTGGCCGACGGCGAGGTAGTTCGCCGCCCGCCAGTAGCGGTCGATCAGCGCGAGCTGGTCGTCGGTCGGGAGGCTCGGGGCGGTCGCGGTTCCAGGCACGGCACAACCATCCGCGCTGCACATGAACACTCGCCCCGTGCCGCCTGATCGGTCCTCGGAAATGGAGTCATCCAAACCTTTCCATTACCCCTACCATGTTCCGACGGCGCTGCGGCGCCACTACGTAGAAGGAGGACGGCGGTGCCGAAGGAGTCGACCCCGCTGGTGGCGCAGATCTCCGATCGCCTCATCACGGCCATCGCGACCGGTGAGTTCCTGCCAGGCTCCCGCCTGCCCGCGGAGCGGGACCTGGCGGGCCTGCTGCACGTCGGCCGCACCAGCGTGCGCGCGGCGCTCGCGGTGCTGCACGAGCGCGGCCTGATCGAGACCCAGCGCGGCCGCGGCGGCGGCTCGTTCGTCCGGGTCCAGTGGACGCCGGACTCGCACGCGGCCGTCGCGCGGACCCTGCAGAGCCGCTGGAGCGACATCCAGGACCGGCTGGAGGCGATGCGCCGCCTGCACGGCGCGATCGCCCGCGCCGCGGCGGAGAGTCGGAGCGACGACGACGTCGCGCTGCTGCAGCGCCGGCTCGATGAGTACCGGGACGCCGCGAGCGGGCGCGGGAAGCAGATCGCGGACGCCTCCCTGCACCTCGCCATCTCGGACGCGGCGAAGAACGGCACACTGAAGTCCATGCTGCTGACGCTCGAACAGGAGATCTCCATCGGGGCGCCCCTCCACGTGTGGGGCGAGCCGGACGGCATGCTCGCGGCCGAGGACCGCGGGCTGCGCGAGCACGAGCTGCTCGTGGCCGCCATCGTGGAGGGCCGGGCCGACGACGCCGACGAGATCGCGCGGGAGCACGCCCGCATCGACCTCGAGCTGCTCGAGGTCGCGCGCCAGCGCGCCGAGCGGGCCGCTGCGGCGCCGGAGGGGCGGGAGTGAGCGCGGCCGACTCCACCGCCGCACCCCTCCACGACGATCCGGCCCCGGCCGAGGCGCGCGAGGTCCTGCCCTGGGGCGAGGTCGGCACGGCCACGCGCGAGCTCGCGCAGCGGATCGCCGACGACGGCTTCGTGCCGGAGGTCGTCATCGCGATCGCCCGCGGCGGCCTGCTCGTCGGCGGCGCGCTCGCCTACGCGCTCGGGGTGAAGAGCTGCGGCTCCATCAACGTCGAGCTCTACACGGGCGTCGACGAGACGCTGCCGGAGCCGCTGCTCCTCCCGCCGCACCTCGACGGCACGTCGCTCGCGGGCAAGCGGGTGCTGCTCGCCGACGACGTCTCCCAGTCCGGGCTGACGCTGCGGCTCGCGGTCGAGATCCTCACGAAGATGGGCGCGGACGTCCGCAGCGCGTGCTTCTACACGAAGCCGCAGACCGTGTTCGCGCCGGACTGGTCGTGGCGCGACACGGACCGCTGGATCGTGTTCCCGTGGTCGGCGGAGCCGCCCGTCGTCGGCGGCGGCGCGGCGCACTGACGTGGGCGTCCACCGCGTCGACGGCGACTCCCGCGTCCGTCGGGAGGCCGCGCGGTGACGGGGCCCCGGTCCCTCACGGCGCTCGCCGGCGACGGGCTCATCGACCCGACCTGGGCGGAAGCGCTCGCGCCCGTGGAGGCGGACGTCCACGCGATGGGCGACTTCCTGCGCGACGAGGTCGCCGCGGGGCGCTCGTACCTGCCGGCGGCGGACCACGTCCTCCGCGCGTTCCGGACGCCGCTGCCCGCCGTGCGGGTGCTCGTCGTCGGCCAGGACCCGTACCCGACCCCGGGGCACCCGATCGGCCTCAGCTTCGCCGTCGACCCGCACGTGCGGCCGATCCCGCGCAGCCTGACGAACATCTACAAGGAGCTGCAGAGCGACCTCGGCGTCGCACCCGTGCCGCACGGGGACCTGACGGCGTGGACGGAGCGCGGCGTCCTGCTGCTCAACCGGGTGCTCACGGTGCGGCCCGGCGAGCCCGCCTCCCACCGCGGCAAGGGCTGGGAGCGGGTGACGGAGCACGCGATCCGGACGCTCGCCGCACGCGGCGGCCCGCTCGTCGCGATCCTCTGGGGCCGGCACGCGCAGGACCTCGCGCCGCTGCTCGGCGACGTGCCGCGCATCGAGTCCGCCCATCCGAGTCCGCTCTCCGCGTCGCGGGGCTTCTTCGGCTCCCGCCCGTTCAGCCGCGCCGACGCGCTGCTGCGCGAGCAGGGCGGCGACGGCATCGACTGGACCCTCCCGGCCTGAGCGTTCGGTCCGTCGGGAGCGCGGTCGACCGGAACTCCTGAAAGATGAACGCGTGCTGGAAGAGGAGTACGAGCCGCGCAGGCTGGCCAAGCCGTTCCACCTCCGCCGGCTGGACCCGCCGGAGCCGGTGTTCGCGTACGAGATCCGGCCCGCGACCGCGAAGGACCTGCCCGACGTGCGGCAGATCTACAACCACTACGTGACGAACACGATGGTCACGCTCGACACCGAGACCCGCACCCTGCGGACCTGGCGGTCGAAGTTCGCGTACCTGACGAAGCTCGGGCTGCCGTTCCTCGTCGCCGTGTCCCCGACCGGGCAGGTGCTCGGCTACGCGCTCGCCGAGCCGTGGATCCAGAAGCGCTCGTACCGGTTCACGGCGGAGGAGTCGATCTACCTCCGCCCCGCCTCGACCGGGAAGGGGCTCGGGAAGGCGCTGCTCACCGCGCTCATCGACGCGGGGAAGCAGGCGGGGCTGAAGCAGCTGCTCGCGGTGATCGCCGACGGGGGCGCGGAGTCCTCCATCGCCCTCCACCGGTCGCTCGGCTTCAAGGAGACGGGCCGGATGGGCAAGGTCGCGTTCAAGTTCGACCGCTGGATCGGCACCGTGATGATGCAGCGGACGATCAAGTAGGACGGGGACCGGGATGGCCTTCGAGCCGCACCAGCTGACCGCGCAGGAGCAGTGGGACTGGATCCGCCGCGGCGACACGACGTCGACGGAGCTGACCGAGTACTACCTCGCCCGCATCGAGCGCTGGAACGACGAGCTCGGCGCCTACGCGCGCATCGACGCCGACCGCGCCCTCGCTCGGGCGGCGGAGGTCGACGCGGCGGGGCAGGGACCGGCGCCGCTGGCCGGCGTGCCGATCGCGGAGAAGGAGCTCGTCCGCCGCGCCGGCACGGTCTCGGGCGCCTCCCGGTTGTTCGCGGGCCGGGTCGTCGAGGCCTCCGACGAGGTCGTGCGGGCGACGGACGCGACGGGCGCAGTGGTGCTCGGGGCGACGACCGCGCCGGAGTTCGGCCTCACGGGCTTCACCGAGCCGGCCGGGCGGCCGCCCGCGCGGAACCCGTGGGACCCGAGCACGGGCGCCGGCGGCTCGAGCGGCGGCGCGGCGGCCGCGGTCGCGGCCGGGCTCGCGCCCTTCGCGGTCGCGTCCGACGGCGGTGGGTCGATCCGGATCCCCGCCGCGTGGTGCGGCCTCGTCGGGCTGAAGCCCTCCCGTGGCCGGGTGCCGGCACAGGGCGGCCAGGGCGGCTTCGCGGGGCTCGTCACCGCAGGCCCGATCGCCCGCACGGTTGCCGACGCGGCGATGCTGCTCGACGCGCTCGTGCGCCCCGAGGGCCGTGCGCGGTCCGCCGGCTACGCGACGGTGCCCGGCGACGACGAGCCGTTCCTCGGCGACGCGGTCCGCGGTGAGGGGCGGTTCGCGATCGGGGTGCTCGAGGGCTCGGTCTGGGACGACGCGGTCGCCGTGACAGTGGACGACGAGGTGACGGCCGCGGTGGCGCGGACCGTCGGCGAGCTCGACGGGCTCGGCCACGGCCTGGAGCCCGTCCGCCTGCCGGGGGAGGACTACCCGGACCTGTTCCGCGTGCTCTGGCAGGCGGGCGCGGCGACCGTCCCCGCGCGGACCCCGGAGGAGCTCGCGCTGCTCGAGCCCTACACGCGGGAGATCGTCGAGCGCGGCCGCGCCCTCCCCGCCGAGCGCGTCGTCGCCGCGGTGGTCGCGGCCGCGGCGTTCGAGCGGCGGACCATCGCGACGTTCGCGCCGTTCGACGCGGTGCTGAGCCCGACGGTCGCGCTGCCGCCCCGCCCGATCGGCTGGCACCACGAGGGCGGGGACGGCGCCGACGCCGTGTTCGACCGGCAGGTGCAGGCCGCGCCGTTCACGTCGTTCGTCAACGTGGCCGGGCTGCCGGCGATCACGCTGCCGGTCGGTGCGCCGGGGGACGGGCGCCCCGCGGGCGTGCAGCTGATCGGCCGGCCGGGCGGGGAGCGCGCGCTGCTCGCGATCGGCCGTCAGCTCGAGCGCCGACTCGGGTGGTCGCGCCGGCATCCGCCGCGCTTCTGGTGACCACGGGCTCGGCTCGAGGCGCGGCCTTGCCACTTCTCGGCCCGGGCGCCGGCGTGTCGAGGCCGAGAAGTGGCAAGTCCGCGTTGCAGGAGGGCGGCGTCAGAGGAGCGTGAGCGCCAGCGTGCTCAGGCCGACCGTCAGCGGCGCCGCGATCAGGCCCAGGAGGGCGAACCGGGTCCAGGAGATGTGGACGTCCTGCGCGGTCAGTCGGCCGTGCCACAGCAGGGTCGCCAGTGACGCCCACGGCGTGATGAGCGGCCCCGCGTTCACCGCGATGAGCAGGGCGAGCAGGCGCTGCTCGTTCCCCGCGACTGGCTCGAGCGCCAGGTAGGCCGGCAGGTTGTCGGCGAGGTTCGCGGTGACGGTGCCCACCCCGGCGAGGCGGAGGAGGTCGAGCGGCCCGGTGCCGGTGCCGGCCGCGGCGGCGAGCACCTCCGTCAGCCCGAGGCGGCCGAGCGCGGTGACGGCCAGGAACAACCCGCACACGAAGAGGACGAGCGGTACCGGCAGCAGGTGCAGGGACAGCGCCCGCGGGCGCCGGACCGCGGCGACGACGACGAGGACGAGCGCGCCGACGGTCGCGGGGATCCAGACGGGCACGTGGAGGACCGGGTCGCCGATCGCCAGCGCCGGGACGAGCAGCCCGACCACGACCGCGGCGACGACGAAGAGGGGGCGGTCGCCGATCGGCTCCGGCGCGGGCGGCTCGTACCGGTGCGCGAGGGCGTGCCGGGAGATCACGGCGAGGATCGCGACCGGCACGAGGATCGCGACCGTCGCGGGCAGCCACGAGCGGGCGACGTAGGCGCTGCCGAACGACGGGTCCGACTCGGCGAGGAGGTTCGTCAGGTTCGACACGGGCAGCAGCAGCGAGCCCGTGTTCGCGAGCCACACGGTCGTCATCGCGAAGGGGATCGGGGAGAGCCCGACCCGCCGCGCGAGCGTGACGACGACCGGCGTCAGCAGCACCGCGGTGGTGTCGAGCGACAGGAACACCGTCGAGGCGACCGCCACGACGACGACGAGGACCCAGAGCACCGAGCCGCGCCCGCGGGCGAGCCGCGCCGCCAGCGCGGCCAGCCGGTCGAAGAGGCCGGCCTCCGCGGCGATCGCGGCGACGATCGTGATGGCGACCACGAACCCGAGCACCGGCGCGATCCGATCGCCGAGCGCGACGGCGTCCGCGACCGGCAGGAGTCCGGTCGCCACCGCGACCAGGCCCAGGACGAGCAGGCCGCCACCGAGCACGGCCAGCACCACGGCGGTGAACCTATCGGGTGTCCGCCGGGAACCCGCAATCCGCGCGCGGACCGCGGCCTCAGCCGCCGACGCGCGCGGCGCTCGCCTCCCACAGGGCCCGGGCGAGGCCGGCGTCGTCGGCCTGCCGCGCCACCGATCCGGGCGCGGCGAGCCGGCTGAAGTGGTTGCCGGACGGCGCCGGCACGGCCGGGGAGGCCGCGAGCCGGACGAGCGGCTGGGCGCCCTGCTCTGGCGACAGCGCGGCCCGCTTCGCGAGACCGATCAGCGGGTTCGAGCCGCCGAACCCCGTCGCGACGAAGCCCGGGTGGAAGGACCAGGTGCCGATGCCGGTTTCAACGGTCCGCCGCGCGAGCTCCCGCGTGAACAGGACGTTCTCGAGCTTCGCCGTGCCGTACGCGCGCCAGCCGCCGAGCCACGGCCCGCGCAGCTCGTCGAGGTCGTCGAGGCGGACCTTCCCCGACGTGTTCGCGGCGCTCGAGGTCTGGATCACCCGCACCGTCCCCGGCTCCTCGGCCGCCGTCGCGAGCAGCCGGTCGCGCAGGAGGTCGGTGAGCAGGAACCCGGCCAGGTGGTTGCGCTGGAACGTGATCCCGAAGCCGTCGCCCGTGGTGCCGCGCGGGGCCATGCCGCCCGCGTTGTTCGCAAGGACGTGGATGCGCGGGTAGGCGTCGAGGAGGGCGGCGCCGAGCTCCCGGACGGACGCGAGGCGGTCGAAGTCGGCGAGGAACGCGCGCCCGCCGGTCTCCGCGGCGACGGCGTGCGTCCGCTCGCGGTTGCGGCCGACGACGGCGACCTCGGCGCCGAGGAGCGCGAGCTCGCGCGCGGCGGCCCGGCCGATCCCGGAGCTCGCTCCGGTCACGACGACGACGCGGCCCTCCATCCGGCCCGGGGCGCCCAGCCGGACGCTCACGCGCGGCCGTCGGTCTCGAGCAGGCGGAGCCAGATCTCGCTCAGCGTCGGGTAGGACGGCACGGCGTGCCAGAGCCGCTGGATCGGCACCTCACCGACGATCGCGATCGTCGCGGCGTGCAGCATCTCGCCGACGTCGTAGCCGGCGAACGTCGCGCCGATCGGCACGTCGCGCTCGTCGTCGATCACGAGCTTCGCCCGCCCGACGTAGGCGTCGTCGTAGACGCTGGCGCCGGCGAGCGCGGCCATGTCGTACTCCGCCACGCGGACCTTCGTGCCCGCCTTGCGGGCGGCGTCCTCCGTCAGGCCGACCGAGGCGACCTCCGGATCCGTGAACGTGACCTGCGGCACGGCCGCGTGGTCCGCGGTCGCCGTGTAGCGCGTCCACCGGCCCGTGTCCGGCGACTCGTCCTTGAACCGCGCCGCGATCACGCGGCCCGCGGCGCGCGCCTGGTACTTGCCCTCGTGCGTCAGCAGCGCCCGGCGGTTCACGTCGCCCGTGGCGTACAGCCAGGGGTCGTCGGCGTTCGTCGGGGCGTCGACGAGCAGGGTGTCGTCGACGGACAGCCAGTCGCCGTCCTGCAGGCCGACCGATGCGAGGCCGAGCCCCTGCGTGTTCGGCGTGCGACCGGTCGCGACGAGGATCTGCTCCGCCGCGATCGTCGAGCCGTCGTCGAGCGTCGCGGTCACGACGCCGCCCTCCCGGGCGACCTTCGTGATGGAGGCGTTCAGGCGGACGTCCGCGCCCGCCTCGGTGAGCGCCTTCGCGACCATCTCGCCCGCGAACGGCTCCATCCCGCCCAGGAGGCCGCCGCGGACCACCATCGTGACCTTCGAGCCGAGGGAGGTGTACGCCGTCGCCATCTCGGCGCCGACCACGCCGCCGCCGAGGACGATCAGCCGCGGCGGGATCTCGGTCGCCGACGTCGCCTCGCGGGACGTCCACGGCTCCGCCTCGGCGAGCCCCTCGATCGGCGGGATGAGCGCGGAGCTGCCGGTCGACACGGCGACCGCCGCGCGGGCTTCCAGCACCGTCTCCGTGCCGTCCAGCGCCGTCACGACGACCCGCTTCGGGCCGTCGAGCCGTGCGGTGCCGCGCACGAGGTCGATGCCGGCGGACCGCATCCACGCGACCTGGCCGCCGTCGTCGTAGTTCGAGACCGTCGTGGTGCGCCGCGCGAGCACGGCGGCGGGGTCGATCGAGCCGGTCACCGCCTGCTCGGCCCCGGCGACGTGCTGCGCGGCCCGCAGCGCCGTGCCGGGCCGCAGCAGCGCCTTCGAGGGCATGCAGGCCCAGTAGGAGCACTCGCCGCCGACGAGCTCGTTCTCCACGAGCACCGTCGAGAGCCCCTCCTTGTGCGCGTAGTCGGCGACGTTCTCGCCGACCGCGCCCGCCCCGATGACGATCAGGTCGTAGGTCTCCGCCATGGTCTTCCCTCCGATGCGCGCAGCAGCGACGGCGGCCCCGCGTGCCGACGTCACCGGCACGGTAACCGGAACCGCCGGGAGGAGTGCTGGGCGGCTCCCGCCCCGGTGCTCAGCGCGGGGTGCGCGTCGACGCCGTGAGGGCGCTCACCACGCGGAGGATCGTGCCCTGGTCCGCGACGACGTCGTCCGGCGAGGCGGGCGCGAACATCGTCAGCCCTGCGCCGATGACGCGCCGCCCCGCGGAGGCGGCGGCGATGCCCGCGGTGACCGCCGCGACGGAGGCGCCGAAGGGCTGCGGATCGGTGACCCCGTCGAACTCGCCCGGGTCGAGCACGTCGAGGTCGACGTGGAGGTACACCTCGTCCACGTCGAGCGCGTCGACGGCGGCGCCGAGCCCCTCGGCCACCGCGTCGGCCGCGACGACGGCGATGCCGCTCGCGGCGACGAACTCCGCCTCCTGGTCGTCCATGTTCCGGGTGCCCGCGAGCACGACCCGGCGCGGGTCGACCGGGGTGGACGCGGTCAGCCCGTCCGCCCCCTCGCCGAGCAGCGCGCGGAGGACCATCCCGCAGAACGCGCCGCTCGGGCTCGAGTCCGGGGTGTTCAGGTCGGGGTGCGCGTCGAACCAGACGAGCCCGAGCCGCGCCCCGCGGGCCGCGGCGGACTCGGCCGCCCGCTCGACGGCGGCCAGCTCGACCCCGCAATCGCCGCCGACGACGACGGGCAGGTCGCCCTCCGGCACGGCGGCGAGCGCGTCCCGCAGGCGCTCGCGGACCGTCGCGACGGCGGAGTAGCGGTGCACGCCCGTGCCGACGGCGTCACCGGCGCCGAGCGGCACCTCGACGGTCGTGGTGGCGGAGGACGGCAGGTCGCCGCGGATCGCCTCCGCTCCGTCGATCAGGCGCATCGCCCGACTGGACGACGATCCCTGCCACTGCGGGACCACCACGAATCTGGCCGGCATGGCAGTGGAGCCTAGGACGGTCGGGCTCCCGGATCCGCAGATCCGTCGCGGTTCCGCAGAACCTCCGCGACAGGCCGTGGAGTCCCGCCCGGAACCCGGCGTGTCGCGCGAGCGGTGCGGATCCGCGAGGAGGGCGTCAGCGCTTGGGGCGCGTGTCGCACTCCCGGCAGATGACCCGGGTGGAGTGCGGCGAGACGCCCGCGGGCGTCATCGCGAAGAACGGCACCTCGTACATGCTGACGCGGTTGCAGCGGTCGCAGGTCTCGCCCGTCCGCTTCGCGTCGCCGTTCGTGATCGTCGCCTTCGCGGTGGGACGCGTCTCGCAGACGCAGAAGATCCGTTCCCCGACCTGGCGGGGTCCGTCCATCGTGAGCACGAACAGCGCGACGCTGAAGACGCCCTCCCGGCGGCAGCGACGGCACACGGCGTCGAGCGGCACGGGGCTGCCGGAGACGACGTTCGAGGTGGTGCGGGGCTCGGCCATGGCTTACGGTCGCCCGGCCCTCGGCGGGGCCCAGCGCCACACCCGGAGCGTTCGCCGTGGGCGAACGCCGTCCGCTGAGCGGAAGCGAAGATCGTCCCCGTCCTCCGTGCAGTGCGGCGTGGCGGACGCCGTTCGGGCGAGCGACGGCTTCCATTCCGCGCGGCCAGGTGCTCGGATGGCGGCATGGAGCACGTGGAGTCCGCCGACGGCACCCGGATCGCGTTCACGCGGGTGGGGGAGGGCGAGCCCGTGCTCGTGGTCGGCGGCGCGTTCTCGACCTCGGACGCCGGCCTTCCGCTGGCCGGCGCGCTCGCCGCGCTCGGCCTGCAGGGCGTCGCGATCGATCGGCGGGCCCGCGCCGCGAGCGGGGACACCCCGCCGTACGCGCCGGCCCGCGAGGCGGAGGACCTCGCCGCAATGGTCGAGGCGGTCGGGGGCCGCGCGGCGGTCCTCGGGCACTCGTCCGGGGCCGTGCTCGCGCTGCTCGCGGCGGGGGAGGGCGTCCCCTTCTCGCACCTCTTCCTCTCCGAGCCGCCGTTCCACTTCGGGGTCGACTCCGCCGCGCCGGACCTGCCCGCGCGGCTGCAGGCGGCCGTCGACGACGGTCGGCCCGAGGACGCGGTGACGCTGTTCCAGCGGGAGGCGGTCGGGCTCCCGGAGCCGGTCGTGCAGCAGATCCGGAGCAGCCCGATGTTCGCGGGCCTCGTCCCGCTCGCCCAGTCCGTGGTCTACGACGCGGTGCTCGCGGCGGAGCTCGACACCCCGACCGCCGCGATGACCGGCACCGCCGTCCCCACCACGATCCTGCGGGGTGACCCCACCTTCCCGTTCCTCGTCGGCGCGGTCGAGCGCCTCGCCGCCGCGATGCCGGCCGCCGAGCTCGTCGTCGTGCCCGAGTCGCACGACCACGGCGTCGACCCGGAGGCGACCGCGCGGCTCATCGCGTCGCGGCTGCAGCGCGCCTGACCGGCGGCGCCGATCCCGGTCGCGGATCGGGCACCATGCCGGGGTGCAACCCGGATTCGTCATCCCGCTGTGGGCCGATCTGACGGCCGTCGCCCTCGGCGGCGTGCAGGGGGCGCTCTTCGCGTCGAACTTCCGCGGCCAGCGGCGCCTCGACCTCCTCGGCGTCGCCGCCATCGGCATCCTCATCGGCATGGGCGGTGGCCTCATCCGCGACCTGCTGCTCGGCCTCACGCCGGCGACGCTGCAGAGCGACTGGTACCTGATCACCGCCACGGTGTCGGCGCTCGCGGGCATGCTGCTCGCGCCTCTGCTGCAGCGCCTGAACGGGCTGATCGTCGGGCTCGACGCCGTCGTCATCGGGATGTTCGGCGCGTTCGGCACGAGCAAGGCGCTCGCCTTCGGTCTGCCCGCGGTCCCGTCCGTGTTCGTCGGTGTGCTCGCCGCCGTCGGCGGAGGCGTCCTCCGCGACGTGATCATGGGCCTGCCCGTCGCCGTGATGCACGTCGGCTCGCTCTACGCCGTCGCGGCCGCGGGCGGCTCCGCCGTCCTCGCGGTCCTGCACGCCGTCGGGGTGCAGCTGCCGGTCGCGGCCGTCGTCGGCGTCGTCGTCACCGCGGTCGTCCGGCTGCTGGCGGTCGTGTTCGACCTGTCGCTGCCGGAGCAGCGGAACCTCCACCGCCGCCGCGTGGCCGTCGAGACGGGCCTCCTCCCCGTGGTCGGCCGGCCCGAGGATCGGAACTAGCGTTCCGGGGTGCTCGGTCGCCCCTCCCGCTCCGGCGTCGCCCTCCTGCTCGGCGGCGTGCTCGTGCTCTTCGTCGGGGTCATCGCGCAGCTCGCGGTCACGGACGGCCTGGCCGAGACGATCTGGGTCGCGGTGTCGATCGTCGGTGCCGTGATCATCGCGATCGGGATCGCGGTGCTCGTCCGCCACGCGGCCCGGCACGCGCCCCCGGAGGACTGAGGTCGCGGGCGCAGGAGCCGTCCGGGCGGCCTGCGGGAGGATCGACCCCTCATGACCCGGGCGCGCGCACTCCTGTTCGCGATCGCCTCCGGAGCCGCCGTCGGCAACCTCTACTGGGCGCAGCCGCTGCTCGACTTCATCGCCCGCGACCTGAGGACGGGGACCGCGGCCGCCGGGTGGCTCGTGACGGCGACGCAGCTGGGCTACGCGGTCGGGGTGCTGCTGTTCGTGCCGCTCGGCGACCTCCTGCCGCGACGGCGCCTCGTCCCCGTCGCTCTGGTGTGCTCGGCCGTCGCGCTGGCCGCGAGCGCGCTCGCGCCCACCTTCCCCGTGCTGCTCGCGACGCTCGCGCTCGTCGGGCTCACGACGGTCTCGGGTCAGATCCTCGTCCCGCTCGCCGGCGACCTCGCGAGCGACCACGACCGGGGTCGCGTCGTCGGGACGGTCGTGTCGGGCATCCTCATCGGCATCCTGCTGTCCCGCACCGTCAGCGGCCTCGTCGCCGCGGTCGCCGGCTGGCGGGCGATCTACGTCGTCGCGGCGGTCGTCGCGCTCGTGCTCGCCGTGCTGCTCTCCCGCGTGATCCCGGACCTCCCGCCCCGCGACCGCCTCCCGTATCCGCGGCTGATCGGCTCCGTCTTCGCCATCGTGCGGCGGGAGCGGACGGTGCGCTGGAGCCTCGTCCTCGGCGGCACCTCCTTCGCGGTCTTCACGATGTTCTGGACGGCGCTGACGTTCCTCCTCAGCGCACCGCCGTTCTCCTTCCCGGTCGAGACGATCGGCCTGTTCGGCCTCGTCGGCCTCGCCGGGGCGATCGCGGCGCAGCGCGCCGGCCGGCTGCAGGACCGCGGGCTCGGCCTCCCGACGATCGGCGTCGCCTGGTCCGTCGTGCTCGTCGCCTTCGTCGTCGCTGGGCTCGGCGCCCGGTCGGTGGTGGTGCTGGTCGTCGCCGTGCTGCTCCTCGACGTCGCGGTGCAGGCCCACAACATCACCGTGCAGACGCGGATGTTCCAGGTCGACCCCGCCGCGCGCAGCCGGCTCAACACCGCGTTCGTGACGAACAACTTCGTCTGCGGGGCGATCGGGTCCGGTGTCACGTCGCTGCTGTGGGCGGCGGGCGGCTGGACGGCGGTCACCGTCGGTGCGGCCGTGCTCAGCGGCTTCGCGCTCACCGTCTGGGTCGTGGGGCGCCGGGGGCCGCTGCGGCTCGCTCCGGCCTGATCCGCCCGCGCGTCCGGCACGAAGATGGTCGTCGAACCGCTCGAGGAGGAGCCCATGGAGGAGACCACCGTCCGTGCCGGATCCGTGGAGCTGCGCGTGCGGCGGACGGGGAGCGGCGAGCCGCTCCTGCTGCTGCACGGGGTCACGGACAGCGGCGCCTGCTGGAGCCGCGTCGCCGCGGACCTCGCCGACGGCTTCGCCGTCGTCGCGGCCGACGCGCGCGGGCACGGCCGGTCCTCCCGGATCGGCCAGGGCTTCGGCGTCGAGGACCAGGTCGAGGACGCCGCCGCGGTGCTCCGCGCGACGGCCGACGGGCCCGTCGCGGTCTGGGGGCACTCGATGGGTGCGGCGACCGCGGCGGCGCTCGCCGCCGCGCATCCCGAGCTCGTCTCCCGCGTGGTGCTCGAGGACCCGCCGTTCAGCGAGGACGGCGACGACGGCCCCTCCCTCGAGGAGGTGCGCGGCGGCATCGGCCGGATGCTCGCCGAGGTGCGCGCGGCGGCGCCGGCCGACCGCATCCGGCTCGCGCGGGCGTCGAACCCCGACTGGGACGCCGCCGAGCTGCCCGGCTGGGTGGAGTCGAAGCTGCAGTTCGACGACCAGGTGCTCGACGAACCGATCATCGGCGGCGACTGGCGGGCGACGGCCGAGCGGATCGAGGCGCCCGTCCTCCTCGTCACCGGCGACCCCGACCGCGGCGCGATCGTGACGCCCTCGACCGCCGCCGCGTTCGCGGCGCTGCACCCCGGGACGGCCCTCCTCCGCTTCCCCGGCGCCGGGCACAACGTGCACCGGGAGGCGTACGACGAGGTCCTCGCAGCCGTCCGGGACTTCCTCGGATCGGGGAACTGACCGGCCCGCTCGGGTGTTGTGATCACCGTGGGCCGCAGCCGGCGGCCCGACGAGTCGAGGAGCTGCCGATGACCACCAGCACGAAGTACGGGAAGACCGCCGAGGCGGTCGCGAAGCTGACCCCGAACCAGTACGCCGTGACCCAGGAGGCGGCCACCGAGCCCGCGTTCCGCAACCAGTACTGGAACAACCACGACAAGGGCCTCTACGTCGACGTCGTCTCCGGCGAGCCGCTCTTCGCGTCCGCCGACAAGTACGACAGCGGCTGCGGCTGGCCGAGCTTCACCCGGCCCGTCCCGGGATCCGGCATCGTCGAGAAGCAGGACCGGCAGTTCGGCATGCTCCGCATCGAGGTCCGCTCCGGCGGCGCGGACAGCCATCTCGGCCACGTCTTCGACGACGGCCCGGTCGCCGAGGGCGGCCTGCGCTACTGCATCAACTCCGCCGCGCTCCGGTTCGTCCCGGAGAGCGAGCTGGAGGCCCAGGGGTACGGCGAGTACCGCGCCCTGATCGAGTCGAACACGAACAGCAAGGAGTCCTGACCATGGCGACCGAGACCGCGATCCTCGCCGGCGGATGCTTCTGGGGCGCGCAGCAGCTGCTGCGGCGCCGTCCGGGCATCGTCTCCACCCGCGTCGGCTACTCCGGTGACGAGTCGACGCCGAACGCGACCTACCGTCGCCACGGCGACCACGCCGAGGCCGTCGAGGTCGTCTTCGACCCCGAGGTGATCTCGTACCGGGAGATCCTCGAGTTCTTCTTCCAGATCCACGACCCGTCGACGAGGAACCGGCAGGGGAACGACATCGGCCGCAGCTACCGCTCGGCGATCTTCTTCACCTCCGAGCAGCAGAAGCAGGTCGCGCTCGACACCATCGCCGACGTCGACGCCTCCGGCCTCTGGCCCGGGAAGGTCGTCACGGAGGTCGAGCCCGCCGGCGCGTTCTGGCAGGCCGAGGAGGAGCACCAGGACTACCTGGAGAAGCACCCCCACGGGTACACCTGCCACTTCGTGCGGCCGGGCTGGAAGCTCCCGCACCGCGAGCAGCAGCCCGCGTAGGGACGCCCCCCGCAGCAGCGCCCGTCGGCCCCGGCCGGCGGGCGCTGCCGCGTCTCGACGGGCGTCGGACGGTGGTCCTACGCTCCCGGCATGACGCCGCACCGGCTCTCGCGCGACGACGCGCGGCGCATCGCCGTGCGCGCGCAGCTGCTCGACGCGGAGCGGCCCGCCGATCCGGTCGAGGTCGCGGAGCAGGTCGGGTGGATCAAGATCGACCCGACCGCCGTGATCGCGCCCTGCGAGCAGACGATGCTCTGGACGCGGATCGGGGAGGCGTACGACCCCGCCCACCTGCGGAAGGCGGTCGAGCGGGACCGCCAGCTCGTCGAGCTCGACGGCGCGTTCCACCCCGTCTCGGCGCTGCCGGCGCTCCTCGTGCACCTCCGGAGCCACGCGGAGCATCCGCGGGCGAAGGAGTGGCTGGCGGCGAACACCAGGTTTCGGAAGGAGGTGCTGGCCCGGCTCCGCGCCGAAGGCCCCCTCCTCGCCTCCGCGATCCCGGACACCGCGAAGGTCGCGCGCTCGAACGACAGCGGGTGGTGGAGCGACAACCAGGTGCCGCGGATGCTCGAGCTGCTCTCGCTCCGCGGCGAGGTCGCGGTCGTGCGCCGGGAAGGGCGCAGCAAGGTGTGGGACCTGGCCGAGCGCGTCCACCCCGCGATGCCGGACCTCACGCTCGAGGAGGCGCGGCGTGCCATCGCGGAGCGCCGTCTCCGCGCCGCAGGCGTCGCGAAGCACTCGGGGTGGACGCCGGTGCAGGACGCCGGCGAGCCGGTCCAGATCGAGGGCGTCAAGGGGACCTGGCGGGTGGACCCGGAGGCGCTCGCGGCGCTCGACGACGATCCGGGCGGCCGCGTCGCGTTCCTCAACCCCTACGACGCCATGCTGTTCGATCGGCCGCGGCTGGAGGCGGTGTTCGGCTTCGCGTACGTCCTCGAGCAGTTCAAGCCGAAACCGGAGCGCCGGTACGGCCTGTTCGCGCATCCGATCCTGATGCGCGACCGCTTCGTCGGGATGCTCGAGGCGACGGCCGACCGCAAGGAGGGCGTGCTCCACGTGCAGGCCGTCCACGAGTTCCTCCCGTTCGAGGAGGAGGAGCGCGAGATGGTCCGCCAGGAGGTGCTCGATCTCGCACGCTGGCTCGGCCTGCCCCTGAGCGACATCAGCGACGTCTGACGCGTCGTCGCCCTGTTCACGGATACGGAGATCCGGCTCGCCGGATCTCCGTATCCGTGAACAGCATCAGATGTCGACGTCGCTGCCCATCGTCACCGTGCGGTCGGAGGGCAGCTGGAACCGCGCCGTGGGATTGGCCGCGTTGTGGGAGAGGCCGACGAAGAACGACTTGCGCCAGCCCGCCATCCCCGTCCGCCGGGTGCGCCGGATCGCCCCGCGGGAGACGAAGAACGAGGCCGAGTCCATCGTCGCGGCGTCCATGTCGAGCACGTCGGTCACGCAGGCGGAGCGGAGGGCCGCGGGCACGTCCGGCGTCTCCGAGAACCCGAACCGGATCGCGAGGTGCTCGATCCCGTCGTCGCCGTATCCGAGCTCGTCGCGGGCGAAGCGCTTGTGCTCGGGTGCCGTCGGCATCCCGATGACCTCGATCGACACGATGACCACGCGCTCGTGGAGCACGTGGTTGTGGTCCACGTTCGCGCGGAGCGCGAGCGGGACCGTGTCGCGGTTCGGATGCGGGAAGACGGCGACGCCGGGCACCCGGACGAGGTGGTCCGAGCGCACCTCCTCGACGAAGTCGGCCAGCGACCCCTCCTTCTCCCGCCGGTCGTCGGAGACGAGCTGCCGCCCCCGACGCCACGTCGTCATGACGAAGATCACGGCGAACGCGATGAGGAGCGGCACCCAGCCGCCATGGACGATCTTCGAGAGGTTGCCGGAGAGGAAGGTCAGCTCGAGGCCGCCGAACGCGATCGCGGCGAGGACGATCTTCCACGGCCGCCAGTGCCAGAGCAGCGGCGCGACCGTGAGCAGCAGGACCGTGTCGACCACGAGTGCACCGGTGACCGAGACGCCGTACGCCGTCGCGAGCCGCGCGGACGAGCCGAACGACAGCATGATCGCGAGCACGCCGATGAACAGGATCCCGTTCACGACGGGCAGGTAGATCTGCCCGCTCTCCTCCTTCGACGTCTGCCGGATCGTGAGCGGCGGCAGGAGCCCGAGCAGCACCGCCTGCCGCGACAGCGAGAAGGCGCCGGAAATCACCGCCTGGCTCGCGATGATCGTGGCGACGGTCGCGAGGACGACGACGGGCAGCCGCAGCGGATCGGGGAACAGGAGGATGAACGGGTTGCTCCGCGCGCTGGGGTCGTGGAGGACCAGGGACGCCTGCCCGAGGTAGTTCAGCGTGAGCGCGGGGAACACGACGAAGAACCACGCCCGACGGATGGGGGAGCGGCCGAAGTGGCCCATGTCGGCGTAGAGGGCCTCCGCCCCGGTGATCACGAGCACGACCGCGCCCATCGCGACGAACGCGATCCCCGGGTGCGCCACGACGAACACGACCGCCCACGAGGGGGAGAGGCCCTGGAGCACGGACGGGTGCGGCACCACCTGGGCGACGCCCGCGACCGCGATGACGGCGAACCAGAGCACCATGACCGGCCCGAAGAGGTTGCCGACCTTCCCGGTGCCGTACCGCTGCACGAAGAACAGGCCGGCGAGGATCGCCGCCGCGATCGGCACGGTGAGGTGCCCGACGGCTGGGGCAGCGACCTGCAGTCCCTCCACCGCGGACAGGACGCTGACCGCGGGCGTGATGATCGAGTCGCCGTAGAAGAGGGCGACGCCGACGATGCCGATGAGGATGAACGCGGCGGTCGAGCGGCCGCGGTGCTTGTAGAGGCGCTGCGCGAGGGCCGCGAGCGCCATGACGCCGCCCTCGCCGTCGTTGTCGGCGCGCATGAGGATCGTGACGTACTTCAGCGACACGACGATCGTGATGCTCCAGAACATCAGGGAGACGACGCCGTAGACGTCGCTCTCGTCCGCCTTGACGATGCCGCCGTCGATGGTGAACACCGTCTTCAAGGCGTAGAGCGGGCTCGTGCCGATGTCGCCGAAGACGACGCCGAGCGCGGCGAGACCCGCGGCGACGACGCCGGCCCGGACCCGGCCGTGCGACTCCGGCCCGTCCGCACCGTGCTCGTCGGCCTGCTCGGCGGGCTCGGCTTCGGCGGGCTCGGCCGCCTCCGGGTCGGCCGGTTCGACGACGCCGTTCCCCGGCTCCGCTGACGCACCCATCGTGCCGTTCCTCTCCAGGCTCGGCCGGCCCTGGTCGGCTCGGCGGCGAGCGGTCGGCTCCGCGAGGCTACGACGCTTCCGCTCCGAGGCCTCGCAGGCGGATGTCACCACCTGCACGCGATCTGCATCCGTGCAGCTCCTGAAGGCCCGACTGCACGGCTTGCCTATGCTGCCGAGGTGAGCGACGGCGATGGAGCGGGTGTCGACCCCGAGGACCGCCACTGCCCGGCCTGCGGCACGTTGATGATGCCCGTCGGGCTGCCCTCCGGCGAGATCGTCAGCCGGTGCCCGCGCTGCCGGCAGATCGCCATCTGAGGCGACCCCGCTCTCGCCGCTGCGCTCGGCTGCCTCGTGGTCGACGCCGCCCGGCGGCGCGTTCCTACCGCTGCCGGAGCGTGAGCGTCTGCGCGGACGTGCCGAACGGGCCTTCCGCGTCGTGCAGGACCGCCTGCGTCAGCCCGGCGCCGTCCGGACCGAACGACACGCTCACGTCGTAGCCGACGGGACCGGCGACGGGCTCGCGGAACAGGTGCGCGGTGAGGTCGAGGTTCGGGAACGCGACCTGGTCGGGCGGCAGGCGCGGACTGGTGCCGTTCGTCGTGTCGATGAGGCCGAGGACGGCCGCGGTCGTGCTCACCGGCTCGTCCCGCAGCAGCGGGATCGGCGTGCTCATCCAGGCGACCGCGCGCCCGGGCTCCGCCTGCTGCCGCCGCGCCGAGAGCGAGCCGACGAACGCGCCCGGCCACACGGTCGCAAGGTCCTCGACGGGCATCGCCGACGGCTCCGGCAGGCGGGGGAACGGGGAGCCGGCGATGGCTGCCGTGTCCGCTCGCTGCGCCAGCCAGGCCCGCGCGACCACGATCGTGCGGGCGCCGGCGGTGAGGCGCGCCTCGACGAGCTCGATCGTCCGCCCGGGGCGGAGCACCTCGACGTGGACGTCGACCGGTTCGATCGCCACCACGCCGAGGATGTCGCAGCTGAGGCGGGTGAGGCGCAGGTCGTCGCCCCGCCGGGCGTCCCGGTCCCGCTCGATCGCGTGCGCGAGCAGCCCGATCGCCGGCGCGATGTGCTGCTCGTCGCTGCTCCACGCGCCGCCGACGAGCGCCGTCGGCCGGAAGCGGGCACCGCTCTCGCGGGCGAAGTAGGCGGGGGAGTCGGTCATGCGCGGTCCTTCCGGGATCCCGTCGAGCCTGCCCGCCCGACCCTGGACGTCGCGTCGCGGCTCAGGCCGCGGCGTCGTCGCCGCGCGGGTCGCCGTCGATGCGGCGGGTGGCGGCCAGGAGGTCCGTGAGCCGGTCCCGCGTCTCCTCGAGCATCGCGAGGGGGACGCCGAGGCGCTCGACGATCCGACCGGGCACCTCCTCCGCCTGACGCCGGAGGGCTCGGCCCCGCTCGGTGAGCTCGACCTGGAGCTCCCGCTCGTTCTCGGGGTTCCGCTCGCGGGTGAGGTACCCGATGGCCTCCAGGCGCTTCAGCAGCGGAGACAGCGTGGGCGGCTCGAGGTACAGCGCGTCGGCGATGTCGCGGGCGGTGCGCGGGCTGCGCTCCCACAGCGCGAGCATCACCAGGTACTGCGGATGCGTCAGGCCGAGCGGCTCGAGCACCGGCCGGTAGAGGCCGATCACGCTGCGGCTCGTCGCCGCGAGCGCGAAGCACACCTGCCGGTCGAGGGCGAGCGGATCGTCGGTCATGCCGCGAGTCTAGTCGCACGAACTGTTAGTATACGAATCATGAGTGGGCGATCTCTTCGGGAGCGGCTCTTCGGCGGCGCGCGGGGCCTGGACAAGAACCTCCTGCCGTTCATGGGGCCGGCGCAGGTCGGGGCGGGCCATCCGGAGGAGCCCTACCGCCTGCCCGACGACCCGCGCTGCCCGATCTGCGGCGGCCCGATGGCTCTGCACGCCCTCGATCGGAGCGCCGATCCGTCCCGCCCGACGCGGATGATCTGCCCGCCGCGTGACACCTGGGACGACGCGGCCTGAGCGCGCGCCGGTCCGCGGATCGGACCACTGCGACGGGTCCGAGCGGATCCGCCTCCGCGCGCGGGCTCCGCGGCGCACCGCACTATCGTCGGATGTCGCTCAGCCTGGAGGCGCAGTCATGACCGGTCCGTCGAACGCCGCGAGCTGATCGGTGCCGTCCACCGAGCTGCGGCGGGACGCGCCGCTCACGGGCACCGCCCGCTCGCGCTACCGGCGCATCCTCCGCTTCGCCGCGCTGAACCTCGCCGTCACCTGGTGGTTCGAGCTGCTCCTGCCCCGGATCGGCCTCCGGCGCATCGCTGCACGGACGCGGTCGCGCCGCATGCAGCGCCTCGCGCGCCGGTTCCACGACCTCGCCGTCGACCTGGGCGGCCTCATGATCAAGGTCGGCCAGTACATGTCGTCGCGCCTGGACGTCCTCCCGCCCGAGATCACGAAGGAGCTCGAGGGGTTGCAGGACGAGGTGCCGCCGGTGCCGTTCGGGCAGATCCGCGCGCTCGCTGAGGCGCAGCTGCACCTGCCGCTCGGCCGGGCGTTCGCGGCGATCGACGAGCAGCCCGTCGCGGCCGCCTCGCTCGGGCAGGCGCACCGGGCGCGGCTCGCTCCGGAGGACGCGGAGCAGACCGGCCTCGACGCCGTGATGGTGAAGGTGCAGCGGCCCGGCATCGACACGATCGTCGACGTCGACCTGGCGGCCCTCCGCAGGGTCGGCCGGTGGCTCAGCCACGTTCGGATCGTCTCGGACCGCGTCGACATGCCGCAGCTCGTCGAGGAGTTCGCGGTGACGAGCCTCGAGGAGGTCGACTACCTGCACGAGGCCGCGAGCTCCGTGCGGTTCGCGGAGGACTTCGCCGGCGACGACCGGGTCGCCGTGCCGGAGGTCGTGTGGGAGAGCTCGACCCGCAAGGTGCTGACGCTCGAGGACGTCACGGCCATCAAGATCACCGATCATGATGCGCTCGTCGCGGCCGGCATCGACCCGGCCGAGGTCGCACCCGTGTTCGCCGCCGTGATGTTCGACCAGCTGTTCGAGCACGGCTTCTTCCACGCCGACCCGCACCCCGGCAACATCTTCGTGACGCCGACGGACGGCGAGCGGGGTTGGCGGCTCACCTTCATCGACTTCGGGATGATGGGCGAGATCCCCGCCTCCACGCGCACCGGCCTGCGCAAGCTGCTCATCGCCGCCGCCTCGCGGAACGGCAAGGGCCTGGTCGACGCCATCGGCGACGTCGGCATCCTGCTGCCGACCGCGGACACGAGCGAGCTCGAGCACGCGATGACCCAGCTGTTCGCCCGCTTCGGGGGCATGGGGTTCGCGGAGCTGCGGGAGGTCGACCAGCGCGAGTTCTTCGAGTTCAGCGAGCAGTTCGGCGAGACCATCCGCGCCCTGCCGCTGCAGCTGCCGGAGCACTTCCTGCTCGTGATCCGCGCGGTCTCGCTGACCTCCGGCGTCTGCAGCGCGCTCGATCCGCAGTTCAACATCTGGGACTCCGTGGAGCCCTACGCGCAGAAGCTCATCCGCGACGAGCGCGGCAACATCGTGCAGGACCTCGCGCAGCAGGCGGTCGACGTCGCCCGGTCCACGCTCCAGCTGCCCCGCCGGCTGAACGAGCTCACGAACCGGATCGAGTCCGGCTCGGTCGTCGCCGCGAACCCGGTGCTCGAGCGCCGCGTCGCCCGCCTCGAGCGGCAGAGCGGTCGCGTCGTCTCCGCGCTCCTGTTCGCTGCGCTCCTCATCACGGGCGCCGTGCTGAGGACCGACCTCGCGACGTTCGGCACCGTGCTGATGAGCATCTCCGTGCTCCCGCTCTTGCACGCGCTGCTCTCGGGCCGGAGGCGCTGACCTCCGCTGCCCGTTCCCGGGCGCTTCGCGACGATCCGGGCGTCTTCGGGCGCCCGCCTCGTCGGATCCCGCCCGGGGGACGGGGTCAGGCGCCGAGTGCGGCGAGCGCCCGGTCCATCGAGCCGCCGAGGCCGTACCGCTCCTTGAGGGCGACGGCCGTCGCTCGTCGCTCGTCCGTCAGCCGGATCGTCGTGTCGACGTCCGGCAGGTCGAGGTCCCGGACGACGCGGACCGCGGGCAGGGCGCGGCGCGCGTACTCCTCGCCGTCTCGCAGCTTCGCGGCCTGGCCGGCAGAGAGGCCGCTGCCCATCGTGCGCGCCGCCTGGAACACGCCGTCGAGGTCGTCGAAGCGCGAGAGCAGGGAGGCCGCGGTCTTCTCGCCGATGCCCGCGACGCCCGGCAGGCCGTCGGAGGTGTCGCCGCGCAGGGTCGCGAAGTCCGGGTACTGCGCCGCGCTCACCCCGTACTTCGCGCGGAGCACCTCGTCGGTGACGACCTCCAGGTTGCTCATCCCGCGCGCCGTCGAGATGACGCGCACGTGCCGGGCGTCGTCGACGACCTGGAACAGGTCGCGGTCGCTCGTCACCACGTCGACCGGCATGGAGGCCGTCGCCGCGAGCGTGCCGATCACGTCGTCGGCCTCGTGGTCCGGCGCGCCGATCGCCGCGATGCCGAGCGCCTCGAGCACCTCCCGCACGATCGGGATCTGCGTGGTGAGCGCCTCCGGGACGACCTCGACGTCCGGATGCGTCGCGTCGCCCGCCTGCTCGACCCGGTGCGCCTTGTAGGAGGGGACGAGCTCGACGCGCCAGCGGGGGCGCCAGGCGTCGTCCCAGCACGCGGCGAGGTCGGTGGGTGCGAACTCGCCGACGAGCCGGCCGATGATGTCGAGGAGCCCGCGGACCGCGTTGATCGGCGTGCCGTCGGGCGCCTGCACCGTGTCGGGCATGCCGTGGAAGGCTCGGAAGTACAGGGCGGCGGTGTCGAGGAGCATGAGGCGCCGGTCGGTCATGGCGTCAGTGTCCTCCGTCGGCGGGCCCGGGACATCGGCGCACCCGCCGCCCGCGACTGCGGGCACGGCGGGTGCGGACCTGGGGCACGACTACTTCTTGCCCTTCTTCTTGGACTTCTTGTCCTTCTTCTTGTCCTTCTTCTTCGCCATGGTCGCCTCCCTCCGTCGTCCCCGCCCGAGTCTCGGGATGCGGAGAGCGTAGTCAACGATCTCTTGACCGGCAAGGCAACACTCGGTTGACGGAATCGGTCCGCTGAGTAGCCTCGTCCCGTGAGCGAGGGGACCGAGCGCAAGCGCTTCGAGCGCGGCGTGGAGGCGCTGCGGCAGATCCCGGACCCGCTCCGCCGGCTCGACGCGGTGCGCGCCGCGCGCGAGGAGCTGGAGTCCCTCGAGGCCGAGGCGGTCCGCAGCGCCCGGTCCGAGGGAGCGACGTGGAAGGCGATCGGCGCGCTCTACGGGCTCAGCAAGCAGGGCGCGCAGCAGCGATTCCGTGCATCGGGGGTCGTGCGCGAGGACGGCTGACCGCCGCCGGCGGCCAGCGCATCGGCGACGGCGGGGAGCCGGCCCGGGAGGGTCTCGCCCCGGAGGCCGGTCCGCGGAGCGACGGCGGTGCCGAGGCCGACCCGGCGGCCGGCCTCGCGGTGGCTGATCCGGGCGACGTGCTGGACCAGCTCGACGCCGTCGCGGGCGCCCGAGACGAAGGCCAGTCCCTCCGCGCCGAGCGCGGGGCGGGAGCGACGCTCGAGCTCGGCGGCGACGTCGATCCGGAGTCGGTCGACGAGCCGCCCGAGGTCCTCCACGAGCCGCGCATCGGCGATCAGCTCGTCCGCCGAGGACGACCAGAACCGGGGCTCGACCGACCGCAGCGCCGCGAGTGCGGCGACGAGGTCAGGGGCTCCGTCCATGCCTGCATCACACCACGGGGCACCGACAGCGCATCGGGGCAAATCAGCGCTTGAGCAGGAGGAACGAGTTCGTCGTCCGAGCGATTCGAGGGCGTTTCGACGAGCAGGTCGACCATCGTCCGGGCGTGGTTCCGGCACGGGCGCGGGGCGCCCGTGCTCAACCAGCGGAGCGGGGGCGCCCGCCCTCCGGCCTCAGTCCGCGGCGCGCTCGCTGAAGCCGAGCGGTTCGCGGGTGAAGCGGTAGGTCGCCCAGTGCAGCATCCGCACGGAGCCGTCCTCCCGCCGTCGGACGAGCAGGCGCTCGCCGCGCTCGCGACCGGAGACGGTGCGGTACTCGTCCGGCCCCAGCTCGGTGAACACCGCGGGCGGGGTCGACGGGTCGGCACCGGCGGCGACCGCCTGCAACCGGCCGCCCTGCACGCGGAACTCGAACGCGGAGCCCTCCGAGTACCAGACGCCGAGCAGCGGCAGCAGCTCGGGAGCGGGCGCCGCGCCGGGCGTCCACGGCTCGAGCGGCGGGGCGTCGTTCGTGGCGACCTCCTCGCCGAAGCCGATCGCGGTGGCGGCCGGGTCCTTCGCGCCGGTGTTGTTCATCAGCACGACGCCGGTGAGGCCGGACTCCCGGTCGGAGAACACGCCGGTGATGCCGCCCGGCGCACCGCCCGTGTGGCCGAACCACGAGCGGCCCTCCCGGCGCATGATCCCGAAGCCGAGACCCCACGCGACGTTCAGTCCGGGGTCCGGGACGGCGTGCGGCTCGAGCATCTCGCTCACCGTGTCCTTGCGGAGGATCGCTTCGTCCGGATCGAGCAGGAAGGCGTGCCAGCGCACGAGGTCCGCGACGGTGCTCGCGAGCCCGCCCGCGGCGGCGAGGATCCCGGTGAAGAGCACGTGCTCGTCGACCGGCGCGTCGGTGAACGGGGGCACGTAGTACAGCCCGGCGGCAGGCGCCTGCAGCTCGAGGGTCGTGCGGCGGAGGCCGAGCGGATCGAGGAGGCGCGCGCGGAGGCTCTCCGCCCACGACCGCCCGTCCGCGTGCGCGACGATCTCGCCGAGCACGAGGTATCCGAGGTTGCTGTAGTGCCAGGCGGTGTGCGGCTCGAGGACGCGCTCGGTCGCGTTCCAGTCCTCCACGAACCGCTCGGCGTCCGGGACCTCGAGGGTGTCCCAGAACTCGGGCGAGACCGGCTCGCGCTGCATGCCGCTCGCGTGCGCGAGCAGCTGCCGGACGGTCACGCCCGGGTGGGTGCTGCCGGGCGGGTGGTCGTCGACCGGGTCGTCCAGCCGGAGGCGGCCCTCGTCGCGCAGCTGCAGCACCATCGTCGCCGTGAAGGTCTTCGTGTTGGACGCGATGAGGAACTGCGTGTCCGGCCCGAGCGGCACGGACGGGTCCGCGAGGTCCGCGGCGCCGACGCCGGCGGTCCACAGCGGGTCGCCGCGGTGCGCGACGCCGGCGGCGAGGGCGGGCGTGCGGCTCGCGCGCTGCGCCTCCACCGCCGCCCGGTCGAGGGTCCGCCTGGTGGTCTCCATCAGCTCGTAGCGCACGGGTCGCCACGCTACGCCGGGCCGCTGGATCAGCCCGGGAGTCGGGATCGCGGGCACCGCGGGCGACCGTCGGAGGTCGGGCGTCCGATCCCACCCCTACGCTCGAACCGCTCCGGATCGCGCAGCGCGCATCACACCCGCGGCCCGCCACGACCTCCGGCCGGAAGGACACCGATGTTCACGAGCACCCCGACCTCGATCCGCTGGACCGGGGACGGCGAGGTCGTGCAGATCGACGCCTGGGGCGAGCACAGCGTGCGGGTGCGCGCGAGCGCCGCGGGCGACGTGGAGGACACGCGCTTCGCGCTGCTCGACCCGACGCCGAGCACGCCCGCCGTCGTGGTCGACGGGGACGTCGCGACCCTCGAGAACGGCCGGATCCGGGTCGTGGTCACGCAGCGCGAGGGCCTCGACTGGCAGCTCGGGTACACCGTCTCGACCTGCGACATCGCCTTCCTCGACGTGGACGGACGGCTGCTCCTCAAGGAGCTGGACGCCGGTGGAGCGCTGAAGCTGCGCGCCCGCGACCTCCGTCCGGTCCTCGGCACCGACTCCTTCCGCGCGACCGCCTCGTTCGAGTCCGACCCGGACGAGCGGCTCGTCGGCATGGGCGTCTACCAGCAGGACGCTCTCGACCTGAAGGGGCGCGTGCTCGAGCTCGCGCACCGCAACTCGCAGTCCTCCGTGCCGTTCGTGCTCTCGAGCGCCGGCTACGGCTTCCTCTGGCACGTGCCCGCGATCGGCAGGGTCGTGTTCGGCCGCAACCGCACCGAGTGGACCGCGGAGACGACCGGCCAGATCGACTACTGGATCACCGCGGCGGGCTCACCGCGTGCGATCGCGAGCGCGTACGCGGACGCGACCGGGCACGCGCCGATGATGCCGGAGTACGGGCTCGGGTTCTGGCAGTGCAAGCTGCGGTACTGGAACCAGGAGCAGCTGCTCGAGGTCGCGCGGGAGCACCGCCGCCGCGGGCTGCCGCTCGACGTGATCGTCGCGGACTTCTTCCACTGGCCGAAGATGGGCGACTACCGGTTCGACGAGGAGTTCTGGCCGGATCCGGACGCGATGATCGCGGAGCTCCACGAGCTCGGCGTCGAGCTGATGGTGTCGGTGTGGCCGCAGGTCTCGGTCGACTCGGAGAACTTCGCCGCCTTCCGCCGGGCGAACCACCTCGTCTCCGCGGACCGAGGGACGGACGTGCAGATGACGTTCGGCGGCCCCTCCATGTACCTCGACGTCACCCACCCGGGCGCGCGGGAGGCGGTCTGGGCGCTCTGCAAGCGGAACTACCACGATCGCGGCGTGCGCCTGTTCTGGCTGGACGAGGCGGAGCCGGAGTACGGCGTCTACGACTTCGACGCCTACCGGTACCACCTCGGTGCGAATGCGCGGGTCGGCAACGTCTACCCGCAGCTGTTCTCACGCGCCTTCCACGACGGGATGTCGGCGGCGGGCCAGGAGGACGTCGTCAACCTCGTGCGCACCGCCTGGGCGGGCAGCCAGCGGTACGGCGCGCTCGTGTGGTCGGGCGACATCCACTCGACCTTCGCGGACCTCCGGCGGCAGATCGCCGCTGCGATCCACGTCGGGGTCGCCGGGATCCCGTGGTTCACGACCGACATCGGCGGCTTCCACGGCGGCGACGGCTCGGACCCCGACTTCGTCGAGCTGCTGATCCGCTGGTTCCAGTTCGGCGCGTTCTCACCGGTCATGCGGCTGCACGGCGACCGGCAGCCGTCATCGCCGGTCACCGCCGCGGACGGCTCGTGGCGGGTCGCGACCGGCGCCGACAACGAGGTGTGGAGCTTCGGCGACGAGGCGACCGGGATCCTCGAGGGCCTCCTGCACCTCCGCGAGCGGCTGCGGCCCGTCACGCGCGGGCTGATGGCGGAGGCGCACGACGCCGGCCAGCCCGTGGTGCGCGGCCTCTTCCACGAGTTCCCGGAGGACCCCGCAGCGTGGACCGCGGTCGATCAGTACCTCTTCGGGCCGGACCTGCTCGTCGCGCCGGTCACCGCGCTCGGCGCGCGCGAGCGGGAGGTCCACCTGCCCGCCGGTGCGACCTGGGTCGACCTCCGCTCGGGCGAGCAGCACGAGGGCGGCCGGACCGTGACCGTGCCCGCGCCGCTCGACTCGATCCCGGTCTTCGCCCGCGACGGCGCCCTCCCGGAGCTGATCGGCGCGCTCTGACCCGCGCCCATCGGCTCACAGCGCGGCCTTGCCACTTCTGGGCCCCACGCGCGGCGTGTCGTGGCCGAGAAGTGGCAAGTCCGCGCCCCGCACGAGCGCGTCAGGCCAGGAGGCGGCCGTCCTGGAGCTCGAGGACGCGGTCCGCGCGGTCGCGCACGCTCGGGTCGTGGGTCGAGACGAGCATCGTCATCCCGGTCGAGCGGGACAGGTCGCGGAGGAGCGCGAGGATCTGCGCGCCGGTCTCCGCGTCGAGCTGCCCGGTCGGCTCGTCCGCGAGGAGGACGGCCGGCGACGCGGCCAGCGCCCGGGCGATCGCGACGCGCTGCTGCTGGCCGCCGGAGAGCTCGCCGGGGCGCTGGCGGGCGTGGTCCGCGAGGCCGACGAGCTCGAGCAGCTCCGCGACCCGGTCGCGCCGCTCGGCGACGGCGACCCGTCGGAGGCGGAGCGGCAGCTCCACGTTCTCCGCGGCCGACAGCACGGGGACGAGGCCGAAGGTCTGGAACACGAACGCCAAGACGTCCCGGCGGAGGTCGGTGCGGCCGTCGTCGTCGAGCTCGGTGAGGTCGCGGCCGTCGACGACGACCCTCCCAGCGGTCGGCCGGTCGAGGCCGCCGAGGCAGTTCAAGAGTGTCGTCTTGCCCGAGCCGGAGCGGCCGATCAGCGCGACGAACTCGCCGGCCTCCACCCGGAACGACACGTCCTGGAGCGCGTGCACGGCGCCGGACGGCGACTCGAGCGTGCGGCTGAGCCCGTCGACCTCGATCACGCTCACGGGCGCTCCTCCTCGCGGTCGTCCGCCCAGACCCCGAGGTGGTCCGGTTCGAGCTCGAGCCGCACCCGCTCGTGCAGGCCGAGCGCGCGGCGGTACGCGGCGGGGACCTGCATGCGGCCGACGCGGTCGATCAGCGCGTACTCACGACCCGCGTCGCCCGCATCGGTCCGCAGCACCTCGGTGGAGGTGCGGCCGTCGCGGATCGACACCGTGCGCCGGACCTGCGACGCGACGCCGGCGTCGTGGGTCACGATGACGACGGTCGTGCCGAGCGTCCGGTTCACGTCGCGGATCGCCGCGAACACCTCGTCGCCCGTCGCCCGGTCGAGCTCGCCGGTCGGCTCGTCGGCGAAGACGACTCGCGGTCGGTTCGCGAGAGCCGTCGCGATCGCGACCCGCTGCTGCTCGCCGCCGGAGAGCTCCGCCGGCCGCCGGTGCGCCCGGTCCGCGAGTCCCAGCGCGTCGAGCAGCTCCATCGGCCGCCCGGCGCGCTCGCCGCGCCGCACGCCGACGACCGCCATCGGCAGCTCGACGTTCTCGGCGGCCGTGAGGAAGGGCAGGAGGTTCCGCGCCGTCTGCTGCCACACGAACCCGACCGTCGTGCGCCGGTACTGCAGCCGCTGCCTCGGGGTCATCGCGAGCAGGTCCCAGTCCGCCACCCGCGCGCGGCCGGCCGTGGGGGCGTCCAGCCCGGACAGCACCCCGAGGAGCGTCGACTTGCCGGACCCCGAGGCCCCGACGATCGCCACGAGCTCGCCCTCGTCGACGAGCAGGTCGAGGCCCTGCAGCGCCTGCACCTCGACGTCCTCGGTCTGGTAGATCCGCACCAGGCTGTCGCACACGATCAGCGCTCCCGCGCCGTACTCCGCCGTCATCCTCGTCCTCCCGCTCGCAGCACCTCGTCGAACCGGTCGCGCCGCCAGGTCAGCCGCTCGATGCCCACCGTCGCGCCGAGCACGGCGAGCAGGCCGGCGAGCACGAGCGCCGCGACGCCGGCGGACAGCACGACCGGCGGGTCCGCGCGGCCGCCGGTCAGCGCGGCGAGCGACAGCACCGGATCGAACACCGCCGCGGCGAGCACGCCGACCGCCGCACCGCCGACGACGCCGCCGAGCACGAGCGGCAGGAGGTCCGCGAGCAGCAGCCACCACCCGGCCTGGCGCGGCATGCCCAGCGTCCGGAGCAGGGCGAGCGTCCGCCGCCGTTCCGGCGCACCCGCGAGCACCGCCGTCGAGAGCGCGACCGCGGCGAGGAGCGCCAGCGCGCCGGCGGCCAGCAGGGTGGCCTGCCGCGTCCCGGCGACGAGCGGCGCCGCGCGCTGCTCGGCGAGCAGGCGGGTCCGCGTCGTGACGGTCGAGCCGGACGCGCTCGCGGCAGCCAGCGCGGCGCCCGCACCGGGTCCGACGGCGAGCGTCCGCGTCGACCCCGGGTCGGCGCTGCGGCTCCGGAGGGCGGCGAGGTCCGCGACCACCGTCTGGCCGGGCGCGACACCGGGCAGGTCGGCGGGGAGGACGCCGACGGCTCGCGCGGCGACGGTGCCGGAGTCGAGTCGCAGGCGCAGCGTCCGGCCGACCATGAGCCGCGCGAGCGTCCGGTCGACCACGACGGGCAGGACGGTCGCCCCGTCGAGCCGCCGCAGGACCGGGGCGTTCGTGCCGGCCGTGCCGGGGACCGCCGCCACGACGGCGGAGAATCCCTGATCGACGGCGAGCAGCGTCGCGGTCGTGCTCGTCGTGGCCAGGTCGACGCTCGTACCGCGGATCTCCACGACCTCCGCCGCGGCCCGGACCCCGGGCTGCGCGCGCAGGCGGTCGACGTCCACCGCCGCGTTCGTCCGGGCGTCGGCGCCGATGCGCTCCCATGCAGCGGCCTCCTGCCCGGCGGCGACGGAGGCGAGCAGCATGCCGTCGTTCAGCGCGAGTCCGGTGGCGAGGCAGAGCGCCAGCACGGGCAGCGCGGCGCCGCGGCGCCCCGCCCGCGCGCTCACGAGGATCCCCGCGACGCCGCGGGACCGCCTGGCGAGCAGCGCGACCCCGCGCAGCACCGGCGGCACGAGCCGGAGGACGACCAGGGTCGTCGCGGCGGCGAGGAGCAGCGGGGCGACGAGCAGGAGCGGGTTCGGCTGCGCGCCGCCGAGGCCAGCGCCGGCGTCGAGGACGAGGAGCGCGACGACGGCGATCGCGACCAGCCCGACCTCCGACGCCGCCCGGCGGGTCCGGCGGAGGCGACGGACGCGCGTCCGGTCGCTGCGGTTCGCGGGCGCGCGCCGGACCGCACCCCGCGCCGCGAGCGCCGCGAGCGCGACGGGCGTCGCGAGCAGCGCGACCACGCCGATCACCGCCGTCTCCGGGACGCCGACGGCGCGGGTGACGAGCGCCGCGACGACCGCGGCGGCGAGGACGACGACGGCGGACTCGAGCAGGGCGGGCAGGGCGACGCCGAGCACCGAGGCGCCACGCGCGCGCTGGAGGTCGACGACCTCGCGCCGGCGCGCCGCGACGAGCCCGCCGAGCAGCACGAGGGCGACGGCGGCGGTGCCGAGCACGCCCGCGGTGAGCAGCAGGAACTGGGCGCGCGCGGACCGCGCCTCCTGCTCGGCCTGCGCGATCGCCTCGGGCAGGGAGGACGTGACCCGGAGCGCCTCCTGACCGCTCACGACGATCGGGTCCGGGTTCGCCCGCAGCGCCCGGACCTGCCGGGCGACGACGTGCGCCTCGGCGGCGGTCAGGCGCTCGGCCCGTACGCGGAGCCGGAGCACCGCAGGGAAGGGCCCGAGCGCGTCGGTCGCGCTGCCGAGCCCCGCCGCATCCGTGAGCGCGACGATCTGCAGCGGCGCGGCGGTGCCGTTCCGGTTCCGCCGCGGCTCCCACACCGGGCCGAGATCGGCCCATGCTGCCGTGCCGCCGACCCGGTCGATGATGCCGGTCACGCGGATCCGCAGCCGCTCGCCGGGAAGCAGCTCCGACGACGGCGGGAGGTCCGCGACACTGCCGACCCGCAGCGACGAGGCGTCCGCGGCCGCCTGCGAGAGCACGACGTCGACGACGCCGGGCGCTGCGGCACCAGGGAGGGCGCCGGACCGCAGGCGGATCGCCCGCGCGTCGGGGATCAGGGCGATCGACACCCCGACCGGACCGTTCTGCAGCGCCGGTCGCGCGTCGTCGGCGGTGATGCGCTGGTCGGGCCCGACGACGGCCGCGGTCGGCGGCCGCGTCGCGGCGCGGAGCGCGCCCGGCAAGCGGGACCGGAGGTCGTCCGCGCGGGCGTCGACCTGCTCCGGCGCGACGAGGAACCGACCGGTGCCGCGCGCCGCGTTCCCGACCCCCGTCCGCACGACGACGTCCGTGCTCGAGCCGGCGGCGAGGGCGTGCCGGGTCGCGGCGTCGAGCTCGGCGGTGAGGAGCTGCGGACCCGCCGACGCGCAGAGCAGCGCGACGAGCGCGAGCAGCGCGAACGCGACCAGCACGGGGGCGTCGCGCCGGACGAGGCGCCCCTGGAGCCGCAGGAGGAACCGGAGGTTCGTCATGCGTCGCCCTCCCGCAGGATCCCGGCGGGGTCGAGACCGCGGGAGGTGCGGACGATCAGCAGCGCCCCGACTCCGGCGACGACGACGAGGCCGACCGCGAGCACGAGGAGCTCGACCGTCGGCAGGACGACGACGGGTGACGGCACCGGCCTCCCGCCGTCCTGGCCGACGACGAGACGCGGTGCGGCGAGGGCGCCGAGCCCGATCCCGAGCACGACGCCGACGAGCGCCCCGAGCGCCGCGCGCGCAGTCGCCTCGACCGCGAGCAGGCGCTCGAGCACGCCGCGGCGCAGGCCGATCGCCCGCAGCTGCGCCGCCTCCCGCCGCCGCGCCCCGAGCGTGGCGGCGACGTCCACGCCGAACCCCAGCAGCCCGAGCGCCGCAGCCGCCACGAGCAGCAGGTGGAGGGTCTGCGTCGTCGCGAGCCGCAGCGGACCCGTCGACAGCCGCTCGGCGAGGGCGACGGCGCCGTCCGCGCCGCGGCCGCCGCTGCTGCGGTGAGCGGCCAGGTAGGCGTCGGCCCGGTCGGGCGCCACGTCGACCCACCACTGATCGGCGAGCGGCTGCGCATCGCCGGACTGGACGAGGAACCGGGTGAGCGCGAGCTGGTCGACGACCACGACGTCTGCCGCGGGCGCGCTCGCCGGGCCCGCACCGCTGCCGGGCACGCGGGTGGTCACGGCGGTGAGCTCGCACGGCACGGTGGTCCCGCCGACCACGATGGCGTAGAGGCCGCCCTGCTCCGCCTGCACCTCGTCCACGAGTCCGCGGGTCCACACGCTCCGCACTCCGGTCACCGGTGCCCAGCCGAGGACGGTGGCCGACACGGGGTTCTCGCGGAGGTCCTCCTCGATCGGGATCTGCAGGCGTCGCCGGAGGTCGCCCGTGGCGCCCGAGGTCGTCCATCCCGCCGGGAGCGCCACCGCCGCGTCACCCGACTCGACGCGGAGCACGCGGAGCGGCAGCAGCCCCGCCTCGTTGCCGCGGTACCGGGTGGGGTCCGCGACGAGCACGTCGAGCTGGAACCCGACGAGGCGGAGCCCGCTCGCAGGGAGGCGGGCGCCGACGCCGTGCGGCGCCCCGTCGACGGGTGCCGAGCCGAGGGCGATCGTCGTGAGCAGGTCGCCCCCGCCCTCGAGGACCGCGCGCACCGCGACCTCCGCGCCGGCGATCGGTGTCGACGCGTCGCCGACGCGGACGACCGCGCGCAGCGTCAACCCGGCCCCCGACAGGGCGACGCCGACGGCGGGGGAGCGGTCGGCGCGCAGCCGCTCGACCGCGGCGCCGCCTTCCCCGGCGCGCGGGCCGCGCTCGAGCATCGCGCGGGCCGTCGGGGTGAGCCCGAGCACGGTCGCGCTGCTCAGCGCGGCCGTCGAGTCCTGCGTGCCCGCGCCGCGCTGCCCGACGTCCGCCGGGCGGCGGAGGGACGGCTGCGGCGTCCCTGCAGCGCCGCGGGCCAGCAGCGCCGCCTGCGCTGCGGAAGCGCCGGACGCGGGGACGCGGACGGGTGCACCGACAGCGAGCGCGGCCTGGTCGCGCTGTGACTGCAGCCACGTCGCCTCGCCGATGGCGCCGAACGCGCCCGTGGCGACGGCGAGCACGACGAGCAGCACGGCGGCGACCGCTCGGGAGGAGCGCCGGCTGACCTCCCACCCGACGAGGCCGCCGACCGCGCCGCGCGACCGGGCCGCGGCGACCTCCCCGACACGGCCGACGACGGGGACGAGGCGGACGGCGACGAGCGCCCCGGCGAGCACGAGCGCGGCCGGCGCCGCGACGAGCACCGGGTCGATGCCGGCGGTCGGGTCGACCCGCCGGACGACGAGCTGCCAGCCGAGCACTGCGGCGAGCGCGACGAGCACGAGGTCGCCGCCCGCGCGCATGAGCCCGGTCGTGCGCGCCTGGCGGCCCGTCGCCCGCTCCTCGTTCCGGAGCCGGGGGAGCAGCCGCACGGCGACGATGACGAGCGCCACCGCGACGCCCGCCGCCCACGAGCCGGCCGCCGGCGGGGTCGGCGCGCCCCGGACGACGGAGGCGACGACCGCGCCGAGCGGCACCCCGAGCGCGACGTCGACGACCGCGGTGCCGACGGCCTCCCACGTCGCGAGCCCGACGAGCTGCGACCGCGTCGCACCGCGCGCGACGAGCAGCTCGCGCTCGGCGTCGCGCGCCGCGTCGAGCAGCAGGGCCGCCTGGAGCAGCACGGCGACGGCGAGGACGACCAGCAGGAGCCCGGCGACCGCCGCGACCGACCGGGTGATGAGCACCTGCGCGAGCACCCCGTCGACGGCCTGGCTGATCCGGGTGCGCGCGGTGACGTTCTCTGCGGCGCTCCCGGCGTCGACGGCGACGATCTGATCGATCGAGCCGAGGCGGCCCGCGAGCGCCTCCGAACCGGCGACCGTCGTCGCGGTGAAGCTCGGCACGGAGGTCGTCGTGACGCGGCTCGGCGTGACGCCGAGGCGGTCGATCGTGCCGGCGGGGACCAGCACCGGGCCGACGACGTCGATCAGGGCGCCGTACGGCTTCGCGGGGTCGACGTGCTGCGGGTCCTCGCCGGCGCCGCTCAGGAGGTCGGCGGACCAGGTCTCGCCGCCGCGGTCGACCGCGTCGTAGAACGCGGCCACGCGGGTCCGGACCGCGGTGCCGTCCACCTCGAGCGGCAGCGTCGAGCCCACAGCGACGCCGAGCGACGACGCCGCGCTCCGCGGCACCGCGACCGCGACGACCCCGGCCGCCGTGGACGTCGACGGCCAGGCGCCGGAGGCGACGCGGATCGTCCCGACGGGCACCTCGCCGAGGTACGGCCGGGCGGTCCCGCGCGGGCCGGCCCCCTCGCCGAGCACGGAGGTCGCGGACACCACCGCGGGGGAGGGGTGCGCCGCGTCCCCGAGCAGCCGGTCGACCGCCCGGCCCGCGGCGTCGACGGAGCGCGCGACGGTGCCGGTCGGGCGATCCGCGACGATCGTGATCCCGGTGCCGGACGCGCCGGCGAGCGCCTCCCGCACCCCGCCCTGCTCGGTGGCGGCGAGGAGCGCGGGGAAGGCGGAGGCCAGGGCCACCGCGACGACCTGCACGACGAGCACGAGGGCGACGAGCCGGGCGTGCCGTCGCGCACCCCGCTGCGCGACGACCAGTGACCACGGCGGCATCCTTCGGCGATCCTATGGGGCGGCCGAGATGCCCGCCCGGCCGCGCGGCCGCCCGACAGCCGACGCCGCACCCCCTTCTCCGGTCCACCGCCGCGCAGCAGCGCGGACTTGCCACTTCTCGGCCCCGCGGTCGGCGTGTCGTGGCCGACAAGTGGCAAGTCCGCGCCGGTGCGGCCGCCTGGGCGCGGACGCCGCATCAGTCGCGGGGGAGGGCGTCCTCCAGGAGGGCGAGCGACGCCGCGACGGTCGCCGCGATGATTCGCTCGCCCTTCTCCGCGGTGGCGCTCGACGGGTCGCCGAAGACGCCGCTCGCCGAGAACGGGTGCAGCTGCATCGGCCGGGTGCCGAAGTCGGAGGGGAACGTCGGGTAGGTCGCCTCGTAGCGGTCCGGGTGGACGTCCTCCGGGGCGATCGCGAGCATGATCGACGTCTCGACCTCCTCGGCGTGGTTCAGTCCGGGCGCGGCCGGCGCGCTCTCGCGCACCGCGGCGATCGCGGCGTCCATGCCGGGGTGGTCGAGGGTGAGCGCGCGCAGCGCGCCCTCCGTCTCGAGCGTCCGCATCGCCGCCGCGAGCGGGTTCCGGTTGCCCCAGTCCCCGTTCACGACGACGAGCAGGCGGGCGCCGGAGGCCGCGATCGCGCGCCCGACGTCCTCCGCGATCGCCGTCACCGTCGATGGCCGGAGCGAGACCGTGCCCGGGTAGCCGGCGGTGTTCCAGGTGTCGCCGTAGTGCACGGGCGGCAGCAGCACGGCGTCGAGGGCCTCCGCGATCCGGCGCGCGACCTCTGCCGCCGTCGCGGTGTCGGTGCCGAGCGGCAGCTGCGGTCCGTGCTGCTCCAGGGCGCCGAACGGCAGCACCGCGACGGGCACGCGCTCGAGGTGGGCGGCGACGTCGGTCCAGGAGGAGCGGTAGGCGTCCAGCACCCTCGTCACGATATCGACCCCGGCGAAGCGGGAAGGATGGGCGCATGAGCGAGCAGACGACCCTGCGGAACGTCCGGCTGTGGGACGGGACGGAGGACCGCGGCCCGGTCGACCTGACCTTCGCGCCCGAGGGCCAGGACGGCGTCGTCGTCGCGATCGCACCGGCCGCGGACCCGTCGGCGACCGAGGAGCTGGCCGTGATCCCGGGGCTGATCGACACGCACGTCCACCTCGTCGGCGACGCCGCGGGCGGCTCGGCCGGGTTCCTCACCTGGCCGCTCGTGACCCGGCCGGAGGAGCGCGTCCTCCACGGTCTCGCCCACGCGCAGCGGGCGCTCGCCGCGGGTGTCACCACGGTGCGCGACCTCTCCGCGGACGACATCCAGTTCTCGCTCCGGCGTGGACTCGACGCCGGGGTCGTGACCGGGCCGCGCGTGCTGGCGCACGGCATGGTGAGCATGACCGGTGGCCACGGCGACCTGTTCACGCCGGCGGCCGTCGCCGCTCGCCCGCCGGTTGCGGACGGGCCGGACGCCTGCCGCGCGCTCGTCCGGCACTGGGCGCGCGCCGGTGCCGACGGCATCAAGATCGCGACGAGCGGCGGCGTGCTCTCGGTCGGCGACAAGGCCGCCTGGCGCAACCACACGCCGGAGGAGATCGCCGCGATCGTCGACGAGGCGCACGCGCTCGCCATGCCGGTCGCCGCGCACGCCCACACGGCGGCGGGCATCGACGTGGCGCTCGACCACGGCGTCGACTCGATCGAGCACGCCACCCTGCTCGAGGAGCCGCAGGCCCGTCGCATCGTCGACGCGGGGCTCACGGTCGCACCGACGCTCCTGATCAACGACCGGATCGCGGCCGGGATCGGCGCGAACGCGGAGCAGGCCGAGAAGGCCGCCGAGCTCGTCGAGCGCCGCGACGCGCTCCTCCGCGCCGCCGCCGACCTCGGCGTCGACTTCGTGCTCGGCACCGATGCGAACGGCTTCCACGTGCGGTTCGGCGAGCAGATGGACGAGGTCCGCGCGATGGCGCGGACGTTCGGCTGGTCGGCGCAGCGCGCGCTCGAGGCGGCGACGTCGCGGGCCGCGCGGGCGATCCGCCGCGACGACCTCGGCCGGATCGCGGAGGGCGGCCCGGCGGACCTGCTCGTCGTCCGCGGGCGCCCATGGGAGCGGATCGAGGACCTCCGGCCCTCCGCGATCGTCGCCGTCGTGGCGCGCGGCCGGACGGCGCACGGCGCGCTCGGCGAGCGCTAGGCCCTCGGAAGGCCGACCGCCGACTCGATATCCTCCGCTGTGCTCTCCACGATGCTCGTCAGCGCGCGCTGGCTGCCGATCATCGCGCTCGTCGGCTTCGCCGTCGTCGGCCCGCTGGTCGGCGCCCGGCTGGTCCACCGTCGCCGGATCACGATCGTGCTCCTCGCGGCCTCGGTGTGCACGGTGCTCGGTCTCACCCTCGTCCCCGACGGCGATCCGTCGACCGCCGTCGCCTGCGCGGTCGGCCTGCCGTACCTGAGCCTGACCTCGGTGGAGTCGCTCTCGAACGTGCTGCTGCTCGCCCCGACCGCGTTGCTCGCCGGGGTGCTGCTGCGGCGGCCTGTCGCCGGCGCCGCGGGCGCGATCGCCGTGTCCGCGATCGTCGAAGCGACCCAGGCCCTCGTGCCGGCGATCGGGCGCGCCTGCGACACGAGCGACCTGCTGACGAACGCGCTCGGCGCGCTGGTCGGCGGCGTGCTGGCCTTCGTCGCGCTCGCTCTCGCGCGCCGGCGCACCGCGGGGGCGGCTTCGCGCGTGAGCACGAGCTGACCGCCGGCCGCCCCGGGTCTCAGCGCATCTCGAGGGACGGGAGCAGCGCGCCGCCGGTGACCTGCACCCCGGCCGCGACGACGCCGGCCTCCAGGCCGTGCATCGCCTGCGCGAGCGGGGCGGGCGTGAGCGCCGCGATCCGCTCGCTGAGGGCCGAGCCGGAGATCGCCTCCGCGACCTCCGGGGTGCCGAGGGTCAGGGCGAGCGACGCGATCACCGACACCGCGAGCGCGCCCGCGACCAGCTGCAGGCCCGCGCCGAGCACGCGGTCGAGCGGACCGAGCGGGGAGCGGCGGATCGGGCGCCCGATCAGCGACCCGAGCCGGACGCCGATGCTCACGCCGGCGAGCAGCAGCACCACGGCGATCACGAGGGTCAGCACGATCCGCACCGTCCCGTCCGGCACCAGCGCGCCGACGGGCGGCGCGACGAACGCGGCGGCCACCCCGCCGGCGACCAGCCCGGCGATGGAGCCCGCGCTCCCGAGGAAGCCGCGCCGGAAGCCCTGCACCAGGCAGCCCACCAGCACCAGCACGATCACGATGTCGACCACCACGGACACGATGCGCCGTCCTCTCCTCGTCGGACCGAGGACGTTACGGACGATGCCCGCGCGCCGACGTCCGCGGGCCGCGTTCTTCAGCTTCGGCTCAGCGCCGCTGCCCGGTTCCTGAAGCGGAGCGGAGGATTCGGGGCCCGGTTGACGCTCGGCAGCGCCGCCCGCCTACCGTGCCCCGCATGCGATCGAAGCTGCTCGGCGGCCGCTACCGGCTCGGACCCGTGATCGGCACCGGCGGGACCGGTACGGTGCACCGCGCCCGCGACGAGCGCCTGGGGCGCGACGTCGCGGTGAAGGTGCTGCGAGCGGACGCGGCCGCTGCGGACTGCGAGCGCCTCCGTCGGGAGGTCGAGTACCTCCGCGCGGTCCAGCACCCGAACCTCGTGGCGGTCCTCGACGGCGGCGCGGACGCGGACGACGGGCCGCGCGGGCGGCGCGGCGTCGCGTGGTTCGCGATGGAGCTGGTCGCCGGTCCGGACCTCGGGACGCTCCTCCGCGAGCGCGGCCCCGTCGACGGTGCCGGGGTGCGACGGCTGCTCGCCGGCGTGCTCGGCGCGCTCGCGGCGATGCACGAGGCGGGCCTCGTCCACCGCGACGTCACGCCGTCGAACATCCTCCTCACCGCGCCGCCCTTCGCCCGGTGGGAGGCGAAGCTCACCGACCTGGGCATCGCTCGCCGGGCGCGCTCCGCACCGCTCACGGACGTCGGCCGGGTCGTCGGCACCGCCGCGTATCTGAGCCCGGAGCAGGTGGTCGGCGGCGACGTCGGCCCGGCGACCGACGTGTACGCCCTCGCGCTCGTCGCGGTGGAGGCGCTGACCGGCGTCGCTCCGTTCCCCGGCAGCCCGATCGAGTCCGCGACGAGCCGAGTGCTGCGTCCTCCCACGCTGCCTGCGGAGCTGGCGCCGGCCTGGCGCGACCTGCTCGTCGCCGCCACCTCGATGGAGCCCGCGGAGCGTCCCGATGCGATCGCGTTCCTCGCTGCGGTCCTCGAGCTGCCGGAGGACGCCGGCGTCCGACCCGCGCCGAGGACGGTGCAGCCGGGCTCGATACGGGCCCCGGGGGACGTCGCGGGCGGCGATGTCGAGCGGACGACGGCGACGGACACCGTGCCGCAGCGCGCGACGGCCGTCCTCCCGGCCGTGCAGCGGTCCACGGGGGTGCTCCCGGCGTCGTCGCGGACGGCGGAACTCGCGGTGCCGCTGCAGCCGCGTCGGCGCAGCCTGGTCGCGGTGCTGGTCGTCGCCTCCGCCGTGGTCCTCGGAGGAGGCGCGACGATCGGGACGGCGGCGCTCATCGGGTCGCACCTCCTGGCGCACGCCGACGCCGCGGGCCGTCCCGCGGTCGTGACGCTCCGACCCTCTTCCCCGGCGCCGAGCGCGTCCGCGACCACCCCGGAGGACTCCGCGGCGGCGGATACGGCGCCGTCGAGCGCGGACGTCGCGGCCGCGCCACCGGACCCGCAGTCCCGTCCCGCGGACGGCGCCGTCGCCGCCGGACCGCCGCGCCCGTCGGCGCCGGAGGCCGGTGGCGCCGCGCCCGCGCCCGGCGGCGTCGGCCCGGTCGCTCCCTGACCCTGCCGGAGGCGCCGATCAGGCTGGAACTCCGGCGGCTCGAAGCCGGCGCCGGAGGAAGACCTCAAGCAGGCCCCGAGTGTCCGCGTTCCCGGGCGCTTCGCGACGAAACGGGCGTCCCAGGACGCCCGTGCTGTCGCATTCCGCCCGCATCCGCCGACGGAGCGGGCCGAGCGAGTCGGTCGCGCTCACGCTCCGCGCGCGAACTCGATGCTCTCGCGCACGATCGCGAGCACGACGCCCAGCTCCGCGTCCGTGCGCGGCCCGTAGACCATGAACTCGGTGCCGAAGTCCTCGTACTGGTGCGGCTCGGCCCAGCCGAGGTCGACGAGCGCCCGCCCGCGTTCGGCGGGCAGGCAGAGGTGGACGCTCGTGTCGTCGACGCCGTGCAGGTGGACGGGCTCGAGCCGCCGGCCCGGCGCGAGCGAGGTCTCGGGGGAGCGCTCCACCTCCCGGTCGGTCAGGAACACCGCTCGGGAGGAGATCGGCGAGACCTGGCTCCGGCCCTCCTCGACGTCCGGCAGCGCGAACACGGCCGCGACCAGCCGGCCCCAGAGCGCGGGCGATGCGCGTTGATCGAGCTGCCGGTGCGGCCCCTCCGTGGAGGTCGTCGGCCGGGCCCCGGGGCGGCGCCCAGCCGGGTCGACGCCCGGCGCCGCACGGAGCGCGACGAGGTCGCGGTACACCTGCGGCAGCGGGAGGCCCTCGAGGTCCGCGATCGCGTGCCACTGCAGGGCCTCGTGCTCGGAGGACACGACGAGCTCCCGGTCCTCAGCGATCGCGCACGCGTACGCCGCGATCAGGACGGACCGGCCGGGGAGGACCTCGAGCAGCCGGACGCCGAGCGGCGCCGTCACCGCGACCCGCAGCCCGGTCTCCTCGGCGACCTCGCGGACGACCGCGTCCGCCGGCTCCTCCTCGGCTTCGACTCGGCCTCCCGGCAGCTCCCACTCGCCGCGATCGTTGCGCCCGAGGAGCACGGCGCCGTCGCGCACGATCACGGCCTTCGCGGACACGGGCCACAGCACGTCGTCCATCGTGCAGCACGCCGCGGCGCAGCGGCTTGCCGCAGCGCGCTCGGCCTGCCGACGTGCGGCTCAGCCGTGCAGGAGGACGAGCGCGCCGATGCCGGCGACGATGCAGTAGACGCCGAAGGGCCAGACGCTGCGCCTGGCGAAGTACCGGTCGAGGAACGAGACCGCGAGGAGCGCGGCGACGAAGGCGACGATCGCTCCGACACCGGTCGGGCCGAGCACCGGTCGCTCGGCGGGCGTGAGCAGGGTGGGGATCTCCAGCACCCCGGCGGCGAGGATCGCGGGCGTCGCGAGGAGGAAGGCGAAGCGGGCGGCACTGCGGTTCGGCAGCCCCGCGAGCCGACCGGCGATGATCGTCGATCCCGACCGGCTGATGCCGGGGAACAGCGCCGCGATCTGGGCCGCACCGACGGCGACGGCGCGCAGCGGGGTGAGCCGCGCGATGTGCTGGTCGGACACCACCGACTCGACTCCGCCGCCGTGCGGAGGCGTCTCCTCCGGCCCGTGGCGCCCGCGCCCGGTCCGCGTGACGAGGTGGACGGCGATGAGGAGGAAGCCGTTGACGACGAGGAAGGCGGCCGTGGGGGTCGGTGAGCCGAGTGCGGCGCGGAGGAGGTGGTCGAACGCGAGCCCGACGATCGCGACCGGGATCGTGGCGAGGATCAGCAGCCAGACGAGTCGCGCCTCGAGGGTGCGGATCCGCCGCGTGCGGATCGAGTCGACGAAGCCACGGAGGAGCGCGAGCCAGTCCCGCCGGTAGTAGACGATCAGCGCCAGCGCCGTCGCGACGTGGAGCGCCACGATGAACGCGAGATACGGGGAGTGCGGCGCGGTCACGTCGAGGTCGCGGGCCCACGCGCCGCCGATCACGGCAGGCAGGAGGATGGCGTGGCCGAGGCTGGACACGGGGAACAGCTCCGAGATCCCCTGGACGGCGCCGAGCACGACGGCTTCGAGGTAGGTGATGTGGGGCATGCGTCAGCGCGCCTTTCTGCGAGGGGCGGATGCGGCGTCGAGGACGGTAGGGAGCGGCGCGCAAGGAACGACCAAGGCGAGCGCGAGGCGCCGGGGCCGGGGCCGCGATGAGCGGCGCTAGGCGTAGTCGGGCGCGGCGGGGAGGTGGAAGAACTCCTCGAGCGTGCTGATGCCGGTGCGGTGCAGCTCGACCGCGAGGGGCACGCCGAGGTAGCGGAAGTGCCAGGGCTCGTACTGGTAGCCCGTGATGGCGACCTCGTCGCTCGGGTAGCGCAGCAGGAAGCCGTACCGCCAGGCGTGCTCCGCCAGCCACTTCCCCTCCGGCATCTCGCCCATGCAGGTCGCGAGGGAGCAGCGGCCGCTCGCGGCACCGATGTCGATGGCGAGCCCCGTCTGGTGCTCGCTGCAGCCCGGATGGGCCGTGAGGTGATCCGCGGTCGCCCGGCCGAGCTGCCGGAGGTTGCGGTCGTAGATCGACTGCTGCTCCGCGTAGCCGCGGTAGGTGCTGTTCGAGGCCAGCTCGATGCCGTCGCGCCGGGCCGCGGCGAAGAGCGCGACGACCGCGGCGCCGGCCTCTCGTCGGAGCAGCGGCGGGTTCGTGTGCGCGACGGCCACGGAGATCACCGCGGGGACGTAGCCGCCCCCGAGCGGCCGGCGCTTGTTCACGACGAGCCAGATGCTGTCCGGCGCGTCGACGGAGTGGGCGGTCCGGTCGAACGGGGCGGGGGAGGGCGTCCGGCTGGGCGCCGGCTCGGCCGCCTGCTGCCCGGCGGTCGATCGGCCCGGCGCCGAGGCCGTGCAGCCCGAGAGGGTCAGGAGGCCGGCGCCCGCCAGCAGGAGCGCGCCGCGCCGACTGGAGGTGATGCTCACGTCGCGACCGTATGCGGGAGGCGCGGCATCGACGGGCGGCGCGGAGCACTCGCGGAGCGCCGTCCACGTTGTCTCCATGCCCCGTGCGCTCGCCCTGCACGTGGTCGACGGGAGTGCTGACCGGTCGTGGACCTTGAGACGGAGCGCTCACCCCTGCACACTCCCGGACGTGCGACGTGCGGGGCGGTGGGGGAGCGCTGTCGGGCTCGGTGCCGCCCTGCTCGCGCTCGTCGGCTGTGCGAGCGCGCCCATGCCGTCGGATCGGGCCATCGCGCCGACGGTCACCGTGCACGGCCGCGTGATCCCGTACGACGACCTCGAGAGCTGGACGCAGGCGTCGGTCCCGAGCCGGGACGCGACCCGGCTCTCCGTCTTCGCGATCGGTTCCGACACCGGTGGGAGTCCCTGCGGGTCGCCGGTCGTCCGGGTGCTCGCGGAGGAGTCCGCGACGACGGTGCGGATCTCCGTCGCGGCCTACCAGGAGCCGCGTGGTGCCGATCTGGCGTGCACCGCGATCGGGCACGCCCCCGTGCCGCAGCCCGTCGTCCTCCGCGCCCCGATCGGTGATCGTCGCATCGTCGACGCGAGCACGGGGAAGGCCCGCGCATTGCTCGTCGCGTCCGACCACCCGCAGCTCGTCGCGCCCGCGGGATTCGTCGCGCAGCCCTTCGGCGGGATCGCGGGCCAGCCGACCGTGACGCAGACCTGGCGGGCGGAGGACGGCCGGGCGCTCGCGCTTCGGACGACGACCCCGGCCGCTGTCCGCGAGGACGCGGCGTACGGCCGGATCGTCCGCCGGTCCACCATCGATGGCGCACCGGCGACCGTGTACAGCACGGGCGGTGGCTCCGCGCGCTGGCAGGTGCAGTGGACGCCGAACGGGCGGCAGACGATCACGCTCCTGGCGGACGACTCGCTGCGCCAGCACTGGACCGCGGACGCCGTGGAGGCGCTGGCGCGCGCGGTCACGAACTACCGGACGGAGGGGACCGGTCGCCTCCCGCTGCCCGAGACGCCCGGCATGACGGTGGCCAGCTGGAGCAGCGCGGACGGACCCGTCCGGCACGCGCCGAACCTGTGGAAGAGCAGCGGCATCTGGGTCGGCGTGCGGTGCGAGGGCGTGGGCACGGTCACGGTGTCGCTACGGAACACGAGTCGCACGTTCTTCTGCACGGAGCGCGCGACCGACCACCTCGAACGCAGCGACGGCGCTCCCGACGAGACCTTCTTCGTCGACGTGCGCGCGACGAAGGGCGTCCGGTGGACGGTGGCGCTCGCACGCGCCTCCCTCGACGGCTCCTGACGTCCTCCTGCACCGAGCGCGCCGCCCCGACCGCCTTCGGGCTCGCGCTTCGGCAGGCCGTTCTCCCTCCAGCAGGCCGGAGGCCGTCACCGCAGCCTGCTGGACTGCGCCGGGCCTGCCGAAGTGCTCTCGGCGGCCGACTCGCCCATGGCTGAAGCGGACCGTGATCAGGGGCTCTCGGTCCCCTCCGGGGCCAGCGTGCCGGCGGCCTGCAGCGGGTGGACGGCCTCGTTGTGCTCGTCGAGGCGGACGCCGGCTCCGGTCAGGTCCTCGCCCCAGTCCTCCTCGATGCCGCACTCGACGTCCACGACGAAGACGTGGCCCGGGTCTCTGCGCAGTTCTGCTGCCATGGACGGCTGCTCCTTCGTCGGAGGTGGATGAGTGCACGCTAGCCCCGGATCGCCACACGCACCTCCGAGTGGCTCTCGTGCCCCGGCCGGAGACGACCGTCGGGCACGTCCGTGGACGAGGCTCGACTCAGCGACCCGACCAGGACGGCCACCGCTCGGCCGCCCAGTGCGACCAGTCCGCGAAGCCCGGCGGGGACGGCGGGATCGCCGCGCCATCCAGCTCCTCCGGCTGCGGCGCCTCGAACCGGGCCTGCCACGCGACGAAGTCGGCCTCGGTCATGGCGAACTGCCCGGGCTGCGCCGATCGACCCGCGATGCGTTCGCGCTGCTCCGCGATCGTGACCGGCAGGTGGAGGACCTCCGACGTCAGACCGTGCGACGCCGCGATCCAGCGCAGCGCGGAGCGCTCGTCGCGGCTCCAGAGCCCGAAGTCGAGGACGACGTCCAGGCCGAGCCGGGCCGCGCGCATCCCGGTCTCGAGCAGCTTGCCCTCGATGCGCGCCCGGTGCGCAGCGCGATCGGGCGACCGCCACCCGTCCGGCGGGTCGGTGTCGAAGATCGCCGTCTGCCACTCGTCGGGTGTGAGGCGGAGCGCCGGTCCGCTCGCCTCCAGCTCCTTCGCCCGCGTCGTCTTGCCGGCGCCCGGAAGGCCGACGAGGAGGTACACGGTCATCCGGGGACGGTAGCCCGCCGCTGGGAGAGGGACGACCTACGGTGAAGCCGTGGTCGATCGTTCGGTGCGGCTCGAGGGCTACGCCAACGCGCGGGAGCTCGGTGGGTTGCCGCTGAGCGGCGGAGGAGTGACGCCGAGGCGCGTGTTCCTCCGCTCGGAGAGTCCGGATCTGCTCCCGCCGGCATCATGGGAACGCCTCCGGGACTACGGAGTGCGGACCATCGTCGACCTGCGCCGCGCCGATGAACGGGCCGGAGACCGGGGCACCAGACCGCACTGGGCGGCCGTTGTCACCGTGGATCTGCACGACGCCGCGTTCGACGAGCGGCACTGGGACGACGGGCTCGTCGGTACCGCGCTGCACTATCTCGAGTTCCTCCTGGAACCGCCGATCGCCGCCGTGCTGGAGACGATCGCGGACGCGGAGCCCGGGGCAGTCCTCGTGCACTGCGTCGGGGGTCGCGACCGGACCGGGCTCGTCTCAGCGCTCCTGCTCGCCATCGTGGGCGTCGAGACCGAGGCCATCGTCGACGACTACCTCGAGAGCGTTCGGAACGCGCCGGCCCTCGCTGCGCTGCAGGGGGTGCCGAACTGGGAGCCGAACGTGAGCCGGCTGCTCGCGGACCGCGGCACGAGCACCGAGAAGTCGTTCAGGGCATTCCTGGCGGGTCTCGACGTGGACGCGGTGCTCGACGCGGTCACCCCCGCCCGCGCTGAGGCGCTCCGCACGTGGCGAGGCGGTCTGCTGTGAACGACCGCCGGAGCAACCGGGTACTCCAGCGCGGCCGACGGGAGCACGCTCGACGCCGCGTATGCCGCGGTGACCTCTGTCCCGCGTGCAGGACCTCCACGCGGTCAGGCGGCGTCGTCCCGCGCTCGCAGCACCTGTGCGGTAACGACGGTGACGTCGACCGCGCCTCCCGTGTCGACGCGGATCACGGGCAGCCCCGTGATCGGACCAGCCGCTGACGCCAGCGTCCACCACTCGTCGAGCCGCGACGCATCGGCATGCGCCCGGTGGCGAGGGCGGGTCCGGTACCGCTCGAACGCGACGTCGAGCGGCAGCTCGCACCAGATCTCGACCCCAGGAGGTCGGCCGAGCGCGTCGAGTCCGCGCTCGACGTGCGGCTCGTCCCGTCCGCTGGCGTAGAAGGACTCGAGGACAGCCGAGCCGCTGAGGAACCCGGCGATCGTCCACTGTGTCTCGCTCGCGAGGACGCCGATCCGTCCCCGAGGGGCGGCGCCACCCGCCGCTTCGAACAGCGCCTCCTTGATGGCGTCCTTCGCGAGCAGGGGCATCCCGAGCGCGGCGGCCAGCGGGGCGGCGAGGGTCGTCTTGCCCGCGCCGGGCACGCCGTTCACGATCACCACGAAGTCGAGCACGGCGCCCACGCTCGCACGTCCGCGCCGCGCGCGGTCAGCTGCCGGCGCCTCCGCCGGGCCCGAAGCCGCCGAGGGCACTCCGGCTGGCGTGGTGCGTCAGCTGCTCGCCACCGCGATCGGGGCGGCGATGCGGGACGCCGAAGCGGCGATCGAAGAGCACCTGGATCACCACGCCGACGGTGAAGACGACGGCGATCATCGCGAAGCCGCCGAGCGCGAGCCAGAGCAGGTCCATGTGCGAACACTGGCCCCGGAGAACCGCGGGGTCAAGGCCCGGGAGCGGGGACTGCGCGTCCGGCCCGTCAGCCGGTCGGCGGGAGTCGGAGCGCGGCGACCGGGACGAGGCGCAGCGTCAGATCGGGCTCGAGGCGCTCGCCGTGGATCAGGAGGCGGCTCGGCCCGATGTCGGCCACGGCGGCCGTCGCACCGCGACCTCGGTCACGGAGAGCGCGAACAGCTCGCCGTCGATCGCGACGGGTCGCGGCCGCCAGGCGCCCCTGGACAGCGGGATCATCCTCCGGGCGAAGCGGCTTCGCTCCCTCGGGCGAGGCGCGCGGTCGGCCCGTCCACTGGGATCGAAAGATGATCCTGGTCGGGGGCGTCTGCTGCGCCGCGGTGCTGCTCGCGATCTGCCTGTCGGGCTGGAACGACGGCGTCCGTCCCCGGGACGTCTGCCTGGTGCTCGCGGGGGTCGCCGTCCTGCTCATGCCCGTCGCCCACGTGGCGATGATGTCCGCCGGCTTCGTGCTGAACCCTCGCCACTACCCCGGGGACTACTGGGCCATGCAGCGGGACACCAGGGCGTCGATGATCGTCGTGGCCGTCATCTACTCGGCATTCGTCGCGGCAGTCGGACTCGTCGGCGCGACGAGTGCGCCGCGAGCCGGGTGGCGACTGACCCTCGGCGTGATCGAGGTGCTCGCGGGCGTCGTCTTCGCGGCGGTCGAGCTGAGCGTCGGGCTGCCCGAGCTCTTCAGCGCGGCGAGCCGTGTCGGGACCAGCCCGATGTGAGGTCGGCCCCCGCCATCGCCGTGGTCGGGGCAGCGTGCGCCATCCGAGCGTTCCGGAGGCAGCGCCACGGAGCGGCGGAACAGCGCGGCCGGCCGTGTGCGCCGTCCTGCGAACAGCCTCGCGCGGATCGATCGCCGGGGACCGGGAACCGATCGGCACCGCTCGGACACTCCCTGGATGTGCGGCCGGATCGGTGGGACCCGGCGCCGGAGCGAAGGAGCAAGTCATGAAGCGACGGAATCGGGTGGCGGCCGGAGTCTGCGGAGCCGCGCTGCTGGTCGCCGGGCTCGCTGCCCCGGCATCGGCCGCGCCGACCGCGGCGCCGAAGGCGGTGACGAAGTACTTCGCGCTGGACGGGTCCGGATCGCACCTGCTCTACGCGGCGAAGAAGACCGCGAAGGCGTTCGACGGCTCCGGCGGCACGCGGTACGTCCTCGACGCGAAGCAGCACCGCATCACGGTGCCCAAGGGCTACGACGCCTACCTGGTCGGCGACGAGCCGCTGTTCCGCAAGGAGGTCCTCGTGGAGGACGGCGTCACCGACGTGCTGTGGATCCGTCCCGAGAAGCACACCTCGGGCCGGTGGAGCATCCCCGAGGCGTCCTCGATCGTCGCGCCGGCGCCGAACGGCTGGATCATCGAGACGCAGATCGAGGGCGGCACCGACGGGCGGCAGGCCGTCGAACTGCGGCGCGTCACGACCGACGGCAGGATGACCGAACTCGGCGCCCCGCGCCCCGACGGCGAATACTTCACCGTGCAGGCCGCCCGGACCGGGCTGCTGATCAGCGACCCGACCGACGGCGGCGACAACGCCTCGGCCGGGACGCTGCAGTTCATGCCCTGGTCGAAGCCCGGTTCCTACACGCAGATCTACCCGGCGACGGGCACGGCGCCGCAGATCGGCGTGCCGGTCTCGTGCGGCGACAGCTCCAGCACGCAGGTCCGCTGCGTCGTCGGGATGGACGAGGGCACGACGCGTCGGCTGATCCCGCTCGACGGTTCCAAGTCGAAGGTGATCCGCGAGAAGTGCGCGACCTCCCCGGCCGTCCGCACCGCGGCGATCGCCTGGACCGACCGGACGAGCACGGGCGGCTGCAAGGCCGGGCGCGTGGAGCAGCGGACGAACTCCGGGAAGCTGAGCGTCTCCACCCGCCGCTACTCCCGGCTGCAGGAACCGGTGTCGGCATTCGGGAAGCTCGTCGTCGCCACCTCGACGCAGCGGCACCTGGTCACGATCAGCAACCCCGGCAGCACCCCGAAGCAGATCGTCGGCCGGTGATGCGCGCGGGCGCGTCCTCAGCCGTGAGGCTGGACGCGTCGCGTGCTCGCCGTGTCCTCCGGGCGGCCGACCGAGTGCGGCCTCCCGGAGGACAGCGGGACAGGCCGGTGCGGAGCCGCCGCGGGTTCAGCAGGTCTCGGAGCGGTAGGCCCTGCTGGCCGGCGTGACGACGTCGCGGTCCCGCAGGATCACGGAGATGCGTCCGCCTCGCGCCGCGCACGCGGCGCGGAAGACGCTGCGGGAGTAGTCGGTGTACTCGATCTCGATCACGTGGTCGCCGTAGACGCGCGTGTAGGCGCTGCACTCGGCGTAGCGCTGGCACTCCTCCGTGACGGCGAAGTCGAAGCCGATCCGCTTCCTCCCCGTCGCTGCCAGCTCGGCCGTGTTCTTCTGCCCGACCGCGAGCCCTCGGGCGTGGGCGCGCGCGACGAGCGCGGTCGCGAACTCGACGGCGTCGTGCAGGGTCAGCCGTCCCGCCGACCTCGTGTACGAGTCCAGGTTGTCGATCTCGAGCCCCCGGAAGCCCGCGGCGGCGCAGCCGTCGATCCAGGGTCCGACGATGCGCAGCAGCGCGGACCGCTTCGCCGGAGTCGAGATGTCGAGGACGTACTCCGGCCAGTCCGGGTCCTTGACGAACTCGCCGGCGGAGTCCTCGACCAGCAGGTCGGGGTGCCGCTCCGTCCAGAGGTCCGCTTCGCTCTCCTGGGTCTGGAACCCGTTGACGTAGCAGATGGTGTACGTGCCGGCCGCAGGGGAGGCGGTGCGGTCCCGGTCGACGATCCGGACCGTCGACGCGGGCGGGTACGCCCCGCCGAGCTGGTAGTCGAAGCGGCCCTGGACCGGCGGCGTCATGATCGAAGGCGCAGCGTCCGGGACGGCGGGAGCCGCGCCGGAGGTGCACCCGCTGACGCCCAGCCCCGAGCAGACGAGCAGCGCCGCGACCGCCGCCGCGCGCAGCCGGGCCTGGGCGGATCGTGGAGTCACCGTCCGCCTTCCGTCACGCCGCCGTGCTGTGCGCCGCTCGGATGGAGCGCGGCGACGAGCCCGTGGAGTCAGTCGGACGAGGCGTCGCGCCGGTGGCGCAGCACCAGCAGGCCGACGAGGAGCCCGAACCAGCCGGCCGTGAACAGGCCGACGCCCGCGATGTCGCCGAGGTCGAGGTCCGCCAGTGGGCGGACGTACGAGATGCCGGGAGCGAGGATGCCGACGAGCTCCCGCAGGAGCGCGAGCGTCGCGACGGCGAAGACGAGGATCGCCAGCTTGCCGGGCAGGTCCCGCGGCACGAGCTCGTCGGTGATCTGCTGGTCATCAGCCATCGCTCCACCGTAGAACCGGAAGGGGCGGGTGACCAGTGCGCGTCGACCACAACGGATCCAGGCCCTACCGAGGCGGGGCCGGTGGACGCTTCCGGGCCGGTCAGCCGTTCGGGCGGTTGGCCGACAGCATCGCGATGCCGCCGACGACGCGGCGACGGTCCGCATCCGTCATGTCGTCGTCGGTCTTCGTCTGCGTGCTGTCGTCGCCCTCGAGGTCGACGATGCCGTTCGTCTGATCGAAGACGTGGACGTCCTCGGTCTCATCCGCCTGGTCGCGCACCATGTGCATCCCCTTCTCGTCGAACCCGGTGACCGCTCAGTGTCGGCGACCGCAGATCGACCGACCTGATCCGAACATGATCCGTCGCCGAAGGTGCTTCAGGACGGATCGGTGCCGCTCGCGGGCTGCTGGAGCGGGAATCGGTACGCGGCGGGTCCGCCGATGCGCTCGCTGACGGCGCCGGTCACCCAGTTGATCGCTCCTGGAGGGAACATGCTGCTCGAGAGGGAGATGTAGCCGTGTCGGTCGCGGAGGCGCAGGAGGGTGAAGCCGCTGCTGACCCGCACCCCGACGAATGCCGCGTAGGGGAGGACGAGCACGCTCGACGGTGACTGGACCCAGATCATCGTCGGTCCGATGCGGATGGACCACGGGACACCGACCGGCCGAGTCCTCGAGACCGACTCCCGCCGCGTCCTGATGTCGCGAGCCGCACCCCCGATCAGACCGAGCACCGCGCAGGCGGTGAGGAACACGGCTACGACGACGGGGAACCGCGGGACCGTCGCTGCGAGCACGAACAGCCCCACGTCGACAGCGATCACCGCGCAGAACCCTGCGATGCTTCGGGCGTCCGTGTTCCGGACGATCACGAGTGCGCGGGCGAGACGCCGGTTGCTCTCGGCGTCCGGAGTGGAGCTGCGCAGGTCGGACCAGCCCGGGTCCCACCCCGATCGGGGTTCCTGCTGCGCGAAGCCGTCGAACGCGGCTCGCATGACCTCGAGGTCATCGAGAGCCAGGGCCTCACGAGGCAGCGAGGAAGGGGGTTCGTCCACGGACCTCATCGTGCGGGTCCGGACCAACAGGCGTCGACCGGCACTCCGACCCTTCACGAGCGGACTGCTGACCTGTGCGGCGTCAATTCCGGCCGTTCTCGACCCGGTCGGACAGGTCGGTGAAGTCGTCGAGGACGTCCTCCAGTCGGCCCCGACTCATGAGCGTGATGCCGCCGAATCGGTTTCGGAACGCGAGACGGAGGTCATGTCCGTCGCTGAGCTGGAAGACCGCGACGGCGATCACGGCACGCCCCTGCGGCATCTCTGCCGTGCTCGTCGCGACGACGGTGCTCCACGGCACGATGAGTGTGGGGGCGGAGTAGCCCGGTTGCCAGAGCTCCATGCCCCGCTCGTCGACGGCCCAGACCACCGAGCGCGGTGTGATCGCCGACGGGTTCTGCGCTCTCAGGCTGCGGAGGAGCGCATGGTTGCTGACCGCTCCGGGCAGTGCGAGCGCTCGAGGTCGGTGGGCGTTGACGAGCGCGAGCGCCGCCCGGTCGCGTCGGGCGATGCCGATGATGAGCGGAGCCCCGATGCCGCCGGCGATGACGGCGGTGGCGCCACAGCTGATGGCGAAGACGGCGTACAGCTCGACGTTCATCGGTGGCGGGCCCGAGGCGGTGACCCGGATGCCGATCACCAGCGCGGCGAGTCCGGTGACGGTCAGGACCACGAAGGCGAGGTCGGTGTGCACCACCCTGCGCGGAACGATCGCCCCACTTCGCTGTCGTGCCACGCGCGTCCCCTCGTCGTCTCGACCGGGACCCGATGGTCCTGCTCCCGATCATCGAGGTGCGGAGCCGCCGCGCCAGGGCGCGGCGGTCCCCGTTCAGGTCGGGGTCAGAGCTGTGAGTCGTGGAGCCATCGTTCGGTCCGCAGCTCGATGCAGCTGCCGCACCCGCGAGGGAACGCGCTGCCGGAACGAGACGGCGGGGGAGACGCGAAGGGATCGTCCGCTCAGGACGGCGCGTTCCGAGCGAGCAGGAGATTGCGCGGGTCGCCGTGGGCCGCTGCTCGCCGTCAGGACCCATCGTCGCCCGATGGCCGCGTCGGCTTCAGATGCCCAGGACCAGCATGTCGCCGAGAGCGGGTTCGCCCGCGGCGTCGGCGAACGCCTCGAACGCGTGCTCCAGCACGACGCGGTCCTCCGTCGCCACCTCGGCCAGCACGCGATCGAGTTCCGCGGCACGGGCGCTCGTCACGGTGCGCACGAGCTCCGACCCGGCGGCGGTGATGGTCACGATCCGCTCCCGTCGGCTCTCCTCGCTCGCCGCCCTCCGCACCCAGCCGCCGGCCTCGAGCCGGTCCAAGGATCGGCTGAACGTCGAGGCGACGATGCCGAGCCGTTGCGCGAGGGCGCCGACCCGCATCGGCCCCGAGGTCTCGAGCAGGACGAGGACGCGGAAGTGGGGGAGCGACACCTGCTCGAGCGCCGGCGCGACGCTGCGCGCGACGATGCCGAGCATGGCGCGGGATGCGCGAAGTGCCGTCGCGGTGCTGGCGTCCATCCTCCGGCCCTTCCTCGCTCCGGTGCTCGAGCGTATGGCCGAGATCGCGGCCGCGTGTGACCATTGCAGAAGTGCATGGGTTCGTCGTGCGGTGGCGCCCGGCGGATCAGTGATCGGAAGGTGAGGAAGCGATGGTCGCCTGCCCGTCCTGCGGTTCGTCGACCGGGGTGCAGATCGAACGCGATCCGCTCCGTCCGTGGTCGCACGAGACCGAGGCGCGAGGGCCTCGGTGGTCCGCGCGCTGCGACGAGTGCGACACGGCCTGGACCGTGACGGACTGACGGAGGACCACCGCTCCGGTCGCAGGCGGACGGGGGCGGGCGGTGCGGAGACCGCTACATCGGCTCCTTCACGCCGAGGCGGATCAACCACGCGTTCGCCGGGTACGCGGTGAGGAATCCGCCGAGCATCGCGATCTGCATCACGAACCAGAACTCGGGCGTGAACACGGACGCCGGCCCGCCGAACGCGGGGGCGACCACACCGAGCTGCAGCAGGGCCATCACCCCGTACATGCCGATCTGCCACGCCGTGATCGACAGGGTGTCGGCCTTCATCGCAGCGAGGACGCCCTCGCGCAACGACAGACCGCGCATCGGGGCGATCGCGAAGTACTGGAACCCGATCCCCAGCAGGTACGCGACCACGAAGTCGAGGATCCACCCGGCGAACATCCGGTGGGCGAACACCGTCCCGAACCCGAGTGCGCCCGCGAGGGCGGGAGAGGTCGCCACCGCGAACTCGGCGATCAGGTCGCCGAGCGCGCACCCCGCTCCGCAGTGCGTCGACCCGACGGCGATGGAGAGCGGCGTGGACACGGCGTCGGCGGCCGATGCGCGACGGTGCCGCCGGTAGAGCGCGAGCCAGAGCAGTCCGCCGAACAGCATGCTGACCGGCCAGACGATGTTCATCACGCGCATCCGCTGCGGGCGTCGGGCGACGTCCACCGCGACCACCGCGGCGCAGAGCATCGAGACGACCAGCGAGCCGCTCGCGACGACGGTGAGCCAGAGCGGGAAGCCGCCCAACGGCGTCTCGGCGACCGTGCGCACGTCAGCTGCGCGGCGGGAGGTCGGGCAGCCGGGGCGCGCCGTGGTCGCGTTCGCGCTCGACGATGTGCCCGTGCGCCGGCGCGACGTGGCCCAGGATCGTCTCCCACGCGTCGACGATCGCGAGCCCGCCGCCTTCGACCTCTTCGACCCGGGTCGCGACGGGGAGGTGGCGGCGCCACCACTCGACGCTCCCATCGGCGGTCGAGTCCTCGGCGCCGACCACGACGAGGCAGTCCGCGTCGATGTCGGCCAGGTGCTCCACCCAGCCCGTGTCGGTGAAGAGGCGGCGGTCTCCGACGAGGCCCGCGTCCCCCTGCTGGAAGGCCGCGTCGAGCATGCGAGCCAGCCTGCGGTCGAGCCCGAGATGCCGGTCGAACGCGGTGTCGTCCTCGGCGACCCCGAGCACGGACGCCCCGTCCGCGCGGCTCACCGTGCGTCCGGCGGCGCTCTGCGCGGCGCGCGGATCCAGCGGCGACACGAGCACCAGGCGGTCGACCAGGCCGGGGTGGCGCGCGGCGAGCGCGGCCGCGACCACCGCGCCAGCGCCCCAACCGATCACGCCGCAGTGCTCCAGATCCGCGTTCGAGATCCGGTCGGCGTTCCGCTCGTCGGCCTCGACGAAGGCGGCGACGTCGTCCGCGCGCGCGGTGAGGCTGGTCCCGTCGTTCGGCGTGGAGGGCGGCGTGCTGCCGTATCCGGGCCGGTCCAGGCCGACCAGCCGGAGGCCCCAGCGCTCGGTGAGCACCGGGTCGGGGTCGAAGCCCGAGGCACCCGGCGTCGGGTGACAGATGATGACCAGCCGGTCGGCCATCGGGTCCCCGAACGCGCTGACGCCGACCTGGCTCCCGGACGGCAGCGTCGTCGTGAGTCCCGCCATCAGCTCCTCCTCCCCAGTGCCGACTCGGCGGCCGCGAACGCGGATCCGAGCCCGACCTGCACGAGCGCGGCCGAGCGGAAGCGGGTCGAGCGCAGCGCGACCACGACCATCGACGCCGCATGGAGCGCGTCGACGGCGGCCGCCGCCCGATGGCCGAGCAGACGGCCTGTGAGCAGCCCCTGGACGATCTGCCGGATCCCGAGGGCCCGGTACAGCCCGTCCGCGAACGGGGTGCCGGGGACGATCGCGCCGGGTGCGACGAGGTCGGCGGCGCCGATGAGGACGCGGCCGCCCTCCAGCGCGGACGCCGCCGCGCTCATCGTTCGACCCGTTCCACTGCGCCGGCGGAGAGCGCGGCGATCGCGACCGCCGCGACGCCGAGCGCCGAGTAGACGAACGGGCGATGCCGGATCGCCCACGTCTGCGGGGTGATGCGCATGGACCGGTGGTCGAACGCGCCGTGCGCACCCTGGTCGCCCTCGTTCGACGGCTCGTACAGGTTCGGGCGCAGCACGGGGAGGTCGACGTCGTCGGCCTGCTGGCCGGAGTAGCCCGACCGTGCGAGGTACCAGTCGGCGACGCGGGTGCCGAGGCGGTTGCCGATGATCGTGAAGACCGTCGATTCGCCGACCCAGGTCCGTCGACGGGGACGCTCCGCCACGTCGACCACCACCTTCGCGCAGATCTCCGGCTGGTAGATCGGCGGCACCGGCTGCGCGTGCTTCGGCAGCTTCGACTTCACCCAGTCGAACTGGATCGTGTTCATCGCCGGCATGTCCACCTCGGAGAGCGTCACCGCGGAGCCGTCGTGGAGCAGCTCGGTCAGCACCGACTCGGTGAAGCCCTTGATGGCGTGCTTCGACGAGCAGTACGCGGCCTGCAGCGGGATGCCGCGGTGCGCGAGGGCCGATCCGACCTGCACCACCCCGCCTGCGTTCCTCGGCTTCATCCGGGAGAGCGCCGCGCGCGTGCCGTTGACGAAGCCGAGGAAGTCGACCGCGACCGCCCGCTCGAAGTCCGCCGGGTCCGTGTCGAGGAACTCGCTGAAGACGCCCACCATCGCGTCGTTGACCCACACCGAGATCGGACCCAGCTCCTGCTCGACGCGGTCGGCCGCGGCCTCCACCTGCTCGCGGTCCGCGACGTCCGTGGGGATGGGCAGCGCCCGTCGACCCGCTCGACGGACGTCGGCCGCAGCGCCCTCGAGGCCGGCCTCGCCACGGGCGAGGATCGCCACGTCCCACCCGCGCGCTGCGAACTCGCGGACGATCGCCCGTCCGAGCCCCGCGCTGCCTCCGGTCACCACCGCGACCCCCGGTGTCCGTCTCATCGCACTCCCTCTGCTCCGCATCGGTCCCGTTCGTCGCGTCCGACGGGTGCGCCGCGCGACCTCAGAACAGTTGCACTCGTGCACGGGTCATTCCTGGCGTGCCGCTGAGCAGTGGCCGACGGAGGCGTGTGCGGGACCGGTGCGCTCGTGGAGCGGTCATGGATCGCCGCTCCGCAGAGGCGGGGCGGCGGGCCCGGGGCGCCTCCGGGTCGCGGGTGATTCCGGGACTCAGTGCGGTGCCGCGTCGTGGTCGGGCCGGAACCCGTTCTGCACACCCCAGAGCACGGCTTCGACGCGGTTGGTCGCGCCGATCTTCCGGTACGCCGAGCGGATGTGCGTCTTGATCGTGTTCGGCGCGAGGTGCGTCCGTGCCGCGACCTCCGCGTTCGACTTGCCCTGCGTGATGAGTGCCAGCACCTCGGACTCCCGATCCGAGAGGCCGTCGGCGCGACCGGGCCAGTCGAGGGCGGCGTTGCTGCGGACCCGACCGTCCGGTGGGCTGCACACGACCTCCCCGGCCGCCACCCGCTCGATCGCCTCGACCAGCTCGAGCGCGGTCATGCTCTTCGCGAAGTAGCCGCGCACCCCCTGCCGCAGCGCGGCGTCGATGAGCTCCTGCTCGACGATCCAGGAGTAGACGGCGACCGAGGCGTTCGCGGGGTTCGCGATCATCTCGGCGACGACGTGGTGCTCCGGTTCGTGCTGCGCGAACGTGTCGTAGAGGGCGACGTCCACGGGCTGATCGATGCGCTGCTGCTCGAGCACCTCCACGACCTCCACGCGGTGCTGATACCGCTCGAGCATCCGCCGGAAGCCGCCCAGCACGATCTCGTAGTCGTTCCGCAGCGCGACCCGCACGGGCCGAGCCTGGCCGTCTGCTGACACTTCCCGCTCCTCACCCCTGGGGGTGAAGTGCGACACCCCTGACTCCTGGTCAGGTCATTCTGCAGCTGTGCTGCGGCGGTTCAGCAGTCCCTCAGCCCTTGCTCAGAGCACTGCCGTGTCCGTCGATCCGATCGATGGACGGTCGGGTCCGAGAGGGAGTGCGTCGTGCATCAGGTAGTGCAGGGCCCGTTCTGGGCCGCCCAGCTGGACCAGGGGCAGCGAGTGATCATCTACTACTTCCTCGTCATCGCGGGGCTGGCGATGCTCGCGCAGTTCGTCCGGACATGGGTGGGACGCAACGAGGTCGGGACGAAGTACCGGCCGGCGATGTTCGCGAGCCTCGGGGTGACGGGCGCAGCGTTCCTGTCCTACGTCGTCCTGACGGTGAAGTTCGATCTGGGCTACACGCAGACGGGCGGCGCGGCGGACGGCAGCGGTGCGATGTGGAGCCCGACCAAGGACGCGATCTGGTCGTGGGCGCCCCGCTACATGGACTGGTCGATCACCGTTCCACTGCTGATGGTGCAGCTGGTCGTCGTGTCGAGCCTCATCGGGGCGGCCGCGTCGAGGTTCCGCACGATCGGCATGGCCTGCGCGTGGTTGATGATCTTCACCGGCTTCATCGGCGGCGTCGCGATCGACAACGGGGGCAGCGTGCCCGCGCTTGCGCTCTGGGGTGTCATCAGCGGCGTCTTCATGGTGATCCTCTACGTCATCATCATCACCATGGTCGTGCTCGCCCGCCGGCAGCTGTCGGCACCGGTCTCGCGCACGTTCCTCCTCGCATCCGTCCTGCTCATGGTGATCTGGTTCGCGTACCCGATCGTCTTCGGCCTGCAGGGGCTCGGCGTCAGCGGCGGCCTGACCGTCACGGCGCAGGTGATCCTGTCGGCGGCCGACATCACCCGGAGTCGATCTACATCTCCGGCAGCAAGGAGTCCGACGCGGTGCTGCCCCCGGCCGCCGTCGGTCGCCCCGCGACGAGCGGCCTGACCGCTCCCGGCGCCTCCAGGTGACCGCTCGGGTCGGCCGGTCGGAGCCCGACCGGCCGTCCCTCCGGCCGACCCCTGCCGCGGCCCGAGGCCCGGTCCGCGGCGCCGCGCAGGTGTCCGTGACGGAGCTGCTGAGTCGCCTGCGGCAGGAGGACTTCCCGCGGTCCGGAGCGGTGGTGCTCGGCGGCGGCTGCGCGGGGCTCGCGCTCGCCGTCGCCCTCGTCGAGGCCGGGGGAGCGGTCGCCGTCGTCGAGGCGCGGACCGGTGATCGCGACGAGCGCACCTGGTGCTACTGGGACACGGGACAGGCTGTGATGCCGGAGGCCGCTTCGCGGTCGTGGGACCGGTGGGAGGTGCGCGCCGGGGCGGGGCGGGTCGTCGCGAGCGATGCCGCGCATCCGTACCGGATGGTGCGAGCCCGGGACTACCGCGCGGTCGCGCGCGAGCGCCTCGCCCGGAGCGCGACCGGTCGGATCGTCGACGGCGTCCGGGTCTCGGTCGGGGCCGACGAACGGCCCGGCGGTCGGGACGTCCCGCGCCTGTTCGATGCTCGGGGACCGATGCCGTCCGTCGCGGTCCCGGCCGGCCGGGTGCTGCTCCACCAGCGGTTCGTCGGCCAGTGGATCCGCACGACCCGGCCCGTCTTCGACACGGCCGCCGTCACCCTGATGGACTTCCCCGAGTCCCGGGCGCCCTCCGGCGTGCGCTTCTTCTACGTGCTGCCCGTCGCCGCCGACCTGGCGCTCGTGGAGTGCACGGTCTTCTCCGCCGTCGAGCACGTCTCGGAGCCGTTCCGACGGCACATCGCCGACTACGTCCGCTCGAGGTGGGGGCTCGACCCGGGGGAGTGGCAGGTCGAGGGGCAGGAGGCCGGCAGCATCCCGATGACGGACGCGCCGGCGCCCTGGCCCGGCCGGAGCGGCGTCCCGCTCGGTCTGCGCGCCGGCGCCGCCCGCCCGAGCACCGGGTACGCGTACACCCGCATCCAGCTCGCCGCCCGACGGATCGCGAGCGCCGGCGGGAGGGGCGCTCCGCCCATCCGCGACCCCTTCCGGACACGGGTGCTCGATGCGGTCTTCCTGCGGTTCCTCCGCGACCAGCCGCATCGCGCCCCCGAGGTCTTCCTGCGCCTGTTCGGTCGCCTGCCCGGTCCGCTCACCGTCCGCTTCCTCACCGAGCGGTCGACCCTCCGCGACGACCTGCGGCTCGTCCTCGCGCTGCCGAAGGCGCCGTTCCTCCGTGCCGCGGCGACGACCGCGCGCGAGCGGCTTCGCGCGGTCCTCCCGTGACGGCCGCCCGGGCGGGGCGACCGGCGGTGGACGCACCGGCCGACATGACAGCCCCGGACGTGCTCCGGCGCCGTCTGTTCCAGCCGACGACCGCGGCGTTCGCCGCCGTCGCGGTGCTCGTGGCGCTGCTGGACGTCGCGGGCATCGCCGTCCCGGAGCCCGTGCAGGTGGTCCCGTTCGCGGTGAGCGTGCTGCTCTTCGGCCTCCCGCACGGTGCGCTGGACCACCTCGTACCGGCGCGGCTCGACCCGGGCATCAGTCGTCGCCGGTCGATCGCGTCGGTGGTCCTCCTCTACGCCGTGCTCGGCGCGGCGACCGCGGCGGTCTGGATCGTGCTGCCCGTCGCCGGCTTCACCCTGTTCATCCTCGTCACCTGGTTCCACTGGGGGCAGGGCGACCTGTGGCTCGATCGAGCACTCGGCGACGCGCCGCCTTCCCGCACCGACGCGGCGCTGACCGTGCTCGTGCGGGGTGCGCTGCCGATGCTCGGACCGCTGCTCCTGCACGCGCGCGAGTACGCAGCGGTCCTCCGCGGGACCACGGGCCTCCTCGGTGCGCGGAGCGCTCCTGCTGGCGCGCTGCTCGAGTCGCCCGTGATCCGTTTGACGGCAGCGCTGGTGCTCGTCGCCCTGATCACCGCGCATCTGGTGGTGCGTCGCCGCGCTGGCGGTCGCCCGGCTCCCGCCGTGGGCGAGATCACGGTGCTCGCGATCTTCTTCCTCGTCGTGCCGCCGGTGCTGGCGGTCGGGCTGTACTTCACGTTCTGGCACGCGGTGCGGCACATCGTTCGGCTCGAGCTCCTCACGGACGGAGGGCGAGCGGCACTGCAGCGCGGGCACCTCCTGCGGTCGTTCGGTCGCTTCCTCCGCGACGCCGCGCCGCTGACGGCGTGCGCCGTGGTGCTGCTCGCGGCGCTCGCCCTGGTGCTGCGGAGCGCCGACCTCGGGACCTACCTGCTGCTCATCGCCGCGCTGACCACGCCCCACACCGCGGTGGTCACGTGGATGGATCGGCGCCGATCGCAGGGTGTGGCCGCGGTCAGAGGCGAGGAGCCTGTCCAGCGCTGAGTGCGACGTCGACCGCTGACGGCGCGGGGGCTGCGACCGGCCCGGAGGGGGTGATCGCGCTCCGGGGTGGTGCATGCGGGCTGTGCGACCGTGGCGCGACGGAGCCGCGGACGATCGCGGGCCCGTACCGCCGTCCGGGAGCACTTGTCGGCTCGTCGACGAAGGGACGGCTCGAGGACGTGAGCGTGCCTTCGAGCGCACCGAGGAGCCCGAGCGGCCGCTTCGCCGAGCGATCGGAACCCGGCGGTCGTGGTGGAGAGCCCAGGAGTCGAACCCGGCTGGGGCGCCCACGAGCGCCGCTCCCCTGATGCTCCGACGGTAGCCGTCGTCGAGGCCCTCCGCCGCGCGATCCTCCGGAATCCAGGGCGCTGCGGGCGACGGGTTCATCTCGATGTCATGCCGATGCCGTCCGCCTCGCCCGGCGCTCCCGAGTTCTCGGTGGAGGCGGCCGCGCTGCGAGACCGGGGCGACTTGCATTTGACCGTCCGGTACAGCACGCTTCTTGTACCGAACGGTCAAGTCGACCGCCGGTGGACAGGAGATCACCCGTGGAGAACCGACCCCCGCTTCCGCCGTTCACCGCTGAGACCGCCGCGCAGAAAGCGCGGGCGGCCGAGGACGTCTGGAACACGCGTAATCCCGAACGCGTGTCGTTCGCGTACACGCCGGACAGTCGGTGGCGCAACCGAGACCGGTTCGTCACGGGCCGCGAGCAGATCGTGGAGCTCCTGACCGACAAGTGGCAGCGGGAGCTGGAGTACCGGCTCATCAAGGAGGTCTGGGCGTTCGGCGACGACCGCATCGCGGTCCGGTTCGTGTACGAGTCCCGCGATCGCAGCGGGCAGTGGTTCCGCTCGTTCGGCAACGAGAACTGGGAGTTCGACGAGCACGGTCTGATGCGCCGTCGCCTCGCCGCCATCAACGACGTGCCGATCGTCGAGTCCGACCGGCTCTTCCACTGGCCGCTCGGCCCGCGCCCGGCCGGGCACCCCGGACTGACCGAGCTCGGGATCTGAGCGGTGGCGAAGGCTCCCACGACCCGGGACGCGGTCATCCCGGTCCTCGCTGAGGCCTTCCGCGAGCACGGCTACGAGGGCGCCAGCATGTCGCTGCTGCAGGCCGCCAGCGGCCTCGGCCGCGGCAGCCTGTACAACTTCTTCCCCGGTGGGAAGGAGGAGATGGCTCGGGCCGTGCTCGATGAGATCGGCGCCTGGTTCCAGGTCCACGTCTTCGCGCCCCTGCGCGCAGCCGCCTCGGAGGACCGGCCGGCCGCTGCAGCCGCGATCATGACGATGTTCGACGCGACGGACGCGTACTTCCGATCCGGCCGCCGTGCATGCCTGCAGGGCCTATTCGCGATCGGGCGCGAACGGACACGCTTCGCCGCCGCGGTCGACGGCTTCTTCGCCCACTGGGTCGACGCTCTGGCTTCGGCGCTCACCGCAGCCGGCAACCCCGATGCCCGAGCCGCGGCGTTGGAGACCGTGGCCGTCGTGCAGGGAGCGATCGTGCTCACTCGAGCGCTCGACGATGAGACCGTGTTCCGACTGATCCTCCACGAGCGACGCAGAGCCCTCACGACCTGACCCCCTCGGCGTCGGACGTCGTGTCCCCGTGCGCACGGCGAGCGCACCGCGCTCGACCGCGCCCGGGACGCGTCGACCGGGACGGCGTCGACCGCTGTCACCGTGCTCGGCGTGCTCGGCGTGCTCGGCGACGACGGTCGTGCGATCGTGCGGGAGACGGGAGAAGTGTTCGCGGGCAACGCGGGAACGCGGCGAGGAGCGCACTGATGGGCGGGGACGACGAGGCGGAGACCTCCGCGTTCGAGGTGGAAGAGCGGCGGCTCCGCGCGGCGCTGTACGCCCCTCGAGCTTCCGCTCACGACCTCGATCGCTACCAGCGGCACCTCGTCTCCCGGCAGGACGCGCAGCAGGCCGAGTCCTCCGCGGCGGCCGGCGAGCGGACGGAGCCGGGCAGCGCTCCTGCGGGGAGACGGAACAGGCGCCTCGTGGTCCTGGCCGGAGCAGCAGCGGTCGTTCTCGCGGCGCTCCTCGGCGTCTGGGTCGCGGGTGTCGGCCGAGCGCCCGCCCCCGTGACGGACACGACGCACCGGCCCGGTCCCACCGCCGGCGGACCCGCGTCCAGCTCGCTCTCGACGAGAGCAGCACCGACTGCTCACGACGGCGGCAAGCGGGAGTTCGCAACGGGTCCTGCGTCCGTCATCGCCCCCGGAACGTTCCGCTACACCATCGCGGCGGGCGACACCGAACTGGGCATCGCCGCTGAAGAGATGGGCCGGGCGTACATCGAAGCGGGGATCGACGGCCGGGAAGTCTGAGCCGCCGCCGATGACCATGTCCACAGTCTCGCAGCGCCTCGCATCTCGTCGTCCCGCCTCAGGCGCAGGGGAGGGGGACCGAGGCCGAGACCGGCGGATGAAGGTCCGGGCGCTCACCGGACGTCGCGACCTGTTTCCGCGATCGATCGATCAGGCTCGACTCGCTCGAACGACGGCACCGCGCTCGTGATCCGGTCGGCCACCTCGTGGCTGGCCCCGACGCTCCTCCACGAGTCGTCCCAGAGGAGAGAGATGAGCCACGAGCGGTCGTCTGGGAACAGCAGGTCGGGGAAGCCGCCCTCGCCCTCTGCGGGCAACCCGAAGAGGCAAGCGCTCTCGATTCGTTGGAACCGGTAGCGCCATCCCGAGTAGAGGACATGCTCGTCGCCAGGATGCGGCGGGTAGGGCCCGCGATCGATCCACCCGGCGATCAGCTCCGTGCTGGGTTCGGGAGCAACAGCACGGAGCAGAGCGTCCTCAGTCGGGCGTGCCTCGGAGACATCGAGGAGGCCGTAGACGTCGAATCCTCCAGGGATCGCTGATCGGAGCGTTCCGCCGACCGCGGTCGCACGACGGATCCATGCGACGTCCTCGTCGACCACGCCTGTCATCGCACCAGTCTGATCACAGCGATCGCACCTGTCTCGGCAGCAGGCAGATGAGAAGTCCCATGCGTAGGTGTCGGGGGCCACCCGCAGTCGTGCTGCCTGCGGGGCGCTGCGCGGGTGCGTCTCGTCGCTACGGTTCAGCCATGGGGGGAGCTGTGCGGCGGATCGCTGCGTGGTTGATCGATTGGCTCTGCATCTCGGTGTGGGTCGGGGCGACGGCCGCCGTCGGAGTGCCGCTGTATCTGGCTGGAGTGCTGCGCCCGGGCGGGGTCCTCGCTTTGAACGCGATTGCCGCGATGGTCATCGTGCTCCCCGTTGTCATCGCGGCGGCCGAGTTCGAATCGCGGCGTAGCGCGGCGACGCCGGGCAAGCGCATTTTGCGGTTGCGGGTGTCCGGACCGACCGGCAGGCCGACGTACGCGCAGGGGCTGCTTCGGAACGCGCTGAAGGTCGGTGTCCCATGGCTGCTCGGCCACGCAGCCGTCTACGCGATCGTGCTCGAGTCGAGTGATCGGATGCCCACACCGCCTTGGGTGTGGGCGCTCACCGGCGCGGCCTACGCGCTTCCGATCGTGTACCTCGTCACGTTGTTCATAGGGTCCGGCCTCACGCCCTACGACCGCGTGGCACGAACGCAAGTGCGACGAGTCGCCTGACATCCGGTAGACGCGAAGCGCATGACGAACGACGGGACGCCGGCGCGTCCGCTCACCTTCGAGTCGACGTCTCGCGGCCAGGCGATCTGAGACGATGGCGCGATGACAGCTGTGGCCTGGTCATTCCCGGCCGTCGGGCTAGTCGTGGTCGTGGCGGTGCTTGTTTGGAATCAGAGTCGTGTTCGAGCGCAACGATTCGGGACGTTGAATTCTCGGCGCGCGGTGCCCACGCGATTGCTCGTCCTCAACGCCGGGGCGACGGTGCTGCTGTACGTGTCGCTCCTTGTGGCCTTGGCGGCTGTAGCCGCCGCAGTTGGAAGTCGTGCGCAGGCCTGGATCTGGTGGACGCTGGTGCTCGCCAGCGCGATCGCAGTACTTCTGTTCGTGGTCAAGTCTCGAATACTCGCGGCGATGAACAGGTCGCGTCGGCCCTATCAGTGAAGTGGCTTCCCGTCATGTCTCGATGCGGCGGAGTGGAACGTCCGTAAGCAGGGACGCGAGATGTCTGCCGTCAGCCGGCCGGCAGGAGTTCCCGGAGGAGTTGCGCGTGCTCGTCGTGCGCGAGATTCAGCTGTCCCAGTTCTGCTGCTGAAACCCATCGCAGTTCGTCGTGCTCGTCCCCTGCGAGGGTGTGTGGTTGTCCGCGCCACGCGCGGATCACCCAGACGTCTTGGATCACGCCGCTGTCGGTGGTGGGGTCGCGTTCGATTCGGAGGGCTGGTGAGCCGTGCACGTCGGCGCCGGCTCCGAGCTCCTCTCGGAGCTCGCGGACGAGTGCGGCAGTCGGCTCCTCGCCGGGCTCGACGTGTCCGCCGAGCAGAGACCAGGAGTTCGGGTGGTCCCGCCGCGTGGTGGTTCGGTGTCCGAGCAGAACACGGTGTCCGTCGAAGAGGGCGCCTGAAACGATGACGTGGACCATCCGCGGAGAGTACGGCCGCGCCCAGACGGCCTCATCATGCGGCCAGGAAGCTCGGCCATCCCGGACGGCAGCGGGGCGTCCCACGGACAGTGAGTTGAGACACGAGGTCTGGCCGCCGCGAAGCCTTCGCGGGTGATCCGGGCGTGGATGGTGTAGGTCTTCAACGGCGTGCGCGCCCCAGTGAGTTCGGAAACCCTCGACGTCTACTCGACCTGTTCGACACCGACCTCGATGCGGTCTCGACCGCACTGGATCGCGCGCTGTCGCAAGAGTCCGTTGCCATTTCGTTGCGACATGACCGCTGCGGGGAAAAGGTGGAGGCCCGTGATCAGGTTCACACCCTGATCACGGGCCTCATTCGGGGCGCGCCCCCAGCAAGATTCGAACTTGCGCCCCTGCCTCCGGAGGGCAGTGCTCTATCCCCTGAGCTATGGGGGCCAGTGGGACGCCCAAGGCTAGCAGCCCGGGCGTCCCGTCACGCCGACCACGACGCGCGGTACGCGTGGCTTCACGCGGTTCGCATTCCTACCGCGCGAAGCCACGGCGACCGCGCGAAGGACAGCGGGTCAGTTCTTGTCGTGCGTCGCTGCGGCCAGGTGCCGCTCGAGACCGGCCTTGTCGTCGGGCTGGACGTAGCCCGGCTGGTCGCGCTCGATGCGCCAGCTGTCCGCGAGCGGGCCGCCGTCGACCGTGTCGAAGCCGAACTCGTCGATGATCGCCTCGACCGTCGCGCGGGCGGCCGCGTCGTCGCCGTAGACCGCGAGCGCTCGCCGCCCGGCCGTGCCGGAGGGCGCGTTCTTCGTGGTCAGGTCCCCCGACATGATGTGGTTGAACGCCTTGACGACCTTCGACGACGGCAAGTGCTCCTGCAGCAGGCCGGCGGTGGTGGCCTCGTTCGCGTCGAGACGGGCGATCTGCCCGTCGCGCTGCGGGTAGTAGTTGTTCGTGTCGATCACGATCTTGCCCTCGAGGGGCGCGACCGGCACGGTGTCGATGTTCTTGAGCGGGATGGTGACGACCACCACGTCGCCCGCCTCGGCCGCCTCCTCCGCCGTGCCCGCGGTCGCGCCGCTGCCGAGCTCCGCGACGAGGTCGCCGAGGGTCTCCGGGCCGCGGGAGTTGCTGATCACGACGCGGTAGCCGTGCTGCACTGCGAGGCGCGCGAGCTGCCCGCCGATGTTGCCTGCGCCGATGAGACCGATGGTGGAGATGTTCTGAACTGCCATGCCGGTCCCCAAGCCGAAGCGGCGTCCCCCTATGCCCGGGTTCGGGGACGTGTCAGGGTTCTTGCATGCGACGCACGGTCTCCGCCGCCATGGACCTCGAGGTCCGATCCGCCTCCGACCTCGTGATGGCGGTGTCCGCGACGCCGCTGCCGGGTCTTTCGATCGACGAGACGCTGACCGTCGAGCTGGACGGCGCACCGCTGCCGCTGCAGGAGCTGACGGAGGCGACGGGCACGCGCCTCCACCTCGCGCACGCGGGGACGGGCACGGTGAGCGTCCGCTACGACGCGACCGTCGAGGGGACCGCGGTGCCCGCGCCGGTGGAGGAGCTCGACCTCATCGCCTACCGCCGCCCGAGCCGGTACTGCGAGTCGGACCAGCTGCTGCCGACCGCCCAGGCGGAGTTCGCCGGGCTGTCCGGGAAGGCGCTCCTCGACGCGGTGTCCTCCTGGGTCGGATCGCAGCTCAGCTACATCCCCGGGTCGAGCAAGCCGACGGACGGGGCGACCGAGACGCTGCTCGCGCGGCAGGGCGTGTGCCGCGACTACGCCCACCTCGTCGTGGCGCTGCTCCGTGCGCTCGACGTGCCGGCGCGGCTCGTCGCGGTCTACGCGCCCGGCCTCGACCCCATGGACTTCCATGCGGTCGCGGAGGCGTACGTGGAGGACGCCTGGCACGTCGTCGACGCGACCGCGCTCGCGCCCCGCTCGACCCTCCTCCGCATCGCGACGGGGCGGGACGCGGCGGACACCGCGTTCCTCACCACCATCGGCGGCCTCGTCGACCTGACGTCGCTGACGGTCACGGCCGTGGTCGACGACCTGCCCGCGGACGACGTGACGCACCTCGTCCGGCTGCGCTGAGCACGATCGCAGGAACGAGGCGCTGCAGCAGGAACCGGAGCGCTCCTGGTTCCTGCTGCAGCGCCTGCTTCCTGCTGACGGACTCGAGGACCCTGCCGGAGCCCGCGGCGATCAGCCGGCGGTGGCGGTCGCCGTCGGCAGCGGCGTCGCGCCGGGCGTCGGCGTCTCGGTCGGCTTCGGGCCGTACCCGAGCGCGTCGAGCGCCGCGGCGACGATCGCGGACGCGTCGCCGGGCTCGAAGAACTTGTTCGAGCGGAGGAACAGCCAGGTGCGGCCGCGGAACACGTCCGCCTGCCCGACGTGGTCGACGACCTGGAAGTAGGCCTCCCCGCCGAACGTCGGCACGGACTGGCTGCGGAGCACGAGGTCGTCCTTGAGCGCCGTCGCGTCCTTCGCGGACGGCTTCGCGACGGAGACCTCGAGCAGGTCGCCCGCGGAGGTCGTCCAGGCGCAGGTCGTGCCCTTCAGGTCCTCCAGTCGCGCGGAGGGGCTGCCGGCGTCCGGCTCCCAGCCCTTCACGGTGGTGAAGGCGGGGTCGAGGTTCTGCACGACCGCGGTCGGGACGAGCGTGTGGCACTTGAGCCGCACCGGCGTCGCGTCCGCGGCGACCTGCGTCGGCGGCGGCGTCGTCGGCGTCGCCACGGCCGGGGTGCTGGCGGCCGCGGTCGGGGCCGCCGTGATCGGCCTGGCGGCGACGGGATTGGAGGTGCATCCGGCGAGCGCGGCGAGCGCCAGCAGTGCGGCGGCGATCTGAGCCGTGCGGCGGATCGTCGTCATGGGGGTGCCTCCCATCGCTTCCGTGACCCCCGTCCGAGGGGCAGCCGTACCGTAGCAACGGGGTCGCGCGCGGCCCGTGCGGCTCGTCGGCGCGGCGGATCCGCCGCTCTGGGCGCCGGTAGGCTCGTCGACCATGACTCCGGCCGAGCTCCAGGTCGCCGTGGGCGATCTCGTGCGGTCGGCCGCCGCGCGACGCGGGGCCGACCTGTCCCTCTCCGACGACCAGATCGTGCTCGAGCGCCCCCGTTCACGCGAGCACGGCGACTGGACGAGCACCGTCGCGATGCGTGTGGCCAAGCAGATCGGCGTGCCGCCGCGCGACCTCGCGCAGGAGCTCGCCTCCGGCCTGGGCTCCCTCGACGGGGTCGCCGCGGTCGACGTCGCCGGCCCCGGCTTCATCAACATCACGCTCGAGGCGGCCAGCGCGGGCGCGCTCGCCGCCCGCATCGTGTCGGAGGGGGAGGCCTACGGGCGCGGCGACTCGCTGGCCGGCCGCTCCGTGAACATGGAGTTCGTCTCCGCGAACCCGACCGGGCCGCTGCACCTCGCGCACACGCGCTGGGCCGCGCTCGGCGACGCGATCTCACGGGTGCTGCGCGCCTCCGGCGCGACCGTGGTCGACGAGTACTACATCAACGACGCCGGCAGCCAGATGGACCACTTCGGCGACAGCGTGCTCGCCGCGGCGAAGGGGGAGCCGACGCCGGAGGGCGGCTACCCCGGCCAGTACATCGCCGATCTCGCCGCCGAGCTGGTCGCCGAGAACCCCGAGCTGACGCAGCTGCCGACGGACGTCGCGCGGACCCTCGCGAAGGACTTCGGCTACAAGCGCCAGCTCGCCGAGATCCAGCGGTCGCTGGAGGACTTCAACGTCCACTTCGACGTCTGGTTCAGCGAGCGCACGCTGCACGACGACACCGAGGGGCCCTCGCCCATCGACGTCGCCGTCGAGCGGCTCCGCGCGCAGGGTCGCGTGTTCGAGTCCGAGGGCGCCGTCTGGCTCCGTACGAGCGACTTCGGCGACGACAAGGACCGCGTGCTCGTCCGCAGCAACGGCGAGACGACCTACTTCGCCGCGGACGCCGCCTACTACCTCGACAAGCGCGACCGCGGCTACGACGAGAAGGTCTACCTGCTCGGCGCGGATCACCACGGCTACATCGGCCGGCTCAAGGCGCTCGCCGCTGCCGCGGGCGACGACCCCGACTCGGTCACGGTGCTGATCGGCCAGACGGTGAAGGTGAACGGGGCTCGGCTCTCGAAGCGCGCCGGGAACATCGTCGAGCTCGTCGACCTCCTCGACTGGCTCGGGACGGACAGCCTCCGGTACTGGCTCGCTCGGTACCCGGCGGACACCCCGCTCGACCTCGACGGCGAGCAGCTGCGCCGACGCACGAACGACAACCCCGTCTTCTACGTGCAATACGCCCACGCCCGCACGCGCTCGGTCGCGCGGAAGGCGGCGGAGGCCGACGTGACCCGCGAGCACGACGGCGGGGACGCGTTCGACCCGGCGCTGCTCGTGCACCCGACGGAGAACGACCTGCTCGGCGAGCTCGAGCAGTTCCCGCGCACCGTCGAGCGCGCCGCGACCCTGCGCGAGCCCCACCGCGTCGCCCGCTACCTCGAGCAGCTGGCCGGCGCCTACCACCGCTGGTACGACAGCTGTCGCGTGATCCCGGTCGCCGGGGAGCCGGTGGAGGACGTCCACCGCACCCGGCTCGTGCTGAACGACGCCGTGGCGCAGGTGCTGCGGAACGGCCTCGGCCTGCTCGGGGTGAGTGCGCCGGAGCGCATGTGACGGACTCCGCGCGGCCTTCTCTCGGAGCGCGCCAGGATCCGCCCACGAAGCCGATCCCGGTGCAGACGGCCGTCCGCCGTCGGAACCGGCGACGGCGCGTGCTCGTCGGCCTGCTGATCACCCTGATCGTGCTGGTGATCCTCGCCGCGATCGCGTTCGTCGTCGGCGACCGGATCTTCCGCAGCACCGCGGAGGCGCAGATCGAGCGGAGCGTCTCCGAGAGCCTCCCAAGCGGCGTGACCGGGCAGGTCACGGCGACGATCGGCGGGGGATCCGCGCTGGTCCAGTACCTCCGCGGCTCGTTCGACGACGTGACGCTCGTCTCGAAAGGCCTGGAGGTCGCGGGCGCGCCGGCGGCGGCGACCGTCCACGTGGCGGGGCTGCCGGTGAACGGCGGGAAGGTCGACTCGGCGACGGCGCGGTTCACCGTCGGGCAGGCGGCGTTCAAGAGCGTGCCGGCGCTGCGGAACGTCGGCGCCTCCACCCCGCAGCTCGGGAACGGCACGGTGTCGACCACGCTGTCGCGGACGTTCCTCGGCATCGCGCTCAAGGTGGCCGTCGTGCTGAAGCCGTCGCTCTCCGGGCAGACCGTGCACCTCCGGCCGACCGACGCGACGCTCACCGCCGGGCCCGCCACGATCCCGGCGACCGCGATCGTGCAGCAGCTGCTGCCGAACGGCGTCTCGGTGTGCGCGGCGGAGTACCTGCCGCGCGGCATCGAGGTGACGAGCGTCGGCGTCCGCCGGGGCGAGGCGGTCGTCGGCCTCGCGGCGCGCGGTGTGGACCTCGACGCCATCGACTCGGCGCAGACCGGCTCCTGCGGCTGACCCCGGCCGCTCCCGGCGCGGCCTCGTGACGCGGGCTTGCCACCAGATGCCCGTGCGCGGCCCGCGGAAGGGCGGCAAGCGGCAAGTCCGCGCCTCCAAGCCCGGCTGATGACGCGGGCTTGCCACCAGGTGCCCGTGCGCGGCCCGCGGAAGGGCGGCAAGTGGCAAGTCTGCGCTCGTGACGGGGCGATCCCGGGCGGGGAGGGGGTTCGGTAGGATCCCAGCGGCTTCAGGGGCCACTCCGGGTCCGCTCGCCTGAACTCGATCGATCGACCGACGAAGGCCCCACTCCCGTGACCCCGAACCCGCTCGCGCCCGCCCGGCTCGCCGCCGCCGGCGACCCGCAGGCGCTCCCGGCCCACGTCTGGCCCGCCAGCGCGCGCCGTGACGACGACGGCGCCATCGAGGTCGGGGGCGTCGCGCTGGCCGACCTCGCGGCCCGGCACGGCACCCCGCTCTACGTGCTCGACGAGGCGGAGGTCCGCGGTCGCGCGGATCGCGTCGTCGCGGCGTTCCGCGGCGCGGCCCGGCCGCTCGGCGCGCAGGTGCACGTCTACTACGCCGCGAAGGCGTTCCTCTCGTCGCACGTCGCGCGGTGGATGCGCGACGCCGGCCTCCGCATCGACGTCGCCACGGGCGGCGAGCTCGCCCTCGCGCTCGCGGCCGGCGTCCCGGCCGCCCGGCTCGGCCTGCACGGCAACGACAAGTCCGACGACGAGCTCGCCACCGCGGTCGAGGCCGGCATCGGCTCGATCGTGCTCGACAGCGCCGAGGAGGTCGAGCGCGTCGCCGTCACCGCCCGGCGCGCGGGCACCGTGCAGGGCGTGCGCCTCCGCGTGAACAGCGGCGTCCACGCCTCCACCCATGAGTACCTCGCCACCGCGCGGGAGGACCAGAAGTTCGGCGTCGCGCTGACCCAGGTGCCGGCGATCGTCCAGGCGATCCGCGCGCGCCCGGAGCTGCGCCTCCTCGGCCTCCACAGCCACATCGGCTCGCAGATCCTCGGCGTCGGCGGGTTCGCGGAGGCCGCCCGCCGCCTCCTCACCGTCCACCGCGCGCTCCTGCAGGGCGGCGAGGTGCCCGAGCTGAACCTCGGCGGCGGCTTCGGCATCGCCTACACGGCGGACCAGGAGGCGGTCCCCGTCGAGGACCTCGCGATCGGCATCGTCGGCACGGTCGCCGCCACCTGCGCGGAGCTCGGCATCCCGGTCCCGGACCTCGCGATCGAACCGGGGCGCTGGATCGTCGGCCCCGCCGGCGTCACCGTCTACACCGCGGGCACGGTGAAGGACGTGGAGCTGCAGACGGACGAGGGACCGGCCGTCCGGCGCTACGTCTCCGTGGACGGCGGCATGAGCGACAACGCCCGCACCGCGCTCTACGGTGCCGAGTACGAGGTGCGCCTCGCGAACCGCCGGTCCTCGGCCGACCCGGTGCTCGTGCGCGTCGTCGGCAGGCACTGCGAGTCCGGCGACGTCGTCGTGCAGGCGGACCTGCTGCCCGCCGATGCGGGCCGCGGCGACCTCCTGGCCGTCCCGGCGACGGGCGCGTACCACCACAGCCTCGCCAGCAACTACAACCTGATCACCCGGCCGCCCGTCGTCGCGGTCGCCGACGGCGCGGAGCGGGTGCTCATCACCCGTGAGACCCTGGCCGACCTGTTCGCCCGCGATGCGGGCCTCGAGGAGACCGAATGACCCCGGGAGCCCTCCCGATCCGCGTCGCCGTGCTCGGCGCCGGCACCGTCGGCGCCGAGGTGGCGCACCAGCTGCTCTCGCGCGCTGCGGAGCTCGAGTCGCGCGTCGGCGCCCCGCTCGTGCTCGCCGGCGTCGCCGTCCGCGACCTCACCGCCGTGCGGCAGCCGTCGCTGCCGAAGGAGCTGCTGACGACGGACGCGGAGAGCCTCGTGCTCGGCGCGCACATCGTCGTCGAGCTCATCGGCGGCACCGACCGGGCGCGGGAGCTCGTCCTCCTCGCCCTCGAGAGCGGCGCCGACGTGGTGACCGGCAACAAGGCGCTGCTCGCGACCCACGGCAGCGAGCTGTTCGCCGCGGCCGAGCGGGTCGGCGCGCAGCTGAACTACGAGGCGGCGGTCGGCGGCGCGATCCCGATCATCCGGCCGCTCCGGGACAGCCTCGCCGGCGACGACGTGCGCCGGATCCTCGGCGTCGTCAACGGCACGACGAACTTCGTCCTCGACCGCATGGACGAGCACGACGACACCTTCGACGAGGCGCTCGCCGAGGCGACCCGCCGCGGCTACGCGGAGGCCGACCCGTCCGGCGACGTGAGCGGCACCGATGCGGCGCAGAAGGCCGCGATCCTCGCCGGCCTCGCGTTCCACACCCGCGTCCCGCTCGCCTCCGTCCCGGTCGAGGGCATCGAGCGCGTGAGCATCGAGCAGATCCGGGCCGCGCGCGAGACGGGTCATGTCGTCAAGCTGCTCGCGATCTGCGAGCGGCTCACCGGCCCGGACGGCGTGGAGGCGGTCAGCGCCCGCGTGCACCCGGCCCTGCTGCCGCGGCGCCACCCGCTCGCCTCCGTGCGCGGCGCGAACAACGCGGTGTTCGTCGAAGCGGAGTCCGCCGGCGACCTCATGTTCTACGGGGCGGGCGCCGGCGGCCCCGAGACGGCGTCCGCGGTGCTCGGCGACCTCGTGTCCGCCGCCCGCCGCCACGTGATCGGCGGCCCCGGGCTCGCCGCGCCGCCCTCCTCGGGTCTGCCCGTCATCGACCCCGGCCTCGTCACGAGCCGCTACCAGGTGTCGTTGACCGTTCGGGACGAGCCGGGCGTGCTCGCGCACCTCGCGACGATCGTCGCGGAGCACGGCGTCTCGATCGAGACCGCGCAGCAGACGAAGGCCGCGACCGGCGGCACCGCTACCCTGGTGATCGGCACGCACCGAGCGCCGGAGTCGGCGCTGTCGGCCGTCGTGACGGCCCTGGGCGACGCGCCCGAGGTCGACGCCGTCGCGGGCGTGCTGCGCATCGAAGGCGAATGAGGACCATGACGACCGCTCTCCGCACGTCCCACCAGTGGCGCGGGGTCATCCGCGAGTACGCCGACCGGCTCGACGTCAGCGACGCGACGCCGATCGTGACCCTCGGCGAGGGCGGCACGCCGCTCATCGAGGCTCCCGCGCTCTCCCGCCGCACCGGCGCGAAGGTGTACGTCAAGTTCGAGGGGATGAACCCGACGGGCTCCTTCAAGGACCGCGGCATGACGATGGCGATCTCGAAGGCCGTCGAGCACGGCGCGAAGGCCGTCATCTGCGCCTCGACCGGCAACACCTCCGCCTCCGCGGCGGCCTACGCCACCCACGCCGGCATCACCGCCGCCGTGCTCGTGCCGGAGGGCAAGATCGCGCTCGGCAAGCTGTCGCAGGCGATCGCCCACGACGCGCAGCTGCTGCAGGTGCAGGGCAACTTCGACGACTGCCTCGACCTCGCCCGCGAGCTCGCGGCGCAGTACCCCGTGCACCTCGTCAACTCGGTCAACAACGATCGCATCGAGGGCCAGAAGACGGCGGCGTTCGAGGTCGCGGAGGTCCTCGGCGACGCCCCCGACTTCCACTTCGTCCCCGTCGGCAACGCGGGCAACTACACGGCCTACCACCGCGGCTACCGCGAGGACCTCGAGCGCGGTGCGACCACGAAGCTGCCCCGCATGTTCGGCTTCCAGGCGGCCGGCTCCGCGCCGATCGTGGACGGCCACGTGGTGCGGCACCCGGAGACCATCGCCTCCGCGATCCGGATCGGCAACCCCGCGTCGTGGCAGCTGGCGATCGCCGCACGCGAGGACAGCGACGGATACTTCGGCGCGATCAGCGACGAGAAGATCCTCGAGGCGCACCGCATCCTCTCCGCCGAGGTCGGGATCTTCGTCGAGCCCGCCTCCGCCATCAGCGTCGCCGGCCTCCTCGAGCGCGCCGAGGCCGGGGCCGTCCCCGCCGGCGCGACCGTCGTCCTCACGGTCACGGGTCACGGGCTCAAGGACCCGCAGTGGGCGCTGAAGGGACCGGGGGGCGAGGAGGCGAAGCCGACCGTCGTCCCCGTGGACGCCGCGGCCGTCGCCGGCACCCTGGGCCTCACGTGACGTCGAAGGTCCCCGCCGGGCGCCGGGTCGTCGTGGAGGTCCCCGCGACGACCGCGAACCTCGGGCCCGGCTTCGACACGCTCGGCCTCGCCCTCAGCGTCTACGACCAGCTGATGGTCACGGCCTCCGATGAGCCCGGCGTCCGCGTCGAGGTGCACGGCGTCGGCGCGGGCGAGGTGCCGACGGACGAGCGCAACCTCGTCGCGCAGGCGATCCTCCGCGTGTTCACCGAGGTGGGGGAGGAGCCGCCCGGGCTCGACCTCGTCGCGCGCAACACGATCCCGCACGGCCGCGGCCTCGGCTCCTCCGGCGCCGCCGTCGTCTCCGGGATCGTGGCCGCGAAGGGGCTCCTCGAGGGCGTCGTCGACCTCGACGGCGACCGCCTGCTCGGCATCGCGACCGCGATGGAGGGCCACCCCGACAACGTCGCGCCCGCCCTGTTCGGTGGCCTCACCATCGCCTGGACGGGCCAGGACGGCCCGCAGCACAAGCGCCTCCTGCCGCACCGCAGCGTCTCGCCGCTCGTGCTCGTGCCGGAGCAGACGATGTCGACGGCGCTCGCCCGGAGTCTCCAGCCGGAGCACGTGCCGCACGCCGACGCGATCTTCAACGTGTCGCGGTCGACGCTGCTCATCGCGGCGCTCATCCAGTCGCCGGAGCTGCTGAGCACGGCCACGGAGGACCGCCTCCACCAGTCGTACCGCGCGAGCGCGATGCCGGAGACCGACCGCCTCATCACCCTCCTCCGCGCGGCGGGGCACGCGGCGGTCGTCTCCGGCGCGGGGCCCTCGATCCTCGTGCTGGCCAGCGATCCCTCGCAGCGGCTCGCTGCGGCGGACCTCGTGATGGCGAACGCCGAGCAGCGGTGGAGCGCCCTCCTCCCGGCCGTCGACATCAAGGGTGCTACGCTCGAGACTCACCAGGCATCCCTGCGCGCCCACTCCTGACGGCGCGCTTGGACCGCCTCCGGCCGCATCTGAGGCCGGGTCAGCCTCACCCGGGGAGCGGACTCCCGCCCTCGGTGAACACCCAGGGGCACGGGTTCCGCCCGTCCGCCCCGCACGGGCCGTAAGGACCAGCACATCACCGTGACCGACGTCGAACCGCGACCTCGAGCCGAGGGCACCGCCGTGCCGCGGCTCTCCCGAAGCCGTCTGAACGCCATGCGCGTCGACGAGCTGCGGCGGCTCGCGAGCACCCTCGGCATCGGCAACACCTCCACCATGCGAAAGGGCATCCTCGTGGACGCGATCGACGAGCAGTACGACAACCCGACCGGGACGGACGAGGCGCAGACGCCCGCCGACGGCGCGGAGACCGAGCAGCAGGGCGCTGTCCTGCCGGAGACGCCGGCGGAGGACGCGGTCGACGTCCCCGCCGGCACGGCCGAGGGCGGCGCCGAGGCCGCTCCCGAGCAGAGCACGCCGGACGAGCAGCCGCTGCCCGCCGCGGAGGTCCCGGCCGAGCAGACCGAGACGGTCGCCGCGGGCGAGCCGACCCCGGTCGACGAGTCCGGCGTGGCCCAGGTCGAGCCGGTCGAGCCGCACACCGAGTCGACCGACGCCGCCGAGTCGGTGGACGCTGCCCCCGAGGCGTCGACGGACGCGCCCGCGCGATCGAGCGAGACCGTCCGAGTCGATGAGGCCGAGGGCGGCGCGGAGATCCCCGACGAGCTCGCCGAGCGCTCCGGCACGGCGCAACCGCGGTCGGCCGCGAACCACGTGAACGCCGGGCTGACCGGCATCGCCGAGGACCTGCAGGCGCTGCAGCGCGGCGAGCAGGGCGAGGGCGCCCAGGAGGGCGGCGACGAGCAGCCCGCCGAGGGCGAGCGCACCGGCGGTCGTCGGGGTCGCGGGCGTGGTCGTGGCCGCGGCGGTCAGAACGGCCAGCAGCAGAACGGTGACGCGCAGAAGACCGAGGCGCAGCCGAAGGCCGAGGAGCCGGCGAAGGCCGAGCCGGTCAAGCAGGAGCAGCCCGCCAAGGAGCAGCAGGGCGCCCAGGGCCAGCAGAACGGTCAGGGTCAGCAGAACGGCCAGAACCAGCAGGGTCAGCAGGACGGCGAGGGCCGTCGTGGCCGCTACCGCGACCGCAAGCGACGCGGACAGGGCAACGACTGGGACGAGCCGGAGGTGCGCGACGACGACGTGCTCATCCCGATCGCCGGCATCCTCGACGTGCTCGACAACTACGCGTTCGTCCGCACGTCCGGCTACCTCTCCGGCACGAACGACGTCTACGTCTCCCTCGGCCAGGTGAAGAAGTACCACCTGCGCCGCGGCGACGCGGTCGTCGGCGCCATCCGCCAGATCCCCGAGAACGAGCAGCCGAGCCGACAGAAGTACAACGCGCTCGTCAAGGTCGACTCGATCAACGGCCTGCCGGTCGCTGACGCCGAGGGCCGCCTCGAGTTCGAGCAGCTGACGCCGCTCTACCCGGCCGAGCGGCTCCGCCTCGAGACCGAGTCGAACAAGCTCACCGCCCGCGTCATCGACCTCGTCGCCCCGATCGGCAAGGGCCAGCGCGGCCTCGTCGTCGCGCCGCCCCGCGCCGGCACGACGCTGCTGCTGCAGGCGGTCGCGAACGCGATCACGAAGAACAACCCCGAGGTCCACCTCATGGTGGTGCTCGTGGACGAGCGTCCCGAGGACGTCACGGAGATGCAGCGCACCGTGAAGGGCGAGGTCATCGCCTCGACGTTCGACCGCCCGGCCGAGGACCAGACCACGGTCGCGGATCTCGCCGTCGAGCGCGCGAAGCGCCTCGTCGAGCTCGGCTACGACGTCGTCATCCTGCTCGACTCGATCACGCGGCTCGGCCGCGCCTTCAACCAGACGGCGCACCAGTCCGGCCGCACGCTCGCCGGCGGCATCGACGCGGCGGCCCTGCTGCCCGCGAAGCAGTTCTTCGGCGCCGCGCGCAACATCGAGAACGGCGGCTCGCTCACGATCCTCGCCGCCGCGCACGTGGAGACCGGTTCGGCCGCCGATGAGGCGATCCTCGCCGAGTTCGTCGGCGCGGCGAACTCGGAGATCGTGCTGTCCGGCGCCCTCGCCGACAAGCGGATCTTCCCCGCCATCGACATCACCCGCTCCGGCACCCGCCGCGAGGAGATGCTGATGGGGCCGGACGAGGTCAAGATCACCTGGCAGCTGCGGCGCGCGATCGCGAACCACACGCCGCAGGAGGCGCTCGACGTCGTCACGAGCAAGCTGCGCGAGACGAGCACCAACGTGGAGTTCCTCGTCCAGATGCAGAAGTCGCTGCCGAGCGCGAAGTGACCGGGGAGACGGACGACCGCTTCGCGTCCGTCGCCCCGCTCGTCGCGGAGCACGCGGACCTCGAGCGGCAGCTCGCGGACCCGGAGCTGCACGCGGACGCCGGCCGCGCCCGGCGCGTCGGCCGCCGGTACGCCGAGCTCGGCCAGATCGTCGGCGCCTGGGACGCCTACCGCCAGTACCGCGACGACCTGGCCGCCGCGCGGGAGCTGGCGCAGGAGGACCCCGCGTTCGCCGCGGAGATCCCGGACCTCGAGCTCGCGGAGACCGCCGCGGCCGACCGGCTGCAGGGCCTCCTGATCCCGCGCGACCCCGACGACGGGCGCGACGTCATCCTCGAGATCAAGGCGGGGGAGGGCGGGGAGGAGTCCGCGCTCTTCGCCGCGGACCTCCTGCGCATGTACCTCCACTACGCCGAGTCGAAGGGCTGGCGGACGGAGCTGCTCGAGCGCACCGAGAGCGACCTCGGCGGCTACAAGGACGTCCAGGTCGCCGTGAAGGGGTCGTCGAACGACCCCGCCGAGGGCGTGTGGGCGCACCTCAAGTACGAGGGCGGCGTGCACCGCGTGCAGCGCGTGCCGAAGACGGAGACGCAGGGCCGCATCCACACCTCGGCCGTCGGCGTGCTCGTGTTCCCGGAGGTCGACGAGCCCGAGGAGGTGACGATCGACCCGAACGACCTGAAGATCGACGTCTTCCGCTCCTCCGGCCCGGGCGGCCAGAGCGTCAACACGACGGACTCCGCGGTGCGCATCACCCACCTGCCGACCGGGATCGTCGTCTCGATGCAGAACGAGAAGAGCCAGCTGCAGAACCGTGAGGCCGCCCTCCGCGTCCTGCGCGCGCGCCTGCTCGCCGCGCAGCAGGAGGCGGCGGAGGCCGAGGCGTCCGCCGCGCGCCGCAGCCAGGTGCGCACGGTCGACCGCTCGGAGCGCATCCGCACCTACAACTACCCGGAGAACCGGATCAGCGACCACCGCACCGGGTACAAGGCGTACGACCTCGACCGGGTGCTCGACGGCGCGCTCGAGCCGATCGTCCGCTCGGCGATCGAGGCCGACGAGGCCGCCCGCCTCCGCGCTCTCGCCGAATGACCCCTCGCCCCCGCATTCTCCGTTCTGTAGGAAGCGCCTTCCTACGAAACGAAGGATCGTGACGGATCTGCCGCCGCGGCGAAGCGATGAGCTGCTGCGCGCCGCGATCGGGCACCTGCAGCTCGCCGGCGTGCCGCAGCCCCGCGTCGATGCGGAGCTGCTGCTCGCCCACGTGCTCGGCACGAGCCGGGGGAGGGCGCAGGCGCTCGCCCTGGTCGGCCGGGACCTGCCGCTGCCGGTCGCGGCCCGCTACCGGGAGCTCGTGCTCCGGCGCGGGCTCCGCGAGCCGCTGCAGCACCTGACCGGGCACGCCGGGTTCCGGCGCATCGAGCTCGCCGTCGGCCCCGGCGTCTTCGTGCCGCGGCCCGAGACGGAGGTGCTCGTCGAGCACGTCCTCCGCGCGCTGCCCGAGGGCGGCCGCGTCGTCGACCTCGGCACGGGCAGCGGCGCGATCGCGCTGTCGATAGCCGACGAGCGGCCGGACGCCGACGTGCTCGGCGTCGAGCGGAGCCCGGAGGCCTTCGCCTGGGCGGACGGCAACCGCGCGCGGCTCGGCGTCGCGAACGCCCGGATCGTGCCGGGCGATCTCGCCGACGCCGCGCCGGAGTGGGACGGCTCGGTGGACGTCGTCGTGTCGAACCCGCCCTACGTCCCCGACGGGATGGTGCCGAGGGACCCGGAGGTCGAGCGCTTCGACCCGCCCGCCGCCCTCTACGGCGGCCCGGACGGCCTCGACCCGATGCGCGCGGTCGTCGCGACCGCCGAGCGGCTGCTGAAGCCCGGCGGCCTCCTGGCCGTGGAGCACGGCGAGGAGCAGGGGGAGCCGACCCGCGCCCTTCTCGGAGACGGCTGGCACGACGCCGCGACGCACCCCGACCTGACCGGCCGCGACCGCGTGACGACCGCCCGCTTCCGCTGACCCGCCGACGACGCGACCAGGGACACCGCAGGGTGCCTGCCCGGGGGTGCACGGGCGTCGCAGTACCATCGAACGCATGGCGACCGTGGTGGACTGCGCCGATCCGGTGAGCCTGCTGCCGGGGATGCGCGAGGCCCGCGCCGCGATCGCTCGCGGCGACCTCGTCGTCATGCCCACGGACACCGTCTACGGCATCGCCGCCGACGCGTTCCAGCCCGACGCGGTGCAGGCGCTGCTCGACGCGAAGGGCCGCGGCCGCAGCGCCCCGCCGCCGGTGCTCGTGCCGAACCGGTCGACGCTCGACGCGCTGGCCGAGACGGTGCCCGACGCCGTCACGAAGCTCGCCGACGCGTTCTGGCCCGGCGGGCTGACCATCGTGCTGCCCGCCCGCTCCACGCTCGCGTGGGACCTCGGCGACACGGGCGGCACCGTCGCCCTCCGCATGCCCGACGACCGCATCGCCCTGGAGCTCCTCGCCGAGACCGGGCCGCTCGCGGTCAGCTCCGCGAACCGCACCGGGCAGCCGGCCGCGCAGACCGCGCAGGACGCGCTCGACCAGCTCGGCGACTCGATCGACGTCTACCTCGACGCCGGCGCCACCTCGGGACCGCTGCCGTCGACGATCGTCGACGCGACCGGCCTCGTCGACGAGTCCGGTCCGCTGCTCGTCCTCCGCGAGGGCGTGATCCTGCGGGAGGCGCTCGAGGCCGCCGTCCCCGAGGCGTTCGCGATCCCGGTCCGCGAGGACGAGCCCGACGAGCAGGACGAGTCCGACGAGCCCCGGCCGGCGGAACCGGAGTCGACCGCGTGATCGTCACGCTGCTCGTCGCCCTCGCCGGCGCCGTGGTGAGCTTCCTGATGTCGATCGTCATGTGGCGGGTCGGCATCCGGTACAAGCTGTACCCGGAGATCCGCGAGCGCGACGTGCACACGCGGCCCACGCCCCGGCTGGGCGGCATCGCGATGTACGTCGGCCTGCTGACGGCGCTGCTGATCGCCTCGCAGATCCACCCCTACTTCGACATCGTCTTCCACGACGGCAACGAGCGCACGATCTGGGCGATCCTGATCGCCGCGACGCTCATCGTGGTCATGGGCGTGCTCGACGACTTCTTCGACCTCGATTGGACGACGAAGCTCATCGGGCAGATCATCGCGGCCGGCGTGCTCGCGTGGCTCGGCGGCCTCGCGCTCGACTCGCTCCCCATCGGCGGCGTCACCATCGGCTCGACGTGGTCGTCCCTCGCCCTGACGCTCATCGTCGTGGTCGTCGTCATGAACATGATGAACTTCATCGACGGGCTCGACGGGCTCGTCGCCGGCATCGCGATCATCGCGAACGGGGCGTTCTTCCTCTACAGCTACATGGCGCTGCAGACGACCGGGTCGACCAGCTACTTCACGCTCGGCACGCTGCTGTCCGCGGCGATGGCGGGCGTCTGCCTCGGCTTCCTCCCGCTGAACTGGCATCCGGCGCGGCTGTTCATGGGCGACGCGGGGAGCCTGCTCGTCGGCCTGATGTTCGCGGTCGCGTCGATCAGCGTCTCAGGGAACATGGATCCGGAGATGTTCTCGAACCCCTCCGGCGGCTACTTCCGCTCCCAGTACGCGCCGGCGTTCACACTGCTGCTCCTGCCGGTCGTGATCATGATCGTGCCGACGCTCGACTTCGGCCTGGCGGTGATCCGCCGCATCGGCGCGGGGAAGAGCCCGTTCAGCGCCGACCGCAAGCACCTGCACCACCGGCTGCTCGACATGGGCCACAGCCGTCTGCACGCCACCCTGATCTTCTACGCCTGGACCGCCGTGATCTCGGTCGGCTCGCTCCTGTTCCTCGTGGCCATGCCGGTCGTGGCATGGAGCTTCATCGGCGGCGGCCTGGCCGTCTGCGCCGTGGCGACCCTCGCGCCGCTCTCGCACCGGAAGCGGCGCGAGTACGCGGTGCAGGCGAAGCCCGTCGCGACCACGACGCGGGAGATTGCGGTGCTCGACCCGCTCGACCGCGCCGGCGCGAACCCCAAGGAGCGATCCGCCTGATGTTCGACACCCTCGCCTCCGTGATGCGCCGCGCCCTCGTGCTCGGCGCCTCCATCGGCTTCGCGGTCGGCCTCGTGACCGGCCTGGTCGGGCTCGCGATCGCCGGAGGACCGGGCCTCGCCTCCGGCCTCGTCGGCGCCGTGCTGACGATCCTGTTCCTCGGGATCACGGCCCTCGGGCTGCTCGTGTCGGGGCGCGTCACCCGTCGCGGCGGGACCGCGGCCTACGCCGTGCTCATGCTCGCCTGGTTCGTGAAGCTGGTCGTCTTCGTGCTCGTGATGGTCGGGCTGCGGTCGCAGCCGTGGGTCGTCCCGGGCGTGCTGCTCGTGAGCATCGTCGGCACGGTCATCGCGTCGCTCGTCGTCGACGCGGTCGTCGTCGGGCGCGCCAGGATCCCGGTGACCGACCGGGTCTGATAGGGAGCCGGATCCCGGGCGGGACCAGGGGATCGCGGCTCTCGGGACCCCGGTTCCTGTTGATAGGGTGGTCGAACGCCCGCCAAGTCCACCGCGTGCGCCACGCGCGCAGATGTACGGAGAGAGCGCTGTTCCAGCACCTGATCACCTCGTTGCCGATGGCCGCCGACGACAGCGGATTCGTCGCGCCCACCATCCAGCAGTTCTTCCCCGGCCCGATCCTCTTCGTGGGCACCCCGTTCGAGATGAACCGGATCATGGTCATCCGGATGCTGGCCGTCATCGTCCTGGTCGTCTGGCTCTGGCTCGGCACCCGGAACATGAAGCTCGTCCCGGGCCGGTTCCAGGTCTCGGTCGAGGGGCTGCTCGGCTTCGTCCGCAACAACATCGCCATCGAGACGCTCGGTGAGAAGGACGGGAAGCGCTTCCTCCCCGTCATCATGACGATGTTCTTCCTGGTCTTCGCCACGAACATCACGGGGCCGATCCCGCCGCTGCTGATCCCCGGCAGCTCGGTGATCGGGCTGCCGCTCGTGCTCGCCCTGATCGCGTGGGTGCTGTTCATCTACGCCGGCTTCCGGAAGCTCGGCTGGACGTACCTGAAGAACGCGCTCTTCCTGCCGGGCGTGCCGAAGGTGCTCTACATCCTGCTGACGCCGCTCGAGATCCTCTCGACGTTCATCGTGCGGCCCGTGACGCTGACGCTCCGGCTTCTGATGAACATGGTGTCCGGCCACCTGCTCCTCGCGCTCGTCTACGCGGCGTCCTCGTTCTTCCTCTTCACCCTGCTGCCCCAGGGCAACTTCCTCGGCCTCATCGGCGTCGGCACCGTGGCGTTCGGCCTCGTGTACCTCGTGTTCGAGATCTTCGTCGCCGCCCTCCAGGCCTACGTCTTCGCCTTCCTCACCGCGATCTACATCCAGCTCGCGATGGCGGAAGAGCACTGACCGCCCGATCCGCGGGCACTCATCCCCACGAAAGGAACCCCTGAATGCACATCGTCGGCTATCTCGCCGCCCTCGGCTTCGGCATCGCAGCCATCGGCTCCGGTATCGGCGTCGGCATCATCGTCGGCAAGACCATCGAGTCGGTCGCGCGTCAGCCCGAGCTGCAGGGTCGTCTGACCTCGCTGATGTTCCTCGGCATCGCGCTCACCGAGGCGCTCTGCTTCATCGCGATCGCGATCGGCTTCATCCCGTTCCCGTCTCCGAACTGATCGGCCGTCGAGGCCGAAGGAGCCTGATCACATGAACACGACACTCGTCGCGGCAGCGTCGGAGTCGGAGCACAGCCTGCTCATCCCCGAGCTCCCGGACCTCATCTGGGGCACGGTCGGCTTCGTCGTCGTCCTCCTGACGTTCATCTTCGTGGCGCTGCCGAGGCTGAACAAGCTGCTCGACGCGCGGTCCGCCGCGATCGAAGGCCGCATCGACGAGGCGAAGCACGCCCGCGAAGAGGCCGAGAACATCCTCGAGCAGTACCAGCAGCAGCTGGCCGAGGCTCGGACGGAGGCCGGCCGCATCCGTGAGGCCGCCCGCGAGGACGCCAAGCGCATCCGTGCGGACCTGGTCGAGCAGGCGCAGGCCGAGGCGGCCCGCGTGGTCGCCCAGGCGCGCACGCAGATCCAGTCCGAGCGCGACGCCGCCGTGCAGAGCCTCCGCGCCGAGGTGGGGTCGCTGGCCCTCGACCTCGCGTCCGCGGTCGTGGCCGAGCACCTGGCGACCGACCGGAACGCGACCGCGTTCGTCGACCGCTTCCTCGCCGACCTCGAGATCGAGCACGCGTCCGACGGTCGCGTCCAGTGACGGGGCGTGCCTGATGGGCGCCGCCACCCGGACGTCCGTCACCGACGGGATCGCCGCGCTCGCGGCGGTCCAGAAGCCGGATCCCGCACTCGGCGAGGAGCTGCTGGCCGCGGCCCGCAGCCTCGGCGCCTCGCACCAGCTGGTCGCCGTGCTCGCGGACGCTGGCGTGCCGACCGAGCAGCGGGTCGGCCTGGTCGACCGTGTCTTCGCGTCGCTCGGCGTGCAGACGCGCTCGCTGCTCGGCACGCTGGTCAGCGGCCGCTGGTCGACCCCGGAGGACCTCGTCGAGGGCGTGGAGGAGATCGGCTTCCGCGCCGTCGCCGCGCAGCCCGCGTCCGCGGGTCTCGACGGCGAGCTCTTCACCGTGCTGCGGACCGTCGGCTCCGACGGCCGGCTCGAGCTCGCGCTCGGCGGCTCGGCGTCGCCGCTCGAGGCGCGGCTGAAGCTCGTGGATGCGCTGCTCGCGGACGCGAAGCCCGCGACCCGCACGATCGTGCGCCACGTCGTGCAGCTGCCCCGCGGCCGCAAGCCGATCGAGGCGCTGCGCGCGGCGCAGGCGATCGTCGCTGCGGCGAACGACCAGGTCGTGGCGATCGTGCAGACCGCGACCCCGCTGTCCACGGCGCAGGCGAGTGCGCTCGCGGCGCGGCTCGAGGCGGGCTACCAGCGTAAAATTGTCCTCAACCAGATCGTCGAGCCGGACCTCGTCGGCGGCGTGCGGATCACCGTCGGTGACGACGTGATCGACGGCACCGTCCGCGCCCGGCTGGACGACCTCCGTCAGCGCCTCGCGGGCTGACCCACGACTCCCGATCCTCTTCGATAAGGACACACCCTCTTGACCGATCTCAGCATCAGCCCAGACGCGATCCGCAGCGCGCTCGCTGACTTCGTCGCGGCGTACGACCCCGGCAAGTCCACCGCGACCGAGGTCGGCACCGTCATCGACGCCGCCGACGGCATCGCGCACGTCGAGGGCCTCCCGAACGTGATGGCGAACGAGCTCGTCGTGTTCTCCAACGGCGTCCGCGGCCTCGCGCTCAACCTCGACGAGGACGACATCGGCGTCATCGTGCTCGGCGAGTTCCAGGGCATCGAGGAGGGCATGGAGGTCCGCCGCACGGGCGAGGTCCTCTCCGTCCCCGTCGGCGACGCGTACCTCGGCCGCGTGGTCGACCCGCTCGGCGAGCCGATCGACGGCCGCGGCCCGATCGAGACGTCGGAGACCCGCGCGCTCGAGCTGCAGGCGCCCGGCGTCATGCAGCGCCAGAGCGTCAAGGAGCCGATGCAGACCGGCATCAAGGCCATCGACGCGATGATCCCGGTCGGTCGCGGTCAGCGCCAGCTGATCATCGGCGACCGCCAGACCGGCAAGACCGCCATCGCGGTCGACACGATCATCAACCAGAAGGCGAACTGGGAGTCCGGCGACCCGAAGAAGCAGGTCCGCTGCATCTACGTCGCGATCGGCCAGAAGGGCTCCACGATCGCCTCGGTCCGCGGCGCCCTCGAGGACGCCGGCGCGATGGAGTACACGACGATCGTCGCGGCTCCGGCATCCGACCCCGCCGGCTTCAAGTACCTCGCGCCTTACACCGGCTCGGCCATCGGCCAGCACTGGATGTACGACGGCAAGCACGTCCTCATCGTGTTCGACGACCTGTCCAAGCAGGCCGCCGCGTACCGCGCCGTGTCCCTCCTCCTCCGTCGTCCGCCGGGGCGCGAGGCGTACCCGGGTGACGTGTTCTACCTGCACTCCCGCCTGCTCGAGCGCTGCGCGAAGCTCTCCGATGAGCTCGGCGCGGGGTCGATGACCGGTCTCCCGATCATCGAGACGCAGGCGAACGACGTGTCGGCGTACATCCCGACCAACGTGATCTCGATCACCGACGGCCAGATCTTCCTGCAGTCCGACCTGTTCAACGCGAACCAGCGTCCCGCCGTGGACGTCGGCATCTCGGTGTCCCGCGTCGGCGGCGACGCCCAGGTGAAGAGCATCAAGAAGGTCTCCGGCACGCTGAAGCTCGAGCTGGCGCAGTACCGCTCGCTCGAGGCGTTCGCGATGTTCGCGTCCGACCTCGACGCGGCCAGCCGTCGGCAGCTCGCCCGCGGCGCCCGCCTCACCGAGCTGCTGCGCCAGCCGCAGTACTCGCCGTACCCCGTCGAGGAGCAGGTCGTCTCGATCTGGTCCGGCACGAACGGCAAGTTCGACGAGGTGCCGGTGGAGGACGTGCTGCGGTTCGAGCGCGAGCTGCTCGACTACCTGAAGCACAACACCTCCGTGCTCGACACCCTCCGCGAGACCAACGTCCTCGACGACGACACCGTCGCCGCCCTGGACGAGTCGGTCGACGCCTTCAAGAAGGAGTTCACGACGGGCGAGGGCAAGCCGCTCGCCTCCGTGGGCAAGGAGTCCTTCGAGGCGGCCGAGCGCGAGGACGTCGAGCAGGCGAAGATCACCCGGAACAAGCGGTAGCGCATGCCGGCACAGGTCCGCGTCTACCGCTCCCGCATCCGGAGCGCGCAGACGACGAAGAAGATCACGCGGGCGATGGAGCTGATCTCCGCCTCGCGCATCGCGAAGGCGCAGCAGCGCGTCGCCGCGAGCCTGCCGTACGCCCGCGCGGTGACGCGCGCGGTGTCGGCGGTGGCGACGTACTCCAACGTCGACCACGTGCTCACCCGCGAGGCCGAGAACCCGAAGCGCGCCGCGATCGTGATCTTCACCTCGGACCGCGGGCTCGCGGGCGCGTTCAACTCCAACGTGCTGCGCAAGAGCGAGGAGCTCGCCGAGCTGTTGCGCGACGAGGGCAAGGAGGTCGTCTCCTTCCTCGTCGGCCGCAAGGCGGTCGGCTACTACCGGTTCCGTCGGCGCGAGTACATCCGCGACTGGGTCGGCGGCACCGACAACCCCGACGCGGAGACGGCGCACGAGATCGCGGATGCGGTCGTCGAGGCGTTCGTGCAGGACACCGAGCAGGGCGGCGTCGACGAGATCCACATCGTCTACAACCGCTTCGTCTCGATGCTCACGCAGACGCCGGAGATGCTCCGCCTCCTGCCGCTCGAGGTCGTCGAGGGCGTCGACGAGCCGAGCGACCCGAAGGCCCTGCCGCTCTACGAGTTCGAGCCGGACGACGGCTCGGTGCTCGACGAGCTGCTCCCCGTCTACATCGAGTCGCGGATCTACGCCGCGATGCTGGAGAGCGCGGCCAGCAAGCACGCCGCGACCCAGCGTGCGATGAAGGCCGCCTCCGACAACGCGGACAAGCTGATCCGCGAGTACACCAGGCTCGCGAACAACGCGAGGCAGCAGGAGATCACGCAGCAGATCTCCGAGATCGTCGGCGGCGCGGACGCGCTGTCGTCCAGCTGAGGAAGGACGAAAGAGCCATGACGCTCACCGCCCCCGAACCGACCGAGACCACCGAGCCCGGCGTCGGCCGCGTCGCCCGGGTCACCGGGCCCGTCGTCGACATCGAGTTCCCGCACGACTCGATCCCCGAGGTCTACAACGCGCTGAAGACGACGATCGTCATCGGCGACTCCTCCAGCGAGATCACGCTCGAGGTCGCGCAGCACCTCGGCGACGACCTCGTCCGCGCGATCGCCCTGAAGCCGACCGACGGCATGGTCCGCGGCCAGGAGGTGCGCGACACCGGCGCCCCGATCTCGGTGCCCGTCGGCGACATCACCAAGGGCCACGTCTTCAACGTGACCGGCGACGTGCTCAACCTCGAGCCGGGCGAGACGCTCGAGGTCACCGAGCGCTGGCCGATCCACCGCAAGGCGCCCGCGTTCGACCAGCTCGAGTCGAAGACCCAGCTGTTCGAGACCGGCATCAAGGTCATCGACCTGCTGACCCCCTACGTGCAGGGCGGCAAGATCGGCCTGTTCGGCGGTGCCGGCGTCGGCAAGACCGTTCTCATCCAGGAGATGATCTACCGCGTCGCGGCGAACCACGGCGGCGTGTCCGTGTTCGCGGGCGTCGGTGAGCGCACCCGCGAGGGCAACGACCTCATCGGCGAGATGGAGGAGGCGGGCGTCTTCGACAAGACCGCCCTCGTCTTCGGCCAGATGGACGAGCCGCCCGGGACGCGCCTCCGCGTCGCGCTGTCCGCGCTGACGATGGCGGAGTACTTCCGCGACGTCCAGAACCAGGACGTGCTGCTCTTCATCGACAACATCTTCCGGTTCACGCAGGCCGGCTCCGAGGTGTCGACGCTGCTCGGCCGCATGCCCTCCGCGGTGGGCTACCAGCCGAACCTCGCCGACGAGATGGGCGTGCTCCAGGAGCGCATCACCTCGACGCGAGGCAACTCGATCACCTCGCTGCAGGCGATCTACGTGCCCGCGGACGACTACACCGACCCGGCGCCCGCGACGACGTTCGCGCACCTCGACGCGACGACGGAGCTCTCCCGCGAGATCGCGTCCCGCGGCCTGTACCCGGCCGTGGACCCGCTGACCTCGACGAGCCGCATCCTCGACCCGCGGTACCTGGGCGAGGACCACTACCGCGTCGCGACGACGGTCAAGCAGATCCTCCAGAAGAACAAGGAGCTGCAGGAGATCATCGCGATCCTCGGTGTCGATGAGCTCTCCGAGGAGGACAAGATCACGGTGTCGCGTGCGCGCCGGATCCAGCAGTTCCTCTCCCAGAACACCTACATGGCGACGAAGTTCACCGGCGTGGAGGGCTCGACCGTCCCGCTGAAGGACACGGTCGAGTCGTTCGACGCGATCGCCAAGGGCGAGTTCGACGACGTCCCCGAGCAGGCGTTCTTCAACGTCGGCTCGATCTCGGACGTCGAGGAGAAGGCCGCCCAGATCGCGAAGGAGAACGGCTGATCATGGCCGATCTCACCGTGAACGTCGTCTCCGCGGACGAGCAGGTGTGGTCCGGGCAGGCCTCCATGGTCGTGGCCCGCACCAAGGTGGGGGAGATCGGCATCCTCGCCGGTCACCAGCCCCTCCTCGGCATCCTGTCGGCGGGTGAGGTGCGCATCACGGCGACGGACGGCGGCCGCATCACCGCGAACGCGGAGGACGGCTTCATCTCCGTCGAGAACGACACCGTCACCATCGCGGCGCGCGCCGCCTCCCTGGTGTGACCGTCCGTCTTGTAGGACTCGACCTCCTCCAGAACGAGCAGTGATCGTCCTGCTGCCGCCCTCCGAGACCAAATCGGAGGGCGGCAGCGGCGTTCTCGACGCCGCTGCGCTCTCGTTCCCGTCATTGCGCGGGAAGCGGAGGACCGCCGCCGCCGCGTTGAAGCGCGTCCCGCTGCGGGACGCGACCGCCGTGCTGAAGCTCGGTGCCCGCAACGCGCACGAGGCCCGGCTCAACCGCGAGCTGACCACCGGACCGGTGCGCCCGGCGGTCGAGCGGTACACCGGCGTGCTCTACGACGGGCTCGGTGCCGCGACCCTCGACGCCGACGCGCGGGCGTGGGTCGACCAGCACGTCGTCATCGCGTCCGCGCTGTTCGGCCTGCTCCGCGCCGGCGACGCGATCCCGTCGTACCGGCTGTCCGGATCGACGACGCTGCCCGACCTGCCGTTGAAGGCGCACTGGCGGGACGCCGTCGCCGCGGCGATCGCGGCGACGGGGGAGTGGGTGCTCGATGCCCGCTCCGAGTCCTACGTCGCGCTCGGGCCGGCCCCGGTCGGCAGCGCGTTCCTCCACGTGGAGACGCCGGAGGGACGCGCGCTCAACCACTTCAACAAGCACGCGAAGGGCGAGTTGGTGCGCCGGCTCGCGGAGACCCGCGCCGAAGCGGCGTCGCGCGACGAGCTGCTCGCCTGGGCGGCGGCGCACGACGTCGCCCTCCACCCGCGCGGCGACGAGGACCTCGTCCTCTTCGTGTGAGGGGACTCGTCACGATGGTCGAGCCGGGCGCCCTGCCGGCGGTGTGCCGCGGTGGTTGAGCCGGGCGCTCCGCGCCCGTGCCGAATCCACGCCCGACGGGCGGAAGGATGGGCGCATGACCGCTGACGACATCGCCGCGACCGTCGCACGGGCGCTCGAGCTCGCACCCGTCGTCGACGGGCACAACGACTGGCCGTGGGAGCTGCGGCTGCGGCACGGGTCGTCCGTCGCCGGCCTCGAGTCCGGCTTCCCGGGCCACACGGACTTCGCGCGGCTGCGCGCGGGCCGCGTCGGCGCCCAGCTGTGGAGCGTGTTCGTCGAGGACCTCCCGCCCGGCTCCGAGGGGCGGAACGAGCGCGCGGTCGCGGAGACGCTCGAGCAGATCGACGTCGTCCACCGCCTCGTCGAGGCCTACCCGCAGCACCTCGTGCTGGCTCGATCGGCGGCCGACGTCGAGGCGGCACGGGCGACCGGTCGCATCGCGTCCCTGCTCGGTGCCGAGGGCGGGCACCAGATCGACGAGTCGCCCGGCGTCCTCCGGATGCTGGCCGCGCTCGGCGTCCGGTACCTGACGCTGACGCACAACCGCACGACGACCTGGGCGGACAGCGCCACCGACGCGCCGCACCACGGCGGCCTCAGCGACCGCGGGCGCGCGTTCGTGCGGGAGTTGAACCGGCTCGGCGTGCTCGTCGACCTGTCGCACGTCGCGCCCGCGACCATGCACGCCGCGCTCGACGTCGCGACCGCTCCGGTGCTCTTCAGCCACAGCTCGGTCCGGGCGCTGAACGACCACCCGCGGAACGTGCCGGACGACGTCCTCGCCCGCCTCGGGGACAACGGCGGCGTCGTCATGATCACGTTCGTGCCGCAGTTCCTCAGCGACTCCTACCGGCGGTGGGACCTGGCCGGACGGCAGGGCCCCGCGCCGCGGGTGCCGCTCGCGCTCCTCGCGGACCACGTGGAGCACGCGAGGGACGTCGCCGGCGTGGGCCACATCGGCCTCGGCGGCGACTTCGACGGCGTCGACGCGATGCCGGAGGGCATTACGGGCGTCGACGGCTACCCGGCGCTGCTCGCCGAGCTCGCCGGCCGCGGCTGGAGCGCCGCCGACCTCGCGGGTCTCGCGGGCGCGAACGTGCTTCGCGTGCTCAGGGAGACGGACGACGCGTTCGCCGGGAACCGTCCGCCGACCGAGCTCGTCATCTGACGTCATGCAATAACGGATCGGTGTCGATCCGCGACATGAACCGTTCATGAAACGCCGCTGAAACGGGCAGCCCGTAGGTTCGGCTCCCGAACGGGCGCCCGGGGAACCGGGGGCCCGCCCACCGAGGAGACGAATGAACCACCTGCCCGCGCGGCTCGCCGCGCTGACCGCGACCGCAGCAGCGGTCGCGCTGATCGTGAGCGGCTGCTCCGCCGGCGGCGGCAGCACGCAGAGCTCGAGCAGCAAGACCCTGGTCGTCGACAACACGTTCGACCTGAAGACCTCCGACCCGGCCCGCGCCTTCGAGCTCACGGGCTCCATCGTCGACAAGGCCCTCTACGAGACCGCGCTGACCTTCGAGGGCAGCGACGTCACGAAGCCGGTGCCGCAGCTGACGACCTACACGATGTCCGACGACAACAAGACGATCACGCTGACGCTGAACGGGAAGCACGTCTTCTCGAGCGGTAATCCGGTGACGATCGACGACATCGTCTGGTCCTACAAGCGCGTCCAGGGCATCGCGGGCAACCCGTCGTTCCTGCTCACCAACCTGTCCACGGGCAAGCCCTTCGCGATCGAGAAGACGTCGGACACGACGATGACGATCACGGACACCGCCGCGAACCCGGCGCTCCCGTTCATCCTCCCGAACCCGTCGCTCGGCGTGCTCGACGAGAAGACGCTCGAGCAGCACGGCGGCACGACCGACAAGACCGATTCGGCGGAGCAGTACCTCAACGGCACCTCCGCGGGCTCCGGCCCGTACGAGCTCTCCTCGTACAACGCGACGAGCAAGGTCGTGTTCAAGCTCAACCCGAAGTACGTCGGCACCAAGCCGGCCTTCGGCCGGGTCGTGCTGAACAACGTCACCGGTCCCTCGCAGAAGACCGACGTGCAAGGCAACCAGGCGCAGCTCGCGCTGAACCTCAACTCGCAGCAGGTGTCCGGGCTCGAGTCCGGCAGCATCAAGGTCGCGAAGTTCACGTCCTCGAACCTCGGCTACCTGTGGCTGAACCAGAACGCGTCGGTCTCCGGCGGCGTCACGAACCAGCCCGACTTCGTCAAGGCCGTCCGGCACGCGATCGACTACAAGTCGCTCCAGACGATCGCCGGCACCGGCTCCACGCAGCCGGGCGGCATGGTGCCGTCGCAGTTCCTCGGCTCACTCGCGAGCGACGAGAACAACACGACCGACTCCGCCGCGGCGAAGTCGGACCTGCAGAGCAGCGGCTACAAGGGCCAGACGATCACGCTGTCCTACCCGACGGACGCGACGCTCGACGGCGTCTCCTTCGCCGACATGGCGCAGTCCGTGCAGTCGAACCTCGAGTCCGCGGGCGTCAAGGTCAAGCTGAACGGCCTGCCGATCGCGACGCTGCTCGACTCGTTCCGCGCCGGCAAGCTGCAGGCCGGGCTCATGTACTGGGGCCCGGACTTCCCGGACCCCTCCGACTACGTGACCTTCAGCCCCGGGGAGGGCCTCGGCCTCCGCGCCGGCTGGACGAAGGACATGTCCCCGTCGGTCACGAAGGCGAAGGAGGCGGCGATCGCCGCCCAGGGCGACGCGCGCGCCTCGGCCTACGAGGCCTGGCAGAAGGCCGCGAACGCGGACGGCGCCTTCGTGCCGCTGCTCCAGGCCGCCCGCTACCAGGTGACCAACGGCGTGTCCGGCAACGTGCCGAACGCGATCTGGACGGTTGACCTCGCCACGGTCGAGTAGCGCACTCGACGAGCGCGCGGAGACCGCCGCCCAGGCCGCACGGCCCGGGCGGCGGTTGCCGCCGCTGGTGCGCTACATCGCGATCCGGCTCGGGCTGTCGGTCGTGCTCCTCATCGGGGTCACGATCATCACGTTCGTCCTGACCAACCTCGTCCCGGCCAGTCCCGTGACGGCCGCGCTCGGCGAGCGCGCCGCCGGCGACCCGAAGATCGTCGCCGCGTACAAGGCGGCGCAGGGCCTCGACAAGCCCCTGCCCGTGCAGTACTTCGTGTACCTCGGGCACCTGCTGCAGGGGAACCTCGGCACGTCCATCGGTACGCGGAACCCGGTCACGCAGGACCTCGCCTACGCGTTCCCGGCGACCGCCGAGCTCGCGATCTTCGCGATCGTGATCGCCGTCGTCGTCGGGCTCGTCCTCGCGCTCGTCGCGGCGCTGCGCCGCAACCGGCTCTCCGACCAGCTGATCCGCGCGGTCAGCGTCGTCGGCATCTCGGTGCCGACCTTCTGGCTCGCGGTCGCCGCGTACTTCCTCTTCTTCTTCGTGCTCCACTGGGTGCCCGGCTCCGGACGGCTCAGCGCGATCTACGACGCCCCGCCGCGCGTGACCGGGTTCTTCACGATCGACGCCCTGCTCGCCGGCGAGCCGGACGTCTTCGCGGACGCGTTCGCGCACCTCGTGCTGCCCGGCCTCGTCCTCGCGGTGTACACGCTCGGGCTGCTCGTCCGGTTCGCGCGCTCGTCGATCCTCGACGTGCTGAACCAGGACCACGTCCGCGCCGCGCGCGCCAAGGGGCTCCCGGCGCACCGCGTCATCACCGCCTACCTGCTGCGCGGCGCGCTGCTGCCGATCCTCACGATCGTCGGCCTCGCGTTCGGCTCGCTGCTCTCGGGCGCGGTCCTGACCGAGCAGGTCTTCGCCTGGGGCGGCATCGGGCAGTACGCCTACCGCGCCTCCACCTCCCTCGACCTGCCCTCGATCATGGGCGTCGGGCTGATCGTCGGGCTGGTCTACATCACCGTGAACTTCGTCATCGACGTGATCTACGGGTTCGTCGACCCCCGGGTGCGCGTCGGATGACCGCCGTGCAGCTCCCGCGACGCCGCGCGCTGCGCGTGCCGGTCGCCTGGCGGCGCCCCGCCGCGATCGCCGGATCGGTCGTCCTCCTCGCCTGGGTGCTCGTTGCCCTCCTCGACCCGCTGCTCGGCCTGCAGGACCCCCTGCAGCAGAGCGTCGGAGACGCCTTCCGCGCACCGTCGGCCGCGCACCCGTTCGGCACCGACGCGCTCGGCCGCGACGTGCTGTCGCGCACGCTGTGGGGCGTCCGCTCCTCCCTGCCGCTCGCGGTCGCGCTCGTCGCCGGTTCGCTCGTCGTCGGGTCGGTGCTCGGCGCGGTCGCCGGCTACCTCGGCGGCGCGGTGGACGAGGTCATCATGCGCATCGCGGACCTCGTGTTCGCGTTCCCGACGATCATCCTCGCGATGGTCGTCGCGGCGGCCCTCGGCCCCAGCCTCCTCAACGCCGTCGTCGCGCTGCTCGTCGTGTCGTGGCCGAACTACGCCCGCGTCATGCGGTCCCTGGTGCTCGGCGCACGCGGGCAGGAGTACGTCGTGGCCGGTCGCCTGCTCGGCGCCGGTCCGTTCACCTCGCTCCGCCGGGACGTCCTGCCGAACGTGTCCGCCCCCATGCTGGTGCTCGCGATGCTCGATTTCGGCAATCAGATCCTGCTGCTCGCCGGGCTGTCGTTCCTCGGGCTCGGCGCCGTGCCGCCGACGCCGGAGTGGGGCTCGATGGTGGCGGACGGCGTGACGCAGTTCTCGAGCTGGTGGCTCGCCACCTTCCCGGGGCTCGCGATCTTCTCGGTCGTCGTCGCGTTCAACCTGATCGGCGACTCGCTCCGGGATGCGCTCGACCCGCGCACCGCCGGCGCCGTGCAGGGGTCGTCGATATGAGCGGCCTCGACATCCGCGGCCTCACGCTCGAGCTCGGCGGCCGGCGCATCCTCGACGGCGTCGACGTCGAGGTCCCCGCCGGGCAGGTCACCGGCCTCGCCGGCGAGTCCGGCTCCGGGAAGACCATGACCGGTCTCGCCGTGATCGGCCTGGCGCCCGCCGGCGCGAAGGTCTCCGGCACGGTCGCCTACGACGACGGGGAGGTGCGGGTGCCCGACCTCCTCGCCCTCCGCCCGGGGGCGATGAACCGCCTGCGCGGCCGCCGGATCGCGATGGTGTTCCAGGACCCGACCGCGAGCCTCCAGCCGATGCTGTCGGTCGGCACCCAGCTGACCGACCACATGCGGCACCACCTGCACCTGTCGCGGTCCGCGGCGAGGACGCGGGCGGCCGAGCTGCTCGAGCGCGTCCGGGTGCCGTCGCCGGAGGCGGCGCTGAAGCGCTACCCGCACCAGTTCTCGGGCGGGCAGCTGCAGCGCATCGCGTTCGCGATCGCCATCGCGTGCGAGCCGAAGGTGCTGATCGCCGACGAGCCGACGACGGCGCTCGACGTGACCGTGCAGGCGGGCGTGCTGCGGCTGCTCCGCGAGCTCACGGACGACCTCGGGCTCGCGGTGCTGCTCGTCACGCACGACCTCGGCGTGATGTCCGCGGTCGCGGACACCGTCGCGGTCATGCGGAACGGCTCGGTCGTCGAGCACGGCTCCCGGTTCCAGATCATCACGGACCCGCAGACCGCGTACGCGAAGGAGCTGGTGGAGTCGCTGCCGCACACGCCGCCGCCCGGCACGGGGGAGGGGGAGGCATGACCGCGCGCCTGTCGATCGAGGGGGCGTCCGTCACGTACCGCCAGCCCGGCCGGAACGTCCTCACCGCCGTCGACGCCGTCGACCTCGAGGTCGGCGCCGGGGAGGTCGTCGGCCTCGTCGGGGAGTCCGGCTGCGGCAAGTCGACCCTCGCACGCGCCGTGTGCGGTCTCGAGCCTCTCGCCGGGGGACGGATCCTGCTCGACGGCGAGCCGGTCGAGAAGCTCGGCCTCCGACCGCGCGACCCGCGGCTGCGTCGCATCCAGATGGTGTTCCAGAACCCGTACGCGTCGCTGAACCCCCGACGCCGGGTCGGCGCGCAGATCGAGGACGGCCGCCGCGTCGCCGGCGGCGGGGCGCCGACGGTCGCGGAGCTGCTCGACTCCGTCGGCCTCGACGCGTCGGCGGGGTCGCGGTATCCGCACGAGTTCTCCGGCGGCCAGCGCCAGCGCGTGGCGATCGCTCGCGCGATGGCGGCGGGTCCGGACCTGCTCATCGGCGACGAGCCGATCGCCTCCCTCGACGCGAGCCTGCAGGCGCGCGTCGCGGCGCTCATGCGCCGCGTCGCGCTCGAGCGGGGCGCGTCGCTGCTCTTCATCAGCCACGACCTCGCCGTCGTGCGGGTGATCGCGGACCGGATCGCGGTCATGCAGGCGGGCCGGATCGTCGAGCAGGGCCCGGCGGAGCAGGTCTGGGCGTCGCCGCAGCACCCCTACACGCGTCGCCTGCTCGCCGCTATCCCGATCGCGGACGGCCTGGGGCGGCTGCCCGCCGTCTGAGCGGTCGGCCTCGCCCGTGGCGGCGCGGGGCGGGACGACCGCAAGACGGGCGTGATGCGACGAAACGGGCGTCCGAACACGCCCGCCTCGTCGCATCACGCCCGCCTTCGATCGGGGTGGGGCGAGGCGTCAGCGATGCTCGGCGCGCCAGCAGCCGGCCACGTGGTCGTCGACGACCCCGGCCGACTGCATCAGGGCGTAGATCGTCGTCGGCCCGACGAAGCGGAGGCCCTCGCGCTTGAGGGCCTTCGCGAGCGCCTTCGACGCGCTCGTCGCCGCCGGGATGTCCGTGTAGTCCGCGGGCGGCACGTGCTCCGCCGCGGCCGCCGGCTGGAACGACCAGATCAGCCGGTCGAGCGCGCCCTCGCCGTCGCGGTCGGCGAGCGCCGACACCGCCCTCGCGTTGTCGATCGCCGCCTCGATCTTCTTCCGGTTCCGGACGATGCCCGCGTCCTGCAGCAGGCGCTCGACGTCGTCCTCCCCGAACGCGGCGACGGCGGCCGGATCGAAGCCGACGAACGCCTCGCGGAACGCGGGTCGCTTGCGGAGGATCACGATCCACGAGAGGCCGCTCTGGAACCCCTCCAGGGTGAGCTTCTCGTAGAGGGCGCGGTCGCCGTGGAGCGGGACGCCCCACTCGTCGTCGTGGTACGCGCTGTACAGGTCGCCGGTCGCCCAGGCGCAGCGCGCGCGGCCGTCGGGCCCGGTCACGGCGTTCATCATCCGGAGGGTAGTGGGAGCGGGGAGCACGCAGGGACCGTACGGTCGGGCCCGCCGGCGGCACCGCGCCGCATGCCCGCAGCGCCGGATCCCGGGCTGTGGAGGAGCGGAACGCCGGTCAGTTCAGGGAGCTGAGCACCGCGTCGCCCCAGTTCAGCGTGCTCGCGTAGAGGATCCACGCGAGGTAGGGGACGAGCAGGAGCGCGGCCGGGCGGGAGACGCGCCAGGCGGTGGCGATCGTGGCCGTGACGAGGAGGTCGAGCAGCACGATGATCGCGACGCCGATCCACAGCGCCGTCGTCCCGATCAGCGGATAGCCGCCGAAGAACACCGGCGTCCAGAGCGCGTTCACGACGAGCTGCGTGACGTAGAGGCCGAGCGCCCCCCGGGCCCGGCGCAGCCACAGCAGCCAGCCGGACACCGCCATGAGCAGGTAGAGCACGCTCCAGACGACGCCGAACGCCCAGTTGGGCGGCGTCCAGGTGACGTGCCGCGCGTCGGCGTACCAGCCGTCCACGCCGGCGACGGACACGAGGCTGCCGAAGGCCGCGACGGCGACCGCGATCAGGACGAAGACGCCGAGGACGCCGAGATCGGGTCGCGTGACGCGGCGCCGGGCCCGCTGGGGCTCCGGACGGCGGACGGACGTCGTGTAGGACAGATGGGACCCCTTCGTCCCCGCAAGCCTACGGGCGCGCGCCGACAGCGCTCGGGTTCACTCGCGGCCGAGCCGCCCGGCGATCGCGGCGATGCGGGACGGGCGCCCGAGCAGCCGCTCCTCCGCGTCCGCCACCGACAGGGAGCCGATGACCGCGTTCACCCCGGCCATCCGCAGCGGTTCGGGCTCCCACCGCGGCGGCCGCTTGCCGACCCACGGGAGCGCGGTGAGGGGCGTGCGGCGATCTGTGACCAGGTCCGCGACCGTCCGTCCCGCGAGGTTCGCGGTGGCGACTCCGTCGCCGACGTAGCCGCCCGCGACCACGACCCGTCCGCCCGCGAGCGGTGAGACGAACGCGTGCCAGTCGCGCGGTACGCCGAGCGGGCCGCCCCAGCGGTGCGTGACGCGCGCCCCGGCCGCCGCGGGGAAGAGCGCGGCGAGCTCGCGCTCGAGGTGCCGGTGCACGACGGCCGACCGGTCGTACGCCGGCCGGATCGCGCTGCCGAGGTGGTAGCGGGCGCCGCGGCCGCCGAAGACGAGCCGGTCGTCGGCGGTGCGCTGGCCGTAGACGAGGTTGTGGCGGAAGTCGGTGACGGTCGCGCCCCGGGGCAGGCCGATCGCGGCCCAGACGGATCCGGGCAGCGGCTCCGTGGCGAGCACGAGCGAGTAGAGCGGGAGGATCCGGCGGCCGACGCCGGGCAGCTCCGACCCCCACGCCTCCGTCGCCACGACGACCCGGTCGGCGACGACGGTGCCCTCGGTGGTCGTCACCCGGCCGGGCTCCAGGCCGGTCACGTGCGTGCGCTCGAAGACGCGGGTGCCGCGCTCCTCCGCCGCACGCGCGAGGCCGCGGACGAGCTTCCCGGGGTGGACGCTCGCGCACGCCTCGGTCCAGAGCGTCTCGCCGAGCGCGGGGTCGCTGCGGCGCTCGGGCACGGGCTGCCCGGCCTCCTCCGCCTCGCGCTGCTCCGCGGCCGCCGCGCGGTCCGCGAGCCCGGACCGGACGAGTGCGAAGGTGCCCTGCCGGTCGTAGTCGCAGTCGATGCCGAGCGCGCCGGCGGCGCGGCCGACCTCCGCCACCGTGTCGAGCATCGCCGCCGACATCGCCCGGGCGGCGGCGTCGCCGTGCCGGCGCGCCAGCTCGGCCGGGCCGACCGGGAAGAGCGCGGAGACCCAGCCGCCGTTGCGGCCCGACGCGCCGAAGCCGGCGAACTCGCGCTCGACGACGACGACCCGGGCGTCGGGCTCGCGCTCGAGCACCGACACCGCGGTCCAGAGCCCCGTGAAGCCCGCTCCGACGATGCAGACGTCCGCCGCGACGTCACCGGGCAGGGTCGCGCGGGGCGCGAGGTCGTCGAACCCCGTCGCCGCGAGGTCGTCGAGCCAGAAGGAGACCGACCTCGGGTCCGTCACAGGTGCGACCACGCCTCGGTGAGGACGCCGCGCAGGATCGACTCGATCTCGTCGAACTCCCGCTCGCCGATCGTGAGCGGCGGCGCGAGCTGGATGACGGGGTCGCCGCGGTCGTCGGCGCGGCAGTACAGGCCCGCGTCGAACAGCGCCGAGGACAGGAAGCCTCGGAGCAGGCGCTCGGACTCGTCGTCGTCGAAGGTCTCCTTCGTCGCCTTGTCCTTCACGAGCTCGATGCCGAAGAAGTAGCCGTCGCCGCGCACGTCGCCGACGATAGGGAGGTCTTTCAGGCGCTCGAGCGCGGCGCGGAACAGCGGGCTCTTCTCGCGGACCCGTTCGTTCAGCCCCTCCTCCTCGAAGATCGCGAGGTTCTCGAGCGCGACCGCCGCGGACACCGGGTGCCCGGCGAACGTGTAGCCGTGGGCGAAGCTCGTCGAGCCGTGCGAGAACGGCTCGTAGATCCGCTCCGACACGATCGTCGCGCCGATGGGGGAGTAGCCGGAGGTCATCGCCTTCGCGCACGTGATCATGTCCGGCCGGTAGCCGAAGACGTCGGCCGCGAAGGTCGAGCCGATCCGGCCGAACGCGCAGATGACCTCGTCGGACACGAGCAGCACGTCGTGCCGGTCGCAGATCTCGCGCACCCGCTGGAAGTATCCGGGCGGGGGCGGGAAGCAGCCGCCGGAGTTCTGCACCGGCTCGAGGAAGACGGCCGCGACGGTCTCCGGCCCCTCGAGCAGGATCTGCTGCTCGATGCGGTCCGCGGCCCAGCGGCCGAACGCCTCGAGGTCGTCGGTCGGGCCGCCGGCCTCCTCCGCGCGGTAGAAGTTCGTGTTCGGCACGCGGAAGCTGCCGGCGGGCAGCGGCTCGAACGGCGCCTTCATGCCCGGCAGTCCGGTGATCGCGAGCGCGCCGTGCGGGGTGCCGTGGTAGGCGTACTGCCGCGAGATGACCTTGTACTTGCTCGGTTTGCCGATGAGCTTGAAGTACTGCTTCGCGAGCTTGTACGCGGTCTCGACCGCCTCGCCGCCGCCGGTGGAGAAGAACACGCGGTTCAGGTCGCCGGGCGCCGCGAGCGCGAGCCGTTCGGCGAGCTCGATCGCCGCCGGGTGGGCGTAGGACCAGATGGGGAAGAAGGCGAGCTGCTCCGCCTGCTTCGCCGCCGCCTCCGCGAGCCGACGGCGGCCGTGCCCGGCGTTGACGACGAACAGCCCGGACAGGCCGTCGATGTAGCGCTTGCCCGCGGCGTCCCAGATGTGGTGGCCCTCGCCCTTCACGATGACGGGCACGCCGTGCTCCGCCATCGCGCTCTGGCGGGAGAAGTGCAGCCAGAGGTGGTCCTTCGCCTTCCGCTGCAGGTCGGCGTCGACCGCCGGCGCGGGATCCGGCACGAGCTGGTCGGTGACGGTCATGGTGTCTCCTCCTCGTACGGGTTCACGGATACGGAGATCCGGGACGCTGCGCGCCGCGGATCTCCGTATCCGTGAACCGGGGCGGCTCTCATCGGACGCCCCAGTGGTAGGCCTGCTTGCGGAGCTGGAGGTAGACGAACGTCTCCGTCGCCGTCACCCCCGGCGTCCGCCGGATCTCGCCGTTCAGCAGCTCGATGAGGTCGTCGTCGTTCTCGCACACGACCTCGGCGAGCAGGTCGAAGGTGCCCGCCGTCATGACCACGTAGTCGACGGCGGAGATCTCAGCCAGGCGGTCCGCGACCTCCCGCACGTCCCCGGAGACGCGGACGCCGATCATCGCCTGGCGGGTGAAGCCGAGCTGCATCGGGTCGGTGACGGCGACGATCTGCATCACGCCCGCTTCGGTGAGGCGCTGGACGCGCTGCCGCACCGCCGCCTCCGAGAGGCCGACGTGCTTGCCGATGTCGGCGTACGACCGTCGCCCGTCCTCCTGCAGCTGGTCGACGATCGCCTTCGAGACGTCGTCGAGGTGCAGGGGCAGGGCTCGGTCGCGTGCGCGGGACGTCACGACGGTCGAGTCTGGCAGGACGGAGCGCATTCCGCCACCGGATCCGTCGTTCCGAACCCTCTCGACCAACGGAATCCGCCGTCGCGGCGGTCGGAGACGGAGCACTAGGTTCGTGCCCATGACGGGAACCGCGACCCTCGGCAACTTCATCGGCGGCGAGCTGCAGGAGGGCGGCCCGGGCACGATCGACCTCGTCTCGCCGGTGACGGAGGAGGTGTACGGCACCTCGGTCGACTCCGGACCGGAGCAGGTGGACGTCGCCTTCGCCGCCGCGAAGGCGGCCTTCGGCGGCTGGCGCGACGCGACGCCGTCCGAGCGGCAGCTCGCGCTGATCCGGATCGCCGACGCGATGGAGGCGCGCGCCGACGAGTTCGCGGCGCTCGAGTCGCGGGACACCGGCAAGCCGCTCGGCAGCCTGGTGCAGGACGAGATCCTCCCGTCCGTCGACCAGATCCGGTTCTTCGCGGGAGCGGCCCGCAACCTCGAGGGGCTGAGCGCCGGCGAGTACCTGAAGGACCACACCTCCTTCATCCGGCGCGAACCGGTCGGCGTGATCGGTCAGGTCACGCCCTGGAACTACCCGCTGAACATGGCGACGTGGAAGTTCGCCCCCGCGATCGCGGCCGGCAACACGATCGTGCTGAAGCCCTCGGAGACGACGCCGTCGTCGACCCTGCTGCTCGCGGAGGTCGCCGCGGAGTTCCTGCCAGCGGGCGTGCTCAACGTGATCACGGGCGGGCGCGAGACCGGCGCCGCCATGGTCGACCACCGCACGCCCGCCATGATCTCGATCACCGGGTCGGTCCGGGCCGGGATGGCGGTCGCGAGGGCGGCCTCCGGCGACCTGAAGCGCGTCCACCTCGAGCTGGGCGGCAAGGCGCCCGTCATCGTCTTCGACGACGCCGACCTCGAGGCGGCCGCGGCCGGGATCGTCGCCGCGGGGTACTTCAACGCGGGGCAGGACTGCACCGCCGCGACGCGCATCCTCGTGCAGGAGGGCGTCCACGACGAGTTCGTGGCGGCGCTCGCGGAGGAGGCGAGGACGCACGCGACGACCGGCGCGCCGGACGAGGACGTGATGTACGGGCCGGTGAACAATGCCGACCAGTTCGCGCGCGTGGCCGGCTTCGTCGACCGCCTGCCCGACCACGCGCGCGTCGAGACGGGCGGGCGCCGCCACGGCGCCACCGGCTACTTCTGGGACGCCACGATCGTGTCGAACCTGCGGCAGGACGACGAGGCCGTGCAGCAGGAGATCTTCGGCCCGGTGCAGACCGTGCAGCGCTTCCGCGACGAGGCCCAGGCGATCGAGTGGGCGAACGACGTGCAGTACGGCCTCGCGTCCTCGGTCTGGACGACGGATCACGGGACGGCGATGCGGGTGTCACGCGCGCTCGACTTCGGCTGCGTGTGGATCAACACCCACATCCCGATCGTCGCGGAGATGCCGCACGGCGGCTTCAAGCACTCCGGCTACGGCAAGGACCTCTCGGCCTACGGCTTCGAGGACTACACTCGCCTGAAGCACGTCATGTCCTACATCGGAGCCTGAGCGCGCGGTCGCGGCGCCGTTCCGAGGGGCCGACGGGCGGCACGCACGGCAGTGATGGGGGACGGCTTCACGTGGTGGCAGGCGCCTTCTACTCGGCAGAGGTCCCCGGACCCGGCGCCGACTGGCGACTGCTCGTCACGGATCGGTTCCTCGGCGCCTTCGGGCCCGCCACGACCGTCTCGACGATGAGCAACCTCTGGCGCATCGCCGCGGACGAGACGCTCGGCCTCGACGCGCTCGTCGCGGCCATCCCGGCGCGCGGCGTCTCCGTCGTCGACTCCTACGCGATCGCGGCGCTCGGCCGCACGACCACGTTCGTGGTCCGCGGCGGCGGCTGCGCCGACGTGTCGGTCGGTGGTCGCGTGCGCCGCGTCGACGCGCGCGGCTCCGAGCCCTGGTACGTGGCCGAGCTGACCGGGGTCGAGCGGTTCGCCCTCGGGCCGCTGCAGCGGTCGCCGGGCGACCTGTCGCAGCAGCCGGGGGACCTGCCGATCGACGGCGGCGTCGTGTTCGGGCCGTGGCTCGGGTGGTCCGCCGAGACGGCCGCCGCCCCGCCGCGCTCGCAGCCGACGCCCGTGCAGCAGCCCCCCGCGCCGCCATTGGCCTCCCTCGACCCGCACGACACGAACGTGCTCGGGGACCTCGGGCGGCGCGCCGCCTCCCTCCGCCGCCACCGCGGGGAGCCGCCGCCCACGGCGCCGACGCCGGAGACCGAGATCGCGGCCGCGTTCCGCCTCGGCGACCGCGCGCCCGAGCGGGTCGACGCGCCCGTCTACGTCGGGCGCCAGCCGCGCAGCCCGCGCATCACCGGCGGCATCCTGCCGCGCCTCGTGCGGGTCGACAGCCCGAGCCGTGAGGTGTCCGCGACGCACATCGAGCTGCGGCCGACGCACCAGGGCCTCGTGCTCACCGACCTGGAGTCGACGAACGGCACCGTGGTCCGCCAGCCGGGCACGGGCGTGCGCCGCCTCGAGTCGGGCGAGTCCCTGGCGGTCGTTCCGGGTACGCTCATCGACATCGGTGACGGGAACGTCATCGAGATACTCGCCTACCGCTGACCGGCCGAACGTCGCGGCCGACCGCGAAGGAGCAGGCCGCACGGTGACGGAGATCGGAACGAGCAGCGGCCCTCGCCGCATCGCGCTGCCCGAGGGCGCGGGTGCGGTGGTCCTCTCCTGGGGCGTCGCGACCGACGTCGGCCACCGCCGGCAGATGAACGAGGACAGCTACATCGCCGTCCCGCCGATCTTCGCCGTCGCGGACGGCATGGGCGGTCACGCTGCCGGCGACCTGGCCAGCGACGCCGTGGTGAACCGGCTGCAGACGGCCGCGAAGGACGGCTTCGTGACCCCGGCGGCGATCGGGCTCGCGCTCGCGCAGGCCTCCCACGACATCGCGCACCTCGACGGGACGGCGCTGACCGGCGCGGGCACCACGGTCACCGGCGTCGCGCTCACGGTGTCCGGCGACGACCCCTACTTCGCCGTGTTCAACGTCGGCGACTCCCGGGTGTACCGCTGGTTCGAGGGCGAGTTCGAGCAGGTCACCGTCGACCACTCCGTGGTGCAGGAGCTCGTGGACGCCGGTGCGATCACGCGCAGCCAGGCGGAGACGCACCCGGACAGCAACGTCATCACCCGAGCGGTCGGGTTCAACGAGCCGCCCATGCCCGACTACTGGATGCTGCCGGTCGAGCCGGGCGTGCGGATGCTCGCCTGCTCCGACGGGCTGACGAAGGAGGTGGGCGAGGAGCGGATCCAGGCCCTCGTCTCCGCCGGGTCGCCCGCCGAGGCGACCGCGCAGGCCCTCGTCCGCGAGGCGCTCGAGGCCGGCGGCCGGGACAACGTGACCGTCGTGGTCGTCGACGTCGTCGAGCTGGAGCCCGCCCGCTCCTGATCCCTCCCGGATGCGCACCGCTTCCGCGGAGCCGGGGGCAGGGCCGGTGCGCCGTCCCTCCACAGGCCGGTCGCGTGCGGCGGGGGCGGGGAGGCGGCACCCTGCCCGGGTGACCGACCGACTCGCGCTGCCGGCGAGGCCCGCGCCGCCCGATCCGCCGCCGTTCCCCGTCGTCGGGGTGATCGCGCCCGTCGTGCTCGCCGTCGGCCTGTTCGTGGTGCTCGGGACGCCGACGGTCCTGCTGCTCGCGGTCTTCAGCCCGGTGCTCGCGATCGCGGCGGTCCTCGACGGCCGACTCCAGCTGCGTCGGCGCCGGCGGCGCGACGACGGCGCGCAGGCGGCTGCGCTCGGGGAGGTGGAGCGCGAGCTCGCGGTGCGCCGCGCCGCCGCCGTGGTCGCAGCGCACGCGGAGCACCCGTCGCCCGCGGTGCTCGCGGCCGATCCGGCCGCGTGGGCGGGCCGGCCGCCGTCCGGGCGCCTCGTGCTCGGCACCGCCGACGACCCGTGTCCGCCGATGGTCGCGGGCGTCGCCGTGGACGAACGCGGCCGGGCGCTGCTCGCGGCCGGTGCCGTGCTGCCCGATGCGCCCTTCACCGTCCCGTCCGGCACGGGCGTCGCCGTCGCGGGACCCGCGCCGCTCGCCGACGCCTTCGCGCGGGCAGTGGGCGTGGCGCGCCTCCGCGGCGCCGGCAGCGCGACCGGAGCGGCCGTGCTCGCGTCGACCGCCGGCGCCGGCGCCGACCTCGTCGTCGAGCTCGCCGCCGACGCCACCGGGCGGGTGGTCCACGCCAGCGGACCGGCCGAGGGACTCGCCGGCAGGGCGTTCCGGCCCGCCCTCCTGACCCGGGAGGCGCACGCCACGGCCGTCGACCGGGGCGGCGAGGCGTCGCTCGGCGACCTGCTCGCGGAGCCCGCGACCGGCGGGCTCGCTGCCCGCTTCCTGCTCGGCCCCGACGGTCCGATCGACCTCGACCTCGTCGCCGACGGGCCGCACGCGGCGGTCGGCGGGACGACGGGGAGCGGCAAGAGCGCACTGCTCACCGCCTGGATCCTGGCGCTCGCGGCCGCGCACCCGCCCGAGCGGCTCGTCCTGCTGCTCGTCGACTGCAAGGGCGGCGCGACCTTCGATCCGCTCGCTCACCTCCCGCACGTCGCGGGCGTCGTCACGGACCTGGACGCGGAGGAGGCGGAGCGCGCGGTCGCGAGCCTCGGCGCCGAGCTCCGGCGCCGGGAGCGGGCGGTCCGCGATGCGGGCGCCCAGGACGTGAGCGCGACCGGGCTGCCGCGGCTCGTCGTCGTGGTCGACGAGTACCGCGCGCTCGTCGACCGGGCGCCGGACCTCGCCGCGCTCTTCGCGGATCTCGCCGCGCGGGGCCGGTCGCTCGGCGTCCACCTCGTGCTCTGCACCCAGCGGCCCGCGGGCAGCGTCCGCGACGACGTGCTCGCGAACTGCCCGATCCGGATCTCCCTCCGCGTGCACGACCCGGCGGACAGCCGCGCGCTCGTGGGCACGGACGCCGCCGCGCACCTCGGGCGGGAGCCGATCGGCGGCGCGGTCCTCGTGACCGACCGGCCCGTCCGGGTCCGGGTCGCCGGGGTGCAGGACGCGGTCGTCCGCCGAGCCGTCGCCGCCGCGGCGGCCGTCGCACCGGAGCGGCGGGCGGCCGCGCCGTGGCTGCCGCCGCTGCCGGCGCGGGTGCCGCTCGCGGCGCTGCCGACGCCGCCCGCGCCGCTCGTGGCGCTCGGACTGACCGACCTGCCGGAGGAGCAGCGCCAGCCGGTGCTCGCCTGGGATCCCGTCGCGCAGCCGCGCCTGCTCGTCGTGGGGGACCCGGGGTCCGGCCGCACGACCGCCCTCGCGGCGGCGGCGACCGGGCTCGCGGCCGCGCCGGTCGCCGCGGACCCCGCCGAGCTCTGGGACCGGCTCGAGCGGTCGGGCGAGCCGCTGCTCGTCGACGACCTCGACCACCTGCTCGACCGGCTCGGCGACGCGCATCGCTCCGCGGCGATCGAGCGCCTCGCCGCCCGCCTCCGCGACCCGGCGGCCGCACCGACGGTCGTCACGGCCCGCGGCCCGTCCGCCTGGGCCGGGCTGCCCCTCCGGGCGGTGACGGGGCTCTTCGACGAGACGGTGCTGCTCGCGCTCGGGCTCGACGACCACCTCGCGCTCGGCGGTGCGCGCAGCACCTGGACGTCCCGACTCGGTCCGGGCCGCGGCTGGTGCGGCGGGGCCCGCGTGCAGCTGGCGCTCGCGCCGGTCGTGCCGGCGGCACCCGTGGCCGTCCCGCCGCCGCTGCCCGACGGGCCGGTCGTCGTCGTGTCGGCGAGGCCGAAGCTGCGCGCCGCGCAGCTCGCCGCCGCCGGCCGGGCGGTGCTCGACGCGCAGGACGTCGATCCCGACGTCGAGCCGGGCCCGCGGTCGGCCGTGATCGGCTCCCCGGCGGACTGGCAGACGGCGTGGCGGGCGCTCGGCGCGCTGCGGCGGACCGCAGCCGTCGTGGTGGACGGCTGCGGCGCCGCCGAGGTCCGCACGCTCCTCGGTGCGGCGCCGGTGCTGCCGCCCGTCGGCCAACCGGACGACGCGGTCCTCCTGCCGCCCGAGGCGGCGCCTCACCGCGTCCGCCTTCCGCGTTGATCCGCCCGGTCGGCGAGGGAGCACATCAGCAGGAAGCGCGTCCCTCAGCAGGAAGGAATCGCACGATCCTTCCTGCTGAAGCGCCTGGTTCCTGCTGACGTGCTCGCGGGTTCCTGCTGACGTGCTCCGGGCGCGTGCGTCAGAGCTGCGCGAGGGCCTCCCGCAGCACGGACACCGCGTCGTCGAGCTGCTCGTCCGTGATGACGAGGCTCGGCAGGAAGCGGATGACGTTGCCCCACGTGCCGGCGGTGAGGATCAGCACGCCGTGCTGCGCGGCGTAGTCGGCGATGCGCTTGACGGCGGCGGCGTTCGGCACCTTCGTGGTGTCCCGGGTGCCGGACTCGACGAGCTCGATCGCCAGCATCGCGCCGCGACCGCGCACGTCGCCGATCACGTCGAACTCCTCGGCGAGCCCCTCGAGCGCCGGGCGGAGGTGCGCCTCGATGCGGCGGCCCGCGGCCAGCAGGCCCTGCTGCTCGATCTGCTCGATCACCGCGACCGCCGCGGCGGCCGCGACCGGGTTGCCGCCGAAGGTGCCGCCCAGGCCGCCGGGCTGTGCCGCGTCCATGATCTCCGCGCGCCCGGTGACGCCGGCGAGGGGCAGACCGCCCGCGATGCCCTTCGCGAAGAACACGAGGTCCGGCACGAAGCCGAAGTGCTCGCTCGCGAACCAGGCGCCCGTGCGGCCCATGCCGCTCTGGATCTCGTCCGCGGCGATGACGACGCCGTTCGCGTTCGCCCAGCGCTGCAGCGCGGCGAGGTAGCCGTCCGCGGGGGTGTGGAACCCGCCCTCGCCCTGGATCGGCTCGACGACCAGGATCGCCAGGTCCTCGGCGCCGACGTGCTTCTCCAGGTACCCGATCGTGCGGGCGGCCGCCTCCTCGCCGGTGAGGCCGTCGCGGAAGGGGTAGGAGCTGGGCGCGTGGTAGACGTCGCCGGGGAAGGGCCCGAAGCCGGCGCCGTACGGCATCGCCTTGTAGTTCATCGCCATCGTGAGGCTCGTGCGGCCGTGGTACCCGTGCTCGAGCACGGCCACGCCGCGGCGGCGGGTGGCCTTGCGGGCGATCTTCACGCCGTTCTCGACCGCCTCGGCGCCGGAGTTGACCAGGACGGTCTTCTTCGCGAAGTCGCCGGGCGTGCGCGCCGCGACGAGCTCCGCGACCTGCACGTACGACTCGTAGGGCGTGATCGTGAAGAGCGTGTGGAGGAAGTCGCCGAGCTGCGCCTTCGCCGCCGCCACCACGGCGTCGTCCGTGTGGCCGATCGTCGTCACGCCGATGCCGGCACCGAGGTCGAGGAAGCGGTTGCCGTCGACGTCCTCGATCACGGCGCCGTGCGCGCGCGTGATGTAGACGGGCAGCGTGCTCGAGACGCCGACGGGCACCGCGGCGAGTCGGCGCTCGTGCAGCGCGAGCGATCGCGGTCCGGGCACCTCCGTCACGATCCTCCGCCCGGTGAAGGCGTCGTCGGCGGTGGGCGAGGGCAGTACGGATGTCACGGGCACAGTCTAAGAACTCGGGTGTCCCGCACTCGAGGGGTCCCGGGATGCCTGAGGATGCTCCGGTGCACCTTCCGCGTCGGATCCTGCCCGCTCTCGTGGCGATGAGCGGCATCGCCCTCCTCGCCGGCTGCTCGACGGCCGCGCCGAAGGCGTCCCCGTCGCCCTCGTCGTCGGCCTCCGCGTCGACGGCGACGTCGACCGCGCCGCTCGCGTGCCCGGCCTCGGGGTCCGCTTCCGACGCCGTGAAGGTGACGGCGTCGAAGAGCGGTGCGCCGAAGGTGACCTTCCCGACGCCGACCACGGTGTCGTCGACGCAGCGCTCGACGATCGAGTCCGGCAGCGGCGCGGAGGCGAAGCAGGGCGACAGCGTCACGCTCGCCTACTCCATGTACGACGCGAAGAGCGGCAAGGAGATCGACAGCCGCGGCTGGTCCTCGAGCAGCAGGCAGGTCTTCCCCGTCGACGGGGCGCAGGTGCTCCCGGGCTTCGCGGAGGCGGTCGTCTGCGCGAAGGAGGGCGACCTCGTCGCGACCGTCATCCCGGCGTCGAAGGCCTTCGGCACCGCGGGCTCGGAGCAGATCGGGGTCGCCGGCGGCGACTCGATCGTGTTCGTCGCGAAGATCTACGGCCACTCGCCGACGAAGGCGACCGGCGCCGCGAAGGCGCTGCCGTCCGGATTCCCGAAGGTGACCCTCGCCGCGAACGGCGCGCCGACCGTGAAGATCCCCGCGACCGATCCGCCGAAGGAGCTGAAGATCGCGGCGAGCAAGGTCGGCACCGGGCAGACGGTGAAGAGCGGCGACTCCGTGACCGTGCAGTACCAGGGTGTGCTGTGGCGGACGGGCGAGATCTTCGACCAGTCGTGGGGCAAGAGCCCGACCACGTTCGCCACGACGCAGGTCGTGAAGGGCTTCGGCGACGCGCTCGTCGGGCAGAAGGTCGGCTCGCAGGTGGTCGCGATCATCCCGCCGAAGGACGGCTACGGCACGACCGGCAGCCAGGACGGGACGATCAAGGGCACCGACACCATGGTGTTCGTCATCGACATCCTCGCCGACTCCCGCGGCTGACGGTCCACGATGGGGTCGTGGACCACATCAGGGACGACGGCGAGCTGCTCGGCCGGATCGAGCGGCACGGCGACGGGTGGGTCGCGCTCGACCGGCTCGGCCGCCGCGTGACGGGCACGACCGACCTCGCCGAGGCGGAGGCGGCGCTCGAGGAGCTCGGCCTCGGCTACCTCGCCGAGCGCTGGGAGCTCGAGACCGAGGACGGCTCGGTGCAGCCGGTCCGCATCGTCGAGGTCGGGCCCGAGCGGGTGCGGGTGAAGCTGGAGGACTTCGGCGCGATCGATGGACCGCGCCGCCTCTGGGACCTCCCGAACCCGGCGCCGCCGACCCTGCGGCAGCGCTGACCTACGCTCGACGGGTGGCATCGCAGCACGCGTACGCGCTGAGCGCGGAATGGACCGGGAACGCCGGCTCCGGCACGAGCGGGTACCGCGACTACGGCCGGAACGTCGTGCTGCGGATCGGCGGCAAGCCCGACCTCCTCGCGAGCGCGGACCGCCCCTTCCGCGGCGACGCCGACCGGTGGAACCCGGAGGAGCTGCTCCTCGCCGCCCTCAGCGAGTGCCACCTGCTGTCCTACCTGCACGTCGCCGTCAAGCACGGGGTCGTCGTGACGGGCTACACCGTCGAGGCGACGGGCTCGATGGTCGTGACCGACGACGACGCCGGGCACTTCACCCGGGTCGACCTGCACCCGCGCGTGGTCCTGGCGGACGAGTCGCAGAGGGAGCTCGCCGACTCCCTCCACGCGGAGGCGAACCGGCTCTGCTTCATCGCGAACTCCGTGAACTTCCCCGTCCACCACGCGCCGGTGCAGCCGTGAGCGCCGGGTCGCGCGGTCGCCGCCGCGTGCTGCTGCTCGGGTCGACGGGCTCGATCGGCACGCAGACCCTCGACGTCGTCGCCGCGAACCCGGACCGGTTCGAGGTCGTCGGACTCGCCGCGGGACGGAACCGCGCGCTGCTCGACGAGCAGGCCGAGCGCTTCGGCGTCCGTGCGCTGGCGCAGGGGAGCCGGGACGCGGAGGCGCTCGTCCGCGACGTCGAGGCGGACGTGGTGGTCAACGGCATCACGGGCGCCGCGGGGCTCGGGCCGACGATCGCCGCCCTCGAGACGGACGCGGTGCTGGCGCTCGCCAACAAGGAGTCGCTGATCATCGGCGGCCCCGTGGTGAAGCCGATGATGGCGCCCGGCCGGGTCGTCCCGGTCGACAGCGAGCACTCCGCGATCGCCCAGTGCCTCGCCTCCGGCTCGCACGGCGAGGTCCGCCGGCTGGTCGTCACCGCCTCGGGCGGCCCGTTCCGCGGGAAGCGGAGGGAAGAGCTGAGGGCGGTGACGCCCGCGCAGGCGCTCGCGCACCCCACCTGGGACATGGGCCTCATGGTCACCACGAACTCCGCGACGCTCGTGAACAAGGGGCTCGAGGTCATCGAGGCGCACCTGCTGTTCGACGTCCCGTTCTCCGCGATCGACGTCGTGGTCCACCCGCAATCGGTCGTGCACTCGATGGTCGAGTTCGTCGACGGCGCGACGATCGCGCAGGCGTCGCCGCCGGACATGCGGCTGCCGATCTCGCTCGGACTCGACTGGCCGCACCGGGTGCCGGGGGTCGGGGCGCCGATCGACTGGACGCTCCCGCAGTCGTGGACGTTCGAACCGCTCGACGAGGACGCGTTCCCGGCCGTCGCGCTCGCGAAGGTCGTCGGCGCGGCGGGCGGCACCCGGCCGGCCGTGTTCAACGCCGCGAACGAGCAGGCCGTGAACGCGTTCCACGCGGGCCGGCTCGCCTTCCTCGACATCGTGCCCGTCATCGAGGCGGCGCTCGCCGCGGTGCCCGAGCCGGCGGGGGAGGTCGACCTCGACGCGGTACTCGAGGCCGACCGCCTCGCCCGGGAGGCCGCCGACCGGGTCATCGCCGCCGCCTGACCCGCCCGCATCGGCGATGCTCAGCGGGTTCATGGGGAGCACCGGCCGGGTCGCGTCGTCCTGATCGGCGCTGGACGTACCCTGTCCGCCGTGAACGAGCCCCTGCTGTACCTCGCCGGGGTCCTCGTGATCGCCGTCGGCGTGGTCCTCTCCATCGGCCTGCACGAGGTCGGGCACCTCGTGCCCGCGAAGCTGTTCGGCGTCCGGGTGACGCAGTACATGATCGGCTTCGGCCGGACCGTGTGGTCGCGGACCCGGGGCGAGACCGAGTACGGCCTGAAGGCGATCCCGCTCGGCGGGTACATCTCGATGGTCGGCATGTTCCCGCCGGCGAAGGCGGGCAGGCGCGGGCGGCTGTTCGAGGGGCGCCCCCCGGCCACCGTGGGCGAGGCCGTCGAGGGCGCGGTCGAGGAGGTCGAGGCGCCGTCCCGCGCCCGCACCGCGTCGACCGGGTTCTTCAACACGCTCGTCCAGGACGCGCGCGACACGAGCCAGGACCAGATCCAGCCGGGGGAGGAGCACCGCGCCTTCTACCGCCTCGCGGTCTGGAAGCGCGTCGTGATCATGCTCGGCGGGCCGACGGTCAACCTGATCCTCGGGGTGCTCTTCACCGGCATCCTGCTCATGGGGTTCGGCGTGCTCACGCCGACGACCACCGTCGCGTCGATCTCGCAGTGCATCGTGCCGGCCACGCAGACGCGGACCACCTGCACGCCGTCCGATCAGGCCGCGCCCGCCGCCGGCACCGCGTTGAAGCCCGGCGACCGCATCACGGCGATCGACGGCAGGCCCGTGCAGACGTGGGACGACGTGACCGGGATCATCCGGACGTCGGCCGGGAAGCGGATCGAGCTCACGGTCGCGGCGAAGGCGGGCGGCACCGAGCGCATCGCGATCACCCCCGCGACGAACACGATCCCGGTGACGAACGACGCCGGCGTCGTGCAGAAGGACGCCGGCGGGAGGATCCGCACGCGGACCGTCGGCTTCATCGGCATCACCTCGACGGAGGCGCTGCAGCAGCAGCCCGTCACCGCGGTCGTCCCCGCGGTGTGGAACAACGTCACCTCCGTCGCCGGCGTGATCGTCAACCTCCCCGCTCGGCTCGTCGGCGTCGCACAGGCGGCGTTCGGCACGGGCGAGCGGGACCCGAACGGGCCGATCAGCGTCGTCGGCGTGGGCCGCGTCGCCGGCGAGATCGCCGCGAGCCCGCAGATCACGATCACGTCGAAGATCGCGAGCCTCGTCGGCATCCTCGGCAGCCTCAACATCGCGCTGTTCGTGTTCAACCTCGTGCCGCTGCTGCCGCTCGACGGCGGGCACGTGATCGGCGCGCTGTGGGAGGGCCTGCGCCGCGGCGTCGCGCGGCTGCTCGGCCGCCGTGACCCGGGGCCCGTCGACACCGCGAAGCTGATGCCGCTCACGTTCGCGGTCGCGATCCTCCTGGGCGGGATGAGCCTGCTGCTCATCTACGCGGACATCGTCCACCCCATCTCGATCCTCTGAGCCGCTGCGCAGCTCGTTCACCCGGGCCGCGTAGCCTGGCGGACTGCAAGGAGGTGCCGTGCCCGCACTCAACATCGGCATGCCGAAGCCCGCTCCCGAGGTGCTCGCGCCGCGGCGGAAGTCCCGCCAGATCAAGGTCGGCAAGGTGCTGGTCGGCGGCGACGCCCCGGTCAGCGTCCAGTCCATGACGACGACCCCGACGCCGAACATCAACGCGACGCTGCAGCAGATCGCGGAGCTCACCGCGTCGGGCTGCGACATCGTCCGCGTCGCCGTCCCGTCGCGGGACGACGCGGAGGCGCTGCCGATCATCGCCAAGAAGAGCCAGATCCCCGTCATCGCGGACATCCACTTCCAGCCGAACTACGTGTACGCGGCGATCGACGCCGGCTGCGCCGCGGTGCGCGTGAACCCGGGCAACATCCGCAAGTTCGACGACCAGGTGAAGCAGATCGCCGAGCGCGCCAAGGCAGCCGGGGTCTCGATCCGCATCGGCGTGAACGCCGGCTCGCTCGACCCGCGGCTCCTCGAGAAGTACGGGAAGGCGACCCCGGAGGCGCTCGTCGAGAGCGCGGTGTGGGAGGCGAGCCTCTTCGAGGAGCACGACTTCCACGACTTCAAGATCTCGGTGAAGCACAACGACCCGATCGTGATGGTGAAGGCCTACCGGCTGCTCGCCGAGCGCGGCGACTGGCCGCTGCACCTCGGCGTGACCGAGGCCGGTCCGGCGTTCCAGGGCACGATCAAGTCGGCGACCGCGTTCGGCATCCTCCTGTCGGAGGGGATCGGCGACACGATCCGCGTCTCGCTGTCGGCGCCGCCGGTCGAGGAGGTCAAGGTCGGGCTGCAGATCCTGCAGTCGCTGAACCTCCGGGAGCGCAAGCTCGAGATCGTGTCGTGCCCGTCCTGCGGCCGCGCGCAGGTGGACGTCTACTCGCTCGCCGAGAACGTCACCGAGGGCCTCCAGGGGATGAGCGTCCCGCTGCGCGTCGCGGTCATGGGCTGCGTCGTCAACGGGCCCGGCGAGGCGCGCGAGGCGGACCTCGGCGTCGCCTCCGGTAACGGCAAGGGGCAGATCTTCGTGAAGGGCGAGGTCATCAAGACGGTGCCCGAGTCCGAGATCGTCGCGACGCTGATCGAGGAGGCGAACCGCATCGCCGACGAGATGGGTCCCGGCGCCGCGACCGGCACGCCGGAGGTCGTCACCGTCTGACCGGTTCCGCTGGTCGCCGGCGGGGCGGGTCGAGATCGGGGTCGGGGTCAGCGGACGACGTAGACCTTCCGGATCGGCTCCGTGATCGTCCAGCGGGTGCGGACGCCGGCGGCGAGCCGGAGCACCGTGCCCGCGGTCAGCTGCACGACCGCGCCCGTGTCGAGGTCCTCGACGCTGCCGCGGCCGGCGAGGATCACCGACACCTCGTCGGCTTCGACGTCCGTCGACACGCCCTCGGTGATCGTCCACACGCCGAACGAGCCGTCGCCGAAGTCGCCGAGATCCGTCGCACCGGCGAACTGCTCGCCCTCCGCGGTCCCGACGGGCTCGAGGTCGATCGCGACCGAGGACGCCGACCACACCGCCATGCCGGCGCTCACGGCCGCGGTCCTCGAGTGCTCCACCGGGCGGTCGTCGGCTCCGTCGTCATGGGCCCAGTCTGTCCCGAGCAGCGGCGCGCCGCCCCCGGACTGGGGCGGCGCGCCCCGGTCCGCGGACGGGCGTCCCGCCCTAGCCTGGCGGTCCAGCGCGGCCCGAACGCCCGCTCGCCCGGCCCCGATCGCCCGCCCGATCGGGGCCGTCGCACGCGTGGAACGGTTCCGGCCGATCAGTAGGCTGCTGGACCGTGGTCACGCGCATGAGCCGGTTGTTCCTCCGAACCCTCCGCGAGGACCCGTCGGACGCCGAGTTCCGCAACCACAAGCTGCTCGTCCGCGCCGGCTACATCCGCCGCGTCGCGCCCGGCGGCTTCGCCTGGCTGCCGCTCGGCCTGCGCGTCAAGGCGCGCATCGAGGCGATCATCCGCGAGGAGATGGAGGCCGCCGGGGCGCAGGAGGTCCACTTCCCGGCGCTGCTGCCCGTCGAGCCCTACAAGACGACGGGTCGCTACGACGAGTACGGCGACGACATCTTCACGCTGGAGGACCGGAAGGGCGTCGAGTACGTCCTCGCCCCGACGCACGAGGAGGCGTTCGCGCTGCTCGTGAAGGACCTGTACTCGTCGTACAAGGACCTGCCGCTGTCGATCTACCAGATCCAGGACAAGTTCCGGGACGAGGCGCGGCCCCGCGCCGGGCTCATGCGCGGCCGCGAGTTCACGATGAAGGACGCGTACTCGTTCGACGTCGACGACGAGGGGCTCGACGCCTCCTACGACCTGCAGCGGGCCGCGTACGAGCGGATCTTCGCGCGGCTCGGGCTCGAGTACGCCATCGTCTCGGCGCACGCCGGCGCGATGGGCGGGTCCCGCAGCGAGGAGTTCCTGCACCCGACGCCCATCGGCGACGACACGTTCGTGCGCTCCGCCGGCGGCTACGCCGCGAACGTCGAGGCGTTCCGCACGCTGGCGCCCGCGCCCCGCGAGGTCGCCGGGCAGGCGGCCGCGACCGCGTTCGACTCCCCGGACACCCCGACGATCGCGACGCTCGTCGACCTGCTGAACGAGCGGCACCCCCGCGAGGACGGCCGGCCCTGGGCCGCGGGCGACACCCTCAAGAACGTCGTCCTCGCCCTCACGCACACGAGCGGCGAGCGGGAGCTCGTCGTCGTCGGCATCCCCGGCGATCGCGAGGCCGACCTGAAGCGCGCCGAGGCGACGTTCTTCCCCGCGGCCGTCGACACGGCGACCGACGAGGACTTCGCGGCGCACCCCGAGCTCGTGAAGGGCTACATCGGCCCCTGGTCCGCCGCCGGCCCCGTGCTCGGCACCGAGTCGACGAGCGGCGTGCGGTTCCTCGTCGATCCCCGCGTCGTCGACGGCACCGCCTGGGTCACCGGGGCGAACGAGCCCGAGCGGCACGTGCTCTCGCTCGTGGCGGGCCGCGACTTCGTGGCGGACGGCGTCGCGGAGGTCGCTGAGGTCCGCGCCGGCGACCCCGCGCCCGACGGCTCCGGGCCGGTCGAGCTCGCGCGCGGCACCGAGCTCGGGCACGTCTTCGCGCTCGGCAGGAAGTACGCGGAGGCGCTGGGCCTGCAGGTCCTCGACCGCAACGGGAAGCTCGTCACCGTGACCATGGGCTCCTACGGCATCGGCGTGAGCCGCGTCATGGCGCTCATCGCGGAGTCGAACTCGGACGAGGCCGGGCTCGCCTGGCCGCGGTCCGTCGCCCCCTTCGACGTCGCCGTCGTGCCCGCGGGCAAGGACGAGGCCGTGTTCGAGGAGGCCGAGCGCATCGGCCGCGAGCTGGAGCTGCGCGGTGTCGACGTGCTCGTCGACGACCGCCGCCTCTCACCCGGCGTGAAGTTCAAGGACGCGGAGCTGATCGGCGTGCCGACGGTCGTGATCGTGGGCCGCGGGCTAGCGGAGGGTGTCGTCGAGGTGCTCGACCGCGCGTCGGGCGAGCGCACCCAGGAGCCGCTGACGACCGTCGTCGACCGGGTCGCCGCCGCCGTCCAGGGCTGACCGTGTCCCGCGTCCCGCCCGTCGTCTGGGCGGCGGTCCTCGTCGTCGCGGTCGTCGTGATCGCGATCGCGTTCGGGGCGCTCGACGCCCCGGCGCCGCGGCCGAGCTGCTCGCCGACGCCGTCCGCGTCCCCGGCGGTCTGCGCCACCACGACGCCGAGCGGATGAGGCGCGCCCCGCGCCTGGTCGCCACCGACCTCGACGGCACGCTGCTGCGGTCCGACGGCACGGTGTCCGCGCGGACCGCGGCGGTGCTCGCCGAGCTCGACGCCCGCGGCGTCCCCGTCGTGTTCGTGACGGCCCGCCCGATCCGCTGGATCGCCGAGCTCGCGGACGCGGTGGGCGGGCACGGGCTGGTCGTCTGCTCGAACGGCGCGGTGCTCCTCCACCTGCACCGCGAAGAGGTCGAGCTGGCCCGGACGATGCCCGCGCCCGTCGCCCTCGCCGCCGTCGCGGCGATCCGCGCCGCCGCTCCGGGCGCGGTGTTCGCCCTCGAGGGGCTCTCCGGGTTCGCGAAGGAGTCCGCGTTCGTCGAGCGGACGCCCGCGCCGCCCGGCTCACCGGTCGGGCCGGTCGAGGACCTCGTGCGGGAGGACGACGTCCTCAAGCTCATGGCGCGGAGCTCGCTGCCGCCGGACGCCTTCCGCGCCGTCGTGACGGCCGCCGTCCGGGATGCGGAGGTGACGGCGTCCGACCGCTCCGGACTCGTCGAGCTCAGCGCGGACGGGGTGACGAAGGCGTCGACCCTCGCGCTCCTCGCCGCGCGGCTCGACGTCGACCCGGTGGACGTCGTCGCCTTCGGCGACATGCCGAACGACGCGCCGATGCTCGCGTGGGCGGGACGGTCCTACGCGGTTGCGGATGCCCACCCGGCGGCGATCGCCGCGGCGGCGGGCCGGGCACCCGGCAACGACGACGACGGTGTCGCGCGGGTGCTCGCCGATCTCTTCGACCTCGGCTGAACCGGACGCCCGCTCAGACGCGGCTGGGGATCCGGGACCGCACGGCGCTCGAGCCGTCGGGGAGGCGCTCGACGTGCAGCCCGGCGGGGATGTCCTCCTGCATCGCCTCGACGTGGCTGATCAGGCCCACCGTGCGGCCGCCGGCGCGAAGGGAGTCGAGCGTCTCCATCGCCGTGTCCAGCGTGCGGCGGTCGAGCGAGCCGAAGCCCTCATCGACGAACAGCGTGTCGAGCCGCACGCCGCCGGCCTCCGCCGACACCACCTCGGCGAGCCCCAGCGCGAGCGCGAGGGAGGCGAGGAAGGTCTCACCGCCGGACAGCGAGGCCACGGGACGCGGGCGGCCGGTGTGCTCGTCGAGCACCTCGAGGCCGAGGCCGCTCCTCGCGCCGCGGTAGGCGGGCCCGTCGTCGTGCTGCAGCGTGAAGCGGCCGTCCGTCATCGCCGCGAGCCGGACGTTCGCGGCGGCGACGATCTGCTCGAGGCGCGCGGCGAGCACGTAGCTCTCGAGTCGCATCCGGAGGGCGTTCGTGCCGCCGCCGCGGACGACCTCCGCGAGCGGCCCGACGACCTCGAGGCGGCCGCGATCCTCCGCCGTGCTCGCGTGGATCCGCTCGATCGCCCGGGCGAGCTCCGTCGCCGCCGCGGCACGCGACCGGGCCGCGGTGAGCCGCTCCGCCGTCGCGTCGCGCTGCTCGAGCGCCGCGCGCTTCGCCGCCTCGGTGCCGGCGACGTCGGCCGGCTCGTCGGGTGCGCCCGCGACGTCCCGATCGGCGAGCTGGGCGTTCGCGCCGTCCCGCTCCGCCTCCCACGCCCGCACCCGCTGCTCGAGGGCGGTGCGCTCGGCGGACGGGAGCGCCGCCGCACGCGCCGCTGCGACGTCCTCGATGCCGGCCTCCGCCAGCGCGCGCTCCAGCCGCGCGGCCGCGTCCGCCGCGGCGACCGTCGCGCCGGCGCGGCGCCGTGCCGCGTCCTCGGCCGCCCGGAGGGCGTCTCGCCGCGCGCGCAGCACCGCGACGCGGGCGGCGATCGTCGGCGCGCCCTCGAGCGCCGCGGCGACCCGGGCGCGCGCCGCGTCGAGCGCCCCGCGCGCCGCCGTCGCCCCGGTGGTCCGCTGCTCGAGGGCGGCGCGGGCCGCGGCGATCGCCCGGTCCAGCTCGGCGACGCGCGCCTCCAGTCGCTCCAGCTCCGCGGCGGCGGCGTCCCGCCGGGCTGCGGCGTTCGACGCCGCCCGCATCGCGCGCGCGGCGGTCTCGAGAGCGGCGACGGTGTCCTCGCGGGTCGCGCCGCCGGTCGCCGCCTCGGCCGCAGCGAGCGCAGCCCGGGCCGCGGACGCCTCGGCGCCGGCTGCGGCCCGTCCTTCGGCCGCGCGCGCCTGGCCCTGCTCCGCCGTCGCGACCGCCGCGTCGTCGGGCGTCGCCGCGTCGTGGGAGGCCGGGGCCGGGTGCTCGGCCGAGCCGCAGACCGGGCACGCCTCCCCGGGATGCAGATCGGCCGCGAGCAGCCCGGCCGCGCCGGCGAGGCGGGCGGCGATGAGGGCGCGGGTCCGCGCGATCGCCTCCTGCTCGGCGGCCAGCGCGCGCTCCTGGCGCACCTCGGCGGCGGACAGGGCGGCCCGCGCGCGGTCGACCGCGTCCAGCGCCTCGGCCACGCGTCGGAGGCGGACGAGCTCGCCCTCCGCGGCCGGCCCGCCCGCCGCCACGGTCTCGGCCGCGAGCCGCTGCTCCTGAATGGCGCTGCGGCGCTCGGGCAGGGCGGCCGACTCGTCGATGAGGGCGGCGAGCGCGACGAGGGCCGCGGCGCGGGCGCGGTCGGCGGCGGCCGCCTCGGCCTCCAGCCCCGGCAGCGACCGCTCCTCGGCGAGCCGCTCGTCGAGCGCGCCGAGGAGGCCGTCGAGCACCGCCCCCTCGCCGGCGGGGTCCTCGACGTCACCGCCGAGGGGGCCGCGCGCAGCGGCCACCGCGCGGTCCGCGGCGAGGACCTCCGCAGCGGCCCGGTCCGCCGCCTCCACGGCCGGCAGCACGGGCAGCGCCGCGACCGCCGCCGCGATCCGGGTGCGGAGCCGGTCGACCTCCGGGCGCCGCGCCTCGAGCCGCTCGAGGGCCGCCCGCGACGCGGCCCGCCGCCGCTGCCGGTCGGCGATCGCGACCGCCTCGGCAGCGGCGCGGTCCGCGGTCGCGAACCCCGCCCGCGCGGCCTCGGCGTCCCGCGCGAGCGCCGCCGTCCCGTCCGCCAGCCGCGCGGCGACCGCCGCCGCCCAGGTCGGCTCGTCGCGGTCGGGCGCCTCCTCCTCGGCGAGCGCCGCGAGCCGGACGACGTCCGCGCGCATCGTCGCGGCGCGCGCCGCCACGGCCTGCTCGAGCGCCTTCGCCCGCTCGGCGACCTCCGCCTCGAAGCGCTGGAACCGCTCGGTGCCGAACAGTGCGCGGAGCAGCCCGAGCCGCTCGTCGGTCCGCGCCTTGAGGAACTCCTGGAACCGGCCCTGCGCGAGGAGGATGACCTGCAGGAACTGCTCGCGCGTCAGCTGCAGGATCGGGCCGAGGTGCTCGGCGACGTCGACCGGCCGCGCGGCGACGCCGATCCAGTCCGCCCCGTCCCACCGCTCGAGCGTCGCGGCCTGCGGCTCCCTCGTCGTGCCGGAGCCGCGCTGCTTCGGGCGCTCGTACTCGGGGGAGCGGACGACCCGCCACCGCTCGCCGCCCGCCACCAGCTCGAGCGTGACCGTCGTCGGCGTCCCGAGCTCCGCGTAGTCGCTGCGCAGCCGCGCCTGGGCGCCGTCGTAACGGGGGGCCGTGCCGTAGAGCGCGAAGCAGATCGCGTCGAGGATGCTCGACTTGCCGCTGCCGGTCCGCCCGGTGATGAGGAAGAGGCCCGCCTCGTCGAGCGGGGCGAAGTCGATCTCCTGCTCGTCGGCGAACGGCCCGAAGCCGACGATGCGGAGGCGCTCGATCCTCACGCGGCCCGCTCCGCCGCCGCGACCGTCGACAGCACCTCGGCGACGAGGGCGCTCTCCGCGTCAGACGGCCCGGCGCCGGCGCGCACGTGCTCGAGGAAGCCGGCGATCAGTGCCGCGTCCGGCAGACCCGCGGTGCGCTCGCCGTAGCTGCGCGCGTCCGCCGGCCGCACGCCCTCCGGCCGGTGCTCGAGCTTGGCGACGTGGGGGAAGCGCTCCCGGAGCCGCGCCATCGCGTCCTGCTGCCGGACGGGGTCGGTGAGCACGGCCTGCACCCAGTCCTGCTCGGCCCCGGCCAGCGACTCGTCCTCGAGCAGCCGGTCGAGCGGGCCGGTGATCTCCGTCAGCCTGCGGGGGACCGGCAGGTCGAGCCACGCCGCGTCCGCGAGGCCCTCCGCGTCGAGGTCGACCAGCCACGCGCCGCGGACCGGCGACGTCTCGCCGAAGGAGTAGTGCAGCGGGGCGCCCGCGTAACGGACGCGCTCGGCGAGCCTCACCCGCGAATGGAGGTGCCCCAGCGCGACGTAGTCGATGCGCGCCGCGTCCGTGGCGTCGAACACGGACGACGGCACGATGTCGAGCCCGCCGGCCGTGATGTCGCGCTCGCCGCCGGCCGCCTGCGGGACGACGCCCGTGCTGGCGAAGCAGTGGGCGAGCACGACGCTGCGGTTCCCGCGTTCGGCCGCGGCGGTCCGCACCCGGTCCATCGCGGCGCCGAGCGCGGCCGCGTGGGTGCGCTCCCCGAGCAGCAGCGGCTCGAGGTAGGGGATGCCGTAGACGTCGACCTCCCCGTGCTCGTCCCGCAGGACGACCGGGCGGTCCAGCGCGTCCGCGCGGGTGCGGACGTGCACGCCGCCGGCCGCCGCGAACGGCGCCTGGTGCCCGAGGCGGGCGGCGGAGTCGTGGTTCCCGCTCGTCATGACCACGTCGGCGCCCGCCGCGCGGATCGCCAGGACGGCCTCCTCGAACAGCTCGAACGCGGCCGCGGCCGGCGTCGCGGAGTCGAACACGTCGCCCGCGACGAGCACCGCGTCCACGTGCTCGCGCCGGACCGCCGCCGCCAGCTCCAGCAGCACGCCGCGGAGCGCATCGAGCGTCGCGTGCCCGTGGAAGGTGCGGCCGATGTGCCAGTCGGAGGTGTGGAGCAGGCGCATGCCGCGCACGGTAGCGCCGCGCTCCGACAGGGCCTCAGATCGCGGGGACCGCGATCCGGAGGTCCATCGACGCGACCCGCTGCGGCACGCCCTCGAACGCGGCGGCGCGCTCGGGGGAGGCCACCCATGCGGCGTCGAGGCGCGCGAAGGCCGCCGCGTCGCCCTCCGCCGACACCGCCCAGACGAACTCGTCGGTCTCGGGCACGACGAACGCGCTCTCGAGGGTGAACCCGTACGCCTGCCGTGCGGGCAGGAGCCGTCCGCGCCACCAGTGGAGGAACGCCTCGAGCTCCCCGTCCACGATCCGGTAGCGGCGCAGCTGCACCGTGCGTCCCTCGCTCATGGCCGTCCTCCAGGTGCTCGATCAGGCGCTGCTAGCGTAAGGGGGCTCGAAACGCGGGCGGATGGAGACGAGGGAGCGCCCGATGGAGATCGACCTCGCCGTCCTTCGGCTCATGGAGCGCGAGCGGGAGATCCCGTTCGACGAGCTCGTCCGCATCATCGAGGCCGCGATCCTCACGGCCTACCTGAAGCACACGGGCCGCCCCGAGCACGCTCCGGCGGGCACCCCGCAGCCGCGCGTCGAGATCGACCGCAAGTCGGGCCGCGTCTCCGTCTTCGTGCCGGAGCTCGACGAGGAGGGGGAGCAGGTCGGCGAGGCCGTCGACGACCCCCACGACTTCGGTCGGGTCGCCGCGTTCGCGGCGAAGCAGGTCATCAACCAGCGCCTTCGCGACCTCGGCGACGAGCGCGTGCTCGGCGAGTTCAAGGGCCGCGAGGGCGACATCATCGCGGGCGTCATCCAGCAGGGGCCGAACCCGCGGATGGTCCACGTCGACCTGGGGTCCATCGAGGCGATCCTCCCGCCCGAGGAGCAGGTGCCCGGCGAGACGTACACGCACGGCGAGCGCATCCGCGTCTACGTGACGAGCGTCTCCCGCGGCCCGAAGGGACCTTCGATCACGGTCTCGCGGACCCACCCGGCGCTCGTCCGGCGCCTCTTCGCGCTGGAGGTGCCCGAGATCGCGTCCGGCCTCGTCGAGATCACGGCGATGGCCCGGGAGGCCGGCCACCGGTCGAAGGTCGCCGTCCGCGCCACGCAGCCCGGGATCAACGCGAAGGGCGCCGCGATCGGCGAGCTCGGCGCGCGCGTGCGGGCGGTGTCCGCGGAGCTCGGCGGGGAGAAGATCGACATCGTCGACCACGCCGACGACCTCGCGACGTTCGTGGCGAACGCCCTGTCCCCGGCTCGCGTGACGAGCGCCTTCGTCCTCGACAAGGGCTCGAAGGCCGTGCGGGCGCTCGTGCCCGACTACCAGCTGTCGCTCGCGATCGGCAAGGAGGGGCAGAACGCCCGACTCGCCGCGAAGCTGACCGGCGCGAAGATCGACATCCAGCCGGACTCGATCCTCGAGGACGAGTAGCGCGGTTCCCGCCGCGGCGGGAACATGGGCGCCGGCGCGCGTGTTCACCACGTGGAGGGTGCCGGGCCCGACGAGGCCGGGTACACTGCTCGATGGAGCGGCCGAGGCTGCCGCCCCTTCTGCTGCCGCTCCATCCGGACGCGAGCAGTTCTCACCACGCGAAGTGGAACAGGCACATGGACAAGCGATGAGCGACTCGAGATGAGATCCGCACCGCAGTAGTGGCCTGCCCTGTCCGGGCAGGCCTGGACAGGAGAGAATGTGGCGAAGCCACGCGTCCACGAGATCGCTACCGACCTCGGGATCGACACCAAGCTCGCACTGGCGAAGCTCAAGGAGATGGGCGAGTTCGTCAAGGGCCCGTCGTCGTCCGTCGAGCCGCCGGTCGTGCGCAAGCTGAAGGCCAAGCTGGCCGCTGACGGCATCGCGACCGCCGGCGGACCCGCGGGCCCGCGCCCCGGCGCACCGACGGCGGGCCGCCCCGCGACGCCCGGCGCGTCGCGTCCGGCGACCCCGGGCCCGCGTCCCGCGGCGACCCCGGCCGCTGCGGCCCCCGCTCCGGCGCCCGCCGCCGCGGCTCCCGCCCCGGCGCCGGCGCGCGCTCCGGAGGAGCCCGCCGCGCCGCGGACCGAGACCCCGCAGCCGGCAGAGCGTCCCGCCGCGAGCGGCGACACGCCCCGCCCGGTGCAGGACCGGCCCACCGCTCCGCGCTCGGAGACCCCGGGCTCGGCGACCCCCGGCTCCTCGATCCCGCGTCCCGGCGGCGCCCCGCGTCCCGGCGCGCCCCGCCCGGGCAACAACCCGTTCGCGTCGAGCCAGGGGATGGGCCGCCCGTCGGCCCCGCGTCCCGGCAACAACCCGTTCGCCTCCAACCAGGGCATGCGTCCCGGCGGCACGGGCGGCGGCGCCAACGGTGCGATCCCGCGTCCCGGCGCCCCGCGTCCCGGCGCCCCGCGTCCGGGTGCTCCGCGTCCGGGTGCCCCGCGTCCCGGCGGGCCCGGCATGGGCCAGCGGCCGCAGGGCTTCGGCCAGCGCCCGAGCTTCCAGCGTCCCGGCGGTGCCGGCGGCGGTGCGGGTCGTCCCGGCGGTGCCGGCGGCGGCTTCCAGCGTCCCGCGGGCGGCTTCAGCGGACCCCGCCCCGGAGGCGGCGGTCGCGGTCGCGGCCCCGGTGGCGGCACCGCGGGCGCGTTCGGCAAGGGTGGCGGGAAGTCCCGCCAGCGCAAGTCGAAGCGGACGAAGCGCGCCGAGTTCGAGATGCGGTCGGCGCCGACGCTCGGCGGCGTCAGCGTCCCGCGCGGCGACGGCTCGACCACGATCCGCCTCCGCCGCGGCGCGTCCATCACGGACTTCGCGGACAAGATCGACGCGAGCCCCGGCAACCTCGTGACCGTGCTGTTCCACCTCGGTGAGATGGCGACGGCGACGGAGTCGCTCGACGAGGCCACCTTCCAGGTGCTCGGCGAGGAGCTCGGCTACCGGATCGAGATGGTCTCGCCCGAGGACGAGGACCGCGAGCTGCTCGAGGGCTTCGACATCGAGTTCGAGTACGACGAGGACGACGAGGACCTGGAGATCCGGCCGCCGGTCGTGACCGTCATGGGCCACGTCGACCACGGCAAGACGAAGCTCCTCGACTCCATCCGCAACTCCAACGTGGTCGCGGGCGAGTCCGGCGGCATCACGCAGCACATCGGTGCGTACCAGGTGTGGAAGGAGCACGAGGGCCACGAGCGGGCCATCACCTTCATCGACACCCCGGGTCACGAGGCGTTCACCGCCATGCGTGCCCGCGGCGCCGAGGTGACCGACCTCGCGATCCTCGTGGTCGCCGCCGACGACGGCGTCATGCCGCAGACCGTGGAGGCCCTGAACCACGCCCAGGCGGCCGGAGTGCCGATCGTGGTCGCGGTGAACAAGGTCGACAAGGAGGACGCCAACCCGGCGAAGGTGCGTCAGCAGCTGACCGAGTTCGGCCTGGTGGCGGAGGAGTACGGCGGCGACACGATGTTCGTCGACGTCTCGGCGCGCACGGGCCTCGGCATCGAGGACCTGATGGACGCCGTCCTGCTGACGGCGGACGCGGGGCTCGACCTGCGCTCGAACCCGAACCGGGACGCGCGCGGTGTCGCCATCGAGGCGCGGCTCGACAAGGGCCGCGGCGCGGTCGCGACGGTGCTGATCCAGACCGGCACGCTCCGGGTGGGCGACTCGATCGTCGCCGGCACGGCCTACGGCCGCGTCCGGGCGATGTCCGACGAGAACGGCAACGCGATCGTCGAGGCGTACCCGTCCCGGGCCGTCCAGGTCCAGGGCCTCTCCTCCGTCCCGCGCGCCGGCGACACCTTCCTCGTCACCGAGGAGGACCGCACGGCCCGGCAGGTCGCGGAGAAGCGCGAGGCCGCCGAGCGGAACGCGTCGCTGGCGAAGGCCCGCAAGCGCATCTCGCTCGAGGACTTCATGGGTCAGATCGAGGCCGGCAAGGTCGACTCGCTGAACCTGATCATCAAGGGCGACGTGTCCGGTGCCGTCGAGGCGCTGGAGGAGTCGCTCCTGAAGATCGAGGTCGACGACAGCGTGCAGCTGCGGATCATCCACCGCGGCGTCGGCGCCGTCACCGAGTCGGACGTGAACCTGGCGACGGTCGACAACGCGATCATCATCGGCTTCAACGTGCGCCCCGACCCGAAGGCCCGCGAGCGGGCCGCTCGCGAGGGCATCGACATCCGCTTCTACTCGGTGATCTACGCCGCGCTGGAGGACGTCGAGAACTCGCTGAAGGGCATGCTCAAGCCGGAGTACGAGGAGGTCCAGTCGGGCCTCGCCGAGATCCGCGAGGTGTTCCGCTCCTCCAAGTTCGGCAACATCGCGGGTGTCATCGTCCGCAGCGGCACCATTACCCGCAACGCGAAGGCGCGGGTCATCCGCAACGGCGTGGTCGTCGGGGACAACCTGGCGATCGAGTCGCTGCGCCGCTTCAAGGACGACGTCACCGAGGTCCGCACGGACTTCGAGGCCGGCATCGGCCTCGGTCGGTTCAACGACATCCAGGTCGGCGACGAGATCGAGACGACGGAGACCAAGGAGAAGGTCCGCGCCTAGCGGCCCGTCCCGGTTCACGGATACGGAGATCCGGCGGCGCGCAGCGCCCCGGATCTCCGTATCCGTGAACCCGTCCAGAGGAGGAACCGATGGCTGACCACGGCAGGGCCGCGAAGCTCGGCGACAGCATCAAGGAGATCATCGCGAAGCGTCTGGACAAGGGCCTCCGGGACCCGCGTCTCGGCTTCGTGACGATCACGGACGTCCGCATGACGGGCGACCTCCAGCACGCGAGCGTCTTCTACACGGTCTACGGGTCGGAGCAGGAGCGCGAGGACTCGGCTGCGGCGCTGAAGGCCGCGACCGGCATGCTCCGCACGGAGGTGGGGAGGAACATCCGGGCCCGGCTCACGCCGACGCTCGAGTTCATTCCGGACGCGATCCCGGAGAACGCGGCGCACGTCGCCGAGCTGCTCGCCAAGGCGCGCGAGCAGGACAGCGCGACCCGGGCACTCGCGACCGGCGCCCAGTACGCCGGCGACGAGGACCCGTACGTGAAGCCGCGCGAGGCCGACGAGGAATGAGCGCCCGATGAGCGGCAACCGGGCCGAGCGGCGGGCCGCCTCCCGGAACCCGCCGTCGCTCGCGAACCGGTACGGGTCGCGGAAGCAGCGGCGCGCGCTCGGTCCGGCGGTCGTCGGCGCCATCGTGCTGATCGGCGGCCTCCTGCTCGTCGGGCAGGACGGGTACCTGTTCATCCGATTCGGCGTCAGCGTGCTCGCCCTGATCACGGCCGTGTTCGTGTGGCAGGCGAAGCAGTGGGCCTGGCTGCCGGTGCCGCTCGTCGTGGCGGTGCTCTGGAACCCCGTCATCCCGTTCTCCTTCGACGGCACGCCGTTCCGGCTCGGGCACCTCGTGGCCGCCGCGGCGCTGCTGCTGACCGGCGCCTTCGCGAGGTACACCCCGCCCGAGTGACTCGCACTCTTCGTTCTGCAGGACGTCGAGTCCTGCAGAACGAAGAATGATCAGAGCGGGAGGGACCAGCCGCCCTCCGACCTCGCGGCGAGGCCGTCCCGCTCGAGCCCGGCGAGGATCCGCGCCCGCCCCTCGGGGTCGGGGAGGACCTGCGCGAGCTCGGCCTCCGACACGGGGACGTCGCTCGCGCGCAGCTCGGCCATCACGCGGCCGCGCCGCTGGCGGTCGGAGCCCTCGAAGCGCGCCTGGCGCCGCGGCGGCGGGCCGTCCGGCTCCGGGTGCCCCGCGAGCCGCCAGGCGCACACGTCCGCGAGCGGGCACTCGCCGCAGCGCGGCGCCCGCGCGGTGCAGACGATCGCGCCGAGCTCCATCGTCCCGGCGTTGAACGCCCGCTGGGCGACGAGGTCCTCGGGCAGCAGCGCCGCCATCGCGGGCAGATCGCGCCGCGCGTTCGGCGGACCGGGCTGCGCGACGCCCTGCACCGCCCGCGCGATCACGCGCCGCACGTTCGTGTCGACGACGGGGTGCCGGTGGCCGTGGGCGAAGACGGCGATCGCCCGCGCCGTGTAGTCGCCGATGCCGGGCAGTGCCAGGAGCGCGTCGACGTCCTCCGGCACGACGTTCCCGTGCTGCTCCGCGATGGTGGTCGCGCAGGCGTGCAGCGCGAGCGCGCGGCGCGGGTAGCCGAGCCGGCCCCACGCGCGCAGCACCTCCGACGGCGGGGCGGCGGCGAGGTCGGCGGGCGTCGGCCAGCGCCGGAGCCAGTCCTCGAGGATCGGGACGACCCGGGCGACCTGCGTCTGCTGGAGCATGAACTCCGAGACGAGCGTGCCCCAGGCGCTGAAGCCCGGCCGTCGCCAGGGGAGGTCGCGCGCGTGCGCGGCGAACCAGTCGACGACGAGGGCGGGATCGAGCGCGGTCATCCGACGCGCTGCTCGAGGAACACGCGGTCGAAGCCGTCCTCGCGGCGCCGGTCCGTCTCGACGAACCCCTGCCGCCCGTACCAGGCGAGGGACGCCGTCATCCCGGCGTTCGTGCACAGCCGCAGCCGGTCGCGCCCGGTCCGGGCCGCCGCGGCCCGGGCGTGCGCGAGCAGGGTCCTGCCGACGCCCGAGCCCTGCGCCGACGGGGCGACCGCGAGCACGTCGACGAGGAGGTGGTCGGGATGCGGCCAGGTCACGAGCACCCCGACGACGCGGTCGGCCAGGACCGCGACCTCGGCGCCGAGCGCCGAGATCGTCGTCGCCCAGTCGATCGACCGGGGCGCGGGCACGATCCCGGTGCGGGCCGTGAAGGGCGCGAACGCGTCCTCGATCAGCCGTTCCAGCGCGGGGACGTCGGCGTTCCTCGCCGCCCGCACCCGCACCTCCGACACGGGCTCCGAGCGTAGGCGGCTACGGTCGCTCGCATGGCCCGATGGCAGCCCTCGCGGGCGGACGTGATCGCCGAGTACGCGCGCGAGGTCCTCGAGGTGCACCCGAGGGGACGGATCCTCGTCGGGCTCGACGGCATCGAGGACCCCGACGGCGCGGCGCCCTCCGGTCGCGAGCGGTTCGCCGCCGATCTCGCCGCCGCGTTCGAGGCCGAGGGCGTGCCGGCGATCGCCGTGCCGATGGGCGCGTTCGCCGCCGAGCCCCGCGCGACGGACCCGGAGCGCTTCTTCGACGAGGACCGGTTCCGGGCGGAGGTGCTCGCGCCCTACCGCGCGGACCGGCCCGTCCGCGGCTTCGAGCCCGGCGACCGCGCGGTGCTCGTCGCGTCCGGGCCGTTCCTCCACTTCCCGCCGTACTCGGGCATGTGGCACACGAGCGCCTGGCTGCAGGTGCCGCGGGAGGTCGCCGCCGCGCGGGACGCCGAACGCCTGCCGGGCGTCGATCCGGCGCCGTGGGCGGCCCTCGTCGACCTCGCGTTCCGCCGGCTCGACGCGCGGAAGAGCGCGAACGCCTCCTTCGACCTCACCGACCCCGTCCACCCGCGGCGGCGGTTCGAGGACGCCTGCTGACGGGGACCGCCCTCAGGCTTGCAGTGCCCGCGCCGCCTCGCCCGCGGGGAGGAAGGCGCCGGTCGCTTCGATCGCGTGCACGACCTCGACGATCCGCCGGTTGACGGGCGTCGGCACGCCGAGCCGCTCGCCCTCCGCGACGACCGCGCCGGAGAGGTGGTCGATCTCCGTCGGACGACCGCGGCGCAGGCTCTGGAGCGTGCTGCCCGGGTTCGGCACGTCGCCCATCCGCGCCGCGACGCCGCGGCGGAGCACGCGGGACGCCAGGGGGAGCGGCAGCCGGTCGATCGCCCGGATCAGCGCGGGCGGCAGCGCCGGCAGCCCCTCCAGGCGGACGCCGTCCGCGCGGGCGACGCGGATCGTCTCCCGCATCGCGGCGGCGACGGCCGTGGTCAGCGCGCGGGACTCGAGCGCCGCCTGCAGCGGCGTCCCCGTGATCGCGGACGCGGCGTTCAGCTGGTTCACCACGAGCTTCGACCACTGCAGCCCGGCGAGATCGGGCGCCGTCCGGACCTCGACCACGGCGCCGAGCACGGCGGCCGCCGCGTCGCGCTGCGCCGCGGTCGCGGTCTCCGCGGCCAGCACGGTCACCCCGGGCGCCGTCACCGTCACCACGCCGGGGGAGAGGAACGAGGCGGCGATCATCGACGCCGCACCCGTGCGCGGCGACGTCGGCAGCACGGCGGCGAGCGCCTGCGGCCCCTGCAGGCCGTTCTGCACGACGACCACCGGCACGCCGTCCAGCGCTCTGGCGTTCTGCGCGGCCGCGGCTGCGGCGTCCTGCGCCTTCACCGCGAGCAGCGCGAGGTCGGGCGTCACCGGCAGCGCCTCCTCGGCGCGGACGCGCGCGAGGACCTCCCCGTAGCCGCCCTCGAGCCGGAGGCCCCGCTCGCGGATCGCGGCGAGCTGCGCGCCGCGGGCGGTCACGACGACCTCGTGCCCGACCCGGTCCAGCAGCGCGGCGAACGTGCCGCCCAGCGCCCCGGCGCCGATGATCCCGATCCGCACCGGGCGAGCGTACCCACGCCGGTGCGGCGGGACCCCGAGCGGCGGATGGGACGATGGAGGCGTGACGGCCGGCCTCCTCCTCCTGGACAAGCCGATCGGCCCGACCTCCCACGACCTCGTGCAGCGCACCCGCCGGCTCGCCGGGACACGCCGGGTCGGGCACGCCGGCACCCTCGACCCCGCCGCGAGCGGGCTCATGATCCTTGGCGTCGACGGGGCCACCCGGCTCCTCACGTACCTGGTCGGCCTCGACAAGACGTACGAGGCGACGATCCGGCTCGGCACCGCGACCACCACCGACGACGCCGAGGGCGCGCCGATCGGCGATCCGCGGCCGGTAACGGCCGGGACGCGAGCGGCGATCCCCGCCGCGATCGCCGCGCTGACCGGGGAGATCGACCAGGTCCCGTCGTCCGTCAGCGCGGTTCACGTCGACGGCCGCCGCGCCCACGAGCTCGTGCGCGCGGGGGAGGCGGTCGACCTCCCGTCCCGGCGCGTGACGATCCGGCGCTTCGCGGTCGTCGAGCAGCGGGAGGACGAGCTCGACGTCGTCGTCGACTGCTCGTCGGGCACCTACATCCGCGCGCTCGCCCGGGACCTCGGCGCCGCGCTCGGCGTCGGCGGCCACCTGACGGCGCTGCGGCGGACCAGGGTCGGACCGTTCGACGTCGCGGACGCGGGTGCGCTGGAGGAGCCGCTGCCGCTGCGCGCACCCGCGGACGTCGCGCGCGCCCTGTTCCCGGTCCTGCGCCTCGACGCCGAGGAGCGGGTCGCCCTCCAGCAGGGCAAACGGCTCCCGACCGCGCTGCCGGACGCGCCGGTCGTCGCCGCGCTGGCGGAGGACGGGGGCCTGATCGGCCTCGTCGAGGTCCGGGGAGGGCGGACGCGCGTGCTGATGAACCTGCCGCCGGAGGCGGTGGTCGCATGATCCTCGGGTTCACCGTCGCGGCCGTGATCGTCGCGGGCGCCGCCGCGCTCCTCGCGGTCGTCCTCGGGCTCGTGGGCCGCCGGCCCTCCGACCTGTCGCTCGCGGGGCCCGCCCTCGTCGAGCTGCTGCTCGTCGCGCAGCTCGTCATCGCGCTCATCGCGCCCGCGGCCGGCAACCCGCCGTCGGGGAGCATCGTCGAGTTCTACGCCTACCTGCTGTCCGCGCTCGTGATCCCGCCCGCGGCGATCTTCTGGGCGCTCACCGAGAAGACCCGGTGGTCCGTCGTCGTGGTCGGCATCGCCTGCTTCGCGGTGGCCGTGATGTTCGTGCGCATGCAGATCATCTGGACGCTGCAGGGCGCCTGACGGTGCGGAGCGCCCCGCGGCGGCGTGGGAGGATTCCGGGGCGATGACCGAGACGAGCGCCACCCGGCCGAAGACCTCCGGACCCGGCCGCACCCTCATCGTCTTCTACTTCATCATGTGGATCGCGGCGCTCGCGCGGAGCATCTTCGAGATCGTGACGCACTTCGAGGTCGCGCCGCTCGCCTACCTGCTGTCGCTGTTCGCCGGGATCGTGTACCTGATCGCGACGATCGCGCTGATCACGCCCGGCCGCCGCGCGTACCTCGTCGCGCGCACGGCGATCACGATCGAGCTGGTCGGGGTCCTCGTGGTCGGCACGCTGTCCGTCGTCGACCTCTCGCTGTTCCCGTTCGAGGGCGACCGCAGCACGGTCTGGGCGTACTTCGGCCTCGAGTACCTCCTCATCCCGCTCGCGCTGCCGATCCTCGGACTGCTGTTCCTGCGGAGCCAGCGCGCCGTGTTCGAGCGGGCGGCGCGGTGATGCGCGTCTTCACCGGCGTCGAGTCGGTCCCGGAGGGCTTCGGGCCGTCCGCCGTCACGATCGGCAAGTTCGACGGCCTGCACACCGGGCACCGGGTCGTGATCGACGACCTGCTCGAGCTCGCCGGGGACGACCTCCTCCCGGTCGTCGTCACGTTCGACCGCAACCCCCTCGAGCTGCTGCGCCCGGACCGGTGCCCGGCGCCGCTCGTCGGGCTCGACCAGAAGCTGGAGCTGCTCGAGTCGGTCGGCGTCGCGGCGACGGTCGTCCTCCGCTTCGACGATGCGCTCGCCGCGCTCGAGCCCGAGGCGTTCGTCGACCGCATCCTGCTCGGCCCGCTCGGCATGCGGCGGCTGCTCGTCGGCGACGACTTCCGCTTCGGCCACCGCGGCCGCGGCGACGTCGCGCTGCTCGAGCGCATGGGCGCGGAGCGGGGCTTCGTGGTCCGGGTGCAGCGGCAGGTGACCGTCGAGTCGCGGCGCGTGTCCTCGACCTGGATCCGCGAGCTGCTCGGCGCGGGGGCGATCGAGGAGGCCGCTCGGCTGCTCGGGCGCGCACCGGCGGTCCGCGGAGAGGTCGTCCACGGCGCGCACCGCGGACGCGAGCTCGGCTTCCCGACGGCGAACCTCGCGCAGCAGTCCGACGGGATGATCCCCGCAGACGGTGTCTACGCCGGGCGCCTGGTCGACCGCTCCGCCGACCCGGTCGCGACGTACCCGGCGGCGATCTCGGTGGGCAGCAACCCGACGTTCGAGGGCGTCCCGCCGAGGCAGGTGGAGGCGCACGTGCTCGACCGGACGCTCGACCTCTACGGCCACCTCGTCGACGTGGAGTTCACGCACCGCATCCGCGGGCAGGTCGCGTACGAGGGCGTCGATCCGCTGATCGCCCAGATCGCCGTCGACGTCGGCCAGGTCCGCGCCCTCGTCGACCGACCTCAGTAGGAGGAGGCGTCCGTCGCGCCGGAGGTGCTGCCGGTCTCGGCCAGCCGCTGCACGTCGGTGAGGATCGTCTCCGTCGCGCTCGTGCCGAAGCGGTCGACGCCGACCGCCCGCATCTGGAGCAGGGTGTCGAGACCGCGCACGCCGCCGGACGCCTTCACCCGCACCGCGGGGGAGACCGCGTCGCGCATGAGCCGGAGGTGGTGGAGCGTCGCGCCGCCGCCCGCGAAGCCCGTCGACGTCTTCACGAAGGACGCGCCCGCCGCCTCCGCCGCCTTCGACCCGGCGACGACCTGCTCGTCGGTGAGGAACGCGGTCTCGAGGATCACCTTGACGATCCGGCCCTCCGCCACGGCGACGACCGCCGCGATGTCGTCCGTCACGGCGGCGAGGTCGCCGCTCCGCAGCCGGCCGATGTGCAGCACCATGTCGAGCTCGGCGGCGCCGTCCTCCAGCGCGCGACGGCTCTCCGCGGTCTTCGCGGCGGTGGAGGTCGACCCGTGCGGGAAGCCGATCACGGTGCCGGTCGCCACGCCGGTCCCGGCGAGCCGCGCGACCGAGCGCGGGACGTCCGACGGCCGCACGCACACGCTGAACACGCCCCAGCGGCCGGCCAGGTCGAGGTCGGACTCCACCTCGGCGTCCGTCAGCTCCGGCTTCAGGATCGCGTGGTCGATGAGGGCGGCGATGGACTCGACGGTGGGGTTCTCGGTCGCGGACACGGCGGTCCAGCGTACGCGGCCCGGTCGACCCGCTCAGGACCTGCCTCTAGCCTGACCCGGTGAGCGACACCGAAGCCCATGCGCCCGTGCCCGCCTCCGAGGGGCCGCTGCTGCTGCTCGGCGACAGCCTGACGGAGGCCGGTCCGTGGGAGGAGGCGTTCCCCGACCGCGAGGTCGTGAACGCCGGCGTTCCGGGCGACACGACCGCGGACGTCGCCGCGCGGCTCGACGACGTCGTGGCCCGCCGCCCGGGCACCGTGGTCCTGATGGCGGGGACGAACGAGTCCCGCCGCGCCACCGTCGAGCAGGTCGTCCGCGGGCTCGAGGACATCCTGTTCCAGCTCCGCCACGAGCTGCCCGACGTCCGGCTCGTCGTGACCTCGGTGCTGCCGCGGGAGCGCGAGCGCGCCGACTGGATCCGCGAGGTGAACATCCACGTCCGACAGTTCGCGCCGACGGTGAAGGCCGAGTTCCTCGACCTGTGGCCGACGTTCGCGGAGGAGGACGGCGAGCTGCGACCGGAGCTCACGAACGACCGGCTCCACCTCACCGACGCCGGCTACGCGGCGTGGGTGCACGAGCTGCGCACCCTGCTCGGCTGACCGCGCCGCATCGGGACCGGCCGCCCGGCGACCGGGGTCCGGGCGAACGCGGGCATCGCCGGGAACACGCGACCGCTAGCATCAGCAGCAGGAGCGTCCCTCCCGGGGCGCCGCGACGAAATGCCGCGCGACGCGGCCGGAGGACCGTCAGCGAAGCTCCACGACCTCGAAGGGGGACCCCGCCATGCCCGCGCGCTCCAAGCTCCGTCCCCTGCAGAGTCCGGCCTCCAGGATCCGCTCCCGTCCCGACGTCGTCGAGGTCGGCGGCGTGCTCGCGCTCGCGGGCCGCACCGAGATCCCGGCCGAGGCCCGCATCGCGGACCTCCTGTTCCTCGCCGACGCGCTCGACGCGGCGGACGTCCAGTACCTGCTCGTCCGCGACGACGCGCACCGGCCGATCCTCGTCGTCGACGAGACGGAGCGGCTCGCGGTCACCCGCGCCCTCGTCGCGGCCTGCGCCGACGAGCCCTTCCTGTCGGTGGCCCTCAAGCGCAACCTGCAGCCCCGCGACGAGGTCGTGCTCGTCGCCGACGGCGACGTGGCGCCCGCCCGCACCGACCGGCTGCTGTCCCTGTACCGGCCGCGCGTCGACGCCGCCGGCGTGCTGCACGCGGTGCCGGAGGACGGCGTCCGCTTCGAGTTCTGGGTCCGGCAGGGCGCCGAGGTCCGGGTGCCCGCGCCGAACGCCCTGACCCGGCGCCGATTCGTCACGGCCGACCTGCACCCGGAGGACACCGAGCGCTACGGCCGCACCTGGTCGACGATCCGCGACATGTTCACGGACCTCGTCTCCGACGTGACGTTCCCGATCGACATGGTCTTCTCCTGGGTCGACGGCACCGACAAGGAGTGGCAGCGGGCCCGCGCGCGTCGGATGGCGTCGTACGTGGTCGGCGAGGGCGACGACTCGGAGGCGCGCTACCGGCAGATCGACGAGCTGCGCTACGCGCTCCGGTCGGTCAACACGTACCTGCCGTGGATCCGGAACATCTACATCGCCACCGACTCGAAGGCGCCGGCGTGGCTGGCGGACCACCCGCGGGTCCGCATCGTGCGGAGCGAGGAGTTCTTCAAGGACCCCTCGGTGCTGCCGACCCACAACTCGCAGGCGGTCGAGAGCCAGCTGCACCACATCGAGGGGCTCTCGGAGCACTTCATCTACTCGAACGACGACATGTTCATCGGGCGCCCGCTGCGCCAGGACGCCTTCTTCTCACCCGGCGGGATCAGCCGCTTCCTCGAGGCGGACACGCGGATCGGGCTCGGCGACAACGACCCGGCCCGCAGCGGCTTCGAGAACTCCGCGCGGGTGAACCGGGCGCTGCTCCGCGAGCGCTTCGGCCGCGTCATCACCCGGCATCTCGAGCACTCGGCGGCGCCCCTGCGCCGCAGCGTCATCGCGGAGATGGAGGAGGTCTTCGAGCCGGAGTTCACGGCCACGGCCGCGAGCCCCTTCCGCGCGAAGGACAACATCTCGGTCACGAACAGCCTGTACCACTACTACGCGCTGCTCACCGGGCGGTCGATCCAGAACCGGGAGTCGACGATGCTCTACGTCGACACGACGACCCACAAGGGGCTCGGGCTGCTGAAGAAGCTGGGCAAGCGGCGCGACGTCGACTTCTTCTGCCTCAACGACGGCAGCTTCCCGGAGGTCGCGCCCGACGTCCGCGCGAAGAAGGTCACGGCGTTCCTGCAGCACTACTTCCCGCTGCCGGCGCCCTGGGAGCGCACGGACGGCGAGGCGGGCGCACCGGCCCAGGCGGGCTGAGCGCTCCGACTCCGCTCGCTAGGGGCGGATGACCGAGATCGGCTGGGTCATCAGCTCCAGCTCCTCGTCGACGCGGTCGAAGACGCGCGACGGGAGGTGGGCGTTGACCTGCTCCGGGATCGTGACGCCGTGCGCGGCGAGGATCTCGGCGCTCTCCTCGGCGGAGGTCGCCGACATCGTCAGCCCTGCGGCGACCGGGACCACCGAGTGGAGCACCGTGTCGTCGTACACGTGCACGAGGTTGTACGACTGGTTGCCGTCCTGCGGGCGCGTGCCGCGGGACTGCCCGGTGAGGTCCTGCGTGTAGCAGGTCGCGGAGGCGACCGAGACGGGGATGCCCGCGAACGTGCCGTTCGTGGAGAAGTGCACGTGCCCCGCGAGGATCGAGCGGATGTCGCTGCCCTCGACGACCTCCTTCAGGCCCGCCTGGTCGCGCAGCTCCACCATCACCGCGAGGTCCTGGATGCACGGCAGCGGCGGGTGGTGCAGGGCGAGGATCGTGCCGTGGGGCGCGGGGGAGGCGAGTTCCTCCGCGAGCCAGTCGAGCTGCGCGCCCGTGAGCTCGCCGTGGTGGTGGCCCGGGACGGAGGTGTCCATCGTGATCACGCGGAGACCGTTGACGTCGTAGACCCGGTCGACCGGACGCCGGTTGCGCGCCTGACCGAAGAGCTCTCGGCGGAACGTCTGCCGGTCGTCGTGGTTGCCCATGCACCAGATGACCTGCGCGCCGAGCCGCTCGGCGGCCGGCTCCACGATCGAGCGGAGGAGGCGGTACGCCTCCGCGTCGCCGTGGTCGGCGAGGTCACCGGTGAAGACGATCGCCTCGGGGCGGGTGCCGGAGGCCTCGAGGTCGGCGAAGATCCGCTGCAGGCTCCGCTCCGGCGCGATCGCGTCGTAGAGCTTCCCGCCGGGGATGAGCAGGTGCGTGTCGCTGAGGTGGAGGAGGAAGTGGTCTGGACGCGCGTGCTCGGCCGTCCGCTCGGTATCGGACCCTGCAGCACCTCGGCTGGACAATTCGTTCTCCTTACGCATCCCTGCATCAGGCGGTGGCCGCACAAGCTACTCGCGGCCGACGACGTTCCGCGGCCCCCCGAATGGATGGCCCCTGAACAGGAATCGTCCACGGGGTGACGCCGGGGGAGTGCAACGGCGGTGGCGGGTCGAGGATTCCGGCGCCGGATTGCACGCATCGCCGAGCCCCGTGCACCGCGCTCGAGCAGGGCCCTCCGCGCCTGCGCCGAGGCGACTCGCAGGCGGCTACGGGCGAGCGCCGACCCTCGCGACGGCCAGGGCGGCGAGGGCGGCGGCCCGGGCGCCCGCCTCGGCGTCGGACGCGCCGACGGCCAGGGCGGCGAGGAAGCCCGCCGCGTAGGCGTCGCCCGCACCCGTCACGTCGACGACCTCCGCGGCCACCGGCGGCACGGGCGTCGCGCCGTCCCGCGTCGCGACGAGCGAGCCGTCGCTCCCGAGGGTGACGACGACGAGCGGGTGCGCCGCGGCGAGCGCGAGCGCCGCGCCGGTCGGGTCGGCGAGGCCGGTCAGCAGCTGCGCCTCCTCGAGGCCCGCGATCAGCAGGTCCACGCCCGCGACCACGCGCAGGAACCGGTCCGGCCCCATGGCCGCGAGGTGCCCGGCCGAGCCGGGGGCGACGGAGGTCGTCACGCCGGCCCGGGCGGCGCGCGCGAACAGGTCGCGCCAGCCCGCATCACGGTCAGGACCGGCGAAGACGTGCCCCGTGACGTGCAGCAGGTCGTGCTCGGCGAGGAGCGCGTCGGTGACGTCCTCCGGCGCGGTGTCCTCGTTCGCTCCGCGGTCGGTCAGCATCGCGCGGGACTCGCCCTGCGAGACCACCACGATCGAGCCGGTCGAGCGCTCGGACGCCTTCAGGTGCGGGGCGACGCCCGCCGCCTCGAGCAGGTCGGCGTGCCGCTGCAGGTCCTCGTCGCCGACGGACGCGACGAGCGCCGTGCGCACCCCGATGGACGCGAGCCAGCAGGCCGTGTTCGCGGCCGATCCGCCCGCGGTCCGCTCGATGCGGCTCGGCGTGTCGGTATCCGGCGCGATCGGCCCCGACGGGCGCACGAGCACGTCGTCGATCACGTCCCCGACGGCGAGGACCCCGGGCACGTCAGCGCGCGGCGTAGGCGGTCGCGATCGCTCCCGCGACGCGCACGTTGTTCCGGGCCAGCGCGAGGTTGACCTCGAGGGAGACGCCCTCCGACGCCGTCACGATGAAGGAGAGCAGGAACGGCGTCACCGCCTTGCCGCGGACCTTCGCCGCATCCGCAGCCGCGAACGCCTGCGCGAGCACCCGGTCGTGCTCGGCGCGGTCCCAGCCCTCGCCCTCGGGCACCGGGTTGGCCACGACGAGGCCGGCGCGCGGACGGCCGTCGGCGGGCGCGGCGTCCTGCGCCTTCAGGATCGCCGCGACCTCCTCGGCGCTCTCCACCCGCCAGTCGAGGTCGAAGCCGGAGGTCGGCAGCCAGAAGCTCGGGAACTCGCCGGTGCCGAAGCCGACGACCGGCACGGAGAGCGTCTCGAGGCGCTCGAGCGTGGCGCCGATGTCGAGCACGCTCTTCACCCCGGCCGTGACGACGGCGACCGGGTGCTGCGCGAGGGCGGTGAGGTCGGCGGACTCGTCGAAGGTCGAGCTCGCGCCGCGGTGGACGCCGCCGAGGCCGCCGGTCGCGAACACCCGCACGCCGGCGAGGGCCGCGAGGTGGGTCGTCGCGGCGACCGTCGTCGCGGCGCTCGTGCCGCGCGCGGCGATGATCGGCAGGTCCCGGATGCTGGCCTTCGCCATCTCCTCGTCCGCGATCCGCCGGACGCCCTCGTCGTCGAGCCCGACACGCGGGATGCCGTCGAGCACGGCGATGGTCGCGGGCACGACGCCCGCGTCCCGGAGCACCGCCTCGAAGTCCCGCGCCGCCTCGAGGTTGCGGGGCCGCGGCAGGCCGTGGCTGATGATCGTCGACTCGAGCGCGACGACCGGCTTCCCGGTCTCGAGCGCCTCGGCGACCTCGTCGGACAGGAGGAACGGGGGATTCGGCACGAGGGAGGAGCCTAGGAGGCGGATGCCGTCGCCGCCGGTCATCGGGCCCGCAGCCGCTCCCCGGTAGCGTCGCGGCATGGCATCCGACGTGGTCGACGACGTGGTGGTGGGCGCCGGCGTCGTCGGTCTCACGACGGCGCTGCTGCTCGCCCGAGGCGGCCACCGGGTCGTCGTCGTGACCGCCGAGCCGGTCGGCGGCGGATCCTCCGGCCGCTCCCTCGGCGTCGTCAGCCAGCTGCACGGGACCGCCTACCGCCGCCTCTCGGCGGAGAGCGCCCGGAAGAACGCCGCCGCCTACCGCGCCATGAACGCCGCCGGCTTCGCGCTGCTCGAAGACCTGCTGGAGGCCACGGGCACCGCGCACGAGCGGCACGACGCCTGGCTCGTCGCCTCCCACGCGGACGGCGCGGTCCGCGTGGACGACGAGCACCTGGCCGCCTCCCGCGCCGGGCTCCGGCTCGAGAAGCTGCAGCGCTCGCCGGAGCTGCCGTTCGAGCACCACGGTGCGCTCCGGCTGCGCGACCAGATCGTCGTCGACCCGGCCCGGCTGCTCTCCGCCCTCGCGATCGCGGCGACGGAGGCCGGGGTGCGGATCGTCGAGCGGGAGCGCGTCGTCGACGTCCGCGTCCGCCCGAAGGCCGTCAGCGTCGTCGAGACGGGGCAGGGCGAGTACGCCGCGCGCCACGTCGTGCTCGCGACGGGGACGCCGATCCTCGACCGCGGCCTGTACGCCCTGAAGACGGCGGCGTTCCGGATGGTCGCGGTGACGGGCGCGTCCACGACCGAGCTGCCGGTCGTGACCGCGATCGGGCCGGAGGGCAGCACGACGGCCTCGCCCACCGCGGACGGACGTCTCGCTGCGGTGGGGCAGGCCCACGCGGTCGGCACGGGCGGCTCCGAGCTGCACCGGGCCGACCGGGTCGAGGCGGCGCTGCGCCGCATGGCGCCCGACTTCGTCCGCGCCGACGCGTGGAGCGGGCAGGACTACCGGCCGTTCAACCCGATCGCGTTCGTCGGCCTGCTGCCGCGGGGCGGCGGGGCGGTGTCGTTCGCGTCCGGGTTCGACGGCTGGGGGCTCACCCAGGGCGCCGCGGCGGGCGTCCGGATCAGTCGCGACCTGCTCGGCCTGCACCGTCCGGCGTGGGCGACGACGATCGGACGGCGCGTCACCCGACCCCGCAGCCAAACCGTCGGCCTCGCCGCCGACGTCCGGGCCGCGTCCGAGCTGGTCTCCTCCTTCCGCCGGCTCGCTCCGACCGACCTCCCGCTACTGCGGGACGGGCAGGGCGTCGTGCACCGCACGGACGACGGCCTCGTCGCCACCAGCCTCACGGGCGACGTGCTGCGCAGCGTCGCGGCGTCGTGCAGCCGCGCGGGCGGCATCGTCGCCTGGAACGACCTCGAGGGGAGCTGGGACTGCCCGGTCTGCGGCAGCCGGTTCGACGTCGACGGGAGCGTCCTCGAGGGCGGTGCGCGCGGGCCGCTCCGGCCGGTCGCCACGCCCGGCGCGCCGGGAGCGTCGTCCGGCCGCTGACCGCATCCGCGGTACACTGTCGGGGCTGCAGGCCGCGGCCCACTGCCGAATCCGACGTCCGAGTCCGATTCGAGAGCCCCGGCGGCACCGACTCACCTCCTTCCGCGTCCGCGGCTCGACCGCGATGCACATCCCCGCGCGGAGGGCCAGTTCTGGAGATCCACTTGGTCCGATCGACGGCGACCCCCACGAAGTCCCGCGCACCCCGCAAGGGCGCGTTCGACAACACCGGCCTCATCCCCGTGCTGGCACGCGCGGTGCGGGAGGTGGAGACGGCGGCGTCCCGCGGTCCCGTCGGCCCCTCGGGCCGCACGAAGTTCCAGGTGATCGCGCTGCTCGTCCGCGAGGAGCGCGCCCGGGCGAAGACCGACCCCGAGCTCGGCGAGGACGCCAGGGCCGAGACGCTGAAGCGCCTCGACGGGGTCGCCACGATCCTGGCGAAGACCGCCGCGCGCGACACCTCGCTCATCACGCTGCTCGAGCCCGGGCACGCGCAGACCGACTCCGCCCGTTCCCTCCGCCGCCGCATGCTGCAGGAGGCCGGCTACGAGGTCCCGGCCGAGGAGGCCCCGGCGACGCCCGCCGTCGCCGACCCGTTCGCCGAGCGGCAGGTCACGCCGGTGTCGGTCCGGTCGCGCCTCCTCGCGAACCCCTTCCTGCCGCCGGACTTCGCGCTCGGCCGCGCGCCGCACCTGACCCGGCGGCTCGCGAACTGGGAGCTGCTCGGCCCGCTCTTCAAGGCGTTCGAGCAGGGCGGCACCGGCGTCACGAGCATGGAGCTGCCCGACGCGCCGGCCAAGCCGCGCTGGGCGCCGGCGGGCACCGAGCTGATGCACCACCAGGCCGCCTTCATCGAGGCCGTCGCCCGCGGGCACCGCACGTTCCTCCTCGCGGACGAGCCGGGCCTCGGCAAGACCGCGCAGAGCCTCATCGCCGCCTCCGTCGCCGACGCGTTCCCGCTGCTCGCGGTCGTGCCGAACGTCGTGAAGATGAACTGGGCGCGCGAGGTCCAGAAGTGGATCCCGAACCGCACCGCCACCGTGATCCACGGCGACGGGGACGACCTCGACGCGTTCGCCGACGTCGTGATCGTCAACTACGAGGTGCTCGACCGGCACTCCGGCTGGCTGAAGACGCTCGGCTTCAAGGGCATGGTCGTCGACGAGGCGCACTTCATCAAGAACCACGGCGCGCAGCGCTCGAAGCTCGTGCTGTCGCTCGCCGCCGCGCTCCGCGAGCGCCGCAGCGACCCCCTGCTGATGGCTCTCACCGGCACCCCGGTGATCAACAGCACCGAGGACTTCAAGGCGATCTGGCAGTTCCTCGGCTGGATCGACGAGACCAAGCCGCTGCCCGAGCTCATGGCGCGGCTCGAGGAGACCGGGCTGTCGCCCGCGGAGCCCGGGTTCCTCGCCGAGGCGCGCCAGGCCGTCATCGACATGGGCTTCGTGCGCCGCCGCAAGGTCGACGTCGCCGCCGACCTGCCCGCGAAGCGCGTGGTCGACCTGCCCGTCGAGCTCGACGACGAGGCCGGCCGCTCGATCCAGAAGGCGGAGCGGGAGCTGCAGCAGCGGCTCGTCCAGCGCTACAAGTCCCTCGCCGCCGGCCGGAAGCCGGAGACGGCCGACCAGAAGATGCAGCTGGTCCGCCTCGTCGCGCAGCAGGAGCTCGAGGAGTCCCGCGGCGCGACCACCGGCGAGAACATCTTCACGATGATCCGCAAGATCGGGTCGGCGAAGGCGGCGCTCGCGGCGGACTACGCCACGCAGCTCGCCCGCTCCGTCGGCAAGGTCGTGCTGTTCGCGAAGCACATCGACGTGATGGATCAGGCGGAGGCGACGTTCGCCCGCCGCGACATCAAGTCGGTGTCGATCCGGGGCGACCAGACCGCCGCAGCGCGCGAGCGGGCCGTCGACTCGTTCCTGCACGACAGGAAGACGAAGGCGATCGTCTGCTCGCTGTCCGCGGCGGGCGTCGGCATCAACCTGCAGGTCGCCTCGAACGTCGTGCTCGCGGAGCTGTCGTGGACGGCCGCGGAACAGCAGCAGGCCATCGACCGCACGCACCGCATCGGCCAGTCCGAGCCGGTCACCGCGTGGCGCATCATCGCCGCGCACACGATCGACGCCCGCATCGCGGAGCTCGTCGACTCGAAGGCGTCGCTCGCCGCGCGCGCCCTCGACGGCGACGACTCCGAGGTGACGGGGGAGACCTCCATCCAGCTCGACGCGCTCGTCGCCCTGCTCAAGGACGCCCTGAAGCTGTAGCGCACGGTCGCGCCCGGACATCGTGACGGGCCTTCCGGCTCGCTGCGCAGGCGCCGTACGCTGAGCGGGTGATCGTCGGCCTGGTCGGAGCGCTCGTCGCGCTCGCGCGGCCGGAGGCGGTCGGTGCGGAGCTGCTGCTCGCGGCCGGGCTGATGGCGGTGCTCGCCGTCGTCGCGGTCCTCCGCAGCATCTCCGCGCCGGAGACGGGTCGGGCCCTGCCCGCGGCGCACGGCTTCGCGGTCCTCCGCGTCCTGCTTCGCGCGAGCGACCCGTCGGCGGAGGGGCACCGCCGGGCGAGGGCACCGGGCTCGACGCACTGAGCCGGTCCGCCTCCCGGCGGCACGGCGCACGCGCGTCCCCATCCCTCCGCTCCACCGACCCGAGAGGTCCCCTCCGTTGTCCCTGCTCGACCCCATCGCCCCCGTCCGCGCCGCCGTCGGCGGCCTGCTCACCGTCCTCCACGACCTGCTCGCCGGAACGGGGCTCGACCCCGCCGCCGGCACCACCTGGCTGCTCGCCGTTGCGCTGCTCGTCGTGGTCGTCCGGGCGGCGCTCCTGCCGCTCGCGGTCCGTTCCTACCGGTCGGGTCTCCGGATGCGCGCGCTCCAGCCGGAGCTCGCCCGGATCCGCGAGCGCTTCGCCGGCCGGTCCGATGCGGCTGCGCGCCGCGAGGTCGCGGAGCGCACCGCCGCCCTGTACCGCGAGCGCGGGATCCGGCCGCTCGCCGCGTTCGTGCCGCTCCTGATCCAGATCCCGCTGTTCCTCGGGCTCGTTCAGGCGCTGGAGCACGCCGCGCACGCGTCCGGGACCGCGGCCCTCGGCTCGTTCGCCGCCGCGGTCGCGTTCGGCGCACCGCTGGCCGCCGCGGCGTTCGCGGGCGGTGCGCCGTCGGCCTTCGTCGGGATCGCGTTCCTGGTGATCTCGGCGGGCGCGCAGGTGCTGACGCAGCACGTCGCGACCGCGGGTGCGGCGCCGGGCGGCCGGCTGCTGCTCCTGCTGCCGGTCGTCACCGCGGCCGCCGGGTTCGCGTTCCCGATCGGCGTCACCGCCTACTGGGCCTGCTCCGCGCTCTGGACGCTCGGCCAGCAGCTGGTCCTGTCGCGGGTCGTCCGCCTCGCCTGAGGGCGGGGCGGCGTCCGGGATCAGGACGACGTGCCGATCTCAGGATCGATCAGGAGCGCTCGTCCTGCACCCCGGACGCCGTCCTGATCCCGCGACACCGGCGAGCGGCCAGACGCCCAGCGCGACCGCGATGCCGAGCCGCCCCGGCGGGTCGAGCTCGAACAGCCCGATCGTCGTCGCTTCGAGCACGTCGCCGGCGACGGGCCGGGGGCCGGCCACGACCGTCCGGTGCGGCCGCCAGCCGTCCCTCGTGTGCCGTGGGAGGAGCGGGCGGAAGTCGGCGACGGCGGCCTCGAGCTCGCCGAGCAGCTCGTCGTGCAGCGGACGCAGGGCCGTCGCGTCCAGCTCATCGACGAGCACCGTGCCGTCGGGACCGAACCACGCCTCGGCCCCGACGGCCGCCCGGATCGCCGACGTCCTGCCCGCGAACGCGGCGACCACCGGTACGGCCGCATCCGGGGCGGTCGCCTCCGCGTTCCCGATCAGGGTGATGTGCGGCACCCACCGGTCGCGGACGACCTCGTCGCCGGTGGTGAGCGGAACGAGCGGGAGGTTCACCGTGATGGTCGGCACGGTGCCCACCCTCGCATGCGGATCCGCGCACGAGCGCCTCAGGGGTGGAGGAGCACCTTCGTCCAGCCGTCCTCGCGGGCATCGAAGCGCCGGTAGCCCTCGGCCGCCTCGTCGAGCGACAGCTCATGGCTCACGATGATCCCCGGGTGGATCCGGTCGCGGTGGATCAGGTTCCGGAGGCCCCGGTTGTACTGCTTCACGTTCGCCTGCCCGGTGCCGATCGACTGCCCCTTGAAGAAGAAGGTGCCGAAGTCCATCACGAACTCGCCCTGCTTCGCGAGCTCGTCGGCCGCGCTCGGGTCCTGCGGCACGAAGACCCCGACGACGCCGATGCGGCCGGTCGGGCGCACCGCCTGGATGAGGCTGTTGATGGTGATGCCCGGCCGCTCCTCGCCGGTGTGGTCGTGCGCCTGGTACCCGACGGCCTCCACGCCCTTGTCGGCGCCCTGACCGCCGGTCGCATCGAGCACCTGCTGCACCGCGTCGCCGTTCGAGTCGTCGATCGGGATCGCGCCGACGCGCTCGGCGAGGCGGAGGCGGTCCGGCTGGTGGTCGATCACGAAGACCTCCGCCGCGCCGCGGATCTGCGCCGACAGCGCCGCCATGAGGCCGACCGGGCCGGCGCCGTAGACCACGACGGAGTCGCCCGTGCGCACCTGCGCCAGCTCGGTGCCGTGGTATCCGGTCGGGAGGATGTCGGAGAGCATCGTGTAGTCCCGCTGCTTCTCCTCCGCGTCGCCCGGGAGGACGAGCGCGTTGAAGTCGGCGAACGGCACGCGGAGGTACTCGGCCTGGCCACCGGCGTAGGGACCCATGTCCGCGTAGCCGTAGGCGCCCCCGGCGCTGCCCGGGTTGACCGTCAGGCAGAAGCCCGTCAGCCCGGCGTTGCAGTTCTTGCAGAAGCCGCAGGCGATGTTGAAGGGGAGGACGACCATGTCGCCGACCCGCACCTTCACGACGCCGCTGCCGACCTCGAGGACCTCGCCCATGTTCTCGTGGCCGAGGATCTTGCCGGTCTCGACGTCCGTCCTGCCCTCGTACATGTGCAGGTCGCTGCCGCAGATGTTCGTCGTGGTGATCCGGACGACCGCGTCGGTCGGCTGCTCGATCCTCGCGTCCGGGACCTCGTCGACGGAGACGTCCTTCGGGCCGTGGTAGACGAGTGCGCGCATGCTGATCCCTCTCGATCCGCCCACGACGACCGTCGTGGACCGCAGCGACGGTGCCCCATCCGCCTGCGCGGGGCCGATGCGGGCGCTGTGCGCTTCGGACGCGATCGCTGGACGACGCCGGGGAAGCGCTGGAAACAAGCCCTTGACATGCTCGGTGCACTGGTGGGCGACCCGCGTGCGCCCTAGCGTGCTGAACGTCGACCGGGGGAGGCGCGCATGCGCGAGCAGGGGACCATTCTCGACGCGGTCGGCCGCGCGAAGCACACGCTCGCGGAGGCCCGCGACGGCGTCGCCCTCGAGGTCACGGTCCACGGGGAGTGCCCGCTCGCCGAGTGCCGCGCGATGAACGTCGTCACCGTCACCGCGGAGACGCCGTCGGTGCCGTGCGCGGAGTGCGGCGCCGTCTTCGACGTCTGAACCGCGCCGGCCTACCGGGTCGGCGCCGCGTCGCGGAGTCCGAGGACGTCGAGGATCCACGCGAGCTCGAAGGCCCGCTCCTCCCACGCCGCGTAGCGGCCGGAGACGCCCCCGTGGCCGGCGCTCATCTCCGTCTTCAGCAGCACGTCGGCGCCGACCTCCCGCAGGCGCGCCACCCACTTCGCCGGCTCCACGTAGAGCACGCGCGTGTCGTTCAGCGACGTGGTCGCGAGGATCCGCGGGTACGGGTGGTCGCCGACGTTCTCCACGGGGGAGTACGACTTCATGTAGGCGTAGACCTCGGGGTCGTGCAGCGGGTCGCCCCACTCGTCCCACTCGATCACCGTCAGCGGCAGCGAGGGGTCGAGGATCGACGTGAGCGGGTCGACGAACGGCACACCGGCGTGGATGCCCGCGAACAGGTCCGGCGCCAGATTCGCGACCGCGCCCATCAGCAGGCCGCCGGCGCTCGCACCCTCGGCGACGAGCTGCGGCGGGGACGTCCAGTCGGTCGCGACGAGGTGCCGTGCGCACGCGACGAAGTCGGTGAACGTGTTGCGCTTCGTCCGCGTCTTGCCCTGCTCGTACCAGTGCCGGCCCATCTCGCCGCCGCCGCGCACGTGCGCGATCGCGAAGAGCACGCCGCGGTCGAGGAGGGAGAGGCGGGCGATCGAGAAGGACGGGTCGATGCTCGCCTCGTAGGAGCCGTAGCCGTAGAGCAGCATGGGCGCCGCGTGCGAGCGGTCCTCGACCAGGTCGGCGCGACCGACGATCGAGATCGGGACGCGCGTGCCGTCCTCCGCCGTCGCCCACTCGCGGCGCTGCCGGTACGCGGTCGGGTCGTAGCCGCCGAGCACCGGCTGCTGCTTCAGGACGCGGCGCTCGCCCGTCACCGTGTCCAGGTCGAGGACGGTGGAGGGGGTCACCAGGGACCCGAAGCCGATCCGCAGCGTCGGCTGCGCCCACTCCGGGTTCGAGCCGATCCCGGCCGTGAACAGGGGCTCGTCGAAGCGGATCTCCTCGACGCCGTCCGGCGTGAGCAGGCCGACGCGCGCCAGGCCGCCCTCGCGGTAGGACACCGCCACGAACCGCTCGAAGGCGTCGACCTCCTCGAGCCGCACGCCCGGCGTGGACGGCAGCAGGACGTCCCGTGCGCCGGTCGGGTCGGCCGGGTCCACCGCGACGAGCTCGAAGTCCTCCGCGCCGTCGTTGTGGAGGATCAGGAGGCGGTCGCGCCCGTCCAGCACCGCGTGCTCGACCGTGTACTCGACGCCCTCGATGCGCGGCCAGACGACCTGGAACCCCGCCTCCGGGTGCTGCACGTCGAGGAGCAGGGACTCGCTCGTCACCTTCGAGCCGATGCCGATCTCGACGTACCGCCGGCTTCGCGTCATGCCGACGCCGACCCAGTAGCGCTCGTCGGGCTCGGTGAGCACGACGTCGTCCTCCCCGGTCGCGCCGAGCGCGTGGCGCCGGACCGTGTCCGGCCGCCACGCCTCGTCGCAGGTCGTGTAGTAGATCCCGGAACCATCCGCGTCGAAGAGCGCGCCCGGCATCGTGCCCTCGACGACGTCGGGGAGGAGCTCGCCGGTCGACAGGTCCTTCACGTGGAGGACGTACCGCTCGTCGCCGACGGTGTCGACCGCCCAGAGCAGCAGACGGCCGTCGGGGGAGACGTCGAAGCTGCCGAGCGAGTAGAACTCGTGGCCGGCCGCCTCGACGTCGTCGTCGAGCAGCACCTGCTCGCCGGGGACCTCGTCGCCGAGCGTCGGCGGCGTCCAGTCGTCCGGCCCCGCGATCGGCGCGCGGCAGTGCCGGGCGTACTGCTTGCCCTCCTCGGTGCGGCTGAAGTACCACCAGTCGCCCTCGCGGGAAGGCACGGAGAGGTCGGTCTCCTTCGTCCGCGCCTTGATCTCGCCGAAGAGGGTCTTCCGCAGCGGCTCGAGCGGGGCGAGGCGAGCGTCCGTGTAGGCGTTCTCCGCCTCGAGGTGCGCGACCACCGCCGGGTCGTCCCGGTCGCGGAGCCACTCGTACTCGTCGACGACCGTGTCGCCGTGGTGGGTGCGGTCCTGCGGATGCCGCGCCGCGACGGGGACGGCGGGGAGCGCGAGTTCGGTGGTCATGCGACGGCCTCCAGCAGCCGGTGCACGGCCAGTTCGGGGATGGGGAGCCAGGTGGGCCGGTTGCGGGCCTCGTACACGCACTCGTAGAGCGCCTTGTCGAGCTCGAGCGCGGCCAGCAGCGTGGACCAGGGGGCGAGCGAGGTGCCGATGCCCGCCTCGTACCCGGCGAGGAAGGCGCTGCGCGCCGCGTCCGACCAGGCGCGGGCGGCCTCGGCGTCGCCGCCCTCCTGCGCGATGGTGCCGGCGACGTAGTCGAAGGAGCGGAGCATGCCCGCCACGTCGCGGAGCGCCAGGTCGGGCTCGTTGCGCTCGGCCATCGGCCGCAGCGGCTCGCCCTCGAAGTCGAGCAGGACCCAGCCGCGGCCCGGCACCTGCAGCACCTGGCCGAGGTGGTAGTCGCCGTGGATCCGCTGCAGCGCGGGCCACGGGCCGTCCGCACCCGCGGCGAGCACGGCGGCGACCGGGCCCTCGACGGCGGCGACCGACGGCACGAGGGCGGCGGCGCTCGCCGCACGGGCCCGCATGCTCCGGAGGAGGGCGGCGCGGGAGGTCTCGTCGGCGTCGGCGGTCGGCAGCGCCTGCGCGAGCACGGCGTGCACCTCCGCGGTCGCGGCGCCGAGGTCCCGCGCGGGCGCGGTGAAGTCCTCCCCGGCGCGCGCGGCGTCGAGGGCGACCCGCCAGGCGTCGCGGGTGTCGGCGAGGAACTCCTGGGCGACCGCGAGGTGACCGTGCGCGACGCCTCCCTCGACCCGGGCGTCGGGCCAGGAGCCGACGACGGCGCCGTACGTCTCGGGGACCCGCCGCGAGCCGGCCTCGGAGATCGCGGACTGCAGCACCACGTCGGGGTTCTCCCCGTCGTGGAGGGCGCGGAACACCTTCACCATCAGGCCGACGGCGGTGCCGTCGGCGCGGCGGGCGTCGACGATGATCGACGTGTTCGACTGCTCACCGGAGAGCACGCGAGCGTCGACCAGGGCCGGCGCGGGGCCCTCCCACCCGATCCGGACGCCGTGCGCGGTCGCCTCGTCGCCCCGGGCGGTACCGCCGTCGAACAGCAGCCGCAACAGGGCCTCGACGTAGGCACGGGTGCGCGGCCCGTCGAGCAGGCCGCCGTCGTCCGCGGCGACGACGGGCACCTGGTAGACCGCCTCGGCACCCGGCGTCGCGTCGCGGAGGAGCAGGGTGCGGACCGTGCCGTCCTCCGAGAGCGGGAGGGTGGCCGCCGTCTCGGTCGCGTCGGCCGCCAGGCCCGGGAACCAGCGCTGTCGCGCCACCCACTCGTCGAGACGGCCGGGGATCACCGCGGGGTCGGCCATGACGCACGAATCTACCGAGCGGCCCCCGTGCGTCCGCTCAGCGGTCGGCGGTCGCCGACGGGCCGGTCTCGTCGTCCTCGTCGTCGTCGGGGAGCGCGGCGAGCGACTCGTCGCGGGCCTCCGCCGCCTGCCGCAGCGCGCGCTCGATGCCCTCGCTCGACCGCTCGCGCCAGTCCTCGGCGGTGTGCACGGTGCGGGCGCGGACCTCCTCCGCCGTGGTCGTCCAGCGGTCGCGCACCTCGAGCGCGGTCTCGGTCCACTGGTCGCGCAGGTCCCGGGCCGTCTCGGCGGTGCGGTCGCGCAGCTGCGCGGCGGAGGCGGCGGTCCGGTCGCGGAGCAGCTGCGCCGAGTCGGCCGCGCGCCGCTTGTTCTCGTCGCTGAGCGACGACGCGATCGCGGCGAAGAGCGCGCCGGCGGCGAGCACGCCGAGGGAGACGCTCCAGCCGACCACCCGGCCCGCGCTCACGAGTCGTCCTCGTCGAGCTCGCTGCCGCCCTCGTCGACGGCGGGCCGGAGGTCCGCGTCGCCCGGCACCGTGAAGTCCTGCTCCACCTCGTCCTCGGAGGGCGTGCCCTCCGGCGTCCCCTGCCGCGTCATGCCCCCACGGTAGCCCGCGCAGCCGACGGCCCGGTCCGGATCCCGGCGGCTCGCATTCTTCGTTTCGTAGGACGCGGCGTCCTCCGAAACGAAGAATGCGAGCGCAGAGGGAAGAGGGGCGCGGGTCAGGATTCGCGGACCACCTCCTCCGGGCGCTTGTCGGGGCGCCACCCCCGCCAGCTCGCCTGCCGGAGCCGCCCGTCGTCGGTCCACTCCGCGAACCGCACCTCGCCGACGAGGGCGGGCGTCACCCAGTGCGCGTCGCCCGCGTCCGCGCGCGGCACGTCGTCGAACGGACTGGTCCGCCGGTCGTGCCCGGCCAGGCGGGCGGCGATCGCGTCGAGGTCCTCGTCGCTGAACCCGGTACCGACCCGCCCCGCGTAGCGGAGCCGGCCGTCCTCGTTGACGCCGACGAGCAGGCTGCCGACGCCGCCCTCGCGGCGCCCGTGGCCCGGGCGCCAACCGCCGACGACGACCTCCTGCTGGCGCTCGTGCTTCCGCTTCACCCAGTCCTTCGACCGGGCGCCCGGCCGGTACGGCGCATCCGCGCGCTTCACGACGACGCCTTCGAGCCCGAGCTCCCGGCTCGTCGCCATCGCGTCGTCGACGGCGCCCCGGAGGTCGTCGCCGGACGCGGTCGCGACCACCGGCGGCACCTCGACCGGGCCGCCGCCGTCCACGAGGCGCTCGAGCAGGTCGCGCCGGTCCCGGTACGGCGCGCGCACGGTCGCGCGCCCGTCGACCTCGAGCACGTCGAACAGCAGCAGCTGCACCGCTTGCGCTCGCATCGCGGGCTCGACGTCCTGCTTCCGCGTCAGGCCCATCCGCTGCTGCAGGCGGGAGAAGGAGGGGCGGCCCTTCGCGTCGAGCGCGACGATCTCCCCGTCGAGGACCGCGGAGTCGGCGTGCACGTGCTCGGCGAGCGCCTGCAGCTCCGGGTAGCTCGGGGTGAGGTCGAGGTCGTTCCGGCTCGTCAGCACGACCCGCCCGTCCTCGACGCGCGCGACGCAGCGCACGCCGTCCCACTTCATCTCGATCGACCACGCCTCGTCCGGGTCGAGGGGCGCGCCCGCGGTCGCGAGCATCGGCTTCGGGGTCGCCGCGGTCGACGGCGCCGAGGGCTCCCGCGGACGGGCGTTCCGGTGCGGCCGGTCCTCCGGCGCCGGCTGGTCCGCGACCGGCGCCGGGTCGAGCTCCATGCGGTGGATGAGCCAGCGCTCGCCCTGGCTGCCCTTCGGCTTCTCGCGCTCCGTTCGGATCAGCGCGACCTTGACCGGCCCGCCGCCGAGGCCGCCGTCCTTCCCGCCGTGGAGGGTCACGATCACCTCGTCGTCGCGGAACTTCTCCGTCTCGTAGGTCCCCGCGTCCCAGGTCTCGACGTGGCCGCCGCCGTACTCGCCCTTCGGGATGTCGCCGGTGAAGGTCGCGTACTCGAGCGGGTGGTCCTCCGTGTGGACGGCGAGGTGGTTCTCCTTCCCGCTCGCCGGGACGCCCTTCGGGAGCGCCCAGGAGACGAGCACGCCGTTCCGCTCGAGCCGGAAGTCCCAGTGGAGGCGACTCGCGCGGTGCTCCTGGATCACGAACGTGTCGTCGTCGCCCCGCGCGGGCGCGGCCTCCGGCACGGGCTCCGGGGTCCTGCCCGCGTCGCGCATCGAGCGGTAGCGGGTGAGGGCGTCGCGGCGCGCGGCGGCCGGCGCGAGGTCGGCGAGGAGGTCCCCGTCGCGCTCGAGCCGCCGGACGACCTCGTCGGGCGTCAGCTGCGCGAGGTCGTCGGCGTCGAGCTCCTCCCAGGTCCGCGGAGCGGCCGCGTGCACGTGCGTCGTCCCGCGCAGCGAGTACGGCACGAGCGTGGTCTTCGCGGCGCGGTTCTGACTCCAGTCGACGAGCACCTTCCCGTGCCGGTTCGCCTTCTTCATGTCGCTGACGACCAGGTCGGGGTGGTCGGCCTCCAGCGACCGCGCGAGCTCGTGCGCGACCTCGGTCACGTGGTCGGAGGTCCAGCGCCCGGAGAGGTGCGCGAAGAGGTGGATGCCCTTCGAGCCGCTCGTGACGGGGAAGAGCTCGAGGTCCATGCCCTGCAGTACCGGGCGGAGCAGCCGGGCGACCTCGGCGCACTCCCGCAGCCCGGCGCCCTCGCCCGGGTCGAGGTCGAGCACGAGCCGGTCCGGCCGGCCCGCCTCGCCGTCCGCCGTGAACCGCCACTGCGGCACGTGCACCTCGAGCGTCGCCTGCTGCGCGAGCCAGGTCAGCGTCGCGAGGTCGTCGACGACGGGGTAGGTGTTCTCGCCCGACCGGTGCGCGATGGTGCCTCGGTGGATCCAGTCGGGGGCGTGCGACTCGAGGTTCTTCACGTAGAAGGGATGGCCGGGCTCGCCGGTCGTGCCGACGCCGTCCGGCCAGCGCTTCCGGGTCGCCGGGCGACCCGTCGCGAGCGGCACGAGCGCCCAGGCGACCGCGGCGTAGTAGGCGAGCACGTCGCCCTTCGTGAACCCGTCCTCGGGGTAGAGGACCTTGTCCAGGTTCGTCAGGGCGATCCGGTGCCCGTCGACCTCCACGACCTGCTTCGCGCTGCTCGCCACCGGCTCAGCGTGTCCTGAATGTCTGCTGAACACCTGGGACCCGCCACCGGGGGGCTGGCCGATCCGGCTCCCCGAGGTCATACTCGGTGGTTCATCAGGACTTCCGATCACGAGCGAGGGCGGGTCATGCGCAGCATCTGGCGGGGCGCCATCACATTCGGGCTCGTGAACGTGCCGGTGAAGCTCTACTCGGCGACGGAGGACCACGACCTCCCGCTGCACCAGGTGCACAACGCGGACGGCGGCCGCATTCGCTACCAGCGTCGCTGCGAGATCTGCGGCCGCGTGGTCGAGTACCAGGACATCGACAAGGCGTACGACGCCGGCGACCGGACGGTCGTGCTCACCGCGGAGGACCTGAAGTCCCTGCCGAGCGAGAAGAGCCGCGAGATCGACGTCGTCGAGTTCGTGCCGGCCGACCAGGTCGACGCGATCCGGCTCGACCGCAGCTACTACCTCGAGCCGGACGCGAAGAGCCCGCGCTCGTACGTGCTCATGCGCAAGGTGCTCGAGGACACCGAGCGGGTGGCGATCGTGCAGTTCACGCTGCGGCAGAAGACCCGGCTCGGCGTGCTCCGCGTGCAGGGCAGGGTGCTGCTGCTGCAGTCGCTCCTCTGGGACGACGAGGTGCGGGAGGCGGACTTCCCGTCGCTCGACGCCGATGTGCGCATCCAGAAGCGCGAGATCGACATGGCGACGAGCCTCGTGCAGAGCTTCGAGAGCGATTTCCAGCCCGCGCAGTACACGGACGACTACCAGACGCAGCTGAAGCGGCTCGTCGACGCGAAGCTCGAGCAGGGCGAGTCCGTCGACACCGAGGCGACGTTCGGGAAGACCGACGAGGACGAGGGCGACGGCGAGGTCATCGACCTCATGGAGGCGCTGAAGCGGTCCGTCGAGGCGAACCGCGCGAAGTCGAAGTCCTCCTCGGGCGGCGGTGCACGGAAACGTGCCTGAATCACAGCCGGCGGCAGGGGTCCGCGCGGCAGGATGCTCCGGTGGGGGAGCAGAGTCGCTACCAGGTCCGCTTCGACTGGGGCGTGCCGGGTGCGGCCGCCGTGGGCGCTGACGCCGACGTGCTCGTGTGGGTGGACGCGGTCGAGCCCGTCGCCCCGCCGATGCAGCACCTCCCCGGCCGGTGCGCCGTGGTCGCCACGGGGCTGCCCGGCGTCGGGGAGACCGCGGCGTGGATCCTCGCGCTGCAGGAGGTCCGGCGGACCAGCGCGACCATCGCGATCGTCGCGGCCGGCGGCGCGCGACCGGACGGGCTGCGCTTCGCGGCGGAGGACCTCCTCGCCGCTGGCGCGCTGACCGACGAGCTCGGGATCCGCGGCATCGGCGCCATGAGCCCGGAGGCGGCCGTCGCGGATGCGGCCTACCGGCACCTGCGGGGCGGCGTCCGCTCGCTGCTCGGCGACGTCGTCGGCGCCGGCTCGCTCGCGGGCGGCTTCCGCGTCCACCGCCCGCACCGGGACCTGCTCGACCCCGTCGCCTGACCCGGTGTCCTGCGCGGGCTGTGCGGGGCCGCTCCCGAGGAGGACGATCGCGGCATGGCCTCCGACTCCCGGCTCTCCATCGCGTCCCGCGGCTCGGTGCTGTCCATCGGCAGCGTCGGCTCGTTCTGCTCCATCGGCAGCGTCGGGTCGGCGTTCTCGATCGGCGGCGTCGGCTCGTTCGCGAGCGTCCTGTCGTTCGGCAGCGCCGCGTCGGTGCTCGGCGTGCTGTCGTTCGCCGCCGTGGGCGGCGTGCTCGCGACGCGCGTCGTCGGCGGCGTCCTCCGGGGTCGCTGAGGTCAGGCGCTCGGCGCGTGCGGCTCCCGCGCCCCGCGGCGGAGGCCGACGGGCAGCGCGAACCAGATCGACCCGACCAGCAGTCCGCCGACCACCGCCGCCCCGATCGCCGGCCCCGCACCGGCGACCACCCCGAAGATCAGGGCGAGCGCGCCCACGACCGCGAGGCCGGTCGTGGCCATGCCGACCTTCACCATCCGGTCGCCCCACGCCACGAGCTCGGCCATCGCCCGGCGGCGGAACAGCGCGCGGTGCAGCGCGACCGGCATCAGCGCGAAGACCGTGGACAGCACCGCGAGCGACACGACGACGAGGTAGAGCATCTGCTGCCAGTCCGCCAGACCGCGGAAGGTCTGCTGGAACGCGACCGTGAGGAGGAACCCGGTGAGCAGCTGGGTGCCCGTCTGCACGACGCGCAGCTCCTGCAGCAGGGCGTTCCAGTTGCGGTCGAGGCGCTCGGTGAGCGTCTCCTCGCGCCCGTCCTCCGGGTCCGCGTCGGTGCCGGCCATGGCTGGACAGTAGGGGGCGCGGCTGGCCGATCCCTAGGGTGGGTCGCATGGGGTTCATCGACGAGCTCGCCGCCGCCGTGGGGCCCGCGCTCCGCACGGACCGCGCCGAGCTGGACCGGGTGCGCACCGACCGGAGCGGCTGGACGACGCCGGAGGAGCCCGCCGCCGTCGTCCGCGCGCGCTCCGCCGAGGACGTGCAGGCGGTCCTCCGCCTCGCGACGGCCCACCGCGTCCCCGTCGTGCCCCGCGGCGCCGGGACCGGGCTGGCCGGCGGCGCCGTCGGCAGCGCGGGCAGCGTCGTGCTCGATCTGAGCGGCATGGACCGCGTGCTCGCGGTCGATGAGGAGAACGAGACCGCCGTCGTCCAGCCGGGCGTCGTCACCGACGCGCTCGCCGCGGCGCTCGCGCCGCACCGGCTGTGGTGGCCGCCCGATCCGGCGAGCCGCGCGATCTCGACCGTCGGCGGCAACATCGCGACCAACGCCGGCGGCCTGCTCTGCGCGAAGTACGGCGTGACCAGGGAGAGCGTGCTCGGCCTGCAGGTCGTGCTCGCCGACGGCACGCTCGTGCGCCTCGGCCGCGGGACCGTGAAGGGCGTCACGGGCTTCGACCTGACGGCGCTGCTGATCGGCTCCGAGGGCACGCTCGGCGTGGTCGTCGAGGCGACGCTGAAGCTGCGGCGGACGAGCACGGACCCCGTCGTCACGATCGGCGCGACGTTCCCGGACGTGCACGCGGCCGCAGCGGCCGCCGCCGCGATCACGGCGTCGGGGCTGCGCTGCGCCGCGCTCGAGATCATGGACGCGGCGACCTGCGCCGCGATCGACGCCCTCGTCGCGGCGGGGGAGGGGCCGGGCGGGGACGTGCCGGCGCTCGCCGGTCGCGGCGCGTTCCTCCTGCTGCAGACCGACGGCGGCGCGGCACCCGAGGAGGCCGCGGCGGCGATGGCGCTCGTCGAGGCGGCGGGCGGGGAGGGCTCGGTCGCGAAGGACCCGGAGACCGCCGCCGCGCTCGTCGCGCTGCGCCGCTCGGCGCACCCGGCCTACGCCAAGCTCGGCGAGGTGCTGATCGAGGACGTCTGCGTGCCCCGCTCCGCGCTGCCCGCGATGTTCGACGCCGTCGCCGACATCGCGGAGCGCCACGGGCTGCCCATCCCGGTGCTGGCGCATGCGGGCGACGGCAACCTCCACCCGAACATCGTGATCCCGCCGTCGGTGCCGCACGCCCCGGGCGAGATCCCGGAGGTCGTCTGGGCCGCGGGTGAGGAGCTGTTCCGCGCCGCGATCGCGCTCGGCGGCACGCTCACGGGCGAGCACGGCGTCGGGGTGCTGAAGCGCCGGTGGATCGAGGAGGAGCTGGGGGAGGACGTGATGGCGCTGTCGCGTCGGGTCAAGGCCGCGTTCGACCCGCTCGGCATCCTCAACCCCGGCAAGGTCTGGTGAGCCGGAGGGCGCTTCCCGAGGCGCGCGCTGGGAGCATGTGCGCGTGACCGACATCCGGCAGGCGCCCACCGGCCTCGCACCCATCGGCCCGGAGACCCACGCGCCCGGGCACGCGGCGCGGGCCGTCGCCGCGGCCCTCGGCATCGCCCTCGGCGTCGTCGCCGTCGCGGCGGTGCTGCTGTACCTGGTCTCGGCGCTCGGCGGCCTCGGCGTGGTCATCGCCGCCGTCGCCGCGCTGATCCCGTTCGTGCTCGTGCTGCTGACGATCCGGTGGATCGACCGCTGGGAGCCGGAGCCGCGACCCGCGCTCGTGTTCGCGGTCCTGTGGGGCGCGGGAGTGGCCGTGGCGGTCGCCCTCCTGTTCGACCTCGGGGTGCAGGTCGTGCTCGCCGTCGCGGGCGGCCGGCCCGACGACTTCGCCCAGGCGGTCGTGCAGGCGCCGATCGTCGAGGAGGCCGCGAAGGGCTTCGGCGTCCTCCTGCTGTTCTGGGTGAACCGGCGGCACTTCGACGGCCCGGTGGACGGGATCGTCTACGCGGCGAGCATCGCGGCCGGGTTCGCCTTCACCGAGAACATCCTCTACTTCGGGCGGGTGATCGCGGAGAACGGGCTCGGCGCCGAGTTCGTCTTCACCTTCGTCGTCCGCGGCATCTTCTCGCCCTTCGCGCACGTCCTCTTCACCTCCTGCACGGGCTTCGCCATCGGGAGGATCGCGGAGCGCGGCGGCGGCGCGGCGGCCGGCTTCGGGGCGTACGTCCTGGGGTTGATCCCGGCGGCGTTCCTCCACGCCCTCTGGAACGGCGGGCTGTCGCTCGCGGGCAACGTCATCGAGTACTACCTGCTCGTCGAGTTCCCGATCTTCCTCGGCGCCGTCGCGGTGGTGCTCACCGTGCGCGCCCGGGAGCGCGCCGTGACCCGGGCGCGGCTCGGCGAGTACGCCGCGGCGGGCTGGTTCACGCCGCAGGAGGTCGCCCTGATCTCGACGCCGGGCGGCCGGCGGCAGGCGCTCCGCTGGGCGCAGGCGCAGCCCGACCCGCGGCGGAAGCGCGAGGCGATGATCCGCCTCGTCCGCGACGCGACGCGGCTCGGGCACGCTCGGCAGCGGCTCGTGAAGGGCCGGGCGACGATCGGCCGCACCCCGGACGAGCAGGAGCTGCTCGCACGGATCACGGCCGACCGCGCGGTCCTGACGAGCTGACCCCGGCCGGCGCCGTCCCCGCTGGTCGAGGTGCGAGCGAACCGAGCCTCGAGGCCACTTCGGACGTCGCAGTGGTTTCGACGCGGGCGCGGGGCGCCCGGCTCGACCGGCGTGGGCCACTTCGGACGTCGCGGTGGTTCGGCAACGGGCGCGGAGCGCCCGGCTCGACCGGCGGGAGGGGTCAGCGGGCGAAGAGCGCCGTCAGCAGCCACCAGCCGGCGATCGCCGCGACGACGAGCACGGCCGCGGCGCCTGCGCCGCCGCGGCGGAGGCGGCGGCCCTGCGGCGCGACGACGTCCACCGCCCGGTCGCCGACGCGGTCGTCCGCGTACCGCACGGTCTGCCGCAGCGTCTTGGTGCCGACGGTCCGGACGATCGTCGTGAGTCGCTGCCAGACGGCGGGGTCCCCGAAGTCGAGGTTGCCGGGCGCGTAGAAGTACATCCGGTCGTCCACGATCTCCACGTCGAACGCGGCCCCGCTGCCGGCCTGGTCGATGAGCAGCGCCATCAGGTCCGGGGTGAGGACGTACAGCGCGTCGCGCTCGTAGCCCTCCGGGACGAAGAGGCGGAAGAAGCGGTCGAAGTCGCCCTCGAGGCCCAGGCGCTGCGAGCCGGCGAAGGAGACCGGCAGGTTCGAGCCGCCGATGCCGAACACGCGGTCGTCGTTCTGCACGGCGTCGAGCACGAGCTGCGGCAGGTGCCGGTCGAGGCGGATCACGAGGTAGGCCCACCGGTACACGCGGGTGCGACGGTTCTTCCCGCTGCCGGTCGTGATCGAGTAGCGGTAGTTCGCGGTCTCGGCCCGGCCGTCGAGCCAGCCGTCACCGAGCCGCATCAGCTCGCTCGTGATCCGGGTGTGCCCGCGGTCGAAGATCATCCCGATCTCCTCGCTGCCGGTGCGCTGCGGCACGAAGCACATCGCGTTGGCGCGCGCGAAGCGGTCGAGGCGCGCCCACAGCTGCCACGGCGAGCCGCGGAGCAGCCCGCGGACGACGCTCGCCGCGACCAGCGCCGCGACGACGAGGAAGACGAGCCCGACCGGGCTGTCCGGGTTCGAGCCGACGACGCCCGCGCCGATCCCCGCGACGACCACGGCGATCAGGACGACCGCGGCGACGGCGAGCCAGGTGGTACCGCGGGGCGCGTCGCCCCGGGCGACGGCCTCCTGCCGGTAGGCGCGCACCGCATCGCGCGGCACGGGGCTCCGCAGGGGCGCGAGGTCGAGCCGCGCGTCACCCACACGGGAACCCTAGGGCGTGGAGCACACGCCGGGCACGGTCGGATCGCCGCCGCCCGGACCGGTCAGCGGAATCCTCCGCGCGGCGTCACCGACGCTCCGTGTCGGGCCCGGTCGCACGAACGGGTCGCCCGTACCGTGGCCGCGGATCGACGGAGGGCGGGGCATGACGGACACGGAGGCGGACATCACGGACGCGCCGCGGATGAGCTCGCGGCGGGGGCTGTTCGGGATCGGCGCGGTGCTCGCTGCCGGCGCCGTCGCGGGCGAGGCGCTCGTGGGGGAGGCGGACGCCGCCGAGGCGGCCACCGCCGCGAAGAAGGCGTTCACGGGCAAGCAGTACCCGACGGCGTCGGCCGCGGCGAAGGCGGCCGGGCGTGCGCATTCCAACCTCTTCCCGCACGACCCGCAGGCGCACCTCCTGCGACGGGCGACGTTCGGCCCGCGACCGAAGGACGTCGCCGATCTGCAACGGCTCGGCATCGACGGCTGGCTCCACCGGCAGCTGAACCCGTCGACGATCAAGGACACCCGGGGGAACCAGGCCGCCGCGCTGTTCCCGCTCGAGGGCGCGCGGCCCGGGACGATCCTGAAGAGGACGAAGCGCTACAGCTGGGACGCGATGCTGGCGACCGCGCAGGCGACGCTCGCCCGGCAGATCTTCTCCGACCGGCAGCTCTACGAGATCGTCGTCGACGTCTTCGCCAACCGGCTGCACGTCCCGCTGCCGGGCGAGCAGTGGCACACCTCGCCGAGCTTCATCAAGGACGTCATCCGCAAGCACGCGTTCGGCTCGTACGAGGGCATGCTGCTCGCCGCGATGAAGCACCCGGCGATGCTGAACTTCCTCAGCAACGACGAGTCGCAGCGCTCGAACGTGAACGAGAACCTCGGCCGCGAGCTGCTCGAGCTGCACACCGTCGGCCGCACCGCCGGCTACACGGAGCCGATGGTCCGCGCGAGCGCCAAGATCCTGTCCGGCCGCACGATCGACTCCGACACCGGGCAGTACTACTTCCGGGCGCCGTGGCACTGGACCGGCACGGTCAAGGTGCTCGGCTTCTCGAGCGCGAACCGGTCGATCTACAAGGGGGAGGCCGTCGGCGACGCCTACCTGAAGTACCTCGCGCACCACCCGGCCACCGCCCGGAACGTGGCGCGGGCGCTCGCGGTCCGGTTCGTGTCCGACAACCCGTCCACGAGCCTCGTGAACCGGCTCGCCCGCGTCTACCTGCACCACGGGACGAGCATCAGGGCGGTCGTCGACGCGATCTTCAAGTCGAGCGACTTCTGGGCCGCGGTCGGCGTCCGGATGCGCCGCCCCCTCGAGGACGCGGTCGGCACCCTCCGGGTCCTCGACGTCAAGCGGGCCGCCGGCATGCAGCAGCCGATCGGCTGGCTGTACTGGAACCTGAACGACGCGGGGCACACGCCGTACGGGTGGGGTCCTCCGAACGGCTACCCGGACGTCGCCGCCGCATGGCTCGGCGCGGGCGCGATGCTGCAGCGCTGGAACCTCCACCGCGCCTTCGTGAACGGCTGGTGGCCGAAGCTCGGCTGGACGAAGCCGACGCGGCTCGTGAAGCGGACATCGGGCATGAACACGTACCAGTGGACGAAGGCCGTGGCGCGGCGCGTGCTCGGCGTCACGCCGTCGAAGGCGCACCTCCTCGCGGCGATCCACGGCGCGAAGCTCTCCGCCCCGGCGCCCGCCCCGACGGACGACTGGCGGGCCGGCAAGGTCGTCTCCCTCCTCCTCGACTCCCCGTACTTCCAGCTCCGATGACGCGACAGGAGACCCTCGTGCAGACCCCGACGGACGACGTCCTCAGGGCGCTCCATCCCGACTGCCCGGACTGGCAGCGGCTCGGCCCGACCCCGCGCGACGCGGCGATCCGCGCGATGGCGGAGGCGCAGCGGATGCAGGAGGAGGAGCGCACCGCCGCCTGGTCGGGCGGCTTCAACCGGCGCACCTTCCTCACAGGCGGGCTCGGGGTCGGCGTCGCCGCGCTCGGCGCGCAGCTCGTGACGAGCCGCGTCTCCTACGCGGCCGCCGACGAGCTCGACACGGGCACCCTCGTCGTCGTGTTCCTCCGCGGCGGGATGGACGGCCTGTCCATGCTCGTCCCGGCCGCGGACCCCGACCTCGTGAAGGAGCGGCCGAACATCGGCGTGCGGAAGGGGCTCATCGACATCGACTCCGGCCGCACCTTCGGCCTCCACCCGGCGATGGCGCCGCTCGCGCCGCTCATCGCGCAGGGGAAGGTCGCCGCGATCCCGGCCGTGTCGACGCCCGACCTGTCCCGCAGCCACTTCCAGGCGCAGGACTGCCTGGAGCGCGGCTCGAGCACCACCCTGAGCACCGGCTGGCTCGACCGGGTGCTGACCGCCTCGGGACCGGGCACCACGTTCCGCTCCGTCGCCATCGGCGGCACGACGCCGCGGTCGCTCACGGGCGCGGCGATGCCGATCGCGATGCACGACCTCGGGTCGATCAAGCTGAACGTCGACAAGACGGAGACGAAGGCGACGACCGCGGCCCTCCAGGCGCTCTACACCGGCCTCGACCACCCGATCGCGAAGCAGACGAAGCTCGCGATCGGCGCGCTCGGCACCGTCGCGAGGATCACGGCCGCGGACACGGCGGCCGCCGCGGCGTCCCCGGGGACCGCGGTGCAGTACCCGAGCGGCAACTTCGCCGCGGCGCTGCGCGACCTGGCGCTGCTCATCAAGGGCGGCGCGGGCGTCCGCGTCGCCTGCATCGACGTGGGCGGGTGGGACACGCACACCGGGATGGGGAACGTCGACTCCGGCGACATGCAGGCCCACCTGGGGGACCTCGCGAAGGCGCTCGCCGCCTTCACCGCCGACCTCGGCTCCGACCTGCTCGACCGCACGACGGTCGTGACGATGAGCGAGTTCGGCCGCCGGGTCGAGGAGAACGCGAGCGGCGGCACGGACCACGGGCACGGCGGCGCCGTGCTCGTCCTCGGCGGCGGCGTGAACGGCGGCGTCCACGGGCAGTGGAAGGGGCTGGCGCACCGCACGACCTACGGCGACGTGCTCGGTTCGAACGACTACCGCGACGTGCTGACGGAGGTGGTGTCGAAGCGCCTCGACCTGTCGACGGGGAAGCTCAAGCACGTCTTCCCGGGCTGGCGGCCGAAGCGCCTCGGCATCATGGCCTGATCCCGTTCTGCAGGAGCTCCTGCGGTCGGCTGCAGAAGGTCCTGCACAACGGGATCAGCGGAGGGGCGCGACGACGAGCCAGCCGGCGACCGCGACCCCCACGAGCCCGGCGAGCACGAAGACGAGCAGCCAGAAGCCGACCGGCACGCGGGTGACGCGGGCGAGCTGGTCGGCGTCCGAGGCGCCGTCGCGGCGCCGGGACGCGGGCAGCTCCACCGCGGCGCGCAGCCCGCCGAGCACGAGGAGGGCCGCGACGGCGAGCGCCGCCCGCATCTGCCAGGCGGGGTCGGCGAACCACGTGACCGCGCCGACGAGCGCGCCCGCGACGAGCACGGTCCACAGCCCGAACCAGTTGCGGATCTGCACGAGCACGAGCAGCAGCAGCACGAGGGCGCCCCACAGCGCGACGGCCGCGTGCCCGGCCGCGACCGCCCAGGCGACGAGCACGCCGGCGGCCGACGGCGCCGGGTAGCCCGCGAGCAGGGTGAGCGCCATGCCGGGACCGCGGGGCCTGCCGACGCTGACCGTCAGCCCGCTCGAGTCGGAGTGCAGGCGGATCCCGGCGAGCCGGCGCCGGGTCAGCGTCGCCGCGAACCCGTGCCCGGCCTCGTGCACGATCGTGATCGCGTGCCGGAGCCGCGGCCACGACGGCAGCAGCAGGAGCGCGCCCACGATCGCCACGACCGCCACCACGTCGAGCGCGCCGGGCGCAGGGGAGACCGCGATCACCCGCGCCCACAGCTGCCCGGCGAGCTCCCGCAGCCCGGTCACGGCGTCGGGTGCGCCGAGTCGTATCGGAGGAAGCCCCGTCGGCGCACCGCGAGCGCGACGAGGATCACGATGAGCACGCCGCCGACGACGGGCGGCAGGAAGAGGAGACCGGTCGCGGCGAGCAGGCCGGCGTAGAGGTCGCCGACGCGCGGGCCGCCGGTGACGACGACGATGAAGATGCCCTGCAGGCGGCCGCGCATCGAGTCCGGCGCCGCGGTCTGCAGCATGGTGCCGCGGAAGATGGCGCTCACGTTGTCCGCGCCGCCGGCGCCGGCCAGGAGGACGGCGGCGATCCCCACCCACAGCGGTCCCGCGGGCGTCGGCAGGGCGCCGACGGCCTCCCCGAGCGCCGCCGCGGCGAGCACGGCGCCGAAGAGGCCGATGCAGACGCCGTAGACGATGATCGCGCGCTCGATCGCCAGGCCCTGGCGGCGGATCCCGCCGAGCCGGCCGGAGAACAGGCTGCTCAGCAGCGCGCCGATCGCGAACGCGGCGGAGAGGAGGCCGACCGTCAGCGCGCCGCCCCCGAGCAGCACCGCGCCGACCGCGGGGTAGAGCACCCTCGGCTGCCCGAAGGTCATCGCGATGATGTCCACGACGAACGTCGTCCGGATGTTCGGCGCGGACTTCAGGAACGCGAGGCCGCCGAGCAGCGACGCGAGCCCCGGCCGGTCGATCGGTCCCTCCTGCGGCATCCGCGGCAGGGTCGCGAGCGCGATCAGGGTGCCGACGAACAGCACGGCGTCGATCGTGTAGCACCACTCGAAGCCGACGGAGGCGACGAGGACGCCGGCGAGGCCCGGCCCGACCGTCACCGAGATCCCGACCGTGATGCCCATCAGCGCGCCGGCGGCAGGCAGGAGTCGTGCCGGCAGCAGCCGGGGCGTGGCCGCGGACTCGGAGGCCTGCAGCACCGTCGTCGCGGTCGCGCTGAGCACCGTGAGGACGTAGAGCGACGCGACCGTCTCCGCCCCCGTCCACGACAGGGCGGCGAGCACGACGGTGCAGATCCAGGACGCGAACGCGGCGACGACGGCGACCGTCCGCCGGTCGAAGGCGTCCGCGAGCATGCCGCCGTACAGGCCGGCGAGCACCGTCGGGACGAGGGCGAGCACCCCGGTCAGCGACACCGCGAACGTCGCGGCGGCGACGCCGTCCGTCGGCCGCACCAGGTCGAAGACGTTCAGGCCGACGGCGACGAGCGTCAGCTGGCTGCCGATCCCCGCGGCGGCCCGGGCGCTCCACAGCCGCGCGAACGCGGGGGAGGAGGTGAGCGGCGTCAGATCGACGAAGGCGCCTCGTCGTCGCGGCGGGGGCGCGGTGGTCATCGCTCCCATCCTCCCGGACGGCGCGGTCAGGCACCGTCAGGCGCGTGCGCTTGACTGGCCGACCATGAGCGAACTCACCGATCTCACCGTCAAGCCCGAGCTCGACCCGCCGACCGGTCCGGCGCCCGACCAGCTGGTCGTCGAGGACGTCGTCGTCGGCGACGGCGCGGAGGCGCAGCCGGGCGGCACCGTCACCGTCCACTACCTCGGGGTGGACTACGAGACGGGCGAGGAGTTCGACTCCTCCTGGAGCCGCGGCCAGTCCATCTCGTTCCCCCTCGGCAACCTCATCAAGGGCTGGCAGGAGGGCATCCCCGGCATGCGCGTCGGCGGCCGTCGCGTCCTGACCTGCCCGCCGGAGCTCGCGTACGGCCCCGCCGGCGGCGGCCACCGCCTCTCCGGCCGCACGCTGATCTTCGTGATCGACCTCCTCAAGGCGTAGCCCGCCCCGAAGGGTTCGCGGATACGGAGATCCGACGGGCGTCAGCCGCTCGGATCTCCGTATCCGTGAACGGGCACCGGTAGGTTTCTCGGCCGTGCCCACCGCCGCCGAGCTCGTCGACCGCCTCACCCTCGTGGTCCCGGACTTCCCGGAGCCCGGCGTCCTGTTCCGGGATCTGACCCCGACGCTCGCCGACGCCGAGGCGCTCCGCGCGATCACGGACGAGCTCGTCGGCGCGTTCGCCGGCGGGTTCGACCTCGTCGCCGGCATCGAGGCCCGCGGCTTCCTGCTGGCCGCCGCTGCGGCGTACGCGGCGGGCACCGGCGTCGTCGCCGTGCGGAAGGCGGGCAAGCTGCCGCCGCGCACGCTCATCGAGCACTACGAGCTCGAGTACGGCTCCGCGGCGATCGAGATCCGCGCCGAGCAGCTCGTCCCCGGCACCCGGGTCCTCGTGCTGGACGACGTGCTCGCCACGGGCGGCACGGTGGAGGCCACCTGCGCGCTGCTCGAGCGCGCCGGTGCCGTCGTCGCCGGGGTCGGCGTCGTCCTCGAGCTCGCGGCGCTCGGCGGGAGACAGCGCCTCGGCGGCCGCCCCGTCCACGCGCTCCGCGGGGTCTGACCCCCGCCTTCCTCCCTCCACAAGGCGGATCCGGCCGGATCCGCGGATCCGTCGCCCGGATCGGCCGTCCTGCCGCCCGCCGGTCGCCAGGCTGCGGCGCATGTCGCAGAAACGAGCCCGCGCACTCCGCGCCCAGTCGCCCGATCCCGTCCGACGCCCCGTCCCGCGGGTCGTGCAGGCGTCCGGGCCCGCCGGCGTCCTCCGCTTCGTCCCCGACCTGCTGCCGGTCGACCCCGAGGACAGCCTCGTGCTCGTCCTGTTCCGGCGGATGCAGGGCAGGCGGTCGCGGACGCACGGGGCGATGCGCGTTGACCTGCGGCACACGGAGGACGAGGGCGAGCTCGCGGCCTGGGCCGAGGCGGTGCTCGGCGGGGTGCTGCGGGTCGACGGCGTGACCGGCGTCGCGATCGCGGCCTACACGCCGGAGACGTTCGCGCCGTCCGGGCGCCCGCCGGCCGCCGTGCAGGTCCGTGTCGTCGCCCGGCAGGCCGAGCGGATGGGCCTCGAGGTCCTCGACCGCTTCTGCGTGGGCGCCGACGCGTGGGGGTCGCTCGACGACCCGATGCTGCCCCGCGGCGGCCGACCCCTCGCCCAGCTCGAGCCCGACGGCCCGCGGCTGCGCCCGAGGCCGCCCGTGCCGGCCGCCGGGTGGGCGACGGCCGCCGACCGCCGCCGGTTCCGCGCCGACCACGCCGCGTGGTGGGGCCGCCCGGACGGGCCGGGCGGAGCGGTCCACGGCGTTCCGATGGGGCCCGGAGACGCGGCCGACCGGCGCTCGCCGATGGACCGGTACCGCTGGGGCGTCGACCTCGATCAGGTCGTCGACCTCGTGGAGGCGGCCCTGCTCGAGCACGGCCCGGGCGACGCGCCCTGCGCCTGCCGAGCCCTGCTCGCCTCGCTGGCGGAGCGGCCCGGGCTGATCCCGATGCTCCTCGGGCAGATCGGCTGGGGTCGGGCGTTCGGGCGGGAGCTCTGGACGGCCTTCGCGGCGCCCGCCGGGCGGCAGCGGACGGGCGAGCGCCTGCGGGAGGCGATCGGGGGCGGGAAGTTCCCGCGCCCGGACGTCGCGCGGCTCGAGACCGCCCTCGCGGCGTTCCACGAGGCCGCCGCGGTCGCGGAGTCGCCGCGGACGGCGGCGGGCGTCGAGGAGGCGCTCGCCTGGCTGCACTGGGCCCGCGGCGCGGCGAGCACCGCGGGCGGGCACGCGGAGCGCGCGCTCGTGCTCGATGACGACCGCGACCTCGCGCCCGTGGTCCTCGACCGCGTCGAGGCCGGGATCCTGCCGCTGTGGGCGTACCGGGCCGACCCGCGGAAGCCGGACCGCTTCGAGCGGCTGCTCGCCGCACCGGAGCGCACCGCGGGCTGAGCGCGCCGGGCCGGGACGCGGAACTAGGATGGTGGGCCGCGAAACGGGAGGTGCGTCGCGTGACCGATGTCGCGGATGCGGAGCTCGCCAGGGAGCAGCGGTACGTGGCCGGCCTGTACAGCCGGCTCGACGTGCTCCGGGCGGAGCTGGTCGCCGAGCTCGAGCGCGTGCGCCGGGGCGGCGCCACCGGCACCCACCAGGCCCGGACGGAGCGCGACGCGATGGCGCGCCTGTTCGAGGACCGGGTCCGGCGGCTGCGCGACGTCGACGAGCGGCTCGTCTTCGGACGGCTGCAGGCCGACGACGGCGCCGTCCGGTACATCGGCCGCATCGGCCTGCGCGACGACGAGCAGCAGCCCCTCCTCCTCGACTGGCGCGCGCCGCAGTCGAGCGCGTTCTACCAGGCGACCGCGGCGACCCCGCTCGGCGTGCGGGTCCGCCGCCACCTGACGACCCGGGGGCGCGACGTCACCGCGCTCGAGGACGAGGTGTTCGACCCCGAGGACATCCCGGAGGACGTGACGCTGACGGGCGAGACCGCGCTGCTCGCGGCGCTCACCGCCCAGCGCACCGGCCGGATGCACGACATCGTCTCGACGATCCAGGCGGAGCAGGACCGGATCATCCGCTCGGAGTCGCGCGGCGTCCTCGTCGTCCAGGGCGGCCCGGGCACCGGCAAGACGGCGGTCGCCCTCCACCGCGCCGCGTACCTGCTCTACGCGCACAAGGAGCGGCTCGCCCGGAACGGCGTGCTCGTCGTCGGTCCCTCCCGGAGCTTCCTCGAGTACATCGAGCAGGTCCTCCCGTCCCTCGGCGAGACGGGCGTCGTCCTCCGCACGCTCGGGCAGCTCTATCCGGGCGTGGACGCCGCCGCGGTCGACGCGCCCGCCGTCGCGGACGTGAAGGGGCGGAGCGTCATGGCGGCCGTCATCCGTCGCGCCGTGCTCGCGCGGCAGACGGCGCCGGAGCGGCCCGTCGACGTCGAGATCAACGGGGTGACCCTGACGGTGCAGCCCGCCGTCATCCAGCGCGCGATCCGGCACGCGCAGCAGACGCGGAAGCCGCACAACGTCGCCCGGGTCACCTTCGTGAAGAGCGCGCTGGGGGAGCTCACGGCGCAGCTGGTCGAGCAGGTCGCCGCCCGCGGCAGCACGATCGACGACGAGGACCGGAGGATGCTCCGCGAGGACATCCGGACGGCGCAGGACGTGAAGGTGCTGCTGAACACGGCGTGGCTGCCGCTGACGCCGGAGAAGCTGCTCGGCGACCTGTACACGCGCCCGGAGTACCTCGCCCGGTCGGCGCCGGAGCTCCGCCCGCACGAGCGCGAGCTGCTGGCGCGGCCCCGCCGTGCGCCGTTCACCGTGGGCGACGTCCCGCTCCTCGACGAGGCCGCCGAGCTGCTCGGCGACATCGACGTGACCGGCGACGCACGCGCGCAGGCGCGGGCGGCGCAGCGGCAGCGCGACATCGAGAACGCCGAGCAGGCGATCGCGAACATGGGCGTCGAGGGCCTCGTGTCGGCGGAGTCGCTCGCGGACGGCTTCGCGGAGGAGGGCGCCCGCCTCACGACAGCCGAGCGCGCTGCCGTCGACCGGACCTGGACGTACGGGCACATCGTGGTCGACGAGGCGCAGGAGCTCACGCCGATGCAGTGGCGCCTCCTCCGCCGGCGCGGCCCGCTGCGCTCGTTCACGGTGGTCGGCGACCTCGCTCAGTCCGCGGCGGTGCCGCCGGCGGCCGACTGGCGGGCGGCGCTCGGCGCGCTGACGGACGAGTTCCGGCTCGAGCGGCTGTCCGTGAACTACCGGACGCCGCAGGCGATCGCGGAGCTCGCCGAGTCCCGCGCGCTGCGCGACGGCCTGCCGATCACGCCCTCCCGTTCGGTGCGCGAGGGGGAGCCGCCGGCGTCGGTCCGGACCCGGACGGACCGGGTGCCGACCGCGGTCGTCGACGCGGTGGCGGCGGACCGAGCGCGCGGCGACGGCGGCGCGCTCGCCGTGATCGCGCCGGCCGGGCAGGTCCGTGCACTGCACGACGCCCTCGTCGCCGGGGTCGACGACCGCGTCGGCTATGGGGCGCAGGGCCTCGGCGCCCCCGTGTCCGTCCTCGACCCGTGGACGGCGAAGGGGCTCGAGTTCGACAGCGTCGTCGTGGTCGACCCCGACCGCATCGCGGCGGAGGCCGGTCCCGGCTCCCTCTACGTCGCGTTCACGCGGCCGACGCGACGCCTCGTCGTCGTCGAGCCGACCGCCTGACCGCTCCCGCGGCTCAGCCCCGTGAGCAGGCGCCGGTCGACACCGCCGAGGTGAGGGCGGGCGCCCGATCCACGACGTCGCCGAACTCCGCCGGCGTCATCGCGTACCCGAGGTCGGTGCGGTTCGTGCTCTTCGCGAAGACGATGCCGATGACCCGGCCGTCCGGCGTGAGCAGCGGGCCGCCGGAGTTGCCCTGCTCCACGTCCGCGGCGAGCGCTGCGACCTGGCGCGTCGTCCGGCCCGACCCGGCGATGTCCGGGACCGCGACGGCGCCGGTCTGCACGACCTCCGCGCCGCCCTCCGTGAACGGGCCGCCGAACGGGTAGCCCGCCACGACGCCCTTGTCACCGACGGCGGGCGGCGCCGCGACGCGGAGGGTCGAGGCCTGGAGGCCGCGCACCGCGATCACCGCGAGGTCGCGCTTCGGGTCGAAGTACGTGACGGAGCCGGGCAGCGCCTGGCCGGCGGGCGTGAGGACGACGGGCCGCGTGACGCCCGCGACGACGTGGGCGTTCGTCAGCACGCGGTTCCCGGCGACGACGAAGCCGGACCCGGACTGCTCCTGGTTGCACGCGGCCGCGCTGCCCGTGATCTTCACGACGGACCGGGCCGCGGTGCGCAGGCCGGCCGTCTGCGTGACGCCCGGGACGCTCGTCGAGCCCCCGCCGGTGCCGAGGGAGATGCCGAGCTGGGGGATGCCGCTCGCCAGCACCGTCGAGCGGAGCTGCGCGAGCGCGCGGTCGACGGGTGCGGGCGTGACGCTGTGGATGCCGTTCAGCACGACGGAGGACGCGATCGGCTGCGCGACGTAGGGGACGCCGAGCGACACCGCGAGGGACGCGATCATCGAGATCGCGAGCGCGCTGACGACGAGCTGCGCGGCGGCGCCGAGCACGCGGTCCAGGAGCCCGAGCGGGCTGCGCCGGAGTACGCCGCCGATGACCGCCCCGACGCCGGAGCCGACGGCGTGCCCGAGCAGCACGAGGACGACCGCGGCGACGATCGTCGCGACGACCTTCCCGGTCTCGTCCTGCACGAACGACCCGATCAGCGGCGAGAGCAGCGCGGCGGCGATGCCGCCCGCGATGAGGCCGACGATCGCGCCGAGGCTCCGCACGAAGCCGAGGCGGTAGCCCTGGACGACGTAGGCGAGCAGGACGAGGGCGAGCACGATGTCGAGCCAGGGGGACACCTGCGGACCTCCGATCGTCGGGGCTCCGACGGTACGGGAGCCCGAGTCGGCGGCCGCGGGCCGCTCGACCTCTTCAGCATCCCCTCAGCGGGAGCCCGGCGCGGGGCGGCGCCCCGGCATTGCTAGACTCTCGTGCCGCCGTGAACCGGCCGCGGTCCCAGAGCGTCGCGCGCATCCCGCGCGCGACACCGCGCAGCGAGCAGAAGAGGAGTCCCCATGGCATTGGACGCAGAGGTCAAGAAGGCGATCATCGCGGAGTACGCGACGCACGAGGGTGACACCGGCTCGCCCGAGGTCCAGATCGCGATGCTGTCGACCCGCATCAAGGACCTCACGGAGCACCTGAAGGTGCACAAGCACGACCACCACTCGCGTCGCGGCCTGCTGCTGCTCGTCGGCCAGCGCCGCCGGCTGCTCGGCTACCTGCAGGACGTCGACATCCAGCGCTACCGCTCGCTGATCGAGCGCCTCGGGCTGCGCCGCTGAGCGCCTCCTGACACGCCGAAGGGCCGCCCTCCTCTCGAGGAGGGCGGCCCTTCGTGGTCCCAGCGGCCGCCGGCCCGGCCGACGACCGCGTGCGCGCGGGACGCGCCGCGGGCTACGCGGCGGCGCCGAACGCGCTCTGCTGGGGGAGCACCGCGTCGTCGTCGATCTTCTGGTCGGCGGCCACGCGGGCGCCGGCACCGATCGAGGCGCGCGCGCCGATCTTCGTGTGGCTGCCGACGCGGGCGCCCTCGCCGACGACGGCGGCGGCACCGACGTGCACGGCCGCGCCGATTTCGGCGTGCGGGCCGACGACCGCCTCGCGGTCGACCCAGCTGCCGGACGCGATGCGGACGGAGCGTCCGACCCGCGCTCCGGACTCGATGTAGACGGTGGGGGCGATGAAAGCGGTGGGGTCGACGGAGGCGTCCGTCGCGACGAGGCCGCGCCCGTTGGGGTGGCGACGGTACCGGGTGACGGTGCCGAACTCGTCCTCGATCTCTTCTGCGATCCTGGGGGTCCTGCGCTGCATGATCTACCCAACGTAGAAGACGCCCCCGTTCATTCCCCGAGCGCGCCCCCTTCCTGGATGTGAATCCGATAAGAGCGGGTCCGCGGCAGAATGGGGCCGTGCTCTTCCGACGCCGCGGGGGCGACCCCGACTTCCCGAAGGAGGACCGCGGCAGCGGCTCCTTGGACGACTACAAGTTCGACCTCCTCCCCGCGAAGTCGAGCACCGTCATCCGCCTCGCGGGCAGCGATCCGCACCAGGACCTGCTGCGCGACCTCGTCGGCGCCGACCCGGCCGAGACCGCCATCGCGCGGCGGACCGCGGAGGAGGAGCGGACCGACGCGCCGATCGAGGTCCGCCTCTTCGTCGGGGGCCGCATCGTCGGGCCCGTCGGGCGCGTGCCCCGCGGGCTCGAGTCGCCGGTGAACGAGGCGCTGAGCCGCCTCGACACGGCGGGGCGCAAGCCGCGCATCCCGGTCGAGATCGTGGCGACCCGGCAGGGCGTCCGGGTCGACCTGCTCATGGGGGAGACCCGCTAGCGACGGACGCCCGCGCGCCGCTCCCAGGGCGGGAGGCGGAGGATCGTCGGCATGGACACCATCCGACTCGGCGACGCGGGACTCCAGGTCAGCCGCGTGATCCTCGGCTGCATGAGCTATGGCGACCCCGACCGCGGCAACCACAGCTGGAGCCTCCCCGAGGAGGGCGCCCGCCCGTTCTTCCGCCGCGCGATCGAGGCGGGGATCACGACCTTCGACACCGCGAACGTCTACTCGGCCGGCTCCAGCGAGGAGATCACCGGGAAGCTCCTCCGCGAGTTCGCGCAGCGCGAGGAGGTCGTGATCGCCACGAAGGTGCACGGCCGGATGGGGCCCGGCCCGAACGGCGGCGGGCTCTCCCGCGGTGCGATCATGACCCAGATCGACGCCTCCCTGCAGCGCCTCGGCACCGACTACGTCGACCTGTACCAGATCCACCGGTTCGACCCGGAGGTGCCGGTCGCGGAGACGATGGCGGCCCTGCACGACGTCGTGAAGGCCGGGAAGGCCCGCTACATCGGGGCGTCGTCCATGTGGACGTGGCAGTTCGCGGAGCTGCAGCACACCGCCGACGTCGAGGGCCTGACCCGGTTCGTGTCGATGCAGGACCAGTACTCCCTGCTGCAGCGGGAGGAGGAGCGCGAGATGCTCCCGTACTGCCTCGACACCGGCGTCGGCGTCATCCCGTGGTCGCCGCTCGCCCGCGGCAAGCTGACGCGCGACTGGGACGAGACGACGAAGCGCGGCGACACGGACGAGTTCGGCAAGACGCTCTACGGGCAGGAGGGCGACCGGCGCATCGTCGAGGCCGTCGCCCGCGTCGCGGCGGAGCGCGGGGTGCCGCGCGCGCAGGTGGCGCTCGCGTGGGTGCTCGCGCAGCCGGCGGTCACCGCGCCGATCGTGGGCGCGACGAAGCCCGAGCACCTCGAGGACGCGATCGCGGCGTCGGACCTCGAGCTCACGGACGACGAGCTCGACGCCCTGGAGGCGGACTACGTCCCGCACGCCCCCAGCGGGTTCTGACCCGCGCGGCGTCACCCCGGCGGGCCGGCTCCTGTTCTGGATCCGGGCCGCGTTCGTGGGCGACGCGGCGATCGCGGCGTTCGGCGGCCTCCTGCTCGCCATCGGCGCGGAGGGTGCGGCGTTCGCCGTGTTCGCCTTCGTCGTGATCCGCGTGATCATCGGCGTCGCGGCGCTGCTCGTCGCCCTCCGCGTCCTCGACCGGAGGAACCCGAACGACGACGCCCCGTCCTCCGTCCGCTGACCGACGCCCGACGGGCCGGCGGGTGCTGATGCGGCGGAATCGGACTCGTGCGGCTGGGATCCGACCCGCACCAGTCCGGATCGGCCGCACGAGGCGACTTCCGCTTCGTCCACTGTCGAGGCCATCCGCGCTCGGCGTCTGCCCGGGTGGACTCGAGGCTCGCTGTGCTCGCACGTCGACGGACGAGGTCGGCCCCGCATCCGCCGTCATCCGAGAGCGCGTGCAGCGCGCCGGTACGGCAGCCGCGCCGCAGCGGCGGCGGCGCGGCCACGGACACTAGTCCGGGTCGGTCGGGTCGAGCGGGGCGTGGTGGTCGAGGCCGGCCTCGCCGCGGCGCCAGTAGCCGTGCAGGGAGCGGTTCTCCTTCGCCAGCCCGAGCTCCTTGAGGTGCCGGCGCACCGGCACGAGGGCGGTCGCTTCGCCCGCCGCCCACACGAACGTGTCGCCGTCGACGTCCTGCGCCCGCACCGTCTCGAGGAGGTCGTGCCCCTCGCCGACCACCTGCAGGAGCGCGGCGGTGCGCTCGGTCTCGTCGAGGTAGGCGGCCTCCGCGCCGCCGAACAGGATCGCGCGGGTCGGCGGCTCGCCCGCGAAGGCGCGGACCCACCGGCGGAGCGCGGGGAGCCCCGCCGGGTCGGCGATCAGCAGCGCGTTCCGGAACCCCGTCGGCGCGAGGCGGGAGCCGCGCGGGCCGCCGAACGCCAGCTCGTCGCCCTCCGTCGCCGCGGACGCCCACGCCGTCGCGGGGCCGTCGGTGCCGTGCACCACGAAGTCGACGTCGAGCTCCGGTCCGCTGGAGGCGCCGAGCGTCCGGAACTCGCTCGGCGTGTAGTCGCGGCCGACGACGCCGTCCGGGCCCTCGAAGAACAGCTTGACGTGGTCCTCCGGGCCGAGGCTCGTGAAGTCCGCGAGGTCGTCGCCGCCGAGCGTGATCCGGACCATCGAGGCGGGGAGCTCCCGACGGCCGACGACCGTCGCGGTGCGGCGTCGGAGCTCGTGCCGCACGACGTCCCGGACGCGCGGCGAGGTGGACAGCGGAAAGGTGCGCATCGCCCGATTCTGCCGGACCCCGGAATGCGCACGCGGGGGCGCGGGTTGGGACCCGCATGCCGGATCTCGCCCTGTCGGTGCTCGACCTCATCCCCGTTCGGAGCGGCCAGACCTCCGGCGACGCCGTCGCCGCGTCCGTCGCCCTCGCGGAGCGCGCCGACGCGCTCGGGCTGCACCGGTACTGGCTGGCGGAGCACCACAACATGCCCTCCGTCGCCTCCACGAACCCGCCCGTGCTGCTCGGCGTCCTCGCCGGGCGGACGCGCCGCATCCGGCTCGGCTCGGGGGGCGTGATGCTGCCCAACCACGCGCCGTTCGTCATCGCGGAGCAGTTCGCGGCGCTCGAGGCCGCGGCGCCCGGTCGGGTCGACCTCGGCATCGGGCGCGCCCCCGGGTCCGACCCCGTCATCACCGCGCTGCTCCGGTCCGAAGGGCACACGAGCGACGTGGACGCCTTCCCGAGCCACATCCGCGACATCGAGGCCCTGCTCGGCCGCGACGGCGCCGGGCTGCGGCTCGCCACCGGCGAGGAGTACACGGTCCGGGCCACGCCCGCCGCCGCCGGGACCCCGCAGCTCTGGCTGCTCGGCTCGTCGGACTACTCGGCGGAGCTCGCCGGGCGGCTCGGCCTGCCCTACGTGTTCGCGCACCACTTCTCCGGGCAGGGCACGGAGCACGCGCTCGACCTGTACCGGTCGCGCTTCCAGGCCTCGGAGCACCTCGACGCCCCGCGGACGTTCCTCACCGCGAACGTCGTCGCGGCCGAGACCGCGGCCGAGGCGCACCGGCTCGCCCTGCCGCAGCTGCAGCACATGGCGCGCCTCCGCACGGGGACGCCGCTGACCGCGCTCGACACGGTGGAGGCCGCGGAGGCGGCGCTGCTCACCGAGCCGCAGCGCGAGCTCGTCGAGACCATGGCCTCGCGCTGGTTCATCGGGGAGGCCGACGACGTCACCGAGCGGCTCGTCGCCTTCGCGCAGCGGTTCGAGGTGGACGAGGTCATGATCAGTCCCGCGGCCGGTGCGACCGGCGCCGATCCGGTCGACCGGACCCCGGCGCGTGAGCGGACGCTCGAGCTGCTCGCCGCCCGCCTGCCGCAGGGAGCGCTCGCCGCAGCCTGACCCGGCGGTTCCGCCCACGGCGCACCGGGCGCCGGGCGCCCCTGCGCGGCGCCTAAACTCGAGGGTTCGCGAATTCCAGGGGAGGGGGATGCACGTGTACTCGGATCTCGACGTCGCCCGCATCACCGGCCCCGCCGGCTTCGCGCGCGCGGACCGCTACCAGCGCGAGGGCCGCGTCTCCGACGTGCGCTGGAGCACGGACCGCACGACGCTGACCGGCCGCGTGAAGGGCTCGGAGCACGCCCGCTACTCGGCGCGCGTCCGCCTCCGCCCCACGCCCGACGGGCCGGTCCCGATCTCCGGGCGCTGCGACTGCCCGGTCGGCTCGGACTGCAAGCACGTCGGCGCGGTGCTGCTCGAAGGGCGCCGCGGCGCGCCCACCGCCCCGGCGCCCGCCGTCGCCGACGCGCTCTGGCGCCGCACGCTCGACCCGATCCTCGACGGGCTCGACTCCGACGAGTCGAGCGCCGTGCTCGGCCTCGTCTTCGAGCTGCAGCAGTCCGAGCAGCCGTGGACCGGCTCGCGGCGGACGGCGCCGCGCGAGCGGCCCGTCGCGGTCGGGGTGCGACCGGTGCTGCTCGGGGCGAACGGGCGCTGGCGGCGCACCGGCGTCTCGTGGCGCACCGTGACGAACGAGTGGTCGGTCCACGAGTACGACGACGCGCAGAGCCGGATCCTCCGGGAGATCCACCGCCTCCTGACCGCCGGGCCGTCCTCGTTCGCCGCCGACACCTGGCTGCAGCTGAGCGGGTCCCGCACGACGGCCCTCTGGCCGCTGCTGCAGGAGGCGCAGGACCACGGCGTGGGGCTCGTGACCGGCGGGAGGACGCAGACGCCGCTCGTCATCGCGCAGGAGCCGGTGACGCCGGCCGCGGACCTGATCCGCACCGGGGCGGGCCTGCGCCTGTCGCCGCTGCTCGCCCACGGCGACGCCGCGACCGGGCGGGCGATCGTGCCGCCGTTCTCCCTGATCGGCGACCCCGGCATCGGCGTCGCGACGTGGGAGCCGGGCGAGACGCTCGCCGACGCCCGCATCGCGCTCGCGCCCTTCGCCGAGCCGCTGCAGCCGGCCGCGCACGCCTTCCTCCGCCTGCCCGACCCGATCGAGGTGCCGGCCGACGAGGAGCCCGACTTCCTCGCGCACCACTACCGCCGCCTCGCGAGCGTGCTGCCCGTCGTGAGCCGGGACGGCAGCTTCCAGCCCCCGGCGCGCCCGGACGCCGCGCTCGAGCTCGTCGTCGAGCACGGGCCCGGCGGCGTCACGGGCCGCTGGTCCTGGCGGTACACGCTGCCCGGCGACGCGACGCCGCTCACCCTCGGCGGCGAGGAGGACGCGATCCGCGACCCGCTGCAGGAGCGGCGGATCCTCGGCGCGCTCCGCGGTGCTGGCCTCGACAGCGCGCGCACCCCGGACCTGATCGGGCCGCACGGCGAGCTGCGGGAGACGTTCGCCGTGCACGGCATGGCCGCCGTCGCGTTCGCGCAGGACCTCCTGCCCGGCGTGCGGGCGGTCCCCGGCGTGCACGTCGTCGAGCGCGGGGAGCCCGTCGAGTACCGCGCGGCCGAGGAGACGCCGGTCGTCGCGATCGGCACCCGGGCGATCGACGGCAACCGCGACTGGTTCGACCTCGACATCGAGGTCCGGGTCGGCGGGGAGGTCGCGCCGCTCGCCGAGGTCTTCCTCGCGCTCGCCCGCGGCGACGACGCGATGGTGCTGCCGGGCGGCGTCTGGTTCCCGCTCGACGACCCGGTGTTCGAGCGGCTGCGGACGCTCATCGCCGAGGCGCGCGAGCTCACCGACGACCCGCGCGCGCCGCTCCGCATCTCCCGCTTCCAGGGCTCGCTCTGGGAGGACCTCGTCGCGCTCGGCGTCGTCGCCCGGCAGGCCGAGGCGTGGCGCCGCGCCGTCGAGGTCACGGGCGGGTTCGGCGTCGACGGCCGCCTCGAGCGGCAGGCGCTGCCGGAGGGGTTCACGGCCGAGCTGCGGCCGTACCAGCTGGAGGGCTACGACTGGCTGTCGTTCCTCTACGACAACCGGCTCGGCGGCGTGCTCGCCGACGACATGGGCCTCGGCAAGACCGTCCAGTCGCTCGCGATGATCGCGCGGGCGATCCAGCAGGCGGACGAGCGCGGGGAGGAGCGGCCCCGGTTCCTCGTCGTCGCGCCGACCTCCGTCGTGCCGAACTGGCTCGCGGAGACGAACCGGTTCCTCCCGGACCTCGAGGTCGTCGGCGTGACCGAGACGACCCGGAAGAGCCGGACGGCGCTCCGCGACACCATCGGCGACGCGGACGTCGTCGTGACGTCCTACGCGCTGCTGCGGCTCGACACCGCGTCCTACGCGGGCATCACCTGGGCCGGGATGCTGCTCGACGAGGCGCAGTTCGCGAAGAACCGCCACTCGACGACGTATCAGCGGATCCGGGCGATCGACGTGCCGTTCCGGCTCGCGATCACCGGCACACCGCTCGAGAACGACCTCATGGAGCTGTGGTCGATCATCTCCATCGCCGCGCCCGGCCTGTTCCCGTCCCCGTCCGGCTTCCAGGACCACTACGCGAAGCCGATCGAGAAGGAGGGCGACCGCGAGCGGCTCGGCCAGCTGCAGCGCCGCATCCGGCCGCTGCTGCTGCGCCGCACGAAGGAGCTCGTCGCCTCCGACCTCCCGCCGAAGACCGAGCAGGTCATCGAGGTGGAGCTCGGCAAGAAGCAGCGCGCCGTCTACGACCGGTACCTGAACCGCGAGCGGCAGCGCGTCCTCGGCCTGATCGGGGAGTTCGACCGGAACCGGTTCACGATCTTCCGCGCGCTCACGACGCTGCGGCAGGTGGCGCTCGACGCGGCGCTCGTGGACGCGGGGAACGAGGGCATCCCCTCGGCGAAGCTCGATCTGTTCGACGAGCTGCTCCAGAACGCGCTGGAGGAGCACCACCGGGTGCTCGTGTTCAGCCAGTTCACCCGGCTGCTCGGCCGGGTCAAGGACCGGCTGGACGAGAAGGACATCGGGTACGCGTACCTCGACGGCTCGACCCGGCGTCGCGGTGACGCGATCGAGCGGTTCCGCGGCGGCGACGCGGACGTGTTCCTCATCTCGCTGAAGGCGGGCGGCTTCGGTCTGAACCTCGCGGAGGCGGACTACTGCATCCTGCTCGACCCGTGGTGGAACCCGGCGGCGGAGGCCCAGGCGGTCGACCGCGCCCACCGGATCGGGCAGCAGCGCCAGGTCATGGTCTACCGCCTGGTCGCGAAGGACACGATCGAGGAGAAGGTGATGGCGTTGAAGGAGTCGAAGCGCGCCCTCTTCGACGCCGTGATGGACGGCAACGGCAGCATGGAGGCCGCGGCCCTCACGGCGGACGACGTCCGCGAGCTCCTGGCCTGAGCGCCCGGATGCGCCGCGGCGGAATCCGGGCGTGATCCGACGAACCGGGCGTTCGAGGACGCCCGTCTCGTCGGATCACGCCCGTGTTCGGGCGCACCCGCTCAGGCGACCTCCGCCTCCACGCGCTGCGCCGTCTCCGCCGGGTCCGCGCCCTCCGCGGCCGCCTTCATCGCCCGGCGGCCGGACGGGACGAGCACGGCGACGCCGGTGACGACGAGCGCGAGCACGCCCGTGCCGACGAGCAGCGCCCGCACGCCCGCCGCGTCGGCGATCGGGCCGAACGCGACCATCCCGAGCGGGAACGACAGCGCCATCACGATCGTGACGTAGCTGAAGACGCGGCCCTGCTTCTCCGGCGGCACCGCCTCCTGCACCAACGTCATGAACGGCGCCGAGAAGAGCGGGACCATCGCGCCGAACAGGAACATCAGCGCGTAGAACGCCCAGAGCGTCGGCGCGACGCCGAGCCCCAGCGAGAACACCCCGAACCCGAACGACGACAGCACGATCATCCGGATGCGGCTGCGCTTCGCGAGCACCGTCGACACGGCGACGCCGCCGAGCAGCATCCCGATGCTGAACGCGAGCTCGAGCACCGTCAGCAGCCACACGTCGCCGCCCCACTCCTGCGTGATGAGCAGCGGCGTGACGAAGGAGGGCGACCCGGTCAGCACGATGATCACGGCGAAGAGCACCATCAGCCACCGGATGAACGCGTGGTGCCAGATGAAGCGCGCGCCCTCGACGAGGTCCTGCCGGAACCCGGTCGTCTTCCCCGCGACCGCGTCGAGGGTCGGGACGGTCACGAGGAGCAGCACCCCGACGCCGAGCAGTGCGGTCACGACGTCGAGGAAGAACGTCGGCACGATGCCGAAGGCGCCGAACACGGCGCCGGCGACCGCGGGCGCGAGCAGCGCGAGGCCGGACTGGATCGTCTGGAACAGGCCGTTGATCCGGAGCAGCTGCTCCTCCGGCACCAGCTGCGGGATCACCGCCTGCACGGTGGGCTGCTGGAATCCCGCGCCGACCGAGCGCGCGGCGCACGCCACGAGGATCACCCAGAGGTCGGTCACCCCGTTCAGCATCAGGACCGCGAGGCCGAGGGTCGCCAGGGCGGTGCTCGTGTCCGACACGATGATCAGCGCCTTGCGGTTGACCCGGTCGGCGAAGGTGCCGCCGAAGATCGAGACGAGGCCCTGAGGGAGGAACGCCGCGACCGCGTAGAGCGCGACCGCGATCGCCGAGCGCGTCTGCAGCGTCACGTACCACATGACCGCGTACTGGACGACCATCGAGCCGAACAGCGAGATCGTCTGGCCGCCCAGGAAGAGCGCCGCGTTGCGGCGCCAGGCGACCGGCTGCGCGATGGTCATGGCGATCCTCCTCAGTCCTACGATGCCGATGATGGCCGATCCGGATCCCGATGTGAACACTGTCAACCGAGATGGGGACAGTGTGGGCGACGCCACCGACAGCGGGTCCGCGCCCCGCCGCGCGTACCGGCACGGCGACCTCCGGAACGCCCTCGTCGAGGCGGGGCTGCGCCTCGCCGCCGCGGGCGGCCCGAGCGCGGTCGTGCTGCGCGAGGCGACGCGGCAGGCGGGCGTGTCGCCGAACGCGGCCTACCGCCACTTCGCGGACCGCGAGGACCTGCTCGCCGCGGTGTCGCTGCGCTGCCTCGCCTTCGTGGCGTCCGAGATCGTCCGCGAGCTCGGCGCCGTCGACCGCGCTGGCGACCCGGGCGCCCGGCTCGACGCGGTCGGCCGCGCGTACGTGCAATTCGCCCTGCGCGAACCCGGCCTCTTCCGCACCGCCTTCTCGGTGCACACGGACCCGGAGGCGGGACGCGGCGCGGAGGACGGCGGCCTCGGGCCGTTCGGCCTGCTGCTCCAGGTGCTCGACGACGCCGTCGCGACCGGGGCGATGCCCGCCGAGCGCCGCCCGGGCGCGGAGGTCGCCGCCTGGTCGGCGGTGCACGGGCTCGCGGTGCTGCTGCTCGACGGTCCGCTCCGCTCCGTCCCGGAGGCGGCGAGGGAGGCGCTGCTCGAGCGCACCCTCGCCACGGTCCGGGAGGGCCTGTTCGTGGCGGGGCCGCACATCGTCCCGTGATCTGCCGGAAACGACGCCCGGCGTGTGGTGATCCGATGGTGTTCCCGGCGAAACCATCCTGAAACGGCCGACCGATTGCCTTGAGCCATGGCAGGCGGAGTGCACGACGCGCATCGGCACATCGGCGCCCTGCCCGCGTTCCCCTTCTACGGCGGCCCGGCGATCCGCGCGGACCTCACCGCGAAGGAGACCGTCAAGGCCTTCCTCGCCGACCTCGACGCGGAGGGCACCGAGCGCGCCCTCGTCCTCCCGAACTACGGCGTCCCGATCCCGGAGGTCGCGTTCGAGCTGAACCAGCTCGCGCTCGACGCGGCCCAGGCGGACGACCGGGTGCGGTGCGGCCTGTGGATCTCCCCGAAGCCGGAGGACGCGGAGCGGAACACCGCGGCCCTCGCGCTCGCCGGCGAGGACGGCGTCGCCGCGCTGAAGACGAGCTTCCTGCTCGGGGGCGCGGCCGACGACGACGGGTGCCTCGAGCAGCTGGGCCGCATGTTCGACGCGGCGCGCGAGCACGACCTCACGGTGCACGTCCACACCTCGCCCGGCGGCGCCAGCGACATCGACCGCGTCGGCGGCCTCGTGGAGCGGTGGGGCGACGACGTCCGCATCCACCTCGTGCACCTCGGCGGCGGCATGAGCGGCCACATGAAGCTGATCGGCGCCCGCTTCTTCGACTGGATCGAGCGCGGCAAGCGGGTCTACAGCGACACGAGCTGGGCCATCGGGTTCGCCGCGGTCTGGCTCGTCGCCGAGATCGAGCGGCGCGGGCTCGGCCATGACCGCATCCTCTTCGCCTCCGACCAGCCGTGGGGCGATCACGCGGGGGAGCTCGCCCGCATGCAGGCCGCCGTCGAGGACGGCGAGCTCGGCCGGCTGTTCCTCCGCGAGAACTTCGAAGCCCTCTACTGACCCGTCCGGCCCGTTCACCACCGACCCGCAAGGAGCGCCCCCGATGGCCCTGTTCGACGACACGATCCTCGCCAACATCGAGACCTCGAAGGCCGAGGTGCCGCACCCGACGCAGCCGCAGGGCACGTCGATCTACGGCTCGACGAAGATCTTCCCCGACATCCAGGCGGAGCCAGGGCAGTCGTACCTCACCCTCGTGCACGGCATCGCCCACGAGTCGAGCGTCAGCTTCGTCGCCTGCCTCCAGGCGCTCCGCGCCCTGCGCAAGGGCTTCGACTCGGTCCTCTACTTCTACGGCCCGGGCGCGATGAACGCGATCGCCACCCGCGGCTTCCCGACGCCCGGCGACTCCGCGTTCCCTGGCGAGCAGAACATCAACGACACGATCACGACCTTCATCAAGGAGGGCGGCACGGTCTTCGTCTGCCGCTTCGGCCTGTCGCTGCACGGCCTGCGCGAGGAGGACCTCATCGAGGGCACGGTCCCGTGCCACCCGCTCGACGTCCAGGACGCCCTGATCTACTTCGCGAACAAGGGCGCCGTCATCAACTCGACCTACATGGTCTGACCGTGCCGGCGACGAATCTCGGACTCCCGGCGGTGCGGGGGGAGGCCGTCGCACCACCGGTGATCGCGGACCCGGTGGCCCGCCGCGTGGACGTGGCGCTGCGCGGCCTGCGCATCGCGGCGCCCGTCCACCGCGAGGCGGGCGCCGGGCCGAGCGACGACGGCCACGTGCTGTGGGACGGCGAGCAGGCCGCCATCCCCGTGAACCCGCACAGCCCGTACCTGGTCTCCGGCGGCCGGCTGCTGCTCGACACCGGCGACGCCGGGCCGATCGACGTCGGCATCGACGTCGCTCCCGTGCGCCGGCCCCGGTTCTACGACCTCGCCACCGCGGACGGGACGTCCTACGAGCAGATCGCGCGGCTCCACGGGCGGAACGTCCTCGCGACGACCGTCGTGCAGACCTGCATCCGCTACGACGAGGACCAGCGGTGCCGCTTCTGCGCCATCGAGGCCTCGCTCGAGGCGGGCGCCACGATCGCGGTGAAGACCCCGGCGATGCTCGCCGAGGTCGCCCGCGCCGCGCGGGACCTCGACGGCGTCGAGCAGATGGTGATGACCACGGGCACCTCGAACGGGTGGGACCGCGGCGCGAAGCACCTCGCCCGCTGCGTCCGGGCGGTGAAGGAGGCCGTGCCCGAGCTCGCGATCCAGGTGCAGATCGAGCCGCCGCGGCACCTCCGCGCGATCCAGGACCTGTACGACGCGGGCGCCGAGTCGATCGGCATCCACGTCGAGTCGATGGACGACGCGGTGCGCAGCCGGTGGATGCCGGGCAAGAGCACGGTGACGCTCGACGAGTACCGCGCCGCGTGGGCGGAGGCGGTGCGGGTGTTCGGCCGCAACCAGGTGTCGACGTACCTGCTCGTCGGCCTCGGCGAGGACCCCGACGACGTGCCGCGCTGGGCGGACGAGCTCATCGGGCTCGGCGTCTACCCGTTCGTGGTGCCGTTCCGCCCGCTCCGCGGCACGCTCGCGACCGACGTCGACCGCGTCCCCTCACCGGACCGGACGATCCTCGAGACGGTGTCGCGGCAGGTCGCCGCGCTGCTCGTCGCCGCCGGGATGCTCGGCTCCGATCAGAAGGCCGGCTGCGCCGCGTGCGGCGCGTGCGGCGTGCTGAAGACGGCCGGCGCATGACCGGGTTCGACGTCCCCGTCCTCACCGGCTCGCCCCGGCGCACGGCGCCGTGGACCGTTCGGCGGGCGGAGGGGGCGGAGCTCGAGGCCTACCGCCGGCTGCGGCGCACCGGCTTCGTCGACGAGCAGCACCTGTTCGCCGGCTCGGACCGGGACGACGTGGACGACGACCCGCGGGCGGTCGTGCTCGTCGCCGTCGCGACGGAGACCGGCGCCGTCGTCGGCGGCGTGCGGCTCGCGCCGCTCACCGAGCGCGACATCGGGTGGTGGGCGGGCAGCCGGCTCGTCGTCGACGGGACGGTCCGCGGCACCGCCGGACTCGGCGCCCGCCTCGTCGAGGAGGCCTGCCTGGTCGCGGAGGCGTCCGGCGTCCTCCGCTTCGACGCGGCCGTCCAGGACCGGTACGCCGGCCTGTTCACCCGGCTCGGCTGGACGGACCACGGACCGGCCTCGATCGCCGGCGCGCCCCACCGCCGCATGCGCTGGCCGATCGACCGGATCCGCGCGCTGGCCGAGCGGACGAAGGCGCCCCTCGCGGCCCTCCTCGATCCGTTCGGCGCGGCCTGGGGCTCGGCGGCCGCCGCGTCGCTCGGCGGTCAGGGCTTCGTCGGGGACGACGGCGCCCCGGTGCCCGGGAGCGACCTCGTCGCTGCGTGCGACGCGATCCTCCCGGCCATGGTGCAGCGCGACCCGGAGTGGGCCGGCTGGTGCGGGGTGCTCGTCAACGTGAACGACCTCGCCGCGATGGGCGCCGCCCCGGTCGGCCTGCTCGACGCGGTCGCCGGGCCGGATCTCGCCACGGTGCAGCGCGTGATCCGCGGGCTGCGGAGCGCGGCGGAGGCGTGGGACGTGCCCGTGCTCGGCGGCCACACCCAGCTCGGCGTCGCTGCATCGCTCGCGGTCACCGCGCTCGGTCGCGCGGCGCAGCCGGTGCCCGGCGGCGGAGGACGGCGCCACGACGCGCTCTCGCTCACCGCCGACCTCTCCGGCGGGTGGCGCCCGGGCGCGCAGGGCGTGCAGTGGGACTCGACGTCCTCCCGGTCCGGCGAGGAGCTCCGCGTCATGGGCCGGATGGTCCGGGACGCCGTGCCACGAGCGGCGAAGGACGTCAGCATGGCCGGCGTCGTCGGCACCGCGGGCATGCTCGCGGAGGCCGCCGGGCTCGGCGCGGACATCGAGGTCGCCGCGGTGCCCGCTCCGGCGGACGCCGCCACGGGCGACTGGCTCACGTGCTTCCCCGGCTTCGGCATGCTCACCGCCGACGCCCCCGGCGCCTCCCGCATGGGATCGCCGCTCACGACGACGGCCGAGATCGGCCGCCTCACCGCCGCGCCCGGCGTCCGCCTCACCTGGCCGGACGGCGAGACCACGACCGCGCTGCCGGGCCCCGTCACCGGGCTCGGGCACGCCTGAAGGAGCGCCATGACCGTCACGCTCGCCGCCGCGTCCGAGGAGTTCGGCCGCGACCTGGAGGAGAACTACGCGACCATCGCCCGGCTCGTCGCCGAGGCGACCGCGGCCGGAGCCGACCTGCTCGCCCTGCCGGAGGCCGCCCTCGGCGGGTACCTCTCCAGCCTCGGCGGCCGCGGCGACCCGAGCCGACCCGACTCCCTGCCGCCGGCGATCCGCATCGACGGGCCGGAGCTCGCCCGGGTGCGCGCGCTCGCCGGCGATCTCGTCCTGGTGCTCGGCATCTGCGAGGCGGCCGGGACGGAGGCGGAGCCCGTCCGCTACAACACCGCCGTCGCGCTGACGCGGGACGCGGTGCTCGGCGTGCACCGCAAGGTGCACCAGCCGCTCGGCGAGGGCATGAGCTACGCCGCCGGGGACTCGTTCACCGCGTTCGACAGCCCCGTCGGCCGGCTCGGCCTGATGATCTGCTACGACAAGGCCTTCCCGGAGGGAGCGCGCACGCTCGCCCTCGACGGCGCCGAGGTGGTCGTCTGCGTGTCCGCGTGGCCGGCAGCGCGGACCGCGGCCGCGACGGACCTCGCCGAGGACCGCTGGACGAAGCGGTTCCGCCTCTACGACCAGGCGCGCGCGCTCGAGAACCAGGTCGTGTGGGTCGCGTCGAACCAGGCGGGCACCTTCGGCCGCCTCCGGTTCGTCGGCTCCGCGTCGGTGATCGGCCCGGGCGGCGAGGTGCTCGCGGAGACCGGGACGGGACCGGGGCTCGCGATCGCCGCCGTGGACGTGACGACCGAGCTCGCCGCAGCCCGTCGCGCGATGTTCGCCCTCCGCGACCGCCGACCGGACGCCTACGCGCTCGACGGCCGCGTGATCGCCGAGGAGCTCGTCGATGCCTGAGATGACCTTCACCGTCCGCTGGCCGGACGGCCGCGTCGACGAGCTGTACTCCCCGTCGCTCGTGATGTGGGACCACCTCGAGGTCGGTGCCGAGTACGCCGTCGGCGACTTCGCGGGCCGGGCGACCGCCGCGCTCGAGGAGGCGGGGGAGCGCGTCCGCGCCCGGTACGGCTTCCTCTGCACGAGCGCGCTCGCGCAGGCGGAGGAGATCCGTGCCCGCGCGGCGCTCCTCGACGCCGCCGCACCGGTGCGCGTGCTCGCGATGGCGCCCCCGCTGCCGGTCGAGGCCGCCCGATGAGCGCGCCGCTCGACCTCCCGTCCCAGGTCGAGGTCGCCGTCGTCGGCGGCGGGCAGGCCGGTCTCGCGGTGTCATGGCACCTGCAGGACCGGGGGATCGACCACGTCGTCCTCGAGCGGGCGACCGTCGCGCACGACTGGCGGGACCGGCGATGGGACGCGTTCACCCTGGTCACGCCGAACTTCCAGTGCCGCCTGCCCGGCTTCGCGTACGACGGCGACGAGCCGGACGGCTTCATGACCCGGGCCGAGGTGCAGGCGTGGCTCGGCCGGTACCGCGCGAGCTTCGACCCGCCCGTCCTCGAGGGCGTCGAGGTGCTGAGCCTCCGGCGCACGGAGGACGGCTTCGCGCTGCGGACCACCGCCGGCGACCTCGCCGCGCACCAGGTCGTCGTCGCGACCGGCGGCTACCACGTGCCGTCCGTCCCCGCACTCGCGGCGTCGCTGTCGCGCCGGATCGTGCAGGTGCACTCCGCCGACTACCGCAGCCCGGAGGCGCTCCCGGAGGGCGCGGTCCTCGTCGTCGGCAGCGGGCAGTCCGGGGCGCAGATCGCGGAGGACCTCCACCTCGCCGGCCGCGAGGTGCACCTCGCGCTCGGCCGGGCGCCGCGCAGCGCCCGGTTCTACCGCGGCCGCGACTGCATCGCGTGGCTCGAGGACATGGGGATCTACGACGTCACGGTGCAGCAGCACGCCTCCGGCCTCGCGAAGCGGGAGTCGACGAACCACTACATGACGGGCCGCGCAGGCGGCCACGACATCGACCTCCGCGCCTTCGCGCTCGAGGGCATGCGGCTGTACGGGCGGCTCACGGCCGCCGACGGCTCCGTCCTCGCCTTCGCCCCGACGCTGACCGAGTACCTCGACCACGCCGACAGCGTGATGGAGTCGATCAAGAACGACATCGACGCCCACATCGCCCGCGCCGGGATCGATGCTCCGACCGAGGCGCGGTACTCGCCGGTGTGGGTGCCGGAGGAGGAGCCCGCGGCGCTCGACCTCGACGCCGCCGGGATCACGACCGTCGTCTGGGCGACCGGGTTCCGGCCGGACTACCGCTGGGTCGAGGTCGGAGTCTTCGACGGCAGCGGCCACCCGACGCACCGGGCGGGGGAGACCGACGTGCCCGGCCTCCACTTCCTGGGGCTGCCGTGGCTCACGACCTGGGGCAGCGGGCGGTTCGCGGGCGTCGCCCGCGACGCGGCCCACGTCGCGGAGCGGCTCGCGGCCCGCGCGCCGGCCGCCGTCCCCGCCTGATGGCCGTGCTCGCCGCCGTCGCCGCGCACTTCGGTCGCGACGTCCAGCGGGCGCTGCCGAAGGTGGAGGGGATCCTCGACGACGCGCGGAGCGCCGGCGCCGACCTCGTCGTGCTGCCGGACGCGGCGCTCGGCGGGTACCTCTCCGACCTCGGTGACCCCGACCGGACGGACCTGCCCGAGCCGCTCGCGCTCGACGGACCGGAGCTGGACCGCGTCCGGCGCGCGGCCGGCGCGATGGTGGTCTGCATCGGGCTGGCGGAGGCCGTGCCCGGCGAGCCGTCCCTGCGCTGGAACACCGCGGTCTGCTGCTCGGCGCAGCGGGTCTGGGGCGTGCACCGCAAGGTGCACCGGCCGTTGAACGAGTCCCGGGTGTACGCGGCGGGGGACCGGTTCACGGCGTTCGACACCCCGGTCGGCCGCATCGGCATGCTCACCTCGTACGACAAGACCTTCCCCGAGGCGGCGCGGGCGCTCGCGGACGACGGGGCGGTCGTCCTCGCCTGCCTCGGCGCCTGGCCCGCGTCGACGACCGACCGGGCCGCGCACCTGCCGCAGGACCGGCAGTCGCGGCTGTTCGACCTCTACGACCTGGCGCGCGCGGCGGAGAACCAGGTCGTCGTCGTCTCGTCGAACCAGACCGGCGTGCAGGGCCGGCTCCGGTTCCTCGGCCAGGCGAAGGTGGTCGGACCGGGCGGCGACGTGCTCGCCCGCACCGGGGTGAAGGGCGGGCTCGCCGTCGCCCACGTCGACGTCGCGCACGAGGTGGGCCGGGCGCGTCGCCGCCTGCACCACCTCGCCGAGCGCGTGCCCGCCGCCTACGCGAGGCGCTCGTGAGGATCGCGCTGCTCACCTACTCGACGAAGCCGCGCGGCGGCGTCGTCCACACGCTCGCACTCGCGGAGGCCCTCGCCGCGCGCGGGGAGGACGTCACGGTCTGGACCCTCGGCCGCGGCGGGGACGACGCCTTCTTCCGGCCCGTGGACCCCGCCGTGCGCCTCGAGGTCGTGCCGTTCGCCGCGCAGGAGGGGGAGGGCGTCGGCGCCCGCATCCAGCGATCCATCCGCACCCTCGCGGCGGCCTTCGACCGCACGGGCTTCGACGTCGTGCACGCCGAGGACTGCATCACCGCGAACGCGGTTCCCGGCGGCATCCGGACCGTCCACCACCTCGACACGTTCACGACGCCGGAGCTGGTCGCCTGCCACGACCGGGCCATCGAGCGCCCGGTCGCGCTCGTGACCGTGTCGCGGGCGGTCGCCGCGGAGGTGGAGGCGGGCTGGGGCCGCCGGCCGACGGTGATCCCCAACGGGGTCGACGCGGCGCGCTTCGACGCGGCCGCCGGCCCCGCGGCGGCGGACGACCGCGCCGCGTGGCGGGGGCGGTTCGGCGAGTACCTCCTCGTCGTCGGCGGCATCGAGCCGAGGAAGGGCACGATCGACGCGCTCGAGGGGTACGCGCTCGCGCGTCGCCGGCACCACGACCTCCGCCTCGTCGTCGCGGGCGGCGAGACGCTCTTCGACTACGCCGGCTACCGGCAGCGGTTCGACGCCCGGCGGAAGGCGCTCGGCGTCCCCGTCGACGTGCTCGGCCCCGTCGACCACGCGGCGCTGCCGGCGCTCGTCGCCGCGGCGCGCGCGGTGCCGTTCCTGTCGACGAAGGAGGGCTTCGGGCTGTCCGCGATGGAGGCGCTCGCCGCCGGCGTCCCCGTCGTCGCGCGGGACCTGCCGGTGATCCGGGAGGTGTTCGGCCGCGCGGTCGAGCGCGTGCCCGACGACGCGTCGGTCGGCCGCCGTCTCGCGGAGGCGGTCGACCGCGCGTTCACCGGCGAGGGGCCGGCGCCGGAGCTGGGCCGTACGCTCGCCGCGTCGTACAGCTGGGACGCCGCGGCGGCGGCCCACCAGGCGCTGTACGCCCGTGTCCTCGGCGCGTGACCGCGGCCGCCGCGCCCGCTCCCGCCGGTCGAGGTGCGAGCGCAGCGAGCCCCGAGACCGCCCCGAGCCGCACGACGACCCCGACCATCGGGGAGGCGCTCGACCTCCTCGCCGAGCGGGCGCCGGACGCCCCCGCCGTCCGCGACGAGCACGAGGCGCTCACCCGGGCGCAGCTCGCCGCGCGGTCCCGCCGCCTCGCGCGGCACCTGATCGCACTCGGCGTGCGGGAGGGCGACCTGGTGACCGTGCGCGGCGGGAACGCGGTCGCGTTCGTCGTCGCGGTGTGCGCGGTGCACCGGGCCGGCGGGACGCCGCAGCCGCTCGGCCCGCGCCTGCCGCTCGAGGAGCAGCGGGCGGTCGTGGCGCTCGCCGCGCCGCGGGCGGTGCTCGGCGCCTCGGCCGCCGACTTCCCGGGGCGGGTCGTCCTCCCACTCGATCCGCCGCTCGAGGGGGTGGACGACGGGCCGCTCCCGCCGCTGGCCGCACCGAGCTGGAAGGCGCCGACCTCCTCCGGCAGCACGGGCCGCCCCAAGCTCGTGCTCGCGGCGGCGCCGGCCCGGGTCGACCCCGACCGGCGGGTCGCGCCGTTCCTGCCGATGGCAGCGACGCAGCTCGTCGTCGGGCCGCTCGCGCACGCCGCGCCGTTCACCTACGCCTTCCGGGGGCTCACGACCGGGCACGCGCTCGTGCTGCTCCCGCGGTTCGACCCCGGGGCCGTCCTGGACGCGATCGCGCGGCACCGCATCACCTGGGTGCTGCTCGTCCCGACGATGCTGCACCGCATCCTGCGCCTGCCGCCGGAGCGCGTCGCCGCGGCGGACCTGTCGTCCATCGAGCAGGTGGTGCACCTGGGCGCGCCCGTCGACCCGGCGCTGAAGCGGCGCTGGCTGACGCTGCTCGGCCCGGAGCGGCTCACCGAGGTGTACGCGGGGACGGAGTCGAACGGGGTCCTCGTGATCCGCGGCGACGAGTGGCTCGCGCATCCCGGCAGCGTCGGGCGCGCGGCGGACGGCACCGAGGTCCGCGTCGTCGACCCCGCGGGCCGGCCGGTCGCGCCCGGCGTCGTCGGGCGCGTGCAGCTCCGCCGGGCGGGCGGCCCGGCGTACCGGTACCGGGGTGCCCCGACGCCGCCGCCGGGGACGTGGGACTCCCTCGGCGACGACGGCCGGCTCGACGAGGACGGCTGGCTGTTCCTCGCCGACCGCGGCGGCGACCGCATCGCGCGCGCGGGCACGAGCCTGTACCCGGCGGAGGTCGAGCGGGTGCTCGAGCGGCATCCCGCCGTCCGGTCCGCGCTCGCGGTCGGGGTGCCGGACGAGGACCTCGAGCGGTCGGTGCTCGCGGTCGTCGACGTCGCCGGCGCGGACCAGGACGGGACTGCCCTGCGGGCCTGGGCGAACGACCGGCTCGACCCGGCGAAGCGGATCGACCGGATCGTCGTCGTCCACGAGCCGCTCCGCGACGACTCCGGCAAGGCCCGCCGCCGGGACTGGGCCGGCGGCGGCGCACCGCCGCCCTGACGGCTCACCGGTCGGCGAGCACCTCGTCGAGCGTGGCGCGGCAGAGCGCGGCGAACCCCGGGTTCGTCGTGTCGTAGTACGGGATCGCGACCAGCGCCTGCGCGAGGGCGATGCCCTTCGCGCGGGCCCAGTCGCCGTCCGGCCCGCCGAGCGCTGCGCGGAACCGCCTCCGGTCGGCGCCGCGGAGGCACGACCACGCCGGGACGAGGTCGTTCGCGGGGTCCCCGGCCCCCGCGGTGCCCCAGTCGAGCACCCCGGCGAGGCGTCCCCGTCGCACGAGGAGGTTCGGCGGCAGCAGGTCCGCGTGGATCGGGACGCGGACGCCGTCCCAGACGGGAGCCTCCAGCGTCGCGTCCCACGCCGCCGTCACCCGGGCCGTGTCGAAGCCGGTCAGCCGCGCGATCGCGTCCCGCACGGCCGCGGCGGCGGCCGCCGCCGTCGCGCGACCGGCGCCGGGCAGGGCGGCGGGGTCGAGCGAGCGCAGCGCCCGCACCACCTCGGCGAGATCCGCCCCGGGCACCGCGCCGGGCCGCGGGCGCTCGCCGTCGATCCAGCGGACAACCGACCACGCGGCGGGGAGGGCCGCGCTCGGCCGGCCCGCCAGGACCACCTCCGGCACGGCGGCGCGGAGCACCGTCGCCACGATCGGGACGACCGCGGCCTCCCGCTCGACGTCGGCGCCGTCGACCGCGCGCCGCGGGATCCGCACCGCCAGCGCGTCCCCGAGCCGGAAGACGCGGTTCACCGTGCCGACCTCGGTCAGCGGCCGCACCGGCAGCGCGGCGAGGTGCGGCGCCTGCTCCGCGAGCAGCGCCCGGACCGTCGCCGCGTCCGCCGGCAGCTCGTCCGGATGCAGGTCGCCGCTCACGGCAGGACCGTACCCGCAGCGCGCGTCCGGGACGATGGAGGGGTGGGGACGACGGCGGATGCGGAGGGCGCCGGGCGCGCACGGCGACTGATCGGCGCAATGGTGCGGCCTTCGCCGAGCCCGCCCCGCCTCGCGATCGCCGTGCAGGCGGCGATCGCGATGCTCCTGACGGTCGGGGTCCCGGCCGCCGCGGGCCGGATCGACCTCGGGCTGCTCGCGTCGACGGGGGCCCTGTCCGCGCTCTACCTGTCGGCGCGGAGCCGACGCGAGCGCGTCCGCCGGCTCCCGCTCGTGCAGCTCGGCCTGCTCGCCGCGATCGCGGCGGGCGCCGCGACGCGGGGCGACCCGGTGGCGGCCCCGATCGTGCTCGCGCTCGTCGCGATCGGCGCCGTCGTCCTGTCCGTCGGCACGGCGGTCGGCCCGCCCGGTGCGCTCTTCCCGGTGCTCGGCGCCGGCGTCGCGTCGCGGCTCTGCGGTGCCCCCGAGCACGGCGGCGACGGCCTCGACCCGCTCCTCGTGCTCGGCTGCGCCGCTGCGGGCGCGGTCCTCGCCTACCTGGTCGTCGTCGCGCCGCTCGTCCTCCCGGCGCTGCGGCGGCGGGACCGGGACATCCCGATCGCACCGCTGCGGTTCCGCCTCGACCGCGGCGGCCGGTTGGTCGTGGTCCGCGTCGTGGTCGCCGCCGCCGTGGCGGCGGTGCTCGCCGCCCTCCTCGGACTGGACCGCGGCTACTGGGTCGTCGTCGCGGTGGTCGCCGTGCTGCAGTCCGGACCGGGCCGGCGGGTCTCCGGCATCCGGGCCGCGCACCGCACCCTCGGCACCGTCGTGGGCGCCGGCGTGTTCGTGCTCCTCGCCGCCCTCGTCGCCCCGCCCGTGCCGGGGCTCGTGCTGGCGGTGGTGCTGGCGCTGCTCCAGTTCGGCACGGAGCTCGTCGTGGTCGCCCACTACGGCGCCGCGCTGGTGCTCATCACCCCGCTCGCCCTGCTCATCGCGGAGGCCGGCTCGGCCGGCGACCCGTGGACGATCGCGGGCGAGCGGGTGCTCGACACCGCGATCGGGTGCGCGGTCGCCCTCGTCGTGCTCGTCGGCGACCGGCTGGTCGAGGGCCGCCCGCCCGCCTGAGCGTCCGCGTCAGACCGGGACGACGAGGGAGCGCTGGGCGCCGAGCCCGTCCACGCCGACCTCGACGACGTCGCCGTCGACGAGGTACGGGAAGCGGCCGGACAGCGCGACGCCCTCCGGCGTCCCGGTGAGCAGCACGTCGCCCGGCTCGAGCCGCACGTAGCGGGAGAGGTCCGCGATCAGCGCCGCGACCGGGAAGACGAGGTCGCCGGTGGAGGAGTCCTGCCGCGGCTCCCCGGAGATGCGCGACCAGATCCGGAGGTCCGTCGGGTCCACCTCGTCGGCCGGGACGAGCCACGGGCCGAGCGGGCAGAACGTCGGCGCCGTCTTGCCCTTCGACCACTGGCCGCCGGACTCCGACCGCTGCCAGGTGCGCTCCGACACGTCGTTGCCGACGAGGTAGCCGGCGACGTGCGCGAGTGCGTCGGCCTCCTCGACGTGCCACGCGGCCTCGCCGACCACGACGCCGAGCTCGACCTCCCAGTCGAGCGCGTCCGCCCCCGCCGGGCGCTCGATCGCGTCGTACGGCCCGACGATCGACCCGGGGTGCTTGAAGAAGAGGATCGGGTGCGTCGGGGGCGGGCTGCCGGACTCCGCGGCGTGCGCCGCGTAGTTCTGCCCGATGCAGAGCACCGCGGCGGGCCGCGCGACCGGCGGGCCGACGCGCAGGTCCGCGGCGCCGGGCAGCTCCTCCAGGCGCCCCTCGGCGAGGAGGGCCCTGGCGCGGTCGACGCCGCGGCCGGCGAGGAAGGCGCCGTCGATGTCGCCCGTCACGGACGAGAGGTCGTAGTGGCGGCCGTCGGCGAGGAGGACAGGACGCTCGGCGCCCGGGGCGCCGAGGCGGAGGAACGCGGTCACCAGCGAACGCTAGCGCGGGTCGCTCCGAACACCTCCCACGAGCTGCGTGAACCCACACCACGACTGGGTGCACGACGCAAGCCCCTTGTGCCTCCAGGAACGGATATTCTGCGCAAATGAGTTCGACCGCCCGATTCGACGTCGCCGCGTACGTGCGCGCGCCGTTCGGGCCGATGCGCGCGACGCTGCAGGGCGTCGGTTCGGCGCTCCCGGCGGACCTCGCCGACGCGCTGCGCTACGTCCAGCGGCGCGCCCAGGGCACCGGCTCGTGGCTCTCCCACGTCCTCGTCACCGCGACGCACAAGGACGCCCGCATCACCGCCTTCCTCTCCACGTGGGCGTACGAGGCCCACTGGTTCGGGGACGCGCTCAGCGCGATCGCCGGCGCCGGGCCCGTGCCCGCGATCCGCCGCGGTGTCGCCGCGAAGCTCCGCGACCGATTCGGTCCGCTGCGCGAGGCCGTCGTCGCGAACCTCCACGGGCGGGCCCTGACCGGCGTGCAGATGACCGAGCGGCTCGTGGACGGCTGGATCGTCGACGCGATGCTCGAGCGGGCGCAGCAGCTCGCCCCGACCGGCGTCGCCGAGGACCTCGCCCGGATCCGGGAGGGCATCGCCCGCCAGGGCCGCTTCTTCGCGGAGGCCGCGACCGACGCGCTGTCCCACTCCCGCGCGGCGCGCGTGCTCGCCCGGCGGCGGCTCGCGAAGCGCACCTGGCCGATCGGCGCCGATCACGAGCCGGCCGCGGCGACCGCCCGGGCCCTGCAGGCGCTCTTCGGCCCCGACCGCTCCTGGGCGACGGCGATCGACAGCCGCATCGACTCCCTGCCCGGTCTCGCCGGCCTGCACCTCGTGCGCCGCACCGTCCGCAAACCCGGACGCCCGCCGTTCCGAATGCCCCTTCGCAGCGCGCGCAGCGCGGCTGCCCGCTCCCACCGGAAGGACGACGCGCGCTAGCGCACACCCATGGCCTTCGACATCGACACCTTCGCCGAGACCTCCGAAGCGGTCGGCTGGAGCGACATCGACCTCGATGCGTTCCGCACGGACCCGCTCTCCGAGACCTCCCTCCGGGCACTCCGCTACATGTGCGACGTCGAGTACCACACGGTCTGCTACCTCCGGGACATGCTCGTCACGCCGTCGCACGGCGACGGCGAGGTCTCGACGTTCATGACGATGTGGAACCGGGAGGAGTACTGGCACGGCGAGGCGCTCGCCGCGGTGCTCGGGGTCCACGGCGTCACGGTCGAGTACGACCAGCTGAAGGCGAGCCGCGTCAAGCTCGGCTGGCGCGACCGGATCGACCCGATCAAGCAGTCGATCTACGGGAACATCGTCGGCAAGGACTTCGTCGCGACCCACATGTCCTGGGGGAGCGTGAACGAGCGCGGCGCCGCCGCCGCGTACCGCCGGCTCGCGAAGCTCGAGCCGCACCCTGCGCTCGCGCCGCTGCTGAAGCGCATCGCCGCGCAGGAGAGCCGCCACATCGCGTTCTACACGACGCAGGCGACGAAGCGGCTCGAGGAGTCGCGCCTCGCCCGCATGTTCACGCGCTTCGCGCTGTCGAACGTGTGGGGCCCGGTCGGGTCGACCATCGAGCCGGAGGAGGAGGTCCGCTTCGTCATGGGCTTCCTGTTCGACGGCGAGGAGGGCCTCCGCGAGGTCCGCAAGATGGACGAGGCGATCGCGAAGATGCCGGGCATGGAGGGCCTCTCGGTCGTCGAGAAGGCGTTCCGCGCCCGAGGCCTCTACACGGACCTCGCCGCCGCCTGACCCGCCGCCGCGCTCACCTCGCTCCGGGGGCTCCCCGCGGCTGATGGGGCGGTGCGCACCGCCCCATCAGCCGCGCGGGGCCCCCGGAGCGACGAGTCGGTGCGCGCGAGCCCGGCGGGGGCGGGGCGCGGACCGCTCCTCCACAGGCCGCGGGCCGGTGGTGGGGACGATCGGGGTGCAGCATCGCCGGGTGCTTCCGGATCTCCGCCCCGTCGCCGATCCGTGGCGGATCGAGCTCGTCGTCGTCCGGGGGTCCCACACCTCCGGCGAGCGCCGGGCGATCAGCCGCGACGTGGAGCGGGGCCTGCTGCTCAGGCTCCGCCCGGGCGCCTACGTCGAGCGCACCGCGTTCGAGGTGCTGACGCCCGAGGACCGGCACCTCGTGCGCATGCGCGCGGTCGCGGCCGTCGCTCCGGGCACCGTGCTGTTCTCGCACGCGTCGGCCGCGCTGCTCCACGGGCTCCCGGTGCTGCGGCAGCGGCTCGGGTCGGTCCACGTGACCGTCGAGGACGAGGACGACCGGCATCGGACCGGGCTGACGATGCACCGGTTCCTGGTCCAGGACCGCGAGGTCGTCCGCTTCAGCGACCTCGTGACGACGGGCGTCGGGCGCACGGTGGTCGACCTCGCGGGCGGGCTGCCCTTCGAGGAGGGCGTGATGGCGGCGAGCGGGGCCCTCGCCGCCGGCGTTCCGCGGGTCCTGCTCGAGGAGGCGATCGGCGTCGCCGGACCGCGCCGGGCGAACCGCCGGATGCGGGACGCGATCGCGTTCGGGCACCCGGGCGCGGAGTCCGCAGGGGAGTCGAGGACGCTGGTGACCTTCCATCGGCTCGGCCTCGAGGTGCCGCAGCTCCAGCACCGGCTGCAGCTGTCGGACGGCTCGTCGGCGTTCGTCGACGCGGTGTTCCCCCGCGTGCTGGTCGGCGCCGAGTTCGACGGCGAGCAGAAGTTCCTCGATCCGTCGATGGCCCCCGACGGAGCCGGCAGGGCGGTGCTCAGGGAGAAGCGTCGCGAGGACGAGGTCCGCGCTCGGCTGAACGGTCTCGTGCGGTTCGGGTGGGCGGAGGCCGGGAGCCCGCCCCTCCTCCGTGCGCGCCTCGCCCAGGCCGGCGTCGTGGCGCCGCGGCGGCGGGTCCCGTTCGACGAGTGGGTCGCGGCGGCGCGAGCCGCGTCCCCGCGCCGCCCGCCGTCGACGCCGCGCTGGCGCGCCTGACTCCGCTGCGGGGGCTCCCCGCGGCAGAAGGGGCCGCGCGCACCGCCCCATCTGCCGCGGGTGGCCCCCGCAGCGGGCGTGGGCCGGAGCGGCGGGCTCAGCGGCGGAGGGGCTGCGCGCCGAGTGCGAAGCGGGGCTCGATGCCGAGCTCCGCCACCTCCGCGTCCGTGAGCATGCGGCTGCGGATGAGGAAGCGCTTGCCCTCGGGCGCCTCGACGGAGAAGCCGCTGCCGCGACCGTCGACGAGGTCGATGGTGATGTGCGTGAACTTCCACAGCTCGTACTGCGAGGCCGACATGTACACGGCGACCGGGTCGATGCCCGCGACGTCGAGGTCGCCGAGGTGCACGTCGGACGCCCCCGTGCGGAACATGCCCACGGGGTAGCACATGGGGCTCGAGCCGTCGCAGCAGCCGCCGGACTGGTGGAACATCAGCGGGCCGTGCTTCGCGGCGAGGCTGCGGAGCATGTCGGCGGCGGCGGGGGTGACGTCGATCTTCGACGCGACCATCGGGTCTCCTTCCTCGGGGACGGTGGAGACCCGTCGCGCGAGCGATGGCGTCGCGCGGCGGGCCGGTTCGCGCTTCGATTCCGAGCGAGCGAGCGGCGCATGAACTCAGAAGAAGCCCATCGGGCCCTCCGCGTAGGAGACGAGGAGGTTCTTCGTCTGCTGGTAGTGGTCGAGCATCATCTTGTGGTTCTCGCGGCCGATGCCCGACTGCTTGTACCCGCCGAACGCGGCGTGCGCCGGGTACTGGTGGTACGTGTTGCACCACACGCGGCCCGCCTCGATCGCGCGTCCGGCCCGGTACAGCTGCGAACCGTCGCGGCTCCACACGCCGGCCCCGAGGCCGTAGAGCGTGTCGTTGGCGATGGAGATCGCGTCGTCGAACCCGTCGAACGAGGTCAGCGCGAGCACCGGGCCGAAGATCTCCTCCTGGAAGATCCGCATGTCGTTCGTGCCCTCGAAGATCGTCGGCTGCACGTAGTAGCCGCCGGTCAGGTCGCCGCCGAGGTCGGCGCGCTCGCCGCCCGTGAGCAGCTTCGCGCCGCCCTGCGTGCCGATGTCCATGTAGCTCAGGATCTTCTCGAGCTGATCGTTCGACGCCTGCGCGCCGATCATCGTGGACACGTCGAGGGGGTTCCCCTGCTTGATCCGCTTGACCCGTTCGACGCCGTCGCCGACGAAGCCGTCGTAGATCGACTTCGCGACGAGCGCGCGCGACGGGCAGGTGCAGACCTCGCCCTGGTTCAGCGCGAAGAACGAGAAGCCCTCCTGCGCCTTCTCGTAGAACGCGTCGTGCTCGCGGGCGACGTCCTCGAAGAAGATGTTCGGGCTCTTGCCGCCGAGCTCGAGCGTCACGGGGATGAGGTTCTCGCTGGCGTACTGCATGATCAGCCGCCCGGTCGTCGTCTCGCCGGTGAACGCGATCTTGCGGATCCGCGGGTGGGAGGCGAGCGGCGCGCCGGCCTCGAAGCCGAACCCGTTGACGATGTTCAGCACGCCGGCGGGGATCAGGTCCTTGATGAGGTCGAGCAGCAGGTGGATCGACGCGGGCGTCTGCTCCGCCGGCTTCAGCACGACGCAGTTGCCGGCCGCGAGCGCGGGCGCGAGCTTCCACGTCGCCATGAGGATCGGGAAGTTCCAGGGGATGATCTGCCCCACCACGCCGAGCGGCTCGTGGAAGTGGTACGCGATCGTGTCGTGGTCGATCTCCGACACCCCGCCCTCCTGGGCGCGCAGCGCGCCGGCGAAGTAGCGGAAGTGGTCGATCGCGAGCGGGATGTCCGCCGCGAGCGTCTCGCGGACCGGCTTGCCGTTCTCCCACGTCTCGGCGACCGCGATCGCCTCGAGGTTCGCCTCCATGCGGTCCGCGATGCGCGTGAGCATCAGGGCGCGCTCGGCGGGGGAGGTGCGGCTCCAGGAGGGGAACGCCTTCCAGCCCGCCTCGACCGCCGCGTCGACGTCCTTCGCGGTGCCGCGCGCCATCTCGGTGAACGGCTTGCCCGTCACCGGCGTGATGTCGTCGAAGTACTGCCCCTCGGCCGGCGGGACGTACCGGCCGCCGATGAAGTGGTCGTACCGCGGCTTGTAGGACACCACGGAGCCCTCGGCACCCGGCGCTGCGTACACCTGCGGGCCGGCGGCGGGAGGGGTCTCCTCCGCCTTCTCGGCGGGGGCGTCGGCGTACATCGTCATATCGATCGTCCTTCCAGACCTCGTCGTCCGGACCGCGTCGTCCGGCCGTGGTGCGGCCGGATCGCGCGGTCGGGCACGGTCCCCGTGCCCGATGCCGACGCTAGGCGCGGCGACGTTGCACGCCGTTGCGGCCGTCAGCCCAGGGCGTCGAGCCGCGCGACGACGCCGGCGCGCTTCGGCGACCGGGCCGGGAGGAGACGGAGCGCGGTGAGCAGCGGCTCCGGATCCGTCGGCGCGAAGCGCTCCGCCCAGGCCAGCAGCAGGGCGGGGGAGGCGCTCTCGAGCAACGCCTCCCGGAGCCGGCCGTCGACCTCCGCGCGGATCGCCTCGACGCCCGGCGCGACGGAGCCGGGCAGCACCTCGCCGCGGTAGGCCTCGAGCGCCGCGCGGTGCGCGCCGCGGTCGAGCAGGGCGAGCAGCTGGCGCACGTCGAGGTCGATCGGCACGGGCAGCCGGTAGGGCCGCGCGACGGGGACGAGGGACGGCGCGACGCCCTCGAGCACGTGCCGGAGGCGGACCATCTCGGGCCGGACGGTCGCGACGGCGTCCGCCCTGCCGTGCACGAGCTCCGCGAGTCGCTCGGCCGACAGCCCGGCACGGTGCCAAGCGAGCAGCGTCAGCAGCTCCGCGTGCCGCAGCGACAGCGGCACGGTCCGGCCGCCGGCGGTCAGCGCGCCATGGTCCTGCCCGAGGACCGCCAGCCGCGGCGCGCGGGCGGGTGCCGGCGTCCTCCGCTGGCGTCGGCCGCCGCGCGTGAGGCGCTGCAGCAGCAGCTCCCGCTCGACCGCGGCCGCCGTCGCCTCGAGCAGCGCCAGGGAGCGCGGCGCGGCGACGTCCGGGCCGCCCGTGATGTCGAGGACGCCGATCGTCTCGTGGGAGCGGAGGTCGTGGATGGGCACGGCGGTGCAGCTCCACGGCTGCACCTGCACCGCGAAGTGCTCCTCGCCGGCGATCTGCACGGGCCGGTCCAGGGCGAGCGCCGTTCCGGGCGCGGAGGTCCCGACGCGGCGCTCGGACCAGTCCGCGCCGGGCACGAAGCGCATCGCCTCCGCCCGGCGCACCAGTGCCGGGTCGCCCTCCACCCAGAGCAGCCGCCCGACGGCGTCGCCGACCGCGACGACGACGCCGGAGTCCTCGTCCGCGTCCCGCACGAGGAGCGACCGGATGATCGGCAGAGCGGCGGCGAGCGGATGCGCGCCGCGGACGTCCTCGAGCCGGTCGACCTCGAGCGGCGGACCCGGCTCGGCCCGGTCGGGTGCGAGGCGGCTCGCGCGGGCGCGCGCCCAGGACTCCGCCACGAGGCGGCGGTGGGGGCGGGCACCGCGCATCTCCACCACCGGACGCACCTCCTGCGGTCGTCGTCGACCCGAGCCGCGCTCACGGTAGCCCCGTCCCGGCGGCGGCGGGAGCCCCGCGGCCGGACTCAGGGCAGGTCGTGACCGGCATAGGCTCGGGAGATGAGCGATTCCGTCGAGATCACCCTGTACGGCGCGGACTGGTGCCGCGACTGCCGCCGGTCCAAGGCCGTGCTCGACGGCGAGGGCGTCGCCTACCGGTACGTCGACGTGGAGGTCTCGAAGGAGGCCGCGGACGAGGCGATGTCGATCAGCGGCCGCCCGAACATCCCCGTGATCCTGTTCGCGGACGGTTCGCACCTCGTCGAGCCGACCGACGAGGCGCTGCGGACCAAGCTCGCCGCCGCCTGACCTCCCGGATCCGCAGAACGTCCGCGGATCCGCAGTCCCGGACCGACACGCCGCGTCCGGTGCTCCAGCGTCGGCGTGTCGTGGAGGAACTGCGGATCCGCGAAGCCCGTCAGGCGCGGACGCGGGCCGCGATCGCCGCGCCCTCGGCCAGCACCGAGGTGTCGAGCGCCGCGACGACGTCGGTGAAGCCGAGTTCGAGGAACCGGCGCGCCCGCGGCTCGGTCGCGCCGAACGCGCCCGCGCGGACGCCGGCCGCCCGGCAGGCGGCGAGGATCCGCCGCAGCGGCGCGTCCGATGCGTCGTCCGCGAGCAGGTCGTCGACGGTCGTGCCGAGGCTCTGCGCGAGGTCGAAGGGGCCCACGAACACGAGGTCGAGGTCCGGCGTCCGGGCGATCGCGTCGACGGCGGCGAGGCCCGCCGCCGTCTCGACCATCACGCCGACGAAGGGTCGCGCCGCCTGATCCGAGCCGGGCAGCGGCCCGAAGCTGCGGAGGCCGCGGGGCGGGTGGTGGGCGGCGGCGACGGCGGCCTCCGCCTCCGCGGCGCTCTCGACGAGCGGCACGACGACGCCGTCGGCACCGGCGTCGAGCGCCCGGCCGATGACGTCGACGCGGTTCGTCACCGGCCGCACGAGCACCGGCACGCGGCGCTCACGCCGGAGCGCGAAGGTCGCGCGCACGGCCGCGTCGTCGAAGTGCCCGTGCTGCTGGTCGAGCAGCACCCAGTCGAACCCGGCCGCCTCGAGCGCCGCCGACGTCCTCGGCTCGCCGAGCATCGCCCAGACCCCGAGCCGCACGTCGTCCGTCATGCCGGAACGCTAGCGATGCCGGCCGGGACGTCAGCGGGGAAGCACGCCGATCGCGACGGTGCCGTCCACGTCGTCGTCGGACTCGACGGCCGCGCGGAGGCCCGCGCCCTCGAGCAGCAGCGCCGTCCAGGCGGCCTGCGTCCGACCGGTCTCGATGAGCAGTGCCCCGCCGGGCGCCAGCCAGGCCGTCGCCTCGGCGGCGATCCGGCGGTGCAGGTCGAGCCCGTCGCCGCCGCCGTCGAGCGCCACGCGCGGCTCGAAGTCGCGCGCCTCCCGCGGCATGTCCACGATGCGGTCGGATGGGACGTAGGGCGCGTTCACCGCGATCACCGCGAAGCCGGCGCGCATGCGCTCGGGCAGCGCCCCGAACAGGTCGCCCTCCCACACCGTGCCGCCGACCGGACCGAGCGTGCGCCGCGCATTCGCCACAGCGGCGGGGTCGACGTCCGCGGCGTGCACGACGACGCCGGGCACCCGGGTCGCCAGCGCGAGCCCGACCGCGCCGGTGCCGCAGCAGAGGTCGAGGACGACGTCGCCCGCCGCGGCGCGGTCGGCCGCGCGCCGGGCGAGCAGCTCCGTCCGGCGCCGAGGCACGAAGACGTGCGGGTCCACGGGCACGCGCAGCCCGTCGAAGGCCGCCCAGCCGAGCAGCGGCTCGAGCGGTTCGCCCGCGGCCCGGCGCGCGACGAGCGCGTCCAGCTCCGGGCCCGAGGCCGCCTCGGCGAGCAGCCCGGCCTCCTCCTCGGCGAACACGACGCCGGCCGCGCGCAGGCGCGCGACGACGTCCGTCACGACGTGAGGTCGGTGCGGGCGACCCCGCCGCGGGGCCAGTCGACGATCGGCCACCGCCGCTTCAGCGCCGCCCGCGCGAGCCGCGCGTCCGGGTTCACCGCGGTCGCGTTGCCCACGAGCGAGAGCCACGGCAGGTCCGCGACGCTGTCGCCGTACGCGTAGGAGGCGGCCAGGTCGTATCCGCCGCGCTCCGCGTACTGCGCCAGCCAGGCGCCCCGCGCCTCGTCGACGAGCGGCGGTGCGCCGAGGTAGCCGGTCAGCACGCCCTGCTCCTCGTGCATGGTCCCCGCGATCACCTCGTCGAAGAGCTCGGCGAGGGGCTCGGCGAGGACGCCGATGGACCCGGTCACGAGGACCGTTCGGTGCCCGGCGGCCCGGTGCTCGCGCACCCGCTGCAGCGCCGCGCTGCTCGTGTGGGCGACCAGCTGGTCGGTGTACCCGCCGCGCACCGCCGCCTCGAGCCGCGACGCCGGCATGCCCGCGTACCGCCGCAGGAAGGAGCGGAGGAACTCGCCGCGGTCGCGCCGCTCGGCCGCGAGGTACGAGGGGAGGCGCGTGATGATCGAGCCCGCCTCCGCGGCCGCCGCCGCCTCGCCGCCCTGCGCGCGGAGCACCCAGAGCCGCTGCTGCACGATGTTCGACTCGACGACGGTGCCCTCGAGGTCGAACACGGCGACGACGTCGGTGCGCTGCTCGAGCGCCTTCGGCTCGGTCGAGCGGGCGCCGGTGCTGCCGCGGCCCCGCGAGAACACGCGCATGAGCTGCGTGATGGCGGGCACGTGCACCCGCTGCATGAAATCGCGCCAGTCGATCCGCGTGACGTCGAAGCCCTCCGTGGGCCGATCGGCCGGGATGCGGGCGTTCAGCGTGCGCGCGTTCCGGTCGTCGAAGATCAGCTCCGTGCCGACGTACGCGCGGTACAGGTCGGAGAGCTGCCGCAGGCTGTGCACGTCGCGCTCGCGACGGCCCATCGTGCGCTGCCACTCGCGCAGACGCGGGGTGGACGGCAGGCGGTCGAGCGTCGTGTTCGCGGCGCCGACGAGGACCTCGGCGCGACGGATCGCGCGCTCGACGCGGCGGTCGCCGGGGAACTGCCACGTGGGCACCCGCTCGGCGCCGGGGGTGTCCGGGATCGGGTTCGCCGTGAAGTACTCGTGCACGTTCCGGTACATCTCGTGGAACGGGAGCGGGTTGCTCGCGCCGGACGCGATGTGCAGGTACCGCGGCTCGGTCGCAGGCGGCGGGGTGGCGGCCGCCGCGAGGATCGCGTTCACCACGAAGTCGACCGGGATGATGTCGAGCACCGAGTCGGGGACGCCGGGGAAGTCGGGCAGCTGCCCGCGGCCGAAGGCGATGATCAGCGGGTCCGCGACCTTGAAGCCGTCGATCCAGCCGGGGAACGGGTGCTCGAGCGCGCTCTCGATGACGCTCGGGCGCACGACGGACAGGCGGTGCTCCGCTCCCCACAGCTCCTCCGCGGCGCGCTCGGCGAGCGCCTTCGTGAGCGTGTAGACGTCGGTCCAGCCGAGGCTCTGCGCTCGGGCGCGGCCGGCGGTGACGAGGCGCTTCTTCACCCAGTCGATGCGGGCGTCCTCCGCGGCCCGGGCGACCGCGCGCGGGCCCTCCTTGCCGTGCTCGGCGCGGGCGCGGAGCATGAGGCCGCGCAGCACGCCGGGCTCGCGGCTCCGGAGCTCGACGCGCTGCCGGGCGGCCGCGGCCGCCTCCCACTCGATGCGCCAGTCCGCGTCGTGGTCGAGCGACGCCTCGGGCAGCACGCCCTTGCGCATCCCGCCGACGTAGCAGGTCGAGACGTGGACGACGTGCGGATCGGCGCCGGTGGCGCGCAGCGCCGAGTAGATGCCGGAGGCGCCGCCGACGTTCGTCGCGAAGGCCTCGTCGATCGGCGGGTCGAAGGACACGGTCGACGCGGAGTGGATCACGACGTCGAGGTCGGCGGGCAGCTCGGGCACCGCGTCGAGCGAGCCCTCGACGGCGGTGACGCGCTCGGCGAAGATCCGGGCCGCCTCCTCGCGGCCGACGGCCTCCCGCCACGGCTTGAACACCGGCTTCGAGAGCAGCTTGCGGACGCGGTCCGCCGCGGACTGACCGGTCTTGCCGCGCACGAGCATCGAGATCCGGGTGTCCGGATGGGAGACGAGCAGACGCTCGAGCACGGCCTGGCCGACGAAGCCCGTCCCTCCCGTCAGGAGCACGTGCCCGGAGAGGCGTCCGACGGGGGATTCGGGTTCGGCGCCGGTGCCGGCACCGGCGGTGTTCGTCATCGGGTCCGTATCGTATGCGGAATGGCGACCGCGCTCGTGACCGGGGCGACGAGCGGCATCGGCGCGGCCTTCGCGCGGGCCCTCGCCGACCGTGGCTGGGATCTCGTCCTCGTGGCCCGCGACGAGGCCCGCCTCGACGCCGAGGCCGCCCGGTACCGCGCGGCGGGGCGCGCCGTGGAGGTGCTCCGCGCCGATCTCGCCGACCGGGCGGACGTGACCCGCGTCGCCGCGCGGCTCGAGGAGCAGGACCGGCCGGTCGACCTCCTGGTGAACAACGCCGGGTTCTCCGTCCGCGCGCCGCTGCTGTCGACGGACCAGGAGGCGCACGACCGCGCGTTCGAGGTGATGGTCCGCGCGGTGCAGGTGCTGTCAGGGGCCGCCGGCCGGGCGATGGTGCAGCGCGGCCGAGGGCGCATCGTCAACGTCGGGTCCACGGCGGGCCGGATCACGATGGGCGCGTACTCGGCGATCAAGGCCTGGGTGACCGTCTTCACCGAGGGGCTGTCGAACGAGCTCGCGGGCACCGGCGTGACCGCGATGGCGCTGGAGCCCGGCTGGGTGCGCACGGAGTTCCATGCTCGCGCGGGCATCTCGGGCTCGTCGATGCCGAGCGCGCTCTGGCTGGACGCCGACGACCTCGTGGCGGCCGCGTTGCGCGATCTGTCCCGCGGCCGCGTGGTCTCGACCCCGAGCGCGCGGTACAAAGCCCTCATGTTCCTCGTCCGGCATGGGCCGCGCTCCGGCGTCCGCCGCGTCTCGAAGGCGCTGAGCGGCCGTCGCCGCAGTAGCCTTCCCGAGTGACGACGCGGGTGACGACCAAGCGACCCGTCGGCTCCGAACCCCCCGCCGTGCGGTTCGATCGATACACCTCGAAGCCGATGGCCGCCGCGCGCTGGGTCGCGCAGCGGGTGCTGCTCGGCGGCGTGGTGCGCTCCGTCGTGCGCGTCCGGATCCTCGGGCGCGAGCGCCTCAGCGACCTCCGCGGCGCCTTCGTCGTCGTCGCGAACCACACGAGCCACCTCGACGCGCCGCTGCTCTGCACGACGCTGCCGCGACGGCTCGCCCGCTACATCTCGGTGGGCGCCGCGGCCGACTACTTCTTCGACGTGCGCTGGCGGAAGGGCCTGACGGCGCTCTTCTTCAATGCGTTCCCGATTCACCGCGCGGGCATCAACCGACCGGCGTCCGAGGCGCGATCGCTGCTCGCCCGCGGCGTCCCGCTGATCATCTTCCCGGAGGGCACGCGGAGCCGGACCGGGAAGATCGGGCAGTTCAAGGTCGGCGCGGCGGCGCTCGCGAGCCAGTCGAACGTCCCGATGCTGCCCGTCGCGATCATCGGCGCCCACGCCGCGCACCCGCGCGGCTCCAAATGGCCGAAGGCGGGCAGGCCCCCGGTCGCCGTCGTCTTCGGCGACCCGGTGTTCGCGCAGACGGGCGAGACGCCGACCGAGTACATGCGCCGCGTCCGCGGCGAGGTGCAGCGGCTGCACGACGAGCACGCGCCCGCCGTCCTGTCGAGGGGCCGAACCACGTCCGGAGGACCACGATGACCGATCTCGTCACCCCGACCGACGCCGACCGCGAGGACGCGGCGGCGGTCCGCGACCAGGGGGTCGCGCACATGAAGTGGTGGGGCTGGGGCGTCCCCGGCGTCGCCTTCCACTTCGAGGACAAGCCGGCGTTCGCGCCGTTCGTGCTGAAGGCCGTCGGGCTCGACCTGCACGCCTCCTCGCCGCTCGAGCAGCCGGACTTCGCCGCCCTCGACGTGCCCGCGTCGATCGCCGACGCCCCGCTGCGCGAGGCGATGGGCGCGGCCGTCGGCGCCGACCGCGTCGCCGACGACGACCTCGACCGCGTCGTGCACACCTACGGCAAGAGCATCCGCGACCTGATCAAGGTGCGCGCCGGGCGCCTGCCCCGCGTGCCCGACCTCGTCGTGTACCCGGCCGACGAGGCGGCGGTCCAGGCGGTCGTCGACGCGGTCGTGGCGCACGACGCGGTGCTGATCCCGTTCGGCGGCGGCAGCAACATCGCCGGCTCCCTCGAGCCGATGCCGGGGGAGTCGCGGCCCGTCGTCTCGGTGGACCTCGGCCTGCTCGACCGCGTGCTCGACGTCGACGAGGGCTCCGGGCTCGCCCGGGTGCAGGCCGGCGTGCTCGGCCCGTCGCTCGAGGCGCAGCTGAACGCGCGCGGCTGGACGATCGGGCACTTCCCGGACTCGTTCACGCACTCGAGCCTCGGAGGCTGGATCGCCACGCGGTCCTCCGGCATGCAGTCGGACAAGTACGGCGACATCGCCGACATCGCCCGGGGCATGCGGGTCGCGCGGCCCGGCGGCCTGCTCGACCTGCGCGCGACCCCGTCGGCCTCCACGGGACCGAGCGTGCGGGAGATGATCCTCGGCAGCGAGGGCCGGCTCGGCGTGATCACGGAGGCCGTGGTGCAGGTGCACCGGGTGCCCGCGAAGCGCAGCATCCACGCCTACTTCTTCCCGAACTGGCGCGCCGGCACCAAGGCCATGCGCCAGATCGCCGCGAGCGACGTGCACCCCGCGATCACACGCGTCTCCGACGGGCGGGAGACGGGCTTCTCGCTCTCGACGTCGAAGGAGTCGAAGGGCTTCGGCGCGTTCGCCCAGAAGGCGCTCTTCGCGTTCCTGCAGCGCCGCGGCTGGAACCTCGACGAGATGTGCCTCTCGTTCATCGGGTACGAGGGCGAGCCCGCGCACGTGGCGAAGCAGCGCCGCGCGGTCGAGAGGATCGTCAAGCGCAACGGCGGCATCTCGGTCGGCACCGGCCCGGGCGTGCTCTACGACCAGAAGAAGTTCGACACCCCGTACCTGCGCGACTTCCTGCTCGACCGCGGCACCGCGGGCGACGTGTCGGAGACGAGCGTGCCGTGGACCGGCCTCGACCGGATGCACGACGGCGTGATCGCGGCGGCGGAGGCGGCGTACGAGTCGCTCGGCCGCAAGGGCTGGATCATGAGCCACCTGTCGCACTCGTACCACTCGGGCGCGTGCCTGTACTTCACGTTCGCGTTCGTGATGGGAGACGACCCGGAGGCCGAGTACGACGTCGTGAAGCAGGCGATCCAGCAGGCGTTCATCGACCTCGGCGGCGTTCCGAGCCACCACCACGGCATCGGCGTCGAGCACGCCCCGTGGCTGCCCGACGTGCTGTCGGAGCCGGGGATCGACGTCCTGGAGGGGCTGTTCGCCGCGACGGACCCCGGCCGCAACCTGAACCCGGCGAAGATCACCGCGAACTGAAGCCCGCGCGGATCCGCACGTCCTCCGCGGATCCGCAGTTCTTGGACGGCACGCCGAGTCGGCGGGCCGTGGCGGCGGCGCGTCGCGCAGGACCTGCGGCGCGGCGCGGCGGAGGCGGGTCGCGTCAGGCGGCGTGCTGCTCGGACATCGCGCGGTCGCGCGGGCGGTGGTGGCGCACGATGCCGCGGAGGGTGAGGCCGCCGAGCACCGAGACGACGCCGAGCCCCAGCACGTAGACGCCGTTCGAGATCCCGCCGACCTCGCCCTGCGTACCCGGCCGCAGCGTGTCGTACTCGAACGCGGGCACGGCGTTGCCGGTCGCCACGATGGCGATGATCGTGCTGATGCCGCCCATCGCGTCCCAGAGCCCGTGGAGCACGGCGACGAGCAGGTACGCGAGCACCACGCCGACGGCGAACCGGTAGCGGCGGCCGTCGCGGGAGGCGGCGAACAGTGCGGCGCCGAGCACCGCGGTCCAGAGCACGTGCCCGAGCGGGGTGAGCACCGAGCGCACGGCCTCCGTCTGGAGCAGCCCGAGCAGGTCGATCCCGCCCCGCCCGAGCGCCGCGTTGAACGCGTAGCCGGCGGACTCGAACGCCGCGAAGCCCGCGCCGACGGTGGCGCCGAGCAGCGCGCCCTGCCGCGCCGTCTTGGGCACCAGGTGCCGGCCGATCACGACGACGAGCACGCCCTTCACGAGCTCCTCGATGAGGCCCACGAGCAGGAAGCCGCCGAGCCCGCCGGAGGCCAGCGGCGCCTCGAGCACCGAGGCGCCGAGCACCCCGAGCACGCCGCCGACGAAGAACGCGAGCATGAGCGAGGTCACCGGGAAGGCGGTGCTGATCCGCTCCGCCGCGAAGAGGACGACGGAGAACGGCACGAGGAAGCTGCCGAGCAGGATCAGCGTCGGGACCAGGTTCGCATTGCGCGTCGCGATCGTGACGACGATCGTGACGAGCCACAGCAGCGCGCCGGCGAGCAGCGACTTCCACCACCAGCCGTGGCGGTGCGTGCGCGTCGGCTCGTCGGCGTGCAGGTACGAGGTGGCGACGGCGGCGGTCGGGCTGCTCACATCCCGAACCCTGCCGTGCGGAACCGGAGCCGCCGCTGAGAGCGGGCCGATCGGCGCACGGGTTCAGACCGGGTGCAGGTGCGTCGGCCTCGGCGCTGTGAAGTGGAGATGAACGCGCTGGGCCGCCTCAGCGGTGGAGGACGTCCGGGAACGGACGGGTCACCGCCGGGACGCCGGCGAGCACCATCGCGAGCGCGAGCTCCTCGCGCAGTGTCCTGAGCATCCGCGCGACCCCGTCCGCACCGCCCGCTGCGAGCGCCCGCAGCGCGGGGCGTCCGACCAGCACCGCGTCCGCGCCGAGCGCGAGGGCGACGAGCACGTCGGCGCCCGTCCGGATCCCGCCGTCGACGAGGACGGGAGCGGCGCCGCCGACCGCGGCGACGACGCCGGGCAGCGCCTCGGCGGTCGCCACGGCCCGGTCGAGCTGGCGGCCGCCGTGGTTCGAGACGATCACGCCGGCGGCCCCCGCGTCCAGGCAGCGGGCGGCGTCGTCCGCGCGCAGCACGCCCTTCACGAGCACCGGGAGGCCGGCGACCCGGCCGAGCTCGCGGATCAGGTCCGTGCCGGCCGACGGGTCCTGCTCGACGTCCACGGCGGTGAGGTCCCGTCCCGTCCGCGCCCGGAGCCCGGCGAGATGCGCCGCCGCCGGGTCGACGCCCGGGGTGGGGCGGCGCTTCGGGGCGACGACGGGCGTGTCGCCGGTCAGGACGACCGCCGCAGCGCCGGATGTCGCGGCGGCCGCGACGAGGTCGAGCGTGAGCGCGCGGTCGCGCATCGCGTAGACCTGGAACCACCAGGGTCCGGCCGCGGCGGCGACGTCCTCGATCGGCACCGAGGTCCGCGTCGAGAGGACGAACCCGCAGCCCGCGGCCGCCGCGCCGCGGGCCGTCGCGACCTCGCCGTCCGGGTGCACGAGGCCGTGCAGCGCCGTGGGGGCGACGAGGACCGGCGCCGCCAGGCGCGCGCCGAGGAGGTCGACCTCCGTCACCGCGCGCTCCACGCCGGTCAGGACGTGCGGGGCGAAGCGGCGCACGCGCCAGGCGGCCTCGTTCGCGCGGAGGGTGACCTCCTCGCCCGAGCCGCCCTCGTCGTAGTCGCGGACGGCGGGATCGAGCTGGGCCACGCGGACCTCCTGCATCGGTGCGCCGCGATTGGTGACGAACCGATAACTCCTGCTGGACACGGGCCTGCTCGGTTGTGCGCGACCCGCTCCCTTTGTACAGTCACACTCAACACATCCGCTACACAGCGGTACGGATGAACGCGGAGAGAGTGCGCATGTCGACGACGACGGAGCAGGAACGACCGGTGCTGGGCAGCGCCCGGTTCGCCGTCTCCAAGGGCCTCGTCACCATCGTGGTGGCCACCGCGCTGCTCTTCCTCGTCTGCGTCCTCTTCGCGCCGTCGAGCGTCTCCTCTGACGCGCTTCAGGGCATGCTGCCGATCGCGGCCGTCCTCGCGGTGGCCGGGCTCGGCCAGATGCTCGTCGTCCAGCAGGGCGGCATCGACCTCTCCGTCGCCGGCGCCATGTCGCTCGCGGTCGTCACGGTGACGCACATCCCCGACCAGGACGACTCGCTGCTGCTGCCGGCCGTGCTGCTCGCCTTCGGGCTCGTCGTCCTCGGTGGGCTCGCGAACGGGCTCCTGATCGGCGGCCTCGGCCTGAACCCGATCATCGCGACGCTCGGCACCAACGCGCTCCTCTACGGCGTCAACCTCGGCATCTCCGGCGGACGCCCCCGGATCACCACGAACGCCCTGCAGACCGTGATGACGACGAGCGTGCTCGGGATCCCGTCCTCGGTGTTCTTCGCCGTCGCCGCGCTCGTGCTGGTGATCGTGCTGGTGCGCCGCACGGTCCCGGGGCGGCGCTTCGAGTTCATCGGCGCGAACCCCCGCGCGGCCCGGGCGGTCGGCCTGCGGGCCCGGCTCCACCAGACCTCGGCCTACGTCTGGGCGGCCGTGCTCTACGGCCTCGCCGGGGTCATGATCGCCGGCATCACGGCGCAGCCGAGCGCGTACAGCGGCGACAGCTTCCTGCTGATCTCGGTCGCGGTCGTCGTGCTCGGCGGCACCTCGCTGCTCGGCGGCCGCGGCTACCCGGTCGCCACCGTCATCGGCGCCGTGTTCCTGCAGCAGCTCGTCCAGTTCGTGCTCGCGCTCGGCGTCTCGACCGCCATCCAGACGATCGTGCAGGCGGCCGCGCTGGCCGTCGGCGTCTCGCTCTACACCGTCGACTGGGCGGGCATCCTGCGCCGCGTCACCGGGCGACGCCGCCGCGCCGCGCCCGCACCGGCATGACCCCGAAGACTTCCCGGCCGCGCACGCGGCGGGACAGCGCGACAGAGGCGTCGCGATCCATCAGGAGGAGCATCACATGAGACCTCGCACCAAGTACGGCTTCGCCGCGGCAGCGCTCGCGGCGGTGTCCCTGATCCTGTCCGGCTGCAGCGGCACGACGAGCGGCGCCGGCGGCGGCGGCGACGGGAAGGTCACCCACGTCGCCGGCGCACCCTCGTGGTGCGGCACGAAGAAGATCACCTTCGCGCTGCTCGACGGCTTCGGCGGCAACAGCTGGCGCCTCGTCACCACCGCGTCCGGCAGGGCCGAGGCGGCCAAGTGCCCGAGCGTGACGAAGTTCCTGTACGCCGACGGCCAGGGCAACACCTCGAAGGCGATCTCCGACATCAAGGGCATGGCGTCCCGCGGCGTGAACGCGATGGTCGTCTTCCCGGACGCGGGCAAGGCGGTCCTCCCGGCCCTGACCTCGGCCTACAAGGCCGGCGTCGTCACGGTGCCGTACCGCGTCGACCCGGGCGGCAAGGCCGGCGTGAACTACGACAAGTGGATCGGCGACGACTTCGCCAACGACGGCCACAACTGGGCGACGTGGATCAAGAAGGTCGTGCCGAACGGCGGCAACATCCTGTTCATGGGCGGCCCCGCGGGCAACAGCCAGAGCGTGACGGAGTACAACGCGCTCAAGGAGGACCTGGGGTCGAAGTACACCTTCGTGCAGCAGACCCCGTTCGTGCCGACGAACTGGGACCCGACGCTGACGCAGACCCTGCTCTCCGCCGCGATCGCCAAGAACCCGAAGATCGACGTGATCGTCTCCGACTTCGGCCCGACGCTCGTGTCCTCCCTGCCGCTCTTCACGAAGAACGGCAAGAAGATCCCGGCGCTCGCGACCTCCGACGGCAACTCCCTCGCCTGCTTCTGGCAGCAGCAGAAGGACGCCGGACGCGAGTTCCCGCTGATGACCGTCGCGACGGGCAACGACAACGTCCGGCTGGCCGTCGACTACGCCATCGCGAAGGCGACCGGCGGGAAGATCCCGACCGCGGACTCCTTCAAGGGCCCGGTCTTCGAGGACTCGACCGACTCGTCCAAGCCCGTGCAGTGCAAGAGCGACCTGCCCGGTGACGTCTACCTCTCCGCCCAGATGCCGGGCGAGGAGCAGGCGAAGCTCGGCAAGTGACGGCGGACCGGCCCGGCGGCGCTGACGCGTCGCCGGGCCGGTCTCGGATCGACGGCGGAAGGCACCACCGAAATGAACGAGACGCTCCCGGAGCGCGCAGCGGTCGCGACGGCCCCTGCGACGCTCGCGATGCGCGGCATCACGAAGACCTACGGCGGCGTCGCCGCGCTCAGCGACGTGTCGGTGGAGATCGCCGCCGGCGAGGTGCACGCGATCCTCGGCGAGAACGGCGCGGGCAAGTCCACGCTCATGAACGTCGCGACGGGCGGCACGCAGCCCGACGCGGGCACGATCCTCGTCGCGGGGGAGGACGTCGGCGCGCTGAGCCCGCGGTCCGCCGCGGCGCACGGCATCGCCATCGTCCACCAGCACCCCGCCGTGCTGCCGGACCTCACGGTCCTCGAGAACCTCGAGGTCGCGCTGCCGGCCTCCGTGCTGAAGGGCGAGGGCGGCCGCGCCGCGTCTGCGCGGCGCATCCTCGAGCGCGTCGGCCTCGACGTCGACCTCCGCGACCGCGTCGAGCTGATGACGGTCGCGCAGCGCCACCTGCTCGAGATCGCGAAGGCGTTCGCGGTCGAGCCCCGGGTGCTGATCCTCGACGAGCCGACGGCGCCGCTCGGCGACGACGCCGTCCGCCACTTCTTCTCCCTCGTGCGCGACGCGGTCGGCCGGGGGACCTCGGTCGTCTACATCACGCACCGGATGGCGGAGGTGCGCGAGCTCGCGGACCGCGTCACCGTGCTCCGGGACGGCCGCACCCGCGGCACGGCCCTCGTCGCCGACGTGACGGACGACGAGCTGCTCTCCCTCATCGTCGGCCGCAAGCTCGACTCGACGTTCCCCCCGAAGCTCGGGGCGGCGGCGGACGAGGCGTTCGGCCACGACCTCGAGCTCGTCGGCCTGAGCGGGCCCGGGTTCGCCGGGATCGACGCGAAGGTGCGCCGCGGCGCGATCGTCGGCATCGCCGGCGTCGTCGGCAACGGGCAGACCGACCTGCTCCGCGCGCTCGCGGGGCTCGAGCAGTTCGACGGCGAGGTCCGGGTCGGCGGCACCGCCCGCTCCGGCCGGGAGCTGCTGCGGCGCGCGGCCTACATGCCGTCCGACCGGCACGGCGAGGGCCTCGCCATGAGCCTCTCCGTCCGGGAGAACGCGGCGATCAGCGCGCTGAAGTCCTTCACCGCCGGCCCGCTGCTGCGCCGCCCGCGCGAGGTCGAGACCGTCGGCGGCTCCCTCCGATCCCTCGCGGTCAAGGCGCCGTCGATGGACGCGCCGGTCGGCGCGCTGTCCGGCGGCAATCAGCAGAAGGTCGTGATCTCGCGCGCCCTGCTCTCCGACCCCGTCCTGCTCATCGCGGACGAGCCGACCCAGGGCGTCGACGTCGGCGCGCGCGCCGAGATCTACGGCATCCTCCGCGAGGCCTCGAGCCGCGGGATCCCCGTCGTCGTCGCGTCCTCGGACACGAAGGAGCTGGAGGGGCTCTGCGACCAGGTGCTCGTGATGTCGCGCGGCCAGGTCGTCGCGACGCTCGAGGGCGACGACATCACCGAGGAGCGGATGGTCAGCGCCGCGGTCGGCTCGAAGGCGACCGCGATCGCGACGCCGGAGGCACTGCGCCCCGAGCACCCGACCGGGCTCCGCCGCTTCGTGCAGAGCGACTTCGCCCCGAGCGTGCTCGTCGCGGCGCTCATCGTCGTGCTCGGCGCATTCATCGCCGCGCAGAACGGCGCGTTCCTCTCGACGTTCAACCTGGTCACGATCCTCACCGCGGCGACGGCGGTCGGGTTCCTCGCCCTGGGGCAGAACATCGCCCTCCTGACCGGCGGGATCGACCTCTCCGTCGGTCCGCTCGCGGGATTCCTCGTCGTCGTCGCCTCCTTCTTCGTGAACGACGGCAAGCCGGTGGGCACGGTGCTGCTCGGGCTCGGCCTGATGCTGCTCATCGCGATCGCCGTCGGTCTCGTGAACGGCGGACTGATCCGCGGCGCGCGCTTCACCCCGATCGCCGCGACCCTCGCGCTGTACATCGCGCTCGGCGGCTTCGCGCTGCTCCTCCGCCCCGAGCAGGGCGGCTACATCAGCCAGGACTTCCAGAGCTTCGTGACCATGAGCTTCGGGCCGATCCCGCTGTTCTTCATCGTGCTCGTCGTGGTCGCGGTGCTCCTCGAGCTCGCGCTGCGGCGGACGCGCTGGGGCTGGCGGCTCCGCGCGGCCGGCAGCGACGAGGTCGCGGCCCGCACCGTCGGCGTCGCGGTCGACCGCACGGTCGTGCTGGGCTACGTCGCCACGGCGGCCCTCGTGTTCCTGTCGGCGCTCATGTTCATGGGCCAGTACGGCGTCGGCGACCCGACCCAGGGCTCGGCCTTCACGCTGACGAGCATCACCGCGGTGGTGCTCGGCGGCACGAGCCTCCTCGGCGGCCGCGGCACCTTCATCGGCCCGCTGCTCGGGGCGCTGCTGCTGCAGCAGGTGCTGTCCGCGACGGTCTTCCTCGGACTCGGGACGGTGTTCCAGTACTACTTCCAGGGCGCCCTGATCCTCGTCGCCGCGATCGTCTACACGACCGGCCGGATCCGCCGTCGCCGCCGCCGCGCCGCCGTCGAGTGAGCACCACGACCCTCCACCGGCGTCCTCTCGGACGCCCGACCCAGAAAGGCAGGCACCGGTGCTGAGCACGGCGACCTTCGGAACCAACGGCGTCGACTGGGAGGAGCGCGTCCGGTTCGACCGGCTGCGCGACGAACGGCTCGCGCGACTCAAGGCCGAGCTCGAGCGGTCCGACCTCGGCGCGCTGCTCGCGTTCGACTTCTCGAACATCCGCTACATGACCGCGACCCACATCGGGACGTGGGCGATGGACAAGCTGATCCGCTTCTCCCTCCTGACCCGCAACAGCGACCCGATCGTCTGGGACTTCGGGTCCGCGGCGAAGCACCACGCGCTGTACAACCCGTGGCTCGGCGAGACCACCGCCGAGATGGACGCCGACCCGCACGCGCCGCACCACGGCGCGAAGCGGCCGCGGCTCGAGAACGGCTCGCGGGCCGGCATCTCCACGCTCCGCGGCGCGTTCAACCCGGCGGCCGGCGCCGCGGAGGAGGTCGCGGCGAAGATCAAGCGCGAGCTCGAGAAGTTCGGCCTGCTCGGGGAGCCCCTCGGCGTCGACGTGATCGAGATGCCGGTCCTCATGGCGCTGAAGAACGCGGGCATCGACGTCGTCGACGGCCAGCAGGTGTTCATGCAGGCGCGCGAGATCAAGACGCAGGACGAGATCACGCTGCTCACGCAGGCGGCCTCGATGGTGGACTCCGCCTACGACAAGCTGTACGAGTTCCTCCGCCCGGGCGTCCGCGAGAACGAGACCGTCGGCCTCGTGGCGAAGACGCTCTACGACCACGGCTCCGAGTACGTCGAGGGCGTGAACGCGATCTCGGGGGAGCGCTGCTCGCCGCACCCGCACGTCTACTCCGACCGGATCATCCGGCCGGGCGACCCCGCGTTCTTCGACATCCTGCACAGCTTCAACGGCTACCGGACCTGCTACTACCGCACGTTCGCGGTCGGCTCGGCGAGCCCGGCGCAGAACGACGCCTACAAGCGCGCCCGCGAGTACATGGACCGCGCGATCGCGCTCGTGAAGCCCGGCGCCACCACCGCGGACATCGTCAAGGTGTGGCCGAAGGCGCAGGAGTTCGGGTTCCCGGACGAGGAGGCCGCGTTCGCGCTGCAGTACGGGCACGGCGTCGGCCTGTCGATCTGGGAGAAGCCGATCTTCTCCCGGCTCGTCTCGCTCGACCACCCGGAGGAGCTGAAGGAGGGCATGTTCTTCGCCCTCGAGACCTACTGGCCGAGCGCCGACGGCATCGGCGCGGCCCGCATCGAGGAGGAGGTCGTCGTGACCGCCACCGGTGCCGAGGTCGTCACGAAGTTCCCGGCCGAGGACCTGCTCGTCGCGGGCCAGCGCTACTTCACGGTCAACGGGCCGCTGCCCGTCATCCGCAGCTCGCAGTCGAACCTCAACACGGCCTGGGGCCGCGGCGAGGCCGGTCCGGGGGCGGAGGCGTGAGGGCGGCCGTCTACCACGGCGACCACGACGTCCGGATCGAGGACGTCCCCGAGCCCGAGCCGCGCGAGGGCGAGGTGCTCCTCCGCGTGCTCCGGTCCGGGATGTGCGGCACCGACGCGACCGAGTGGAAGGCCGGCCCGCTGACCTTCCCGGTGAACCGGGTGCACCCCGTCACCGGGGCGACCGGGCCGATGGTGTTCGGGCACGAGTTCGTCGGGGAGGTCGTCGCGCCCGTCGCGGGCGGCCGGTTCCCGGCCGGGTCGATCGTCGCGAGCGGTGCCGGCGTCTGGTGCGGCGCGTGCGACCGCTGCCGGGAGGGCCGGACGAACCTGTGCCGCCGCTACTACACGCACGGGCTGAACGCCCCCGGCGGCCTCGCCGAGCTCGTCGCGGTGCCCGAGCGGACGCTCGTCGCGGTGCCGGACGGGCTGCCGCTCGACGCGGCAGGCCTCGCCCAGCCGCTCGCCGTCGGCCTGCACGCCGCCCGGCGCTCCGGAGTCCGGGACGGCGACCGCGTCGTGCTCATCGGGGCCGGCGCGATCGGGACCTTCGTGCTCACCGGCGTGCGGCACCTCGCCGACGTCGAGGTCACCGTCGTCGACTTCCCCGGGGCACGGCTGGAGCGCGCGCTGCGGCTCGGCGCGGACCGCGTCGTCGAGGTCGGGGACGCCGTGCGCGACCGCGTGCTCGAAGCCGCGCCCGGCGGTGCCGACGTCGTCATCGAGGCGAGCGGCGCCCCCGGGCAGCTGAACGCCGCGATCGGCATGGTCCGCGACGGCGGGACGGTGCTGCAGGTCGGCCTCCCCGCGAAGCAGCAGGAGGTCGACGTCCACGCCCTGGTGATGCGCGAGATCACCGTGCGGACCACGCTCGCCCACGTCTGCGGCGAGGACCTCGCCCCGGCGCTCGACATCCTCGCGACGACGTCGCTGGCCGCCGAGCTGCTCGACTCCGTGCACCCGCTCGGCGATCTCGCCGAGCAGCTCGAGCGGCTCGCCACCGGGCGCCTCGAGGGCAAGGTGCTGTTCGACCCCACGCTCCAGGAGGAGGAACGATGAAGGCCGCCGTCTTCCACGCCGCCCACGACGTCCGCGTCGAGGACGTGGCGCCGCCCACGTCGCCCGGACCCGGCGAGGTCCTGCTGCGGCCGTTCTGGTGCGGCATCTGCGGCACCGACCTGCACGAGTACGCGCAGGGCCCGATCGTCACGCCGAAGGAGCCGCACAAGCTGAACGGCTCGACGATCCCGCAGATCCTCGGCCACGAGTTCTCCGCGGAGGTCGTCGAGGTCGGCCGCGGCGTGGACCGCGTCCGCGTCGGCCAGCGCGTATCCGTGATGCCGCTGCTCTTCGACGGCACCTGCTACTACTGCGTGCGCGGCCTGAACCACCTCTGCGTGAACATGGCGTGCATCGGGCTCAGCTACGCCTGGGGCGGGATCGCCGAGCTCGCGGTCGTACCGCAGGAGAAGCTCACCGTGCTGCCCGACTCGGTCAGCGACCTCCAGGGCGCGCTCGTCGAGCCCGCCGCGGTCGCCGCGTACGGCGTCGACACCGCGCAGGTGCGGCCCGGCGACACCGTGCTCGTCACGGGCGCCGGTCCGATCGGCGCGCTCGCGACGCTCTACGCCGCGTCGCTCGGGGCGCGCGTCATCGTGTCGGAGGTGAACCCGACGCGTGCCGAGCTGGTGCGCGGCTTCGGCGTCGCCGAGGTGCTGAACCCCGCGGAGACCGACGTCGCCGCGTACCTGAAGGACCTGAACGGCGGCATCGGCGCGGACGCGGTGATCGAGTGCTCGGGCAACGAGCGCGCGCTGCAGACGGCGCTCGCCGCGGTGCGGTCCGCGGGTCACGTCTCGCAGACCGGCCTGCACACGCGCCCCGCGTCGATCGACCCGATGGTGCTGTCGGAGCACGACATCACGCTGACCGGCACCTGGTGCTACCCGGTGTTCGACTTCCCGCGCATCGTCGACCTGATCGCGCGCGGCCGGTACCCGGTCGAGCAGGTCGTGACCGCGACCGTCCCGATGGCCGACATCGTCGAGAAGGGCTTCGAGACGCTGCTGTCGCCGACCGGCGACCAGGTCAAGGTCCTCATCGAGACCCGCTGAGCAGGAGGAGGAGCATGAAGGCACTGGTCTACGCGGCGCAGGACTCGCCCGTCGTCGAGGAGCGGCCGATCCCGGAGATCGCGGCCGACGAGGTGCTTGTCGCAGCCCGGTCGGTGGGCGTCTGCCACTCGGACATCGAGCTGCTCGAGGGCCGCTACATCATCCCGTTCTCCTACCCGCTGATCCCCGGTCACGAGTGGTCCGGCGAGGTCGTGCGGGTCGGCGACCAGGTGAAGGACCTCCGTGTCGGCGACCGCGTGGTGGGGGAGTGCGTGATCGGGGCCGACCACTTCGGCTTCTCGATCAGCGGCGCCGCCGCCGACTTCTTCGTTGCGAAGGAGTCGTGGCTGCACCGGCTGCCCGACGAGCTGTCGTTCACGATGGGTGCGCTCGTCGAGCCGTTCAGCGTCGCGTACTACGCGGTGCAGCACGCCGGGGGCGTGAACGCGTCCGACACCGTCGCCGTGCTCGGCGCCGGGCCGGTCGGGCTCGCCGTCGCGGCGGCGACCGCCGCGATGGGCGCGACCACCGTCGTGATCGAGCCATCGGAGGACCGCCGGAAGGCCGCCCTCGCCCTCGGCGCGACGCACGCGGTGCACCCGGACGAGGCCGACGAGCGGCTCCGCGACATCACGGGCGGCCGCGGCGCGGACCTCGTCGTCGAGGCGAGCGGGCGCCCGGCCGTCATGGCGACCGCGCTCGAGCTCGTCGCGTTCCAGGGCCGGATCGCCTACATCGGGATCGACGTCGGGGGCTCAGCGCCCGCGAAGCTCGGGCTGATCCAGTCGAAGGAGCTGCGGATCACGGGCTCCATCGGGTCGCCCGGCATCTGGCCGGAGACCCTCCGGTTCCTCGCCGGCAGCGGGCTCGACCTGACGCCGCTCGTGACGCAGCGCTTCGCGGCGGCCGACGCCGTCGACGCGCTCGAGGCGGCGCACCACCCCGAGTCCACGATCAAGGCGCACATCGAGTTCGACGCACGGCTCTGAGCTCGGAACGCCAGGAGGGGAGGACCGCCGCGGCGGTCCTCCCCTCCTCCGTTCACGGATACGGAGATCCGGCGACCGGATCTCCGTATCCGTGAACCCCGCCGGTCAGGGGAGGATCTTCGCCTCGCGGTAGCGCGCGATGTAGTGGAAGAAGCTGTCGCGGGTGTCGCGCGACGCCGTGAAGCCGGCCTTCCGGCTCTTGTTCATGTCCGTGAGCACCTCGATGTCGCGACCGAGGTCGCCGTCGGTGTGCCACCACGACGCGACGCGGCCGAGGTCCGGCTCGACCAGGCCGTGCCGCTCGGCGATGCGCCGCCAGACGTCCTCCGCGCCGGCCATCGACTCGACGAGCGTGCGGGGCGCGCCCTCGAAACCCTCCCACGGGAGGTCGAAGAAGGCGGCGATCTGCGGCCACAGCCACCGCCAGCGGAAGACGTCGCCGTTCGCCGTGTTGAAGGCCTCGTTCCGGCCGTGCTCGGACGCCCAGAGCATCTGCTCCGACAGCAGGTCGGCGTCGGTCACGTCGGTCACCGAGTTCCACTGCGTCGCGGATCCGGGGAACACGAACGGGCGGCCGAGCTCCTTGCAGATCGCCGCGTACGCGCCGATCGTCAGCACCATGTTCATCGCGTTGCCCGTGGCGAACCCGAACACCGTGTGCGAGCGGTGCACGCTCCAGGTGAACCCGCCGCGCTCCGCGGCCGCGAACAGCTCGTCCTCCTGGGCGTAGTAGAAGTTCGGCGTCGTCAGCCGAGGCTCCTCCTCGCGGAACGGGGTGTCCGCCATGACGCCCGTCGCATACGCCTCGAACGGGCCGAGGTAGTGCTTGAGGCCCGTCATCAGGGCGACGTGCTCGACCGAGCCGGCGTCCGCGAGGGCGCCGAGCACGTTCCGCACCGCGGCGGCGTTGACGCGGATGTTGTCCGCCTCGGTGTCCATCCGGGTCCACGCGGTGATCGCGACGAACGCGGGCCGGACCTCGGCGAGCGCCTCGCGCAGCCCGTCCGGATCGGCGAGGTCCGCGCGGACCGGCCGCACGCGCGGGTCGGGCGCGCCGCCGCTCCGCGAGAGGCCGAAGACCTCCCAGCCGCGGTCCGCGAGCAGCGCCGCCAGGTTCTGGCCGACGATGCCGGTGACGCCGACGACGAGTGCGCGGCGTGGGGTGGTGTCCGTCATCGAACGGCCTCCTGCGTGGTGGTGGGGTGTTCGTCGAGGTACGCGGCGATGCCCTGCCGGCGCTCCTCGGGCCGCGTGTACGCGACCTCGACGAGCTCGAGCGGGATGCCGTCGGGGTCGTGGAAGTAGACCCAGCGCCAGCCGGCGAGTACGCCGTCGTCGACGACGTGCGAGGACGAGAAAAACTCGACGCCCTTCGCCTCGAGCTCGGCCTGCACGGCGGCGACGTCGTCGACCCGGAACGCGACGTGCATCGCGCCCAGGTGGTTCTGGTGGACGGGGCCGTCGCTCGGTTCCCGGTTCTCGTACTCGAGCAGCTCGAGCACGCCGTCGCCGACGAGCAGGCAGCACTGCCGCAGCCGGGCGCCGGGCACGCCGACGCCCTGGGCGAGCTCGTCGCCGTCGAACCAGGGGCTCGGCTCGCTCTGGAACGGGAAGCCGAGGAGCCCGTGGTAGAACTCGATCGACCGGTCCAGGTCGCTGACGATGATCCCGGTGTGGTGGATCCCGCGAATGGTCATCGGCACACTTCCTCGTATGATCCGACTGTCTGCTGTCACTGAACAGTAGCACTCGGCAGCGCCGGGCCATGTGTACATTGAGCGCATCCCGCATCGTCCGACCGAGCCGCCGCGGACCGCGGAGGGCGGCGAAGCGAGGAAGGGAGACGGGCGCCGACATGGTGGACATCCGCGCGTTCGAGCTCGGCGACCTCGGCTTCCGGCTGAAGGAGATCCGGCAGGCGGCCGGCCTCTCGCTGCGGGAGCTGGCCAGGCAGGCCGGGGTCTCCCCGTCATTGGTCTCGCAGATCGAGAACGGCAAGTCGCAGCCCTCGGTCGGGACGCTCTACACGTTCGCCCGGCTGCTCGGCGTCTCCGTCGACGAGCTGTTCGAGGCCGACGAGCAGGCGCACGAGCGCGCGCTCGCCCTCGAGGAGCAGGAGCAGCCCGACGACGAGTGGCACGGCACCGGCCGCATGAACCCGGTGAACGCGTGGCACCCGTCGGAGTACGCGAACCGGGTCTCGGTCGTGCACCCGTCCCACCGGCCGCAGATCACGATGGCCGAGGGCGTCGTCTGGGAGCGGCTCGCGGCGACGCCGGAGCACGCGGTGAACTTCATGAAGGTCACCTACGCGTCGGGCGCGACCTCGTCCGCCGGCGGCGAGATGGTGACCCACGAGGGCTACGAGTACGCGCTCGTCCTCAAGGGCGAGCTCGTCGTCACCGTGGGCCAGGAGGTCTTCCACCTCCGCGAGGGCGAGTCGTTCGGGTTCGACTGCTCCATCCCGCACGTGCACCGGAACCCGGGGCCCGGCGTCTTCGAGGGCGTCTGGTTCGTGCACGGCAGCAGCCACCACCCGCCCGCCTGAGGCGGGTGGCGCTGCCCGCGCGGCTCAGGCCGTGACGGCGATGTACTGCGTCTCGAGGAACTCGAGGATGCCCTCGTCCGCGCCCTCGCGGCCGAGGCCGCTCTGCTTCGTGCCGCCGAACGGCGCGGCCGGGTCCGAGACGACGCCGCGGTTGACCGCGACCATCCCCACGTCGAGCCGGGTCGCGACCTGCATGGCGGCGCGCTCCTCGCCGAACACGTAGGCGATCAGGCCGTACTCGGAGTCGTTCGCCTGCGCGACGACCTCGTCCACGTCGGAGAACCGCACGACCGCGGTGACCGGGCCGAAGATCTCCGTCGTGTTGATCGTGCTGCCGTGCGCGACGCCGGTGAGCAGCGTCGGGGCGTAGAAGGCGCCGTGCTCGGAGGCGGTGCCGCCGACGCGGACGGCCGCGCCCTCCGCCGTCGCGGTGTCGACGAGGCCGGCGACCTTGTCGCGCTCGCCGACCGAGACGAGCGCGCCGAGCTCGTTCCCGCGGTCGAGGCCCGGTCCCGTGCGCATCGCCTCGAGCCGCGCGGCCATCCGCTCGACGAACGCGTCGTGCAGCGAGTCGTGGACGTAGAAGCGGTTCGCGGACGTGCAGGCGGAGCCGCCGTTCCGCATCTTCGCGAGGAACGCGCCCTCGACCGCCTGATCGAGGTCGGCGCCGGGCAGGACGATGAGCGGCGCGTTGCCGCCGAGCTCCATCGACGTGTTGACGATCCGGTCGGCGCACGCCTTGAGCAGCTCGCGCCCCACCTCGGTCGAGCCCGTGAAGGAGAGCTTCCGCACCGGCTCCGCGGCGAGCATGCGCGCGACCGCCGGTCCGGTCGGGACGGGCGTCACGAGGTTCACGACCCCGTCCGGCACCCCGGCGCGCTGCAGCGCGTCGACGAGGTACGCGGCGGTCAGCGGCGTCTCGCGCGCCGGCTTCAGGACGGTCGTGCAGCCCGCGGCGAGCGCGGGCGCGAGCTTGCGCGTCGCCATCGCGGCGGGGAAGTTCCAGGGCGTGATGAGCAGCGAGACGCCGATCGGCCGGTGCGTGACGACGATCCGCTTGTCGCCGGCGGGGGAGAGGCGCCAGTCGCCGGGGATGCGCACGGCCTCCTCCGCGAACCAGCGGAAGAACTCGGTCGCGTAGCCCGCCTCCGCCTTCGCGTCGGCCCAGGACTTGCCGTTCTCGCGCACCATCAGCTCGGCGAGCACGTCGGACTCCGCGGTGAGGATCTCCCACGCGCGGCGGAGGATCTCGCTGCGGACCCGCGGCGCGGTCGCGCTCCACGCGGGCAGCGCGGCGGCGGCCGCCGCCACCGCCGCGTCGCAGTCCTCCTCGGTCGCGATCGCGAACTCCGCGATGGTCGAGCCGTCGGACGGGTCGAGGACGGGGAACCGCCCGCCGCCCGATCCGGGGCGCCACTCCCCGCCGATGTGGAGGTCGCGGAAGACGGCGGCGGGCGGTGCGGTGATGGTCACGGGGTGCTCCTCTGGTCGGTCGGTTCGTCGTCGAACACGTCGGGGTGGTGGGCGAGCTGCAGGCGCGTGCGGCGGATGTGCCCGGCGAGCACGCGCTCCGCGCCGTCGGCGTCGCCGTCGCGGATCGCCTTCACGAGCATGTGGTGCTCCTCGTGCAGCGTTCGGAGGTCGTCGGCGTCGAGCAGCAGCGAGAACGCGCGGCGGTAGTGCTGCGTCGTGTTCCAGAGGCGGTGCACGGTGTCCCCGAGCACGGCCGTCTCGGCGCCCTCGTAGGACAGGAGGTGCAGCTCCCGGTCGAGCCGGAGGAACTGCTCGACGTCGCGGACGTCGCGGATCCGCTCGGCGAGGTCCGCCAGGCGCGCGATCCGCGCCGGGCCGAGGCCCGGCAGGCTCCGCCGGAGCAGGAGCGGCTCGAGCCGCTCGCGGATCTCGTAGACCTCCTCGCACTCCGCGCGGCTCAGCGCGGAGACCCAGGAGCCGGTGTTCGGCACCGTGGTGATCAGCCCGTCGGCCTCGAGGATGCGGAGCGCCTCCCGGACGAGCGCGCGGCTCGCCCCCAGCGACGCGGCGAGCGACTCCTGCCGGATGCGCTCCCGCGGGACCAGCTCGCCGCGGAGGATCCGGGCGCGCAGCTCGTCGGCGAGGCGCGCCCCGGCGCCGCCGTCCCTCGAGGCGACGGCCCGCTCCGGCGCGTCGGTCATTCCGCCGGCCGCGCCGGGTGCCAGAGCAGCACCTGGGCGTCCTGCTCGTAGGCCTTGCCGTGCGGGTACGAGACGAGCTCGAACTGCATGCCCCAGGGGCTGCGGAAGTACACCCAGCGCTGACCGGTGCTCGCGCTGGAGCTGGCGGTCGGCTCGCCCATCACCTCGACGCCCTCGTGCCGGAGGTACGCGACGGCCTCGTCGAGGTCGTCGACGTAGAAGGCGAGGTGGTGGCCGCCGAGGTCGCTGTTGCGGGGCTGGGGGCGCTGCCCGTCCGCGGCCTCGTACTGGAAGACCTCGAAGTTTGCGCCGTTGGCGCAGCGGTAGAAGTGGAGTCGCCGCATGACCGTGCGCGGGTGGACGCCGAGGTGCTCGGCCATCCAGTCGTCGTCCTCGTGCACGAAGGGGCCGAGGGAGTAGACGCGCACGCAGCCGAGCACGTCCACGAGGAACCGGTCGGCCTCGTCGAGGTCGGGCACGGTGAAGCCGATGTGGTCGGTGCCGCGCAGCCCGGGGAGCGCCATCGCCCCCTCCTTCCTCCGCATCGCCGCGGGAGGTCGGCGGCGCGCGTCGCGCCCCGCCCATGTGTTCAGTGAGGCGCTTGAGATTGGCGCCAATGTACATCTACAGTGAACACCTGAGGGACGCGTGATGTCCACCTCGTCGATGGAGAAGAGGGCCGATGCCGAACCGATCCCGTCTCGACCCCGCTGCTGAGTGGGTCCGGCTCGAGACCACGCCCGAGGACTGGAAGGCGGCCGACCCGGCCCTGCTGACCGGCATGCTCGCCGAGCTGCACCTCATCCGGGCGTTCGAGGAAACCGTGCTCGAGCTCGCGGGCGAGGGCCTCGTCCACGGCCCCGCGCACTCGAGCATCGGCCAGGAGGGCGGCGCGGTCGGCTCGATCATCGGCCTCCGCTCCGCCGACGGCGTGAACGGGTCCCACCGCGGGCACCACCAGTTCCTCGCGAAGGCCCTCACCCACGTGACGCAGGGCCGCTTCGACGTCGACGCGATCGTCTCCGGCGAGGTCGACACGGTGCTGCAGCGCACGCTCGCCGAGATCCTCGGCCTCGCGCAGGGCTACTGCCGCGGCCGGGGCGGCTCCATGCACCTCCAGTGGTTCGAGGCGGGCGCGCTCGGCACGAACGCGATCGTCGGCGGCGGCGTCCCGATGGGCGCCGGGAACGCGTGGGCGCAGCGCCACGCGGGCACGAGCGACCTCACGATCAGCTACTTCGGGGACGGCGCCGTGAACATCGGGTCGGTCCTCGAGACGATGAACCTCGCCGCCGCGTGGCACCTCCCGTTCGGCTTCTTCATCGAGAACAACCTCTACGCGGTCTCGACGGAGGTGCACGAGGTGACGGGCGAGCCGCGGCTGTCCGGCCGCGGGCCCGGCTTCGGCATCCCGGCCTGGCAGGTGGACGGGATGGACCCGCTTGCGGTGCACCTCGCGACGGAGGAGGCGGCCGCCCGCATGCGCGCGGGGGACGGCCCCGCCGTCATCGAGGCCGAGGTCTACCGGTTCTTCCACCAGAACGGCCCCTACCCGGGCAGCGCCTTCGGCTACCGCTCGAAGGACGAGGAGCAGACCTGGCGCGACCGCGACCCGATCGCGCGCACGACCCGGGAGCTGCTCGAGCTCGGGATCCTGTCCCAGGCGCAGGCCGACGCCGCGCGCGAGCAGGCCGTGCAGGCGATGCGCGACGTCGCGTCCCGGCTCGTCGAGCCGGACCCCGAGCAGGACGGCAAGCGGCGGATCCGCCCGGACCTCTGGCCCGACCCCGCGTTCGTCGACGTCGGCATCCGCGGCGACGCGAGCGAGCTCGACGGCGTCCCGACCCTCGAGCCGCTCGAGTACGAGGGGGAGACGAGGACGGGTCGCTTCGTCGACTCGGTCGCCGGCGTGATGCACCACCGAATGGAGCAGGACGACCGGATCGTCGTGCTCGGCGAGGACGTCCACCGCCTGAACGGCGGCACGAACGGCGCCACGAAGGGGCTCGCGAAGGACTTCCCCGACCGGGTGCTCGGCACGCCGATCAGCGAGAACGCGTTCGTCGGCCTCGGCGGGGGCATGGCGCTCGACGGGCGCTTCCGCCCCGTCGTCGAGTTCATGTATCCGGACTTCCTCTGGGTCGCGGCCGACCAGGTCTTCAACCAGATCGGGAAGGCGCGCCACATGTTCGGCGGCGAGAACCCGGTGCCGCTCGTGCTGCGCACGAAGGTCGCGATGGGCTCCGGCTACGGCTCCCAGCACCTCATGGACCCGGCGGGCGTCTTCGCGACGAGCGTCGGGTGGCGGGTCGTCGCCCCGTCGACCGCCGCGGACTACATCGGGCTCATGAACACGGCGCTCGACCTGCAGGACCCGGTGCTCGTGATCGAGCACATCGACCTGTACCCGCTGACCGAGCAGACGCCGACCGACCTCGACTACCGCCTCCCGCTCGGGAAGGCGGCGATCCGCCGCGCGGGCGAGGACGTCACCGTCCTCAGCTACCTGTCGATGGTGCGGCACTCGCTCGAGGCCGTGGAGCAGACCGGCGTCGACGCCGAGGTCGTCGACCTCCGGTGGCTCGACCGCGCCTCGATCGACTGGGACACCATCGGCGAGAGCATCAGGAAGACGAACGCGGTGCTCATCGTCGAGCAGGGGGCGCAGGGCACCTCCTACGGCGGCTGGCTCGCGGACGAGATCCAGCGCCGCTACTTCGACTGGCTCGATCAGCCCGTGCAGCGGGTCACGGGCAGCGAGGCCAGCCCGAGCATCTCGAAGGTCCTGGAGCGCGCGGCGATCGCGCGCACCGAGGAGGTCGTCGCGGGTCTCGAGCGCGTCGTGGCCGGGATGGGGCAGCGCTGATGGCCTCCGTCGTCCGCATGCCGGAGGTCCTCGCGAACGTCACCGAGGCGGCGATCGCCAGCTGGCTCGTGCAGAAGGGGCAGACGGTCGCCGTCGGCGCCCCGCTCGCCGAGGTGGAGACGGAGAAGGCCGTCGTCGAGTACCAGGCCGAGATCGAGGGCACGGTCCTCGAGCTGCTCGTCGCCGAGGGCGCGAGCGTCGCGGTCGGCGAGCCGATCGCCGTGATCGGAGCTCCCGGCGAGTCCGCCGATGCGGCCTCCCCGGCGCCGGGCGGGGCCGAGGAGGCCGCACCCGCGGCCGGCACCGCGTCCTCCTCGACGCCACCCGTCGCCGCCGAGCAGGCCGCGACGCCGGAGCAGGCGAGTGCACCGGAGCCGGAGACCGCGCCCGAGGCGGCGCCCTCGCCGGTCGCGGGCGCCCCGACCGAGCTGCGGTCCGACGGCGGTGCGGAGGCGGCGCAGCCGACCGGCGGTCGCCGGTTCACGAGCCCGATCGTCCGCCGCCTCGCGAAGGAGCACGGCGTCGACCTCGACGCGCTGCAGGGCACCGGCCCCGACGGGCGCATCGTGCGCCGCGACCTCGAACGGTTCCTCGCCGAGCCGAGGGAGGCGCCCCGCGCCGCCGCACCGGCACCCGCACCGGCCCCCGCGCCGTCGGCGCCCGCCGGCGCGGACGTCGAGGAGGTGCCGCTGACCGGGATGCGCCGCGCGATCGCGCGGCGGCTCACGGAGAGCAAGTCGACGGTCCCGCACTTCTACGTCGTCGCGGACGTCCGGATGGGCGCCCTGCTCGACCTCCGGTCCGAGCTGAACGCGGGCGGCGGCCCCAAGGTGTCCGTGAACGACCTGCTGGTCAAGGCCGCGGCGGGCGCGTTCCTCCGGGTGCCGGACGCGAACGCGACCTGGGCCGAGACGTCGATCCGCCGCTACTCGTCCGTCGACGTCGCGATCGCCGTGGCGATCGACGGCGGCCTCGTCACCCCCGTGCTGCGGGGCGTCGAGCGCCGGTCCATCGGCGACGTGGCGGCGGCGTCCGCCGACCTCGTCGACCGGGCGCGGCGCGGCCGGCTGAAGCAGGACGAGCTGGAGGGCGGGGCGTTCTCCATCTCCAACCTCGGCATGTACGGCGTCAAGGAGTTCTCCGCGATCATCAACCCGCCGCAGTCGGCGATCCTCGCCGTCGGCGCCGCGTCCGAGCGGCCGGTCGTCGAGGACGGCGCCCTCGCGATCGCGACGGTGATGACGGTCACCCTCTCCGCGGACCACCGCGTCATCGACGGGGCGCTCGCCGCGCAGTGGCTCGCGGCGTTCACCGACCTCGTCGAGCACCCCGTGCGGATCCTCCGATGAGCGGGCGGCCGACGGTCGCCTGGCTCGGGCTGGGCCGCATGGGCACCGTCATGGTCGAGCGGCTCCTCGACGCCGGCTTCGAGGTCGGGGTCTGGAACCGCACCCCCGAGCGGGCCGAGCCGCTGCTGGCGAAGGGGGCGACCCGGATCGCGACGCTCGCCGACGCGCTCGACCACGACCTCCTGTACTCGATGGTGCTCGACGACGGCGCCCTCGGCCGGCTGCACGACCCGGACGACGGCCTCTTCAGCGGCGCCGGCGGCCGGGCGACGACCTGGATCGACGGCTCCACGGTGTCCGTGGCCGCCGCCGGGCGGGCCGCGAGGGCGGCCGCGGCCGCGGGCCTCGGCTACGTGTCGGCGCCCGTCAGCGGCAACCCGGGCGTCGTCGCGGCCGGGCGGGCCATCTTCGCCGTCTCCGGGCCGGAGCAGGACGTCGCCCGGGCGGCGCCGGTCCTCGACGCGCTCGGCCGCGCGACCCACGTCGTCGGTGCGGGCGCGGAGGCGAACGTCGTCAAGCTGGCCACGAACGGCCTGCTCGCGGTCGTCATGCAGTCGCTCGCCGAGCTCGTGGTGCTCGGCGAGAAGGCCGGGGTGCCGCGCGACCGGCTGCTCGCCTTCATCAACGACAGCGCGGTCGGCTCGCCCTTCTCGACCTACAAGACCGCCGCGCTCGTCGGGCTGGACTTCACGCCGACCTTCACGACCGAGGGGCAGCGGAAGGACGTCCGGCTCGCCCTCGACCTCGCGGCCGGGCTCGAGACGCCGATGCCCGTGCTGTCGACGACGGAGGTCGCCTTCTCGCGGACCATCGCGAGCGGGCTGGGCGCGGGCAAGGACCTCGCGGCGGTGCTCCTCACCGCCGCCCGCGACGCCGGGCTCGCGCTCGAGGCGTGAGGCCCGGCGCCGCGCGCGCCGCTCAGACCAGGATCATCCCGCCCTCGATCGCGACGATCTGCCCGGTGATGTAGTCGGAGTCGCTCGATGCGAGGAAGAGCGCCGTCGGCACGATGTCCTCGGGCTGCGCCGGGCGGCCGAGCAGGATGTCGCCCGCCATCGAGTCGAAGCCGGCGTCGACGGCGCCCATCGCGGCGAGGTCCGCGTCGAGCTTCGTCCAGAGGGGCGTCGCGACGACGCCCGGGGCGAACCCGTTGACCGTGATGCCGTGCTGCGCGAGGTCGCGCGCCGCCGCCTGCGTGAGCGAGATGACCGCGGCCTTCGAGGCGCTGTACGGCGCGAAGCTCGGGAAGCCGGTGCGGCCGGCGATCGACGCGGTGTTGACGACCTTCCCGCCGCCGCCCTGCGCGAGGAACTGCTTCGCCGCCTCCTGGATGCCGATCAGCACGCCGACGGCGTTCACCCGCATGATGCGCTCGAAGTTCTCCTCGGTGATCTCGAGGAACGGCATCGGCGCGTTCATCCCCGCGTTGTTGAACCAGCCGTCCAGCCGGCCGAAGCGGTCGACCGTCGCCGCCACCGCGGCGCGCACCGTGGCGCGGTCGGTGACATCCAGGCCCAGCGCGAGGGCCTGCCCGCCGTCGGCGCGGATCCGGTCCGCGACGCGCTCCGCGGCCGGGAGGTCGAGGTCGGCGAGGACGGCGTTCGCGCCCTCGGCGGCGAGTCCTCGTGCGATCGCGGCGCCGATGCCGGAGCCGGCCCCGGTCACCACGATGGTCCTGCCGTCGACCCGTCCGGTCATGTCCGCTCCTTCGCGTCCGAGGACTGCTCCGTCCCGTTCAGCGACACTACACATCGGGCCGAGTCGACCTCCAGGGTCGATCAGTACCGTCGCCCCGCATGGACGGAGCTTCGAAGGACGTGGAGGTCGCGGTCGTCACGGGCGCCGCCGGCGGGATCGGCGGTGCGGTCGCGAGGGCGTTCGCGGAGCGCGGGCAGGCGGTGGTCGTCGCCGACGTGCGGGAGGACGCCGCCGTCGAGGCCGCCGCGCGGCTGAGCGCCGAGACCGGCGCGACGGCCGTCGGCCTCGCGGTGGACGTCACCGACTCGGCGCAGGTGCGCCGCCTGGCGCGGACGGTGCGCGAGCGGCTCGGCCGTGCGGACCATCTCGTGAACTGCGCCGGCATGTCGCTCAGCTCGCCGACCGCCGCCCACCCGGACGCGGACTGGCACCGCGTGCTCGAGCTCAACCTGACCGGCACGTTCCTCATGTGCCGCGAGTTCGCCGACCTCCTGTCCGCCACCCGGGGCACCGTCGTGAACATCTCCTCGATCGCCGCGTTCGCGGCGACCCGGCCGGAGGTCCACGTCGGCTACGACGCGACGAAGGCGGCCATCGTCGCCCTGACCCGCACCCTCGCCGTCGAGTGGGCGCCGAAGGGCGTCCGGGTGAACGCGGTGGCGCCCGGATACACCGACACGGAGCTGCTGCGGGACGTCGGATCGGAGTCGCCGGAGACCCTGGCCGCGTGGATCGAGCAGACCCCGCAGCGGCGCCTGATGGCTCCCGCCGACATCGCGAACGTCGTCCGCTTCCTCTCCTCGTCCGACGCGGCGGCGATCACGGGGCAGACGATCGTCGCCGACGGCGGGTACCTCGCCGCGAAGTGACGGCGCCCGGACGCCCGCCCCTGTTCAGCGACACGGAACAGCACGTAGAGTGCCGATGCACGAACGAGGAGGCAGCGTGGCCGAGAAGAAGATCGCGATCCTGGGCAGCGGGGCGCAGGGGTCGGGTGTCGGCGCGGACATGGTGCGCGCGGGGCTGGACGTCACGTTCATCGAGCAGTGGCCGGACCACGTCGAGGCCATGCGGCGGTACGGCATCGAGGTGCGGATGCCGGAGGGCGCCGAGGTCACCCCGGTGCGCGCCTTCAACCTCTGCGACGTCGCGACGTTCCGCGAGCGGTTCGACCTCGTCTTCCTCGTGACGAAGGCCTACGACACCCGGTGGGCGTGCGAGCTGATCCGCCCGGTGCTCGCCGAGGACGGCCTCGTCGTCGGCCTGCAGAACGGCATGAACGTGGACGAGATCGCCTCGGTCGTCGGCCCGGAGCGCACCATCGGCGCGGTGATCGAGATGGCGTCGAACATGTTCGAGCCCGGCGTCGTCAACCGGGAGAACTCGCCCGCGACCGCGTGGTTCGCCGTCGGCGCGATCGACGACCGGGCCCGGGGCCGCGAGCAGGAGGTCTGGGACGCGCTGCACCACGCCGGGACCGTCGAGATCTCCGACGACATCCGCTCGTCGAAGTGGATGAAGCTCGTCGCCAACGCCGGGGAGCTCGTGCCCTCCGCGATCCTCGACCTGCCGCTCGCGGACGCGGCCCGCATGCCCGGCGTGCGGGAGTTCATGGACCGCTGCTGCATCGAGGCGGCCGCCGCGACGGTCGCGTCGGGCAGCCGCCTGCGGCCGGTCTTCGGCCTCGCCGCCGCGGACGTCACGTCCGCGGAGACGTACGCGCCCGCGCTGCTCGACATCGTCCTGCAGCGCTTCTCCTCGCCCACGACGCGGACGACGGTGCTGCAGGACTGGATGAAGGGGCGTCGCGCGGAGGTCCACGAGATCAACGGCACCGTCGTGCGGGCCATGCGCGCGGCCGGCCTGGAGGCGCCGGCGAACGAGCGGACCGTCGAGATCGCGCTCCGGATCGAGTCGGGCGAGCTCGAGCGCGGTCCGCAGAACGCGGAGCTGCTGCTCGCGGCGCACGTCGGCGGCTGACGGCTGCCCGCCGGGCCCGGTCAGGCGTCGGGGGAGAACAGGCTCCCGGTCAGCCGGATGAAGGCCGAGACGGCCGGCGAGGGCTCGGGGCGGGTCGCCAGCGCGACGGACCACTCGATCGGGTGGCGCAGCGGCACGACGACGACCCCGTCCTGCGGCTCGACGAGCGGCGTCGGCACGACCGCGACGCCGAGCCCCGCCGCGACGTAGGCGCCGAGGCTGGGCAGGTCCACGATCTCGGTGCGGACCGTCCGGGCGACCCCGGCCGCCGCGAACGCCCGGTCGGAGACCACCCGGTGGCCGAAGCCGGCCGGGCTGTCCACGAAGGCCTCGCGCGCGAGCTCGGCGAGCCGGATCGACGGCCGGCCGGCCAGCGGATGACCGCTCGGCAGCAGGACGCCGAACGGGTAGGACGCCAGCGGCGTCAGTGCGAGCCCGCTCGTCAGGTCCGGCGGCAGCGCCACGAGCCCCAGGTCGAGCCGGCCGGCCCGGATGTCGTTCGCGAGGCCGGTGGACCCGGAGGCGGAGGTCGTGAGCCGCACCTCGACGGCCGGGTGCTCGGCGGCGAACGCGGCCAGCTGCCGGGGCAGGTCGAGCACCGGCAGCGAGGAGAACGTGCCGAACCGGATCGTGCCGGTGAGCCCGGCGCGACCGACGGCCGCGACGCGCATGCGGTCGGCCGTCGCGAGCAGGCGGCGCGCCTCGGGCAGCACCGACGCGCCCGCCTCGGTCAGCGCGACGGCCCTCGGCGAGCGGTCGAGCAGCCGGGCGCCGAGCTCGCGCTCGAGTCGGGCGATCGCCGCGGACACGCTCGACTGCACGAGGTGCAGGCGCTCGGCCGCGGCGCCGAAGTGCCGCTCCTCGGCGACGGCGACGAAGGCTTCGACGGTCGGGAGATCCATGGCTCCATGATCGATGCAATCGATCGTGAGGAGCAAGAGTGTTCGTTGGACTCGATCGCCGTCGGCGAGCACCATCGCTCACGTGGCCATCACCGCTCCGCTCCGACCCGTCGGTCGACTCCCGCACGCCGCGGCCTTCTGGACGACCGCCTCCGTCTTCCTCGCCGCCATGGCGTTCACCACCATCCCGACGCCGCTGTACGCCCTCTACCAGGAGCGCGACGGGTTCCCGACCTGGGTCGTCACGGTGATCTTCGCGACCTACGCCGCCGGGGTCGCGCTCAGCCTCTACCTCGTCGGACACGTGTCCGACTGGATCGGCCGCAAGCCGCCGGCCCTCGTCGCGCTGGCCGCGGAGCTCGTCGCCGGCGTCCTCTTCCTCCTGTTCCCGTCGGTGCCGGTGCTGCTCGTGGCGCGGTTCGTCACGGGCCTCGGCGTCGGCGTCCTGACCGCCGCGGCGACCGCGCACCTCGGCGAGCTCTGGCGCGGCGCGAACGGCGACCGCCGGCCGGGCGTCCCGGCGGCCGTCGCCACGATCGCGAACATCGGCGGGATCGGCCTCGGGCCGCTCGTCGGCGGCGTGCTCGCCGAGTTCGCGCCCCGTCCGCTCGTGACGCCGTACCTGCTGTCGCTCGTCGTGCTCGCGCTCGCGGTGGTCGCCGTGCTCGCCGCTCCTGAGACCGTCGAGCGGCGGCCCCGCCGCTGGTCCCCCCAGCGCCTGACGGTGCCGGAGGCGAGCCGCGGCGCGTTCGCCGCGGCGGGCGCCGGCGTCTTCGGCGCCTTCGCGATCTTCGGGCTGTTCACCTCCCTCGCGCCGTCGTTCCTCGCGGGCGAGTTCCACTCGCCGTCGCGGCTCGTGGCCGGTGCCGTGCCCTTCGCGGTCTTCGCCGTGGCGGCCGTCGCGCAGGTGTTCTTCACGCCGGTCCCGGTGCGGTTCCAGCTCGTGACGGCGACCGCGGCGATGGTCGTCGGGCTCGCGGGCCTCGCCGTCGCCGCCCTGGTGGCCGCCGAGTGGCTGTTCGTGCTCGGCGGGACGGTCGCGGGGCTCGGGGTCGGGCTGCTCTTCCGGGCGTCGCTCGGGGTCGCGACCTCCCTGGTGCCCGGACCGGAGCGCGGCGGCGTGCTGGCTGCCATGTTCCTCATCGCCTACGTCGGGCTCACGGTCCCCGTGCTGCTCGTCGGCGCGGCGCTCGCGTTCCTGCCGGCCGTCCCGGTGCTCGTCGGCTTCAGTGCTGCGATCGCGGTGCTCGTCGCGATCGCCGGGCCCCGGATGGCGGCGAAGGTCGCGGCCTGACTCGCACGGCCGCGTCGGCCCTCCTCCGACGCGGCCGACACGCCGCCTGGTAGCATGGGCACGCTCCGCGAAGGCGGGGCACCGGAGCAGACCGGCAGGGAGCTGGTCGTTAGTGGTGGACTTCGGGGCCGACGGCGGTCCCGCGCTCTTCTACTGATGACCAGGAGCCGCGCTCGACCACGACCATCCGGGCCGTGGCGACGAGGCTTGCCACGCTCCTCCCCGCCGATCTCACTCTGCTCCTGAAGCGCGTCCGCATGACGCCATAGAGAAGAGAAGGAGACACCTCTTGGAGGGTCCCGAGATCAAGTCCGCCGAAGCCGTCCTGGACAACGGGAAGTTCGGCAAGCGCACCATCCGCTTCGAGGCCGGCCGCCTCGCGCAGCAGTCGCAGGGTTCCGTCGCCGCGTACCTCGACGAGGACACGATGCTGCTGTCCGCGACGAGCATCGGCAAGCACCCCAAGGACCAGTTCGACTTCTTCCCGCTGACGGTCGACGTCGAGGAGCGGTCCTACGCCGCCGGCAAGATCCCCGGCTCGTTCTTCCGCCGCGAGGGCCGCCCCTCCACGGAGGCGATCCTGGTCTGCCGCCTGATCGACCGGCCGCTGCGCCCGTCGTTCATCAACGGCCTGCGCAACGAGGTCCAGATCGTCATCACGGTGCTGTCCATCGCGCCGGGCGAGTTCTACGACGCCCTCGCGATCAACGCCGCGTCCGCCTCCAGCCAGCTGTCCGGCGTGCCGTTCAGCGGCCCGATCGGCGGCGTCCGCCTGGCCCTCATCGACGGCCAGTGGGTCGCGTTCCCGACCTTCGCGCAGCTCGAGGACGCCGTCTTCGACCTGACCGTCGCGGGCCGGGTCACCGAGTCCGGCGACGTCGCGATCATGATGGTCGAGGCCGAGGCGACGGAGACCGCGTTCGAGAAGATCCGCGCCGGTGCCGTCAAGCCGAACGAGGAGGTCGTGGCCCAGGGCCTCGAGGCCGCGAAGCCGTTCCTCAAGTCGCTCATCGAGGCGCAGGCGGAGCTCGCGAAGCAGGCCGCCAAGGAGACCCGCGAGTACCCGGTCTTCCTCCCGTACACGGACGCGACCTACGCGGTCGTCGAGGACCTCGCGCTCGAGGACCTCAAGGCCGTCTACCAGATCGCCGGCAAGATCGAGCGGCAGGACGCCGACGACGCCCTGAAGTCCCGCGTCAAGGACGCCGTCCAGATGATGGTCGACGGCGGCGAGCTTCCGGCCTCCGCCCTCGGCGAGGTGTCGGGCGCCTACAAGTCGGTGACGAAGAAGGTCGTCCGCGGCCGGATCCTGTCCGAAGGCGTCCGCATGGACGGCCGCGGCCTGAAGGACATCCGTCCGCTCGACGCCGAGGTCGCGGTGATCCCGCGGGTCCACGGCTCCGCGATCTTCCAGCGCGGCGAGACGCAGATCCTCGGCGTCACGACGCTGAACATGCTGAAGATGGAGCAGCAGATCGACTCGCTGTCGCCCATCACGAAGAAGCGGTACCTGCACCACTACAACTTCCCGCCCTACTCGACCGGTGAGACCGGTCGCGTCGGGTCGCCGAAGCGTCGCGAGATCGGGCACGGCTTCCTCGCCGAGCGCGCCCTCGTGCCGGTGCTGCCCGCCCGCGAGGAGTTCCCCTACGCGATCCGTCAGGTGTCCGAGGCCCTCGGCTCCAACGGCTCGACGTCGATGGGCTCCGTGTGCGCCTCGACCCTGTCGCTGCTGAACGCCGGTGTGCCGCTGAAGGCGCCGGTCGCGGGCATCGCGATGGGCCTCGTGTCCGACACGGTGGACGGCGAGACGCAGTACGCGACCCTCACCGACATCCTCGGCGCGGAGGACGCGCTCGGCGACATGGACTTCAAGGTCGCCGGCACGAGCGAGTTCGTCACGGCCATCCAGCTCGACACGAAGCTCGACGGCATCCCGTCGTCGGTGCTCGACGGCGCGCTGCAGCAGGCCAAGGAGGCTCGTCTGACGATCCTCGGCGTCCTGAACCAGGCCATCGACGCCCCCGACGAGATGGCGCCGACCGCGCCGCGCGTCATCAGCGTCCAGATCCCGGTCGACAAGATCGGCGAGCTGATCGGCCCCAAGGGCAAGACGATCAACGGCATCCAGGACGACACCGGCGCCGACATCTCCATCGAGGAGGACGGCACCGTCTACATCGGCGCCGTCGACGGGCCGTCGGCCGAGGCCGCGCGCGCCGCGGTCAACGCGATCGCGAACCCGCACAACCCGGAGATCGGCGAGCGGTTCCTCGGCACCGTGGTGAAGATCGCCGCGTTCGGCGCCTTCGTGTCGCTGCTGCCGGGCCGCGACGGCCTGCTCCACATCTCCGAGGTGCGGAAGCTGGCCGGCGGCAAGCGGGTCGAGAGCGTCGAGGACGTCCTGTCCGTCGGCCAGAAGATCCAGGTCGAGATCACGAAGATGGACGACCGCGGCAAGCTGTCGCTGGCGCCCGTCGTCGAGGAGCCCGCGACCGTCTGATCGATCGCGGAGCGACGTCGCAGCGCCTCCCGTCCGCACCGGACGGGAGGCGCTGTTGTCAAGCTCCTTCGCAGTCTTTCTGAATGTGAGATACTGCGTATCTCCAGGTCCGTGTGCAGAGGGGAGCCTGCGTGGCGAGTCCTCACTCCGGACCCATGTCGCGCCGCGTCGGTCAGACGGGGATGGCGGTCTACCCGCTCGCCCTCGACGGCAGCGTCTTCGGCTGGGCGACGGACGCGAAGGAGACGGCCGACCAGCTCGACCTCTTCTACGCCGCGGGCGGCGACCTCATCAGCACCGCCGCGCAGTACGCGGGCGGTCGCAGCGAGATCATGATCGGCTCCTGGCTGCAGCGGCACCCGAACCGCGACCGGCTCGTGATCGCGACGAAGGTCGGCAAGCACCCCGACGCGCTCGGCCTCTCGCCGAAGGCCGTCCGCCGCGGCGTCGACGCCTCCCTCGAGCGGCTGCAGCTCGACCGGATCGACATCCTCGGTCTCGACGGCGAGGACCCGGCCACGCCGATCGAGGCGACGCTCACCGTCGTCACCGAGCTGATCGCCGAGGGCAAGGTCGGCCACCTCAGCGCCGCGGGCTTCAGCGCCGCGGGCCTCCGCGAGGCGGTCAAGACCGCCCGGCGGCTCGAGATCCCGGGGATCGAGGTCGTCCTCCCCGAGTACAACCTGCTCGAGCGGCGCCAGTACGAGCAGGAGATCGCCCCCATCGCGGTCGCCGCGGACCTCGGCGTGCTGGCGAAGACGCCGCTCGCGAACGGCTACCTGCGCGGCGACTTCCGGTCCCGCCACGACAAGCCCGCGTCGCCGATCTTCCAGGGTGCGCTGAAGTACGTGAACCGCCGTGGCGCCGCCGTCCTCGCCGTGCTCGACGACATCGCCTTCGAGTCCGGCCAGCACGTCGGCCGGGTGGCGCTCGCCTGGTTGCTGTCCCGCGAGAGCGTCGTGGCGCCGCTGGTCCGGGTGCCGAGCGCCCGTGCGCTCGCCGACCTGCTGCCGGGCGCCTCCCTCGTGCTGACCAGGGACCAGCTCGACCGGCTGGACCGCGCGACCGACTTCTGACCCGTCCCGCCGGGCAGCGGCCCGTCGCCGGGCCGGGAGGCCCTGCTGCACGTACGCTCGACGCCCGGACGGAGGGGCCATGAGCGACGAGCCACGCGGTCGGCACAGCCGGCCCGACGACGAGACGCGCCCGATCGACCTCGGCGGTGGTCGGCCGCTCGCGACCGATCCGGAGCCCGCGGTCGCGGCCGCCCTCGCGGTGGTCGAGCGCTCCCTCGCGCAGATGGCGAACCGGGTGACGCGGCCGCTGCTGGACCCGCCCTCGCAGCCGTACCGTCTCCGCCCGCTCGGACGGACGGGCCTCGCGGTCTTCCCGGTCGTGCTCGACGCCTCGCGCCTCGGCGCCGACGCCGACCGGTCGGCCGCGCACCGCGTGCTCGACGCCTATGCCGCGACCGGCGGCAACGCGGTCCTCGTCGACGACGCCGCCGACGGCGGTGCCGCGGAGCTCGTGGGCAGCTGGCTGACGACGCGCCGGCGGCGGGAGCAGACCGTGCTCCTGGCCCGCGTCGGCACCGCGAGCGACCTCACCGCCGCCGGGCTGAACACGGCGGCGGACCGGCTGCTCCGCAGGCTCGGCACCGACCAGATCGACGTGCTCGTGCTGGCCGATCACGACCCGGCGACGGTGATGGAGGAGACGCTGACCGCCGTCGCCGGCCTCCGTGACGACCAGCGGATCGGGCACCTCGGCGCGGGCGACCACTCGCCCGAGCGGCTCATCCAGGCCCGCGTGCTCGCCGGGCAGCGCGGTCTGCCGCGTTTCGAGGCCGTGCTGCCGGTCCACAGCCTCCTGCAGCGCGCCGCGTACGAGACGGGCGTCGGCCCGGTCGCCCACGCGCAGGACCTCGCCTGTCTGCCCCGGTCGCCGCTCGCCGGCGGGTTCCTCGCCGCGGCGGTGCCCACGCGCGGCGCGCTGCGGCGACTGCGGGAGCTCGACCCCGAGCGCGCCGAGCGCCTCCAGCCGCTCGTCACGCGACGGGGGACGCGCATCGTGGAGGCGATCGTCCGCATCGCCGAGCAGCGCGACGTGCCGGCCGCTGCGGTCGCCCTGGGCTGGCTGCTGACCCGGCCGCACATCGCCGCGCCGGTGGTCTCCGCGACGACGGTCGAGCAGGTCTGGGCGGCGACGGCCGCGTCGGGCGTGCACCTCTCGCGCTCGGAGGTCACGGGGCTCGAGCGCGCCTCCGCCGAGTAGCGGCCCGAGCGCTCAGTCGCCGGCGAGGAGCCGCCGTGCCGCCCGGTCGAACGCGCTCGTCGCGGCGATCGCGTCGCCGGCGTACGAGCCGCAGACGGCGCCGTCGCGCAGGAGCGAGAACTCGTCCGCGGCGGCGCCCGGGCGCGGGTGGCCCAGCTCGCGGAACCGGTCCTCGAGGAAGCCGGTGAACCAGTCGCGGTGCTGCGCGACCGCGAGCCGGACCGGGTGGACCGGGGCGGGGAACTCGGCGGCCGCGTTGAGGAACGGGTCGCCCCGGAAGTCGGGCCTGGCGGTGTCCGCCACGACGGCGTCGATCACCGCGGAGAGCACCGCGGCGGGCGCCCGCAGCGCGTCGAGGAGGCCGCCGAGCGCCGTGCGGACCTGCTGGTCGCGTCCCTCGATGTATTCGAGGATCAGGGCGTCCTTCGAGCCGTACTGCTTGTAGAACGTCGCCTTCGTGACCTGGGCCTCGGCGATGAGCCGGTCGATGCCCGTGGCCGTGATCCCGTCCGCGTAGAACAGCTCGTCGGCCACGGAAGCCAGCCGAGCGCGAGCGGGGGAGCTGCGAGGAGCGGTCCTGACGTCCGTCACGGCGGGTCCTTCCGACTGGTCGCTGGGTACGGCGGCACCGTACCCCGCAGGGGGTGGAACGACCGGTCCGCATCGCCGATCCGCGCCGGAGGGCTCCGGCCCGGCGACTACGATCGACGCCGCGATGACGCAGTACCTCTACCTCGTGCGCCACGGCGAGCAGCGCGACGCCGAGCACGGCGTCGTCGACGGCCCGCTCTCGCCGCGGGGTCGCCGCCAGGCCGCCCTCCTCGCCGAACGCCTCGGCGGGGTCCCGCTGACGAACGTCTGGTACGCGCCGAGCACCATCGCGACCGAGACGGCGGAGATCGTCCGCGAGCGTCTCCCGTCCCTCGAGCCGAAGCCCTCCGCCCTGCTCTTCGACTGCGTGCCGTCCGGGCCGACGCCCGAGGTGCCGCGCGCGTTCTCGGGCTGGTTCGCCTCCGCCACGCCCGCCGAGATCGAGGCGGGCCGCGCGCAGATGGCCGACGCGTGGGCCGAGTTCGTCGCACCGGGCGGCAACGAGCGGCACGACCTGCTGATCACGCACAACCTCGTGATCGCCGAGTTCGTGCGCCACGCCTTCGACGCGCCGGAGTGGCGGTGGCTCGGCCTGACCCAGGCGCACTGCGGCATCACGGTGCTGAAGGCCCGATCCGGCAGACCGGTCACCCTGGTGTCGCACAACGATCTGGCGCACCTGCCCGTGGAGCTGCGCACCGGGCTCGTCGAGCCCCTCCCGATCTAAGGGGCCGGCACCAGCGCCTTCGCGAACCAGTCGGTCGCGTTCGGGTTGTCGTTGAACGGCGCGACGGGCAGGAACCCGCTCGACCGGTAGAGCCCCGCAGCGGCCTCGAGCGAGCGGTTCGTGTCGAGCACGAGCCAGGCGGCGCCCTCGCGGCGCGCGTGCGCCTCGAGCAGCCCGAGCAGCCGGCGGCCGATGCCCGATCCGCGCGCCGCCGGCGCGACGAAGAGGTGCTTGACCTCCATGCGCCGGCCGCCGTCCGGCTCGATCTCCCGCAGCCCGCCGCAGGCGAGCGGTGCGCCGTCGTCCTCGTCGATGCGCAGGAACACCCCGGGCGCCGCGAACTGCGCCGGGTCGGGGGTCGGGACGCGGTAGCTCCCGGCGGCGAAGCCCTCCACCCGCTCGGCGAAGTAGGCGTGCAGGATCTCGCGGGTCACCGGGTCGTCCGGGCTGGTCTCGATCACGCGCATGATCCGTCGAGGCTAGGCTCGCCACCCGTGATCCGCCTCGCCGTCGCCGGAGCCGGAGGCCGCATGGGCCGTCTCGTGAGCGAGGTGGTCGAGGCGGGGGAGACCGCCCGCGTCGTGCAGCGCATCGGCTCCGCCGACGGCCTCGCGATCGACGCGGGCGTCGACGCGGTCGTCGACGTCACGCTGCCCCAGGTGTCGCCCGCGGTGGTCGCCGCCGCGACCGCGGCCGGGGTGCCGGTGCTCGTCGGCACGAGCGGCTGGTCCGGCGAGCGCATCGCGTCCCTCCGCGCGAATCGGGCGGCCGACGCCCCGGCCGTGCTGATCGTGCCGAACTTCTCGGTCGGCGCCGTGCTCGCGGCGCGGTTCGCCGAGCAGGCGGCCACCTGGTTCGACTCGATCGAGATCGTGGAGGCGCACCACGCGGGCAAGGCGGACTCGCCCTCCGGCACCGCCGTCGCGACCGCGGAGCGGATCGCTGCCGCGCGCGCGGAGCTCGGACCCGTCGCCGCCCCGCACACCGACCAGCGCGCCCGGGGTCAGCAGGTCGGCAGCGTGCCGATCCACTCCCTCCGCCTCGACGGCGTCCAGGCGAAGCAGGACGTCCTCTTCGGCGGCGTCGGCGAGCTGCTGACCATCCGGCACGAGACGCTGTCGTCCGCCGCCTACGCGGCGGGCATCCGGCTGGCGATCGCCGCGCTGCCGTCGCTCGCCGGCGTCACCGTCGGCCTCGAAGCGCTGCTGTTCGAGTGAGGGCCTTCGGCGGCGCCGTGCTGATGGCGCTGGTGCTGGTGCTCTACCTCGTCGTCGTCGTGGCGAGGGCGATCGCGTTCATCGCGACGGGCGTGCCGGTCGGCGTCGCCATCGGCGTCGCGCTGCTCGTCCTCCCGCTGATCGGCGCCTACCTCCTCGTCCGCGAGCTGCTGTTCGGGCTGCAGGCGACGCGGCTGACCCGGCGGCTCGAGGGGGAGGAGCCCCTGCCGGGCGCCGACCTGCCGCGGCGGGCGAGCGGCCGCGTCGAGCGCGCCGCGGCCGACGCCGACTTCGCGCCGTACGCGGAGGGCGTCGAGACCGCGCCGGACGACTGGCGGGCGTGGCTGCGGCTCGGGATCGCGTACGACAACGCCGGCGACCGCCGCCGCGCCCGATCGGCGATCCGCCGGGCGATCGCCCTCGCCCGGTGAGCACGACGGCAGGAACTCCCGAGCGCATCGGCAGGAACCAGGCGCTTCAGCAGGAACGAGCGGCCCTCGGGTTCCTGCTGACGCGCATCGTTCCTGCCGTCGTGCTCGGCTCAGGCGCGGGGCGCGGCGAGCACGGCGTCGATCGCCTCGTCGCTCGTGCGGTGGCGGAAGACGAAGCCGTCCGCCTCCAGCTTCGCCGGCACGACCTTCTGGCTCGGGAGGAGCAGCTCGCGCCCCATGTCGCCCATGCCGAGGCCGACGATCGCCTCCGGCAGCTTCAGCACGTGGGGCCGGTGGAGGTCCGCCGCCACCCGCCGGGTGATCTCCTCGCTCGTCGCGGGCGTCGGGCCGACGAGGTTCACGGGGCCCTCGATGCTCGAGGTCAGCAGGTGCACGATCGCGGCCGCCTCGTCGTGGAGGGAGATCCACGGCCAGTGCTGCGTCCCGTGGCCGACGGTGGAGCCGAGCCCGAAGCGGGTCGCGAGCGTGAGCGGCCCGAGGGCGCCGCCGCCGTGCGCGAGCACGACGCCGGTGCGGAGGAGCGCCGTCCGGGTCCTCGACGGGGCCAGGCGCGCGGCCGCCTCCCACTCCTCGACGACGTCGGCCAGGAAGCCGGTGCCGCGGGGCGAGTCCTCGGTGAGGGTCTCTCCGGGCCGGTCGCCGTAGAACCCGACCGCGGAGCCGGACAGGAAGATCGGCGGCGGCGAGGAGGCCATGCCCATCGCCTCGACGAGCGCCTGCGTCGCCTTCACCCGGGAGCGGAGGATCTGCTCCCGGTACCCGGTCGTCCACGGGATGCGGTTCAGGGAAGCGCCCGACAGGTTGATCACCGCGTCGACGCTCTCGAGCAGCCGGAAGTCGAGGATCTTCGCGTCCGGCGCCCAGCTGAACTCGTCCGCCGCGCGGGGCGGACGGCGCACGAGCCGCTGCACGGTGTGCCCGGCGGCCGCCAGCTGCTGCTGCAGCTCCGTGCCGATCAGCCCGGACGCGCCGGCGACGAGCACGCGCAGCCGGCTGTCCTTCGCGATGGGGCGGCGGACGATCGGCTTCGGGATCGCGACCGGGGGCGGCGCCGGACGGCGCCGGGGCGCGGGCTTCGCGGACGGCACGGGGATCCGCTTCTGCGCCATGGCCGAAGCGTACCGACCGGCTCCGTCAGGAGGCCGCGCCCAGGGCGGTGTCGAGCGCCGCGCGCAGCGTCGCGTCGTCGGCCGCGCCCTTGACGCGACCGACCAGGCGGCCGCGCCCGTCGATCGCGAACACGCTCGGCGTCCTCGTCACGGCGTAGCGGCCCGCGAGGTCGCCGCGGGCCGTGAGGTCGACCTCCGCGAGGCGGACCCCGTCCCGTCCCTCGACGAGCGCCAGCAGCCGGTCCCGCGTCGTCGCGGTCCGCTCGTCCTGCTGGGAGCCGAACAGCAGCAGCGTCGCGGTCGTCCCGAACGCGTCGTCGGGCAGCGCGACCTCCCGGGGCCGGATGCGCTCGCCGGACCCGCGGCGCAGCGTCCCGTCGCCCCGCCACCACAGCCAGCCGACGAGGCCGGCGACGACGATCGCGGCGGCGGCGACGAGGGCGAGCACGGGGGAGAGCGTAGGTGTCGTCGCCCGTCGCTACCGTAGCGGCCGTGACTGCGACCGAACCCGAGTTCCGATCCGAGATGACCGTGGAGCTCGTGCGCTCCGCCGCCCGCGACGCCGACGTGCTCTTCGCCGCCCGCGTGTCCACGCTGGGGGAGCAGTCGCTCGAGTCGACGGAGGAGGAGGGGGACCTCGCGAAGCGCGACCGGGGGCTCATCAACTACCTGATGCGCGACCGGCACGGCTCGCCGTTCGAGCACAACTCGATGACCTTCTACGTGCAGGCGCCGATCTTCGTGTTCCGCGAGTTCATGCGGCACCGGATCGCCTCCTACAACGAGGAGTCGGGCCGCTACCGCGAGCTGCAGCCGGTCTTCTACGTCCCGGCCGCGACGCGGAACCTCGTCCAGGTCGGCAAGCCGGGGGCGTACGAGTTCCTGCCCGGCACGGAGGAGCAGCACGCGCTGGTGCAGCAGGCCGTCCGCGAGCAGTCGGTCGCCGCCTACGACGCGTACCGCCGCATGCTCGATGCGGGCGTCGCCCGGGAGGTCGCGCGCGTCGTCCTGCCGCTGAACCTCTACTCCTCGATGTACGTGACGATGAACGCCCGCAGCCTGATGAACTTCATCTCGCTGCGGACGAAGCACCCCGAGGCGACCGTCCCGTCCTTCCCCCAGCGCGAGATCGAGCTCGTCGCCGAGGCGATGGAGACGCGGTGGGCGACCCTGATGCCGGCCACGCACGCCGCCTTCACGGCGAACGGCCGCGTCGCCCCCTAGCCCCACTGCACGAATGAAGGAGATCGCGGAGCGCGCGACTCGCGCTCCCGCCGGATCGCGCGGCTCGCTCGCTCGACCAGGCGGCGATCTCCTTCATTCGTGAAGTCAGCCGCGCTCCGGGGAGCGCATGGCGGGCGCGATCAGGCTGCGGGCGCGAGGTGGTCGCCTCGCGCGATGGCAGCGAGGACCGCGGCCTCGACCATCGGCCAGTCGTCCATCACGTGCTCGTACATGAAGCGGAGCACGCGGTAGCCGAGGGCGGAGAGTCGAGCGTCGCGGGCCCGGTCCGCAGCGGCGTCCCGATGGAAGCGCCGGCTGTCGAGCTCGATGACGAGGCGCTCGCCGATCAGGCAGTCGACCCTGCCGATGGTCGGGATCCACACCTGCTTCCGCAGCGACACACCGGCCTTCGCGATGCGGTAGCGGAACACGCTCTCCGTGCCGCTCTCGGATCCCCAGCCGGCCCGGGACAGCAGGCGCCGCACGTGCGGCGGGAAGTCCAGGAGGGCGGCGTCCCACGCGTCCGGGGAGAGCACGCCCGCCTGGAGCGCTGACTCTGCGACGGCCAGCGCGACCTCCGGCGCCTCGCAGGCGGCGACCTGCCGGATGCACCGCTCGGGCGAGACGAGCGTCCGCGTACCGCAGGGGTCGAGCCCCGTCCAGTGCACCAGGACCCTCCCGTCGTCCGCGAGGTGCGTCCGGTAGCTCGTCGGGGAGCGCAGCCGGGCCGCGTTGACCGGCACGCAGACGTGGAGGGCACGGATGACCGGCTCCCACATCCCGAGTCGCTTCGCGGCGCTCGAGCAGGCGAGCTGGCCGCCGACCCTGGCCGCGTGCTGCTCCGTGATCTCGAGCCACGGATTGCCGTACCAGCCCTGCCGCACCCGGATGACGTCGCCGGCCTGCACCGCGGCCGTGATCGCGACCGCGCTGACCCGCAGCGCGCCGCGGAGCTCGTACGCGGCGGCGAGGCCGCCTCGGTCATGGATGACCTGCTGCATCGGTGTCACGGGCGGACACGGTCCACGATCGCGACACGGCGATCGGCCGGATCCCGCCCTCCGACGCGACGACCGCCCGGATCCGGCCTGTGGAGGAGCGGACGACGGGCTCTCCCCGAACGGATGAAGGAGATCGGCGGGCAGGGGAGGCGTCGGAGGCGGCGTGCGCGCGGGTCGGCTCGACGAACTCCTTCATCCGTGCAGCGCCCATCCGTGCAGCGCCCTGTGCTCGCGCGGCGAGAACAGGTCCGGTGCCGCCCGGTAGGCTTCCGGTCCGTGCCAGAGAACCCCTTCGGCCAGGTGCTCGTCGCGCTGGTCACGCCCTTCACCGCCGACGGCGAGGTGGACTGGCCCGGGGTGGAGAAGCACATCGACTCGGTGATCACCGCGGGCGCCGACGGCATCGTCGTCTCCGGCACCACCGGCGAGACCAGCACGCTGACCGACCCGGAGAAGCTGCGCCTGGTCGAGGTCGCCCGCGACGTGGCCGCGGGCCGGGCGAAGATCATCCAGGGCGGCGGCTCGAACGAGACGGCGCACGCGATCGAGCTCTACAAGAAGTCCGCCCACGCCGCGGACGGCGTGATGATCGTCACGCCGTACTACAACAAGCCGACGCAGGCGGGCCTGCTCACCCACTTCCGGATGGTCGCGGACGCGACCGACCTGCCGGTGATCCTCTACGACATCCCGGGCCGCACGGGCGTCCCGATCCGGTACGAGACGATCCTCCGCGCCGCGAAGCACCCGAACATCGTCGCCATCAAGGATGCGAAGGGCGACTTCAGCGAGGTCAGCCGCGTCCTGAACCAGACGGACCTCCTGTACTTCTCCGGGGACGACGCGAACGTGCTCCCGCACCTCGCGATCGGCGCCTCGGGGCTCATCGGCGTGACGGCGAACGTCGCCGCCGCGCCGTACCGCACGATCGTCGACGCGGTGAACGCGGGCGATCTCGCGACCGCGACCGCGCAGCACCGCCTGCTCGAGCCGCTGGTGCGCGCGATCATGACCCACGTGCCCGGCACCGTCGCCGCGAAGTACGTGCTCCACGGCCTCGGCCGGATCGGCAGTCCGCGCGTGCGGCTGCCTCTCGTAGGACCTGAGGAGGCGGAGGCCGCCGTGATCGAGGACGAGCTGGCACTGGTGCACGACGTGGCCGGAGCCGATTTCAAGAACTTCCGGCCCGACCGGAACGCCGCGGCGGGCGGCGCCCTGCCCAAGGTCGCCGGGACGACGCGCTGATGGCCGAGCAGCTCCCGGAGCCCCGTCCGGTCGATCGCGGCACCCTCCGCATCCTCCCGCTCGGCGGGCTCGGCGAGGTCGGCCGGAACATGACCGTCTTCGAGATCGACGGCAAGCTGCTGATCGTCGACTGCGGCGTGCTGTTCCCGGAGACGGACCAGCCGGGCGTCGACCTGATCCTCCCGGACTTCGCCCCGATCCGGGACCGGCTCGACGACGTCGTCGCCGTCGTGCTGACGCACGGCCACGAGGACCACATCGGCGCCGTGCCCTACCTGCTCCGCCTGAAGCGGGACATCCCGCTGCTCGGCTCGGCGCTGACGCTCGCCTTCATCGAGGCGAAGCTGCAGGAGCACCGGATCAAGCCGTACACGCACGTGGTGAAGGAGGGCGGCACGGAGCAGCTCGGCCCGTTCGACCTCGAGTTCGTCGCGGTGAACCACTCCATCCCGGACGCGCTCGCGGTCGCCATCCGCACCGCCGCCGGCTCCGTCCTGCACACCGGCGACTTCAAGATGGACCAGCTGCCGCTCGACGACCGGCTGACGGACCTCCGTGCGTTCGCGCGGCTCGGCGAGCAGGGCATCGACCTGTTCCTCGCGGACTCGACGAACGCGGACGTGCCGGGCTTCACCCCGCTCGAGCGCTCGATCGGCCCGGTGCTCGACGACGTGATCCGCCGCGCGCCGCGCCGCGTGGTCATCGCGAGCTTCTCGTCCCACGTCCACCGCGTGCAGCAGGTGCTCGACGCGGCCCACAAGAACGGCCGGAAGGTCGCCCTGCTCGGCCGCAGCATGGTCCGCAACATGGGCATCGCCGCGGACCTCGGCCACCTGAAGGTGCCGCAGGACGTGCTCGTCGATCTGAAGCAGGCGGCGAAGCTGCCCGACGACCGGATCGTCTACATGTCCACCGGCAGCCAGGGCGAGCCGATGGCCGTCCTGTCCCGGATGGCGAACATGGAGCACTCGATCGAGATCGGGGAGGGCGACACGGTGATCCTCGCCTCGAGCCTGATCCCGGGCAACGAGAACTCCGTCTACCGCGTCATCAACGGCCTCACGAAGCTCGGCGCGACCGTCGTCCACAAGGGCAACGCGAAGGTCCACGTCTCCGGCCACGCCGCAGCGGGGGAGCTGATGTACGCGTACAACATCCTGAAGCCGAAGGGCGCCATGCCGGTGCACGGCGAGATCCGGCACCAGGTCGCGAACGCGCAGATCGCGAAGGACACCGGCGTGCCGGAGGACCGCGTGATCATCGCGGAGAACGGCACGGCCGTCGACCTGAGGGCCGGCGTGCCCACGGTGGCCGGGCAGTACGACCTCGGCTTCGTCTACGTCGACGGCTCGAGCGTCGGCGAGATCACGGACGCGGATCTGAAGGACCGGCGCATCCTCGCGGAGGAGGGGTTCATCTCGATCTTCGTCGCGATCGACCCCGCCACCGGTCGCTGCGTCGTCGGCCCGGAGATCCACGCCCGCGGCTTCGCCGAGGACGACGAGGTGTTCGAGAAGGTCCGCCCGCAGATCGTCGAGGCGCTCCGCGACGCGGCCTCCAACGGCACGAAGGACCTGCACACGTACCGGCAGGTCGTGCGCCGCACGGTCGGGCGCTGGGTGAACACGAAGCACCGCCGTCGCCCGATGATCGTTCCGGTGGTCGTCTCCGCGTAGCGGTGCACGGTGGTCGAGCCGGGCGCTCCGCGCCCGTGTCGAGACCACGACGACCTGGCATCCCGATTCGCCGAACAGGTGCTTGTCGGCGATCCGGACCAGGGGTAATCTGCAACCCGATGGTTGTAGAAACGGTGCCGAGCCAGGCCGAGGTCGATCAGATCTTCCACGCCCTCGCCGACGCGACCCGCCGGGACATCCTCGAGCGGGTGATCGGCCGGGAGCAGTCGGTCTCGACGCTCGGGCGCGCGTACGCGATGAGTCTGCCGGCCGTGCAGAAGCACGTCGGCGTGCTCGAGCGGGCCGGGCTCGTGTCGAAGCACCGCGCCGGCCGGGAGCAGCATGTGCGGGCCGAGCCCGAGCGGATCGCGCTCGCCCGCGAGCTGCTCGGCCGGTACGAGGAGCTCTGGCGGACCCGGATCGCAGCCATGGACCGCCTCCTCGCGGAGGACCCGACCGAGCAGAAGGAGTGACCGTGCCCGTCCTCGACGTCGAGAAGGACCTCGACCGACTCACCATGACCGTCACCGCGCAGTTCGCCGCCCCCGTCGAGCGGGTCTGGCGCCTGTACGCCGAGGCGGAGCAGGTCCAGCGCCACTGGGGTCCTCCCGGCTGGCCCGCGACCTTCCTCCGGCATGACTTCACGCCTGGCGGCGGTTCCCATTACTTCATGGCCGGCCCGGACGGCGAGCAGGCGCACGGCGTCTGGCGGATCCTCGCGGTCGACGAGCCGCGCTCCTTCGAGCTCGAGGACGCCTTCGCGGACGCGGACGGGAACCCCGACGAGCGGGCCGGGTGGTCGCGCATGGCGGCGACGCTCACCCCGACCGACGGCGGGACCCGCGTCGCGCTCGTCACGACGTTCCGGTCGACGGAGCAGCTGCAGCAGATGCTCGACATGGGCATGGAGGAGGGGCTGCAGCAGGCGATGGGGCAGATCGACGGCATCCTCGCGGAGGAGGGCGCCCCCGCCTGACCGCGGTCCGCACGCCGATACGATGGCTCCCTCGCGGAGGGGGTCGTCGTGGCGTACCGCATCCGTCGCGCGACGCGGGCCGACGCGTCGTTCCTCGTCGAGATGGCGTGCGAGGCCGCGAACCGGCATCCGGACCGGGTGCGGCCGAAGGCCGACCTCCTCGCCGACCCGGCCGTGATGCGCTACGCCCGCGGCTGGAAGCGCCCGGCGGACGACGGCGTCGTCGCGGTGGACGACTCGGGGGAGTCGATCGGCGCGTGCTGGTACCGCGTGCTGCCCCGGAACGACGCGGGCCACGGGTTCGTCGCGAGCGGGGTGCCGGAGCTCACGCTCGGGGTCCGGCCGATGTGGCGGGCGCGCGGCGTCGGCCGGGCGCTGCTCGAGGCGGCGTGCGACCTCGCCCGCGAGTCCGGGCACCAGCGCGTCAGCCTGAGCGTCGAGCGCGCGAACTTCGCCGAGCGGCTCTACCGCAGCGAGGGGTTCGTCGTCGTCGAGTCCGGCGCGGACGCCGACACGATGGTCCGCGCCCTCCGCTGACACCCCCGATCAGGGGGCGGGCGCCTCCCCGGTGCGGTCGGCGCACCGACCTAGCCTGGACCGCATGGCTGCACCCAGGGGGAAGGACGCTGCCCGGGCGACCACCGCCCGGAGCGCGGGGACCGCGACGCGTGCGCGGGCCGGTTCCGGCCGCTCGTCGACGCCCAGGGCGGGGACGACCGGCCGCGCGAGCAGCCGGACGAAGGTGATCACCCCGCAGGAGCAGGACACGATGGCGACGCGGGCCTACCTCGGCCTCGCGCACGTCGCGGGCGGGGCGGCGCGGACGTTCGGCCCCGAGACGCTGCAGAAGGAGCAGCGCCGCGACGGCGTGCCCTTCCTGCTGCTCGTGCTCGCCGTCGTCGGCGGCGTGGTCGAGTGGTTCTTCCGCTCGAACGCGATCGCCCAGGCCGTGCACCTGTACACGTTCGGCGGCCTCTTCGGCACGATCACGGTGGGGCTGCCGGTCTTCATGGCGCTGCTCGCGCTCTGGCTGTTCCGCCACCCGGCGACCGTCCACGACAACGGCCGGATCGGCGTCGGGTCCGCGATGCTCGTCGTCTCCTCGGCGGCGATCGCGCAGGTGGTCGCGAAGAACCCCCAGCCGGAGCACCTCCAGCAGCTCGCCGCGGGCGGCGGCGTCGCCGGCTGGCTCGTCGTGACGCCGCTCGAGGCCCTCGCCGGGGGCAACCCGGCGCTGCCCGCCGCGATCGCGGGCGTCGTCCTCGCGCTGAGCCTCTTCGTCCTGACGAAGACCCCGCCGAACCGGCTGCCGCAGCGCCTCCGCGACCTCCACGCCTACCTGTTCGACACCGGCGGCCAGACGGCCGCGGCCGAGCCCGCGGCGGAACCGGCCCCGAAGGCGAAGCGCGGCGCGAAGGCGCTGCCGGCGGCGCCCGACGCCGTCGGCGACGACCTGCACGGCGCGGACCTCGCCGCGCTCGGTCTCGAGGAGAGCGAGGAGCCGGCGCGCGGCGAGCGCCGTCGCTGGTGGCCCGGCAGCCGGAAGCAGGCGGAGGCGGAGGTCGTCGTCGACGAGCCGGTCCGCGAGGGCGACCCCGCCTACGACTCGCCGATCATCGACGCCACCGGCACCGCCGCGGTCGTGGGCGTCGAGTCGGAGTCGGCCACGCCGTCCTCCGCCACCGGGAACCCGTTCGTCGGGCAGGCGGGTGCCGCCCCGGCGGAGCCCGCGGAGGACGACGGCGACTTCGAGTTCCTCACCCTCGACGAGCTCGCGTCCGGCCGCACCGAGGCGCCGCGCACCGCCCCGGTCGTGGCGCAGCCCGCCGCCCCGGCGGCGTCGCCGATCGTCGCTCCGGCGCAGGACACCGCAGCGATGACCGAGGAGGAGCTCGAGGAGGAGCAGGCGGCCTACCAGGCGCAGGCGCCGGCGGGCGCCTACCGGCTGCCCCCCGAGCACGTGCTCTCCGCCGGTTCCGTGCCGAAGGCGAAGACCGAGGCGAACGAGCGCATCAAGGCGTCGATCCAGAGCGTCCTCGACGAGTTCAAGGTCGACGCCCGGGCGACGGACTACATGCGCGGGCCGACCGTCACGCGGTACGAGGTCGAGCTGAACCCGGGCGTCAAGGTCGAGAAGGTCACCGCGCTCGCGAAGAACCTGTCGTACGCCGTCGCGTCGAACGAGGTGCGCATCCTCTCGCCCATCCCGGGCAAGAGCGCGATCGGCATCGAGATCCCGAACGAGGACAAGGAGATCGTCAGCCTCGGCGACATCCTCCGCTCGGGCCCGGCGCGGAAGTCGTCGCACCCGATGACGATCGGCATCGGCAAGGACGTCGAGGGCGGGCACGTCGTCGCGAACCTCGCGAAGATGCCCCACCTCCTCGTCGCCGGCGCCACCGGCGCGGGCAAGTCGTCGTTCGTGAACTCGATGATCACGAGCCTGCTCATGCGGGCGACGCCGTCCGAGGTGCGCATGGTGATGGTCGACCCGAAGCGGGTCGAGCTCACCGCGTACGAGGGCGTCCCGCACCTCATCACCCCCATCATCACGAACCCGAAGAAGGCGGCGGAGGCGCTGCAGTGGGTCGTCAAGGAGATGGACATGCGGTACGACGACCTGTCGTCGTTCGGCTTCCGGCACATCGACGACTTCAACCGCGCCATCGAGAACGGCGAGATCCGCCTGCCCGCGGACTCGAAGCGCAAGCTCTCGAAGTACCCGTACCTGCTCGTCGTGGTCGACGAGCTCGCGGACCTGATGATGGTCGCGCCGCGCGACGTGGAGGACTCGATCGTCCGCATCACGCAGCTCGCCCGCGCCGCCGGCATCCACCTGGTGCTCGCGACGCAGCGTCCGTCCGTCGACGTCGTCACCGGCCTGATCAAGGCCAACGTGCCGAGCCGCCTCGCGTTCGCCGTGAGCTCCGCGACCGACAGTCGCGTCATCCTCGACAAGGTCGGCGCCGACAAGCTGCTCGGCCAGGGTGACGGCCTCTTCCTGCCGATGGGGTCCGCCAACCCGATGCGCATCCAGGGCGCCTGGGTGAACGAGTCCGAGATCGCCGCGGTCGTCCAGCACGTCAAGAACCAGGCTCGCCCCGACTACCGCGAGGACGTCGCGGAGGTCGCGCCGGCGAAGGAGATCGACGGCGACATCGGCGACGACATGGAGCTCCTGCTCGCGGCCGTCGAGCAGGTCGTCACCACGCAGTTCGGTTCGACGTCGATGCTCCAGCGCAAGCTCCGCGTCGGGTTCGCGAAGGCCGGCCGCCTGATGGACCTCATGGAGTCGCGGAAGATCGTCGGTCCGTCCGAGGGGTCGAAGGCGCGCGACGTGCTCGTCTCCGCCGACCAGCTCGCGGACACGCTCGCCCAGATCCGGGGGATGCCGGGCAACGGCGCCTCGGCCGGCGGCGGCGGCAAGGTCGCCCTCGACTACTTCGACGACGACGCGCCCTCCGAGGACTCGGAGGACGCCTGGAACCTCACCGACCGGGCGTAGGCCGCCGAGCCCGACCGCGACGGGAGGCGGGTCCGAGCGCTCCGCGCCGGACCCGCCTTTCGTCCGTGGACATCCCGGCCCGCGGGCCTACTGTCGGTGCATGAGCACCGACGGGCAGACGAGGCCGCGGATGCTCCGCGCGGGCGACGGACCGGTCAGCACGTGGAGCGTGCCGAACCTGATCTCGATCGTGCGGATCGCGCTGGTGCCCGTCTTCGTCGTGGTCCTGCTCGCGGCGGGCAGCGAGGCGAACGCGCTCCGCTGGATCGCGACCGTCCTCTTCGTCGTGGCGATCTCCACCGACAGCCTCGACGGGCACCTGGCCCGCAGCCGCAACCTCATCACCGACCTCGGCAAGATCCTCGACCCGATCGCGGACAAGGCGCTCACCGGCGCCGCGCTCGTGGTGCTCTCCGTGCTGGGGGAGCTGCCGTGGTGGGTGACGATCCCGATCCTCGTCCGCGAGATCGGCATCACCGTCTGGCGGTTCGCCGTGCTGTCGAAGCGGGTCGTGCCCGCGTCGAAGGGCGGCAAGACGAAGACCGTCCTCCAATCCGTCGCCATCACGCTCGCCCTCGCCCCGTTCCCGGCGCTGCTCGGCGGCTGGGTGGACTGGGTGAACACGCTCTTCATGGCTGCCGCGTTCGTGGTCACCATCGTCACCGGCGTCCAGTACCTGATCGACGACCGCCGGCTCAACCGGGGATGAGCGCCGAGCGGATCCTCGAGCTGCTGCGGGCGGACGGTCGCACCCTCGCGGTCGCGGAGTCCCTGACGGGCGGTCTCCTCGCCGATGCGTTCGTGCGGGTGCCGGGCGCGTCAGCGGCGCTGCTCGGCGCGGTCGTCGCCTACGCGACCCCCGTGAAGCACTCGGTGCTCGGCGTCGACGCGGGCCTCCTCGACCGGGAGGGGCCGGTGGACCCGGAGGTCGTGCGGCAGATGGCGGACGGGGTGCGGCGCGCGCTCGCGGTCGACGACCGTCCCGCCGACGTGGGCGTCGCGACCACCGGTGTCGCCGGGCCCGGCGCGCAGGACGGGAAGGCCGCGGGCACCGTGTGGGTCGGCGTCGCCGTGGGGGAGCGGCTCGTCGCGCGGGGCTCGGCGCTGCCCGGCGACCGCTCGGCGGTGCGCGGTGGCGCCGTCGACCTCGCCCTCGCGCTCCTGCTCGAGGTGCTCGAGGCACCGGAATAGCCGACGTTTCGATCCCGTTACTTCTGGCACGTCGGCACCGCGGTGTCCGTGACCGGCCGTACCGTTGTCGCAGATCAGCAGGGGTACAGTGGCCGTCCGCTTCCCCGGCGGGTCCGACGGCTCGACACCGAACACCGAGAAGGAGGGGACGACATGGTTCTCGTTCGTCAAGAGCTCGGCGACGTCCTGCGCGACTTCCGTCTGCAGAAGGGCCGCACCCTCCGTCAGGTGGCGAGCAAGGCCTCCGTCGCCCTCGGCTACCTCTCCGAGGTCGAGCGCGGGCAGAAGGAGGCGTCGAGCGAGATCCTCGCGTCCGTCGCCGACGCGCTCGAGACGCCCGTCTCGGTGATCATGCGCGAGGTGGGCGACCGCCTCGCGGTGCTCGAGGGCATCGAGGTCCCCGACGCGCTGCCCGCCGACTTCGGCGAGCGGTTCGTCCGCGGCGAGGGCGCCGCGGACGGCATGCGCCGCCCGGACCTGGTGGCCCACTGATCGCAGGACGCCGACCGTGAAGGTCAGCGAGTTCCGCCTCGCGGTCGACGAGGAGTTCGGCGAGGCGCAGGGTCGCGTGCTCGTGAACGAGCTCGTGCTCGACGACCTCGGTGGCAGGACCGCCGAGCAGGCGCTCGCCGCCGGCGTGCCCACCGGCGATGTGTGGACGGCGCTGTGTCGCGCGAACGACGTGCCGCGGTCCCGCTGGCACGGACGGGGACGCCCCGTCCACTCCTGAGGACGCCCGCGCGAGCGCTCCGCCCCGCCCGCTGGTCGAGGTGCGAGCGGAGCGAGCCTCGAGACCATCCCGAGCGGACGTCGTCCTGCCCCGCGCTCGAACGCGAATCACACGGATGTGGTTCTCCTGCGGCGTGTCGCTCGAATTCGTGTTCGAGCGCGCCTACGCTCCTCCACAGGCGCATCCGAAGGTCCTCCGACCGGTCGGCAGCCCTCCGGCACCCGCTGTCGGAGGTGCTCCGTACAGTCGGATCCAGACAGGCGGAGTGCCGCCAGCCCTGTCGATTCCGCATCGGGAACGACAGCCGATGGGCAGCCGAGCACCTCGGGACATCCGGGGTCGTGAACACGAGGAGACCTTCCAATGCCATCCATCACCGACCGCGAGAAGGCCCTCGAGACCGCGCTCGCCCAGATCGACCGCCAGTTCGGCAAGGGGTCGGTCATGCGCCTCGGCAGCGACGAGCGCGCCCCCGTCGAGGTCATCCCGACCGGTTCGATCGCCCTCGACGTGGCGCTCGGCGTCGGCGGCCTGCCGCGCGGCCGCATCGTCGAGATCTACGGCCCGGAGTCCTCGGGCAAGACGACGCTCACGCTCCACGCGATCGCCAACGCCCAGCGCGCCGGCGGCATCGCGGCGTTCATCGACGCGGAGCACGCGCTCGACCCCGAGTACGCGAAGAAGCTCGGCGTCGACATCGACGCGATGCTCGTCTCCCAGCCGGACACCGGCGAGCAGGCGCTCGAGATCGCGGACATGCTGATCCGCTCCGGCTCGATCGACCTGATCGTGATCGACTCCGTCGCGGCCCTGGTGCCGAAGGCGGAGATCGAGGGCGAGATGGGCGACAGCCACGTCGGCCTCCAGGCGCGCCTCATGTCGCAGGCGCTCCGCAAGCTGACCGGTGGCCTCAACCAGACCAAGACCACCGCGATCTTCATCAACCAGCTGCGCGAGAAGATCGGCGTGTTCTTCGGCAGCCCGGAGACCACCGCGGGCGGCAAGGCGCTGAAGTTCTACGCGTCGGTGCGGCTCGACATCCGCCGCATCGAGACGCTGAAGGACGGGGCCGAGGCCGTCGGCAACCGCACCCGCGTCAAGGTCGTGAAGAACAAGATGGCCCCGCCCTTCAAGCAGGCCGAGTTCGACATCCTCTACGGCGTCGGCATCTCCCGCGAGGGCAGCCTGATCGACTTCGGCGTCGAGCACGGCATCGTGAAGAAGTCGGGCGCCTGGTACACGTACGAGGGCGACCAGCTCGGCCAGGGCAAGGAGAAGGCCCGCGACTTCCTGCTGAAGAACGGGGAGATCGCGAACGAGATCGAGCAGAAGATCCTGAAGAAGCTCGGCGTCGGCGCGTACAAGCAGAAGCCCGAGGAGCAGGTCGCGCAGACACCGGCTGCTCCGGTCGAGTCGCTCCAGAACCGTGCGCCCGTGGCGCGCAAGGTGGGCGCCTGATCCATGGGCGAGCTGCTGCAGTTCCCCGGGAACCGCGCGGGCAGCGATGAGCAGGACGGGGTCGAGCGCAGCTCGGCCCCGTCCCGGCATCCGGCGGGCACCGCGAGGGTCGACGCCGCCCGCGAGCCGCGGTCCGGTCGGGACGACGCCGACGCGCAGGACGAGGCGCGCTGGGCCGTGCCGGGGGTCGACGATCCGTCCGGACCGCCCAGGCCGGAGCCGACCCGGGCGTCGAAGCGCGCGGAGAACGTCGCGATCGCCGCACTCACGCGGCACGACGCATCCGAGGGCGAGCTCCGGGCGAAGCTCGTCGCGAAGGGCCTCGAGCCGGAGGACGTGGAGGCCGAGCTCGATCGGCTGCGGAGCGTCGGTCTCGTCGATGACGCGGCCTTCGCGGAGCGGCTCGTCAGTCGGCTCCGCGACCGGAAAGGCCTAGGCGACCAGGCGATCCGGTCGACGCTCCGCGGCCGGCTCGTCCCGCAGGACGTCGTCGACGCGGTGCTGGCCGAGCAGGTCGAGGACGAGGAGGTCGCCGCCGACCGGCTGCAGTCCGTCGCGGACGACCGGGCCCGCCGGCTCGGCTCGCTGGCGTACGACGTCGCGGAGCGGCGGCTGACGGCGTACCTGATGCGCAAGGGCTACTCGGGGTCGTCCGTCCGTGCGGCGGTGCGGTCGGCCCTGGCTTCGGCCGGGATCGGCTGACCGGCCCGGCCCGGTCCGGGCCGCGGCCTGCTCGCGCCACGGCTCCGGCGTCCGGTGGGCGAGCCGCTCGGTTCCTACACTGCACTGGTGACCGACCTGCTCGAGGCCCCGGCGCGCACCTACGAGGTCCGCACGTACGGCTGCCAGATGAACGTGCACGACTCCGAGCGCCTGGCGGGGTCCCTCGAGGCGGCCGGGTACGTGGCGGTGGAGGCGGGCCGGCAGCCGGACGTCGTCGTGCTCAACACCTGCGCCGTCCGTGAGAACGCGGACAACCGTCTCTACGGCAACCTCGGTCACCTCGCGAAGGTGAAGCGCGAGCACGACGGGTTCCAGATCGCGGTCGGCGGGTGCCTCGCGCAGAAGGACCGCGCCGCGATCGTCGAGAAGGCGCCGTGGGTCGACGTCGTCTTCGGCACCCACAACGTCGGTGCGCTGCCGCGGCTGCTCGACCGTGCGCGCCACAACCACGAGGCGCAGGTCGAGATCCTCGAGTCCCTCGAGGTCTTCCCGTCGACGCTGCCGACGAAGCGCGAGTCGACCTACAGCGGCTGGGTGTCCATCGCCGTCGGCTGCAACAACACCTGCACCTTCTGCATCGTCCCGTCGCTGCGCGGCAAGGAGCAGGACCGCCGGCCCGGCGACGTGCTCGGGGAGATCCGCGCGCTCGTGGACGACGGCGCGATCGAGGTGACCCTGCTCGGTCAGAACGTGAACACCTACGGCGTGCAGTTCGGTGACCGGCAGGCGTTCGGGAAGCTGCTGCGCGCGACGGGCGGCATCGACGGTCTCCGGCGCGTGCGGTTCACCAGCCCCCACCCAGCGGCCTTCACGGACGACGTCATCGACGCGATGGCGGAGACGCCGGCGGTGATGCCGCAGCTGCACATGCCGCTGCAGTCGGGCAGCGACCGCGTCCTGCGGGCGATGCGCCGGTCCTACCGGTCGGACCGGTACCTGCGCATCCTCGACGCGGTGCGCGACCGGATCCCGGACGCGGCGATCACGACCGACATCATCGTCGGCTTCCCGGGTGAGACGGACGAGGACTTCGAGGACACGCTCCGCGTCGTCGAGCGGTCGCGGTTCGCCTCCGCGTTCACCTTCCAGTACTCCATCCGGCCGGGCACGCCCGCCGCGACCATGCCGGACCAGGTGCCGAAGCAGGTCGTGCAGGAGCGCTACGAGCGGCTGACCGCGCTGCAGGAGCAGCTGTCCTGGACGGGGAACCGCGAGCTGATCGGCTCCGATGTCGAGGTCCTCGTCGGCACCGGTGAGGGGCGCAAGGACGGTGCGACCCGGCGGCTGTCGGGGCGGGCGAGGGACAACCGGCTCGTGCACGTCGGGCTGCCCGACGGTGCCGTGCGACCCCGACCCGGGGACCTCGTGACCGTCCGCGTCACGGACGCGGCGCCCGCGTACCTGATCGCGGACGTCCCCGCGGGCTCGGACCACCGGCTGGAGCGCACCCGGGCCGGCGACGCCTGGGACGCCCGCGAGGCCGCCTCGTGCGCGGTCCCCGCGGCGGAGCCCGGGGGAGCGCGGGCGGTCTCCCTGGGGCTGCCCGGGCTGCGCCCGCTCGGCTGAGGCGACGGCGTGCTGCTGGTCCTGACCGGCGCGACGGGGACGGGCAAGACGGGGCTGTCGCTCGACGTCGCCGACGCGATCCGGTCGGCGGGCGCGTCCGCGGAGATCGTGAACGCAGACGCGATGCAGCTGTACCGGGGGATGGACGTCGGCACCGCCAAGCTGCCGGTCGCGGAGCGCCGAGGGATCCCGCACCACCTCTTCGACCTGTGGGAGGTGACCGAGACGGCGAGCGTCGCCGTCTACCGCGAGGCCGCCCGATCGACGATCGCCGCGATCGAGGCGCGGGGCGCCGTGCCGATCCTGGTCGGCGGCTCGGGTCTGTACGTCGAGTCGGTCGTGCGGGAGCTCGACTTCCCGGCCACCGACGCCGCGCTCCGTGCGGAGCTCGAGGCCGAGGCGGAGGCCTCCGGAGCGGACGCGCTGTGGCGGCGTCTCGCGGCCGTCGACCCGGAAGCGGCGGGCCGCATCGTCGCCGCGAACGTGAGGAAGGTGGTGCGCGCGCTCGAGGTCGTCACGCTGACCGGCCGGCCGTTCGCCGCATCCTTGCCCGAGGCGGCGCCGTTCTGGCGTCCGACCCGGACCGTCCGCGTCGAGGTCGCGAACGAGCCGCTCGCCGCACGGCTCGCGCTCCGGGCGGAGCGCATGTGGCGGGAGGAGGGCCTGCTCGACGAGGTGCGGGGGCTCCTCGACCGCGGGCTCGCCGACGGGCAGACGGCCTCGCGCGCCGTCGGGTACGCGCAGGCGATCGCGGTGCTGCGCGGTGAGCGGACGGTCGAGGACGGCATCGCCGAGACGGCGCGGCTCACCTGGCGGCTCGTCCGTCGGCAGCGGGCGTGGTTCGGCCGCGACCGCGACGCGGTCGTGGTCGACGGGCTCGCCGACGACGCGGCGGAGCGCGCGGTCCGCGCGCTGACGGCCGGGCCTGAGCGGCTACCCTGATCCCGGGTCGCCGCGCGGCCCCCTGAGGAAGCAGTCTCTTCCGGGTGGGCGGGCCTCTCGAAGGGTCCCCGTGCGCACCTACGGTCGCCTCCTCTCCTCCCCGACGACCACCGTCTCGCTCGTCGCGGCGCTGGTCGGCGCGATCCCGATCGGCATGTGGCCGCTCACGATCGTGCTCGGCGCGCTCGACGCCGGCGGGACCGGTGCGGACGCGGGCGTGCTCGCCGCCGTCTTCGGCGTCGGGAACGCCGTCGGGGTCGTGTCCCAGGGGGCGCTGCTGAGCCGGGTGCGCGCCGCGGTGCTCCTGCCGCTCTTCGCCGTCCTCGGCATCGTCGCGGCCGCGCTGCTGAGCGGCGGGGTGGTGCTCGCCGGCGCGGCGCTGGCCGGCATCGCGATCCCGGCCGTCACGCCCGCGGTGCGGGGCCGGCTGGCGACGTCGGTGCCGGGCGCGGACCGTCCGGGCGCCTACGCGCTGGTGAACGTGCTGTTCCAGGCCGGGATCGCGATCGGCCCGCTCGTCGCGGCCGCCCTCGCGGCCGGGGGGCTCATCGGCGTCGCGCCGGCGATCGCCGCCGGCGGCGGGCTGGTCGCCGCCGGGCTCCTCGCCGTCGCGCACCGCAGCCGGCTCGAGCGCCCGGCGGGCGCTGTCCGGGTCGGACCGATGGGGCGCGGTGCGCTGGTGCTCATCGCGGCCGCCGGTGCGGCGGGGTTCGGGATCGGCACCCTGCAGGTGCTCGTCCCCGTCCGGTCCACCCCCGCGATGGCCGGAGCCGCCTTCGCCCTGCTCGCGCTCGCGGAGGTCGCCGGCGCCGTCCTGCTCGGCGGTCGCGCCAGGCCGGGGCGCGCCTTCCGCATGCTCGTCGCCGGCACGGGCGGCATGGCGCTGCTGTACGTCCTCCTGCAGCTCGGGCTCGCCCCGGTGCCCGCGGCGGTGGCGCTCGGGCTCGCGACCGCGGTGCAGTCCCTCGGATCGGCGCTCGCGCTCGACCGGTTCGTGCCGCCCGCCCGCATCCCGGCGGTCTTCGCCGTGCAGGTCGCGCTCGTGATCCTCGGTGCCGCGGCGGGGTCGTTCACAGCGGGCGTGCTGCCGGACGGCGCCTTCGCGATCGCCGCGGCCCTCCTCGCGGTCGCGGGCGCGGCGCTGCTGGGTCTCGCCCGCCGGCCCGTCCTGCGCCCGGCTCCGACCGGACCGCGGGCGGTCGCTCGGTAGGCTCGCCCCATGGCCGAGCTCCGCTTCACGAAGGGGCACGGCACCGGCAACGACTTCGTGCTCGTCGCCGACCCGGACGGGACCCTCGATCTCGCCCCCAGCCGGATCGCCGCGCTCTGCGACCGCCGGTTCGGGATCGGCGGCGACGGGCTGCTCCGCGCGGTGCGGGTGGGCGCGGACCCGATCGCGGTCGCGGCCGACCCGGACGCCGTGTGGTTCATGGACTACCGGAACGCGGACGGCTCCGTCGCCGAGATGTGCGGCAACGGGATCCGCGTCTTCACCGCCTTCCTGCTGCAGGAGGGGCTGGCCGAGCTGCCGACGGGCGCGACCCTGCCGATCGCCACGCGCGCCGGCGTGATGACCGTCCAGCGCACGGCGACGGGCTTCGCGGTCGACCTCGGCCGCTGGACGCTCGGCCCGGACGACGTCATGGTCGCCGTGGGGGGCGTCGACGTGGTCCGCCCCGGTCTCTCGATCGCGGTTCCGAACCCGCACGTCGTCGTCGCCCTCGCGGACGACGACGAGCTCGCGGGCGCCGACCTAGGCCGCGCGCCCGTGCTCGATCCGCCGCCGCCCGCCGGGGCGAACGTCGAGCTGGTGCGGCCCGAGGACCCGCTGGTGGAGGACGGGATCGCCCGGATCCGCATGCGGGTGCACGAGCGGGGGAGCGGCGAGACGCTCTCCTGCGGTACGGGCGCGGTCGCCGCGGCGCTCGCCACCCGCTACTGGGCCGGCTCGGGTGCGCCGAACGACTGGCGGGTCACCGTGCCGGGCGGCGTGCTCGGCGTGCGGATGTTCCCCGCGGAGGACGGCGAGCACGTGGCCCTCTCCGGCCCCGCCGAGCTCGTCTACACGGGCGTCATCGACCTCTGACCCGTTCTCTCACGGATCCGCGGTTCTTCCGCGGATCCGCAGAGCTCGGGCGACACGCCGCGCGTCGGGACACCGGAGTCGGCGTGTCGGGCAGGAACTGCGGATCCGCGATCAGTCGCGCGAGACCTCCAGCACGCGGAAGCCCTTGTCCGTCGCCGCACGCGACACGTCGAGGTCCGGGAAGCGCTCCGCGATCCACCGCTGCAGCGAGTCGCCGCCCAGCTGCTTCGCCACGACGAGCCACGCCGTGCCGCCCGGCGCGAGCCGCGGCAGCCAGGTCTCGAGCAGCTCGTGCAGCGCCGCCTTGCCGATCCGGATCGGCGGATTCGACCAGATCGTCGCGAACCGGGTCGTGTCAGGAATATCCTGGGGCCATGCGGTCTTGACCTGTACGCCGGCGATCCGGGCATTCGCGGCGGCGAGCGCGAGGGCGCGCTCGTTCACATCCACCGCCCACACCGAAGCACCGGGAGACCGTCTGGCCATCGCGATCGCGATCGGACCCCAGCCACAGCCGAGGTCCAGCAGATCCCCCTCCGTCGCCGGAGGCGGGACCGTCGCGAGCAGCACGGCGGTACCGGTGTCGAGATGCTCCGCGCTGAACACGCCGTCGGCGGTCCGCAGCGCGAACGTCTCGCCCTGGAGCACGACCCGGATCGTGCGCTCGTGAGCCTCGCTCACCGGCTGCGCGCTGAAGTAGTGCTCCCCATCCACGACGAAGCATCGAACCACACGCCGACCGACCGGTCGGCGGCCCAGGAGGCGCCTTGAGCGACACCATCCCCACCAGCGACCTCGAGCGCGCGATCGACGCGACGCACGACGACTTCGACGGCGAGCAGTTCGACCTCGAAGAGCGTCAGTCGCTCCGCCGCGTCCAGGGGCTCTCGACAGAGCTCGAGGACGTCACCGAGGTCGAGTACCGGCAGCTGCGCCTCGAACGGGTCGTGCTGATCGGCGTCTACTCGCGCAGCCAGGTCGAGGCCGAGACGAGCCTCCGCGAGCTCGCGGCCCTCGCCGAGACGGCCGGCGCGCAGGTCCTCGACGGCCTCCTGCAGCGGCGGCCGCACCCGGACCCCTCGACGTTCCTCGGCTCCGGCAAGGCGGAGGAGCTCCGCCTCGTCGTCCAGGCCGTCGGTGCGGACACGGTCATCGCCGACACCGAGCTCGCGCCGAGTCAGCGGCGCGCGCTCGAGGACGTCGTGAAGGTGAAGGTCATCGACCGCACGGCCGTCATCCTCGACATCTTCAGCCAGCACGCGAAGAGCCGCGAGGGCAAGGCGCAGGTCGAGCTCGCGCAGCTGCAGTACCTGCTGCCGCGCCTCCGCGGCTGGGGCGACTCGATGTCCCGCCAGGCGGGCGGTCAGGTCGGCGGCGCGGGCGCCGGCATGGGCTCGCGCGGTCCCGGTGAGACGAAGATCGAGCTCGACCGCCGCCGCATCCACTCCCGGATGGCGAAGCTGCGCCGCGAGATCGCCGAGATGGCGCCCGCGCGTGCGGTGAAGCGGCAGAACCGCGTCCGCAACGCCGTGCCGTCGGTGGCGATCGCCGGCTACACGAACGCGGGCAAGTCGAGCCTCCTGAACCGCATCACGCGGGCGGGGGCGCTCGTCGAGAACGCGCTGTTCGCGACCCTGGACACGACCGTCCGCAAGACGGAGACTCCCGACGGCCGCCCGTACACGCTCGTCGACACCGTCGGGTTCGTGCGGAACCTCCCGCACCAGCTGGTGGAGGCGTTCCGCTCCACGCTGGAGGAGGTGGAGCACGCGGACCTCGTCCTGCACGTGGTCGACGCGTCCCACCCGGACCCGCAGGCGCAGCTCGCGACGGTCCGGCAGGTGATCGCCGAGGTCGGCGCGCGGGACGTGCCTGAGCAGGTCGTCTTCAACAAGGCGGACCTGGCCGACGAGGCGACGCGGCTCGTGCTGCGCGGCATGGAGCCGACGGCGCTGTTCGTCTCGGCGCGCACGGGCGAGGGCGTCGAGCGGCTGCTCCAGACGGTCGGCGCGCTGCTGCCGCTGCCGCGGCACGAGGTCACCGTGCTCATCCCGTTCGACGAGGGGAACCTCGTGTCGATGCTGCACGACAAGGGCCGCGTGCTCGCGACCGTCTACGAGGAGACCGGCGCGCGGATCCAGGCCCTCGTCGGCGACGAGGAGCGTGCGCTGCTCGAGCCGTACCTGGTCTGATCAGTGCCGGATCGACGCCACGTCCCCGGTCCGACGGCGCGCTCCGTCGGATCGGGGACGGTCCGTCGATCGGAGCCGTTCATCGCGCCGCTGAACCCGTCGAACCTGTACGGGCACCTCGCCGCGACCGCGGTGCCGGGCGTGGAGGAGTGGCGGTGCGGCGTCTACCGCGCCGTCGTGCCGGTGGGGGACCGCACGGCCGTCGCCGAGGTCGGGCTGCCGGAGGACGGCGCCGTGCCGGTGACGCTCCGACTCGAGGACGCGCGCGACGAGGCGGAGGTCGTCGGTCGCGTGCGGCGGACCTTCGACCTGGACCTCGATCCGGCGGCGATGGCCGGCGTGCTCGCCGCCGATGCCGCGCTCGCGCCGCTCGTGGCCGCGGGTCCGGGACGGCGCGCGCCCGGCACGCTCGATCCGGAGGCCATGGTGCTGCGCGCCGTGATCGGTCAGCAGGTGTCGACCGCCGCTGCCAGGACTCACACCGCCCGCCTCGTCGCGGCGTTCGGCGAGTCGCTCGCCGAGCCGAGCGGCGGCCTGACCCACCGGTTCCCGACCGCGGCGGCGCTCGTCGCCGACCCTGGTCGGGTCGGCGAGGTGCTGCGGATGCCGGCCACGCGCATCCGGACCGTGCTCACGGTGGCGGCTGCGCTCGCGGACGGCGCCGTGGACCTCGCGGCGGACCCCGCCGCCGTGCGCGCGGCGCTGCTCGCCCTGCCCGGGGTCGGGCCGTGGACCGCGGACACCGTCCTGATGCGGGCGCTCCACGTCGACGCCTTCCTCCCCGCCGACCTGGGCGTCGTCCAGGCGGCGAAGCGGCTCGGGCTGCCGGAGGCGCCGCGGGCGCTCGCCGGGCGGGCGGAGGCGTGGCGGCCGTACCGGACGCACGCCGTGCAGTACCTCTGGGCGACCGGCGTGCACGCGGTCAACAGCCTCCCGGTCTGACGGGCGCTCAGGGCTGCGGGAGGCGCCCCCGCCAGGTCCGCAGCGCGGTCGCCTGCTCGGCGGGCAGCGCCGCGAGCAGCGCCTCCACGTCGAGGCCGGCGAGGAAGGCGCGGAACGCCTCCTCGGACGTCGTGCCGAGCGAGTCGAGGAGCGCGGCGACGGCGGGCTCGCCGCTCGGTCGCCCCTGCCCCGCGGCCATCGCCTCAGCGTTCGTGATCGTCTCGAGGTAGTCCTCGAGGATCGCGTCCGGCTCGACGCCGGCGATCGTCAGCAGGATCGCGGCGATCAGCCCGGTCCGATCGCGCCCTCCGGCGCAGTGGAACAGCACGGCGCCCTCCGGCGCGGTCGCGAGCGCGGCGAGCACGTCGACCGTCCGCTCCGGCAGGGCCGCGAGGTGCGGCAGGTAGTACAGGGGCGTGCCGACGAGGCCGTTCTCCCAGTAGTGCGCCCAGAACGTCGGGTGGTCGCGGAGACCGTCGTGGTCGACGTGCAGGTCGGCGATGCCCTCGGGGATGCGGGCGGGGTGCCCGTCCCGCTCCTCCGGCTGGCGGAGGTCGAGGACCGCGCGCAGCCCCCGGTCGTGCAGCGCCGCCCAGCCGTCGGCGTCGACCCGGTCCGGCCGCTCGGAGCGGAGGAACACGCCGCGCGGCGTCTCGCCGCCGCCGACGAGCGGCAGGCCGCCGAGGTCGCGGGCGTTGACGAGCCCATCGACGACGACGGCCCGCGGCTCAGACGTCACGGCGGGCGGAGAGGAGCAGCGCCGGGATCCAGACGGCGGCGAGCCAGCAGGCCAGCCCGATGAGCGCCGCCCACAGCTCGATCGCCGCGGTGCCCTGCGGGGCGAACAGCACGTCGCCGAGCGAGGAGAGCAGGTAGTCGTTCACCGTGCCGAGCCATGCCGCCCCGGTGAGGGCCCCGATCAGCGCGACGACGATCGGCGCGACGAACAGGAGCGCCGCCATCACGGTGATCCCGGCCGCGGTCGCGCGCACGAGCGCACCGAGACCGACCGCGAACGCGGCGACGATCGCGAGGTAGAACGCGCCGCCGACGAGCGCCCCGGCGGTGGCGCCGTCGAAGGGCACGTCCGCGCCGCGGGCGCCGAGCAGGAGCGCGAGCAGTCCGAAGCTGCCGAACGTCACCACGAGACCGACGACGAACGACCAGGCGCCGACGACGACGCCCTTCGCGATGAGCACCGGCCAGCGCTGCGGGACGGCGGCGATCGACGAGCGGATCTGCAGCGTCCCGTACTCGCCGCCGATGGCGAGCACGCCGAGGACGCCCATCACGAGCGCGACGATGCTGAGGCTCCCCGTCGCGACCCGGAGCGCGATCTCGCCGACGCCCCGGTCGGTGTTGAGGACGGCTCCGGCGAGCAGCGCGACGGCGGCGGCGATGAGGACGGCGACCAGGGTCGTCCAGAACGTGCTGCGGACGGTCACGAGCTTCAACCACTCGGAGCGCAGGACGTGCGCGGCGGTGACGCCGCCGATCCCGGCGCCGGACGGGCGGACGGTCGGTGCGGTGGCGCTCACGCGCGGCTCCCCTCGGTCACGGCGGCGGGCGCCGCGCTGCGGTACTCGACCTCGTCGGCCGTCATGGACATGTAGACCTCCTCGAGCGACGAGCCGACCGTGGTCAGCTCGTGCAGGGCGATGCCGGCCGCCGCCGCGGCGTCGCCGACGGCCGCCGCGTCCATGCCGGTGACGTCGAAGCGGGAGCCCTCCGGCTCCGTCGCCGTCGCGCCGCGGGAGCGCACGAGCGCGACGAGCTCGGCGGCGCGCGGCGACGCGACGCTCACCCGGGAACCGCCGCCCTCGATCAGCTGCCCGATGGGCATGTCCGCGAGGACCCGGCCGCGTCCCAGGACGATGACGTGGTCCGCCGTCTGCGCCATCTCGCTCATGAGGTGCGAGGACAGGAGGACGGTGCGGCCCTCCGCCGCCAGCTGGCGGACGAACGTGCGCACCCAGCGCACGCCGTCGGGGTCGAGGCCGTTCACGGGTTCGTCGAGGATCAGCGTCGCCGGATCGCCGAGCAGGGCGGCCGCGATGCCGAGGCGCTGCCCCATCCCGAGCGAGAACCCGCCGACGCGCTTGCGCGCGACCTCGCCGAGGCCCGCGAGGTCGATCACCTCGTCGACCCGGCGATCCGGGATCCCGTGCGTCGCGGCGAGGACGCGGAGGTGGTTGCGCGCGGTCCGGCCGCGGTGCGCGGCCTTCGCCTCGAGCAGCGCGCCGACCTCGTGGAGCGGGGCGCGGTGCTCGCGGTAGCGCTTCCCGTTCACGGTCACGGCGCCCGCCGTCGGGGCGTCCAGGCCGACGATCATGCGCATCGTCGTCGACTTGCCCGCGCCGTTCGGCCCGAGGAAGCCGGTGACGACACCGGGCCGGACCTGGAAGTCGATCCCCGCCACCGCCGTCTTGGCGCCGTAGCGCTTGACCAGTCCCTCAGCCTCGATCACGGCCGCTCCTCCCGGCGGACGCGGCGTCCGCCTCCCTCCACCGTAGGGAGGAGGCGCCCGCGATCGCGCAGCGCACGCCCGATCTCATCCGAGCGGAGGAGGCCGACGGCATCCGCCGGGATGCGCCGCGTCGACCCGCCGAAAACGGAGAAGGGCGGCTCCCGTCGGGGGAGTCGCCCTTCGAACGCCGCGTCTCAGACAGCGCGGAGGATCGCCACGATCTTGCCGAGCACGACCGCCTCGTCGCCCAGGATCGGCTCGAAGGCCGTGTTGCGCGGCAGCAGCCAGGTGTGGCCGTCGCGCTGACGGAACACCTTCACGGTCGCCTCGCCGTCGAGCATGGCGGCGACGATGTCGCCGTTCTCGGCGGTCTGCTGCGAGCGGACGACCACCCAGTCGCCGTCGCAGATGGCGGCGTCGATCATCGACTCGCCGACCACCTTGAGCATGAACAGGTCGCCCTTGCCGACGAGCTGGCGGGGCAGGGGGAAGACCTCGTCGACCTGCTGCTCGGCCGTGATCGGGATGCCCGCCGCGATGCGGCCGACGAGCGGGACCATCGCCGCGTCGCCGACGGGCACCGCGGGCACGTCCTGCTCGACGGTCGCGGTGGTCGGGACCGAGATGATCACCTCGAGCGCGCGCGGCCGCTTCGGGTCGCGGCGCAGGTAGCCGGCGAGCTCGAGCTGCTTCAGCTGGTGCGTGACGCTCGAGAGCGAGGCGAGGCCGACCGCGTCGCCGATCTCCCGCATGCTCGGCGGGTAGCCGCGCGCGGCGACCGACTTCTGGATCATCTCGAGGATGGCGAGCTGCTTCGGGGAGAGGGTCGTGCGCCGACGCGACCGCGGCTTGGTGTCGACGGCCGGGGCCTCGGTCTGCTCGTCCGTCATCGGTCCTCCACGCTCCCGCGTCCCCGCGCGACCCCCGATCGGGAGTCACATCGATGTTATTCGAGCCGCTGCTCCGATGCAAACACCTGTTCGACCGTCCGCACCCGCTGTCGGACCCCCGCTCGAAGATGTGCTTGCCCGGTTCGGACCTTCGAAGCTATGTTCGAACCCGACGGCGGATGCGGAAGGGGAACGCGATGTTCACGGTGCAGAACGACTGGATCGAGTACGAGGAGGCCGAGCTGGCAGCGGTGCGGCTGCAGCCCGTGCCCGCGCGCCGCGTCGCCGTCCGGGGCGGGGTGGCCTGCGCGCAGCGGGTGCCGGTGACGAGCGCGCCGCGCGTCGTCGCCGGTCCGCAGCGCGCGGCCGTCCGTCCGGCTGCCGTCGTCCGTCCCGCCGCCGCGCGGTCCGTCGCCGCACCGGCGCCGCGCCTGCGGCTCACGCGTCGGGGCCGGGTGGTCCTCGTCGTGCTGCCCGCGCTGCTCGCGCTCTCGGGGGCCCTCCTCGCGGCGTCGCCCGGCGCCGCGGAGGCCTCGCCGCGGGAGGCGCCCCGCACCGTCGTGGTCGGCACCGGGGACACGCTCTGGACGATCGCCGAGCGCATCGCCCCCGGCACCGACCCGCGCGAGACGGTCGCGGCGATCGAGCGCGCGAACGGCCTCCGCGACGCCCGCCTGGCCGCTGGGGCCGTGCTGGTCCTGCCCGCCGGGCGCTGACCGGGGACGCTTCGGCGCCGTCTGCGAGAATCGTGGACGTGACCTCGCTCGCGGACCTCCCGCTCCGCGCCGACCTCGTCGGCCGCACCGCCTACGGCGCACCCCAGCTGCACGTGCCCGTGACGTTGAACGTGAACGAGAACACGCATCCGGTGCCGGAGGAGGTCCGGGCCGACATCCTCGACCGCATCGCCGCGGCGCTGCGGGGGGTGAACCGCTACCCGGACCGCGAGTTCACCGCGCTCCGCGAGGCGCTCGCCGGCTACCTGGGCCACGGCCTCGCCCCGGAGCAGCTCTGGGCGGCCAACGGGTCCAACGAGGTGCTCCAGCACGTCTTCCAGGCCTTCGGCGGCCCCGGGCGCACGCTCCTGACCTTCCCGCCGACCTACTCGATGTACCCGAACTACGCGACGACCTCCGGCACCGCCGTCCTCGAAGGGCGTCGCGACGAGGACTTCGGCCTCTCGGCGGCGACGCTGGCGGCGGAGATCGAGCGCACCCGGCCCGACATCGTGGTGATCGCCGCGCCGAACAACCCGACGGGCACGCCGGTCGCGCTCGACGCGCTCGCGGCGGCCTACGACGCGACCGACGGCGTGCTGGTGGTCGACGAGGCCTACGGCGAGTTCATGCCGGACGACGCCCCGAGCGCGCTCACGCTCCTGCCCGGTCGGCCGCGCCTCGCGGTCTCGCGCACCATGAGCAAGGCGTTCGCCTTCGCCGGCGCCCGACTCGGGTACCTCGCCGCGGACCCCGCGTTCGTGGACGCGCTCCGGCTCGTGCGCCTGCCGTACCACCTGTCCGCGATCACGCAGGCGGCCGCCCTCGGCGCCCTCGCCCACGCTCCCGTGATGCTGGGGATGGTCGACGAGATCCGGGTGCAGCGCGAGCGCACCGTCCGCGGGCTCGAGGCGCTCGGCTACCGCGTCGCGCCGAGCTGGACGAACTTCCTCCTGTTCGGCGGCGTCGAGGACCCGAAGGCGCTCTGGCAGGGGCTGCTCGATCGAGGGGTCCTGATCCGCGACCTCGCGATCCCCGGCTCGCTGCGCGTCAGCATCGGGACGGCGGCGGAGACCGACGCGTTCCTCGAGGCGATGACCGCGCTGACCCCGGTGGGTGCCCGATGAGCCGCATCGCCGCCCGGATCCGATCGACCTCCGAGTCCTCCGTCGAGCTGTCGCTCGACCTCGACGGCACGGGCGCGTCGGAGGTGCGCACGTCGGTCCCGTTTCTCGACCACCTGCTGACGGCGTTCGCGAAGCACTCGCTGACGGACCTCCGCGTCGTCGCGTCCGGGGACACGGACATCGACGTGCACCACACGGCGGAGGACGTCGGCATCGTGCTCGGCGACGCGATCCGGGAGGCGCTCGGCGACAAAGCGGGCATCGCCCGGTTCGGCGACGCCACCGTGCCGCTCGACGAGGCGCTGACGCGCGCGGTCGTGGACCTGTCCGGTCGTCCCTACCTCGTGCACGGCGGCGAGCCCGCGGGCTTCGAGCTGCACCTGATCGGCGGCCACTTCACCGGCTCGATGGTCCGGCACGTCTTCGAGGCGATCGTCTTCGGCGCGAGGATGACCGCCCACATCGACGTGCTCGCGGGACGTGACCCGCACCACATCGCGGAGAGCGAGTTCAAGGCGTTCGCCCGCGCGTTCCGTTTCGCGAAGGCGTTCGACCCGCTCGTCTCCGGCGTCCCGTCGACGAAGGGGGCGCTGTGAGGCGCCCCGCGGTCACCGTCCTCGACTACGGCAGCGGCAACCTCCACTCGGCGGTCAAGGCGCTCGAGGCGGCCGGCGCGGACGTGACGCTCACGGCCGACCGGCGCGCGGTGCAGGAGGCCGACGGCCTCTACGTGCCGGGCGTCGGCGCCTTCGCGGCGGTGATGGACCAGCTGACGGCAGCACGAGGGCCCGAGCTGATCGAGCGGCGGCTCGCCGGCGGTCGACCCGTGCTCGGCGTCTGCGTCGGCCTGCAGGTGCTGTTCGAGCGCGGGCTCGAGGGCGGCGAGGCGACCGAGGGCCTGGGGGAGTGGCCGGGCGAGGTCGTCAAGCTGGACGCACCCGTCCTCCCGCACATGGGATGGGATCTCGTGTCGGCCCCCGACGACTCGCAGCTCTTCGCCGGGCTCGGCGACGAGCGCTTCTACTTCGTGCACTCCTACGGCGTCCGCGAGTGGACGATGCAGCCGTCGAACAGCCTCCGGGCACCGCTCGTGACCTGGGGCGACCACGGCGGTCCGTTCGTCGCCGCCGTGGAGAACGGCGCGCTCGCGGCGACCCAGTTCCACCCCGAGAAGTCCGGCGCGGCCGGACTCCGACTCCTCACCAACTGGCTGGAGACCCTGTGAGCCTGCCCGACCCGACCGTCCTCGAGCGCCCGCTCGTCCTCCTGCCCGCCGTCGACGTGGCGGGCGGCCAGGCGGTGCGCCTGGTGCAGGGCGAGGCGGGCAGCGAGACGGGCTACGGCGACCCCATCGCCGCCGCGCGGGACTGGGCGGATCAGGGCGCCTCCTGGATCCACCTCGTCGACCTCGACGCGGCGTTCGGCCGGGGCAGCAACACCGAGGTCGTCCAGGCGGTCATCGACCGCGTCCAGGACGTCCGCGTCGAGCTCTCGGGCGGCATCCGCGACGACGCGAGCCTCGAGGCGGCGCTCGCGACCGGGGCGCAGCGCGTGAACATCGGCACGGCGGCGCTCGAGGACCCGGCGTGGACCGAGCGCGTCATCGCGCTGTACGGCGACCGGATCGCGGTCGGGCTCGACGTGCGGGGGACGACCCTCGCGGCGCGCGGGTGGACGCGGGAGGGCGGCGACCTGTGGGAGGTGCTCGACCGGCTCGAGCGGGCCGGGTGCGCCCGGTACGTCGTGACCGACGTCACGAAGGACGGGACGCTCGCCGGACCGAACGTCGACCTGCTCGCCCAGGTGCTCGAGCGCACCGGCAAGCCGGTCGTCGCCTCGGGCGGGATCTCGAGCCTGGACGACCTCCGCCGCCTCCGGTCGCTCACCGATTCCGGGCTGGAGGGCGCGATCGTCGGCAAGGCCCTGTACACGGGCGCCTTCACGCTGACGGAGGCCCTCGCCGTCGCCACGCTGTGACCGGGCGGGCCGACTCCGCGGGACAGCCGTTCGCGGGTCGCGCGTTCGAGGCGTCGCCGTGGACGTCGGACGACGGCACCGCGCCGGAGGCGTACGTCGCCGCCCTCGCCGCCTTCCACGCCGGGGAGGCGGGACCGGAGGCGGTGATCGATGCCCTCCGCGGGGTTCGGCTCCTCGTCCCGCTGCTCGCGGAGGTGGGGGAGACCGGCGTCACGGCGTCCGGGCTGATCCACGACAAGCGAGCGGAGCTGGCGCTCGTCACCGTCGCCGGCCCGGACGGGCGCCGCGTGCTGCCCGCGTTCTCGTCCGCTGCGGCGATGGCCGCCTGGAACCCGAAGGCGCGCCCGGTGCCCGCGCCGGCGCGGCAGGTCGCGCTCGGGGCGGCGAGCGACGGCACCGAGCTCGTCGTCGTCGACCCGGCGACCGACCGGTTCGGCGTGCGGCGGAGCGCGCTGGAGGCGCTCGCCCGCGACCTGCCGTGGACCGCGCCGTGGCTCGACCCCGAGGTCGGGCGCGCGATCCGGCGGGCGGTGGCGGACGAGCCCGCGGTCACGACCGCCCGCGTCGGCACCGCCGATCCCCTCGGGTCCCTGGACGGCGCGGAGGTGCTCGTCGTCGTCGTCCTCCACGAGACGCTGGACCAGCAGGAGGTGGCCGAGCTGATGGCGCGCGTCCAGCGCCGCTGGACCGAGGACGCCACGGTGCGCGCGCGCGTCGACTCGATGACGGTCCGCCTCGAGGCCGCCTTCTGCTGATCCGCGTCGCGGCGGGATCAGGCGCAGGTCTCGCGATCAGGACGGATCGAGCGCGCGCGTCCTGATCGCGGCACGGGGTCCTGATCGCGGCACGGGGCCGCCGAAGCCGGCCGGCGGAGTCAGCGGGCGCGGGCCGGGTCCGGGGTCGTGCGGAGGAGCGCCGACTCCAGCGCCGTGACCGCCTGCTCGAGCGTGCGGAGGTCCTCCGGGGCGATCTCCGCGAGGAGCGCGGCGACGCCCTCCGCCCGGTCGCGCCGCCCCGCCGCGACCGCGGCGACGCCGGCCTCCGTCAGCCGGACCAGGTGCGAGCGACCGTCGTCGGGATCGGCCTCTCGGGCGACGAGCCCGCGCGACTCGAGGTCCGCCACGAGGCGGGTCATGCCGGGCGCGGCGACGCCCTCGATCCGGGCGAGCTCGCCGGGGCGCACCGCGCCCCGGCGGTCGATGGTCGCCAGCGCCGAGAGGGCGATGTGCGTCAGCGAGTCGGCGGGCGGTCGCAGCCGCCGGTTCACGCCGCCGACGACGAACGCGAGCCGCTCCGCCAGCTCCGACCGGTCGGCGGAGGTCACCGGGCCGGCTCCGTCGCGGAGCCGGAGCACGCCGCCTCGGCGCGGTCCGCCTGCTCGGCGTGCGCCAGCGCGACGCGGTAGGCGATCGCCTCGTCCGCCTCGGCCAGCACGGACTCGCCGCGCGCCGCCTCCGGGGTCGTCGGCGCCGCGACGGGCCCGCCCTTCGCGCCGCCCGCGAGCGTCGCGATCGCGCCGATCACGGACATCACGGCGGCGGCGAGGAACACGATGACCAGGCCGTCGTGGAAGGGGCCGGCGATGAGGTTCGGGAAGAACTCCTTGCCGGTGAGCGTCGCCGAGTCGGCCGCGGGGATCGCCTTCAGGATGCCGGTCGGGCCGAGCAGCGTCTCGATCGGGTTGTAGCCGAGGAACGCGGCGAAGAGGCTGCCCACCGGCGGGATGTTCGCGACGGCGTCGGCGGCTTGCGCGGGGACGTGGTGCGCGGTCAGGCCGGACCGCATGGCCTCGGGCAGCGAGCCCGCGAGGCCCGCGACCATCAGCGAGAAGAAGATGCCGATCGACAGCGATGACCCCGCGTTCAGCACCGTGCCGGCCATGCCGGACGCGGAGCCGCGCTGGTTCGCCGGCACGCTGCTCATGATCGTCGAGCGGTTCGGCGCGCCGAACATGCCGGAGCCGACGCCGTTCAGGAACGTGATGACGGCGAAGACCGGGTACGCGAAGTCGACCGGGATGAGCAGCAGCGCGACGAACGTCGCGGCGCTGAGCAGCAGACCGGTGGTCGCGAGGCCGCGGGTGCCCCAGCGGTCGGACAGGATGCCGGCCAGCGGGCCCGAGATGAGGAAGCCGACGGTCAGCGGCAGCAGGTAGATGCCCGCCCACAGCGGGGTGTCCTCGTACGAGAACCCGTGCAGCGGCAGCCAGATGCCCTGCAGCCAGATGATCAGCATGAACTGGAGGCCGCCGCGGCCGACCGCGGCGAGGATGCCGGCCAGGTTCGCCATGGCGAACGCCCGCGAGCGGAACAGCCGCAGCTGGAACATCGGCGCGCGGCGCCGCAGCTCCACCGCGACGAACGCGCCGAGCAGCACGACGCCGCCGATGATCGCGCCGAGCACCCACGGGTTCAGCCAGCCGGTCGCCTGGCCGCCGTAGGGCTGGATGCCGTAGGTGATGCCCGTCAGCAGGGACGTGAGACCGAGGAGGAAGAGCACGTTGCCGGGGATGTCGAGCGAACCGGGGTTCTTCTGCCCGACCTCGTGCAGGGACTTGAAGGACCAGATGGTGCCGATGATCCCGAGCGGCACCGAGACGATGAAGACCGCGCGCCAGTCGATGACCGCGAGGAGGCCGCCGAGGATCAGGCCGATGAACGACCCGGCGATCGCGGCGATCTGGTTGATGCCGAGCGCCATGCCGCGCCGCTCGGCCGGGAACGCGTCGGTGAGGATCGCCGTCGAGTTGGCGAAGAGCATGGCCGCACCGATGCCCTGGAACACGCGCCAGAGGATGAGCCAGAGCGCGCCCGCGCCCTCCATGAACGGGTCGAGCGAGAGCGCGATCGCGCCGATCGTGAAGAGCACGAAGCCGGCGTTGTAGATCTTCACCCGCCCGTACATGTCGCCGAGCCGGCCGAAGCCGACCACGAGCACGGCGGTGACGAGCATGAAGCCCATCAGCATCCAGAGCAGGTAGCTCGTGTTGCCGGAGTCGAGCGCGTTCAGCTTGATGCCGTTGAAGATCGCGGGCAGCGAGATGAGGACGATCGACGAGTTGATCGTCGCCATCAGCATGCCGAGCGTGGTGTTGCTGAGGGCCACCCACTTGTAGTGCGGGTGGTCCTTCGTGAAGAGGGCCCGGCGAGGGGCGGGGGCGGTGGTGCTCACGGGAAGGCTCCGGCGGATCGTGGTTCGGGACCGGACGCCCTCGGCCGGATCAGTTGCTTATTGAGAAGCAACTATATGAGCGCCCTCGGTGTTCCCGCTGGATCCGCGCCGTCCCGCGATCAGTCGATGCGGACGCCGAGCGCCTCAGCGAAGAGCGGGGCGAACCGTGGCAGCTGGTCGCTCGAGAGGATCGCGCCGGCGAGCCCGGCGGCGTGGTCGATCCCGTCGAGGTCCGCCCCGCGGAGGTCGAGCGCCTCGATCCGGGCCCCGTGCACGGAGAGCTCCCGCACGGTCGATCCGATGAGGGCGGTGCGGCGCACCGTCGCGCCCCGGAGGTCGAGGTCGCCGATCGTGCAGTCGACGAAGCGGACGTCCTCCAACGTCGCGTCCGAGAGTCCGAGGTAGTCGATGCGGCAGCCGACGAGCTCGACGCGGCCGAGGCCGGCCTCGAACCACTCCGCCGCACCGAGGCGGCAGCCCTCGATCCGGACGTCGCGGAGGGTGACGCGGGCCGCCCGCAGCGCGGTGGCGGTCACGCCGTCGAGCACGCTGTCGACGACGCGCGCGCCGTCGAGGCGGGCGTCGTCGAGCACGACGCGCTCGAGGAGGCACTCGTCGAGCACCGCGCCGGTCAGCTGCGCACCCGACGCGTCGAGCCCGCTGAAGCGGAGTCCGTCGAACCGGCCGTCCCCCTCGAGCACGCCGCCGTCCACGAGGTCCGGCAGCACGACCGGGGAGAGCCGAGGGGCCGTCGTGTCTCGCTTCGCCACGATCCGACGCTAGAGGTCGCCGCCGACGACCGCCGCCCTCCCCTCCCGGATCCCTCGTCCGAGCGCTAGGATGGTTGACATGTCTACGAAACGCATCGGCTTCCTGTCCTTCGGGCACTGGGGCGCCTCGCGCGGGTCGAGCACGCCGACCGCGGCGGACACCCTGCTGGAGACGATCGAGCTCGCCGTCGCCGCCGAGGAGATCGGCATCGACAACGCGTCCATCCGCGTCCACCACTTCGCGCCGCAGCTCTCGGCGCCGTTCCCGCTGCTGGCCGCGATGGCCGCGCGGACGAGCCGCATCGAGCTCGGCACCGGCGTCATCGACATGCGGTACGAGAACCCGCTCTACATGGCGGAGGAGGCGGCGGTCGCCGACCAGATCTCGGGCGGCCGACTCCAGCTCGGCGTGAGCCGTGGCTCGCCCGAGACCGCGCTGAACGGCGCGCACGCGTTCGGGTTCGTGCCGCCGGAGGGCATGAGCGACGCCGACCTCGCCCGCCACAAGCTCGAGATCTTCATGGCGGCCATCGACGGCGCGGCCGTCGTCGCCTCCGACCCCCGCATGACGGGCGTCTCGCAGGGCCTCGCCGTGCAGCCGCAGTCGCCGGGCCTCGCGCGGCGGATCTGGTGGGGGAGCGGCACCCGAGCCACCGCGACGTGGGTGGCGGAGCAGGGGCTGAACATGCAGTCCTCCACCCTGCTCACCGAGGACACGGGCGTGCCGTTCGACGAGCTGCAGGCGGAGCAGATCCAGGTCTACCGCGACGCGTGGAAGGCGGCCGGGCACGGCTGGGAGCCCCGCGTCTCCGTGAGCCGCAGCATCATGCCGATCACGACGGACGTCGACCGGATGTACTTCGGCGGCGAGCGCGGCTCCGAGGACCAGGTCGGCTGGCTCGACGGCGGCAATGCCCGCTTCGGGAAGACGTACGCAGGCGAGCCGGACGTGCTCGCGGAGGAGCTCGCGAAGGACGCCGCCGTGCAGGCGGCGGACACCCTGCTGCTCACCATCCCGAACCAGCTGGGCGTCGAGTACAACGCCCGCCTGCTCGAGACGGTCGCGAAGCACGTCGCCCCGGCCATCGGCTGGGTGCCGCCCGCCGAGCGGCGGCTGCAGCCGACGGCGTGAGCCCTTCGCGTCGCGATTCGAGCCGCTTCCGCGCGGCGGATGCGGCTCGGATCGCGACGCGGATCCCCGTGCTCAGTTGATGATCTCGGCGCGGGAGGCGCTGAGGGCGGCCAGCCGCTCGCGCCACGTCCGCAGCGCCTCCGGCGTGAGCCGCGTCCAGTCGTGGACCTCCGTCACCACGCGCAGCGGCTCCCGGGTGCGGAAGGAGCGCGTGGGGTTGCCCGGGAACTTCTTGTCGGTGACGTTCGGGTCGTCCTCGAACTGGCCGGTCGGCTCGACCTCGTAGACGTGGGGCTCGGCGCCGCCGCCGACCAGCTCCGCGGCGAGCTCGGCCGCGAGGCCGGCCCCGTCCCGCAGTGCGGTGAAGTAGACGTGGTTCATCACGACCTCGGGGCGGTAGTTCGACGGCCGGCCCGCCGTCAGGAGGGCGCCCGGCTCCAGCGGTGCGGCCGTCCCGTGGAAGAACGGCCCCGTCTCGAGCGCTCCGCTCACGTGACGGGGCCGGTCCACTTCTCGCCCGGGCCCTTGCCGATCGGGTCGGGGAAGGCCGATGCCTCGCGGAACGCGAGCTGCAGCGTGCGGAGGCCGTCGCGCAGCGGCCGAGCGTGCGAATCGCTGAGGTCGGGAGCCGCCGCGGTGATCAGGCCGGCGAGCGCGGTGATCAGCTTCCGCGCCTCGTCGAGGTCCGTCTCCGTGCCGGGATCGTCCGCGAGGCCGCACTTCACCGCGGCGGCGCTCATCAGGTGCACGGCGGCGGCGCCGATCACCTCCACCGCGGGCACGTCGGCGATGTCGCGCGTCGCGTCCGCGAGCTCGTCGGGGGAGTCGGCGGCCTCGGCCTCGCCCGGAGGCTCGTCGGAGAAGCGGTAGTCGGTCACGTCCCCATTCTCTGCGGACCGGGGAACGGCTGCGGACCGGGGCGTGCCTGCCGGCTCTGGTACGATGCTGCGGTTCCGGGCTTCGACCCGGTGTGCAAAGTGGAGCGATCCCACCTCGCGCCCGCCTTCACCGAAGGGCGACGAGGTCGAAGCACCTCCCTCCGGGTTCCGGGGCGACGGGGTGCCAGGAGTGCGGCGCGGACCGGCCAGCCGGAGCGCGCACACGGAATCCTTCTGCCTGAACGCCGGTTGAACCCACGGGGCGCCGCATCCGCGGTCGTCCCACCGACCGACTGTTTGGAGCAACGCATCAGCGATCCCCGTACCAATGACAAGATCCGCGTCCCGGAGGTCCGACTCGTCGGCCCCGCCGGTGAGCAGGTCGGTGTCGTCCCCATCGAGACCGCCCTCCGGCTGGCCCGTGAGGCGGACCTCGACCTCGTCGAGGTCGCGCCGAACTCCCGTCCCCCGGTGGTCAAGATCATGGACTACGGGAAGTTCAAGTACGAGACGGCGCAGAAGGCCAAGGAGGCCCGTCGCAACCAGGCGAACACGGTCCTCAAGGAGGTCCGCTTCCGCCTCAAGATCGACTCGCACGACTACGAGACCAAGCGCAAGCGCGCCGAGGGCTTCCTCAAGGACGGCGACAAGGTCAAGGCCATGATCCTGTTCCGCGGTCGCGAGCAGTCCCGTCCCGACCAGGGCGTGCGCCTGCTCGCCCGGTTCGCGGAGGACGTGCGCGAGTTCGGCAACGTGGAGTCCAACCCCACGATCGACGGCCGCAACATGGTCATGGTCATCGGCCCGATCAAGAGCAAGGTCGACGCGAAGGCGGAGCAGAACGCCAAGCGCGCGGCCGCCCGGAGCCAGAACACCCCCGCACCCACCGGTGCGGGCGAAGCCCCGACATCCCAGGAGCAGTGATGCCGAAGCAGAAGACGCACTCCGGTGCCAAGAAGCGGTTCAAGATCACCGGCAGCGGCAAGGTCATGAAGGCCCAGGCCGGCATGCGGCACAACCAGGAGAAGAAGCCGAGCCGGCTCACGCGCCGCCTCACCGGCGAATCCGAGGTGGCCGCGCCGCAGGCCAAGCAGATCAAGAAGATGCTCGGCCGCTAGGCCCGAAGGACTCAAGGAGACATTCATGGCTAGGGTCAAGCGCGCCGTCAACGCGGCCAAGAAGCGCCGCGTCGTCCTCGAGCGGGCGGAGGGCTACCGCGGTCAGCGATCGCGCCTCTACCGCAAGGCGAAGGAGCAGGTCACCCACTCCCTCGTCTACGCCTACCGCGACCGCCGCCAGAAGAAGGGCGACTTCCGTCGCCTCTGGATCCAGCGGATCAACGCGGCCTCCCGCGCGAACGGCCTCACCTACAACCGGTTCATCCAGGGCCTGACCCTGGCCGGTGTCGAGGTCGACCGCCGCATCCTCGCGGACCTCGCGATCAACGAGCCCGCCACGTTCGCGGGCCTCGTGGCGACGGCGAAGGCGGCCCTCCCGGCCGACACGTCGGCGCCCGCCACCGCGTAGGCAGCAGCACCGCACGACGAGCCCGGCCGCGAGGCCGGGCTCGTCGCACGTCCGGCCCGCATCGAGACGACTGGAGACCCGTTGATCGAGTCCACGAAGAACGCGACCGTGAAGCGGGTGGCGCGGCTGAAGCAGCGGCCCGACCGCGAGGCGACCGGCCTCGCCCTCATGGAGGGCCCCCAGGTCGTCCGGGAGCTCATCGCCCACGCGGCGTCGACCGTCGAGGAGCTCTTCTTCACGTCCGACGGCTTCGGGCGGCACCCCGAGCTGGCGGAGGCCGCGACGGCCGCGGGCATCGAGGTCGAGTTCGTCACCGACGCGGTCCTCGCCGCGATGGCCGACACGCGCACGCCGCAGGGCGTGCTCGCGGTCGCCCACCAGACGCCCACCCGACTCCGCGAGGCGCTGCCGGAGGGCACCCGCCTCGTCGCCGTCCTCGACGAGGTCCGCGACCCCGGGAACGCCGGCACGGTGATCCGCGCCGCCGATGCCGCGGGCGCGGACGTGGTGATCCTCACCGGGTCCTCCGTCGACCCGTACAACCCGAAGGTCGTCCGCGCGACGACGGGCTCGCTGTTCCACCTGTCGGTCGTGACCGGCGTGACGATCGAGGCCGCCGCCGAAGAGGTGCGGGCCGCCGGGCTGTCGCTGCTCGCCGCCGACATGGGCGGCGAACCGCTCCCGGCGACCGACCTGAGCGGTCCGACGGCATGGCTGTTCGGGAACGAGGCGCACGGCCTGTCCGACACGGCGCGGGCGCTGGCGGACCGCACGGTCGCCGTGCCGATCTACGGGAAGGCGGAGTCGCTGAACCTCGGCACCGCCGCCGCGGTCTGCCTCTACGCCTCCGCGTTCGCCCACCGCGCCTGAGGTGTTCACGGATACGGAGATCCGCGCCGCGAAGCGCCGGATCTCCGTATCCGTGAACCCCCGATGTCGATCCGCGGTGTCCCCGTTCGACGTGTAGGCATGGAGGCGCAGAGGGCGCCCCACGACACGTCCGGGAGGACACCATGCCCAAGTACATGCTGATCATGCGCAACAGCCGGTCGGAGCAGTCGTTCGAGGAGATGGACTTCGACGCCGTGATCACGGCGATGGGGAAGTTCAACGAGGCGATGATCGAGGCGGGCGTGCTGCTCGCCGGGGAGGGGCTGTCCGACGCGGCGCAGGGCGCGGTCGTCGAGTTCACCGGTGAGGCCCCGATCGTCACCGACGGCCCCTACGGCGAGGCGCACGAGCTCTTCAACGGCTTCTGGACCATCCAGGCCGCCACGAAGGAGGAGGCGGTCGAGTGGGCGAAGCGGGCGCCGCTGACGAAGGGGAACAGGATCGAGGTCCGGCGCGTGACGGACGAGAGCGACTTCGCCGGGCACGAGGACAACGAGTACCTCCAGAAGGAGCAGGGCTGGCGCGCGGACGAGGAGGCCCGACGGCTCGCGCAGTGACCCGCGTCGGGGAGGCCGAGGCCGCCCGCGCCGTCGAGGCGGTCTGGCGCATCGAGAGCGCGCGGATCGTCGCGACGCTCGCCCGGACGACGGGCGACCTCGGCCTCGCGGAGGACCTGGCGCAGGAGGCGCTGCTCGAGGCCCTCGAGCAGTGGCCCGCGGTCGGCACGCCGCGCAACCCGGGCGCGTGGCTCACCGCGGTCGCGAAGCGACGGGTGATCGACGGATGGCGTCGCCGGGAGCGCCTCGACGACCGGTACCGCGCGATCGCGCACGACCTCGCCGAGACGCGGGAGGAGGACTGGGAGCCGATCGGCGACGACGTCCTCCGCCTCGTGATGACGGCCTGCCACCCGGCGCTGTCGCGAGAGTCGCAGGTCGCGCTGACGCTGCGGGTCGTGAGCGGCCTGACCACCGAGGAGATCGCGCGCCTCCTGCTCGTGCCGGTGCCCACCGTGCAGGCGCGGATCACGCGGGCGAAGAAGGCGCTCGCGGGGGTGCCGTTCGAGGTGCCCGACCCCGGGGAGTGGAGCGCGCGCCTCGGCGGGGTGCTCGGGGTCGTGTACCTCGTGTTCACGGAGGGGTACTCGGCCACCAGCGGCGCGGAGTGGATGCGTCCCGACCTCGCCGCGGAGGCCCTCCGGCTCGGCCGCGTGCTCGCGGGCCTGGTCCCGCGGGAGCCCGAGGTGCACGGCCTGGTCGCCCTGATGGAGCTGCAGGCCTCCCGCTTCGCCGCTCGCCGCGGCCCCGACGGCGAACCGGTGCTGCTCGAGGACCAGGACCGCTCGCGCTGGGACCGGGCGCAGATCGGCCGCGGCACGGCCGCCCTCCGCCGGGCGGAGGCGCTGGGCGGCGGTCGCGGCCCGTACGAGCTGCAGGCGGCGATCGCCGAGCAGCACGCGATCGCGCCCTCCGTCGCGACCACGGACTGGGGGCGCATCGCCCTGCTCTACGCGGCGCTCGAGGCCCTCGCCGCGAACCCGGTCGTCACCCTGAACCGCGCGATCGCCGTCGCCATGGCGGACGGGCCGGAGGCCGGCCTCGCGATCGTGGACGCCCTCGCGGCGACGGGTGCCCTCCGGGGCTCCCATCTGCCGCCGAGCGTCCGCGGCGAGCTGCTCGCCCGCGCCGGCCGCCGCGACGAGGCCGCGGCCGCGCTCGCGGAGGCCGCCGCACTCGCGACCAACGACCGGACCCGCGCGGTCCTCCTCGCGAAGGCCGCCCTCCGCTGACGCACCTTCCGTTCTGGAGGACGCCACCTCCTCCAAGACGGAGAATCGGTCAGCCGCGGGCGAGGGCGAGCCCGGCCACCCCGGCGACGGCGACGAGCAGCCCGATCGCGTGGCGGGCGCGGAGGCGCTCGTGGAGGACGACGACCGCCAGTCCCACCGTGGTCGCGGGGTAGAGCGCCGAGAGCGCGGACACGATCGCGAGGCCCGGCAGGTGCAGCGCGGTGACGAGCAGCACCGTCGCGACGCCCTGGGTCAGCCCGGCGGCGACGATCACCGCGACCTCCCGGCGGGTCGGCGGAGCGGCCGCCCCGCCGCGGCGCCGGCTCACGAGCAGCAGGACCCCGACCGCGACGACCGCGGCGACGGAGTCCGAGAGCATCGGCACCGCTCCGGAGTCCTCGGGCGTCGCGTCCATGAACACGAAGTACGCCGCGTAGACCACGCCGGTGACGAGGGTCAGCACCACGGTCCGCGGTCGCGGGCGGAGCCCGGCGTCGGGCTCCGCACCGATCAGGACGCCGCCGACGACGATCGCGGCGAGCGCCGCGATGGCCGGCGGGGAGGTGCCCTCGCCGGTCGAGAAGGCCCAGAGCGCGGGGAGCACGGCGCTCATCAGGGCGACGACCGGGGAGACGAAGCCGACCGGCCCCACCGCGAGCGCCGCGTAGAGCAGGAGCACCCCGACGCCGGCGGCGGCACCGGCGAGCGCTCCGAACACGACCGCGGACCAGGACCACCGGGACTCGACGATCGCGAACGCCGGCAGCACCGTGACGCCGCTGACGACGAGCGCACCGAACGCGACCTCCGTCGCGGACCGCGTCCGCGAGCCGACGGCGCCGAAGAAGTCGGAGACGCCGTAGAGCAGCGACGAGACGAGCCCGAGCACCACGACCGTCACGGACGGTCAGTCAACCGGACGCGGGCGGGTCCGGCGCTCAGGCGCGGGCGGGCTCCTCCGACACCGCGGCGGTGACGGCGGTGATCATCCGGCGCATGTAGGCGTTCCAGAGCGGGCCGACGACGAGGGCCATCAGCGTCCGGCGGAACGGTCGCGGCGCGAACTCCCACGTCCAGCGCAGCAGCGCACCGGTGCCGTCGGGCGACGCGGACCACTCGCCGCGCACGCCGTGCACGAGCTTGCCGAACACATCGGTGAAGCCGACGAGCTCGTAGGCGAAGCCCGTACCGGCCGTGTACTCGATCATCGTCTCGGTGACCGTCCCGCCGTCCGCGAGGCGGTGCACGCGGCTGGCGCCGACGTGGTCCCAGGTCTCGTCGTCGACGGCGGTCACGGCGGGGAAGACGCCCCACCCGACGAACATGTCGGGGATCGGGTACGCCGCGATGCGCTCGAGCGCGACCGCGGGCGGCAGCGGGCTCCTGGCGAACGCGGTCGCCGACGGGCCGACGTGCGGGCGGTCGATCAGCATGGACGGTTGTTCGGAGCCGGGCGCGGCATGGTGTGCAGTCTGCCCCGAACCGGGGCCGCCCTCCAGCGGCGCCCCTCGCGGTCGTCGGGGCGGTCGTCGGGGGCGGGAGGACCCGGCGGGCTCGGATCCGTAGGATCGTGGACCGTGTCCGACGCCCTGCTGACCGAGGAATCGGTGTCCGCCGCGGTCGAGGCGGCGCTCGCCGCCGTCGACGCCGCGACCGACACCGCGGCGCTGAAGGCCGCGCGCATCGCCCACACGGGCGAGTCGTCGGCGCTCGCCCGCCTGAACGCGCGCCTCCGCGACCTCCCGCCCGCCGAGAAGCCCGCCGCCGGGAAGCTGGTCGGCCAGGCGCGGGGCCGGGTCAACGCCGCGGTCGCCGCGCGGGAGGCCGTGCTGGCCGAGGCGGAGCGGGCCGCACTGCTCGAGGCCGAGCGCGTCGACCTGACCGCCGCACCGGTGCGGGCGCGGATCGGCGCGCGGCACCCGCTGACCCTGGTCCGCGAGACCGTGGAGGACGCCTTCATCGCGATGGGGTGGGAGGTCGCGTCCGGGCCGGAGCTCGAGCACGAGTGGTTCAACTTCGACGCTTTGAACATCGACCCGGACCACCCGGCACGCAGCCCGCAGGACACGCTGTTCGTCGAGCCGCTCGGGGCGCACCTCGTGATGCGCACGCAGACCTCCCCGGTGCAGGTCCGCTCGCTCATCGAGCGGGGCGCGCCGCTGTACGTCCTCGCACCGGGGCGGGTCTACCGCACCGACGAGATCGACGCGACGCACCTGCCGGTGTTCAACCAGTTCGAAGGCCTCGCGATCGACCGCGGCCTCACGATGGCGCACCTCCGCGGCACGCTCGAGCACCTCGCGCGCCGCATGTTCGGCGAGGCGGCCCGCATCCGTCTGCGGCCGAACTTCTTCCCCTTCACCGAGCCGTCCGCCGAGATGGACGTGTGGCAGCCGAACGCCAAGGGCGGCGCCCGGTGGATCGAGTGGGGCGGCTGCGGCATGGTCCACCCGAACGTGCTCCGCGCCGCCGGGCTCGACCCGGAGGAGTTCCAGGGCTTCGCGTTCGGCCTCGGCATCGAGCGCACGCTCCAGTTCGCGGAGGACCTGAACGACATGCGGGACATGATCGAGGGCGACGTCCGCTTCGCCGGCCAGTGGGGCCTGGTGACCCGGTGACCCGCCGCCGTACCGCTCCCGCTCCGAACGAGGTGCACGCATGAGGATCCCCGTCGGCTGGCTGGCCGAGTACGCCGATCTGCCCGCGGGCACGACGCCCGAGGCGCTGCACGCCGCGCTGGTGCGCGTCGGGTTCGAGGAGGAGACCGTCCACGGCGGCGACCTCTCCGGTCCCGTCGTGGTCGGCGAGGTGCTCGAGTTCACGCCCGAGCCGCAGAAGAACGGCAAGACGATCCGCTGGTGCTCCGTGCGGGTGGCGCCGGAGGGCGAGCGCGCGGCCGACGGCGGCGAGGCCGTCCGCGGCATCGTCTGCGGCGCCGGCAACTTCCTCGTCGGCGACAAGGTCGTCGTCACCCTGCCGGGCACCGTGCTGCCCGGACCGTTCCCGATCGCCGCGCGGAGGACGTACGGCCACGTCTCGGACGGGATGATCGCGTCCTCCCGCGAGCTCGGCCTGTCGGACGAGCACGACGGCATCCTCCGGCTCACCGAGATCGGGCTCGACCCGGAGGTCGGCACTGACGCGATCGCGCTCCTCGGCCTCGACGACGCCGCGGTGGAGATCAACGTCACGCCGGACCGCGGCTACGCGCTGTCGATCCGCGGCGTCGCGCGCGAGTACGGCGCCTCCACGGGTGCGGCGTTCCGCGACCCGGCGCTCGCCGTGTCCCCGCCGGACACGGACGACGGCGCGGTCCGCGTCGCGGTCGACGACGGCGCGCCGATCCGCGGCCGGGCCGGCTGCTCGGTGTTCGTCACGCGCGTGGTGCGCGGCATCGACCCCGCGGCGCCCGTGCCCCGCTGGATGTCGAGCCGCCTCCGCCTCGCCGGCGTCCGCTCGATCTCGCTCGCCGTCGACGTGACGAACTACGTGATGCTCGAGCTCGGGCAGCCGCTGCACGGATACGACCTCGCCCGGATCGGCGGCGGCGCGCTCGGCGTGCGCCGGGCGAAGCCGGGGGAGCCGCTCGTCACGCTCGACGGGCAGCGGCGTGCGCTCGACGCCGAGGACCTCGTGATCACGGACGGGACGGGCGCCGCGATCGGCCTGGCGGGCGTCATGGGCGGCGAGGCGACGGAGATCGGCGCGTCGACGACGGACGTCGTGATCGAGGCGGCGAACTTCGACCCGGTGTCCATCGGCCGCACCGCCCGCCGGCACAAGCTCCCGTCGGAGGCGAGCCGTCGCTTCGAGCGAGGCGTCGACCCCGCGGTCGCCCGGGCCGCGGCGCAGCGCGCCGTCGACCTGCTCGTCGAGCTGGGCGGCGGCACCGCCGACCCGGGCCAGACGTGGTTCGACGCGGCCGAGCGGCCGGCCGCCGTGCTCCTCCCGACGGACGCCGTGCTCCGCCGCACCGGGGCGCGGGCGACCGACGCGGAGGCCGTCGCCGCGCTCGAGGCGATCGGCTGCACGGTCGAGTCGGGGGAGGACGGCCTGCTCGTCGTGCCGCCGACGTGGCGGCGCGACCTGCTCGAGCCCGTCGACCTCGTCGAGGAGGTCGTCCGCATCGTCGGCTACGACCGCATCCCGTCGGTGCTGCCGGTCGCCCCGCCCGGGCGGGGGCTCACCCGCGAGCAGCGGCTCCGCCGGTCCCTCGGCACGGTCCTCGCCGCCACCGGCGGTTCCGAGGTGCAGTCCTACCCGCTCGTCTCCGCCGAGCAGCAGGCGGCGTACGCGCCCGGGCCGTCGATGCGGGTCGCGAACCCGCTCGACGCGACGGCGCCGCTCCTGCGCCGCTCCCTGCTGCCCGGCCTGCTCGACGCGGTGCGCCGGAACCGGGCGCGCGGCCTCGTCGACGTGGCGCTGTTCGAGCTCGGCTCGGTGTTCCTCCCCGTCGAGGGCGCGTCCTACGGCACCGCCGAGCTGCCGCCGGTCGGCGCGCGGCCCGCGCCGGAGCTCCTCACGCGGATCACCGACGACCTGCCGCCGCAGCCGGTGCACGTCGCGGTCGTCGTCGCGGGCGACCGCCTGCCGAAGGGGCCCGGGCACGCCGCGGAGCCGGTCGATTGGCGCGACGCGGTCGACGCCGTGCGCCGGATCGGCGCGGCGGTCGGCGTCGAGCTCCGCGTGCGGCAGGAGGCGGTGCCCGCCGGGTTCCACCCGACGCGCTCCGGCGAGGTCGTGACGGTCGGCACGCCGGAGCAGGTCGTCGGCGTCGCCGGCGAGCTGCTGCCCGGCTCGGTGGCGGACGTGCCGGGCCGCGTCGCCGCGGTCGAGGTGGACGTCGACGCCCTCCTCGCCGCCGCGCCCCGCGGGGTCGAGTTCGCACCGATCTCGACGATGCCCGCGGCGACGCAGGACGTCTCCCTCGTGGTCGCGGAGACCGTGCCGGCGGACGGGGTGCGGGACGCGGTCGTGTCCGGGGCCGGCGCGCTGCTCGAGGCGATCGACCTCGTCGACGACTACCGCGGCGCCGGCCTGCCGGACGGCGCGAAGTCCCTCACGTTCGCCCTCCGCTTCCGCGCGCCCGACCGCACCCTGACCGCTGCCGAGGCGACCGCCGCGAAGCATGCCGGCGTCGAGGTCGCCGCGGAGCGCTGGGGCGCCCGCCTCCGCGAGTAGCCCCGCTCTCCGTCTCGGAGGACCAGCCGTCCTGCGAGACGGAGAACGCGTCAGCCCGCCGGGGCGTCCGCGGGCCGGTCGCGGTGCAGCAGCGTCGCGGCGCCGTGGAACCCGGCCGCCTCGTAGAGGGCGACGCCGGGCGAGTTCGAGTGCACGGTGAGTCGCGGGATGCCGCGGCGGTCGGCCTCCGCCGTGATCGCGTTCATCAGCGCCAGACCGACGCCGTGGCCACGCTTGCCGGGCAGCACGTACACGCTCTGGAGGTCGCCGGTCCTCCGCCTGCGCTCGACGAAGTCGGGCACGCGCTCGAAGACGACGAGCCACGCCATGCCGATCAGGGTGTCGCCCATGACGGCGACCCGGCAGAGCACCCGGTCGCCCATCCGGTCCATCCAGGCGGCGAGCTCGTCCGCGTAGACCCACTCCGCGGCCTTGTCCGGACGCGGGTCGAGGCCGGCCCAGTCGATCTTCAGCTGCGCGAGCTGGCGCAGCTCGTCGGGACGCGGCGCGCGGACCTCGTACGGCTTCATGCGCACAGCCTGCTCCCGCAGGAGGACAATGGGCGCCGTGAACCACGGGAAGGAGGTCGTCGGCGGGTTCTCCGTCGGCGGCAGAGGGTCGTCCACCTCCTGACGACCCTTTTCCCCGCGCCCGCGGGCGCATCCGACAGAACGGTTCATCCATGCACGCCCTCGACGAGGGCACCCTCCGCGCGTCGTTCGTGAACACGACGCGCAAAGAGGTGTCCGACCTGACCCTGCCCGCGGACTTCGCCGCCCTCGACTGGAGCCGGCTCGACCTCCTCGGCTGGCGCGACCCGAAGCTCGCGAAGCGGGCGTACGTCGTCGTCCCCACCGACGACGGCACCGTCGGCGTGCTCCTGCGCCGCGCCGACGCGACCCCCGTCGCCCGGGCCCAGTGCTCCTGGTGCCAGGACGTGCGGCTGCCGAACGACGTCGTGCTGTACACCGCGAAGCGCGCCGGCGCGGCGGGCCGCAGGGGCGACACCGTCGGCGTCCTCGTCTGCGAGTCGTTCCAGTGCTCCGCGAACGTCCGCAAGCCGCCGCCGATCGCCTACCTCGGCTTCGACGTCGAGGCGGCCAGGGAGGAGCGGATCCGCACGCTGCGCGAGCGCGCCGCCGGGTTCGCCGCCGCCGTCCTCGCCTGACGCCCTCCGCGGGCCCCGTCGCCGACGGGGCCCGCGGAGGGCGTCAGGCGCGGCTCGGTAGGGTGCTGACGTGGGATTCCGGGTCGCCGTCGCGGGTGCGAGCGGGTACGCGGGCGGCGAGGTCCTCCGCCTCCTCGCCGCGCACCCGGAGCTCGACGTCGTCACGGTGACCGGGCACTCGAGCGTCGGGAGGACGGTCGGGGAGGTCCAGCCCCACCTCGCCAGCTCCGCCGACCTGGTGTTCCAGGACACGACGACGGAGGTGCTCGCCGGCCACGACGTCGTCTTCCTCGCGCTGCCCCACGGGCAGTCCGGCGCGATCGCGGCGCAGCTGCCCGACGACGTGCTCGTGATCGACGCCGGGGCCGACCACCGCCTCACGAGCGAGGCGGACTGGCACGCGTTCTATCCGGGGGAGTGGCACGGTGCCTGGACCTACGGCGTGCCCGAGCTGCCCACCGCCGACGGCCGGCTCCGCACCGCCCTCGCGGCGACGAAGCGCATCGCGGCACCGGGCTGCAACGCCTCGGCCGTCAGCCTCGCGCTCGCCCCCGCCGTCGCGGCGGGTCTCGTGGAGCAGGACGACCTCGTCGCGGTGCTCGCGGTCGGCCCGTCCGGCGCGGGCCGCTCCAGCTCGCCCGCGCTGTCCGCGAGCGAGCTGCTCGGGTCCGCGAACGCGTATCAGATCGGCGGCGTGCACCGGCACGTGCCGGAGATCCTCCAGAACCTCGCGCTCGTCACCGGCGTGCGCGGCACCGTCTCCTTCACCCCGGTGCTCGTGCCGATGGCGCGCGGCATCCTCGCGACCTGCACGGCCCGGCTCGCTCCCGACGCGGACGAGCGGCGGATCCGGGCGGTGTACGAGGAGGCGTACGGCGACGAGCGGTTCGTCCGCCTCCTGCCGGCCGGCCGCTTCCCCGCGGTCGAGCACACGATCGGCGCGAACACGCTGCTGCTCGGCCTCGCGGTCGACGCGGCGGCGAACCGGTTGGTCGTGGTCGCCGCCCTCGACAACCTCGTCAAGGGCACGGCGGGCGCCGCGATCCAGTCGGCGAACCTCGCCCTCGGCCTGCCGGAAGCGGCGGGGCTGCCGCTCGACGGGACGGCACCATGATCATCGACGGAACGGCACCATGAGCGTCACCGCAGCAGCAGGGTTCGAAGCGGCCGGCGTGGAGGCCGGCCTGCGCTCCGGCGAGGGCCCCGACCTCGCGCTCGTCGTCAACCGCGGGCCCTCCGCGGCCGCGGCGGCCGTGTTCACCTCCAACCGCTGCACGGCGAACCCGATCATCTGGAGCAAGCAGGTCATCAAGGACGGCGTGGTGTCCGCGATCGTCCTAAACTCCGGCGGCGCCAACTGCTACACCGGGATGCTCGGCTTCCAGGTCGTGCACGAGACGGCGGAGGCGGCGGGGCGCGTCCTCGACCTGTCGCCCGGCGACGTCCTCGTGTGCTCGACGGGACTCATCGGCGAGCAGCTCGACTCCACGAAGCTCGTCGCCGGCGTCGCGCGCGCGGCTGGGGCGCTCGCGGAGGACGGAGGCGGCTCCGCGGCGCGCGCGATCATGACCACCGACACGCGCCCGAAGCAGGCGGTGCGGCGCGGCAGCACGGGCTGGACGGTCGGCGGGATGGCGAAGGGCGCCGGCATGCTCGCGCCCGGTCTCGCGACGATGCTCGTCGTGATCACGACGGACGCCGACGTGGAGTCGGCCGACCTCGACGCCGCGCTGCGCGCCGCGACGCGGGTCACGTTCGACCGCCTCGACTCCGATGGCTGCATGTCGACGAACGACCAGGTGACGCTCCTCGCGTCCGGGGCGTCCGGCGTCGCGCCGGACCCCGACGAGTTCCAGGCGCTGCTCGTCGACCTCTGCCGCGACCTCGCGCTGCAGCTGCAGTCCGACGCGGAGGGCGCGGCGCACGACGTCGCGATCGAGGTGCGGAACGCGGCGGACGAGGACGACGCCGTCGAGGTCGGCCGGGCCGTCGCCCGGAGCAACCTCTTCAAGGCGGCCGTGTTCGGCAACGATCCGAACTGGGGCCGGGTGCTCGCCGCGGTCGGGACCACGAAGGCCGCCTTCGACCCGTTCGGGATCGACGTCGCGATGAACGGCGTCCAGGTGTGCCGGGCCGGGCAGCCGGACCAGCCGCGGACGCTCGTCGACCTCACGGAGCGGGCGGTGTCGGTCGTCATCGACCTCCACGCGGGTGAGGCGTCCGCGACGGTCTGGACGAACGACCTCACGCACGACTACGTCCACGAGAACAGCGCGTACGCCTCGTGACCACGCCGGCGATTCCCGGGCTGCCGGTCCAGACCACGACCCCGGACGAGGCCGCCGCGAAGGCCGCCGTCCTGATCGAGTCGCTGCCGTGGATCACGCGCTTCGCGGGCAGGGTCGTCGTCATCAAGTTCGGCGGCAACGCCATGGTGGACGACGCCCTCACGGCCGCCTTCGCGGAGGACGTCGTGTACCTCCGCACCGTCGGCGTCCGCCCGGTCGTCGTCCACGGCGGCGGCCCGCAGATCTCCGCGATGCTCGAGCGGCTCGGCATCGCGAGCGAGTTCCGCGGGGGCTACCGCGTGACGACGCCGGAGGTGATGGACGTCGTCCGCATGGTGCTGACGGGCGTCGTGAGCCGCGACCTCGTCGGCGCGATCAACCTCCACGGCCCGATCGCGACCGCGATCTCCGGCGAGGACGGCGGCCTGTTCGGCGGTCGGCGCCGAACCACGGAGGTCGATGGCGCGGAGGTCGACCTCGGGCAGGTCGGCGACGTCGTCGCGGTGGACCCGACGCCGGTCCTCGCCCAGCTCGACGCCGGCGGCATCCCCGTCGTCTCCACGATCGCGCCGGACCTCGACCGCCCGGGGGAGTCGCTGAACGTGAACGCGGACAGCGCCGCCGCCGCGCTCGCCGTGGCGCTCGGGGCGGAGAAGCTCGTCGTGCTCACCGACGTGCCCGGCCTCTACGCGGACTGGCCGAACCGCGACTCGCTCGTCTCCTCCCTGACCACGGCCGAGCTGACGGCGATGCTGCCGTCCCTCGAGTCGGGCATGATCCCCAAGATGACCGCGTGCCTGGAGGCGGTCGTCGGCGGAGTGCCGAAGGCGGCCGTGATCGACGGCCGCGTCCCGCATTCCGTGCTGCTCGAGGTGTTCACGGGCAGCGGCATCGGCACGGAGGTGGTCCCCGCATGACGACGGCGACGACGACGGACTGGCGCGAGCGTCACGCCCACGACCTGATGGCGAGCTACGCGCCGCCGCTGCGGCTGCTCGTCCGCGGCGAGGGCTGCTGGGTGTGGGACGACGAGGGCACGCGGTACCTCGACTTCCTCGGCGGCATCGCCGTGAACTCGCTCGGCCACGCGCACCCCGCGGTGGTCGAGGCGGTGAGCACGCAGATCGCCACGCTCGCCCACATCTCGAACTACTTCGCGAGCCCGGCGCAGCTGCAGCTCGCGGAGACGCTGAAGCGCATCACCGGCGCCGGCGACGAGGGCCGCGTCTACTTCGGCAACTCCGGCGCGGAGGCGAACGAGGCGGCGTTCAAGCTCGCCCGCCGCACCGGTCGGCCGCGCATCCTCGCGCTGCGGAACAGCTTCCACGGCCGCACCATGGGCGCGCTCGCGCTCACCGGCAAGCCCGCGCTGCAGGCGCCGTTCCTGCCGCTGCCCGGCGGCGTCGAGCACATCGACACGACCGTGGAGGCGCTGGAGGAGGCGATGCGCGACGACGTCGCCGCGCTGATCGTCGAGCCGATCAAGGGGGAGACGGGCGTCGTCCCGCTGCCCGACGGGTACCTCGCGGCCGCACGCCGCATCACGGAGCGGCACGGGGCGCTCCTGATCGTCGACGAGATCCAGACCGGCGTCGGCCGCACGGGCGCGTGGTTCGCGTACCAGCTGGAGGGCGTGACGCCGGACGCGGTGACGATCGCGAAGGGCATCGCGGGTGGCGTGCCGCTCGGTGTGCTCGTGACGTTCGGTGCCGCGAGCGGCCTGCTGCAGCGGGGCGACCACGGCAGCACCTTCGGCGGCAACCCGCTCGCGACCGCGGCGGCCAACGCGGTGCTCGACGTGATCGAGCGGGAGGACCTCGCCGGCAACGCGCACCGGCGGGGCGAGGAGATCCGCGCCGCCGTCGAACGCCTCCGCTCGCCCCTCGTCACGGAGGTGCGCGGCCGCGGCCTCCTGATCGGCGTCGGCACGGTCGAGGGCGCGTCCTCCGCGGTCGCGCAGGCCGCGCTCGCGAACGGCCTCATCGTCAACGCGATCAACCCGACGTCGATCCGCATCGCGCCGCCGCTGATCGTCGGCGACGAGGAGGTCGAGGCCTTCGCGGAGCGCTTCGGGACGGCGCTCGCCGCGTCCTGACCCGTCGGCGCTCGGCGGCTCCGATCGCAGCACCGAGGTCTCGACGGGCGCGATCCGACGATCCGGGCGTGCGAGGACGCCCGGATCGTCGCATCCCGCCCGAGTCGCACGCGTGCCGCGCCCCCCGGAGGCGGCCCGCAGCCGGCCCGCGGCCGATTCGGCCGATCCAGCTCGGCCCCAATAGCGTTGAGCGGTGACCCGCCACTTCCTCCGCGACGACGACCTGACCCCCGCCGAGCAGCTCGAGATCCTCGACCTGGCCGCGCAGGTGAAGGCGGACCGCTGGGGGAGGCGCCCGCTCGAGGGCCCGCAGACGGTCGCGGTGATCTTCGACAAGTCCTCCACGCGGACGCGGGTCAGCTTCGCGGTCGGCATCGCCGACCTCGGCGGCAGCCCGCTGATCATCTCGACGGCGAGCAGCCAGCTCGGCGGGAAGGAGACGCCCGCGGACACGGCGCGCGTCCTCGAGCGCATGGTGTCGGCGATCGTCTGGCGCACGTACGCGCAGGCGGGGCTCGAGGAGATGGCGGCGGGCACGACCGTCCCCGTCGTCAACGCGCTGTCCGACGACTTCCACCCGTGCCAGCTGCTCGCGGACCTGCTGACGATCCGCGAGCACAAGGGGCGCCTCGCCGGGCTGACGGTCGCCTTCGTCGGCGACGGCTCGGACAACATGGTGCACAGCTACCTGCTCGCGGGCGCGACCGCCGGCATGCACGTGCGCGTCGCCTTCCCGGAGGCGTATGCGCCCGTGACGGCGATCGTCGAGGATGCGCGGCGGATCGCGGCGGGGACCGGCGGCTCGATCACGCTGACGCACGACCCGCGCGAGGCGGTCTCGGGCGCCGACGTCGTCGTCACCGACACGTGGGTGTCGATGGGCCGGGAGGACGAGAAGGCCGTCCGGGTCGAGGCGCTCTCGCCGTACCAGGTGACCCCCGAGCTGATGGCGGCGGCCGTCGAGGACGCGGTGTTCCTCCACTGCCTGCCCGCCGATCGCGGCTTCGAGGTCGCGCCGGAGGTCATCGACGGGCCGCAGAGCGTCATCTGGGACGAGGCCGAGAACCGGCTCCACGCCCAGAAGGCCCTCCTGATCTGGCTGCTGGACCAGGCGTGACGGCCGCGGTCCGCAGCCGCTTCGCTAGGCTCGCGGCAGCATGAGCGACGGGCATCAGGGCACGAACGCGGGGTCGCTGTGGGGCGCGCGGTTCGCCTCCGGGCCCTCCGACGCGCTGCGCGAGCTGTCGCGGTCGACACACTTCGACTGGGCGCTCGCGCACTACGACATCGCCGGGTCGAAAGCGCACGCGGAGGCGCTCGCCGGGGCCGGCTACCTCACCCCGGACGACTTCGCGGGCCTGACGGCGGCGCTCGACCGCATCGACGCCCGGGTCGCCGACGGCTCCCTCGTGCCGGGACCGGACGACGAGGACGTGCACGCGGTCCTCGAGCAGGCGCTCCTCCACGAGGCGGGCGCCGAGCTCGGCGGGCGCCTGCGCGCGGGCCGCAGCCGCAACGACCAGATCGCGACCCTGATCCGGCTCTACCTGCGCGACCACGTCCGGGTGATCGGGCTGCAGCTGATCGACCTCGTCGACGCGCTCGGCGCGCAGGCGGACGCGACGTTCGGGGCGATCCTGCCCGGCCGGACGCACCTGCAGCACGCGCAGCCGGTGCTGCTCGCGCACCACCTCCTCGCGCACGCCTGGCCGCTGGTGCGGGACCTGGACCGCCTCGGCGACTGGGCGCGCCGCGCGGACGCGTCGCCCTACGGCTCGGGCGCCCTCGCCGGCTCGAGCCTCGGGCTCGACGACGGGCTCGTCGCCCGGCGGCTCGGGTTCTCGCGCACGGTCGAGAACTCCATGGACGGGACCGCGGCGCGCGACGTGGTCGCCGAGTTCGCCTTCATCGCGGCGATGATCGGCGTCGACCTGTCCCGGCTGGCGGAGGACGTGATCCTCTGGTCGACCCGCGACGTCGGGTTCGCGCGGCTGCACGACTCGTGGTCGACCGGGTCGTCGATCATGCCGCAGAAGAAGAACCCCGACATCGCGGAGCTCGCGCGCGGCAAGGCCGGCCGCCTCGTCGGCGACCTCGCCGGCCTGCTCACCACGCTGAAGGGGCTGCCGCTCGCGTACAACCGCGACCTGCAGGAGGACAAGGAGCCCGTCTTCGACCAGGTCGTGACGCTGGAGACGCTGCTGCCCGCGGTCACCGGTCTCGTCGCCACTCTGCGCTTCGACGTGGAGCGGATGGCCGCCTCCGCCCCAGAGGGCTACTCGCTCGCGACGGACGTCGCCGAGTGGCTGGTCAAGCAGGGCGTGCCCTTCCGCGACGCGCACGAGATCACGGGCGCGCTCGTCGCCGTCGCGGAGTCGCGCGGGGTCGGGCTGGACGGGCTCGACGACGCCGAGCTGCGCGCGGTGTCGCCCGCGCTGACCCCGGACGTGCGGTCGGTGCTCACCGCGGAGGGCTCCGTCGCGAGTCGCACCGGGGTGAGCGGCACGGCGCCCGAGCGCGTCAGGCACCAGCTGGCGACGCTCACCGAGCGGGTGCGGAGCGCGAAGGCGGCCCTGCCGTGAGCCGTCCGCGGCGACCGCTCCAGCAGCGGGACGGCCGCTACGGCGAGCACCACGGGGGCCGCTGGTCCAGCCCGTGGGTGATCCGGATCGTCGCGCTCGTCGCGGGCCTGATCCTCGTCGCGGCGATCGCGTACGCGGCAGCGAACGGGTTCCTGTTCGCGCTGCCGCGGCGGTGACGGCTGCGCTCCGGGAGCTGCTCGAGGCGCCGTCGCAGGAGGTGGCGCCACGGCTGCTCGGCGCGGTCGTCTCGCACACGACGGCGCAGGGCACCGTCGCCGTCCGCCTCACGGAGGTGGAGGCGTACGAGGGCGACGGCGAGGACCCCGGCTCGCACGCGTACCGCGGGAGGACGGCCCGGAACGCCGTCATGTACGGCGCCGCGGGGACGCTCTACACGTACTTTACCTACGGCATGCACACCTGCGCGAACGTGACCTGCTCCCCGCCCGGCCGCGCCTCCGCGGTGCTGCTGCGCGCCGGGGAGGTCGTGGCGGGGTCCTCGTTGGCCCGCAGCCGCAGGACGACCGCCCGCCGGGACGCGGACCTCGCCCGCGGACCCGCGCGACTGGTCGTGGCCCTCGGCATCGCGCTCGCCGACGGCGGCACCGACCTGCTCGCGCCGCCGTTCGGCCTGGCGCTCCCGGAGGCGCCGGTCGCCCGGGTCGCGACGGGGCCGCGCGTCGGTGTCTCCGGCGCGGGCGGGGACGGCGAGCGGTTCCCCTGGAGGTTCTGGATCCCGGACGACCCGACCGTGTCCGCGTATCGTCCGGGACGTCCGCCGAGGGCCCGCGCCCCGCGCTGAGCGGACGGAAGACGCGTCAGCGCGTCAGCAGCACCAGGCCGGCCGCCGCGGCGGCCCAGATCCAGCTGCCGAGCGTACCGACGATGAACCGCTCGCGCACGGGGCCCGTGTCCAGCTCGGTGAACCGGCCGACGCCCTTGATCGCGATGATCACGGCGAGGGCCTCCGGCACCCCGGCGATGATCGCGCCGGCGACCGCGAGCCGCTCGAGCAGGCCGATCACCTCGCCGCCGCGGAGCACCTCGCGCTCGTTCACGACGATGCCGCCGTGCACCCCTTCCCGCTCGTCGAAGGCGGTGCGGTCGAGCAGCAGGCGGACGACCGGGCTGCCGCCGGCGACGGCGACGACGAGCGCGGCCAGGGTGGTGAGGGCGGTCACGACGGCGGGGGATCCGTCCGGCACGACCGCCGCGACGAGCAGCGTGACCGCGAGCAGCACCACCGCGACGATCGTCACGACCTGTGCGCGCCGACGCCACGCGACGACGGAGACCACCGCGGTCGCGATCGGGCAGACGACGAACAGGAACCAGCCGAGGGCGTAGAGGAACCAGAACGACCCGATGGAGCTCACGCGGGCGATCGTATGGTCAGGCGGCGACGTCCAGCGAAGCGAGCGCCGCGACGAGCGCGGGCATCGCGTCGTGCTCGAGCCGGATCCCGGCCGCCCGCGCGCGCAGGCTGATCGCCTGAGGCGTGACCCCGAGCCGCTCGGCCACGGCGGCCTGGGACAGCCCCTCGTCGAGCAGGTCGGCGACCTCCCAGCCCTCGGGGGAGCGACGTGCCCGGACCTCGAGGAGCAGCCCGACCAGTGCCGAGACTCCCGTCGCCGCGGCGGCGTCGGCCGCGGCGACCGCCAGGTGGTGCTGCGCCCGCTTCGCGACGTCGACCGCCGCACGCGCGGCGAGGAAGGCGTCGCCGCGGGCCGCGCCCGTCGTCTCCGGCAGGGGCAGCCGGACCTCGCCGACGCCGATCCCGACGCTCCAGGTCCCCGTCCGTCGGAGCCGCAGCGCGGCGGCCAGCGCGGGCTCCGCTTCCGCGTACACGAGCTGGAACTCGTCGCCGGCGGTGCGGTCCGGTCCCAGCGCCGCACCGCGGCGGCGCCAGGCGTCCCGCTCCTCGAGCACCCCCGCGACGGCGTCCAGGTCGGATCCGCGGCTGTCGATCTGATCGACGGTGAGGACGAACACTTGGCAAGGCTACAGGCTTGATCCAGCAGGAACAAGTCCCGATGCTTGATTTTGCAGGATCAATGCGGGTCCGCGCTGCTAGCGTCGACCCGTGTCATCGACCGTGCTCGCCCGCCAGCACAACGATCCGAGCTTCGCCTCCGTCTGGGAGGAGCTGCAGTGGCGCGGACTCGTCCACGTCTCCACCGACGAGGACGCGCTCGCCGCGGCGCTCGCCGCGGGGCCGATCACCGCGTACTGCGGTTTCGACCCGACCGCGCCGAGTCTGCACCTCGGTCACCTGACCCAGCTCCTCGTGCTGCGCCGGCTCCAGCTCGCCGGCCACCGCCCGCTCGGTCTCGTCGGCGGGTCCACCGGGCTCATCGGCGATCCGCGACCCACCTCAGAGCGGGTGCTCCGCACGAAGGACCTCGTCGCCGACTGGGTCGCGCGGATCCAGGCGCAGGTGGCGCCGTTCCTCGACTTCGAGGGGCCGAACGCGGCGGAGCTCGTGAACAACCTCGACTGGACGGCGCCGCTGTCGGCCATCGACTTCCTCCGGGACATCGGCAAGCACTACCGGATCGGCACGATGCTGAAGAAGGACGCGGTCGCCGCCCGGCTCAATTCGGACGCCGGGATCAGCTACACGGAGTTCAGCTACCAGATCCTCCAGGGCTACGACTTCCTCGAGCTCTACCGGTCGCGGGGCTGCGTGCTGCAGACCGGCGGCAGCGACCAGTGGGGCAACCTCACGAGCGGCATCGATCTGATCCGTCGAGCGGAGGGGGTGTCGGTCCACGCGATCGGCACGCCGCTGATCACCGACAGCGAGGGCAGGAAGTTCAGCAAGAGCGAGGGGACGGCGATCTGGCTCGACCCGTCCGAGACCTCGCCGTACGCCTTCTTCCAGTTCTGGCTCAACTCGGCCGACGCCGACGTCGTCCCGCGGCTCAAGGTGTTCACCTTCCTCGACCGCGAGGAGATCGAGGCGCTCGAGGTCGCCGTCCGCGAGCGGCCGGGGGCGCGCGAGGCGCAGCGCCGGCTGGCGTGGGAGGTGACCGCGCTGGTGCACGGCGACGCGGCGGCGGAGGCCGCCCGCGCCGCCTCGGCCGCCCTCTTCGGCTCTGGCGACCTGGCCGCCGTGGACGCGGAGACGCTCGCGGCGGCCCTCGAGGAGCTGCCGCGGACGACGGGGGAGCCCGGGCGGCGGCTGGACGAGCTGCTCACGACCGTCGGCCTCGCGAAGTCGAACGGCGACGCGCGCCGCGGCATCGCCCAGGGCGGGGTCTACGTGAACAACCGGCGCGTCGAGGACCAGGACGCCGCCCTCGCGGAGGCCGACCTGCTCCACGGACGGTTCGCGGTGCTGCGGCGCGGCAAGCGGACGCTCGCCGCCGTCGTGGCCCCCTGAGTCGCGAGCGGAACCCCGGAACGACGCGCGACACGCCCCATGTTTCGCCCGAGTTGCGAACAGGTGACGAGACCCGTAATGTCTTCTCCTGTCAGCGCGACGCCGCGGATGAGGACAGGGTCACTTCGATCCGGACTCTCCGCCCACTGCCTGACAGGCCGAACGGCCCTCACGCACAGCGAGTCGAATCGCCGGTGCTAGGGTCTGCAAGCCGAAATCGAGGCGCCTCGAGCTGCTGGGTGTGAGCCTGGTGGGCGATGTGCGGCCGATCCTTGAGAACTCAACAGCGTGCACAATTGTCAATGCCAATAA
>NZ_SOAM01000002.1 GCF_004364555.1 Amnibacterium kyonggiense | reverse complement strand
TGGTGATCGGGACCAGGGCGCCCAGCGCGATGGTCGTGGTGGCGGTGGTGATGGCCAGAAGGCGTCTCATGGAGACCTCCGAGGTCGTGGAGACCGAACCATAAAAAATTCAGGTTCGTCGCTCGCGGTGCCGCGCCGACGTTGTCGAAGAACAACTTCCCCGACCTGTTGGCTGCTTCGTTCGTGTCGATGGTGGAGAAGGTGACGGTCTTCAACACGATTCCGCGTTCCGCTGGCGGCTCATGGGAGTGGGTGCGCGACTCGCACACGCTCGTTCGCTACCGCGAGGTTGGTCGGTTCGCCTGGTCTTACCTGACGGCGACCGAGGTAGCCGACTTCAATCGGCTGGGTCTCAGATGATCCAGTCGTTGCTCGACCTCGTTGTGCGCGTCCGCACGCTCTCCGGTCGCCCGCTCGATGACGCAGGGCTCGACCAGATGCGTCAGCGGGTGCTCGGTCTGTCGCAGGCGGAGGCCACTGCGCAACGCAACACGTTGAAGCGACTGCTCGAACACCACGCGGGCACGACGGCACCGAACCGGAACCGGCCCTGAGCGGAGAATCTTCGCCGTGACCGAGGACGAGCGTCAGCGAGCAGCCGACGGGCTCCGTCGCCTCCTTGGTGACATCGAGCAAGGGCGACTCGTCGCCTCCGACACAGAAGCGGCGTACATCGCCGGGGCGCTTCAGGCACTGACGGAGGGCTAGTTCTCGTATACAAAGGGTTGCACTCGTCAAATGCACCCGGCAGCACATTGACTCGCAGTCAAATTTCACCTCGCGGAATGTGGAGAACAAGAAATAGACGTTGAGGGGGAGCCCTGTGGATAAGCGGACATCGACGTGCCCGCGGAGAACTAGGTTGCCCCCTGGACGAGGACGTGGAGCGGCGCTGCCCGGCGTGCGGAACCCCGATGCTGCCGCGCACGCTGAGCGTCGGCACCGTCATCGACACCTGCCCGAACTGCGGAATGACAGCGGTGTAGTTCAAGCCCAGAACTGCGGCCAGCCCCAGGTCTGAAGCATCAGCGGCGGTTCGAAGTCGTACTCAAAGATGTGCGTGGTGATCGCGAGCGCGAAGGCGTCGAAGGCGGCCTCGTCGTGCAGGAAGTAGGTGCGGCGCTCCTCGCCGTCGAGTGCGAGGAAGGCGAACCACCGCCTGTCCGAGGCCAGCCCGAGCAGATCGATCTGCTCGGGCGTCAGTTCAAAGAACTGCGGCGGCACGTCGGTCACGACAGCAGGCTCTCGATGCGAACACGGCCAGGACCACGACCGGTGTCGATGGTGACGGCGACCAACCTTGTCGCAATCGTCGTGCGGTCCGCTGCGGGCAGCAGGTCCCACCGTGCGTTCAGTTCGGCTTCGGTGCCCGTGCCGAGCCGCTCCAGCGCAGCCGCGAGCAGGTAGTCGGCTCGTTCGGCCTCCAGCAACGCGAGGTCGGCGTCGATGGCCCGCAGGTCCCGTGCCACGTCTGCCGCCGTGACCGGAGCATCGGCATCGTCCACCAGCCGGTGCAGTCGTCGCTGCCGGGCTTCGAGGTCGCCGCACAGGGTTGCGATGGTGCTGAGGTCGCGCGGCAAGTAGTCGAGCACAGGCGCCGAACGCCCAGCGATCAACTCGGACACCGCGTCCCGCACCCGAGTCTCGACGTACGCCAGCACGATCTGTGGGTGCGTCAGCCCGTCGCCGCGAGTCCGTCCTTCCATGCGGGCGGTGCACACCAACCGCATCGCCCCGTCCGCGCGGATGTACCGGTGCATCGCGGACCCGCACGTGCCGCAGGTACCGATCCGGGTGCGGTCCGAGCCGGGTAGCGGTGGCCGCAGCGCCTCCCGTCCGAGCCGAGCCAGGAGGGCGTCGTGATGGAACTCGCCCAGCACCTGCCGTGCGATGGGCTTGCGGAGTGCTCGCTTCACCTGAAGGAACCTCCACGGGTTCCCGCGGGAGGTGAGGAAGCCCGCGTGGTTCCACTCCAAAGCCACCTGCGCGAGCGTGGCGGTCGTGGTGGTCAAGGCCGACGCGGCTCGACGGATCGCCTCGGCCTCCTCGTCGGTCGTGCCGAACTGATGTGCCTGCATGACCTTTGTTATCGGCACGAGGAGATGGGACTGCATCTCGTGCCGTACGAACTCAGGTCCACGGGCATGTCCGAGGCGTGACGTACACCTGCGGCCATGAACTGCCAGCACTGCGGAGCGATCAACCTCGTCGCGGTGCTGCTGCCCGGTCACGCCGAGGCCGAGGCCGTCATCTGCCTGACGTGTACCGCGGTCCAGCCTGTCGAGCACGGTGCCGAGGTTGTGGGGGAGTAGACGGTCACCATGGACATCGCGAGCGTCATCGCCGCCTGGGTCGGGGCCGCAGCGGGCGTTGGCGCCCTGGTGTGGCAGATCGCGACCTGGCGGCGGTCGAAGCACGCGGTGAAGGTGGTCGTGAAGGTGTCGTTCCCGCCGACCTGGGTCGAGGTCATCGCGGTGAACTCGGGGTCGGACCCGGTGACCGTGACGAACTGGGGGATCGGACTGGACACGCGCGAGCAGGCGCACGTCACCCAGTCAGGCCCAGGGACCACGCTGCTGCCGCACCGACTGGAGGGCGGGTCGGAGGCGAAGTTCCTCGTACTCGGCAAGGACCTCCGCCGCCTCCATGACGAGCGAGGGGTGCCGTTCAGCAAGATGCATGGATGGGTCCGGCTCGCGACTGGCAGGCGAGTCGAGTCCCGTCGCGGACTGCCGATGAAGGACTGATGCGGGATCAGGTCTGCTACCGATCTGCTACCGATTGCTACCGCCGACAGGGCAGAATCTGCCGTGGCGATGTTGACTCTTGGTCAGTAACTGAGCGGAAGTTGGCGAAGCGGCAGGGGTGGCACTCCAGTCTTCCAAACTGGTGGTGCGGGTTCGATTCCCGTCATCCCCTCCGCGGAACTCCTGATCGGCTGAGCGTGCTGCCCGAGAACGGGAACTCAGCGGCGGACAGCCCGGACCGCGAGCAGCGCGACTCCAGCGCCGATGACGCTCCCGAGGACGACGGTCGCGATGAGTAGCAGCGGCACGTGCACCACGACGACCTGGACCTCGCTCACGGGTCGACCTGCTCGCTCCGCCTCATGACGACAACAATCGCCAGCATCAGAGCCGCGATCCCGAACGGGGTGAGGTCGATCATGTCCGGGCTGATTCCGGTGAAGTCGCGGATGCCGTCCTGGCCGATCCACGCGACGTGGCCGAGCCGGATGTCGGACCAGGCCGTGATCACCTGTGCGACGACGCGGCCGATCGTCAAGGTGACCGCGGCGGAGAGCAGCACGCGCGAGGCGCGGCGGTCCGGGTTCCGACGCCGCAACCGCAGCAGGGCCGCGCCGACCATCGCGGCAACGACGGCGACCGTCGCGCTCCAGACGGTCCCGCCGATGGTGAGCGCGATCCTGGTCGCCAAGTCCAGTCCGCTGACGCCTGCGGTGAACTCGGTAGCGGTGACGGTCGTGCCGTCCGCGATGTACGGCCCGCCCGAGTAGGCATGCGTGCCCGCGGTCGGATGCAGGGGCGCCGAGGCGTACAAGGGCACCGGGATCGGCGCTGTCGAGGTCGCGGCCGAAACCGTGACTGCGACGCCGGTGACGAAGACCACCGCGAAGATCACCGCCCCCGCGTACGCCAGCAGGGCGAGGGGCAGTAGCACCCATGCCAGCGGTTCGCGAGGCTGCGTCTTCACGGGAGGGGAGGCGACGACCACGCTCGCAGCCTGGCGGCTCGGTGCGGCAAAGGCAACGTCGGAAAGGTCTGGGTCTGCGGTCCTACGGCTTCGTCTCCTGCTTCACGGTCCGTCCGTCGGGTACACAATTCGGATGCGGACGAGCAGGACCGAGGTGGCACTCGCGATGACGGGGCTCGTGGGGGTGCTGGTCGTGCTCACCGGCTGCTCCACGAGCCGTCAGAGAGCGCCGTCGAGGTGACCTCCAATGTGGCGACCGTGACCGCCGCGGCGACCCCCACGCCGACGCCCACCCCGCCCGGTCCGGCTGACGCAGCCGCCGCGGCGAAGGCGATCCGGTCCTCCGCGAAGCACGTGGCGAAGGTCGTCGAGGTCACCGAGGACAACGACCCGAACAAGTTGATCGGACGCTCCAACGGGTACGTCTCCGCCGCGGTGCTGTACGACTCCAGGACCGCATGCAGCGACGGGCTCGGTGCAGACTGCGGCGCCATGGTCGAGCAGTGGGGGAGTCCCGCGGACGCGAAGCAGCGGTCCGAGTACATACAGAAGATCTTGAAGGCGAGCCCGGTCCTCGGCTCCGAGTACGACACGGTTCAGGGGTCGTTCCTGCTCCGCGTCGCAGGCGACCTGAAGCCGTCGCAGGCGAAGACCTACGCGTCCCTGTTCGAGGAGCAGTTCCAGAACTGACCTTCGGCGCGAACTTCCGCACGCTGAAGCCTCCCGCGATCGCGCCCTGGCGTCCTCGTCAATGACTGAGGAGCAGCACGCCGGCTAGGGAGACGCAGACCGAGATGGGAACGTAGATCGACACGCGCTCCCGGAGGCTCGCCGGCGTCCCTCTCCAGCCGTTCCTGCGAACCGCGACGACGATGAGCGCGACGGCCACGAGCAGCAGGATCGCGGCGAGGATCACCGCGAGGGAGGCATGCACGACGTCATCCTCCTGGGCGGATCATCCGATCTCCCTCAGCGCACGACGGTGACGGACACGACGGTCAGGTGCATGGTCGCGGTCACGACGAGCATCACCGCTGCTGCGAGCACGATGAGGAGCCCGATGCCGGTCGCGACCACCGGAACTCCGACCGCTGCTGATCGTCGGCGTGCGGTCACGACCTGCACGACGCCGCTGAAGAAGACGACCAGGCCGAGCAGCAGCACGGCGATCATCACGAGCAGCATCGCGACGGTGGCAGGCACGGTCGGACGCTACCGCTCTGCCGCGGCAGCGAGAGCCGGTGCGCCGCCTACTCGCGGCCGAGCACGACGACACCCAGCAGTGCAGCGAGCATCGCGAGCACGAGTGCGCGCCGCCGTCGCACGTGCGCGCCACGCGGCGGGACGCCATGGTGGGATGAGCGCTTGAAGGGCCTGGACATCCCCGGACTGTAGGCCCGTGGGCTCACCGCTTCCGGGTCAGCTCGCAGAGCAGGATCGAGCCGAGGATCGCGACGGCCGCGAGAACCGTCGTGGTCGCCAGCTGCGACAGCCGCGAGGCGAGGGATCGACGGACGACCTGCTCCGGCATCACCACTCCGTCCTCCAACTCGGTCAGCAGGGAATCCACGGTGGAGGCAGCCACCGCTGCACCGTACGAAGCCGATCTGTTCACCCGGTTCGCGTTCGATGCCTGCCGGCTCGGTCCTCGGCATGCCACGTCAGTCGCCCTCGACCTGGTGCCGCAGCTGCGCCGCGAGCTCGGCCCGGCGCTGCAGCAGCGTCGCCCGCCGCGCGTCCAGCTCGTCCTCCGCCTGATGCGCGAACCAGCCGCCGGCTCCGCCCGCGCGCATGCCGAATCCGAGCGTGCGACGCTCGCGCTCCGCCAGTTCGTCGAGCTGGGCGTCGACGGCACGGATCGCGTTCGCAAGATCCGCCTCCGCGGCGGTCAGCGACACCTCATCCACGGTCCGGACCATAGCCCTCGCCTCCGCCGGACTCCGTTCAGATGCCCCGAAGCACGGGCTCCTACCCTCGACACATGTCGAGCGAGCGTCGCTGGGGACACAGCATCTGGGTGTGGCGCGCCCTGCTGGCGGGCGCCGTCGCCGCGGTCTGCCTGCTGCTCTTCTCCTTGACTGAGCAGGGGCGGATCTTCTCGGTGATGCTGCTCATCGCGGACGCGTTCATCGCGGTGTCGCTCTTCATGGGCTGGGCCCGCATGGAGCGGTTCCGACTCGAGCTCGACCTCGGTGACGACGAGGACCGCCGCTCCTTCTGAGCCCATCCGGCGCGGCCGATGCTTCGTCGCGACCGCGCTGCGCTGAGCCTCAGCCCTCGGCGGGCAGCTCCTCGAGGTCGGCGGCGATGCGGCGGAGGGTCGCGAGCTCGTCGCCGAAGCGCTCCTGCTGCCGAGCGACTGCGGTGATCAGGCGGCGCCGGCCCTCGTCGTCGATGCGGCCGGTCAGTCGGAGGATCGTGAACCCGACGCCGAGCAGGGCGAAGTCGGTGTCCTCCGTCTCGTCCAGGCCGGTCGCGTCGAACTCGTCGTCCTCGAGCTCCAGCACGTCTTCCGCGAGGTCGCGCAGCGTCACATCGGGATCGAGGGGCGTGAAGTCCTCCACGATCTCCGCCATCGCGTCCCAGCCCTCGTCCGAGCCGAAGGGCGCGAACTCGTCGCCCTGGTCGTCGTAGAGCGGGTCGGAGAAGATCCGGCGGAACGCGGGATGCGCCGGCGGCAGCTCGAAGTCCTCGTCGTCGAGGTCCTCGTCCTGCTCCTCCTCGTCGTCGAGCTCGAAGCGGTCCGGCGATGCGTCCTGCGGGCGATCCACCCGCTGACCGTAGCCAGCCGGCCGGGCATCCGCGCTGTGCGGCACGGCGGTCAGCTCCCGCTCGCGATGCGGGCGAGATCCGCGGGGATCAGCGGCAGGCCGTCGCCCGACACCGTCTGCCGCAGCAGGACCACGGCGAGCAGCACGCCGGCGATGACGGCGAGGGCGAGGAGCAGCAGGACGGCATCGGCGGGGCGACGTCGGAGCACGCCTCCTGGCTACGGGCCCCCGGTGAACCGCTCGGGTTGCGCGGGTGAACGCCGAGCGCAGGCCGATCGAACAGGTGCGGCATCCGCGCGGCTGCGGCCGGAGGTCGCCGCTTCGTACGATCAGGCATGACGCGTTTCGGCATCGACGCCCTCGCCGCCATCCGGCTCGCTGAGGAGGGGCGCGGCGCAGCCGACGGCGACCAGCTGGTCGCACCCGCGATCCTCCGCTCCGACGCCCTCCGCATCCTCTACGCGCAGGTGCGCGCGGGGGAGCGGGAGCAGCGGCAGGCGCTCGACCTCGTCCGGGTCATCGCGAGCACGCCGATGCGAGTCCTCGGCGACAAGGTCTCGATGCGGACGGCCTTCACGATCGCCGCGGCCCTCGACCTCGAGGACCCGGGTCCGGCCGCGTACCTGTCGGTCACCCGGCTTCAGGCGGACGCCCTCGTCGCGCTCGACCCGGCGATCGCGGCCCTGGCGGAGGGCGTCGTGCCGACCGCGCCCTGGGAGGCGCTCGCCCGCTGAGCGGCCCGGTGCACCCAGCGCACGTACGGCGAGCACCGGTTCGATGTGCAGCACCCATTGAGGAGAACGCCGTGCGCCGATCCGTCCGCATCCTGACGCTCGCCGCGATCGCGCCGCTGACCGCGCTCGCGCTCGCCGCGTGCACGCCGGGCCAGCCGCTGCCACTGCTGACCTCCACCACCCCGACCCCCACCACGACGGTCGCGCCCGGACCGACCGTGGCGGTGATCGCGACGCTCGCGCGGCGCGAGGTCGGCGAGGGCACGGTCGTCGCCGTCGCCGACGAGGCGGCCGGAACGGAGTGGGACGTCCGGGTGGTCCTCGCCGACGGCTCGGTGCAGGAGGTGCACCTCTCGACCGACGGAGCGGTGGTCGCCGGGCCGAGTTCGGACACGACCGACGCGGACGTCGAGTCCGCCAACCGCGCCCTCGTGGCCGCCGCCTCGATCACGCTGGCCGCCGCGCACACGCGGATGCTCGCCGCGGTACCCGGCGGCCGGGTCACGGCGATCGAGCTCGACGAGTACGAGGACCGCGTGGTGTGGCGCGGCGACGTCCTCCTGGACGGACTCCGTCACGACGTGCGCATCGACGCGGTCAACGGCTCCGTCCTGCTGGACCAGGCCGATCGGGATCCGAGCGCGAGCCCGTCGACGCCCACCGGCTCCTGACGCCCTCGTGGAGCACCGGCGGACTCGGAGGTGGCTCCTCGTAGATTCACCCCCGACTCCGTTCATGACAGAGAGGGATCTCATGGCGCTCGGCACCCTGCTCCTCCGCCTCACCGTCGGCGGCCTGTTCGTGGGCCACGGCCTGCAGAAGCTGACCGGAGCCTTCGACGGCCCCGGCCTCGACGGCGTCGAGGGGATGATGCAGAACCTCGAGATCCACCCGCCGCGGCAGAACGCCGTCGCCGTCGCCGCGACCGAGACGTTCGGCGGGGCCGCGCTCGCGCTCGGCGCCGCCACCCCCGTCGCCGCTGCCGGCCTCATCGCGACGATGGTCACCGCGGTGCGCAAGGTGCACCTCAGCAACGGCGTCTGGAACAGCAACGGAGGCTGGGAGTTCAACGCCGCGCTCGCGGCCGCGGCCGTCGCCGTCGCCTCCGACGGACCGGGCGTCGTCTCGATCGACGCGATCTTCGGCAAGTCGAAGTGGGGCTTCGGCGCGGGCGTCTTCGCCCTCGTCGCCGGCGTCGCCGGCTCCTTCGCGGTGACCGAGTACGCGAAGCGCGCGAAGCCGGCGGAGGACGCCGCCGCTTCCTGACTCGCGCACAGCGCGCACACACGGGCCGCTCAGACGGCTTCGGCACCATCGTCCCCGACGAACGGAAGGACAGCATCCACGTGAGCAACATCGAGACGCCCACCAACGTCGAGGCCAAGACCGAGCCGGTCCTGGACCAGACCCAGGCGAGCGCGGAGGACATCAACGGCTCGCAGCAGTTCCTCGCGCCGGTCGTGATCGCCATGCAGGCGCTCGCGATCGACGGCAAGCAGGCGCACTGGCACGTCCGCGGCGAGAACTTCATCGCCGTGCACGAGCTGCTCGACAAGGTCGTGAAGCACGCCGGCAAGTACGCCGACCTCGCCGCGGAGCGCATCGTCGCCCTCGGCCTGCCGGTCGACGCCCGCCTGACGACCATCGCCGCCAAGAACCCGCTGCCGGAGATGAAGGACGGTTTCCAGAACTACGGCCCGATGATCCAGCAGGTCGTCGCGCAGATCGACGCGGCCGTCGCCGTCGTCCGCGAAGCGGTCGAGGGTCTCGACGACATCGACCTGAACAGCCAGGACGTCGCCATCGAGATCGAGCGCGGGCTCGTCGAGGACCGCTGGTTCCTCGCCGCCCACCTCGCGACCGACTGAGTCGACCCGAGCATCGGAGGGGCCGTCCCGGCATCGGGACGGCCCCTCCGCCGCTGTCCGGGGCGCGCTCGCCGCGGGACTCGCTAGACTTCCCGGCGGTCGTTTTCCGGTCCCACCGCGGCGCTCCCACCAGGGTCGCCTCCGCGGGGCGTAGCTCAGCTTGGTAGAGCACCCGCTTTGGGAGCGGGAGGCCGCAGGTTCGAATCCTGTCGCCCCGACCGACAGCGGTGCGCGGACCGGACGCGCAACACGACGTACGACAAGGATCGAGGAACACGTCCATGGTCACCACGACCGTCGAGAAGCTGAGCCCGACGCGGGTCAAGCTCGCCATCTCCGTCAAGCCGGACGAGCTCAAGCCGAGCATCGCCCACGCCTACAGCCACATCGCCGAGGACGTGCAGATCCCCGGCTTCCGCAAGGGCAAGGTGCCGCCTCCCATCATCGACCAGCGCGTCGGCCGCACCGCGGTGCTCGAGCATGCCGTCAACGAGGGCCTGGACGGCTTCTTCCGCGAGGCCGTCGCGGCGAACGACATCCAGCCGCTCGGTCGCCCGGAGGCGGACATCACCGCCTGGCCGGACGCGAAGGACTTCTCCGGCGACCTCGAGGTCACCGTCGAGGTCGACGTGCGCCCCGACATCGAGCTGCCGCCGCTCGAGCAGCTCACCGTGATCGTCGACCCGATCGAGGTCACCGACGCGGACATCGCGCAGCAGGTCGACGAGCTCCGCGGCCGCTTCGGCACGCTCAGCACCGTCGAGCGCCCGGCGAAGAGCGGCGACTTCGTGCAGATCGACCTCATCGCCACGATCGGCGACCAGCAGGTCGACTCCGCGAATGCGATCTCCTACGAGATCGGCTCCGGCGAGCTGATCGAGGGCATCGACGAGGCGCTCGAGTCCCTCACGGCGGGGGAGTCGACCACGTTCAAGTCGACGTTGCTCGGTGGCGACCACGAGGGCGAGGAGGCGGAGATCGCGGTCACCGTCCTCGCCGTCAAGGAGCGCGAGCTGCCCGACCTCGACGACGACTTCGCGCAGATGGCGAGCGAGTTCGACACGCTCGAGGAGCTCCGCGCCGACGTCCGCCGCCAGGTCGAGTCGCAGAAGAAGTTCGAGCAGGTCTCGCAGGCCCGCGACAAGGTCGCCGACGCGCTGCTCGCGAAGGTCGACGTGCCCGTGCCGGCGTCCCTCATCGAGGACGAGGTGCACCGTCACCTCGAGAGCGAGAACCGCCTCGAGGACGACGTGCACCGCGCCGAGGTGAAGGAGGCGTCCGAGAAGGCGTTCCGCTCGCAGCTGCTGTTCGACAAGGTCGCCGAGGTCGAGAACGTCGGCGTCTCGCAGGACGAGTTCGCGCAGTACGTCGTGCAGTCCGCGCAGCAGTACGGCATGCAGCCGCAGGAGTTCATCGAGGTCCTGCAGCAGAACAACCAGCTGCAGTCGATGTTCAGCGAGGTCGCCCGCAGCAAGGCGATCGGCGTCCTGCTCGGCAAGGTCGAGGTCGTGGACACGACCGGCGCCGCGGTCGACATCAGCGAGTTCGTCGTCGCGAACGACCCGGCCGACGTGGCGGACGAGGAGACGGACGCGCCGGTCGAGACCGTGCCGGCCGCCGAGCTCGACACGGTCGTCGAGGCCGAGCAGCTCGCGGACGACGCGGCGGACGCGGAGGCCGAGGCCGAGAAGCCCGCGCCGAAGAAGCGCGCGCCCCGCAAGAAGGCCGCCGCGACGCCGGAGGCCTGAGCCTCCTCCTGACCGGAACCGGGTCGTCGGTCCGTGCGCGCGCACGGTCCGGCGACCCCTTCCTGGTCTGATGGGCGGATGCCGTTCGAGCTGCGCGACGCCGGTCCCGAGGACGCCCCGGCGCTCGCGGACATCCACCTCCGGGCGCGAGCCGCCGCCGGCGATGCGTTCCCGCCTCCGGCGCACGCCGACGAGGAGCTCCTGCCGCACCTGCTGCAGGACGTGCTGCCGGTCGCGGAGGTGCGGCTCCTGCTGCGCGACGGCGTCCCCGTCGGATACGCGACGCTCGAGGGCGACCTGCTGGCGGACCTGTACGTCGCGCCGGACGAGCAGGGGTCCGGCGCGGGCACGGTGCTCCTCGACGACGCGAAGGCGCGCCGACCCGAGGGCCTCCGGCTCTGGGTGTTCGAGAGCAACTGCGCGGCGCGCGGGTTCTACGAACGCCGCGGTTTCGTCGTCGTCGGCGGGACCGACGGCGACAACGACGAGGGCGCGCCCGACCTGCTCATGCGCTGGCCCGGAGCCGACCGCTGAGCTCAGGCCGGGCGGTCGGGGTCCTCCCGGTCGGCGGCCGCGATCGCGGGCGCGAGCTCGTCCTCGGTCAGCAGGTCGTCCCGGTAGTTGCCCGTGCGGTAGGCGGAGCGGGCGACGATGTGCGCGGAGACCGGGACGGTCACGAGCTGCAGCCCGGCGACCGGGATCAGCGCGGGCACCAGGTCCCACCGGCCGTTCGCGACCGCGATCGCCGCGAGCACCAGCAGGAGCCCGAGCACCTGCGGCTTCGTCGCCGCGTGCAGGCGGGCGAGCGCGTCGGGGAAGCGCACGAGCCCGATGCCCGCGGAGACCGTCAGCAGCGCGGCCCCGAGCAGCAGGAGGTCGGCGAGGAGCGTCATGCGTCCCGTCCCGTCGGTCGGAGGTCGTCCCGGTCCAGGTCCTCGGGGTCGAGCCCCTCCACGTGCCGCCTCGTCGCCTCGAGCACCGCGGGGGCGCCGTCGACGGTCGCGAGCGGGTCGTGGCCGGCGTCATCGGGGTCCGGTCGGTCGTGCTTCGACACCGCCCGCGCGACGGCGATCGTCGCGAAGCCGGCGGCCCCCGCGAGCACCAGGAGCACCGGGAGGAGATCGGCCCGGCGCTCGAGTGCCATGAACGCGCCGAGCACGAGCATCGTCGTCGTGAGCAGGACGTCCGAGGCGATCATCCGGTCGAGGATGGTGGGGCCGCGGACGACTCGGAAGACCGCGAGCGCGGCGCCGGCGGCGAACAGCAGCGCGATCAGCGCCGTCAGCACGGCATGGACGCTCATCGGACCACCTCCTGCTCGCCCGGCGATCCGATGGCCCGGACGAGGCGCCGTTCCGCGATGAGGGCGGAGTCGCGGGCCTGCTCGAGCCGCTCCGGCGTGCCGCCGCGCAGGACGTGGAGGTAGAGCACCGACTCCGCGCGGTCGACCTCCACGATCACCGTGCCGGGGATCAGGGAGGTGACGATGCCGGTGAGGGTCAGCACCAGGTCGTCGCGGGTCCGCAGCTGCACGGCGATCACCCCGGACCGCGGTCGCCGCGACGGCGAAAGCGCGGCGACGGCCTGCGCCGCGACCTGGACGGAGGCGATCACGACCTGGCCGAGGAACCACCCGAGCAGCGCGAGCGCCGCGAGCGGACGGAATCGGCCGACGTGCGGCACCGGCGGCAGGTCGAAGATCCGCACGACCAGGAGGGCCGTCACGACGCCGGTGAGGATCGTGAGCGGTGCGACCGACCGCCAGAGGAGCAGCCAGAGGACCACGAGGCCGATGACGAGGGGCGGTCCCGTCGTCCACCGGCCGGCGCGCTTCCGCGATGCGTCGGTCATCGGCCCAGCACCCCCTGCACGTACACGTCCCAGTCCTGCAGCGTCGCACCGGCCGCCGACGCGTAGGCGTACAGCGGTCCCGCGAACACGGTGATCGCGACGCCGAGGAGGACCATGCCCGCGGTCGCGAGCACCATCGGGGCGGCGAGGGCCCGGGTGGCGACGGTCTCGGGCCGGAACGGGTCCTCGTGCAGCTCATCGGTGAGGCGAGAGCCCTCCGCCACCTGCGCGGCGGGCCGCCAGAACGACACGTTCCACACCCGGACCAGCGGGTAGAGCGTCAGGAGGGAGGTGAGCGTCGCGACGCCGACCACGACGTAGGCGAGCGGATCCCGGTCCGCGACGCCGGCCTCCAGCAGCCCGAGCTTGCCGAGGAAGCCGGAGAACGGCGGGATCCCGCCCAGGTTCAGCGCGGGGATGAGGAACAGCACGCCCAGGAGGGGCGACGCGGCGAGCAGGCCGCCGAGGCGGGTGATGGTCGTCGTGCCGGCCCGGCGCTCGATCAGGCCGGCCGTGAGGAACAGCGTGGTCTGCACGACGATGTGGTGCACCGTGTAGAAGATCGCGGCGGCCGTGCCCGCCGCCGTGCCCAGCCCGACGCCCATGATCAGGTAGCCGATGTGGCTGACGAGCGTGAACGACAGCATGCGCTTGATGTCGGCCTGCGCGATCGCGCCCAGCACGCCGACGAGCATCGTCAGCGCCGCGATCACGAGCAGCAGGGGATTCAGCTCGGGGCCGGGGAAGAGCGTCGTCTCCGTGCGGAGGATCGCGTACACCCCGACCTTCGTGAGCAGGCCCGCGAACACCGCCGTGACGGGCGCCGGGGCCGTCGGGTACGAGTCCGGCAGCCAGAACGCGAGCGGGAACACCGCGGCCTTGATGCCGAACGCGGTGAGGAGCATGACGTGCAGCAGGATCTGCACGCCCGGCGGCAGCACCGCGACGCGCTCGGCGATCTGCGCCATGTTCACCGTCCCGGTGGCGGCGTAGATCGCGCCGACGGCGGCGAGGAACAGCGTGGAGGACACCAGGCTCACGACGATGTAGGTCGTCCCGGCGCGGATCCGCGGCTGCGTGCCGCCGACGGTGATGAGCACGTAGCTCGACACCAGGAGGATCTCGAACCCGACGTAGAGGTTGAAGAGGTCGCCCGCGATGAACGCGTCGAAGACGCCCGCGGCGAGCACGAGGTACGTTGGGTAGAAGATCGAGACCGGCGCCTCCCGGTCGTCGCCGTCCGCGCTGCCCTGCCCGATGGAGAACACGAGGACCGCGAGCAGCACGGCGGCCGAGACCGTGAGGAGCAGCGCCGAGAGGCGGTCGACGACGAGGACGATGCCGAACGGCACCGGCCAGCCGCCCACCGGCATGACGAGCATGGAGCCGTCGGCGACGGCGGCGATGAGCGCGATCCCGACGCCGAGCACGGCCGTGAGCACGACCGCCGCGACGGTGCGCTGCACCCGCGGCCGGCCGGAGGCGAGCAGCGCCGCCGCGGCGCCGAGGATCGGCAGGACGACGACGAGCGGCACGAGGGCGGTCATGCGGTGCCTCCCGGTCGGTCGAACTCGCTCTCCTCGTCGACCTCCGGCGCATCGGGCTCCGGCTGCTCGCCGAGCCCGACGGCGGCGTCCGCCTCGTCGCGCTCGATGCGGTCCTCCTGCGCGAGCCGCCAGGAGCGGTAGACCAGCGCCATCAGGAACGCCGACACCGCGAAGGTGATGACGATGGCGGTGAGGATCAGCGCCTGGGGGAGCGGATCGGACGACCGCCCGCTGCCGGCGATGGGCGGCGCCCCGGGCGGGCCCGCGAGGGACAGCAGCAGCAGGTTCGTCGCGTTGCCGATCAGCAGGATGCCGATGATGATGCGGGTCACGCTCTTGTCGAGCAGCAGGTAGACCCCGCAGGCGTAGAGCACGGCCATGGCGCCGAGCAGGGGGACCGAGACGCTCACGCGCGCACCTCCTCGGCGGACGCCGCCTCGTACTCCCGGTCGAGCTCGCCGCCGAGCGACCGGAGCACGTCGAGCACGACGCCGACCACGATCAGGTACACGCCGATGTCGAAGATCGCCGACGTGCTGAAGGACACCTTCCCGAACCAGCCGAGGTCGGCGCCGAGGTAGTGGGAGGTGAGCGCGGCCTCGCCGAAGGCGAGCGGCACGACCGCCGTGCCCACGGCGAGCACGAGGCCGAGCCCGAGCAGCACGCCCGCGTTCAGCGGGGCCGCGAGCCCCAGCTCGTAGCGTCCCGCTGCCAGGTAGCGGCCCGTGAGCGCGAGGCCGGCCACCAGGCCGCCCGCGAACCCGCCGCCGGGGTCGTTGTGCCCGGCGAAGAGGAGGTAGACCGACACGACGATCGTCGCGTGGAAGGTGAGCCGGACGGCGACCTCGAGCAGGATCGACCGGTGCTCGGGCCGCAGCGTGCGACCGGCGAGCAGCCACGTGCCGCTCGTGACCTCGGGATCGATCGGGCGGGTCCGCCGGAACGCGCGCCGCCGGTGCCCGCGGAGCGCCGGGAGGCGGTCCGAGCGGCCGCCCACGAAGACGAGGCTCGCGACGCCGGTCGCCGCGGCGACGAGCACGGTGATCTCGCCGAAGGTGTCCCAGCCGCGGATGTCGACGAGCGTGACGTTGACGACGTTGTTCCCGTGCCCGATCTCGACGGCGAGCCGCTCGAACGCCTCGGAGACCGGCGTCGCCGTCCGCGCGGCGAGCGTCGTGAGCACCACCGCGACCATCACGCCGGCGACCGCGACGCCGAGCAGGATCCGGATCACGGGGCGCGTGCTCGCGTGCGCGACGCCGAGGCGCGCGGGCAGGCGGCGGAGCACGAGCACGAACGCGATGAGGGTGACGAGGTCGACGAGCACCTGCGTGAGGGCGAGGTCGGGGGCGCCCTGCAGCCCGAAGAGCACGGCCATGCCGAGGCCGGTGACGCCGGTGAGCACCACGGCCTGGAAGCGCTTGCCCGCGACCGTCGCGGCGATCGCGGCGACCGCCATGAGCGCGGCGGTCACGATCTGCGCAGCGGGAGCGAAGAGCCGCGGGGCCGCGAGGATGCCGGTCGAGAGGAGCACCGCGCCGACGCCGCCCGCGAAGACGGTCAGGATGACGGCGACGTACCGGGCGAGCGACCCGGTCTGGATCGTCGCGGTGGTGCGGGTCGCGACCACGTCGATGCCGCGCAGCGTGCCGCGGTAGACGTCCTCCGCGCTGCGCCGCGGGTGCAGCGCCTCCTGCACGCCCGTCAGCCGATCGCGGAGGAGGAAGAGCCCGATGCCGCCGGCCAGCGTCACGCCGGACAGCAGCAGCTCGAGCGTCGGGCCGTGCCAGAGCACGAGGTGCACCGGCTCGCCGGCCATGCCGTGCGCGGCAGCCTCCGCGGCGGGCTCGACGACCAGCCCGGCGAGCGGGCCGAGGAGCAGGGAGGCGGCGGCGAGGACCGCGGGCGGGGCGAGGAACGCGATCCGCTCCGGGTCGACCTCCGTCTGCACGACGCCGCGCTTCGTCGCGAAGGCGCCCCAGACGAATCGCAGCGCGTAGGCGACGGTGAGCACCGAGCCGATGACGACACCGGCGACCGCGACCGCGCCCCACGGCTGCGGGCCCTCGCCGAGCGCGATGAGCGCGCCCTCCTTCGTCACGAACCCGAGCGTCGGCGGCACGCCGGCCATCGACGCGGCCGCGACCGCCGCGACGGCCGCGAGCACGGGCAGGCGCCGGCCGAGGCCGGAGATGCGGCGCAGGTCCCGGGTGCCGACCGCGTGGTCGACGACGCCCGTGACGAGGAAGAGCGTGGACTTGAACAGGGCGTGCCCGACGAGCAGCGCGAGCGCGGCCGTCTCGCTCGCGGCGGTGCCGAGGCTCGCGACGATCGTCAGGAAGCCGAGCTGGGCGACCGTCCCGCCCGCGAGCACGAGCTTCAGGTCGTGCTCGCGGAGCGCCCGCGCGCCGCCGATGAGCATCGTCACGACGCCGAGCGAGACGAGCGCCTCCCGCCAGCCGGGCGCCGCCGCGAAGCCCGGAGCGAGCCGCAGCACGAGGTACACCCCGGCCTTCACCATCGCGGCGGCGTGCAGGTACGCGGACACGGGCGTCGGGGCGGCCATCGCGCCGGGCAGCCAGAAGTGGAACGGGAAGACCGCCGACTTCGTGATCGCGCCGAGGAGCACGAGCGCGACGCCGACGATCACGACCGGATCCGAGAGCGGGGGAGGGGCGGCGACCAGGCCGGACAGCGTCGACGTCCCGGACGCCTGCTGCAGCAGGACGAGCCCGGCGAGCATCGCGAGGCCGCCGAGCGTCGTCACGAGGAGCGCCTGCAGGGCGGCGCCGCGGCTCGCGCGGCGGTCCGAGTAGTGCCCGATCAGCAGGTACGAGAGGACGCTCGTCAGCTCCCAGAACGTGAAGAGCAGGTACACGTCGTCGGCGACGACCAGCCCGTACATCGCCCCGGCGAACGCGGTGAACGTCGCGGCGAAGCGGCCGAGCGACGGCTCGTCGTCGTGGAAGTACGAGACGCAGTAGAGCAGGACGAGGGCCCCGACCCCGGTCACGACGAGCGCCAGCGTCCAGGAGAGCGGGTCGAGGCGGAGGTCCAGGGCCAGCCCGAGCTGCGGCACCCACGACGTCCGCTCGCGGACGCCGCCGTGCAGCGCATCGCCGCTCCGCGCCAGGGTCACCGCGAATGCGAGCGTCGGCGGGACGGCCGCGACGAGGAACGCCTTCGTCCCGAGCCTCGGGGTCAGCAGCGGCAGCGCCAGCGCGGTGAGACCGAACAGCAGGAGGAGGAGGAACACGGCGGGCTCCCGTCGCGAAAGGCGGGCGGACGTCGGACGGCCGGAGACCCGCTCCGACGCTGCGAACCGTATCGGCGGGACCTTGGTCGCAGCCGTGAGCAGCGGGCGAACGCCGACGGCGAACAGGGCCGTCTGAGCGTGGAGGGCTCACTACCGTTGGCACCACGCTTCGAGCCGCGGGGATCGGGGCTCGACGGACCACACGAGAAGGAAGTGCTGCGAATGGCCGACTTCAGCCCGACGCCAAGCGTCTTCGATCGCCTGCTGCGCGATCGGATCATCTGGCTCGGCAGCGAGGTTCGCGACGAGAACGCGAACGAGATCGCCGCCAAGCTGCTCCTGCTCGCCGCTGAGGACAGCGAGAAGGACATCTACCTCTACATCAACTCGCCCGGCGGCTCGATCACAGCCGGCATGGCGATCTACGACACGATGCAGTTCATCCCGAACGACGTCGTGACGGTCGGCATCGGCATGGCGGCTTCCATGGGCCAGTTCCTGCTGACCGCCGGCACGAAGGGCAAGCGCTACATCACGCCGAACGCCCGCGTGCTGCTGCACCAGCCCTCCGGCGGCTTCGGCGGCACCTCGTCCGACATCCAGACGCAGGCGCAGCTGATCATCGACATGAAGAACCGGCTCGCGAAGATCACGGCGGACGCCACCGGCCACACGGTCGACCAGGTGAACGCCGACGGCGACCGCGACCGCTGGTTCAACGCGGACGAGGCCCTCGAGTACGGCTTCGTCGACCACATCCGCGCCTCCGCGGCCGACGTCACGGGCGGCGGGGGAACCGACGCCAAGACGTCCGTCAGCGCGGCCGACCTCTGATTCCCGGGGAGGGAACGCACATGAACTGGATCAATTCGGCTCAGCCGGGCGGCACCGCCGCCTCGCCCAGCGCTCGGTACATCCTGCCGAGCTTCGAGGAGCGCACGGCCTACGGCTACAAGCGGCAGGACCCGTACGCGAAGCTGTTCGAGGACCGCGTCGTGTTCCTCGGCGTGCAGGTCGACGACGCCTCGGCGGACGACATCATGGCCCAGCTCCTCGTCCTGGAGAGCCAGGACCCCGAGCAGACCATCCGGATGTACATCAACTCGCCCGGCGGCTCGTTCACGGCCATGACGGCGATCTACGACACCATGCAGTACATCCGTCCGCCGATCTCCACGGTGGTGCTCGGCCAGGCCGCCTCGGCAGCCGCGGTCATCGCCGCAGCGGGCACGCCCGGCATGCGCCTCGCGCTGCCGAACGCGCGGATCCTGATCCACCAGCCCGCCACCTCCGGCGGCTCCGGCGGTCAGGCGAGCGACATCGAGATCCAGGCCGCCGAGGTGCTGCGCATGCGCACCTGGCTGGAGGAGACGCTCGCCCACCACTCGAAGCGCTCCGTCGAGCAGGTCAACCGCGACATCGAGCGCGACAAGATCCTGAACGGCCAGGACGCGCTCGAGTACGGCCTGATCGACCAGGTGCTCTCGAGCCGCAAGCAGGTCCCGGCGACCCCGGCGCTCACGCCGGCCTGACCCGATCAGCAGGACCCGGAGGGGCCGCTCACCGTGCTCGGTGAGCGGCCCCTTCGCCGTCCAGCAGCGGTGCGAGCGCTGGGAGTCCCCTGAGCGTCGATGACGATCGGGGCCTTCATCGCCTCCTTCTTCCCGAGGGCGTCGCCGAGCAGGCGCGCCCGGAGAACCGAGGAGGACCACCGTGACCGACGCCCCCAGCACGACCCCCGCAGCGACCAGCGGAACGGGCTCGCGGCCCGTCTCGCCCCGATCCGCCGAGCGCGCCCGCGTCGATGCGATCGCCCGGGCGGCCGCGACCGCCGCGACCGGGGTGCAGGGCGTGCACGCGATCGGCACGGCGTTCGCCCGCACGATCGGCTCGTTCCGCGCCGGACCGCTGACGACGACGTCCGTCCCCGGTGTGCGGGTGGACCTCGACGGCGGTCGGGTGGCCGTCGGCATCGGGATCGTCGCCGCGTACCCGGAGCCGGTCGGGCAGGTCGCCGCCGAGGTGCGGTCGCGCGTCCTGGAGGAGCTGAGGGCCGAGCAGGACGCCGTGTCCGTCGACGTGCAGGTGCTCGACGTGCACGGCCCGTTCGACCCGGTGGAGCCGAAGCAGACGCTGGAGGAGGCGCTCGAGCCGGCCTCCGTCCGCGCCTCCCGCGCCGCGGCCGCTCGCGCCGCCGCCGCCGCGGAGCGCGCGCGGGACGCCGCGGCGGACGCGGCCGCGACCGCGTCCGACCGCGCGGCGGACGTGCGCGACCGTGCCGCGGACGTCGCGTCGGACACGGCCGACCGCGCCACGGAGGCCGTGTCGGACGCCGCGGACGTGGTCGCCGCGGCGAAGGACCGGGCCGCGGACGCGGTCGGCGACGCGGCCCGTGCGGCGGCGGCGCAGGCGGAGGACGTCCGCGACCGGGCGTCCACGGCGGCTGCCGATGCGGCGGACCGGGTCGCGGACGCGGCGGACCGCGCGGGGGACCGGGCGGCGGACGCCGCTGCTCGCGCCGCCGACGCCGGCCGGAGCGCGGGCGAGCGCGCCGGGGACCGCGTGCAGGCCGCCGCGGAACGGCTCGACGAGGCCGTGCAGGGCCGGGCCGACGAGCGCGCGACCGCTCCGGAGGGCGGCGCCGACGCGACCCCCGCCGAGGACGCGGACCTCGAGGACGTCGCGGACCGCGTGCACGACGTCGCGGCCCGGGCGGACGCGGTCGCGGCCGAGGTCGACGACCTCGCGGACGCCGTCGACGACGCCGAGCGCGGACGCACCGGGCGATGAGGACCGTCCCGATCGGCCGCGGCCCGCGGCTCGACGCGGAGAACCTCCTCCATCACCGGCGTCCGCGCGCCGTGTGGGCCGCGTTCATCACCTCGACCGTGCTCGTCGTGATCGCGGTGGTGGGGGTGCTGCTGCCGATCCTCGGCTTCATCGGCGCGGCGGTCGCGGCCACCGCGGGCGTGCTCCGCGTGCCGGTCGGCGGCATCGTCGGGGCCATCGCGATCGGGTACGTGCTCGCGCTGGTGCTCCTCGTGTTCTGCGTGCGGCGCACGAACGGCGCGGCGGCCTGGGTGCTCGGCGTCGCCGCGGTGATCTCCGCGCTCGCCGTCTCGGTCTGGCCGATCGTGGCCGTCGCGCTGAGCGGCGTCGCGCAGGTGCAGGACGTCGAGCCCTTCATCCAGGAGCTGATCGCCCGGGTGCTGAACCGCTGACGACCGGCTCGACGCGCACCACCCGTCACTCCGGTCACACGCGCCCCGCCCGTGTCCGCCGCGCGCGAACGGGGGGACGACCCGCTGGCGTCGTACCACCGCCGCCTGTCGGACGGCGGGTTAGGCTCGGGGCTGATCGATCGACACCCGGGGGAGAAGACGCTCCATGGCTCGTATGGGCGAAAGTGCCGACCTGCTGAAATGCTCGTTCTGCGGCAAGAGCCAGAAGCAGGTCCAGCAGCTCATCGCCGGTCCCGGCGTGTACATCTGCGACGAGTGCGTCGAGCTTTGCAACGAGATCATCGAGGAGCGCCTGGCGGAGGCCGCCGAGGAGCACCCCGGTGAGTTCGACCTCCCGAAGCCGAAGGAGATCTTCGCCTTCCTCGAGGAGTACGTCATCGGGCAGGACGCCGCGAAGAAGGCGCTCTCGGTCGCGGTCTACAACCACTACAAGCGCGTGCGCGCCAAGGGCACGCTCGCGGCGGCGGACACGATCAAGGACGACATCGAGATCGCGAAGTCGAACATCCTGCTGATCGGGCCCACGGGCTGCGGCAAGACCTACCTCGCGCAGACGCTCGCGAAGCGCCTCAACGTGCCGTTCGCCGTCGCCGACGCGACCGCGCTGACGGAGGCCGGCTACGTCGGCGAGGACGTGGAGAACATCCTCCTCAAGCTCATCCAGGCCGCCGACTACGACGTGAAGCGCGCGGAGACCGGCATCGTCTACATCGACGAGGTCGACAAGATCGCCCGCAAGGCCGAGAACCCGTCGATCACGCGCGACGTCTCCGGCGAGGGCGTGCAGCAGGCGCTGCTGAAGATCCTCGAGGGGACGACCGCGTCGGTGCCGCCGCAGGGCGGCCGCAAGCACCCGCACCAGGAGTTCATCCAGATCGACACGACGAACGTGCTGTTCATCGTGGCCGGCGCGTTCGCCGGGCTGGAGCAGATCATCAGCCAGCGGGTCGGCAAGAAGGGCATCGGCTTCGGCGCGACGCTCCACTCGAAGGTCGACGAGAAGACCCTCTTCGCGGACGTGCTGCCGGAGGACCTCCACAAGTTCGGCCTGATCCCCGAGTTCATCGGCCGCCTCCCGGTCGTCACGACCGTGCTGCCGCTCGATCGCGTCGCGCTGATGGAGATCCTGACCGAGCCGAAGAACGCGCTCGTGAAGCAGTACCAGCGCATGTTCGAGCTCGACGGCGTCGACCTCGAGTTCGACCACGGCGCGCTCGAGGCGATCGCGGACCTCGCGGTGCTGCGTCAGACGGGTGCTCGCGGCCTCCGCGCGATCCTCGAGGAGGTGCTCGGGCCGGTGATGTTCGAGGTGCCGTCCTCGAACGAGGTCGCCCGGGTCGTCATCACGCGCGACGCGGTGGAGAAGAACGCCGCGCCGACGATCGTGCCGCGCAGCCGGATCCGCCCGCAGGAGAAGTCCGCCTGAGCCGACTCCGCTGGTCGAGGCGCAAGCCTCGCAGCTGTTCGGGGTCGGGGTGGTCTCGGCACGGGCGCCGGGGCGCCCGGCTCAACCACCGGGGCTGGGTGCGGGGCCCGGGCGCGCGACGAGTCAGCCGAGGCCGCGGCGCGCCAGGAGCGGGGCGATGTCCGCGTCGCGGCCGCGGAACGCGCGGTAGGCGCCGATCGGGTCCTCCGCGTTCCCGCGCCCGAGCACGAACCGGCGGAACCGGTCGCCGTTCTCCCGCGTGAGGCCGCCGTGCTCGTCGAACCAGGCGACCGTGTCGGCGTCGAGCACCTCGCTCCAGATGTACGCGTAGTACGCCGCGCTGTACCCGCCCGCGAACACGTGCGCGAAGTACGTGGAGGCGTAGCGCGGCGGCACCGCGGGCACGTCGAACCCCGCGGCCGCCAGCGCCCCCGCCTCGAACGCGGCGACGTCGACGACCGCGTCCGCCTCCTCCACCGTGAGCCGGTGCCACGCCTGGTCGAGCACGGTCGCCGCGAGGTACTCGGTCGTGGCGAAGCCCTGCCCGTACGTGCCGGTGGCGCGCAGCCGATCGGCGACGCCGTCCGGCAGTGGCTCGCCGGTCTCCACGTGCCGCGCGTACCCCGGCAGCACCGCCGGGTGCAGCACCCACATCTCGTTGACCTGGCTCGGGAACTCCACGAAGTCGCGGGGGACGTTCGTCCCGGCGAGCTTCGGGTACCGGACGGTGGCGAACAGCCCGTGCAGCGCGTGCCCGAACTCGTGGAAGAGCGTCTCCACCGAGTCGAGCGTCAGGAGCGTCGGGGTGCCGGCGTCCGGCTTCGGCACGTTCAGGTTGTTGATCACCACCGCCTGCGCCTCGCCGGTGAGCGACGCCCGGTCGACGAGCGAGTTCATCCACGCGCCGCCCCGTTTCTCGTCGCGCGTGTAGAGGTCGAGGAGGTACAGCCCGAGCGGCCCGCGCTCATCGGCCACCGCGAAGACGCGGACGTCGGGGTGGTAGCCGACGAGGTCCGCCCGTTCGGTGAAGGTCACGCCGTAGAGCCGCCCGGCGGCCGCGAACACGCCGTCCTGCAGCACCCGCTCCGCCTCGAACCACGGTCGCAGCGCCGCGAGGTCGACGTCGTACTCCTCCCGCCGTCGTGCCTCGGCGAGGAAGGCCCAGTCCGCGGCCGCGACGTCGCCGCCGAGCTCCTCCTGCTCCCGGCGGGCGTTCCTGACCGCCGCGGGGACCAGGCGGTCGAGCAGCGCGGTGACCGCCTCCGTCGACCCCGCCGTCTCGTCGACCGCGACCAGGGCGGCGTGGTCCCGGAATCCGAGCAGTCGTGCGCGGCGGGCGCGGAGCCGCACCGTCTCGAGCAGGATCGCGCGCGTGTCGTGATCGCCGCCGCGCGTGCCGCGGGCTCGGGAGGCGTCCATCAGCCGCCCGCGCGTCGCGGGGGAGACGAGGTCCGCGAGGGCCGGCTGCCCGGTCGGCAGCACCAGGGTGAGGAGCCAGCCGTCAAGCCCGCGCGCCGACGCCGCCTCCCGCGCCGCGGACACCGTGTCGGCCGCCAGCCCGTCGAGCTCCGCGGCGTCGGTCACGTGGACGGCGAGGTCGTTGGTGTCGGCGACGAGTGCCGCGTCGAACCGGGTGGCCAGCGCCGAGAGCCGCTCGTTGAGCCCGCGGAGCTCCTCCTTGGCCGCGTCGTCGAGCGCGGCGCCGGCGAGCAGCATCTCGGTGCGCGTCCGCTCGACGAGCCGCTGCTGCTCCGCGTCCACCGCCCCGCGATCCCGCCAGACGGCGTCGACGCGGGCGAAGAGCGCGGAGCTCAGCCGGATGGCGTCGCCGTGCGCGGCGAGCCGAGGGGCGACCCGCTCCTCCAGGTCGCGGACGAAGGGCGTCGCGTGCGCGGAGGCGACGGTGAAGAACGCGGCGGTGACCCGCTCGAGGACGGGCCCGCTCAGCTCGAGCGCCTCGAGCGTGTTCGCGAAGGTCGGCGTCTCCGGGTCGGCCTCGATGCGGGCCACCGCCTCGCGCTGCTCGCGCATCCCGATCTCGAACGCCGGCTCGTAGTGGTCGTCGCGGATGTCGGCGAAGGGCGGGAGCGCGGCGGGCAACGTGCTGCGCACGAGGAACGGGTTGTCGGTCACGGTCCGATCCTAGGAATAGCAGACCGCAAAGATCTGTTTGCAAAGAGGTCTTTGCAATCGTAGGATGGAGGTGTGGTGGACGAGGCGAGGCGGATCGGGGTCGAGGCGCTCAAGGCGCTCGCCCACCCGCTGCGCGTGCGCATCTTCAGCGAGCTGACGAGCTACGGTCCGGCGACGGCGAGCAGCCTCGCCGCACGGCTGGGCGAGTCGAGCGGATCGACGAGCTACCACCTGCGCCAGCTCGAGAAGCACGGCTACGTGCGGGAGGACGCCGAGCGCGGCAACGGCCGGGACCGCTGGTGGGAGCGCGTGCCCGGCCCGATCGAGCTCGCCGAGGCGACCTTCGCGTCGGATCCGGGCGCCCGCGAGGCGGGCGACCTGGTCGAGCGGGAGTTCATCGACAACGAGAACCGGCGCTTCGCGGACTACTGGTCGAGCCGGCCGCAGCTCCCCGAGGAGTGGGTGCGGTCGACCCAGACCGGCTCGGCGGCGCTGCGCCTGACCGCGGCCGAGCTGGAGGAGCTGGGACAGGAGGTGTGGGCCGTGTTCGAGCGGTGGCGATCCCGTCCGGCCGACCCCGCTGCGCAGCGCGTCGACCTCCAGTTCCGCGGGTTCCCGATCGTCCGCGAGGACGGGCGCCTGGAAACGAAGGAGGAGGGATCCCGATGACCCGCCGAGAAGGGGTTGTGGATCGGCGAAGGGCCGCTGTACGGTTCTCGGACGCCGACACCTGGAAGGAGCGTGAGCCACATGACCCCGATGCACTTCGCCGAGGCGCTCACGCCGATCCTCGTCGGTGATCGCGCCTGCTGAGCGCCGCGTCCGACTCGTCGACCGAGACCGTAGACCGCCTCACGCACCGCTGACCGCCGTCCGCTGACGGCGCCGCCGCACTCCGCTCGGGGTGCGCCTCCGCCCGACTCCGTCGGGTCTCCCGCCCGACCAGGGCGTCTCGTCCGCCGACCGGCGGGCCGCCGGTGTGCCCGCACGCCCGCATCACGAAGAGGAACACGCATGTCCACGACCAGGACCCGGGAGCGCGACCAGGCGCTCGGGACCGCCATCAGCCTCGGCGAGCTGCCGGAGCTGAGCGCCACCGACCGCGTCGCGCTGCGACTCGGCGTGGCCCTGATCCTCCGGGCTCAGCGGCACGCGGAGCTGCAGGAGCGCGCCGAGCAGGCGCGGCGCACCGGCGTCGCCGGGCTCGCCGCCGCGGCGCGCACCACCGCATTCGAACGCCGTCACCCGGCCGGACCGACCTGGTGACCACGACACCCCTGGAAGGAGGAGCACTCATGACCACGACGACGACCATGACCGACCGGCCGATCCTGCGGGACGACCTGCCTGAGCTGACGGCGACCGACCGTCTGGCGCTGACGATCGGCACGCTGCTGATCCTGCGCGCCGAGCGGCACCGCGCGCGGCGCGCCGACCGGGCGGAGCATGCCCGTGCGGCCCACGCCGAGGCGCACGCCGCGGCGACCGCCGACGCCGCGTTCGAGCGCCGCGCGATGGCCGGCCCGACTTGGTGAGCCAGCACCACCCACGGCGAAGGGGACCCGGCGCGGAAGCGCGGGTCCCCTTCGTCGTACTTGGTCAGGGATGAGGCCCGCGGAGCGCGACCGCCCCTCATCCCTGAACACCGGAGAGGACTAGTCGTCCTCGTCGTCGTCCGAGTCGTCCAGCTCGACGGAGGTCACGAGCGCGACGTCGTCGTCCACGAGCCGGATGCGGGTGCCGTCGTCGAGGTCGACGATCGGCTTGCCCTCCAGGAACGTGAGCGTCCAGCTCCATCCCGTCGTCGCGACGTCGGCGTCCTCCAGCTCCGCCTCGACGGTGCGGATCGCCGCGCGCACCGGTTCCGGCACGCGCGCGGGCGCAGCGGCACCGATGGGCCACCTGGTGCCGAGCTGCACCTCAGCCGACCGGGACCGTCTGCAGCACCCAGCCGCCGGCCGCGTCCGCGAACTTGTCTTGCAGCGCCTTCGCGGCCGCGTCGTCCGTGTGCGCGCTCCAGCGCAGCAGCGCGTGGCGGCGACCCTCCGCCTCGGTGCGGACGTGCTCCACGAGCGCCGTCGCGACGCCCTGGCCGCGCTGGGCCGGTGCGACGAAGAGGTCCTCGATCTGGAAGCCGCCGTCGCCCTGCAGCAGGCGCTCGAAGGGGATCGCGTGCACGAAGCCCACGACGGAGCCGGACTCGTCGTGCGCGACAGCGGCGTGCGCGCCGGGCGCCTGGATCGCCGTCCACACGCGCATGACGTGCTCGTCCGCGACCTCCGCACCGGCTCCCGCCGCGTACTCGGCGAACAGCCCGTACCAGGCGAAGAACTCCCGCTCCGAGAGCTGGGTGATCGTGACCGTCATCGTGCTTTCCCCCTACTGCGCGTCGTCCACGAACACGACGTCGGACACCGTCACGGCGGCGCCCTCCGTGTCGTCCACGCGGAGCTCCACCGCGGCGATCCGGCCCGCCGCCTTCAGATCGTCGATCACGAGCTCGATGCCCTGCAGCACCGCGGCCGGACCGCTGATGGTGAGTGATGCTACCGGGGACTTCTGCGACGCCTTGGCATCCGTCTTGGCACGTCGGATCCCGATCAGCGTGTCGCCGGCCCACCCGAGCAGGGCCCGGTCGCCGCCGAGGCCGAGCGGCTCGGGCCACCGCTCCGCGTGCACGGAGGCGCTGTGCGACCAGCGCCACGCCTCCTCGGTCGCGAACGGGATCACCGGGGCGAGCAGCTTCAGCAGCGCCTCGAGCGCGAGCTTCAGCGCCGCCGCCGCGGACGCCGCGCCTGCCGCGTCGTCGCCGTACGCGCGCTCCTTCACGAGCTCCAGGTGGTCGTCGCAGAACGTCCAGAAGAACGGCTCGACGATCTCGAGCGCCCGGGCGTGGTCGGACGCCTCGAAGGCGGCCGTCGCCTGCTCGATCACGTGGTCGAGGGCGGCGAGCATCGACAGGTCGAGGGGCCGGGTGACGAGCGAGCGGTCCGCCTCGCCCTCGAAGCCGAGGATGAACTTCGCCGCGTTCAGCACCTTGATCGCGAGCCGCCGGCCCTTGCGCATCTGCGTCGGGTTCAGCACGTCGAGCGCCGCGTCGGTGCCGAGTCGGCTGGAGGCAGCCCAGTAGCGCACCGCGTCCGAGCCGTGCTGCTGCAGGATGTCCGCCGGCGTGACGACGTTCCCCTTCGACTTCGACATCTTCTTGCGGTCCGGGTCGACGATGAAGCCGCTGATCGCCGCCGACTTCCACGGCAGTTCGCCGAATGCCAGCTCGCTGCGGAGCAGGGTCGAGAACAGCCACGTGCGGATGATGTCCTGGCCCTGCGGGCGCAGGTCGAACGGGAACACCGCCTCCCACAGCTCCGGGTCGCGGAGCCAGCCGCCCGCGAGCTGCGGGGTGAGGGACGAGGTCGCCCAGGTGTCCATCACGTCCACCTCGCCGACGAAGCCGCCGGCCTGCCCGCGCTGCGCCTCCGTGAAGCCCGGCGGCACGTCGCTCGACGGGTCCACGGGCAGCTGCGCCGCCTCCGGCACCAGCACCTCGTCGAACAGCGGGTTGCCGTCGCCGTCGAGCCGGTACCAGACCGGCAGGGGCACGCCGAAGAACCGCTGGCGGCTCACCAGCCAGTCGCCGGTGAGCCCGCCGACCCAGTTCTCGTAGCGGACGCGCATGAAGTCGGGCACGAAGTCGAGGCGCTCGCCCGCGTCGAGCAGGCGCTGCTTGAGCTCCGGCTGCCGCGCGCCGTTCGTGACGTACCACTGGCGCGTCGAGACGATCTCGAGGGGGCGGTCGCCCTTCTCGAAGAACTTCACCGGGTGGGTGATCGGCCGCGGGTCGGCGAGCAGCTTGCCGGCCTCGCGGAGCAGCTCGACCATCGTGGCGCGCGCCGAGAACACGGTCTTGCCGGCCAGCTCGGCGTACGCCTCGCGGCCCCGCGGGCTCTCGATCGCGGCCGGCGCCTCGCTGACGAAGCGGCCGTCGAAGCCGATCACCGCGCGCGTGGGCAGCTGGAGGTCGCGCCACCACGTCACGTCGGTGAGGTCGCCGAACGTGCAGATCATCGCGATGCCCGTGCCCTTGTCGGGCTGCGCGAGGTGGTGCGCCACCACGGGCACCTCCACACCGAACACGGGGGAGCGGACGGTCTTCCCGACCAGGCCGGCGTACCGCTCGTCGTCGGGGTGCGCGACGAGCGCGACGTTCGCCGGCAGCAGCTCCGGCCGCGTGGTCTCGATGACGACGTCCCCGTCCGGGCCGTCGAACGCGACCGTGTGGTACGCGCCGGGCTGCTCGCGGTCCTCGAGCTCGGCCTGCGCCACCGCCGTGCGGAACGTCACGTCCCAGAGGCTCGGCGCCTCCGCCTGGTACGCCTCGCCGCGCGCGAGGTTGTCGAGGAACGCGCGCTGGCTGATGGCGCGGGCGTCGTCGCCGATGGTCCGGTAGGTCTGGCCGAAGTCGACCGAGAGGCCGACCGTGCGGAACACCTCCTCGAACTGCTGCTCGTCCTCGACGGTGAGGCGCTCGCAGAGCTCGATGAAGTTGCGGCGCGAGATCGGCACCTGGTCGCCGGCGCGCGTCGACTTCGCGGTGCCCTCGACGGGCGGCGTGAAGTCGGGGTCGTAGGGCAGCGACGGGTCGCACCGCACGCCGTAGTAGTTCTGCACGCGGCGCTCGGTGGGCAGGCCGTTGTCGTCCCAGCCCATCGGATAGAAGACGCGCTTGCCGCGCATGCGCTGGAACCGCGCCATCAGGTCCGTGTGCGTGTACGAGAACACGTGACCGATGTGCAGGGAGCCGCTCGCGGTGGGCGGCGGGGTGTCGATGGAGTAGACGCCCTCGCGGCCGCCCTCGGTGCCGGGGAAGCGGTGGACGCCCTCGCGCTCCCACACCTCTGCGAACTTCTGCTCGAGGCCCTCGAGCGCGGGCTTGTCGGGGATGGACGACATGGAGGGACCTCGGTTCGCGGTGTGGGCGGCACCGTGTCGCAGGTGCCTCAGATGTGCGCCCGGTCGGGCGGACCTCCAGCGTACCGGGCCCTCGCGGATCCGCAGAAGCGTCGCCGATCCGCAGTCCTCGGGCGACACGCCGCGTCCGAGCGGTCGTGCAGCGGCGCGTCGGGCAGGAACTGCGGATCCGCGAAGGCCCTAGCGTGACGGGGTGGGGGCTCGGGCGTGGTGGCGGATCGCGCCCGCGGTCTTCGCGCTCGCGTACGGCGGCAACCAGTTCAGCCCGCTGCTGCTGCTGTACCGGCAGCAGGAGGGCTACAGCCAGGTCGAGGTCGACCTGCTCTTCGCGGCCTACATCGTCGGGATCATCCCCGGCTTCCTGATCGCCGGTCCGCTGTCCGACCGGTTCGGCCGCAAGCCGGTGCTGCTCGTGGGCACCGTGCTCGGCGTCGTGGCCAGCGCGGTCCTCGGGCTCGGCGCGGCGTCGGTGCCGGCCCTCTCGATCGGGCGGCTCGTCTCCGGCGCGAGCGTCGCGGCCGCCATGGTCGTCGGCAGCAGCTGGATCAAGGAGCTGTCGACGGCGCTCCCCGCAGCGGTCGCGGCGCGCCGCGCGTCCCTCACGTTGACCGCCGGCTTCGGGCTCGGGCCCGCCGTCTCCGGCGTCATCGCGCAGTGGGGACCGGCGCCCACCGAGCTGCCCTACGCCGTGCACGTGGTCCTCGCGCTCGCGGCCGGCGGGGTGCTGCTCACCGCGGCGGAGACCCGGCGGAGCGGCGTGCTGCTCGTCCGCGTCCCGCGGGCGGTGCGCGGCCGCTTCCTCGGCGTCGTCGTCCCCGCCGCGCCGTGGGTGTTCGGCTGCGCGAGCGTCGCGTTCGCCGTCACGCCGGCGGCGCTCGCGGGTCGGCTCGGCGACGGCGCGATCGGCTACGCGACCCTCCTCGCGGTCGTCGCGCTCGCCTTCGGAGCCGGGATCCAGCCCTTCGCGGCCCGCATCGGTCGCGCGACCGGCGGTCGGCAGCTCGCCGTGGGGCTCGCCGTCGCCGTCGTCGGGGTGCTCGGGGCGGCCGTCGTGGCCCTGGTGCAGCAGCCGCTGCTCGGCGTCCCGGTCGCGGCCGTGCTCGGCGCGGCCTACGGCATCTGCCTCGTCTCCGGGCTCACGGAGGTGCAGCGGAGCGCGCCGCCGGAGGACCTCGCCGCCCTGACCGCGGTCTACTACAGCGCCACCTACCTCGGCTTCACCTTCCCGGTGCTGCTCGCCGCCCTCACGGCGGTCGCGCCGGAGCCGCTCCTCCTGGCGCTGCTCGCGCTGCTGGCGGCGGTCTGCCTCGCGGTCGTCCTCCGGAACGCCGCCCGCTCCAGCACCTGAACCCCGGTTCGCGTCGCGATCCGTGCCGCAGGCGGATGAGGATCGCGGCACGGATCGCGACGCGAAGGCCGGGCGCGGACCTGGGACCCGCGTAGGATCGCGGGACAGACTGCGATCCGGCCATCACCGGGGAGTCCCCGGAAGAACGCCCTCGGGCAAGTAGAACCGGGCGGGCCGGCCCGTCACAGCCGCTGCAAGAGAGGGCGCGCGAGCGCCAAGCGGGGTGGTACCGCGCCGGCAGGCGTCCCCGTGCACAGCGTTGACCCGAGACGTGCACGGAGGACGAGATGGCGTACCCGAAGGACGGCGGCGAGGCGGTCAGCCCGAGCCCGAGGTTCCCGGACATCGAGCGCGACGTGCTCGCGTTCTGGGCCGAGGACGGCACCTTCCAGGCCTCCATCGCGCAGCGCGAGGGCGCGCCCGAGTGGGTGTTCTACGACGGCCCGCCGTTCGCGAACGGCCTGCCCCACTACGGCCACCTGCTGACGGGCTACGCCAAGGACGTCTTCCCGCGCTACCAGACCATGCGCGGCAAGCAGGTGCACCGCCGATTCGGCTGGGACACGCACGGCCTGCCCGCGGAGCTCGAGGCGATGCGCCAGCTCGGGATCACCACCAAGGACGAGATCGAGCAGATGGGCGTCGGCGCCTTCAACGCCGCCGCGCGCGCCTCGGTGCTCAAGTACACGGGGGAGTGGCGCGACTACGTCACCCGGCAGGCCCGCTGGGTCGACTTCGACGACGACTACAAGACGCTCGACCCGTCGTTCATGGAGAGCGTGCTCTGGGCGTTCAAGACCCTCCACGACCAGGGCCTCGCGTACGAGGGCTTCCGCGTCCTCCCGTACTGCTGGAACGACGAGACGCCGCTCTCGAACCACGAGCTCCGCATGGACGACGACGTCTACCAGCGTCGCCAGGACCCGTCCGTGACCGTGACCTTCCCGCTCGTCGGGGAGAAGGCGGAGGCGCTCGGGCTCACCGCCGTGCGCGCGCTCGCCTGGACGACGACGCCGTGGACGCTGCCGACGAACCTCGCGCTCGCCGTGGGGCCGGACATCGAGTACGCCGTCGTGCCCTCCGGGCCGCTCGGCACCGCGGACTCGCAGGGCGCGGACGGGACCGGGGCGCCGTCCGGGCAGGGCGCCGAGGTCCTCACCGCGGACTACCTCGTGGCGCTCGCCCGGGTCGGCGACTACGCGAAGGAGCTCGGCTACGCGTCCGCCGCGGAGGCGCGCGATGCGGTCTCCCGGACGCTGCTCGGCCGCGAGCTGCAGGACGTCCAGTACGACCGGCTCTGGGACGTGTACGCCGACGCCGCCACCTGGGGCACCGAGCGCGCCTGGCGCGTGCTCGTCGCCGACTACGTCTCCACCGAGGAGGGCACGGGCGTCGTCCACCAGGCGCCCGCCTACGGCGAGGACGACCAGCTCATCTCCACGGCGGCCGGGATCCCGACGATCATCTCCGTCGACGAGAAGGCGCGCTTCCTCCCGATGTTCGCGGACACGGAGCTCCCGGAGGTCGTCGGCCTCCAGGTCTTCGAGGCGAACCGGCCCCTCATCCGCGCCCTGCGCGCGAAGGGCCGCCTGCTGCAGGAGCGCTCCTACGAGCACAGCTACCCGCACTGCTGGCGCTGCCGCCGGCCGCTCATCTACAAGGCGGTCTCGAGCTGGTTCGTCCGCGTCACGGACTACCGCGACCGGATGGGCGAGCTGAACCAGGCCATCACCTGGGTGCCGGACAACGTGAAGGACGGGCAGTTCGGCAAGTGGGTCGCGGGCGCCCGTGACTGGTCGGTCAGCCGCAACCGGTACTGGGGCAGCCCGATCCCGGTCTGGCGCAGCGACGACCCGGCGCACCCGCGCACCGACGTGTACGGCTCGCTCGAGCAGCTGGAGGCCGACTTCGGCCGCCTCCCGCGGAACGAGGCGGGGGAGGTCGACCTCCACCGCCCCTACATCGACGAGCTGACCCGACCGAACCCGGACGACCCGACCGGCGCGTCCACGATGCGCCGGATCGAGGACGTGTTCGACGTCTGGTTCGACTCCGGCTCGATGCCCTACGCCCAGGTGCACTACCCGTTCGAGAATCGCGAGTGGTTCGAGGGGCACAACCCGGCGGACTTCATCGTCGAGTACATCGGCCAGACCCGCGGCTGGTTCTACGTCATGCACGCGCTCGCGACGCCGCTGTTCGGCCGGCCCGCGTTCTCGACCGTCGTCAGCCACGGCATCGTGCTCGGCAACGACGGCCAGAAGATGTCGAAGTCGCTCAGGAACTACCCGGACGTGTCCGAGGTGTTCGACCGGGACGGCTCCGACGCGATGCGCTGGTTCCTCCTCGCTTCGCCGGTGCTGCGCGGCGGCAACCTCATCGTGACGGAGGAGGGGATCCGCGAGGGCGTGCGGCAGGTGCTGCTGCCGCTGTGGAGCACGTACTACTTCTTCACGCTCTATGCGGGCGCGGAGGACTACGACGCCGAGTGGCGGACGGACTCCGCGGACCCGCTCGACCGGTTCGTGCTCGCCGCGACGGGCGACCTCGTGCGCGGGCTCGAGGCCGACCTCGACGCGTTCGACACCGCAGGCGCCTCGCAGCGCCTCCGGGACTTCGCGGACCTGCTGACGAACTGGTACGTCCGCCTCTCCCGCGAGCGGTTCTGGGCGGTGAAGTCGGGGAACGAGGGGCTCTCCCGGTCGAGCCGCGACGCCTTCGACACGCTGTACACGGTGCTCGAGACGGTCACCCGGGTCGCCGCCCCGCTGCTCCCGCTCGTCGCGGAGCGGGTGTGGAAGGGCCTGACCGGCGGGCGCAGCGTGCACCTCACCGACTGGCCGGACGCGGGCGCGTTCCCAGTCGACGCGGCGCTCGTCACGCGCATGGGCCGGCTTCGGGAGATCGTCTCCGCGGCGCTCGCGCTGCGGAAGGAGGCCGGGCTGCGGGTCCGCCTCCCGCTCGCGCGGCTCACCGTCGTCGCGACGGACGCCGCCGACCTGGGGCCCGGGCTGCGGATCCTCGAGGACGAGCTGAACGTCCGCGCGGTCGACCTGGTCGTGGAGACCCCGGACAGCGGGGCGGAGTACGGCGTCGCGCAGCGATTGTCCGTGAACGCCCGCGCGCTCGGCCCGCGCATCGGCAAGCAGGTGCAGGCCGTGATCAAGGCCGCGAAGTCGGGCGACTGGTCCTCCGAGCCCGGTGGCGGCGTCGTGGTGGGCGGCGTGCCGCTGCTCGACGGCGAGTACGACCTCGTCCTCGAGCGCTCCGGCGCGACGGAGGGGACGGCGCTCGGCCTCCTGCCCTCCGGCGGCTTCGTGCTGCTCGAGACCGCCACGACCCCGGAGCTCGAGCTGGAGGGCCACGCGCGCGACTTCATCCGGGACGTGCAGCAGGCCCGCCGCGCGGCGGGCCTCGAGGTCACGGACCGCATCGACCTCGCGGTCGAGGGGGACGCCGACCTGCTCGCGATGCTCGCCGCCCACGGCGATCTGGTCCGGTCGGAGACGCTCGCCGAGTCGCTGACGGCTGCGCCCGCCGACGCGGGCTCCGGCGACCGCGTGCTCCGCTGGCCGGACGGCCACCTCGTGCACCTCGTCGCCGGCACCTGGGGAGCCGCCGAGGGCGGCCGCTTCGAGCTGCGGCGTGCGGGAGGATCGGTGCTCGATGTCTGACACCGCCCTCGACCGGATGCTCGACGAGCTCTACGGCCGCGTCGGCGAGAAGGCGCCGCAGCCGCGCCTCTCGGCCACGCGCAAGGCCCTCGAGCTGATGGGCGATCCGCACCGCAGCTACCCGATCGTGCACATCACCGGGACGAACGGGAAGACCTCCACGTCCCGCCTGATCGAGAGCATCCTCCGCGCGCACGGGCTGCGGACCGGCCTGTTCACGAGCCCCGACCTCGGGTACCTCGGCCAGCGGATCGTCGTCGACGGGGAGCCGATCGCGGAGGACGACCTGCTCGCCGCGTGGGCGGAGACGAAGCCGTTCCTCGAGCTCGCGGACGCGCAGCTCGCCGAAACGGGGGAGCCGCCCCTCACCTTCTTCGAGGCGCTCACCGTGCTCGCCTACGCGGTCTTCGCCGACGCGCCGATCGACGTCGGCGTGATCGAGGTCGGGATGGGCGGCGAGTGGGACTCGACGAACGTGGCCGACGGCCAGGTCGCGGTGTTCACGCCGATCGACCTCGACCACACCGAGCGCCTCGGCCGCACGGTGGAGGAGATCGCGCGCACGAAGGCCGGGATCGTCAAGCCGGGCCGCTCCGTCGTGACCGCGGCCCAGAAGCCGGAGGCGCTCACCGAGCTCGAGCGCGCGGCGGCGCTGTCCGAGGCGGACGTCACCCTCGAGGGCCGCGACTTCCGCGTGCTCTCGCGCACGCCCGCCGTCGGCGGCCAGCTCGTCGACGTGCAGGGCCGCGCGGGCCGGTACGAGGGGCTCTTCGTGCCGCTGCTCGGTGCCCACCAGGCGCAGAACACCGCGGTCGCGATCGCGGCCGTCGAGACGTTCCTCGGCGGCGGCGACCAGCTGATCACCGGCGACGTCCTCGCCGAGGGCCTCGCCGGCGCATCCTCCCCGGGGCGCCTCCAGGTGCTCGGCGGCGGCCCGCTCCTCGTCGTCGACGCGGCGCACAACCCGCACGGCGTCACGGCCATGGCGGCGGGCCTCGCCGAGTCGTTCCGGCTGAACCACGTCGTCGCCGTGCTCGCCGTCCTCGCGGACAAGGACGCGGAGGGCATGATCCGCGCCGCCGCCGACCTCGTCGACGAGTTCGTGGTGACCACGGCGCCCTCCGACCGCACGACCGACCCCGACGAGCTCGCCGCGCTGGTCGTCCGCGTCGTCGGCGCGGACCGGGTCGTCGTCGAGCCGGACGTCGCGCGGGCGCTCGAGACCGCCCGCGGCCTCGCGGAGGAGCACGCCGGTCAGCCGGAGGCCGACGGGTCGGCCGACGCCGCGGCGGTGCCGCCGCAGCCCGGCGTCGTCGTCTTCGGCTCGATCACGCTCGTCGCGAAGGCGATCGAGCTCGTCCGCGAGCACGGATGGCCGTGAGCGTCCCGAGGCGCGCCCGCCGGCCGCGCAGCGTCGTCGCGACGCTCGCGGCGATGCTGCTCGTCACGGAGCTGCTCGTCGTGCTGCTCGCCGCCCTCGCGCTGCTCGGGCTGAAGGACCTGCCGCCCGCGGTCGCGCTCGGCGGCGGGGGCGCGCTCGTCGTCCTCATCGCGGTCGCCGCGGCGCTCGCGACCCGGCCCGTCGGCATCGTCCTCGGCTGGGGCGTGCAGGTCGTGCTGCTCGCGACCTTCGCCGTCAGCATCCCGGTCGGCATCGTCGGCGTCGTGTTCGCGGCCATCTGGGTCTACGCGATGATCGTCGGCAGGCGCATCGACCGCCGTGAAGCCCCGCCCGCGTCCTAGAGAAGGAGCACCATGCCCGACGCCGTCCAGGAGACCCTCGTCCTCGTCAAGCCCGACGGGGTGGCGCGGAACCTCACGGGGGAGATCCTCCGCCGCATCGAGGCCAAGGGGTACTCGATCACCGACCTGAAGATGGTCGAGGCGGACCGCGGTCTCCTCGAGCGCCACTACGAGGAGCACGTCGGCAAGCCGTTCTACGAGCCGCTCGTCGAGTTCATGGAGTCCGGCCCGATCGTCGCCGTCCGCGTGGCCGGTCAACGGGTCGTCGAGGGCTTCCGCTCCCTCGCCGGCGCCACCGACCCGACGACCGCGGCGCCCGGCACCATCCGCGGCGACTTCGGCCGCGACTGGGGACTCCGCGTGCAGCAGAACCTCGTTCACGGCAGCGACAGCCCCGAGTCCGCGGCGCGCGAGCTCGCCCTCTGGTTCGCCTGAGCACGACAGCAGGAACTCTCGGGCACGACAGCAGGAAGCAGACGCTTCAGCAGGAATCAGGCGCGCCGCGCTTCCTGCTGAAGCGCCTCATTCCTGCTGTCGTGCTCGTGCTCGTGCGGACGTCAGACGAAGAGGCGGTGGAGGACGTCCAGCCGCATCTGCGCGATCACCGCGAAGGCGACGTAGACGACGAGGGTGAGGATCGGCATCCAGCCGTACACGCGGTCGGCGATCCGAGCGACCCGGTCACCGAGCGGGAGGTTCTGCTCCCGCAGGTTGTAGAGGGTGGTCGCGAGCGACATCGGGATGACGACCGCCCAGACGGTCATGCACCACGGGCAGAGCGTGTTCAGGACGAACACGCTCACGCTCATGAGGTACGCGACGAAGCCGATGGCGAACGCCATGCCGACGTTGAAGAGGGCCCACCACCAGCGGGGGAACCGCACCCCGATCAGCGACGCCACGCCCATCAGCACGGTGATGGGGAACGCCACCAGCCCGATGAGCGGGTTCGGGAAGCCGAACACCGAGCCCTCCGGGGAGTTCAGGTTCTTGCTGCACTGCACGAGCACCGAGATGTCGCACGACGCCTTCGCCGAGACCCCGTCGATGGTGTTCTGCAGCGCGATGAACTTGTCCGTCGTCAGCGCGAACGCCGCGATCAGGCCCACGATTCCGCCCACGATCAGGAGGATCGCGAGTGCGCGGGAGGGTCGGGACATCCGCTCGATCACGGCAGGCAGTATCCCACCGGGTGCGCGCCCGCCAGCGCCGACGCGGCCCGCGTGCGATACTTGACGACAGGTCACCGTGCTTCGGTGCCGAACGCTTGGACAGGTCTCCGGACCGAGCCGCGCAGCGCAGGTCGCCGCGGGGCGGCGCTTGTCCCGCCACCGGCGCACCGCCCCGGCGCGCTACGACATCAGAGGATCTCCCGGACTCGACGGCGCCCCGGCGCGGCGGGTCCGAGGTGAACACGGCGGCAGCGGAAGCCGCAGCCGCGTGAGGAGTGCACCAGCGATGGTGGAGTACCACGAGAACGAGACCGAGCAGGACCGGACCGCGGAGGAGCAGCCGACCCGTCGACGGCGGCGCGCCACCTTCCAGCCGATGCCGCTGAGCGACGCCGACGCGCCGCAGCCGATCGGTGTCGGGGGCGACGGGGTCGCCGCCGAGCCGGACGGCGCCGACGTGGCGCCGACGGACGAGGTGCTGCCGCCGCCCGCGGTGCCCGTGGAGCTCCCGCCCGCCGCGGACGCCGACGCCGATGGCGCGTTCGACGACGCCGACGAGCAGGGCGAGCCCGACGTGATCGTCCCGGCAGCGCCCGACGCGACGGAGCCCGCGGACGCGGCGCAGCCCGAGGACGCGGCCGAGCCCGCCCCGAGTGGGTCCGCGGCCCCGGCTCGGCCCGCCCTGGCCGTGCTGTTCCAGGCGCCTCCGGCGCTGCCGCAGCCCGCCGGCGCTCCCTCCGCGCCGCAGGACGTCGACGAGCCGTCCGACGAGGACGACGAGGACTCGGGCGGCTCGCGCCGCCGCCGCCGCACGCGTCGTCGGTCCGGCGGCGGGCAGGGCGAGGCCGAGCAGCCGGGCACGACCGAGGTCGTCACCAAGGCGAAGCCGGTCCGCGAGCCGATCACCGAGCCGCAGAAGCTCAAGGGGTCGACGCGGCTCGAGGCGAAGCGCCAGCGCCGCCGGGACGGCCGCGACACCGCGCGGCGCCGCACCGTCGTCACCGAGGCCGAGTTCCTCGCCCGGCGCGAGGCCGTCGACCGCGTCATGCTCGTCCGCACCATCGGCGACCGGGTCGAGATCGGCGTGCTCGAGGACGGCGTCCTCGCGGAGCACTACGTCGCGAAGAGCCAGAACCTGTCGCTGATCGGCAACGTCTACCTCGGCCGCGTGCAGAACGTGCTGCCCTCGATGGAGGCGGCGTTCGTCGACATCGGCCGCGGCCGCAACGCGGTCCTCTACTCCGGCGAGGTCGACTGGGAGGCGGCGAGCGACCGCCTCGGCGACAAGGGCTCGCAGTCGCGGAAGATCGAGCTCGCGCTCCGCTCCGGCGACCAGGTGCTCGTCCAGGTGACGAAGGACCCGATCGGCCACAAGGGCGCGCGGCTCACCTCCGCGATCTCCCTGCCCGGCCGCTACCTCGTCTACGTGCCGAACGGCTCCATGTCCGGCATCTCGCGCAAGCTCCCCGATACGGAGCGCGCCCGGCTGAAGAAGATCCTCAAGGACGCGCTGCCCGACTCTGCGGGCGTCATCGTGCGCACCGCCGCCGAGGGGGCGACCGAGGAGCAGCTGACCATCGACGTGCAGCGGCTCGCGAACCAGTGGGCCGAGATCGAGCACCTCGTCGAGACCGCCCAGGCGCCGACGATGCTGCACGGCGAGCCCGACCTGCTCGTGAAGATCGTCCGCGACGTCTTCAACGAGGACTTCTCGAAGCTCATCGTCGACGGCGAGGAGCCGCGCGCGACGATCGAGCGCTACCTGCAGCAGGTCGCGCCCGACCTGCTCGACCGGCTCGAGCGCTGGGAGGGCGACGGTGACGTCTTCTCCGCGCACCGCATCCACGAGCAGATCGAGAAGGCGCTCGACCGCAAGGTGTGGCTGCCGTCGGGCGGTTCGCTCGTCATCGATCGCACCGAGGCGATGACGGTCATCGACGTCAACACGGGCAAGTTCGTCGGCTCCGGCGGCAACCTCGAGGAGACCGTCACCAAGAACAATCTCGAGGCGGCGGAGGAGATCGTCCGCCAGCTGCGCCTCCGCGACATCGGCGGCATCATCGTAGTCGACTTCATCGACATGGTCCTCGAGTCGAACCGCGACCTCGTGCTGCGTCGGCTCGTCGAGTGCCTGTCGCGCGACCGCACGAAGCACCAGGTGGCGGAGGTCACCTCCCTCGGCCTCGTACAGATGACGCGCAAGCGCCTCGGCGTCGGCCTCGCGGAGTCGCTCGGCGACGGCAACTCCAGCCTGGAGAAGCAGGAGCAGGCGCAGTCCCAGCAGCAGGGCCGCCGGCGCGGCCGCGGCGGCAGCGGCGGGCAGAACGGCGGCGGCCAGCAGCAGCCGCCCGCGCCGAAGACGCCGATCACGCACGCCATCACCGAGGGTGCCCGGACCGCGCTGTCGCAGATCGCCGGCGCCACGTTGAAGCCCGGCGAGCACGCGGAGCACCAGGAGCCGGCCGCGACGCAGGCCGCGCCCGCGGCGCAGCAGCAGACCCTGCCGCCCGCATCCGAGACGCCCGCGTCCGAGCCCGCGCCCGCCCTGGTGCTCGACCTGCCGGTCGAGCCGCGGGAGCCTGCGACCCGGCCGGCGAAGCGCGAGGCCGAGGGCCTGCTCGACGCCGTGCTGGAGGCGCTGCCCGCGCCGAAGGCCGCCGGTCAGGGCCGTCGCCGCAGCCGTCGCGTCAGCACCCCGACCCTCACCGCGGGCGAGGAGTAGCCCGCCTCACGGGGCCTTCCGCTGCAGTTCGGACGGTGCGCACCGCCCGGCTTGCAGCGGGAGGCCCCGCTTCAGCTGGAGCGCGGGTCAGCGGTCGCGCGACTTGACCCGCAGGCCCGAGGCGATCAGGCGTCGCGTCAGTTCGTGCGCCGAGACCGACTCCGCGCCGAGCGCGGTCAGCGCCGGGATGCGCTCCTCCGGCACGTCGTAGTGGTCGAGGTCGAAGCTCCGCGCCGGCAGCCCCGCCCGCTCGGCGAACGCGTGCAGCTCCTCGAGCGACGCGTCGCTGACGAGGTGCGCCCACAGCCGCCCGTGCGCCGGCCACATCGGCACGTCCACGAGCACGGTCACGGCCACATCGTCGCACCCCGCCGATGCGGGTGAGGTCGACGCGGACTCCTGCTACCATGGACGGTCGGTGCGCTGGGCTGCCCACGTGTGTGTGCCCGTCGAGCACCGATCCGACTTGGTCGGTCGCGACGCCTTCGTCCCTCCCGGGACGGTGGATCGCTGCGGCCGGCATCCAGTGAACGAAGAGTTGGGGCTCGAAGTGGTCTATGCGATTGTGCGCGCCGGTGGGCGCCAGGAGAAGGTCGAGGTCGGCACCGTCCTCGTGGTCGACCGGCAGAAGGCCGGCGAGGACGGGAAGCTGACGTTTGCGCCGGTCCTGCTCGTCGACGGCGAGACCGTGACGCACGCGGCGGCGGACCTGGCGAAGGTCACCGTGACGGCCGAGCTGCTCGGCGACGAGCGCGGCAAGAAGATCGTCATCCAGAAGTTCAAGAACAAGACCGGCTACAAGAAGCGCCAGGGCCACCGCCAGGAGCTGAGCCGCGTCCGCATCACCGCGATCGGCTGAGGAGCAGCACATGGCACACAAGAAGGGCGCGAGCTCGACCCGCAACGGTCGTGACTCGAACGCGCAGTACCTCGGCGTGAAGCGCTACGGCGGCCAGGTCGTGAAGGCCGGCGAGATCATCGTCCGCCAGCGCGGCACGCACTTCCACCCGGGCGCGAACGTCGGCCGCGGCAAGGACGACACGCTGTTCGCCCTCGAGGCTGGCGTGGTCGAGTTCGGCGCCAAGGCGCGCCGCAAGGTCGTCAACATCGTCGTCCCGGCCGAGGCCGCTCTGGAGAGCGCCGCGGTCTGACGCAGCAGGACTGAACGGACACGGGCGGGCTCCTTCGGGACCCGCCCGTTCCGCGTGTGAAGAGCACGCAGAACGGAGGAGGGCGCATGGCGACGTTCGTCGACGCAGTGACCCTGCACCTCAGCGCCGGGCACGGCGGCAACGGCTGCGTGTCGATCCGGCGCGAGAAGTTCAAGCCGCTCGCCGGGCCGGACGGCGGCAACGGCGGCGACGGCGGCGACATCGTGCTCGTCGCGGATCCGCAGGTCACGACGCTGCTCGGCTACCACCGCGCGCCGCACCGCTCCTCCGGCAACGGCCGACCGGGCGCCGGCGACGACCGCGACGGCGCCAACGGCGAGCCCCTCGAGCTGCCGGTGCCCGTCGGCACCGTCGTCCTCGGGGAGGACGGCGAGGCGATCGCCGACCTCGCCGAGCCCGGCGACCGCTACCTCGCCGCCGCCGGCGGCCGAGGCGGTCTCGGCAACGCGGCCATCGCCAACCCGAAGCGCAAGGCGCCCGGGTTCGCGCTCCTCGGCACGCCGGGGGAGGCGCGCGACGTCCGCCTCCAGCTGAAGACGATCGCGGACGCCGCCCTCGTGGGCTTCCCCTCCGCGGGCAAGTCGAGCCTCATCGCGGCGATGTCCGCCGCACGTCCGAAGATCGCCGACTACCCCTTCACGACGCTGCAGCCGAACCTCGGCGTGGTCGAGGCGGGCAGCACGCGGTACACGATCGCGGACGTGCCGGGCCTCATCGAGGGCGCCAGCGAGGGGCGGGGCCTCGGCCTCGACTTCCTCAAGCACATCGAGCGCTGCAGCGTGATCGTCCACGTGATCGACTGCGCGACCATCGACCCTGGTCGCGACCCGATCAGCGACCTCGACGTCGTGCTCGGCGAGCTCGCGGCCTACCCCGTGCCGACGGGCGCCCGCCCGCTGCTCGACCGTCCGCAGGTCGTCGCCCTGAACAAGGTGGATTCGCCCGACGCCCGCGACCTCGCGGAGCTCGTGCGGCCCGACCTCGAGGCCCGCGGCCTCCAGGTCTTCGCCGTGTCCGCCGCCAGTCACGAGGGGCTGCGCCCGCTGTCGTTCGCGCTCGCGGCCGTCGTCGAGGCGGACCGCGCCGAGCGGGCCGCCGACGAGGCGCTGCGCCCCCGGATCGTCGTGCGGCCGAAGGCCGTCGACGAGACGCCGTTCGTCGTCCGCGTCGAGGGCGGGACCGAGACGATCTACCGCGTCCTCGGCGCGAAGCCCGAGCGCTGGGTGCAGCAGACCGACTTCACCAACGACGAGGCCGTCGGCTACCTCGCCGATCGGCTCGCGAAGCTCGGGGTCGAGGAGGCGCTCTTCGAGGCCGGCGCGCGCACGGGCTCGGCGGTCGTGATCGGCCCCGGCGACGGCGTCGTCTTCGACTGGGAGCCCACGCTCAGCTCCGTCGCAGAGCTCATGACGAGCCCCCGCGGCACCGACCCCCGCTTCAGCGGCTTGGGTCGGCGGACGACCGAGGAGCGCCGCGAGGGCTACCGCGACCGGATGGACGCGAAGTCGGCCGCCCGCGCCGACCTCGAGGTCGAGCGCCGCGCGGAGAAGGCGACCCGGGAGCGCGACGCGTGACCGCTCCTGCGACCCCCGAGGCGATCGGTACCGCGCACCGCATCGTCGTCAAGGTCGGTTCGTCGTCGATCAGCGGCGACCGCGCCGCGCAGCTCGGCCCGCTCGTCGACGCGCTCGCGGCTGCGCACGGGCGCGGCGCGGAGGTCGTGCTCGTGTCCTCGGGCGCCATCGCGACCGGCATGCCCTACCTGCGCCTCGAGGAGCGACCGACCGACCTCGCCGTCCAGCAGGCGGCCGCCGCGGTCGGGCAGAGCCTGCTGGTGAAGCGCTACCAGGAGCGGCTCGACCGGTTCGGCATCACCGCCGGGCAGGTCCTCCTCACGGCCGGCGACGTCGACAACCCGACGCACCGGAGGAACGCCGAGCGGGCGCTCGAGACGCTGCTCGCCCTCCGCATCCTCCCGATCGTGAACGAGAACGACACGGTCGCGACGCACGAGATCCGCTTCGGCGACAACGACCGGCTGGCCGCGCTCGTCGCCCGGCTGATCCACGCCGACCTGCTCGTGCTGCTGTCGGACGTCGACGCGCTCTACACGCGGCCGCCCGAGGAGCCGGGCGCCGTCCGCATCCCGTTCGTCGCGGCCGGCGACCCGCTCGCCGACGTCGTCGCGCCGGAGAGCAACACCGGCGTCGGCACCGGGGGAGCCGCGACGAAGCTCGCGGCCGCGCGCATGGCGGCCGACGCCGGGATCGCGGTGCTGCTCACGGCGACGCAGCGCGTCGACGACGCCCTCGAGGGCGGCCGCGTCGGCACCTGGTTCGAGCCGACCCTGCGCTGAGCGGACCGGGGTCGACCGCCTGCCGTCACACCCGTGCCGGGCGTGCGGTCGGTGCCTAGACTCCTGCGCATGACGGACGTGCTGGAGGACCGCGGTCTCACGACCGCGGAGGACCGCTTCCGCGCGGCGAAGGCCGCCTCGACCGCGCTCGCCACCGCGACCACCGTGCAGAAGAATCGCGGCCTCGAGGCCATCGCGGACGCGCTGCTCGCCCGTTCCGCGGAGATCATCGCGGCCAACGCGCGCGACCTCGACGCGGCGAGGGAGAACGGCCTGTCGACCGGTCTGATCGACCGGCTGACGCTCGACGAGCGCCGCATCGCCGCCCTCGCCGACGCGGTGCTCGCGATCGTGCGCCTGCCCGACCCGGTCGGCGACGTCGTGCGGGGGAGCACCCTCCCGAACGGCCTGCACCTCACCCAGGTGCGCGTGCCGTTCGGGGTCATCGGCGCCATCTACGAGGCGCGACCCAACGTCACCGTCGACATCACCGCCCTCGCGCTGAAGAGCGGCAACGCGGTCGTGCTCCGCGGCGGCACCGCCGCCCAGCACTCGAACGCGGCCCTCGTCGCGGTCGTTCAGGACGCGCTCGCCTCCGCCGGTCTGCCCGCCGACGCCGTGCAGACGGTCGACGAGTTCGGCCGCGAGGGCGCGGCGGCGCTCATGCGGGCGCGCGGGCTCGTCGACCTGCTCGTCCCGCGCGGCAGCGCCGGGCTGATCAGGACGGTGGTCGAGGAGTCGACGGTGCCCGTCATCGAGACGGGTGCGGGCGTCGTGCACGTCTTCCTCGACGAGTCCGCCGACGTCGAGATGGCGACCTCGATCGTGCTGAACGCGAAGACGCAGCGCGTCGCGGTGTGCAATGCGGCCGAGACGCTGCTCGTCCACGCCGCGGCCGCCGAGCGCCTGCTCCCGCCGGTGCTCGGCGCGCTGCAGGAGGCCGGCGTCGTGCTCCACGCCGACGACCGCACCCGGGCCGTCGTCGACGGCCTGCTGCCCGCGACCGACGAGGACTGGGCGGCGGAGTACTACTCGATGGACCTGGCGGTCGCGGTGGTCGACGACCTCGATGCCGCCATGGGTCACATCGCGCAGTGGTCGACGCACCACACCGAGTCGATCGTGACCGAGTCCGTGCGGAGCGCCGAGCGCTTCCTCGCCGAGGTCGACTCGGCGGTCGTCATGGTGAACGCCTCCACGCGCTTCACCGACGGCGGCGAGTTCGGCTTCGGCGCGGAGGTCGGCATCTCGACCCAGAAGCTGCACGCCCGCGGCCCGATGGGCCTCGGCGAGCTGACGAGCACGAAGTGGCTCGTGCGCGGGACGGGGCAGATCCGCGGCTGATCCGCGGCGCTCTACACTCGATCCCGCCCGTCGGGGCGCCTGAAGGAGGATCCGCATGTCAGTCGTCGCCTCGGCCGTGCTCGCCGCCGTCCGCATCGAGGAGCAGCCGCTGCCGGTGTCCAGCGTGGTCTTCCCGCTCATCGCGCTCGGCGTCTTCGCCCTCCTCGGTCTCGTGGCCTGGTCGTACCGCGACGTCGCGAACCAGCACAAGGGCGCCGCGGGCCACGGCTCGCCGCAGGGCCACAAGTAGGGGAAGGCCGTCAGCGCCCTCAGCGCCGCTCGTCCCGCGGGGAGCACCCGCCGCCGAATCGGCGTGATGGGCGGCACCTTCGACCCGATCCACCACGGTCACCTGGTCGCGGCCAGCGAAGTCCAGCGCGTGTTCGACCTCGACGAGGTCGTCTTCGTGCCGACCGGCCAGCCGTGGCACAAGACGCCCGTCACCGAGGCGGAGCACCGGTACCTGATGACCGTCATCGCGACCGCCTCGAACCCGCGGTTCACGGTGTCGCGCGTCGACATCGACCGCGGCGGCGTCACCTACACCGTCGACACGCTGCGCGACCTCGCGGCGCAGCACCCGGACGCCGATCTCTTCTTCATCTCGGGCGCCGACGCGATCGCTCAGATCGTGACGTGGAAGGACCTCGACGAGCTGTGGGGGCTCGCGCACTTCGTCGCGGTCACGCGACCGGGTCACCAGCTCTCCGTGTCCGGACTGCCGCAGGGGGACGTCAGCGTGCTCGAGGTGCCGGCGCTGGCGATCTCGTCGACGGATTGTCGAGCGCGTGTGCGACACGGCGCACCGGTTTGGTACCTCGTGCCGGACGGTGTGGTTCAGTACATCAGCAAGCACCGGCTGTACAGGAGCGAAGCATGACGTCATGGCAGGACCAGCAGACGCGCGGGGGCGCGAGTGGCGCTGTCGACGCTGCGAACGGGGCCCCGATGAGCCGCCGAGCAGCGCGCGAGGCCGAGCGCCGCGCCGCCGAGGCGCTCGCGGAGAAGCAGCCGCACCCCAGTGGGGTCGTCGACTTCGAGGCGCACGGCTTCAATCAGGAGTTCGCTCCTGACCAGGAGTTCAGTGTCGGCGACACGCAGGACATCTGGGCGGCGCTGACGCGTGGCCAGCGCCCTGCGCCGCAGCAGGACGACGAGCTGTCGGCCTTCCGCTCGGGCGTCCCGGAGGCCCCGGCGGCGCCGCGGCAGGACGGCTCGAGCGTCTCGGGCGAGATGCTCGACCGCGTGCGCGACGCGCTCCTCCGCCGTGAGGCGCCGGCTCAGCCGCAGCGGCCCGCGACGGCGCCGCAGCCCTTCGCACCGCAGCAGCCCGCCGCGTTCCAGCAGCCCGCCGCGTTCCGCCAGCCGGCCGAGGACGCCGCCGGCCTGACGCGACGCCAGCGCCGCGAGCAGGAGGTCGCCGACGAGCGCGAGGACGGGCTGCCGACCGAGCTGTTCGACCCGCGCCTCGGTGCGCCGGCGCCGCAGCCGGCCCAGCAGCCCGCGGGCTTCGAGGGCTACGACTACGAGGACGACGGCTACTACGACGAGCCGTACCTGCCCGAGCCGACCGTCGCGATCCAGCGTCAGGCGACCGACCTCGACCAGCCGTCCCACACGACGAACCCGATCAGCCTGCCGCAGGCGTTCTCGGAGCCCTCGGGCGACGACGCGATCACGTTCTCGAGCCCGGTGCCAGTCGCTCCGGCGGAGCGCCGCGAGGCGTGGTCCGCCGCGCAGGCCGACCCGGCGTTCGTCGAGCCCGAGGACGAGTGGGCCGACGAGGACGTCGACGCGGCCTACGAGCCGAACGGCTACCAGCCCCGCGCCTACACGCCGGGCCCCCAGCCGCAGTCCCCGTTCCAGGAGCCGGTCCAGGCCGACCCCTTCCAGGCGTCGCCGTTCCAGGCCGCGTTCCAGAACCCGCAGCTGGGTCCGCCGAGCGAGGTCACCGACCTCGCCGGATTCGAGGCGCTCATCCGCAAGGCGCGGCAGCAGCCGCAGGCGCCCGAGCAGCCGAAGGGTCCGGGTCTCGCGTGGGCCGACGACGACGAGGCCCAGGAGGGCTTCACCGGCCTCCTCAGTCGCTCCGTCCAGGGTTCGCACGGCTCCGCGAACGCCCTCATCCTGCCGAACGACCCGCAGGCCGACATGACGCAGGCCGCCGTGAACGCGAACGGCGACATCTTCATCACCGGCTCGATGAACCTCCCGCGCAGCCTCTCGACGACCGGTGCGCCGAGCGACCTCTACGACTCGCACGAGATCGACCGCCTGTACGAGGCGTCGCAGGACGAGCCGGCCGCCGGCGTCGCGCCGGTGCGCGCGAAGAACGCCGTCAGCGGCGCCCCGCACGAGCGGGGTTTCAACGCCCCGCGCCGGCGCGGCAACATCCTGCCCACGGTTCTGGCGGTCGTCGCCGGTGCGATGGCTGTGGGTGTGGTGACGCTGCTCGTCGGCAGCTGGGTGCTCAAGCTATTCTGATCGCCCAGATGGAGCGACAGATCAGGTCCCAGGTGCAGGAGGCGGCGGATGCCGCCGTCTCGAGGAACGCGACGGACCCGGTGGCGCTCGACGTCTCGGGTCGGTTGGCGCTGACAGACGCCTTCCTCATCGTCTCCGGCAGCAGCGAGCGCAACGTCAGTGCGATCGCCGACGCCGTGGACGAGCGGTTGGGCGCGAGCGGCGTGCAGCTGAAGCGGCGGGAGGGTCGCGGCTCCGGCCACTGGGAGCTGCTCGACTTCGGCGACCTCGTCGTGCACGTGTTCAACGAGGAGGACCGCTCCTACTACGGGCTTGAGCGGCTCTGGCGCGACTGCCCCGTCATCCCGATCGAGCAGCAGGCCGCCGCGTCCTGACGCGCGTCAGCGGCCGCCTGGTGCGCCGTCATCGACACGCCGTGGCGCCAGCGGAAGGCGCGGGCCGGCTGATCGTGCGCTGTGGACCCGGAGCGCTCGGCGGATGCGGGGGCGCCGTGTGCCGGAACCCTGTCCGGACCGCGTCTCACGCCTGGTAGAGCTCGAGCGGCTGCCCGTCGGGATCGAAGAAGAACGCCATGTCGCGCCCGGTGTGCGGGTCGGTGCGCACCTCCTCGCACCGGACGCCCGCGGCCGACAGCTCCGCGATCGCGGCCGACACGTCCTCGACCGCGAACGCGAGGTGGCGCAGGCCGAGGGCCTCCGGGCTCGTCGGGCGGGGCGGCGGCGAGGGGAACGAGAACAGCTCGAGGACGTAGACGCCGTTCAGCGCGAGGTCGCCCATCCAGGAGTCGCGCTCGGCGCGGTACACCTCGCTCCGGAGCGTGAACCCGAGCCGCTCGACGTAGAAGGCCTTCGACCGCTCGTAGTCGGACGCGATGACGGCGATGTGGTGGACGCCCTGCAGGTGCACGCCGCGAGTCTCGCAGGGCGCGGAGCCGCGGCCGCTCGTCCTCCCGCCGCTGCGTCAGCCGGGCGGCGCCGTCGGCGGTGAGCACGATCATCAGCGCGGTCAGCCCGTCCTCCGAGACGCCGTCGCGGCGTGCGGCGTCGAGGTAGGTGACGAGGCGGTCGTCGGTCACGTGCTGAGCGACCAGTGCGGCGACGACGGCGATCGTGCGGTCGCGGTCGGTGAGCTCCTCCGACTGCCACCCGGGACCGCCGGCCGCGAGGTAGGCCTCCCGGGCGTAGACGGCGCCAGCGCGCTCGACCATGGCGGCTTGCACCCGGTCCTCGTCGACGCCGAGGTTTCGGGCATAGACGCCGCGCCCGAGCGCGACGCGGTCGTCGAGTGCGCTCACAGGCAGGATCCCGGGTCGTCGCTGTCGCCGATGATCGCGAAGAGCATGGCTCGTAATGCCTGCACCTGCTGTTCGTCGAAGCCGTGGAGCGCCTCGCGCTCGGCCCGCTCCGCGTCCGCCGCGACGGCGGCGCGGATCCGTTCGCCCGACGTCGTGATCGCGGGGATGCGTGCCCGGCGATCGCGCGGGTCGATCCGCCGCTCGATCAGGCCGGCGCGTTCGAGACGGTCGAGCTGAGTGACCAGGGTGGTCTTGTCGAGTGCGAGCGCCCGACCCAGCTCGTTCTGCGTGAGGTCGGGCGACTTGTGCAGCGCGCTCAGCACGATGTGATCGCGCAGCTGGATGCCGTGCGACTGCGCCTGCTGCCCGGTCGCGGTGCGAAGGCGCAGCGCTGCACGGTGGAGCAGCCAGGTGACCTCGGAATCGGGGCCCGGGCCGATGGCCGAGGGATTCGCCCGACGCGGCGTCGTCGGGTGCGCGACGGTCATCGCGGGTCCGCCGGCGTCGGGAACGTCGAGGCGAGGAGCGGGATCGCGTCGTAGGCCGCGAGGTCGTGCGAGGGGACGATCCGCAGCCGGTCGCGCAAGGCGATCACCCGCGACAGGTTCTCGCGCACCAGGCGCGGGTCCACGTCGGCGAGCTTCCGCATCAGCCATGATCGCTCGACCCGTCGGGTGATCCCGTCCATCTGCCAGGTCAGATCGCCGATGAACGCGAAGCGTTCGCCGCTCGCCGGGGTCACGAAGACGACGACCGATCCGGAGGTGTGCCCGCCGGCCTGCGCGATGACGACGGATCCGTCCCCGAAGACGTCGTGACTCGCCGGGAAGCCGAGGTGGGCGGGACCGTCGAAGGCGTACTCGTGCACGGGCAGACCGGCGGAGACGTGTCGGAACACGGCGCCGTGCGGGTCCTCCCGGCCGTAGCGCAGCTCGTCGGCGTTGATCCAGACGGGGACGCGCAGGCTGTCGAGCCCGCTGACGTGATCCCAGTGCACGTGGGTGACGAGCACCCCGAGGAGGCGGCCGGTCTCGTACCCCGCGGCGCGCAGCTGCTCCGCGGCCGTGGTGGCCCGCCGATGAGGTGCGCGTTCCATCCGAGCGAGCATGCCGACGTGCTCGGAGAGGTCGGCGCCGAAGCCCGCGTCGATCAGCAGATCGCCGGCGGGGTGCTGCACCAGCACCGCAGACGCGGCGAAGACGCGCTGCTCGCGGAACGAGCCGCCGGCGACGGCGAACGCGCCCCGTGTGTCGTAGCTGCCTGTCGGGAGGTGGAACAGTCGCACGCCTGCAGGCGGCCTGGCGGGCGGGAGGTCGGCCGTCCACGGGGTGACGGTGATGGGGGAGGCCATGCTCCAATCGTTGGCGTCAAGATCGTCCGAGTCAAGACGATATGAGAGGAGAGAATCGCGAGCGCGCATCGCTCTGCGGCCGCGAGCCCATCGCGCGACCGCCGGAACGCGTCCGCCATCGGAGAAGGCGTGAACGGTTCGCCGTCCGCGCGGCGTTCCGGACTCGTCGGTCGGGCGTCGCCGCCGGGCGATCCCGGCGGACCGCGGAGAACACGAAGGCGGGACCCTCGAAGAGGATCCCGCCGTGATGTGGATCTGAGGGGACTCGAACCCCTGACCCCCTGCATGCCATGCAGGTGCGCTACCAGCTGCGCCACAGACCCGTGCTGCCGCCGAAGCGGCCTGTCGAGTGTACACCGATGGCGGGTCGCCCTCCTCCGCCACGCGCGTCAGGTGCTCGCCGCGCCCTGCAGCAGCGGACCGAGCCGCTCGCTCGAGCGCGTCGCCGCCCGCGAGTTGCTGAGGGAGGCGATCGCGACGATCGCGAGGCCTGCCCCCGCGATCGTCCACCACAGCGGGTGCGCGTCGGTCGCGAACGACTTCGGCACACCGCTGCCGGCGCCTGCAGCACCGGTGATCGATCCGGCCAGCGCGATGCCGAGCGAGGTGCCGACCTGCCGCCCGGTCGAGGCGATCGCCGATGCGGCGCCCGCCTGGTCGTTCGGCATGCCCGAGACGGCCGTGTTCGTGATCGGGGCGTTCACCAGGCCGAAGCCGAGGCCGAAGAGCGCGAACACGACCGCGACGATCGCGACGGGGGAGGAGGCGGTCGTGAACGCGAGCGCGGTCGCGGCCGCGGCGATCAGGAGGCCGGCGACCGACATGGGCAGCCGGGTGCCGCGCGCGGCGACGAGGCGGCCCGAGATCGGCGACGCGACGAGGATCGCGATCCCGGCGGGCATGAAGAGCAGCCCGGTGACGATCGGCGGGAAGCCCTTCACGTCCTGGAGGAGCAGCGTGTTCGAGAAGAGGAACGCGCTCCACGACCCGAAGGCGAGCACGGCGGCGACCACGGCGCCCGCGAACGGGATGCTCGTGAAGAAGCGGGGGTCGATGAGCGGCTCGTCACGGCGCAGCTCCACCGGCACGAAGGCGGCGAGGGCGAGCGCGGCGACGGCGAATGCGCCGAGGACCACCGGCGACGACCAGCCGATCTCCGGCCCCTCGATGATGCCGAAGACCGCCCCGGCCAGCAGCACCACGACGAGCACCTGCCCGAGCGGGTCGACCCGACGCGCCTTCTCCGCGCGCGACTCCGGGACGAAGAGCGTCGTGAGCACGAGCGCGGCGATCACCACCGGCACGTTCACCCAGAAGATGGCGCGCCAGCCGACGGTCTCCACGAGCAGGCCGCCGACGAGCGGGCCGAACCCGAGCGAGACGCCGCTGATCGCGCCCCAGATCCCGAGCGCCCGCGCCCGGGCCTTCCGGTCCCGGAAGGCGTTCGTGATGATCGAGAGCGAGACCGGGTTGAGCATCGTGCCGCCGAGCGCCTGCAGCACGCGGGAGGCGATGAGGAGGCCGTCGGAGGTCGCCGCGCTGCAGGCGAGCGAGCCGAGGCCGAACACCACGAGCCCGATCCGGAAGACCCGCTTGCGCCCGAGCCGGTCCGCGCTCGAGCCGGCGAGGACGAGCAGGCTCGCAAGGGTCAGCGTGTAGGCGTCGAGGGTCCACTGCAGGCTCGTGACGCCGGCGTGCAGCTCCTTGCCGATGGTCGGCAGCGCCACGTTGGTGACGGTCGCGTCGAGCGTCACGATGAACAGGCTCAGGCAGCAGATCGCGAGGATCGCGTTCGGGTGCCGCTGTTGCTGCGGGAGGTCGTCGCTCACCGTTCGAGGCTAGGGAGCGGCTCCTCCGCGTTCGTCCGCCTCGCAGCGCACGGGGGTGCGGTCGATCGCATCCTCGGGGTGGTTTCGGCGCGGGTGCGGGACGCCCGGCTCAACCAGCGTTCTGGGCGCGGGTCAGGGGGAGGGCGGGCCGAGGACCGCAGTCGCGATCGTGTTCAGCGCCGAGTCGGCGGAGGAGGGGTTGAACGCACCCGCGAGCACGTCGCGGTACAGGCGCGACAGCTCCGACCCGGCTGCGTATCCGCTGCCACCGCCGACGAGCACCGCCTGGTCGACGACCGCCTTCGCCTGCTCGGTGACGCGGACCTTCAGCCCGGACGCCTTCGCGAACCAGCGCGGGCCGTGGTCCGCGCGCTCGTCGACGTCCCTGGCCAGCGAGCGGATCTGCGGGTCGAGCGCGTCGTCGAGCAGCGCGGCGGTCGCCACGCGGCGCCGCACGTCCGGGTCGTCCGAGCGAGGCGCGCCTCCGAGCTTCAGCGAGGTCCGGCGCCTCGCGGCCTCCGCCGCGAGCTCGACCGCGCGATGGGCGATCCCTGCGTACACCGCGGCGAGGAGGATCTCGAAGTTCACGAAGACGCCGAAGATCAGCGGGTCGGGGTTCGGGCCGGGCGGCAGCCGCCGCACGACGCGCTCGGGCCGGGCTGCCGCGCCGTGCAGCCGCGTCGTGTCGCTCCGCGTCGCGCGCTGACCGAGGGTGTCCCAGTCCTCGACGATCTCGATGCCCGCCGCGCCCCGCTCGAGGAAGGCCCAGACGATGCGGGGACCGTCCTCGCCGTCCGCGTCGAGCCCGAAGGTGCCGAGGCGGGTCCAGACGGGGGAGAGGGACACGGGGGTCTTCGTGCCGGTGAAGGCGACGGAGCCGTCGGGCGAGGTCCTCGCCTCGACGGTGGAGCCGAAGAGGACGAGGTCGTTGCCCGGCTCGCTGACACCGAACGCGAAGACCTCGCCCGCGGCGGCCTCGTCGAGCACGAAGTCGAGCGCGCGGTCCCCGCGGTCGTGCATCGTCTTCGCCACCGCGGTCCAGACGAGGTGCATGTTCACGGCGAGGGCCGTCGCGGGAGCCGCCGCGGCGAGCCGGGTCTGCTGCACGGTCAGCTGCTCGAGGCTGAGACCCCAGCCACCCCGGTCCTCGGGGACGAGCGCGGCGAGGTAGCCGGCGGCCCGCAGCTCCTCCAGGTCGTCGGAGGGGAAGGAGCCGTCGCGGTCGTGCGCCGCCGCGCGGCCGGCGATGCGGGTGAGCAGCTCGCGGTCGAGCGCGCGGGAGGTGGAGTCCACGTCGTCACGCTACGCGCGGCGTGCGACCGTCGGTGCGGCGCGAGGAGCGCGCGAGGACAGCGGACCTCCACCCCGCGTTCAGCGGATCCTCCGTACGCTCCCGGCGTGACCTCCACGACGATGCTCATCCTCGGTGCCAGCGGTGACCTCACGAAGCGACTGCTCCTGCCGGGCATCGGCAGCCTCGTCGTCGGCGGCGACGAGAGCGACCTGGAGCTCCTCGACGGCCTGACCGTCGTCGGCAGCGGGCGGTCCGACAAGGCCGACGGCTGGCGCGACACCGTCGCCGCCGCGTTCGAGCAGGTCGGAGCGGAGGGCGACCGGGTCGACGCGATCCTCGCCTCGACGAAGTACGTCCAGGCCGACCCGACGGAGCCGGACGACTGGAAGCGCCTGCTCGACGGCGTCGACGGCGACCTGGTCGTCTACTTCGCGCTGCCGCCGAGCGTGGTCGTGAAGGTCGCCGGGATCCTCCAGGACATCGACCTCCCCGAGCACACGGTCCTCGCCATCGAGAAGCCGTTCGGCGACGACGCGGACAGCGCGACCGAGCTGAACGAGGAGCTGGTGAAGGTGGTCCCCGAGGGCCGCATCCACCGCGTCGACCACTTCCTCGGCCAGCGGGCCGCGCTCGCGATGCTCGCGACCCGCTTCAACAACCGCCTGCTCGAGTCGTCCTGGAACGCCGACCAGATCGAGCGGGTCGAGATCGTCTACGACGAGAAGCTCGGCCTCGAGGGCCGGGCGGGCTACTACGACACCGCCGGAGCGCTCCGCGACATGCTGCAGTCGCACCTGCTCCAGGTGCTCGCCGTCACGACCTGCGAGGCACCGGCCGGGCTGGACCCGGAGCACCTCCGCGACTCGCTCGCCGCCGTGCTCGCGGTCACGCAGCCGTGGACCGGGGCGCCCGTGTTCCCGGACACGGACGGCCCGTCACGCCGCGCGCGCTACACCGCGGGCGAGATCGACGGGAAGTCCCTGCCGGACTACACGGCCGAGGAGGGCGTCGACCCGGACCACGAGACGGAGACGCTCGCGGAGATCGCGTTGGAGGTCGACAACGCGCGCTGGGCGGGCGTGCCCTTCGTCCTCCGCTCGGGCAAGGCGATCGGCGACCCCGCCAACGAGATCCGCGTGACCTACCGCCCCGTGCGCTTCCGCCCGGACGGGCAGTCCGGCACCGGCAGCGCGGAGGTGCTGCGATTCGGGTTCAAGCCGCCGCGCATCGAGTTCCGCTTCACCTCGGGCGGCGGCGACATGCCGTTCCAGCTCGACCCGGTCGAGGTCTCGGGCGCGCTGCCGAAGAGCCCGGTCACCGAGTACGGCGAGGTCGTGCGCGGCGTGCTCGGCGACGACCCGACCCTGTCGATCCGCGGCGACGTGGCCGTCCAGTGCTGGCGCATCGTGCAGCCGATCCTCGACGCGTGGCAGCGCGGCGAGGTGCCGCTCGACGAGTACCCCGCCGGATCCGGCGGCCCGAGCTCCTGGAGCTGAGCCGACCTGCGTCGGTCCGGGCCGCGGGTCGGGAGATCCCGGCCCGCGGCGATGGTCAGAGGATCCCGTTCTGCTCCAGCGCCGTCGCGAACGCGGCGCCGTCGGGGGCGTAGGTCCAGTCCGCGTCCGTCGCCCGCTCGCGCTGGTCCTTCCGCGAGCGCCCACCGGCGAGCACCGCCTCGCTCGTCGAGAGCTGCCGGATGCAGATCGCGGCGACGTTCTCCGGGTGCCGCTGCGCGAACCCGCTGTACGTGTCCTCGTCGTGCTGCCCGTCGTCGCCGATGAGCAGCCACTTCACGTCCGGGAACTCCTCGGCGAGCCGCTCGAGCTCGTCGATCTTGTGCGCACGGCCCGAGCGGAAGACGCGGTCCGGCGTGGGGCCCCAGTCGGTGAGCAGCAGCGGCCCCGGCGGGTAGAGGTTGCGGCCGAGGAACCGCCCGAGCGTCGGCGCGACGTTCCAGGCGCCCGTCGAGAGGTAGAGGAACGGCGCGGCGGGGTGGGCGTCGCGGATGCGGTCGTAGAGCACCGCCATGCCCGGCGTCGGCGTCCTCGCGTGCTCGTTCAGCACGAACGTGTTCCACGCCGCGAGCAGGGGCCGGGGGAGCGCCGTCACCATCACGGTGTCGTCGATGTCGGAGACGACGCCGAAGGGCGAAGACGGGTCGAGCACGAAGACGGGAGCGCGCACCTCCGGCGACCGCCGCCCCTCGGCCTCGGCCTGCAGGGTGATGCGGTGCCAGCCCGGCTCGAGCTCGACCTCCACCCGCACGTCGATCACCCCGCCGCGGTCCGCGACGACGTGGTGCACGACGTCGCCGACGGTGACGCGCACGGGCGCGCCGTCGACCGGGATGCCGGTGAAGCTCCGCCAGCCGCGGAACGACTCCTGCGGCGTCTCGGTGGGCAGCTGCTTCGTGATCAGGACGCGACCGAGCACCCGGACCCAGGAGGTGGAGCCGTAGCCGGTGTACGGCACGACGCTCGGCACGCGGCCGCGGCGGAGCGCGCGCTGCTCGCGGAACTCGCGGATCGCGTCGTCGACGCGCATCGCGCGCCCGACGGCCTGCTCGACGGCCGGGGACGGCGTGCGCCGACGGAACGGGCGACGCTTCGATGAGGCCACGGACCGATCCTTCCAGACCGTTCCCGTGCTCACGGGGCGTCATAAACCTGTGCGAACGCCGAGCCCGCACTTGGATGTCCGAGGGCGTCCGTACTATTCGACGCGCTTCGACTCAGGAGGGAGGAGGTCTCGCATGGGCATCGAGTTCCGACACGTCCGCAAGACGTACCCGGACGGCACCACCGCCGTCGAGGACTTCTCCGTGACGATCCCGTCCCGCAGCACGACCGTGTTCGTCGGGTCCTCCGGCTGCGGCAAGACGACGCTGCTCCGCATGATCAACCGCATGGTCGACCCGACCGAGGGCCAGATCCTGATCGACGACGAGGAGATCTCCGGCATCGAGCCCGTCGCCCTCCGCCGGCGCATCGGGTACGTCATGCAGAACTCGGGGCTCCTCCCGCACCGCACGGTCGTCGACAACGTCGCGACGGTGCCCGTGCTCACCGGTACCCCGAAGGCGAAGGCCCGGCAGGAGGCGCTCGGCCTGCTCGACCGCGTCGGCCTCGACCGGTCGCTGGCGAACCGCTACCCGGGCCAGCTCTCCGGCGGCCAGCAGCAGCGCGTCGGCGTCGCGCGCGGGCTCGCGGCCGACCCGAACATCCTGCTCATGGACGAGCCCTTCGGCGCGGTCGACCCGATCGTCCGCGACGAGCTGCAGCAGGAGCTGCTGCGCCTCCAGCGCGAGCTGGGGAAGACGACGGTCTTCGTCACCCACGACATCGACGAGGCGTTCCTGCTCGGGCAGCAGGTCGTGATCCTGCAGCGCGGCGGCGTGATCGCCCAGATCGGCAGCCCGCAGGAGATCCTCGCGAACCCCGCGAGCGACTTCGTGGCCGATTTCGTCGGTGCCAAGCGCGGCAAGCGCCGCCTGACCGCGGAGGAGCAGGGCGCCGGTGACGACGTGCTGCTCGTCGACGCGGCCGGCTATCCGGCCGGCGTCATCAGCGCGCCCGACGGGCGCCTGGCCCTCTCCAATTCCGGACCCCTGTCGCGCAGCGTCTCGAACAAGACGGACCAGGCGGGCGACGCCTGATGTCGTGGGTGTGGAGTCACCTCGACCTGATCTGGTCGTCGACGCTGGCGCACGTGGCGCTGTGCGTCCCGGCGATCGTCCTCGGGTTCGCGGTCTCCGTGCCCCTCGGCTACTGGGCCTCCCGCTCCGCGGGCGCCCGCGGCGTGCTGCTCACGCTCGGCAACATCCTCTACACGATCCCCGGCATCGCGCTCGTCGTGCTCGTCCCGGTCGTGCTCGGCCTGCCCATCCTCAACCCGGTGAACGTGACGATCGCGCTGCTGGTCTACGCCGTCGCGATCATGGTCCGTTCCGCCGCGGACGCCTTCGCGAGCGTCAGCGCCGACGTCCGCGGGTCCGCCCGCGCGCAAGGGTTCTCCGGCCCGCAGCTCTTCTGGCGCGTCGAGCTGCCGCTCGCCGGTCCGGTGCTGCTCGCCGGCGTCCGGGTCGTCTCCGTCAGCACGATCAGCCTCGCCACGGTCGCGGCCCTCGTCGGCATCCCCAGCCTCGGCGGCTTCTTCACCGACGGGTTCCAGCGCAGCTTCCTGACCGAGATCATCACGGGCCTGGTCGCCGTCCTCCTGCTGGCCGCCGTGTTCGACGTCGCGATCGGCCTGATCGGCCGCGCGCTGATGCCGTGGAATCGCCGCCAGCGGCTCTCCTCCGCCGCCGCGGCCTCCTTCACGATCCCCGTGCCGCAGACCGGGGGACGCTGATGCTGTTCCTCCAGGCGATCCAGTGGATCCTCGACCCCGAGCACTGGTCCGAGGTCAACTTCCAGGCGGGCATCGCCGAGGAGCTCGGCGACCACCTGTGGCTGTCGTTCCTCGCGGTCGTCTTCACGGCCGCCGTCGCGCTGCCGATCGGGCTGTACATCGGACACACCGGCCGCGGCCGCGGCTTCGCGATCGTCGTCGCCAACGTCGTGCGGGCCGTTCCGACGCTCGGTCTGCTGTCCGTGCTGCTGCTCGTGTCGCTGACGATCCCACCCGCCGTGTTCGTCTTCGTGCTCCTCGGCGTCCCGCCGCTGCTCGCCGGGGCCTACGCGGGACTCGAGGCGATCGACCGGCAGACGATCGACGCGTCCCGGGCGATGGGCATGACGGAGTGGCAGATCCTCCGCCGCGTCGAGCTCCCGCTGGCCGCGCCGCTGATCCTCGGCGGACTCCGCGGCGCGACGCTGCAGATCATCGCCTCGGTCACCCTCGTGTCGAACTTCGGCATCAACAGCCTCGGCGACTTCATCCTCGGCGGACTCGCCGCCAACGACTACGTGCAGATGACGGCCGGCGCGATCCTCGTGACCGTCCTCGCCCTGCTCGTCGACGGCCTCCTCGCCGTCCTCCAGCGCTTCGCCACGCCGCGCGGGGTGCCCCGCGGTCGCGGTGCCTCCACAGCACGGGTCCGGCGCCTGCCGGTCCCGAACCGGGCACCCGTTTCGGAAGGGAACTAGCACCATGTCCATCACACGACGAGGCGCCCTCGGCGCCGCTGCGGTCGCCGCGGCGCTCACCCTCGGGCTCGCGGGCTGCGCGAACTCGAACACCATCGGCGGCGGGAGCAGCAGCAGCCCGGCCAGCTCGGGCGGTGCGACCGCCTCCGGCGACGCGAAGTCGATCGTTGTCGGCTCGGCGAACTTCGGCGAGAACGAGATCCTCGGCTACATCTACGGCGGCGCCCTCGCGGACAAGGGCTACTCCGTCTCGTACAAGCCGGCCATCGGCGCGCGCGCGGCGTACCTCCCGGCCCTGCAGAACGGGGAGATCAACCTCGTCCCCGAGTACGCCGGCTCGCTGCTGTCCTACCTGGACAAGTCGGCGAACGCGAAGTCGGGCGATGCCGTGAAGTCGGGCATCGACGCGAAGATCGGCACGCTGAACGCGAAGGCGCTCGACTTCGCCGAGGCGGCCGACTCCGACTCGCTGAACGTCACCGCGTCCTTCGCCAAGGAGAAGGGGCTGACCTCCATCGCCGACCTCGCGAAGGCGGGCACGGTCACCCTCGCGGCGAACCCCGAGTTCGCCACCCGCCCGGACGGCGTCAAGGGGCTGCAGTCGGTGTACGGCCTGAAGAACATCAAGTTCAAGGCGATCAACGACGGCGGTGGCCCCACCACGTTGAAGGCGCTCGTCAGCAACCAGGTCCAGGTCGCCGACATCTACTCGACGACCCCGTCGATCAAGCAGAACAAGCTCGTCACGCTGACGGACCCGAAGAACCTCTTCGCGTCCCAGCAGGTCGTCCCGATCGTCTCGACGAGCAAGGCGACCAGCGATCTCGAGTCGATCGTGAACGGCGTCTCGGCGAAGCTCACGACCGCCGACCTGCTCGACCTCAACACGAAGGCGTCGGGCAGCGACAAGCCCGACTACCAGGCGCTCGCGAAGGCCTGGCTGTCCGAGAAGGGCTTCTAGGCCCGGACGCCGCGGACGGCCGCCTCCCGATCGGGAGGCGGCCGTTCGTCGTTCCGGCTCCGCGGCGAGCGGACCGCACGCGGGACCGGCTCGAGGCCAGCGCTCGAGGTCAGCGCTCGAGGCGGTGGAGCAGCTTCTTCCCCAGCCAGACGAGCAGGAAGAACACGGCGACGCCGCCGAGGACGATCCAGCCCGCGAAGTGCAGCTCCTGCGCCAGGGCCTGGTAGCTCGCCCCCGCCGCCTGCCCGACGGAGACGTAGATGCACGCCCAGAGGACGCAGGCCGGCGCGGTCCAGGCGAGGAAGCGGCGGTACGGGTAGTGGCTCGCGCCGACCGTGACCGGGATGAGCGCGTGCATGACCGGGAGGAAGCGGCTCAGGAGGATCGCGAAGCCGCCCCGGTGGTCGAGCCAGCGCTCGGCGCGCAGCACGTGGCGCTCACCGATCCGCCGCCCGAGCCGGCTCGCCCGGAGCCGCGGCCCGAAGAACCGCCCGATCACGAATCCGACCGTCTCGCCGGCGAGCGATCCGGACACGACCGCGGCGACGAGGGACACCCAGTCGACCGCGCTGCGCCCGGCGGTCGCGGTGAAGAGCACGATCGTGTCGCCGGGGATCACCAGCCCGATGAAGAGGCTGGTCTCGCAGAACATGCCGACGAAGGCGACGAGGTAGCGCCAGGCGCCGAGGTCCGCCAGGTGCTCCAGCAGCATGGTCAGCCAGGCGTCCAGGGGGCGCTCCTTCGTCGTCCGGTTCAGCGTACGACGCGCCGCTCCGCCTGGGCAGTGCGCTGGAGGACCGGGCGCGACGGCCGCGGCCCCTACAGTTGAACGCTGTCCCCTGCCTGAAACACGCGCGAAACACCAGAGGAATCCCGATGCCCGAGCCGACCGGAGACGAGCTGCCCACCTCGGCGCAGCTGCAGGAGAAGTGGCTGCCGATCTGGCGGGAGGGCGACTTCTTCCGCACGGATGATCCCGCGGACAAGCGGCCGCGGAAGTACATCCTCGACATGTTCCCGTACCCCTCCGGCGACCTCCACATGGGTCACGCCGAGGCGTTCGCGTTCGGCGACATCACCGCCCGCTACTGGCGGCAGCGGGGCTTCAACGTGCTGCACCCGATCGGCTGGGACTCGTTCGGGCTGCCCGCCGAGAACGCCGCGATCAAGCGGGGCAGCGACCCCCGCGAGTGGACCTACGACAACATCGCCCAGCAGAAGGCGTCGTTCGAGCGCTACGGCGTGAGCTTCGACTGGAGCCGCGAGCTCCACACCTCCGACCCCGAGTACTACAAGTGGAACCAGTGGCTGTTCCTCGAGCTGTACAAGAAGGGGCTGGCCTACCGGAAGGACAGCTGGGTCAACTGGGACCCGGTGGACCAGACGGTGCTGGCGAACGAGCAGGTGCTGCCCGACGGCACGAGCGACCGGTCCGGCGCCGTCGTCGAGAAGAAGAAGCTGACCCAGTGGTACTTCCGGATCACGGAGTACGCGGACCGACTGCTGGACGACCTGAAGCAGCTCGAGGGCACGTGGCCCGCGAAGGTCATCGCGATGCAGCGGAACTGGATCGGCCGCAGCAACGGCGCCCAGGTCGACTTCGAAGTCGAGGGCCGCGAGGAGAAGGTCACCGTCTTCACGACGCGGCCGGACACGCTGCACGGCGCGACCTACATGGTCGTGGCGCCCGACTCCGACCTCGCCGCCGAGCTGGTCGAGGGCCAGCCGGCGGAGATCGCCGAGCCCTTCGCCGCGTACCTGGCGCGGGTGCAGTCGACGACGGAGGTCGAACGGCTGAACACGGACCGGGCGAAGACGGGCGTCTTCCTCGGCCGGTACGCGATCAACCCGGTGAACGGCGAGCGCCTGCCGATCTGGGCGGCGGACTACGTGCTCGCCGACTACGGCACGGGCGCGATCATGGCCGTGCCCGCGCACGACCAGCGCGACCTCGACTTCGCCCGGGCGTTCGACCTGCCGGTGAAGATCGTCGTCGACACCTTCCAGCCGGTGACCGGCGTCATCCCGGTGATCCCGGCCGACGGCGAGCTGCCCGACATCGAGTCCGTCGACCCGAAGGTCACGGGCGTCGCGCTCGCCGGCGACGGGCGCCTGGTCAACTCCGGCAGCCTGAACGGGCTGTCGAAGACGCGCGCGATCGAGCGGATCATCAAGGAGCTCGAGGCGGCGGGCACCGGGCGCGCGGCGAAGAGCTACCGGCTGCGCGACTGGCTGATCTCGCGCCAGCGCTTCTGGGGCACGCCGATCCCGATCATCCACGCGGCCGACGGCACGGAGATCCCCGTGCCGGTCGAGGACCTGCCGGTCCGCCTGCCCTCCACGGAGGGCCTGGACCTGAAGCCGAAGGGGACGTCGCCGCTCGGCGCCGCGACCGACTGGGTGAACGTGCCGAGCCCCGTCGACGGCTCGCCCGCCAAGCGGGACGCGGACACGATGGACACGTTCGTCGACAGCTCCTGGTACTTCCTGCGCTTCCTGTCGCCGAACGACGACGAGCGGGCCTTCGACCCGGCCGAGGCGGACAAGTGGGCGCCCGTCGACCAGTACGTCGGCGGCGTCGAGCACGCGATCCTGCACCTGCTCTACGCGCGCTTCATCACCAAGGTCCTCTTCGACCTCGGGCACGTGCACTTCACCGAGCCGTTCAACGCGCTGCTGAACCAGGGCATGGTGCTGTCGGGCGGCGCGAAGATGTCGAAGAGCAAGGGCGGCGTGAGCCTGTCCGACGAGCTGGAGCGCTTCGGCGTCGACGCGATCCGCCTGACGATGGCGTTCGCGGGGCCGCCCGAGGACACCATCGACTGGGAGGACGTGCGTCCCGGTGGTCAGGTGAAGTTCCTGAACCGCGCGCTGCGCCTCGCGATCGACGTCACCAGCTCGCCGGACGTCGTCTGGTCGAGCGGCGACGAGGCGCTGCGCCGGCAGACCCACCGCTTCCTCGCGGACGTCCCCGGCCTCGCCGAGACCTTCAAGTTCAACGTGCTGATCGCGCGCATCATGGAGCTCGTCAACGTCACCCGGAAGGCGATCGACAGCGGGGCCGGTCCCGCCGACGGCGCGGTGCGCGAGGCGGTCGAGACCATCGCGGTCGCCCTCAGTCTGTTCGCGCCCTACACGGCCGAGGAGATGTGGGAGCGGCTGGGCTACCAGCCCTCCGTCGCGCTCCAGGGGTTCCGCAAGCCGGACCCGACGCTCCTCGTCGAGGACTCGGTGACCGCCATCGTGCAGGTCGACGGGAAGGTCCGCGCGAAGCTCGAGGTGTCGCCGAAGATCACGGCCGAGGACCTGGAGCGGCTCGCGACGTCGTCCGACGTGGTCAAGCGGTCGGTCGGTGCGAAGCGCATCGCGCGGGTCGTCGTGCGGGCGCCGAAGGTCGTGAGCATCGCGACGGAGTGAGCCTCCGTCCCTCCCCAGGGCCGGATCGGCGCAGCGCGTGCTGACCCGGTCCGGGCCCGGGGAGGGGGCGACCTAGCGTTCCGCGGGTGGACGACCTCCGGACCCGCTTCGCCGCGCTCGCGGCGGGACGCCCGGTCGTCCTCGTCCTGGTCGGGCTCCTGGCGGTCGCCGTCCTCGGCGGCGCGGTGCTGATCGGCGCCGGTCAGGCGTCCGGCAGCACCGCCGAGCGGGACGTCGTGCGCGTCGTGCCGACCACGCCGGCACCGACGCCGCTGCTCGTGCACGTGAGCGGCGCCGTGCGGTCGCCCGGGCTCGTGTCGCTGCCGGTCGGTGCGCGCGTCGTCGACGCGGTCGCCGCGGCGGGCGGCCCGACCTCGGCGGCGGACGAGAGCGTCGTCAACCTCGCCGCCCGCGTCGCGGACGGGCAGCAGGTCGTCGTGCCGAAGCGCGGCGCCGCTCCGGCGGCGACCGCGGCCGCCGGGACCGCCACGGGCGCGACCGTCAGCCTGTCCTCCGCGACGGCGGAGCAGCTCGAGACGCTGCCGCGGATCGGTCCCGCGCTCGCGGCGCGGATCATCGCGTACCGCGAGGCGCACGGCGGGTTCTCCTCCGTCGACGAGCTCGGGCAGGTCGGGGGCATCGGGCCGAAGACCCTCGCCGGCCTGCGGGACCTGGTCACGCCGTGAGCGCCGCCCTCGTCCGGTCCGGGCTGCTCCTGCCGGCGACGGCGGTCTGGCTCGCCGCCCTGGGGTCGACGGCGCTGCCCGGCTCCGCGCCGATCGCGGCCGGGGCCCTCGTGCTCGCCGCGGTCCCGCTCGCCGTCCGCGCCGCACGGCGCCGCACCCGGGCTGCCGTGCTGCTCGCCGCCGGCGCCGTCCTCTGCGCCGTGGTCCTCGCCGCCGTCGCGACCGGGGAGGTGCGCCGGCATCCGCCCGGGTTGCCCGCGGGCACGCCGGTCGTCGTCGACGTCCGCGTCGATCAGGTCGCCGCCGCTTCCGGGAACGACCGGAGCGGTGCGCTCACCGCGCGGCGGCTGCTCCGCGGCGCGATCGTCGCACACGCGGGCAGGACGCTGGACGTGCCGGTGCTGCTCTTCGCGTCGGCGGGTCCGCCGACGGTCCCCGGCAGCGTCCTGCGGGTGCGGACCGTGCTCCGCGCCGCGGCGCCGACCGACGCCGCGGCCCTGATCGGGTCGGTGGTCGGGCGACCCGAGCTCGTGGACCGACCACCGCCCGCGCAGGCCGTCGCGGCCGACCTCCGCGCCGGCCTGCTGGCGCGGACGGCCCGGCTGCCCGGCGACGGCGGCGCCCTCCTGCCGGGGCTCGCGGTCGGCGACACGACCCGCGTCGGCGACGACCTGCAGCAGGCGATGCAGGACGCGTCGCTGACCCACCTCACCGCGGTGTCCGGAGCCAACTGCGCCGTCGTGACCGTCGCCGTGTTCGCGCTCTGCGGCCTCCTGCGGCTGCCGCGACCGCTCCGGATCGCGGCGGCCGGTGTGGCACTCGCCGGATTCGTCGTCCTGGTGACGCCGCAGCCGTCGGTCGTCCGCGCGGCGGCGATGGCCGCGGTCGCCCTGCTCTGCGCCCTCCGGGGCGGTCGCGCCGCGGGCGTGCCGGCGCTGGCGGCGGCGGTCCTCGTGCTCCTCGTCGCCGATCCGTGGCTCGCGTGGAGCGCCGGGTTCGTGCTGAGCGCGGCCGCGACGGCCGGACTGCTGCTGCTCGCGCCGCCGCTCGTGGACCGGCTCGCGCGGGTGCTCCCGACCGGGCTCGCGGTCGTGCTCGCGGTGCCGATCGCGGCCCAGGCCGCCTGTCAGCCGGTGCTCGTGCTGCTGCAGCCCGGCATCCCCGTGCTCGGCGTCGTGGCGAACCTCCTCGCGGAGCCCGCCGCCCCGGTCGTCACGGTGCTGGGGCTGCTCGCCTGCCTGCTCGGTCCGATCGCGCCGCCGCTGGCCGCGGGCGCCGCGGTGCTCGCCTGGGTACCCGCCGCCTGGATCGGGCTCGTCGCCAGGACCACCGGCGCGCTGCCGCAGCTCGGCTGGCCCGCAGGGATGCTCGGCGCCGCGATCGCGCTCGCGCTGCTCGTCGCCGGGACGCTGGTCCTCGTGCGCTCCGCACCGCAGCGGCTGCGGCTCGCCGGGGCCGTGACCGCGGCGCTCGCGGTCGTCGTGGTGGCCGGAGCCGCCGCCGGCGGCACGGTCGGACGGCTCGCCGGCACCCCGAGCGACTGGGCCTTCGCGGCCTGCGACGTCGGGCAGGGCGACGGCCTCGTGCTGAACGGCGGGGGCGGGCACTACGCGGTCGTCGACACGGGGCGGGAGGACCGGCCGATCGCCGCGTGCCTCTCGCGACTCGGCGTCCGGCGGGTCGAGCTGCTCGTCCTCACCCACTGGGACGCCGATCACGTCGGGGCTGCCCGGTCGATCGCGAACCGGGTCGGCCTCGCGCTCGTCGGTCCGACCGACGGGGGAGCGGCGGTCGCGCTCCGCGGCGACCTGGCGCGGGCCGGCGCGCACGTGCGCGAGACCCGCCGCGGCGACGTCGTGCGCCTCGGCCGCCTCCGACTCGACGTGCTCTGGCCGCCCGACCCGCTCGGCGGCGTCGAGCCCGGCAATCCGGCGAGCATCCTCCTGCACGTGACCGGCGGCGGCGCCTCCCTCCTGCTCACCGGCGACCTCGGCGAGCAGGCGCAGGACGCCGTGCTCGCCGCCGGGACGCTCCCGCGCGTCGACGTCCTGAAGGTCGCCCACCACGGCAGCGCCGACCAGAGCGCCGCGTTCATCGCGGCGGCCGGCGCCGAGTTCGGGATCGTGTCGGTCGGGGCGGAGAACGACTACGGCCACCCGACGCGGCGACTGCTCGACATGCTGCGGGCGGCCGGGACGCAGCCCGTGCGGACCGACCAGGACGGCCTGGTGCTGGTGTCGTGGGCGGGTGGCAAGCTCGTCGTCTGGTCGGAGCGCCCGGTGACCGCCGCGGTGTGGACACCGGCGGAGAGGGTGCGAGCAGATGGCCGCACGGCCCGCGGCGCGCTCCGCGCCGAAGATCGAGCAGGTCCCGTGGGACGCGGCGCGACCGGCGCCGATCGTCCTCGTCTCCGGGCCGGAGGAGCTGCTCGCGGAGCGCGCGACCCGACGGATTCGCGAGACCCTCGCCGCCGAGGACCCGAGCCTGGAGGTCACCGACCTCGACGCGGCCGCAGCCGTCCCCGGTGACCTCAGCACCCTCGCCAGCCCCTCACTCTTCGGCGAGCCCCGGCTGATCCGGGTCGGCGGCGTCGAGCGGCTGTCGGAGGCGTTCCTGACCGAGGCGCTGCGCTACCTGGAGGCGCCGGCGGACGGGGCGACCGTCGTCCTCCGCCACGCCGGCGGGGTACGGGGCAAGAAGCTCCTCGACGCCGTCCGGAGCGGCGCCGGCGGCGGGATCGAGATCGCCTGCGCCGAGGTGAAGCGCGACGCGGACCGGTCGGCGTTCGCCTCCGGCGAGTTCCGCGCTGCGGGTCGACGCGTCGCGCCCGGCGCGCTCCGCGTGCTCGTCTCCGCCTTCCAGGGCGACCTCGCCGAGCTCGCGAGCGCCTGCCAGCAGCTCATCGCGGACACCTCCGGCGACATCCGCGAGTCGACCGTGCAGACGTACTACGCGGGCCGCATGGAGACCGACGCGTTCGCGGTCGCGGACGCCGCGCTCGCCGGCCGGGCGGGGGAGGCGCTCGTGCTGCTGCGGCACGCCATCGACAGCGGCGCCGACCCGGTGCCGATCGTCGCCGCGCTCGCGATGAAGCTCCGATCCATGGCGAAGGTGCTCGACGCGCGTGGCCCCGCGGCCAGGATCGCAGCCGAGTACGGCATGGCACCCTGGCAGATCGACCGGGCGCGGCGGGACGCGCAGGGCTGGGAGACCGCGGGACTCGGCCGCGCCATCGTGTTCGCCGCCGAGACCGACGAGCGGGTCAAGGGCGCGGCCCGGGATCCCGAGTACGCGGTCGAGCGGCTCGTGGCCTTCATCGCGAAACGCGGCGAGCCGGGCTGACCCCGGCTGGCAGCGACGCCGCGGTTCCGCGCACCAGCCGGTGATGCCAGGATCGCGACATGAGCGACCCGACGATCGACGAGGCGGCCGCGGCGGCGGCCGAGGCCGAACGGCTGCAGGCGGAGGCGCAGGCGGCCCTCGAGCGTGCCCAGCAGGCGGCGGCCGCTGCTGCTGCGGCCGTGGAGGCGGCGAAGGCCCGCGCCGCCGCTGCAGCCGCACCGGCGGCATCCGCGGCCCCGGCCGCAGCGCCTGCGGCCGGTCCGCTCTCCGACGCCGAGGTCGCGGCGATCCGGAAGGGCTACGCGTTCGATGGCGCGGCCCTCGAGCTCGGCGCGCTGCTGAACGGCTCCCCGGTGGTCGACGCCCAGGTGCGCGTGCCGCTCGCGATGCTGAACCGCCACGGCCTGATCGCCGGGGCGACCGGCACCGGCAAGACGCGCACGCTCCAGACGCTGACGGAGCAGCTCTCCGCGCACGGCGTCGCCGTGTTCGCGGCGGACATCAAGGGCGACCTGTCCGGGGTGGCGACCCCGGGCACCGCGAACCCGAAGCTGACCGCCCGTACGTCCGCGATCGGGCAGGACTGGAGCCCGGCGTCGTTCCCGGTCGAGTACTTCTCGCTCGGCGGCAACGGCACGGGGGTGCCGATCCGTGCGACGGTGTCCGGGTTCGGTCCGCTGCTGCTCGCGAAGGTCCTCGGGCTGAACGAGACGCAGGCGTCGAGTCTCGCCCTCGTGTTCCACTACGCGGAGGAGCACGGACTCGCGCTCGCCGAGCTCGAGGACCTCCGCGCCGTGCTCCAGTACCTGACCGGCGACGAGGGCAAGGCGGAGCTGGCGGGCCTCGGCGGCATCTCGCCGGCGACGGTCGGCGTCATCCTCCGGGAGCTCGTCGGCTTCGCGGACGCCGGTGCGGAGGGCTTCTTCGGCGAGCCCGAGATCGACACCCGCGAGTTCCTCCGCACGACCCCCGACGGGCGCGGCGTCATCAGTCTGCTCGAGGTGCCGGGCGTCGCCGACCGGCCCGCGCTGTACTCGACGTTCCTCATGTGGCTGCTCGCCGACCTGTTCAACGACCTCCCCGAGGTCGGCGACGCGGACAAGCCGAAGCTCGTGTTCTTCTTCGACGAGGCGCACCTGCTGTTCGCGGACGCGTCGAAGGACTTCCTCGACCAGGTCGTCCGCACGGTCCGCCTGATCCGGTCCAAGGGCGTCGGCATCGTGTTCGTGACGCAGACGCCGAAGGACGTGCCGGGGGAGGTGCTCGGGCAGCTCGGCTCGCGCGTGCAGCATCAGTTGCGCGCCTTCACCCCGGACGACGCGAAGGCGCTGCGGGCGACCGTGCAGACCTACCCGAAATCGGCGTACGACCTCGAGGAGGTCCTCACGACGCTCGGCATCGGCGAGGCGGTCGTCACGGTGATGAACGAGAACGGCGCGCCGACGCCGGTGGCGTGGACGCGGCTGCGCGCGCCGCAGGGATCGATGTCGCCGAGCGCGCCGGACGCGATGCGCGCCGCCGTCGCCGCGTCCCCGCTGCAGGCGAAGTACGGCACCGCCGTCGACCGCGAGACCGCGTACGAGCTCCTCACGGCGAAGATGAACGCCGCTGCGGCGGCCGATCAGGCCGCGAAGGCCGCAGCCGCGAAGGCGAAGGAGGACGCCGCGGCGGCGAAGGTCGCCGCGGCCGAGGCGCGGAAGGACGAGGCCGCGCGCAAGGAGGCGGAGCGGGAGCGCGCCGCCGCGCAGCGCGAGGCGCAGCGCCAGACGGCTGCGCGCGACAAGGCGATGCAGCAGGGCGTCGGGGCGATCACGAAGGTCCTCGGCAACCGGCAGACGCAGCGGATCATCGGCGACGTGCTCGGCGGCATCTTCGGCACCCGCAAGCGCAGGTGAGGTTCCCGGCTGCGGAGATTCCGGCCGTCGGACCTCCGCAGGCGGGAACGGAACGACGAAGGCCCCGCCGATCGCTCGGCGGGGCCTTCGTCATGCTGCTCGGCTCAGAGCGCGCCGACCTGCTTCGCGATCGCGGACTTGCGGTTCGCGGCCTGGTTCTTGTGGATGACGCCCTTGGAGACGGCCTTGTCCAGCTTCTTGGTCGCGAGGCCGAGGGCGGCGGTCGCCTTGTCCTTGTCGCCAGCGGTCACGGCGGTGCGGACGGCCCGGATGTGGGTCTTCAGCTCGCTCTTGACGGCCTTGTTGCGCTCGGTCGCCTTCTTGTTGGTGCCGATGCGCTTGATCTGGCTCTTGATGTTGGCCATGCGGATGCTCCTGCTGTTCGAGAATCGGTGGGAGGCCGCTCCAGTGGGGGAGGAGCCTCGACGGGCGGCGCGGAGGGCGCGCGGGTGCCCGAAAGCCGACCGGCAGCCTATCAGCACGGCGGCGGCGCCGCGACGGCGGTTCAATGGATCCGATGCCGTCCTACACCGCCAACGCCCTGGCCGTCCCCGAGAGCGGCATCCGCCGCATCCTCGAGATCGCGCTCACGCTCGACGACATCATCGCGCTCGCCGTGGGCGAGCCCGATCTGCCGGTCGCGCCCCACGTGCTCGAGGCGGGGAGCGCCGCATGGCTCGCGGACGACACCCGGTACACCGGCAACGGCGGCATTCCCGAGCTGCGGGCCGCGATCGCCGCGAAGCTGCGCCGCGACAACGGCATCGACGTCGGCGCCGATCAGGTGTGGGTGACGCCCGGCGCGACGGAGGCGCTCTACCTCGCGCTCGGCCTCATCCTGGCGCCGGGCGACGAGGTGCTCATCCCCGACCCGGGCTACACGACCTTCACGATGGCGCCGCGGATGCAGTTCGCGGTCCCGGTGCCGTACCGGCTCGACCCGGCGCAGGCGTTCCTCCCGCGCGCCGCCGACCTCGACGCCCTCGTGACCTCCCGGACGCGGGCGATCATCCTCAACTCGCCGTCGAACCCGCTCGGCGTCGTCTTCCCGGAGCGGACGGTGCGCGAGCTCGTCGCGTTCGCCGAGCGGCACGACCTCTGGATCGTGAGCGACGAGGTCTACGAGGCGTTCACCTACGGGCTGCCGCACGTGAGCCCGGCCTCGATCGACCCGACGCGCGTGCTGACCGTGCAGTCGTTCTCGAAGACGTACGCGCTCACCGGCGGCCGGGTCGGCTACCTCGTGACCCCGCCGACGCCGGCGAGTCTGCTCCGCAGCTTCCAGGAGGCGCTGATCTCCTGCGTCAACTCGCCCGCCCAGCGCGCCGCCGTCGCCGCGCTCGAGGGACCGCAGGACGCCGTCACCGCCGCCGCCGCGCACTACCGCGAGAACCTCCGGGCCGCGACGGCGCTGCTCGACGAGCGCGGCATCCGGTACCGCGAGCCGGACGGTGCGTTCTACCTGTGGATCGATCTCTCCCACGCGACGGACGGCGACGTCACCTCCTGGGCCGAGCGCTTCCTGCTCGAGCGCCGCGTCTCGGTCGCGCCCGGCAGCGCGTTCGGCGCGGCGGGCGAGGGCTGGATCCGCGTCTGCGCCGCCGCGTCCCGCGAGGACCTGCTCGAGGGCCTCCGCCGCCTCCCGACGCCCTGACGTCGACGCCCGCTCCGTTCCGGAGGACGCGGCTTCCTCCGAAACGAAGGATGCGTCAGGCCTGGAGGGCCAGGGCGAACGGGAGGACGCCGGGCGCTCCGGCCTGCCGGAGCAGGCGGGCGGCGACCGTGAAGGTCCAGCGGCTGTCGGCCGCGTCGTCGACGAGCAGCACGGGTCCGGTCGACGCCGTGAGCCGTTCCCGGAGGTCGTCCGGCACCCGGAAGGCGCTCCAGACGCCGGCGAGGCGGGCGAGGCTCGCGCCGCCGGCGCCCTCCGGTGGGCCGGACGTCGCCGCCTCGAGCGCACCGAGCAGCGGTAGCCGCCCGATCTCGGAGAGCGCCCGCGCAGTCGAGTCGACGAGCCGCGGGTGGCCGTGCGAGGGCATCGCCACGACGCCGACCGGCCGTTCGGCCCAGTCCCATGCGCGGAGGACCTGGACCGCCGCGTCGACGACGGGGCGGGGCACCTCCGCGTCCGGCGTGCCCGGGGCGAGCAGGCGCCGGAGCGTCCCGCCCCAGCCGAGGTCGGTGAGCCGGGCGATCGCCCGCCCCTCCTCGGGGCGCTCGCCGACCGCGATGTTCCCCTTCACCGGCAGGCCCCGGGACTCGGCCCCGGTCGGCCACTGCTTGCGCGCCTCGATCGCGACGCCGACGCGCTGCAGGGCCGCGCCGGCCGTCCCGGCCGCGTCGCCGGAGACCTCGGCCGGGTACCAGGCGCTCGTGCAGCGGTCGCACCGGCCGCACGGCGCCGCCGACGGGTCGTCGAGCACCCGCTGCAGATACGCCATCCGGCAGCCCTCCGGCCCCTCGGGCAGCGCCTCGTAGTCGAGCATGTGCTGCTGCTCCGCGCGGCGGGCCTCCGCGATCCGCTCGTAGCGCTCCGCGTCGTACGTCCACGGCTCGCCCGTGGCCACCCAGCCGCCGCGCACCCGGCGCACCGCGCCGTCCACGTCGAGCACCTTGAGCAGAAGCTCGAGCCGGCTGCGCTTGACGTCGACCAGCGCCTCGAGGGCCGGGGTGGACAGCGGCCGGTCGGGGTCGAGCTCACGCAGCACCGCGGCCGCCTGCTCCTCCGTCGGCATGCTCGCGGTCGCGAAGTACGACCAGATCGCCTCGTCCTCCGCGCCCGGCAGCAGCAGGACGTCGGCGGAGTCCGTGGCGCGCCCCGCGCGCCCGACCTGCTGGTAGTACGCGACGGGGGAGGACGGGGCGCCGAGGTGCACGACGAAGCCGAGGTCCGGCTTGTCGAACCCCATCCCCAGCGCGCTCGTCGCGACGAGCGCCTTCACCCGGTTCTCCTTGAGCGCCTGCTCGGCGGTCTCGCGCTCGGCGTTCTCCGTCTTGCCGGTGTAGGCGAGCACGTCGTAGCCGGCTTCGCGCAGCAGCCGCGCGGTGTCCTCCGCCGCCGACACGGTGAGGGCGTAGACGATGCCGGAGCCCTGGAGGTCGCGGAGGTGCTCCACGAGCCAGCCGAGCCGCGTCGCCTGATCGCGGGTGCGGAGCACGCCGAGCCGGAGGGACGCCCGCGCGAGCGGCCCGCGGATCGTGAGCACCTCGTCCGGACCTCCGAGCTGGGCGGCGACGTCCGCGACCACGCGGCCGTTCGCGGTCGCGGTGGTGGCCAGGACCGGCGTGCTGCCGGCGGCGGCCACGAGGTCGCGCAGCCGCCGGTAGTCCGGCCGGAAGTCGTGGCCCCAGTCGGAGATGCAATGGGCCTCGTCGATCACGATGAGGCCGGTCCGCTCGATGAGCCCCGGCAGCTGGCCGTCGCGGAAGTCCGGGTTGTTCAGACGCTCCGGCGACACGAGCAGGACGTCGATCTCGTCCCGGTCGAGGCGCTCGCGCACCTCGTCCCACAGGTGCTGGTTCGCGGAGTCGATCGAGGCGGCCAGCACGCCCGCCCGCGCGGCCGCGGCGACCTGGTCGCGCATCAGCGCGAGCAGCGGTGAGACGAGCAGCGTCGGCCCGGCGCCCCGGTCCCGCAGCAGCTTCGTCGCGACGAAGTAGACGGCCGACTTGCCCCAGCCGGTGCGCTGCACGACGAGCGCGCGGCGGGCGTCGTCCACGATCGCCTCGATCGCGTCGTACTGGCCGTCGTGGAAGTCGGCGTCGGGGCGTCCGACGAGCGTGCGCAGCACGTCGAGCGCCGCCGCGCGGGTGTCGGTCCGGGTGTCGGTCACGCGGGGAGGGTGCCACGCCCCGGTGACAGCCCCGTCCGACTCTTCGTTCTATCGGACGGCGCGTCCTGCAGAACGAAGGGTCGGACGATCAGGCCTCGGCGTCGCGGACGAGCAGGGTCTCGGTGCCGGGCGCGAGGGCGCGGCGGATCCGGGCGAGGTACCGCTCCGGGATCTCGGGCAGGTCGTCGATCGGGAACCAGCCCGCGTCGGTCGACTCGTCGTCGCCGACCTCCGGCGTTCCGGACACGTACCGGAGCCGGTACGTGTGGTCGGTGAAGCGGGTCCGGTCGCCGTTCGGGTACTCGTACTCGCGCGTCACCCCGACGGCGGCGAGGCGCTCGACGACGGCGTGCACGCGCGCCTCCTCCCACACCTCCCGCTCGGCGGTGTCCGCGGAGTGCTCGCCCGGCTCGACGATCCCGGCGACGGGCGACCACTCGCCGGTGTCGGCGCGCTTCACCAGCAGCAGCCGGTCCTCGTGCACCACGACGGCGGTCGCGCCGACGAGCCAGAGCGGCGTCCGCCCGACGGAGGCGCGGAGACGGAGGATGAACTCGGGCGTCGGCACGGCTCGACGCTAGTCGTGACGCGCATGGGGGAGACTGTCGGCGCCATGCCCCGCGCCCTCACCCCCCTGCAGCCCGCCGCGACGGATCCGGCGCGCATCCGCAACTTCTGCATCATCGCCCACATCGACCACGGCAAGTCGACGCTCGCCGACCGCATGCTCGGCATCACCGGGATCGTGTCCGACCGCGACGCCCGCGCGCAGTACCTCGACCGGATGGACATCGAGCGGGAGCGCGGCATCACGATCAAGAGCCAGGCCGTCCGCATGCCGTGGCAGGTCGGGGACGACGTGTTCGCGCTGAACATGATCGACACCCCGGGCCACGTCGACTTCACGTACGAGGTCTCCCGGTCGCTCGCCGCGTGCGAGGGCGCGATCCTCCTCGTCGACGCCGCGCAGGGCATCGAGGCGCAGACGCTCGCGAACCTCTACCTCGCGCTCGAGAACGACCTCGAGATCGTCCCGGTCCTCAACAAGATCGACCTGCCCGCGGCAGAGCCGGAGAAGTACGCGGCCGAGCTCGCGAACCTGATCGGCGGCGATCCCGGCGACGTGCTGCGCGTCTCGGGCAAGACCGGGATGGGCGTCGAGGCGCTGCTCGACCGCGTCGTGGAGCGGATCCCGGCGCCGAAGGGGAACCCCGACGCCCCCGCGCGGGCCGCGATCTTCGACTCCGTCTACGACGCGTACCGCGGCGTCATCACCTACGTCCGCATGGTCGACGGACAGCTGAACCCGCGCGAGCGGATCCAGATGATGTCGACCCGCGCCTCCCACGACATCCTCGAGATCGGGGTCTCCGCCCCGGAGCCGACGCCGACGAAGGGTCTCGGTGTCGGCGAGGTCGGCTACCTGATCACGGGCGTGAAGGACGTGCGCCAGTCGAAGGTCGGCGACACCGTCACGACCGCGGTGAAGCCCGCGTCGGAGCCGCTCGCCGGCTACACCGAGCCGAAGCCGATGGTCTTCTCCGGTCTGTACCCGATCGACGCCTCCGACTACCCGGAGCTGCGCGAGGCCCTCGACAAGCTGAAGCTCTCCGACGCCGCGCTCGTGTACGAGCCGGAGACCTCGGTCGCGCTCGGCTTCGGGTTCCGATGCGGATTCCTCGGCCTCCTCCACCTCGAGATCGTCACCGAGCGGCTCGAGCGCGAGTTCGGCCTCGACCTGATCGCCACCGCCCCGTCCGTGATCTACGAGGTCGCGACCGACGACGGCAAGCAGGTCACCGTCACCAACCCGAGCGAGTACCCGGTCGGCAAGGTCGCCGAGGTGCGCGAGCCGATGGTGAAGGCCGCGATCCTCGCGCCGAAGGACTACGTCGGCACGGTGATGGAGCTGTGCCAGAGCCGCCGCGGCTCCCTGATCGGCATGGAGTACCTGTCGGAGGAGCGCGTCGAGATCTCGTACACGATCCCGCTCGGCGAGATCGTCTTCGACTTCTTCGACCAGCTGAAGAGCCGCACGGCCGGCTACGCGTCGCTCGACTACGAGCCGGTCGGCGAGCAGGTCGCCGACCTCGTGAAGGTCGACATCCTGCTGCAGGGCGAGCGCGTGGACGCCTTCAGCGCGATCGTCCACCGCGACAAGGCCTACGCCTACGGGACGCTCATGACGGAGCGTCTGAAGAAGCTCATCCCGCGGCAGCAGTTCGAGGTCCCGATCCAGGCCGCGATCGGAGCCCGCATCATCGCCCGCGAGTCGATCAGGGCCATGCGCAAGGACGTGTTAGCAAAGTGCTACGGCGGGGACATCACCCGCAAGCGCAAGCTGCTCGAGAAGCAGAAGGAGGGCAAGAAGCGCATGAAGACCATCGGTCGCGTCGACGTCCCCCAGGAGGCGTTCATCGCGGCGCTCTCCGGCGACACCGAGGCAGCGAAGAAGTGAGCGCGGTCCGAGCCGTCGGGCCGATGCGTCGCGGCGGCGCCGCCGCCGTCGACCACGGCCTGAACTACGCGGCGATCGGCGCCACCGCGCGCCCCGACGTGCTGCCGTTCCCGCCGTCCGGGTTCCACTCCGCCGAGTACCGGCACCGCATCGGCAGCGGCGCGCGCCGCTTCGACCTCGCCGGCCGCGCGCTCATGACCTGGGGCGCGCTGCGCTCCGCCGGGTTCCGGGTCGAGGACGTGCACGCCGAACCGGCCACGCACTCGCCGCGGGGCGCCGGGCCGCTGTTCCTCGAGGACGGCACGCCCTGGATCACGCCCGGCATGACCGCGTCGCTCACCGCGACGGAGCCCGGAGGCGCCGGCGGCCCCGTCAAGGTCGTGAGCGTCATCGACGAGCCGGGCCGCATCGGCTACGTGTTCGGCTCGATGACCGGCAGCGCCGAGTGCGCGGAGCGCCTCCTCCTCGTCGAGCACGACGACGAGGACGCGGTCCAGGTCGTCCTCCGGTCGATGTGGGAGGCGCCGACGTCGCGGCTGAACCGCCTCGCCCGCGCCGCCGACGCGCGGCAGCGCAAGGTCGACGAGCGCATCGTCCGCGCCCTGCACCCCAGCAACGCGTCCTGAGCCCGTCCGCGGATCCGGAGATCCTCGACGACACCCCGACGACGGGCTGCTGACCGCGGCGTGTCGAGCGGGATCTCCGGATCCGCGGACGCCGGGCAGGATGGGCGCACCATGCGCCGCTTCACCTTCGACTTCCTCCCGGGCACCGTCCTGACGGACGCGACGCCGCGGGGCTACCGCCGTCTCGAGCGCCGCACGGTGATCGGCACCGCCGAGCGGTTCCCGACCGCGGCCGAGGAGGTGCTCGACTGGGCGGTCCAGCGGCGGAGCGGCGTCCGGGCGCTGTTCGACAGCGGCGACGACGCGCCGCGCGCCTCGGAGGGCCTCGAGGGCGTCGTCGTGGTGCCCGCTCTCGGCGTGCCGGTGCGAGCGCCGTTCCGCGTGACCGCGGTGGTGCAGGAGCCCGACCGGGTCGGCTTCGCGTACGGCACGCTGCCCGGGCATCCGGAGGTGGGGGAGGAGGCCTTCCTCGTCCGCCGGATCGGCCCCGAGACCGTCTTCGAGCTGCGCGCGCTCTCGCGCCCCGCGTTCCCGTACTCGCTCGCCGCTCCGGTCGGCCTGCTCCTGCAGCAGCGCTTCACCGAGCGGTACCTCCGCAGCCTGCTCCGCGCGGAGGGGTAGTCGCTCAGAGGGCCCGGAGGGTCTCCAGGAGGGACGGAAGGCCCTGCTCCAGGTCCGGGACGACCGATCGGGCGGAGGTCTCGCGCAGCTCCGCCACCGAGTACGCGCCGGTCGCGACCGCGAGGAACGGGAAGCCGACCGCGTCCGCCGCCTCGCCGTCCGCCGGGGTGTCGCCGAGGATGACCGCCGTCGCCTCGGCCAGCTCGTCCCGCGCCGCCGACGTGAGGTCGCTGCGCCGCACGAACCGGTCGCCGAAGTAGGAGCGCGTCCAGTCGAACGCCCCGACGTCGACGCCCGCGCCCTCGAGCTTGACCCGCGCCCGGTGCCGCGAGTTCCCCGTCAGCAGCCCGTTCGTCCAGCCGGCGTCGGCGAACGCCCGCAGGGCCTCGGGCACGCCGACCGCGGCCTCCCGCCGGGCCGCATCGGTCAGGTAGGCGTCCGACAGCTCGTCCATCCGCGCCGACACCGCGTCGAAGTGGGCGAGGTCGCCGCCCCACCGCGTCAGCCGCTCGGTGATGATCTGGGCGTCGGTCTTCCCGTGCTCGACGGCGTGCGGCTCGCCCGGCGGCGGTACGACGCCCGCGACCTCCCGGATCGCGTCGTGGTAGAAGGCGCCCGCCTTCTTCGAGTTCAGCAGCAGGGTCCCGTCGACGTCCCAGAGCACGATCCGCACGGGTCCAGTCTTCCGGAGCCGGACAATGGACGGATGCCCAGCGCGCTCCCGATCGGCGATCCGGCCCCCGCGGACGGCGCGCTCCCGGCCTCCGTCCTCGTCGGTGCCGAGGACCGGGCGCTCGGCGTCTACCTCCACGTGCCCTTCTGCCGGGTCCGCTGCGGCTACTGCGACTTCAACACCTACACGGCGGACCAGCTGCGGGGCGCGAAGCGGTCGGACTTCGCCGGGCAGGCGGCGCAGGAGGTCGCGCTCGCGCGTCGCGTGCTCGACGCGGCGGGCCTCCCCGCCCGGCCGGCGAGCACCGTCTTCTTCGGGGGCGGCACGCCGACCCTCCTGCCCGCGCCCGACCTCGCGCACATGCTCGGCGCCGTCCGCGCGTCGATCGGGCTCGCCCCCGGCGCCGAGATCACCACCGAGGCGAACCCCGACTCCGTCGACGCGGCGGCGCTGCGGACGCTCGCCGACGCCGGCTTCACCCGGGTGTCGTTCGGCATGCAGTCCGCGGTGCCGCACGTGCTCGAGGTGCTCGACCGCACCCACGACCCGGAGCGCGTCCCGCTCGTGGTCGGATGGGCGCGCGAGGCGGGGCTCGACGTCAGCCTCGACCTCATCTACGGCGCGCCGGGGGAGTCGCTGGAGGACTGGTCCCGCAGCCTCGACGCGGCACTCGCCCTCGAGCCGGACCACCTCTCCGCCTACGCGCTGATCGTCGAGGAGGGGACCGCGCTCGCGCGCCGCATCCGGTCCGGCGAGGTGCTGCAGCCGGACGACGACCTGCAGGCCGACATGTACGAGCTCGCGGACGAGCGCCTGGCCGCCGCCGGCTACGACTGGTACGAGGTGAGCAACTGGGCGCGGCGCCCGGACGCCCGGTCCCGCCACAACCTCGCGTACTGGACGGGCGAGGACTGGTGGGGCGTCGGGCCGGGCGCGCACAGCCACGTCGGCGGCGTGCGGTGGTGGAACGTGAAGCACCCGGCCGCGTACGCGCAGCGGCTCACGGCGGGGCTGTCGCCGGCGGCCGGCCGCGAGACGCTCGACGACGCCACCCGCGCCGTCGAGCGGGTGCTGCTCGAGACGCGCTTGGCCGACGGGATGCCCGTGGACCGGCTCGACGCGGCGGGGCGCCGCGCCGTCGCCGGACTCATCGCGGACGGGCTCGTCGAGCCGTCCTCCGCGTTCCGCGGCCGGGTGGTGCTCACCCGCTCCGGGCGGCTCCTCGCCGACGCGGTGGTCCGGAGGCTGCTGCCGCTCGAGGCGGCGCTCGACCCCGCTACCTGATGAAGCGGATCGTCAGCGGGTACTCGTACCGCTGACCGCGGTCCGCCGCCACCGCGGCGATGATCGAGAACACGATCACCACGACGTAGACCGCCGCGGTCAGCAGGAAGCCGACGAGGATGATCCAGGTCGCCGCCGCGATCACCGCGACGATGAACATGGTGATCTGGAAGTTCAGCGTCGTCTTCGCGTGGTCGGCGACGAAGGCGCTGCGGTCCTTCAGCACGAGCAGGATGATCAGCGGGCCGAGCCAGCCGATGAAGCCGGCGCCGACCACGATCCCGATCAGTGCGCTCACGTGGGTCAGCGTCGCCCAGAGGCGCGCGTCGTGGTCGCTCAGCGGCCGCGTCGTTCGGAGGTCGTCGGTCATGCGCACCATCCTGGCGGCGGGCACGGAGCAGGGCCGGTGAGGCGCACCACGCGCCGCCGGCCCTGTCCCGCGGATCCGTCCGAGCCGGGGTCTACTTGATGAACGGGATCGTCAGCGGGTACCTGTAGACCTCGCCGCGGTTGGCCGCGACGGCCGCGACGATCGAGAAGACGATGCTGAAGACCCACACGAGCGGGTAGGTCAGGAAGCCGATGAGCACGAACATCAGCACGCCCGAGGCGATGTACCCGATCAGCACGGTGATCTGGAAGTTCAGCGCGTTCTTCGCGTTCTCGCCGACGAACGAGCTGCGGTCCTTCAGCAGGAGGTAGCCGAGCAGCGGCGAGATGAAGCCGATGATGATGCCGCCGACGTGGATCAGGGTCGCCCACAGGCGCTCGTCGCTGGGGCTGAGCGGCTGGGCGGGCGTGTAGGCGGGGGGCTGGTCACTGGTCACGGACGTGCCTTTCGGTTGGGGAGGACTACTTGACGAGCCGGAGCGCGAACGGGTAGCGGTACGAGCCCCCGTTGTTGACGCGCACGGCGGCCACGATCGAGAAGACGACCACGACGATCCACACCGCGAACTGCGCCAGGCCGATGAGGAGCCCGAGCAGCCCGAAGATCAGGTCGAGGCCCGTCGGCGTCGCGGAGTACAGGGCGCCGACGATGCGCCCGAGGATCAGCAGGGCGACCCAGGCGATGGTCGCGGTGATGACGAAGTTCAGCGCCTCCCGCGACTCCTCCCGCACCCGCCCGCTGCGCGGCCCGAGGATGAGGAGGATCAGCAGCGACGGCAGGAAGCCGATGATGTTGCCGACGTGCGCGAGGGTGGACCAGAGCTTCTCGTCCGCCGGCGACAGCGGCTGGGCCGCACCGGTTGGTTGGGACCCCGACATCGCGGATGCTCCTGACCTCGCACGGTGCTCTCGACGCACCGTTGGACGGCGTTCAGGGTATCGACAGGCCGGTGTGCGACGCCAGACCTCCGGGTCACGGGCGGTAGAATTGGCAGTCCTCAGCAGCGAGTGCCAGACGGAGGGTGGGCGATGGTCTCGGAACGCGGCCTCGACGTCCTGCGGGCGATCGTCCAGGACTACGTGGCGTCCCGCGAGCCGGTCGGGTCGAAGACGATCGTCGACCGCTACTCGTTCGGCGTCTCCGCCGCCACGATCCGCAACGACATGGCCGCGCTCGAGGAGGACGGCCTGATCGCCGCGCCGCACACCTCCTCCGGCCGGGTGCCCACCGACAAGGGCTACCGGATGTTCGTCGACCACCTCGCCGAGATCCGGGCGCTCAGCACCGCGCAGCGCCTGGCGATCCGCACCTTCCTCGAGGAGGGCGCCGACCTCGACGACGTCCTGGCGCGTACCGTCCGGATGCTGTCGCAGCTGACCAACCAGGTCGCGCTGGTGCAGGTGCCCGTCGTGCCGCGCTCGTACGTGCGGCACGTCGAGCTCGTGAGCCTCTCTGCGACCCGGCTGCTCGTCGTCCTGATCACGGACGCCGGGCGGGTCGACCAGCGGGTCGTCGAGCTGCCGCCGGGGGACGCGGAGCGCCTCGACGACGCGGGGCAGGCCGAGCTGCGCGCGCGGATCAACGGCGCGCTCGTCGGGCGGCTCATCTCGGAGGTCGACACCGCCCTGGCGGCGCTCGCCGACGAGCTCGCGCCGGCCGCTCGCGCGGTACTCGAGCGCGTCGCGGCCGCGCTCGCCGCGACCGTCGACGACCGGCGGCAGGACCGCCTCCTGCTCGCGGGCACGGCGAACCTGGCCCGGACCGAGCGCGACTTCCCGGGCAGCATCCTCCCCGTGCTCGAGGCCATCGAGGAGCAGGTCGTCATGCTGCGACTGTTCCGGGAGATGGAGCTCGACGAGCGCGGCGTCTCGATCTCGATCGGGCGGGAGAACCCGCTGGTCGGGCTCGCCGAGACGTCCATCCTGGCCGGCGGGTACCGTTCGTCGGCGGGCGAGGTCGCGCGCATCGGCGTGCTCGGGCCGACCCGCATGGACTACTCGCAGAACATCGCCGCCGTCCGTGCGGTGGCGCGCTACCTCTCGAAGCTCCTCGGCGAGGAGTGACCCACCTGGCCGTCCCACGGCCACGACGTGCCGCCGCGATCGGACGCGGCGACGAGGAGGGCCCACGTGGCTGACCACTACGAAGTGCTGGGCGTCGCCCGCGACGCATCGGCCGATGACATCAAGAAGGCGTACCGCCGGCTCGCGCGGCAGCTCCACCCCGACGTGAACCCGGGCCCCGACGCGTCGGAGCGGTTCAAGGACGTCACCCACGCCTACGACGTGCTCTCGGACCCGCGCCAGCGGCAGGAGTACGACATGGGCGGCTCGGGCGGCGCCCAGTCGTTCGGGTTCGGCGACATCTTCGAGTCGTTCTTCGGCGGCGGGATGCGCGGCGGCGGCCCGAAGTCGCGGCAGGAGCGCGGGCAGGACGCCCTGCTCCGGGTCGAGATCGACCTGGAGGACGTCGTCTTCGGGACGCACCGCGACCTCGAGATCGACACCGCCGTGCTCTGCGAGGTCTGCCACGGCGCCTGCACGCAGCCAGGCACCTCCGTCGCGACCTGCGACATCTGCCACGGCTCCGGCCAGATCCAGCGCGCGGTCCGCTCGCTGCTCGGCAACGTCATGACCTCCACGCCGTGCACCGTCTGCCGGGGCTACGGCACCGTCATCCCGTACCCGTGCACGAACTGCGCGGGGCAGGGACGGGTGCGGGCGCGCACGACCATCCCGGTCGACATCCCCGGCGGCGTCGAGACCGGCCTCCGGCTCCAGATGTCGGGCATGGGGGAGGTCGGTCAGGCGGGCGGCCCCGCCGGCGACCTGTACCTGGAGATCAAGGTGCGGCACCACGACGTGTTCAGCCGGGCGGGCGACGACCTGCTCGCGACGCTCGAGGTGCAGATGACCGACGCGATCCTCGGCACGACGGCGAAGCTCGACTCGCTCGACGGCCCTGTCGAGATCGAGGTGAAGCCCGGCGTGCAGAGCGCGGAGGTCATCACCGTGCCCGGGCGCGGCATCACCCGCCTGCGCGGCTCGGGTCGCGGCGACCTCCGGATCGGCGTGCAGGTCGTGACGCCGACGAAGCTCGACGCGAAGGCCACCGAGCTCGTCCGCCAGCTCGCGGGCCGGAACAAGCAGAAGGCGCCGGCCTTCGCGCACTTCCAGCAGGGCCTGTTCGCGAAGCTCCGCGACCGCTTCCTCGGCGTCTGACGTCCTGCCCCGCTGGCTGCTGATGGCGCACTTCTACCTCGCCTCGTCGCTCACCGCGGAGGCGGCGGAGCTGACGGGGGAGGAGGCGCGCCACGCCGCCCAGGTCGCGCGGCTGCGGGTGGGCGAGGCGGTCGTCGTCGGGGACGGCGCCGGCCGGGTGGCGGACGCGGAGGCGGTGGAGGTCGCCCGCGACCGGGTCGTCCTCCGGGTCCTCGACCTGTGGGAGACGCCCGAGCCGTCGCCCCGCGTCGTGCTGGTGCAGGCGCTCGCGAAGGGCGGCCGGGACGAGTCGGCGATCCAGGCCGCGACCGAGCTCGGCGTCGCGGCCGTCGTGCCGTGGCAGTCGGCCCGCAGCGTGACGCGCTGGACCGGACCGAAGGTCGACGCCGGCGTCGCGCGGTGGTCGGCGATCGTGCGGGAGGCGGGCAAGCAGTCGATGCGCCCCTGGGCGGCCGAGGTGCGCCCGCTCGCGACGACCACGGATCTCGCGGAGCTGGCAGCGTCCTCGACGATGCTCCTGCTCGAGCCGACGGCCGACGCCCGGCTGCTCGACGTCGGTCCGCCCGACGGTCGCGACCTCGTGCTCGTGGTCGGGCCGGAGGGCGGCATCGCGCCCGAGGAGCGCGCGAGGCTCGAGGCCGCCGGCGCGACCGCGGTGCGCCTCGGGCCCCTCGTCCTCCGCACCTCCACCGCTGGCCCCGCGGCGCTCGCCGCCCTTGCGGCGAGGCTCGACCTCTGGCCCTGACCGGACGCTTCGTTTCGTAGGACGCGGCTTCCTACGGAACGAACAGTGCGAGCGAGCGGTCAGTCGGTGCCGGCCTCCATCGCGGCGGCGTCGAGGGCGGCCTCGGCGCTGTCGTCGTGCCCGGAGGACGCGATGTGCGCCGCCCGGCCGGGCTCGAGCTCGCCGACCAGCGCGTGCACCGTGCCGCCGAAGACGCCGAGGCCGTCGAAGTACTCGAGCTTCGCGCGCGAGTCGGCGAGGTCGAGGTTCCGCATCGTGAGCTGCCCGATCCGGTCCGACGGGTCGAACGCGGCGTCCTCCGTGCGCTCCATCGACAGCCGCTCCGGCTGATACGTCGCGTTCGGCGAGACCGTGTTCACGATCGTCCAGTCGTTGCCGCGACGGAGGCGGATCGTCACCTCGCCCGTGATCGGGGCGCCGACCCAGCGCTGCAGCGCCTGACGGAGCATGAGCGACTGCGGCTCGAGCCAGCGGCCCTCGTAGAGCAGGCGGCCGAGCCGGCGCCCGTCCGTCATGTAGGAGGCGACCACGTCCTCGTTGTGGATGGCGGAGACGAGCCGCTCGTAGGCGATGAAGAGGAGCGCCATCCCCGGCGCCTCGTAGATCCCGCGGCTCTTCGCCTCGATGATCCGGTTCTCGATCTGGTCGGTCATGCCGAGGCCGTGCCGGCCGCCGATGCGGTTCACCTCGTCGACGAGCGCGACCGCGTCGTCGAACCGCTGCCCGTTCACCGAGACGGGGCGGCCGCGCTCGAAGCCGACGGTCACGTCCTCCTGGGCGATCTCGACGGACTGGTCCCAGAACCGGACGCCCATGATCGGCTCGACGAGCTCGATCGAGCTGTCCAGGTCCTCGAGCTTCTTCGCCTCGTGCGTCGCGCCCCAGATGTTCGCGTCGGTCGAGTACGCCTTCTCGGCGCTCGCGCGGTACGGCAGCCCCCGCTCCGTCAGCCAGGCGGACATCTCCGCGCGGCCGCCGAGCTCGGTGACGAAGCGCCGGTCGAGCCACGGCTTGTAGATGCGGAGGTCCGGGTTCGCGAGGAGGCCGTAGCGGTAGAAGCGCTCGATGTCGTTGCCCTTGAAGGTGGATCCGTCGCCCCAGATGGAGACGCCGTCGGCCTCCATCGCCTTCACGAGCATGGTGCCGGTGACCGCGCGGCCGAGCGGCGTCGTGTTGAAGTACGGGGCGCCGCCGGCCCGGATGTGGAAGGCGCCGCACGCGAGCGCGGCGAAGCCCTCCTCGACGAGCGCGGCGCGGCAGTCGACGAGGCGGGCGCCCTCCGCGCCGTAGTCCTTCGCGCGACCGGGCACGGAGGCGAGGTCCGGCTCGTCGTACTGCCCGAGGTCCGCCGTGTAGGCGAAGGGGACGGCGCCGTGCTCGCGCATCCAGGCGACCGCCACGGAGGTGTCGAGCCCCCCGGAGAAGGCGATGCCCACGCGCTGGCCGACGGGGAGGTCCGAGAGGATCTTCGACACGCCCCAAAACTACCGGGGTGCGACGGGGCGGATCCGACGCGCCCGGATGCGGGCCCCCACGTAGACTCTCGGCCCATGACGGAGCGCGTCGGCACGGAGCCCTCGATCTTCACGCGCATCCTGCGCGGGGAGATCCCGAGCGAGATCGTGCTGCAGACCGACGACGTGTTCGTCATCCGGGACATCGCGCCGCAGGCGCCGATCCACCTGCTCGTCATCCCGAAGGCGGACGAGTACGCCGACGTCGTCGAGCTGGCGGCGGGCGACCCGAAGCTGCTCGCGAGCATGGTCGAGGTCGCGCGGGTGGCCGCGTCCCAGGCCGGTGCCGCGGACTTCCGACTCATCTTCAACACCGGCGTCGGCGCCGGTCAGACCGTCTTCCACGTGCACGCGCACGTGCTGGCGACGCGCTTCGGCGGTCTCGCCGAGGCGACGATGGCGGGCGGCCTGCCCGATGGAGAGGAAGCTTGACCGACTCCGACGACCTCCGTCCGACCGCGGGCCGGACCTCCTCGTCCGTGACCCGCCGCTACCCGGCCGCCGCTTCCGAGACCCGGACGATGTCGGTCGACGGCATCGCCATGGTGCGGCTGCTCGGCCCGCAGGACCGCCTGCTCGGGCAGATCGAGCAGCAGTTCCCGTTGGTGGAGGTGCTCGTCCGCGGCAACGAGATCACGCTCGACGGCGAGCCCGCGCAGGTCGATGCGGCGCAGCGGCTGATCGAGGAGCTGCTGCAGATGGTCCGCAACGGCCACGAGCTCGGCCCGGTCGACGTGAACTCGTCGGCGCGCATCCTCGAGGGCGACCGCGACTCGCACCCCGCCGAGCTGCTCGGTCAGGCGATCCTGACGGCCAAGGGCAGGGCGATCCGCCCGAAGACCCTCGGGCAGAAGGCGTACGTCGAGGCGATCGACCACAACACGATCACCTTCGGTATCGGTCCCGCCGGCACCGGCAAGACGTACCTCGCGATGGCGAAGGCGGTGCAGGCGCTCACCCGCAAGCAGGTGAGCCGGATCATCCTGACCCGGCCTGCCGTCGAGGCCGGGGAGCGGCTCGGCTACCTGCCCGGCACGCTCACGGACAAGATCGACCCCTACCTGCGGCCGCTCTACGACGCGCTGAACGAGATGATGGACCCGGAGCTGGTCCCGAAGCTCATGGCGACGTCGACGATCGAGGTCGCGCCGCTCGCGTACATGCGCGGCCGGACGCTGAACGACTCGTTCGTCGTGCTCGACGAGGCGCAGAACACGACGCCCGAGCAGATGAAGATGTTCCTCACCCGCCTGGGCTTCAACTCGAAGATGGTCGTCACTGGCGACATCACGCAGGTCGATCTGCCGGGCAACGTGTCCGGTCTGCGCACGGTCCAGCGCATCGTGAACGGGATCGACGACATCCACTTCTCGCGCCTCGGCAGCGAGGACGTCGTTCGGCACTCGCTCGTCGGCCGCATCGTGGACGCCTACAGCCGGTATGACGAGGAGCGTCTCGCCGCGGCGGCCGCGCGACGGCCGGAACGCAGCGGTCCGGACGAGGTCGCGACCTCTCGGCTCCCGACGGACTATCGACCGCCGCAGAACCGCGCCGAGCGGCGAGCGGACCGCACGGAGGGCCGCCACCGATGAGCGTCGAGCTGAACAACGAGTCCGGGGTGCCCGTCGACGAGTCCGCGATCCAGCGGCTCGTGACCTTCGGCCTCGACCTCCTCCACGTGCACCCGGACGCGGACGTCGCGATCCTCTTCGTCGACGAGGCCGCGATGGAGCAGCTCCACGTGCAGTGGATGGACGAGCCGGGTCCGACCGACGTGCTCAGCTTCCCGATGGACGAGCTCCGCCCGGGCACCGACGACGCGCCGACCCCGGCCGGGCTGCTCGGCGACATCGTCGTGTGCCCGCAGGTCGCGGAAGCGCAGGCGAAGACCGCCGGGCACTCCGTGCTCGACGAGATCGAGCTGCTGACGGCCCACGGCCTCCTGCACCTGCTCGGGTTCGACCACGCCGAGCCGGAGGACGAGCGCGAGATGTTCGGCGTCCAGCGCGACATCCTGGTCGGCTTCGCGGTGCAGGAGAAGCAGCAGAAACGGGCATGACCCCCCTCTTCCTCGTCGCCGCGTTCCTCCTGGTCGTGTTCGGCGGCCTCCTCGCCGCGTGCGACGCCGCGATGGTCACCCTGTCGCGCGCCGAGCTGCAGGAGACCGCGATCCGCGCCCGGTTCCGGGCGTCGCTGCTCGCGATCGCCGCCGACACCGGCGCGCACATCAACGCGGTGAACTTCCTCCGCGTGCTCGCGGAGACGAGCGCGGCGGTGCTCGTCACCCTCGCCTTCGCCGCGATCGTCGAGAACCCGTGGCTCGTCCTGCTGATCGCCGCGGTGATCATGACCGGGGTGTCCTTCGTGCTCGTCGGCGCGAGCCCGCGCAGCGTCGGCCGGACGCACCCGCGCGGGCTGCTCAAGGCGGCGGCGCCGATCGTCCGCGCGTCCCGGCTGATCCTCGGCCCGCTCGCGAACGTGCTCGTGTGGCTCGGGAACCGCGTGACGCCCGGTCGCGCCCGCGCCGCCTCCACGTTCACGTCGGAGGAGCAGCTGCTCAGCATGGTCGACGAGGCGACCGAGCTCGACGTGCTCGAGCAGGTCGACCGCGAGCTGATCCACTCGATCTTCGAATGGGGCGACACCCCGGTGCGCGAGGTCATGGTGCCGCGCACGGACATGGTCACGATCGAGTCGACCTCCCGCGCGGACAAGGCGATGCGGCTGCTGCTCGACCGCGCGCTGTCCCGCGTGCCGGTGCGCGCCAAGGACGCGGACGACATCGTCGGCGTCCTCCACCTCCGCGACGTCGCGCGGGTGCTCACGGACCAGACGAAGAAGGGTCCGAAGCCGCCCACCGCGGCGGAGCTGGCGCGGCCCGTGCTCTTCGTGCCCGACTCGAAGAAGGCGGACGAGACCCTGCGGCAGATGCAGTCGGCGTCGAACCACCTCGCGATGGTCGTCGACGAGTACGGCGGCATCGCCGGCCTCGTGACGCTCGAGGACCTGATCGAGGAGCTCGTCGGCGACATCACCGACGAGTCGGACCGGGAGGCGCCGGAGGCGGTCGAGGTCGGCGAGCGGCGCTGGCTCGTCTCCGCCCGCATGCAGCTCGACGAGCTGTCCGACCTGGTGGGCGGCGAGGTGGAGGACGAGGACGTCGACTCCGTCGGCGGCCTGCTGACGAAGCACCTCGACCGGCTGCCGATGCTCGGCGACCGCGTGGAGGTCGACGGGCTGCGGCTCACCGCCGAGCACATCGAGGGCCGCCGCCGCGGCCTGAGCCGGGTGCTCGTGGAGCGGATCGGCGACGACGACAGCGAGGCCGAGGAGGACGCGAAGGTGCTGGGCGCATGACCGACGGACCGGTGGAGGAGCAGGGGTTCCGGTCGGGGTTCCTGACGTTCGTCGGCAGGCCGAACGTCGGCAAGTCGACGCTGATGAACGCGCTCGTCGGCGAGAAGGTGGCGATCACCTCGCCGAAGCCGCAGACGACCCGCCGCGCGATCCGCGGCATCGTGAACCGGCCGGACGGGCAGCTCGTCGTCGTGGACACCCCTGGCATGCACCGCCCGCGCACCCTGCTGGGGGAGCGGCTCAACGACGTCGTCGCGACGACGCTCTCGGACGTCGACGTCGTCGGCTTCTGCGTCCCGGCCGCCGAGCCGATCGGCCCCGGCGACCGCTTCCTGCACAAGCGCCTCGACGACGCGCCCCGCGCGAAGCGGATCGCGATCGTGACGAAGATCGACGCGGTGCCCCGCGACCGCGTCGGCGAGCAGCTGCTCGCCGTCAGTGGACTCGGCGAGTGGGACAGCATCATCCCCGTCTCGGCGCAGGACGGGATCCAGCTCGACGTGCTGGTGGCCGAGGCGCTGAAGCTGATGCCGGAGGGGCCGGCGCTCTACCCGGTCGAGGCGGTGACGGACGAGTCGCTCGAGCAGCGCATCGCGGAGCTCATCCGCGAGGCCGCGCTCGAGGGCGCCCGCGAGGAGCTGCCGCACTCCCTCGCCGTGACGGTGGAGGACGTCGAGGAGCAGGAGGGCATGACCCGCGTCTTCGCGAACGTCTGGGTCGAGCGGGACAGCCAGCGGATCATCATGATCGGCAGCAAGGGCTCCCGGCTGAAGCAGGTCGGCACCGCGGCGCGGGCGCAGATCGAGCCGCTCGTCGGCACGAAGGTGTTCCTCTCCCTCCACGTCAAGGTGGCCAAGGAGTGGCAGCGCGACCCGAAGCAGCTGGGCCGCCTCGGGTTCTAGCCCGGCGCACGAGGTCGTGACGCCGCACTGACGCGGTCCGAACGGGCTGATGCGGTCGAATGCGGGGCCGCATCAGCGCGTTCGAGCCGCACCAGCGGCTGTGCGGTCACGCCGCGGCGGCCGCTCGTCCGCCCGCGAGCAGCGGGAGGAGGCGGGCCACGTGCGCCTCCGGTGCGAAGAGCGCGGCGGACGCGCGCGCGCCGACGGCCGCGGCGCGGACCCGGGTCGGGTCGAGCGCGAGCTCGACGAGGAGGTCCGCGATCGCCTCGGTGTCCGGCGCGGCCGCCAGCAGCCCGGCGCGATCGAGCCCCTCCCGGAGCCGAGGGTCGGTGTGCAGCACGCCGCGTCCCGCGCGGACGGACTCGACGACGGTCATCGGCTGGTTGTCGAACCCGTGGGAGGTGAGCGCGGTCAGGTGCGACGCGTCGAGCAGGTGCCGGACGCCGGCGCGGTCGAGACGGCCGAGGAAGACGACCCCGGGTCCCGCGATCCGCTGCGCGACGGGGAGCAGCGGTCCCCGGCCCGCGACGGCGACCCGGAGCCGGTCCTCCGGCAGGCGCGACCGGGCGATGCGGACCGCCCGGACGAAGGCGAGCAGGCGCTTCTCCGGCACGCAGCGCCCGACCCACGCGACGCGGAGGTGCTCGAACGACGGCAGCGGGAGCGGGGGAGCGCCGCCCGCGTCGCAGTTCGGTCGGACCGCGGGCGCGGGGACGCCGAGCCGGACGAGGTCCGCCGCCTGGTGCGCCGACGGCGAGACGACGACGTCCGCGGCGAGCGCCAGGTCGACGGTGTGGTCGAGCAGGGGGTTGCGGGTCCGATGCGGCACCGGACCCGCGAGGCGCGCGAGCAGGTCGCGGGCGACCGGCCGCAGCGGACCGGGCACGCCCGGCCAGTACGCCGTGTGGACCGTGTGCACGACGGGCAGGCCGAGGACCCGTGCCGCGTGGAGCGCGGCCCGCGCGTGCCCGAACTCGGAGTGCACGTGCACCGCGTCGATGCGGGCCGCGCGGAGATGGCGCACCAGTCGGCCGCGCAGCTCCTCGCCGTCCGGGACGAGCGGGAAGTCGAGCGCGGGCAGCCGCCGCGCCGACGTCCAGAGCGCATCGACGCCGAGCGGCAGCACCGAGCGCGGATCGGTCGGCCGCGGCGCCACGAGGACGACCCCGTGCCCCGCGGCGACGAGCGCCGCCGCCTCGTTCAGGGCAGCGCGCTGCGCGCCGCCGATCAGATCGAGGGAGTAGTCGAGGACGATCGCGATCCGCATGCCCGCAGCCCATCGGCGCGGCGCCGTCGCGCGGCAGACCCGATCGGCTGATTCCCGTCATCCCGGAGGATGAATGGTCTGCTCGAGCCTGTGCCTCGACCGGCGGTGTTCGTACGCTCGCATCGTGGATCTCCTCGGATGGCTGAAGCGGCAGTGGGTCGTCGACCCGCGACTTCGGGCTGCGGTGTGGGTGGTGGCCGCCGGTGCGTACTACGCGGTGGTCGTCGCCGGCGAGATCGGCAGGACCGGAAGCATCATCGTCACCGCGATACCTGCCGCGCTGGTCCTCGTCGCCTTCCGATCTCGGCCGGTCCTGGCGATGGGGTTCAGTGCGACGGGGATCCTCCTGATGGCGTGGGCGATGACCAACGGGTTCGCCATTCAGGACGCGACGCAGCAGTCCGCTGCAACCTTCGCCATCTTCGGGGCGGCGCGGAGCGACGACGAGCGCGTCCGGAGGATCGGCGTCGCGTTCACCGGGTTCGTGGCGGTGGCGGGCGCCCTCTTCATCGCCACCCGCTTCGCGGGCAGCAGCGGTGTCGCAGTCACGCTCGGCCTGCCCTTCATCGCGCTGACTCTCGGCCCGTGGGTCGTGGCTCGGCTCGCTCGGGACCTCGGCACGGTGTCCGGTCGGCTCGTCGACACCACTGCGCGGAGCGAGGCCGCGGAGCGCGACGTCCTGCTCGAGCTCGAGCGCAACCGGATCGCGCGGGAGGTGCACGACGTCGTGGCCCACTCGCTCGCCGTGGTGATCGCGCAGGCGGACGGCGCCCGCTTCGCGGCGGAGACGAAGCCGGCCTCCGTCGCGCCGGCGCTCGAGGCGATCTCCGACACCGCCCGCCGCGCGCTCGGCGAGGTGCGCACGATGCTCCACGACCTGCGGGCGAGCGGCGAGAGCGGCGTCGTGCCCGGTCCCGACGACCTCGCCGGGCTCGTCGACGGGGTGCGCGCGCTCGGCGTCGAGGTCGATGAGGCGTCCTTCGGGCAGGCGCGCCCGCTCGACCAGCGGACCGGGCTCGCGCTCTACCGCATCGCGCAGGAGGCGCTCACGAACGCGATGCGCCACGGCGACCGCCTCGAACCGGTCGGCTTCGAGCTCGACTGGGGCGAGCGGGAGGTGGTCCTGGTGGTGAGCAACGCGGTGCCGGTGGAGGCGGTCGCCGCGACCGAGCGCGCCGGCCACGGCATCACCGGCATGCGCGAGCGCGCCCTGGACGCCGGCGGCGACTGCTCCGCGGGCACGGGCACGAACGGCCGCTTCCGCGTGCGCGTCGCGCTGCCGATCGCCGCCGAGACGACGACGGAGGCGGCGCCCGCCGATGCGGCGCCGAACCCGCTCGCTGCGCTGATGGCGCAGCTCGCCGAGCCCCGTGCCTGACGTCGGCCACATCGCGCCGATCCGCGTCGTCCTCGTCGACGACCAGGCGCTGTTCCGCTCCGGCCTCCGCATGCTGCTCGACAGCCAGGACGACATCGAGGTCGTCGGCGAGGCCGCCGACGGCGCCGCGGCGCTCGCCGAGGTGGAGCGCACTGATCCGGACGTCGTGCTGATGGACGTGCGGATGCCCGGGATGGACGGCGTCACCGCGACCGAGCGCCTCGCCGCCCGCGGCGCCCGGCCGCGGGTGCTGGTGCTGACGACGTTCGACCTCGACGAGGCGGCCGCCCGTGCGCTCCGGGCCGGCGCGTCCGGCTTCGTCCTCAAGGACGCGCGGCCCGAGTTCCTGCTCGCCGCGGTGCGCACCGTCCACGCGGGCGCCGCCGTCATCGCGCCGGCCGCGATCGGGCACCTGCTCGACACCTTCGGCTCGGGGCACCGCGGCCGCGACGACGAGCTCGCGGTGCTCAGCCCGCGCGAGCGCGAGATCTACGACCTCGCCGGCCGCGGTCTCAGCAACGCCGAGATCGCCGCCCACGAGTACGTCAGCGAGGCGACGGTGAAGACGCACGTCTCGCGCGTGCTCGCGAAGCTCGGGCTCCGCGACCGCGTGCAGCTCGTCGTGCACTGGCACGGCGGCTGACCCGTCCGTCCGAGCACGGAACCATTTCGCGCGATTTCTGCACGTTGTCTTGCATCGTGGACGAGAACCTGGTCCGCGGCGCTACGACAGACGCCGGAGAAGGAACGAACGGCGATGCCGAGCTGGTTGAGAGATCTGCCGATCGAGCGCGATCACGTGCTCGTGCCGGTGTACGTGGTCGCGGCGGTGCTGCTGGCGGTGCTGCTCCTGCCGCGCCCCGGCACCGGATGGCGGCTGCGGACGCGCATCGGCGTCCTCGCGCTCGCCGCGGGCGTCGGCGCCCTGCTCGGCTGGGTGGCCGTCTACGAGGTCGTCGTCGTGCAGGACCTCTTCGGCGCCCCGGCCTCGGCCGTGATCTTCGCGGCGGCGCTCGCCGCGGGCGCGGGCATCGGCCTCGCCGTCGTCAACCTCGTCCGGACGCGCTGGTGGCGCAAGGTCGTGGCGATCGTCGCCCTCCCCGCGGTGATCGCCGCATCGGGCCTCATGATCAACCGGGACGTCGCCTACTACCCGCGGCTCGGCGACGTCGTCGGCGACACCGGGGTGACGACGCTGCCGATCGACGTGGTGGGCGGGAAGGGCCACTCCCTCAAGAACTGGGTTCCGCCCGCCGACATGCCGACCACCGGCACCCTGGGCACCCGCACGATCCCGGGCACCGAGTCGCACTTCAAGGCGCGCGAGGCGTGGATCTACCTGCCGCCGGCCGCGCTCGTGAAGCACCCGCCGAAGCTGCCGGTCATCGTGGCGTTCTCCGGCGAGCCGGGCGGTCCCTCGGACGTGTTCCTCGCCGGGAACCTGCAGGCGCCGCTCGACGCGCTCGCCGCGAAGCACAAGGGCATCGCGCCGATCGTGGTCGTCCCCGATCAGCTCGGCGGGTACGCGAAGAACCCGATGTGCGTGAACTCGAAGCTCGGGAACGTCGCGACCTACGTCACGGACGACGTCCGCGACTGGATCCTCCAGAACCTCCCCGTGTCGACGAACCGGCTCGCCTGGACCGTCGCCGGCTTCTCGGAGGGCGCCACCTGCGCGGTGCAGTTCGCGACCGAGCACCCGACCCTGTTCGGGTCGGCGATCGCCGTGTCCTCCGAACTCGGGCCGCGCAACGGCTCGGTCGCGCACACGATCGCGGTGGGCTTCCACGGGAGCAGGAAGGCCTACGCGGCGGCGCAGCCGATCGCGATCATGAAGCGGGTGGGGCACTACCCGGCGACCGCCATCGCGTTCAGCGTGGGCGCCGACGACCTCCGCTACGGCGCCGACACCCCGCTGCTCGTCGCGGCGGCGAAGAAGGTCGGGATCACGACGCACTTCGAGACGCTCGCCGGCCTGGCGCACAACTGGAACACCGGCGCCGCGGGCCTCTCGTACGGGCTCGACGTCCTCACGCCGTGGTGGAAGCTGCCGTGATCGCCTGGATCCGTCAGCGACCCGCCTCCGTCGGCCTCGCCGTCCTCCTCCTGCTGCTCGCGATCGCGACCCGCTCGTTCGTCCCGGGGCAGGACTCCGGCCTCGCGGCCGCGGTCGGGCTCGACATCCGGGAGCTGTACGAACGCGGCCAGGTCTGGCGGCTGGTCTCGAGCGTGCTCTTCGCGCGCGGCCCTGGTCTGCCGGTCGCGGTGCTCGCGCTCGTGCTCGGCGTCGGCGCCTGCGAGCGGCTGATCGGCACCGGCCGCGTCCTGCTCGCCTGGATCGTCACCGCGGTGCTGGGCGGCCTGCTGGGGACGGCGGCGCAGGCGGCCGGTCTCCTCACGCGCGAGTACTGGACAACCCCGCCCGCCACCTCGATCGTGCTCGACCCGATCACGCCGATCGTGGGCGTCGTCATGGCGACGAGCGCGTTCGCCGGGCCGCTCTGGCGCCGGCGGATCCGGCTCGTCGGCTTCGCCGCGCTGATCGTCCTGCTCCTCTACTCGGGCCAGCCGAGCGACGTGAACCGTCTCGCGGCCGCCCTCGGCGGCCTCGCGCTCGGCTGGGTGCTCGCCCGTCGGCGGCCTCGCCTCGTCTTCCTCCGCAGCTCGCACCACGAGGCGCGCAGCCTGCTCGCGGTCGTGCTCGCCGTCTCCGCGATCGGCCCGGTCGTCGCGATCGTCCAGCCCACCGGGTACGGCCTGCTGCGGCCGTTCGGGCGGCTCTTCCGCGACACGCTCCCCGGCGCGGGGGCGCTGGCCGAGCGCTGCGCGCGGATCGGTGCGGAGCCCGGCTGCGGACGGGAGCTGGCGCTCGCCCGGCTGAACGGTCCCGGCGCGCTCGTGCTCACGGTGCTCCCGCTGCTCGTCGCGCTGCTCGCCGCGTTCGCCGTCCAGCGGGGCCGACGCGTCGGCGCCTGGCTCTCGATCCTCGTGAACGGCCTGCTCGCGCTGTTCGCCGCGGTCTACTACGGGCTGTTCCCCGCCCTCGGCGACCCGGACCAGATCGCCGACATCCGCGCTCAGCTCACGCTGCAGTCGATCCTCGCCGTCCTCGTGCCGCTCGCGCTCGTCGTCGGTGTCCTGGTGGGCCGCCGGCATCTGACCGCGCGCCCCTCGCGACAGGCGGTGCTCGTGGGCGGCGCCGTCTTCGGCGGCGCGACGGTCCTCTCCGCGGTGCTCTACGTCGGCCTCGGCACGCTCGTGCGCGCCCAGTTCAAACCCGTCCCGTCGGTGCTCGACCTGCTCCTCGAGCTGCCGCAGCGCTACGTGCCCGTCGGCTTCCTCCGGTTCCGCCGGGTCGACTTCGTGCCGGTCGGACCGGTCGCGCAGCTGCTCGAGGGATGGGTCGGGCCGCTCGCCTGGTTCGCCCTGCTCGTCGCCGGGATCGTCGTGGCCCGCTCCGTGCTGGGCGCGACCTCCGAGCGCGACCTGGCGCGCGTGCGCACCCTGCTGCAGGCCGGCGGGCGCGGATCGATCTCCTGGATGGCGACCTGGCCGGGCAACCGGTACTGGTTCAGCGCGGACGGTCGGCACGCCGTCGCCTACCGCGAGGGCTCGGGCGTCGCGCTCACCCTCGGGGAGCCGGTCGGGCCCGACGACGGCGCGATGGAGGCGGCGCGCGCCTTCGCCGTCCACTGCGACGACATCGGACTCACCCCGGCCTTCTACTCCGTGCGGCCGGAGTTCGCCGAGGGGCTCGGCGGTCCCGGCGCGGCCTGGGCGTCGGTCGAGGTCGGCGAGGACACGGTCATCGACCCGACCTCGTTCTCCATGAAGGGCAAGCACTGGCAGGACGTGCGCTCCTCCATCAACCGGGCGGACCGCCTCGGCATCCGCTCGGTCTGGACGGGCTGGGCCGAGCTGCCGCTCGGCTGGCGCACCCAGATCGAGTCGATCAGCGAGGAGTGGGTCGCGGACAAGCGGCTGCCGGAGCTCGGCTTCACCCTCGGCGGCGTCGGCGAGCTCGTCGACCGCGAGGTGCGGCTGATGCTCGCCGTCGGCCCCGGGGACCGCATCGAGGGCGTCACCTCCTGGCTCCCCACGTGGCAGGACGGCGAGCTCGTCGGCCTGACGCTCGACTTCATGCGCCGCAGGCCGGGCTCGCCGAACGGCGTCATGGAGTTCGTCATCGCCGCCGTCATCGGCCACGCCGCGCAGCGCGCCCTGCGGTTCGTCAGCCTCTCCGTCGCTCCGCTCGCGGGCGCGTCGTCCGACGCCGACGACCGGCTCGAACGGCTGCTGGGAAGCCTCGGCCGCCTGCTCGAGCCCGCCTACGGCTTCCGCTCGCTCGCGGCGTACAAGCAGAAGTTCCGCCCGGAGCACCGCCCCCAGGTGCTCGCCTACGCGGACGCCGTCGCGCTGCCGGCGATCAGCATCGCCGTCGCGCGCGCCTACCTGCCGGACATCACCCTCCCCGTGCTCGCCCGCATGGTCGGGGCTCTCCGGCCCGAGGAGGACGAGGACGAGGCCCGGATCCGGACGCTCGCGGCGGCCGCCCCGCAGGACCAGGGCGCGCCGGCGGGGGAGGAGCGCCGGTAGGCGGTCCGGCTCCGAGCCCTCCTCGCGGCCGCGGTGCTACCCTGGCCACCGTGCAGACGGCGCTCCTCCTCCTTCGCTGCCGCGACGAGGCCTAACTCCTCAGGCCCTCCTCGTCGCGGAGTCCTCGCGCTGGCCGGAACCGACGAGTAGAGAGAACGCACGATCATGCAGAACCGGCAGCAGCCGTCCTCGATGCCGATCCACCGGTATCGCCCCTACCTGGACCAGTTCCGGGTCGACCTGCCCGACCGCACCTGGCCGGGCAACCGCATCACGAAGGCGCCGCGCTGGTGCGCGGTCGACCTCCGCGACGGCAACCAGGCGCTCATCGACCCGATGAGCCCCGAGCGCAAGCGCACGATGTTCGACCTGCTCGTGCGCATGGGCTACAAGGAGATCGAGGTCGGGTTCCCGTCCGCGAGCCAGACCGACTTCGACTTCGTCCGCAGCCTCATCGAGGAGGACGCGATCCCGGACGACGTCACCATCCAGGTGCTGACGCAGGCCCGGGAGCACCTCATCGCCCGGACCTACGAGTCGATCCGGGGCGCGAAGCAGGCGATCGTCCACCTGTACAACTCGACGAGCATCCTGCAGCGCGATGTGGTGTTCCGCACCGACCGTGCCGGGATCATCGACATCGCCGTCGAGGGCGCGAAGCTCTGCAAGCGGTACGAGGCGACGATCCCGGAGACGACCGTCTACTACGAGTACTCGCCGGAGTCCTACACGGGCACCGAGCTCGAGTTCGCGGCCGAGATCTGCAACCGCGTCATGGAGATCTTCGTTCCGACCGCGGAGCGGAACGTCATCCTGAACCTGCCGGCCACGGTGGAGATGGCGACCCCGAACGTGTACGCCGACTCCATCGAGTGGATGAACCGGCACCTCGACCACCGCGAGCACGTGATCCTGTCGCTGCACCCGCACAACGACCGCGGCACCGCGATCGCCGCGGCCGAGCTCGGCTACCTGGCGGGCGCCGACCGCATCGAGGGCTGCCTGTTCGGCAACGGCGAGCGCACCGGCAACGTCGACCTCGTCGCGCTCGGCATCAACCTGTTCACGCAGGGGGTCGACCCGCAGATCGACTTCAGCGACCTCGACCGCATCCGGGCGACCGCGGAGCACTGCAACCAGCTGCGGGTGCCCGAGCGCAGCCCGTGGGCCGGCGACCTCGTGTACACGGCCTTCTCCGGCAGCCACCAGGACGCCATCAAGAAGGGCTTCGAGGCGATGGCGGCGACCGCCGAGCGCACCGGCACGCCGGTCGAGCAGCTCGAGTGGGCGGTGCCGTACCTGCCCGTCGACCCGAAGGACCTGGGCCGCAGCTACGAGGCGGTCATCCGCGTCAACTCGCAGTCCGGCAAGGGCGGCGTCGCGTACCTCCTGAAGACGGACCACAACCTCGACCTGCCGCGGAAGCTGCAGATCGAGTTCTCCGGGGTCGTGCAGGCGAAGACCGACGCCGAGGGCGGCGAGGTGACGAGCGACGAGATCTGGACGGCGTTCCAGGACGAGTACCTCCCGCACCCGGACCCGATCGCGAAGTGGGGCCGGTTCGAGCTGCTCCGCACCCGCACGTCGAGCGACATGGGCGGCGACATCGATCTCGGCGTCCGGCTCCGCATCGACGACGAGGTGCAGGACGTCGACGCGCGCGGCAACGGTCCGATCGACGCCTTCCTCCGCGTGATGGCCGAGCAGGGGTTCGTCATCTCCCTCTACGACTACGTCGAGCACGCGCTCAGCGCCGGCGGCGACGCGAAGGCCGCGGCGTACGTCGACCTCGAGGTCAACGGGGTCCGCCTCTGGGGCGTCGGGATCGACGCGGACATCGCGACCGCGTCGCTCAAGGCGATCGTGTCGTCCGTGAACCGCGCCGTGCGCGCGGAGGTCGGCGAGCTCGCGCTCGCCTGATCCGCTCGGTGCCGAAGGGCCGCCCAGGACCCGCGCAAACGGTCTCCGGCGGCCCTTTTCCGTGTCGATTGGAAGATCGGTGAAACGGGTGCCAGGGCTTTCCCGGGGCGATTCCCCGTGATGTGTTCGTTATGCGCGAACTTCAGCGACGCATAGGAAACATTCCGTGAACGGCGCTGGCGTGCCGGGACCCGGTCGGGCACCCTGGGGCCATGACGCTCACGACTTCGACGCTCGATTCCGTCATCGTCATCTGGCACGTCGCGGTGAACAACGGGGACGGGGCGACCGCTGCCGCCGCCTGCACCGACGACGTCGTGGTCGCGGGGCCCAAGGGCGAGTCCACCGGTCGCGACGAGATGGTCAGATGGGTGGAGACGGCCGGCGTGCGGCTGATGCCGCGCGACTGCTACGACGTCCCCGGAGGGATCGTCGTGGCGCAGGACGCGACCTGGAACAGCGACACGACGAACACCCCGCTGACGGTCTACTCGACCTTCGGCCTGCGCAACGGCTCGATCTCGAGCATCCACCGCTTCGCCTCGCTGGAGGAGGCGCGCGCCTTCCCGCTGGCCCAGGCGGCCTGAGACCACCGCGGCTCCGGCTGCACCGACAGGAGGAGGGCGGTCGCGCTGCGGCCGCCCTCCTCCTGTCCCGTCCTGCGGGAGGCCGTCACTCGGTCCCGAGGTGCTTGTCGGCCGTGTCGCGCCCGGACGCGATCGCGTCGGTGTGCTTGCCGCCCGTGGCCTTGTCCGCGGCAGCAGCGGCCTTGTCGAGCACCTGGTCGCTGACCTGCTCGCCCTTGTCGGTCTTCAGGAACTCCTGCGCCTTGTCGAACAGTCCCGCCATGGGAACTCCTTCCGTCGGTGTCGACCTCCTGGGTACCGCGAGCCGCTGCACAGTCGGTGGGAACTGCGACAATCGGACGGTGCCGACCTATCGCGACGAAGCCGTCGTGCTCCGCACCCACCAGCTGGGGGAGGCGGACCGCATCATCACGATGCTCGGCAAGCACCGGGGCAAGATCCGCGCGGTCGCGAAGGGCGTGCGGCGCACCTCCAGCCGCTTCGGATCGCACGTCGAGCCCTTCATGGTCGTGGACCTGCAGTGCTACGAGGGCCGCAGCCTCGACGTGATCCAGCAGGCGGAGTCGCTCGGCACCTACGGGTCGGCGATCGCCGCCGACTACGCGAGCTTCACCGCGGCGAACGTGATCGTCGAGACGGCCGACCGGTTGACGGACGAGGCGTCGCCGCAGCAGTACCTGCTGCTCGTCGGCGCGCTGCGTGCGCTCGCCCGCGGCGACCACGGGGCCTCCCTGATCCTCGACTCCTACCTGCTGCGCGCCCTCTCGATCGCGGGCTGGGCGCCGACCTTCGGCGACTGCGCGGTGACCGGTGCGCCCGGACCGCACACCGCGTTCGTGGCGCAGCTCGGCGGGGTCGTGGCGGACGCGGTCGCGCCGCCGGGCGTGCCGCGCCTGAAGACCGAGACGATCGAGCTGCTCGGCGCGCTGCTCACGGGGGACTGGGCGATCGCGGACGCCTCCGGTCAGTCGACGCGGGGGCAGGCGTCCGGCGTCATCGCCGCCTACGTGCAGTGGCACCTGGAGCGCGGGCTCAAGTCGCTGAACCACCTCGACCGCTCGGTCACCGCGCCCGCCGCGGCGGGCCTCGCACCCACCGGGACCACCGCCTGATGGCGCGGGTGCAGCTGGATCCGATCCGTCCGATCGACTGGACGCAGGAGTACCCGCCGGCGTTCGCGAAGGTGCCGGAGCACGTCGCCATCGTCATGGACGGCAACGGCCGCTGGGCGAACCGGCGGGGACTGCCGCGCATCGAGGGGCACCGGGCGGGGGAGGCCTCCCTGCTCGACGTCGTCGCCGGGGGCCTGCAGGCCGGCGTGAAGCACATCTCCGCCTACGCGTTCTCGACCGAGAACTGGGCGCGCTCGCCCGACGAAGTGCGCTTCATCCTCGGCTTCAACCGTGAGGTGCTGCGCCGCCGGCGCGAGCAGCTGAACGCGTGGGGCGTCCGGATCCGCTGGGCGGGCCGCACCCCGCGCCTCTGGCGCACGGTCATCGGCGACCTCCGGGCGGCGGAGGAACTGACCCGCGACAACCGCACGCTCACGCTGACGATGTGCATCAACTACGGCGGCCGGGTCGAGATCCAGGACGCGGTCCGCGAGGTCGCGAAGGAGGTCGCCGCCGGTCGCCTCAAGCCGAGTGCGATCACGGAGCGGACGATCGCGCGGCACCTCTACCTGCCGGACATGCCGGACGTCGACCTCTTCGTCCGGTCGTCCGGGGAGCAGCGCACCTCGAACTTCCTGCTGTGGCAGTCCGCGTACGCGGAGCTCGTGTTCCAGGACACGCTCTGGCCGGACTACCGCCGCACCCACCTGTGGGATGCGATCGCGGAGTACAACGCGCGCGACCGGCGCTTCGGCGGCGCGGTCGACGCGCCGGGGGCCGCGAGCGGCTGACCGGGTCGGAACGCCCCTGCCGCTCCGCAGGCTTCCTCCGTACCCTCGATCGGGAACGCAGCCGACGGGAGGACGTCGCCCGGCGCGGGCGGGCCGCCGGCTTCGAGGACGGGGACGTGCACGTGATGGAGACGACGACCACGATGATGCGCTCGATGGCGAAGCCCGAGGGCATGGCCATGGACATGATGAAGATGCAGGAGGCCATCGACGCCTGCTCGATGTCCATGCAGGCCTGCACGATGTGCGCCGACGCGATGGGCGGCATGGAGGGCATGGGCGTCTGCGCGTCCCGCTGCGCCATGTGCTCGGACGTCTGCATGACGACGATGCGCATGATGATGCGCCCCGCCGGCATGGAGCGGACCGCGATGGTCGCCATGCTCGAGGCCTGCATCGCCATGACCGCCGCGTGCATGGAGGAGTGCCGCACGCACGCCGACATGAGCGCGACCTGCGCGATGTGCGCCGACGCGTGCGAGGGGACGAACGCGGCGTGCAGCGCGCTGCTCGCCTCGATGGCGACGGACGCCTGACGCGCTAGCGAGGAGCCACGTTCAGCCGGTGCTCGCCGGCTGCGAGGACGCCGTAGCGCTCGTGCACGGCGACGAGCGAGCCGGGCACGAGCAGGTCGCTGCGGTGCGTGTGGTGCCACACGTGCACCGCCGCGCCGTCGGACCAGCGGTGCAGCGCGATCGTTCCGTCCTCCGCGGTGCCCGCGACGACGGCGTCGACCCAGCCCTCCGGGTGGAGGTGCGCGAGCCGGAGGCGCATCAGCGTCACCGCGTGGCCGGGGTGGTCGTCGATGCACATCGCGCCCTGCTCGCACGCCGAGAGGGCCTGCTGCTGGGCTGCGTGGTGCGTCATCGTCCGCTCCTGAACTCGCCGGGCCGTCCGGCGGTGGAGCCACGGTAGGGCGGGGTCGGGGCCCGGTCCACGGGGCCGGTCACACGGCGTAGCACTGCGGCGCCCGAGTCCGGGGGACGGCCCGCGCGCGGTCGGTAGGCTTGCCCGGCACACACGACGAGGCCCCGCAGCCGGCGAGGCCCGGAACGGGAGAACCGTGGCAGCCACCTCGCTCGACAGCGTCATCGCCCTCGCCAAGCGGCGCGGCTTCGTCTTCCAGGCGGGTGAGATCTACGGCGGCTCCCGGTCGGCCTGGGACTACGGCCCCCTCGGGGCCGAGCTGAAGGAGAACATCAAGCGCCAGTGGTGGCGCACGATGGTCCGCGGCCGCGAGGACGTCGTCGGCATCGACTCCTCCGTGATCCTGCCCCGCCGGGTGTGGGAGGCCTCCGGCCACGTCGAGGTGTTCTCCGACCCGCTCGTCGAGAGCCTCCACACGCACAAGCGGTACCGCGCCGACCACCTCATCGAGGCGTACGAGGCGAAGCACGGTCACCCGCCGGTCAACGGCCTTGCGGACATCCGGGACCCGGAGACCGGCCAGCCGGGCTCCTGGACCGAGCCGCGCGCGTTCTCCGGCCTGATGAAGACGTTCCTGGGCCCCGTCGACGACGAGGCCGGCCTCCACTACCTGCGCCCGGAGACCGCGCAGGGCATCTTCGTGAACTTCGCGAACGTGCTGCAGTCCGCGCGCATGAAGCCGCCGTTCGGCATCGGCCAGATCGGCAAGAGCTTCCGGAACGAGATCACGCCCGGCAACTTCATCTTCCGCACCCGCGAGTTCGAGCAGATGGAGATGGAGTTCTTCGTCGAGCCCGGCACGGACGAGGAGTGGCACGAGTACTGGATCCAGGAGCGGCACCGCTGGTACACGGACCTCGGGATCAAGCCCGAGAACCTCCGCCTGTACGAGCACGCGAAGGAGAAGCTCTCCCACTACTCGAAGCGCACCGTCGACATCGAGTACCGGTTCGGCTTCACCGGCGGGGAGTGGGGCGAGCTCGAGGGCATCGCGAACCGCACCGACTACGACCTGTCGACGCACTCGAAGGCGTCGGGCACCGACCTCAGCTTCTTCGACCAGGGCGCCGGGGAGCGCTGGACGCCCTACGTCATCGAGCCCGCGGCCGGCGTGACGCGCTCGCTGATGGCGTTCCTCGTGGACGCGTACTCGGAGGACGAGGCGCCGAACACGAAGGGCGGCGTCGACAAGCGGACGGTCCTGCGGCTCGACCCGCGGCTCGCACCGGTCAAGGCCGCGGTGCTGCCGCTCAGCCGCAACGAGCGCCTGTCGCCGCTGGCGAAGCAGGTCGCGGCGGACCTGCGTCAGGACTGGAACGTCGAGTTCGACGACGCGGGCGCCATCGGCCGCCGGTACCGCCGGCAGGACGAGATCGGCACGCCCTTCTGCATCACCGTCGACTTCGACTCGCTCGACGACCAGTCGGTCACCGTGCGCGGCCGCGACACGATGCAGCAGGAGCGCGTGGGCCTCGACCGGCTGCACGGCTACCTCGCGTCGGCGCTCGTCGGCGCCTGAGCCGTTCGTTCCCGATCCCGGACCCGTGACCGCGCGCGCATCCGGTCCCGCGTCCGGGATCGAGGTCGAGCCCGTCTCGACGGCCGCCGCTCCGCTGCCGGGGCGCGCGGTCATCCGCCAGCGGTGGAGCGACGCGGTCTTCCTCCACTGGCGGGTCGAGCCGGGCGAGGTCGCCGGCTGGCTGCCGCCGGGCACCCGGCCGGACACGACCGAGGACGGCGCGACGTGGGTCGGGCTGATCCCCTTCCGGCTGGAGCGCACCGCGTTCCCGCCGCTGCCGGTCGTGCCGTGGCTCGGCACCTTCCTCGAGACGAACGTCCGCCTGTACGCCGTCGACGAGCGCGGCCGGCGCAGCGTCGTGTTCCGCAGCCTGGACGCGGCGCACCTGCTGCCGGTGCTCGCGGCGCGCATCGGTCTGGGGCTGCCGTACCGCTGGGCGCGGATGCGGGGCGAGCGCCACGGCGACGTCCTCCGGTACGCCTCGGAGCGGCTGGAGGGCGCGGTCCGGCCGCGCACGCGCATCGCGGTGCGGCGGCTGCCCGGACGCGTGGAGGGCGACGCGCTCGCCGACTTCCTCACGGCGCGGTGGGCGATGCACGTCGGCCGGCCCTGGGGCACGCGGTACTGGCGCAACGAGCACGAGGCGTGGCCGCTGCACCGGGGCGAGCTGATGGACCTCGACGACGAGCTGCTCGCTTCCGCCGGGTTCCCCGGGCTCGCGGATCGGTCGCCCGACTCAGTCCTCGTGTCGCCCGGTGTCACGACGCGCTTCTCGGCCCCGATCGGCGATCGGTGACCGACGCGGAGGTCTGGGACGTCGTCGTGGTCGGCGCCGGTCCGGCCGGCTCGAGCGCAGCGCGGGTCGCCGCCGAGCGGGGGAGGCGCGTGCTGCTGCTCGACGCGGCCCGGTTCCCGCGGTACAAGACCTGCGGCGGCGGGCTCATCGGCACCGCGCTCGAGCTGCTGCCGTCCGCGGCGCTGACCGCGGTCGAACGCCGCGTCGCGACGGTGTCCTTCTCCCTCCGTGGCGGTCCGGAGCGCCGCGTCCGGTCGACGCGGCCGTTCCTCGCGCTCGCCCGCCGCGAGGTGCTCGACCAGGCGCTCGTCGACGCCGCGGTCGCCGCCGGCGCGACGTTCCGCGACGGCACGCGGGTGACCCGGCTCGCGGAGACCGGGGACGGGGTCGCGCTGACGACCTCCGACGGGCCCGTCCTCGCGCGCACGGTGGTCGGCGCCGACGGCTCCGCGAGCGTCGTCGCGCGGCACGTCGGCGTCCGGATCGCCCGGGCCGACCTGGGGCTGGAGGTCGAGCTCGCGGGCGTCGGGGAGGCGTGGGAGCACCGCGTCCACCTCGACTGGGGGCACGACCCCGGCACCTACGGCTGGGTCTTCCCGAAGGCGGACCGGCTCACCGTCGGCGTGATCCAGCGCAAGGGCGAGGGGACCGCGACGCGCGCCTACCTCGCGCGCCTGCTCGCCGGGCTCGGGCTGGAGGACCGCGAGCGGCTGCACGACTCCGGGCACCTGACCCGGTGGCGCGAGCCCGGCTCCCCGGTGCGACGCGGCCGCGTGCTCGTCGCGGGCGACGCCGCGGGCCTGCTCGAGCCGTGGACGCGGGAGGGCATCACCGCCGCGCTGCGCTCGGGCCTCGCGGCCGGTGCGGCCGCCGCGGAGGACGACCTCCCCGGCTACGAGGCGTTCGTCGCGCGTGAGCTCGAGCCGGACCAGCGCGCCGGCGCGCGTCTGCTGCGGGTCTTCGAGCGCGCACCGGCGCTCGCGCACCTCGCGGTGACGCGCACCGGGCCCGGAGCCCGGCGCTTCGTCCGGTTCAGCCGCGGCGAGGCCGGCCTCCGCGTCCTCCACCGCTGACCGCAGCCCGGTCACGGCGCGTCGTCGAGCCGGTACTCGATCTCGTGGGGCGCCACGATCCGCGCTGCGGCGGGGAAGGGCAGCAGGACGTGCACCTCCCGTCGCACGAGACGCCCCTCCTCGATCGTCGCGACCTCGTCCAGGTAGGCGATCGCGCGGCGGAGCGGGTCGTCGACCTCGCCGTCCTGCCGCAGCGCCGCCGCGATCTCGCCGGCCACCAGGGCTCGGGACACGCCCCGGAGCAGCCGCACCCGGCCGATCGAGGTCACGCCGTGCGACGCGACGCCGTGGAAGTCGTCCTCGCACGTGCAGTTCGCGCGGCCGCAGCCGGCCGGCGGCATGAGCAGCTCGCCCGGCACGCACTCGCGGCCGGGCTCGGAGAAGCCGTCGACGGCCAGGAGCACCGCCGTCCCCCGCCCCTGCGTCGGCCGTCGGACCGGCGCCCCGTCGATCCGGGGATCGTTCTTCCGCATTCCTTCCTCACCCGGCACGGGCAGGGGCACGGTAGGGGGCGGGTCCGACAGTCCCGCGGCGGGCGTGCGGGCGTCAGCTGCTGATGTCCGCCACGCGCGCGTCGAGCGCGGTGAGCAGCGCCGGGCCGTCGACGAAGGCGCTGAAGCCGTGCGCGCCGGCGCCCATCGCGATGCGGCCCGTGATCCGCTCGTCCGCGAAGACGGGCCAGGCCGTGCTGCTGCCGAGCGGGGTGATCGTGCCGCGCTCGTAGCCGGTCGCGGCGAGCGCCTCGTCCGCGCTCGGCAGGCGCAGCTTGTTCACGCCGACCGCGGCGCGGAGCTTCGCCCAGGCGATCTGCCGGTCGCCGGGGACGAGCGCGAAGAGGAACGTGCCGTGGCTCCGGGCGACCACGAGCGACTTCACGATCGACGCCGGGTCGAGCCCGAGCAGCGCGGCGGCGCCCTCGAGCGAGTCCGCCGCCGGCCGCTCCACCAGCTCGACGTCCAGCCCGAGCCGCTCGGCGGCCTCCGTCACGCGTTCGCTGCCCATGCTGGAACGCTAACGGGCTCGGACCCGGAGGGAATGCGGCAGGACGCGGCACGGTTCGCTGAGCCGTGAACACCCCCGTGAAGATCGACGTCTGGTCGGACGTCGCGTGCCCCTGGTGCTACATCGGCAAGCGGAAGTTCGAGGCCGGCGCGGCCGCCTCGGGCGTGCCCGTCGAGGTCGAGTACCACTCGTTCGAGCTCTCGCCGGACACCCCGGTCGACTTCGAGGGCAGCGCGGTCGACTTCCTCTCCGGGCACAAGGGCATCCCGCTGCAGCAGGCGAAGCAGATGACCGACCAGGTCTCCGCGATCGCGGCGGAGGTCGGCCTCGAGTACCACTACGAGGACATCCGGCACACGAAGACGCTGCTCGCCCACGAGCTCTCCCACTTCGCGAAGGCGCACGGCAAGCAGCTCGAGGTGACGGAGGCTCTGTTCAAGGCCTACTTCGTCGACGGCGAGCACGTCGGGCACGTGGACGAGCTCGTGGCGATCGCCGAGTCGGTCGGCCTGGACGGCGACGAGGCGCGCGCCGCGCTCGAGGAGCACCGCCACGCCGGCGACGTGCAGGCCGACCTCGCGCAGGCGGTCGCCTACGGCATCCGCGGCGTCCCCTTCTTCGTCATCGACGGGCGCTACGGCGTCTCGGGGGCGCAGGCGCCGGAGGTCTTCGCCGGCGCGCTCACGCAGGTCGCCGCCGAGCAGGCGGCCGCCCGATGAGCGACGCCGCACCGGCGGTCGCCGAGCCGCTCGCACCGATCGCGTTTACGATGCTGCCCGGCGCCGGTCCGGCCTGCGAGGGCGACGACTGCCTCCCGGCGGCCGCCCTCCCGCTCGATCCCGCCGACTCCTGACGCACCCTCCGTCTCGGAGGAGTGCGACTCCTCCGAAACGAAGGGTGCCGGGCGGGAACGGGGTGTCCCAGGCGTCCGGGAGAATGGGGGCGTGACCACGGCACTCGCGCCCGCGCCGATCCTGCGCATCGGGCCCCTCGACCTCGACGTCCCCGTCGTGCTCGCGCCCATGGCCGGCATCACGAACACCGCGTACCGGCGGCTCTGCGCCGAGTACGGCGCCGGGCTCTACGTGAGCGAGATGATCACGAGCCGCGCGCTCGTCGAGCGCACCCGCGAGTCGATGCGGCTCATCACGTTCCACCAGTCCGAGACGACCCGGTCGGTCCAGCTCTACGGCGTCGACCCGGCGACGGTCGAGGCGGCGGTCACGATGCTCCGCGAGGAGGACCGCGCGGACCACATCGACCTGAACTTCGGCTGCCCCGTCCCGAAGGTCACCCGCAAGGGCGGCGGCTCCGCGCTGCCCTGGAAGCTCGACCTCTTCCGCGACATCGTCGAGCGCGCCGTGCGGGCCGCCGGCCCCCTGCCGCTCACGGTGAAGATGCGCAAGGGCATCGACGCCGACCACCTCACGTACCTCGAGGCGGGCCGCATCGCCGAGGGCGCCGGGGTGGCCTCCATCGCCCTGCACGCCCGCACGGCGTCGGAGTTCTACTCCGGGCACGCCGACTGGTCCGCGATCACGAAGCTCAAGGAGACGGTCACCGACGTGCCCGTGCTCGGCAACGGCGACATCTGGAGCGCCGACGACGCGCTGCGGATGATGGCGGAGACCGGGTGCGACGGCGTCGTCGTCGGTCGCGGCTGCCTCGGCAAGCCGTGGCTCTTCGGCGACCTCGCGGCCGCGTTCGGCCGCGGCGTCGCGCCGGAGCCGCCGAGCCTCGGCGAGGTCGCGGACGCGTTCAAGCGGCACGCGGAGCTGCTCGTCGAGTTCTTCGGCGACGACGCCGACGGGGGTGAGCATCGCGGCTGCCGCGACATCCGCAAGCACGTCGCCTGGTACTTCAAGGGCTACGGCGTCGGCGGCCAGCTGCGCTCGCAGCTGGCGCAGGTCGAGTCGCTGGCGCACCTCGACGAGCTGCTCGGGCAGCTCGAGCGCGACCAGCCGTACCCGGGGGAGCCGGCGGAGGGCCAGCGCGGCCGCGCCGGGACGCCGAAGTCGCCGGCGCTGCCGGACCGCTGGCTCGAGTCGCGCACGCTCGATGCGGCCGACCGCGCCGCCGTCGCCGGTGCGGAGCTGGACTCGAGCGGTGGGTGACGCGCGGGACGCCGACCTCGGGTACGGCGAGTCCGACCGCGACCGCTGGCTGCCGGAGGACCACTCCTCCCGGCGCAGCGACTTCGCCCGCGACCGGGCCCGCCTGCTGCACTCCGGCGCGCTCCGTCGGCTGGCGGCGAAGACGCAGGTCCTGTCGCCGACGCTCGGCCTCGACTTCGCGCGGACGCGGCTGACCCACTCGCTCGAGGTCGCGCAGGTCGGCCGGGAGCTGGCGGGCAACCTCGGGCTCGCCCCCGACGTCGTCGACACCGCGTGCCTCGCGCACGACCTCGGCCACCCGCCGTTCGGCCACAACGGCGAGCGCGCGCTGAACGAGTGGAGTGCCGGCATCGGCGGCTTCGAGGGCAATGCGCAGTCGCTGCGGCTGCTGACGCGGCTCGAGCCGAAGGTGTTCGGGCCCGACGATCAGCCCTACGGCCTGAACCTCACCCGGGCGAGCCTCGACGCATCCCTCAAGTACCCGTGGGGCCTCGACGCCCCGGTGGGCGACCCGAGCGGGCGGGCGAAGTTCGGCTACTACCCGGAGGACGAGGCCGCGTTCGCCTGGCTGCGCAGCGGTGCGCCGCCGCGTCGGCCCTGCATCGAGGCGCAGGTCATGGATCTCTCCGACGACATCGCCTACTCGGTGCACGACTTCGAGGACGCGGTCGTCGGCGGCTCCGTCGACCTCGCGGCGCTGCGCTCGAACGCCTCGCAGCGCGACGTCGTCGGCGCGATGTGGGCGTGGGTCGGCGGCGCGTTCGACCAGGACGAGCTCGTGGAGGCCCTCCACCGGCTGCGCGCCATGGATTCGTGGATCGTCGAGTGGGACGGCTCGCGGCGCGCGCACGCGGCGCTGAAGAACCTGACCAGCCAGCTGATCGGCCGCTTCTCGGGCGCCGCGACCACGGCGACGCGGCGCGCGCACCCGGGCGGCGATCTCGTCCGGTTCAACGCCGACGTCGTCGTGCCCCGGGGCATCGAGGCGGAGATCGCCGCGCTGAAGGGCATCGTCGCCGCCTTCGTGATGGCGAACGACGACCGGCGCCCCGTCTACGTGCAGCAGCGCGAGCTGCTGCAGGAGCTCGCGGACGCCCTCCACGCCGCGCCGCAGCACCTCGACACCGCGTTCTCGGCCGACTGGGCCGCCGCGGAGGACGACCGCGCCCGGCAGCGGGTGATCGTCGACCAGGTCGCCAGCCTCACCGACCAGTCCGCGCTCGCGTGGCACGGGCGGCTCGTGCGGTGAGGCGGCGGACCCGCCGCATCCCGCCCGCGGCGCAGCTGCAGCTCGAGGGGGTGCTGCTCGCCGGCGGGCTCCGCGCGCTGCTGCTGCAGCTCGCGCACCCCGCGGTCGGGCACGGCGTCGCGCGGCACAGCGCCTTCGAGGCGGATCCGCTCGCCCGGCTGTGGGGGACGCTTCGCTACGTCTACGTCGTCGCGGCCGGGGACGACGACCTCGTGCGCCGGTCGGCGCGGGCCGTCGGTCGGGCGCACCGCCCGGTCGTGAGCGCCTCGGACGAGGCGGTCGCGTACGACGCCCGGGATCCGGCGCTGCAGCGGTGGGTGGCGGCGACGATCGCGGACACCGCGCTCCGCATCGCGGAGGCGACCTGGGGGCCGCTCCCGCCGGCGCTCGCCGACGAGCTGCTCGCCCGGATGGGGCGGCTCGCGACCGCGCTCGGCCTGCCGGCGGAGGAGTGGCCCGTCGGGCGGGCGGCCTTCGAGCGGGCGGTCGAGGCGGAGGCCGCCGTCCTGGCCTTCGACGCGGAGACGCTGCCCGTCGTGCGGGCGCTGATCGCCGCGCGGGGCACGCCCTGGTGGCTGCGCCGGATCATGCCCGCGTACCTGCGCGCCACCGTCGGCACGCTGCCGGCCCTGCGCCCCGCGCTCGAGCCGCTCGTGCCGCGCGGCGCGCCCGACCTGCTGCCGCTCGCCCGCCGCGTCGCGCCGCTGACCCGGTCGCTGCCGCGCTCCCTCCGGCGCCTGCCCGCCCGGCGCATCCTCGCCGCCGCGAGCCGCGCGCTCGGCTGAGGCCGTGACGGAGCCGGGATCTACGATCGCGGCATGCCCATCCCCGAAGCGGCCCGCGCGGCCGGTCACGTCCTGCTCGACGTCGCGAACGCCTGGGACGGCGACGCCGATCCCGAGCAGAACTTCGAGACCGCGAACGTCGCCGTCGAGCGGCTGCTCGAGGCGGACGCCGTCCGCGTCGACGTCGAGATCGCCGAATCGGAGGAGGACGGGGCGGACGACGAGATCGGCGTGAGCATCGACGTCTCCGACCTCATCGGACCGACCGGACTGCTGCTGCACCGCGCGCTCGTGCTGCTGGAGGAGCGCGGGCTCGACCGCGCCGAGGCCGTCGCGCTGCTCCGCGAGGCCGTCGACCGCGTCGACTGACGCCGCGCGTCGGCGGGGCGGGCCCGGTTGTGGAGACCGCGCCCGGGCGTCGCCGCACGAACCTAGAATCCGGTCTGTGCCAGGCCGGATCCGTCGCAGCGATGTCGACGAGGTCCGCAGCCGCACCGACATCGCCGCGGTCGTCGGCGAGCAGGTCGCGCTCAAGCCGGCGGGCGTCGGTTCGCTGAAGGGCCTCTGCCCGTTCCACGACGAGCGCAGCCCGAGCTTCACCGTGCGGCCGGCGGTCGGCCGGTACCACTGCTTCGGCTGCGGGGTCGACGGCGACGTCATCAGCTTCCTCATGGAGCTGGACCACCTGTCCTTCACGGACGCGGTCGAGTCGCTCGCCGCGCGCATCAACTTCACGCTCACCTATGAGGACGGGCAGCCGCAGCAGGACACGTCCAACCGCGTGCGCCTGCTCGAGGCGAACCGGCTCGCCGCCGAGTACTTCACCGCGCAGCTCCGCACCCCGGCCGCGGCGCCGGGGCAGCAGTTCCTCACCGAGCGCGGCTTCGACGAGGCGGCGGCCGCGCACTTCGGGGTCGGCTGGGCGCCGAAGTCCTGGGACGCGCTCACGAAGCACCTGAAGGGGCGCGGGTTCCAGGAGGCGGAGCTGTCCGCCGCGGGCCTCGTCTCCTCCGGCGACCGCGGGGTCTACGACCGGTTCCGCGGCCGGCTCGTCTGGCCGATCCGCGACCTCACCGGCGCGGTCGTCGGCTTCGGCGCCCGGCGCCTGCTCGAGGACGACCAGGGGCCGAAGTACCTGAACACGCCGGAGACGGCGATCTACCACAAGAGCCAGGTGCTCTACGGGCTCGACCTCGCGAAGCGCGACATCTCCCGCGAGCACCGCGTCGTGGTCGTCGAGGGCTACACGGACGTGATGGCCTGCCACCTCGCCGGCGTCACGACCGCGGTCGCCACCTGCGGCACCGCGTTCGGCGCGGACCACATCAAGGTCCTGCGCCGCGTGCTCGGCGACGAGGCGAGCGCGAACGGCGAGGTCGTCTTCACGTTCGACCCCGACGCGGCCGGGCAGAAGGCCGCCGTGCGCGCGTTCGCGGAGGAGCAGCGCTTCTCGGCGCGCACGTTCGTGGCGGTCGGCGCGGACGGGCTCGACCCCAGCGACCTCCGCACGCAGCGCGGCGACGCCGCCGTCCGCGCGATGGTCGAGGCGAAGCACCCGATGTTCGAGTACATGATCCGGCGTGTGCTGGACATGCACGACCTCGACGCCGTCGAGGGCCAGGTGGCCGCGCTCGAGGCCGCCGTGCCGATCGTCGCGACGATCCGCGATGACAACGTCCGGCCCGCGTACGTCCGGCTCCTCGCGCGCTGGCTCGCCATGGACCTCCCGACCGTCGAGCGCGCGGTGCGGCGCGGCCGGAACCGGCCGGCGCGCGCGGACCCCGACCGTCGGCCCTCCCGGGAGCAGGAGGCGCCCACCCGACCGCCGCGGCCGCCCGCCTCGCTCCGCTCGCTGCCCGACGACCCCGCGACCCGCCTCGAGCGCGAGGCGCTGATGATGATCGTGCAGGTGCCGCACCTCGTCGGCGGGGACCTGATCCGCCGCTCGACGGAGGTCGGCTTCCACAACGCGACGCTCGCCGTCGTGCGCGACGCCATCGGCTCGCAGCTCGCGCAGCTCGGCGGCGCCGGCTGGCTCGAGCGGCTGACCGCGGAGGTGCCGGAGCCGATCGCGCCGATCGTGCAGGAGCTCGCGTTCCTCCCGCTGCCCGTGCGGGCGAGCCAGGAGGAGCAGCTCGCGCGCACGGCGAAGGCCACCGTGGCGTCGCTCGTGGACCGGCACCTGCTGCGGCAGAAGGCCGACCTCGTCCGGCAGCTGCAGCGCACCGAGGGCGCCGCCGACGCGGAGCGCCTGCGGGAGCTGCGCCAACGGCTCGTCGGCGTCGAGGCGGACCGGAGGACGCTCCGCGGGGTCTGACCCGGTGCGCGCCCTTCCCTAGGCTCGACGGGTGCACAGTGCGGTGATCGATCGGTGGGCGTTCCGGCTCGGAGACGAGCGGGGGGCGTCCGCGAAGGGCTTCGACGACGCGGCGTGGCGGCGCGTGCGCGTGCCGCACGACTGGAGCGTCGAGCAGCCCTTCGCCGAGGAGCACTCGAGCGGTACCGGCTACCTCCCGGGCGGGATCGGCTGGTACCGGGCGCACGTGCCGTTCACGGCCGCGCCGGGGCAGCACGTCCGGCTCGTCTTCCACGGCGTGTACCGCGACGCCGAGGTGTGGGTGAACGGGTACCACCTCGGCGCCCGGCCGTCCGGGTTCGCCCGGTTCTCCTTCGACCTGACCGAGATCGCCTCCTACGCCCCCGATGACGACCTCGTGATCGCGGTCCGCGTTTCGCGCCTCGAGACCGCCGACTCCCGCTGGTTCAACGGCACGGGCCTGAACCGGCGGGTCGAGCTCGAGGTGCACGAGCCGGTGCACCTCCGCGAGCACGGGACCGTGGTCACGACCGAGCGGGCCGACGTGGCGGAGGCCGTCGTGCGGGTCGTGCAGCGCATCGCGAACGACACGGACGCGGCGGTCGTCGTCGCGGTGCGGCATGAGCTCCGCTCGCTGTCGACCGATCGCTCGCACGCGTTCGAAGCGGAGGTCACGGTGCCGGCGCGCACGGAGGCGATCGCGGTGGCGGTGGTGACGATCGCGGACCCGGAGCTGTGGACGGACACCGATCCGCGCCTCCACCGCCTGACGTCGACGCTGTCGTGGACGACCGACGGGGCCGCGCAGCGGGCCGAGTACACCGAGATCGTCGGCATCCGGACGATCCGCTTCGACCCGGACCACGGGTTCTCCGTGAACGGCGAGCGCCGCGTCCTCCGCGGCGTCTGCCTCCACGACGACGGCGGTCCCTTCGGCACCGCCGTGCCGGCCGACGTGTGGCTCCGGCGCCTCCTGACGCTGCGGGAGATGGGCGCGAACGCGGTGCGGATGGCGCACAACCCGCACTCGCCCGAGCTGTACGCGCTCTGCGACGTCCTGGGCCTCTTCGTGATCGACGAGGCGTTCGACGAGTGGGAGAACCCGAAGAACAAGTGGTGGCAGGGCCACAACGTGTATCCGCCGAAGCACGACGGCCCCGCACGGGAGTTCCCGGAGTGGCACGAGCGCGACCTCACGGCGATGGTCGAGGCGCACCGCAACCACCCGTCGGTGATCGCCTGGAGCATCGGGAACGAGGTCGACTACCCGAACGACCCGTACGCGCACCCGCTCTTCCAGGAGTCGGTCGGCAACAACGACGCCGGCAAGCCCGCCGCCGAGCGCGTGTACGACCCGAACCGGCCCGACATCCGTCGCCTGACGACGATCGCGAAGCGGCTCGGCGCCATCGTGCGCGCGGCGGACCCGACCCGGCCGGTGACGCTCGCCGCCGCGTTCCCCGAGCTGTCGAGCCGGACCGGGCTGCTCGACGACCTCGACCTCGTCGGCTACAACTACCGCGAGGCCAGGTACGCGGAGGACCACGCGCGCTTCCCGGACAAGCCCTTCGTCGGCAGCGAGACCTCCCACCGCTACGTCGACTGGCTCGCGGTCGTGCGGAACGAGTGGGTGGCCGGTCAGTTCCTCTGGACCGGTGTCGACTTCCTCGGCGAGACGACCCTGTGGCCGAACCACGGCTCCCGGGCCGGGCTGCTGACCATCGCCGGCTTCCCGAAGCCGGGCTACCACCTGCGGCGCTCCTGGTGGGCCGAGGAGCCGGTCGCGCACGTCGTCCTCCGCCCGGCGGGGGAGGACGGGGACCTGCGGGAGGGCCGCGCGGTGCGCGGCTGGAATGGCCGCGACCCCCTGCAGGTGCTCGCCTTCGCGAACGGCGACGAGGTCGAGCTGCGCTGGGGCGACGAGCGGATCCCGCTCGAGCGGGACGAGGAGCACGGCTGGTGGTCCGCGGTCGCGACGCCGCGCGCCGAGCCGCTGGTGCTCGAAATCCGGCGCGACGGCCGCACGGTCGCCCGCGACGAGGTCCGCACCGCTGGACCGGCCGAGCGGGTCGAAGCGACCGCATGGCGCGCCCCGGAGCACGTCGCATCGGCGGTCCGCGCCGCTGGCCTGCCCCTCGACGAGCTGCTGCAGGTGGAGGTCCGGCTCGTCGACGGTGCCGGCGAGCCGGCCGGGGACGACCGCCTCGTCGCGGTCGCGGTCGAGGGCGGCGAGCTGCTCGGCATCGAGAGCGGCGACCTCGCCGATCCGACGCCGTACCCGTCGACCGAGCGCCGCACGCGCGACGGACGCCTGATCGTCTTCGTCCGTCCCGCCGGCTCGACGGCCATCACCCTCCGCGCGGAGGGCCTCGACGAGGTGCTGATCCGCGACGACTCCGCCCGCTTCGCTGGTTGAGCCGGGCGCTCTGCGCCCGTGTCGAGACCTCCCCGAGCGGATCGCGCGCTCGGGGTGGTCTCGAGTCCCTCGGGCGGGAACACCGCCCGTGGGGCCCATCGCTTCGCTCGCACCTCGACCAGCGAGGAGCCGCGGCGGGCCGCCCCAGTCCTGGGGTGTCGCGGGTCCGGCGCGCCGCGCCGGAGATACGCTCCGAGCACCGACGGAGGGGTGCGGATGATCGACAGCGGTGCGGTGGTCGTCACACGCGATCTCACGGTGGGCTACCCGGGCGCGGCCCGGTTCGACGCCGTCCGCGGGGTGGACCTCCGGATCGAGCCCGGCGAGCTCGTCGGGATCGTCGGCGAGACGGGCGCGGGCAAGTCGACGCTCGCGCAGGTGCTCGCCGGCCGCGTGCGGGGCAAGCGGGCGCCGCGCGTCCTCGGCGGCTCCGTCTCGGTGCTCGGCATGCGCGCCGAGCGTCCCGGCCGCACCACGACCCGCGTCCTCGGTGCCCAGGTCGGCTACCTCCCGCAGCACGCGGGCCGCACGCTCACGCCCGGCCTGACCGTCGTGGAGAACGTGACCGCGCCGCTGTTCGGGCGCGATCGCCGCTTCGATCGCCGCGACGCCGGCACCCGCGCCGCCGAGCTCCTCGACGCGGTGCAGCTGCCGCTCTCGACCATGTCCCGGTACCCGTGGGAGCTCTCCGCCGGGCAGCGGCAGCGCGTCGCGATCGCCCGGTCGCTGATCCTCCAGCCGATGCTGTGGGTGGCGGACGAGCCGACCTCGAGCGTCGACGTGGCCACGCGCGGCCCGGTCCTCGACACCCTGCTCGATCTCCACGCCGAGCGCGTCTTCTCCGCCGTGATCATCAGCCACGATGCGGCGGTCATGCATCGCACCACGCAGCGCGTGGTCGTGATGCACCGCGGCGTGCTCATCGCGGCCGGCACCGCCGAGCAGGTGCTCGCCGACCCGGCGCACCCGTACGTCCGCGGCCTGCGGGACGACTACTTCCTCCGCACCGGCGCGATCGGCGTGACGTCGCCGCGCGTCGTGGAGGCCGCGGACGAGCTCGCCGGGGCTGCGGCGCCGCGCTGAGTCCTTGCCACCCGGCAACTAGGGTGCTGCCGGGCGCTCGGCCCGGAGGGGCGGTGGCGGGTGCCCGGTCTGGTGCTGCGCGCGCTCCGCTGGCGCGCGGGGCTGTCCCTGACCGTCTGGATCTGCGCCGTCGTCGTCTGCGCCGGTGCCGCGCTCGGCCCCGTCTTCGCGCTCGCCGCCGCCGAGAGCGGGCTGCAGGACGTCCTCCGGGAGGCCGGTGCGTCGACCGGGGTCCGACTGCTCGGCACCGTCGACGGCTCGCCGCAGGTGACCCTCGCGCAGGCGCAGCAGCGCCTGACCGCCGCGGAGCGGCTGCCCGGGATCGCCCACCGCCCGGATCGGATCGGCTCGCTGTACGTGCAGGCCGACGGTGCGGTGGGCTCGGGCGTGATGCACACGCGCATGGTCTGGCGCGACGGCGTCTGCTCCCAGGTCCGGCTCACCGCCGGCCGGTGCCCGACGGGACCGGGCGAGGCGATGGTGTCGAGCCGGTCCGTGTCCGCCGAGCTCGGCTGGAAGGTCGGCGAGCAGCTCACGCTGACGTCGACGGTCGACGGCTTCAGCACCGACGTGCGGATCGTCGGCGCGTACACGCCGATCTCGACGGCGTCCCCGCGCTGGTCGGGGCAGTCGTACTTCCAGATCGGGCAGGACAAGGACGGCATCCCCTTCACCGACACGGTGTTCGTGTCCCGTCCGACGTTCGGGGCGCTGCCCCCGACCGCGCTCATGCAGCAGGCGGTCGACCTCCCGCTCGATGACGCCTCGGTGCGCATCGCGGACCTCGACGGTCTGCGTGCCCAGCTCGGGACGCTGCGCGCGGAGACGCGGGGGCGGTTCACGGTGTCCTCCGACATCGGGGCGGTGCTCGACGACGCCCGAACGGCGCAGGCGCGCATCGACGCCGCGACGGCGCTCGTGGTGCTGCAGCTCTGCGTGCTCGGCTGGCTCGTGCTGCACCGCGTCCTCGTCGACACGGTGGAGGCCCGCAGCGCGGACATCGCGCTGGCGAAGCTCCGCGGGTTCCGGCGGCTCCAGCTGCTCCGCTTCGGCCTCGGCGAGCCGTTCGTCCTGCTGCTCGTCGCCGTCCCCGTGGGCGCGGCGCTCGCGTACGCCGGCGCCCTCCTGCTGACCCGGGCGGTGCTGCTGCCGGCGACGCCCGTGGTGTTCCCGTGGCAGGCGGGGCTCGCGCTCGTCGCCGCGGTCGCGGGCGGCGTCGGTGCGATCGTGCAGAGCGCGTGGAGCGCGCTCCGCCGCCCGGTGCTCGACCAGTGGCGTCGGACCAGCACGAACCGTCACGGCACCCGCACCGGGGTGATCGCCGACGTCGCGGTCGCCGTCGTCGCCCTCGCGGCGTTCGTCGCGCTCAGGGCCGCCGGCCCGGGCGGCGGTCCGGTGACCCTGATCGGACCCGGTCTGCTCGTCAGCGCAGCGGGGTTCGGCGGCGCACGCCTCCTGCCGGTAGTGCTGCGGGCCGCCGTTCCCGCGACCGCCGCATCCCGACGCATCGCGCTCTTCCTCGCCGTCCGGCAGGTGGCGCGGCGGCCCGCGGGGCTGCGGCTCGTCGCGCTGCTGACCGTCGCCGTCGGCCTCGCCGTGTTCGGCGTCGGCGGGCAGGTCGTCGCGAGCGGCAACCGGGCGACCCGGGCCGCCGCCGAGATCGGCGCAGCGCGGGTCGTCGCGCTGCAGTACACACCCGGCGAGGACGTCGTGGCGCAGGTGCGCCGGGCCGACCCGCAGGAACGGTGGGCGGCCGCCGCCGCGGAGTGGCTCGGCTTCGGCGGCGACCAGGTGCCCGGTGCGGTGCTCGCGGTCGATGCGTCCCGCCTCGCCGCGGTCGGAGCGCGCGCGGACGGCCTGCTCGCCCCGGCGCCCGCCGCGGCGCTGCTGACGCGCGGCGCCGTCGACCCGACGGTCGTCCGGGGCCGGTCGATGGCGGTCCGGATCACCGTGACGGACCCGTCGGGCGGCCCGCTGCCGCGGATCCGCTTCGACCTCCGCGCAGTCGACGGCTCCGCGCTGCAGGTGAACTCGGACACGCTGCGCCCGGGCACCGCCGAGTACCGCGCCGCCGTGCCGTGCGCGCGCGGCTGCCAGCTGGCCGGCATCGACGTGTCGAGCGACGCCCGTGCGACCGGGACCGTCAGCGGCACGATGCGGATCGACCGGCTGTCGGTGGACGGCGCCGCGGTCGACACCGGCTTCGCCCGATCCGGCTCGTGGCGCGCCGCCGACCCCCTCGGCGACGCGCGCGACCGGGTGCGCGCGACCTCGGAAGGCCTCGAGGACCGCTTCAGCGTCGGGTCGGGCGGCACCGGCGGGCTGGTGCACGGCGACGTGCTCGACCCGGTCCCCGCGGTCGTCGGCGGCCACGGCGCCGCATCGCCGCGGATCGGCGCGAAGCCGTCGACGCAGGCCTCGGACGGCTCGTCGGTGCGGTTGCGCGTGGTCGACGCGGCACCGGTGGTGCCGGTCGTGCTCGACGACGGGGTGCTCGTCGACCTCCGGTCGTTCCAGGCGGCGCTGCCGACGTTCGCCGTGGACGCGCAGTGGTCGGTGTGGCTCGGCCCCCGTGCGCCGAAGGACGCCGTCGAGCGGCTGCGCGCGCAGGGCCTGGTCGTGGACGGCGGGACGTCGATCGCGGCGCGGGACGCCGAGCTGACGCGGCAGGGCCCGGCCCTCGCCCTGCTGCTGCTCGCGGTCTGCGCCGTGACCGGCGCGCTGCTCGCCATGGGCGGGACCGCGGTCTCGATCGGCGCGGCGGTGCGCCGCCGCTCGTACGAGGCCGCCGCGCTCGGCACGGTCGGGATCCGCCGTGGGCAGCTCTACGGCGCCGCGCTCGTCGAGCAGCTCCTGCTGCTCGGCACCGCGGTCGTCGTCGGCGTGCCCGCCGGTGTGCTCGCGCTGGTGCTCGCCCTGCCGGCCGTGCCGCAGTTCGCGGACGACTCCCCGGTGCCGCTCGCCGCCCTGCCGCCCGCCCTGCCGATCGTGCTGTGCGCGGTCGTGCTCGTCGCGCTGGTGACCGTGACCGTGCTCGTGTCGGCGGCGCGCGTGGTGCGGGCGGGATCCGCCACGCGGCTGCGGGAGGCGGAGGAATGAGCGCGGGCCTGCCGGTGCGCGCGGAGCACCTCGATCACGAGTACGAGGCCGAAGGCGAGCGGGTGCAGGCGCTCGTGGACGTCGCGTTCCAGGTCGCGGCGGGGGAGCGGCTCACGGTCGTCGGACCGTCGGGGTCCGGCAAGTCGACCCTGCTGACGGTGCTCGCGGGGCTGCAGCGGCCGACCGGCGGTCGCGTCCTCGTCGGCGACCAGGACCTGACCGCGCTCTCGGAGACCGAGCTCGTCACCCTCCGCCGGCAGCACCTGGCCGTGGTCGTGCAGGACCCGCGGCGGAACCTGCTGCCCTACGGCACCGCGGTCGACAACGTGCGGTTCGCGCAGCGCCCGGCGGGGCGGGGCGTCCGGCGGCGCGACCCGATCGAGCTGCTCCGGTCCCTCGGGCTGGACGCGGTCGCCCACGACCGGGTCGACCGGCTCTCCGGCGGGGAGCGGCAGCGGATCGCGATCGCGGCCGGGCTGGCGCTGGACCCCGACGTGCTGCTCGTCGACGAGCCGACCAGCGCGCTCGACGCGCGCTCGCGCGACGAGGTGCTCGACCTGCTCGAGCGCGTCGCGGGGGAGGGGGCCACGCTGATCTCGATCACGCACGACCGGGTCGTCGCCGACCGCCTCGGGGGCGTCCTGGTCCTCGACGGCGGGAAGGTCGTGGCCCCGTGACCGACGTGATCGTCCGTGCGCGTGGCGTCGGCGCGGTCCGAGCGGGCCGCACCGTGCTGCAGGAGGTCGACCTCGACGTCCGGCCCGCGTCGTCGCTCGCGCTGGTCGGCCCATCCGGATCGGGCAAGTCGACGCTCCTGGCGCTCATCGCCGGGCTCGAGCAGCCGGATACGGGCACGATCGAGCGCACGCTGCCGCCGGAGGACCTCGGGCTCGTGCTGCAGGGGCACGGGCTCGTCAGCCTCCTGACCGCCGAGGAGAACGCGGCCGTCCCGCTGCAGGCGCCCGGCCGCCGTCCGGTGCCGCGGGCGAAGGTGCGGCGGCGAGCGCACGCGGCGCTCGCCGAGGTGGGCCTGACCGACGTCGCCAGCCACCTCGTCGAGGCCCTGTCCGGCGGTCAGCAGCAGCGCGTCGCCGTGGCGAGGGCCCTGGTCACCGGCCCCGCGCTGCTGATCGCGGACGAGCCGACCGCCGCCCTCGACGCGGAGAACCGCGAGCATGTCGCGGACCTGCTGTTCGCGCTGCCCGCCCGGGGCACCGCGGTCCTGATCGCGACCCACGACAGGACGCTCGCGGCCCGGGCGGACCTGGTCCTCGTCGTCGACCAGGGCCGCGTCCTCCCCGCCTGACGCCGAGCGCCCGCGTCGCGCGATCGCGTCGCGCGGTAGCCGCGCCCTCGCGCGGTCCGCATGCGGACCGCACGTCGCCGGCGGTACCGCGCGAGGGTGGCGGTACCGCGCGAGGGGAATGCACGGCACGCGGGCCCGGCGGTACCGCGCGAGGGGAATGCACGGCACGCGGGCCCGGCGGTCCGATGCAGGGGCGTCCGGTGGGCTACACTCGTACGGCCACGGCGGCACACCACCGCCAGCCTTCCTCGATAGCTCAATTGGCAGAGCAGCCGGCTGTTAACCGGCAGGTTATAGGTTCGAGTCCTATTCGGGGAGCCACTCCCGGTCCGCCCGTTCGAGGGCGAGTTTCTGCGACCTCGAACTCGCCGACCGATGTCGTCGGCTGCGCCTACGGTGCGCGCGTGCTCGACGTCGACGAAGCGAGAAGGCGCCTCCGGGCGCGATCAGTGACCAGCGCCACCGAGGTCTTCGACGGCACGCCGTGCCTGCTCTGGACGGGGCACGTCGACCCCGACGGGTACCCGAACAAGCTCCAGGTCGGCGGCATCGTGACCTCAGCGCACCGCATCGCCTACTGGGCGGCCTACGGCTTGATCCCGGCCGGGTTCCAGATCGACCACCGGTGCCACGACCCGGCCCGCTGCAGCGCCACCGACGCCTGCCCCCGTCGTCGCTGTGTCAACCCGCGCCACCTGCAAGCCGTGACGCCGCGCGAGAACACGCTGCGGAGCGGCGGCGTCGCTGCCGCCGACGCACGGATGTCCGGCTGCGTGCACGGCCATGCGTTCGACAAGGTCCATCCATCCGGACGTCGACGCTGCAGCGCCTGCGAGCGACGACTCGGGCGGGAGGAGTACGCGGTCCGCTCGGATGAGGAGCGCGCGCGCCGCATCGACCGCCGGCGCGAGCTCGACGACGACGCCGAGCGTCGGCAGCGGAAGAACAGCTCGGCACGGCTCGCGAAGCGCGGTGAGCGGCCGGACCGATGCCTGAACGGGCACCGATACGAGCCGGGGTCCCACCGGATCGGGCTGAGCGGCCGTCGCACCTGTCTCGTCTGCCGGGCCGAGCTGAACGCGCGGATGCGTGCTGGGCGCGGGCGGACGGACGACGACCGTCTCGACTAGCGTGCGCTCGTGCCCGACTCGCCGACCGTGACGCTGCGCGCCCGCATCGACGCCGACACGGACGCGCTCTACCGGCTCGCCGGGGAGCTCTCGAGCTGGGAGGAGCGCGGCCCGTCGTCGCCCGCGCCGCTCAGCCGCGCCGCCTTCGAGGCGCGGCTCGCCCGTGTCGAGAGCGAGGGCTCCGACGTCGTCCGGTTCGTCATCGAGGCCGACGGGCTCGCCGTCGGCACGGTCACGCTCATGGGTGAGGACGACCTCGCCCGGCACGCCGAGGTCGGCATCGCCCTGCTCCCCGAGGCGCGGGGCCGCGGCATCGGCACCGCGGCGATCCGGGAGATCGTCGAGTTCGCATTCGTCCGCCGCAACCTCCGTCGGCTGCACCTCCAGGCGATCGCGTCGAACGCCCGCGCCATCCGCGCCTACGAGAAGGCGGGCTTCGTCGTCGAAGGGCGCCTGCGCGAGCACGCGTGGGTCCGGGGCTCCTACGAGGACATCGTGCTGATGGGCCTGCTGCGCGACGCCGGCGTCGGCTGACCTCGGATCCGGCCGGGTCCTCCCGTGCGCCTCCGGGCGTGCGCATCGCCGGTTCGTAGACTCCGTCGCATGCCGAGCCTGCCCCAGACCGTCTGGCTCGCCGTCGCGGGCGGCCTGCTGGTCGTCGCCGTCGTGCTGCTCGTGCTCTGGCTCGCGACCGCCCGGCGGCTCCGCGAGGAGCGCCGGCAGGCCGCGGAGGACGACCGCTTCACCGCGCAGCTGCAGGTCTCCGTCGCGGACCAGGGCGGCCGGCTCCGGATCATCCGGGAGCTGCACGACGTCGCCGTCCACCGCGTCTCCGCGATCGTCGCCCAGGCGGACGGCGCCCGGTACGCCGGCGCCACCGATCCGACCGCGGCGGTGCGCGCGGCGCAGACCATCGCCGAGACGGGCCGCGCGACGCTCGCCGACATGCGCCGCGTCATGACCCTGGTCCGCGAGAGCGAGGCGGAGGCCGCACCGCAGCCACGACTGAAGTCGACGCGCGAGCTCTTCAAGACGATGCGCGACGCGGGGCTCAGCGTCGTCGTCGAGGAGCACGGCGAGGCGTACGACCTGAACTCGGGCGCGGAGCTCGCGGTCTACCGCATCCTCCAGGAGGCGCTCTCCAACTCCCTCAAGTACGGCGGCGACGGCACCGAGGTCCGGGTCGTCTTCACCTGGACCTCGTCCGGCCTCGCCGTCCGCGTCGACGACGACGGGTTCCGCAACGCCGTCCTCCGCCGCGGGCTGACGCCCGACGACGCGGCCGCGGAGCTCTCCTACGGCGTGGAGGAGGACCTGCGCTCCCTGACGCAGGAGATCGCCGGCCCCGGCATCCAGGAGATGCGCGCCCGCACCGAGCTGTTCGGCGGCACGCTCACCGCCACCGAGACGCCCGGCGTCGGGTTCTCGATCTCGGCGGTGTTCCCCTCGATCCGGTTCCACAACGGCGTCCACGGCGTCGACCTCAGCCGACGGTGACGAGCGCGCCGATCCGGGTGCTCCTCGCCGACGCCGACCCGCTGCAGCGGGAGGGCTGGCGTCTCGTCCTCGACGCGCAGCCCGACCTCGAGGTGGTCGCGGAGGTGCCGGACGGCGTGCAGGCGCTCGCCGTGCTGCGCCGCACGGCCGTCGACGTCGCGGTCGTGGACGTGCGGATGCCGCGGCTCGGCGGCGTCCAGGTGACGGAGGCCGTCGCGACCGACGCGCGCATCCGGCTCATGCAGCACTCGCCGGTGACCCGCGTCGTGCTCGTCACCGCCACCGACCTCGACCGCTACGCGGGACCGGGGCGCGCGGCCGGCGCGGACGCCGTCCTCTACAAGGACGCCGACCCGGCCGAGCTGTCCGCCGCGATCCGCGACGCGGCGGCGTTCCGGACGATCCCCGCCTCCTAGGCGAGGAGGGCGGCCTTCTCCGGGTGCTCGTCGAACCACTGGGCGACGTACCAGCACATCGGCCGCACCAGGCGGCCGGCGGCTTCCGCTTCGGCGACGGCGTGCGCGGTGATCTGCGCCGCGTACCCGCGCCCGCGGTGCGGCGGGTTCGTGAACGTGCGCGTCATCGAGACGACCGCGCCGTCGTCCGCGTAGTCGAGCGAGCAGATCACCTCGCCGTCGATGCGGCCGAGGTAGCGGCGGCGGTCCGCCTGGTGCTCGAACTCCACGTCACGCCTCCAGGTCGTCGACCCCCGGTGTCCAGCTGTTGCCGGGCCGGCCCCACTTGTTGCCGCTGATCGCCTTCTTCGCGCGCCGCTGGTGGAGGAAGTCGAGCCGGTCCACGTAGAGCGTCCCGTCGAGGTGGTCGGTCTCGTGCTGCAGGATCCGCGCGAACCAGCCGCGCGCCTCCAGTGTGAACGGCTTCCCGTCGATGTCGACGGCCTCCAAGCGGGCTCTCGGGGAGCGGCGCAGCGGGAAGCGCTCGCCGGGCACGGAGAGGCACCCCTCGGACTCGGCGTCCTCGTCCGGTTCGCCGGTCGGCGTGGGGGTGATCCAGAGCACCGGGTTGATGGCGACGCCGCGCTGCGGGCCGTCCGGATCGTGCTCGTAGCCGTAGACGAAGAGGCGCAGCGGCACGCCGACCTGCGGCCCCGCGAGTCCGACGCCGGGCGCCGCGTCCATGGTCTCGAACATGTCCGCGACGAGGGTCCGCAGCTCCTCGTCGAACGTCACGACCGGCGCCGCCGGGGTGTGGAGCACGGGGTCGCCCGTGATCCGGATGGGCAGCACGGTCATCCCGTCGAACCTCCGCGGCTCTGTCAGAAACAGGGGTCTCATCAGCGTAGCGGGGCCTCCCTCGACGGTCGGGCCGCTATCGTTCGGCCGTGGCGCCGCTTCTCGACATCCGGATCGGCGGCGAGGTGGTCATCAACACGGCGCAGGCCGTCGGCATCCCGATCGCGCTCGTCGGCGCGGTCTTCCTCTCCTTCGGCGCGCAGTTCCAGTCGCGGGGCGTGAAGCAGGTGGAGGCGCGGCGGGCCACCGCCGGCACCGAGCTCGGCCGCTCCGAGCTGCTGCAGCTGATCCGCACCCGCTCGTGGCTGTTCGGCAGCCTCGCGCTCGGGCTCGCGGTCGTCCTCCAGCTGACCAGCCTGCGGTTCGCGGCGCTGATCGTCGTCCAGCCGATCGGCGCGATCGCCCTCGTCGTGACGGCGATCCTGAACGCGCGGATGAACCACATCCACCTGAGCCGCAAGGTGATCCGCGCGATCGTGCTCTGCGTCGGCGGCGTCGCGATCTTCGTGTCCATCGCCGCCCCGAACGCGACCGACAGCGCGATCAGCGACGACGACCTCCGAACGATCCTCGTGCTGCTCGCGATCGTCCTCGTCGCCTTCGGGGTGCTGTACGCCGTCTTCCGTGCCCGGATGATCCCGATCGCGTACATCGTCGGCGCCGGCGTGCTCTACGGGTTCGTCGCGACGATGGCGAAGACCGTGATCAACCGCCTGGTCACCGGGCAGTTCGACTGGCTGACGGTCCTCTGCGGGGTCGGCCTGCTGACCGCGGGTGCGGCCGGGATGTACCTCGTGCAGACCGCGTACGCGGTCGGGCCGCCCGACCTCGTCATCGCGGGCCTGACCGTCGTCGACCCGATCGTGGCGGTCGGCATCGGCGTGAGCGTGCTCGGCGAAGCCGCGAACGCCCCGTGGTGGGCGGGGCCGGCGTTCCTCGTCTCCGGCGCGATCGCCGTCTTCGGGGTCGTCGAGCTGTCTCGCCACCACCCCGAGGTCGCCGCCCGGGAGGGCACGAAGACCCGCTGAGGGCGCGCCGACGCTCCGCGCGGCCCTCGCTCGGGGGTGCGGTACCGTCTGATTCGCCCGGCCCCTCCCGACGGGGCCCGAACCGCCCCGAGGAGACCGCCATCAGCGAGCCGACGGAGGACGCCGCGCTGCCGCGCTTCACGATGCTGATGGGCGGCGACACGTTCGCTCCCGATGTGAACGGGGCGGCCAGCTTCCAGGTGCGACTCGCGTCCGGGATCGCCTCCCGCGGGCACGACGTGCACATCATCGCCCAGGCCCCGAAGGGCGTGAAGCAGGGCACGTACCGCGAGGAGCACCTGGGCCAGATGCTCACGGTGCACCGCCTGAACAGCTTCCGCTGGCCGCTGCACGACTGGCTGCGCGCGGTCTACCCGTGGCGGATCCATCACAACGCGGCGAGGATCATCGACGAGGTCCGCCCGGACGTCTCGCACATGAACTCGCACATGCTGATCGGTCGCGGGATCACCACCGAGTCGTACAAGCGCGGCATCCGCATCATCGCGACGAACCACTTCATGCCCGAGAACCTGATCGAGCACACGCCCTTCCCGAAGTTCACGTGGCCGCTCATCACCTGGCTGGCGTGGAAGGACTGCACGCGCCTCTACAGGAAGGCGGCGGCCCTCACCACGCCGACGAAGCGCGCCGCCGCGTACCTCGAGGCGAGGACCGGGCTGCGGAACGTGCACGCGATCTCGTGCGGCATCCGGATGAGCGACTACACGCCCGACTTCGAGGCCAAGCCCGACAACCGCATCGTGTTCGTCGGCCGGATCACCGGCGAGAAGATGCTGCCGGACCTCGTGGAGGCCGTCGCGCGCATCCCGCGGGAGCTCGACGCGCAGCTCGACCTCGTCGGCGAGGGCGACATCAAGCGCCAGCTCGAGCAGCAGGCGCAGCGCCTCGGCATCGCCGACCGCGTGCACTTCCCGGGCCGGGTCAGCGACGAGGACCTCCGTACGATCCTCACCCGCGCGACCGTGTTCGCGATGCCGTCGACGGCCGAGCTGCAGTCGATCGCCACCATGGAGGCGATGGCGAGCGGCCTGCCCGTCGTCGCGGCGGACGCGATGGCCCTCCCGCACCTGGTGAAGGACGGCGAGAACGGCTACCTGTTCCCGCCGCGCGACATCGACGCGCTCGCGGACCGGCTGACGCGCGTCCTCTCGATGCCACAGGACGAGCGCGAGGTCATGCAGCGCGCCTCCCTCCGCCTCCTCGAGCCGCACGACATCGACACGACGATCACGATCTTCGAGCGGCTCTACCGCGGCGAGGAGGTCACCGACCCGGAGACCGACGTGCCGCCGCTGTCGGCGAAGGTGCGGGAGCAGTTCCGATCGCTCGCGAAGCGGGCGAAGAGCGCGATCACGGATTGACCCGCGGCCTCCGCCGCGTCCGGTCGCTCGTCCCGGCGCTCCTCGTCGGCCTGCTGCTCGCGGGCTGCACGAGCGGCGCCCCCGACGTCGCGCCGGTCTCCAGCGCACCGCTCGCTCCAGCGGTGACGCCGACGCCGACCGCGACCGCCACGCCGTCGCTCACGCAGCGGGCGGAGGCGCTCGTCACGGCCATGTCGCCGGCGGAGCGCGCCGGTCAGGTCCTCATGACGGCGGGCACCGTGGCGCAGCTGCCGGGGCTCGCGTCCGTCGTCGATCGCTACCACGTGGCGGGCGTGATGGTGCGGGGCCGCAGCGGCGCCGGCACGGCGGCCGTCGCGAAGGCGTTCGGGCCGGTCCGGGCTGCGGCGCCGGACGGGCTGCCGCTGCTGACGGCGACGGACCAGGAGGGCGGGACCGTCCAGGTGCTCAGCGGGCCCGGCTTCTCCCGCATCGCGAGCGCGGTCGTGCAGGGGCGGGGGAGCGCGTCGGCGACGCGGTCCGATGCCGAGCGCTGGGGACGGCAGCTCGCGGCGGCGGGCGTGCGGCTCGATCTCGCGCCCGTCGCGGACGTGCCGTGCGCGGCGACGCTGCACGACAACCCGCCGGTCGCCGCGCTCGATCGTCAGTACTCGTCCGATCCCGCCGTGGCCGGCGCGCACGTCGACGCCTTCGTGGCGGGCATGCGCGCGGCGGGCGTCGAGACGGCGGTGAAGCACTTCCCGGGCCTCGGCTGCGTCACCGCGAACACGGACACGGCGGCGCACGTCGTCGACCGGACGACGACCGCGGACTCGCCGCGGCTGCGCTCGTTCGAGGACGGCATCGCGGCCGGGACGGGCTTCGTGATGGTCTCGAGCGCGGAGTACGCGCGCATCGATCCGGGCACACCGGCGCTGTTCTCGTCCCGGATCGTGCGGGGGATGCTGCGCGACCGGCTCGGCTTCGACGGCGTCGTCGTGTCGGACGACGTCGGGGGAGCGGTGGCCGTGCGCGCCTGGAGCCCCGGGCAGCGCGCGGTGAAGTTCGTGCGGGCCGGCGGCGATCTCCTGCTCGACGTGCAGCCCGCGGACCTGCCGACGATGCACGCGGCCCTGGTCTCCACGGCCACCGACGACGCCGCGTTCGACCGGGCGCTCACCGCAGCCGCGGTCCGCGTCGTGACCGCCCGGCTCCGCCTCGCCGACTGAACCGCGTCCCCACCCGCACGCGCTCGTCGTTTCGGAGGACGGCGAGTCCTCCGAGACGAAGAGTGCGGAGCGGGTTCACGCGAGGAAGCCGGCGACGCGCTCGCCGAGGGCGCGGACGTCCTCCGGCGCCGCCATCACCTCGAGCGTCGACTCCGGCAGGAGCTCGTGCAGCCGTTCCGACGTCGAGACGGGATGGCCGGGGTCGCCGACCCACGGCTTCAGCAGCACGGGCTGCCGGATCGCGGCGATCGCCTCCGTCGCGGGGAGGTCGGTCGCCGCGGCGCCCTCGAACACGGCCGGGAGGATCGCGGGGTCGAGATCGGGCGGCGGCGCGACGGTCCAGCCGCCCTCCTCCAGCAGCGGCAGCGGCGGGAACGCGGCCGTCGCGCGGACGAGGGCGTCGTAGCCCTGCGCCTCGACCAGTGCGGCCATCTGCCGGTACGCGTCGCCCTGCGCCGCTCGCGTCGCCCACGCGGTCGGCGGGATGACGAGGACGAGCCGACGGAACCGCTCGGGGCGCTGCGTCACCGCGTGGAGCAGCGTCCCGGCGCCCATCGACACCCCGATCGCGTCGACGGCCTCGCCCGGGGCGACCTCGTCGAGCAGGGCGAAGAGGTCCTCCGCGAGCGCCGGCCAGGCGTAGTCGTCCGGCACCGCGCGACCGGTCGACCGCCCGTGCCCGCGGGCGTCGTACCGGACGAGGCGGCGACCCGCGGCGGACACCGGGGACCAGTCGAAGAACGCGGCGGTCGCCTCGCTCGCGCGGGAAGAGCTCAGGCCGTGCAGCTGGACGACCGTCGGCCGGTCGCCCTCCAGCACCGACCAGGAGAGGTGCGCACCGTCCAGCTGCAGGGTCCCGTCGGTCATGCGCCGACCCTAGGACCGCCCGCGGACGGCGGCTGTCAGGGGACCTCGTGCAGCAGCGCGGCGTGCGTGCGGGCGTAGGCGCGGACCCGGCGGATGCGCACGATCTGCAGCGGAGTCAGGGCCACCAGCGCGACGACGAGGAAGACGAGGAATCCCACCGGGAACCAGCCGAGGCGTCCCGAGAGGATCTGCTCCGCCTGCTGCGCGGCGAGCGCGGCGTAGAGCAGCACCGTGAACCCGAGGGTGAACGGCAGGCTCACGGCGATGATCGCGGCGTAACGGGCGGCGAGGACCTCCTCGTCCGGCGCCAGGTCGATCCGTTTGCCGCGCGCGACGACCTTCGCGATGCGCCGCAGCATCCCGACGTCCCGCGTCACCTGCTCGCGCACCTGGCGCTGCAGTCGGAGCGCGGTCGCGGTGCAGGTGAGCGCGGCGGCCAGGAACGCGAACTCGACCGCGAACAGCAGCGCGGGTACGTCGGTCCGCTCGCGCGGGGCCCCGACGGCCGTGGTCAGCAGGGAGAGTCCGATTCCGGCGACGAGCAGCACCAGCACGAAGACGCCGGCGATGACGACGATCCGACGCACGATCTCCTGGCGCGACATCGGGGTCCACGGCACCTGGCGCGGACGGGTCGCCTCCTCCCGCAGGCGGAGCGCCCGGCCGACCCGGACCACGAGGAGGTCGAGCAGCACGGCGACGACGAGGTAGGCGGGTGTCAGCCACCACGCCGTGCCGGCGAGGACGCTGAACGTCAGGACCGCGACGGCGCCGAGCGCCTGCGCGCTGCCGAGCCCGATCCACCAGCGCCGGAAGTAGACGGCGGCCTCCTCGCTCGACCGGACGTCCCAGCACGACAGGAGCATGCCCGCGAGGAGCGGAGGATAGACGAGCAGCATGAGCGCCGACGTCGGGAGCCAGATCAGCGGCATCAACGGCTCGGGGCTGGACACGACGATCAGGAGGATGCCGCCGGTGACGACGAGGTTCGTCACCACGAGCGCGACGATGAAGGCGGCGATCCTCATGAGCGGGTCGCGGGGGTGGAGGGCATGGTGCTCCGGGGGCGTTCGAGCGGTGGCGCCCGGGTCGGCGCCGAGGGCGATCATCCTCCATCCGGTCTGATCCCGCGCACCATTTCGTCGTGGAGGCTCCGCACCTCTAGCGTGTGCACGTGTTCGTCGTGGGCCTCCTGTTCCTCATCGCCGCCGCGGTGCTGCTCGTCGTCGTGCTGCGACGTCGACGGAGAGGCGGGCAGTCGAGCGCGGCGCAGCGCCGGACCGGCGTCATCCTCGGCCTGGCCGCAGGGGTCGGCGGCCTGCTCGGCGTCGCCTTCGTCGGCGCCTCGAGCGCCTACGCGCAGGACACCGGCGACGCGAGCGTCATCGTGTCGTGGACCGGCGACATCCTCGGCCAGGAGACGACGCCGGGCCTCCACGTGAAGGCGCCGTGGAGCGAGGTGAAGACCTTCAGCGTGCGCAACCAGCAGGTCGTCTTCGCAGGCACCCGCGCGTCGACGGACTTCACCGGCGGCTCCGCGCTCGGCCCCGGCATCACCGTGCAGGACGCGGACGGGGTGACGAGCGACATCGACATCGCGGTGCGGTACTCGATCCGCTCCGACCAGGTGACGACGATCTACAAGCAGTTCCGCGACGAGACGAACTTCGTGTCCCAGTTCGTGACGCAGGACATCCGCTCGACGGTCCGGGACGCGCCGAACGCCTTCACGACGCTCGATCTCATCACGAAGCGCGCCGACGTGAACACCGCGATCCAGGAGGCCTCTCGAAGCGGTGGGAGGGGACAGGCGTGACCGTCGACTCCGTGAGCCTGCAGCAGATCACGCCCCCGAAGAGCGTCACCGACGCGTACGCGGCCGCGCAGAACGCGCAGATCAAGGTGTCGACGGAGAAGAACCTCCTGGAGGCCGCGCAGGTGTCGGCGCAGCAGCAGGTCGTGCAGGCCGAGGCGAAGGCGAAGGCGAACGACTCGCTGAACAAGTCGCTGACGACGAACGTGCTGAAGCAGAACTACATCGACACGCTCGCGAAGCTCGCCGCATCGGGCAACGTGGTCGTGGTTCCGGAGGGCTTCGGCGGCATCGTCAACGTGAAGTAGCCCTCGCCCGCCGCTTCGCGGCAATCTCGCCCGCGCCGGCAGGCCCGATTGCCGCCCGGAGGCGGGCCAGGGCGCCGCTAGGGTCTGATGCGGGGCGGTAGCTCAGCCGGTCAGAGCAGCGGACTCATAATCCGTCGGTCACGGGTTCAAGTCCCGTCCGCCCTACTTGCGGAATGCCTGGTGGACGGGGCGATGCGCGGGCTGCGCGCGGCAGCCCCGTACGCTCACGGACATGAGCGGCTACTGGCTCGGTCGGCGCACCTGGTTGTGGCTCGCGGACGGCGTCCTCGTCGCCTTCGGTGTCGTGCTCCTCCTCACGGGTAACGACACGACCCGCCTCATCGCGATCTTCATCGTGGCGTCGCGCCTGCTGCTCGCCGGTGTCCAGGTCCTCGTCTGGAAGCGGGCCCAAGCGGCGGGCGGTGCCGGCGGCGGGACCGGAGCGCCTCCGCGCTGACGGCCCGTGGCTCCGACGTCGAGCTCCTCGGGCCTTCGCTGAACCATTTCCGCGTCGGCACGGCATGGCGTCCTCGCGACGCGGGCGCGCGCTCCTACGGTCCCTCCGATGACTCAGGAGACCCGATGAAGCGCCTTCTCGCCGGCCTCGCCGCCGCGTCCCTCGCCGGCCTCGCGGCCGTGGTCCCGGCCACCGCGGCCACCGCCGTCGTGTCCGCCCCGTCGGTGAAGGCCGTCTGGGTGAACGACACGCTCCGCGTCACCTACCCCTGGGTCGCCACCGGCTCCGGCGACCAGGACATGGTGGTCGAGATCGACGGCGCCCGCCGAGTCGGAGCACCGGACCCCGCGCCGGGCCGGAGCGCGGTCTACAGCACGAAACGTGCGGCTTCGGCCGGCCCCGCGAAGGTGCGCGTGGTCGGCGTCAACTGCATCGATGAGGGCGAGTTCTCCGACTGCACGGAGACCGTCCTGTACTCCGCCACGGTCTCGCGTCACGCGGTCGCGGCGAAGCGGGGACAGGTCTCGGCCCTCACGCTGCTCGGCAAGCTGTCGGTCGCCCCGGAGAGCCATGCGTCCTCGTACAAGCGGTCGAAGTTCACGCTCTGGGTCGACGCGAACCGGAACGGTGAGAACACCCGGGCCGAGGTGCTGAAGGCCGAGTCGAAGAAGAAGGTCGTGCTCAGCCGGAGCGGGACCGTGAGGACCGGCCGCTGGGTCTCGCCCTACGACGGGAAGGTCTTCACCGTCGGCTCGAAGCTCGACAGCGACCACCTCGTGCCGCTGGAGGAGGCGTGGACCTCCGGCGCTGCCTCCTGGTCCACGAAGAAGCGCACGGCGTACGCGAACGACCTCGGCTACGGACCGTCCCTCGTCGCCGTCTCGCAGCACGCCAACCGGTCGAAGGGCGACAAGGCGCCCGACGCCTACCTGCCGCCGAGGACCTCCTACGACTGCACCTACGTCCGCGACTGGGTCGCGGTGAAGTACCGCTGGGGCCTGAAGGTCGACGCCGACGAGAAGGCCGCGCTCCAGCACGACCTCGTCCAGTACTGCGTCGACCCGTACGTGGCGAAGCCCGGCAAGCCGAACCTGACCGCGCTCGCCGGATCGACGAAGCACTCGGGTTCCGGCGGCGGTGGCACGACCACCGGGCTCGACAAGCGCTACCCGACCTGCACCGAGCTGAAGAAGCACCCGAACCACGCGCCGTACCACCGCGGCGTGGACCCCGAGTACGCCTGGTACCAGGACCGCGACCACGACGGGTGGGTCTGCGAGTGACGCACCGCGCGCGCTGAAGCGCCATCGACCCGTCGCCGCAGCTGCGGCGACCGCTGGCGGGCGATCGGCGGGTCTCGGGCCTGGTGGCGGGCGACCCCGCCGGAGGACGATGGCGGGGTGACGGACATGCGGATCGCCGCGCTCCGGCGGGAGCGAGGCTGGACCCAGGAGCACCTGGCCTCGGTGAGCGGCGTCGGGGTGCGCACCGTCCAGCGGCTCGAGGCCGGCGAGGACGGCAGCCTCGAGACCCTCCGGCGCGTCGCGGCCGCGCTCGAGGTCCCGGTGCCGGAGCTCTTCGCCGCGAGTGCGAGTCCGGGGGATTCAGGGGAGATCGAGGCGACGACCGTGCCGGTCGGCCCGGCAGAGGTGACGGCGTCCGCGCGGGCTGAGCGTCGCGGCTCACCCAGGGGCGCGGCACGGATCGCGGTCCTCATCGGGGTCCTCGCGCTGGCCGGATCGCTTGCAGGAGCCGCTGTCGGCGCTGTTCGCCCCGCTGGCTTCGAAGCCTCCGTGCAGCTCTACGCCTCATCGGACGGCGGGGCGTCGGTCTATCTGCTGTCGGAAGCGACCTACGCGCAGGAGGCTGCGCGGTCCTACGCGGCGCTCGTGGAGGAGCCGGTGGTGCTCAATCGGGCTGCAGCCCGACTCGGGCAGGACGGGCGGGATCTTCCCGGCTCGGTAGTCGCCCGAGTCGAACCCGGCACCGTCGTACTCGCCGTAACCGCTCGGGGGAGCACCCCGTTGTCAGCTGAGCGTCGGGTGGACGCTGTTGTGCAGTCGCTCATCGAGGTGGTCGGACTCGTAACGCCGGAAGGTCCGAATGAACGCGTGCGACTGCGACAGATCGACGGGCCGAGGATCTCGACGGACTCGGGCTGGTTCGTCGGCATCGCGAGCCTCGGCGGCATCGGGCTCGGCGGCGGGCTCCTCGTCGGTCTCATCGTCGCGCTGATCCGGCGGCGTCCCCTGGATCCTCCAGGCGCGGTCGGCCGACTCGCGATCCCGTAGCGCTGGGGTTGCCGGTTCGGGCACGTTTCGTGCCCGAAAACGTGTCCGAAGTGGCAACTCCCCGGTCGAAGCGCCGGCCGATGCGCTCGGGGTTGCCGGTTCGGGCACGTTCTGCGCCCGGAAACGTACCCGAAGTGGCAACGCCCGCGAGAGGGGCCGAGCCGAGCGCGCCCGAGGCGGACGCGTCAGCGGTCGAGGTCGCTCGGGTCCACGTCGCTGAGATAGCCGATCGCCAGGTCGTCGCCGCCCTCGGCCGCCTTCCACACCCACTGCTCGGCCTCGTCGCCGCGCCCCGTCTCCCACAGCAGCACGGCGAGGTTCCAGGCCGAGTAGCTGTCGCCCGCCTCGAAGGCGCGCCGGTAGAGCGCCTCGGCGGCCTCCTTCTCGCCGTCCTCGCTGAGGATGTTCGCGAGCGGGAGCATGCAGGCGACCTGGCCGTCCCGCACGCCGTCCGCGAGGACCCGGAGGCCCTCCTCCCGCCGACCGGTGGCCATCAGCAGGTGCGCCAGGTCCGCGCGGGCGTCCGGGTACGCGTCCATCCCGACCCGGAGCAGCGGCTCCGACCCGACGTCGCTCAGGTCGTCCCAGCGCCAGTGGCCGGCGACCCCGAGCGCGTAGGCGCGGTCCGGGTCGTCGTCGAGGAGCTCGGCGACCTCCTCCATCAGCCCGATCGCCCGGCGGACGTCACCGCGGCCGTGCTCGAGCCAGGCCCACTCGTACCAGCCCGCGAAGTAGCCGAGCTCGGCGACCTCGCGGCACACCGCGATCGCCGCCTCGATCTCGCCGGCGGCGCGCAGACCCTCCGCGTACCGGGTACCCGTGACGCCGTCGCGCGCGGTCGACCAGGCCTCGCGCAGAGTCCGCAGCTCCACGTCCTCCTGCACCCCGTCGACTGTAGGTCGTGCCGCCGTCGAGCCTGCGCGGACCTCCACCGCGGACACGCCGAAAGACTCACCTGGATCTCAGGTTCGCGGCGCACCGTGAACGACATGAACGATGGACCGCGGATCCGGAGCCCGGACGAGTAGAGCGGACTCCCATGATGAGCGCCCCGTCCTCCCACCAGGGAGGGCGGGGCGCTGCTCGTGTCGGCGCCGGCCCGTCAGCGGGGCGCGGGCACCTCGATCGTCACGCCGGTGAGGCGCTCGGACTCCTGCACGAGAAGTCGCTGCAGCTCCCGGTTGCGGGCGCGACGGCTGGTGCCGACGACGATCGGCGAGCCCTGCACCTCGGCGAGACCGCCGGGCCCGACGAAGGAGCCGCCCGGCAGGTCCGGCGCCGTCGCGGCGAGCAGCAGCGGCAGCGCGCCGCCGGCCGCGGACTGGCCGACGCCCTTGAGGATCGCCTCCGACACGGCCGAGACCGGCGCGGGCACGTGGAGGTCCCGCGTCAGGTTCGTGCCCGCCATGCCCGGGTGCGCCGCCATCGCGCGCAGCGGGGAGCCGGCCGCCGCGAACCGGGCCTGCAGGTCGAGCGCGAACATCAGATCGGCCAGCTTGGAGTCGGCGTACGCCGCCCAGCGGGAGTAGCGCCGCCGCTGCCGGTTGAGGTCGTCGAGGACGATCCGTCCGCCGTAGTGGGCGAGGCTCGATACCATCACCACGCGGTCGGTGAGCCGCGGGAGCAGCAGACCGGTCAGCGCGAACGCCCCGAGGTAGTTCGTGGCGAACTGCAGCTCGAAGCCGTCGACCGTGCGCGACTCGTCCGTCGCCATCACCCCGGCGTTGTTCACGAGCACGTCGATCCGCTCCGGCGCCGCCTCGGCGAACGCGCGGACGGACGCGAGGCTGCTCGTGTCCACGAGCCGCACCTCGGTGCTGCCCTCGATGCGGGAGGCCGCGTCCTCCGCCTTCTCGCGGTTCCTCGCCGCGAGGACCACGTGGGCGCCGGCGCCGGCGAGCCGCCGCGCGGTCTCGAAGCCGATCCCGCTGTTCGCGCCGGTCACGACGACGGTGCGGCCGTGCTGGTCGGGGATGGGGAAGGCGTCGGGGGAGACCATCCCCGCAGCCTGGCCGACGGACCTGTACTCAGACCTCCGCGGCGAGCGCCGCGCTCACCCAGCGCTCGAGGGCGGCGTCGGCGGCGACCGCCTCGTCCTCGAAGAACAGCCAGCCGCGCATCCGGGCACCCCGCATGATCGCGGGCCGGACGCCCGGTTCGGCCAGCGCCGCGGCCGCCTGCGCGAGCGGGATCCGCGCCATCATCACGTGGTCCGCGTGGCGTCCGACGCCCACCCGCAGCACGCCGCCGACCATGAAGCCGACGCTGCCGAACATGCGCCGCTCGACCACGTCGGGCTCCCCGTCGAGCAGTCGACGGACGCGCTCCGTGAGCTCGGGATCGTCCGCCACGGCATCAGATTCCCACTTCCGGCACGTGGAAATCGCTTGATCTGCCCTGAAAACCCATGGCACTCTCACACCACTTGCGGAGGAACCGACGCGCAGGAGCGGTCGGACACCCCCTTCCTCCGTGAGCTGCATACCCCGGTGCGGCCACGCCACGCGCTGCCCCCAGACCGCACCGGCTGGACGATCCACACCCCCCCAGGGCGGGCAGCGACGTGTCGACCCCCAGGGATGGGACGAGCGGCGGCGGACCCGCGGAGCCCGTACGCACATGCCCCTCCTGTCCTTCCGTCGCGCCCTCGTGTCCGCCGTCGCGACCGCTGCACTCGTCCTCGGTGGCGTCGTCGCCACCGCCGCCCCCGCCGAAGCCGCCGCGACCCGCACCTGGGACCGCCTCGCCCAGTGCGAGTCGAGCGGCCGCTGGCACATCGACACCGGCAACGGCTACTACGGCGGCCTGCAGTTCAGCATGGGCACGTGGCGGGCCCACGGTGGCAGCGGCAGCCCGGCCCGAGCGTCGAAGGCCGGGCAGATCCGCGTCGCCGAGAAGGTGCTCCGCAGCCAGGGCTGGGGCGCGTGGCCGGCGTGCTCGAGCCGGCTCGGCCTCCACGGCAAGCCCGCCGCCAAGCACACGGCGCATCACACGAAGCACCACGCGAAGCGGCACGTGGTGCGGCACCGCACGCACGTGAAGGCGTCGAAGCGCACGGTCGTCGTGCGGTCCGGCGACACCCTCGTCCGCATCGCGCAGCGGGCCCGCGTCCGCGGCGGCTGGCACCGCCTCGCCGCCGCGAACCCGCAGCTGACGAACCCGAACGTCCTCCGGATCGGGCAGCGCCTGCACCTGCCCGCCTGAATCGAAACTGTTTCCGGCGAGCGGAACCGGGTTCCGCTGCCCTGGATTTCCATGGCACCCTCGTGGCGCCCGAGGGGAACCGGTGATCAGGAACCACCGCGACCTACGTCCCCCGGGCTACTGCCCGGTACGGCCACGCCTCGCGCTGCCCCCAGACCGCACCGACCGATACCTTCGCAACATCAGGGTGGGCAGCGGCGCGTCGAACCCCAGGGATGGGGCGAGCGGAGGCGGACCCGTCGGAGCACGTACGCCATGAAGATCCTGACCAACACCCGTGCCGTCATCTCGACGCTCGCCGTGGCGGGCCTCGCCACCGCCGGCCTCGCGCTCGGCGCAGCACCCGCCCAGGCCGCTCCGACGAGCGTCTGGGACCGCGTCGCCGCCTGCGAGTCCGGCGGCAACTGGAGCATCGACACCGGCAACGGCTACTACGGGGGGCTGCAGTTCAGCCTCGCGACCTGGCACGGCTACGGCGGCACGGGCAACCCGGCCGCCGCGAGCAAGTCGACGCAGATCGCCATCGCCGAGAAGGTCCTCGCGGGCCAGGGCTGGGGTGCCTGGCCGGTCTGCTCCGTGAAGGCCGGGGCGACCGGCTCCTCGAGCTCCGCCTCGTCGAGCTCGAGCTCCGCTTCGTCGTCCTCGCGCTCGACCTCGTCGTCGCACGAGTACTCTTCGCACTCCTCGACGCCGTCGCGCACGACGTCCTCGAGCCCCGCGCCGCGCGCCGCGGTCGCCGCGGCGCCCGCTCGTCCGGCGGCGGTGAAGACCTCCGGCGAGACGTACACGATCAAGTCCGGCGACTCGCTCTCGAAGATCGCGCAGCGCCTCGACATCGACGGGGGCTGGCAGCGGCTGTGGGCCGCGAACCCGAAGGTCGGCGACCCGAACCTGATCTTCACCGGCCAGAAGCTGCAGCTCCCGGCCTGATCGCCATGATGCGGACCCGCCGCCGATCGGGACCGACGCGCCGAGCGCGTCCCCGAGCGGCGGCGGTCCCGCGCGGCCGTTCCGCCTGGGCGGTCGCTCAGTACCAGTAGGGGACGTGGCTCGTCTCGAACGCGTACGCCCCGCACGGCGTCGAGTACCGGGCCTGGATGTACCCGAGGCCCCACTCGATCTGGGTCTTCGAGCTCGTCGTCCAGTCGCCGCCCTCGGTCGCCATCTTGGAGCCGGGCAGCGACTGCGGGATGCCGTAGGCCCCCGACGACGCGTTGTAGGCGTTCCAGCGCCAGCCGGACTCGATGTTCCAGAGGCTGATCAGGCAGGACATCTGCCCGCCGCCCCAGCCGTACGCGCCGAGCCGCGACTGCGCGTACGCCTGCGCCCCGGCGGGTGACAGCGAATCGGGACCCGCCGCGATGCCGCCGAGCCCCGTGCCGCCGGAGGTCGCGCCGTTCGCCGCCGCGGCGGCCTTCGCCCGCTGCGCCGCCGCGTAGGAGTCCTGCAGCGCCGACGACCGCGCCTTCAGCGTCGCGAGCTGCGCCTGCAGCTTCGCGCGCTGCGCCTTCGTCTGCGCCACCTGCCGGTCGGCCGCCTGCTGCGCCGCCTTCGCGACGTTCGCCGCCGCCTGCGCCTGGTCGGCCAGCGTGTTCCGGACCGCCGCCTGCGCCTTCGCCTGGTCGCCGAGCGACTTCGCCTGGTGCTCGTCCGTCTCCGCCTGCGACAGCAGGGCGCTGGAGGTGTCGCCGATCTGCGACAGCGCGCCGAGCCGGTAGAGGAGCGACCCGGACGACTGCCCCGACAGCCAGACCTGCAGGTCGGGGTCGCCCCCGCGGTAGAGCTGCGTCGCAACGCTCGCGGCGGTGCGCCGCGCCGAGCGCGCCCGGTCCGCCGCGGTCGTCGTCTGCCGCTCGAGCACGTCGTAGACCTGCTGCGCCGCCTGCAGCCGGGCCTGCGCCGCGGACGCGAGGGCCGCCTTCTGCAGGGCGACCGTGCCGAGCCGCGCCGCCTGCGCCTCGAGCCCGTCGAGCGTCGTCTCGATCGCGGCGACGACGGCGGCCTTCTTCTTCACGTCGTTCTTCGCGGCCTGCACCTCGGCCCAGGTCGGGTCGTCGGCGCGCGCCGTCGTCGTGGGCCCGAAGCCGACCGCGATCACGATCAGGCCGGCGACGAGCGCGACGGCCGGCACCCTCCGCAGCCCCGCTCGCATCGGGCCAGAGTAGGACCGGCGCGTCCCCGCGCCCGGCGACGCGCGGTCAGGCGTACGTCTTCAGCACATGCCAGCCGGCGCCGAGCTCGACGACGTCGAACACGAGGGTCTCGCCGTCGTGCACGCAGGTGCCCTGGAACCGCCAGCCGTGCACCGGCAGCGGATGGGTGACCACGGAGCCGAGCGCGTCCTCGAGGGGCGTCGGGGCGTCCGTCACCCGGTAGGTGCGGCGTCGCCAGCGGAGCAGGCGCGGTCGGCCGCGGCTGCCCGTGACGAGGTCGGCGTCCTGCTCCGTCCCGACGGCGATGCTCGACATGCGCTCCTCCTGTTCGAACACCTGTTCGATGGCATGACGGTACGCTGCAGCCGCCCCGGCGGCAAGGAGGGACACGCCCGTACCGTGTCCGCATGGTCACCACCGCCCCCTACGGGGAGTGGCGCTCGCCGCTGACGGCCGAGGCCGTCGCCGCGGGCAGCCACGCCCCGGACTCCGCCCGGTTCGTCGGCGACGAGATCTGGTGGGCCGAGCCGGTCGCCGCCGAGCGGCGGACGGCCCTGCTCCGGTCGGGTTCCGGCGGCCTCGAGGTGGTGCTCCCCGCGCCCTGGAACGTGCGGACCTCCGTGCACGAGTACGGCGGCGGCGCCTGGACGGCCGTCGGCGCGACCGTCGTGTTCGCGCACTTCGACGACGGCCGCCTCCGTCGCCTCGACTGGCCGGGCGCGGAGCCCGTCCCGCTCACGCCCGAGCAGGACGGCGTCGCGTACGGCGGCCTCGTCCCCGCCGGCGACGCGGTGCTGGCGGTCCGCGAGGTCCACACCGGCGACGGTCCGCAGGACGTCGAGCGCGACCTCGTGCTCGTGCCGCTCGACGGATCCGGGACCGTGACGAGCGTCGTCGCCGGCTCGCGGTTCCTCGCGCAGCCGCGCATCAGCCCCGACGGCGCCCGCATCGCGTGGATCGCGTGGGACCACCCGAACATGCCCTGGGACGGGACCGAGCTGCGCGTCGGCGACCTCCGCGACGGCCGGGTCGCGACGTGGCGGACGGTCCTCGGCGGCCCCGCGGAGTCGGTGCTGCAGCCCGAGTGGCTGCCCGACGGGCGGCTGGCCGCGATCTCCGACCGGTCCGGCTGGTGGAACCTCGTGGCGCTCGACGCGGACGGCGGCGAGCCGCAGCCCCTGCTGGCCGCGGAGCGCGAGACCGGCGGACCGCTGTGGGTCCTCGGCACCCGCTGGTACCAGCCGCTGCCCGACGGGCGGATCCTCCTCAGCTCCACCCTCGGCGGCACGCAGGAGGTGCTGCTCGACGCGGACGGGGCGACGACCGTGCTCCGCGACGACCGGTCCGACGTGACGTGGGAGGACACCCGCGACGGCCGCGTGCTGCTGATCGACCAGTCCGCCGCCGACCCGGTCTCCCTCTGGTCGCTCGACGTCGACGCGGGCTCGTTCACCCTCGTCCGGAGCGGGGTCGACGATCTGCCGCTCGACGTGTTCCCGGAGGCGGAGCTGCTCGAGTTCGGGGGCGTGCACGCGGTCGTGTACCGCCCGCGGAACCCGGCGTTCGCCGCGCCGGAGGGCACGCTGCCGCCTTTCGTCGCCTTCGTCCACGGCGGCCCGACGGCGCAGGCCGGCATCCGCACCAACCCGGCGTACGCGTACTACACGAGCCGCGGCATCGGCGTCGTCGACGTCGACTACGGCGGCTCCACCGGCTACGGCCGCGCGTACCGGGAGCGCCTGCGCGGGCAGTGGGGCGTCGTCGACGTCCAGGACGTGGTGACCGTCGCGCGCGGGCTCGCGGAGCTCGGCATCGCGGACGGCTCGCGCATCGCGATCGAGGGCGGCTCCGCCGGCGGCTGGACCGTGCTCGCGGCCCTGACCACGACCGACGCGTTCGCCGCCGGCGTCTCCAAGTACGGCATCGCGGACGGCGCCGTGCTGGCCGCGGACACGCACGACTTCGAGTCCCGCTACACCGACGGCCTGATCGGGCCCTACCCCGAGGCCGAGGAGGTCTACCGGGACCGGTCGCCGATCACGCACGTGGACGGCCTGCGGGCGCCGGTCCTGCTGCTGCAGGGACTCGACGACAAGGTCGTGCCGCCCGCCCAGTCGCGGCTGTTCCGGGACGCGCTCGCCGCGCGCGGGATCCCGCACGCGCTGATCGAGTACCCGGGGGAGGGGCACGGGTTCCGCGGCCGGGAGGCGCTCGTGTCGTCCCGCGAGGCGGCGCTCTCCTTCTACGGCCAGGTGCTCGGGTTCACGCCGCCGGACGTCCCGGTCCTGCCGCTCGACCGCTGACGGCGTCCCGGAGCACGATCGCAGGAAGGAGGCGCGTCAGCAGGAACTCCGGAGCGCCTCCTTCCTGCTGATGCGCCTGGTCCCTGCCGTCGTGCTCGACGGTTCCTGCTGTCGTGCTCCTCGGCGCGGCGGGAAGGTCCGAGGCACCCGCTACGTTCCTTCCCCACGACCGCCTCCGGAAGGACACCCGTGACCGACACCGCCACCGCACCCGCCCCCTCCGCTGAGGAGCGCCTCGAGCGCTTCCACGCCGCCCGCGAGCAGGCGGTGCAGACCGCGCAGGGCTTCCTCGCCCTGACGAACACGCAGTGGGTGGGGGAGGAGCAGACGATCTGGGGCGTGCCCGGCACCTGGGCGCCGCGCGCGGACGGCGAGTCCGGCCTGCTCGTGACCGCCGCGCCGGAGGACGGGATCGTCGTCGACGGCGAGCCGGTCGACGGCACGGTCGTGGTCCGCGGCAAGGACGACCCGCAGCCGTCGAAGATCGTCTTCGACGACCACACCACCGGCACCGTCATCCGCGGCGAGGACGGCCAGTACGCGCTCCGCGTCTGGGACGCGAAGTCGGAGGCGATCGAGGAGTTCGGTTCGATCAGCACCTTCCCGTACAACGAGGAGTGGGTCGTCACTGGCACCTTCACGCCGAACCCGGCGGGCACGACGGTCGGGTTCTCGCACGTGAAGGACGACGGCGCGACCCGCGAGCTGCCCGTCCCGGGCGACATCGCGGTCACCCTCCGCGGCGAGGAGTACCGGATCGCGGCGTTCAAGGACGGCCGTCGCCTGCAGCTCGTGTTCGCCGACGAGACGAGCGACGGCGACACCTACGGCGTCGGCCGCTTCCTCTTCATCGCGCCGAACCCGGACGGCACGATCACGCTCGACTTCAACTACGCGGTGCTGCCGCCCTGCGCCTTCTCGTACAACTTCAACTGCCCGATGCCGCCCAAGCAGAACCGCTTCCCGTTCCGCATCGAGGCGGGCGAGAAGCAGGTGCTCGGCACGGACGGGTCGCTCCTGCACGAGTGACGCGGCTCGGTCGGCGGACGCGCCCGCGTCCGCCGACCGACGGACCGTCGGAGGTGTGTTCTACGGTTCCCGCATGGACGAGCGGACCGGCGAGCGCGATCACGTGGTCGTCGTGCGCCGGACCGCGGACGGCCACGCCCTCGCGCACGGCGACGGGGTGGAGGAGGTCGCCGCGGGTGCGCTGGCCGCCGCCGTCGCGCGGCTCGAGGCGCAGGGGCCGCGCTGGGCGTGGGACACCGCCGACGTCTACCCGGCGCTGCTGGAAGCGGGCGTCCGGGTCGCCCGGGCGTGGGACCTGCGGCTCGGTCGGGCACTGCTGCGCCGCGCAGCCGGCACGCGGGGCACGATCGCGGCGCTGCCCGCCGACGGCTGGGACGAGCTCGCGCCCGTCGACGACGGGGCGCTGCCCCTCGACCTCGGGTCCGACCTCGACCCGGTCGCCGAGCACGCCCGGCAGGCCGCCGAGATCGCCGCCTCCGAGCGCCCGGGCGCGCTGCGCCTGCTCCTCACGGCGGAGTCCGCCGGCGCGCTCGCCGCGGCGGAGATGCGCTTCGCGGGGCTGCCGTGGCGCCGGGCGGAGCACGAGCGCCTCCTCGCATCGCTGCTCGGCCCGCGGGTCCCCGCCGATCGCCGGCCCGCATCGCTCGAGCGGCTCGCCGATGCGGTGCGGATCGCGCTCGGTGCCCCCGCGCTGAACCCGGACTCGCCGATCGAGCTGGCCCGCGCGCTGCGGTCGGCCGGGATCGAGGTGGCCAGCACCCGCGCCGCGGAGCTGCGCACGATCGACCACCCCGCCGTCGGCCCGCTGCTCGAGTACAAGAAGCTCGCGCGCCTCCACGCTGCCAACGGGTGGGCGTGGCTCGACACGTGGGTGCGCGACGACCGCTTCCACCCCGAGTACCTCGTCGGCGGCGTCGTGACCGGGCGGTGGGCCGCTCGCGGCGGCGGAGCGCTCCAGCTGCCGAAGCAGATCCGGTCGGCGGTGTCGGCCGACGACGGCTGGCGCCTCGTCGTCGCGGACGCGGCTCAGCTCGAGCCGCGAGTGCTCGCCGGCCTCGCGCACGACCGGGCGATGGCCGATGCGGGTCGCGGTCGGGACCTCTATGCCGGCATCGTCGCGAGCGGTGCCGTCGCGACCCGGCAGAGCGCGAAGGTCGGGATGCTCGGGGCGCTCTACGGCGCGACCGGCGGCGAGGGCGGCCGGCTCGTCCCGCGGCTCGCCCAGCGCTTCCCGCGCGCCCTCGCGCTCGTCGAGCAGGCGGCGCGGGAGGGGGAGCGGGGCGGCACGGTCTCGACGCTGCTCGGCCGGTCGACCCCGCCCGTCTCCGACCGGCAGCGCGCGCTCGACCGCGACGCGGCGGTGTTCGACGCCGACGAGCGGGTGCTGCAGCGTGCCCGGTCCGTCGCGCGCGACCGCGGCCGCTTCACCCGAAACTTCGTCGTGCAGGGCACCGCCGCCGAGTGGGCGCTGTGCTGGCTCGCCGACCTCCGGGGTCGGCTGTGGGAGCTGGGGGAGGGGCGCGTCGAGGAGCGACCGCACCTCGTCTACTTCCTGCACGACGAGGTGATCGTGCACACGCCCGCCGCGATGGCCGACCGGGTGGCGGAGGCCGTCACGGCGTCGGCGGAGAGCGCGGGGCGCCTGCTCTTCGGCGACTTCCCGATCGACTTCCCCCTCGACGTCGCCGTGGTCGACCGGTACGACGAGGCCGGCTGAACGGCGCCCTCAGCAGGACGGTGTGTGCTCGCCCCATGACGCAGCGCACGGCGAAGCAGATCGTCGCCCCCCGGTACGGCGGGCCCGAGGTCCTCGAGGAGGTCGAGCAGGAGATCCCGCAGGCGGGCCCGGGCCAGGTGACCGTCGAGGTGCGCGCGGCCGGGGTGAACCCCGCGGACTACAAGGGCTTCGCCGGCGCCTACTCGAAGGACCCGGAAGCGCTGCCGATCCACCCCGGCTACGAGGTGGCCGGGGTCGTCCTCGACCTCGGTGCCGACACCGAGCTTGCCTCGGGCGGCGGCGCGGTCGGCGACGAGGTGCTGGCGTTCCGCGTGGGCGGCGGATACGCCTCCCGCATCACCGTGCCCGCGACGGACGTCTTCGCCAAGCCCGCCGCCCTCGACTTCCCGGCGGCGGCGAACCTGCTGCTCGCCGGGACGACGGCGGAGGACATGCTGCGGGTCACCGGCGTGCGGGCCGGCGAGACGGTGCTCGTGCACGGCGCCTCCGGCGCGGTGGGGGTGATGGTCCTCCAGCTCGCGCGCCTGCGCGGCATCCGCGCGATCGGCACCACGAGCGGCGCCCGCGCCGACGTCGTCACCGAGTTCGGCGGCGAACCGGTCCGCTACGGCGACGGGCTCCTCGACCGCGTCCGCGCGCTGGCGCCCGACGGCGTCGACGCCGCGCTCGACTGCGTCGGCACCGACGAGGCGGTCGACGTCTCGCTCGCGGTCGCGCCGAAGGAGCGGGTCGTGACGATCGCCGCGATGGGGCGGGCTCAGCGGGATGGGTTCCTCGCGGTCGGCGGCCGGATGCCGGAGAGCGCGGCCTTCCGCGACTCGGTCCGCGCCTCGCTCATCGCCCTCGCGGGCTCCGGTGACCTGGTCGTCCCGATCGCGCGGACCTACCCGCTCGCCCGCGCAGCGGAAGCGCTGACGTTCCTCGCGGACGGCCACCCGGGGGGCAAGATCGCCCTGATTCCGTGACCTCCGGGGCGGCCCCCAGGACTGGGGACGCCCCGCGGCGCGCCGGGCGGGTACCGATTCGGTTGTCTTCCCGGCGTGTCGTCCGGCATACTTCCCGGGTGCCGAATAGGCCCGCGCTAATTTCATAGAGGTGACACTCGGTTCCGACCGTTCACCACAGATCGTTGGGGAAGACGCATCTGTTCGAACGGAGGACGAATCCATGGTCACCTCAGTCGCCCGTGGCGTGCTGTACGTGCACTCGTCACCGCGAGCACTCTGCCCCCACGTCGAGTGGGCGGCCGGTCATGCGATCGGTCGACCCGTCAGCTTCACGTGGACGGATCAGCCCGTGCTGCGCGGTGCGCAGCGCACCGATTTCACCTGGGAGGGTGGCCCGGGCACTGGCGCTGCCATCGCGTCGAAGCTGCGCGGATGGGAGCACCTGCGCTTCGAGGTCACGGAGGACCCCCGTGACGGCGTCGACGGCAGCCGGTGGCTGCACACGCCCGACCTCGGGATCTTCCACGCGCAGACCGACGCGGCCGGCAACATCGTCGTGCCCGAGGACCGGATCCGCGCCGCGATGGACGCCGCGGGCACCAGCGCGATCGAGCTCCACCGGGAGCTCCGCCTCGCCCTCGGGCAGGCCTGGGACGACGAGCTCGAGCCGTTCCGGCACGCCATCGGCACCTCTTCGGTGACCTGGCTGCACCGCTCCGCGGTCTGACCGCGCCCCGCGGAAGATCCGAATCACGAAGATGTAATTCATCGGCGTGTCAGGGCCTGCGAAGGGGGCGGAGTTCAGTACCTTCTTCACGTCCGCTGGTGCGACTTCTTAGTGTTCGGGCTGTATGGGTAGCGGCCCTCGAACCTCAGCATCGTGCGGCAGAAGAGCCCCCGTCCGGATGGGTACCGGAACGGGGGCTCTTCCCTTTGCGCGGGGTCGGGCTCGACCGGCGGGGCCCGCGACGGTCGTTGACCCGGGCGCTCCGCGCCCGCGTCGAAACCACCCCGAGCAGGCGGGGAACCGCTCAGTCGAAGGCGCCCTCGGCGTCCCAGCGCTCGAGGTCCGCGAGCCACGCGGTCGCCGTCCCGTCGGACGGGGCCCGCCAGTCGCCGCGCGGGGACAGCGAGCCGCCGGCCAGCACCTTCGGCCCGTTCGGCATCGCGGACCGCTTGAACTGCGCGAACGCGAAGAACCGGCGGCAGAACACCTCGAGCCACCGGCGGATCTCCGGCAGGTCGTAGTCCACCCGCTTGGCGGCCGGGAAGTTCGGCGGCCAGGTGCCCTCCTCCGCGTCGCGCCATGCGTGCCACGCGAGGAAGGCGATGCGGGACGGTCGGAACCCGTACCGGAGCACGTGGAAGAGCGCGAAGTCCTGCAGTGCGTACGGTCCGACCTTCGACTCGGTGGACTGCAGCTGCTCGCCGGGCACGAGCTCCGGGCTGATCTCGGTGTCGAGGATGCGACCGAGCGTCGCCTCGACCTCCGCGTCGAACTGGTCGGTCGAGATCGCCCAGCGGATGAGGTGCTGGATGAACGTCTTCGGGATGCCGCCGTTGACGTTGTAGTGGCTCATCTGGTCGCCGACGCCGTATGTCGACCAGCCGAGCGCGAGCTCCGACAGGTCGCCGGTGCCGAGCACGATGCCGCCGCGCTGGTTCGCGATCCGGAAGAGGTAGTCGGTGCGGAGGCCCGCCTGCACGTTCTCGAACGTGACGTCGTAGACGGGCTCGCCGCTGCCGAACGGATGGCCCATCTCGCGGAGCATGGTCGTGGCGGTCGGCCGGATGTCGATCTCGCCGGCGGTGACGCCGAGGGAGCGCATCAGGGAGCGGGCGTTCCCGCTCGTCTCGTCCCCGGTCGCGAAGCCGGGCAGCGAGAACGCGAGGACGTCGGTGCGCGGGCGGCCGGTCCGGTCCATCGCCTGCGCGGCGACGAGCAGGGCCTGCGTCGAGTCGAGGCCGCCGGAGACGCCGATGACGACCTTCGGCCTCCCGATCGCCTCCAGGCGCTGCACGAGGCCGGCGACCTGGATGTTGTAGGCCTCGTAGCAGTCCTGCGCGAGGCGGGCGGCGTCCGCGGGCACGAACGGGAACCGCTCCACGCGACGCTCGAACCCGATGTCGGACATGTCGGGCTGCAGCTCGAACCGGATGCGGCGGAAGGCGTCGACGCGGTCGGCGTGCGTCCGCCGGTTGTCGTCGAACGTGCCCATCCGCATCCGCTCCTGCCGGAGCAGGTCGAGGTCGACGTCCGCCACCGCGATCCGGTCCGCGTCGGGGAAGCGGTCCGTCTCGGCGAGCAGCATGCCGTTCTCGTGGATCATCGTCTGGCCGTCCCACGACAGGTCCGTCGTGGACTCGCCGCGGCCCGCCGCCGCGTAGACGTGGGCGGCGAGGCAGCGCGACGACGCCGACTGCGCGAGCAGACGGCGGTCCTCCGCCCGCCCGACGGTGATCGGGCTGCCGGACAGGTTGGCGAGGACGGTGGCGCCGGCGAGGGCGGCCTCCGCGCTCGGCGGGATCGGCACCCACATGTCCTCGCAGACCTCGACGTGCAGCACGAGGCCCGGGAGGTCGACCGCCTCGAAGAGCAGGTCGGGCCCGAACGGGACGTCGACGCCGCCGACCAGGATCCGCTGCCCGCGGCGGTCGTCGCCGGGCGTCAGCTGCCGGCGTTCGTAGAACTCGCGGTAGGTGGGCAGGTACGACTTCGGCACGACCCCGAGGACGCCGCCGCGGTGCACCACGACCGCGCAGTTGAACACGCGGCCGTCGCGCCGGAGCGGGGCGCCGACGACGAGGACGGGCCGCAGGTCGGTGCTGGCGGTCACGATGCGGTCCAGACCGGCCTCGACCGCGTCGAGCAGCGCGTCCTGGAGCACGAGGTCCTCGACGGAGTAGCCGGAGAGCGCCAGCTCGGTGAAGACGGCGACGTCGACCGAGTCGTCGCTGCAGCGCTCCGCCATCTCGAGGATGTCCTCGGCGTTCGCCGCCGGGTCTCCGACGGTCGTGAGGCCGGTGCAGGCGGCCACCCGGGCGAACCCGTGCTCGTGGATCGAGCGGAACTCCAAGGCGGCGCCTCCTCGAATCGACGCGTCAGGCGGTCGCGAAGACCGTCACCGCGTTGTGGCCGCCGAACCCGAAGGAGTTGCTGACCGCGACGAGGTCGCCGTCCGGCAGCTTCCGCGGCGACGTGGCGACGTCGAGCACGATCTCGGGGTCCTGCGCCGTGAGGTTGATGGTCGGCGGCGCCGTGCGCTCCTGGAGCGCCTTGACGGTGAAGACCGCCTCGATCGCGCCGGCCCCGCCGAGGAGGTGACCGGTGGCGGCCTTCGTGGCGCTGACGACGACCTCGTCGAGGTGGTCGCCGAACACGTTCCGGATCGACTTGTACTCGGCGATGTCGCCCACCGGCGTGCTCGTCGCGTGGGCGTTGATGTGCGCCACGTCCGTGGTCGTCACCGACGCGTCCTCGAGCGCCAGGCGCATCGCGCGCGGCACCGAGCCGTTCGGGTCGGGGTCCGGCGCGCTGATGTGGAACGCGTCGCTCGTCACCGCGCCGCCGAGGACGCGGGCGTAGATCCGCGCGCCACGGGCCTTCGCGTGGTCCTCGCGCTCGAGGACGAGCGCCGCGGCGCCCTCGCCGAGCACGAACCCGTCGCGTCCGGAGTCGTACGGTCGGGAGGCGAGCTCCGGGGCGTCGTTGCGCTTCGAGAGCGCCTGCATCTGCGCGAACGCCGCGAGCGGGAGCGCGTGCACGCACGCCTCCGTACCGCCCGCGATGATCACGTCGGCGTAGCCGCGGCGGAGGTGCTCGATCGCGTTGCCGATCGACTCGTTGCTGGAGGCGCAGGCGGAGACCACCGTGCGGGCACCGGCCCGTGCGGTGAACTCCATCTCGATCGCGGCGGCGGCCGCGTTCGGCATGAGCATCGGGACCGTCATCGGCGGCACGCGCCGCGGTCCCTTCTCCTTCAACGTGTCCCACGCCGAGAGCAGCGTCCAGACGCCGCCGATGCCGGTCGCCCAGTCGACGCCGAGCCGCGTCGGCTCGACCTCGGGCGATCCGGCATCGGCCCAGGCCTCGCGAGCCGCGATGAGTGCCAGCTGCGCCCCGCGGTCGAGCCGCTTCGCCTCGATCCGATCGAGCACCTCGGTCGGATCGACCTTGGTGATGCCCGCGAACCGCACCGGCAGCTCCAGCTCCTCCGCCCACGGGTAGGGGAGCGTGCGCGCCCCCGACTCGCCGGCGAGCAGAGCCGTCCAGGTGTCCTGGACGTTCACGCCGAGCGGCGAGAACGTCCCGATGCCGGTGACGACGATGTCTGGAGCTGCCATGGAGCGGCGTTCGCCTTCCTCGATGCGGATGGGAGGGCCGGGTCCTCGCGGACCCGGCTCGATCAGGCCTGGGCGGCCGTGATGAAGTTGACGGCGTCGCCGACCGTCTTGAGGTTCTTGACCTCTTCGTCCGGGATCTTCACGTCGAACTTCTCCTCGGCGTTGACCACGATGGTCATCATCGAGATCGAGTCGATGTCGAGGTCGTCCGTGAACGACTTCTCCATCTCGACGGTGTCGGTCGCGATGCCCGTCTCGTCGCTGATGAGCTCGGCGAGGCCGGCGAGGACTTCTTCGGTGGACTGAGCCATGTGGGGGTCGTTCTCCTTGGTCTCACGGGCTCCGCAGCGCGCGGAACCGGTCGGTGATCAGTGTATTGGGGCGCGTGCCGCGCACTCAGGGCAGGCGGACGACCTGGGCGCCGAACACGAGCCCCGCGCCGAAGCCGATCTGGAGGGCCAGACCGCCGGACAGCTCGGGGTGCTCGGCGAGCAGGGCGTGCGCGGCGAGCGGGATCGACGCGGCGGAGGTGTTGCCCGTCAGCGCGATGTCGCGCGCGATCGCGACGTGCGCCGGCAGCTTCAGCTGCTTGGCGAGCTCGTCGATGATCCGCATGTTCGCCTGGTGCGGGATGAACGCGGCGAGGTCGTCGGCGGTGATGCCGGCGGCGTCGAGCGCCTGCTGGGCCACCTTCGCCATCTCCCAGACGGCCCAGCGGAAGACGGTCGGGCCCTCCTGCCGCAGCGTCGGCCAGTCGACCTCGCCGTTGCCGTCGCGGTAGGCGCCCAGGGTGCTGTCCATCCCCACGACGTCCCACTTGCCGCCGTCGGAGCCCCACACGGTGGGGGAGACGCCGGGCTCGTCGGCGGGGCCGAGCACCGCGGCGCCCGCGCCGTCGCCGAGGAGGAACGAGATCGTCCGGTCCGTCGGCTTCGCGTAGTCCGAGAGCTTCTCGGCGCCGACGACGAGCACGTACTCGGCGAGCCCGGTGCGGATGAAGGAGTCGGCCTGCGCGATGCCGTAGGTGAAGCCGGCGCACGCGGCGGAGATGTCGTACGCCGGCGCGGGCGTCGCGCCCACGCGGTCGGTGAGGAGCGCAGCGAGCGACGGCGTCTGCACCGTGTTCGAGATGGTCGACACGAGCACCGCGCCGATCTGCTCGGGGCGGATGCCGGCGGCCTCGATGGCCTGCTTCGCCGCCTCCTCCGCGAGGTCGACGGCCTGGACGTCCGCGGTGGCGCGGCGACGAGCGATCACGCCGGTGCGCTGGCGGATCCACTCGTCGGAGGAGTTGATCGGGCCGACGATGTCGTCGTTCGTGACGACCTCCGAGCCGCGGGCGGCACCGTAGGCGAGGATGCGCGACCCGGCGCGGCCGACGGTCTGGTGCAGCGCGGTCATCGGGCGGCCGCCGACGAGGTGCGCGGGGGGATGGTGTTCATGCCGTCCGATCGAGCAGGTCCTGCGCCGCGGCCAGGTCCGCAGGCGTCTTCACCGCGACGGTCGGCACGCCCTTGAGCCCGCGCTTCGCGAGCCCGGTCAGCGTGCCGGCCGGAGCGAGCTCGACGAGCCCCGTGATCCCGGCGGCCGCGAACGACTCCATGCAGCGGTCCCACCGTACCGGTGAGGCGACCTGCCCGACGAGCAGATCGAGGTAGGCGGAGCCGGACCCGACCTCGGACCCGTCCTTGTTCGTCCACAGCCGTGCGGACGGGTCGGCGGGGGCGAGGCCGGCCGCGAACCCGCGCAGCGCGTCGACGGCCGGCGCCATGAAGGCGGTGTGGAAGGCGCCGGCGACCTGCAGCGGGATCACCCGCGTGCCGGCGGGCGGCTCGGCCCGCAGGGTGTCGAGGGCGGCGAGCTCGCCGGCCGCGACGATCTGGCCGCCGCCGTTGCGGTTCGCGGGGATCAGGCCGAGCTCGGTGAGCCGCTCGACCACGGCCGTCTCGTCGCCGCCGACGACGGCGCTCATCCCGGTGAGCACGGCCGCGGCCGCTTCCGCCATCGCACGGCCGCGCACGGCGACGAGGCGCATGCCGTCGACGTCCGACAGCACGCCGCTCACGACCGAGGCGGTCACCTCGCCCACGGAGTGGCCCGCGACCGCGCTCGGCGTGCGCTCCAGCGCGGCGGCGGTGACGATGCCGGCGGCGACGATCAACGGCTGGGCGATCTCGGTGCGGCGGATGGTGTCCGCGTCGGCGGTGGTGCCGAGCGAGACGAGGTCGAGCTCCGCCGCGTCCCCGAGCGCCTCGAGGCGCTCGCGCACCCCGTCGAGCTCGAGCCACGGGGTGAGGAACCCGGGGGTCTGGGAGCCCTGACCGGGCGCGACGACGACGATCACGAGATCCAAGTCTGTCGGAGACGCCGCGCGCCGTGCTGAGAACGCGTCCAAAGGATCGTCCGGATCGTTGTGCGGGTCGCACAGCGGTGGGACGCCCTACTTCCTCCTGCGGACCTGGACGGGCTCGCTGATGGCGCCCACGATCAGCGCGGCGTGGAGGACGAAGGCGTCGCGCGGCGAGGTCGGGTCCCAGCCGAGCAGCTCCGTGATCCGCTTGAGGCGGTAGCGGACGGTGTTGGGATGGACGTACAGCTCGCGGGCGGTGCCCTCCAGCGAGCGGCCGTTGTCGAGATACGCCCACAGCGTCGCGAGCAGCTCCGGGCTGTGGTGCTCCCGGAGCGGCTGGTGGATGCGCGAGACCAGCGTGGTCCGGGCGAGCGGGTCGCCCGCGAGGGCGCGCTCGGGCAGGAGGTCGTCCGCGGCGACCGGCCGCGGCGCGGACCGCACCGCGCGGGCGGCGGCGAACCCGGCGAGGGCGGCCCGCGCGCTGCGGGACGCGGCGACGAGGTCCGGCACGGTCGGTCCGAGCACCACCGGCCCGGGGCCGAACCCGGGCTCGAGGCTCGTCGCGATGTCGAGGAAGGACGGCTGCGAGCCCGGCGGCAGCTCCTCGAGCGGCGGGTCCTCCGGGCGCGGGGGCAGGTCCTCGGCGCGCGGGACCTGCGCCGCCGCCTCGTCCGACCGGCCGATCACGAGGACGAGCCGCGCGCCCTGCACGCCGATGAGGACGTCGGAGGCGAGGTGTCGCGCGGTGCGCCGCAGCTGATCGACGTCGAGCAGTCGCGGCGTCGTCCCGACGAGCACGGACACCTCCCCGTGCCCGTGCCACCCGAGCGCGGCGATACGGCTCGGCAGCGCGTCGTCCGCCTCGCCCGACAGGATCGAGTCGACGACGAGCGCCTCGAGCCGCGCGTCCCACAGGCCGCGCGCCTCCGCCGCCCGCGCGTAGACGTCGGCGGCCGCGAACGCGATCTCGCGCGAGTAGAGCAGGATCGGCTCGCGCAGGCCCTGGTCGGTGGAGCTCGCGATGCGCTCCTCCACCACCTCCACCGTGGCGCGGATCAGCTGCAGCGTCTGCTGCAGGCTGACCGACCGGAGGAGTTCCCGCGGCGCCGCCCCGAACACGTCGGCGGCGATCCACGGGGTCGACGCCGGGTCCTCGTACCAGCTGATGAACGATCGGATGCCGGCCTGCGCGACGAGCCCCACGGAGCTGCGGCGGCCCGGGGGCATGTCCCGGTACCACGGGAGGGTGTCCTCGAGCCGCTTCAGCGTGGCGGTGGCCAGCTCACCGGCGATCTGACGCAGCCACGCGAGGGTCTCCGCCTTGGTCCGAGCGGCCACCGCCGGCGCGTCAGCTCTCGCCGCCGGCCGTGCCGGACGTCCCGGCGGACACGTCGTGCAGCTTGTACTTGTCGATCGCCTGCGCCGCCGCGTACGGGTCGACCTTGCCCTCGTCGGCGAGCGCCTCGAGGGCGCGGACGACGAGCGACGGGCCGTCGATGTGGAAGAACCGTCGGGCGGCCGCCCGGGTGTCCGAGAAGCCGAAGCCGTCGGCGCCGAGCGTCGCGTAGGTGCGGGGGACGAACTGCCGGATCTGGTCCGGGACCGAGTGCGCGAAGTCGCTGACCGCGACGACGGGCCCCTCGGTCGACTGCAGCTTCTCCGTCACGAACGGCGTACGGCGGTCCTCCGTCGGGTTCAGGAACGCGTCGTGCTCGGCGGCGAGGCCGTCGCGACGCAGCTCGGACCATGACGTGACGCTCCACACGTCGGCGGAGACGCCCCAGTCCTTCTCGAGCAGCTCCTGCGCCTCGAGCGCCCACGGCACACCGACGCCGGATGCGAGCAGCTGCACCTTCGGGCCCTGCGCCTCGGAGCGCTTCAGCAGGTAGATGCCCCGCTTGACGCCCTCGACGTCGAGTCCCTCCGGCTCGGCCGGCTGCGGCATCGGCTCGTTGTAGACGGTCAGGTAGTACATGACGTTCGGGTCGGGGTGCTGCCCGCCGTACATCCGGTCGAGGCCGTCGGCGACGATGTGCCCGATCTCGTACCCGTAGGCGGGGTCGTAGGCGACGACCGCCGGGTTCGTCTCGGCCAGCGTCAGCGAGTGGCCGTCCGCGTGCTGCAGGCCCTCGCCGGTCAGCGTGGTGCGACCCGCGGTCGCGCCGATCATGAAGCCGCGGGTCATCTGGTCGCCCGCCGCCCAGATCGCGTCGCCGGTCCGCTGGAACCCGAACATCGAGTAGAAGACGTAGACCGGGATGAGCGGCTCGCCGTGCGTGGCGTACGACGTGCCGATGGCCGTGAACGCGGCGAGCGCGCCCGCCTCGTTGATGCCGACGTGGACGATCTGGCCCTGCGGGCTCTCCTTGTAGGCGAGGAGCAGCTCGCGGTCGACCGACGTGTAGTGCTGGCCGCGGGGGTTGTAGATCTTCGCGGTCGGGAAGAACGCATCGATGCCGAACGTGCGGGCCTCGTCCGGGATGATCGGCACCACGCGGGCGCCGAAGTCCTTCGCGCGGACCAGGTCCTTCAGCAGGCGGACGAACGCCATGGTCGTGGCGACCTGCTGCGTCCCCGAGCCCTTCTTCACGACCTGGTACGCCTTCGCATCCGGCAGCGCGAGCGGCTTGTGCTCGGTGCGGCGCTGCGGCACGTATCCGCCGAGCGCGCGGCGACGCTCCTGCAGGTACTGGATCGCCTCGTCGTCCTGCCCCGGGTGGTAGTACGGCGGCAGGTACGGGTTCTCCTCGAGCTGCGCGTCGGAGATCGGGATGCGGAGCTCGTCGCGGAACTGCTTCAGGTTGTCGAGCGTCAGCTTCTTCATCTGGTGGGTCGCGTTGCGGCCCGCGAAGTTCGGTCCGAGGCCGTAGCCCTTGATCGTCTTCGCCAGGATGACCGTCGGCTGGCCCTTGTGCTCCATCGCCGCCTGGTAGGCCGCGAACACCTTGCGGTAGTCGTGGCCGCCCCGCTTGAGGTTCCAGATCTGGTCGTCGGTGTAGCCCTCGACGAGCTTCGCGGCGCGCGGGTCGCGGCCGAAGAAGTTCTCGCGGACGTACGCGCCGCTCTCCGCCTTGTACGTCTGGAAGTCGCCGTCCGGCGTCGTGTTCATGAGGCGCAGCAGGGCGCCGTCCGTGTCGCGGGCGAGCAGGTCGTCCCACTCGCGGCCCCAGACGACCTTGATGACGTTCCAGCCGGCGCCGCGGAAGAAGCTCTCCAGCTCCTGGATGATCTTCCCGTTGCCGCGGACCGGTCCGTCGAGGCGCTGCAGATTGCAGTTGATGACGAACGTCAGGTTGTCGAGGCCCTCGTTCGCCGCGATCTGCAGCTGGCCGCGGCTCTCGACCTCGTCCATCTCGCCGTCGCCGAGGAACGCCCACACATGGCTCTCGGACGCGTCCTTGAGACCACGGTTGGTGAGGTACTTCGCGACCTGCGCCTGGTAGATCGCGTTGATCGGGCCGATGCCCATCGACACCGTCGGGAACTGCCAGAACTCCGGCATGAGCCGCGGGTGCGGATACGAGGGGAGCGCGTGCGGAGCGCGGGACTTCTCCTGGCGGAACCCGTCGAGGTCCTGCTCCGAGAGCCGCCCCTCCAGGAACGCGCGGGCGTACATGCCGGGGGAGGCATGCCCCTGGAAGAAGACCTGGTCGCCGCCGCCCGGGAAGTCGGGACCGCGGAAGAAGTGGTTGTAGCCGACCTCGTACAGCGCCGCCGAGGAGGCGTACGTGGAGATGTGGCCGCCGACCGCGATGCCGGGGCGCTGCGCGCGGTGCACCGTGATGGCCGCGTTCCAGCGGATCCACGCCCGGTACCGCCGCTCGACGTCCTCGTCCCCGGGGAACGCGGGCTCGTCCTCGGGTGCGATGGTGTTGACGTAGTCCGTCGTGGGCACCATCGGGATGCCGAGATGCAGCTCCTGCGAGCGGCTCAGCAGGCTGAGCATGATCTCGCGCGCCCGCTCGTGGCCGAGCCGGCTCACGAGGGTGTCGAGGGACTCCACCCACTCGGCGGTCTCGGCCGGGTCACGGTCGAGGGTGCCTGCGAGGTAGGGATTCTGATCGTTGACCGCCACCTTGCGCTCTCACTTCCTGGTCGAGGACGAGCGGCTTCCGATGCTAGTCGGCGGCCGACCGGCGACCGACCGGCGTCCGTCCGCAGGACCCGACTCGCGGTGGACTCGCGGCGCTACGCTGACCGCGCCCGGGCCCTTAGCTCAGCTGGTAGAGCGCCACGTTTACACCGTGGATGTCGTCGGTTCGATCCCGGCAGGGCCCACGGCGGCCCACCGGGCCGAAGGCACGCGGGTCGCCGTGGGCCCTGCCGGCGCGAGGGACGCGATCTCGTCTGGGGCCCCGCCGGCGAGGGGCCCCGCGCGACGCGCCAGCGGCGTGCGGGGAGCCGGTGGGGAGTCGATCCCGGCAGGGCCCACGGTGTTGATGGCCGCGCCTCCGGCGCGGCTGTGCCGTACCGGCTCGCTGAACGCTCGCTCGGCTGACGGCGCTCTCCGATCTCGTGTGCGTCGAGACATCGCCGCTCTTCGTGTTCGAGCGCTTCAGCGGGAAGCAGGCGCTGCAGCAGGAACTCGCCGTCGTCCGCATCCTGCTGAAGCGGCTCGTTCCTGCTGTCGGACTGGCTCGTTCCTGCTGATGGGCTCGCGGGTTCCTGCTGTCGTGCTCCGGGCTGCGCCGGGCGCGGGGTCCTGCACACGCCGCGGCCGGGCGGTGGCGGCTCCCCGCCCGCCGGTAGCATCCACGTCCATGGCGGACGACCGGTCGAACACCGGCTCCGCGGCGCCCGAGGCCTCCGTCCACGACGACGACGAGCTCGCCGAGGTGCTGGCCGCGGAGCTCGAGCGGTACTCCACCGGCACGGTGCCCGTGCTGCCGCGGGTGTCGGCTCCGGCGCCGACGGAGGACCCGATCCAGCCGCTCGCCGTGCCGCGGATCGAGCCGGCCGCGACCGTCGACGAGGGTGCCTTCGCGCGTCGCGCCGCAGAGGTCGAGCGCACCATCCGCGAGGTGCAGACGGCGCCGGTCCGAGCGCAGGCGACGGTGGACACCGCCGCGACGGCCGGACCGTTCCGGCGCGCAGACCGCCCGACCGGTCGGCGCAGCGCGACCGGTCCGATCATGCAGCCGACCGCCCTCCCCACCGCCGACGACCTCCCCGTCAAGCGCCGCACCGGCTTCCGGCCGCCGCCCAGCGCCGTCCCGCTGCCGCCGGTCGAGCCGCTGGACCGCGTGCTCCCCGCGACCGGGCCGGTGTCCCTGCCGGAGCCGACGGCGAGCCTGCTCGACGAGATGATCACCGGGGCCATCCCGGTGATCGACACCCCGACGCAGCGCACCGCCCGGCACGCGGCACCGGACGTCGACGCCGGCCCCTGGGCGGCGGAGCCGGTCGCGGAGACCGCGCCGCAGGCCGCCGTGCCACCGCCCGCGGCTCCGGCTCCACTGCCCGCGCCTCCGGCTCCGGCTCCGGCGATCGCGCTGCCGGTCTGGTCCGAGCCCGCCGCGGCCCGGCCCGCTTCGACGACGCCACCCGCCGGGGAGCTCGAGACGGCGCCCTGGGCGGCTCCCGCCGGCGCCTCCGACGGGTTCTACGAGGACTGGGAGCAGTCGCTCCGCGCCATCGGCCGCCCCCGCCCGCCGTGGGAGGTCGACGACGAGCAGATCGTGCCGACCGGCGGCGACCCGGACGTGGCGACGGTCGCGGTCCGGATCCAGCCGACCGGTCCGGTGCCGAGCGCCCCGCCGATCCCCGAGGCCGCGAGCCGCGGCGCGCACGCGCTGCCCGCCGACGCCGCGCCGGTCGAGCTCCCGGAGCAGCCGGAGGCGCGCCCGCGGCGCTCCGGCCGCCGCCGGGCCGCGGTGCCGGAGGACGCGCTGCCGCAGCCGCCCGCCGCCCCCGCGTCTGCCCCGGTCGCGTCCGCTCCCGCGCCGATCGTCGAGCCGGACGCGCCGACCGGTGAGGTCCTCCCGTCCGCCCCGCAGCCGTTCCAGCAGCTGCAGGCCGAGCGCGCCGACTCCGTCCTCGGGACGGACGACGACGCCGAGGGCATCGACGAGGTCGCCGTCGACTACCCGGTCGTGAGCGCCGCGACGACGGGCGCGGTGGACCTCCCGCAGGTCGAGCCGAGGCCCCGCACGGCGCCGGTCCTCATCGAGCGCGTCCGCACGGCCCTGCTCCAGCTGCCGACCGTGCCGCCGTCGCCCACCGGGTCGGGTGCGGGCGCCATCGTCGGCCGATGGATCGGCGCGTTCACGTCGCCGGTCGTGCTCGTCCTCGCCTTCGGACTCGCCGCGGCCGGCGCCGGTCCCGCCGCCGCCGTCGCGGTCGTCGCCGGCGCACTGCTCGCCGTCCCGGCCCTGATCCGCACCGCCGGGTGGTCGGCGCGCGCGACTGACGACGGCGCGATGCACGAGACCGCGGTGCTCGGCGGCGCAGCGGGCCGCGGGGTCGCGATCGCGCTGCTCCTCGCCCGCCTCGGCGCCGCCGCGACCGTGCTGTTCGCGGCGGGCTCCGCCGCCGGGGCCTGGGCGGACCGGACCGGCGCGCTCGGCCTCGGCGCCTCGAACGCGGCCCTGCTGGGCTGCACCGGCGTCGGCCTGCTGGCGATCCTCTGCGCCGCGCTGCCGGTCCGCGCCACGGCGGCGCTCGCCCTCCTCGCCGCCGTCGGCGGTGCGGTCGGCACGCTCCTGATCGCGCTCGTCCTCGCACCGAACGGCGGTCCGCCGATCGCGACCACGGCCTCCGGCGCCGTCGCCGGCGCCGCGGCGGGCTTCGCCGGGATCGGCCTGCTCCTCGTCCTCTGCGGCGCCGACGTCGCTCGCTGGCGGACCGACCTCGCGCACCCGGTGGCGACGGCGGTCGCCTCGATCGTCGCGGTGGTGTGCGGCGCTGCGATCCTCGCCGGGGGCACCGTGATCGCGTCGCGACTGAGCGGGGGCGGGGACGCGCTCGACGAGTTCGCCGGCGCGCTCTCCGACGCCTCCGCGAGCCTGCTCGCCGCGCCGATGCTCGTGATCCTGCTCGTGGCGGGCATCACGCTGCCCGCCCTGCTCGTGCGCTCCTCGGGGGCGGCCGCCGCGCGGCTGCTCGGTGCCGGCCGGCCCGTCCGCCTCGGTGCCGTCGCGAGCGGCCTCCTCGCCCTCGCGGTCGCGCTCGGTCTCCTCGCGGGCGGGGTCGACCCGACCGCGGACGTGCTCGCCGTCGCCGCGCTGTGCGGCGCCCCGGTCGCCGCCTGGGCCGGTGCGCTCACCGCGACCCGCGGCGCGCTGCGGCCCGCCGTGACGACCGCCGGACTCGTCGTCGCGACCGTCCTCGGCTGGGCGCTCTCCGACGGCGTCCTGCCCGGGGTCCGGAGCCCGCTGCTCGCGGCGCTGCCGTCCTCCTCGGGGTTGCACGGCGGCCCGGCGCTCGGCCTGCTCGCCGCGCTCGTCGTCGGCGCGCTCGCCGGCCTGCTCGGCGGCTCCGCGACCACGATCGGCCGATCGGCCGCCCGCCCCGCCGATACGGTGGAGGGATGACCGTACCGGGCATCTTCGCGCCCCCCGCCGTCCAGGCGCGCCTGCTCGACCTGCAGCGCATCGACGACGAGCTCACCCGCGTCGCCCAGCACCGGCGCCGCCTCGAGCAGGCGGCCGACGTGACCGCGGCCGAGGCCGAGCGCAGCGCGCTGCGCCGCACCGCCGCCGACCGCCGTGGCGAGCTCGAGGACCTCCGGACCCGCATCGGGCGGGTCGAGACCGACGTCCGCACCGTCGAGCAGCGACTGGAGCGCGACCGGGAGCGGCTCGCGACGACGAGCTCGCCGAAGGACGCGCACGGCCTGGAGCAGGAGATCGCGTCCCTCCGCCGCCGTCGCGAGGCGCTCGAGGACGACGAGCTCGAGCTCATGGAGCAGGTCGAGGCGGTCGAGGCCGCGGCCGGCGAGGTCGCCGCAGCGCTGGACGAGGTCGAGCAGCGCCTCGCCGCGATGCGGACGGACCGCGACGACGCGCTCGCCGGGCTCGACGCGCAGCAGACGGACGCCGCCGCGCGCCGGACCGCACTGGTGGAGGAGCTGCCGGCCGACCTCGTCGCGCTGTACGACCGGCAGCGCACGCGGTACGGCGTCGGCGCGGCCCGCCTCGTCGGCGCCGTGTCCGAGGGCAGCAACATGGCGCTCACCGGCGCCGATCTGGCCGAGGTCCGCGCGGCTGCGCCGGAAGCGATCGTGCTGGACCCGGAGAGCAACTGCATCCTCGTGCGGGCCTGAACGGGCGACCGTGAGCGCGGACGTGATGGGCCACACCGCCGCCCGGCGCCTGGGCGTCGCCGTCCTCGCGGGCGCGGTCGGCTGGGTCGCGGCCGCCGTGACGCTCGGCGCCGAGTTCGGCCCGGTCGTCGGCTGGATCGCGGCAGCCCTGGTGTTCCTCGTCTGGACCTGGGCGGTGATCCGCCCCATGGACGCGGCCTCGACCCGGCGGCACGCGCTCCGCGAGGACCCCGCGGCGCCGGTCGCGCGCATCGTGCTGACGATCGCGAGCCTGGCGAGCCTCGGCGGGGTGGCCGTCCTCTTCCTCGCGAGCACGAAGAAGGACGACCTGCTGGCGGCGGCGCTCGGCGTCCTGAGCGTCGCGGCGTCCTGGGTCGTCGTGCACACGCTGTACACGCTGCGGTACGCGGCCGACTACTACTCGGCCCCGACGGGCGGCATCGACTTCAACCAGAAGGAGGAGCCCGCGTACCTGGACTTCGCGTACGTCGGCTTCACCCTCGGCATGACGTACCAGGTGTCGGACACCACGATCTCGTCGTCGACGATCCGGCGCATCGTGCTCGAGCAGTCGCTGCTCTCGTACCTGCTCGGCGCCGTCGTCGTGGCGACGACGGTGAACCTGGTCATCGCGGTCCTCGGCTGACCGGAACGGGGACCCGGTGATTCAGCCGGGCGCTCTGCGCCCGTGTCGGACCCATGCCGCGCGGGGTGGTCTCGAGGCTCGCTTCGCTCGCACCTCGACCAGCGGGTGGGGGCGGCGGCGCGGCCGTGGGGCAGTGCGGAACGGGCCGGCTGTACGCCGGGTTCTGTCCCGGTGCCGAGGCACCGGTGACGGCCATCTATCTCGGGGACGCGTTGCCGCGGCCCTCCAGCGGTCCACCCGGGACCATCGACGAGCAGCCGAATCGGTCCCTGTTCGACCTTGCTCCGGGCGAGGTTTACCCAGCGAGCCCGCTCACACGGGCCCCTGGTGGTCTCTTACACCACCGTTTCACCCTTACCGCCGAGGACCCGAAGGCCCTCGGAGGCGGTCTGCTCTCTGTTGCACTTGCTCTCGGGTCACCCCGGGTGGGCGTTACCCACCGCCCTGCTCTGCGGAGCCCGGACGTTCCTCGGCGCCGCCCTCGCGGGCGACGACGCGACCGTCCACCGGCCCGTTCCTGCGGGCGAGTCTACGGGGCGACCGGGTTCGTGGCGCGGACGAGGTGCTCCGCACCCGTCGAGGGTCGGTCGCCGGAGCCGTGCGCCGCCAGCGACGCGGCCCCGAGGATCCCGGCGTTGTTCCGCAGCGCCGCGGCGACGATCGGGGTGTCGAGCTCCAAGAGCGGGAGGAACTCCTCCGCGTGCTTGCTGACGCCGCCGCCGACGATGAAGAGATCGGGGGAGAAGAGCTTCTCGAGTGTCGCGTAGTACGTCTGGAGCCGCTCCGCCCACTGCTTCCAGCTGAGCTCCTTCTTCTCCCGCACCGCGTTCGACGCGTACTTCTCGAAGTCGGCGTGCTCGCCGATGTCGATGTGGCCGAGCTCCGCGTTCGGGACCAGCAGGTTGCGGTAGATGATCGCGCTGCCGATGCCCGTGCCCAGGGTCGTCATGATGACGAGGCCGTCGTGGCCCTTCGCGGCGCCGTACTCGCTCTCCGCGTAGCCGGCCGCGTCCGCGTCGTTCACGAACGTGATGTCGTGGCCGAGCGCCTGCTCGAAGAGCTTCTCCGCCGCGAGGCCGATCCACTTCTTCGAGACGTTCGCCGCGGACATCGTCCGACCGCCCCGGACGACGGCGGGGAAGCAGACGCCGATCGGGGCGGTGTCCTCCGCGTCGGACAGCTCCGCGAGGATCGTCTTCACGACCGCGACGACGTCGTCCGGCTGACCGCCGTCCGGGGTCGGGTGCTTGATGCGGTCGCTCAGCAGCTGGCCGGAGTCCAGGTCGACCAGGCCGCCCTTGATGCCGGTTCCGCCGATGTCGATGCCGATCGCCTGCGCCACGGCGTCGACAGTAGTGCCCCCGTTACGATGCCCGCTGGGGCGCCGAGAGGGCCCCGGGACGAAGGGAGGCCCCGTGGCCGACGACGACCAGTGGTGGTACAACACGACGACCGGCGAGGTCGAGCACGGCGCGCAGTCCCCGTGGTCGGACCGTGCGGGGCCCTACAAGACCCGCGAGGAGGCGGAGGGCGCGCCGGCGCGCATCGCCGCGAACTCCCGCCGCATGAACGAGGACGACTGACTCACTCGTACTCGTGCTCCGGGGCGGGGTACGCCCCGGAGGCGACCTCCTCGCGGAAGTCGGCGACGGCCTGCGTGAGCGCGCCGCGGAGGTCCGCGTAGCGCTTCACGAACTTCGGCATCCGGCCCGACGTGAGGCCGGCGAAGTCCGTCCACACGAGCAGCTGGCCGTCGACGTGCGGCCCGGCGCCGACGCCGATCGTCGGGATCGTCAGCGCCTCGGTGACCCGCCGGGCCGCGTCCGACGGCACCATCTCGAGCACCACGGCGAACGCCCCGGCGTCCTCGACCGCGAGCGCGTCCGCGAGCAGCTCGTCCGCGTCGGAGCCGCGGCCCTGGACGCGGTGGCCGCCGAGCCGGTGCTCGCTCTGCGGGGTGAAGCCGATGTGCGCCATCACGGGGATACCGGCCTCCACGATCCGCGAGATCTGGTTGGCGCTGCGCCGCCCGCCTTCGAGCTTGACGGCGTGCGCCCCCGTCTCCTTCATGAAGCGGATCGCGGTCGTGAGCGCCTGCTCGGCGCCGATCTCGTACGACCCGAACGGCAGGTCCGCGATGACGAACGCGCGGCGGACGGAGGAGGCGACGGCGCGGGTCAGCGGGATCAGCTCGTCCGCCGTCACCGGCACCGTGGTGTCGTAGCCGAGCACGGTGTTGCCCGCGGAGTCGCCGACGAGGAGGAAGTCGATGCCGGCCTCGTCGAAGATCGCCGCGGTGTTCGTGTCGTAGCTGGTGAGCCCGGTGATCCGGATGCCCTTCTGCTTCGCCTCGAGGAAGTGTCGGGTGCGCACCTTCGCGCGGGGGTCGGCCATGCGGCGAGGGTACGCGAGGGCCGACCCGGCTGTCCGGCCCGCCCGGTAGGTTTGTCACGGGCTCCGACCCCGGATCCGCCCCACCGACCGGACGAGGAGACATCGTGGTCGACAAGCAGCGCGACTTCGTGCTCCGCACCATCGAGGAGCGGGGCATCAAGTTCGTCCGCCTGTGGTTCACCGACGTCGTCGGCACCCTGAAGTCGGTCGCGATCGCGCCGGCCGAGGTGGAGGGGGCGTTCGCGGAGGGCATCGGGTTCGACGGCTCCGCGATCGAGGGCTACACCCGCTCCTACGAGGCGGACGTGCTCGCGATGCCCGACCCGGGCACGTTCCAGATCCTACCCTGGCGGGGCGAGATCGACCCGACCGCCCGGATGTTCTGCGACATCATGACGCCGGACGGGCAGCCCGCCGCCGCCGATCCGCGGAACGTGCTGAAGCGGGCGCTCGCGAAGGCGAACGACCACGGCTTCACCTTCTACACGCATCCCGAGATCGAGTTCTACCTGCTGAAGTCGAGCACGATCGGCCCGGCCGGGCCGGAGCCGGTGGACTCGGCGGGCTACTTCGACAACGTGCCCGGCGGCACCGCGCACGACTTCCGCCGCCGCAGCGTGCGGATGCTCGAGGACCTCGGCATCTCCGTCGAGTTCAGCCACCACGAGGCCGGCCCCGGTCAGAACGAGATCGACCTCCGGTACGCCGACGCGCTGACGACGGCCGACAACATCATGACGTTCCGCACGGTCATCAAGGAGGTGGCGATCGAGCAGGGCGTCTACGCGACCTTCATGCCGAAGCCGCTCTCCGGCCGGCCGGGCAGCGGGATGCACACGCACATGTCGCTGTTCGAGGGCGACGCGAACGCGTTCTTCTCGGCGAGCGGCGAGTACCACCTGTCGACGATCGGGCGCCGGTTCATCGCCGGCCTGCTCCGCCACGCGCCGGAGATCACCGCGGTCACGAACCAGTTCGTGAACTCCTACAAGCGGCTGTGGGGCGGCGACGAGGCCCCGAGCTACGTCTGCTGGGGGCACAACAACCGCTCCGCGCTCGTCCGCGTCCCGCTGTACAAGCCGACGAAGGGGCAGTCGTCGCGGGTGGAGTACCGCGCGATCGACTCCGCCGCGAACCCGTACCTCTCCTACGCCCTGATGCTCGCCGCCGGGCTGAAGGGGATCGAGGAGGGCTACGAGCTGCCGCCGGAGGCCGAGGACGACGTCTGGTCGCTGTCCGACGGCGAACGGCGAGCGCTCGGATACGACCCGCTGCCGACGAACCTCGACACGGCCATCCGGCTGATGGAGGACTCCGAGCTGGTCGCCGAAACGCTCGGCGAACGCGTCTTCCGCTACGTCCTCGCGAACAAGCGGCGCGAGTGGGAGGCATACCGGGCGCAGGTCACGCCGTATGAGCTCGCCAGCAACCTCGAGCTCCTCTGACGCGGGGCGCCGTGCGACCCGGGACGTCGCGGCGCGACGGCCGGGCGACGCGGCCGACCTCCGCCTCACGGACCTGGCCCGGGCGGGCTTCCTCGACCTGACCGCCGCTGGCGCCGGCGTGCGGGCGCTCGCCGAGCAGGTCGGGCTGCCGTCCGCGACCGTCCTGGCCGCATTCGGCCGGCCGGTCGGCTCGCCCGACGAGGCGCTGCTCGCGCTCCAGCGTCTCGCGGACCGGGACGCGGCCGGGGTCGCGGCGCTGCTCGAGGACCGCGGAGCGGGGCGCCGGCTCGCGCTCGTGCTCGGCGCGTCGAACGGCATCGCCGACTTCCTCGTCCGCCGGCCGGAGGCGCTGCCGGTGCTGCTGGACGGGATGCTCGCGCCCCCGTCGCCGGAGGCGTTCGCGACGAGCCTGCTCGAGTCCGTCGCCGCCGAGGACGGCGTCGCCGCGCTGACAGGCGCCGAGGCGCGGCGGGCGCTGCGGGTCGCGTACCGACGCGAGCTGACGCGGCTCGCGGCCTGGGACCTGGAGCAGCCGTCCGGCACCGCCGTGTTCGAGCGGGTCGCCGCGGCGCTCTCGGACCTCGCCGCCGCGGCCCTCGGGGCGGCGCTCGCGGTGTCGCGCGCGGAGGTCGCCGCGTCCGGCGGCGCCGACCGGGTGCGCGCCGTGCCGCTCGCCGTGATCGGCATGGGGAAGGCGGGCGCGCGTGAGCTCAACTACGTGAGCGACGTCGACGTGATCTTCGTCACCGACCGGCCGGACCCCGACACCGGCTTCGACCCGGTGCCGATCGCCACCCGCCTCGCGATCGGCCTGATGCGCGTCATCGACGACACGGACGTGGAGCCGTCCCTGTGGCAGGTGGACGCCAACCTGCGCCCGGAGGGCCGCAACGGGGCGCTGGTCCGGACGCTCTCCTCCCACATCGGCTACTATGAGCGCTGGGCGTCCGGGTGGGAGTTCCAGGCGCTGCTGAAGGCGTGGCCGCTCGCCGGGGACCTCGAGCTCGGCGCCCGCTACGTCGAGGCGCTGCGGCCGCGGGTGTGGCAGGCGTCGGCCCGGGAGGACTTCGTCCAGGACGTGCAGCGGATGCGCCGCCGCGTGGAGGAGCACATCCCCGCCGGGCACGCCGACCGCGAGCTGAAGCTCGGCGCCGGCGGCCTCCGCGACGTCGAGTTCACCGTCCAGCTGCTGCAGCTCGTGCACGGCCGCACCGACGACCGCGTGCACGCGCGGGCGACCCTGCCGGCGCTCCGGTCGCTCACCGAGCAGGGCTACGTCGGCCGCGTCGAGGCGGCCGAGTTCGGTGAGGACTACCGCGTGCTCCGTCTCGTCGAGCACCGGCTGCAGCTGCGGCGGCTGCAGCGCACGCACCTGCTGCCGACGGATGAGGCCGAGCTGCGGGTCGTCGCGCGGTCGAGCGGTCTCGCGGCGGACGGGCCGGCGCTCGCCGAGCGCCTCGCGCGCGTGCGCGGACGGGTCCGCGGGCTGCATCAGCGCCTCTTCTACCGGCCGCTGCTGACGGCGGTGAGCAACCTGCCCGAGGACGAGCTCATGCTCACCCAGGGCGCCGCCCTCGATCGACTCGCCGGCATCGGCTTCCTCGACCCGCGCGGGGCACTGCAGCACATCGCGGCCCTCACCGCCGGCGTCTCCCGCCGCGCCGCCATCCAGCGCACCCTGCTCCCGGTCCTGCTCCAGTGGTTCACGGAGGGGCCCGCGCCGGATCTCGGGCTGCTCGCGTTCCGGCGGCTCTCGGAGCGGCTCGGCGACACGGCCTGGTACCTCCGGATGCTCCGCGACTCGCCGACCGCGGCCCGGCGCCTCGCCACCGTCCTCTCGGAGTCCCGCTTCGTCACGGGCCTGCTGGAGACGAACCCGGAGGCCGCGGCGTGGCTCGAGCGCGACGCCGACCTGCGGCCGAGGCCGCGGGCGACCCTGCGCGCGGAGACCTCCGCCACGGTGCTCCGGCACGCGTCCCGCGACGACGCCGCGGCGGCGCTGCGCACGGCCCGGCGCCGCGAGGTCCTCCGCCTCGCCCTCGGGGCGCTGCTCGGGACGATCACGGTGCAGGAGCTGGGGCCGGCCCTCGCGGACGTGACCACGGCGCTGCTCGCCGGCTGCGTCCGCTCCGTCCGGCGCGACGAGGGGCCGTGGCCCGAGTTCGCGATCATCGCGATGGGCCGATACGGGGGAGCGGAGCTGGGGTTCGGCTCCGACGCCGACGTGATGGTGGTCTACCGCGCGATCGCCGGGATGCCGGACGACGTCGCGCAGAAGCAGGCAGGCGTGCTCGTATCGGAGGTGAAGCGGCTCACCACCGACCCGCGCCTGCCGCTCGACCTCGACTTCGACCTGCGCCCGGAGGGCCGGAACGGCCCCGTCGTGCGGTCGTTCCGGTCCTACGAGGCGTACTACGCGCGCTGGTCGCTCACGTGGGAGTCCCAGGCCCTGCTCCGCGCGCACGGCGTCGCGGGGGACCGCACGCTCGTCGTCGACTTCGAGGCGCTCGCGGACCGGCTCCGGTATCCGGACGCGCTCGACGACGCGTCCGTCCGCGAGATCCGGCGCATCAAGGCGCGGATGGAGACCGAGCGGCTGCCCCGCGGCGTCGACCCGACCCGGCACCTGAAGCTCGGCCCCGGCGGGCTCTCCGACGTCGAGTGGATCGTCCAGCTGCTCCAGCTGCAGCACGCGGCGCAGGTGCCGGCGCTCCGCACGCAGAGCACCCTCGGCGCCCTCGACGCGGCGACGACCGCCCGCCTCATCGACCGGGACGACGCGGCCCAGCTGCGGCACGCGTGGGTGCTGGCCTCCCGACTGCGGAGCGCGATCACCCTCTGGACGAACCGGACCTCCGACGTGCTGCCCACCGACCGCGCGGCGCTCGAGGGCATCGCCCGGATCCTCGAGTACCCGCCGGGGTCGGCCGCGCAGCTCGAGGACGACCTCCTCCGCGCCGCGCGCCGGGCCCGGACGATCTTCGAGCGCCTCTTCGCCTGACCGGCCCCCGTCCTGTTCCGAGCACCTCGGCAGGCTGTTCCCACTTCGGCAGGCCCGATGAGCCGATGTCAGCCTGCTGAAGCGCGCACAGCCTGCTCAAGAGCTCGCGCGGGGGCATCGGTCCGACGTCGGCTCCTCCACAGCCGCGTTCTCCGCGCGCGAGCGCCGTCCGGCGCGCACGCCCGCTGGCGGCGCAGCAAGGTCGTCGTCCATGGGCGAATTCCGAGCACGCGGTCGCCGACCTGCTCCTCTGCCAGCCGCCGGGGTTCATCGTCGCCACGCTGGACTCGCTGCTGCACGAGCGGGTGGTGCAGCGCAACCGGCTCGAGGCGCTCATCCTGCGCGGGCCGCAGCGGCTCCAGCACCTCGCGCCGCGGCTGAACGCCCAGTCGGCCTCGGGCATCGAGTCCATCGTCCGGTTCGGGCTGTGGGCGGCAGGCATCCGGGCGCGGATCCAGGTCGTCGTCCGCGGCGCCTGCCGCGTGGACGTGCTGATCGACGACTGGCTGGTGCTTGAGCTCGACGGACGCGGCACGCACGCGCAGGACAGGGCCTTCACCAGGGATCGCGTCCATGAGGCGACGATCATGCGGGACGGCCGCATCGTCCTCCGCTTCGGGTACGCGACGATCCTGTACGACTGGGTCTTCGTTCTCGCATGCGTCCAGGACGTCCTCCGCCAGCACGCGCCGGTTCGCTGAGCGGTCGTTGGACCCATCGGCGCACCTCGGCAGATCGGTCGCGCTTCGGCAGGCTCCCGAGCCGCTGTTCGGCCTGCCGAAGAGCGATCGGCCTGCTCAGTTGCTCGTGGACCGGCCCCCCGTCCTGGGGCTGCCCGCGGAGGAGCGGCCGGAGGATGGTCGGAGTCGTGTTCCTGCAGGTCGGTCGTGGAGGGCGGGTGTCCTGGGCGCTGCTCGCGGCGGTCAGGCGGTTCCTCGCCGAGATGTGATCGAGGCGCCCAGCGGCGGATCCCTCCGACTGAGCGCCTCTCCCACGGGTGCACCCCGCCTCCCAGGACGGGCCCTCGATCCTCTCAGAAGAGCCTGATCGCGCAATGCGCGTGCGCACGGCGGCCCTTCGATGCGCACCCGGCTTCGGCACCGGAGCGAGCGCCTTCTCGTCGGCGCGGCGGTGCGCATAGGCCCGACCTATCGCGCCCACTCGCGATCGGTCCTGCACGGGCGTGGACGCGCTCCCTAGCCTCGAGCCATGCGTCACACCCCCGCCGTGCTCTCGGCGCTCTCCGGTTCCTACTCGTTCGTCAAGAGCCCCGCCGTGGACGCGCCGGCCGCGCAGACCGATCCCCGGGTCGCCGAGACCGTCTCGTCGATGCTCATCGACATCGAGCGGCGCGGGATGGACGCGGTGCTCGAGTACGCCGAGCGGCTCGACCACCAGGGACCCGACGAGCTCGAGCTGTCGGCCGAGCGCGTCGCCTCCAGCGGTGACCGCCTGCCCGCGGACCTCCGCGCCGCCATCGAGCTCGGCTCCTCCCGGACCCGGGCGTTCGCCGCGGCGACCCGCGAGCACCTCGTCGACTTCCGGACGGAACCGGTGCCCGGGCTGGTGACGGGCGTGCGCTACGTCCCCGTCGGCCGCGTCGGCGCCTACCTGCCCGCCGGGCGCTTCCCGCTGACGGCCAGCGCGTTCATGACCGTCGGCGTCGCGAAGGTCGCCGGCGTCCCCACCGTGCTCGCCTGCACCCCGCCGCAGCCCGGTGGCGGCGCGAACGACGCGGTCCTGTACGCGGCGCACTGCTCCGGGGTCGATCGGATCGTCGTGCTGGGCGGTGTGCAGGCGCTCGCCGCCATGGCGTTCGGCCTGCTCGACGACGCGCCGGTCGACATGCTCGTCGGTGCCGGCAACGCGTACGTCGCGGAGGCGAAGCGCCAGCTCTTCGGTCGGGTCGCGATCGACCTGCCGGCCGGCCCGTCCGAGGTCGCCGTGCTCGCGGACGGCACCGCCGACCCGGTGATCGTGGCCGCGGACCTGCTCGGGCAGGCGGAGCACGGCCCCAACTCGCCGGCCGCGCTCGTCACGACGGACCGCGGGCTCGCGGACCGCGTCGACGAGGAGGTGGAGCGGCAGCTCTCGACCCTCGCGACCGCGGAGATCGCCGGTGCCGCCTGGCGCGACTTCGGCTCCATCACGGTCGCGGACGACCGGGAGACCGCCGCCGCGCTCATGGACGACCTCGCTCCCGAGCACCTCGAGATCATCACCGCGGACGACGACTGGTACTTCGAGCGGCTCCGGAACTACGGCTCGTTGTTCCTCGGACCGTGGAGCACCGTCGCCTACTCCGACAAGGGCATGGCGGGTACGAACCACACCCTCCCGACCGCCGGCGGTGCGAAGCACAGCGCCGGGCTCTCCGTCGGCCGGTTCCTCAAGCCGCTGACGTACCAGCGGATCACCCGGGAGGCGACGCCAGAGCTCGCCGAGGCGGTCGACGTCATCTCGGCTTCGGAGGGCATGGCCGCGCATCGCGCCACCGCGACCCTCCGTCTCGAGCGCTACCGCGCCTGAGGTCCCCGGGCGGCCGGGAGGACGACCGGGCGCCCGCCGCGTCGGCCGCGGTCCGCCGCCGCACCACGATCGCGGTGGTGACGCCCGCGGCCGCGTGGACGACCCAGGTGACGCCGAGGACGGTGAGCAGCGCCGTCCTCGTCCCCACCGCGGCGGACGCGACACCGACGAGCACGGGGCCCGGCGCCGCGATCAGGTAGCCGATCGACTGGACCGCTGCGGAGAAGCCGGCGGTCGCGGTCGCGTGCCGGCTCCACCCGCCGATGACGGCCAGGGCGAGCGGGAACGCGCCCGCCCCCGTGCCGATCAGCAGCATCCAGACCACGGCACCGGGCACCGGCGCCGTCGCGAGGCCGACGTAGCCGGCGGCGTACGCGGCGGCGAGCACGAGCACCGTCGTCAGCAGGTGCGGACCGCGCGCGAGCAGCGGGACGACCAGGGACACCGGCACCGCCGTGATGAGCAGCAGCGCGACGAGCGCGCCCGCCTGCTCCGCGGAGAGGCCGGCCGAGCGGAGGAACAGCGGCATCCAGCCGATCGCGACGTAGGACTGCAGGCCCTGCGTCCCGAAGTAGACGGCGAGGGGGAGCGCGCCCAGCAGCGCCGCCCGGCGGGGGACCCGCGGCGGGGCGGCCTCCTCGGGCCCGCGGAGCACGCGGGGCGTCGGCCGCAGCGCCAGCAGCAGCGTCGCCGCCGCGGCGGGCACCGCCCAGACGACGAGGCCCAGCCGCCACATCGCGCCGCCGTCGGCGATCGGCACGGTGACGAGTGACGCGAGTCCGACGCCGACGGCGATCGCCGTCGAGTACCCGGCGGTGAGGAGCGGGACGCGGCCGGGGAAGTCGCGGCCGATCAGACCGGGCAGGAGGACGTTGACGACCGCGCACCCCGCGTAGGCGAGCAGGCTGCAGGCCGTGAAGCCGGCCTGCCCTGTGAACGGGCGGAGGGCGGTACCGACGGTGACGGCGGCGAAGCCGAGCACGAGCAGGCGGTCGAGCCCGATGCGAGCGGCCATCCGCGGCGCGAACGGACCGAGCGCCGCGAAGCACAGCACCGGCAGCGAGGTGAGCACGCCCGCGAGAGCGGGGGAGAGGGCCAGGTCCGCCCGCAGCTCGCTCAGCAGGACGCCCACGCTCGCGACCGCGGTGCGCAGGCTGAAGGCGGTGACGAGCACGGCGGCGACGAGCACCGCGGCGGAGCGGGTCCGCGTCACCGGCGCGCGGACGGCACGAACGGCGGGGCGGCGAGGGCCGACCGGATGCGGGCAACGGCGATGGCGCGGCCCTCGCCGTCGGGCAGCGCGATCCCGTCGTCGGCGTGGTCGCCCGAGCGGACGACCAGCACGCGCACCCCCACGGCGAGGTCGACGGGCGACGCCACGGGGTCGACGAGGAGCAGCGCCCGCACCCGGTCGTCGGCGGCGGCCAGGCCGAGGGCGGCCCCGGCCGACGGCCCGGCCGCCGCGACGACGAACCCGCTGCGCGGCTGGGAGGGGACCTCGAGGGGCGATCGCAGCGCCCTGGCTGCCGTGCGCGACACGAAGCGCACGGGGCGCGGCGGCGACGGCTCGAGCAGCAGCTCGTCCCACACCGCCTCCCGTCCCGCTTCCTCGATGACGAGCACCGGGAGCGCCCCCGCGGGCGCGGCGAACGCGCCGAGGCCGTCCGCACCGCTCCCGACCGGCCGCCCGTCCTGCTCCATGCCGTTACGGCTGCGGGGTCGGGAACATCGGGCGCGGTTCCGACGAGAGCAGCTGCGCGAGCACGTCGAACTCGTTGAACATCGACCACTCCTCGGTGATGAGCCCGTCGGAGAAGTAGAGCTGCGAGATGCCCCACAGGAACGCCCGCCGCCCGGTCGGCTGCCCGTAGAGCGCGTACCCGCGATGCGTGCCGGCCGCGGACCATCGCACCGACGCGCGGTAGCCCTCCTCGTCGTTGCCCATCCAGTAGACCTCCTCGACCCGCAGACCGAGGTCGGGGAACGTGGCGAGCAGGGCCCGCGCCTGCCCCTTGACGTCCGCGCGACCGAACCCGGACCGGTCGGAGGTGCCGTGCCATCGGACGTTCGCGGCGTAGGCGCGGTCGACGGCGGAGAGGTCGCGACGGTTCCAGACGTCGTGGAAGAGCCCCCGGACGGCGTGGTCCAGGTCGAACCGGTCGCCGCCCGTCGGGTACGGCTCGGGGTGCCGGCCTCGGACGAGCCGGTCGACCTCCGGCATGTGCGCGTCCGCGCTGACCCGCTGCAGCTCGTCGCCGTACTGCCGCGCCGCCCACGCGACGTCGATCCCGAGCTGCGCGAACCGCGAGCACATGTTGTAGAGGACGTACTCCTCGTAGATCTCGTTCTCCCGCACCACGCAGTTCGCGATGCCCCACAGCCGCACGTGCCGGCCCGTCGCGGGGCCCCAGCGCCACGGGGCGAGGTGGTGGCCGGCGGTGATGTACCGGTGGGACGTGACGAAGCCCTCGACGTCGTTCCCCGCCCAGATGACCTCGTCCGCGAGGCTCCGCGTGTCGGGGAACGCGTGGATCGACTGCACGGTGTCCTCGACGACGCGCTCGACGCCCCACTGCGGCCCGTGGTCGGAGAAGACGAAGGCGCCGGTCGCGTACGTGTCGTACACGTAGCCGACGTCCTGCTCCTCCCAGATCCGGTGGGTGACCCGCACGATCCAGTCGACGATGTCCGTGTAGGTGTCCTCGAAGCCGCGCATCGACTGGCGCCGAGGACCGCGGTCGCGCTCGCCGCGGGCGGTGTCCCGGCCCGACGCCGGCCGGACCGTGATGGACAGATCCTGCGGCATCGTCCTGGGCGTCTGCGCCTCGGAGAGGGTCGCGGAGAGGATCGGGCGACCGTCGTTCGTCGCTCCCGATCCGTCCGCCGGGGTCGGCTCCGTCATCTGCGCTCCTCCGCTGCGTGTCGATCCGACGCTAGAGGGCGGGCACGTCCTCCGGAACCGACCAGCGTCCGTTCCCTGCCACAGGGTCGCCCTCTGCGGCGGGCCCGCGGAGGACTCCGGCTCCGCCGCCGACGTCCTCGAGCATGCTGCGGGCGAGCCGGATCAGCTCGACCGTCGCCGCCGACATGGCGGTCTGGCGCCGTCGGACCAGCGCGATGGTGTCGTGGAGGGGCTCGGCGAACGGAACGAAGCGGATCGGGCCGCCGTGGACCTGCGCCTCGGCCACCGCCCGGGAGACGAACGTGTCGCCGACGCCGGCCGCGACGAGCGCGAGCGCCGACTCGACCTGCTCGACCTCGACGAGCGGATCGACCCGCACGGCGGCGAGGCGGGCGCGATCCGCGATCTGCCGCCGCGTCGGATCCCGCCAGCCGTAGTGCGCGTCGTAGAGCACCAGCTGCCGCTCGGCGAGCGCCTGGATCGTGACGGGTTCGGCGACGGCGGCGGGGTCGATGCTCGCGTACAGGACCTCGTCGTGCACGAGCGGCGTGACGTGGAGGCCGTCGTCGTCGACGGGGAGCACCACCAGCCCGGCCTCGAGCTCGCCCGACGCGACCGCGGCGGCGACCTCGACCGAGTTGAGTCCGACGATCCGCAGGCGCACGTCCGGATGGAGCGCGTGGAACCGGGCGACCAGGGCCTCCAGCGCGTAGTACTTCGCGTTGCGCAGCAGCCCGAAGGACGCGGTCCCGCCGGACAGCGAGGTGAGCGACCGGAGGGAGCGGTCCGCCTCGTCCGCGCCGGCGACCGTCTGCTCCGCGAGCGGCAGCAGGGTCTCGCCGGCGGCGGTCAGGACGAGTCGGCGACCGCCCCGCACGAAGAGCCGGGCGCCGTAGGTCTCCTCGATGCGTCGGATCAGCTCGGAGACCGACGGCTGCGCCATGTGCATCGCGACGGCGGCCGCCGTGAAGCTGCCGAGCCGAGCGGCTGCGAGGAACACGCGCAGCTGGATCAGCGTCATCGGGCCAACCTATGCGCTCGCCGCACGTCGCCGGTTCACGTCCGGTCGCACCGATGTGCTCGATGCGACCGCATCCGTGCCGGCGTCGGGGCGTGGTGTGGAGAACGTGCGACGGCCGCTTCGGCGTCGCGCCACCCTGGCCATCATGCCGAGCAGCCCGCGACCGCTTCCGGACGACCTGCAGGGGCGCCCCTTCGACCGAGCAGCGCTGGACGCGGCCCGTGTCACCCAGGGGCGCACGAGGCGCAGGGACATCGAGAACCCCTATCACGGCGTCCACACCTCGAGGACGCCGACGACGCTGCTCGAGCATTGCCACGCCTACGCCGTGCGACTTCGACCCGGTCAGTCGTTCTCGCACGTCACCGCGGCGCTCCTCCATCGGGAGCCGCTCCCTCGCCGCCTGGAGACCGAGCTGCCGCTCCACGTCGCCGCCGTGCGTCCGGCGAGTCCGCCTCGGACCAGGGGCGTGGTCCCGCACCGGCTCTCGAGGGCGCCGGCGCTGCAGCCGGTCGACGGGCTGCCCGTCTGCGCACCGACCGAGGCCTGGGCGCAGCTCGGCGACGTCCTCACCCTGGATGAGGCGATCGAGATCGCGGACCATCTGCTCACCGTCTCGCCGATGGACGAGCAGCGCACCCGCCTGCTGCTCGAAACGAGGATCGCGGCCGTCCGACGTGCCGCCGCGCCGCTGCTGCGGGCGGCCCTTGCCGAAGCGCGGTGCCCCGTGCTGTCGCCTGGTGAGACGCGCGTGCGCCTGCTGCTGGTGCGCGCCGGCCTCCCGGAGCCCGCGCTGAACCGGCGCATCCACCGCGAGGACGGCCTCTACCTCGGGAAGCCGGACCTCGCGTGGCTCCCGCAGCGCGTCGGCGTCGAGTACGAGGGCGGCGGCCACGCCGACGAGGCGCGGATGCGGTACGACATCGGTCGCATCGAGCGGTTCCGCGACGCGGGGTGGGACATCATCCGCGTCTCCGCCGACGACCTGAGGGGCGACGAGGCGGGCCCTCGTCGTGCGGGTGGCGAGCCGGCTCGCGGCGCGCGTGTGATGCCCCGGCGGCTCGATTCCGGACGCATCTCGAGGGCTGAAGCGTCCACGAGTTCGCCAGCAGGGTGTCGTGCGGCTCAGTTCTGCACGCGTCGGACGCCCGGACGCGTCCAGAACTGAGCCGGAATGGCCGAGGCCGCCGCCCCGGACGGGACGGCGGCCTCGGCGACGAGCGGGGATCAGACGCCGTAGTACAGCTCGTACTCGAAGGGGTGGGGACGAGCCGCCAGCGGCTTGATCTCCTTCTCGCGCTTGTAGTCGATCCACGTCTCGATGACCTCGGGCGTGAAGACGTTGCCCGCGGTCAGGTAGTCGTGGTCGGCCTCGAGGGCGTCGAGCACCTTGTCGAGCGAGCCCGGCACCTGCGGGATGAGCTTCGCCTCCTCCGGCGGCAGCTCGTAGAGGTCCTTGTCGACCGGCTCGTGCGGCTCGATGCGGTTCTGGATGCCGTCGATGCCCGCCATCAGCTGCGCGGCGAAGGCGAGGTACGGGTTGCCGGAGGCGTCGGGCGCGCGGAACTCGATGCGCTTCGCCTTCGGGTTCGTGCCCGTGATCGGGATGCGGATCGCGGCGGACCGGTTGCCGGCCGAGTACACGAGGTTGACGGGCGCCTCGTAGCCGGGCACGAGCCGGTGGTACGAGTTCGTCGTCGGGTTCGTGAACGCGAGCAGCGACGGGGCGTGCTTGAGGATGCCGCCGATGTACCAGCGCGCGAGGTCGGAGAGCCCGCCGTAGCCGGCCTCGTCGTAGAACAGCGGCTGGCCGCCGTTCCAGAGCGACTGGTGCGTGTGCATGCCCGAGCCGTTGTCGCCGAACAGCGGCTTCGGCATGAACGTCGCCGTCTTGCCCCACTGCTTCGCCGTGTTCTTAACGATGTACTTGAACTTCAGGATGTCGTCCGCCGCGTGCACGAGCGTGTCGAAGCGGTAGTTGATCTCGCCCTGGCCGGCGGTGCCGACCTCGTGGTGCGCGCGCTCGAGGATCAGGCCGGCCTCGATGAGCTTCAGCGAGATGTCGTCGCGGAGGTCCGCGTGCTGGTCGACGGGGGAGACGGGGAAGTAGCCGCCCTTGAACGGCGTCTTGTTGCCCAGGTTGCCGCCGATCTCCTCGCGGCCGGAGTTCCAGGCCGCCTCGGAGGAGTCGACCTTGTAGAAGCTCGAGCCCTGCGAGACGTCGTAGCGGACCTCGTCGAAGATGTAGAACTCCGCCTCGGGGGCGAAGAACGCGGTGTCCGCGATGCCCGTCGTAGCGATGTACTTCTCGGCCTTGTGCGCGATCTGGCGCGGGTCCTTCGCGTAGATCTCGCCGTTGCGCGGGTTGTAGATGTCGAACACCAGGATCAGGGTGCGCTCGACGCGGAACGGGTCGATGTACGCCGTCGAGATGTCCGGGATGAGCTGCATGTCGGACTCGTGGATGTTCGCGAAGCCGCGGATCGACGAGCCGTCGAAGAGCTGGCCGACCGAGAAGAACTCCTCGTCGACGGTGGACGCCGGGATGTTGAAGTGCTGCTGCACGCCCGGGAGGTCGGTGAACCGGATGTCGAGGAACTTGACGTCCGTGTCCTTGATGAACTTGATGACCTCGGAAGAGTCGGTGAACTTGGGAGTGGGCATGCCGGTCGGATCTCCTGCGCCTGGTCCTTCGGATGGCTGCGCTTGCAGCCCCTCCGACCCTATTGGGGTCCGGATTTCGGCGAGGTCACCGATGCGTTTCCGGGGTGTTACACGGCCTACGGGTTCGCCGAGACGGCGGGCGCCGGGACGCCCTGTCCCAGCAGCGCGTGCTCGGCGACGACGATGCCCATCAGGAGGAAGCCGAGCAGCGCGAGGACGACCAGCGGGCCGCCGAGACCCCGCTGCGGGGCCCGCGGCGGGGGCGCGTCCGGGCGCACCGCCCACGTCGCACGCTGCAGCGGGTCGACCGGCGCGGACTCGACGAGCAGGTCCCGCGCGCGCGTCAGCGCGTCGAAGGCGTCCGCTGCGGCGCGCCGCTCGGTCTCGTCCGCGTCCGTGAGCAGGTCGGGGTGCGTGCGCCGAGCGGCGCGGAGGTAGGCGTGCTGCACGGCGGCGGGGTCGGCGTCGGCGGGCACGCCGAGCAGCGCGGCCGCGTCGTCGCGCGACATCGGCGCCGCCGCGGGCATCACCGCCGGACGGGACGCGTCTTCGTCGGATCGATGCCCTTCGGCACGGGCACGCCGCCCGCGAGGGACTCGAGCCGGTTGCTCACCGCGAGCACCTCCGCCCGGGTGAGCTTGCCCTTCAGGCGGGTGAGGCTGCGGTTGATCTGCCCGAGGCGGATCGAGCCGTCGTCCTGCCCGACGCGGAGGACCGACACCGGGACGTTCGGCGCGACGCGGGTGACCTTGCGGCGCTCCTCGTCGACGAGCCGCTGCGTCCGGCCCTTCGGGCCCTCGGCGATGAGGACGACGCCGGGGCGGCCGACGGCGCGGTAGACGGCGTCGCGGGTCCGCGGGTTGACGGCCACGGGGATCTCGCTGCCGCGCCAGCCGCGCCGCAGGGTCGCCCGGAGGACCGCGCCGACCGCGCCCTGCTGCCCCTCCATGCGGGCGTACGCCGCGCGCTCGGCGCGACGGTTCATCACGATGAGCGCGGCGAGGACGCCCGCGAAGACGCCCAGGACGACCCAGAGGATGACGCCGAGCACCGTGCCGCCGACGAGGACCGCGAGCACGATCCCGACGAGCACCGGGACGAGGAACGCCAGCACCATCCACCAGACGAGGGTGGAGTCGACCTTCCTCGTCATGTGGAAGACGTCGATCAGCTGCTTGACGCGGCCCGGCTCCTTGGCCGGCCGGCCGGTGGGACGGGCCATGGCAGCAGGATATCCGCTCCTCCACAGGCCCGGACGGCACGCGGGCCGCCGTGGCGCGGCAGGCTGCAGCGCCATGACCAGCGCCCCGACCGTCGCGACCGTCGAGCTGCGGCTGCGGCCCGACCGCACCCAGCGCCTGGAGGCGCTGCTGCTCGGCGCCGGACCGCACCTCGAGCCCGTGCTCGACGTCGGCGGGGCCGCGAACGGCGATCTCGTCGTCGTCCTCCCCGTGCCCGCCGCACGGCTGACGACGCTGCTCGAGGCGCCCGGCGGGCTCACGCCGGGGGAGTCGGTCACGGTCCTCGTGCCGCTCGCCCAGGCGCTGCACCGGCTGCACGCCGCGGGCGTCGCGCACGGCGGGATCCGCGCGGGCGCGGTGGTGCTCGACGCGGACGGCAGCCCGGCCTGGACGGCGCCGCTCGCCCCGTCGCTGCTGCGGGCGGTCGGACCGGCGGCGTTCGCCGTGCGGGTCGGGGAGGACGAGGTCGGCTTCCGGGCGCTCTGCGGCGCGCTGCTCGGTCCCGCGTCGGTGCCGGACGCGCCGGATCTCGAGCAGCTCGCCGTCCGCCTCTTCGCGGTCGCGCCGCCGGAGCCCGTCCGGCTCGTCCGCAGTGCCGCGACCCCGCCGGCCGGGCCGCCGTCCCGGCTGCTGCCGGCGTCCGCGCCGACCGCGCCGCAGCGGGTCGCCGCGGACGGTCGTGCCGCTGCGGTGCTCGCATCGCTCCGCGTGGTGCGGCCGAGGACCTGGGGTGCGCTCGGTGCGGCCGCGGTGCTGCTCGCGACGGCGGTCGTCCTGCTCCCGTCCGGGGATGCGGCGCCGGCCGCGACGGCGGCCTCGACCCCGGTCGCGCCGACCCGGACGGCATCGACGGCGTCGTCCGGGTCGTCCGCGTCGTCCGCGGGCGTCCCGGCATCGACCGGACCGGCCGATGCGCTCCGCCGGCTGCTGGCGGACCGCGACCGCTGCCTCGAGCGGGGGAGCGAGCCCTGTCTCCGAGGGGTCGACGCCGCGGGGTCTCCCGTCCTGGACGCGGACCTCGCGGCCGTCCGCGCCGGGGTCGACGCGGCGCGGCTCGATCCCGCCCGCCTGACGGTCACCGCGAGCGGCGCCACCGCGCTCGGCACGGTCGGGCGAGGCACGGCGCTCGCGATCCGGGACCGGAACGGCTGGAGGCTCCGCGACGTCGTCGCGGAGCCTCCAGTGGGACGGTGAGCGTCAGATGCCGAGGGAGCCCCGGAAGTCGCCGCCCTCGAGCCGCTGCTTGACCGCGGTGAGGAAGCGGGCCGCGTCGGCGCCGTCCACGATCCGGTGGTCGTAGCTGAGCGCCAGGTACACCGTCGAGCGGATCGCGATCGACTCGCCGCCGTCCGCCGTCGCGACGATCGCGGGCTTCTTCACGACCGCGCCGGTGCCGAGAATGGCGACCTGCGGCAGGAAGACCAGCGGGGTGTCGAACAGTGCGCCGCGCGAACCCGTGTTCGTGAGCGTGAAGGTGCCGCCCGCGAGCTCGTCCGGCTTCAGCTTGTTGTCGCGCGTCCGGCTCGCGAGGTCGGCGATCTGCGCCGCGAGGTCCGCGATCGAGCGGCCGCCCGCGTTGCGGATGACCGGCGTCAGCAGGCCGCGCTCCGTGTCGACCGCGATCGAGACGTTCTCCGTGTCCGGGTAGACGATCGAGTCCCCGTCCACGGTCGCGTTGATGATCGGGTACTGCTGCAGCGCCTCGACCGCCGCGAGGGCGAAGAACGGGAGGAACGACAGCTTCTGGCCGGTCTTCGCGAGGAACTCGTCCTTCACCTGGCCGCGGAGCTTCGCGACCGCGGTGACGTCCGCCTCGACGACCGTCGTGAGCTGCGCCGTCGACTGCATCGAGACGACCGCGCGCTCCGCGACGACCTTCCGCAGGCGGGACATCTTCACCGTCGTGCCGCGCAGCGGTGACGGCTCGACCGGCTTGGCCGGAGCGGCCGCGGCCGCGGCCGGGGCGGGCGCGGCGGCCGGAGCCTGCGCCTCCGCGGCGGCGATGACGTCCTCCTTGCGGATGCGGCCGCCGACGCCGGAACCCGTGATCGTCGCGAGGTCGACCCCGCGGTCGTGCGCGAGCTTGCGGACGATCGGCGTGACGTACGGCGCAGCGGCGTGCGAGCCGCCGCCCTCGGCCGGGGCCGAAGGCGCCGAGGGCGCGCTCGGGGCCGACGGAGCGCTCGGCGCCGGAGCCTGCTGCGCGGGCGCGGGCGGTGCGGCGGGCGCCTGGGCGGCCGGGCGGTCGGATCCCACCGGAGCCTCGCTCGACGGCACCGGCTCGGGCTCCTGGCTCGCGGCCGGGGCGACCTCCTCCTCGGGCGTCGGCTCGCTGTAGGACGAGCCGGCGTCGACGTCCTCCTCCGGCCCGGCGTCCGAGACCTGCGTCGGCGCGGGCTCCGGGTCGGAGCGGATCGGCGCCTGGTCGGCCTCCTCCGGCTCCGGTGCGGGCTCGCTGCCGCTCGAGCCGGAACCCGAGCCGTCCCCGATGCGCACCAGCTCCGCGCCGACCTCGACCGTCTCGTCCTCCTGGACGAGGATCTCCTCGATCACGCCCGCGATCGGGGACGGGATCTCGGTGTCGACCTTGTCGGTGGAGACCTCGAGCAGCGGCTCGTCGACCTCGACCGATTCGCCGACCTGCTTCAGCCAGCGGGTCACCGTGCCCTCGGTGACGCTCTCCCCGAGCGCCGGAAGGGTGACGGACTCACTCATCGGATGGTTCCTTTCGGGCGGCGGCATCGCCGTCGGACGTGGTGCGGTGCGGTCAGAGGGCGTGGAGGGGCTTGCCGGCGAGCGCGAGGAAGGCCTCGCCGAGAGCCTCGTACTGCGTCGGGTGGCCGTGGACGTACGGCGCGACGTCCTCCGGGTAGGCCTCCCAGTTGACGACCAGCTGCGCTTCGCCGACGAGCTCGCCGACGCGCGTGCCGATCCCGTGGACGCCGAGCACCGGGCCGTCCTTCAGCCGCACGACCTTGATCGAGCCGCTGGTGTCGAGGATCTCGCTCTTCGCGTTGCCCGCGAGGCTGTAGTCGTAGGCGACGACCGCGTCGCGGCCGTGCTGCTCGACCGCCTTCGCCTCGGTGAGGCCGACGGACATGACCTCGGGCTCGCAGTACGTGATCCGCGGGATGTTCGTGTCGGACACGATCGCCGGGTTGAGGCCCGCGATCTCCTCCGCCACGAAGATGCCCTGCTGGAAGCTGCGGTGCGCGAGCTGCAGGCCGAAGACGATGTCGCCGACCGCGTAGACGCCCTTGAGCGAGGTCTCGAGCCGCTCGTTCGTGTTCACGAACCCGCGGTTCAGGGTGACGCCGGCCTCCTCGAAGCCCATGCCGGCCGTCGACGGACCGCGGCCGACCGCGACGAGCAGCAGCTCCGCGTCGATCGTCTTCCCGTTCTCGAGCGTGACGACGACGCCGGCGTCGTCCTGGGTCACGGACTGGAAGCGGACCCCGAGGGAGTACTGGATGCCGCGCTTGCGGTAGGCGCGCTCGAGCGCCTTCGACAGCACCTCCTCCTCGTTCGGGATGAGGTGGGGGAGCGCCTCGATGATCGTGACGTCCGCGCCGAAGGAGCGCCACACGCTGGCGAACTCCACGCCGATCACGCCGCCGCCGAGGACCGCGACCTTCTTCGGGACGTAGTCGAGGTCGAGCGCCTGCTCGGAGTCGATGACCCGGCCGCCGAGCTCGAGGCCGGGCAGCGAGCGCGAGTACGAGCCCGTCGCGAGGACGATGTTCTTGCCCGTGATCGTCGAGTCGCCGACATGGATCGTGGTCGCGGAGGCGAGGTGCCCCTCGCCGTCGATCGTCGTGATCCCGCGCGCCTTGAGCAGCGACTGCAGGCCCTTGAACTTCTTGGCGACGATGCCCGTGCGGTACGAGGTGACGCCGGCGATGTCGACGGAGTCGAACGACGCCTTGATGCCGTAGTGCTCCGAGTCCTTCGCGGTGTCGGCGACCTCGGCGGCGTGCAGCAGCGCCTTGGTCGGGATGCACCCGCGGTGGAGACAGGTGCCGCCCACCTTGTCCTTCTCGATGAGACCGACGGACATGCCGAGCTCGGCGGCGCGGATCGCAGCGGCGTAGCCCCCGCTCCCGCCGCCGAGGATCACGAGGTCGAAGGACTGGTCTGGCACGTCGTCGGTACTCCCGTTCTCGTCACTGACGCGACCGAGGAAGACCGTCCCGCCGGTGTCCGGTGGGGAGCGGTGCCCCACCCCGGAGCGCCGCTGGAACCCTACTCCCTGCCGGGTGCGGGACGACTCGGAGCGACGCCCTCGGCCGCCACGTCCTCGAGCAGCGCGAGCAGCGTCCGCACCATCACGCCGGTCGGGCCGGAGCCCGTCGCGCCGTACGCACCGCCCTTGTTCTCGGACGACCCGGCGATGTCGAGGTGCACCCACGGCACCGGCGAGCCGTCCTCCCGCTCGGGCACGAACTCCTTGAGGAACTGGCCGGCGACCAGGGCGCCGCCCGCGGTGTTCCCGATCTTCACGTTCGCGATGTCGGCGACGTCCGAGTTCAGGATCGTGCGCAGCTCCTCCGGCAGCGGGAGGTGCCAGAGCAGCTCGCCGGCGCGCTTCGCCGCGGCCTGGGTGCGGGCGACGAGCGCGCCGTCGCCCATCGCCCCCGTGTAACGGGTGCCGAGCGCGGTGATCACGGCGCCGGTCAGCGTCGCGACGTCGAGGATCAGGTCGGGGTGCTCCTCGCCGGCGACGACGAGCCCGTCGGCCATCACGAGGCGGCCCTCGGCGTCGGTGTTCAGCACCTCGACCGTCCGGCCGCCGCGGATGCGCAGGACGTCGTTCGGTCGGACCGCGCTGCCCGACGGGAGGTTCTCCGCGATGCAGAGCCAGGCGACGACCCGCACCGGCAGGGCGAGGCGCGCGGCGGCGGCGACGACCGCGAGCACGGTCGCGGCCCCGGTCATGTCGTACTTCATCCCGACCATCGAGGCGGCGGGCTTCAGCGAGAGGCCGCCCGAGTCGAACGTGATGCCCTTGCCGACGAGCGCGACGGACGCCTCGGCGCCCTCCGGCTCCCAGCCGACGCGGACGAGCCGCGGCGGCCGCACCGAGCCGGCGCCCACCCCGAGGATGCCGCCGAAGCCGTCCTCGGCGAGCGCGGCCTCGTCCCAGACGCGCGAGGTCGCGCCGGCGGCCTCGGCCGCCTCGACGGCGCGGTCCGCGAGGACGGCGGGCGGCTGGTCGTTCGGCGGCGTGTTGACGAGGTCCTTGACGAGCGCGACCGCGTCCGCGAGCACGGTCGCGCGCCGCACCGCGGCGTCCGCGTCCGCCGACTCCGGCGCGACGACCGTGACGCGGGCGACGGGCGCCTTCTGCGCCGCCTTCGTGCGCTCCCGGTAATCGGTGTACGCGTACGTCCCGAGCGCGGCGCCCTCGAGCACGGCGGCCAGCGCGGTCCCGTCCTCCACGGGCAGCGCGAGGGCGACGTGCGGGGTCCCCGCGAGCCGGCGGACGGCGTTCGCCGCGGCGGCGCGGAGCCCGTCCGGATCGACCGTTCGGCCGACGCCGATGAGCAGCAGCGACCCGGCGCTCGCGTCCGCGGCCGGGAGGCGCACGCCGTCGCCGACGGTGCCGGTGAACCCGATCGAGCCGAGGTCGATCCCCGCGCCGACGTCGCCGAGGACGGCGGCCCCGTCGGACTCGGTGGACCGGACGGCGACGACGAGCACGTCGGCCTCCACCTCGGCGGCGGGGGCGGACGTGACGATGAGCTCGGGCGCGGTCATGGCCCGAGCCTAGGGAGGCGTCGCTGGGCCGGGAGCCTCAGCCCGGTCGGTCTCGAGCCGGAACCCGTCGGTCACGGGGTGCCGCGTCCACGCCTCGGCGAGCGCGGCGACGACCTCCTCAATCGGCGGCGCGGGGGGCATCCCGCCACCCTGTCACGCGCCCGCCGCCGTCGGCGGGCGTCCGTAGAATCGACCGATGCGCGAGCCCGAGGACCTGTACGAGCTCACGCCCGACGCGGCCGACGTGCCGCAGGGGCTCCCGCTCGTCGCCGGGCTGACGGGCTTCGCCGACGCGGGCGGCGCGGTCCAGCAGCTCGCCGAGTACTTCGCCGACAACGCCTCGCCGACGCCGATCGCCGTCTTCGACACCGACGAGCTGCTCGACTACCGCGCCCGCCGCCCGGTCATCGAGTTCGACGAGGACCACATCGCGTCCTTCACGACGTCGTCCCTCGAGCTCAGCCTCTGCCACGACGAGATCGGCCGCCCGTTCCTGCTGCTCAGCGGCTTCGAGCCCGACTTCCAGTGGAACCGCTTCACGGCCGCCGTCATCGGACTCATCGAGCGGTTCGGCGTCACGAGCACGACCTGGGTGCAGGCGATCCCGATGCCCGTCCCGCACACGCGACCGCTGCAGGTCACGGTCGGCGGCAACCGGCAGGCGCTGATCGACTCCATGAGCGCCTGGCGGCCGACGACGAGGGCGCCGTCGAACGTGCTGCACCTGCTCGAGTTCCGTCTTGCGGAGCAGGACCGCGAGGTCGCCGAGTTCGTGCTCCTCATCCCGCACTACCTCGCGGACACCGAGCTGCCCGCCGCCGTGGCGAAGGGCCTCGAGGTCGTCTCGGCGGCGACGGGGCTGCTCTTCGCGATCGACCCGGTGCGCGACCGCTCGCGGGACTTCACCGCGCGCGTCGACGAGCAGGTCGCCGGCAACGCCGAGCTGGAGGGCCTGGTCCGCACCCTCGAGGAGCGGCACGACGCCTACATGGCCGGCAACCCGGTCCGCTCGCCCCTCACGGACGTGGAGGGGGAGGTGCCGAGCGCCGACGAGCTCGCGGCCGAGCTGGAGAAGTTCCTCGCGCTGCGGCGCTCGAACGACGACGAGGCGTGATCCGGGAGCGCACTCCCGCCCGCGCGTGGCTGGTGCTCGGCGGCGCCGTCGTCGCCTACCTCTGCGCGGTGCTGCAGCGCAGCACGCTCGGCGTCGCCGGGGTCGCGGCGGCGCAGCGCTTCGACACCTCGGCCGCCGCCCTCTCGACGCTCGGCGTCGTCCAGCTCCTCGTCTACGCCGTGCTGCAGATCCCGGTCGGCGTGCTGGTCGACCGCTTCGGCCCCAAGAAGGTGATCGTCGTCGGGGCGCTGCTCATGGCGGCTGGGCAGGCGACGGTCGCCTCCGCGGGCGTCCTGCCGGTGGCGGTCCTCGGTCGCACCCTCGTCGGCGCGGGTGACGCCACCACCTTCATCGCCGCCCTCCGGCTCGTGAACGCGTGGTTCCCGCCGCGGCGGGTGCCGGTGCTCAGCCAGTGGCTCGGCAACCTCGGCCAGCTGGGGCAGGTGCTCTCGGCGCTCCCCTTCGCGGCGTTCCTCGGCGTCGCCGGGTGGACCCCGGCGTTCCTCGGCGCCGCGGGCGTCTCCGGCGTCGCGTTCGTCGTCGCGCTGCTCGTGCTGCACGACGCGCCCGCCGGGGTGCCGGTCCGGTCGACGGACCTGCCGTCCGCGCTGCGATCCCTCCGCGGCGCGCTGGCCCGCCGCGGCACCCGGCTCGGCTTCTGGGCGCACTTCGTGACGCAGTCGAGCGGCGTCGTGTTCGCGCTGCTGTGGGGGTACCCGTTCCTCGTGTCCGCGGTGGGGCTGCCGCGCGCCGAGGCGTCGGCGCTCCTGACCGTGCAGGTGCTCACCGGCTTCCTCATCGGGCCGCTGCTCGGCAGCCTGACCGCCCGCTTCCCGCTCCGCCGGTCGAACCTCGTCCTCGCGATCGTCATCGGGCTGGCGGGCGCGTGGACGCTCGTGCTGCTCTGGCCCGGCCCGCCGCCGATCGGTCTGCTCGTGCTCCTCGTCGTCGCGATGGGAGCCGGCGGTCCCGCGTCGCAGATCGGGTTCGACTACGCCCGCACCTACAACCCGCCGGAGGGGCTCGGCGGCGCGAGCGGCTTCGTCAACGTCGGCGGGTTCACCGCGAGCTTCACGATGATGTTCCTGATCGGCCTGCTGCTCGACGTGCAGCACGACGCGACCGGCGCGCCGCTCTACTCGCTCGGCGCCTTCAAGGTCGCGCTCTCCGTCCAGTACCTGATCGTCGGCGGCGGCGTCGTGGGCTTCTGGCTCACCCGCAGGCTGGCCCGCCGCGACATCCTCCGCGACGAGGGCGTCGACGTCGGCCCGCTCTGGCGGGCGTTCCGGTCGCGAGCCGCGATGCGCAGGTCGCGCCCCCGGTCCTGAGGACACGCCGAGAGCCGTGTACAATTGTAGGAGCGTCGGGCGGCACCGGACGCGCCGAGTGGGAACACGCGAGCACTCGCGGTCGTTGTCGCTGTACGTCGCCCGTCGGGGAGGGCGGCCCGAACCCGTTTCCGCCATCGTCGACGTCGAACCCGACGCCTGTCCTGAGGGGGCCACATGAGCACACCGACCGCAACCGTCGCGGACGACACCGCACTGACCGAGGTGGACGAGCAGGCTGCGGCCGCTCCGGCGCCGAAGAAGGCCGCCCGCAAGCCCGCGGCCAAGAAGGCGACGAAGGCCGCGCCGAAGCCGAAGTCGGCCACGGACGACGAGGAGCCGGCCGAGGACGAGGAGCCCGACGGCCCCGTCGCCGAGGACGACACCGAGGAGTCGGACGCGCCCGAGGACGCCGCTGAGGAGACCGCCGACGAGGAGGCATCGGACGGGACGACGACCGACGAGCCCGTCGCCGCGTCGAAGGACGAGCCGCTGCCCACGGGCGCGCTGGTCCTGTCGATGTCCGACGAGGACGAGGTCCCCGTCTACTCGACCGCGATCACCGGCGCGACCGCCGATCCGGTCAAGGACTACCTGAAGCAGATCGGCAAGGTCGCGCTGCTGAACGCGGCCGAAGAGGTCGAGCTCGCGATGCGCATCGAGGCCGGCCTGTTCGCCGAGGAGAAGCTCTCCACGGAGGGCGACAAGCTCGACAAGGAGCTGACGCGCGAGCTGAAGTGGGTCGCCCGCGACGGCCAGCGCGCGAAGAGCCACCTGCTCGGCGCCAACCTCCGCCTCGTCGTCTCGCTCGCGAAGCGCTACACGGGCCGCGGCATGCAGTTCCTGGACCTGATCCAGGAGGGCAACCTCGGTCTGATCCGCGCCGTCGAGAAGTTCGACTACACCAAGGGCTTCAAGTTCTCGACGTACGCCACCTGGTGGATCCGTCAGGCCATCACCCGCGCGATGGCGGACCAGGCCCGCACCATCCGCATCCCGGTGCACATGGTCGAGGTCATCAACAAGCTCGCCCGCGTCCAGCGGCAGATGCTGCAGGACCTGGGCCGCGAGCCCACGCCGGAGGAGCTGAGCCGCGAGCTCGACATGACCCCGGAGAAGGTCATCGAGGTCCAGAAGTACGGCCGCGAGCCGATCTCCCTCCACACCCCGCTCGGTGAGGACGGCGACAGCGAGTTCGGCGACCTGATCGAGGACACCGAGGCCGTCGTCCCGGCGGACGCGGTGGGCTTCACCATGCTGCAGAAGCAGCTCGAGAGCCTGCTCGACTCCCTGTCGGAGCGCGAGGCCGGCGTGATCCGGATGCGCTTCGGCCTCGGCGACGGCATGCCGAAGACGCTCGACCAGATCGGCGATACCTTCGGCGTGACCCGCGAGCGGATCCGCCAGATCGAGTCGAAGACGATGGCGAAGCTCCGCCACCCGTCGCGCTCGCAGTCGCTCCGCGACTACCTCGAGTGAGTTCTCCCCGCTACGCCCCGGCCGTGCTCATCGGCCGGGGCGTTCGGCTTGCCGCCCGTCTGCGGAAGGCGGGCGGCGGCTCCGCCGTGCCGGGCCTCGTGGTCAACCGCGTCGCGCCCGGCTTCCTCGGCGACGTGCTCTCCTCCTTCCCGGAGGGCCTCGTCGTCGTCTCGGGCTCGGCGGGGAAGTCGACGACCACGAAGATGCTCGTCGCGATCCTCGTCGCGCACGGGAAGCGGGTGTTCACCAACCCGTCGACCGCGAACATCACGCAGGGGCTGACGTCCGCGCTCCTCGAGCGCGCCTCGATCACCGGCCGCATCGACGCGGATCTCGCGGTGCTCGAGATGGACGAGGGCCACGGCGCGCGGCTCGCCGACCGCTTCCGCGCCCGGCTGGTCCTGCTCACGAACGTGATGACGGACCAGATCGACCGGTTCCACGACGCGCAGCAGGTGCAGGCGATGCTCGGCCGCATCGCGGCCCGCGCCGCGGACGCCGTGGTGCTGAACGGCGACGACGCGCTGCTGACCGCGCTCGCGCCCCACGCGGAGGTGGTTCCGTTCGGCGTCGCCGATGCCGTGCTCGCCGGTGCGCCGCGCGGCCTCGGCTACGCCGCGACGACACCGCAGCGCATCACCGCCGGTACCCGCGTCGTCGCCGTGACGGGGCGCGAGGCGCGCATCGAGGTGCGCGGGGAACCCCTGTCCGTCCGGCTGCCCGCGAAGGGCGTGCACTACGCGGTCGACGCCGCCGGCGCGCTCGCCGCCGCGGAGCGGCTGCTCGGCGGGGCGTTCGACGCCCGGACGGCCGTCGGCGCGCTCGATGCGATGTCTCCCGTCTTCGGGCGCGGCGAGATCGTGACGGTCCGCGGTCGGCAGGTCGAGTTCGTCCTCGTGCAGAACACCGCGAGCTTCCAGCTCAACGTCGACGAGCTCGACGAGGGCCTCGACCAGGTGCTCGTCGCGATGGGGTCGGACGTGCGGGACCCCTCCTACTTCTGGCCTGCGGACACCGCGCGGATCGGGCGCGCCCGGATCGTGTCGGGGTCGAAGGCCGACGAGATCGCGTTGCAGCTCCTCTACCAGGGCGTGACGGTCGACCGCGTCGAGCCCGACCTCGGGCGCGCGCTCGACGAGTTCCTCGCCCTGCCCGAACCCGACCGGGGGATCAAGACGATCGTGTTCACGGCCGATGCCATGCGCCGCACGCGGAGCCACCTGGGGCTCGCCGGATGACCCCTTCGAGGACCTCAGGACAGCGCGGCGTGCTCGCGCTCTTCCCGGAGCTGACGGACGTGAACGGCGACGCGCAGAACGCGCTCGTGCTCGCGCGGCGCGCCGTCTGGGCGGGCCACCTCGACATCCGCGTCGAGCGGCTGGCCGCGGGGGAGGCGCCGACCTCGACGCCCGTCGCGGTCGTCCTGGGATCGACGACCGACCCGGTGCTGCCCGCGCTCCTCGCGGCGCTGCGCGAGGTGCAGGACGACCTCGAGGGCTGGATCGACGACGGCGTGCCGGTGCTCGCCGTCGGGACCGGGCTCGAGGCGCTGACCCGCGCGATCGTGCTGGCGGAGGGCCGCCTGGACGGCCTCGGGCTCGTCCCGGCGATCGCGGAGCCGCTGCCGTCGCGGGCGGCGGGAGACCTCGTCGTCCGCGCGACCGAGGGCGACCTCGTCGGCTACGAGAACCACTCCCGCGGCCTCGTGCTCGAGGCCGGCGTGCCGCCGCTCGGCGTCGTGCGGCGGGGCGTCGGCGACGGCCGCGGGTCGGACGGCGTCCGGCACGGCTCAATCATCGGCACGCGGATGCACGGCCCGGTGCTCGCGAAGAACCCCGCGCTCGCGGACGCGATGCTCGCGGCCGCGCTCGGCGGTCCGGTGTCGGTCCGCGGCGAGACCGCGGCGGCGGCCGACGCGGCAGCGGCCCGCATCCGCACCGCCCTCCTCGCCTCCGCCTGATCCGGGAACGACGGAGGCCCGGGGCGCGCGAACGCGACCCGGGCCTCCGGCAGGACTGGGGGAAGGGCTACGCCTTCGACTCCTGGAGCAGACGAGACGACTCGTCGTGCCAGCTCTGGGCGATGCCCGCGAGCTTCTCCTGGTACTTCTTGCCGTGGTGGGCGCAGAAGAGCAGCTCACCGCTGTCCAGCTGCACTCGGATGTACGCCTGAGCGCCGCAGCTGTCGCAGCGGTCGAGCGCGGTGAGCGAGAACTGCGACTCCAGGGAGTCCAGGTTGCTGCTGTCTGACGCGCGGGTCATGACGACCTCCTCTTGGGCTTCGTGCCGGTGAACCATGTTCGCACGGGGATGTTTCAACAGTGCGTCGATCCACCGGGCAGTTCGCTGTACGCGGAACCCCCACAGCGAGGGTGGGCGCCGCACCGGGCCGCATGACGGGCGTGTCGTCCCCGACGGTTAGCGTGGGGGCGACATGGCTGCGAACGACGCGAACTCCTACAACGCGAGGCATCTCTCGGTGCTCGAGGGCCTCGAGGCGGTGCGGAAGCGGCCGGGGATGTACATCGGGTCGACCGACTCCCGCGGGCTCATGCACTGCCTCTGGGAGATCATCGACAACGCCGTCGACGAGGCGCTCGCCGGGCACGGGTCCTCCATCGACGTCGTGCTGCACCCCGACTCGAGCGTCGAGGTCCGCGACCGGGCCCGCGGCATCCCCGTCGACATCGAGCCGAAGACCGGTCTCACGGGCGTGGAGGTCGTCTTCACGAAGCTGCACGCCGGCGGCAAGTTCGGCTCCGGCTCCTACGCCGCCTCGGGCGGCCTGCACGGCGTCGGCGCCTCCGTCGTGAACGCGCTGTCCGAGCGCCTCGACGTCGAGGTGGACCGGGGCGGCAAGACGTGGGCGATGTCCTTCCACCGCGGTGAGCCCGGCACCTTCGCCGACGCCGACCCGAAGCGGCCGTCGCCGGACGCGCCCTTCGAGCCGTTCGTCTCCGGCAGCACCCTGCGCGTCGTCGGCCGCGCCGCGAAGGGGAGCACCGGCACGCGGGTGCGCTACTGGGCGGACCGGCAGATCTTCATCCGGGACGCGGCGTTCTCGCTCGGCGACCTCACGTCCCGCGCGCGCCAGACCGCGTTCCTGGTCCCGGGGCTCGGCATCACCATCGAGGACCTCCGCGGGGAGGAGCCCGTCGTCGAGACGTTCCGGTACGACGGCGGCATCTCCGAGTTCGTCGACTTCCTCGCCCCCGACGCGCCCCTCACGGACACCTGGCGCATCCAGGGCTCCGGCGCGTTCACCGAGACCATCCCGGTGCTGCAGGCGAACGGGCACATGGAGGCGACCGAGGTCGAGCGCACCTGCGAGGTCGACGTGGCGCTCCGCTGGGGGACCGGGTACGAGACGACCACCCGCACCTTCGTCAACATCATCACGACGCCGAAGGGCGGCACCCACGCGCAGGGCTTCGAGGCCGGGTTGTTCGCGGTCCTGAAGTCGCAGGTCGAGGCGGCCGCCCGCCGACTCAAGGTCGGTGCGAACGAGAAGCTCGAGAAGGACGACGTCCTCGCCGGACTCACGGCCGTGCTCACGGTCCGCCTGCCGGAGCCGCAGTTCGAGGGCCAGACGAAGGAGGTGCTCGGCACGCCCGCGGTCCGCGGCATCGTCCGTCAGGTCCTGACGAAGGCGCTGACCGAGCGCTTCGACTCGCCGAAGCGGGAGGACAAGGCGCAGACCGGCGTCCTGCTCGAGAAGGTCGTCGGTGAGATGAAGACCCGCATCTCTGCCCGCGCGCACAAGGAGACGCAGCGTCGCAAGAACGCGCTGGAGTCCTCCTCCCTGCCCGCGAAGCTCAAGGACTGCCGGTCGACGAACGTCGCCGACACCGAGCTGTTCATCGTCGAGGGCGACTCGGCGCTCGGCACGGCGAAGCTCGCCCGCAACGCGGAGTACCAGGCGCTCATGCCGATCCGCGGCAAGATCCTCAACGTCCAGAAGGCGTCGATCAGCGACATGCTCGGCAACGCCGAGTGCGCCGCGATCATCACCGCCCTGGGCGGCGGCTCCGGCCGCACGTTCGACCTCGAGGCCACCCGCTACGGCAAGGTCATCCTGATGAGCGACGCGGACGTGGACGGCGCGCACATCCGCACCCTGCTGCTCACCCTCTTCTTCCGCTACATGCGGCCCATGGTGGAGGAGGGCCGCGTGTTCGCCGCGGTGCCGCCGCTGCACCGCGTGGTCGTCACGGGCAAGAGGAACGAGCCGGTCTACACCTACAGCGAGCAGGAGCTCGCCGGCGTGCTCGCGCAGCTGCGCAAGGAGCGGAAGCGCTGGCAGGAGCCGATCCAGCGCTACAAGGGGCTGGGGGAGATGGACGCCGATCAGCTGTCGACGACGACGATGGACCGTCGGTACCGCACGCTGCGCCGGGTCCGCGTGACCGACGCCGCGGCGGCGGAGCGCACCTTCGAGCTGCTGATGGGCAACGACGTCGCGCCGCGCAAGGACTTCATCACGCAGAACTCGAGCACGCTGAACCGCGACCGCATCGACGCGTAGCGGCGCGGTCGACGGGAGCCGGCGCCCCTGCCGCTCCACGCACGAGGAAGGGCCCGGGCGTCGCCGCCCGGGCCCTCCTTCGTCAGTGGATCACTTCAGCGCGGAGAACCACTTCGTGTTCGGCGTGCCGACACCGGTGACGTTGTCGTAGCCGGCGGTCGTGGGCAGCGAGCTGTCCTCGTCGAAGAGGCGCACGGAGTAGAGGATGCCCTTCGCGGCGTTCTCCGAGTTGGCGTAGTCGGCGCGGACGTTGCCGACGTCCGGGAACTTCGCGGTGACGTCCGTGAAGGCCGCCTTCGAGCGGTAGATCGTCGGGTTCAGCAGACCGACGTCGTGCTTCGCCTGCTGGATCGACAGCGCCGTGAGGCCGGCGAACAGGGGTGAGGCGAGGCTCGTGCCGCCGATGCGGTACTCGTCGTAGTAGACGCCGTCGGTGAACGTCTGCGTCTGACCGACGAGGAACCCGGTGGTCGGGTCCGCGAGGGCGCTGACGTCCGGCGTCTGCCGGGCGCCGCCGCCGACGGTGCCGTTCTGGTAGGCGGGCTTGTTGAACAGCGACGAGGAGCCGCCGCCCGCGCCGGAGGTGAAGCCGACCGGCGTCCACGACTTCCCGTTCGTCGACAGGCTCTCCTTCACGGTGCCCCAGCCGGTGCGGCCGAGCAGCGTGCCGCTCGAGTCGATGGCGTCCGACGTGCCGCCGACCGCCGTCACGTACGGGTCGCTCGACGGGTAGTCGACCTGCTTCAGGCCGCTCGCAGCGACGTCGTCGCCGTCGTCACCGGACGAGAACAGGAAGGAGATGCCCTCGAGGGAGCCCTGCAGGAAGACCTGCTCGTACGCGGCGATCGAGTCCGCCGAGTCCTGCTCGCCGAGCTCGCCCCAGCTGTTGGACACGACGTCGACCTTGTCCTGGTCGACGACCTGGGCGAGGGAGTCGAGCAGGCCCTGGTCGCAGTCCTTGCCGCCGTAGTAGCGGATGTTCGCCGCCGGGGCCATGGCGTGCGCGATCTCGACGTCGAGCGTCTCCTCGCCGTACCAGCCGCCGGCGTCGCACTCGTCGAGCAGGTCGTAGGACGACGCCGACGGCGTCACCTGCGTCAGCTGACCCGACCGGTAGGCCGCGTCGCCGTGGGCGGCCGCGTAGCGCGACGCGTCCTGCGCGATGTAGGGCGAGGCGTACGCGTCGACGATGCCGATCGTGACGCCGGAGCCGGTGAGCGTGTTCTTCGTGCCCTCGTAGGCGGCGCGGAGGAGCGGACCGGTGTAGCCGGAGACCGCGTACGGCAGCGTCTTGCCCTGGAACTTCGGCAGCGGCGTCTTGAAGTCCGCCTCGTACTTCGCGTCGAGCGAGCCGTAGCCCGTCGATGCGGGTCGCGCGTTCCGGAACCCGGCGTCCGGCGGCACCGGCGTCGCGGCGGCGGGCCGCGCGAGGTTCGGCGTCGTGTCCAGCCCGGTGATCGTCGTGACGAGCCCGGCGATGGAGGCCGGCAGCTTCAGCGCCGTCGTCGGCGCCTGCACCGTCGTGCCGCTGTGCTTGAACCGGCCGATCGGCGCGGCGAACGCCTTCGTCGCCGCGGCGACGTCGCCGGACACCGAGATGTAGCGGTTGCTGCTCTCGACGCCCGTGACCTTCAGGCCCGCGGCGGTGAGGTACCGCTCGACGGCCTTCACGGTCGCCTGCGTCGGAGCGAAGCGAGCCCGGTACTGCGCCGGCGTCAGGAACTTCCCGTACTCGGCGCTGCCCGGCGTGGCGACGGCGAGGGCCGCGGCCTTCTCGGCGTCCAGGCCGCCCTTCGGAGCCAGGTAGACCTTCGCGGTCGTCTTGGCGCCGTCGGACGCCGCACCGAGGTGCGTCGCCTTCGCCAGCCAGTTCGGCTTCGAGTGCGGGACGGTGGTGTTCGGCTCGGCGGCCTGCGCGGACATCGCGGTCAGCGACAGGCCGGCGACGGTCGCGAGACCGACGCAGATGGTGGTGATCCGGCGTGCGCGGGCACGCCGAAGGGATGGTTCGGGCACGGTGCTCCCAGAGTGTGGCGAGGTGGGTGATCGACGCCGAAGCGCCTCGGCGAACGTATGCGCCTGCCAGGTCCCGCCGCCCGAATCCCAGGTTCTCGAAACACGGATTTCACACAGCGGCGTGTCGTTTTCATGTAGAGAGCAGGTTCACGCCGATCCGGGAGCCGCACCCCGTCCGAGGGTCAGCGCGGTGCGCTGCCGAAGGCGTCGACGCGGGCCTCGAGGGGCAGCCCGGGCGCGTCCCGACGCACCGCGTCGTCCGGGAACGGGCGGGCGACGCCGTCGGCACCGGCCGCGAGGACCGGTGCGGGGCCGATCCAGCCGACGCGGATCCCGGTCTCGCCGCGCCCGAGCGTCTGCGCGCGCACGCCGCCGGTCGCGCGGCCCTTGGCCGGGAAGTCGATCAGGGCGGTGACCTTGCCGCGGCCGGCCTCGAGGCCCTCGATCGTGCCGTCCGTGGCGGAGACCGTGGCGACCACCGCGGTGACGGCGTCCGCGACGGCGAACGCGATCGCCTTCGCGGATCCGCTCAGCGAGATGCCCGCCATGCCGCCCGCCCCCGCACCCTGCGGGCGCACCGCGCCGGCGGGGAAGCGGAGCAGCTGGGCGTCCGACGCCAGGAAGACGAGGCTCGCGTCGTCGCCGGCGTGCGCGGCGCCGACGACCTCGTCGCCGGGCTTCAACGCGATGATCTCGAACGTCGGCTTGTTGGGCCACGGCCCCATCGCGACGCGCTTCACGATGCCGGTGGCCGTGCCGAGCGCGATCGGGTCGCCGTCCAGCCGCACGAGCGCGAGCACCCGCTCCTTCGCGTCGAGGCCGAGGTAGGCGCCGATCGGCGTGCCGGCCGCCGGCTGCGCGGACGCGGCGGGCACGACCGGCAGGTCCACCGGGGTGAACCGCACGAGCCGGCCGAGGGAGGTGACCGCGCCGAGCTCGCCCCGGCTCGTGCCGTCGACCTCGGAGAGGATCGCGTCGTGCCGCGACCGACGGCGCGGCCGCTCGATCGTGCCGCCGTCCGGCAGGTCCACCCGCACCGCGCGACCGCTCGTCGACAGCAGGACCCGGCAGGCCACGTCCTGGATCTGCAGGTCGGGCGCGTTCTTCGAGGACTTCGGCGGGGCCGCGGTCGCCTCCGTCAGGAGCGTGCGGCGGGGCGTGCCGAACAGCTCGGCGGCCTGGCCGAGCTCGTCCGACACCGTCTTCCGGAGCAGGCCCGGGTCGGCGAGCAGGGCGCGGAGGGCCTCGATCTCGTCCCGGAGCTGCTGCGCCTCGGTCTCCAGCTCGATGGTCGAGAACCGGGTGAGCCGGCGGAGCCGGAGCTCGAGGATGTAGTCGGCCTGCGCCTGGCTGAGCCCGAACGCCTCCATGAGGCCGGTGGTCGCGGCCGCGCTGTCGTCGCTCGCGCGGATGATCGCGATGACCCGGTCGATGTCGAGGATCGCGATGAGCAGGCCCTCGACGAGGTGGAGGCGCTCCTCCCGCCGCGACAGGCGGTACCGGGTGCGCCGCGTCACCACGTCGATGCGGTGGTCGACGTAGACCCGCAGCAGCTCGAGGAGGCCGAGGGTGCGCGGACCGCCGTCGACGAGCGCGACGTTGTTGATGCTGAACGACTCCTCGAGCGGCGTGTAGCGGTACAGCTGCTCGAGGACGGCCATCGGGTCGAACCCGGTCTTGATCTCGATGACCAGGCGCATCTGGTTGTGCTGGTCGGAGAAGTCGGCGACGTTCGCGATGCCCTGCAGCTTCTTCGCTTGGACGCCGTCCTTGATCTTCTCGATCACGCGCTCGGGGCCGACGAGGTACGGCAGCTCGGTGACGACGAGCCCGGACTTCCGCGCCGTCACCGGCTCGACCTGGACCTTCGCGCGTGTCTTGAAGGCGCCGCGTCCCGTCGCGTACGCGTCACGGACGCCCGCGAGGCCGACGATCGTGCCGCCGGTGGGCAGGTCGGGCCCGGGGATGAACCGCATGATGTCGTCGAGGGTCGCGTCGGGGTGCGCGATGAGGTGCCGGACGCCGGCGACGACCTCCACGAGGTTGTGCGGCGCCATGTTCGTCGCCATGCCAACCGCGATGCCGGAGGCGCCGTTGACGAGCAGGTTGGGGAAGCTCGCGGGCAGGACGTCGGGCTGGTCGAGCTGCGCGTCGAAGTTCGGCACGAAGTCGACGACGTCCTCGTCGAGGTCCGCGACCATGGCCATCGCGGCCGGGGCGAGCCGCACCTCGGTGTACCGGTAGGCCGCGGGCCCGTCGTCGAGGGAGCCGAAGTTCCCGTGCCCGTCGAGCAGCGGCAGGCGCATGGAGAACGGCTGCGCCATCCGGACGAGGGCGTCGTAGATCGCGGTGTCGCCGTGCGGGTGGAGCTTGCCCATCACGTCCCCGACGACGCGCGCGCACTTGACGTGGCCGCGGTCGGGACGGAGGCCCATGTCCGCCATCTGGTACAGGATCCGGCGCTGGACGGGCTTCAGTCCGTCCCGGGCGTCGGGGAGGGCCCGCGAGTAGATGACGGAGTACGCGTACTCGAGGAACGACCCCTGCATCTCGTGCGAGACGTCGACGTCCTCGATCTTCTCGCCGGCGACGTTCGGCTCAGTCGTGCTCATGCGAAACGGTCCCTCCGCGCGGGTGCGTCCCGGGCGGGGCGACACGGGTGGTCGCCGCGGACGCGAAGCCGACTGCCGTCCCCGCACGGACGGCGCGCACGTGCCGGAATGGCACACTGCCTGATCGTGGCCCCCATCGTAGCGAGCGGCGCGCCCGCGCTCCGCGACGTGCTCGCCGGGTCGCTCGACGCGGTGCTGGGTCGGCCGAACGCGCTCGGGCTCCCGTCGCGGCGACGCGTCGTCGTCCTCGTCGTCGACGGCCTGGGGTGGGAGGCGCTCGCCGCCCGCGCCGGGCACGCCAGGACCCTGACCGGCGGCGACCGGCGGCGGATCGTCACCGGCGCCCCGACGACGACCGCCGCGGCCCTGACGACCCTCGCGACCGGCGTCGAACCCGGCGTGCACGGCGTCGTCGCCTACGCGGCGCTGGACCCCGCGCAGGACCTCGTGGTGAACCAGCTGCACGGCTTCGACTCGCCGGGCCCGGCGAGCGATCGGGCGACGCTCCCCGGCGGCTGGCAGCGCGCGGCGACGCAGTTCGAGCGCGCGACCGGGGAGGGCGTGGCGGCGCTCGCCGTCGGGCCGCGGCACTACGCGACGTCCGGCTTCACGCGGGAGGCCCTGCGCGGATCCACGTACGTCGGCGCCCGCGTGATCGAGGAGCGGCTGCCGGCTGCGTTCGGGGCCCTCCGGACCGCCGGCCGCGGGATCGCGTACTGCTACGTGCCGGAGCTCGACGTGGCCGCGCACCGCGACGGGTGGGGCTCGGGGGAGTGGACGGCCCTCCTCGAGCGGGTCGACGGGGCCGTGCGCGACGCGGTCGCCGACCTCCGGAGCGGCGAGACGCTGCTCGTCACCGCGGACCACGGGATGGTCGACGTGCCCGCCTCCGCCCACGTCCTGCTCGACGGCTCGGGCCTCCTCGGCGACGTCCGGCGGCTCGCCGGCGAGCCCCGGCTGCTGCACGTGCACCTCGTGCCGGACGCGGAGGACGCGCAGGCCCGCTGGGCGGCGGCGCTCGGCGCCGCGGCCGACGTGCGGACCCGGCAGCAGGCGATCGACGAGGGCTGGTTCGGCGCGTCGGTCGACTCGGATGTCGCGCCCCGGATCGGCGACCTGCTCGTCGCCTCGCGCGGCAACGCGGCGTTCTACGCGACCGAGGACGCGCCGGCGCGCGGCATGGTCGGGCAGCACGGCGCGTGGACGCCGGCGGAGCGGTTCGTGCCGCTCGTCCGCTTCGACGGCTGACGCCGCTCCGGGCTACTGCTCGTCGCGACCGAAGACGATCTCGTCCCAGCTCGGCATCGAGGTGCGGCCGCGGCGCGGACGCACGGGCGGCACGGGCTCGGTCTCCTGCTCGGCGGTCTCCAGCAGGTGCTCGACGGGCTCGAGGACGGATCCGGGTCGGCCGCGCTCGCGGCGGCGCCGCATCGGCTCGGTGGGCCGGTCCTGCGCCTGCTTCGGCGGCGTCGGGCCCGGGCGGCCGCCGGCGGCCGGCCCGCGGAGGAACGCGGGCGGGATGGGCGCGGTGGCCTGCTGCTGCGTGCGGGACGCCGGCTGCTGCCGGGGCTGCTGCTGCGGCTGCGGCGACTTCGCGGCCGCGGGCTGCGGCGTCGGTGCGGTGGCGGGGGCCTGCGGCGTGCGGATCGGCAGCCGCTGCACGGGCGCGGGCTCGCGGCGCGGCTGCTCCGGGGTCGGCTCGACGCGGATCGGCTTCGGCCGCGGCGCGAAGACGTCGCCCGTCTCGACGACGTCCATCGCCCTCGTGACGGGCAGGGAGTCGGTGTCCGTCGACGGCTCGGGTGCGGGCCGGCGCTCGCCGCGACGGCGGTGCAGCTGATCGATCTCGCCGGTGGTCGGCCGGTCGACGGCCGGCTCGGCAGCCGCGGCCGGCGCCTTCCGCGACTCCTGGTCCTGCTTCGGGCCGGGCTCGATCGGCGGGAAGCGGAAGACGGCGCTGTCGAACCGCGTGCGGTCCGACTCGGCCGGCGGAACCGGCGCGACGCGGGCGCCGTGCAGCTGCGGCGGCCGGGCGGTCGGCCCGGTGGCCGGCTCCGCGGCCGGCGCGCTCGCGGCGGGCGGGACGATGGTGACGGGAGCGGTCGGCTCGATGGCGCGGAGGCGCGGGGTCAGCGCGGCGGGGACGCCCTGCTGGGAGAGCGTCGACGCCTCCACGTTGTCGGCGTCGAGGCGCATGTGCTTCGGGTCGAAGCGCCACCGGGCCGCGTGCTGGACGTCGTCGGCGACGAAGGCCACCGCGAGGATCCACCCGGAGGGCTCCTTCGCGCTGGTCCAAAGGACCTCCTTCGCCGCGAGCGCGTCGAGGCGCTCGCCCATCACCGCGCCGAACGTGCGGGCCCTGGCGCCCTCGGTCTCCGGCGGGAGCCGCACCGCGAGCGCCGACTCGACGATGTAGGCGCGCTCGGCGAGCACCGGGCCGACGAAGCGCTCGATGAACGCGACGGGCACGCCCGTCATGGCGGCGACCTGGTCGGCGGTGAGGCCGGAGCGGATGTGCGCCTGGATCTCGCGCGGCGACAGCCGCTTCTCGCCGCCCTGCGTGGTCGGGCTGGCGATGCGCGCGCGCAGCGCCGCATCGACGGGCAGGCGGAAGCGCTCACCGGCCGGCGACGCGACGATGATCGCGCCGTCCTCGACCGCCAGCACGCTCAGCGTCTGCATCCGGGTCCCGTTCCCTCCGTGGGTGGAGCGCCCGGCGATCCCGGGACGCGGTCGAGGATGTCACGCACCGGGGCCGCTGCCCCGGAAATAGCGGGCGCGTCCTGGATGTTGAACGGCCTGCGACCCCGGGACAGCGGTCGCGGCGAGGCGTTTGCATCCGCATGCCGCCTCGTGCATACTGTCGCCGCTTTCCGCCCGAGACCCCCGGGCGAACAGCCCGCGCGACGCTTGAGAGAGGCACGGATTTCATGGCGACCGATTACGACGCCCCCCGCAAGACGGATGACGACTCCGACTCGATCGAAGCGCTGAAGGAGCGAGTCCCGGACAAGATGTCCGGGGTCGTGGACGTGGAGGACGCGGACAACCCCGGCGGCTTCGAGCTGCCTGGCGCGGACCTGTCCGACCTCGACCTCGACGTGGTCGTGCTCCCGCCCCAGGCGGACGAGTTCACCTGCGTGAGCTGCTTCCTGGTGAAGCACCGCTCGCAGCTCGACCACGAGACGAAGCTCGGCCCGATCTGCCGCGAGTGCGAGGCCTGAGGCCCGCACCGCACCCGTCCGAACGGCCCGCCGGCGATCCGCCGGCGGGCCGTTCCGCGTCTCAGGACGCCGCGGTCGTCCGCTCCGCGGCGAGGGCGGCGCGCAGCTCCTCCGGCCGCCGGGTCGAGATCAGCCAGTAGGGCGCAGGGTCGTCCGGGTCCTCCACGGCGACGCGCACCACGGGGTCGACCCAGCCGCGGAACATCGTGTACGCCCGGGCGTCGAGCCCGGGACCGCGCGCCTGGACCGCGTCCGGCCCGCGGAACTGCTCCGTCTCCCCGGTGAGGGCGACCTGGATGCGCGCGGCGCCGGCGACGAGCAGGCCGTCGCGGACCGCGACGATCGGCGCGGTGACCACCAGCAGCACCTCGACGAGTGCCGTGAGCAGGACGCAGGCGAACGCGCCGACGATCGGCGAGATCGGCAGGAAGACGACGTAGACCGCGGGCAGCAGGAGCAGTGCGGCGAGCATCGGCCCGACGCCGGGGACGAGACGTTCGCGGAAGCGCTGCACCGGCCCATTCCACCACTGCGGGACGCGCGGAGCGGCCGACGGTAGCCTCGGCGCTCGTGATCGAGGTGCTGGTCGACGGGCCCGTGCCGGAGCGCGCCCTCCACGGGGACGCGGCCGCCGACCTGCGGGCCGCGGAGGCCGTCGTGCTCGCACCGCAGCAGCGCGCGACCGTCGGGACGGGCCTGCGGATCGCCCTGCCTGCGGGCACGGCGGCGCTCGTGCTGCCCCGGAGCGGGCTCGCCGCGAAGCACGGCATCACCGTCGTGAACGCGCCGGGCCTGATCGACGCGGGCTATCGCGGCGAGATCCGCGTGACGCTCCTCAACACCGACCCGAGCGCCTCGTACGATGTCGCGGTCGGCGATCGGATCGCGCAGCTGCTGGTGCTGCCGCTGCCGGAGGTGGCGTTCGTGCCGGTCGTGAGCCTGCCGGGCAGCGCCCGCGGGGAGCGCGGCTTCGGATCGACCGGCGTCGGCGCGGGGCCGACGCGATGACGCGGCCGGCCGAGCGCTGGCCTGAACGAAGGGAAGCGTCGTGACCGACGAGGACACCGGGCCCGAGCCGAGGCCGAAGTCGGCGCCCGCCGACCGGGAGCGCACCGGGCCGCTCGACGCGCAGGAGGCGAACGCCGTCCGCCCCTACGTCGACCTCGGCGGGGTGAAGATCCCGCCGCGCGAGGGTCTCGGGCTCCGGCTGGAGGTCGAGGAGGGCACGGGCCGCGTCGTGGCGGTCGGGCTCGACTTCGCCAACTCCAGCCTGCAGGTGCAGCCGTTCGCAGCGCCGCGGTCGAGCGGTCTCTGGCACGAGATCCGCGAGCAGATCGAGCAGCAGATCCTCGCGCAGGGCGGGACCACGCGCGTGGTGGACGGGGTGTTCGGCCCCGAGCTGCTCGCGCAGATCCCGGCGCAGTCCGGCCCGGGCCAGCCGCCGGTGAACCGGATCGCGCGCTTCATCGGCGTGGACGGCCCGCGCTGGTTCCTCCGCGGCGTCATCTCCGGCGACGGCGCGCTCGACCCGCAGGTCGGCGCGGCGATGGAGGAGCTGTTCCGCAGCGTCGTCGTCGTCCGTGGGTCCTCGCCGATGCCGCCGCGGGACCTGATCCCGCTGCACATGCCGCAGGGCGCGGAGGCCGACGCGGTCGACCGCCCGCGGCTCGGCGCGTGACGGACGGCGGCGGGGAGGATCCCCGGACCGGGCTCGCTCGCGCCGCGGACGACCGGCCGCTGACCGCGCGGGGCGTGCTCGACGCCGTCGGCGGTCCGCTCGGGATCGTCGAGAGCGTGCTGCCGCCGCTCGTGTTCGTCGTCTACTACCAGGTCGTCGCGATCGCGCAGGCGCCCGCACCGGTCGAGCGGCCCGCGCTGATCCCGATCGTCGCCGCGCCGCTCGTGCTGTCCGCCGTCTTCGCGGCATACCGCCTCATCCGGCGGCAGAAGCCCGGCGGGGCCATCAGCGGCGCCGCGCTCGTGGCCGTGTCCGCGGTCCTGGTGCTCGTCACGGGCGACGCCAACACGAACTTCCTGCCCGGCTTCTTCATCAACGGCGCCTACGGGCTGGCGTTCCTCGTCTCCGTCCTGATCCGCCGTCCGCTCGTCGGGGTGGTGACGGGCCTGCTCACCTCGGACACCGGTTGGGGGAGCGACCCGCGGCGGCGCCGCGCGGCCTCGTGGCTCAGCCTGCTCTGGGTCGCCCTGTTCGCGATCCGACTCGCGGTGGAGGTGCCGCTCTACCTCGCGGGCGACAGGGTCGTCGAGCTCGGCATCGCCCGCATCGTCCTCGGTCTCCCGCTCTACTCGATCGTGCTCGTCGTCACCGTGCTCGTCGTGCAGGCGCTGCGGCGCCGGCCGGAGGGGCCGGTCGCCGCCCCCGCGGCCTGAACGCCCCGGTCGCTCGCGGTACTGTGCTGGGGGCGTCGCGGCCGGTCGCCGCGAGCCCTCGGGTGAGGAGCGACATGGCCGCGGTGAACAGTTTCGGAGCCAGGACCGACCTGACGGTCGGCGGGAAGACCTTCCAGATCTTCGCGATCGACGCGGTCGAGGGGTACGAGAAGCTCCCCTTCAGCCTGAAGGTGCTCCTCGAGAACCTCCTCCGGACCGAGGACGGCGCGAACGTCACCGCCGACCAGATCCGCGCCCTCGGCTCATGGGCGCCGGAGGCCGAGCCGGACACCGAGATCCAGTTCACGCCCGCGCGCGTCGTCATGCAGGACTTCACCGGCGTGCCCTGCATCGTCGACCTCGCGACGATGCGCGAGGCCGTCGCCCAGCTGGGCGGCGACCCGAAGCGGGTCAACCCGCTCGCCCCCGCCGAGCTGGTCATCGACCACTCCGTCATCGCCGACCTCTTCGGCACCGAGAACGCCTTCGAGCGCAACGTCGAGATCGAGTACGAGCGCAACGGCGAGCGCTACCAGTTCCTCCGCTGGGGCCAGACGGCGTTCGACGACTTCAAGGTCGTCCCGCCCGGCACCGGCATCGTCCACCAGGTCAACATCGAGCACCTCGCCCGGGTCACGTACACCCGCGTCGTCGAGGGCGTGGAGCAGGCCTACCCGGACACGCTCGTCGGCACCGACTCGCACACCACGATGGTGAACGGCCTCGGCGTGCTCGGCTGGGGCGTCGGCGGCATCGAGGCCGAGGCGGCCATGCTCGGCCAGCCCGTCTCGATGCTCATCCCGAAGGTCGTCGGCTTCAAGCTGACCGGCGCGATCCCGACCGGTGTCACCGCGACCGACGTCGTCCTCACGATCACGCAGGCCCTCCGCAAGCACGGCGTCGTCGGCAAGTTCGTCGAGTTCTACGGCGAGGGCGTCGGCCAGGTGCCGCTCGCGAACCGCGCCACGATCGGCAACATGAGCCCCGAGTTCGGCTCGACCGCGGCGATGTTCCCCATCGACGACGTGACGCTCGACTACCTCCGCCTCACCGGCCGCTCGGAGGAGCAGGTCGCGCTCGTCGAGGCGTACGCGAAGCGCCAGTCGCTGTGGCACGACGCGACGCGGGAGCCGTCGTACTCCGAGTACATGGAGCTCGACCTCTCCACGGTCGTCCCGTCCATCGCCGGCCCGCGTCGCCCGCAGGACCGCATCGAGCTCTCCGCCGCGAAGGCGACGTTCGAGCACGACCTCGCGGACTACGCCGAGAAGCCGACGGTGCTCGACGCCGCGGTCGAGGGCACGTTCCCCGCGTCCGACCCGGTGGCGTCGAGCCCCGGCGACGACGACCAGTCGGAGGACCGCGCCCTGCAGCCGGCCGGCGCGAGCTTCCCCGGCGAAGCCGAGGCGGCGCACGTCAGCCACGCCCCGCATCACGCGTCGAACCCCGTGCAGGTCTCCGGCGCGGCCGGGAACTTCACCCTCGACCACGGCGCCGTCGCGATCGCCGCGATCACGTCCTGCACGAACACCTCCAACCCGTCGGTGATGCTCGCCGCCGGTCTGCTCGCGAAGAAGGCGAGCGAGAAGGGCCTGAAGGCGAAGCCGTGGGTGAAGACCACGCTCGCGCCGGGTTCGAAGGTCGTCACGGACTACTACCAGAAGGCCGGCCTGATGGGCCCGCTGGAGGACCTCGGCTTCTACCTCGTCGGCTACGGCTGCACCACCTGCATCGGCAACTCGGGCCCGCTCGAGGAGCCGATCTCGGAGGCCGTGCAGCAGAACGACCTCGCCGTGACCGCGGTGCTGTCCGGCAACCGCAACTTCGAGGGCCGCATCAACCCCGACGTGAAGATGAACTACCTCGCGTCCCCGCCGCTCGTCATCGCGTACGCGCTCGCGGGCACGATGAACTTCGACTTCGAGCACGACGCCCTCGGCACGGACTCGGACGGCCGGGAGGTGTTCCTGAAGGACATCTGGCCGGACGCGGACGAGGTGCAGCGGACCATCGACTCGTCCATCTCGACCGACATGTTCGACCACGAGTACGCCGGCGTCTTCGACGGCGACGAGCGCTGGCAGAACCTGCCGACGCCGACCGGCGCGACGTTCGAGTGGAGCGACGCCTCCACCTACGTGCGCAAGCCCCCCTACTTCGACGGCATGACGCTCGAGACCAGCCCGGTCGTCGACGTCGCGGGCGCACGCGTCCTCGCGAAGCTCGGGGACTCGGTCACCACCGACCACATCAGCCCCGCGGGCTCGATCAAGGCGGACAGCCCCGCCGGCCGGTACCTCACGGAGCACGGCGTGGACCGGAAGGACTTCAACTCCTACGGCTCGCGCCGCGGCAACCACGAGGTGATGATCCGCGGCACGTTCGCGAACATCCGGCTGCGCAACCGCCTGCTCGACGGCGTCGAGGGCGGTTACACCCGCGACTTCACGCAGCCGGAGGGCCCGCAGGCGTTCATCTACGACGCGAGCGAGCGCTACCAGGCGGCGGGCGTCCCGCTCGTGATCCTCGCCGGCAAGGAGTACGGCTCCGGCTCGAGCCGCGACTGGGCGGCGAAGGGCACGAACCTCCTCGGGGTGAAGGTCGTCATCGCCGAGAGCTTCGAGCGCATCCACCGGTCGAACCTGATCGGCATGGGCGTGCTGCCGCTCCAGTTCCCGGCGGGCGAGACGGCGGACTCCCTCGGTCTCGACGGCACGGAGGAGTTCGAGGTCACCGGCATCACCGCGCTGAACGACGGTTCGACGCCGAAGACGGTGCACGTGGTCGCGACGCCGACGGGGCACTCGGCGGACGGGAAGGCGCCGATCGAGTTCGACGCCGTCGTCCGCATCGATACCCCGGGCGAGGCCGACTACTACCGGAACGGCGGGATCCTCCAGTACGTCCTCCGTTCGCTCGTCGCCTGACGGCGGTGGACCGATCGACGCGGGGGCTCCGGCACGGCCGGAGCCCCCGCTCGCTCGGACGCCGCGGAGCCGCGCAGGTTCCGTCCAGCAGTGCTCCTAAAGTGAACGGATGAGCCTGCTCGAGACCATCCGGACCCCGAAGGATCTGCGCCGGCTCTCGCACGAGCAGCTCGACGCGCTCGCGGGGGAGATCCGCGCGTTCCTCATCGAGCACGTCTCGCGCACCGGCGGCCACCTCGGCCCGAACCTCGGGGTCGTCGAGCTGACGATCGCGATCCACCGCGTCTTCGACTCGCCGAAGGACGCGATCGTCTGGGACACCGGGCACCAGACCTACGTCCACAAGCTGCTCACCGGGCGGCAGGACTTCTCGCGGCTCCGCAAACGGGGCGGGCTCTCCGGCTACCCGGACCGCGCGGAGAGCGTCCACGACATCGTGGAGAGCTCCCACGCCTCCAGCTCCCTGTCCTGGGCGGACGGCATCTCGCGCGCGTTCCAGGTGACGGGGGAGACGGACCGGCACGTCGTCGCGGTCGTCGGCGACGGCGCGCTCACGGGCGGGATGACGTGGGAGGCGCTGAACAACATCAGCGACGACAACAACCGCCGCCTCGTCATCGTCGTGAACGACAACGGACGCTCCTACGCGCCGACCATCGGCGGGATGGCGCGCTACCTGAACGACGTCCGCACCCGGCGCACCTACCGCGACATGCAGAAGGGGTCGAAGCAGCTGTTCGACCGCTTCGGCGCACCCGGCCGCGCGATCTACCGCGGCACGCGCGGCGCGATGCACGGCTTCCTCGCCCGATTCGTGAACAACGAGCGGATGTACTCGAACCTCGACATCAAGTACCTCGGCCCGATCGACGGCCACGACGAGGCGGCCGTCGAGAACGCCCTCCGGCAGGCGAGGAACTACGAGCTGCCGGTGCTCGTCCACGTGATCACGCAGAAGGGCCGCGGCTACGCGCCGGCCCGCGCGGACGAGGCGGACCGGTTCCACGCCGTCGGCGTCATCGATCCGGAGACGGGCGCACCGCTCGCCGCGGCGACACCCGCGCGCGACTGGGCCGACGTGTTCGGCGCCGATCTGGTCGGGCTCGCCGAGCGAGACACCCGCATCATCGGCGTCACGGCGGCGATGCTCCGCCCGGTCGGGCTCGCCCCGCTCGCCGAGCGGTTCCCGCGGCGCGTCATCGACGTGGGCATCGCCGAGCAGCACGCGGTGACCTCCGCCGCCGGCCTCGCGTTCGGCGGCCTCCACCCCGTCTTCGCCGTCTACGCGACGTTCATGGGGCGCGCGCTCGACCAGGTGCTGATGGACGTCGCCCTGCACCGGGCCGGCGTGACCTTCGTGCTGCACCGGGCCGGGATCACCGGGCCGGACGGGCCGAGCCACCACGGCATGTGGGACCTCGCGATGCTGCAGATCGTGCCGGGCATGCGGATCGCCTCCCCGCGCGACGGCGCGACGCTCGCGGAGGAGCTCGCGGAGGCGATCGCCGTCGACGACGCGCCGACCGTGCTGCGCCTCCCGAAGGGCACGGTGCCGGTCGACATCCCGGCGCTCGAGCGGCTCGACGACGGCGTGGACGTGCTCGCGCGCGGCGAGGGCGCCGACGTCCTCGTCGTCGCGATCGGCGTGATGGCGGCGCAGGGCCTCGAGGTCGCGCGCCTGCTCGCCGAGCAGGGGATCGACGTGACCGTCGTCGACCCGCGGTGGGCCGTGCCGATCGCGCCGAGCCTGATCGACCTCGCGGCGCGGCACCGCCTCGTCGTGACCATCGAGGACGGCGTGCGCGTCGGCGGGGTCGGGACGCGGCTGCGGCAGGACATGCGCGCTGCGGGCGTGGACACGGCGCTGAACGAGGTCGGCCTCCCGGACGCGTTCCTGCCGCACGCGGAGCGCGGGGAGATCCTCGCGGAGAGCGGTCTCGCGGCCGACCGCATCGCCGCCGACATCCAGGGCCAGCTGGCGGGCACGAAGCTCCCGGCGGCGAGGCCGGCCCCCACGAGGACCCGCACCCGCACCTGACCTTCCCTCCTGACCCCCTTCCGGCAGTTCGAGTTCACGGATACGGAGATCCGGCGGCGCGAAGCGCCCCCGGATCTCCGTATCCGTGAACTCTGCGGGTGGAGATCGCCTCCTCCACAGGACGCGATGCGAGGGCGGTTGGTCGGCGGCCGCGCTCGAGGTGGGACCGGCCGTCACGCTGCTCGGCATGTCTCGCCACCGCGACTGGTCCGAACTCGATGCGCGTGCTCGCGCCGTCCTGGCGCAGAGCGGGGGCGTCGCGCACATCAGCGCCTTCGACGCCGCTGGGATCACGCGGAAGCAGGTCGGGCTCCTGCACGGTCGTGGAGTGATCGAGCGGCCGCGGATCGGGTGGTTCGTCGACCCCGACTCACCGTGGCAGGTCAAGCGGGCGGTCGGTGTAGGCGGCGCGGCTGCCTGCGTCTCCTCGGCGGACGCGATGGGGCTGCCGACGCCGCCGTCGACGAAGCGGTCGATCCACGTCGCAGTGGAAGCGCACGCGAGCCACCTGCGGCACAGCAGGGACCGCCGCTGGGTGCTCGACTCCGTGCACGACGACGAACGACTCGAGCTGCACTGGGGCGGCCTGGTCGATGCGCCGGTCGGCGGCCGGACGAGCATCGTCGACACGCTGCTGCTCCTGAGCGGATGTGTTCCGTTCGACTGGTTCGTCGCGGCGCTCGATGCCGCCATGAGGGCGCTCGGGACGGCGCACCGCTGCTCGATGAGTACGATCGCAGTCGTCTCGCGGCCCTCCTGCCTCGTCGGCTCCGTCACGCGCTCGACGCGGCCGACGCCGCCTCGGAGAGCCCCATCGAGTCGCTGCTTCGGCTCGCGATGCTCCGTCGCGGGATCGGGCCGGTTCGGCTGCAGGTGCAGGTAGACCCGGCGCACCGCGTCGACTTCCTCGTGCGCGGACGACTCGTCGTCGAGGCCGACGGTGCGGCGTTCCACGACTCCGAGCAGGACAGGATCCGAGACGCGGAGCTGCGAGCGCTCGGCTACGTCGTCCTGCGGTTCGGCTACGACCGGATCCTGCACGACATCGAGGCGATCCTCGACGAGATCGAGGCGGCGCTCGCAGTGCTCTGACGGCTTCGGTTCACGGATACGGAGGTGCGGCGGCGCGAAGCGCCGCCGCACCTCCGTATCCGTGAACCTCCTCGTCCGGGTCGACGCAGTCCGGGTCAGCGGTTCGCGGGGCCGGCGATCCTCGGGGTGTGGAAGGTGCCGCCGAAGGCGCGCTCCGAGGCGCCGCTGCGGTCCAGGTACGGCGTGATGCCGCCCGCCTGGAACGGGTAGCCCGCGCCGAGGATGAGGCAGAGGTCGATGTCCTCCGCTGCCGCGACGACGCCGTCCTCGAGCATCCGATGGATCTCGTCGGCGAGGCCGTCCTCCACGCGGACGCGGAACTCCTCCGCCGTCATCGGCGACGTCTGCTTCGGCAGCGACTTCTTCACGATCGCGAGGGCCCGCTTGTCGAAGCCCTTCACCGCGCCCTTGTCGTCCTTGTCCAGCAGCACGCCCGCGTCCGCGAGCGCGTGGAGGTTCGCGGAGTCGAAGAACCGGTCCGGGAAGGCCGCGTGATGCGTGTCGAGCACGTGCGCGCCGACCTGCAGCCCGACGAGGTCGAGCAGCTCGAAGGGCGTCATCGGCAGCCCGAACGGGTCGAGCGCGTGGTCGACGACCTCGAACGGCGTGCCGGTGTCGACCGCGTGCATCGCCTCGCCGAGCACCTTCGCGAGCACCCGGTTCACGACGAAGCCGGGGGCGTCCTTCGTGATGACCGCGTTCTTCCGCAGGTTCTTCGCCACGACCATCGCGGTCGAGAGCGTCGCCTCGTCCGTCTTCGACGCGTTCACGACCTCGACCAGCGGCATCACCGCGACGGGGTTGAAGAAGTGGAAGCCGACGAGCCGCTCCGGGTGCGCGAGCTCGGCGCCGATGTCGTCGACCGAGAGGGAGGACGTGTTCGTCGCGAGCACTGCCTCGGGGGAGAGGTGCGGCTCGACGTTCGCGAACACCTGCCGCTTCACGCCGAGGTCCTCGAAGACGGCCTCGATGACCCAGTCGCAGTTCGCGTAGTCGGCGAGGTCCGTCGTGCCGGAGATGGTGGCGCGCAGCCGGTTCGCCTCGTCCGGGTTGACCCGGCCGCGGTCCGCGAGCTTCTGGATCTCGCCGCGGATGCGCTCGACGCCCGCGTCGACGCGCGCCTGGTCGAGGTCGGTGATGAGCACCGGCACCTTGAGCCGCCGCGCGAACAGGAGCGCGAACTGGCTCGCCATCAGGCCGGCGCCGATCACGCCGACCTTCGTCACCTTCCGCGCGAGCGCCTTGTCGGGCGCCCCGGCCGGTCGCTTCGCGCGGCGGTTCACGAGGTCGAACGCGTACAGCGACGCCGCCCCCTGGTCGCCCGCGAGCAGATCGGCGAGCGCCTCGTCCTCGGCCCGGAACCCGGCGAGCACGCCCGCCCGGTCCGTCGCCCTCTTCGCGCCCGCCAGGAGGTCGAGCGCGGCGTACGGCGACTTCGGCACCGTGCCGATCTTCGACTCGAGGCTCCTGCGGGCGATGCGGATCGCGACGTCCCACTTGACGGCGCGCTCGAGGCGCCCGGGCGCGTGCGAGCGCTCGACCTTCGTGCGGCCGGCGATGACGTCGGCCGCCCACGCGACCGAGCGCTCGAGGAACACCGCGGACGGGAAGATCGCGTCGGCGATGCCGAGGTCGAACGCCTGCTGCGCGGTCAGCGTCCGGTTCTGCTTCAGCGGGTTCTCGACGATGACCTTGAGGGCCGCCTCGATGCCGATGAGGTTCGGGAGGATCGTCGATCCGCCCCAGCCGGGGACGATGCCGAGGAACACCTCGGGGAACGCGACGGCGGGGGCGCTCGCGTCGATCGTCCGGTAGTCCGCGTTCAGCGGCAGCTCGAGGCCTCCGCCGAGGGCGAGCCCGTTGATGAACACGAACGTCGGCACCGGGAACTCGCCGAGGCGGCCGAGCACCCGGTGGCCGAGCCGCGCGAGCTCGAGGGCCGCTGCCCGCGACGGGATCCTGCTCGCCTGGCTCAGGTCCGCGCCGGCGGCGAGGATGAACGGCTTGCCGGTGACCGCGAGGCCCGCGATCTCCCCGCGGGCGGCGCGCTCCCGCTGCGCGAGCAGCACCGTCTCGAGCGCGACGAGGCTCCTCGGCCCGAAGGTGTTCGGCCGGGTGTGGTCGCGCCCGTTGTCGAGCGTGACGAGCACGAGGACGCCGCCGTCGGGCAGCGGCAGGTCGCGGGCGTACGCCTCGGTCACGACCTCGTCGGCCGCGAGGGCGACGAGGTCGACGGGCGCCTCCTGGAGGTCGGTCACTTGCCGCTTCCCTTCGCTGCCTTCACGGCGCTCGCCTTCTTGGCAGCCCTGCGGTCGAAGTGCGGGTTCTCCCAGATCACGCTGCCGCCCTGGCCGAGCCCGATGCACATCGCGGTGAGGCCGTAGCGGACCTCCGGGTGCTGCTCGAACTGCCGGGCCAGCTGGATCATCAGCCGGACGCCGGACGACGCGAGCGGGTGCCCGAAGGCGATCGCGCCGCCCCACGGGTTCACCCGCGGGTCCTCGTCGTCGATGCCGAAGTGGTCGAGGAGGCTGAGCACCTGCACGGCGAACGCCTCGTTCAGCTCGAACAGGCCGATGTCGTCGATCGTGAGGCCCGCCTTGACGAGCGCCTTCTCGGTGCTCGGCACCGGGCCGAGGCCCATCACCTCGGGCTCGACGCCGGCGAACGCGAAGCTGACGAGCCGCATCTTGACCGGCAGCCCGAGCGCCTTCGCGGCCTCCTCGCTCGCGATGAGGGACGCCGTCGCGCCGTCGTTGAGGCCGGCGGCGTTGCCCGCCGTCACGTTGCCGTGCGGACGGAACGGCGTGCGCAGGGCGGCGAGGCCCTCCATCGTCGTCTCCGGCCGCATCACCTCGTCGCGCGTGGCGAGGCCCCAGCCCTCGGCGGAGCGGGTCGCGACGGGGACGAGGTCCGGCTGGATCTCGCCCGCGTCGTAGGCGGCCGCGGCCTTCTGCTGGGAGCGCATCGCGAACCGGTCGGCGCGCTCCTTCGTCAGGAGCGGGAAGCGGTCGTGGATTCGCTCGGCCGTCGCGCCCATGACGAGGGCGTCGGAGCCGACGAGCCGCTCGCTGACGAAGCGCGGGTTGGGGTCCGCGTCGAAGCCCATCGGGTGGTGACCCATGTGCTCGACGCCGCCCGCGATCGCGACGTCGTACGCCCCGAACGCGATGGCACCGGCGACCGTGGTCACGCTCGTCATCGCGCCCGCGCACATGCGATCGATCGCGTAGCCCGGCACGGTGCGGGGGAGGCCCGCGAGCAGCGCCGTCGTGCGGCCGAGGGTGAGGCCCTGGTCGCCCTGCTGCGTGGTCGCGGCGATCGCCACGTCGTCCACGCGATCCTTCGGGAGCTGCGGGTTGCGCTCGAGCAGCCCGACCATCGCCTTCACGACGAGGTCGTCGGCCCGCGTCCCCCAGTACATGCCCTTCTCGCCGGCCCGTCCGAACGGGGTCCGCACCCCGTCGACGAACACGACCTCGCTGCGCTCCGTCACGCCTGATCGACTCCTCACGCGGCCCCTTCGGAACGGGCCTCCGGAATCATTCTCCGGCGCTCGGCCTGGACCGAATCGGCTGCAGGAGACCTACGAGGGCGATCCGTCCGTCTCGGCGGGCGCTTGTGCGGCCCGCACAAAGGCATCGGCGATCGCTTGTGCCGTGGCCACGACCTGCCAGGGTCGCGCGGCGTGCTGCTCGAGCACCTCGGCGATCGCCTCGGCCGTCGCGGGCTGCGGCGGCTCCCACGCGACGCGACGGAGCGCCTCGGGAGGCAGGAGATTCTCGGCCGGGAGCGCCATGGCCTCGGCGATCGCCGCGACCGCGGGCCGGGCGGCCTTGAGCCGACGGTCCGCCTCCGGGTTGCGGTCGCTCCAGGCGCGGGGCGGCGGCAGCGCATCGGACTGCACGCGGGTCGAGGGGAGGTCCTCCGCGGCGAGGCCGGCCTCGACGGCCGCCCACCAGCGATCGATCTCGGACCGGCTCGCACGGCCGCTGAAGCTGCGCATGCCGGCGAGCTCCCGCTTCGAGCCGGGCGGCGTGCGGGCGACGGCGACGAGGGACGCGTCCGGCACGAGCCGCCCGGGCGCCGCGTCGATCTGCCGCGCATAGGCGTCGCGCGCCTGCCACAGCGACCGGGCGACCGCGAGGTTCCGCGCGCCGCGGACGGCGTGGACGCCCGAGAGGCGCCGCCACGGCTCGGCGGGGGCCGGCTTCGCCTCGCGGGTCCGCACGGATTCGAACTCCTGGCGGGCGATCTCCGTCTTGTCCTGCTCGACGAGCAGCGCCTCCTCCGCGTCGCGCACGTCGAGCAGCAGCTCGACGTCGAGCGCGGCGTAGACGAGCCACGGGGTCGGCAGCGGGCGGGTCGACCAGTCGGCGGCGGAGTGCTCCTTGGCGAGGTGGAGCCCGAGCAGCCGCTCGACGACCGCCCCGAGCCCGACCCGCTCGAACCCGAGCAGGCGGGCGCCGAGCTCGGTGTCGAAGATCCGGTCCGGGACGAGCCCGACCTCGAGGAGGCAGGGGAGGTCCTGGCTCGCCGCGTGCAGCACCCATTCCGCGCCGCGCATGGCCTCGGCGAGCTCGGAGAGGTCGTCGAACGCGATCGGGTCGAGCAGCACCGTGCCCGAGCCGCGACGGAACAGCTGGATCAGGTAGGCGCGCTGCGAGTACCGGAAGCCGCTCGCGCGCTCCGCGTCGACGGCGATGGGGCCGCTCCCGGCCACGATGCGCCGAACGGCGTCCCGGTAGGCGTCCGGGTCCGCGACGACCTCGACCGGCTGGGCCGGCGTCGCGTCGGGCAGCGGGGCCGGTTCGGCCGGGTCAGTCACGCCCTGCTCGTCGTGCGGACAACACACTCACTCCCTCGGCCGCCGGCGGAAGACCGGCGAGCATGCACAGCAACTCGCTCCAGCCTTCCACATGCTTGCCGAGGTCCAGGTCGGTCGGCGTCCAGGAGGCGCGCAGCTCGACCTTCGCGCCGGTGCCCTGGCTCGCGAGTTCGCCGAAGCCGGAGGAGACGATGGTCGTCGCGGTGCCCGAGGCGGCCGTGTACTCGGCCCCGCGCACCTCGAGGGCGTCCGTGAGCCAGGACCAGGTCACCTCGGCGAGGAACGGGTCGGTGCCGATGTCGGTCTCGAGCGGCGCCTGCGCGAAGCACACCACGCGGAAGTCGCCGTCCCAGGCATCCTGCCCCGCGGGGTCGTGGAGGAGGATGAAGCGTCCGGTGCCGAGCTCCGAGTCCTCGCCGTGGACCTTCTGCCGCACGTCACCCGCCAGAGCGAGCGAGAAGGGCGCGACCTTCGTGGGCGACGGGATCTCCGAGACGATGAGGTCGTTGCGCACGCGCGCGGCGGCGATCGACTCCCGCGCCGCTTCGAAGGGCGCCGACATCGCACCCGGCACGCGATCAGACTAGGGCCGTCTCCGCCCCCGGCTCCCTCGGCACGCGGACCTCCCAGCGCACGACCGCACCAATACCATGCACGGACTGCGCAGCACCGGACGGACGGAGGACGCGATGGCAGGCCGCCTCGATCCCGTCCGCGGCGTGCTCGCGGCCGGTGTCGTCGCCGCCGGCGCCGTCGCGACCGGCGCGCTGACGGCCCGCACCGCGCGGCGCATGGCGACGCCCCGCCAGCAGCGCGCGACCCCGGTGCGCGGCGTCGACCTCGCGAGCGGCACGATCCGGTTCGGCGCGACCCCCGAGTCGCTGCTGCCCGGCCGCTACAGCTTCTGGTTCGCGGAGGGCCGCGGGCACGCCCGGGTCGGCCCGATCATCGGCATCGACGGCGACGGGGTCCTCCGTGAGCTGCAGGGCGTGGACACCGGCGACCTCACCGCGGCGCGCGAGGGGCGCTTCAACGGGTGGATGTGGCTCTCGCCCGACGCGTTCGGCGTGCCGTTCCGGTCCGAGCGGGTGCAGACGACGCAGGGCGCGGTGCCTGCGTGGGTCGTGTCGGTGGGCGACGTGAAGCGGTGGGCGGTGCTCGTGCACGGGCGCGCGTCGGTGCGCCAGGAGGCGCTCCGCGCGATCCCGGCGCTCGTCGCCGCGGGCTGGAGCGTCCTGCTGCCCGCGTACCGCGGCGACGGCGAGGCGCCCGCGGGCGACACCTCCCGGTACGCGGTCACCGACGCGGAGTGGGTGGACGTCGAGTCCGCGATCCTCCACGCGCTCGACGAGGGGGCGACGGAGGTCGTGCTCGTCGGCTGGTCGTCCGGCGCCTCGATCGTGCTCGCGACGGCGCACCGGTCCCGCGTGCGGGAGGTGATCCGCGGGGTCGTGCTCGACTCGCCGGTCCTCGACGGCGCCCAGGCGCTGCTCGCCCGGGGCGCGGGGGTGCCCGAGCCGGTCCGCCGCGGCGCGCTCTCGCTGCTGAGGGGCCCGTGGGGCCGCCTGGTCGGGGCGCACGGCCTCGACGTGGATCCCTCGGTCACCGCCGACCCGGCGGAGCTCGAGGTACCGGTCCTCGTGCTGCAGAGCGAGGACGACGGCGTCGCGCCGCCGGAGGTCGCCCACCGCTTCGCCGACGCGCGGCCCGACCTCGTCCGCCTCGTGACCTTCCAGGGCGCGCGGCACACGCGGCTCTGGAACCGGGATCCGGAGCGGTGGGAGGGCGCGGTCACCGCGTGGCTCGCCGACGACCTCCCCGCGCTCGACCGGGTCAGCGCGCCGGAGACCGCCAGCGCGCGTACAGCCGGTCCGTCTCGTCGTGCAGAAGGCCGACGAGCGTCCAGGGCCCGCCCAGCGCTCTGAGCGCCGGGCCGCCGCCCGCGAGCGCCGGCGCCGTGGTGAGGTCGAGCTCGTCGACGACGCCCGCCGTCACGAGCCGCCCCGCCAGCTCCGCGCCGCCCTCGCAGACGATCCGGGGCATGCCGTCCGCGACGAGCGCCTCGATCAGCACGGACGGCGTCCTGCTCGGGTCGCCGTCGACGACGCGGACCGTGGCGCGGTCGCCGACCCGGGCGCGGAGCGCGGGCGCGACGCGGTCCGAGCAGAGCACGATCGCGCGACGGCCGTCCGCGGCCGGGGCGGGGAGGGTCGCGGGGTCGAGGTCGCCCCGACGGGTCGCCACGGCGAGCGCCGCCGTCTTCGGCAGCGCCAGCCGCTCGGCGCGCAGCGTCCCCGCGCCGACGAGCACGACGTCGGCGGAGCGGCGCAGCTCCGCGAGCAGGAGCCGGTCGATGCCGCCGGTGAGCCCGTCGGACGTGCCGTCGGACGCGGTGGTCTGGCCGCCGAGCGCCGCGACGAGGTTCACCCGCACGAACGCGCTGTACGGCAGCGCGTAGCGCTCGCGCAGCCACGCCCGGAGCGCGTCGCGGTCGAGCTCGACCCGCTCGCCCGGCGTCGGCAGCAGCGCGTCGACGACCGGCACGCTCACGCCTCCCGCAGCTGCCGCTTGATGCGCTGCAGCAGCCCGTGCATGCCGCGGAGGCGCAGCGGCGACACCGCGGCGGTCAGCCCGAGCGTGTCCGGGAAGTCGTCGGGGACGGCGAGCGCCTCCTCCCGGGTCAGCCCGTCGAGCCCGTGCGCGAGCACCGACGCGAACCCGCGCGTCGTCGGCGCCTCGGCCGGTGCGGTCGCGTGGACGTGGACGGCCCCGTCCTCCACCTCGGCCTTCACGAAGACGGGCGCCTGGCACTCCGGCACCCGCTCGAGCAGGTCGGGGGAGTCGCCGAACCGCTCCGGCAGGGCCGGAAGGTCGTCGGCGTACTCGAGGAGGAGGAGCAGGCGCTCGCGGGGCTCCACGGCGAGGAACTCCTCGCGGATGGCGTCGAGCTGGTCGGTCATCCCCTCAGCGTGGCAGGTGCGTCGCCGGGCTGCTCGCCCTGCACGATCGGCACGCGGACCGCGCTGCCCCACTCCGTCCAGGATCCGTCGTAGTTCCGCACGCCCTCGTAGCCGAGCAGGTGCGTCAGCACGAACCAGGTGTGGCTCGAGCGCTCGCCGATCCGGCAGTACGCGATCACGTCGTCGCCGGGCCGGAGGCCCGCGCCGTCCTGGTAGATCGCCTCGAGCTCCGCGCGCGACCGGAAGGTGCTGTCCTCCGCCGCCGCCTTCGCCCACGGGACGTTCTGCGCGGTCGGGATGTGCCCGGCCCGCAGCGCGGACTCCTCCGGGTACTCGGGCGCCGTGGTGCGCTCGCCCGAGTACTCGAGCGGGCTGCGGACGTCGATGAGGGGCGAGCCGAAGTGGGCGAGCACGTCCTCGCGGAACGCGCGGACGCCCGAGTCGTCGCGCTCGACGACCGGGTACTCGACCGGGGTGCGCTCGGGCGCCTCCCGCGTCAGCGGCCGATCCTCCACGATCCACTTCGCCCGGCCGCCATCGAGGAGCCGGACGTCCTCGTGGCCGAAGAGGGTGAAGACCCAGAGCGCGTACGCGGCCCACCAGTTGCTCTTGTCGCCGTAGACGACGACCGTCGCGTCGCGCGCGATGCCGAGCCGGCCGAACAGGGCGGCGAACGCCTCGCCGTCGATGTAGTCGCGGGTGACGGGGTCGTTGAGGTCGAGGTGCCAGTCGACCTTGACCGCGCCGGGGATGTGGCCGGTCTCGTAGAGCAGCACGTCCTCGTCCGACTCGACGACCACGAGGCCCTCGTCGCCGAGGTGCTCCGCCAGCCAGTCCGTCGACACGAGCCGCTCCGGGTGCGCGTACGCACCGAACCGAGCGTCGTCGTCTGCCGTCATGGTGCCTCCTCGGGATGCTCACCGGTGGCACGAGACCCCGGCGATACGCTGCCACCGCCGTGCAGGCGGCGGATCCGACCCTATGCAGTTGAGGTGACCCCGTGGCGCGAGCCCCCTTCTGTGACGCCCGGTGGCACCGGTGACGGCGCACCGCCGCCTCGCCGACGTCGTGCCGCAGGTCGACCCGGCGCGCATGGCCGCGTCGCTCGTGCCGCCCCGGCAGTTCGCGGACGCGACGCTCGAGAACTACCGGCCGGACCCGGAGCACCCGTCGCAGGCGGAGGCCGTCGAGGCGGTCCGCGCGTTCGTGGAGTCGTTCGCCGGCCGCCCGCGATCGGGCGGCCTGTTCCGCCGCGGCCCGAAGGCGCCGCCGCAGCGGCCCGGCCTCTACCTGGACGGCGGCTTCGGCGTCGGCAAGACGCACCTGCTCGCGGCGCTCTGGCACCTCGCCCCCGGCCGGAAGTACTTCGGCACATTCATCGAGTACACCGCGCTCGTCGGCGCGCTCGGGTACCAGGAGGCCGTCCGGCTGCTGTCGGGCGCCAGCCTCATCGCCATCGACGAGTTCGAGCTCGACGACCCGGGCGACACCATGCTCATGTCGCGCTTCCTCGGCGAGCTCGTCGCCGGCGGCACGCGGATCGGCGCGACCTCGAACACGCCCCCGAACGCGCTGGGGGAGGGGCGGTTCGCCGCCGCGGACTTCCTCCGCGAGATCCAGGGCCTCGCCGACCGCTTCACGACGATCCGGATCGGCGGGCTCGACTACCGGCGGCGCGACGCGGCGGAGGCCGCCGTCGTCGCCGGCGACGACGCGGTGGTCGCGCTGCCGGACGAGGCCGGGACGACCGTCGACGACTTCGGCGGGCTGATCGACCACCTCGCCTCCGTCCACCCCGCCCGGTACGTCGGGCTCGTCGACGGCCTCCGCACGGCGGGGCTGCTCGACGTGCGCGCGCTGCCGGGGCAGACGGAGGCGCTGCGCTTCGTGGCGCTCGTCGACCGCCTGTACGACGCCCAGGTCCGCATCGTCGCGGGCGGGCTGCCCCTCGACCGCGTCTTCGGCGAGGACATGCTCGCGGGCGGCTACCGGAAGAAGTACCTGCGGGCGATCTCGCGACTGGTGGCGATGACCCACGCCGGGGCCGCACCCGTCTGACGGCGGTCCGGGAGGCCGTGCCGGGCGCCCCGAAACACGCTGTTCACATCGGAGCCCGATCTGTAACGCCCGAGAAACACGGTGCGCCGGGCGGTGAAACGTGCCTCCGACACACTCGGGGGCGGATTCCCGTGCCGTCCGCCGAGCAGCGGGGGCTCGCAGCAGCCCGCGCACCGGAAGCCGCCCTCCCCGGCACGAACAAGAGAGGTCCCAGGCTCAATGGCCCCCACTGTGCACGCCGCCGCCACGGCGACGTCCGTCGATCTGAACTCGCTGTGGCTCCTCGTGGCCGCAGCCCTCGTCCTCCTCATGACCCCCGGCGTCGCGTTCTTCTACGGCGGCATGGTCAAGGCCAAGAGCGTCATCAGCATGATGATGATGAGCTTCGGCGCCATCGCGCTCGTGGCCGTCCTCTGGGTGCTCTACGGCTACTCGTTCTCGTTCACCAGCGGCGACGACTGGGTGATCCCGCACGTGATCGGCAACCCGTTCACGAACTTCGCGCTCATCCCGCAGCTCACCTCCGGCGCGAACGGCGGTCCGGACCTGAACGCGCTCGCGTTCGCCGGCTTCCAGGCGACCTTCGCGATCATCACGGTCGCGCTGATCTCCGGCGCCATCGCCGACCGCGCGAAGTTCGGCGCCTGGATGGTCTTCGCCGGCCTCTGGGTGACGCTCGTCTACTTCCCGGTCGCCAGCTGGGTGTTCAACTTCACGCTCGGCGACAAGGGCCTCACCGACGGCGGCTGGATCGTCTTCGGCCTCGGCGTGAACGACTTCGCCGGCGGGACCGCGGTCCACATCAACGCCGGCGCGGCGGGCCTGGCGCTGGCGATCGTGCTCGGTCGCCGGGTCGGCTTCGCGAAGGGCATGGTCAAGCCGCACAACGTGCCGCTGACCCTGCTCGGCGCCTCGCTGCTCTGGTTCGGCTGGTTCGGCTTCAACGCCGGCTCCGAGGCCGCCGTCGACGGCATCGCAGCGCTCGCGTGGATCAACACCCTCGCCGCTCCCGCCGCCGCGACCCTCGGCTGGCTGATCGTGGAGAAGATCAAGGACGGCAAGGCCACCTCGATCGGCGCCGCGTCGGGCGCCGTGTCCGGCCTCGTCGCCATCACCCCCGCGTGCAACATCCTCACGCCGTTCTGGGGCATGGTCCTCGGGCTCCTCACCGGTGCGGTCTGCGCCGTGGCGATCGACCTGAAGTGGCGCCTCGGCTTCGACGACTCGCTCGACGTCGTGGGCATCCACTTCGTCGGCGGCTGGATCGGCACGCTCTTCATCGGCATCTTCGGGACCGGCATCGGCCTGCTCGACACGGGCTCGCTGAAGCAGCTCGGCGCGCAGTTCCTCGGCGCCGCGGCGGTCACCGTCTACTCGTTCTTCACGGCCGCGCTGCTCGGTTGGCTGATCCAGAAGACGATCGGCTTCCGCGTGACGAGCGAGGACGAGGTCGCCGGCGTCGACACCACGGTGCACGGCGAGGAGAGCTACGTCTTCGACGAGAGCGACGAGACCGTCCGCGCCTAGACGCCTCCCGCACGCAGAACGCCCGTCCCGGTCCGCCGGGGCGGGCGTTCCGCGTCCCTCCGGCATGGTGCTCCGGATCCGCGCCGCTCAGCGCCGGGCGGAGCGGCACGGATCCGGAGCAGCACGCTGTGGTGGACCAGCACGGGGCCGGGACGACGAAGGCGCCGCTCCCTGGTGGGATCGGCGCCTCCGCGGTGGTGGGCGATGCCGGACTCGAACCGACGACCTCTTCGGTGTGAACGAAGCGCGCTACCAACTGCGCCAATCGCCCGCGGCGTCCCATGATGCCACAGGCGCGACCTCTCCCATCGATGGTCGGGGACCCCCGGAGGGGGCGGGTCGTCGGTTCGCACCCGGCGCCGGGATCGGCTACAGTCGTTCCCGCCCCGAGAGGGGCGATGCGGATGTGGCGCAGTGGTAGCGCATCACCTTGCCAAGGTGAGGGTCGCGAGTTCGAATCTCGTCATCCGCTCGGTGGGACCAGCCGGACCCCGGCGGGCCGAACGGTCCACCCGCATGGTGGATTGAACACTGGTGGGGTGGCCGAGAGGCGAGGCAACGGCCTGCAAAGCCGTGTACGCGGGTTCGAATCCCGTCCCCACCTCGACGGAGCCGGTGCTCCGCTCGGGCGATTGGCGCAGTGGTAGCGCGCTTCCCTGACACGGAAGAGGTCACTGGTTCGAACCCAGTATCGCCCACCGACAGAACCCCTGCCCCGGCAGGGGTTCTTCTCGTTCCGGGGAGCGAGGGCGGTCCCGGATCCCGGAGGACCTACTCCTCGCGGAGCGCGCCCCTGGCGTGCAGGCCGCGGATCTCCGCCCGCACGCTCACCCGAGGGCGCTCCCGGTCCGCGTAGGGGCTGCCGCCGTAGTGACGGGAGAGCGCATCGATGTCCCGGAGGCCGACATCGTCGGTGAAGGCGATGCCGACGAGCTGCAGGGCGAGGTGCGTGTACCAGTCGGCCCCGTCGAGCACGTCGAGCGCGAATCGCGGGTCCCGCCGCAGGTGCCCGAGCCGGACGCGCTCGGCGTCGAGGTTCACGAGGATCCGATCGTCGTCCTCGAGGGGTACCAGGTCGCGACCGTGACCGGTCGGCCGTCGTTCGCCAGGGTGGCCATGACCGCGGGGTTCGGTCGCCGGAGGAAGTCGCTGATCCGAGGGCTGAGCGCGGTCGTCACCGCCGCAGCGTACGTCGGCCTGCGGCTGCGGCGTGGAGAATCGAGGGGCGGGGGATCGAGGGGCGCCGCGCGGCGAGGGAGTGCGGAGCGCGCGCGACCGTCGTTCCGTGCGGCGTCGACGAGAGGGGGAGCGCGATGGTCGAGCGGCCCGCCGACGACCTGACCGGTCCGGTGCGCGTCCGGCGCGCCGTCGAGGAGGAGGCCGACGAGGGGCTCCTGCTCGCCGAGTACGCGACGCGCATGCGGCTGAAGAACCGGATCATCGTCGACACCGTGACGGCGCAGGGGTCCGTGGATCCGGAGGCGTGGGCGGACGAGGTGCGGCTCGCGCTCGGCGGGCTGCGCGTCGAGGCGGAGGCCTCCGCGCGGCGGATGGAGCAGGAGGAGCCGGTCGCCCGGCTCACCAGGGGCAGCGCCGTGCACGAGCACGACTACCGCGCCTCCGATGCCGACAACCTCGAGCGGCGGCGCCGCGTCTACCGGCTCGTCGCGCGACGACTGCTGCGCTGGGAGAACGATCCGGCGCAGATCGCCGCCCTCCTCGAGGCGGCGCGGCACGACGCGCAGGAGGAGATCGACGCCGCGCTCCGCCGCGCGGTCTCCGGCGACCCGGTCGGGCGCGTCGAGGACGAGGGGCGGCTGCGGGAGCGCCTGCGGCTGATCACGACCGTGGACCTGCCCGCGCTCGAAGCGGCGGTGCGCGGGGAGGCCGCGCCGATCCCCGTGCCCCGTCGCCGGACCTGGTGGGAGCGCCTCCTCGGCCGCGCCTAGGCTTCTCGCACCGAACCGACCGAGGAGGAACGCCGTCGTGAGCGCCACCGATCCCACCGCCCCGCAGCCAGGCGAAGGGCCTGCGGTGACGACGGGGCGCACGCTCTTCGGCGAGGACCGCGAGGTCGTCGCGGCGCGGGTGGACGGCGCGCTCTGGGATCTCGACCGCCCGATCCCGGCGGGTGCGCACGCCGAGCCGGTGACCATCGGTTCGCCCGACGGGCTCGCGATCCTCCGGCACTCGACCGCGCACGTGCTCGCGCAGGCGGTGCAGCGGATCAACCCGGAGGCGCGGCTCGGGATCGGCCCGCCCGTCACCGACGGCTTCTACTACGACTTCGACGTGCAGCAGCCCTTCACCCCGGAGGACCTGAAGGCGCTCTCGAAGGAGATGGAGCGGATCCAGCGCGCCGGCCAGCGCTTCCAGCGCCGCGTCGTCAGCGAGGCGGAGGCGCGCCGGCTCTTCGCCGACGAGCCGTACAAGCTCGAGCTCATCGGGCTCAAGGGCGGCACGGACGAGTCCTCCGACGAGGCCGTGGAGGTCGGCGCCGGCGAGCTGACCGTGTACGCGAACGTCGACCGCTCGAGCGGCGAGGTGATCTGGCAGGACCTCTGCCGCGGGCCGCACCTCCCGAACACCGGCGTCATCCGCAACGGCTGGGCGCTCACCCGCGTCGCCGCCGCGTACTGGCGCGGGTCGGAGAAGAACCCGCAGCTCCAGCGGATCTACGGCACCGCGTGGCCGTCGAAGGACGAGCTGCGCGCCTACCAGCACCGCGTCGAGGAGGCCGCGAAGCGCGACCACCGCAAGCTCGGCGCGGAGCTCGACCTGTTCAGCTTCCCGGACGAGATCGGCTCCGGCCTCGCCGTCTTCCACCCGAAGGGCGGGATCGTCCGGCAGGCGATGGAGGACTACTCGCGCCGGCGGCACACCGAGGCGGGGTACTCGTTCGTCAACTCCCCGCACATCACGAAGGGCAACCTGTTCCAGACCTCCGGCCACCTGCAGTGGTTCGCTGACGGCATGTTCCCCCCGATGCACCTGGACGAGGAGGTGGACGCGGACGGAAAGGTCGTCAAGGCCGGGCAGGACTACTACCTGAAGCCCATGAACTGCCCGTTCCACAACCTCGTGTTCCGCGCGCGCGGACGCAGCTACCGGGAGCTGCCGCTGCGGCTCTTCGAGTTCGGCTCGGTGTACCGGTACGAGAAGTCCGGCACGCTGCAGGGACTCACCCGGGTCCGCGGCCTCACGCAGGACGACGCCCACCTCTACTGCACCCCTGAGCAGCTGAAGCCGGAGCTGACCCGCACCCTGCAGTTCGTGCTCGACCTGCTCCGCGACTACGGCCTCGACGACTTCTACCTGGAGCTCTCCACCCGCGACGACGGCCCCAAGTTCATGGGCCCCGACGAGCTGTGGGAGACCGCGACGGCGACGCTGGCCGAGGTCGCCGCCGAGTCGGGGCTGCGCCTCGAGCCCGACCCGGGCGGCGCGGCGTTCTACGGGCCGAAGATCTCCGTGCAGGCGAAGGACGCGATCGGCCGCACCTGGCAGCTGTCCACGATCCAGATCGACTTCAACCAGCCCGAGCGGTTCGGCCTCGAGTACACCGCCGCCGACGGCACGAAGCAGCAGCCGATCATGATCCACCGCGCGCTGTTCGGATCGATCGAGCGGTTCTTCGCGGTGCTGCTGGAGCACTACGCGGGCGCGTTCCCGGTCTGGCTGTCGCCGGTGCAGGTCGTCGGCATCCCCGTCGCCGACGAGTACGCGGACCACCTCGCCGGCGTGCTCGACGCTCTGCGGTTGCAGGGCGTCCGCGTCGAGCTCGACGACTCCGACGACCGGATGCAGAAGAAGATCCGGAACCACACGCTGCAGCACGTGCCGTTCCTCCTCATCGCGGGGGAGCAGGACCGGGACGCGGGCGCGGTCAGCTTCCGCTTCCGGGACGGCACCACCCGGAACGGCGTGCCCGTCGACGAGGCGGTCGCGCTCATCACCGGCGCGATCGCGTCGCGCGCGCAGATCACGACGGCGGACGACCTCGAGCCGGCCGGCGGTGTCCCCACGGGCACGGCCGCCACGTCGCTTCGCGACGCGTCGGTACCGGCCGCGGGGGCCCCAGGTGCGGCGGCGGCGGGGGCCGTGTGACCGACGAGCCCGAGACCGTGGACGGCGCGGTCGGGATCCCGGACGCCTACCAGCGCTTGTGGGTCCCGCACCGCATGGCCTACATCTCGTCGAACCACACGGGGCCGAACGCCGGGTCGTCGCCCGACGGCTCCTGCCCGTTCTGCGAGGCGCCGAAGCGCTCCGACGAGGAGGCGCTGATCGTCCACCGGGGCGAGCACGCCTACGTGCTGCTCAACCTGTTCCCGTACAACTCCGGGCACCTGCTCGTCTGCCCCTACCGCCACGTCGGCCTGTACGACGAGGCGACGGAGGCGGAGGTGCAGGAGGTCGCGAGCCTCACGCAGACCGCGATGCGCGTGCTCCGCGAGGACTCGCGGTGCGACGGCTTCAACATCGGCATGAACCAGGGCGCGATCGCCGGGGCGGGCGTCGCCGCGCACCTGCATCAGCACGTCGTACCGCGCTGGGCGGCGGACGCGAACTTCTTCCCGATCATCGCGGGGACGAAGGCGCTGCCGGTGCTGCTCGGCGACACCTGGCGCTCGCTGCACGACGCCTGGCCCGCCTGATGCACGAGTAGCCTTGACGTTCGACTTCGACCGCTGATCAGGAACCCGAGATGACCGACACGCTCACCCCCTCCACCGCCTCCGGCAGCGCCGACTCCGCAGGGCCCGGCACCGGCACCGCCCGCGTGAAGCGCGGCCTCGCCGAGATGCTCAAGGGCGGCGTGATCATGGACGTCGTCACCGTCGAGCAGGCGAAGATCGCCGAGGACGCCGGCGCCGTCGCGGTCATGGCGCTCGAGCGCGTCCCCGCCGACATCCGCGCCCAGGGCGGCGTTGCGCGCATGAGCGACCCGGACCTCATCGCCGGCATCGTCGACGCGGTCTCCATCCCCGTCATGGCGAAGGCCCGCATCGGTCACTTCGTCGAGGCGCAGGTGCTGCAGCACCTCGGTGTGGACTACATCGACGAATCCGAGGTGCTGTCGCCGGCCGACTACGTGAACCACATCGACAAGTGGCGGTTCACCGCGCCGTTCGTCTGCGGCGCCACGAACCTGGGCGAGGCGCTGCGCCGCATCACCGAGGGCGCGGCGATGATCCGCTCGAAGGGCGAGGCCGGAACCGGCGACGTCTCCGAGGCGACGAAGCACATCCGCACCATCAAGGGTCAGATCAATGCCCTCAAGGCGAAGACCCCCGACGAGCTGTACGTCGCGGCCAAGGAGCTGCAGGCCCCGTACGAGCTCGTCGCGGAGGTCGCGCGGCTCGGCGCGCTGCCCGTCGTGCTGTTCACCGCGGGCGGCGTCGCGACGCCGGCCGACGCGGCGATGATGATGCAGCTCGGCGCGGACGGCGTGTTCGTCGGCTCCGGCATCTTCAAGTCCGGCGACCCGGCCAAGCGTGCCGCGGCGATCGTGAAGGCGACCACGTTCTTCGACGACCCGGCGGAGATCGCGAACGCGTCCCGCGGGCTCGGCGAGGCGATGGTCGGCATCAATGTCGCCGACGTCCCCGCGCCGCACCGCCTCGCCGACCGCGGTTGGTGACGCCGAAGGTCGGGGTCCTCGCCCTCCAGGGCGACTTCCGGGAGCACCTCGCGGTGCTGACCGGACTGGGGGCGGACGCCGTGCCGGTCCGGCGCGCCCGCGAGCTCGACCAGGTGCAGGGCCTCGTCATCCCCGGCGGGGAGTCGACGGTGATGGACAAGCTCTCGCGCGCCTTCGGCCTGCGGGAGCCGCTGCAGGAGCGCATCGTCGACGGCATGCCCGTCTACGGCACCTGCGCCGGGCTCATCATGCTGAGCGACCGCGTGCTCGACGCGCTGCCCGATCAGCGGACGCTCGGCGGCCTCGACGTGACCGTGCGGCGGAACGCGTTCGGGAACCAGCTCGACTCGTTCGAGACGGACCTCGACGTCGCGGTGCTCGGCGCACCGCCCGTGCACGCGGCCTTCATCCGCGCGCCGATCGTCGAGGAGGTCGGCCCGGCCGCGTCGGTGGTCGCCGCCCTCGGCGACGGCCGCGTCGTCGCGGTGCAGCAGGGGAACCTCCTCGGTACCTCGTTCCACCCGGAGATCACGGGCGAGACCCGCTTCCACGAGCACTTCCTGCGCCTGCTGTAGCGCGACCCGGACCGGGCGTGGTCTCGAGGCTCGCTCCGCTCGCACCTCGACCAGCGGTTCCGACGCCCCGCGCCCGTGCCGAACCCACGAGCGCGCGGGGCCGGCCGCAGGTCGTTCGGAAGTCGAGTGATCACACTGCTGCCATGCAGCTCTACTCGGACTTCGGCGGACGCCGGGCGTACCAGATCGCCGGGGACCTCGCCGCCGCCGCGATCCTCGTGGCCGGCATCGTCGTCGCGGTGGCGATCCACGATGCGATCGCGGGCCTCCGAGCGGTCGGCGCGGACGTGACCCGGTCCGGGAACGGCTTCGCCGCGACGATGTCCGACATCGGTGGCCGGCTGAGCGGCGTGCCGCTGATCGGCGGCGGCATCAGCGCCCCCTTCGGATCGGCGAGCGCCGCGGGCGGCACCCTCGCGGACGCCGGGAGGAGCTGGCAGGAGGGCGTGGAGCGCCTCGCGACCCTCGTGGGCTGGACGGTGGCGCTGCTCGTGGTCCTCGTGGTGCTCGTCGGATGGGTCCGCCCGCGGCTCGTCGGCGCGGTCCGCCGCGCGGCCGTCGCACGGCTCGCCGCCGCGTCCGCGTCGCACGACCTCCTGGCGCTGCGCGCGCTGGCGACCCGGCCCGCGCGCGCGGTGACGGCGCTCGACCCGGACGTCGTCGCCGCCTGGCGCCGCGGCGACCCCCTCGTCATCGCTCGGCTCGCGGCCCTCGAGCTGAAGGCGTCGGGCGTCCGGCTGCCCTCCTGAGGCGCCCATGCGGTGAGCAGGGTGGCCCCGACACGCTGCACCGATGCCCGGATCGACCCCCGCCGGACCGCTGCGGCCCGCCCGCCCCGACGTCGTCGCGACACTCCGGGACGACCTTCGCCGCGCCGGCGGCGCGGCGCTCGACCGGCCCTGGGCGCTGCTCGTCGCCTGGCAGGTCGTCCTCGTGGCATGGTAGCCGCGCGGCGGGATGGCCTGGCTCATCTCCTGGCACTACATCATCACGGGCGTCCACGCGCTCACGGGTCCGACCGGGCTCGCCCTGTACGCCCGCCACCCCGAGCTGCAGATGGGGCCGCTCACCTTCCTGCTGAGCGCCCCGTTCGTGCAGCTCGGTCGTCCCGCCGACGAGCTGGCCGCGACCGCGGCGATGGAGGCGCTGGGGCTGCTCGCCGTCGCGGCGCTCGCCGCGTTCGTCGACCGCGCGACCCGCGCCGGTCGGATCCGGTGGCTGCTCGCCGGAGCGGGCGTCCTGCTCGGCTGGCAGCTGCTGGCCGTCTCGTTCGGGCATCCGGACGACGCGCTGGCCCTGCTCGGCGTCGTCCTGGGGTTCCGCTCCCTGCGCCGCGACGCGCCGCTGCGGGCGGCCCTGGCCTTCGGCCTCGCGATCGACTGCAAGCCGTGGGTCGTGCCGGTCGTGCTGGTGCTCGCCGGTGCACCGCGGGGCACCCGGCTCCGCGCCGCGGCGATCGTCGCCGCGACCGTCGCACTCGTCTGGCTGCCGTTCGTGCTCCAACCCGGCGCGATCGACCACGTGTCCCGGTTCACCATCGTCGTGGCGCCCACCTCCACGATCCACCTCCTCGGCCTCGCGGGTCCGCGGACGCCCCCGTGGTGTCGCCCGGCGCAGCTGCTCGTCGGCGCGGTGGCGGTCGCGATCGTGACCGCGCGCCGCCGACCGGAGGCGGCGCTGCTCGCCGTGGTCGCGGTCCGGCTGCTGCTCGACCCGGGCACGCACGACTACTACGAGGCCGGGCTGCTGCTCGGCACCGCGCTGCTCGACCTCCGGGCCCGGCTGCCGATCGCCACGGCGATCGCCGTCGTCGGCGTCCACCTGCCCCCGGACGTCCCGTCCCACGTGGTGCTCGCCCAGGCGGTGCTGCGCGCGGGCTCGCTGGCCGCCGTCCTCCTGCTCGCGCTCCTCGTGCCCCTCCGCCCGGACGCCGGCGAGGGCGCCCCGCCGCAGCGGACGCGGGCGGCCGAGCCGCTGCTCGCATGACCGAGCGGCGCTCCCGGTAGCATCGACGCGGCATTTCGGCAGGAGGCGCACGTGTCCGGACACTCCAAGTGGGCGACCACCAAGCACCAGAAGGCGATCAAGGACCAGCGGCGGGCGAAGTCGTTCGCGAAGCTGATCAAGAACATCGAGGTGGCCGCCAAGATGGGCGGCGCCGACCTCTCCGGCAACCCGACGCTCGTCGACGCCGTGCAGAAGGCGAAGAAGACCTCGGTGCCGAACGACAACATCGACCGCGCGATCAAGCGCGGCGCCGGGCTCACCGGTGAGACGATCAACTACGACACGATCATGTATGAGGGGTACGGCCCGAACGGCGTCGCCCTGCTGATCGAGTGCCTCACGGACAACCGGAACCGCGCCGCGGCGGAGGTCCGCACGGCCATGAGCCGCAACGGCGGCACCATGGCGGACCCGGGCTCGGTCGCCTACAACTTCAGCCGCAAGGGCGTCATCCGCGTCGCGAAGACGGACGGCCTCAGCGAGGACGACGTGCTCGGCGCCGTCCTGGACGCCGGCGTGGAGGACGTCGCGGACCACGGCGAGGAGTTCGAGGTCGTCACGGAGCCGTCCGAGCTCGTCGGCGCGCGCACCGCGCTCCAGGGCGCCGGCATCGACTACGAGTCGGCGGACAGCGAGTTCGTGCCCGGCGTGACGATCGAGATCGACGACGTCGACGTGGCGAAGAAGATCCTGAAGCTCGTGGACGCCCTCGAGGACAGCGACGACGTGCAGAACGTCTTCGCCAACTTCGACTTCTCGGAGCAGGTCTCGTCCGCGCTCGACGAGGACGAGTAGTCCCGTCGTGCGGGTGCTCGGGGTCGACCCGGGTCTGACCCGGTGCGGCGTCGGCGTCGTCGACGTCGCGCTCAACCGCACTGCGAGGCTCGTGCACGTCGAGGTGCTGCGCACGCCCGCGGACCAGGCGCTCGAGCTCCGGCTGCTGCACATCGGCAGCGGCATCCGGGCGCTGCTGGACGAGTACCGGCCGGACGCGTTCGCGATCGAGCGCGTCTTCGCGCAGCAGAACGTCCAGAGCGTGATGGGGGTCGCGCAGATCAGCGGCGTCGCGCTCCACCTCGCGGCGGAGCGCGGGCTGCCGATCGGTCTGCACACCCCCAGCGAGGTCAAGGCGGCGGTCACCGGGTATGGCAACGCCGACAAGCGGCAGGTCACGACGATGGTGACGCGGCTCCTCGGTCTCGAGATCGCCCCGAAGCCCGCCGACGCCGCCGACGCGATCGCGATCGCCGTCTGCCACGCGTGGCGGCAGGGACCGGCGGCACCCGCCGTGGGCGGTGCGGTCACCCCCGCGCAGCGCGCGTGGCGGGAGGCGGAGGCCTCGGCCCGACGTCGCTGACCGACGTCGAGCCCCGTCGAGAAGTGGCCGTGAGCAGGGGAATCGCCGTACAGTGCACGGATGCTCGCCGTCCGTCGCACATTCGTGGTACTCGGCGCGCTGCTGGCGGTCGCGATCGTGGGCGGCGCCGTCGTCGCCTTCCTCGTGTTCGGGGTGCAGCCGTCGGCGTCCCCGACGGGCCGAGCGCCGGCCGCATCGGTGGTGGCGGACTCGATGGACTCCCCGGCGGCGCCGGCGGCGTTCCGGGACCGGCCGCCCTTCCGCTCCTGCGGGCAGCTCGAGGTCGAGCGGGGCGGGGGCGTCCCCGCGGACCGCATCGCCTGCCTCGCGACGACGCCGGGGGAGGGCCGTGAGCTGATCGTCGTGACTTCGACGGCCGAGGGCGCCCCGGTCGTCCGCTACTACCGCACCGGTCCGGGCATCACGGGCGTCGAGATCTTCGAGGACGCGACGGACGACCGCGTCGGCGGCGCCTGGCGCCGGCTCGACTGCCGATCCGGGCAGATCGACCAGTTCGGCGCCTGCGCCTGAGCCCCGGCGTCGCGTCAGCGCGACGGGGTCGTCGACGCGGCGGACGAGCGCGGCGCGGACGTCGACGCCGCCGGAGCGGGCGAGGGCGCTGCGGTCGGCTGCGCGGTCGGCGCCGGCGGAGCGGTCGGAGCGGGCGACGCCGGGGCGCTCGGGTCCGCCGTCGCCGGCGTCGTGGCGCTGGGCGCCGGACGGGAGGTCGGGCGCGCGGTCGGGGAGGGGGCCGGCGTCGACGGCGCCACCCGAGCGGGCCTGACGGCCGCCGGCGCGGCGGCGGGATCGGGCGAGGTCGCCGCGCGACCCGTCTGCGACCGCTGGACCGTGGTCGGCGCGGCGGTCCTGGTCGGCCGGGGCCGGAGCGCCGCGGGCGTCGAGGTCGGCAGCGCCGCCGCCACGGCCGGCTCGTCGGCCTCCGGCGCGACCGTCGCGGTGGACGGCTCGACGGCGGCGGCCGCGACCGGCGCCCGGACGGTGCTCGCCGGCGCGCCCACGAGCAGCAGCACCGCGCCGACCACCGCCGCGCCCACGACGGCGACCGCCGCGACCCCGGTCGTCCTCCGGTCCGGCCGCGGCACCACGGCGGCGAGCGGCCGCCGAGCCGGCGCCGGCTCGGGCCGCGGCTGCAGCAGCTCGGCCGCGGCGGTCGGATCCCGGCGGAGCCGGTGCAGCGCGTCCGCGAGCGCGGCGGCGGGCGCGTCCGACGCCTCCGCACGGCGCAGCAGCTCGACGATCGGCGCGGGCAGGTCGTGCTCCGGCCCGCCGAGCGCGGCGGCCAGCACCCGGCCCACGCCCTGCAGGTCCCGGGCGCGGAGGGCGGGCGGCGCGGCCAGGCCCGCCTTCGGCGCGTCCGGGCCGATCAGGGCGACGCGCGACCCGAGCGCGACGTCCTCCGGTCCGAAGCCGCCGTGCGCACGCCCGGCAGCGTGCAGTGCGGCGACCGCGTCGGCCACCGCCGACGCCGTGCGGATCGCGTCGTCGAGCGTCAGCGGCCCGTCGCGCAGCGCCTCCGCGAGCGTCGGCTCGTCCTCGAACCCCGTCCCGTCCTCGTGCATGCCGGACCCCCTCCGCGCAGTCCTTCCATGATGCGGCCGCAGAATGGGAGGACGGCGCGCGGGGCGCCGGAAGAGGAGTGCCGTCATGCCGTCGTACCGGGTCGTCCTCACCGTCGGTCGGGTGCACCCGGGCGGGAACGCGCAGGCCGTGCTGCCCGCCGCCGCGAACGCGGTCGGTGAGCTGACGACCGTCGAGGCGAAGTCGGTCGGCGTCCGGCAGGGGCGCGCGGAGGCCGTGGTCCGGTTCGCGGCGTCGGACGACGAGATCGCCAAGCAGATCGCGCCCGTCGCCGCGCAGGGCGCCGGCGCGCACGCCGAGATCCTCGGCATCGCGCTGCGCCGGCAGGCCGGCACCCGCTGGCCGCTCGTGTGAACACGCGTTCGAACGGGGCCAGCGGGTCGGGTCGCCGGCGTCGGAGGCCTCGCCTAGCCTCGACCGCATGATCGCCTCGCTCCGTGGGACCGTGCTGCAGGCGCTCGGGACCGTGCTCGTCGTCGACGTCCACGGCGTCGGGTACGCCGTGACGGTCACGCCCGAGCACGCGCTCGCCGTCCGCTCCGGCGAGGAGGTGCTCGTGCACACGGCGATGGTCGTGCGCGAGGACGACATGTCCCTCTTCGGCTTCCAGGACCGGGAGCGGCTCGAGGTGTTCGACCTGCTCCGCGGCGTCACCGGGGTCGGTCCGAAGTCCGCGATGGGCGTCCTCGCCGCGCTGAGCCCGGAGGAGATCGCCGCCGCGGTCGCGAACGACGACGACGCCGCCTTCCGCCGGGTCTCCGGCATCGGCCCGAAGACGGCGAAGCTCATCGTCGTCTCGCTGACCGGCAAGCTCATCGCGATCCCGAGCGCGGCGCCCGCCACGCGACGCTCCGGCGCCGTCCGCGGCGCGGACGTCCTGGTGGCGCTGGTCGGCCTCGGCTATCAGGAGCGGGCCGCGCAGGCCGCACTCGACGAGGTGCTCGCCGACCGGCCGGACGAGCGGCAGACCTCCGTGCTCCTCCGCGCCGCCCTCGCGCAGCTCGGGCCGCAGGCGGTCCGGTGAGCGCCGTCGACCCCGTCCCGCAGTCCGAGGCCGAGCTCGCCTTCGAGGGCGCCCTGCGGCCGCGGACGCTCACGGAGTTCGTCGGGCAGGCGAACGTCCGCAAGCAGCTGCAGGTCCTGCTGCAGGCGGCGGCGATGCAGAACCGCACCCCGGACCACATCCTGCTCGCCGGCCCGCCCGGGCTCGGCAAGACGACCCTCGCGATGATCGTCGCGGAGGAGTCGAACCGGCCGCTCCGCATGTCGAGCGGCCCTGCGATCCAGCACGCGGGCGACCTCGCGGCGGTGCTCTCCTCGTTGACGCCCGGCGAGGTGCTCTTCATCGACGAGATCCACCGCATGGCACGGAGCGCCGAAGAGATGCTCTACCTCGCGATGGAGGACTTCCGGATCGACATCATGGTCGGGAAGGGGGCGGGCGCGACCTCCATCCCGCTCGACCTCGCGCCGTTCACGCTCGTCGGCGCGACGACGCGCTCCGGCCTGCTGCCGAACCCGCTCCGCGACCGGTTCGGGTTCACCGCCAACCTCGAGTTCTACGCCACGCACGAGCTCGAGCAGGTGCTGCTGCGCGCCGCGACGATGCTCGGCCTCGAGGTGCGGCCGCCGGCGCTGCGGGAGATCGCGAGCCGCAGCCGCGGCACCCCGCGCATCGCGAACCGCCTGCTGCGGCGCGTGCGCGACTGGGCTCTCGTCCACGGCGGCATCGCGGACGACGACGCGGTGCAGGCGGCCCTCGCGCTCTACGACGTCGACCAGGACGGCCTGGACCGCCTCGACCGCGCCGTGCTCGACGCGATCATCGACCGCTTCGACGGCGGCCCGGTCGGTCTCAGCACCCTGTCGGCCAGCGTGGGGGAGGAGCAGGACACGATCGCCTCGGTCGTGGAGCCCTTCCTCGTCCGGATGGGTCTGCTGTCGCGGACGCCCCGCGGCCGGGTCGCGACGGCCGCCGCATGGCGGCGCACCGGCAAGGCGCCGAAGGCCCCCGGAGCGCAGGCCCTGTGGGACGAGCCGGTATGATGCCGCGCTGAGCACCGGGCGGGGACGCACCCCGTCGCGGCGCCGCGCAGGACCGCCGCGGACGGCGGCGACAGGCCGGCCCGTGCATCGCCGGCCGACCTCATCGAAAGGCTTCCGCATGGATCCGAACACCGCACAGCTGCTCTTCTTCGGCGTGATCATCGTGATCGTCGTCGGTCTCATGTTCCGCAACGGCCGCAAGCGCCAGCGCGACGCCGCCTCGATGACCTCGGGGCTCAAGCCGGGCGCCGAGATCATGACCGCCTCCGGCATCTTCGGCACCGTCGTCTCGGTCGACGAGGCGGAGAACCGCATCACCCTGCAGACCGGCCCGACCTCCGAGATCACGGTCCACCGCCAGGCGATCAGCCGCATCGTGACCCCGGTCGCCGAGGACGGCACCGAGCTGAACGGCGCGCCCGTCGTGCTGGACGACGCGGCCGCGGACCCGGCGTTCGGGGAGCGCGTCGAGCTCGCCAAGACCGACGACGACGACGCGACGCGACCCACCGGCGGCACCGCATCGAAGGCGCAGGGCGAGTAGCCCGTACCATGGCCCGGCCCGCTCCCCCTGAGGGGAGCGGTGCCGCGCGCCCGCGGATCCCGATCCGCGGCGCCCTCCGAACGCCCCGACCCGAAAGGTCTCCGTGCCGAGCACCGTGACTCCGAAGCGCCACGCCCGGCGTGCGCTCACCGGCCTCGTCGTGATCATCCTGCTCGGCCTCGGGCTGAACTCGATCGGCGTGTTCACCTCGACCGCGAGCACCTTCGCCGGCAAGGCGGAGTCGCTGCTCCCGAAGCTCGGCCTCGACCTCGCCGGCGGGACGCAGATCATCCTGGCCGCGACGACGGAGAACGGCGGGAACCCGACCGCGGACCAGCTCTCGCAGTCCGTCGCGATCATCCGCCAGCGCGCCGCCGCCGGCGGCAGCCCCGACGCGCAGATCTCGACGCAGGGCGGCCGGTTCATCAACGTGTCGCTGCCGGGCACGCCCTCGCAGGCGACGATCAACAGCGTCCGCGAGGCCGCCCGCATGGACTTCCGGCCGGTGCTGCTCACGGACGCCGCGGCGACCGCCTCCGCGGGGACGGGCGACAAGCCCTACACGCCGCCGGCGTCGCTGGGGAACACCCCGAGCGCGAAGCCGACGAACGGCAGCGACCTGTCGCAGGTCACGCCGTACCTGCAGAACGAGTTCGACAACTACCGGTGCGCGGCGGAGAACAAGCCGGCGCAGGTGAAGGCGTCGGTGCCGCTCGTCACCTGTGACAACACGAACACGCAGAAGTTCCTCCTCGGCCCCGTGGAGGTGCCGGGCACGGGCATCTCCGGCGCGACCGCAGGGCTGCAGACGACGAGCCAGGGCGCTACGACGGGCACCTGGGTCGTGAACCTGACGTTCAACAGCACCGGCACGCAGCAGTTCGCGAAGATCTCGGAACGGCTCGTCGGGCTGCAACCGCCGCAGAACCAGTTCGCGATCCTGCTCGACGGCAAGGTCATCTCCGCGCCGACGATGAACGCGGCGATCACGAACGGCAAGGCGGAGATCTCCGGCAGCTTCACCGAGGACAGCTCCAAGGAGCTCGCCTCGCAGCTGAAGTTCGGCGCGCTGCCGGTGAACTTCACGGTGCAGAGCCAGAACACGATCTCGGCGACGCTCGGCTCGTCCCAGCTCCTCGCGGGGCTGATCGCGGGCCTGATCGGCCTGATCCTCGTGTTCGTCTACGCGGTGTTCCAGTACCGCCTGCTCGCATCCGTGGTCCTCGCGAGCCTCGGCATCGGCGCGGTGCTCACCTTCATCGTCCTCGACTTCCTGTCGTGGCGGGAGGGGTACCGGCTGTCGCTCGCCGGCGTGACGGGCATCATCGTGTCGATCGGCATCACCGCCGACTCGTTCATCGTCTACTTCGAGCGCATCCGCGACGAGCTCCGGGAGGGGCGCAGCCTCGAGGGCGCGGTCGAGACGGGGTGGCGCCGCGCGCGGCGCACCGTCCTCGCCTCCGACGCCGTGAACCTGCTCGCGGCCGGTGTGCTCTTCGTGCTCGCGGTCGGGGACGTGCAGGGCTTCGCCCTCACGCTCGGCCTGTCGACGCTCATCGACGTGCTCGTGGTGGTCCTGTTCACCCACCCGATGCTGCAGCTGCTGGCGCGGCGGCCGTTCTTCGCGGAGGGGCACGCCTTCTCCGGGCTGGATCCGCGCGCGCTCGGCGCGGTCTACCGCGGTCGCGGGCAGTTCCGCGCGCCGTTGGCCGCCGGGGGCCGCGAAGGACGCTCGGTCGGGGAGGCGCAGCGGCGCCAGACGATCGCCGAGCGCAAGGCCGCCGATCTCGGCGCCGACACGAAGGGACGCAGCTGATGGCCGGCGGACTCACCAGCTTCGGCAACGACCTCTACACCGGTGCGCGGTCGATCGACTTCATCAAGCGGCGCCGGGTCTGGTACGTCGTCTCCGGGGTCGCCGTCGTCCTCGCGCTCGTGCTGCCGCTGCTCGTCCTCCCGGCCTTCGGGCACGGGTTCCGGTTCGGCATCGAGTTCACGGGCGGGTCGCAGTTCACCGTCAACGGCTCGACCAAGGACATCCAGAACACGAACCTCGCGAAAGCTGCCGTGCAGTCGGTGACCGGCACCGAGGTCGAGCCCGGCGTGGCCGTCGTCGGGACGAACGGCGTGCGCGTCCAGACGACGCAGCTCGACACCGACGGGTCGACGACCCGGAGCGACCGGGTCGCCGCCGCGCTGGGGAAGGCGTACGACGTCCCGGTCCCGGGGAACGCCACGCGCGGTGTCTCGTCGTCCTTCGTCGGCCCGACGTGGGGCCAGGACATCTCCGCGGGGGCGATCCGCGGCCTCATCATCTTCCTGGTGCTCGTCGCCATCGTGATGGCGGTCTACTTCCGCACGTGGAAGATGTCGGTGGCCGGCATCGTCTCGCTCGTCCACGACCTGATCATCACCGCGGGCGTCTACGGCATCGTCGGATTCGAGATCACGCCGGCGGCGGTGATCGGGTTCCTCACGATCCTCGGGTACTCGCTCTACGACACCGTCGTCGTGTTCGACAAGATCCGCGAGAACACCTCGCAGCTGAGCGACCGCTCGACCCGGACGTTCGCGGAGACGGTGAACCTCGCGGTGAACCAGACCCTGGTGCGCTCGATCAACACGTCGATCGTCGGTCTGCTGCCGATCGCGTCGATCCTGTTCATCGGGACGACGCTGCTCGGCGCCGGCACCCTGCGTGACATCTCGCTCGCGCTGTTCATCGGCATCATCGTCGGCACCTACTCGACGATCTTCGTGGCGGCGCCGCTCTACACCGACCTCCGTTCGACGGAGCCGGCGATCAAGCTGCAGACGCGGCGCGTCCTGGATGCGCGCCGCAACCAGGCCGTCGAGGCCCCGGTCCGCGCCTGACCGGGAAGTCCGCGATGCGGCCGGGTGTTAGCCTCCACGGACCGGGAGGTGGGGTGTGACGGAGACTCGGGACGCTGCGCCGACCACCGCGTCGCTGCGCCGTCGCGTGCCGCGGCTCTTCTCCCGGGCGCAGCCGGTCGACGCGGTCGACGTCCTGCTCCGCACGGTCCGGCAGCACCACCCCAAGGCGGACACCGCCATCGTCGAGCGCGCCTACGCCACCGCCGAGCGCGCCCACCGAGGGCAGAAGCGCAAGAGCGGCGAGCCGTACATCACGCACCCGGTCGCGGTCTCGCAGATCCTCGCCGAGCTCGGCATCGGCCCCCGCGGCATCGCGGCCGCCCTGCTCCACGACACCGTCGAGGACACCGACTACACGCTCGACGAGCTGCGCGCCGACTTCGGCGACGAGGTCGCGCTGCTCGTCGACGGCGTCACGAAGCTCGACAAGCTGAAGTACGGCGACTCCGCGCAGGCGGAGACCGTCCGCAAGATGGTCATCGCGATGTCGAAGGACCTCCGGGTCCTCATCATCAAGCTCGCCGACCGCCTGCACAACGCGCGGACCTGGGGCTTCGTGCCCGCGGAGAGCGCGCAGCGGAAGGCGAAGGAGACCCTCGAGATCTACGCGCCGCTGGCGCACCGGCTCGGCATCCAGGCCATCAAGCTCGAGCTCGAGGACCTGTCGTTCGCGGTCCTGTACCCGAAGCTGTACCTCGAGATCGAGTCGCTCGTCCGCCGGCGCACGCCGCTGCGGGAGGAGTTCGTCGCCCAGGTCATCGACCAGGTGACGGAGGACCTGAAGTCCGCTCGCATCAAGGGCAAGGTCGTCGGCCGGCCGAAGCAGTACTACTCGATCTACCAGAAGATGATCGTCCGCGGTCGCGAGTTCGACGAGATCTACGACCTCACCGGCATCCGGGTGCTCGTCGACTCCGTGCGGGACTGCTACGCCGTGCTCGGCTCGATCCACGCGCGCTGGACGCCGGTGCCGGGGCGCTTCAAGGACTACATCGCGACGCCGAAGTTCAACCTGTACCAGTCGCTGCACACGACCGTGCTGGGGCCGGAGGGCCGCCCGGTCGAGATCCAGATCCGCACGCACGAGATGCACCAGCGGGCCGAGTTCGGCGTCGCCGCGCACTGGAAGTACAAGGAGCAGGTCGCCGGCCGGTCCACCGGGCCGATGACGACCGGTGACGAGGACATGGCGTGGCTCGCGCACCTCTCCGACTGGGAGAGCGAGACCGCCGACCCGCAGGAGTTCCTCGAGGGCCTGCGCTTCGAGATCGGGGCGAAGGAGGTCTACGTCTTCACCCCGAAGGGGAAGGTCATCGGCCTGCCCTCCGGTGCGACCCCGGTCGACTTCGCCTACGCGGTGCACACCGACGTCGGCCACCGCACGATGGGGGCGAAGGTGAACGGGCGGCTCGTGCCGCTCGAGTCGCAGCTCGCCTCCGGCGACGTCGTCGAGGTCTTCACCTCGAAGAACCCGGACTCCGGCCCGAGCAAGGACTGGCTGCAGTTCGTGCGCAGCCCGCGGGCGCGCACGAAGATCCGGCAGTGGTTCACCAAGGAGCGCCGCGATGAGGCGATCGAGCAGGGCAAGGACGCGATCGCCCGGGCGATGCGGAAGCAGAACCTGCCGCTCCAGAAGCTGATGAGCCAGGACGTGCTCGTCGGGATCGCCACCTCGATGCGCTACGAGGACGTGTCGGCGCTGTACGCCGCGGTCGGCGAGGGCCACGTGTCCACCCAGTCGATCATCGAGCGCGTCCTCGCGCAGGTGCAGGACACGCAGGAGTCGGAGGAGCCCGAGTTCGAGGCGCCGACGACGGGTCGCCAGCGTGCGATCCGGTCGAGCGACTCCGGCGTCCTCGTCCGCGGGGCGCCCGACATCCTCGTCAAGCTCGCCAAGTGCTGCACCCCGGTGCCGGGCGACGAGATCCTCGGGTTCGTCACCCGCGGCTCCGGCGTCTCGGTCCACCGCGCCGACTGCAACAACATCGCGGCCCTCAAGCAGGAGCCGGAGCGGATGGTCGAGGTCGAGTGGGCCCCGACGTCGAAGAGCGTCTTCCTCGTGCAGATCCAGGTCGAGGCGCTGGACCGCTCCGGCCTGCTCTCCGACGTGACGCGGGTGCTGTCGGAGCACCACGTGAACATCCTCTCCGCGACGGTGTCCACGTCCTCGGACCGCCTGGCGCTCAGCCGCTTCGTGTTCGAGATGGGCGACACCACGCACCTCGACCGCGTGCTGAACGCGGTGCGCCGCATCGAGGCCGTCTACGACGTCTACCGGGTCTCCGCCGGCTGACGCCTCCCGCCTCGGTGGACGAGCCGGGCGCTCCGCGCCCGTGTCGAGACCGCCCGACCAGCGGGGGAGGCCGTCAGACCGGGAGGGCGGCGAGGCGCTCGATCGCGCGCTCCTTGTTCGGGCACCGGATGTGCAGCTGCGCGAGCGCGGCGGCGATCGGTGGCGTCAGCTCCGCGAGGCGCAGCAGCGCGGTGGCGACCTCGTCCCCGGCGCCCTCCGGTTCGAGCCGGACGAGGTCGAACGCCGTCCGGAGCGGCGTCGTCACGAGCACCCCGCCGAGCCGGACGGTGTCGTCGGGCCGGAAGCGGACCTCCCGCGGCGGCCGGATCGGCATCGAGCGACGCCCGGTGCGCAGCAGGTCGACCGCGAGCGTCAGCGGGTCCGGCAGTGCGGGGACCACGCCGTGCACCCACGCCGCGCCCCGCAGCTCGACCACCAGGTCGTACCGCGCGGTGGCCGGCGCGAGCGAGGCGGCGCGCACGGCAGGCCCGACGGGCACGCCGAGCGGCACATCGGTGAGACCGAGCGGGACGCTGTCCCCGTCGAGGCGCAGCACGGACCGCTCGGCGGGGGAGAGCAGGTCGAGGTCGAGCACGGGGGAGGCGGGCACGACGACGAGTGTCGTCCGGTCACGCCGGGGATCATCGAGCGCGACCGCCTCCTGTGGAGAACCGGCCGTGTGGAGGAGCCGTCGGGCGCCTCCGCTGCGTCAGCCGATGGCGTCGAGCCAGATGCGGCGGGCGTTCAGCGCGTCCTCCGCGTCCTTGATGCGCTTCGCGTCCCCGCTCGCCTTCGCGTCGGTCAGCTCGGTCTCGAGCTTCGCGATCGCCGCGGTGAGCTGCGACGCGAGGCCCTCCGAGCGGGCCTTCGTCTCCGGGTTCGTGCGACGCCAGTGCTCCTGCTCGAGGGACGCGACGTGCTGCTCGACCTTCCGGAGTCGGTCCTCCACGTGACGGACCTGGTCGCGCGGGACCCGGCCGGCGGCGTCCCACCGGCGCTGGATGGAGGTGAGCCGGCTGCGGGCGGACTGCGCGTCCGTCGCGGTCAGGAGCGGCTCGGCCTCCTCGAGCAGCGCGAGCTTCACCTCGAGGTTGCCGCCGTACTCGGCGTCCTGCTCCGCCTGGACCTGCGCCTTGGCGGAGTAGAGCGCGTCACCGGCGGCGCGGAACCGCGCCCACAGGGCGTCGTCGACGCGCTTGCCGGCCCGGCCCGCCTGCTTCCACTCGTCGAGGAGGGACCGGTAGGCGCCGATGGCGTCGCCGTTCGAGCCGTCCAGCGCCTCGGCGCGGGCGACGATGCGCTCCTTCTGCTCGCGCGCGGCGCCCTGCGTGGCGTCGAGCTCCGCGAAGTACGCGCGGCGCTGGGAGTCGATGGTGGACCGCGCATCGCGGAAGCGCTTCCAGAGGTCGTTCGCCTCGCTCTTGGGCAGCCGGGCACCGCTGCGCTGCGCCTCCTGCCACCGCGCGAAGAGGGCGTCGACGGCTTGGCCGGTCGCCTTCCACTGCACGGTCGCGGGGTCGCGGGCCGCGAGCGCCTCGATCTCCTCGACGATCGCGACGCGGTCGGCCCGGGCCTGCTCGACCTCCGCCTTGTGCTCCTCGGAGCGCTGCGCGGTGAGGTCCTCGACGGTGCCGGACAGGGCCGCGACGCGATTGCGGAGGGCCTGCAGGTCACCGACGGCGGCGGGAGCCGTGAGCGTCTCGGCGAGCCGGTGCACGGCCTTCGCGACCTCGGCGGGCGGGGCGCCGCGCCGGGCGCGCTGCTCGAGCAGCGCGACCTGGCTCGCCAGGTCCTGGTACTTCCGCTCGTAGTAGGCGATCGCCTCCGCCGGCTCGGCGTCGGGGTACTCGCCCACCTGCCGCTCGTCGTCGCCGTCGCGGACGAACACGGCACCGTGCTCGTCGACGCGGCCCCAGGGGTGCGTGGAGGCCTCGGCCACCTCGGCCGCCGACCCGGTCTCGGGAGTGGTCACTGCGCTCACCTCGGTGCCAGAGGCTACTGCACCGCGCTCCGGGTCGACGGTGCCGTTCACTTGACCGCGATCACACCGAGCGTCGTCGCCACCTTCGGCTTCCCGTCGGTGGAGCCGTCGGCGGTCCCCTTGCTGGTGATCGCCGACCTCAGCGCGGCGAGGCCGCCGGTGACCTCGCCGAACACGGTGTAGCCGGGTGCCGGCAGCTCGCTGTCCTTGTAGACGATGAAGAACTGGCTGCCCTGGCTGTCCTCCGCGGTGCCGCGGGCCATGGCGATGGTGCCCGCCGGGTAGACCCCGTACTTCGTGCCGTCCTTCGTGACGGTGCTCTTCGGCACGTTCTCGAGCGGGCCGAAGGTGTAGCCGGGGCCGCCGCTGCCGTCGCCGGCGGGGTCGCCGCACTGGAGGACGTAGATGCCGGCGGTCGTGAGCCGGTGGCAGGAGAGGCCGGAGTAGAAGCCGGTCGCGGCGAGGTCGATGAAGTTCGCGGTGGCCTGCGGCGCCCGCTTCCCGTCGAGCGTGATCGACAGCTTCGTCGTGTTGACCGTCATGGACCCCTTCCAGGTCCGGTCCTCCGAGATCGACTTCGACGGCAGGGTCCGCGTCGGCTCCGGCGTCGCGCTCGGGCTCGTCGATGCGGACGCCGACGGTTTCGCGGCGCCGGGCCCCGCGGTGAAGAAGCCGACCTGCGCGGTGGTCGCGAGAGCGACCACGACGACGAAGACGACCGCGGCGACGACGTCGTCGCGGCGCCGACGGCGGCCGCGGAGCTCGTGGATCTGCTGCCGGACGGCGTAGGACCGGGCGCGCCGACGCGCCTCCCGCTCAGCCCTGTCCCGGCCGCTCGGCTTCGCCACGCACGTCTCCCTCCGCGCCCGGTGGCCCGGGCGACACGATCGTAGGAGAGGGCGGCGACGGGCGCCGAGCGCGCCGCGGGCTGTCGTCGGCGATGCATAGGGTGACGGCCATGGAGGTGCGCACCGCCCTGCGGCAGGGTCCCGTGCCGCTCGCGGTGCGGATGCGCCCGACGTCGCTCGACGACGTCGCGGGCCAGGCGCACCTGCTGCGGCCCGGGTCGCCGCTCCGCCGGCTCGCCTCGCCGGACGGGACGAGCGGCGCGGTCTCGGTGATCCTGTGGGGGCCGCCCGGCACCGGCAAGACGACTCTCGCGCAGGCGGTCGCCCACAGCTCGGGGCGCCGCTTCGTCGAGCTGTCCGCCGTCACGGCCGGTGTCCGGGACGTCCGCGGCGTCATGGAGAAGGCGCGCGAGCAGGCGGACCTGTACGGCGTCTCGACCGTCCTCTTCCTCGACGAGATCCACCGGTTCTCGAAGGCGCAGCAGGACGCGCTGCTGCCCGGGGTCGAGAACGGCTGGGTGACGCTCATCGCCGCGACGACGGAGAACCCGTCCTTCTCGGTGATCGCGCCCCTGCTCTCCCGGTCGCTGCTGCTGACGCTGCAGCCGCTGACCGAGGAGGACCTCGGGGTGCTCGTCGACCGGGCACTGGCGGATCCGCGCGGGCTGGCCGGCCGCTTCCGACTCGCGCCCGAGGCGCGGGCCGCGCTCGTCCGCCTCGCGTCCGGCGACGCCCGGCGGGCGCTCACCGCGCTCGAGGCGTCCGCGACCCTCGCGGAGCCGCCCGGCGACGAGGAGGCGGACGGCGACGAGGCGGACGACGGCGAGGTCGACGACGACTCGACCGACCGCGAAGAGGCGGCCGCGGCGGAGCCGCCGTTGATCACGGAGGAGCTCGTGGCGACCGCCGTCGATCGCGCGCTGCTCCGGTACGACCGCGACGGCGACGAGCACTACGACGTCATCAGCGCGTTCATCAAGTCGGTGCGCGGCAGCGACGTCGACGCGGCCGTGCACTACCTCGCCCGGATGATCGAGGCGGGGGAGGACCCGCGGTTCATCGCACGCCGCATCATCGTGCTGGCCGCGGAGGACATCGGCATGGCGGACCCGCAGGCGCTGCCGCTCGCGATCGCGGCGGCCGACGCGGTGCAGTTCATCGGCATGCCGGAGGGCCGCATCCCGCTCGCCGAGGCGGTCGTCTACCTCGCGCTGGCGCCGAAGTCGAACGCCTCCTACCTCGCCATCGACGCGGCGCTCGCCGACGTGCGCGCCGGCCGCATCGGACGCGTCCCGATGCACCTCCGCGACGCGCACTACCCGGGCGCCAAGCGGCTCGGCCACGGCAAGGGGTACCGCTACGCGCACGACGGCGAGCACGGCGTCGTCGAGCAGCAGTACCCGCCCGACGAGCTGGTCGGCCGCGACTACTACCTGCCCACCGGCAACGGCTTCGAGCGGGACACGGCCGGCCGCGTGGAGCGCCTGCGCAAGCGCGTCCGCGGGATCGAGCCCGACGGCGCCTGAGCGACGGCGCCTGACGACGAGCGGGCGACGGCGTCGAGCCGCCTCCGCGGCTCTGGGCGTCGCCTCCGGCAGCATCGGTCGGTTCCGGCAGCCGGATCGGCCCGCTGCCGCTGTCGGAACCGACGGGGAGTGCCGGAAGCGACGGGCCCGGACGGCGATCCGCGGCGGGTGGCGTCCTGCTATCCTTGTCGGCGGCCTGGAGCGGGCCCGATCGTCGTGCGGCTGCGACGGCGGGACCGCGAGGGGGCACGAGCCTGTAGCCGGCTGGTCCCCGCACGCCGATCCCTCGCGATGACTTCCGTCCGCGCCCGTGCGCGCGGTCGGCCCATTCCGAACTCTGAAGGAACCGCATGTCCACGAAAGCCCGCACCCGCGGCAAGGTCAAGCTCTCCCGCGCCCTCGGCATCCCACTGACGCCGAAGGCCGCCCGCTACCTCGAGAAGCGCCCCTACGCGCCGGGCGAGCACGGTCGCAGCAAGCGCAAGGCCGACAGCGACTACGCCGTCCGGCTGCGCGAGAAGCAGCGTCTGCGCGCCCAGTACGGCCTGCGCGAGAAGCAGCTCCGCATCGTCTTCAACGAGGCGCGCCGCGCTCAGGGTCTGACCGGTGAGAACCTGGTCGAGCTGCTCGAGATGCGCCTCGACGCGCTCGTGCTCCGCGCCGGCTTCGCCCGCACCACGGCGCAGGCCCGCCAGGCCGTCGTGCACCGCCACATCCTCGTGGACGGCAAGCTCGTCGACCGCCCCTCCTTCCGCGTGAAGCCGGGCCAGGTCATCCACGTCAAGGGCAAGAGCGAGCAGCTCGAGCCGTTCCAGGTCGCGGCCGCCGGCGGTCACGTCGACGTGCTCCCGAAGACCCCGGGCTATCTCGAGGTCGAGCTCGACAAGCTGCAGGCCACGCTGGCCCGCCGCCCGAAGCGCGCCGAGGTGCCGGTCACCGCGGACGTCCAGCTCGTCGTCGAGTACTACGCCGCGCGCTGATCCGCCGGTCCGTCCGAAGCGCTCGTCCCGCATCGCGGGGCGGGCGCTTCGTCGTCGCGCGCTCAGGTCCCGTCGAGCCCCGGCCGCCGGGCGCCGCGGACCGGCCCGGTAGGCTCGGACGCTGATCTTGGAGGAGCCATGGGCAAGGTGCTCGTCTTTCTCGTCGGCCTGTTCGCAGGCGCGGCGCTCGCTCACGTCGCATCGCGGACGCCGACCGGCGCCCGGGTGTTCGCCGTCGTGAACGGCGTGGCGGACGAGTTCGCCGCCGCCGTCTCCGACTCGTACCGCGCCCGCCTGGCGGAGGGGAACTCGTGAAGACCGCGGAGATCCGACGCCGCTACCTCCAGTTCTTCGCCGACCGCGGGCACACGGTGGTGCCGAGCGCCTCGCTCGTCTCGCCGGACCCGTCGCTGCTCTTCACGGTCGCGGGCATGGTCCCGTTCATCCCGTACCTGAACGGCACCGTCCCGGCGCCGTACCCCCGCGCCGTCGACAGCCAGAAGTGCATCCGCACCCTCGACATCGAGGAGGTCGGCCGCACGCCGCGCCACGGCACGTTCTTCCAGATGCTCGGGAACTGGTCGTTCGGCGACTACTTCAAGCGGGACGCCATCACGTGGGCGTGGGAGCTGCTGACGAGCCGCGAGGAGGACGGCGGGCTCGGCTTCGACCCGAAGGACCTCTGGGTCACCGTGTTCCTGGACGACGACGAGGCGGAGTCGATCTGGCGCGACGAGGTCGGCCTGCCGGCCGACCGCATCCAGCGCCTCGGGTACGCGGACAACTACTGGATGACCGGCCAGCCCGGCCCCGCCGGCCCCGACTCCGAGATCTTCTTCGACCGCGGTCCCGCCTACGGCGCGGACGGCGGCCCGGCGACCGGCGACGACCGCTACGTCGAGATCTGGAACCTCGTGTTCATGCAGTACGCGATCACGAACATCCGGTCGAAGGAGGACTTCGACGTCGTCGGCGAGCTGCCGAACAAGAACGTCGACACCGGCATGGGCCTCGAGCGCGTCGCCTTCATCAAGCAGGGCGTCGAGAACATCTACGAGACGGACCAGATCCGCCCCGTGATCGACAAGGCGTCCGAGCTGGCCGGCAAGGCGTACGGGGCGGTGCACGAGGACGACGTGCGCATGCGCGTCGTCAGCGACCACGTCCGCTCCGCGATGATGCTCATGCTCGACGGCGTCACCCCGTCGAACGAGGGCCGCGGCTACGTCCTGCGCCGCCTGCTCCGCCGCTCGGTCCGCGCGATGCGCCTCCTCGGCGTCGACGGCCCGACCTTCGGCGAGCTCTTCCCGGTCTCCCGCGACGCGATGGCCGACGCGTACCCGGAGCTGCTGCCGGAGTTCGGCCGCATCCAGCGCCTCGCGAACGCGGAGGAGGAGAGCTTCCTCCGCACCCTCGTCGGCGGCGAGAACCTGCTCGACACCGCGATCGCGCGCACCCGCGCGGCGGGCGCGAGCGAGGTCGCGGGTGACACCGCGTTCCTCCTCCACGACACGTACGGCTTCCCGATCGACCTCACCCTCGAGGTCGCGGAGGAGGCCGGCCTCACGGTCGACCGCGGCGCGTTCGACCGGCTCATGCAGGAGCAGCGGTCCCGGGCGAAGGCGGACGCGAAGTCGCGCAAGACGGCGCTCGCGGACCTGTCGGTGTACTCGGACTTCCGCGCGAAGGGCGAGACGACCTTCCTCGGCTACACCGACCTCGTCACGGACAGCCGCGTGCTCGGGCTCATCCGCGGCGGCGTCGCGGTGGACCGCATCGCGCTCGGCGACATCGCCGAGGTGATCCTCGCGGAGACGACGCTGTACGCGGAGGCCGGTGGCCAGGACGCGGACCAGGGCGAGATCGTCGGGCCGGGGTACCGGCTCGAGGTGCTCGACGTGCAGCGGCCGGTGGCGGGGCTCATCAGTCACAAGGTCCAGGTCGCCCACGGCGAGGTCGCGGTCGGCGACCCGGCCGAGACGGTCGTCGACCCCGTCTACCGGCGCGGCGCGACGCAGGCGCACTCCGCGACCCACCTCATCCACGCGGCGCTGCGGCAGGTGCTCGGTCCCGACGCGCACCAGGCCGGTTCGTACAACAAGGCCGGCTACATGCGGCTCGACTTCAGCTGGAGCGCGCCGCTCAGCCCGGAGACGCGGAGCGAGGTCGAGGACGTCGCGAACAGCCGCGTGAACGAGGACCTCGAGGTCGTCACGCGCGTCCTGCCGATCGACGAGGCGCGGGCGGCGGGCGCCATGGCCCTGTTCGGCGAGAAGTACGGCGACGTCGTGCGGATGGTCGACATCGGCGGCCCGTGGTCCCGCGAGCTCTGCGGCGGCATCCACGTCGCGCACTCGTCCGAGATCGGGCTGATCAACGTGGTGGGGGAGTCGAGCGTCGGCGCGACGAGCCGCCGCATCGAGTCGCTGGTCGGCCCGGAGGCGTTCAAGCAGTTCGCGACCGAGCGCGCGCTCGTGACCGAGCTCGGCGCGAACCTCCGGGTGCCGCCCGCGCAGATCGTGTCGCGCGTGCAGGACCTCGCGGCGAGCCTCAAGGCGGCGGAGAAGCGGATCGCGGAGTTCGAGCGCCAGGCCCTCGCGACCCGCGTGCCCGCGCTCGCGGCCCAGGCGCGCACGGTCGGCGGCGTCACCGCGGTGCTCGAGCAGGTCGGGGACCTGGCGGCGTCCGACGACCTCCGGAACCTCGTGACCGACGTGCGCGACCGGCTCGGCGCCGCGCCCGCGGTCGTCGCGCTCGCGGCGGCGGTGAACGCCCGTCCGGTCGTCATCGTCGCGACGAACGCGGCGGCCCGCGACGGGGGCGCCAAGGCGGGCGCGCTCGCGAAGCGCGCGGCGACCGCGCTCGGCGGGGGCGGCGGCGGCCGCGACGACGTGGCGCAGGGCGGCGGCACCGACGTCGCGGCGATCGGCGACGCGCTCGACGCGGTGGCGCAGGGGCTCGCCTCCTGAGCCCCTCGGGGCGCACGGAGGATCGCATGCGGCGGGGCGTCCGGCTCGGGGTCGACGTGGGCACGGTCCGCGTCGGCCTCGCGCGGTCGGACCGCGACGGCCTCCTGGCGACGCCGGTCGAGACGGTGCCCCGGAGGGGGCAGGACCTCGAGCCGGTGCTCGCCCGGATCGCGGCGGTCGCCGACGAGCTGGAGGCGATCGAGCTCGTCGTCGGGCTGCCGCTGGCGCTGTCCGGCCGCGACACCGCCTCGACCGCGGACGCGCGCGCGGTCGCGGCGCGGCTCGCGGAGGGGCCGCGCCCGGTCCGCCTCGTCGACGAGCGGCTCACGACCGTCAGCGCCCAGTCCGCGCTGCACGCCTCGGGGCGCAACACGCGGGGCTCGCGGGGCGTGATCGACCAGGTGGCCGCGGTGATACTTTTGCAGCACGCCCTCGATGCCGAGCGCGCCCGAGGCGAGGCGCCCGGCGCGATCGTCGGACCCGAGCGGAAGTAGCCAGGTGGCCCCAGGAGCAGGACCCCAGAACGGGCGCGCGTCGACCGTGGACGAGTTCGACCGGCTGCTGAACCTCCCTCCGGAGGACGACCAGGGCGATCCGCCGCGGCACGGCCGCGAGCGGCCCAAGCGGCGCCGCGTCTGGCCGTGGCTGCTGGCGATCCTCCTCGTGATCCTGCTCGCGATCGGCGGCGCGGGCTGGTGGGCCTACTCGACCTACCCCGACCAGGTGAAGTCGCTCTTCGGGTACAGCAACGACTACACCGGCTCCGGGACGGGCTCGGTGGAGGTCGAGATCAAGCCCGGCCAGTCCGGGTCGGACGTGGCGGACACCCTCGCCGCGAAGGGCGTGACGAAGACGCCGGCGGCGTTCTACAACCTCCTGATCTCCCTCGACGAGGCGCCGCCGCTCGAGCCCGGCACGTACCGGCTCAAGGAGCACATGAGCGCGAAGGCGGCGCTCGCGGCGATCGAGCAGCCGAGCAACCGGGTCGAGTCGACCGTCGCGATCCCGGAGGGCACCACCGCGGCCGGCGTGCTGAAGCTCACGGCCGAAGCGACCGGGAAGACCGTCGCCGAGCTCTCCGCGATCGCGAAGGACTACGCGTCGCTCGGCGTGCCGAAGTCGGCGCCGAACATCGAGGGCTGGCTCTTCCCGGCGACGTACACGTTCCAGCCCGACGTGACCGCCCGCGAGATGCTGCAGGCGATGGTCGACCGGACGAAGAAGGCGCTCGACGACGCCGGCGTCGCTCCCGCGGACCGGCAGAAGACGCTGACCTTCGCCGCGCTCGTGCAGAAGGAGGGCAACGGCACGGAGAGCGGGGACGCCAAGGTCGCCCGGGTGTTCCTCAACCGGCTGAAGCAGGGGATGCTCCTGCAGTCGGACGCGACCGTCAGCTACGGCGCGGGCGGCACGACGGTGGTGCCGACGACGAAGCAGTACGCGAGCGGGAACCGCTACAACACCTACAAGCACAAGGGGCTGCCGGTCGGTCCGATCTCGAACCCGGGGGACGCCGCGATCCAGGCGGTGCTGCACCCGGCGAAGGGCTCGTGGCTGTACTTCGTCACCGTGAACCTGGAGACCGGGAAGACGGTCTACTCGAACACGCTCGCCGAGCACGAGAAGGCGACGCAGGAGTTCGCGGCTTGGCTGAGGGCGCACCCGAGCTACAAGAAGTGACCGCCCGCCTCGCCGTCCTCGGGTCGCCGATCGCCCACTCCCGCTCGCCGCTGCTGCACGCCGCCGCGGCCGAGGTGCTCGGGCTCGAGTGGGACTACGGGCGCATCGAGGCGACCGCGGAGACCCTGCCCGGGATCCTCGACGGCCTCGGCCCCGAGTGGGTCGGCCTGTCGCTCACGATGCCGCTGAAGCGCACGGTGCTGCCGCTCGTCCCGACGCACTCGCCGCTCGTCGACCGCCTCGGGCTCGCGAACACGCTGCGGCTGGGGGAGCGCCCGCACCTCGCGAACACCGACGTCGGCGGCGTCGAGGCCGTGCTGCGGGCCTCCGCCGGCGTCCGCCGCGCGGTCGTGCTCGGCGCGGGCGCGACGGCGGCGAGCGCGCTGGAGGCGCTGGGGAGACTCGGGGTGGCGGAACGCGTCGTCGCGGCGCGGCGCCCCGAGCTCGCCGCGCAGGAGCTCGGCGCGCTCGCGGACGCCGTCGTGCCGCTCCGGGACGCGGACCTCGCCGCCGCGGACCTCGTCGTCTCCACGATCCCGGGGCACGCCGAGGCGGAGGTCCCCATGCCGGCGTCGGTCGCCGGCACGCCGCTGCTCGACGTCGCGTACGACCCGTGGCCCACGCCGCTCGGCGCGCGGTGGACCGCCGCCGGCGGCGTCCTCCTGCACGGCCTCGACATGCTGATCGAGCAGGCCGTCCTGCAGGTGCGGGTCTTCACGGACGCCGACCCGGACGAGCCCCTGCCCCGCGAGGACGAGGTCCGAGCCGCGATGCGGACGGCCGTCGGCCGCTGACCCCACTCCCTCGTTCCGTAGGAGGTGACGTCCTGCAGAACGAAGAGTGCGCGCGGGATGGGAGGATGGTCGCGATGTTGCGCTGGCTGACCGCCGGTGAGTCGCACGGCCCGAGCCTCACCGCCATCCTCGAAGGGCTGCCCGCCGGCGTGCCCGTGACGGGCGACGCGATCCGTCGCGACCTCGCCCGCCGTCGCCTCGGCGTCGGCCGCGGCTCGCGGCAGAAGTTCGAGCAGGACGAGCTCGGCGTCGTCGGCGGCGTCGTCCACGGCCGCACGATCGGCGCGCCCATCGCCCTCACGATCGGCAACACCGAGTGGCCGAAGTGGAGCGAGGTGATGAACGCGGAGGACGTCCCGCTCACCGAGGCCTCCCGCGGTCGCGGCGCACCGCTCACCCGGCCCCGCCCGGGTCACGCCGATCTGACCGGCATGCAGAAGTACGGCTTCGACGAGGCCCGTCCCGTCCTCGAGCGGGCGAGCGCGCGGGAGACCGCGGCCCGGGTCGCGCTCGGCGCGGTCGTGCGCGCGTTCCTCGCGGAGCTCGGCATCGGGGTCGTCAGCCACGTCGTCGCCATCGGTCCCGTCGCGGTGCCCGAGGACGCGCCGGTGCCGCACCCGGCCGACGTCGACCGCATCGACGCGGATGCGGTGCGCTGCGCCGACCCGGCGACGAGCGCCCGCATGGTCGACGAGATCGACGACGCGCACCGCGCCGGCGACACCCTCGGCGGCGTCGTGGAGGTCGTCGTCGAGGGCCTGCCCCCCGGGCTCGGCTCGTACGTGCACGGCGACCGCAAGCTCGACGCCCGCCTCGCGGCGGCGCTCATGGGCATCCAGGCGATCAAGGGCGTGGAGGTCGGCGACGGCTTCCGCACCGCCGCGCGCCGCGGCTCCGCCGCGCACGACGAGCTCGTGCGCGAGCACGGCGCCATCGAGCGGCTCACCGACCGTGCCGGCGGCATCGAGGGCGGCATGAGCACGGGCGGCGTCCTGCGCGTCCGCGCCGCGATGAAGCCGATCTCGACCGTGCCGCGGGCGCTGCGGACCATCGACGTGACGACCGGCGAGGCGGCATCGGCCCACCACCAGCGCTCCGACGTGTGCGCGGTCCCCGCCGCGGGCGTCGTCGCGGAGGCGATGGTCGCCCTCGTCCTCGCGGACGCGGTCGTCGAGAAGTTCGGCGGCGACTCGATCGACGAGACCCGTCGGAACCTCGAGGCCTACCTCGCCGCCATCCCGGAGACGCTGCGCACGTCGTCCGCACCCGTCCGGTGAACGACCGCACCATCGCGCTCATCGGCCCGATGGGAGCGGGGAAGACCTCCGTCGGCCGCCGGGTCGCCAAGCGCCTCGGGCGGCGGTTCGTCGACACGGACGCCGCGATCGCGGTGGAGCACGGCCCGATCCCGGAGCTGTTCGCCTCGCTCGGCGAGCCGGGCTTCCGCGGGATCGAGCGGGAGGTCGTGCAGCGCGAGCTCCGTGCCGGCGGCGTGGTCTCCCTCGGCGGCGGCGCGGTGCTCGACGCGTCGACGCGGGCGGCGCTCGCGGACTGCACCGTCGTGCTGCTGACGGTGTCGGACGCCGCGGTCGCGCAGCGGCTCGCGAGCGACCGCCGCCCGCTGCTGACCGACGGCATCGACTCGTGGCGCCGCATCGCGGCCGAGCGCGAGCCGGTCTACCGCGCGCTCGCGGACGTCGTGGTCGACACCTCGCGGCTCCCGATGACCCGCATCGCGGAGGAGCTCGCCGTCCAGCTGCAGGAGGAGCCCGCATGAGCCCGGTCCGCATCCCCGTCCGCAACGCGGGCGAGTACGACGTCGTGGTCGGCCGCGACCTCGGCGCCGAGATCGACGCGGCCGTCCCCGCCGGCGCGAAGAAGGCGCTGCTGATCCACCAGCCGGTGCAGACGCGGCGGGCGGAGGCGATCCGCGAGCGCCTGGCCGGCCGGGTGGAGGTGCTCCTCGCGGAGGTGCCCGACGCGGAGGACGCGAAGCGCATCGAGGTCGCGGCGTTCTGCTGGGGCATCCTCGGTCAGGCCGAGTTCACCCGGACGGACGCGGTGATCGGGCTCGGCGGGGGCGCCGTGACCGACCTCGCCGGCTTCGTCGCGGCGACGTGGCTGCGCGGGGTGCCGTTCGTCAGCCTGCCCACGAGCGTGCTCGGCATGGTCGACGCGGCCGTCGGCGGCAAGACGGGCATCAACACGACCGAGGGCAAGAACCTCGTCGGCACCTTCACGGCGCCGGTCGCGGTCATCGCGGACCTCGAGGTCCTGGAGACGCTGCCCCGCAACGACCTCCTCTCCGGGTTCGCGGAGGTCGCGAAGTGCGGCTTCATCGTGGACACGACGATCCTCGACCGACTGACCGCGGACGTCGACGCCGCGACCGACCCGGCGTCCCCGGTGTTCGCGGAGCTCGTCGAGCGCGCGATCCGCGTGAAGGCGGAGGTGGTGAGCGAGGACTTCACCGAGTCCGGTCGCCGCGAGATCCTCAACTACGGGCACACGCTCGGGCACGCGATCGAGTACATGGAGCGCTACCGGTGGCGGCACGGCGGTGCGGTCGCGGTCGGCATGGTCTTCGCGGCGGAGCTCGCCCGGCTCGTCGGGCGGCTCGACGACGACGGCGTGCAGCTGCACCGCGAGGTGCTCGAGTCGCTGTCCCTGCCGACCACCTACCCCGCCGGACGCTGGGAGGGGCTGACCACCGCGATGCGGCGCGACAAGAAGTCCCGGGCCGGCATGCTCCGGTTCGTGCTGCTCGACGGGATCGGCCGCACGAGCATCCTCAACGGTCCGGAGGACCACCTCCTCTTCACCGCCTACTCCGAGATCGCGGAGTAGCGGGCGCGTCCAGGAGCCTGCGATCAGAATGATCGCGTGGCGGAGGAGCAGCAGCAGGGCGGATCGTTCCTCACGGTCGTCATCGCCCTCGCGGCGAACGTCCTGATCGCGATCGCGAAGTCCGTGGCGGCGCTGCTCACCACCTCCGCGTCGATGACCGCGGAGGCCGCGCACTCCTGGGCCGACTCCGGCAACGAGGTCCTCCTCCTGATCGCCGAACGTCGTGGACGGCGCGGCCCCGACCGGACGCACCCCTACGGCTACGGCAAGGACGTGTACGTCTGGTCGCTCTTCGCGGCGTTCGGGCTGTTCACGGTCGGCGCGGTCGTCTCGGTGATCCGCGGCATCTCCGAGCTCGCGTCGAACGAGCCGGCCGAGGACCCGCTGGTGGCCTACGTCGTGCTCGCGGTGGCGTTCGTGCTCGAGGGCACGTCCTTCCTCCGGTCGGTGAAGCAGCTGCGGGGCACGGCGGCTCAGGCGGAGCAGGACGTGCTCGAGCACGTGCTCGCGACGTCCGACCCGACGGTCCGGGCGGTGTTCTTCGAGGACGCCGCCGCGCTCATCGGCCTCGTCCTCGCGGCGGCGGGCATCGTGCTGCACGAGGTCACCGGCTCCGCGGTCTGGGACGCGATCGGGTCCATCGCGATCGGCGTGCTCCTCGGGGTCGTCGCCGTGATCCTCATCCAGCTCAACCGGCGCTTCCTGATCGGGCAGTCGCCGTCGCCGCGCGTCATGCGCGCGGTGCTCCGGCTGCTGGCCGAGCAGCGGGACGTCGCGTCCGTGTCCTACCTCCACCTCGAGTACGTCGGTCCCGCCCGTGTCTTCCTCGTCGCCGCGGTCGACCTCGTCGGCGACGCCCCCGAGCACGAGATCGCGGAGCGGCTCGCGGCGCTGGGCCGCGCGGTCGAGCAGGACGAGCACGTCGTCGAGGCCGTGCTGACGCTGAGCCAGCCGGGCGCGCCGGTGCTCCAGGTGCGCGACGAGCCCGTGTCCGCGGAGCTGCCCCGGTAGCGTCGACGCGTGCCCCGCGTGCTCGTGCTGAACGGACCGAACCTCCAGCGCCTCGGCACCCGGGAGCCGGACGTGTACGGCGTCGTGTCGCTGGCCGAGGTCGCGGCCGAGCTGCAGGCCGCGGCGCCGGAGGGCGTCGAGGTCGACCTCCGGCAGACGGACGACGAGGCGGTGCTCGTGGGCTGGCTGCACCAGGCGGCCGACGCGGGGGAGCCGGTCATCCTCAACCCCGCCGCCTTCACGCACTACTCGTACGCGCTGCACGACGCGGTCCGGATCGCCACGGGCGCGGGCCTCCCGGTGGTGGAGGTCCACGTCACGAATCCGGCCGCCCGGGAGGCGTTCCGGCGCGAGTCGGTGGTGTCGCCGGCGGCGACCGGCGTGATCGCCGGGTTCGGCACCGACGGATACCGCCTCGCCCTCGACTGGGTGGCCGGGCGGCTGCCCGGGTAGGATGCCGGGTCGGCCGTTCGGGCCGCCCGCGCCGTCCGGCGCCGGGGCGGCGGGCCGCAGGACCTGGAGGTACCCCATGGCGAGCACCGCGGACATCCGCAACGGCGTCGTCCTCTCGATCGACGGCCAGCTCTGGAACGTCGTCGAGTTCCAGCACGTGAAGCCCGGCAAGGGCGGCGCCTTCGTGCGCACGAAGCTGAAGAACGTCGTCACCGGCAAGGTCGTCGACCGCACCTACAACGCCGGCGCGAAGGTCGACATCGAGAACGTCGACCGCCGCGACTACCAGTTCCTGTACAAGGACGGCGACGACTTCGTCTTCATGGACGGCGAGACCTACGAGCAGCTGCCCATCCCGGCGGCGACGGTCGGCGGCGCCGCCGACTACCTGCTCGAGAACCAGTCCGCGACGATCGCGATCAACAACGGCAACCCGCTCTACGTCGAGCTGCCCGCTTCCGTCGTGCTCGAGGTGACCTACACCGAGCCCGGTCTGCAGGGCGACCGCTCGAGCGCCGGCACGAAGCCCGCGACGCTCGAGACCGGTGCGGAGATCCAGGTGCCGCTGTTCCTCGAGACCGGCACGAAGGTCAAGGTGGACACCCGCACGGGCGACTACCTCGGCCGCGTCTCCTAGTCGTGTCCGCCCGTTCGAAGGCGCGCAAGCGCGCGCTCGACGTGCTGTTCGCGGCGGACGTCCGCGGCGAGACGCCGGAGCAGTCGCTCGAGGCGGAGTCGCTGCGCGCGGCCGCCCGGCCCGAGCGCGCCTCCAGCTGGCCGTACGCCCGCGAGATCGTGCAGGGGTTCATCGATCACGCGGAGGAGATCGACCGCCTGATCGCCGCGAACTCCACCGGCTGGCCGCTCGACCGCATGCCGGCGGTGGACCGCGGGATCCTGCGGATCGCCGTCTGGGAGGCCCGGTACAACCCGGAGGTGCCCGTCGGCGTCGCGATCGACGAGGCCGTCGAGCTCGCCAAGGAGCTCTCGACGGACGACAGCCCGAAGTTCGTGAACGGGCTGCTCACCGCGATCTCGAAGGACGTCGCGACGGCCTGACGGTCAGCCGCGGGGCAGCGCCCCGACGGTGAGCGCCCAGTCCGCGGACCCGCTCGCGGTGACGCGCACGGCGAACCGGCCCTGGAGCTCGAGGCTCGAGCGCCGGATGCCGCCGTTCCGGCCCTCGGCGCACGCGTAGCGGCCGACCGGGTCGTCCGCGATCTGCACCGTGATCGTCCCGGTGCCGCTGCAGTGCAGGGCGACCACGGCGCCGCTGCCACCGGCGTCGAACACGGCGGTGCGGGCCGCGCCGCCGACGAGTTCGCCGATCGGCGTGCCCGGCACCGGCGGGAAGGGCGCGTCGGTCTCGGCGGGCGCCGGCGGTACGGCCTGCCCGCGGGCGACCACGCCGACCGCGACCGCCGCGACGGCGAAGACCGCGACGGCGCCGACGACGAGCAGGGGCCCGGCGATCCGCCGGCGGCGCGCGGGCACGGGAGGCTCCGAGGAGGTCGGCTGCTCGGCGAGGGCCGGCGCCCGCTCGGCCGCGGCCCGGTCCTGCGCGGCGAGGTAGTCCTGGAGGGCCTCCGGCGCGGCACCGGGGCGGTAGAGCGCCGCGCGCTTGGCGGCGAGCTCGCGCTCGTCCGGCTCGTCGTCGATGGCCACGGATGCGATCGTGCCGCAGCCGGGCCGATCCCGCACCCCGGACCTCAGGCGCCGGGCAGGGTGCCGGCTGCGAGCGACCACCGCACGCGGCCGTCGCGCGTCACCGCGACCGCGAACCGGTGGAGCGGCGTCGTACTCGGCAGCATCGCGAGCGCCGGACCGCCGATCTGGCACGTCAGGACCGTCGGCGGCTCGTCGGCCACGCGCACCGACAGCGTGCCGTCGCCGACGCAGTTGACGCTGATCACCGCCGTGCGGCCGGCGGCGTCGAACCGCGCCGTGCTCCCCGCGTCGTCGAACAGCGTGCCGAGCGGCACCCCGGTGGACGGCGGCAGGGGGACCCGTCCCGACGGGCCGAGCGCGACCGTCGTCGGTCCGGTCGACGCGGTCTCCCCGGTCTGGTCGCCGGCGACCGATCCGACCGCGAGGGCGGCCGCGACGAGCGCGGCGGCGCCGCCGAGCGCGAGGGCTGCGGCGAGCGCCGTGACCCCGGGCCGCGCGGACGCGCGTTCGCGCCGCGGCGCGGCGGCCGGCGCGGGCGTCTCGGCCATCGCCAGCAGGTAGGCCTCGAGCGCGCCGTCGGGCGGATCCGGCCGGTACAGCCGGAGCCGCAGCTCCTCCGTCGGGGCGTGCGCGGGCACCCGCCCATGATCGTCCCCTCGCGGTCAGCGGGGAAGGTCCAGCAGGGCGACCGCGAGGTCGGGGTGGTCGGCGAAGACCCCGTCGACGCCGGCGTCGACGATCGCGCCCCAGTGCGCTCGCCAGTCGCCTGGCGCGGCCGGGTCGGCGCCGCGGCGGTGCTCCGGGGGCAGGAACCGGTTCTCGGGCCGCAGCGTCCACGTCCACACGTCGAGCCCTGCGGCGTGCAGGACGGCGACGCGCTCCGGCGTCACCAGGGAGGTCGCGAGGCTCACGCCGGCGAAGCGGCGCAGGCCGGCCGGGTCCGCGAGCTCCTCCGCGTACGTGCGGGTCTCGTCGGGCGCCCCGCCCTCGTCGTCGACGAGGTACATCGCCGGGTGCGCGAGCGGGGCGAGCGCGTCGAGCGGCGTCTTCTCGAAGCTCTCGAGCACGATCCCGCAGCCGGCGCCGTCGAGGTCGCGCGCGACGAGCGGCGCGGGGTCGAGCCCGACGGCGGCGAACGCGGCGGCGTCCTTGATCTCGACGACGAGCAGCAGGTCGAGCTGCTCCGCGAGCCGGACGACGTCGGGCAGCACCAGCAGCGGCTCCTCGCCGTCGTGCTCGGCGCTCGACGGCCGGAGGTCGGGGTACCGCTCGCGGGCGCGGAGCCGCCGGACGTCGGCCCAGGTGACGTCGTCGACCCGCACCTCGGCGCCGAGCACCGCGTCGGCGTCGGTCGTGGGCGTGAGCACCCGGTCGTGCCGCACGACGAGCCGCCCGTCGCGCGTCGGGACGACGTCGATCTCCACGCCGTCGGCGCCCAGCTCGGCCGCGAGCCGCAGGGCGCCGTCGGTGAGCTCGGGGAGGTACCCGCAGGCGCCCCGGTGCCCGAGGACGAGCGGCCGCGTCATGCCCTCGGCGCGACGGCGACCGGCTGGCCGGTGAAGGCGACGTGCACGAGGTCGCCCGGCTGCGGGTGCTCGCTCGTCGCGTGCTGCACCGTCAGCGCGGGACCGGCCTCGAGCTGCACGACCGTGCGGCGCTGCGCGCCGAGGAAGCTCGTCGAGATCACGATCGCGGGCAGGCCGGTCGTGCCGAGGAGCACGTCCTCCGGACGCACGAACGCGGTCACGGGCCCATCCTGCTGCTCGCTCGGGAGGGCCACCAGGTCCTGCCCCGCCACGACCACGCGGCCGTGCTCGAGCACGCCCTCGAGGCGGTTCGACAGGCCGACGAACGCGGCGACGAACTCCGTGGCCGGGCGCAGGTAGAGGTCCTCCGGCGTCCCGATCTGCTCGATCGATCCCGCGTTCATCACGGCGACGCGGTCGGCGACGGCGAGCGCCTCCTCCTGGTCGTGGGTGACGAACACGGCGGTGATGCCCGTCTCCTGCTGGATCTTCCGGATCTCGTCGCGGAGCTGCACGCGCACCTTCGCGTCGAGCGCCGACAGCGGCTCGTCGAGCAGCAGGACGCGGGGCCGGGTGACGAGCGCCCGCGCCAGGGCGACGCGCTGCTGCTGGCCGCCGGACAGCTGGTGGGCGTAGCGCTCGCCGAGGTGGCCGAGCCCGACGAGCTCGAGCGCCTCCTGCACCCGCCTGACGCTCTCCGTCTTCGACACCTTCCGCATCTGCAGCCCGAACGCGACGTTCTGCGCGACCGTCATGTGCGGGAACAGCGAGTACGACTGGAAGACCATCCCGATGTCGCGCTTGTGGACCGGGACGGCCTCGACGTCCTCGCCGCCGATCCGGACGTGCCCGGCGTCGATCGTCTCGAGGCCGCTGATCGCCCGGAGCGCGGTCGTCTTGCCGCAGCCGGACGGGCCGAGCAGGGCGACGAACTCGCCCGGCTGGATCTCGAGGCTGATCGCGTCGAGTGCGCGGCTGCCGGTGCCGTAGTCCTTGACGACGTCGACGAGCTGGACGGGCGTGCCGCGGACGACGAGGGACTCGGCGGGGGTCGGGGCGGTGGAGGTCATGACTTCTTCTTTCGAGGACGGCCGATCGAGCCCGCCGTGGAGATGACCACGAGCAGCACGAAGACGAAGAGCAGCGAGACGACCGCGAGGAACGCCGAGACGTACGGGTCGGTCTGCTGCAGGAGCAGCAGCGCGGTCTGGAACGTGTTCTGCCCGAGGAAGTTCGCGATGGTGAACTCGCCGAGCACGACGGAGATCGTGAGCAGGCACGCCGACAGCAGCCCTCGGCGGAGGTTCGGGAGCACGACCCGCCACACGGCGACCGGCCAGGAGGCCCCGAGCGAGCGCGCGGCCTCCGTCAGGATCGTGAGGTTCATCACCCCGATGTTCGCCTGGATCGGCCGGTACGCGTACGGCAGCACGATGACGCCGATCGCGAAGGAGAGCGTCCACGGGTCGCTGCCGAGCACGCTCTGCACGACCTGGTAGACCGGCACGAAGCCGACGACGAGCACGATCGTCGGGACCGTGATCGGCAGGAGGCAGACGAACTCGAGCACCCGGTGCACCTTCGGGAACCGCAGCTCCGCGAGCAGCATCGCCGGGAGCAGGAGCACGAGGATGATCGCCACGACGATGACCGCGAGGATCAGCGAGTTGCCGATGCCGGCGAAGAGTTCGCTGTAGTTCGAGGCCTGAGCCGGATCGACGAGTGCGGCGTAGTGGCTGAGCGTGAACGCGCCCGTGCTCGCCGTGGTGAAGCTGAACCAGGCCAGCGCTGCGATCGGCACCGCGAAGAGCGCGCCGATGACGATGAGGACGATCGCGCCGGTCGTCTTCGAGGGCACGGCCCCGTAGCGCCCGCGGCGGGGACGCCGTCCGCGGGGCCGGGGCTCGACGGTGTCGGCGACGCGCGCGGTCCCCACGGGCACGGCCGTCACGTCGCTTCGCGACGCGTCGGAACCGGCCGCGGGGGCCCCAGCAGCGGTCGTCATCGCTGCCACCTCCTCGTGCGGCGGTCGAGTGCCGAGTAGAGCGACATGAGGACCGCCATGATCACGACCATCCCGAGGGCGAGCACGCCCGCGGTGTTCGCGACGCCGACGATCGTCTCGCTGGTGAGCTGCTGCTTGATGGCGAGCGGGATGATGCCGCCCTGCGAGATGAGCGCCGCCGCCGTCGCGTAGGACGAGAAGGCGTTCGCGAACAGCAGGATCAGGCTGCCGAAGAAGGCGGGCGCGAGCACCGGGAGGCCGACTCGGAGCCAGTAGTGGAGGCGCGTCCCGCCGAGCGTCGCAACCGCCTCGCCCCACTGCGGGCGGAGGCCGTCCATCGCGGGCATGAACGACAGCACGAAGAGCGGCAGGCCGAAGTAGACGTACGGGAAGAGCAGGCCGGTCACCGAGTAGAGGATCGGCCCGTTCGCGTTGATGTCGACGCCGGTGACCGCCTTCAGGATCACCGGGACGAGCGCGTTCTGGCCGAGCGTCGCGATCCAGGCGAAGGCGAGCATGACGCCGCCGAACTGCGCGAAGACGCTGCTCGCCGAGTCGACGATCGCGCGGACGAGGCCGTCCGGTCGGGCGGCGGTGAGCGCCCAGCAGACGAGGACGCCGAGGACGGCGCTGATCAGCGCGGAGACCGCGGAGAGCCAGATCGAGCCCGCGAAGTTCGACAGGATCGTCGGGTCCGCGAGCGTCGCGAAGTTGGCGAACGTGAACCGGCCGTCCGCGTCGAAGAACCCGCTCGCGATCGCGACGAGGCCCGGCACGGCGAGGAACAGCAGGACGTACACGCCGAACGGGGCGAACCCGAGCCAGCCGACGCGGCGGCGCCGGAGGGGGGTCCCTCCGGCGCCGCGCGTCACCGGCCGCTCGGCCCCGGCGGGCACGGAGGCCGTGTCCGCCGGGGTCTTCTGCGCGGTGGTCGTCATCGGGTCAGCCGATGGCCTTCGACCAGCCGGACTTGAGGACGTCGGCGGCCTTCGTCGCCTGGTCGGCGGTGAGCTGGACCAGGTTCGACGGCGGCTCGCCGACCGACTTCAGCGTGGACTCGTCGACGGTGCCGGCCTTCTGCATCGCCGCGAGCTGCGCCGGGTAGGCCCCCGCCGCGAGGTACAGGTTCTGCACCTCGGGGGAGTAGATGTACTCCTCCCACAGGCGGGCGGCGGCCGGGTGCGGCGCGTTCTTGTTGATCGACTGGTTGTAGTAGCTGCCGATCGCGGTGCCCGGGAGGACGACGGTCTTCCAGTTCGGGTTGCCCGTCGAGCCGCCCGCGGCGCCCCACGCGACGTTGTTGAAGGACCACTGGATGACGACCGGGGTCTGGCCCGAGTTCACCGTGGCCTGCGTCGGGAGGACCGAGATCATGTTCCCGGCCTTCTTCAGCTTGCCGAAGAAGTCGACGCCCGGCTGGACGTCGTCCGCGCTGCCGCCCGACTGGACCGCGGCGAGGTAGACCGCGCTCGCGGCCTCGTTCGCCTGCGTCGGGTCGCCCTTGATCGCGACCTTGCCCTTGTACTCGGAGCCGAGCAGGTCGGCGAGGGACGTCGGGGCCTTGACCTTCGAGGAGTCGTAGCCGATCGACATCAGGCCCGTGTAGTCGTAGTACCAGAGGCCCTCGGCGTCCTTGTAGTCCGTGGGGATGTCGCCCCAGGTCTGCACCTTGTAGGGCGTGAAGAGGTCCTTGTTCGCGTCGAGGACCGCGGTACCGATGTCGACGACGTCGGGCGCGTTCGAGCCGGTGCCCTGCGACTTGATCGCGGCGACCTCGTCGGCCGAGGAGCCGTTCGGGTTCTGCGAGGTGATCGTGATCTTCGGGTACTTCTTCTCGAAGCCGGCGATGATCTTCCCGTAGTTCGCCCACGACGGCGGCAGGGTGATGACGTTGAGCTTGCCCTCCGCCTCGGCGGCGGCGACGAGCCCCTTCATGCCGCCGAAGTCCTTCGCGGACGTGGCGACGGCGGCGGAGGCCTTCGGGACGGAGCTCGCGGTGCCGGCGGACGCGGTGCCGGAGCAGGCCGCGAGCGACGCGGCGGTGAGGCCGGCGAGCGCGAGGGCCGAGGCGGCCCGCACGACCGTGCGGCGGGTGATGGAGCGGTGCATGTGTGGGGTTCCTCCTGGTGGGGGGACCGGACCCGGCGGACGCCGGCTCCGGGGCTTCGGACCCGTCAGGTCGTGACGAGGAGCTGGCCGACGGTCCGCTTGGCGAGACCGAGCGCGGTGGTCATCCCGATGCCCGTGGTGACCGAGGCGACGGTCACGCCCGGCAGCGGCTCGGTGACGAGGAAGGGCGCCTTCGCGCTCGAGGCGTAGACGCCGCGCCAGCGACGCCGGACCGTGAGCGGAGCACCGAGGAGGCGCTCCATCTCGGCGAGCACGAGGGCGTCGGACGACTCGTCCTCGAAGGGGTCCTCCGTGACGCCGGCGTGGTGCGTGTCGCCGATGACGAGCCGGCCGTCCGGCCGCTGGGTGAGCATGAGGTTGACGCCCTGCTCGAGCAGCGCCGGCGACTCGGCGAGCAGCTCGGCGCGCACGTCGGCCGCGGAGGGCTGCTGGGCGAGCCCGTCGTAGCGGAGCATCGAGCTGCCGGTGAGCACGGCGGGCAGCAGCGCGCCCGCCGGCGGGTCGACCTCCAGCATCCGCAGACGGCAGCGCACGAGCCGGTGCTCGTCCGCGACGTCGGGGAAGAAGCGGTCGACGTCGTGCCCGACCGCGAGCACGACGCGGGCGGCCTCGAGGTCGCCGCGCGTGGTGCGGACGAGGTCCGGCTCGACCGAGAGGACGTTCGTGCGCCAGCGGACCTCGACGCCGAGGCGCTCGAGGTGCGCGGCGATCCGGGCGCTCGCCGTGAGCGGGTCGACCCGCAGGTCGGCGGGCAGGTGCGCGGCGCCGACGATCCCGTCGGGCGCGAAGCCGAGCAGGCCCTCCGCCGCGGCGGGCGTCAGCGGCCGGACCGCGGCGCCGCGCTCGGCCGCGAACTCGTCGAGCACCCGGGCCTGCGCGGCGGTGCGGGCGACGACGACCGTGCCGTGCTGCAGGACGGGCAGCTCCGCCTCCGCACCGAGGCGGAGCCACTCCTCCCGCGCGGTCTCGGCGAGGGCGAGGACCTCGCCGGCCTGCGCGGTGGTGCAGACGTGGCCGAAGTTGCGCACGCTCGCACCCACGGCGCGCTCATCCCGCTCGACCACGACGACGCGGAGCCCTGCGCGGGCGGCGTGCAGGGCGTGCGACAGCCCGACGATGCCCGCTCCGACCACCACGAGGTCGGCTCCGCTTCTCACCACGAGCCGTGAGCATGCTGCGCCGGAGGGGCTTTCGGAGGCGATTCCAAGCAGTGCTCATCGAGCGTTCTCCTCCGCGTCACCGAGCGCGCGGTGCGGGAACTCCCGGTGAACAGCAGGTGATCGAGGCCGTCCCGGCTCGGGCCGCCCGAGAGGATCGGCGCTCATGACGATCCGACTCGCCTCCTTCGACATGGCCGGCACGACCATCGACGAGGGCGGCGCCGTGTACGCGGTCCTGCGCACCGCGGTCGAGCGCGCGACGCGGCGCGACGTGCCGGACGACCTGCTCTCGCGGTGGAGCGGCACGGACAAGCGCGAGGCGATCGTCGGGATCCTCACCGCGCTCGACGAGGACCTCGCGCAGACGGACCGGATCTTCGCGGCGTTCTCCGACGACCTGGTCGCCGCGTACGAGGCGGACCCGCCCGTGCTGCTGCCGGGCGTGGCAGAGACGGTGCAGCAGCTGCGCGCGCAGGGCGTGAAGGTCGCGCTGCAGACCGGCTACCGGCGGGAGGTCGCCGAGGGGCTGCTCGACGTCGTCGGCTGGCGCGTCGGCCGCGACGTCGACGCGCTCGCGACCGCGGAGGACGTGACCGCCTCCCGGCCCGCACCGTTCCTCGTGTTCCGGACGATGGAGGCGACGGGCGTGGTCGACGTGCGCGACGTGCTCGTCGCCGGCGACACGGTCAACGACGTGACCGCCGGGACGCGCGCGGGCGCCCGCTTCGTGGTCGGGGTGCTGACCGGCGCCCACACCGTCGCCGAGCTGGGCGAGGCGCGGCACACGCACCTCCTCCCGAGCGTGGTCGACGTCCCGGAGCTTCTGTCCACCGAGCGCTGACCGCCCGCGTGCAGTGATCACCGGACTCGTGCGGGTCGGATCCCCGCCGCACGAGTCCGGGATCGCCGTGTCAGGGTGCGGGCCGGTACTTGAAGCCGACGTGCGACCCGACGAAGCCGAGGCGCTCGTAGAAGCGGTGCGCGTCCTCCCGGGCCGCGTCCGACGTGAGCTGCACGAGCCCCGCGTCGAGCGCGCGCGCCGCGTCCTCCTGGACCCAGCGCAGCATGGCACCGCCGATGCCCGCGGAGCGTCGGTCGCTGCGCACGCGGACGGCCTCGACCAGCAGGCGGGTGGTGCCGCGTCGCGCCATGCCCGGGATCCGGGTGAGCTGCATGGTGCCGAGCACCTCGTCGCCGTCGACCGCGACCAGGAGGTCGTTGCCCTCCGCCGCGAGGACCGCATCGAGCGCGGCGGCGTAGGCGGGGAGGTCCGCGGGGTCGGCGACGTCGCCGCGCGTCGCGCTGACGGCGTCGTCCGACAGCAGCGCGACGAGCGCGTCGAGGTCCGCGGCGGACGCCCGGCGCAGCGTCAGCGCGCCGTCCCTCGTGTCGAGCGGAGCGGGGAGCGGGAGGTCGGTGAGCACGACTCCACTCTGGGGCACCGGCGCGCGAGGATGACGGGATGGAGCGCGACGCGGTGCTGGAGCGGATCGCCGAGCGGCTCCTCGGGCGTCGGCTCGACCATCCGCTCCGCGTCGGCGTCGACGGCGTGTGCGGGGCGGGGAAGACGACGTTCGCGCACGCGCTCGCGGAGGCGGTCCGCGACGCCGGCGGGACGGCGATCGAGGTCGACTCCGACGGCTTCCACCACGTCCGCGCGCGGCGGTACCGGCAGGGCCGGGACTCGGCGCGGGGCTACTACGAGGACGCGTACGACCTGGACGGCCTCCGCGATCTGGTGCTGCGGCCGCTCGGCCCGGGCGGCGACCGGCGGTACGCGGAGCACCTCCACGACCTGGAGACGGACGAGGTCGCACCGCGGTTCGCCGTGGCCGCGCCCGACGCGGTCGTCGTCCTCGGCTGCACGTTCCTCCAGCGCGGGACGCTCCGGGAGGACTGGGACGAGGTGGTCTGGCTCGAGGTCCCCGAGGGGGTCGCGACGGCTCGCGGTGTCGCCCGGGACGCGGCGGCGCTCGGGGGCGAGTCGGCGGCGGAGGCGGCGTACGCCTCCCGGTACGCGGCGGCGCGCCGCATGTACGTCGAGGAGGAGGCGCCGCGGGACCGGGCGTCGATCGTCGTCGACGACACGGACCCCGCGGCACCGCTGCTCATCCGCGCCTGAGGCGGGTCAGCCCTCCTCGATGTCCGTGAAGAGCGCGGTGACCTTGCCGTGCACGGCGGGGAAGAAGGCCTGGAAGAACGCGCCGCCCTCCGGTCCGGCGACCGCGGCGGAGGCCGCGTCGTAGCCCGGGAAGTACAGCAGCAGCGAGCGGTGCGCCGGCGTCGGCGACCCGTCCTCCTTCGGCCAGACCTTGCCGGACTCGAGGCGCTCGAGGCCGGGCAGCGCGCGGGCCAGCTGCAGGAGGCCCGGCCACTGCGCGTCGAGGGCGTCGTTGTCGTCCTGGTTGTCGACGATGAGCTCGATCTTCGTAGGCATGGATGCAGCCCACCACCTCCGCCCGGCAGTCCGCTCGATGCATCGAAGGATGACGGGCCGAACCGGCCGCTGCCCCGGTGCATCCGGCGGATGCGGGCGTGATCCGACGAGACGGGCGCTCCTGGACGCCCGGTTCGTCGCATCACGCCCGCGATCGCGTCGAGGCCCCGCCCCGCGGCGCCGGCGCGCGCGTCCGCGCCGTTCAGGGGCCCGTCAGACCGTGTCCTCGGGTCGCGCTAGTGTCGTCCGCGATCACCTTTAACGGACCGTCCAGAGAGACGGGGAAGGAGGTCGGATGACGCTGCGCACCCTGCTGGAGGCCGACGACGTCCGTCGCGCGATCACGCGCATGGCGCACGAGCTCGTCGAGCACGACCCGGACGCGGAACGGCTCGTCCTCCTCGGCATCCCGACCCGCGGTGCCGTGCTGGCCAAGCGGCTCGGCGAGCAGATGACCCGCATCGCCGGCCGCGAGATCCCCGTCGGCGTGCTCGACGTCACGCTCTACCGCGACGACCTCGCCGGGCAGCCCACTCGCCCGACCCGGCGGACCGACGTCCCGGTCGACCTCGACGGCGCGACCGTCGTGCTCGTCGACGACGTCCTCTACTCCGGCCGTACGGTCCGCGCCGCGCTCGACGCGCTCACCGCCTTCGGCCGGCCGGCGGTCGTGCGCCTCGCGGTGCTCGTCGACCGCGGCCACCGCGAGCTGCCCATCCGACCCGACGCGGTCGGCCGCAACCTGCCCTCGGCCAAGACGGAGCGGGTCCGCGTCACGCTGACCGAGGTCGACGGCGCCGACGCCGTCACGATCGAAGGAGCCGAGCAGTGAGCGACCACCTGCTGTCGACGAAGGGCTTCACCCGCGACCGCGGCGTCGCCCTGCTCGACGTCGCGGAGGACATGGCGGACACCCAGAACCGTCAGGTGAAGAAGCTCCCGACGCTGCGCGGGACCACGATCGTCAACCTGTTCTTCGAGGACTCGACCCGCACGCGGATCTCCTTCGAGGCCGCGGCGAAGCGCCTCTCCGCCGACGTCATCACCTTCAGCGCGAAGGGGTCGTCGGTGTCGAAGGGGGAGAGCCTCCAGGACACCGCGCAGACGCTCCAGGCGATGGGCGCGGACGGCATCGTGATCCGGCACTCCTCCTCGGGCGCCGCGCACGTGCTGGCCACGAGCGGCTGGACCCGCGCCGGCATCGTGAACGCGGGCGACGGCACCCACGAGCACCCCACGCAGGCCCTGCTCGACGCGTTCACGATCCGCAAGCGCCGCCACGGCGACGACTCCCGCGGCCGCGACCTCGAGGGGGTCTGCGTCGTGATCGTCGGCGACATCCTGCACAGCCGGGTCGCCCGCTCGAACATCTGGCTGCTGACGGCCCTCGGCGCCTCCGTGCACCTCGTCGCGCCGCCGACCCTGCTGCCGACGCACACGGAGGGCTGGCCGGTCACGACGGGCATCGACCTCGACGAGGCGGTCGACGGCGGCCCGGACGTCGTGATGATGCTCCGCGTCCAGCGCGAGCGGATGACGGAGGCGTTCTTCCCGACGGCGAAGGAGTACGCGACGCTCTACGGCCTCTCGGTCGCGCGGGCGGACCGGCTGCCGGCGTCGAGCCTGGTGATGCACCCCGGGCCGATGAACCGCGGGCTGGAGATCGCCGGCGCGGTCGCGGACTCGCCGCGATCGACCGTGCTCGAGCAGGTGCAGAACGGGATCGGGGTGCGCATGGCCGTGCTGTACGACGTGCTGGCGGGGGAGCGGGCGGCATGAGCGCCTTCGTCATCAGGGGCGCGCAGCTCGCCGACGGCACCCGCACGGACGTCCGCGTCGACGGCGGCGTGATCGTCGAGCTCGGGACGATCGGTACCGCGGACCGGACGGTCCACGCGGACGGCCTGCTGCTGCTGCCGGGCTTCATCGACCTCCACACCCACCTCCGGCAGCCGGGCGGGGAGGGCTCCGAGACCGTCCTCACCGGCTCGCGCGCGGCCGCGGCCGGCGGGTACACGACCGTGCACGCGATGCCGAACACGACCCCGACCGCGGACACCCCGGGCGTCGTCGAGCAGGTCGCGGCGCTCGGCGAGGAGGCCGGCTACGTCGACGTCCGCCCCATCGGCGCCGTCTCGAAGGGCCGGGAGGGCGTCGAGCTCGCCGAGCTCGTCGCGATGGCCAGGTCCCGCGCCCGCGTCCGGATCTTCAGCGACGACGGCTCCTGCGTCGCCGACCCGCTGCTCATGCGCCGCGCGCTCGAGTACGCCCGCATCGTCGACGGGGTGGTCGCCCAGCACGCGGAGGAGCCGCGGCTGACCGCCGGCGCGCAGCTCCACGACGGCGCGGTGGCGGCGGACCTCGGGCTGAAGGGCTGGCCCGCGGTGGCGGAGGAGGCGATCATCGCCCGCGACGCCCTGCTGGCCGAGTCGACCGACTCCCGGCTGCACGTCTGCCACGTCTCCACGGCGGGCAGCGTCGAGGTCGTGCGCTGGGCGAAGGCCCGCGGCATCCGCATCACCGCGGAGGTCACGCCGCACCACCTCTGGCTCACCGACGAGGCCGCGCGCGGCTACGACGCCCGCTTCAAGGTGAACCCGCCGCTGCGGACGGCGGAGGACGTCGACGTCCTCCGGGCCGCGCTGGCCGACGGTACGATCGACGCGGTCGCCACCGACCACGCCCCGCACCCGGCGGAGGCGAAGCGCAGCGAGTGGTCCGCCGCCGCGATGGGCATGGTCGGGCTCGAGTCCGCGGTGCTCGTGGTGCAGGCGGCCGTGGTCGAGACGGGGCTGCTCGGCTGGCCGGAGGTGGAGCGCGCGATGTCGAGGCGCCCTGCGGAGATCGCGGGCCTCGCGGACGCCGCGCGGCCGATCGCCGTCGGACGCGGCGCCGACCTCGTGCTGCTCGACCCGTCCGCCCGCCGCCGCTTCGACGTCGGCGACCTCGCCGGCCGCAGCACGAACTCGCCCTACCTCGGTCAGGAGCTGCCCGGCCGGGTGGTCGCGACGTTCTTCCGCGGCGTCCCGACCGTCCTCGACGGGCGCGTCCGCGCGCCGGAGGAGATCGGGGCCGCCTGGTGAACCCGGTGTCCGTCGCGATCGTCCTCGCGATCCTCGTGCTCGCCCTGCTCGGCATGGCGTGGGGCTGGCGCCGCCGCGGCCGCGCGCAGCGGGACCTCGTGCTGCCCGCCGTGCCGGCGGACCTCCGCACGACCGGCCCCGTCGCCGAGGGACTGCTCGTCGCCACGACCTTCGCGGGCCGCCCGCTCGAGCGGGTCGTCGCGGGCGGCCTCGGTTTCCGCGCGCGGGCGACGCTCACCGTCACGGACCGCGGCGTGCTCGTCGAGCGCGCCGGCGGCGACCCGTTCCTCGTGCCCGCGACCGGCCGCGCCGGCACCGCCAGCTGGGCGCTCGACAAGGGCGTCGAGCGCGACGGGCTGACCGTGCTCGGCTGGTCCCTCACCGGCCCCGACGGCGCCCCCGTCCCCGTGGAGTCCGCGTTCCGGCTCCCGCCCGAGTCCCAGGCCGCGCTGCTCGCGGCCGTCCGTCCCGCCGATCAGGAGGCCCCCCGTGCCGACCAATGACCGTGCCGTGCTCGTCCTGGAGGACGGTCGCCGCTTCCCCGGACGTGCCTGGGGCGCCCGCGGCCGCGCCTTCGGTGAGGCCGTCTTCACGACCGGGATGACCGGGTACCAGGAGACGCTCACCGATCCGTCGTACGCCGGGCAGATCGTCGTCATGACCGCGCCGCACATCGGCAACACCGGCATGAACGACGAGGACCCGGAGTCGAACCGCATCTGGGTCGCCGGCTACGCCGCGCACAGCCCGTCGCGGGTCGCGTCGAACCAGCGCTCGACCAGGACGCTCGACGACGACCTCGAGCGCGACGGCATCGTCTCGATCAGCGGCATCGACACCCGCGCGGTCACCCGTCACCTGCGGGACAAGGGCGCGATGCGCTCGGGCATCTTCTCGGGCGACGACGCGGCGCTGGACGCGGAGGAGCAGCTCGCGCTCGTCCGCGAGAGCCCGCGGATGAGCGGCCGCAACCTGTCCGCGGACGTCTCCACCGCCGAGACGTACACGGTCCCGGCCGAGGGCGAGCGGATCGGCTCCGTCGTCATCGTCGACCTCGGCATCAAGGCCGCGACGATCCGGAACCTCGCCGAGCGCGGCTTCGACGTGCACGTCGTGCCGGAGTCCGTGACGATCGACGAGCTCTACGCGCTCGAGCCGTCGGCCGTCTTCTACTCGAACGGCCCGGGCGACCCGGAGGCGAGCGAGCACCACATCGCGCTGCTCCGCGAGGTGCTCGACCGCCGCACGCCGTTCTTCGGCATCTGCTTCGGCAACCAGCTGCTCGGCCGCGCGCTCGGGTTCGGCACCTACAAGCTGCCGTTCGGGCACCGCGGCATCAACCAGCCGGTCGTCGACCTCCGCTCCGGGCGGATCGGCATCACCGCGCACAACCACGGGTTCGCGGTCGACGCGCCCCGCGGCGGTCCCGTGGAGACGCCGAACGGCTACGGCCGCGCCGAGGTCACCCACGTCGACCTGAACGACGACGTCGTCGAGGGCATCGCCTGCCTCGACCTCCCCGCCTTCTCGGTGCAGTACCACCCGGAGGCCGCCGCCGGCCCGCACGACGCCGACGCCCTCTTCGACCGCTTCCGCGACATGGTGCTCGCCGAGCAGCAGCGCGGCGAGGCCGCCGCGATCGCGGTCGAGACCAGCCCCACGGACGGCGCGGCGTGACCGCCGTCCAGTCCGCGTCGCGATCCGTGCCGCGCGCGCACGGTGGACGCGGCACGAATCGCGATGCGAACCAGCAGGAAGGCGCCTGATGCCCAAGAGAACCGACATCCGGAGCGTCCTCGTGATCGGGTCCGGCCCGATCGTCATCGGCCAGGCCGCCGAGTTCGACTACTCGGGCACCCAGGCGTGCCGGGTGCTCCGCGAGGAGGGCATCCGCGTCATCCTCGTGAACTCGAACCCGGCGACGATCATGACCGACCCGGACTTCGCCGACGCGACGTACATCGAGCCGATCACGACGGAGGTCCTCGAGGCGATCATCGCGAAGGAGCGCCCGGACGCGGTGCTCCCGACCCTCGGCGGCCAGACGGCGCTGAACGCGGCGATCGCGCTCGACGAGGCGGGCATCCTCGCGAAGCACGGCGTCGAGCTGATCGGCGCGAAGGTCGACGCGATCCGCCGCGGCGAGGACCGGCAGATCTTCAAGGACCTCGTGATCGAGGCGGGCGCGGAGGTGGCGCGCAGCGCCATCGCGCGCAGCGTCGAGGACGCGCTCGTGATCGCGGAGGACCTCGGCTACCCGATGGTCGTGCGCCCGTCCTTCACGATGGGCGGGCTCGGCTCCGGCTTCGCGCACGACGCGGAGGAGCTGGCGCGCTTCGTCAGCCAGGGCGTCGCCGCCTCCACGGTCGGGGAGGTGCTCCTCGAGGAGTCGATCCTCGGCTGGAAGGAGTACGAGCTCGAGCTGATGCGCGACCAGGCCGACAACACGGTGGTCGTCTGCTCGATCGAGAACGTCGACCCGGTCGGCGTGCACACCGGCGACTCGATCACCGTCGCGCCCGCCCTGACGCTGACGGACCGCGAGTACCAGCGGCTCCGCGACATCGGCATCGACATCATCCGGCTCGTCGGCGTGGACACCGGCGGCTGCAACATCCAGTTCGCGGTCGACCCGGTCACCGGGCGCATCATCGTGATCGAGATGAACCCGCGCGTCTCGCGGTCCTCCGCCCTCGCGTCGAAGGCGACCGGCTTCCCGATCGCGAAGATCGCCGCGAAGCTCGCGATCGGCTACCGGCTCGACGAGATCCCGAACGACATCACGAAGGTGACGCCCGCGAGCTTCGAGCCGACCCTCGACTACATCGTGGTCAAGGTGCCGCGATTCGCGTTCGAGAAGTTCCCGGCGGCGGACCCGGAGCTGACGACCACCATGAAGTCGGTCGGCGAGGCGATGGCGATCGGCCGCACCTTCGGCGCCGCGCTGCAGAAGGCGCTCCGGTCGCTCGAGAAGCGCGGCAGCTCCTTCCACTGGGAGGGCGAGCCCGGCGACAAGGCGGCGCTGCTCGAGGCGATCCGGACCCCGACCGACGGCCGCATCGTGCTCGTGCAGCAGGCGTTCCGCGCCGGCGCGACCCTCGAGGAGGTGTTCGAGGCCACCGCGATCGACCCGTGGTTCCTCGACGCGATCGTGGCGATCGGCGAGCTCGCCGACCGCATCCGCGACGCGGACGAGCTCGACGAGGACCTGCTGCGGCGCGCCAAGGAGGAGGGCTTCTCCGACGCGCAGCTCGCGCAGCTGCGCGGCACGACGGAGGCCGCGATCCGCGCCGCGCGGCTCGAGGCGGACGTCCACCCGGTCTACAAGACCGTGGACACGTGCGCGGGGGAGTTCCCGGCGCTCACGCCGTACCACTACTCGACCTACGACCGCGAGACCGAGGTCGCGCCCTCCGACGCCCGCAAGGTGATCATCCTGGGCAGCGGCCCGAACCGCATCGGGCAGGGGATCGAGTTCGACTACTCCTGCGTGCACGCAGCGTTCGCGCTGAAGGACGCGGGCTTCGAGACCGTGATGATCAACTGCAACCCGGAGACGGTGTCGACGGACTACGACACCTCCGACCGGCTGTACTTCGAGCCGCTCACGCTCGAGGACGTGCTCGAGGTCGTCCACGCCGAGTCCGCCTCCGGCACCATCGTGGGCGTCATCGTGCAGCTCGGCGGCCAGACGGCGCTCGGGCTCGCGAAGGGACTCGAGGCGGCGGGCGTGCCGATCCTCGGCACCTCCCCGGCGGCGATCGACCTCGCGGAGGAGCGCGGCCTGTTCGCGTCGATCCTCGAGGACGCGGGCCTGCAGGCGCCGAAGAACGGCACCGCCGTCGACGCCGCGACCGCGCTCGCGGCCGCCCGCGGCATCGGCTTCCCGGTGCTGGTCCGGCCCTCCTTCGTCCTCGGCGGGCGCGGGATGGAGATCGTCTACGACGAGCAGAGCCTCGAGGGCTACTTCGACCGGATCGCCGGGCAGGCGATCGTCGGGCCGGACCATCCGCTGCTCGTGGACCGCTTCCTCGACGACGCGATCGAGATCGACGTCGACGCCATCCACGACGGCGAGCGGCTGTGGGTCGGCGGCGTGATGGAGCACATCGAGGAGGCCGGGATCCACTCCGGCGACTCCTCCTGCACGCTCCCGCCCGTGACGCTCGGCCGCCACGTGATCGACGAGGTGCGGGCCGCGACGCTCGCCATCGCGCAGGGGGTCGGCGTGCGCGGCCTGCTGAACGTGCAGTTCGCGGTCGCGGCCGGCGTCCTCTACGTCCTCGAGGCGAACCCGCGCGCGTCCCGGACCGTGCCGTTCGTCTCGAAGGCGCTCGGCGTGCAGGTCGCGAAGGCGGCCGCCCGCGTGATGGCGGGCGCGTCGATCGCGGAGCTGATCGAGGAGGGCCTGCTGCCCGAGCGCGACGGCGGCGACGTCCCCGCGGACGCCCCGGTCGCCGTGAAGGAGGCGGTGCTGCCGTTCAAGCGGTTCCGCACCCGGGACGGCCACGTCGTCGACAGCCTCCTCGGCCCGGAGATGCGCTCGACCGGCGAGGTGATGGGGATCGACCGCGACTTCCCCCGGGCGTTCGCGAAGAGCCAGGACGCCGCCTACGGCGGGATGCCGCTCAGCGGAACCGCGTTCGTGTCCGTGGCTGACCGCGACAAGCGCTCCGTCGTGCTCTCCGCGCTCCGGCTCAGCCAGCTCGGCTTCACGCTGCTGGCGACCGAGGGCACCGCCGAGATGCTCCACCGCAACGGCATCCCCGCCGGCGTCGTGCGCAAGGTGAGCGACGCCGAGCAGGTGGGACCGGACGTCGTCGAGCTGATCCGGCGCGGCGAGATCGACGTCGTCGTCAACACGCCGAGCGGCCGCAGTGCCCGTGCGGACGGCTACGAGATCCGCGCCGCGGCGGTCGCTGCAGACAAACCCCTGTTCACGACGGTGGCTCAGCTGTCGGCCGCGGTGGCGAGTGTGGACGCGATTCAGGCAGGATTCGACGTGACTCCGCTCCAGGAGTACGAGCGACGCCGCAGCACCGCTGCCGGCAGGAAGGCGGTGCGCTGATGGTCGAGTCCTTCGGCGAACGGCTGGGCAAGGCGTTCGCGGACCACGGGCACCTCTGCGTCGGCATCGACCCGCACGAGTACCTGCTCGCCGAGTGGGGTCTGCCGGTCTCGGCCGTCGGCGCCCACGAGTTCGGTCTGCGCGTCGTCGAGGCGTGCGCCGGCCGGGTCGGGATCGTGAAGCCGCAGGTCGCGTTCTACGAGCGCTTCGGGTCCATCGGGTACAAGGTGCTCGAGGACGTGCTGAAGGAGGCGCGCGACGCGGGCCTCGTCGTCGTCGGCGACGTGAAGCGCGGCGACCTCGGCTCGACGCTCGAGGCGTACGGGCAGGCCTGGCTGACGCCGGGCTCACCGCTCGAGGTCGACGCGATGACGATCAGCGCCTACCAGGGCTTCGGCGCCCTCCGCAGCCCGCTCGACCTCGCCGCGCGCTACGGCAAGGGCCTGTTCGTGCTCTCGGCGACGTCGAACCCGGAGGCGCTCGCCGTGCAGACGGCCGAGATCAAGCGGGAGGCGCAGAGCGGCAAGACGCTCGCCGGCGCACTCGCGAGCCGGGTCGTGAACTGGAACCGGACGCACTCCGAGGGCCAGCCGCTCGGCTCGATCGGCGTCGTGCTCGGCGCCACGGTCGACTTCCTCGACTACGGCATCGACCTCGCCGCGCTGGCGGAGGGGCCCGCCGCACCGATCCTCGCCCCGGGCTTCGGCTACCAGGGCGCTCAGTTCGCGGACGTGAAGCGGTTGTTCGGCGTCGCCGCCGGCACGACCGTCGTCACGGCCTCGCGGAGCATCCTCGCGACCGGTCCCGCCGGCCTCGGGGACGCGATCGCGCGGCAGTCCGCCCTGCTCGGGGAGGCGATCGCGTGAGGTCCAGATGGTGAACCCGCCGGAGGTCGACCGGCTCGCGGGCTCGCGCGCGGCGGTCGCGGCGCGCCGGGCGCGAGCCGAGGTCAAGCGCGCCGTGTCGAACGGGGAGCGGAGCGCCTCCGAGGTGCTCTCCTCCGCCGCTCGGGACGGCGCGCAGCCGGAGTCGACCCTGCGCGTCAGCGAGCTGATCGGGTCGATCCCGTGGCTCGGCCCGACCCGCACCGCGAAGATCATGCAGGAGCTGCGGATCTCGCCGTCGAAGCGCCTCGGCGGCCTCGGCGTCCACCAGTACCAGCGCCTCCACGAGTTCCTCGTGCGGCGCCAGGCGCCGCGGCGCCCGAACGAGACCGAGACCGGCGGCAGCCGCCTCGTCGTCCTGGCCGGACCCACGGCCGTCGGCAAGGGCACCGTCGCCGGCTACATCCGCGAGCACTACCCCGAGGTGCTCCTGTCCGTCAGCGCGACGACGCGCGCGCCCCGCCCCGGCGAGATCGACGGCACCACCTACTTCTTCCTCAGCGACGAGCAGTTCGACGCGATGATCGAGGCCGGCCAGTTCCTCGAGTGGGCGACCGTCCACAACGCGTACCGGTACGGCACCCCGAGGGCGCCCATCGAGGCGGCGCTCGCCGAGGGGCGCAGCGTGCTCCTCGAGATCGACATCCAGGGCGCCCGGCAGGTCCGGGAGGCGTTCCCGGAGGCGAAGCTCGTCTTCCTCCTGCCGCCCACCTGGGACGAGCTGGTGCGCCGGCTCACCGGCCGCGGCACCGAGGGGCCGGAGGAGCAGGCGCGCCGGCTCGAGACCGCGAAGGTCGAGCTGGCGGCGCAGGAGGAGTTCGACGCGACCGTCGTGAACACGGACGTGCCCGAGGCGGCCCGCGAGGTCGTAGACTTGATGACCGCCTGAGCGACGCGATCCGCGTCGTCAGCCCCGATCTTCACTCTTCCGAGGAGACCCCATGGCCGAGAACAAGGGCATCATCGACCCGCCGATCGACGAGCTGCTCACGAAGGTCGACTCGAAGTACGGCCTCGTGATCTTCGCCTCGAAGCGTGCGCGGCAGATCAACGACTACTACGCCGACCTCCACGAGGGCAGCCTGTTCGACAACGTCGGCCCGCTCGTCGAGTCCTCCATCGACGACAAGCCCCTCTCGGTCGCGCTCCGCGAGATCAACGAGGACAAGCTGAGCATCGCCGCCGACACCACGCTCGCCGCGGCGCCGGACGTCGAGGACGAGTCGCTCTAAGCCCGGATCCGGAGCGCGGGCGCCCATGAAGGTCGTCGTCGGCATCACCGGCGGCATCGCCGCCTACAAGGCGGTCGGCGTCGTCCGCGCGCTGGTCCTGGCCGGGCACGACGTCCACGTCGTGCCCACGCAGGCCGCGCTCCGCTTCGTCGGCCGGCCCACGCTCGAGGCGATCAGCCGCAACCCCGTCGAATCCGACCTCTACGAGGGCGTCGCGGAGGTCCGGCACGTCGCGCTCGGTCAGACCGCCGACCTGATCGTGATCGCGCCGGCCACGGCGAACACGCTCGCGAAGCTCGCGATCGGCCTCGCCGACGACCTGCTCGGCACGACCGTGCTCGCGTCCGGGGCACCCGTCGTCGTCGCGCCGGCGATGCACACCGAGATGTGGGCGCACGCCGCGACGCAGGCGAACGTCCGCACCCTCGAGGAGCGCGGCGTGCTCGTCGTCGGCCCCGCGAGCGGGCAGCTGACCGGGTCGGACTCCGGCGCCGGCCGCATGTCCGAGCCCGCGGACATCGTGCAGGCGGCGCTCGACGCCGCGCTCGCCGCGAACCCGGACCTCGACCGGACGGTCGTGCCGGAGGTGACGGACCAGCTCGCAGGCCGGAAGGTGCTGATCTCCGCCGGCGGCACGCGCGAGCCGCTCGACCCGGTGCGCTTCCTCGGGAACGCCTCGACCGGCAGCCAGGGCGTCGCGCTCGCCGAGGCGGCGCGCGACCGGGGCGCGGAGGTCGTCCTGATCGCCGCGAACCTCGAGGTGCCCGCGCCGATCGGCGTCCGGGTCGTCCCCGCGCCGACGGCGCAGGCGATGCTTGACGCCGCGAGCGTCGAGGCGGCCGACGCGGACCTCGTGATCATGGCCGCCGCGGTCGCCGACTACCGACCCGCCACAACCGCGGAGACGAAGCTGAAGAAGGACGAGATCGGCGACGTGCTCACCGTCGAGCTCGTCCGCAACCCCGACGTGCTCGCCTCGATCGCGGCGAACCGGCCGCGGCCGGGCCAGGTCGTCGTCGGGTTCGCGGCGGAGACCGAGAGCGATGCCGGCCGCCTGCTCGCCCTGGGTCGCGAGAAGATCGCGCGGAAGGGCGCGGACTTCCTCGTCCTGAACGAGGTCGGCTTCGACCGCGGCTTCGGGCCGGGCGCGACGGCCGTGACCGTCATCGACCGCTCCGGTGCCGTCGTGGGCGAGGCGCGCGGAGCCAAGTCGTCGGTGGCCGCTGCCATCCTCGACCTCGTCGCCCCGTCCTGACCCGCCTGACCCGACCGCCCGAGGAGCCCCCATGGCCCTGCGCCTGTTCACGTCCGAATCGGTGACCCCCGGTCACCCGGACAAGATCTGCGACCAGATCTCGGACAGCATCCTCGACGCGCTCATCGCGCAGGACCGGGATGCGCACGTCGCCGTCGAGACGCTCGTGACGACCGGGCTCGTCCACGTCGCCGGCGAGGTCTCCACCTCCGGGTACGTCGACATCCCCGGCATCGTCCGCGACCGCATCCGCAGCATCGGGTACGACTCATCGGAGCAGGGCTTCGACGGCTCGACGTGCGGCGTCACCGTGAGCGTGGGGGAGCAGTCGCGGGAGATCGCGGACGGCGTCGGCGTGGCCGTCGAGGCGCGGGCCGGCAGCGACGACCCCTACGACCTGCAGGGCGCCGGCGACCAGGGGCTCATGTTCGGCTACGCGGTCCGGGAGACGCCGGAGCTGATGCCGATCCCGATCGCGCTCGCGCACCGGCTCGCCGAGCAGCTGACGCGGGTGCGGCAGGACGGCTCGCTGCCGTACCTGCGGCCGGACGGCAAGACGCAGGTGACCATCGGCTACGACGGGCAGACGCCGGTCAGCGTCGAGGCGGTCGTCGTCTCGACGCAGCACGCGCCCTCGGTGGACTCGGGCACGATCCGTGAGGACGTCCTGCGGCTGGTCGTCGACCCGATCCTGCAGGGATCCGGTCTCGAGGTCCGGCAGCCGCGGATCTACATCAACCCGTCCGGGCGGTTCGAGGTCGGCGGCCCGAAGGCCGACGCGGGCCTGACCGGCCGGAAGATCATCGTCGACACGTACGGCGGCGCCTCCCGGCACGGGGGTGGCGCGTTCAGCGGCAAGGACCCGTCGAAGGTCGATCGCTCCGGCGCCTACGCGATGCGCTGGGTCGCGAAGAACGCCGTCGCCGCGGGGCTCGCGGACCGGCTCGAGCTGCAGGTCGCCTACGCGATCGGCGCCGCCGAGCCGGTCGGGCTCTACGCCGAGACCTTCGGCACCGCGCACGTGCCGGAGGAGCGCATCGTCGCGGCGATCCGCGAGGTGTTCGACCTCCGCCCGGCCGCGATCATCGACGCGCTCGACCTGCGGCGTCCGATCTACGCGCGGACGGCGGCGTTCGGGCACTTCGGCCGCGAGCTGCCCGCGTTCAGCTGGGAGCGCACGGACCGCGCCGCCGACCTCGCGGCGGCGGCCGGGCTCTAGCGCCGGTGGACCCCGCGCCGCCGGCGCCCGACGCGCCGGCCCGCGAGCGGATCGCGAAGGTCGTCCTCGACTCGCCGCTGCCGCGCCTCGACCACCTCTTCGACTACCGGATCCCGGCCGCGCTCGCCGACGAGGCGGTGCCGGGCGTCCGGGTGAAGGTGCCGCTGCGCGTCGCCGGGCGCGTGGCGGACGGCTGGATCGTCGCCGTGGCGGACACGAGCGACGCGCCCGGCGAGCTGTCCCGGATCGACCGGGTCGTGTCGTCCGCGCCCGTGCTCGCGCCGGAGGTGTGGCGCCTCGCGCGCGCCGTCGCGGACCGGAACGCCGGGGTCGCGAGCGACGTCCTCCGCATCGCGGTGCCGAAGCGGCAGGCCCGGGTGGAGCAGCGCTGGGTCGCGGCCGAGCGGGAACCCGCGGCGCCGATCGAGGCGGAGCCGGACCCGATCGCGGAGGCGCTCGTCGCGGGCCGGCGCATCGCCGCGCTGCCCACCGCGCACGTCGTCGAGGTCGGGGGCGAGTGGGTCGGCGGCTGGGCCGCGGACATCGCCGTCACGGCAGCCGCGGTCGCGGCGGCGGGCCGCTCGACGATCGTCGCGGTGCCCGACCGTCGCGACCTCGACCAGCTCGAGGCGGCGCTCGAGGCGGGGCCGGCCGCGGCGCTCGTGCTCCGCGTCGACGCCTCGAGGCCGCCCGCGGCGCGCGCCCGCGCGCACCTCGCGGCGCTGGAGCCCGGGCCGCACGTGATCATCGGCAACCGCTCGGCGGTCTACGCGCCGGCGGCGGAGCTCGGCGCGATCGTCGTCTGGGAGGAGGCGGACCCGTTCCACCAGGAGCCCCTCGCGCCCTACGCCGGCACCCGCGACGTCGCGCTCCTGCGGCAGGAGCAGTCCGGAGCGGGGCTCGTCCTGCTGTCCTCGAGCCGGTCGTCGACCGTGCAGCGGCTCGTCGAGCTGAACTGGATGGAGGAGTGGGGCGCGCCGCGCGGTCGCCCCGACGTCGTGCTCACGCCGGACGACGGACGCGGAGCGCGCATCCCCTCCGCCGCGTACCAGGCCGTGCAGCGCGCGCTGACCGCCGGCCCCGTGCTGATCCAGGTGGCCCGGCCGGGCGACGCGGCCCTCCGCGCGCTGCGCGCCGGGGACGCGCCCGTGCCGATCGACGCGGGCCGGACCGCGCACGAGCTCGGCCGCGCGTTCGCCGGCGTGCCCGTGATCGTCGCGGACGGCGACCACGTCCGCGACACGGTGCCGCCCGGCCCGAAGCTCGTCGTGGCGACCCGGGGCGCCGAGCCGCGCGCGCCGGGCGGCTACCGCGCGGTCCTGCTCCTCGACGGCGCGCGCATGCTCCTGCGGGAGTCGCTGTGGGTCGCCGAGGACTGCTTGCGATGGTGGTCGGGCGCCGCGACGCTCGCGGCCCCGGACGCGCCCGTCCACCTCGTCGGCGTGACCGGTGACGTCGCCACCGCGCTCGCGACGTGGCGGTCCGCCGACTTCGCAGCGCGGCAGCTCGTCGACCGGCGCGTCCTGCGGTTCCCGCCGACCGTCCGGCTCGCCGCCGCGACGGGCCCGCTGAAGGCGGTGGAGGAGCTCGTGGACGCGTGGGCGGCCGTCGGCGCGGACGTGCTCAGTCGGACGAGCGAGGAGCGCGGCGAGCGCGTCGTGGTCCGCTTCTCGACCGGCGCAGGGCGCCGCGTGGCCGAGGTCGCGAAGGAGGCGCTGATCCGGCACGGCAGTGCGCGCCGGCCGAAGCCGCCCGCCCCGCCCCCGCCGGTGCTGCGGGTGCGCTTCGACCCTCACGAGCCGTTCTGAGTTCATCGCCGCGCCGCCGCCGCTGCGGCGCGGCTGGGCCCCACGTCCGGTGTTCCCGGGCGAGGGATGCGGCTGCGCAGCGCCCTGAACGGGCGCTGCGTCCCGCAGCGACGGGTCGAGCCCGCTCGAGGGTTCTGAGCCTCATGGGAGGCTTGGGGCGATGCGCATCATCTTCGCCGGGACCCCGGAGGCGGCCGTCCCGTCGCTCGAGGCGCTCGCCGCCTCCGCGCACGAGGTCGTCCGCGTCGTCACCCGTCCGCCCGCCCCGCTCGGCAGGAAGCGCGTGCTCACGCCGTCGCCGGTCGAGGCGCGCGCCGTCGAGCTCGGGCTCCCCGTGCTGCGCGCGAGCCGCCTGCGGGAGGACGAGACCGCCGAGCTCGTCGCGCTCGACGCCGATCTCGCCGTCGTCGTCGCGTACGGCGGCCTGGTGCGCGAGCCGCTGCTGTCCGCGCCCCGCCTCGGCTGGGTGAACCTCCACTTCTCCCTGCTGCCGCGCTGGCGGGGCGCCGCGCCCGTGCAGCGCGCGGTCATCGCGGGCGACCGGGAGACCGGCGTCGAGGTGTTCCGGCTCGAGGCCGGGCTCGACACCGGGCCGGTCCTCGCGAGCGAGACCGTCGCGATCGGCGCCCTCGAGACCGCCGGTCATCTGCTCGCACGCCTGGCGCCGATCGGTGCGCGCGTGCTCGCCGGCGCGGTGGATCGGCTCGCGGACGGCACGGCCGTCGCGGTCCCGCAGGAGGGCGAGCCGACGCTCGCGCCGAAGCTCGTCCTGGACGACGGCCGCCTCGACTGGACCCGCCCGGCGGAGCGCGTCTTCGCCCGGCTGCGCGGCGTCACGCCCGAGCCCGGCGCGTGGACGACGGTCGGCGACCGCCGGCTCAAGGTGCTCGAGGCCGCGCCCGCCCGCGACGCAGGCGCCATCGCGCCCGGCGCGGTCGCGGCCGATGGCCGCCGCGTGCTCGTCGGCTGCGGAGACGGTGCGCTCGAGCTGCTGCGCGTGCAGCCCGAGGGCCGCGCCGCGATGCCCGCCGACACCTGGCTGCGCGGCGCCGGCGCGGCCGTGGTGCTCACGTGAGCGACCGGGTCAGCCCCGCGCGCCGGATCGCGCTCGAGGTCCTCACGGGCGTGCGGGAGCGGGACGCGTACGCGAACCTGCTGCTGCCGACGCTGCTCGCCCGGCAGAAGCCGTCGCGGGAGGACGCCGCGTTCGCCACCGAGCTCGCGTACGGCACCCTCCGCCTCGCCGGCCGGTACGACGCGATCATCGCGCGGGCCGCGGGCAGGCCGCTCGACCGGATCGACCCGCCGGTGCTCGACGTGCTGCGCCTCGGCAGCCATCAGCTCCTCGCCCTGCGGACGGCCCGGCACGCAGCGGTGCACCAGGCGGTCGAGCAGGCGCGCGCCGCGGCCGGCCGGGGCGCGGCGGGGTTCGCGAACGCCGTCCTCCGCCGCGTCGGCGAGCGCACGGCCGACGAGTGGACCGCGCTGCTCACCGCCGACGTGACCGACCGCTTCGAGCGCGCGGCCCTCGCGACGGGGCACCCGGCGTGGGTGGTCCGGGAGCTCGACGCCGCGCTCGGCACGATGGCGGACGGCGGCGGGGACCTCGATCCGCTGCTGGAGGTCGACGACGCGGCGCCGCCCGTCGGGCTCGCGGCCCTGCCGGGGCTCGCGGAGCGCGGCGAGCTGCTCGACGGCGGCGGCCTGCCGCTGCGCCCGCACCGCCTGTCGCCGATCGGGGTCGAGCTGGACGGCGGCGACCCGGGCCGGATCGCGGCCGTCGCCGCCGGCACCGTCCGCGTGCAGGATCCCGGCTCGCAGCTGGCGGCCCTCGCCCTGACCCGCGCACGGCCCGTCCGGGACGGCGAGCGCTGGCTCGACCTCTGCGCGGGTCCGGGCGGGAAGGCCGCGCTGCTCGCGGCCGAGGCGCGGCTCGGCGGCGCGACCGTCGTCGCGAACGAGATCACGCCCGCCCGCGCGCGGCTCGTCGAGCGCGCCCTCGCCGGCGTCCCGGGCGAGCACCCGGTCGAGACGGGCGACGGGCGCCGCTTCGCGGACGGGGAGCGGCGCTTCGACCGGATCCTGCTCGACGCGCCCTGCTCGGGCCTCGGCGCGCTGCGTCGCCGGCCGGAGGCGCGCTGGCGGAAGCGGCCGGAGGACGTCCCGGCGCTCGCCGCCCTCCAGGGCGAGCTGCTCGACGCGGCCGTCGCAGCGCTCGTGCCCGGCGGCCTGCTCGCCTACGTCACCTGCTCGCCGGTGGTCGCCGAGACGACCGAGGTCGTCGCCGCGGCGCTCGAGCGGCACCCCGCGCTCCGCGCCGTGCCGACCGCTCCCGTGGTCGACCGGATCGCGGACCGGCGGCTGCAGGACGCCGAGCGCGGCACGGCCGCCCAGCTCTGGCCGCACCGCCACGGCACCGACGCGATGTTCGTCCAGCTCCTGGCCCTCGAGCCCTGACCCGATGCGGGAGGCTGAGGGCGTGCCGACCGCCTTCGACTTCTTCGCCGCGGGGGAGCTGCCCGCTCCCGACCTGCCGCTCGCGGAGGCGGCGGCGATCGCCGATGCGCTCGGCGTGCCGGGAGACCTCGAGTCGCTCGGCAGCCAGCAGGACCAGAACCTCCTGATCCGGGGTGCGGACGGCCCGCTCGGCGTCCTCAAGCTCGCGAACGCGGCCTTCCCGGAGCGGGAGATCGCGGCGCAGGAGGTGGCGGCCGCGGCCGTGCAGGCCGCCGCGCCGGACCTCCGGATCGCCACGGTGCTCGAGGTCGGCGGCCGGCCCGCGTCCGGCCGGTTCCCGAGTGCCGACGGCGAGCTGACCGCCCGCGTCCTGCGCTTCCTGCCGGGCGGCACGCTCGTCGGCCGCGGCCACCTCGGTCCGGACGTCGTCGCGCGGATGGGGTCGATCGCGGGCCGCGTGTCGGCGGCGCTGGCGGACTTCGAGCACCCCGGCCTCGACCGGGTGCTGCAGTGGGACCTCCGCGAGTCGCGGCGGGTGGTGGACCTCCTCGGGCACCCGGACGCCGACCGGCACGACGCGATCCGGCGTGCGACGGACGAGGCCTGGGGCGCCGTCCAGCGCGTGGCCGGCGACCTGCCCGTGCAGGCCGGGCACTGGGACCTCACCGACGACAACCTCGTGGTCGGGGCGGACGGGCGCCTCCCGGACGGCATCATCGACTTCGGGGACGTCGCCCGGGGCTGGCGGGTGGGCGAGCTCGCGGTGGCGCTCTCGTGCCTCCTCCACCACCCGGGCGGCGACCCGTGGACCGCGCTGCCCGCCGTCCGGGCGTTCGACGCGGTCGCACCGCTCTCCGACGCGGAGATCGCCGCCCTCTGGCCCCTCGTGCAGCTGCGCGGCGCGGTGCTCGTCGTCAGCGGTGCGCAGCAGGTCGCGCTCGACGCCGCGAACGACTACGCGGCGTCCGCGCTCGACCGCGAGTGGCGCATGTTCAGCGGCGCCGTCGGCGTCCCCGCCGTCGTGATGACCGCACTGATCCGGGACGCGCTCGGCCGGCCCCGGCGCCTTCCGACGCCCCGCGGCCGGCTCGCGACCGCGGCGCCGATCGACCTCGGCGTCACGTCGCCCCTCGCCGACGACGGCGCCTGGCTCGAGGCGCGCTTCGAGGACCTGGCCGCGGCGAGCGCCCACGAGCCGGTCGCGGCGCCCGCCGGGGTCGCGCGCATCGGTTCGACCCGGCCGCTCGACGCGGCGGGCGTGCCGAGCGTCCCGACCGCGGCGACGCTGTGGGCCGGGCCCGAACCGCTCGTGCTCGCCGCGCCGTGGACCGGTGCGGTCCGCGACGGCGCGCTGCACGGCGCGGGTCTCCGACTGCTCCTGGCGGGTGCGGCGCCGGAGGACGGGCCGCGGCAGGAGGGCGACGAGCTCGTGGTGCTGCCGCCCGGCGGGCGGGTCGACGTGCAGCTCGTCGCCGACGACGCGCCCGCGGTGCCGCTGCTCGTCCGCCGCGAGCTCGCACCGGGCTGGCTGGCCCTCGTCGCCGACCCCGGCCCGCTGCTCGGCCTCCCGCTGACCGAGCCGGAGGACGACGCCGCGCTCCTCCGGCGACGCGACGCGGCGCTCGCGGACGTCCAGGAGCACTACTGGAGCGCACCGCCGCGGATCGAGCGCGGATGGGGCGTCCACCTCGTCGAGTCGCGCGGCCGGGTCCTGCTCGACATGGTGAACAACGTCACCGCGATCGGCCACGCCCACCCCGCCGTGACCGCCGCCGTCGCGCGGCAGCTCGGGCTGCTGAACACGAACTCGCGGTTCCACTACCGGGCGATCACGGACCTCGCGACGACGCTCGCGGGCCTGCTGCCCGATCCGCTCGACCGCGTCCTCCTCGTGAACTCGGGCTCCGAGGCGGTCGACCTCGCCATCCGTGTCGCGCACGCCGCGACCGGCAGGACGGGGATCGTCGCGGTGGGCGAGGCGTACCACGGGTGGACGCTCGCGAGCGACGCCGTGTCCACCTCCATCGCCGACAACCCGAACGCCATCGGCACCCGGCCCGACTGGGTGCACGTCGTCGACGCCCCGAACGCCTACCGCGGGCGGCACCGCGACGCGGAGGCGCGGCGCTACGGCCCGGAGGCGGCGGCCGCGATCCGCGCGCTGCCCAGCCCGCCCGCGGCGTTCCTCGCCGAGCCGTTCTTCGGCAACGCCGGCGGCGTCCCGCTGCCGGACGGCTACCTGCGCGAGGTCTACTCGGCGGTCCGCGAGCGCGGCGGCCTCGCGATCGCCGACGAGGTGCAGGTCGGCCTCGGCCGCCTCGGGCGGTGGTTCTGGGGCTTCGAGCAGCAGGGCGTCGTCCCGGACGTTGTGACGGTCGCGAAGTCCCTCGGCAACGGCTTCCCGGTCGGCGCCGTGATCACGACCGCGGACGTCGCCCGGCGGTTCGGCTCCGAGGGCTCGTTCTTCTCGTCGACCGGCGGCAGCCCCGTCTCGTCGGTCGCCGCCTCGACGGTCCTCCGGGTGCTCCGCGAGGAGGGGCTGCAGGAGCGCGCCCGCGTCGTCGGGGACCGGCTCAGGACGGCGCTCGAGGGGCTCGCCGCGCGGCACGGGATCATCGGCGCCGTCCACGGTGCGGGGCTCTACCTCGGCGTCGAGCTCGTGCGGGACCGCGCGACGCGCACGCCGGCGACGGTCGAGGCCGCGGCGATCTGCGACCGCCTCCTCACGCGCGGCGTGGTCGTGCAGCCGACGGGCGATCACAAGAACGTGCTGAAGATCAAGCCGCCGCTCGTCCTCCCCGAGGACGCGGCGGACTTCTTCGTCGCGCAGCTCGACGAGGTCCTCGCCACCGGCTGGTGAGCCTCGCGGATCCGCAGATCCTCCGCGGATCCGCAGAAATCGAGCGACACGCCGGCCGGGGTGCGCCGCGCTCCGGCGTGTCGGCCGAGCAGTGCGGATCCGCGAGCGTCAGCGCCGGGCGACGAGCCGCTCGAGGATCCGCCGGGCCGTGGTCGCGTGCCAGGAGTCGGCGGCGCCCGACCAGGCCAGCGACAGGCCGCACCACGCGACGACCCAGGCCTCCAGCACCGCCCGGTCGAGCCTCAGCCGCTCGGCGGAGCGGTCGAGCCTGCGGTCCAGCCGCTCGACGGCGGTCCGTTCCGTCGGGTTGCAGCAGAGGTTGGCGACGTCGAACGCCGGGTGCCCGACGAGGCCCTTCGGGTCGATCGCGGCCCAGCGGTCGCCGAGGTCGAGGACGTTGCCGTGGTGGACGTCGCCGTGCAGCGCGACCGTCGGCCCGTCCTCGGCGAGCAGGTCGCGGGCCACCGAGGCCGCGCGGTCGAGCAGCGGGTCGGTCTGCGGCTCGTCGACCAGGTCGCGGAACCAGGTGCGGAGCGGGAGGAGGCCGACGGCGGCGGGCGGCACCGGCGCGGCGTGCAGCGCGAGGACGGTGTCGAGCAGGACCTCCTCCGCCTCGTCGTCGAGCCCCGCCGCGGACATCGCGAGGAGCGAGCGACCGCCCGTGGCGCGCCGCATCAGGATCGCGTCGTCGTCCGCGGCGAGGACGGGCAGGCCGCCGTGCGCGCTCCACCAGGCCATCAGTCGACCGCCGCGGCGCTCCTCCTCGATCCGGGCGATCTTCAGGATCACGGGCTCGCCGGCCAGCACGCCCGCGGTGAGGTCGGAGGACGGCGTCGACCACCGCTCGCCGGTCGGCTCGGCGCCCCACGAGCGCAGCCGGTCGTCGGCGCTCACCGGGCGAGGCGCCGGGCGAACAGGGCGGCCTGCTCCGCGACGACCGCGGCGAGATCGGCCCGGTCCTCGGGGCGGACCTCGCCCCGCACGAACGTCACCGCGAGCGCCGCGACCGGCCAGCCCGCGTGGTCGCGCACGGGCACGGCGACCGAGGCGGTGCCGGGCGTGACCTCCCCGTCCTCGACGGCCCACCCGCGGGCGGTCGCCGCGTCGAGGACCCGGCGCAGCGCGCCGTACGACCCCACCCCGACGTCACCGCGCTGCGCGAAGGCGGCGCGGTCCGGGTACAGCGCGCGCACCTGCGCCTTCGGCAGCGCGGCGAGCTGCGCGAGGCCGCTCGCGGTGACGTGCGCGGGCAGGCGCACGCCGACGTCCGTCACGAGCGCGGGGCGGCGGGCCGCGCGCTCCTCGATCAGGTAGATCACGTCGCGGCCGTGGAGCGCGGCGAGGTGCGCGTTCTCGCCGACCCGGTCGACAAGGGCCGCGACGATCGGGCGGCCGAGCCGGGTGAGCGGCTCCTGCCGGTTGTAGCCGCCCGCGAGCTCGAACGCCGCGATGCCGATGCCCCAGCGGTGGTCCTCCGGGAACCGGAGGACGAAGCCCTCCTCCTCGAGCACCCCGAGCAGCCGGTACACCGAGGCGCGCGGCAGTCCCGTCGCGGCGGCGAGCTGCCCGGCGGCCACGGGCCCGCGGGACGCCCCGAGCTGGGCGAGGATCCGCAGCGCGCCGCGGGCGGCGGGCGCGGCGGAGGGCATGCGCGAGTGTCTCACGGGTGAGACGCGGATGGCGAGGAGGCGCTCGCGCCGCATCGGGCGCGGGCGAACGATGGAGCCATGCAGGTCGTGTCGGTGGGCCGGGCGCCGCTCGGGGTGGACGAGGTGGTGCGGGTCGCCCGCGGCGGGGCCCGGGTGGTGCTGGACGCGGCGGCGCGCGACCGGGTCGTCGCCTCCCGGACCGTGATCGACGCGCTCGCCGTCGACCCGCAGCCGCACTACGGCGTCTCGACCGGGTTCGGCGCGCTCGCCACGACGTTCATCGCGCCCGACGAGCGCACGCGCCTGCAGCGCAGCCTCATCCGCAGCCACGCCGCGGGCACCGGCCCCGAGGTCGAGCGGGAGGTCGTCCGCGCGCTCATGCTGCTCCGGATCCAGACGCTCGCGACCGGTCGCACCGGCGTCCGCGAGTCGACGCTCGACGCCTACCTCGCCGTGCTGAACGCGGGGATCACGCCGGTCGTGCACGAGTACGGATCGCTCGGCTGCTCCGGCGACCTCGCACCGCTCGCGCACTGCGCGCTCGTGCTGATGGGGGAGGGGCGCGTCCGCGACGCCGACGGCGAGCCGCGCGAGGCCGCCGACGCGCTCGCCGCGGCGGGCATCGCGCCCGTCGAGCTGGCGGAGAAGGAGGGCCTCGCCCTCGTCAACGGCACCGACGGCATGCTCGGGATGCTCGCGCTCGCCCTGCACGACCTCGCGACGCTGCTCGCGACGGCGGACGTCGCCGCGGCGATGTCCACCGAGGCGCTGCTCGGCACCGACGCGGCCTGGGCGGCGGACCTCGTCGCCCTCCGCCCGCAGGCCGGGCAGCAGGCTGCCGCGGCGAACCTCGTCGCGACGATGGCGGGGTCGACGATCCGCGAGAGCCATCGCGGCCCCGAGCACACCGTCGTCCAGGACGCCTACTCCCTCCGCTGCGCCCCGCAGGTGCACGGCGCGGCGCGCGACACGTGGTCGCACGCGGCGCAGGTCGCCGAGCGCGAGCTCGCCGCGGCGATCGACAACCCGGTCGTGACCGCGGACGGCCGCGTCGAGTCGAACGGCAACTTCCACGGCGCCCCGGTCGGCTACGTGCTCGACTTCCTCGCGATCGCCGTCGCCGACGTGGCGAGCATGTCGGAGCGCCGCACCGACCGCCTCCTCGACCCGAAGCGCAGCCACGGCCTCCCCGCGTTCCTCGCGGACGACGCCGGCGTCGACTCCGGCCTGATGATCGCCCAGTACACGGCGGCCGGTCTCGTCAGCGAGCTGAAGCGGCTCGCGGTGCCCGCCTCCGTCGACTCGATCCCGTCGTCGGCGATGCAGGAGGATCACGTGTCGATGGGCTGGCACGCGGCCCGCAAGCTCCGCCGCGGCATCGACGCGCTCGCCGCCGTGCTCGGCGTCGAGGTCCTGTCCGCGGCCCGCGCGCTCGACCTGCGCGCGCCGCTCGCGCCGGCGCCCGCCACCGCGGCCGTCGTCGCGCGCCTCCGCGAGCAGGTCGCCGGGCCCGGCCCCGACCGCTTCCTGGCCCCCGAGATCGAGGTCGCGACGGCCCTCGTCCGCGACGGTGCGGTCCGCGCCGCCGCCGAGTCCGCGACCGGCCCGCTGCACTGAGAGGAACCGACATGGAGACGACCGAGGTCCGCGCCGCGCGCGGCACCGAGCTGACCGCCCGGTCCTGGCAGACGGAGGCGCCCCTCCGCATGCTGATGAACAACCTCGACCCCGACGTCGCGGAGCACCCGGAGGACCTCGTCGTCTACGGGGGGACGGGGAAGGCCGCGAGGTCGTGGGCCGCGTTCGACGCGATCGTCCGCACCCTGCGCGAGCTCGCGCCGGACGAGACGCTGCTCGTCCAGTCCGGCAAGCCCGTCGGCGTCTTCCGCACGCACGAGTGGGCGCCGCGGGTGCTCATCGCGAACTCGAACCTCGTTCCCGACTGGGCGACCTGGCCCGAGTTCCGGCGCCTCGAGTCGCTGGGGCTCACGATGTACGGCCAGATGACCGCCGGGTCCTGGATCTACATCGGCACGCAGGGGATCCTGCAGGGCACGTACGAGACGTTCGCGGCGGTCGGCGAGCAGCTGCGGGCGGAGGGCGGCGACGGCTCCCTCGCCGGCACGCTGACGGTCACCGCGGGCGCCGGGGGCATGGGCGGCGCGCAGCCGCTCGCGGTGACGCTGAACGGCGGCGCGGTGCTCGTCGTCGACGTCGACCGGAGCCGGCTCGAGCGGCGCCGCGACCGGCTCTACCTCGACGAGGTCGCGGACGACCTCGACGACGCGCTCGCCCGCGTGCTCGCCGCGAAGGCGGAGCGGAGAGCGCTCTCGGTCGGCCTCGAGGGGAACCAGGCCGAGGTGCTGCCCGAGCTGCTCCGCCGCGGCGTCGCCGTCGACGTGGTCACCGACCAGACGAGCGCGCACGACCCGCTGAAGTACCTGCCGGCCGGCGTCCCGTTCGCCGCGTGGGCGGACCGCGCGACCGCGGACCCGGACGGCTTCACGGCGGCGGCCCGCGCGTCCATGGCCGCGCACGTCGAGGCGATGGTCGGGTTCCAGCGCCGCGGCGCGAAGGTGTTCGACTACGGCAACTCCATCCGCGCGGAGGCGCGGCTCGGCGGCTACCAGGACGCGTTCGCCTTCCCCGGCTTCGTGCCCGCGTACATCCGCCCGCTGTTCGCCGAGGGGAAGGGCCCGTTCCGCTGGGTCGCGCTCTCCGGCGACCCGGCCGACATCGCCGCGACGGACCGGGCGATCCTCGAGCTGTTCCCGGAGGACGCGAAGCTGCGCCGCTGGATCGAGGCCGCGGGCGAGAAGGTCGAGTTCGAGGGCCTCCCGGCGCGCATCTGCTGGCTCGGCTACCGGGAGCGCCACGTCGCGGGCCTGAAGTTCAACGAGATGGTCGCCTCGGGCGAGCTCTCCGCGCCGATCGTGATCGGCCGCGACCACCTCGACTCGGGCTCCGTCGCCTCCCCGTATCGGGAGACCGAGGCGATGGCGGACGGCTCGGACGCGATCGCCGACTGGCCGCTGCTCAACGCGCTGCTGAACACGGCCTCCGGCGCGACCTGGGTGTCGATCCACCACGGCGGCGGCGTCGGCATCGGGCGCTCGATCCACGCCGGCCAGGTCGTCGTCGCGGACGGCACCGAGCTCGCCGCGGAGAAGATCGCCCGCGTGCTCACGAACGACCCCGGCACCGGGGTCATGCGGCACGTCGACGCCGGCTACGACCGCGCGCACGAGGTCGCCGCCGAGCGCGGCCTCTGGGTGCCGTCGGTGCCGGCGCTGGACCGGCGCGCCGAATGAGCGACGCGCTGGCGCTCCTCGCCGAGATCGACGACGTCGGCCGCGATCCGCGCGGCGGCTGGTCCCGGCCCGGGTTCGGACCGGTCGCCGACGAGCTGAGGGCCTGGTTCGCCGCACAGGCCGAGGCCGCCGGCCTCGCCGTCCACCCGGACGCGAACGGCAACGTCTGGGCGTGGTGGGGCGAGCCGGGTCCGGACGCGGTGGTGACGGGCAGCCACCTCGACTCCGTGCCCGGCGGCGGCCGGTTCGACGGGCCGCTCGGCGTCGTGTCCGCGCTCGTCGCGGTCCGGCGCCTCCGCGAGGCCGGGTTCCGGCCGACGCGGCCGATCGCGGTCGTCGTGTTCGCGGAGGAGGAGGGGTCGCGGTTCGGCGTCGCCTGCCTCGGCTCGCGCCTCCTCACCGGGGCGATGGACCCGACCGCGCTGCCGGCCGAGGCGGGCCTCCCGCACGCCGGTGGCGACGACGCGGCGCTCGCCCGGATCGGGCGCTTCGTCGAGCTGCACGTCGAGCAGGGGCGCGGGCTCGCGGACCTCGACGCGCCGATCGGCCTCGCGACGGGGGTGCTCGCCCACGGCCGCTGGCGGATGACGATCACCGGCCGCGGCGACCACGCGGGCTCGACGCGGATGCAGGACCGCTCGGACCCCGTCGTCGCGGCCGCCCGCGTGGTGCTCGCCGTGGAGTCGGCCGCGCTCGCCGTCGACGGCGCCCGCGCGACGGTCGGCCGGATCGAGGCGGTCCCCGGCGGCACGAACGTCATCGCCTCCCGGGTCGAGCTGCCGCTCGACGTCCGCGCCGGCGACGGCGGCGCGGTGCGCGCGCTCGTCGCCGCGATCGAGGAGGCCGGCGCCCTGGAAGCGGCGCGGAACGGGTGCGACTTCGCGATCGAGCGCACGAGCTGGAGCGACGAGGTCGTGTTCGACGACGCCCTCCGCTCGGAGCTGGACGGCGTGCTCGGCGGCGTTCCGGCGCTGCCGACGGGCGCCGGGCACGACGCGGCCGTCCTCGCGGCGCACGTGCCGACGGCGATGCTCTTCGTCCGCAACCCGACCGGCGTCTCGCACGCGCCGGAGGAGCACGCGGACGACGCCGACGTCGACGCGGGCGTGGACGCCCTCGAGCGCGTCCTCCGCCACCTCGCGTCATGACTCAGCCCGACGGAATCCGTTCTGAAGGAGATCCTGCGTCGGAGGCGCAGAACCTCCTTCGAAACGGAATCTGGGCGGAGACGTTGGTCGCGCCCGAGGGGGTGCGCGAGCGGGTCCGGCTCGTCGTCGCGGACGGGCGCATCGCCGCGGTCGAGGAGGGCGTGGCGCCGCAGGAGGGCGACCGCCGCCTCCGCCTCGTCGTGCCCGGGTTCGTGAACGCGCACTCCCACGCGTTCCACCGCGTGCTGCGCGGTCGGACGCACGACGACGGCGGCGACTTCTGGCGCTGGCGCGAGGCGATGTACCGGGCCGCGGCCGAGCTCACCCCGGAGTCGTACGGCGACCTCGCCAGCGCCGTGTTCCGCGAGATGGTCGAGGCGGGCTGGACCGCGGTGGGGGAGTTCCACTACGTCCACCACCGGCCGGACGGCCGCCCCTACGACCCGCCGCACGCGATGGAGCTCGCGCTCGCTGCAGCGGCCCGCGAGGTCGGCATCCGGCTCGTGCTGCTCGACACCTGCTACCTGACCGCGGACGTCGACGGCCGCGCGCTCGAGCCCCGGCAGCGGCGGTTCGGCGACGGCGACGCGGACGGCTGGCTCGCGCGCCGGCAGGCGCTCCGCAGCGCGATCGGGGACGACCCGCTCGTGACGATCGGTGCGGCGATCCACTCCGTTCGCGCCGTGCCGCTGCCCGCGATCGCGCGCATCGCCGCCGCGCTGCCGCCGGACGTCCCGCTCCACGTCCACGTCGCCGAGCAGCCCCGCGAGACCGCCGACTTCCTCGCCCGGCACGGCGAGACCCCGGTCGCGGCGCTCGACCGCCTCGGCGTGCTCGGCCCGAGGACGACGCTCGTGCACGGCACGCACCTGTCGCCGGAGGACGTCGCCCGGATCGGCGGCGCCGGCGCGACGGTCGCGCTCTGCCCCACGACCGAGGCGGACCTCGGCGACGGCATCGGCCCCGCCCGCGCGCTCGCGGATGCCGGCGCGCGGATCGCGCTCGGCTCCGACGGACAGTCCGTGATCGACCCGCTGCTGGAGATGCGCGGGCTCGAGGCGGGGGAGCGGCTCGCGTCCGGCCGCCGGGGCCGCTTTACCCCGCGGGAGCTCCTCGCCGCGGCGACCGAGCACGGCGCGACGAGCCTGGGTCTCCCACCGACGCGGTTCCGGGTCGGCGACCCGGCGGACCTCGTCGAGCTCGACCCCGACTCGCCCCGCACCCGCGGCGCCGTGCCGGCCCAGCTCGTCCTGACCGCCACCGCGTCCGACGTCCGCACCACGGTCGTGGCGGGCAGAGAGGTGCACCGCGCATGAGCGAGCTGCTGACCGGCATCGCCGAGCTGACGACGCACGACGGCCCGACCCCGGCCGAGTCGACGCGGCTCACCGACGCGGCCGTCGTCGTCGAGGACGGCCGCGTCGCGTGGCTCGGGCCCGCATCGACCGCCCCGGCCGCCGACGTGCGGACGGACCTCGGCGGCCGCGCGGTGCTGCCCGGCTGGGTCGACTGCCACACCCACCTCGTGTTCGCGGGCGATCGCGCGGCGGAGTTCGCCGCGCGGCTCGACGGCCGCCCCTACGCCGCGGGTGGCATCGCGACGACCGTCGAGGCGACCCGCGCGGCATCCGACGAGGAGCTCCGCGCGGCGGCGGCGCGCTTGCGGGCGGAGGCGCTCGCGGGCGGCACGACCACGCTCGAGACGAAGACCGGCTACGGGCTCGACGTCCATGCGGAGGTCCGCCTCGCCCGCATCGGCCGGGAGGTCGCGGACTCGGTCACCTTCCTCGGCGCCCACCTCGTCCCGCCCGGCGTCGACCGCCGCGCCTACCTCGACCTCGTGGTCGGGCCGATGCTCGACGCCGTCCGCCCACTCGTCGACGCGATCGACGTCTTCTGCGAGACCGGCGCGTTCACGGTCGACGAGGCCAGGGAGGTCCTCCTCGCCGGCCGCGCCGCGGGCCTCCGCCTCCGCGTCCACGGCGGCCAGCTGGGGGAGTCCGGCGGCGTCGCGCTCGCCGCGGAGCTCGGGGCCGCGAGCGTCGACCACGTCAACCACGTCTCGGCGGCGGACGTCGACGCCCTCGCGGGCGCCCGCGTGACCGCCGTCCTCCTGCCCGCCGCCGACCTCAGCACCCGGGAGCCGCTCGCGCCCGCCCGCCGGCTCGCCGACGCGGGCGTCCCGCTCGCGATCGCGACGAACTGCAACCCGGGGTCGAGCTTCACCACCTCGATGGCGTTCTGCGTCGCGACGGCCGTGCTGCAGCAGCGGCTGAGCGTCGCGGAGGCGCTCTGGGCCGCCACGCGCGGCGGTGCGGCGGTGCTCGGTGTCGACGATCGCGGCGCGATCCGGGTGGGCGGCCCGGCGGACCTCCACGTGCTCGACGCGCCCTCCGCGGCCCACCTCGCCTACCGGCCCGGGGTGCCGCTCACGCACCGCGTGCTGCAGGGCGCGCGCGGCTGATCCGGCGCGTCAGGCGCCGGCGCCGAGCCCGTCCGCCCGGAGCCGCGCGGCCTCGAGCAGCTCGAGGTCGATGCCGACGTGCGCCCGGGCGATCGCCTCCGCGTCGTCCGCGCTGCGCCCGACGATCGCGGCGACGAGCGCCTCGTGCTCGCGGAGCGCCCGCGCCTCCATCGCCGGCATGCCCTCCGGCGGACCCCACAGGTGCGCCGGTGCGCCGATCGACAGCGCGGCCTCCTCGTCGCGGAGCACCCGCGCGAGCGTCCGGTTGTGCGCGGCGTCGATGATCGCGAGGTGCAGCCGGCTGTCCGCCTGCTGCTTCGCGAGTCCCGACGCGGCCGCGCGGTAGGCCTCCAGGCGCGCGGCCATCACCCCCGCGTCGTGCTCGGACCGGCGCTCCGCCGCGGCGCGGCAGAGGGCGCCGTGCAGCCGGGCGATCGCCTCGCACCGGTCGCGGAGGTCCTCCCACCGCTCGTCGAGCGTGCGGCGGACCGCCTCGGCGGACGCGGGCGTCCACTGCTCGACGACGAACGAGCCCCCCGCGCGCCCGCGCTGCGTCTCGAGGAGCCCGCGCTCCACGAGGCGGGCGATCGCCGCGCGGACGGTCATCCGCCCGGCGCCGAGCGAGGCGGCGAGGTCGCGCTCGGGCGGCAGCCGCGACCCGGGCAGGTACTCGCCGACCGCGACCGCGGTGATGAGCCGGTCGGTCACGTCGTCGACGCGCGAGCGCCCGGTCGCGGGTCCGACGGCCGCTGCGGCCAGGGATCCGGTCATCGCGCCTCCGTCCGTTTCGACCACGTTAAATCCCATCGAAAGGTCTCCACACGGGACCTTTGCTGCGTCAGGCTGAGCCCGTGCCCGTCACCACCCGCCGCATCCCCTTCCGCGACCTCGAGACCTGGGTGCAGGTCACCGAGCCCGAGGCGCCCGTGCCCGGCGCGCTCCCGCTCGTCGTCCTGCACGGCGGCCCCGGCATGGCGCACGACTACGTGAAGAACCTCGCCGCCCTCGCCGACGAGACCGGCCGCACGGTCGTCCACTACGACCAGGTCGGCTGCGGCCGCAGCAGTCACCGGCCGGATGCGCCGGAGGACTTCTGGACCCCGGCGCTGTTCGTCGACGAGTTCCGCAACGTGGTCGAGGCGCTCGGCCTCGAGCGCTACCACGTGCTCGGCCAGTCCTGGGGCGGCATGCTCGGCGCCGAGATCGCGATCACCCGCCCCGAGGGCCTCGCGTCCCTCGCGATCTGCAACTCGCCCGCCTCCATGCGGCTCTGGGTCGAGGGGGCGAACGCGCTCCGGGCCGAGCTGCCGGAGGACGTCCGCGCCGCCCTCGACGCGCACGAGGCGGACGGCACGATCGACGACCCCGAGTACGTCGCCGCGACGCAGGTCTTCTACGACCGGCACGTCTGCCGGGTGCAGCCGACGCCGCAGGACTTCCTCGACACCGAGGCGCAGATGCTCGCCGAGCCGACCGTCTACCACACGATGAACGGCGTCAACGAGTTCTTCGTGACCGGCACCCTGAAGGACTGGACGGTCGTCGAGGAGGTCGCCGGCATCACCGCGCCGACCCTCGTGGTCGCGGGCGAGTTCGACGAGGCGACCCCGTCGACCTGGGAGCCCTTCGTCGACCGCATCCCGGACGTGCGCAGCCACGTCTTCCCGGGCGCCAGCCACTGCACCCACCTCGAGCAGCCGGAGGCGTTCCGCGCCGTCGTCGCGGCGTTCCTCGCCGAGCACGACGCGGACGCCGAGGCGTTCGAGCCCTCCTGATCCCGCACCTCCCGCACCTCCCGCACCGCCCGTCCGCCGCCGCGCACCACCCGTCCAGCAAGGAGCATCCGTGTCCGCCACCGCGGAGAACCAGCGCACCCTCGAGTCCTTCGGCTACAAGCAGGAGCTGAAGCGGTCCGTCTCGACCGTCGACCTCCTCATCTACGGCCTGATCTTCATGGTGCCGATCGCACCGTGGGCGATCTTCGGCACCGTCTACAACAGCGCCGCGGGCATGGTCCCGCTCGTCTACCTCATCGGCCTCGTCGCGATGATCTTCACCGCGCTCGCGTACGCGCAGATGGCGAAGTCGTTCCCGCTCGCCGGCTCCGTGTTCTCGTACGTCGGCCGCGGCATCCACCCCGCCGCCGGCTTCTTCGCGGGCTGGGCGATCCTGCTCGACTACCTGCTCATCCCGACGCTGCTGTACGTCTTCGCGGCGGAGAGCATGGTCGGCATCTTCCCCGGCACCGCACGCTGGATGTGGGCGCTCGTCTTCGTCGCGATCAACACCGCGGTGAACCTGCTCGGCATCAGCTCGCTGAAGCTCGCGAACCGGGTGTTCCTGGCGATCGAGGTCGTGTTCGTCGCGATCTTCGTCATCATCGCGGTGACCGCGATCAACGGCGGCACGATCCCGGGCGCCGAGTGGAGCACGGACCCGATCTGGACGCCGGGCGAGGTGAACGGGCCACTGCTCGCGTCCGCGCTCTCGATCGCCGTGCTCTCGTTCCTCGGCTTCGACGGCATCTCGACGCTGGCCGAGGAGTCGACGGGGCGGAAGAACGCCGCCGGCCGGGCGATGATCATCGCCCTCTTCATCGTCGCCGCGCTCTTCATCACGCAGACCTGGCTGGCGAGCCTCCTCGCGGGCGGGCGCGCCTCCTTCTCGGACAGCGAGGCCGGCAACGCCTTCTTCACGCTCGTGCAGGCCGCGGCGGGCACCGGCTGGCAGAACGCGTTCTTCGTCGTCAACGTGCTCGCCGTCGGCATCGCGAACGCGATGGCGGCGCAGGCCGCGACGAGCCGCCTGCTCTACTCGATGAGCCGCGACCGGCAGCTGCCGAAGGCGCTCTCGCGCATCAGCTCGCGCCAGGTCCCGCTCGTCGCCGTGCTCGTGGTGACCGCGCTGACGATCGTGCTCGTGCTGTTCTTCGTCGGGCAGATCGGCCTGATCTCGTCGCTCGTGAACTTCGGTGCGCTGTTCGGCTTCTGCCTGCTGCACGTGTCCGTCTTCTGGCACTACACGGTCAAGCAGCGCTCGAAGAACCGGCTCCTGCACGCGGTCGTCCCGGTCCTCGGGTTCCTGATCATCGGGTACGTGCTCGTCAACGCGGACCTGAACGCGAAGATCGGCGGCCTGATCTGGCTCGCGATCGGTGCGATCGTGTTCGGGATCAACGTCCTGCGCGGCCGGAAGCCGGAGCTGTCGATCCGCGAGGACGAGCCGGTGCAGGGGGAGGGCGCACGATGAGCGAGCACTTCCTGGGCAAGGCGCTCGGCCGGCCGGGCTTCTCGGCGGCCGTGCCGCCCGTGCTCCGCGTCGTCGCCGGGTCGGGCGACCGGATCGCCTTCGAGACCGACGAGGCCGTGTACGCCGAGCTGCACGAGACGAAGGACCTCGCGGGCCTCTCGGCCCCGATCAACCCCGTCACCGGGCCGGTGTTCGTCGAGGGCGCGCACCCGGGCGACGCCCTCGCGGTGACGATCCACGAGATCCGCCTGCTCGACCGCGGCTGGTCGGTCAGCCTGCCCGGCACGGGTGCGCTCGCCGGCCCGATGGGCGACGAGGTCTTCACCCGCCGCGTCCCGATCGACGCCGACGGCGTGCACGTCACCGACCGCCACGTGCTGGCGCCGCAGCCGATGATCGGCTGCATCGGCGTCGCGCCGGAGGCGGGGACGAACTCGACGGTCATGCCCGCGCACGCGCTCGGCGGGAACATGGACGTGACGGAGGCCCGACCCGGCTCGACCGTGTACCTCCCCGTCGCGGTGGAGGGCGCGCTGCTCTCGATCGGCGACATCCACGCGGTGATGGCGGAGGGGGAGTCCTCCTTCGTCGCGATCGAGGCGGAGGGCGTCGCGGTCGTCTCCGTCGACGTCGTGCCGGGGCTGCGGCTGCGCGCGCCGCGGATCGAGACGCCGGACGAGTGGGTCTTCGTCGGCCTCGGCGACCCGGTGCAGGAGTCGATCCGCCGCGGCTACGAGGACCTCTTCGCGTTCCTCGTGGACGAGCACGGCTTCACGAAGGGCGACGCGTACGCGCTGCTCTCCGCGGCCGGCCACTCGAAGCTGGGCGGGCCGACCGGCTCCGCCGACCCGGACCCGCTGCACCCGTTCACGGCGATCGGCGCGGTCACCCTCCACTCGATCGCCAAGTCGCTGCTCTGATCATCCGGCCGGTCGCCGCCATGGCCTAGCGTTCCGAGCATGGCGGCCCCGGCGGAGCATCGCGTCCTGATCCTCTCCGCCGGCGTCGGCGCCGGGCACAACAGCGCCGGCGAAGCGGTCCGCGCGGCGGCGGCCGGGCGCACCGACGTCGAAGAGGTGCAGCTGCTCGACCTCCTCGACTCGAGCACGGCGCTGTACCGGGACCTGCTCGGCAAGGGGTACTTCACCCTCGTCGACAGCGCGCCCTGGCTCGTGGAGTTCGGGTACGACGTCACGGACCGCCCGTTCCGCCGCCGCGGCCCGATCGACCCGTGGACGCGCGCGAACGCGCTGCCGACGATCCGCGCGATCACCCGGTTCCGGCCGACGGCGATCGTGTGCACCCACTTCCTCCCGGCGCAGCTCGTCGCCGCCCTGCTGCTCGGCGGCCGGATCGACGCCCGCACCGCGGTCGTCACGACCGACTACGACTTCCAGGGGCTCTGGCTGACGAGCGCGTTCCACGCCTTCTCGGTGGCGCGGGAGGAGGGCCTCGTGCAGCTCACCGCGCTCGGCCTGCCGGCGGACCGCGTCGTCGCGACCGGCATCCCGATCCGCCGCGCCGAGGTCGCGCTGCACCGCGCCCCGGCGGTCCCGCCGCGCATCCTCGTCTCGGCCGGCGCGGCGGGCGGCGACTACGCCGTCGCCGTGGTCCGCCAGACGATGCACATCCGCACCCCGTGCCGGATCACCGTCGTCTGCGGTCGCAACGAGGAGCTGCGGCGGCGGATCGAGCAGCTCGTCGCCCCGCTGGGCGACCGCTACGAGGTGCTCGGGTTCACCGACGCGATGCCGCGACTGCTCGCCGAGGCGGACCTGTTCGTCGGGAAGCCCGGCGGCCTCTCCGCGTCCGAGTGCATGGCGGCGGGGCTGCCGATGGTCCTCGTGAACCCGATCCCCGGCCAGGAGGTCCGCAACGGCGACTACCTCATGGAGCAGGGCGCGGCGATCCGCTGCAACACGGTGCAGACGATCGGCTGGAAGATCGACGAGGTGCTGCGCACGCCGGGCCGGCTTGCGGCGATGCGCGCGGCGGCGGCGGCGACCGGTCGGCCGGGGGCGGCGCGGGACGTCCTCGACGGCCTGCTCGACGGCCCCGAGCGGCCGCTCGTCGTCACGCGGGCGGCGCAGCGCACGATCCTCCAGGCGAGCGAGCGCCGCGTCGTCGCGACGGACCTGACGGGCAGGACGTCGCTCGCCCGGCTCACCGAGGCGGCGACCGGGAGCACGATCGCGCTCATCCGGGCGGAGCAGCTCGACGACCTCCGGGAGCACTTCGGCGTTTCCGGCGGCGGGCTCCGGCTGCGGCGGGAGCGCAACCCGTTCCGCGCCGGATGGGAGGCGCACCGGCTCGTCCGCGCCGTCGTGCGCGAGGGCGAGGAGCTCGCCGTGGAGGTGCAGGGCCTAGCCGCGGAGGACCGCGCGCTCCGCGTCTGACCCGTCGCGCCCGTCTCGCGGATCCGCAGGTCCTCGGCGACACGCCGCGGCGGGGGAGCGGAACGCGGCGTGTCGGCCGATCTCTGCGGATCCGCGCAGCCGGATCAGCGGAGCGGGACCGCCCCGCCCCAGTCCGACGGCGCGTGCTGCGCCGCGAGCACCCGCCAGTCGCCGGGCCGCGGGCCCCAGGTGCGCGTGTCCGGGTCGCGCTCGAGCGTCGGCCGGGCGTCGAGGGCGACGGGCACGGTCGCCGACGCACCGGGTGCGAGCCGCACCTTCGCGAAGCCGAGCAGCTGCCCGACGGGCCGCTCGCGGGACGCGTCCGCCGCGAAGACCTGCACGACCGTCGACCCCGGCCGGGAGCCGGTGTTCTCCACGCGGACCCGCGCCTCGCCGCCCCCGTCGTCGAAGCGGTGCCCCTCGCACGTCAGGGCGAAGTCCGTGTAGCCGAGCCCCCAGCCGAACGGGTACGCGGCGCGGTGGCCGTCCGCGTCGAGCCGGCGCTGGCCCCACCGGTCGTCGTAGACGACCCGGCGTGCGAGCCGCTGGAACGGCGGGAGGTGCGCGGCGTCGGTCGGGACCGCGAACGGCAGGCGCCCGCCCGGTTCGGCCGCGCCGGTGAGCACGTCCGCGATCGCGGCGCCGCCGGCCATCCCGCCGTACCAGGCGAGGAGGACCGCGGGCACGCGCTGCCGCCACGACTCGGTCAGGATCGCGCTGCCGCCGATCAGCACGACGACGGTGCGGGGGTTCGCCGCCGCCACGGCGCGCACGAGCGCCTCGTCGTGCGGGCGGAGGGTGAGCCGGACCCGGTCCCCGCCGCGCACGAAGCGCTCGGCCAGGTGCGCGACCCCGGTGACGACCGTGCGGAGCGGCCCGCGCCGGAACACGCTCCCGAGCACGCCGGGGTCGACGCGGCCGGTCACGACGGACTCGCCCTCGTCGTCCTGGTCGTAGCCGACGACGACCACCGCTGCGTCCGCGTCCCGCGCGAGCGCGGCGGCCGCCGCGCGGTCGCGGCCGGCTTCCCACCGCACCTCCGCGGCCGGGAGCGCGGCGCGGAGGGCGTCGAGCGGCGTGTCCGCCGTGGGCGGCCGCACCCGGGACGAGCCGTGGTCCCCGAGGTTCGGGCGGGCCGCCGCCGCGCCGATCACGGCCACGGATCCGAGACCTCCGTCGAGCGGCAGCAGCGGCCGGCCGTCGACCGGCTCGTTGCGCAGCAGCACGGCCGCGGCGACCGCCGCCTCCTTCGCGAGCGCGCGGTGCGCGGGCGACGCGACGACGGCCCCGGCGGGCTCCGCCGGGTCGCGCTGCGCGGCGTGCAGCAGCGAGGTGCGGAGGATCCGGCGGCCGGCCTCCTCCGCCAGTGAGCGCTTCAGCCGGCCCGACCGCGCCGCGCTCGCCAGGCGCCGGGCCCGGACGAGCCGCAGCGGCATCTCCACGTCGAGGCCGGCGGCGAGGCTGCCGACGGCGGCATGGGTGCCGAACACCCAGTCGCTCGTGGTGAAGCCGCGGAACCCCCACTCCTCCCGCAGCACGCCGGTGAGCAGCGGCGCGTTCACGTCGGCGTGCAGGCCGCGGATGCGGTTGTAGGAGGTCATCAGGGAGTCCGCGCCCGCGTCGATCGTCGCGCGGAACTGCGGCAGGTACACCTCGTGGAGCGCGTGCTCGTCGACGACGACGTCGACCTCGAACCGCGCGTCCTCCATCGAGTTCAGGGCGAAGTGCTTCACGCACGCCATCACGTTGCGACGGAGGCCCCGGACCGCCGCGGACCCGAGCACGCCCGTGAGCACCGGGTCCTCGCCGTAGCACTCCTGCGCGCGGCCCCACGCCGGGTGCCGCAGCAGGTTCACGCACACCGAGGCGGCGTAGTTCGCGCCGCTCGCCCGCGCCTCCAGCCCGATCGCGACGCCGACGCGCTCCTCGAGCCCGGGGTCCCAGGCGGCCGCGCGCGCGATCGCGACGGGGAACGCCGTGGCGCGACCGAGCACGACGCCGCGCGCGCCGTCGGTGAAGCGGAGGCCGGGCATGCCGAGCCGCGGGATCGCCCCGGCGGTGAAGGGCCGGCGCGGCTGCAGGACGGGGATGAACGGCAGCAGCCACCCGGGCGCGTCGCCGTCGAGCAGGCCGAGCAGCTCGCGGTCGCGCAGGAGGGCGAGCAGCGCGTCCGCGGTCTCGTCGGCGTCCGCGCCCTGCTGCACCGCACGGACGGCGTCCGCCCACGCGCGCGGGTCGCCCCGCACGATGCTGCTGCCCGCCATCCGCGCCTCCGGTCGGTTCAGCGTAGAGGCGTCCGAGCGGCGTGCTCCGAGCGTCCCGTAGGGTCCTCCGGTGGCCGTCCGCATCGAGCCGAGCATCCTGTCCGCCGACTTCGCGTCCTTCGCGAGCGAGATCGCGCGGATCCCCTCCGCGGACCTCGTGCACTGCGACGTGATGGACGGGCACTTCGTGCCGAACCTCACGTTCGGCCTGCCGATGGTGCGGCGGCTCGCGCAGGTGAGCGCGCTGCCGCTCGACGTGCACCTGATGATCGACGACCCGGACCGCTGGGCGCCGGGCTACGCGGAGGCCGGCGCCCACACCGTGACCTTCCACGCGGAGGCGGCGACCTCGCCCATCGCGACCGCGCGGGCGATCCGCGCGGCCGGTGCCCGTGCGGGCATCGCGCTGAAGCCGACGACCGACGCGGCGCCGTTCCTCGCGGCGATCGACGAGTTCGACCAGGTCCTCGTGATGACGGTCGAGCCCGGGTTCGGCGGGCAGTCCTTCATGGCCGAGCTGACGGCGAAGGTCCGCGAGGTGCGATCCGCGATCGGCGACCGCGACGTCTGGCTGCAGGTCGACGGCGGCATCGGCGCGGACACGATCGCCGCCGCCGCCGCGGCGGGTGCGGACACGTTCGTGGCGGGCAGCGCGGTCTTCGGCCAGGACGACCCGGACGCGGCCGTCCAGCGCCTCCGCGCCCTCGCCTCCCGCGCCTGACCCGCGACCTGGCCGCCGCTCGGGCGACAGGCGAAGTCGCTCCGGATCCGTGCCGGTCCGCCGCGCGCTGGTCGGTTCCGACAGCGTCGGTCGGCTCCGGCAGCGCATCCGGGCACATCCTGCTGCCGGAACCGACCGGATGTGCCGGAACCGACCGGATGTGCCGGAACCGACGTCGCGCGGCCAGGACCCGGGCGGACGATCGGGATCCGGGGACCAGCGGGCGCCCGATACCCTGGCTGGCGTGAAGACGTTCGAGGGGCTGTTCGCCGAGCTGTCGGCGAAGGCGGTCGAGCGCCCGGCCGGGTCGCGGACGGTGGCGGAGCTCGACTCCGGCGTCCACGGCATCGGCAAGAAGATCGTGGAGGAGGCGGCCGAGGTCTGGATGGCCGCCGAGTTCGAGAGCGACGAGCGCCTCGCGGAGGAGGCGTCGCAGCTGCTGTACCACGTGCAGGTCCTCCTGCTCGCGAAGGGCATGACGCTCGAGGACGTCTGGCGACATCTCTGACGAGACCCCGCCCGACACCCTCGACAGGAATCCAGATGCTGAGAATCGCCGTGCCCAACAAGGGCGCGCTCGCCGAGACCGCCGCGCAGATGCTCGGCGAGGCCGGCTACCGCCTCCGCCGTGACCCCAAGGAGCTCACGGTCTCCGACCCGCGCAACGACGCGGAGTTCTTCTACCTCCGGCCCCGCGACATCGCGACGTACGTCGGGTCCGGCGCGCTCGATGTCGGGATCACGGGTCGGGACCTGCTGCTCGACTCCGGCTCGGCCGCGGTCGAGGTCGCGGCGCTCGACTTCGCGTCCTCGACGTTCCGGTTCGCGGGCCCGGCCGGTCGCTTCTCGAGCCTCGAGGACCTCCGCGGTCTGCGCGTCGCGACGAGCTACACCGGGCTCGTCGGCGCGTTCCTCGAGCGGGAGGGCGTCGACACGACCCTCGTCCACCTCGACGGCGCCGTGGAGACCGCGGTCCGCCTCGGCGTCGCTGACGCCGTCGCCGACGTCGTGGAGACGGGCACGACGCTGAAGGCGCAGGGCCTCGAGATCTTCGGCCCCGTCATCCTCGAGTCGACGGCCGTCCTCATCTCCGGCGCGGCGCGCGCCGACGGGATGGACGTGCTCGAGCGCCGCCTCAACGGCGTGCTCGTCGCCCGCCGCTGGGTGATGGTCGACTACGACATCCCGCGCGACCTGCTCGACGAGGCCGCGGCGCTCGCGCCCGGCTACGAGTCGCCGACGGTCACGCCGCTGCACGACCCGCAGTGGGCGGCGGTGCGCGTGCTCGTGAAGCGGACCGAGATGAACCTGATCATGGACCGCCTGTACGCGCTCGGCGCCCGGGCGATCTTCGTCACGCCGATCCACGCCGCGAGGCTCTGATGGCGCTGGCGACCCGCGTCATCCCGTGCCTCGACGTCGCCGCCGGCCGCGTCGTCAAGGGCGTGCGCTTCCAGGGCCTGGAGGACGCCGGCGACCCCGTCGAGCTCGCCGCCCGGTACGCGGCGGCCGGCGCGGACGAGATCACCTTCCTCGACGTCACCGCGACCGTGGAGGCGCGGGGCACGCTCCTCGACACCGTCCGCCGCACGGCCGAGCAGGTCTTCGTGCCGCTCACCGTCGGCGGCGGCGTGCGGAGCGTCGCGGACGTCGACGCGCTGCTGCGCTCCGGCGCGGACAAGATCGGCGTCAACTCGGCGGCGATCGCCCGCCCCGAGCTCATCGCGGAGATCGCGGACCGGTTCGGCGCCCAGGTCTGCGTGCTCAGCCTCGACGTGCAGCACGATCCGCTCACGCCGTCCGGCTGGGTCGTCACGACCCACGGCGGCCGCACCGACACCGGCATCGACGCGCTCGAGTGGACCGAGCGGGCCATCGCGCTCGGCGCGGGTGAGCTGCTGCTCAACTCGATCGACGCGGACGGCACGAAGGCGGGCTACGACCTCCGCCTCATCGAGGCGGTGCGCGCGGTGAGCAGCGTGCCCGTCATCGCCTCGGGCGGCGCCGGCGGCGTCGAGCACTTCGCCCCGGCCGTCGAGGCGGGGGCCGACGCGGTGCTCGCGGCGAGCGTCTTCCACCGCGGCGTGCTCACGATCGGCGAGGTGAAGGCGGCGCTCGCCGACGCGGGCGTCACCGTGCGGCAGGAGGCGGGTCGATGACCGATGGGACGGTGCTCGACACGGACGAGGCGCTCGCCCTCGCCCGGTTCGACGACACGGGCCTGCTCGCCGCGGTGATCCAGGAGGAGTCCACCCGGCAGGTCCTCATGGTCGGGTGGATGGACCGGGAGGCGCTGCGCCGCACGCTCACGGAGGGCCGCGTCGTGTTCTGGTCGCGCTCCCGTCGGGAGTACTGGCGCAAGGGCGACACCTCCGGTCACGTCCAGTACGTGCGCGGCGCCGCGCTCGACTGCGACGCCGACGCGCTGCTCGTCACCGTCGACCAGGTCGGCCCGGCCTGCCACACCGGCGCCCACGCCTGCTTCGACACGCACCCCGTCCACGCCCACACCCTCGACGACACGACGGGAGCGCCCGCATGAGCGGCATGCCCGGCACCACCACCCGCGAGGCCTTCGAGTCCCTGCTGCCCGGCCGCCGGGTCGTGCCGGTCGCGCGGGTGCTCTTCGCGGACAGCGAGACGCCCCTCGGGATCTTCCGCAAGCTCGCGGTGCGCGCGGGCGGGCGGATGCGCCCCGGTGCCTTCCTCCTCGAGTCCGCGGAGCAGGGCGGCATCTGGTCCCGCTACTCCTTCATCGGCGTCGCCGCGTTCGGCGCCCTCACGGAGCAGAAGGGCCACCCGGTCTGGCAGGACTGGGGGCTGCCCGCCTCGCGCGCCTTCGGCAGCGGCGGCATCACCGGCGACTACCTGGAGGCGCTCGACGACCTCCACTCCCACTGGGCGTCGCCGCGGGTGCCCGGCCTGCCGCCGCTCACCGGCGGGCTCGTCGGCTACATCGGCTGGGACGCGGTGCGCATCCTCGAGCACCTGCCCGACGCGCCGCCGTCCGACTACGCCGTGCCGGAGCTCGGGATGGTGTTCGCCTCGGAGGTCGTCGCGATCGACCACCTCAAGGGCACGGTCTCGCTGATCGTCACCGTGCTGAACGACGACGCCGCCCCCGAGCCCGTCGACGCGGCGTGGGCCGACGCCCAGCGGCGGCTCGACGCGCTCGAGCGCCGGCTGGCCGCGCCCACGGAGGCCTCCCTCGCCGAGGTCGACTTCGACCTCGCGCCCGAGCCGACGCCGCGCACGCCGCGCGAGGACTACCTCGCGTCGGTGGTGACGGCGAAGGAGCACATCCGCGACGGGGACGTCTTCCAGGTCGTGATCGCGCAGCGCTTCGACCTGCCGACGTCGGCGAGCCCGCTCGACGTCTACCGGGTCCTGCGGCAGCTCAACCCCTCGCCGTACATGTACCTCATCGCGCACGAGCGCCCGGACGGGTCGCCCGTCGCGGTGGTCGGCTCCTCGCCGGAGGCGCTCGTCAAGGTCGAGGACGGCCGCGTCTTCAGCCACCCGATCGCCGGCTCCCGGCCGCGCGGTGCGACGCCGGAGGCCGACGAGGCGTTCGCGGCGGAGCTCCGCGTCGACGAGAAGGAGCGCGCCGAGCACCTCATGCTCGTCGACCTCGCGCGGAACGACCTCGCGAAGGTGTGCGTGCCCGGCACCGTCGAGGTCACCGAGTTCATGCGCATCGAGCGGTTCAGCCACATCATGCACATCACCTCCAGCGTCGAGGGGGAGTCGGGGCCCGGCGTCGGCCCCGTCGACGTCCTCCGCGCGACGTTCCCGGCCGGGACGCTCTCGGGCGCGCCGAAGCCGCGCGCGCTCGAGATCATCGACGCGCTCGAGCCCGCCCGCCGCGGCGTGTACGGCGGGGTCGTCGGCTACTTCGACTTCGCCGGCGACCTCGACCTCGCGATCGCGATCCGCACCGCGGTGATCGCCGACGGCGTCGCGCGGGTCCAGGCGGGCGGCGGCCTCGTGGCCGACTCGGTGCCGGAGCTCGAGTGGGCGGAGAGCTGGAACAAGGCGACCGCGCCGCTCAAGGCCGTCGCCGTCGCCGCGGCCATGCGGCAGGTCGGCTCGTCGTGACGGCCGCGCGCGAGCGGCTCGTGGTCGTCCTCGGGATCCTCCTCGCGGGCGCGCTCGCCGTCCTCGCCTCCACGCAGACCTTCGCGACCGCCACCCTGGCCGGCGCCCGCGCGCCGGTCGTCGTGGCGGGCAGCGCCGCCGCGCCCGCGCTCGCGCCGCTCGGCATCGTGGCGCTCGCGCTCGGCATCGCGCTGACGATCGCCGGCCGGGCCGCCCGGGTCGTCCTCGGGGCGGTCCTCGTGCTGATCGGGGCCGGCGTCGTCGCCTCCGCGCTCCCGAACGTGCTGGACGACGCGGCGGGCACGAAGGACGCGGTGGTCTCGGCGATCGGCGTGACCGACGTGGCGCCGTTCGTCCTGGCGCGTGCCGGCACGGCCTGGCCGGTGCTCGGGGTCGTGGCGGGCGCGCTCGCCGTCCTCCTCGGGCTCGTCGTGCTCGTCCGCGGCGCCCGCTGGAGCACCGGCGGCCGCCGGTTCCGGTCGGACGCCGCGGTGGTCGCCTCGACCGATCCGATCTCCGAGTGGGACGCGCTCTCGCGGGGCGCCGACCCCACGGACGCGGGCGACCCGGCCGACCCGGACCGGTAGGATCCGGGACCATGACGAACATCAGCGACGAGCCCGGCCACGGATCCTCGCCGGCGGCCTGGACCGCCGTGGTCATCATGCTGATCGGCATCGCCATCGCGACGGCGTTCCTCTTCCTGGACGTCATCCCGCTCGTCTGGCTGGGCGCCGCGCTCGTCCCGATCGGGCTCATCGTCGGCGGCGTGCTGAAGGCCGTGGGCCTCGGCGTCGGCGGCCACCGGTCCGGGGGCTCGCACTGACCAGCACCGACGGCGCGCCGACCCTCAGGGGGCTCCTCCGGGAGCTGACGGCGGGATCGGCGGAGGACGCCAGGACCCGTGAGGCATCGCGCCCGCTCCTCGACGTCGAGCGGGCGGCGCTCGCGGCCGCCCCGCCGATCGACGCCCTCGCGGCGCTCGCCGCGGAACCGGACGCCGTCAAGGTGATCGCCGAGGTGAAGCGCGCCAGCCCCTCCCGTGGCGCCATCGCGCCCATCGCCGACCCGGCCGGGCTCGCGGCCGCCTACGCGGCCGCCGGCGCGAGCGCGATCAGCGTGCTGACGGAGGAGCGGCGCTTCCACGGCTCGCTCGCCGACCTGGAGGCCGTCCGCGCCGCCGTCGACGTGCCCGTCCTGCGGAAGGACTTCGTCTCCTCCGCCTACCAGGTGCTCGAGGCGCGCGCCGCGGGCGCCGACCTCGTGCTGCTGATCGTCGCGGCGCTGACCGACGAGGAGCTCCGCACGCTGCACGCCCTCGTCACCGATCTCCGGATGACCGCGCTCGTCGAGACGCACGACGAGCAGGAGGTCGAGCGCGCGCTCGCGGCGGGCGCCCGCCTCGTCGGCGTGAACGCGCGCGACCTCGACACCTTCGAGCTCGACCGCGACCTGTTCGGCCGCGTCGCCCACCGGATCCCCGAGGGCGTCGTCAAGGTCGCCGAGTCCGCGGTCCGCACCCCGGACGACGTGGCCGCGTACCGCGCGGCGGGCGCCGACGTGGTGCTGGTGGGGGAGGCCCTCGTCACGGGCGACCCCGCCGAGCTGATCCGAGCCTTCAGGGAGGCCCACGCATGACCGACACGGCTGTCGCGACGAGCCCGTCCGGGCCCGGCCCCTACTTCGGCGCGTACGGCGGCCGCTGGGTGCCGGAGCCGCTCGTCGCGGCGCTCGACGAGCTCTCGACGGCCTGGGAGGCGCTCCGCGTCGACCCGTCGTTCCAGGAGGAGCTCGCGGCCCTCCACCGCGACTACACCGGTCGGCCCTCACCGCTGACCGAGGTGCCGCGGTTCGCCGCGCACGCCGGCGGCGCCCGCGTGTTCCTGAAGCGCGAGGACCTGAACCACACGGGCTCGCACAAGATCAACAACGTGCTCGGGCAGGCGCTGCTCACGCGGAAGATCGGCAAGAAGCGGGTCATCGCGGAGACCGGGGCGGGGCAGCACGGCGTCGCGACCGCGACCGCCGCGGCCCTGTTCGGCCTCGACTGCACGATCTACATGGGCGAGGTCGACACGGACCGGCAGGCGCTCAACGTCGCCCGCATGCGCCTCCTCGGCGCCGAGGTGATCCCGGTCACCTCCGGCTCGCGCACCCTGAAGGACGCGATCAACGAGGCGATGCGCGACTGGGTGACGAACGTCGCCACGACGACGTACATCTTCGGCACCGCGGCCGGCCCGCACCCCTTCCCGGCGATGGTGCGCGACCTCCAGCGGATCATCGGCGACGAGGCGCGGGCGCAGCTGCTCGAGCGCACCGGGTCGCTCCCCGATGCGGTCGCGGCGTGCGTGGGCGGCGGGTCGAACGCGATCGGCATCTTCACCGCGTTCCTCGACGACCCCGGCGTCGCGCTGTGGGGCTTCGAGGCGGGCGGCGACGGCGCGGACACCCCGCGCACCGCCGCGACGATCTCCGTCGGCCGCCCCGGCGTGCTGCACGGCGCGCGGAGCTACGTGCTGCAGGACGAGGACGGCCAGACGGTCGAGTCCCACTCGATCTCCGCCGGGCTCGACTACCCGGGCGTCGGCCCCGAGCACGCGTACCTCGCGGACATCGGCCGCGCGACCTACCGCGCGGTGACCGATGCGGCCGCGATGGACGCGCTGCGCCTCCTCAGCCGCACGGAGGGGATCATCCCCGCGATCGAGTCGGCGCACGCGCTCGCCGGCGTGCTCGAGGTCGGCCGCGAGCTCGGCCCCGACGCGAGCATCCTCGTGAACCTCTCCGGCCGCGGCGACAAGGACACCACCACGGTGGCGCGCTGGTTCGACCTCGTCGACCGCGGCGCGGTCCAGGAGTGACCCCCTCGAAGGTCGAGGCCGCGTTCGCCGCGGCCTCCGACGCCGGCTCCGGCCCGCTCGTCGGCTACCTCCCGATCGGCTACCCGGATCTCGCGACGAGCATCGAGGCCGCGATCACGCTGACGCAGCACGGCGTCGACGTGCTCGAGCTCGGCATCCCGTACTCGGATCCGGTGATCGACGGCCCGACCATCCAGGCGGCGACGACGGTCGCGCTCGAGAACGGGTTCCGCCTGCGGCACGCGTTCGAGGCCGTGCGGGAGATCTCCCGGGCGTCCGCGGCGCCCGCGCTCTGCATGACGTACTACAACCCGGTGCTCTCGTACGGCGTGGACCGCTTCGCGGCGGACCTCGCCGCCGCGGGCGGCGCCGGGCTGATCACGCCCGACCTCGTGCCCGAGGAGGCGGGGGAGTGGGTCGCCGCCAGCGACGCGCACGGCCTCGACCGCGTGTTCCTCGCCGCCCCGACGTCGCCTGAGGCGCGCCTGCGGGCCGCCACCGAGGTCTCGCGCGGCTTCACCTACGTCGTGTCGACGATGGGCATCACCGGGGCCCGCGCGGACGTCGACAGCGCCGCGCGGACGCTCGTCGAGCGCCTCCGCGCGGTGACGGAGCGGCCCCTCGCGGTCGGCATCGGCATCTCGACGGGCGCGCAGGTGGCGGAGGTCCTCACGTACGCGGACGGCGCGATCGTCGGCAGCCGCCTCGTCACGGCGCTCGGGCAGGGCCTGTCCGCCCTCGCCGACGCGGCCGACGAGCTCGCCGAGGGCAAGCGCCCCGTCGTCCACGGATAGGGGCGCCTCCCGCCGGTCACGATCCGGCCGCGGCGATCGGCGGCGTCCCCGGCGCCCGGTATCGTCTGCGCCGTGATCACGGCGTCCATCCCGAGCCCGCCGGCGTCCTGGGCGTCGTTCTCGATCGGCATCTTCACGATCCACAGCTACGCGCTGTGCATCCTCGCCGGCATCATCGTCGCCGTCGTGCTCACGTCCCGCCGGCTCACGCAGCGCGGCGGCCAGCCGGGCGTCGTGGTCGACTTCGCGATCGTCGCCGTGCCGCTCGCCCTCATCGGCGCGCGGGCGTGGCACGTGCTCACGCACATCGGCGACTACTTCGGGCCCGCCCACCCGCTGACCGACATCACGACGTGGGGCAACGCGATCGCGATCTGGAACGGCGGCAACGCGATCTTCGGCGCGATCGTCGGCGGCGCCGTCGGCGCCTGGATCGCCAGCCGCTGGACCGGCGTGCGGTTCCTCTCGTTCGCGGACGCGGTCGCGCCGGGCATGCTCTTCGCGCAGGGGCTCGGTCGGCTCGGCAACTGGTTCAACACCGAGCTCTACGGGCTCCCCACCACGCTGCCGTGGGGCCTGCAGGTCCCGTCCGACAACGCCTCGTTCCCGGCCGGCCTCGCCCCCGGGACGCTGTTCCACCCGACGTTCCTCTACGAGTTGATCTGGAACTTCGCCGGCGCGATCCTGATCCTCGTGATCGAGCGCCGCGTCGCGCTCCGCTGGGGCCGCGCGCTCGGGCTCTACCTGATCTGGTACGGCATCGGCCGCAGCGTGTTCGAGGCCATCCGCATCGACCCGACCACCGTCTACTTCGGGCTCCGCGTGAACATCTGGGGCGCGTTCCTCGCGATCCTCGTCGGCATCGCGGTCATCGTCTGGTCGCGACGGCGCCACCCGGGCGTCGAGGTCGGCGTGTACCGGCCGGGGCGCGAGTGGGTGCCCGACGCGCCGGTAGTATCGCGCTACACCGCAGCGGACTTCGTGGACGATCCCGACGCGGATCAGGCCGAGGTGCCCGCCACAAGCGGAGCCCCGGCCCGGCGGTGAGCTGAGCGCGGCGCCGATCGGTTTCACCGCAGCAGTCCGGACATCCCGAGGGCCGAAGGCGTCCCGCTCGGAACACACCGATCCCGATCCCGGGCCCCCTGGAGGACGCCATGGTCGACACCCCACCCCGCACGGGCACCGCGATGCCGTTCAGCGCCGTGCCGGCCGCGACCGGTCTCTACGACCCGCGCGACGAGAAGGACGCCTGCGGTCTGGCGATGGTCGCGACGCTGCGTGGCACGCCCGGGCACGACATCATCGACCACGCCCTCGACGCGCTCCGGCACCTCGAGCACCGCGGGGCGGTCGGCTCCGACGCCGGCACGGGCGACGGCGCCGGCATCGTCACGCAGGTCCCGCACGAGTTCCTCGCCGCCGTCGCGCCGTTCGCGCTGCCGGGCGCGGGGGAGTACGCCGTCGGCCTCGGGTTCCTGCCGACGGACGCACGGGAGCGGAACGCCCAGAAGGCCGCCGTCGCGGAGATCGCGACCGAGGAGGGCCTCGAGGTCCTCGGCTGGCGCCAGGTCCCGACGCGGCCCGAGACGATCGGCACCCTCGCGCGCGCCGCGATGCCCGTCATCGAGCAGCTCTTCGTCGCAGCGGCGGGCTCCTCCCGGCGCAGCGGCATCGAGCTCGACCGGCTGGCGATGCGCCTCCGGAAGCGCGCGGAGCGCGAGCTGCAGGCCTACTTCGCGTCGCTGTCGAGCCGCACGATCGTCTACAAGGGCATGGTCACGACGCTCCAGCTGGAGCCGTTCTACCCGGACCTCTCCGACGAGCGCTTCGCGTCGACGCTCGCCCTCGTGCACTCGCGCTACTCGACGAACACGTTCCCGTCGTGGCCGCTCGCCCAGCCGTTCCGCATGATCGCGCACAACGGCGAGATCAACACGGTGCAGGGCAACCGCAACTGGATGCGCGCGCGCCAGTCGCAGCTGTCGAGCGAGCTCATCGGCGACGTCGCACCGCTGCTCCCGATCTGCACGCCGGGCGTCAGCGACTCCGCCTCCTTCGACGAGGTCGTGGAGCTGCTGAGCCTCGGCGGCCGCAGCCTGCCGCACGCGGTGATGATGATGGTGCCGGAGGCGTGGGAGAACCAGCCCGACCTCGACCCCGCCCGCCGCGCGTTCTACGAGTACCACTCGGGCCTCATGGAGCCGTGGGACGGCCCCGCGGCGATCGTCTTCAGCGACGGCTCGCTCGTCGGCGCGACGCTCGACCGCAACGGCCTCCGCCCGGGCCGCTGGCTCGAGACCACCGACGGCCTCATCGTGCTCGCGTCCGAGACCGGCGTCCTCGACGTCGCACCGGGTCGCGTCGCCCGCCGCGGGCGCCTCCGTCCCGGGAAGATGTTCCTCGTCGACACCGTCGCCGGTCGCGTCATCTCCGACGACGAGATCAAGGGCGAGCTCGCCGCGTCGAAGCCGTGGGCCGAGTACATCGAGCAGGGCCGGATCCGCCTCGCGGACCTCCCCGAGCGCGAGCACATCGTCCACACCCCCGCCTCCGTGCAGCGCCGGCAGCGCACCTTCGGCTACACGGACGAGGAGGTGCGGATCCTCCTCGCTCCGATGGGGGAGAAGGGCGCCGAGCCGCTCGGCGCGATGGGCTCCGACACCCCGATCGCGATCCTCTCGAAGCGGCCGCGGCTGCTCTTCGACTACTTCGTGCAGCAGTTCGCGCAGGTGACGAACCCGCCGCTCGACTCGATCCGGGAGGAGGTCGTCACCTCCCTGGGGCTCGGCCTCGGACCGGAGCGGAACCTGCTGGCGGAGACGCCGGAGCACGCCCGCCAGGTCGTGCTCGACTTCCCGGTGATCGACAACGACGAGCTCGCGAAGCTGCAGCACATCGACAGCACGCCGGGCTCCGCGATGACGACCGTCGTCCGCGGGCTCTACCGCGTCGAGGACGGCGAGCGCGCCCTCGAGGACCGCATCGCGGCGATGCGCGACGAGGTCGACCGCGCGATCGAGCGCGGCGCGGAGTTCATCGTGCTGTCCGACCGGGATTCGAGCCGCGAGCTCGCGCCCGTCCCGAGCCTCCTCATGATCTCGGCGATCCACCACCACCTCATCCGGAAGCAGAACCGGATGAAGGTCGGCCTGATCGTCGAGGCCGGCGACGTCCGCGAGGTCCACCACGTCGCGCTGCTGATCGGCTACGGCGCGTCCGCGGTGAACCCGTACCTCGCGATGGAGACGGTCGAGCAGCTCGTCCGCTCCGGCACGCTGATCGGGATCACGCCGGAGAAGGCGGTCCGGAACCTCATCAAGGCGCTCGGCAAGGGCGTGCTGAAGATCATGTCGAAGATGGGCATCTCCACGGTGTCCTCCTACGCCGCGGCGCAGGCGTTCGAGGCGGTCGGCCTCTCCGCCGAGTTCGTGGCGGAGTACTTCACCGGCACGACGACGAAGCTCGGCGGCATCGGCATGCCCGAGATCGCGGCGGAGTCCGCGGCCCGCCACCAGGCGGCGTTCCCGGAGGAGGACGCCGCGCTGACGCACGTCGGCCTCGCCACCGGCGGCGAGTACCAGTGGCGCCGCGGCGGCCCCCCGCACCTGTTCAACCCGGAGACGGTCTTCCGCCTGCAGCACGCGACGCGGGCGCGGCGGTACGACGTGTTCAAGGAGTACACGAAGCTCGTCGACGACCAGTCGGCCGACCTGATGACGCTGCGCGGACTGTTCCGCTTCTCGTCGGTGCACCGCCCGCCGGTGCCGCTCGACGAGGTCGAGTCCATCGAGTCGATCGTCAAGCGCTTCAACACCGGCGCGATGTCGTACGGGTCGATCTCGCGGGAGGCGCACGAGACGCTCGCGATCGCGATGAACCGCCTCGGCGGCCGGTCGAACACGGGCGAGGGCGGCGAGGACGTCGAGCGGCTGCTCGACCCCGAGCGCCGCAGCCGGATCAAGCAGGTCGCCTCGGGCCGCTTCGGCGTCACGAGCATGTACCTGACGCACGCCGACGACATCCAGATCAAGATGGCGCAGGGCGCGAAGCCGGGCGAGGGCGGCCAGCTGCCCCCGGCGAAGATGTACCCCTGGATCGCGCGGACGCGGCACTCGACGGCCGGCGTCGGCCTCATCTCGCCGCCGCCGCACCACGACATCTACTCGATCGAGGACCTGAAGCAGCTGATCTTCGACCTCAAGCGCGCGAACCCGTCGGCACGCGTGCACGTCAAGCTCGTCAGCCAGTCGGGCATCGGCGCGGTCGCGGCGGGCGTCACGAAGGCGAAGGCGGACGTCGTCCTCGTCTCCGGCCACGACGGCGGCACGGGCGCGTCCCCGCTCAACTCGCTGAAGCACGCGGGCACCCCGTGGGAGCTCGGGCTCGCGGAGGCGCAGCAGACGCTGATGCTGAACGGGCTGCGCGACCGCGTCACCGTGCAGGTGGACGGGCAGATGAAGACGGGCCGCGACGTCGTCGTGGCCGCGCTGCTCGGCGCCGAGGAGTTCGGCTTCGCGACCGCCCCGCTGATCGTCGAGGGCTGCGTCATGATGCGCGTCTGCCACCTCGACACCTGCCCGGTCGGCGTCGCGACGCAGAACCCCGAGCTGCGCGCGCGGTTCTCCGGCAAGCCGGAGTTCGTCGTCAACTTCTTCGAGTTCATCGCGCAGGAGGTGCGCGAGCTGCTCGCGGAGCTCGGCTACCGGAGCATCGAGGAGGTCATCGGCCGCAAGGAGCTGCTCGACGTCGACGGCGCGATCGAGCACTGGAAGGCCGACGGCCTCGACCTCGAGCCGATCCTCGTCGGCCCGACCTTCGCCGACGACGAGCCGCGCACGCGGCGGGTCGGCCAGGACCACGAGCTCGACGAGCACTTCGACAACCTGCTGATCCAGCGGGCCGCGGAGGTGCTGGCGAACGGCGGCACGACGACCATCGAGCTGCCGATCCGGAACACCGAGCGCGCGGTCGGCACGATGCTCGGCCACGAGCTGACGAAGCGGCACGGCGAGCACGGCCTGCCCTCCGGCTCCATCGAGGTGACGCTCACCGGGTCCGCGGGCCAGTCGTTCGGCGCGTTCCTGCCCGCCGGCATCACGCTGCGCCTGATCGGCGACAGCAACGACTACGTCGGCAAGGGCCTCTCCGGCGGCGAGATCGTGCTGCGGCCGCATCCGGACGCCGTGTTCGCCGCGGAGGAGAACGTGATCGCCGGCAACGTCATCGGCTACGGCGCGACGCAGGGGACGATGTTCCTCTCCGGCACCGTCGGCGAGCGGTTCCTCGTCCGCAACTCCGGCGCCACCGCCGTCGTCGAGGGCGTGGGCGACCACGCGCTCGAGTACATGACGGGCGGCCTCGCGGTGATCCTCGGCGCGACCGGCCGCAACCTCGGCGCCGGGATGTCCGGGGGGACCGCGTACGTGCACGCGCTGACCCCGGAGCAGGTGAACATCGACGCCCTCGCCGGCGAGCTCGACCTCGTGCCCATGGACAGCGCGGACGCGGAGATCCTCCGCGACCTCCTCCAGCGGCACGTCGAGACGACGGACTCCGCGCTCGCGACGCGCATGCTCGCCGACTTCGACACCGTGGTCGGCGAGTTCGTGAAGGTCCTCCCGCGCAACTACGCCGCGGTCCTCGCGACCCGCGCGGAGGCCGAGGGGGAGGGCCTCGACCCGGACGGCGACGTCGTCTGGAAGCGCATCCTGGAGGTGACGAATGGATAGCGGGCTCCGCCCGCGGAGCGTCCCCGTCGCGACCGGCTTCGCCGGCCCCGCCGCGGCGCGCTGCTTCGGCGCTGGCGCGCCTCCGCGTTTCGGCGGCATGAGCCGCCGGGGCGCTTCGCGCCCGGTGTCCACTCACTCACTTCCCGCTGGTCGAGGTGCGAGCGCAGCGAGCCTCGAGCGCTGTACTGAGGCTCTCGCAGTGACCATCCTGAGCAAGAACGGCATCTCCCATGGCTGACCCCAAGGGGTTCCTCAAGACGCGGGAGCGCGAGCTCCCGCCGCGGCGTCCGGTCTCCCTCCGGCTCATGGACTGGAAGGAGGTCTACGAGCAGCAGGAGTCCGGCGAGCTGCGCCGTCAGGCCGGCCGCTGCATGCAGTGCGGCATCCCGTTCTGCCACCAGGGCTGCCCGCTCGGGAACCTCATCCCGGAGTGGAACGACCTCATCCACCGCGGCGAGGGCCGCCTCGCGATCGAGCGCCTCCACGCCACGAACAACTTCCCGGAGTTCACCGGCACGCTGTGCCCGGCGCCGTGCGAGTCCTCGTGCGTCCTCGGGATCAACCAGCCCGCGGTGACGATCAAGCAGGTCGAGATCTCGATCATCGATCAGGCCTTCGAGAACGGCTGGGTGCAGCCGCACCCGCCGCAGCGGCTGACCGGCAAGACCGTCGCGGTCGTCGGCTCCGGCCCCGCGGGGCTCGCCGCCGCGCAGCAGCTGACGCGGGCCGGCCACACCGTCGCCGTCTACGAGCGCGACGACCGGATCGGCGGCCTGATCCGCTACGGCATCCCCGAGTTCAAGATGGAGAAGCACCGCCTCGACCAGCGGCTGAACCAGATGATCGCGGAGGGCACGCGCTTCCGCGCGGGCGTCGAGATCGGCCGGGACATCGCCTGGGACGAGCTGCGCCGCCGGTACGACGCGGTCGTCGTCGCGACCGGCGCGCCCGTGCCGCGCGACCTCCCCGTGCCGGGCCGCGACCTCGAGGGCGTCCACTACGCGATGGAGTACCTCACCCAGTCGAACAAGGCGGTCGCCGGTGACGACGTCCCCGCGCAGATCACCGCCGAGGACCGCCACGTCGTCGTCATCGGCGGCGGCGACACCGGCGCCGACTGCATCGGCACCGCGCACCGGCAGGGCGCCGCGAGCGTCACGAACCTCGCGATCGGGAAGCAGCCGCCCGCGACCCGCAGCGATTCGCAGCCGTGGCCGATGATGCCGACCGTGTTCGAGGTCTCGAGCGCCCACGAGGAGGGCGGCCGCCGCGAGTACCTCGCGTCGACCGTCGAGTTCCTCTCGGACGGCGCCGGCCGTGTGAAGCAGCTGCGCGTGGCCGAGACGGAGTACGTCGACGGCAAGCGGGTGCCGCGCGCCGGCACCGAGCGGCTCATCCCCGCCGACCTCGTGCTCCTCGCGATGGGCTTCTCCGGCCCCGAGCAGGACGAGCTGGCCGACCAGCTCGGCCTGCCCTTCGACGAGCGCGGGAACGTCGCCCGCGACGGCCGCTTCGAGACCTCGGAGCCCGGCGTGTTCGTCGCCGGCGACGCGGGACGCGGGCAGTCGCTCATCGTGTGGGCGATCGCCGAGGGGCGCAGCGTCGCCGCCGAGGTGGACGCCTACCTCGAGGGCCGGACGGAGCTCCCGGCGCCCGTCCGCCCCACCGACCGGGCCATCTCCATCTGACGCGCTGCCGGTTCGTCGCCGTCCGCGTCATGCGGCTAGCCTCGACCCGGCCCACCCGTCACCGCCACGAAAGCTGGATCCCCACCGCATGAGACGCGCCAAGATCGTCGCCACGCTCGGCCCCGCCACCTCGAGCCTCGAGAACATCCGGGCCGTCATCGACGCGGGCGTCGACGTGTGCCGCATGAACCTCAGCCACGGCAGCTACGAGGTCCACGAGGGCGTCTACCGCAACGTGCGCGAGGCCTCCGACGCGTCCGGCCGCGCCGTCGCGGTGCTCGTCGACCTGCAGGGCCCGAAGATCCGCCTCGGCCGCTTCGCCGACGGACCGCACGAGCTCGCCGAGGGCGACGTCTTCACGATCACGACCGAGGACGTCCTCGGCACGAAGGAGCTCGTCGGCACGACGTTCAAGGGGCTGCCCCAGGACGTGCGGGCGGGCGACTTCCTCCTGATCGACGACGGCAAGGTCCGCGTCCAGGTGCTCGACACGGACGGCGTCCGCGTGCGCACCCGCGTCGTCGTCGCCGGCACCGTCTCGAACAACAAGGGCATCAACCTGCCGGGCGTCGCGGTGAACGTGCCCGCGCTCTCCGACAAGGACGAGGCGGACCTCCGCTGGGGCCTGCAGCTCGGCGCCGACCTGATCGCGCTCTCGTTCGTGCGGAGCCCGGAGGACCTGACGCGCGTCCACGAGATCATGGACGAGGTCGGCCGCCGCGTGCCGGTCATCGCGAAGATCGAGAAGCCGCAGGCCGTCGAGCACCTCGAGGCGATCATCGACAGCTTCGACGGCGTCATGGTCGCCCGCGGCGACCTCGGTGTGGAGCTGCCGCTCGAGCAGGTGCCGATCGTGCAGAAGCAGGCGTGCGAGATCGCCCGCCGCCTCGCGAAGCCCGTGATCGTCGCGACGCAGATGCTCGAGTCGATGATCTCCTCCCCGGTGCCGACGCGCGCCGAGACGTCCGACGTCGCGAACGCGGTGCTCGACGGCGCGGACGCGGTCATGCTCTCGGGCGAGACGAGCGTGGGGGAGTACCCCGTCGTCACCGTGTCCACGATGGCGCGCATCGTCACCTCGACCGAGGACCACGGCCTGGAGCGCATCAAGCCGCTCGGCACGAAGCCCCGCACGCAGGGCGGCGCGATCACCCTCGCGGCCGCCGAGGTCGCGGACTTCGTCGGCGCGAAGTTCCTCTGCGTCTTCACGGAGTCCGGCGACTCCGTCCGCCGCATGGTGCGCCTCCGCTCGAAGATCCCCGTGCTCGCCTTCACGCCGGAGCCCGGCATCCGCTCGCGCCTCGCCCTGTCCTGGGGCGTCGAGACGTTCCTCGTGCCGCGCGTGACGACGACGGACGAGCTCATGCACCAGGTCGACGACGTGCTGCTCGGCATCGACCGGATCGCCCGGGGCGAGAAGGTCGTCGTGATCGCCGGGAGCCCTCCCGGCATCACCGGCTCCACGAACGACATGCGCGTCCACGTGATGGGCGATGCGATCGGCGGCGCCGCGCCCGCCTACGCCCGGCTGGCGTGAGCGCGTGGCCGAGACGTTCCCCGTGACCGTCTCGGCGGGAACGCTGCGCGACGACGGGGCGCTGTTCACGAGTCCGCACCGGTGGACCGAGGGCGGCGTGTCCGTGGTCGGCGCCTTCACCGGCGCGCACCTGCTGCACGTCGCGGTGGGCGGCTGCGTGCTGAACGACGTCTACCGCGAGGCGGAGGACCTCGGTCTGGACGTGCTCGGCGTGCGCGTCGCGGTCGCGGGCGGCTTCGACCCGGCGACCTGGGCGTCGACGGGCGTCACCTGGACCGCGGAGGTCGACGCGGCCGCGCCGGACGCCGACGTGGCGGTCCTCCTGGACCGCGTGGAGGCGGTCGCGGAGATCCCGAGGGCGATCGCGCAGGGCGCCCCGGTCACGCGCCTCCGCTGAGCGCCCGCCCGCTCCCGCTGCACCCCGCCGGTCGAGGTGCGAGCGCAGCGATGGGCCCCACGGCCGGTGTTCCCGGCCGAGGGACTCGAGACCACGACCCAGTACCGGTGGTGGGACTCGAACCCACATGCCCTCTCGGACAGCGCATTTTGAGTGCGCCGCGTCTGCCGTTCCGCCACACCGGCTCGTGACGGGTCCACCCTAGGGCTGCACCGGGCGTGCACGTGCGTCCGGGCGCGCCGCTCCGCCGCGCCGTGTGCCCTAGGGTTGCGGCGTGGCCGAGAACGCATCCAACGCTCCTCGCCGCGTCGTCGTCGCGGAGGACGAATCCCTGATCCGTCTCGACATCGTCGAGATCCTGCGGGACAACGGATTCGACGTCGTGGGCGAGGCGGGCGACGGCGAGACCGCTGTCCAGCTCGCGACGGAGCTCCGTCCGGACCTCGTCGTGATGGACGTCCGCATGCCGCAGCTCGACGGCATCAAGGCGGCCGAGCGGCTCACGAAGGACCACATCGCGCCCGTCGTGCTCCTCACCGCGTTCAGCCAGAAGGAGCTCGTCGAGCAGGCGACCGAGGCCGGCGCGCTGGCGTACGTCGTCAAGCCGTTCACGCCGGCGGACCTGCTGCCCGCGATCGAGATCGCGCTCGCCCGCTACGCCCAGATCGTGGCGCTCGAGACCGAGGTCGCCGACATGGTCGAGCGCTTCGAGACGCGCAAGCTGGTCGACCGCGCGAAGGGCCTCCTCAACGAGAAGATGGGCCTGTCGGAGCCCGAGGCGTTCCGCTGGATCCAGAAGGCCTCCATGGACCGCCGCCTGACGATGCACGACGTCGCGCAGGCCGTCATTGAGCAGCTCTCCGCCCCCAAGAAGTAGCCCCACCCCGTTCGCGTCGCGACTCGTGCCGCCTCGTCCGCGAGGACGCGGCACGGATCGCGACGCGAAGCCGTGTCAGCGCGCCTGCTCGAGCGCTCGGCGCACGCGTCGGACGAGGTCGGCGCGACCCGCGGCGGAGAGGTGGTCGCCCGTCGCGCGGATCACCCGCCAGCCGTCCGCCATCAGGTCGTCGTAGCGGACGATGTCGGTCCGGAACTGCCACTGGTCCGTCCGGTGCTGATCGCCTTCGTACTCGAGCACCACGCGCTGCGCTCGCCAGACGAAGTCGGGCGCGCCCAGGTACCGAGCGGTGACGGACTCGGTGATCGGCGCGTTCAGCTCGGCGGGCGGGATCCCGGCCGCGTCGAGGACGAGCCGGATCCTCGTCTCGGCGGGGGAGCGGCTGCCGCGGCGGGAGGAGCGGACGGCCCGGACGAGCGCGGCGGCACCCACCCGCCGGATCCGGGCGACGACCTGCAGCAGTCGGTCGCGCGCCGCCTGCTCGTCGAGCGCCGTCCGGTTCAGCAGCTCGTCCGCGATGACGATGAGGTCCTCGTGGGCGAGGTCGGCGCCCAGCTGGCAGAACACCTCGGGCGGATCCGGGACCGGGAGCCCCTCCACCTCCCACGCCTCGCCGCGGGTCAGGAGTCGGTGGCCGCGGACGCGGCGGCTGTGCGGCGCGTCGGCCGGTCGCACCGCGCCGACGTGGAGCACGGACGCGTCGTCGTCCGACGGCAGCGTGTGCCGGTGGAGTCGCGCCGCCGTCTGGTGGGTGAAGAACTGCCCCGGCTTCAGCCGCACGGCGTACGCGTGACACCGCGCGAGCGTCGTCTCCGGGACCGCCGTCGCCTGGACGCCGTGGAAGGGCCGTGTCACGTCCTTCCGTCGGAGGCGCCCCTGCGTGATGCCGGCCTCCGCCGCCTGGGCTCTCGTGAACCCGGATCCGGTGAGGGAGTCCGGCATGGGGATGCGCTCAGCCATGCCCACACATCGTGCCGAGGTCGCGGCGGACGCGTCGTGGATCCTCCACAGGCGATCCGCGTCGCGATCCGTGCCGCATTCAGCGCGCGGATGCGGCACGGATCGCGACGCGAACGCCTCAGCGCGCGTCGCGGAGCATGTTCGTCATGCGGACGGTGCTCAGGCGCGAGCCCGCGTCGTCGCGCATCACGATCTCGTGCGTGCAGAGGGTGCGGCCCAGTACGAGGGCCTCGCACGTCGCGGTGACGAAGCCCTCCGTCGCGGAGCGGCTGTGCGTCGCGTTGATCTCGATCCCGACCGCATAGCGTCCCGGCCCGGCGTGGATCGCGGAGGAGAGGCTGCCGAGGCTCTCGCCGAGCACGACGTGGGCACCGCCGTGGAGCAGCCCGACCACCTGGCGGTTCCCCTCGACGGGCATCCGCGCCACGGAGTGCGACGCGGACAGCTCGAGCAGCTCGATGCCCATCTTCCTCGCGAGCTCGCCGCCCTCCGTCTCGACGAGTCGGGCGACCAGCTCGGGATCGAGTCCGTCGGGGATCCGCATGCTGCCTCCTGGCGCTCGGGGGAGCGTCGGCTGCGCTCACTACGCTCGAATCATGCCCGAATCGTCGAAACCGACGCTGCTCGTGGTCGACGGGCACTCGCTCGCGTTCCGCGCCTTCTACGCGCTCCCCGTCGACAGCTTCACGACCTCCGACGGCCAGCACACGAACGCCATCCACGGGTTCCTGTCGATGCTGCTGCTGCTCCTGCAGAAGGAGCGGCCGAGCCACCTCGCGGTCGCGTTCGACATCTCGCGCTTCTCCTTCCGCACCCGCGAGTACCCGGAGTACAAGGGCACCCGCTCCGAGACGCCGCCCGAGTTCAAGGGGCAGGTGCCGCTGCTGCAGGAGGCCCTCGCGGCCATGAACGTCCCGACCGTCACGAAGGAGGACTTCGAGGCGGACGACATCCTCGCGACGCTCTCCGTGCAGGGGCGCGAGCAGGGCTACGAGGTGCTCGTCGTCTCGGGCGACCGCGACTCGATCCAGCTCGTCAACGAGGACGTGACGCTGCTCTACCCGTCGGTCCGCGGCGTCAGCGAGCTGACCCGCTACGACGTCGCGAAGGTGAACGAGCGCTACGGCATCGAGCCGTACCAGTACCCGGAGATCGCCGCGCTGGTCGGCGAGACGAGCGACAACCTGCCGGGCATCGACAAGGTCGGCGAGAAGACCGCCGTCAAGTGGATCAAGCAGTACGGCTCGCTCGAGAACCTGCTCGAGCACCGCGACGAGGTGAAGGGCGTCGTCGGCGACAAGCTCCGCGAGCAGTGGGAGAACGCCGCCCGCAACCGCCGGCTCAACCGCCTGCACACCGACGTCGAGCTGCCGGTCGCACCGGGCGACCTCGCCCGTCGTCCGATCGACGAGGAGGCGGTCCGCGCGGTCTTCAAGCGGCTCGAGTTCCGCACCCTGCTCGACCGCGTGCTCAAGCTCGAGGGCGGCGGGGTGTCCGGTTCCGCGCCCGAGGCGGAGGCCGACGCGGACGCGGCCCCGCCGGCGCCCGCGCCGCAGCAGCTGCTCGACGAGGAGCTGCAGGGCTGGCTCGACCGCCAGCGGGCGGCGAACCCCGCCGGCCTCGGCCTCCAGGTCGAGTCGATGGACGGCCGCGTCGTGTCGATCGGCGTGGCCGGCACGGAGGAGACGCTCGACCTGCCCTGGCAGCCCGGCCGCCCGGACTACGCCCCCCTCGAGCGCTGGCTCGCGGACGCGGAGGCGCCCAAGCTGCTGCACGACGCGAAGACGCAGCTCAAGGCGCTGACCGCCAGCGGCCTGCTGCTCCGCGGCGTCGCCTTCGACACGCTCCTCGCCGGCTGGCTGCTGCGGCCGAGCGGCCAGGAGAAGACGCTGGCGCAGGTCGTCGACCGCTACCTGCAGGAGCGCCTGCCCGAGGCGGACCCCAACCAGCTCGTGCCCGACGTGGCCGGCGGCAGCCCGGCGCCGACCCACGCCTGGTACGTCCTCCGCTCGGCGCACGTGCTGCGGGAGGGCCTCGACGAGCGCACCCTCCAGGTGCTCGTCGACCTCGAGCTGCCGGTGCTCGAGGTCCTCGCGCGGATGGAGGCGAACGGCGTCGCGATCGACGCGCTCGCGCTCGACGCGCTGAACACCGAGCTCTCCACGCGGATCGCGGAGCTCGCGGACGAGGCGTACTCGATCGTCGGCCACGAGCTGAACCTCGGTTCGCCGAAGCAGCTCCAGGAGGTCCTCTTCGGCGAGCTCGGAATGAAGGGCACGCGTCGCACGAAGACCGGCTACTCGACGGATGCCGACTCGCTCGCCGACCTGCAGGCGACGAACCCGCACCCGTTCCTCGACGTGCTGCTGCAGCACCGCGACGCGTCGAAGCTGCGGCAGATCATCGAGACGCTGCAGCGCGGGATCGCGGCGGACGGCCGCATCCACACCACGTACGTGCAGACGGGCACGACCACGGGCCGGATCTCCTCGAACGACCCGAACCTGCAGAACATCCCGATCCGGGCGGAGGAGGGCCGGCGCATCCGCGCCGCCTTCGTGGCGGGGGAGGGGTACCCGACGCTGCTCACCGCCGACTACTCGCAGATCGAGATGCGGATCATGGCGCACCTCTCGGAGGACGCCGGCCTGATCGAGGCGTTCCACTCGGGCGAGGACCTGCACCGCTTCGTCGGCTCCCGCGTCTTCGGGGTCGAGCCCGCGGAGGTCACGCCGTTCATGCGGACGAAGGTGAAGGCGATGTCGTACGGGCTCGCCTACGGGCTCTCCGCCTTCGGCCTCTCGCAGCAGCTGCGCATCGACCGCCGCGAGGCGGAGGACCTGATGCAGGGCTACTTCGAGCGCTTCGGCGGCGTCCGCGACTACCTGCGGAACGTCGTCGAGCAGGCCCGCGTCGACGGGTACACCGAGACGATCTTCGGCCGCCGCCGCCCGTTCCCGGACCTGAACAGCCCGAACCGGGTGCTCCGCGGGAACGCGGAGCGCGCCGCGCTCAACGCGCCGATCCAGGGGACCGCGGCCGACATCATGAAGATCGCGATGATCGGCGTCGGCCGGGACATGGCGGAGCGTGAGCTGCGCTCGCGGCTGCTGCTCCAGGTCCACGACGAGCTCGTGCTCGAGGTGGCGGAGGGGGAGCAGGAGGTGCTCGAGGAGATCGTCGAGCGGCGCATGCGCGACGCCGCGACGCTCCGCGTGCCGCTCGAGGTCCAGGTCGGCACCGGGCACGACTGGGACGCCGCCGCGCACTGATCGACGCCCCCGTCCCGCCCCGGAGTGGGGGTGCGGAGCGAGTCCGACGCTGCCGTGGTTGACACCATCAACGTTAGAGGCTTGGATGCAGTCGGTCCTGATGGCAGGGCCACCGCTGCACACGCTGCATCCGACACTCGGACTCGCTACAAAGGGGTAACAAGGACAATGTCCGCATACTCGCCGACCGTCACGGGCACAGGCCCGCGCGCGGCGGTCCAGCGCTTCGGCGCCTTCCTCGCCGGCATGATCATGCCGAACCTCGGCGCGTTCATCGCCTGGGGCCTCATCACCGCGCTGACCATCCCCAACGGGTGGATCAACCTGATCGCTCGCGCGACCGGAGCCATCCCGAACACGGCCACCAGCTCCGTCGCCTTCGCCTCGACGGTGAGCGTGGTCGTCGGGCCGATCATCGTGTTCCTGCTGCCGATCCTCATCGGCTACACCGGTGGCCGCCAGGTCCACGGCCAGCGCGGCGCCGTCGTCGGCGCGATCGCCACGGTCGGCGTCGTCGTCGCCCCGGTCGCCCTGCAGTACGCGCCGATCGCCTTCTCGGCCGACCAGACCGCCCTCAAGCCCCCGGCCTCGATCGCGGACCTGAGCCCGAACTTCCTCGGCGCGCTGATCATCGGCCCGCTGACGGCGCTGATCCTGAAGCTCTGGGACCGCCTCGTCGACGGCAAGCTCGCCTCCGGCTTCGAGATGCTCGTCGACAACTTCTCCGCCGGCATCATCGGCGGCGCGATGGCGATCTTCGGCATCTACATCCTCGGCCCGATCGTGAACTTCATCGCGTCACTGCTCGGATGGCTGGTAGACGTGCTCACGAGCGCGAGCCTGCTGCCACTGATCTCGATCATCGTCGAGCCGGCGAAGGTCCTGTTCCTCAACAACGCGATCGGCAACGGCGTGCTCGTGCCGCTCGCGACGCAGCAGGCCTCCACGGCGGCGAGCCACACCTCGATCCTGTTCATGATCGAGTCGAACCCCGGCCCGGGCCTCGGCATCCTCGTCGCGATGTGGCTCTTCGGCCCGCGCGCCGTCCGCCCGACGGTGCCGTCCGCGATGATCGTCCACTTCCTCGGCGGCATCCACGAGATCTACTTCCCGTACGTGCTCATGAAGCCGATCCTCGTCATCGCGACGATCGTCGGCGGCGGCATCGGCGTGCTGAGCTTCGTGCTCTTCGGCGGCGGCCTCGTCGCCGTCGCCTCGCCGGGCTCGATCATCGCCTACATCATCTCGTCGGCCCCCGCCACGCTCCTGCCGAACCTCATCGGCGTGATCATCTCGGCGGGCGTCTCGTTCATCGTCGGCTCCCTCCTGCTCGGCTTCGGCCGCAACGAGAAGGTCGCGATGGACCTCGACGAGGCCAACGCGCAGAACGCCGCGAACAAGGGTCGCAAGACCGCCGTCGCCGGCGCCTGACAGACCGGTACGAACACTCAGGGCGGGGGCATTGCCCCCGCCCTGAGTGCGTTAGACAAGCGTGAAGTAGGGTCGGCGACGACCCGGGATCGAAGGAGCACACCACCAGATGACGACCATCGACGGTTCGAGCATCAAGAAGCTGATCGTCGCGTGCGACGCCGGCATGGGCAGCAGCGTGATGCTGGCCGGGCAGCTGAAGAAGCAGTTGAAGAAGAACGGCGTCACCGTCGAGCACTCGCCGGTCGCGCACATCCCGCAGGACGCCGACGTCGTCGTCACGCAGGCCGGGCTCGCGGACCGCGCCCGCGGCGTCGTGCCCGACGTGCCCGTCGTCCCCTTCCAGCTGTTCCTGGGCGACCCGAAGGTCGCGAAGATCGTCAAGGCGATCCAGGACGGCTCGACCGTCGAGGTCTGACCCATGGCCGACTCCGCGCTCACGTCCCTGCTCGCCGAGCGGTCGATCCTGCTCGACCGCACCGCCACCGACCGGTTCGACGCGGTCCGCCAGTGCGGCGCCGCCCTCGTCGCCGCCGGCGCCGTCGACGAGTCCTACGTCGACGCGATGATCCAGCGCGAGGAGACCGTCTCCACCTTCGTCGGAGAGGGCGTCGCGATCCCGCACGGCACCCTGGCCGGCAAGGAGGCGGTCAAGCACGACGCGCTCGTCGTGCTGCGCTTCCCCGACGGCGTCGACTGGGAGGGCAACACCGTCTCCGTCTGCGTCGGCATCGCCGCAGCGGGCGGCGGGCACATCGCCCTCCTGTCCCAGCTGGCCGAGATCCTGCTCGACCCCGAGAAGGCGGAGCAGCTGCGCACCGCCACGAGCGCCGAGCAGGTCTACGCCCTGCTGGCGCCCGACGAGGACGAGGACTGACCCCGGGCGCGCGCCCGGTCACCGAACTGAAGGAGCACCATGCCTGAACGCACCGTTTCCATCGCGTCGAGCGTCGGCCTCCACGCCCGGCCCGCGTCCCTGTTCAGCCAGGCGGCGGCGAAGGCCGGCGTGCCCGTCACGCTGACCACCAAGGCGGGGAAGAGCGTCAACGCCGCCAGCATCCTCGGGATCCTGTCCCTCGGGATCGGCCACGGCGAGGAGGTCACCCTCAAGGCCGAGGGCGACGGCGCCGACGCGGCGCTCGACTCGCTCGTCGAGCTGCTGTCGACGGACCTCGACAAGGAGTAGCCGACACCGGCACGACGAAGGGCCCCGCGGGCGTCCGCGGGGCCCTTCGTCGTGCCGGGGAAGCGGGTCAGGCGACGAGGCGGGTCGGCGTCGCCGCGCTGAGCGGCACGGTCTCCGTCGTCAGGGTGGCGAGGTCGACGCGGGTCACGGTCTCGGCGGGGACCGCGTCCCAGCCGGCGACGTCCAGCCCGCTCGACGCGAAGAGGATCGAGCCGTCCTCGCCCCGGCGCGTGCGCATCTGGTAGTAGGCGTCGACGTGGTGCCGCGGCAGCAGGTCGGTCGGGATGCCGGAGGCCGCGAAGACGCCGTGCGGGATCGGCACGCCCTCGCTCGCATGCACCGCGAACAGCTCGGTCGGCGTGAGGAGCAGCGCGTTCAGGCTGCGGTCCGGGTAGGCGCCGCGCAGCACGGCGACGGTGTCCACGAGGGCGTCGAACACGGAGGCGCCGCTCGCCACGACGGTGCGGACGGCCGCGAAGTAGCGCTCGCTGTCCGTCGTCCCGGTCAGCGAGGCGCGCTGCTCGGGACCGATCAGACGCTCCACCGGGCCGGTCGGCTCGAGCGAGCCGTTGTGCGCGAAGGCCATGCCGTCGGCGACGAACGGGTGGGTGTTCTCCCGGGTGCAGGCGAGGCCCATGGTGGCGAGCCGCAGGTGCACGATCCGCGCGGACGCCGGCCCCGACGCGAGGGTCTGCTCGAGCTCGGCGTCACCGACGCCGCTCGTGTGGCGGACGTGGCGCCGCACAACGCCCTCCGGGTCCCGCCAGGCCGTTCCCCAGCCGTCGCGGTGCAGGTGCGCCATGTCGGCGAACACCTGTCGCTGCCCGGCGCCGAGCACGGCCTCGACCGTGGCCGGCGCGGGCGAGGCCGCACCGAGCAATCGGCACATGTCTCCTCCAGCGCACGTCGGTATGTCGTCCAGCGACACCCTTGACGCCGGCGGGCTATGCCTCCACGCTACGCCCGCCCGTGTTCCAGGCGTGTGAACACGCGCCGCTGCACGACACGGGAGGTCATGTGCACGCATCGGCGGCCCGCGCTACCGTCGCGCCCGTGACCGACGAGCGCGTCCCGACCGAGATCGACCGCATCGCGGAGGACTGGGTGGACGCCTCCGTGGCGCTGCACCCGGAGCTCGCGGTGGTCCTCGGCCGCCCCGGGCAGGAGGGCCGGTACGGCGACTACTCGCCCGACGGCCTCGCCGCCGACGACGCGGCCGAGCGGTCGGTGCTGCGCCGCCTCGCCGCCGCGACCCCGGCCGACGAGGTGGACCGGGTCACGAAGGCGGACCTGACGCGCGAGCTCGAGCTGTCGATCGAGAGCCGCGACGCGGGCCTCCCGCTCCGCGACGTGAACACCATCGAGTCGCCCGTGCAGGCGGTGCGCGACGTCTTCGACCTCGAGCCGACCGCGACGGCGGAGGACTGGGCCGCGATCGAGCGGCGGCTCCGCGGCGTCGCCCCCGCGCTCGACGGCTACCTCGAGCGACTGCGTGCAGGCGTCCGGGAGGGCGTCGTGCCCGCCGTCCGGCAGGTCGGGCTCGCCGCCGCGCAGGCGGCGGAGTTCGCCGCGGCGGACGGGTTCTTCGCGGGTCTCGCGGCCCGGGCCGGGGCCCACGACGCGGTCCCGGCCTCGCTGACGGCCGCGATCGAGTCGGCCGCGATCGCCGCCGCGGCGGCGTACGGCGGCCTCGGCACCGCGCTCGAGCAGGAGATCGCCCCGGCGGCGACGCCGGAGGACGCGATCGGCCGCGAGCTGTACGCGCTGCAGTCGCGCCGGTTCCTCGGCGCCGCGATCGATCTGGACGAGACCTACGAGTGGGGCCTCGCCGAGCTGGCCCGGATGGCCGAGGAGCAGGAGGAGGTCGCCTCCCGCATCGTCCCGGGCGGCTCCGTCGAGGACGCCATCGCCGCGCTCGACGCCGACCCGGCCCAGCGGCTCGACGGCACCGCAGCGCTGCAGGCGTGGATGCAGCGCCTCTCCGACGCCGCGATCGAGTCGCTCGGCGCGACCCACTTCGCGATCGAGGGTCCCGTGCGCACCCTCGAGTGCCGCATCGCGCCGACCCGCTCCGGCGTCATCTACTACACGCCGCCGTCCGACGACTTCTCGCGGCCCGGCGCCATGTGGTGGTCCGTGCCCGCCGGCGTCGAGCGGTTCACGACCTGGCGGGAGACCTCGACCGTCTACCACGAGGGCGTCCCCGGTCATCACCTGCAGATCGCGACCGCGATGACGAACCGGTCCCTCAACACGTGGCGCCGCACCGCCGGCACCTCCGGGTACTGGGAGGGCTGGGCGCTCTACGCGGAGCGGCTGATGGCCGAGCTCGGCCACCTCGACGCGGACCCGGACCGGCTCGGCATGCTCGACGGGCAGCGGATGCGCGCGGCGCGCGTCGTCGTCGACATCGGCCTCCACCTCGGCAAGCGCGACCCGGCGGGGGACGTCTGGACCAGGGGCGCCGCGCTCGACCTGCTGCGGCGCCACGTGCACATGGACGACGCGTTCCTCCGGTTCGAGGTCGACCGGTACTGCGGCTGGCCGGGTCAGGCCCCGTCCTACAAGGTGGGCCAGCGGCTCTGGGAGGAGCTCCGGGCGGAGTCCGCCGGGCGGGCCGGCGCCGCCTTCGACGTGCGGGCGTGGCACCGCCGGGTCCTGCTGATGGGCGGCATGGGGATGGACACCCTCCGCACCGCCGTGCTGGGCTGACGGCGGGTGCGCAAGCGGCGGACGACCGTCCCGCGCTCGGGGGAATGCGGGTAGACTGACGGATCGCGTCCGCGACTTCCGTCGTGCGGCGTCAGGTCCGGCGGCGGTGATCACCGCCGGCCGACCGTCGGGTGCCGGTCGGACCGCGGTCCGCCCCACCCGCCACAACTCCATCCGCATTCCGCTGCGGCGGCCATCCGGCACGTCGCGGCCCGACACGAAACCACCTCATCAACTCCATGACTCTCACACCGACCGCATCGGCCCCCAAGCAGGTCGCGATCAACGACATCGGCTCTGCAGAGGACTTCCTGGCCGCGGTCGAGAAGACCCTGAAGTTCTTCAACGACGGCGACCTCATCGAGGGCACGGTCGTGAAGATCGACCGCGACGAGGTCCTCCTCGACGTCGGCTACAAGACCGAGGGCGTCATCCCCTCGCGCGAGCTCTCGATCAAGCACGACGTCGACCCCAACGAGGTCGTCGCCGTCGGCGACAACGTCGAGGCCCTCGTCCTCCAGAAGGAGGACAAGGAAGGCCGCCTGATCCTCTCCAAGAAGCGCGCGCAGTACGAGCGCGCCTGGGGCGACGTCGAGCGCATCAAGGAGGAGGACGGCGTCGTCACCGGCACCGTCATCGAGGTCGTCAAGGGCGGCCTCATCGTCGACATCGGCCTCCGCGGCTTCCTGCCGGCCTCGCTCATCGAGCTGCGCCGCGTCCGCGACCTCACGCCGTACCTCGGCCAGAGCCTCGAGGCGAAGATCCTCGAGCTCGACAAGAACCGCAACAACGTGGTCCTCTCCCGCCGCGCCCTGCTCGAGCAGACGCAGTCCGAGTCCCGCACCACGTTCCTCAACAACCTGCACAAGGGCCAGGTCCGCAAGGGCACGGTCTCCTCGATCGTCAACTTCGGCGCGTTCGTCGACCTGGGCGGCGTGGACGGGCTCGTGCACGTCTCCGAGCTCTCGTGGAAGCACATCGAGCACGCGAGCGAGGTCGTCGAGGTCGGCCAGGAGGTCACCGTCGAGGTGCTCGAGGTCGACCTCGAGCGCGAGCGCGTCTCCCTGTCGCTGAAGGCGACGCAGGAGGACCCGTGGCAGGTCTTCGCCCGCACCCACGCGATCGGTCAGGTCGCGCCGGGCAAGGTCACGAAGCTCGTGCCGTTCGGCGCGTTCGTCCGCGTCGCGGACGGCATCGAGGGCCTCGTCCACATCTCCGAGCTGTCCAGCCGCCACGTCGAGCTCGCGGAGCAGGTCGTGTCGGTCAACGAGGAGGTCTTCGTCAAGATCATCGACATCGACCTCGAGCGTCGCCGCATCTCGCTCTCGCTGAAGCAGGCGAACGAGGACGTGGACCCCGAGGGCACCGAGTTCGACCCGGCGCTCTACGGCATGCTCACCGAGTACGACGAGCAGGGGAACTACAAGTACCCCGAGGGCTTCGACCCGGAGACCAACGAGTGGCGCGAGGGCTTCGAGGAGCAGCGCGACAAGTGGGAGCAGGAGTACGCCGCGGCGCAGGCCCGCTGGGAGGCGCACAAGGCGCAGATCCAGAAGCAGCTCGCCGACGAGGCGACCGCCGCTGCGGAGAACACCTTCTCGAGCGAGTCGTCCTCCGGCGGCGTGCTGGCCGACGACGAGGCGCTCGCCGCGCTCCGCGAGCGGCTCGCCAGCCGCTGATCGTCCGATCGCACCCGGAAGGCGGGTCCTCCTCACGGAGGGCCCGCCTTCCGGCGTTCCAGCGCGATCCGCCTCGTTCGCGCCGAGGTGCTGCGGCTCAGCCGGCGAAGGCCGGGAGCGCGAGCAGCAGCGGGGGGACGACCACCAGCGCCAGCGCCGCGACCGGAACCGCGATCCGGACACCCGCAGGGATCGGCGCGGGGGAGACGAGCCGCCGGACGCGGCGCTCCACGGAGACCGGATCCGACGCCGGCCCGTCCTCGACGGGCTCGCCGCCCGTGCCGCCGGACGTCACCACGATCGCGCGGGCCAGGACCGGGTCGGGCACCGACCGGCGCGCCTGGTCGTCGGCCAGCATCTCGGTGAGCAGGCCCACCGCGTGCTGCGCGCGCCGCGCGACCGGGAACCACGGCAGCGCGATGCGCCAGGCCCGGAACGCCACGAGCACGAGCGCGTGATGCTGGCGGAGGTGCGCCCGCTCGTGCTCGACGACGCCGAGCACCTCCTGCTCCGTGAGCAGGTCGAGCAGCCCCGCCGAGAGCACGGTCAGGCTCCTCGCGGTGCCCGGCAGGCAGTAGGCGATCGGCGCGGTCGCGTCGAGCAGCCTCGTCCGCGGCGCCTCCGGCATCGGCGCGCTCAGCATGAGCAGCAGGCTGCGGTGGCGCGCGCGCTGCCGCTCCGTCCGGATCACCGTCGCCACGAGGTTGAGGACGAGGTGCACGCCGAGCAGCACCGCGGCGGCCAGCGCCAGCGCGGAGGCGTAGGAGGTCGCCGGTGGGATCTCGCCGTGCCCGACGTCGGACGTGAGCACCCGCAGGGCCGCGATCGGGTGCGGCCCGTACGGCGCGAGGCCCGCGACGAGCAGCGATCCGAGCAGGGACAGGACGCCGGCCAGCGCGATCGCCTGCCAGAGCAGCAGGGCGGTGCCGGGCGCCCGGTCGGGCCAGGTGCTCCGCGCGACCGCGAGCGGCACCGGCCAGGCGAGCAGCACCGCCAGGACGGCGAGCAGCGACGCCGCGAGGATCATCGGCGGGTTCGGGTCAACCGAGTCCGAGGAGGCGCCGCAGCGCCGCGGTCTCGTCGGCGCTGGCGCGGCCGACGAAGCGGGCCAACGCCTCGGTGCGGTCGCCCGCGGCGCCGAGCGCGTCGTGCATCAGCTCGGCGACGTACTCCTCGCGGGCGGAGACCGGGGCGTACGTCGCCGGCCGGACGGTGCGGTCGCGGGCGACGAAGCCCTTCTTCTCGAGCCGGCTGAGCACGGTCATCACCGTCGTCAGCGCGAGGCCGCGCTGATCGCCGGTCGCGAGCCGGTCGCGCAGCTCGCCCGGGGTCAGCGGCGCGGCGGCGTCCCAGAGCTGCTCCAGCGCCGTGCGCTCGAGCTCACCGAGCGACTCCATGCGACCTCCCGAGGACTGCTCTCGCACGCGTGCGGTCACGAGCGACTACGAGCCGTAGAAAGCATCCCACGCGGAAGGCCCGGCCTGTCGCGCGGGTCCCGCAGGATGGGGCGTCCGGGTGCTCGGCCTCGCCCACGGTCGCCGTCGACGAGGCCGGACCCCTACGCTCGAACCGTGCCCCTGATCGCGCTCACCGGCGGCATCGCGTCCGGCAAGTCCACGATCGCCGCCCGCCTCGCCGAGCTCGGCGCCGCCGTCGTCGACGCGGACGCCCTGGCCAGGGAGGTCGTGGAACCGGGCGAGCCTGCGCTCCGGGCGATCCAGGACGCCTTCGGCGACGCGGTCCTCCGCGAGGACGGCTCCCTCGACCGGGCGGCGCTCGGCCGGATCGTCTTCAGCGACCCGCAGCGCCGCCACGTCCTGAACGGCATCGTCCACCCGGCCGTCCTGCACCGCTCGCACGCCGCCTTCGACGCCGCCTTCAAGCGGGACCGGGGCGCGGTCGTCGTCTACGACGTGCCGCTCATCGACGCCCGCGGCGTGGGCGAGTTCGACCGCATCGTGGTCGCGGACGCGCCGGCCGACGTGCGGATCGAGCGGCTGGTCGGGCTGCGGGGCATGACGGAGGAGGACGCCCGCGCGCGCGTCGCCGCGCAGCTCTCCGACGAGGACCGCCGCGCCCTCGCCACGGACCTCGTCGACACGAGCGGCTCGCTCGAGCGGACGCTGGCGCAGACCGACGCCCTCTGGTCCCGCCTGCGCCCCTGAGCGCTCAGCGCGCGCGGCGGGCGACGAGCACCGCCAGCACGTTCGCGGCGCAGACCGCGGCGATCCCGCCGACCTGGACCGGGCCGAGCAGCTGGTGCAGGACGACCAGGCCGAACACGGCTGCGGCGACGGGGTGCAGGCTCTGCAGCATCCCGAACAGCGATCGCGGCATCCGCCGGAGCACGATCAGGTCGATCGAGTACGGCAGGGCGCTCGACAGCACCCCGGTGATCGCGCCGATCAGCAGGACGTGCGGCAGGGCCTCCCGCGGCACCGCGAGCAGGAGGAGCACGAGCACCGGCAGGGTCAGCACGGTGCCCGTGAGCCCGGCGACGGCCGTGCCGGTGACGCCGGGCAGGGCGCCCGCCCGCTCGCTGAGCAGGATGTAGGCCGCCCAGAGGATCGCGGCGGCGGCGCCGAACGCGAGTCCGATCACGTCCACCCGCGCGCCCGTCAGCGGATCGGTGATGAGCACGACGCCGATCAGCGCGAGCGCACCGCACCCGGCCCGCGCGGCGGCCGCCCGCGCCCCGCCGCCGCGGGCGCCGAGCAGCGCGACCCCGAGGGGACCGAGGAACTCGACGGTGACGCCGAGCCCGAGGCCGATGCGCTGCACGGCCGAGTAGAGCGTGAAGTTCATCCCGACGAGCACGACCCCGAGCAGCACGGCGGGCAGCAGCCGCCGGAGCCCCAGTCGCAGCAGCGGCGGCCGGGCGATCGCCAGCAGCGCGACCGCGGACACGAGCTGGCGCATGCCCGTCACGCCGAACGGGCCGATCAGCGGGAAGAGGGTCGCGCCGAACGCGGCGCCGGCCTGGACGGAGGAGGCGCTGAACGCCACGGCGGCGACGGGACCGGCGCCCTCGCGACCCGGGCGGGGCGGCGTCCTCCCCGTCTGCACGCCTGCAGCGTAAGCGCGCCGCGCTGTCGGACCCCGGACGTAGCGTTATGGCATGCGACCCACGCGTGCCGTCCGCCCCTTCGAGGTGATCAGCGAGTACACCCCGAGCGGCGACCAGCCCACGGCCATCGCCGACCTCGCGCGCCGGGTCAAGGCCGGTGAGCCGGACATCGTGCTGCTCGGCGCGACGGGCACCGGCAAGTCCGCGACCACCGCGTGGCTCATCGAGCAGGTGCAGCGCCCGACGCTGGTCCTCGCGCACAACAAGACCCTCGCCGCGCAGCTCGCGAACGAGTTCCGCGAGCTGCTCCCGAACAACGCGGTCGAGTACTTCGTCTCGTACTACGACTACTACCAGCCCGAGGCGTACGTCCCGCAGACGGACACCTTCATCGAGAAGGACTCGTCGATCAACGCGGAGGTCGAGCGCCTCCGGCACTCGACCACGAACTCGCTGCTCAGCCGCCGTGACGTCGTCGTCGTGTCGACCGTGTCCTGCATCTACGGCCTCGGCGCGGCGGAGGAGTACCTGGAGGCGATGGTCGCGCTGCAGGTGGGCCAGCGGATCAGCCGCGACGCGCTCATCCGCGGCTTCATCGGCATGCAGTACCAGCGGAACGACTTCGACTTCTCCCGCGGTCGGTTCCGCGTGCGCGGCGACACGATCGAGATCATCCCGGTGTACGAGGAGCACGCGGTCCGCGTCGAGATGTTCGGGGACGAGGTCGAGGCGCTGTACTCCCTCCACCCCCTCACCGGCGAGGTGCTGGCGAAGCTCGACGCGGTCTCGATCTTCCCCGCGACGCACTACGCCGCGAGCCCGGCGACGATGCAGCGCGCCATGGGGACGATCCGCGAGGAGCTCGACGACCGGCTCGGCGTGCTGAAGCGCGAGAGCAAGCTGCTCGAGGAGCAGCGCCTCCGCATGCGCACCGGCTTCGACCTCGAGATGATGGAGCAGATCGGGTTCTGCAACGGGATCGAGAACTACTCGCGCCACATCGACGGCCGCCAGCCCGGCGAGGCGCCGCACTGCCTGCTCGACTACTTCCCGGACGACTTCCTGACCGTCATCGACGAGTCGCACGTGACCGTCCCGCAGATCGGCGCGATGTACGAGGGCGACGCGTCCCGCAAGCGCGTGCTCGTGGAGCACGGCTTCCGCCTGCCGTCCGCGCTCGACAACCGGCCGCTGACGTGGGAGGAGTTCTCCGACCGGGTCGGCCAGACCGTGTACCTCTCCGCGACCCCGGGCCGCTACGAGCTCGGCATGGCCGACGGCGTCGTGGAGCAGATCATCCGCCCGACCGGCCTCGTCGACCCGGAGATCGTCATCAAGCCCTCGAAGGGGCGCGTCGACGACCTGCTCGAGGAGATCCGCAAGCGCGCGGAGAAGAACGAGCGCGTGCTCGTCACCACGCTGACGAAGAAGAGCGCGGAGGACCTCACGGACTTCCTCGGCGAGGCCGGCGTCCGCGTCCGCTACCTGCACGCGGACGTCGACACCCTCCGCCGCGTCGAGCTGCTGACCGAGCTGCGCCAGGGCGTCTACGACGTGCTGATCGGCATCAACCTGCTGCGCGAGGGCCTCGACCTGCCGGAGGTGTCGCTCGTCGCGATCCTCGACGCCGACAAGGAGGGCTTCCTCCGCTCGTCGACGTCACTGATCCAGACGATCGGCCGCGCCGCCCGCAACGTGTCGGGCGAGGTCCACATGTACGCGGACACGATCACCGACTCGATGGCCCGCGCGATCGACGAGACGAACCGCCGCCGCGAGAAGCAGGTCCAGTACAACCTCGACCACGGGATCGACCCGCAGCCGCTCCGGAAGAAGATCGCGGACATCACGGACCAGCTCGCCCGCGAGGCGGCGGACACCGCCCAGATGCTGTCGAACAGCAAGGGCGGCAAAAAGACGCCGGTGCCGAACCTCCGCCGCGAGGGCCTCGCCGCCAACGGCGCGGCGGAGCTGGAGGCGATCATCGCCGACCTCAACACGCAGATGCTCCAGGCCGCGAGCGAGCTGAAGTTCGAGCTCGCCGGCCGCCTCCGCGACGAGCTCTCCGAGCTGAAGGGCGAGCTCCGCCAGATGTCGAAGGCGGGCCACCTGGTGTGACCACCGCGATCGGCCGGCCCGTGGGCGCTCAGGCGGTGAAGCGGCGGCGCCAGGCCTCCGGCGACGCGAGGTCGACCGCCGCGCGCCGGTAGGCGGCGGCGGTCCGGTCCCACTGCAGCACCAGCCGGAGGTGCAGCGCGAAGGACTCGAGCAGACCGGCGGCCAGCGCGCGCCGATCCGTGTCGAAGCGCAGCAGTGCCTCGCCGTCCGCGGTCGGCGCGAGCACACGCCCGAAGCGGGCGAGCACCCACCAGTCCGCGCGGGGCACGCGCACGATCGGGCCCGACGCTCCGCGGAGCAGCTGCTGCAGTGCGGTCCGAGCGGCCCACGTCCCCAGGTCGGCGCCACTCGGCGCCCGGAGCCGAGGGCGCACCGCGCGGACGCCGTCGCACGCCTCGCGGGGGAGGCGCGGCAGAGCCGGCTCGGCCGCCGCGATCGCCCGGGCGCGGGCCAGGTCGTCCCGCCGCTCCAGCGCGTCCGGTCCGTCGAGCGCGGCGCGGATGCCCGCGTGCCGCAGCCGCGCGGCCGGGTACTGCTTCGCCAGCAGCTGCTTCACGTCGAGCGCGAGGCTGTACCCGGCGACCGCCGCCGCCCGGCCGCCGTGCAGCATCGCCACGACGACGCGGTTGCGGGCGTGGAAGAACGCCTGCCACTCGATCGAGTCGTCCTTCGTCCGGAACGCCACGTGCCACACCGCCGCGCCGGGGAGGCTCACGGTCGGCACGCCGATCCCCGCGGCGCGGAGGCTGTACTCGGCGTCGTCCCACTTCAGGAACAGCGGCAGCACGAGGCCGATCCGCCGCACGGTCTCGAGCGGGAACTGGCACATCCACCAGCCGTTGTAGTCGGCGTCGCGGCGCTCGTGCACCCACGGTGCGGACGGCAGCGGGGTCGCGACGTGGTCGTGGGTCGAGGTGCGCTCGTCGGCGGCGGCCCACCAGAAGGTGCTCCGCACCACCCGCTCCGCCGCGGCCTGGACCGTGCCGGGCTCGCCGAGGTCGAGCATCTGCCCGCCGACGATCGTCGGCCGGCCCGTGAGCCGCCCGAAAGCGATGGACCGCAGCAGCGACGCGGGCTCGATCTGGATGTCGTCGTCGAGGAACACCGCGACGTCGGCGCCCTGCTCGGCGAGCGCCTCCTGCAGGATCCGCGAGTACCCGCCGGAGCCCCCGAGGTTCGCCTGCCGGAGGAGGCGAACGACGTCACCGAGGTCGTCTGCGGCCGCGGCGACCGCCGGGTCGTCGGCGACGGGGGAGCCGCCCTGGTCGACGACCACGATCCGCCGGACGCGGCGGAGGAGCTCGGGGGCGGAGGCGAGCCGCCGGAGGTTCGCGGCGACGAAGGGGCCGCGGTCCATCGTCGGCATGCCGAGCACCGCGCGGCCGCCGCGCAGCGGCACGGCATCGACGGCCCACGAGCCCTCGAGGACCTCGACCTCCTCGGCGGCCGCGATCTCGAACCACACGAACCCGCCCGTCGCGCCGCCGAGCGGCGTCGTCACCGCGAGCAGCCCGTCGTCGCCGACCGCGTGCTCCTCGCGGAGCGCCGTCGCGCCCCGCGCGTCCGAGCGCAGGAGCGTCACCGCGGCCGGCCCGCTCAGCCGGAGCCGGAGGCGCACGGCGGTGGCGGCGGTGGCGCTCCGCCACACCGCGGCCGGGAAGGCGTTGAAGTACGCGCCGAAGGACGCGGTGCCGCCGGCGGGGACGAGCAGGCGGGCGCGCACGCCGGACCCCGTGGGGACGGGCGCGCCGAAGCGGGCACCGGTCGCATAGAGCGCATCGCCGTCGACGCCGCCGTCCAGCGGCCCGATCACGTCCTGCACGACGGTCCAGGCGTCGCCGTCCACCTCGTCGCGGTCGGGTGCTCCAGCCATCCCCGCAAGCTTAGGCAGCGGGACGGCGGGCAACGCCCGCCCGTCGATACACTCGGCCCGATGCGACCGACCCTCCACGGCCTGCGGCGCCGCGCCCAGAGCCGGGCGATCCTGGCGGTGCGCCGATCGCGGTTCTTCCCGCAGTCGATGATCGACCGCCTCGGCGACGACGCCGCCTACGCCGACCGGCGGCTCGACGCCCGCGTCATCGTCTTCTTCCCCGGTCCGCCCGACCAGCTGTACCAGCTGCTGCCGTGGCTGCCGACGCTCGAGGCGGTCGACGCCGCCCTCGGCGTGGCCGTCGTCTGCCAGGACTCCCGGGTCGCGGAGGCGATCCGCGAGCGCACGACGGTGCAGGTGGTGACCTTCGCGCGCTACGGCGCGCTCGACGGCGTCATCGGCCGCAGCGACGTCGCGCTCGCGCTCTACGTCGGCCACGCCTCGGCGAACTTCGAGTGCCTGCGGTTCGCCTCGCTGCTCCACGCCTACATCGGGCACGGGGACAGCGACAAGGGCGTCTCGGCGTCGAACCAGCTGAAGGCCTACGACGCCGTGCTCGCGCCGGGGCAGGCCGCCGTCGACCGGATCGTCGCCCGCCTGATGCGCTTCGACGCCGAGCGCCGCTGCATCGTCGTCGGGCAGCCGACCACGCTCTCCGCCCCGCCGCAGGCGGCACCGTCCCCGGGCGGCCGGACGACGGTCCTCTACGCGCCGACGTGGGAGGGCGCGCAGCCCTCCGTCGCCTACAGCTCCGTCCTCACGCACGGCCCGCGGCTCGTGGAGGCGCTGCTCGCGGACGGCCGCTACCGCGTGCTGTACCGGCCGCACCCGCTCACCGGCGTCACCTCCGGCGACTACGCGGGCGCGAACGCGGCGATCCGCACCGCCGTGGAGCAGGCCGGCCAGGACCACCGGGTCCTCGCGGCGACCGACGAGCCCCTCGAGGCGAGCTTCGCCCGCGCCGACGTGCTGGTCTGCGACGTCTCCGCGGTCGCCACCGCGTGGATGCCGTCGCTGCGTCCGCTCGTCGTGACCGCGCCGGCCGGCGGCGCCTCGGTGAGCGCCGACTCCGGCATGCTCGCCCGCGTGCGCCGGCTCGTGCCCGACGAGGCCGCGGACGCGCCGGCGGTCCTCGCCGCCGAGCTCGCGGACGAGGGCGGCCGCGCGGTGCTCGAGGAGCTCGTCGCCTACTACCTCTCGCCGTACTGGCCCGACCGGTCGGCGGAGCGGTTCGTCGCGGTCTGCGGCGAGCTCGTCGCCGAGCGCGACCGGCTGCGCGCGGCGCTCGTCGCCGCGGGGGCGACCGGCACCTGAGCGCGCGCTCGGCGAACGCGCACGGGGATGTCCGAGGGGGTTCGTAAGCTTCTGCGGTGCCGATCTCGAGAGTCGCTGGCAACGCCAAGCTCAGTGTCAAGGGGGCCCGCGTCCACAACCTCCGCGACGTCGACGTGGAGATCCCGAGGGACTCGCTCGTGGTGTTCACGGGCCTGTCCGGCAGCGGGAAATCCTCGCTGGCGTTCGACACGATCTTCGCGGAGGGGCAGCGCCGCTACGTCGAATCGCTGTCCGCCTACGCGCGCCAGTTCCTCGGGCAGGTCGACCGCCCCGACGTCGACTTCATCGAGGGCCTCTCGCCGGCGGTGTCGATCGACCAGAAGTCGACGAACCGCAACCCGCGCTCGACCGTCGGCACGATCACCGAGGTCTGGGACTACATGCGCCTGCTCTGGGCGCGCATCGGCGTGCCCCACTGCCCGATCTGCCACGAGCGGATCGAGAGCCAGACGGTGCAGCAGATCGCCGACCGCCTGATGGAGCTCGAGGAGGGCACGCGGTTCCAGGTCGTCAGCCCCGTCGTGCAGCAGAAGAAGGGCGAGTTCGTCGACCTCTTCAAGGAGCTGCAGGCGAAGGGGTACAGCCGCGCCGTCGTCGACGGCGAGACCGTGCAGCTCGCCGACGCGAGGCCGCTGAAGAAGTCGTACAAGCACGACATCGCGGTCGTCGTCGACCGCCTCGTCGCGAGCCCCGACGGCCTGACCCGGCTCACGGACTCGCTCGAGACCGCGCTCGGCCTCACCGACGGCCTCGTGCAGGTGAACTACGTCGACCTCGAGGGCGACGCGGCGTGGCAGACGTTCTCCGAGAAGCTGTCCTGCCCGAACAACCACCCGATCCAGCTCACCGAGATCGAGCCGCGGACGTTCTCGTTCAACGCCCCGTTCGGCGCGTGCCCGGAGTGCTCCGGCCTCGGCACGCGGATGGCCGTCGACGCGGACCTGCTGCTCGGCGACCCCGCGCTGTCGATCCGCGAGGGCGTGATCGTGCCGTGGAGCAACCAGGGCAAGCAGCTCTACAACTACTACGAGCGGATGCTCGGCGGCCTGGCGCGCGACCTCGGCTTCTCGCTGGACAGCCCGTGGGAGGCGCTGCCGGACGACGTGCGCGACGCCGTCCTGAACGGCAACAACTTCGAGGTCCGCGTCAAGTGGAAGAACCGCTACGGGCGCGAGATGTCCTACACGCAGGGCTTCGAGGGCGTGATCCCGTACCTCGAGCGCAACTGGCTGCAGGCGGAGACCGACGTGCAGCGGTCGCGGTGGGCCGAGTACCTCCGCGAGGTCCCGTGCGCGGTCTGCCACGGCAAGCGGCTGAAGCCGGAGGTGCTCGCGGTCCTCGTCGACGGGCGCAGCATCGCCGACGTCGCCGAGCTGTCCATCGCCGACGCCGCGGTGTTCATGGACACGGTCGTGCTGTCGGACCGCGAGGCCCGCATCGCCGCCCAGGTGCTGCGCGAGATCAAGGCGCGGCTCGAGTTCTTGCTCGAGGTCGGCCTCACCTACCTCAGCCTGTCCCGTGGCGCGGGCACCCTCTCCGGCGGCGAGGCCCAGCGCATCCGACTGGCGACGCAGATCGGCTCTGGGCTCACCGGCGTGCTCTACGTGCTCGACGAGCCCTCGATCGGCCTGCACCAGCGGGACAACCGGCGGCTCATCGACACGCTCGTGAAGCTGCGCGACCTGGGCAACACCCTGATCGTCGTCGAGCACGACGAGGACACGATCCGCACCGCGGACTGGATCGTCGACATCGGGCCGGGCGCCGGTGTCAACGGCGGATCGGTCGTGCACTCCGGCGGCTACGAGGCGCTGCTCGAGGAGCGGGCGTCCATCACCGGCGACTACCTCGCGGGGCGGCGGTCGATCGAGGTCCCGCAGGAGCGCCGGCCCGTCGACCGGCGGCGGCGCATCCAGGTCGTCGGCGCGTCCGCGAACAACCTCAAGGACGTCACGGTCGACTTCCCGCTCGGCGTCATGACGGCCGTCACCGGCGTCAGCGGCTCGGGCAAGAGCTCGCTCGTCAACGACATCCTGTACCGCGTGCTCGCCAACCGGTTGAACGGGGCGCGCAAGGTGCCGGGCAGGCACAAGCGGGTGACCGGCACCGAGGACCTCGACAAGGTCGTGCACGTGGACCAGGCGCCGATCGGCCGCACGCCCCGGTCCAACCCGGCGACCTACACCGGCGTCTTCGACCGCATCCGCACGCTGTTCAGCGAGACGGTGGAGGCGAAGGCGCGCGGCTACCTGCCCGGCCGGTTCAGCTTCAACGTCAAGGGCGGCCGCTGCGAGCACTGCCAGGGCGACGGCACGATCAAGATCGAGATGAACTTCCTGCCCGACGTGTACGTGCAGTGCGAGGTCTGCCACGGCGCCCGCTACAACCGGGACACCCTCCAGGTGCACTACAAGGGCAAGAACATCGCCGAGGTGCTCGACATGCCGATCGCCGAGGCGGCCGAGTTCTTCGAGCCGATCACCGCGATCCACCGGTTCCTGAAGACGCTGGTCGACGTGGGCCTCGGCTACGTCCGGCTCGGGCAGAGCGCGACGACGCTCTCCGGCGGAGAGGCGCAGCGCGTGAAGCTCGCGACCGAGCTGCAGCGCCGCACCAACGGGCGCAGCGTCTACGTGCTCGACGAGCCGACGACCGGTCTCCACTTCGAGGACGTGCACAAGCTGCTGCAGGTGCTGAACGGCCTCGTCGACAAGGGGAACACCGTGGTCGTGATCGAGCACAACCTCGACGTGATCAAGTCGGCGGACTGGATCGTCGACATGGGCCCGGAGGGCGGCGCCGGCGGAGGCACCGTGATCGTCGAAGGGACCCCCGAGCGCGTCGCGGAGACCCCGGCCAGTCACACCGGTCGCTTCCTCGCCGAGCTGCTGCCGCAGCCGGCGCTGGCCGTCAGCGCTTGACCGGGACGCGGGCCTGATGGCCGAGACCGTCTCCTGGCGGCCGAGGACGGGGGAGATCCCCGTCTCGCCGGGCGTGTACCGCTTCCGCGACCCGCGCGGCCGCGTGCTCTACGTCGGCAAGGCGAAGAACCTCCGCGCCCGGCTCTCGAACTACTTCCAGCCGCTCCGCGCCCTGCACGACCGCACGCGGCGGATGGTCCTCACGGCGGCGAGCGTCGAGTGGACCGTCGTCGGCACGGAGTTCGAGGCGCTGCAGCTCGAGTACAGCTGGATCAAGGAGTTCTCGCCGCCGTTCAACGTCCAGTTCCGCGACGACAAGTCCTACCCGTACCTCGCGATCACGATGGGCGACGAGGTGCCCCGCGTGCTCATCACGCGGAACCGGAAGCTGAAGGGTGCGAGGTACTTCGGGCCGTACACGAAGGTGTGGGCGATCCGGGAGACGCTCGACCTGATGCTCAAGGTCTTCCCGGTGCGCAGCTGCTCCGAGACGACGTACAAGCGCGCCGAGCAGACCGGCCGGCCGTGCCTGCTCGGCGACATCGGCAAGTGCGCGGCGCCGTGCGTCGGGCGCATCCCGAAGGAGGCGCACCGCGACCTCGCCGGCGACCTCGCGTCCTTCATGGGCGGCGGGGACCAGCGCTTCCGCGGCGACCTGACCCGGCGCATGCAGGAGGCCTCGGCCGCGCTGAACTTCGAGGAGGCGGCCCGGCTCCGCGACGCCATCGGCGCGATGGACGCGGCGCTGTCGAAGACGGCGGTGGTGCTGCGCGACGACGTCGACACGGACGTCTTCGGCATCGCCGACGACGAGCTCGCCGCGGCGGTGCAGCAGTTCATCGTGCGGGGCGGCCGCATCCGGGGCACCCGCAGCTGGGTCGTCGACAAGGAGCTCGACCTCCCGCTCGGCGAGCTGGTCGAGACCGTGCTCCGGAACGCCTACGACGAGGACGTGTACCCGCCGCGCGAGGTGCTCGTGCCCGAGCTACCCGACGACGCGGACGAGCTCGCCACCTGGCTGTCCCAGCGCCGCGCGGTCGGCCGGGAGAACGAGGGCCTGCGGGGGAGCGGCCGCACGCGCATCCACGTCGCCGAGCGCGGCGAGAAGGCACAGCTCGCCGAGACCGCCGCGCGGAACGCCGCCCAGGCGCTGATGCTCTACAAGACGCGGCGCAGCGCGGACTTCACCGCGCGGTCGCAGGCGATCTCGGACCTGCAGGAGGCGCTCGGACTCGACGAGGCGCCGCTGCGCATCGAGTGCTTCGACGTCTCGCACCTGTCCGGCACGAACGTCGTCGCGTCGATGGTGGTCTTCGAGGACGGTCTGCCGCGCAAGGACCAGTACCGGCGGTTCAACGTCGCGTCGACGACGGACGACACGGACTCGATCTACCAGGTGCTGAGTCGCCGGGTCGCGCACCTCGACGACGAGGAGCCCGCGCCGTCGGAGCAGGGCGCGACACGGTTCGCGTACCGGCCGAACCTGCTGCTCGTCGACGGCGGGCAGCCGCAGGTCGCGGCGGCCAAGCGCGCGCTCGACGACGCCGGGGTCACCGGCGTGGCGCTCGCCGGCATCGCGAAGCGGCTCGAGGAGCTCTGGCAGCCCGACAGCGACTTCCCGGTGATCCTCCCGCGCAACAGCGACGCGCTCTTCCTCGTGCAGCGCCTGCGCGACGAGGCCCACCGGTTCGCCATCACCCACCAGCGCACGCGGCGCAAGCGGGACATCGGCTCCCAGCTGGCAACCGTTCCGGGACTGGGGGAGGCGCGGGTGAAGCAGCTGCTCCGTCACTTCGGCTCGGTCGCCCGCCTGCGCGCGGCGACCGCGGAGGACGTGGCGGACGTGCCGGGATTCGGGCCGGTGCTCGCGGCCGCGGTCGTCGAGCGGCTGCACGAGGGGGAGCAGGATCCTGGTACGCAGGAGGCGGAGGACGCCCCGGCGGAGTCGGTGACCGCGGCGCTCCCCGGCCGGGCCGCCGGATAGGCTGGTGCTCGAACGCCGCTCGAACGCACGGAGGAACCCCTCGTCATGACGGACGCCACGTCCGAGGCACCCGCGCCGGCCGCCGAACCCACGGCCCGCTCCGTGCTCGTCGTCACCGGCATGGCCGGTGCCGGTCGATCGACGGTGAGCAACGCCCTCGAGGACCTCGGCTGGTACGTCGTCGACAACCTCCCGCCGCAGATGCTGCGACCGCTGCTCGACCTCGCCGGGCACTCGGACGACCGGCTGGCCCGCATCGCGGTCGTCGTCGACGTGCGCGGCGGCCAGCTCCTCTCGGAGCTGAAGGACGCCGGCGCGGTCGACGGGCCGCAGGTCCGCCTGCTGTTCCTCGAGGCGAACGACGCCGCGCTCGTGCGCCGGTTCGAGGCGGTCCGCCGTCCGCACCCGCTGCAGGGCAGCGGCACGATCCTCGACGGCATCACCGCGGAGCGCGCGATGACCGCCGCCGTGCGCGAGCAGAGCGACATCATCATCGACACCTCCGAGCTGAACATCCATCAGCTCGCGAACGCGATCAACGAGCTGTTCGCGGACGACGACGCCCCGGGCGTGCGGGTGACCATCACGAGCTTCGGGTTCAAGTACGGCGTCCCGACGGACGCCGACATGGTCGCCGACGCCCGCTTCCTCCCGAACCCGTTCTGGGTGCCGGAGCTGCGTGCGCATACGGGCAAGGACGCGGACGTGCGGGACTACGTCCTGCGGCAGCCGGGCGCGCTCGAGTTCGTCGAGCGGTACGCGGAGGCGCTCCGTCCGGTCCTGGCCGGCTACCAGCGGGAGAACAAGAGCCACGCCACGATCGCGATCGGCTGCACCGGCGGGAAGCACCGCTCCGTGGCCGTCGTCGAGCGCATCGCGGGGCTGATCGGCGCTCAGCCGGGCGTCGTCGTGAACGTGAAGCACCGCGACCTCGGTCGCGAGTGAGGCCCTTCCAGCAGCAGATTCCGCTGAGCGTCCGCTGAATAGGCGCCGAGGCGCAACGGGTGCGACACTGGTCCGAACGCCGTCACCCATCCGGCGCCGGGCAGGGAAGCAGCAGCGCAGCTGGGGTGACGCCGGGGGAGAGACGGGGAGTCGCGAGCATTGGCACTGACCGCTGAGGTGAAGGACGAGCTGACCCAGGTCGACGTCGGGAAGACGTCCGTCCGGGCAGCGGAACTGGCGACGATCCTCCGGTTCTCCGGCGGACTCCACCTCATCTCGGGGCGGATCGCGGTGGAGTCGGAGCTCGACACCCCGCAGCTCGCACGCCGGGTTCGGCGCGACCTGAGCGAGCTCTACGGCGTCCGCAGCGAGATGACCGTCCTCTCGGCGTCCGGGGTGCGGCGCAACAACCACTACCTCGTGCGGGTCGTGGACGGCGGTGAGACGCTCGCCCGGCAGACGGGCCTGCTCGACGCGCGGCGTCGGCCGATCCGGGGTCTGCCGAACCGGCTCACGACCGGCTCGCCGGACGAGATCGAGGCCGTGTGGCGCGGGGCCTTCCTCGCGCACGGCTCGCTCACCGATCCGGGTCGCTCCGCCGCGCTCGAGGTGACCTGCCCGGGCAACGAGACCGCGATGGCGCTCGTCGGGGCCGCCGGCCGCCTGCAGGTGCAGGCCAAGGCGCGGGAGGTCCGCGGCGTGCACCGCGTCGTGATCCGCGACGGCGAGGCGATCAGCGAGATGCTCGGCCACATGGGCGCCCGTCGCAGCGTGCGGAACTGGGAGGAGCTCCGCCAGCGCCGCGAGGTGCGGGCGAACACCAACCGCCTCGTCAACTTCGATGACGCGAACCTCCGCCGCAGCGCGCAGGCCGCGGTCGCCGCCTGCGCCCGGGTGGAGCGCGCGCTCGAGATCCTCGGCCCGACCATCCCGGAGCACCTCCGCTACGCCGGTCAGCTGCGGCTCGACCACCGCGACGCGAGCCTCGACGAGCTCGGGCACCACGCCGACCCGCCCATGACGAAGGACGCCGTCGCCGGCCGCATCCGCCGCCTGCTCGCGCTCGCCGACAAGCGCGCCGCCGAGGAGGGCATCCCGAACACCGAGGCAGCCGTCCCCGCGGAGATCGCGGACTGACGTCCTCCCGAGCGTCCGGGAATGCTCCGGGCCGCCTCCGGTTCCTCCTCGTGGAAGTCCCAGCGGGCCTGCGACCGCCGGTCATAGGCTCCTGAGCGAACGTCAAGGAGGAGGCATCATGCCCGTCTACACCCTGCCCGAGCTGCCGTACGACTACGCGGCCCTCGAACCGAGCATCAGCGCCCGGATCATGGAGCTGCACCACGGCAAGCACCACCAGGCGTACGTGACCGGCGCGAACACGGCGCTGGACCAGCTGGCCGAGGCGCGCGAGAGCGGGAACCTCGCGAACGTCAACAAGCTGACGAAGGACCTCGCGTTCAACCTCGCGGGCCACGTCAACCACTCCGTCTTCTGGACGAACATGTCGCCGGACGGCGGCGACCGGCCGACCGGCGAGATCGCGTCCGCGATCGACGACCTGTTCGGCGGGTTCGAGAAGTTCCAGGCGCACTTCACCGCCGCTGCGATGGGCGTGCAGGGCTCCGGCTGGGCGGCGCTCGTCTACGACTCGATCGGGCAGCGGCCGATCATCGTGCAGTTCCACGACCAGCAGCAGGACTTCCCGGTGGGCACGGTGCCCCTGCTCCTGCTCGACGTGTGGGAGCACGCCTACTACCTCGACTACGCGAACGTGCGCGCCGACTACGTGAAGGCGTTCTGGAACATCGTGAACTGGGCGAACGTGGAGCAGCGCTTCACCACGGCCCAGAAGCAGACCTCGGGCCTCCTGGTACCGTGAGCGCGGCGCCCGCCGCCGACCTGGCGGCGGGCCCCCGCACCCCCTCGCGCGCCCTTCGGGCGTGCCTGATCACGGAGGAACAGTGACGACTCGCGTCGGCATCAACGGCTTCGGCCGGATCGGTCGCAACTACTTCAGGGCCGCGCTGGCCAAGGGCAGCGACATCGAGATCGTCGCGGTCAACGACCTGACCGACAACAAGGCCCTCGCGCACCTGCTCAAGTACGACTCGACCGCGGGCATCCTCAAGGAGTCCGTCGAGCTCGACGGCGACCGCATCGTCGTCGACGGCAAGCCGGTCCAGGTCCTCGAGCAGCGCGACCCGGCCCAGCTCGGCTGGGGCGACCTCGGCGTCGACATCGTCATCGAGTCGACCGGCCGCTTCACGAAGGCGGACGACGCCCGCAAGCACATCCAGGCCGGCGCCAAGAAGGTCATCATCTCCGCCCCCGCGTCGGGTGAGGACGGCACCTTCGTCATGGGCGTCAACGAGGGCACCTACGACCCCGACACGATGCACATCCTGTCGAACGCGTCGTGCACCACGAATTGCCTCGCGCCGCTCGCCAAGGTCTTCAACGACGCCTTCGGCATCGAGAACGGCCTGATGACGACGGTGCACGCGTACACCGCCGACCAGAACCTGCAGGACGGCCCGCACAGCGACCTCCGTCGCGCCCGCGCCGCCGCGCTCTCGATCATCCCCACCTCGACCGGCGCCGCGAAGGCCATCGGCCTCGTGCTGCCGGAGCTGAAGGGCAAGCTCGACGGCTTCGCCCTCCGCGTGCCGGTGCCCGTCGGTTCGATCACGGACCTCACCGTCACCGCGACGAAGTCCGCGACCGTCGACGAGATCAAGGCCGTCTACAAGGAGGCCGCCGAGGGCCCGCTCAAGGGCGTCCTCAAGTACGTCGAGGACCCGATCGTGTCCGCGGACGTCGTCGGCGACCCGCACTCGTCGCTCTTCGACGCGGAGCTCACCCGGGTGATCGGCAACCAGGTCAAGCTCTCGAGCTGGTACGACAACGAGTGGGGCTACTCCAGCCGCCTCGTCGACCTGACCGACTACGTGGCCGCCCGGCTGTAACCGGATTCCTCTGGGCCCCATGTCGCTGCGCACCCTCGATTCCTTCGGGGACCTCGCCGGCACGCGGGTCGTCGTCCGCTGCGATCTCAACGTCCCCCTGAAGGACGGCGCGATCACGGACGACGGCCGCGTGCGCGCGAGCCTCCCGACCCTCACCCGCCTGCTCGACGCGAGCGCCTCGGTGACGGTGATCTCCCACCTCGGCCGCCCGGACGGCGAGCCGAACCCGAAGTACAGCCTCGCGCCGGTGGCGCAGCGCCTCGGCGAGCTGCTCGATCGCGAGGCGACCTTCGTCCCCGGCAGCCCCGCGGACGCGGCGCCCGGCACCGGCGCGGTGACCGTGCTGGAGAACCTCCGATTCGACCCGCGTGAGACGAGCAAGGACGCGGGGGAGCGGCGCGCCTTCGCGGAGGCGCTCGCGCAGCACGGCTCGGCGTTCGTGTCCGACGGCTTCGGCGTCGTGCATCGCAAGCAGGCGAGCGTCTTCGAGCTCGCGCAGGTGCTGCCGAGCGCGGCCGGCCTCCTCATCGCGAACGAGCTCTCCGTGCTCGAGCGCCTGACGGAGCGCCCGGAGAAGCCCTATGCGGTCGTCCTCGGCGGCTCGAAGGTCAGCGACAAGCTCGGCGTCATCGACCACCTGCTGCCCCGCGTGGACTCGCTCCTCATCGGCGGCGGCATGCTCTTCACGTTCCTCGCCGCGCAGGGCCACGCGGTCGGGAAGAGCCTGCTCGAGCAGGACCAGATCCCGACCGTGCAGGAGTACCTGCGGCGCGCGGACGAGCTCGGGGTGACCCTGCTCGTCCCGACCGACGTGGTCGTCGCGGCGGCGTTCGCGCCGGACGCGGACCACGAGACCGTGCCGGCGGACGCGATCGAGTCGTCCTCCTTCGGCGCCGACGGCATCGGGCTCGACATCGGTCCGGACACGGCGGCGGCGTTCGCGACGGCGATCGCGGCGTCGCGGACCGTGTTCTGGAACGGCCCGATGGGCGTGTTCGAGTTCCCGGCCTTCGCGGACGGCACGAAGCGCGTGGCGCAGGCGCTGACCGAGGTCGAGGGGCTGTCCGTCGTGGGCGGCGGTGACTCGGCCGCGGCGGTCCGGACACTCGGGTTCGCGGACGACCGGTTCGGGCACATCTCGACCGGCGGCGGGGCCAGCCTCGAGTTCCTCGAGGGCAAGCGGCTGCCGGGCCTCGAGGTGCTCGGCTGGGAGGCGGACGCATGACCAGGATCGACGCGCGACGACCACTGATCGCGGGCAACTGGAAGATGAACATGGATCATCTCCAGAGCATCGCCCTCGTGCAGAAGCTGGCGTGGACGCTGAAGGACGCGAAGTTCGACGGCACGTCCGTCGAGGTCGCGGTCTTCCCGCCGTTCACCGACCTGCGCAGCGTGCAGACGCTCATCGACGCGGAGCGGTTCACGCTCGCGTTCGGGGCGCAGGACCTGTCCCCGCACGACTCCGGCGCCTACACGGGCGACATCTCCGGCGCGTTCCTCAAGGCGCTCAGCTGCACCTACGTGATCGTCGGCCACTCCGAGCGGCGTCAGCTGCACGGCGAGACGGACGAGGTCGTCAACGCGAAGGTGCTCGCCGCGGTGAAGCACGGGCTCGTGCCCGTGATCTGCGTCGGCGAGACGGAGGCGGAGCTCGAGGAGCACGGCACCAGCGCCGTCCCGGTCGCGCAGACGAAGGCCGCACTGGCTGGCGTCCCGGTCGGCACACCCGTCGTCGTGGCGTACGAGCCGGTCTGGGCGATCGGCACCGGCAAGGTCGCGACGCCGGAGACGGCGCAGGAGGTCGGCGCGGCCATCCGCGCCGCCGTCGCCGAGGCGCTGTCGGCCGACGACGCGGCCGCGACGCGGATCCTCTACGGCGGCTCCGTGAAGAGCGGCAACATCGCGGGCTTCCTGCGGCAGCCGGACGTCGACGGCGCGCTCGTCGGCGGCGCGAGCCTCGACCCGACGGAGTTCGCGGCCATCGCGCGCTTCCCGGACCACGTCGGCACCTGACGCGACAGGCGGGACACCCCGCCGCCCGGCCCATCGCGGAACCGGCGGTTATACTCATCGCGGCTGAAAGTCGGCTGCGACGACAGGAGGAGATCCGGATGCAGATCCTGCAGGCCGTCCTGCTCGTGGTCCTGGCGATCACGAGCATCCTGCTCACGCTGCTGATCCTGCTGCACAAGGGTCGCGGAGGCGGGCTGTCGGACATGTTCGGCGGCGGCGTCACCTCGAGCCTCGGTGCATCGGGAGTGGCGGAGCGGAACCTCAACCGCATCACGGTCGTGCTCGGCCTGGTGTGGTTCGCGTGCATCGTCGTCCTCGGCCTCATCACCCGCTTCAACGGCGCTTGACGACAAGGAACTGAGAACACATGGCTTCTGGCGGCAGTGCGATCCGCGGCTCCCGCGTCGGCGCGGGACCGATGGGCGAGCAGGACCACGGGCACCACGCAGAGCGCGTGGCGATCTCCTACTGGGACGCGCTCGGCAACGAGACGGTCCGGTACTTCGCGGCGAACCTGCCGGCGGACGAGATCCCGGCCACGATCGACTCCCCGTCGAGCGGTCTCCCGGCCGGTCGCGACAAGGCGAACCCGCCGTCGGTGCAGAAGAACGAGCCCTACAAGACGCACCTCGCGTACGTGAAAGAGCGCCGCACCGACGAGGAGGCGGCCGTCCTGCTCGAGGACGCGCTGAAGCAGCTCCGCATCCGTCGCGGGAAGATCAGCGCCGACAGCTGATCAGCAGACCTGACGACGAAGGCCCGGACCGAACGGTCCGGGCCTTCGTCGTGCTCGGGTCAGTAGCTGGAGGCGATCAGGTTCTGCGGCACGTCCTGCGCAGCCTCCTGGTCGACGAAGAACACCGTGCGGCGGCGGCCCTGCGCGCCGGCGGCCGGGACCTCGATGGGGGAGGCGCCGGCTAGCGCGAGACCGAGCGCCGACGCCTTCTCCGCGCCGGAGAGCACCATCCAGATGCGCTGCGAGCTGTTGATCACCGGCAGTGTCAGGCTGAGGCGCTCGGGCGGCGGCTTCGGCGAGTTCCGGTCGGCGATGACGAGCCGGTCGTCGTCGACGCGGACGTCGTGCTCCGGGAAGAGCGACGCGATGTGCCCGTCGGGGCCGACGCCGAGGAACGTGATGTCGAAGCGCGGCACCGTCAGGCGCAGCGCCGGGTCCGCGTGCGCCGCGAGCTCGGCGGCGTACACCCGCGCCGCCTCCTCGATGTCCGGCACGGCGTCGGAGTCGGGGAACGGGTGGACGTTCTGCGGCGGCACCGGGATGTGGTCGAGGAGCGCCTCGTGCGCCTGGGTCTCGTTCCGGTCCTCGTGACCGGCGGGGAGGAAGCGCTCGTCGCCCCACCAGAAGTGGACGCGGCTCCAGTCGATCGCGCCGCGCATGGGCGAGGTGGCGATCGCGTGCTGGACGCCCTGGCCGCCCGCCGTGCCGCCGGTGAGCACCACGTTCACGTCGCGGTACTCGTCCATGAGATCGGTCAGCTTCGTGAGGAAGCGGGCCGCGACGGCGGCGATGAGGCCCTCCACATCGGGGTGGACGAGCACTCGGCGTTCGTTGGTCACAGTCCTCCAGTCGCGGTCGCGGCGAGACCGCGGTCCAGCCCGGCGAGTCCCTCCGTGAGCACCTGCCCGAAGAGGTCGTCCGGGTCGAGGCGCCGCAGCTCCTCCGCGAGGCAGTCTCGCAGACTGCGCCTGGGCAGGGAGACGTCCTGCGTCGGCTGGTCGGGCTGCGACAGGGTCGCGACGTCCGGCACGTTCCGCTCGAGCTCGATCGCGCCGGACGGCCGCAGCAGCCGGACGCCGTGGATGCCGCTCGAGCCGGTGGACCGGTCGGAGAGCACCACGGTGACGGGCACGTCGAGGGCGGAGCGCAGCCACGCGGCCAGCAGCTCGGTGGAGGGGGAGTCGGCCGCGCCGGACACCTCGACGGCCTCGACGGCCTCGTAGGGGGGCTGGTCGAGCGCGGCGGCGAGCACGGCGCGCCAGAGGGTCAGGCGCGTCCACGCGAAGTCGCTGTCGCCGGGCCGGTACGTGGCGGCGAGGTGGTCGATCGCCCGCTGCGGGTCGGCCTGCGCCGACGCGTCGGTGATGCGCCGCTGCGCGATCCGGCCGAGCGGCGACTCGGCGACGACGTCGGGCACCTCGCGCCCCGGCCACCATGCGACGACGGGCGCGTCGGGCAGCAGGAGGCCGGTCACGAGGCCCTCCTCGTCCGCACCGGCGGGACCCCACACGTGGAGCAGCACGACCTCGCTCGCACCGGCGTCCCCGCCGACGCGGATCTGCGCGTCGAGCCGAGGCTCGGCCTCGAGCCCGCCGGGCTCGTGGACGACGACGATCACCCGCATCGGGTGCTCGCGCGAGGCGTCGTTCGCGGCCTGGACCGCCTCCTCGGCCGCGCCGCTCACGGTGCTGATCACGAGGGTGAGCACCCGTCCGAGGGCGACGGCGCCGCCCTCCTCCCGCAGCGTGACGAGCGCGCGGCTCACCTTCGCGACGGTGGTCTCCGGCAGATCGACGATCACGGACGCCTCCAGATCCGGCCGTCACGGGCCAGCAGCGCATCGGCGGACGAGGGACCCCAGGTCCCGGGACGGTACTGCTCCGGCTGGCCGGCGCCCTCCCAGAACCGCTCGACGGGGTCGAGGATCATCCAGGACAGCTCGACCTCCTCGTGGCGTGGGAACAGCGGCGGGTCGCCGAGGAGCACGTCGAGGATGAGGCGCTCGTAGGCCTCCGGGCTCGCCTCGGTGAAGGCGTGCCCGTACCCGAAGTCCATGGTGACGTCGCGCACCTGCATGCCGGCGCCCGGCACCTTGGAGCCGAAGCGGATGGTGACGCCCTCGTCGGGCTGCACCCGGATGACGAGCGCGTTCTGACCGAGCAGCGACGTCTGGCTCTCCGCGAAGAGCTGGTGCGGGGCCCGCTTGAACACCACCGCGATCTCGGTGACGCGGCGCCCGAGCCGCTTGCCGGCGCGCAGGTAGAACGGCGCTCCCGCCCAGCGCCGCGTGCCGATGTCGAGCTTCAGCGCGGCGTAGGTCTCGGTCGTGGAGGCGGGGTTCATCCCGTCCTCCTCGAGGAAGCCGACGACGCGCTCGCCGCCCTGCCAGCCGGAGGAGTACTGGCCGCGAGCCGTCGCGAGGGCGAGGTCCGGCAGCCGGACGGCGGACAGCACCTTCTCCTTCTCCGCGCGGAGGTCCTTCGCGTCGAAGGACACGGGCTCCTCCATCGCGGTCAGCGCGAGGAGCTGCAGGAGGTGGTTCTGGATGACGTCGCGCGCGGCGCCGATGCCGTCGTAGTAGCCGGCGCGGCCGCTCACGCCGATGTCCTCGGCCATCGTGATCTGCACGTGGTCGACGAAGTTCGCGTTCCAGATCGGCTCGAAGAGCATGTTCGCGAACCGGAGCGCCAGGATGTTCTGGACGGTCTCCTTGCCGAGGTAGTGGTCGATGCGGAACACCGCGTCGGCCGGGAAGACGCGCTCGACGACCGCGTTCAGCTCGCGGGCGGTCTGCAGGTCGGAGCCGAACGGCTTCTCGATGACGACCCGGCGCCACTGGCCGTCACGCTGCTTCGCGGCGTCGGTGGAGGACAGCCCGGCGGCGGACAGGTGCTCGGTGACCTGCGGGAAGTCCTTCGGCGGGATCGACAGGTAGAACGCGGCGTTGCCGAGAGTGCCCCGCTCGGCCTCGAGCCGGTCGAGGGTCTCCCGCAGCCGGTCGTACCCGGCGGCGTCGTCGAACGTGCCCTGCACGAACCGGATGCCGCGCGCGAGCTGCGCCCACACGTCCTCGCGGAACGGGGTGCGCGCGGACGCGCGCACCGACTCGCGGACGACCTCGACGAACTGCTCGTCCGTCCAGTCGCGGCGGGCGAAGCCGACGAGCGCGAACCCCGGCGGGAGCAGCCCGCGGTTCGCGAGGTCGTAGACGGCGGGCATCAGCTTCTTGCGCGCCAGGTCCCCGGTGATGCCGAAGATCACGAGCGCCGACGGGCCGGCGATGCGGTTCAGCCGCCGGTCCGTCGGGACGCGCAACGGGTTCGAGCCGGGGCTCACGAGCGGCGAGTTCACCGGCTCCTCCTTCTCATGGAGACGGCCGGCGCCCGAAGGCGCCGGCCGGTCTGCAGTGGTCGTCAGGCGGACTCGAGCGCCTTCGCGACGGTGTCCGTCAGCTCGTGCCAGGAGACGATGAACTTGTCGACGCCCTCCCGCTCGAGCAGGTCGGTGACCTCGTCGAGGTCGACGCCGACGGCCTTCAGCTTCTCGAGGTCCTCGCGGGCCTCGTCGTACTTGCCGACGATGGTGTCGCCCTGCACGTCGCCGTGGTCGGCGACGGCGTCGAGCGTCTTCTCCGGCATGGTGTTGACGACGCCGTGGGTGACGAGGTCGACGACGTAGAACGTGTCCGGGAGCGACGGGTCCTTCACGCCGGTCGAGGCCCACAGCGGGCGCTGGCGGTTCGCGCCGGCCTCCTGCAGCTCGATCGCGTCCTCGGCGCCGAACGCGTCGACGAAGACCTCGTACGCGAGGCGCGCGTTCGCGACGGCCGACCTGCCCTTGAGCGCCTTCGCATCGTCCGTGCCGATCGCGTCGAGCCGCTTGTCGATCTCGGTGTCCACGCGGGACACGAAGAACGAGGCGACCGAGTGGATCGTGGACAGGTCGATGCCGGCGTCCTTCGCCTGCTTCAGCCCCTCGAGGTAGGCGGCGATGACCGCCTTGTAGCGCTCGAGCGAGAAGATCAGCGTGACGTTGACGCTGATGCCGGCGGCGATCGCGGCGGTGATCGCGGGCAGGCCCTCGACGGTCGCCGGGATCTTGATCATGACGTTCGGCTTCTCGATGGTGCTCCAGAGCCGCTTCGCCTCGGCGATGGTCGCCTCGGTGTCGTGAGCGAGCTCGGGGGACACCTCGATCGAGACGCGGCCGTCGTAGCCGTGCGTGGCGTCGTACACGCCGCGGAACACGTCGGCGGCGTCGGAGACGTCCTTCGTCGTGATCTCGAAGATCGCCTGCGCCGTGTCGGCGCCCTTCGCCTTCAGCTCGCGGACCTGCTCGTCGTAGGTCTCGCCCTTGGCCAGCGCCGACGCGAAGATCGTCGGGTTCGTCGTGACGCCCACGACGTTCTTCTCATCGATCAGCTGCTGCAGGTTCTTCGTCACGATCCGCTCGCGCGAGAGGTCGTCGAGCCAGATGCTGACGCCCGCCTTCGAGAGCGCTTCGGTGTTCGACCCGGTGGTGGGCTCGGTGGTGATGCTCATGTCTGCTCCTCGGTTGCGTAGGGGTGAACCGCCTCAGCGGCCCAGTGATTCCTTGGCGGCGGCGACCACGTGCTCGTGGGTGATGCCGAACTCCTGCAGCAGGAAGTCGCCGTCGGCGCTCGCGCCGAAGTGGTCGATGCCGACCGCCCGGCCCTGGTCGCCGATGTACTTCGCCCAGCCGAGCGTGGCGCCGGCCTCGACGGACACCCGCGCCTTGACGGCGGCGGGGAGCACCGACTCCTTGTACTCGGCGCTCTGCTCGTCGAACCACTCGAGGCACGGCGCGGAGACGACGGACGCGTCGATGCCCTCCGAGGCGAGCGCCTCGCGCGCGGCGACGGCGACCTGCACCTCCGAGCCCGTCGCGATGAGGATCACGTCCGGCACGTCCTTCTTCGCGGCGGCGAGCACGTAGGCGCCCTTCGCGACGCCGTCCGTCGACGCGAAGACGTCGCCGGACGCCTCGCCCTCGCCGCGCTCGAACACCGGCAGGTTCTGCCGGCTGAGCGCGAGACCCGCGGGGCCCATGCGGCGCGACATGATCTGCTTCCACGCCGCGGCGGTCTCGTTCGCGTCGGCGGGCCGGATGATGTCGAGCTGCGGGATGAGGCGCAGCGCCCACAGGGTCTCCACCGGCTGGTGGGTCGGGCCGTCGCCGCCGAGGGCGACCGAGTCGTGCGTCCAGACGTAGATCGTCGGCGCCTTCATCAGCGCGGCGAGCCGCACGGCGGGGCGCATGTAGTCGCTGAAGATCAGGAACGTCGCACCGAACACGCGGGTGTTCCCGTGCAGCACGATGCCGTTCAGGATGTTGCCCATCGCGTGCTCGCGGATGCCGAAGTGGAGCACGCGCCCGTAGGGGTTCGCCTTCCACATCGCGGTCGCGCGCTCCGGCGGGAGGAAGCTGCCGACGCCCTCGATGGTCGTGTTGTTCGACTCGGCGAGGTCGGCCGAGCCGCCCCAGAACTCCGGGAAGCGCTTGGCGAGCCCGTTGATGACCTTGCCGGACGCGACGCGGGTCGACACGGCCTTGCCGGCCGGGAACTCCGGCACGTCCGCGAAGGCGTCCTCGGGCAGGTCGCCGGCGAGCACGCGGTCGAGGAGCGCCTTGCGCTCCGGGTTCGCCTCGGCCCAGGCGTCGAAGCCCTGGTTCCACTCGGCGTGCTGCGCCTGGCCGCGGCCCACGGCCCGACGGGTGTGGGCGAGCACCTCGGGCTCGACGAAGAAAGTCTTCTCGGGGTCGAGCTCGAGCGCCTCCTTCAGGCCCTTGATCTCGGCCTCGCCCATGGCGGAGCCGTGGATCTTGCCGGTGTTGCGGAGGGTGGGGGAGGGCCAGCCGATGATCGTCTTCAGAACGATGAACGACGGCTTGTCGGTGACGCGCTGCGCCTCGAGGATCGCGGCGTAGAGCGCCGGGACGTCCTCGTGGTAGTCCGCGCCGCTCTTCCAGTCGACCGTCTGGACATGCCAGCCGAGCGCCTCGTAGCGCTTCGCGACGTCCTCCGAGAGGGCGATGTTCGTGTCGTCCTCGATGGAGATCTGGTTGTCGTCGTAGAAGACGATCAGGTTGCCGAGCTGCTGCGTGCCGGCGAGGGAGGACGCCTCGTTGGTCACGCCCTCCTCGATGTCGCCGTCGCCGGCGACGCAGTAGATGTAGTGGTCGAAGGGGCTGTCGCCGGCCGCGGCGTCCGGGTCGAAGAGGCCGCGCTCGAAACGGGAGGCGTAGGCGAAGCCGACCGAGGCGGCGAGGCCGGACCCGAGCGGGCCGGTCGTGATCTCGATGCCGTCGGTGTGGCCGTACTCCGGGTGGCCCGGAGTCTTCGAGCCGTACTGCCGCAGCTGCTCGAGGTCCTCGATCTCGAGGCCGTAGCCGCCGAGGAAGAACTGGAGGTACTGCGTGAGCGACGAGTGGCCGTTCGAGAGGATGAAGCGGTCCCGGCCGAGCCAGGTGGAGTCGGACGGGTCGCGCCGCATCACCTTCTGGAAGAGCAGGTAGGCGAGCGGGGCCAGGCTGATGGCGGTGCCGGGGTGTCCGTTCCCCGCCTTCTGCACGGCGTCGGCGGCGAGCGCGCGGGTCGTGTCGACCGCCTTCTGGTCGAGCTCCGTCCACTCGAGCTCGGTTCCGGTGCGGGTCTTGAGGTCGGTCACGACGATCCTTCCGTCGGTGGAGTTCATAAGCGATGGCTGTACGACGGCCGCAGGGCAGTCTACGGAAGGCAGAACACCCGTCGTACGCCCGGTCGATGCTCCCGCGTCCCGATGGGCGCCCGCTTCGAGCGGCGTCCGATTCACCTAGAATCCTCAGCAGTGAGCACCACGGTCAGGGCGGAGAGCGGGCGGGCCCAGCCCTCCCGTCGGGACCGCGTCCCATTCGGCAGGCAGGTGCGCGGCTACGTCGCGCTGATGAAGCTGCGGGTCGTCGAGCTGCTGCTCGTGACGACGATCCCGGTGATGATCCTCGCCGTCCGCGGCGTGCCCGATCTGCTCGTCGTCGCGGCCACGCTCGTCGGCGGGACGCTGTCCGCCGGGGCCGCCAACGCGTTCAACATGGTGATCGACCGCGACATCGACCGCGTCATGCACCGCACGCGGCACCGCCCGCTCGTGACGGGCGATCTGACGCCCCGCCAGGCCCTGGTCTTCGCGCTGCTGCTGACCGTCGTGTCGACGCTCGTCCTCGGGCTGCTGACGACGTGGCTCGCCGCGGCGCTGTCGCTCGCGGCGATCGGCTTCTACGTCTTCATCTACACGATGTGGCTCAAGCGGCGGACGAGCCAGAACATCATCTGGGGCGGGATCGCCGGGTGCTTCCCGGTGCTGATCGGCTGGGCCGCGGTCACCGGCACGCTCGCGCCGGCGGCCTGGGTGCTGTTCGCGCTGATCTTCCTGTGGACCCCGCCGCACTACTGGCCCCTGTCCATGCGGTACCGGGACGACTACTCGTCCGTCGGCGTGCCGATGCTCGGCGCCGTCCGCGGTCCGGCGAGCGTCGGGCTGCAGACCGTCCTCTACGCGTGGGCGACGCTCGCGTGCTCGCTCCTCCTGATCCCGGTCGCCGGCATGGGGCCCGTCTACGCGCTCGTCGCCCTCGGCGCGGGCGGCTGGTTCGTGCTCGAGACGCACCGCCTCTACGCCCGGGCCCTCGCCGGCGAGGAGATCGCGCCGATGCGCGTCTTCCACGCCTCCATCGGCTCGCTCTCGCTCGTCTTCCTCGGCATCGCCGTCGACGCTCTCCTGTTCCGATGAGCGCCCCCGGCACGGACCGGCCCCGCCCGCGGACCCCGTTCGCGTGGCTGGCGGACCGCGTCGCGCTCGGGCCCCGCGCCCTGCGGTGGGGGACCACCGCCGCGCTCGTCGTCAGCATCCTCATCATCGTCACCGGCGGGGTCGTGCGGATCACCGGCTCGGGCCTCGGCTGCCCGACCTGGCCGCAGTGCGAGGCGGGGTCGCTCACGACGACGCCGGCGCTCGGCGTCCACGGGGTGATCGAGTTCGGCAACCGCGCGCTCACGTCCGTGCTGATCGTCGCGGTCGGCTGGGCGATCATCGCCGCGGCGCTGCAGCGCCGCTGGCAGCGCACCCTCGCGCGGCTCACCTGGTCCGAGTTCTGGCTCGTCGTGATCAACGCGGTCGCGGGCGGCATCACGGTCCTGGTCAAGCTGAACCCCTACGTCGTCGCGCTCCACTTCGTGCTCGCGATCGCCCTCCTGACCACCACCACCCTCGCCTGGCACCGATCGCGGCAGTCCGCCGCCGCGAAGCCGGTCAGCGCCACCGCCGGCCGGACGTCGTGGGCGCTCACGGGGGTCGCGGCGCTGCTCGTCGTGCTCGGGACGATCGTGACCGGCGCGGGCCCGCACTCCGGGGACTCCGCGGAGGTCCACCGGATCGGCGTGAGCTGGACGGCCGTCACCGTCGTGCACGGCGCATCGGCGCTCGTCGTCATCGCGCTCGCGGCGGTGCTGCTCGTCCAGCTGCGGCGCGAGGGCGCGGTGCTCGCCGCCCGTCGTGTCGCCGTGCTGCTCGCCGTCCTCGCCGCGCAGGCCGTCATCGGGATCGTCCAGGCGCTCACCGGGCTGCCGGGCGCCTTCGTCGTCCTGCACCTCCTCGGGGCCGCACTGGTCTGGGTCGGCGTGCTCCGAGTGCTCCTCGACACCCACCCGGCGCTGTTCGGCCGCGTCGTCCCGGTGCACGAAACCGAGGTGCGCGAGCCGGTCGCCGCCCCCGGTCGCTGAGCCCGCCCGCACCCTTCCGTCCGGCACACCGTCCGAGGACCGCACGGCAGTAGGATCGACGTCCGGTCGGAGCCCCATCGGGACCCGGCAGATCATCGGCACCGCGGCCCGGGGTCCGCGAGCAGCGGCCTCGGACCGTGTCGCGCACACCACCTCCACGAGGTCGCCGCGCGCGACGGAATGCGGCACACCGCCGACAGGTTCGGTACCGGCAAGGAGAGGAGCACCCGTCATGTCAGACGTGCTGATCGACCGCCCGGAGCTCGAAGGGCTCGGCGTGTACGAGTTCGGCTGGGCCGACTCCGACACGGCCGGAGCGTCCGCGAAACGAGGGCTCTCCGCAGCTGTCGTCGAGGACATCTCCGCTCGCAAGAGCGAGCCGGAGTGGATGCTGAAGAACCGGCTCAAGGGCCTCTCCATGTTCGGCCGCAAGCCGATGCCGACGTGGGGCGCCGACCTGACCGGCATCGACTTCGACAACATCAAGTACTTCGTGAAGTCCACCGAGCGCCAGGCGCAGACGTGGGAGGACCTCCCCGAGGACATCCGCACCACCTACGAGAAGCTCGGGATCCCGGAGGCGGAGCGCCAGCGCCTCGTCGGCGGCGTCGCCGCGCAGTACGAGTCGGAGGTCGTCTACCACCAGATCCAGGAGGAGCTGGAGGAGAAGGGGGTGATCTTCATGGACACGGACACCGCCCTGAAGGAGCACCCCGAGTTCTTCGAGGAGTACTTCGGCACCGTCATCCCCGCGGGCGACAACAAGTTCGCGGCGCTGAACACGGCCGTCTGGTCGGGCGGCTCTTTCGTCTACGTCCCGAAGGGCGTGCACGTCGACATCCCGCTGCAGGCGTACTTCCGGATCAACACCGAGAACATGGGCCAGTTCGAGCGGACGCTGATCATCGCCGACGAGGGCTCGTACGTGCACTACATCGAGGGCTGCACGGCGCCGATCTACAAGAGCGACTCGCTGCACTCCGCGGTCGTCGAGATCGTCGTGAAGAAGAACGCCCGCGTTCGGTACACGACCATCCAGAACTGGTCGAACAACGTCTACAACCTCGTCACCAAGCGGGCCATCGCCCACGAGGGCGCGACGATGGAGTGGATCGACGGCAACATCGGCTCCAAGGTGACGATGAAGTACCCGTCGATCTACCTGGTCGGCGAGCACGCCAAGGGCGAGACCCTGTCGGTGGCGTTCGCCGGGCCCGGGCAGCACCAGGACGCCGGCGCGAAGATGATCCACATGGCGCCGTACACGCAGTCGTCGATCGTCTCGAAGTCGATCGCGCGCGGCGGCGGCCGGGCCGGCTACCGCGGCGAGGTCCGCGTCGACCCGAACGCGCACCACTCCGCCAACACCGTCCGCTGCGACGCGCTGCTCGTGGACACGATCAGCCGCTCCGACACCTACCCGGCGATCGACATCCGCGTCGACGACGTGCAGCTCGGCCACGAGGCGACCGTCTCGAAGGTGTCCGAGGAGCAGCTCTTCTACCTGATGAGCCGCGGCATGCCGGAGGACGACGCGATGGCGATGATCGTGCGCGGCTTCATCGAGCCCATCGCGCGCGAGCTGCCGATGGAGTACGCCCTCGAGCTGAACAAGCTGATCGAGATGGGCATGGAAGGGAGCGTCGGCTAGGTGGCTGAGGAGGTCCAGACACTCTCCACGGATCCGGAGCACCCGGCGCAGGGGACCACGACCCCGGTCGTGACCGGCACCGGCACGCGGCCGGCGATCATCGGCGACGCCACCACCGGCCACGGCGACGTCCCCGTGCAGACCCGGAACGAGCGCTTCGCGTCGACCGACGTCGCGGCGTTCCCGCCCGTCACGGGTCGCGAGGCCACGTGGAAGCTCACGCCGATCGGGGAGCTGAAGGCCCTGATCGAGGGTGGGCTCGACGGCTCCCGATACCCTGTCGACACGACCGCGACCGGTGGCGCGCAGGTCGTCTGGGTCGGTCGCGAGGACGAGCGCATCGGTACGGCCGGCATCCCGGAGGACCGGGCCGCTGCGAACGCGTGGTCGTCCTTCCAGGAGGCGCTCGTCGTCCGCGTGACGGGCGAGGAGGCCTCCACCGCGACGGTGGTGCGCACCGAGCTCGGGAGCGCCGCCCGCGCCGCCCATACGATCGTCGACGCCGCGCCGTTCGCGAAGGCGGTCGTGGTGCTGGACAACCGCGGCACCGCCCACCTCGCCGAGAACGTCGAGATCCTCGTCGGCGACGGCGCGGACATCACCGTCGTCTCGGTCCAGGACTGGGACGACGACGCGAAGCACGTCGCCAACCACTTCGCGCAGGTCGGCCGCGACGCGCACCTGAAGCACGTCGTCGTCTCGTTCGGCGGCGCCGTCGTGCGGGTGAACCCCTCCGTCACGCTCGCCGGCTCCGGCGCGGACGGCGACCTGCTCGGCGTCTACTTCGCCGACGCGGCGCAGCACCTCGAGAGCCAGGTCTTCCTCTTCCACAAGGCGGACCACACGAAGGGCCGCGTCGAGTACCGCGGGGCCCTGCAGGGCGAGGGCGCGCACACGGTCTGGATCGGCGACGTGCTGATCGGCCCGGACGCGACCGGCACCGACTCGTACGAGCAGAACCGCAACCTCGTGCTCACGGACGGCACGCGCGCCGACTCCGTGCCGAACCTCGAGATCGAGACCGGCGACATCGCCGGGGCCGGCCACGCCTCCGCGACCGGCCGCTTCGACGACGAGCAGCTGTTCTACCTCCAGGCTCGCGGCATCCCGGAGGAGGTCGCCCGCCGCCTCGTCGTCCGCGGCTTCCTGTCGTCGATCGTGCAGAAGATCGGCGTCCCCGAGCTGGAGGAGCGCCTGCAGCAGGCGATCGAGGCCGAGCTCGCTGGAGAGGCCCGATGAGCGCCCCCGAGCGCGTCTGCTCCTTCGCCGAGCTCGAGCAGGACTCCGCGCTCCGGGTCGTCGTCGGCGGCACGCCCGTGGCCGTCGTGAAGGACGCGAACGGCGACGTCTTCGCCATCGGCGACACCTGCACCCACGGCGACATCTCCCTGGCGGAGGGGTTCGTCGAGACGCCAGGAAGTGGAACACCGACGCTGGAGTGCTGGGCGCACGGCTCGAAGTTCTCCCTCACGAGCGGCAAGCCGCTCACCCTGCCGGCCTACCAGCCGGTGCCCGTCTTCCGGGTGACCGTGGAGGGCGACGACGTGCTCGTCGACCCGACCCCGGTCCCCGCATCCGAACTGCCCGCGTAACGAAGGAATCCGCATGTCCACCCTCGCGATCCGCGACCTCCACGTCTCCATCGAGACCGACCAGGGCACGAAGCCGATCCTGCGCGGCGTCGACCTCGACATCTCGAGCGGCGAGACCCACGCCGTGATGGGCCCCAACGGCTCCGGCAAGTCGACGCTCGCCTACACGATCGCCGGGCACCCGCGCTACACCGTCGACTCGGGCTCGATCACGCTCGACGGCGAGGACGTCCTCGCGATGAGCGTCGACGAGCGCGCCCGCGCCGGTCTCTTCCTCGCCATGCAGTACCCGGTCGAGATCCCCGGCGTCACCGTGTCGAACTTCCTCCGCACCGCGAAGACGGCGATCGACGGCAAGTCGCCCGCCATCCGCGGCTGGGTGAAGGACGTCCGCCAGTCCATGGAGAACCTCCGCATGGACAGCGCGTTCGCCGAGCGCAACGTGAACGAGGGCTTCTCCGGCGGCGAGAAGAAGCGCCACGAGATCCTCCAGCTCGAGCTGCTGAAGCCGAAGTTCGCGGTGCTCGACGAGACCGACTCCGGCCTCGACGTCGACGCGCTGAAGATCGTCTCGGAGGGCGTGAACCGGGCGAAGGGCTCCTCCGACCTCGGCGTCCTGCTCATCACGCACTACACGCGGATCCTCCGCTACATCAAGCCGGACTTCGTGCACGTCTTCGTCGCGGGCCGCGTCGCCGAGGAGGGCGGTCCCGAGCTGGCCGACCGTCTCGAGGACGAGGGCTACGACCGCTACGTCGCCGCCGCGGCGGCCTCCGCCTGATGACGGTCGAGCTCGCGCCGGAGCGCTTCGACGAGATCTCCGAGGCGCTGAAGGACGTCGTCGACCCCGAGCTCGGCGTCAATGTGGTCGACCTCGGCCTGATCTACGACCTGAACTGGGACGACGAGAACGACGCCCTCGTCATCAACATGACGCTCACCTCGGCCGGCTGCCCGCTCACCGACGTGATCGAGGACGAGACCGCGCAGGCCCTCGACGGCCACGTCGAGCGCTTCCGGATCAACTGGGTGTGGATGCCGCCCTGGGGCCCGGAGCGCATGACCGACGACGGCAAGGACATGATGCGCGCGATCGGCTTCCAGATTTGATTCGGAGCGAGCGCGTCGCGACCGGCTTCGCCGGCCCCGCCGCGCTCGCTGTGCCTCCGCTTCGCTCCGGCACGCCTTCGGCGCCATGAGGCGCCGGGGCGCTTTGCGCCCGGGATCCCTCTCGAAGGGCCGCTCCGCTCCTCGCGGGGCGGTCCTTCGTCGTCCTCGAGATCATCCCGAGCGCTCAGTGGCGGCGGAGCTGGGACGGAGCGAGGAGGCGGATCGCGACGCCGCAGAGCGGGCCGATCCCGAGGGCGAACGCGATCGTCCCGATGCCGACGTTCCCGCCGAGCAGCCAGCCGAGCAGGAGCGCCGAGCCCTCCACCACCGCACGAGCGAGCCAGACCGGCCAGCCGAAGCGCCGATGCAGGCCGAGCATGAGGCCGTCGCGAGGACCGGCACCGAGGCCCGCTCCGACGTAGACCGCTGTCGCGACCGCGAGCAGCAGCATCCCGCCGACCAGCAGGGCGATGCGGGGGAGGAGCCCCTCCGGCACCGCGATCAGGTCCAGCACCACCTGCGCGGCCGTGCCGACGAGCAGCACGTTGAGCAGCGTGCCGATCCCGGGTCGCTGGCGCAGCGGGACCCAGAGCAGCAGCAGGAGCGCCCCGATCCCGTTCGTCACCAGGCCGAAGGGGACGCCCGTGACCCGGGCGACGCCCTGCGCGAGCACGTCCCAGGGGCCGACGCCGAGCTGCGCGCGCAGCATCAGGGCGAGCGAGGCGCCGTAGAGGAGCAGGCCGACGACCAGCTGGCCGCCGCGGAGGAGCGCCGCTGGCTGCGGGAGGGCGAGGGGCCGGGCCGCGGGCACCGCCGCATCGTGGGAGCGCGGACCCGGGCGGAGCCCGAAACCGTCCCGGACGGCCTCGCGACGGACCGCCCCGGCGAGGAGGACGACCGCGCCGACGGCGGCGGTCACGGCGAGCGTGGGATCGAGGACCATGAGGGCCACTTCAGCGGAATCGGCCCTCGTGCACGCGGGCCAATCGGAGGAAAGTGGCTCTCATGCCCACCGCGCCCGGTCCCTCCGCACCGCAGCTCGCCCGGCTGCTCACCGGCTGGCGCGGCGAGGGCACCTCCGCCCGTGCGCTCGCGGAGCGCATCGGCGTGCTCCTCGAGGACGGCCGGCTCGCCGCCGGACGACGGCTGCCCGCCGAGCGCGTGCTCGCCGCCGAGCTCGGCGTGAGCCGCACGACGGTCACCGCCGCCTACGGCCTGCTCCGCGAGCGGGGGCGGCTCGTGAGCGTGCAGGGCTCCGGGAGTGCCCTGGCGCTGCCGGACGCGCCTCGGGGTTCGAGCGGCAGCGCCCCGGCGGTGGCGGACCTCTCGAACGCCATCCCGCCGGCGTGGCCGGCCCTGCCCGGCTACGTCGCCGCCGCCGCGGCCCGGCTGCCGGAGGTGCTCGACGCGGCGCGGCTCGACTACCAGGGCCTGCTCGAGCTGCGCGAGGGCCTGGCTGCGCGATACACGGACCGCGGCCTGCCCACCGGGCCCGACCGGATCCTCGTGACGAGCGGCGCCCAGCACGGCATCGGGCTCGTCCTCCACGCCCTGCTGCGGCGCGCCGACCGGCTCGTGGTCGACGTCCCGAGCTACCCGCACGCGCTCGACGCGTGCCGGGCCGCGGGCGCCCGGATCGTGCCGCTCGCGATGCCGGACGCGCGGCCGGACGTGGACGAGTGGGAGCGGGTCCTCGCGCGGACCCGGCCCGAGTTCGCCTACCTCATGCCCGACTTCCACAATCCGACGGGGTCCACGCTCGACGAGGAGGAACGGCGCCGGATCCTCCGCGCGGCGGCCGCCGCCGGCACCGTCCTCATCGTCGACGAGACGACCGCGGAGCTCGCGATCGACCCGGGGGAGCCGCACCCGCCGTTCGCCGCGCTCGCGGTCGGCACGGGCGCGCACGTCGTGACGGTCGGGTCGGTCGGCAAGACCGTCTGGCACGGCCTCCGCATCGGGTGGATCCGGGCCGACCCGAGAACGGTGGCCGCGATCGCCGCCGCCCGGCCTGCGCGCGACCTCGGCACCCCCGTGCTCGACCAGCTCGTCGTCGCGGCGCTGCTGCCCGACGTGCGGCGGGTGCTCGCCGACCGGGCCGTCCAGCTGCGAGCGACCCGCGCCGCCGTGCTCGAGCGCCTCGGGGTGGACCTGCCGGACTGGCGCGCACCCGTGCCCGCAGGCGGGCTGTCGATCTGGGCCGGGCTGCCGGAGCCGCGCAGCTCGCTGCTCGTCCCGGCCGCCGCGGCCGTCGGGGTCCGGATCGTCGCGGGGCCGCGCTTCGGCGTCGACGGCGCGTTCGAGCGCAACCTCCGGATCCCGATCGGCGGCGCCCCGGGGCCGACCGCCGCGGCGGTGGGGCTGCTCGCGGAGGCGTGGCGCGGGATGGGGGCGCACCACCCGGTGCAGGAGGCGTTCGCCCCCGTCCTGTGACGTCGAAGGGCCGCCCCCGCAGCGGGAGGCGGCCCTTCGGGGCAGCTGGACCGGGCTCAGCGGCTCCGGAGGTGCGAGACGCCCTTCCAGGCCGCGGGGAGCAGGAGGCCCGCGACGACGGCCTTCACGACGTCGCCGACGAGGAACGGGGCGACGCCGGCACCCCAGACCGCTGCGCCGAGCGAGTCGAAGTGGAGGAAGTCGTGCCAGACGGCGGGGCCGAGGTCGCCGAGCGAGACCGCGAGCCAGGGCAGGCCGAAGGCGTACATGACGACGGTCCCGGCGGCGAAGGACACGACCGTGCCCACGACCCGGCGGTCCCACTCGCGCTGCGCCAGCCAGCCGACGAGCGCCGCCGCCGCGATGAAGCCGATGATGAACCCGCCGGAGGTCAGGGCGAACAGGCTGCCCGAGGTGTGCTCGGCGAAGACCGGCGCGCCGAGGACGCCTGCCACCAGGTACAGGGCCATCGACAGCGAGCCCCGCAGCGAGCCGAGGACCGTGCCGACGAGCAGCACCGCGAAGGTCTGGCCCGTCATGGGGATCGGCCACATCGGGATGTAGAGCTGGGCGAGCGCGGCCGTGAGCGCCGCGCCGCCGACGACCAGGGCGGCGTCCGTTGCGAGCGAGCGCCCCTTCGAGAGCCTCAGGGCGGCGGGCAGGACGCGGTCCGCGAGGACGGGGCGGGACGGGGCGAGGGACAGCGACACCGGGCGGCTCCTTGGGGGCGACCGGCGACCTGCCGGCCCGAACTACACTAGGACGCTGCCCGAAGCGCGCTTCTGTGCGGAACGCACAACCGCAGGGCCCGTTCGCCGTCGATCTCGTCAAGGAGGTTCCGCATGCTCGCTGTGCACGGCCTCGAGATCACCGTGGGCGCCCGCCGGCTCATGGCGGACGTCGAGTTCCGCGTCTCCGACGGGGACAAGGTCGGTCTGGTGGGGCGCAACGGTGCCGGCAAGACGACCCTGACGAAGGTGCTCGCGGGGGAGGCGCAGGCCGCCGACGGCCGCGTCGAGCGTTCCGGCGAGATCGGCTACCTGCCGCAGGACCCGCGTGCCGGCGACCCCGAGCAGCTCGCCCGTACCCGCATCCTCGACGCCCGCGGCCTCGGCACGCTGCAGCTGCAGATGGCGGAGGCGACGGAGCGCATGGGGTCGGCCGACCCGAAGGTCGCCGAGAAGGCGATCAACCGCTACGCGCGGCTCGAGGAGGAGTTCACCGCGAAGGGCGGGTACGCGGCCGAGGCCGAGGCGGCCTCCATCTCGTCGAACCTCGCGCTGCCGGACCGCATCCTCGACCAGCCGCTGAAGACGCTCTCCGGCGGTCAGCGCCGCCGCATCGAGCTCGCCCGCATCCTCTTCAGCGACGCGGACACGCTGATCCTCGACGAGCCGACGAACCACCTCGATGCGGACTCGATCATCTGGCTGCGCGAGTTCCTGAAGACCTACAAGGGCGGCGCGATCATCATCAGCCACGACGTCGACCTCGTCGGCGAGGTCGTGAACCGCGTGTTCTACCTCGACGCGAACCGCCAGGTGCTCGACGTCTACAACATGGGCTGGCGGCAGTACCTCAAGCAGCGGGAGACCGACGAGCAGCGCCGCAAGCGCGAGCGGCAGAACGCCGAGAAGAAGGCGTCCGCCCTGCAGCTGCAGGCCGCGAAGATGGGCGCGAAGGCGACCAAGGCGGTCGCGGCGCAGAACATGGTCCGCCGCGCCGAGCGGCTGCTGTCGGGGCTCGAGGAGGTCCGTCAGGTCGAGCGCGTCGCGAAGCTGCGGTTCCCGGACCCGGCGCCCTCCGGCAAGACGCCGCTCATGGCGTCCGACCTGTCGAAGTCCTACGGCTCGCTCGAGATCTTCTCCGCCGTCGACCTCGCGATCGACCGCGGCTCGAAGGTCGTCATCCTCGGCCTGAACGGCGCCGGAAAGACGACCCTGCTGCGCATCCTCGCGGGCGTCGACCAGCCGGACACCGGCCAGCTCGAGCCGGGGTACGGCCTGCGCATCGGGTACTACGCGCAGGAGCACGAGACGATCGACGTCAAGCGCTCCGTGCTCGAGAACATGGTGTCCGCCGCGCCGAACCTCACGGCGACGGAAGCCCGCCGCGTGCTCGGTTCGTTCCTGTTCACGGGCGACGACGGCGACAAGCCGGCGGGCGTGCTGTCCGGCGGGGAGAAGACGCGGCTCGCGCTCGCGATGCTCGTCGTCTCCGCGGCGAACGTGCTGCTGCTCGACGAGCCGACGAACAACCTCGACCCGGCGAGCCGCGAGGAGATCCTCGGCGCGCTCGCGAACTACACGGGCGCCGTCGTGCTCGTCAGCCACGACGAGGGCGCGGTGGAGGCGCTGAACCCCGAGCGGGTCCTGATCATGCCGGACGGCACCGAGGACCTCTGGACCCCGGAGTACGCCGAACTCATCAGCGTGAGCTGACCAGACCTCTTCGCGGATCCGCAGTTCTGGCTCGACACGCCGTGCCTGCGCCCGTGCGCCGCGGCGTGTCGAGCAGTTTCTGCGGATCCGCGACGGTTCTGCGGATCCGCGAGCTCAGCGGGCGTCGGTGAGCTCGTCCTCCACGGCCTCGTCGGAGGGTGCCCGGCGGGCGCGGCGTGCGACGGCGCGCTCCTCCGCCGCCGTCACGACCTCGTCGCCGGCGTCGAGCAGGTCGCGGCGGATCGACCAGCCGAGGGCGACGAAGCCGAGCAGGGCGAAGATGATCCACTGGATCGCGTAGGAGAGGTGCGTGCCCTCGTCGACGCCCGTGTCGGCCGGCTGCGGCTCGATGCGCTCGGGCGTGGTCGCGACCGCGGGCGACTCCGACCGCACCTGGCCGTAGGCGCCCGTGTAGGTCGGCGCCCCGACGTCGTGGGCGACCTGCTTCAGGTCGATCGACGGGATCTCCCCGGTGGGCGCGGTCCGACCGGGGAGCGGTCCCTCGTCGGCCTGCAGTCGCGCCAGCACGGTGACGGTGCCGGTCGGCGGCGCCGGCACGAGATCCGGGCGGTCCTGCTTCGTCCCGATGGACACCCAGCCGCGGTCGAGCACGAACACGTCGCCGTCCTCGAGCCGGAACGGCGTCAGGACCTCGAAGCCCGGGTTCCCGTTCGGATCGACCCGGTTGCGGACGAGCAGCTGGTCGTCGGTGAGGTACTGCCCGCGCACCTCGACGGTGCGCCACTGCAGGCTCGCCCGGTACGCGGTGCGGGAGGGGAGCAGGTCGTCGAGCGGCACCGGCCCCGCGGAGGCGTTCGCCGTGATCAGCGCGTTCGCCTCGGCCGTGTCCGCCCGCCGGGAGAACTGCCACCAGGACAGGAGGGCGCACCCGATCGCGAAGGCGATCGCCAGCGCCAGGTAGCGGTGCCAGCGGCCGTCGGCGACGAGCGCCTTGAGGATGCGGCTGAACTGTCCCACGAGGGCTTCAGGGTACCGGGTCGGCCGGAGCCCCCAGTGGCCGCAGCCGCAACGGGAAGGCGCGCGCGGCGAGGAAGTCGCGCAGCACCTCGACGTGCTCGTCGCACGCCAGCCAGGTCTTCACGCGGTCGCCGGTGTGGATGCGCGGGTTCCGCCACTCGATCGCCGTGGTGGCCTCCGACCGGCAGCCGGCCCGCGAGCACGTGTGCCGCTCGGGCGCGGTCGTCACTCGGGGCGCTGCGGCTCGATCGCGCGCACCGGCGCGGGCCCGGGGGTCACCGCGACGGTGCCGATGCGCGAGCCCGCGTTCGCGAGCACGACCGCGACGTAGGGCAGGGCGACGGCGCCGATGCCGAACACGAGCTTCCACCAGCCCGGCACGACGAACACGAGGACGAGGCAGACCATGCGGATCGACATGGCCGTGGAGTAGGCGCGCATCCGCCGCTTGCGGTCGTCGACCGGAGCGGCGGGGAGGGCAGTGGCGGACTGCACGACGTCATGAGTCACAGTGGGTTCAACCTACGCCGGGCTCCGGGACTTCCGGCTCCGCTCACTAGGCTCTCGGAGTCCTCGCGGAAGGAGACGCCCCCTTTGACCCAGCGCACCGTCCTCGTGACCGGCGGCAACCGCGGCATCGGCCGCGCCATCGCTCTCGCCTTCGCGGCGGAGGGCCACCGCGTCGCGGTCACCTCCCGCACCGGGTCCGGTCCGGAGGGCGTGCTCGCCGTCCAGGCGGACGTCACCGACGCGGCCTCGCTCGACGCCGCGTTCCGGGCCGTCGAGGCGGATCTCGGACCGGTGGAGGTCGTCGTGGCGAACGCCGGCATCACGAAGGACACGCTCCTGCTCCGGATGTCCGAGGAGGACTTCGACTCCGTCGTCGCGACCAATCTCGGCGGCGCGTTCCGCGTGGTCAAGCGCGCGTCGAAGGGGATGCTGCGGGCCCGGTTCGGACGGGTGATCCTCATCTCGAGCGTCGTCGGCATGCTCGGCTCGGCCGGCCAGGTGAACTACGCGTCGTCCAAGTCGGCGCTGATCGGCTTCGCCCGTTCCCTCACCCGCGAGCTCGGCGGTCGCGGCATCACGGCGAACGTCGTCGCGCCCGGGTTCATCGAGTCCGACATGACCGCCGCGCTGCCGGACGAGCAGCAGCAGGAGTACCTGGGCCGCATCCCCGTCGGGCGCTTCGGCTCGGGCGACGACGTCGCGAAGGCGGTCGTGTGGCTCGCCTCCGACGACGCCGCCTACATCTCGGGCGCGGTCATCCCGGTCGACGGCGGCCTCGGCATGGGGCACTGACGGCCGGTCGTCCTCAGGCGACGCCCTCGGCGATCCGGTCGAGGCCCCACCAGCCCGCCAGATGATCGAAGCCCCACGAGAGCCCGGACGCCCCGGTCACCCAGCTGTGGCCGAGGCCCGGCCACCGCGTGACGTGGGTCGTCATGCCCGCTGCCCGAGCCCAGCCGGCCACGCGCGGCGTGATCGGACCGTAGGTCCGGTCGCGGGCGCCGGCGGAGAACCACGCCTGCAGGTCGCGGTAGCGGTGGTGCGCGAGGAGCCAGCGCGGCGACGCGTGGATCCACGCCGTGCGGCTGCCGTGGAACCCGAGGTCGATCGTGGCCGCCTCGGATCGGACGAACGGGGTCTCCTCGCCGGAGACGTCTACGACCGCGCCGAACGCGGACGGGAACCCCGCGGCGAACTGGATCGAGCAGGTGCCCCCCTGCGAGAACCCGGCGACGGTCCACTCACGCCGGGCCGTCTGCACCGGCAGGTGGGCGAGGATCCAGCCGCGGACGTCCGTCATGACGTACGTCGCGGAGTTCCCGAGCCGCGAGTCGACGCACATGGGGTTCCCCGAGGCCGGACCGAGCTGGTCCGGCACCACGACGATCGGCGCGACGCCGTGGTGGCGTGCGGCGATCCGGTCCATCAACCCGCGCAGGTCCGCGCTCCAGACGAGGTCCCGGGGACCGGCGCCCCGGCTCTGCCCGGAGAACGCGATGATCACCGGCAGCAGCCGGGGCTGCGCGACCAGCGCGGCCGGCGGCAGGTAGACGATCGCTGGCCGCGCCGCGAAGTGCGACCGCGTCGCGGGGATCACGACGGAGGCCACCTCCCCGTGCTTCGGCATCGCCTGCGCCGGGCGGCGCGGATCGGTGCGGAGCGCCGCGGGGAAGTCGGCGAGGCGCCAGCGGGTGATGCGCGCGTAGCCCGGGCCCTTGCGGAGGACGACCGGCCGCCAGGTCGCGACGGGCATCGGCTCCACCGTCGCCGACGCCTCGGGGGTCGACGCCGCCGCCGTCGCGGTCGGGCCCGGCCGGAGCGCGACGAGCCCGGCGCCGCCCAGCGCGACGCCGAGCACGACCGTCGCGCCGACCCCGGCGAGCATGCGGTCGCGCCCGGATCGCCGGCCGGCGCGGATCGCGAGGAGCACGGCCGCGAGCCCCGCGGCGCCGGCGGCGATCAGGAGGAGGTCGTCGAGCACGGCCCGACTGTGGCACCCCGCCCGTCGCCGAGCGCGCGGAGGCGCCCGCCGGGCGCGGTCGGTTCAGGCTCGGATCAGCACGCGCTCAGGCTCGGAGCAGGCCGACGACGGGTCGCAGCGAGCGGCCGGGGAGGCTGAGGTCGGCCGCCGCCCGCACCGCGGGCTTGGCGTCGAACGCGATCGACAGGTCGGCGGCCCCCATCATCAGCAGGTCGTTCGCGCCGTCGCCGATCGCGATCGTCCGGTCGGCGTCGAGCTCCGCCGCCCAGGCGAGCAGCCGCTCGCGCTTCACCGTCGCGTCGACGATCCGCCCGGACACGCGGCCCGTGAGACGCCCGTCCCGGACCTCCAGCTCGTTCGCGTGCCGGCGGTCGAGCCCGAGCGCGTCCGCGAGCGGGTCGAGCACCTGCGCGAAGCCGCCGGAGACCGCACCGACCGCGCCGCCCCGCGCGTGCACGGCCGCGATCAGCTCGGGCACGCCGTCGGTGACCGTGATGCGGTCGCGCACGGCGACCAGCGCCGACTCCGGCAGCCCCGCGAGCAGCGCCACGCGCCGCGTGAGGCTGGCGGCGAAGTCGAGCTCGCCGCGCATCGCCGACTCGGTGATCGCGGCGACCTCCGCGCCCGCGCCCGCCGCATCGGCGAGGAGGTCGACGACCTCCTCGCCGATCAGCGTCGAGTCGACGTCGAGGACGACGAGGAGGCGCGGCACCCGCTCAGCCTGGCAGACCGGGAGGATCAGGGGTCGACGTGGACGCCCTTGCCGACGACGACGATGCCGCTGTCCGTGACGGTCAGCCCGCGCTCGCGGTCGCGCTCGTGCTCCACACCGACGCGCGCGCCCTCGGCGATCACCGCGTTCTTGTCGAGGATCGCGCGCTGCACGACCGCCCCGGCACCGATGCGGACCCGGTCGAACAGCACCGAGTCGGTGACGGACGCGCCCGACTCCACGGTCGCCCACGGGCCCAGGACGCTGTTCTGGATGCGCGAGCCGGAGAAGAGCGAGCCCGGCGAGACGATCGAGTCGTGGACGACCGTGTTGTTGCCGTACCCGTCCCGGTTGAACTTCGCGGGCGGCGAGTTCAGCGTCTGGGTGTAGATCGGCCACCGCCGGTTGTACAGGTTGAACACCGGCACCGGGGACACGAGGTCCATGTGCGCCTCGTAGAACGATTCGATCGAGCCCACGTCCCGCCAGTAGAAGCGGTCGCGATCCGTCGAGCCGGGCACCTCGTTGCGGTTCAGGTCGTAGACGCCCGCCTCGCCCGCCGCGACGAACGCGGGGATGATGTCGCCGCCCATGTCGTGCTTCGAGCCGGGCCGCTCCGCGTCCTCCTCGAGGGCCGCGATCAGCGCGTCCGTGTCGAAGACGTAGTTGCCCATCGAGGCGAGCACCTCGCCGGGGGAGTCCGGCAGGCCGCGCGGGTCGCTCGGCTTCTCGAGGAACTCGTTGATCGCCGTCGGGTCCTTCTGGTCGACGTCGATCACGCCGAACGCGCTCGCGAGCTCGATCGGCTGGCGGATCGCGGCGACGGTCGCCTTCTTGCCCGAGGCGATGTGCGCCTCGATCATCTGCGCGAAGTCCATGCGGTACACGTGGTCGGCGCCGACCACGACCACGATGTCGGGCTGCTCGTCGCCGATCAGGTTCAGGCTCTGGTAGATCGCGTCGGCGCTGCCGAGGTACCAGCGCTTGCCGAGCCGCTGCTGCGCCGGCACCGAGGCGACGTAGGAGTTGAGCAGCCCCGACAGCCGCCACGTCTCCGCGACGTGGCGGTCGAGGCTGTGCGACTTGTACTGCGTCAGCACGACGATCTGGGTCAGACCGGAGTTCAGCAGGTTCGACAGGGCGAAGTCGATCAAGCGGTACACGCCACCGAACGGCACGGCCGGCTTGGCGCGGTCCTCGGTCAGCGGCATGAGCCGTTTGCCCTCGCCGCCGGCGAGCACGATGCCGAATATCTTCTTCGATGGCATGGCGCTCACCGTACTCCCAAGCGACATTCGGCCACCCTGAAAATTCCCGATCAGCGGGCGTATTGGGGGTATCCGCCGACTCGGCGGCCGGGGGTCTATGGTGGCGCCCGTGCGCGTCGATCTGCTGACGAAGGAGTACCCGCCGGAGATCTACGGGGGAGCGGGGGTGCACGTCGCCGAGCTGACCCGCGCGCTGCGATCGCGCATCGAGGTGCGGGTCCGCTGCTTCGGCGCGCCGCGCGACGAAGCGGACGTGACCGCGTACCGGCCGCCCGCCGAGCTCGAGGGCGCGAACGGGTCGCTCTCGACCCTCGGCGTCGACCTGCAGATGGCGCAGGGCGCCGCGGGGACGGACCTCGTGCACTCGCACACCTGGTACGCCAACGCGGGCGGGCACCTCGCGAAGCTCCTGCACGGGGTGCCGCACGTCGTCACCGCGCACAGCCTCGAGCCGCTGCGGCCGTGGAAGGCCGAGCAGCTCGGCGGCGGGTACCGCATCTCCTCCGAGATCGAGCGCACCGCCTACGAGGCGGCCGACGCCGTGATCGCCGTCAGCCGCGGGATGGGCGACGACATCCTCCGCTCGTACCCGGGCGTCGATCCGGCCCGCCTGCACGTCGTCTACAACGGCATCGACCTCGACGCCTGGAAGCCGAACCGCGACGCGGACCTCGTGCGTTCGCTGGGCGTCGACCCCGACCGGCCGACGGTGATCTTCGTCGGCCGCATCACCCGGCAGAAGGGGCTGCCGTACCTGCTCCGCGCTGCGGCATCGCTGCCGCCGGAGGTGCAGCTCGTGCTCTGCGCCGGTGCGCCGGACACGAAGGAGATCATGGCCGAGGTCGAGGGCCTCGTCCGGGAGCTGCAGCAGCAGCGCAGCGGCGTCGTGTGGATCGAGCGGATCCTGCCGCGCCCGGAGCTGACCGCGCTGCTCACCGCGGCCGACGTGTTCGTCTGCCCCTCCGTCTACGAGCCCCTCGGCATCGTCAACCTCGAGGCCATGGCGTGCGGCACCGCGGTCGTCGGCACGGCCACGGGCGGCATCCCGGAGGTCGTCGTCGACGGCGAGACCGGCTGGCTCGTGCCGATCGAGCAGGTGCAGGACGGCACCGGCACCCCGATCGACCCGGACCGGTTCGTCGCGGACCTCGGGCGCGTCCTCGGCGCCGCGGTCTCGGACCGGCAGGTCGCCGAGCGCTTCGGGGCCGCCGGCCGCGAGCGGGCGCGGGCCGTCTTCGACTGGGACGCGATCGCCGCGCAGACGATCGAGGTCTACGCGTCGCTCGTATGAGGACTTCCGGGCCGGGCTGCCCGTAGGGTTGGACCCATGCCTGTGGTGCTGCAGTTCTCGGACGTCGTGCTGACCCGGGGCACCACCACGATCCTCGATCACGTGTCGTGGGAGGTCGACAGCGCCGAGCGGTGGGTGGTCCTCGGACCGAACGGCGCCGGCAAGACGACGCTCCTCCAGCTCGCTGCCGCGATGCTGCACCCGACGCGCGGCGCCGTCACGGTGCTCGACGCGCAGCTCGGCAAGGCGGACCTCTTCGAGGTGCGGCCGCGCATCGGCTTCGCCTCGAGCGCGATGGCGAAGCGGATCCCGCCGACGGAGGCCGTGCTCGACGTCGTCCTCACCGCGGCCTACTCCGTGACGGGGCGCTGGAACGAGCAGTACGAGGACATCGACGTGCGCCGCGCGAACCGCGTGCTCGCCGAATGGCGCCTCGACCACCTCGCCGACCGCCGCTTCGGCGACCTCTCCGACGGCGAGCAGAAGCGCGTGCAGATCGCCCGCTCGGTGATGACCGACCCGGAGCTCCTGCTGCTCGACGAGCCGGCCGCGAGCCTCGACCTCGGCGCGCGCGAGGAGCTGCTGCAGCTGCTCGGCGGATACGCGAGCGCCCCGAGTGCGCCCGGCATGGTAATGGTGACCCACCACGTGGAGGAGATCCCTGTCGGCTTCACCCACGCGCTGCTGCTGAAGCAGGGCGCGGTGGTCGCAGCCGGTCCGATCGCCGAGACGATCACCTCCGACGCCATCGGTGCGACGTTCGGCCTGGAGGTCGAGATCACCGAGCGCGACGGCCGGTTCGCCGCCCGCGCGACCGCCGGCGCCTGACCCCGGCGCACCGCCGCTCTGGTACCATCGTCGGTCGGCTGCTCCGCGCAGCCCCGCCGCCCCCCGGGGCCGGCCCTCGACACGCTGTCGTTCCGCATCTCGATCCGAAGAGGTCCATCCGTCATGAAGTCCGGCATCCACCCCGAGTACCGCCCGATCGTCTTCCGCGACCTGGCCTCCGGCGAGACGTTCCTCACGCGGTCCACGACGACCAGCGACAAGACGATCGAGCTGGACGGCGAGACCTACCCGGTCATCGACGTCGAGATCTCCTCCGCTTCGCACCCCTTCTACACGGGCAAGCAGCGCATCCTCGACTCCGCCGGCCGCGTCGAGAAGTTCAACCAGCGCTTCAAGAACTTCGGCAAGTAGCCCACCCGGGCCAGCCGCCAGAGGCCGCTCTCCGCAAGGGGGGCGGCCTCTTCCGTTCCACCCCGGTAGCGTCGCCCGGTGCCATCGACCGCCGTCCTCCTCGAGCCGGCGGCCGCGCACCTCCGTCGGGAACCCGCAGCGCTGCGGGCGCGACTCGACCTCCGCGCGGTCCTGCCGCCCGCGCTCGCGCTCCTCGTCGTCCTCACCGCGACGGCCGGCGGGTACGGGTACCACCGCGACGAGCTGTACTTCCGGATGCTGCCGCCCGCGTGGGGGTACATCGACCAGCCGCCGTTCACGCCGCTCGTCGCGCGCGTCGTCGCCGGGGTCGTCGACGAGGCCTGGGCGCTCCGCCTCGTGGCGGCGCTCGTCGCCGCGGTCGCCGTCCTCGTCGTCGCCGCGATCACGGCGGAGGTCGGCGGCGGCCGCGGCGCGCAGGCGCTCGCCGCATGGGGCGCCGGCTTCGGCTACTACCCGCTGCTCCTCGGGCACGTGCTGTTCACGGCCACCTTCGACCTCGTCGTCTGGCCCCTCGTCCTCCTGCTCGTGATCCGCGCGGTCCTGCGGCGGCAGGGCGCCTGGTTCCTGCTCGCCGGCCTCGTCGCGGGCGCGAGCCTCTACAACAAGCTGCTCGTGCTGGCGCTGCTGCTCGCGATCGCGATCGGTCTCGCCGCGGCGGGTCCCCGCCGGGCCGCGGTGTGGGGGTGGGCCGCGGCGGGCGCCCTGATCGTGCTCGTCGTCGGCGCGCCGAACCTCGTGTGGCAGGCGACGCACGGGCTGCCCCAGCTGCGGATCGGCGCCGCCCTCTCCGCGCAGAACGCCGCTGCCGTCCGCCCGTTCGTCGTGCCCTTCCTGGTCGCGCTGCTCGGGCCGACGCTGGTGCCCGTCTGCGTGGCGGGCTTCCTCGCGCCGTTCCGGCGGGGCCGGTGGCGCGATCTGCGGTGGCTGCCCGTCGCGCTCGTCGCGATCGTTGCGCTCGTCGTGCTGATGGGCGCGCAGCTCTACTACGACCTCGGCGTGCTCACCGCGGTGTTCGCGGTCGGATGCGTGCCCGCGGTCGAGTGGGCCCGGACGCGAGGCCGCCGGGCCATGCTCGTCGCGGCGGTCGCCGTGAACGCGGCGGCCGCGGCGCTGCTCGCGCTGCCCGTGGTCCCGGCGTCGGCGCTCGCCGGCACGGTCGTGCCCGCCTGGAACCAGGCCGCCCGCGACCAGCTCGGCTGGCCGGCGCTCGCGCATCGGGTGGACGCGGTCGACGCCGCGCACGGCACGGACGCCGTGGTGCTCACCCGGAACTACGGGGAGGCCGGTGCGATCGAGCGCTACGCCCCGTCCCTCGCCGGCCGCACCTTCAGCGGCCACAACGCCATGCACGACGCGGCACCGCCGCCCGCGACCACGGACGTCGTGGTCGCCGTCGGCTACTCCATGGGCTGGCTGCGGCAGGACTTCGCGCAGTGCGAGACGGTCACCCGGCTGCCCGACGCGGACCGGGTGGTGTCGCAGGAGACGGGCGCGCCCGTCCGCGTCTGCACGGGGCGGCTCACGCCGATTACTCGCATCTGGGAGCGGGCGGCCTGGGTCGGATGACCCCTGCGGCTCAGCGCCGCGGCCAGCCGCCGCTCGCCGTGAACCCCGGATCCCGCTTCTCCCGCATGTAGGCCTGGAAGCGCTCCGCCTGGTCGGCGCACCACGCCACCTGCGCGTCGTGGAGCTCCTGCGCCTCCATCGCCAGTGCGTCGGGGTGGCGCCGGGCGATGGCCTGCGCGAGCCGGCCCGCAGCGATCGCGTCCGCGCCGGCGTCGTGCGCGTCGGTGAGGTCGACGCCGTACTCCGCCGCCGCGGCCGTCAGCGTGCGCTTGCCCTTGCGGAAGCGGTCGACCTCCTTGTCCAGCACGAAGGGGTCCACGATCGGGGCGGTGACCTCGAGCGGCCACAGGCGATGCCGCTCGGCCTCCGCGGCGAGCAGCGTCAGGTCGTAGGGCGCGTTGTAGACGACGAGCGGGAAACCGCGGAGGAACACGCTCCGGATCGCCGCGAGGATCTCCGCGACCACCTCGCCGGGTGGCCGGCCGAAGCGCTGCGCTCGGTCGTCGGTGATCCCGTGGACGGCGGCGGCGCCCTCCGGGATCGGGACCCCGGGGTTCACGATCCAGTCCTTGCGCTCGACGACGGCCCCCGTCTCGTCGATCACGCCGACGTGGGCGGTCACGATGCGGGCGGTCGACGTGTCGATGCCGGTCGTCTCGAGGTCGAAGACGCCGAGCGCCGAGGCCCACGCCGGCAGCGGGCGCTCCGGCACCGGCGGCGCGGAGGCCTCCGCCCCTGCCTGCGGCTCGGGCTGAGGCGCGGGGTCGGGCGTCGCGTCCTCGAGCAGCAGGAGCGGCACGGGAACCGCGGCCGGCTCGGGTGCCGGCGGGCGCCACGTCGACACGACGGCGGGCTCCGCGGGCTCCGCGGGCTCGGCGGGCGCCTCGAGGTCGAAGAGCAGCGTCGGCGTGTCCTGCACGCGCTCGACGGTACGGCGCCGCTCCGACACCGCCCTCGCGGCGCGCAGCGCGAGGCCCAGTCCGCCGCCGATCACGACGGGCACGACGACGTCGCGCAGCCCGGGCACGGGTCGCTCAGACCCGCGGATCCGGCGAGACGATCGGGATCGCGGTCGTCGTGACGGGCACCTCGTCCGGCACCGGCTGCGCGACGCGCAGCCAGTAGAAGCTCTGGGTGCCGAGGGTGATCGTCACCCTGCCCTCGTCGTCGAAGGAGGGGAACCGGCTGCCGCCGAACAGGTCGGTGAGGCTGTGGTTCGCGAGCTCCGGCGCGGTGATCGTGAACGAGACCGGGTTGTGGAGGAACGAGAACACGCAGAGCACGGCCTCCGCCTGGTCGCCGATGGAGCCCTCCGATCCCGCGTAGTTGCGGAGGAAGGCGAGCGCCGACTCGTGGTCGGTCTCGAGCACCGTCAGGTCGCCCATGCCGAACACCGGGTGCGCCTTGCGGGTGTGCACCACGTTCCTGACCCAGTGGAGCATCGAGCGCGACTGCGCGAGCTGCGACTCCACGTTGACGAGCGAGTAGTGGTACACGAGCGACTGGACCACCGGCAGGTAGAGCTTGCCGGGGTCAGCGGTCGAGAAGCCGGCGTTGCGGTCGGGCGTCCACTGCATCGGCGTGCGGGACGCGTCCCGGTCGTTCAGCCAGATGTTGTCGCCCATCCCGATCTCGTCGCCGTAGTAGAGGAACGGGCTGCCCGGCAGGGAGAAGAGGAGGGCGTGGGCGAGCTCGAGCTCCGCCCGCGAGTTGTCGACGAGGGGCGCGAGGCGCCGCCGGATGCCGATGTTCGAGCGCATCCGCGGGTCGTAGGCGTACCAGCCGTACATCGCCTGCCGGTACTCCTCGTCGACCATCTCGAGCGTGAGCTCGTCGTGGTTGCGGAGGAAGACGCCCCAGGCGGCGGTCTCGGGGATGTGCGTCTGCTCGGAGAGGATCTTCACGAGCTCCGTCGCCGTCTGCGCGCGCAGCGAGTAGTAGATCCGCGGCATGACCGGGAAGTCGAAGGCCATGTGGCACTCCGGCTCGTCCTCCGTGCCGAAGAACGCGGCGACCTCGCGCGGCCACTGGTTCGCCTCCGCGAGCAGGATGCGGCCGGGGTACTCGCGGTCCACGTACTCGCGGAGCCGCTTGATGAACTCGTGCGTCTTCGGCTCGCCCTCGCCGTTGCCCTCCTCGCTCTCGAAGAGGTAGGGGATCGCGTCGAGCCGGAGTCCGTCCACGCCGAGGTCGAGCCAGAACTTGACGATGTCGAAGATCGCCTCCTGCACCTTCGGGTTCTCGAAGTTCAGGTCCGGCTGGTGGCTGAAGAAGCGGTGGAAGAAGAACTGCCGCCGGACCGGGTCGAACGTCCAGTTCGACTCCTCCGTGTCCACGAAGATCACGCGGATGTTCTTGTACTTCTCGTCGGTGTCGCTCCAGACGTAGAAGTCGCCGTACGGCCCCTCGGGATCGCTGCGGGACTGCTGGAACCACTCGTGCGCGTCGCTCGTGTGGTTGAGCGGGAAGTCCATGACGATCCGCATGTTCCGCTCGTGCGCCCGGCGCACGAGGTCGCGGAACTCGTCGATCGTGCCGAACTCCGGCAGCACGGCCTTGAAGTCGGAGATGTCGTACCCGCCGTCGCGGAGGGGCGACTGGTAGAACGGCGGCAGCCACAGCGAGTCGATGCCGAGCCACTGCAGGTAGTCGAGCCGCGAAGCGAGCCCCGCGATGTCGCCCGTGCCGTCCCCGTTGCTGTCGACGAAGCTCCGGACCATCACCTCGTAGAAGACCGCCCGCTTGTACCAGGTGGGGTCCCGGGTCAGGCCGGGCAGCTGGATCGGTGCGGTGAAGCTCACGAAGAGGGGTCCTCTCGGTCGGCGCGCGGGAGCGGTGCCGCGATCCTATTGAGCCGGGCCTGGGCGACCTTCCTAGACTCCATCCCGATGCAAATCGTGCCCTCCCCGTACGCCGCCGGTCTCGCGCGGACCCCGGTCGTCCGCCACGACACGGAGGTCGACGGCCTGCCCGCCGCGTGGTGGGAGTACGGCGAGGCCGGATCCGGGCCCACCCTGCTGCTCGTCCACGGCTTCCGCGGCGACCACCACGGCCTCGAGCCGGTGATCTCCTTCCTCCCCGGCGTCCACGTCGTCGCACCCGACCTGCCCGGCTTCGGGGCCTCCGCGCCGCTGCCCGGCCCGCACTCGATCGACGGGTACGCGGCCTGGCTCCGCCGGTTCGCGGAGGCCGTCGGACTGCCGTCCGACGTCGTGGTCGTCGGGCACTCGTTCGGCACGATCGTCGCGTCGAAGGCGCTCGCAGACGGCTTCCCGGCCGCGCGCGCGGTCCTCCTGAACCCCATCGCGTCGCCGGCGCTCGAGGGGCCGAACGCGCTCGGCACCCGGCTGTCCTCCCTGTACTTCGGGCTCGGAGCCGCGCTGCCGGAGCGGGTCGGGAACGCCCTGCTGCAGAGCCGCGTCATCACCCGCGGGGCGGGCGCGTTCCTCGCGAAGACGAAGGACCCGGCGCTGCGGCGGTGGATCCACAACCAGCACGACCGCTACTTCTCCGGCTACGCGAACCGCCGGGTCGTCGTCGAGGCGTTCCACGCCTCCGTCGACCACGACATCACCGAGTGGGCGGACCGGCTGACCCTGCCGGTGCACCTCGTCGCCGCCGAGCACGACGACATCACGACGCTCGCCGACGTGCGGAAGCTCGCCGACCTGCTGCCGGACGCGACGCTCGCGGTGCTCCGCGAGGTCGGTCACCTCGTGCACTACGAGAAGCCGAGGGAGGCGGCGGAGCAGATCGCCTCCGTCACCGGCGTCCGGGTCGCGTGACCCCGCCGGCGCCCCAGGGCATGCGGCTCGTCGTCGACTGCCGGTACGTGCGGCGCGACGGCCGGCACGACGGGATCAGCCGGTACACCGCCGGCATCACCGGCGGTCTCGGGCGCCTCGTCCCGCTCACGATGCTGATCGACGACGAGCGCCAGCTCGAGCTGCTGCCCGACCTGCCGTGGGCGCGGACTCGGCCGCCCACCTCGCTGCTCGAGCCGCTCATCCCGCGCGTGGTGAACCGCCTGCGGCCGGACGTCGTGTTCTGCCCGCTGCAGACCTCCGGATCCCTCGGGCGCCGCTACGGGCTCGTGCTGACGCTGCACGACCTCATCTACTACCGGCACCGCACGCCGCCCGCGGAGTTCGCCTGGTGGGTGCGGTTCGGCTGGCGGCTGCTCTACGCGAGCTACCTGCCGCAGCGGCTGCTGCTGAACCGGGCGGACGAGGTCGTCACGGTCTCGGAGACCGTCGCCGGCGAGATCGCGGAGCACCGGCTCACCCGGCGTCGCGTCACGGTCGTGCCGAACGCGGCCGACGGCGAACCCCTCGCCGCCGCGGCACCCGGCCCGCGCGAGCGGTCGATCGTCTACATGGGCGCGTTCATCGGCTACAAGGACGTGGCGACGCTGGTCCGCGCGGCGGCGCTGCTGCCCGGCTGGACGCTGCACCTCGCGAGCCGGATCCGGCCCGAGGAGCGGCAGCGGCTCGAACGCGTCGCCGCGGGCGCGACGCTCGTCTTCCACGACGGCGTGGACGATGCGGAGTACGCGCGGTTGCTCGACCGCGCGACCGCGCTCGTGACCGCATCGCGGGACGAGGGCTTCGGGCTGCCCGTCGTCGAGGCGATGCAGCGCGGGGTGCCGGTGGTCCTGACGGATGTGCCGATCTTCCGCGAGGTCGGCGGCGCCGCAGCGCTCTACGCCCCGGCCGGCGACGCCGCAGCGTTCGCCGCCGCCGTCCGCCGACTCGAGGAGCCGGGGGAGTGGGCCGCCCGCTCGGCCGCCTCGCTCCGGCAGGCCGCGACGTACAGCTGGGACGCGTCCGCCGCGCGGCTCCTGCCGGTGCTGGAGCGCGTGGCGGCGGAGCACCGCTAGTCGCGCGGGACGGTCGCGTCCTCCGGCGGCAGGAGGTCCGCCGACCAGGGACGCCCGGCGAACTCGACCAGCTCGAGCTCGCCGTCGACGACCCGGAACCGGTGGTCCGAGCCGTTCGTGATCTGCTCGCCGCGCTCCGGCCAGACCCACCGGGTCGCGTCGCGGATGAGGGAGCCGATGACGCCGCCGTGGGAGACGACGAGCACGCGCTGGCCCGGGTGCCGGTCGGCGAGGGCGATGAGGGCGGGCTTGGCCCGCTCGACCGTCTCCTCGCGCGTCTCCTGGGCTTCGAGGCGGCCGCCGAAGCGCGCGTCGATGTCCGCCCCCGTCATCCCCTCCGCCTCGCCGTAGTTCCGCTCGACGAGGGCGTCCACGAGCTCGACCGGCCCGATGCCGAGCCCGTCGGCGATGATCTGCGCGGTCTCCGCGGCGCGGGAGAGCGGGCTCGCGGCGACGGCGTCGAACTCCTGCCCCTGCAGCCGCTCGGCTGTCGCCCGCGCCTGCTCCCGGCCGGTGTCGTTCAGCGGGATGTCGGTCCGGCCCTGCACCTTGCCGAGGCGGTTCCATTCGGTCTCGCCGTGGCGCACGAGGACGAGGTCGGTCATGATCCTCGAGCCTATTGGGGCCGCTGTCGAGGCCGGTTCAGGCCTGCAGGCCCAGCGCGCGATCGATGAGGCGACGCGCGTCGAGCGGCGCGACGCCGAGGCTCCGGGCTCGGGCCGCGAAGGCCGCCGCGGCCTGCTCGAGCGCCGCGGTGTCGACGTCGGGGGACCAGCTGACGACCGTGCCGTTGCGGCCGCGGGTCTCGACGAGTCCCTCCGCCTCCAGCTCCTTGATGGCGCGCGCGACGGTGTTGACCGCGAGGCCGAGGTCGTCGGCGAGGCGGCGGACGGTCGGGAGGCGCTCGCCGGCCGCGAGGTCGCCGCTGCGGATCGACGCGGCGAGCTGCGCCCGCACCTGCTCGAACGGCGGGACGGGGGAGGCGGGATCGACGACGATCTCGTCGCTCATGAGCTCCCGCTCCCGTCCTCGATCACGTCCATCGTGCCGAGGAATGTAGCAACGTCCGGCGACTGCCCCGCCTTCCGCCGGTCGAGGTGCGAGCGGAGCGAGCCTCGAGACCGAGCCTAGAAGACGTCATGTCGCGACCGGCGGTATCCGTCCGCCGGGTCGCCGTCGTCCGGTGGGGTCGACCCATGGTGGTGGTGTCCACCACCACCTGCCGTCGTCACCGTCCCGGTCGATCTGCCACCCGTGTACGTCGTGCAGCACATGGCACCGCCAACACAGCAGTACCCCGTTGTCGATCGAGGTCGATCCGTATCCGGCGGGTCGGATGTGCGCGCCGTTGCACCAGGACGGTGGGGCGTCGCAGCCCGGACCCGCGCAGCCGCCGTCCCGGACCGCCATCGCCCGCCGTTGGGCTTCGGTGAAGAACCTGCGCCCGGTCCCGAGGTCCAGGGGCTGCGATTTCCCGCCGAGGACGACCGGGATGATCTCCGCGTCCGCGGCGAGCATCCGTGCGACCGAGGCAGAGATCTGGGTGCCGCAGTCGGGCAGTTCGGCGGTGCCGAGTCCGGTGCGGAGGGCTTCTTCGGTCATGGTGACGAGGAGGGTGACGGCGGTGCCGGCGATCTGGCCGTCGTCGACCTGGATCGCTTTCTTCGCGAGGAGGCGGATCCCGTCGACCCACTGCTGTTCCACCGGCCGCCGGTCCGCGGTGGCCAGGTCGGCCTGATCCTGGTCCGGGGTGACGAGGATCGGGCGCCGGGTGGGGCTGTTGGCCTCGACCGCGGTCTTGAGGAATCCGTCGGTGAGGGTGTCGAGGTCGAGGGTCCACCGGACCAGCCCGTTGCGCAGGTCCCGCCGCTTCACCGTCGGAATCGGGGTCGGTTCGCCCCGGTCGGGGCGTCCGCCGTCGGGGTTGGCGTGCTCGGGGACGCGCTTGAGCCAGCGGAGCAGGTCGTTGGGTGCCCAGCCTTCGGCGGCGGTGTCGAGGAGCTTGCGCTCGAGGTCGTCGAGTTCCCACGGGGCCAGGCCGGGTGCGCATTCGGCGAGGGTGCGCCGCATCGCCGCTGCGATCTCGGGGTCGAGCAGACCGGCGGCGAAGGCGTCGGCGATCTGCGGGCAGGTCGCCGGCAGTGTCTCGCCGGTCATGGCCTCCCGCGCACGGAACGCTTCACCCGATGCGACCACGGTGGCCGCGGTCGAGCGCGGCATCCCGGTGACCTGGGACACGAGGTTGGCGGCGGTGGAGGCACCCTGCTTCCGGGCGAGGGACTCCTCCCGGTTCTCACTACGGCGGGCGACCTCCCCGGCCAGCGTGGTCTCCTCCGCCTGGACCAGCCGGCGGAGCGTCGCGACCGCGGACAGCCGGTCCAGCAGCGCCTGATCGGAGACGAACCGGAGGGCGTCGTCGGCGAGGCGGGCGTAGGCGTCCGCCTGCTCGAGGAGTGCCTCCGCCGTCCGGGTCATGGGGGTATTCGAGCACGGGGCACTGACATTGCAACCGGTTTCGGGTCAGGTGTTTTCCGTTCTGCGGAAGGCGCGGCGGTGCGGGTCGGTACCGAGGGTGCGGGGTGGTTTCGAGGCTCCCTACGCTCGCACCTCAACCACCGAAATCAGTGGTTGAGCCGGGCGCTCTGCGCCCACGCCGAAACCACTGCGCGGGGGAGAGGTGGGCGGGAGCAAGGGCCCGCCCTCAGGCGAGGAGGCGGTCCCGGAGTGCGGTGAGGGTCTCGCTCGTGCCCGCGTCGATCTTCAGCGTCGCGACGCGGTCGCCCTTCGTGGCGCCGCGGTTCAGGATCACGATCGGGACGTGGCGGCGGCGCGCCTGCTCGAGCAGGCGGATGCCGCTGTTCACCGCGAGGGACGAACCGACGACGAGGAGCGCGTCCGCGCGGCGGACCAGCGCGGCGGCCTCCTGGAACCGCTCGCGCGGCACGAACTCGCCGAAGAACACGACCTCCGGCTTCAGCGTCCCGCCGCAGACCGTGCAGTCGGGCACGACGAATGCCGACACGTCGCCCACGTCCGCGTCGCCGTCCGGGTTCAGCGCTGCGGTGTCGCCGCCGACGAACCAGGCGTTGTCCGCCTCGATGCGCTCCGCGATCGCGGAGCGGGCGAACAGCTGGCCGCAGACGAGGCAGACGACGCGGTCCACCGAGCCGTGCACCTCGACCACGTGGCGGGAGCCGGCCTTGCCGTGCAGGCCGTCGACGTTCTGCGTCACGACCCCGGGCACGCGCCCGGCGGCCTCGAGGTCGGCGAGCGCGGCATGGCCGTCGTTCGGCTGCGCCGCGACGAAGCGCGTCCACCCGAGGTAGCTGCCCGCCCAGTACCGCTGCCGGAAGGACTCGCCGGCGAGGAACTGCTGGATCGTCATCGGCGTGCGCTTCGGCGCCCCGTCCCCGCGGTAGTCCGGGATGCCCGAGTCCGTGCTGATCCCGGCGCCGGTGAGCACCGCGACGGTGCCGGTGAGCAGCTCCGCGGCCCGGTCGACCAGGTCGGCGACGGGCTCGTCCGCGACCCCGACCGCCGCCCCACCCATAGCCTGGAAGCGTAATCGGGGACGGGAGGACGGCGATGCGGATCCTTCCGCTGTCCGCGGACGGCCTCGCGGACCCGACGCTGCGCGACTTCACGCGCCTCACGGACGTCGCGCTGCGGCGGCTGCTCGAGCCGGAGGGCGGCCTCTACCTCGCCGAGTCCACGAAGGTCATCGAGCGGGCGATCCGCGCCGGGCACCGGCCGCGGGCCGTGCTGACGCGGGCCGAGTGGCTGCCGCAGCTGGAGCCGCTGCTCGAGCCGTTCCCAGACGTGCCGGTGCACGTCGGGGACGACGCGGTGCTCGAGGAGCTGACCGGGTTCCACCTGCACCGCGGAGCCCTCGCCTCGATGCACCGGCCGGACCTGCCGGACCCCGCCGACCTGCTGCGGGACGCGAGGCGGGTGGTCATCGTCGAAGACGTCGTCGACCACACGAACGTCGGCGCGATCTTCCGCAGCGCGGCCGGCCTCGGGGTGGACGCCGTGCTCGTCACCCCGCGGTGCGCGGACCCGCTCTACCGCCGCAGCGTGCGGGTCAGCATGGGCACGGTCCTGCAGGTGCCGTGGACGCGGCTCCCGGAGTGGCGGGCGGCGGCGCCGCTGCTCCACGACGCGGGGTTCACGATCGCGGCGCTGGCGCTCTCGGACCGCGCGGAGGACCTCGACGTGCTCGCCGCCGATCCGCCGGAGCGGCTCGCGCTCGTGCTCGGGACGGAGGGCGACGGGCTCAGCCGGGCGGCGCTCGCCTCGGCGGACCGCCACGTGCGCATCCCGATGGCCCATGGCGTCGACTCCCTGAACGTGGCCGCAGCGGCCGCGCTCGCCGTGTGGGCGGTCCGCCCGCGCTGACGCGGACCGATCCGCCGACACCCGCACCCCCTGTCCGAGGGGCGCGCCGGCCGACTCCTACACTCGCGGGGTGCCGCGACAGGAGAGCCCCAGCTACGGCCTCCGCCGGTTCGTCGCGGCCGTCTCGGCGACGTTGATCCTCCTCATCGGGGTCGGCGTGCCGGTCTCGATCGTCGCTCCGGTGCCGCAGGCGCGGGCGGAGGTCGCTCAGCAGATCCAGCAGGACACCGGTGCGGCCGCCATCCGGCTGCCCTCGTTCGGCTCCTCCGCGGTCGGGGTCGTCGGCATGTCCGGCGTGCTCGCGAAGCGGGGCCCGCAGGCGCCTCGGCAGATGGCGAGCATCACGAAGGTCATCACGATGCTCGTCGTGCTCGAGAAGAAGCCGCTCGCGGTCGGCGAGGACGGCCCGACGATCACGCTCGGGCAGCGCGACGTCGGCTACCTGAACCAGGTGATCGCGGACAACGGGTCGTGGCAGCCGGTGCAGCCGGGCTGGAAGCTGAGTCAGCGGGCCGCCATCGAGACGACGATGATCCCGTCCGCGAACAACTACGCGGAGTCCCTCGCGGTGTGGGCATACGGCTCCGTCCCCGCCTTCCTCACCGCGGCGCGCGCCTTCCTCGAGGAGCACCACCTCGACGACACCACGATCGTCGACACCAACGGGCTGTCCTCGCAGGACCGCAGCACGCCGACCGACCTCGTCGACCTGGGCCGGCTCGCCCTCGCGAATCCCGTGCTCGCCGCAACGGTGCGGATGGCGACGGCGGACGAACCGAACGTCGGCGAGCTGCAGAACACGAACGAGCTGCTCGGCACCGACGGCATCGACGGCCTGAAGACCGGCACGTACGACACCGGCGCGAATCTGCTGTTCAGCGCCACGCGGACCATCGGCGACCGGAGCGTGCGGATCGTCGGCGTCGTCCTGGGGGCGGTCGATCACCCGACCCTCGACGCTCGCGTGCCGGCGGTGATCGACAGCGTCGTCGCGGGGTTCCACGACCTCGAGCTCGCGAAGCCGGGCCAGGTGTTCGCGACCTATGAGACCCGGTGGGGCGGCGTGGGGAGGGCCGTCGCCGCCAAGGAGGTCAGCCGCGTGGTCTGGAGCCGCGCGCAGGTCGTGCGGACCGCGAGCGTCCGGGACATCACCGGCGGCCAGAAGGGCGAGCAGGTGGGGAAGGTCGTCTACACGGTCGACGGCCAGCGGGTGGAGATCCCGCTCGTGCTCGACCGGGACGTGCTCGCCGCGCCCGTGTGGTGGCGGCTGACCCACCCCCTCCGCTAACCGCGATCGAAGCCGGGGCGCTTCGCCGCGATCGTGTCGCCCGAGGAGACGCCCCGGATGCGGCGGCCGATCCACGGGATCAGGTGCTCGCGGGTCCAGTGGAGGTCCTCCACCCGCGCCTCGCGCCAGGACCGCGGCGGGAGCGGCTCGGGACTGCTCGGCGCCAGGTCGTTCGGGACGCCCAGCACGTCGAGCACCATCCGCGCGACCTCGTGGTGACCGAAGGCGTTGAGATGCAGGCGGTCCTCGCTCCAGAAGTCGGCGCGCTGGATCGCCTTCAGCGACCACTGGTCGGCGACGAGCGCGCCGTGCTTCGCAGCGAGGCCGCGCAGCAGCTCGTTGTAGATCGCGACCTTGCCCCGGATCCGCCGGAACACCGGCGAGAAGGCGACGTCGACGCCCGTGAAGAGGACGACGGTCGCCCCGGTCGCGGCGAGTCGGCCGAGCGCCGGGTCGAGCCGGGCCGCGATCGCGTCCGGCTCGGTCCCGGGCCGGATCACGTCGTTCCCGCCCGCGGAGATCGTGATCAGGTCCGGCTGCAGCGCGACCGCCGGGTCGATCTGCTCGTCGACGATCCTGCCGAGCAGCCGGCCGCGGATCGCGAGGTTCGCGTAGGCGAAGTCGTCGGTCCGGGTCGCGAGCACCTCCGCGGTCCGGTCCGCCCAGCCCCGCAGCCCGCCGGGGCTGCGCGGATCCGGGTCGCCGAAGCCCTCCGTGAACGAGTCGCCGATCGCGACGAAGCGCTGGAACGTCATCACTCCATCCTGCTCCCGGCCCACGGCGCCGCATGCCCGTCGCGAAACGCCCGGAGCCGGGGCGCCGTCGGCGCGTCGCCCGATGGCGGATTAGCGTGGTCCACCCGATGAGCACTCCCGCACAGACGCCGGATGCGGGTCACCTCTTCGACGCCGCGCCCGGTGCGCACCAGGCCGCCCAGCTGCCCCCGGCCTTCCCCGACCGGACGCCGTGGGGCACCGGTCCGCGCCTGCGGCGCTGGCAGGAGGAGGCGCTCGCCGCGTACTTCGAGCGCGAGCCCCGCGACTTCCTCGTCGCCGCGACCCCGGGCGCCGGCAAGACGACGTTCGCCCTGCGCCTCGCGAAGGAGCTGCTCGCCCGCGGCACCGTCGACAAGGTCACGGTCGTCGCGCCGACCGACCACCTGAAGCGCCAATGGGCGGAGGCGGCCGAGCGGGTCGCCATCCACCTGAACCCGCTGTTCAAGAACGCCGACGGCTGGCTCGGCCGGCACTGGCACGGCGCCGCGCTCTCCTACGCGCAGATCGGCATGGACCCCGCCGTCCACAAGAAGATGACCGAGTCCGCGCGCACGCTCGTCATCCTCGACGAGGTGCACCACGGCGGCGACGCGCTCTCCTGGGGCGACGGCATGCGGGAGGCGTTCGCGGGCGCGACCCGGCGGCTCTCCCTGTCGGGCACCCCGTTCCGCAGCGACACCGCGCCGATCCCGTTCGTCGAGTACGCGCCGGATCAGCACGGCATCCGCACCTCGATCACCGACTTCTCCTACGGCTACCGCCGCGCGCTCGAGGACGGCGTCGTCCGGCCGGTGCTGTTCATGGTCTACTCCGGCGCGATGCACTGGCGCACCAGCGCGGGGGAGGAGATGAGCGCCCGCCTCGGCGAGGCGACCACGAAGGACATCACGGCGCAGGCGTGGCGGACCGCGCTCGCGCCCGAGGGCGAGTGGATCCCGGCCGTCCTCCGCGCCGCCGACCAGCGCCTCACCGAGGTGCGGCGGGGCGTGCCGGACGCCGGCGGCCTCGTCATCGCCACGAACAAGACCGCTGCCCGCGCCTACGCCCAGCAGCTGAAGGCCCTCACCGGCGAGAAGGTGACGGTCGTGCTGTCGGACGAGAAGGAGTCGAGCGACCGGATCTCCGAGTTCTCCGCCGGCACGGACCGCTGGCTCGTCGCCGTCCGCATGGTCTCGGAGGGCGTCGACGTCCCTCGGCTCTCGGTCGGCGTCTACGCGACGAACGCCTCCACACCGCTGTTCTTCGCGCAGGCGATCGGCCGCTTCGTGCGGGCGCGGAAGCGCGGCGAGAGCGCCTCCGTGTTCCTCCCGAACGTGCCGATCCTGCTGAAGCTCGCGGAGCAGCTCGAGCTGGAGCGCGACCACGCCCTCGACCGGGACGAGCGCGAGGGCGACGACCCCATGGGCGGCCTCGACGACGCCGCACTGGACGAGGCGAACCGGCTCGAGAAGGCGTCGAAGGACCTGACGCTCGACGGCTCGTTCCAGGCGCTCGCGAGCGACGCGGCATTCGATCGCGTGCTGTACGACGGGGGCGAGTTCGGCTTCGAGGCGGAGGTCGGCAGCGAGGAGGAGCTCGACTTCCTCGGGCTGCCCGGCCTGCTCGAACCGGAGGAGGTGCGCAACCTGCTGCTCCACCGCCAGGCGAAGCAGCAGCGGCGGGGGAAGAAGGCCGCGCCGCCCTCGGCGCCGACGCCCGCGGAGCAGCGGCTCGCGGACATCCCGATGCACAAGCGCCTCAAGGAGCAGCGGCAGCAGCTGCAGGACCTCGTCGGGCTCTGGTCGCACCGGACGAACACGCCGCACGGCGCGATCCACTCGGAGCTGCGGCGCAGCTGCGGCGGCCCGGCGGTCGCGCAGGCGACGTCGGAGCAGCTGCAGGCGCGCATCGAGCTGCTCCGCAAGCGCATCGGACGCTGACCGCCGCCCCGAAGCGGCCCGGGACCCGAGGTTAGGCTGCCCTTCGTGCCGACCCGGACCGCCGCGCCCGACCAGCAGCCCGTCGACGCGCCGTTCCTGCTGCACCGCGTCCGCGTCGCGGGGCGGCAGCGGCTGTCGGACTGCTTCGTCCGCATCACCTTCACCGGGCCGACCCTCGACCGCTTCGCCGACCCCGGCCTCGACCAGCGGATCAAGCTGATCCTGCCCGCGCCGGACGGGTCGGTCGACGACGCCCTGTTCTCGGCGGACTGGTACGGCGCCTGGCGCGCGCTGCCGAACGACCGCCGCCCCGTGATCCGCACGTACACGACGCGCGCGGTGCGGCAGGCGGCGCGGGAGGTCGACGTCGACCTCGTCGTCCACGAGCCCTGCGGACCGGCCGGCCGCTTCGCCGTGGACTGCCGCGAGGGCGACGAGGTGGTGCTGCTCGGACCGAACCGCGACGCGGCCTCCGCCGGCGGCGGCATCGACTTCCGTCGACCCGCGACGAGCGACCGCGTCCTGATCGCGGGCGACGAGACCGCCCTCCCGGCGATCGTGCGGATCCTGCAGGACCTCCCGGACGCCGTGCGCGGCGCGGCGGTCGTCGAGGTGCCGCGCCGCGAGGACGCCGCGCAGCTGCCCGCCCACCCGGGCGTCGCCGTCGAGGTGGTCGAGCGCGGCGACGGCCCGCACGGCGAACGGCTCACCGCGGCCGTCCGGCGGGCGGCCGAGGCGCTGCTCACGGTCCGCGCGGGCCAGGACCCGGAGGACGTCGACGTCGACGGCGGCCTGCTCTGGGAGGTCCCCGGCGACGGCGCGATCCCCGCGGCGGAGGGACCGTTCTACGCGTGGCTCGCGGGCGAGGCCGGGGTGATCAAGGGGCTGCGGCGGATGCTCGTCGGCGAGCTCGGCGTCGACCGCCGCTCCGTCGCCTTCATGGGCTACTGGCGGGCCGGACGCGCCGAGGGGCAGTAGCCCGAACCCGTAGGCTCGAGGGCGATGCAGACGTTCCTGCCGTATCCGTCGTTCGAGGCCAGCGCGCACGTGCTCGACGGTCCGCGGCTCGGCAAGCAGCGCGTCGAGACCCTGCAGATCCTCCGGGCCCTGGTCGTCCCGACCTACGGCTGGCAGCGGCATCCCGCGGTCGCCATGTGGCGGGGCCACGTGCCCGCCCTGACGGCCTACGGGCTCGCGATGGTCCGCGAGTGGACCGCGCGCGGCTTTGCGGACGCGGTCGCGCCCCAGCTGCTCGAGTTCGCGCCCGAGGTCGAGGGCCGCTCCGAGCGGTGGCTCGCCCAGCAGGGCCTCCTGCCGTCGTGGGTCGGCGACCCGCTGCTGCACGAGAGCCACCGGTCGAAGCTCATCGCGAAGGACCCGGACGTCTACCGGACGCTGTTCCCGGGGACGCCGGAGGGCCTGGACTACGTCTGGCCCGGCGGCGAGGCCCCGGCCGAGCCGACCCTCGAGCACGGCGTCTGGGTGCTCCGGGTCGAGGCGCTCGAGCCGTGGCGCACCTACGAACTGCTCGGCCTCCCGGCCGTCGACGCCCGCGGCCGCGTGACGCCCGCCTGGCGGCAGCAGCTGAGGGCGTTCGAGGACGAGCTCGTGACCGGCGTCGTCGTCGGGGTGCTCTCCGCGGAGGAGCCCGACCTCCTCCACCTCGCGGTGGTCACGGGCGGCGCCGCGCCCGCGACCGTCCACGACGTGGAGTACACCGCGGTCGGCGTGCGCTTCGAGGGGAACCTCGAGCGCGGGTCGCTGCCGGTGCCCGCGGTGCTGCAGAACCCGCGCCGCTTCTTCCACGTGCGGCTCGTGACGCCGCTCGAGACCCTGCTCGGCGATGCGGAGGACGCATGACGACCGCCCCCACCCGATCCCGCGAGCAGGTGCGCCGCTGGCGCGGCTACCTCGCCGACGAGCGCGCCGAGGCCGCCGTGTACCGCGACCTCGCGTCGCGCCGGAAGGGACCCGACCGGGAGATCCTGCTCGAGCTCGCGGAGGCCGAGGGGCGCCACGAGCAGCACTGGCTCGAGCTCCTGGGCGAGGCGGGGGAGCGGCCGACGCCGGTCAGCCTCCGCACCCGGTTCCTCGGCCTGCTCGCACGGCGGTTCGGCTCGGTGTTCGTGCTCGCGCTGCTGCAGCGGGCGGAGGGGCGCTCGCCGTACGAGGCCGAGGCCGACGCGACGCCGCAGATGGCGGCGGACGAGCGGATCCACGAGGAGGTCGTCCGGTCGCTCGCGATGCGCGGGCGCGCGCGCATCTCCGGCACCTTCCGCGCGGCGGTGTTCGGCGCGAACGACGGCCTCGTCTCGAACCTCGCGCTCGTGCTCGGCGTCGGTGCGGCGGGCGCGCAGCCCGCGCTCGTGCTCGCGACGGGCATCGCCGGCCTGCTCGCCGGCGCCCTGTCGATGGGCGCCGGGGAGTACGTCTCGGTGTCGTCGCAGCGCGAGCTGCTCGCCGCGTCGACGCCGTCGAAGGAGTCCGCGGCCGCGCTCACGCGCATCGACTTCGACGAGAACGAGGTCGCGCTCGTCTTCCGGGCGCGCGGCATGGACGAGGCGGAGGCGGCCCGCGCGGCGCACGCGCTGCTCCGGGAGCGGGAGGCGCCGCGGCTGCCCGCGAACGACGTGGACGTCGAGACGGTCGGCACGCCGTTCGGCGTCGCGCTCTCGAGCTTCGGGTTCTTCGCGGCGGGCGCCGTCGTGCCGATCCTGCCCTACCTCTTCGGCGCGACCGGGCTGCTCGCCGTCGTGCTCGCCGCCGGGCTGGTCGGCCTCGCCCTCCTCGCCTCCGGCGCCGTCGTGGGGCTGCTCTCCGGCGCGCCGATGCTGCTGCGCGCCCTCCGGCAGCTCGCGATCGGCTGGGGCGCCGCCGCGGTGACCTACCTCCTCGGACTCCTGTTCAACGCCTCCGGGATCTGATCCGCGGCGACGAGCGAGCCGAGCAGGCCCAGCCGCTCGGCGCTCGTCGACCCGGGCTCCGCGTGGTACACGACGAGGATCTGGCCGTCCGTGTCGGCGAGCGGGAGCTTCTCGCGCCGCAGCTCGAGGTCGCCGACCTGCGGATGGCGCAGGCGGCTCGCGGCGCCGGCGAGCGGCCGCACGTCGTGCCGGGCCCACGCGCGCCTGAAGGGCTCGCTGGCGAGCGAGAGCTCGCCGACCAGCCGGGCCACCGCCGGGTCGCCCTCGCCCGCTCCGATCGACGTGCGGAACCCGGCAACCAGGCCCTCGAGGGCCGCCTCCCAGTCCGTCCAGAGCGCGTGCTCCCGCTCGTCGAGCACGAAGGAGCGCAGCCGGTTCGCGCCCGGGCGCATCCCCGTCGACAGCGCTTCGGCGAGCGGGTTCGCCACCAGCACGTCGAAGCGCCGGTTCTCGACGAAGGCCGGCAGCCCGATCGAGGTGAGCAGCATCGCGACGCCGGTCGGCACGGTCTCGCGCCGCAGCCGCGCACGGGCGGGCGCCGGGCCTGCCGCGAGCTCGTGGAGGTGCGCCCGCGCGGTCGCGTCCAGTCGCAGCACGCGGGCGAGCGCGTCGAGCACCTGCGCGCTCGGGTTGCGATCGCGGCCCTGCTCGAGGCGGAGGTAGTAGTCGGCGCTGATCCCCGCCAGCGTCGCGACCTCCTCCCGTCGAAGACCCGGAGTGCGGCGGACGCCGGTCACGACGACGCCAGCGTCCTCCGGCCGCACCTGCGCGCGGCGGGCGCGGAGGTAGTCGCCGAGGAGGCGCGGATCGCTCATGCCGCCACGGTAGGGCCGGACCCGCCGCCGCATCCTGGTCCCCGCGGTCCCAGGGACGCGGGGGTGCTGCCGCCCCCGGCGTGCGAGGCGCAGGGTGGGGGCATGACGATGACGAACACTCTTCCCGGCGGCACCTACCGGCTCGGCGACCGCGAGGTGCCGCGCGTGGGATTCGGGGCCATGCAGCTGCCCGGCCGCGGCGTCTTCGGGCCGCCGCGGGATCACGACGAGGCGATCGCCGTCCTGCGCACCGCGGTCGAGCTCGGGATCCGCCACATCGACACGGCCGGCTTCTACGGCCCGTACGTCGCCAACGAGCTGATCCGGGAGGCGCTCGCGCCGTACCCGGACGACCTCGTGATCGTGACGAAGGTCGGGTCGCGGCGCGACGACCGCGGCGCCTGGATCCCGCGGCGCGAGCCGGAGGACCTGCAGGCCCAGGTGCACGACGATCTCCGGACCCTCGGGGTCGACGTGCTCGACGTCGTGAACGTGCGGGTCGGCGGCGGCGAGGACGCGCACAGCGCGGTGCCGGGCACCATCGCGCCGGAGGTGGAGGCGGTCGCCGAGCTGCAGCAGCAGGGCCTCGTGCGCCACGTGGGCGTGAGCACCGTCGACGCGCAGCAGGTCGCGGAGGCGCGGTCGATCACCGAGATCGTGGAGGTGCAGAACTTCTACAACCTCGCCAACCGCGGCGACGACGACCTGATCCGCCGGCTCACCGACGACGGCATCGCCTACGTGCCGTACTTCCCGCTCGGCGGCTTCAGCCCCCTGCAGTCCGGGACGCTCGACGCGGTCGCCGCCCGGCTGGGCGCCACCCCGATGCAGGTCGCGCAGGCGTGGCTGCTGCAGCGCTCGCCGAACCTGCTGCTCATCCCGGGCACGTCCTCGGTCGCGCACCTCCGTGAGAACGTGGCGGGCGCGGGTCTCGAGCTCCCCGCGGAGGAGGTCGCGCGGCTCGACGCGATCGCCGGCTGACGCACGCTTCGTTTCGTAGGAGTCGGACTCCTGCAAGACGACGAGTGCGTCAGCGGACGAGGCGGATCTCGGGCTGGCCGTTCAGTTCCGGGCCGAAGACGTGCCGGGCGCCGTCCGGTCGGAAGCCGTGCTTCGCGTAGAAGGCGATCGCGCGCGGGTTCGCCTCGAACACCCAGAGCTCGGCCGGCACGTCGTCCGGGAGGACCGCGGTGAGCAGGCGGTCGGCGAGACCGGTGCCGTACTCGGAGGCAAGCACGTAGATCGACCACAGCTCGCGCTCGCGGACGGGAGCGCCCGCGGTGTCGTTCGGCCGGGCCGGGCCCGCGGAGGCGTGCCCCACCACCGAGCCGTCCCGCTCGGCGATCCGCAGCACGACGTCGGGGGAGGCGGGCCCCGCGAGGATGCGCCGCCACTGCTCGACGCGCCTCGCCTCCCCCTCCGGGGTGAAGAACCCCTCCGGCAGCAGCGGCGCGTAGGCCTCGCGCCAGGACGCCCAGTGCATGCGACCGATCGCCTCGGCGTCGGCGGGCGTCGCCTCCCGGATCTCCATCCGCCATGCCTACCGGAAGTCGCGGCTGACGTGCTTCGCGCCGATCGGGAGGCGCTCGAAGCGGTCCGCGACGACGTTGACCACGCCCTCCGCCGACCGCTCGAGGATGCCGCGCACGATCATCGCCGGCGCCTCCCGCGCCACGCGCCGGTACCGCTGCCAGACGCCGACGGAGGCGATCACGTTCACCATCCCGGTCTCGTCCTCGAGGTTGAGGAACGTGATCCCGGATGCGGTCGCGGGCCGCTGGCGGTGGGTGACGACCCCGCCGATCTCGACGCGTCTGCCCGACTCCGCGCGGTGCAGCGCCGCGGAGCTCAGCACGCCCCGCTCCGCGAGCTCGGCGCGGACGTGCGCGACGGGATGGTCGTCGACCGAGATCCCCGTCGCCCACAGGTCCGCGGCGACCCGGTCCATCCCGCTCGTCTCCGGCAGCAGCGGCGGCTGCACGACGATCGAGGTGTGCGGGAGGGTGTCCGGCCGCTCCTCCGCGGCGGCGCCCGCCGCCCAGAGCGCCTCCCGCACCGTCATCCCGAACCCCTCGAAGACGCCGGCGGTCGCGAGCGCCTCGAGCTGCTGCGCCGACAGCCCGACCCGCCTCGCCAGGTCGCGCTGGTCCCGGTACTCGCCGTGCGCGGTCCGCTCGGCGACGATCCGCTGCGCCAGCTTCGCCCCGATCCCGGTGATGCCGGCGAGCCCGAGCCGCACGGCGAGCGCGCCGTCGCGCCGGTGCTCGGCGTCCCGCGCGGGCGCGACGTGGTCGAAGTCCGGCTCGACCGGCGGCTGCTCCGGGTCGAGGCAGCTCCGCATGCCGCCGGGGGTCGTGCCGCGGATCGGCTCCATCCCGGCGTCGACACCGGAGCGGTTGATGTCCGGCCGCCGCACGACCACGCCGTGCCGCCTGGCGTCGGCGGTGAGGGAGGCGGGGGAGTAGAACCCCATCGGCTGCGCCCGCAGCAGCGACGCGAGGAACACGCCCGGGTAGTGCAGCCGCATCCACGAGGACGCGTAGACGAGCAGCGCGAACGACAGCGAGTGGCTCTCCGCGAAGCCGAAGCTCGCGAACGCCTGGATCTTCGTGTAGATCTCGTCCGCGACCGCGCCGGTGATCCCGTTGCCGGTCATCCCGGCGTAGAGCTTCCCCTTCAGCGACTCGATCTTCTCGATCCCGCGCTTCGATCCCATCGCCCGGCGCAGCAGGTCCGCGTCCTCGCCGGAGCAGCCGCCGACCGCCATCGCGATCTGCATCAGCTGCTCCTGGAAGATCGGCACCCCGAGCGTGCGGGAGAGCACCGGCTCGAGCAGCGGGTGGAGGTAGGAGACCGGCTCGTCCCCGCGGCGCCGCCGGACGATCGGGTGCACCGCGCCGCCCTGGATCGGCCCGGGGCGGATCAGCGCGACCTCGATCGCGAGATCGTAGAACCGCCGCGGCAGGAACCGGGGCAGCAGCCCGAGCTGCGCCCGCGACTCGACCTGGAACACCCCGATCGCGTCGGCGCGGCAGAGCTGGTCGTAGACGCCCTGCTCCTCCTTCGGGATCGTCTCGAGCGTCCACCGCTCGCCGGTGTGCTCCGCGGCGAGGTCGAACGCGTACTGCAGCGCGGCGAGCATGCCGAGCCCGAGCAGGTCGAACTTCACGAGCCCCATGTAGGCGCAGTCGTCCTTGTCCCACTGGAGGACCGTGCGGTCCTCCATCCGCGCGTGCTCGATCGGCACGACCTCGCCGACGGGCCGGTCGGTCAGCACCATCCCGCCCGAGTGGATGCCGAGGTGCCGCGGCGCCTTCAGCAGCTGCTCCGCGAGGTCGACGACCGGGCCGGGGATGTCGTGGTCGGTGCTCTCGGTGACCGCGCCCCAGCGCTCGACCTGCCGGCTCCACGCGTCCTGCTGCCCGGTGGAGGCGCCGAGCGCCTTCGCCATGTCGCGCACCGCGTTCTTCGGCCGGTAGGTGATCACGTTCGCGACCTGCGCCGCGTTCCGCCGCCCGTACAGCCGGTAGACGTGCTGGATCACCTCCTCCCGCCGGTCGGAGTCGAAGTCGACGTCGATGTCCGGCTCCTCGTCGCGGAGGGCGGAGAGGAAGCGCTCGAACGGCAGGTCGAAGAAGATCGAGTCGATCGCGGTGATGCCGAGCAGGTAGCAGACGGCGGAGTTCGCGGCCGAGCCGCGGCCCTGGCAGAGGATGCCCTGCGACTTCGCGTACGAGACGATCCCGTGCACGATGAGGAAGTAGCCGGGGAAGTCCTTCTCCTCGATCACCGCGAGCTCCCGCTCGATGCGCGCGAGGTGTGCGGCGGTCGCCTTCGGGTACTTCACCGGGATCGCGTCGTGGACGAGCCGCCGCAGCCACGTCATCGGGGTGTGCCCCTCCGGCACCTGCAGCTTCGGCAGGCCGGGCTTCAGGCTGCGGAGGACGAACCGCGTCTCGTCCGCGATCTCGACGGTCGTCTCGACGGCACCCGGCCAGCGGGCGAAGCGGTCGCGCTGCTCGGCGCCGCTCCGCAGGTGGCTGACGGACGCGGGGAGCCAGCCGTCCATCTCGTCGAGGCTCCGCCTGGCCCGCACGGCCGCGAGCGCGGTCGCCAGGCGGCGGCGGTCGGGGGAGGCGGCGTGCGCGTTCGACGTCGCGACGACGCGGAGGCGCCGGTGCTGCGCGAGGGCGTGCAGCGCGTCGTTCGCGGGGCCGTCGAGCGGGTCACCGGTGTCGAACAGCTCCACCACCGTGCCGTCGCGCCCGAAGACGTCGACGAGCCGGTCGAGCTCCCGGGCCGCCGCGGCCTCGTCGAGCCCGGTCGGCGTGAGCAGCGCCTGCCGGACGCGACCCTTGCGGCACCCCGTGAGTGCGATCACGCGCCCGGCGAGCCGCTCCGCGATCTGCGCCTCGTCGTACTCCGGTCGCCCCTTCTCCGCCTGCGCAGCGAGCTGCGCCTCGGTGATCAGGCCCGATATCGCGTGGTAGCCGTCCGAGCCGCGGGCGAGGAGCAGGAGGTGGGAGCCCTCCGGGTCCGGCACGCCCTGCTGCGGAGCGCCGAGCCCGAGCGAGAGCTCGGCGCCGAAGACGGTGTGGACGGGGTGCTGGTCGGCGGCCTCCGCCATGCGCACCGAGCCGTAGAAGCCGTCGTGGTCGGTGATCGCGAGGGCGTGGAGGCCGAGGGAGGCCGCCTCCTCGAGCAGCTCCTCGGGGCCGGAGGCGCCGTCGAGGAAGCTGAAGTTCGAGTGCGCGTGCAGCTCCGCGTACGGCACCGCGTCCGGATCCGGCTCCTTCGGCGGCGCCGGGACCGGGGGCCGGTAGGGGTGCCGCTTGTGGGACCAGGCGGGGGAGTCGCCGCCGTCGCCGTCCGCCTCGGGGCCGCCCGGGCGTCGCGCGTCGCTGAGCCGGCGCTCGAACTCCGACCACGGGATCGGCGGGTTGCTGTATCCCACTCCCTCATCATCGAACACCTGTTCGACTCCCGCAACCGCGACTCCTCGTTCTGGAGGACGTGTCGTCCTCCAGAACGAAGAGTCGGGTCGGAGGGAGGGGCGGTAGCGTCCGGCGGGTGAGCGACGACGCCGGTGCCGCCCCGTTCGTCCCGGAGGGCGCGCCGATCGACGCGCTCCGGGCCGCCGCCGCGGGCTGCCGCGGCTGCGAGCTCTGGGAGCCGGCGTCCCAGGTCGTGTTCTCCGCGGGACCGCCGTCGGCCTCCATCGTGCTCGTCGGCGAGCAGCCGGGGGACCAGGAGGACCGGCGCGGGCTGCCGTTCGTCGGGCCGGCCGGTCAGCTGCTCGTCCGGGCGATCCGCGACGCCGGCATCGACCCGGCCGCCGTCTACCGGACCAACGCGGTGAAGCACTTCCGGTTCGAGCAGCGAGGCACGCGGCGGATCCACAAGACGCCGGAGGTGCACCACATCACGGCGTGCCACCCGTGGCTGCACGCGGAGTTCGGGCAGCTGTCGCCCGGCATCGTCGTGGCGCTCGGTGCGACCGCGGGCCGGTCCGTGTTCGGGCGACCGGTCCGGATCGGCGCGGAGCGCGGGACGGTGCTCGAGGGCGCGATCCCGGACTCGCCCGCGAAGGCGCTGCTGACCGCGCACCCCTCCGCGGTCCTCCGGATGCAGGGCGAGCCCGGCTACGACGACGCCTACGCCGCCCTCGTCGCCGACCTCCGGACGGCCGCGGCCGCCGCGGGCTGACCCTCAGTCGTACTTCGCCTCGGCCCACCAGCCCGAGTCGTCGTGGGCGAGGAGCCAGGCCGTGCCGTCGCTGCAGGCGACCTGCATCCGCTGCAGCCGCACCGCGGCGGCGGCGTCCCACCACCGCTCCTCGATCGGCCACGGTCCCGCCCACGCCTCCACCCGGGTCGCCGCGCGGCCGGGGGTGACGAGGATCGCGGGCGGCCCGCTGATCGCGCCGCGTTCGTCGACCGCGACGTCGCGTCCCGCCGGATCCTGCACGACCACCCGCGGGCGCTCGCCGAGCACCGCGGTGGGGGAGAAGCCGGGGAGGCGCCCCGGCCAGGGCGCCCCGGGCGCGCGCTGCGGCCGCCGCTGCTCGCCCCAGGGCGCGAACGCCGTCCGGTCGGCGACGAGGCGTCCGCCGCTGAGGATCGGCGTCACGACCGCCTCGTGCCCGAGGAGGCTCTGCACGCGGGAGAGCGCGTGGTGGATCCGCTCGCCCGGTCCGCCGCCCCACAGCCCCTGCTCGTGGTTCGCGGCCTCGTCGACCGCCTCCGGGTGCAGCAGGACCTCGACGACCGGGGCGCGCAGCTCCGCCGCGGCGAGCTGCCAGCGCACCCGGTCGATCACGTCGAGCGGGGTGAAGGAGCGGGGGTGCAGCCAGGTCCGGCGGTGCCGCCGGCCGCGCTGTCCCGAGGCGCTCGACGGGTCGTCCGCGGTCAGCTCGACCGTGAGCGCCGTGCAGACGAGGAGGTCCCCGGCGAGGTCGGCGATGAACGCCTCCGCCGTCCGCTTCAGCGTGAAGGCGATCTCGTCGATGCGCTCCAGCGGCGGCTCGAACGCCTGCCGCCGGTCCCGGTCGTCCGGCACCGAGCGCGGCAGGACGCGGCGCGGGTCCAGGCCGGCCGCGACGCGGTGCGCGATCTCGCCCTCGGGGCCGAACCGGTCGCGGACGGAGCCCTCGGGCAGCGCGGCGAGGCCGCCGAGGGTCCGCACCCCGAGCCGCGCGAGCAGCCCCGCCAGCGTCGGCAGCCCCAGCACCGTCACCGGCAGCGGGGCGAGGAAGTCGGCGCTGCGCCCGGGCGGCACGACGAGGATCGGGTCGGCCGCCCGCGCCGCCTGCTCGGCGGTGAACGGGCCGTCCGCGATCCCGGCCCTGGCGCCCGGCGCTCCCGCCTGCGCGAGCAGGTGGAGGGCCTCGCCCGCCGCCGACTCCTCGCCGCCGAAGAACCGCGCGGGTCCCGCGGCGCGGATGACGACGAGCCCCGGCCGGACGACCTGCACGGACGGGATGCCCTCCTCCAGCGCCGCGAGCACCGGCTCGAACCGCCGCGCGTCCACCGCGGGCTCGAGCGGCAGCACGACGAGGGCCGCGCAGCGCGACTGCGCCTCCCGCACCTTCAGGCCGCGCTGCACGCCGGCCGCGCGGGCCGCAGGTGAGCACGCGTGCACCGCACCGTGCTCCACGAGCGCGATCGGCAGGTCCTCGTCGATCCCCGCCTCCTCCGCCGCGGCGCGGACCGGCCAGTCCGGGCACCAGAGGACCAGGCAGCGCTCGGTCATCCGGCGACCAGCCGAGGTCCTGCAGCGGCCGCCGGCGCGGCGGGGAGCCGGAACCCGGTCTCGATGCGCAGCCGGTGCCGCGAGCGGATCTCCCGCGCGGTCACGGCGACGTCGAGCTCCCGGCCCGCGAGGTACCCCCAGCCGGCGCCGATCCCCGTCCAGGTGCCGCCGGTGGTCTCGAGCGTCGCCTCCGCCCCGGACCACGGGCCGGCGACGAGCAGCGTCGCGTCGCGCTGGCGGAGCCGGGAGGCGAGCCGGGCCGTCTCCGCGGGGGAGGCGCCCTTCGCCGGCGGTCGCACGAGCACGATCGGCAGGACCTCGGTCAGCTGGGCGGTCACGGCCAGCCAGTGCTCGCCCGGATCGGGCACGAGCACGAGCCGGTCGAGCACCACGCCGAGCTCGGCGGCGGCCTCCGCGCCGAACTCGGGGATCCCGACGACGCCGCACCACGCACCCGCCGCCGAGGGGCCGGCGAGCAGCAGCATGGCGAGCGCCAACGATCCCGGCGCCGCGTACGCGACGCCGGAGCGCAGTGCCCTGCCGGGCAGGAGGGGAGCGACCGCCGCCGCGGTCGGAAGGGACCGGGTGCCGAGCGAGCGCGACTGCATCGCGGCGATGCGCGCCTGCAGGGAGGCGACCGTCTCCGATCGGGCTGCAGCGGGCACGCGCCCAGTATCGAACACGTCTTCGATTCGGGACAAGTCCGCCTCGCCGGTCGCCGCGGGAGACGCGCCCGGAAAGGAACGACGCAAACCATTTCTGCATCCGACTCCTCGACGGGCTCAGCGCCTCCGAGTGCACACGGGGACCGATTTGTGCTGCACTTTCCGGGTCCGGGGTCGTTTCATCAGGCCACGCGTCGCACCATCGGTCACGCTGGTGGGGACGGACCGAGGAGGAGACCGGAGCCGATGCGAGCGAGCACCGACAACAGCGTGCCCACGACGGAGTGGGAGGGCCCGGCGGGCTTCGAGCGCTTCGGACTCGCGGGCCGGTTCGCGGTGCCGGACGCGAGGCGCTTCCGCTCCACCTGGCGCGGCCTCGTGGTCGACGGCGTGCAGATCGGCGAGTGGTCCACCTCCCCGATCTCGGGGGCGCAGCGGCCGCGGCGGGACGCGGCCGCCGTCATGCTCGTCCACGTCGCCGAGGGCTCGATGCGGTACTGGTCCGACGGCCGCGCCGTCGACGCCCGCACCGGGACGCTCCACCTCCTGTCCGCGGCGGACCAGATCCGCTTCGCGGTGCCGGAGCCGTCGCGGATGATCCGGGTGACCGTCCCGGCCGCGTTCCTGCCGCAGGAGGTGCGCGCGGCGACCTCGGGGAGCGTCGGCCAGGTGCCGGTCACCCGCGTCACCTCCGGCCTCACCTCGCTGGTGGAGCAGGTGCTCGACCCAATGTTCGGCGGGGCGAGCTCGCCCGCCGCCCGCGCCGTCCGGGCGCTCGCGGTCGCCGCGCTGGAGGACTCGGTGCCCGAGGCGGCCGAGCACGACCTCCGCAGCCAGATCCTCGACCACATCGAGCGTCACCTCGCCGATCCCGACCTCGGCCCGCAGTCGATCGCCGCCGCGTTCGGGATCAGCCTGCGCTGGGTGCACCACGTCTTCAACGTGGACGGCGCCTCCGTGGCCCGGCACATCCGCGAGCGCCGCCTCGACATGGTCGCGGCGACCCTCCAGTCGGACCGGCGGTTCCCGCGCATCGGCGCGCTCGCCGAGCGGAGCGGCTTCGCGGCCCGCGACCAACTCACCCGCGCGTTCAAGGCGCGCTACGGCATGACCATCGCCGAGTACGCGGAGCGGGCCGGCGAGGGGCGACCGCCCGCGCCGCTCGCGGGGGACGGCGCCGAGAGCGCCTGACCACCGCAGGAACGGCGGAGGGCCCGGACGCGTCGCGTCCGGGCCCTGGCGTCGTTCAGGCGGCTACTTGAGCGCCTTGAACGCGTACTTGTACTTCAGGGACTTGATCTTGACCGTCCCCTTCTTCCACGTGTGCGAGATCGTGTAGGAGGTGAAGGACTTCGGGAGGGTCACGGCCTTCGAGGTGTGCTTCCCGTTGAGGATCCGGACCTTGATGCGCTTGGAGCCGTGCTTGAAGACGAGGTACTGCTTGCCCTTGACCTTCGACGCGACCGAGAGGACCTTGAAGGTCACCTTGCCGTGCTGCAGGCCGGCCAGCGGCCTCGGGGCCATCCTGTGCGTGCCGGAGACCGACTTGCTCGTCAGCAGCTGCGAGGTGGCGGCGAGCCGCTTCGTCGACACGACGAGTCGGTCTGTGCCGGAGACCTGGTGGCCGTCGGCGTCCCCGATCGTCGCGGTGACCGAGTAGGCGCCGGGCACGATCCTGCCGCCCTTCAGCCCGTTCCAGACGATGACCTGGTTCGTCGCCGTGATCGGCCAGGTCGCGACGACCGAGGAGCCGAACTTCAGCGACAGCGTGCCGCTCGCGGCGTGCTGCTGACCGTCGGTCGTCGTGCCGTTCAGGGTGAACGAGGTGGTGTCGCGGTAGCCGTCCTTGGCCGGGTACACCGTCGAGTACTGCGACACGACCGACAGCGCCGTCAGCACGACCGGTGCCGACGGCGTCGAGCCGGACGCCCCGCCGCCAGGAGCGGGCGTGCCGTTCATGCCGTTCGTGCCGTTCCCGCCGGTGCCGCCGTTCCCGCCGGTGCCGCCGGTGCCGCCGTTCCCGCCGGTGCCGCCGTCACCGACCTCCACGGTGCCGGTGGCGCCGTTCGTCGTGCCGCCCAGCTGGACGCCGACGACCGGCGCGCCTCCGGTGGTCACACCGGCGCCGAGGCCGTTGCCGGTCGTGACGCCGACGGTGGTGCCGCCGAGGTTCACGTCGATGCCGCTGCCGGTCGTCGTGATGATCGGGGCGGTCGTGCTGCCCGAGGTCGTGCCGCCGAGGACGCCGTTCACCGCGGTCGTCGTGCCGCCGAGGACGCCGTTCACCGCGGTCGTCGTGCTGCCCAGCGCGCCGTTCACGAGGCCCGTGGTCGAGCCGAGCGGGTTCGTCCCGGGCGCCGCGGTCGCTGCGGGGCCGAAGGCGAGGCCCGCGCCGACGACCAGCGCGGCCGCCGTGCAGGCGCCGATCCCGGCGCGCTTCCAGTTCCTGATGATCACGTGCTTCCCCCCAGAAGTCCGTCGTGGCGCTCCCCCCGAAGCGCGAGGCCGACAGTAGGAAAGTCCCGCCGCGGCGAGGAAGACGCCTGCACGAAGACCATTCCGCGCCGTGCACGGATCGGCGCGTCCGGACCACAACGGGGGGCGCCCTAGGCTTTCCTCGTGGACGAGTCGCTGTTCGCGTTCTATGCAGCGGTCGGCTGGGTCGTCGGCGGGCTGCTGCTCGTCGTGGCGGTCACCGGTCTCTCGCGCCGGGTCGGCTGGTCGGCTCCGCTGGTGCTCGTCGCGGTCGGCGTCGCGGCGTCCTACCTGCCGTTCACCCCGGACGTGCGGCTGTCGCCGGACGTGGTGCTGATCGTCGTGCTGCCGGCGCTGCTGTTCGCCGCGGCGCTGCAGACCTCGTTCCTCGAGGTGCGCGCCCGTGGCGACTCGATCCTCACGCTCTCCGTGGGTCTCGTCCTCTTCTCCGTCGTCGTGATCGGGTTCGTCACGTACTGGCTCCTCGGCGCGGTCGTGTCCGGGGTCACCGTCGCCGTCGGGCTCGCGTTCGGGGCGATCCTCGCGCCGACCGACGCGGTGAGCGTCAACGCGCTCGCCGGCACGGGGAAGGTCCCGCGGCGGCTCGCCTCCCTGCTCGAGGGGGAGGGGCTGCTCAACGACGCGACCGCGCTGGTGTCGCTGAACACGGCGATCACGGCGATCGCGGCGCCGAGCACCGGGCTCGGCAACGCGGCCGTCGACTTCGTGCGCGCGGTCGTCGGCGGCATCGCGGTCGGCGTGGTGGTCGCGTGGATCATCGTGCGCGTGCGCCGGAAGCTGCGGGCCCCGGTGCTCGACACCTCCATCTCCCTGTCCGCGCCGTACGTCGCCTACCTGCCCGCGGCGGCCATCGGCGGGTCCGGCTTCCTCGCGGTCGTCCTGACGGGCATCTGGCTCGGCTACCGGGCGCCCTCGTTCCAGTCCGCGGAGTCGCGCGTCGCGGAGCGCATCAACTGGCGCACGGTCTCCTTCGTGCTGGAGAACGGCGTCTTCCTGCTGATCGGCCTCCAGCTGAAGAGCATCGTCGAGACCGCCGCGAGCTCGAGGATCGGCTTCGGCGCCGGCGTCCTGATCATCGCCGGCATCTACCTCGCGATGGTGCTCGCCCGCTTCGTCTACGTCTTCGCCGCGACCGTGCTCTACCGGTACGGCCCGGAGCTGCTGCGGGAGCGGCGGTGGGACTGGCGGACCGCGTTCGCGATCTCCTTCGCCGGCGTCCGAGGCGTCGTCACGCTCGCCGCGGTGTTCCTGCTGCCGGAGGACACCCCGGCGCTCGGCTTCCTGCAGCTCGCCGCCTTCGTCATCGTGGTCCTCAGCCTGCTGCAGGGGCTCGGTACGGGCCCGCTCGTCCGGGCGCTGAAGCTGCCCCTGCCGAACCCGGAGCAGGACCGCGTGCAGGTCCGGTCCCTCGTCGCCGAGGCGCAGACCGCGGCCATCGCGCGGCTCGAGCAGGAGGCGACGGAGGACGACCCGGCCGAGCTCGTGTCCAGCCTCCGCCGCTACGCGGAGTACCGCGTCCTCATCGGGACGACGGACGAGCAGGGCATGCTCGCCCAGCCCGACGCCTACTCGCGGCTGCGGCTGCTGATGCTCGACAGCGAGCGGAAGGCCGTGCTCGACGCGCAGCGCGAGGGCCGCTACGAGGACAGCGTCATCGACGCGGTGCTCGGCGACTTCGACTCGATCGAGACGGCGCTCAAGCGCTCCTACCGGCGGGACATGCCGAAGCCCATCAGGCCGGCGCTCCGGCTCGGCCTGCCGCACAAGCGCGAGGGCTAGTAGGCGCGCTCGTCCTGGTCGTCGAGGTCGATGCCGTCGCGCTGCAGGTCGTTCGCCGGCTCCTCGGGCGTGATCTCGGTCGGCGCGCCGCCCGTCGGGCCGTCGTTCCCATCGCCCGACCCCGGCAGCACGGTCTCACCGGCGACGGCGTCGTTGGTCGCGACGATGTTCGCCTCCGCCTGGACCTCGTCCCACTCCCGCGCGTCCGCCTCGTCCGGCAACCGCGTGTCCGACGCGAGGTCGTCCCCGCCGGCCGCGACGCCCGTGATCGGATCCGCCGCGCCGACGCCGTCGGCCTCGTCCCTCGAGTCGCTCATGCCGTCGACGCTATGCGCCGCCGTCTGGGCGGTCGGTGCGAGTGAGCAGGGAGTGCTCCTCCACCACCGCGAGCGAGAGCGTGCGGTACCCCTCGCTCTCGAAGAAGACCGTGATCCGGTCCTCCTCGACCTTCATCACGCGGCCGTCGCCCCACTCGCTGTGCCGCACCGTCGCGTCGACCGGGAACGGCACGGCCGCGTCGTCCACCACGTCCCGCGTCTCCGCGATGCGGTACGCCGAGCCGCTGTCGCAGGTGTCGCAGTTCCCGCACGGGCCCGCCGTCGCATCGCCGAAGTAGCCGAGGACGGCCTGCCGCCGGCACGCGCGCGTCTCGGCGTACTCGCGCATCATCGCGAGCCGGGACTCGTCGATGCGCTGGCGGCCCTCCGCGGCCTCGAGCGCCGCGGCGGCCGCCCGCTCGGGGTCGCGCTCGAGGAGCCGCACGCCGTCGCCCTCCAGCTCCACGGCACCGGCGTCCGCGAGCAGGTGCGCGAGCGAGGTGGCCCGACGGCCGCTGATCCCGAGCGATCCCGCGACGGCCTTCAGGTCCTGCTCCGCCACCAGCGCGGCGGCGAAGCGGCGCAGCTCGCCCTTCTTCGGCGCGGTGGCGCCGAAGAACTTCCGCAGCCCCAGGTCCTCCTCGCGGTAGTGCAGCTTCGCGGCGGCCGGCTCGCCGTCCCGGCCGGCGCGGCCGACCTCCTGGTAGTACTCGTCGAGCGACTCCGTGATCGCGGCGTGCACGACGAAGCGGACGTCGGCCTTGTCGATGCCCATGCCGAACGCGCTCGTGGCCACGACGACGTCGATGCGGCCCTCGTGGAAGTCGGCGGACAGCCCGCGGCGCCGCTTCGCGGGCAGCCCGCCGTGGTACGGCTCGGCCCTGACGCCCCTGGCGCGGAGCTGCTCGGCGAACACCTCGGTCGCCTTCCTGGTCGCGACGTAGAGCAGGCCCGGCTTGCTGAGCTCCGCGACGTCGTCGATGACGGCGGCGGCCTTCGCGTCCTCCGACTCGTGGCGCCGGACGGCGAGGTGGATGTTCGGCCGGTCGAACCCGTGGGTGAGCACCCGGGCGTCGCCCATCCCCAGCCGGTCGAGGATCTCCTCCCGCACCGGCCGCGACCCCGTCGCCGTCAGCGCGAGCACGGGTGGGCGGCCCAGCCGCTCGACGACCTCGCCGAGCCGGAGGTAGTCGGGCCGGAAGTCGTGCCCCCAGCTGGAGACGCAGTGCGCCTCGTCGACCACGAACAGCGCCGGCCGGGCCGCGGTGAGGCGCTCCACGACCTCCTCGTCGGCGAAGCGCTCGGGCGCGACGAACAGGTAGCGCAGCGACCCGTCGTCGACGGCCTCCCACGCCTCCCGGATCGCCTTCTCGCCGACGCTCGAGTTCACGAGCGCCGCCGGCCCGGCGTCGGGTCTGTCCCGGAGGGAGGCGACCTGGTCGGCCTGCAGCGCGATCAGCGGGGACACGACGACCACGAGCCCGGGGCGGAGCGCGCCGGCGAGCTGGTAGACGGCGGACTTGCCGTAGCCGGTCGGCATCACGGCCAGGACGTCCCGGCCGTCGAGCACGGACGAGACCGCCCGCTCGATGCCCGGCCGCAGCGGGTCCCAGCCGAAGACGGCCTTCGCCGCCGCGGCGATCTCCGCAGCCCGCTCCGCGGAGACCCCCTGGTCGCCGGTCTGCTCGATGGTGGTCTCAGTGATGCTCATCGCCGCCGATCCAACCAGGGCGGACCCTGGGGTCGACCCGTCGTCCAGCGGACGGGGGCGCGCTCAGGCGGTGCCGTAGAGGGCGGGCGGCACGGCGTCGAGGAGGATCCGAGCGGTGGTCTCGCCGATGCCGCGATAGGCGACGACGCGGTCGTGTGCCTCCTGCCGGTCGGCGGAGGACGTGAGCAGGTGGTTCACCGAACCCCAGTCGCGCGCGACGCCCGCCATGACCTCCTGCAGCTCGCGGGCCATGAGGTGGTCGAAGCGGTCGTAGCCGCCCTCGTCGAGGATCGCGCGCAGCTGCTCGTGCTCCAGCCCCGCGAAGCGCTCCGGACTCGTCATGCCGTGCTCGATCAGCGCGCGGTAGGTGTGCGCCGCCTGGGCCTGCCGGATGTTGCGGCCGAGCAGGAGGGAGGCGAGGAACCACCGGTACCGCTGCTCCGGGCTGCGCGCCACGTCGATGCCGAGGTCCTCCGGTCCCAGATCCTTCTCCGCCACGGGGCGAGCCTCGCACCGCTCGGCTCGTGACACGCCCGAAGACCCTCCGCGCCCGGGCTCCGGCTGTGGCGGGCGCAGCGGTGCGGCGGCGGCCCCGCCTGCTGCCCGGGCTCCCGTTCACGCAGCAGCAGAGGCGTCCGTGGACGGAGTGGCCCGTCACTGCCGAGCGGCGCGCGCACTGGTCCGCCCACCACGTGCCCGAGTTCCCCGGAGCCCGCGCCGCCCGCCGCGTCCGACGCGACCCGCTGATCCGAGACGGGGCGCTCCGCGACAGGACGGGCGTGCCCGAACGCCCGTCCTGTCGCGAAGCGCCCGCGTCGGGCTGCGGTCCTCGCGGCGGGGCGGAATCGAGTCCTCCACAGCGTGTGATCCCGGCGCTCAGCCGGGCGAGCCCGTGGTAGGCCGCCTCGAAGCGCCATGCTGCGCGGATGCCTCCCGTCGTCGGAGCCGACTCGCTCCTCGTCCTGCGTCATCGGAACCGAACCGCGTCGGACCCTCGTGCGCTGCAGCGACGTGCGGCATCGGGCGAGCTGACGCGGCTCCGGAGCGGCGCCTACGTCGCCAGGGCCGTCTGGGCGACCCTCCGCGCGGAGGACCGCCGACGGCTCGAAGCCGCGGCGATGACCGAGCAGCACGCCTCGTACCGCGCCTCCCATCGGACGGCGGGTGCGCTCTGGAGGATCCCGTCCCTGCACCGGCACGACGGCGTCGTGGACGCCCGGGTGACCGCGGCCGCCGGGTCCCGGACCGAGCACGGCGTGCGGAAGCACGCGGTGCGGGACATCGACCAGCACCTCGCGGTCGTCGACGGCATCACCTGCACGACGATCGAGCGCACGGCCCTGGACCTCGCCGCCACCGAGTCCTTCGCCGAGGCCGTCGTCGCGCTCGACCACGTGCTGAAGCACGTGACGGAGTCTCGGCTGCACGAGGTGCTCGAGGAGTGGAATCCCGTGCGGGGCCGACGCCGGATCGAGGCCGTCCTCGCCTTCGCCGACGCCCGCTCCGGGTCGGCGGGGGAGTCGTGGTCGAGGGTGCAGATCGACGAAGCGGGCCTCGTCGCGCCGATGCTGCAGGAGCCCTTCCTCGACCCCGACGGCCTGATCGGACTCGTGGACTTTTGGTGGCCGGGCGCGAACCGGATCGGGGAGTTCGACGGCCTGAAGAAGTACAAGGAGGCGCAGCTGCTCGCCGGGCGGTCGCCGGGCGACGTCGTCGCGGAGGAGAAGGTGCGGGAGGACCGCCTCCGGGCGACGGCGACCGAACCGGCTGTCAGCCGCTGGATCTGGCGGACCCTGCTGACCGGGGGAGCGCTGGCGCGTCAGCTCGTCGCGGCGGGCGTGCCTCGGCGCTGAGCGGGCGCTCCGCGACGACTCGGGCGTACAGGGGCGCCCGTCTCGTCGTGAATCGCCCGGGGAGCAGGCGGCGCGGCCCGACGGGGCGGATCAGGAGACGTGGACCATCGGGCGGCGGCGCACGTCCGGCTCCGTCTCGCGGAGGACCTCCCGCGTCACCGGGGCGACCTCGCCCTCGCCGGACACGAGGAACCGGAACATGTTCGACACCGGGTTCCCCTCCGTCCACTCGAAGTAGACGTGCGGCACGACGCCGGTGAGGTTCCGGATCTGCAGGAGGACGATCGCGATCGTGTTCGGCACGTTGCCGGACGCCACCTCGAGCACGCGGAAGCCGTGGCGGACGATGCCGCGGACCACGAGGTCCTCCTCGAAGTCCGACGAGTCGGTCTTCTCGACCTCGAGGAAGATGATCGAGGCGCGGCCCGGGATGTTCGAGTCCCGCCGCTCCTCCTTCGCCTTGATCCTGTACTCGAGCGCGTCGCGGGCGCCCGGCTCGTTCGCCACGAGGTGGATCTCGCCGAAGTCCTCCGCCTCGCGCAGGAACTCGAGGGCGGTCTCGTCGAAGGTCACGCTCGTCGCGCGGATCTCGAACGACCGGCGCACGCGCGAGGCGAGCGACACGACGAGGATCCCGAGCACGAACAGCAGCGCGATCCGGATGCCGTCGGGGCGCTCGACGACGTTCACGACCAGCGTGTACAGGAGGATCAGCGCGACGACGCCGAAGAAGGCGGTCCGCTTCCACTGCCGCTTCCGCCGCGCGGACAGCGTCACGGCGACGGCGGCCGAGCTGATGAGCGCGAGTACGCCGGTCGCGTACGCGCCGTTCTGCTCGTCGACCGAGGCGCCGAACACGAACGTCACCAGGATCGCGATGAGCGTGAACACGATCACGAGCGGCCGGATCGCCCGGGCCCACGCCGGCGCCATGCCGTAGCGCGGCAGGTAGCGCGGCACGATGTTCAGGAGGCCCGCCATCGCGGACGCACCGGCGAACCAGAGGATCGCGATCGTCGAGACGTCGTAGGCGGTGCCGAAGACCGGCCCGAGGTGCTCGTGCGCGAGGTAGGCGAGGGCGCGGCCGTTCGCCCCGCCGCCCGGCTGGAACTCCTTCTGCGGGATCAGCAGGGTCGTCACGAAGCTCGAGGTGAGCAGGAAGACGCTCATCGTGATCGCGGCGGTCGTCAGCAGCTTCTTCGCGCCGGCGATGCGGCGGAGCGGCTTGCCGCCCGGCGTCTCGCCGCCGCCGTGGATCTGCGGGATGACCGTGACGCCCGTCTCGAACCCCGAGAGGCCGAGCGCGAGCTGCGGGAACACGACGAGCGCCAGCGCGATCACGCCGATCGGGCTGCCGCCGCCCTGCCGGAGCATCGCGGAGCCCCAGTTCGACAGCAGCGACGGGTCGCCCGCGACGAGGATGAACGAGTTGACGATCACGACCGCGTTCAACGAGAGGAAGACCGCCACGAGCACGACGGCGATGCCGATCGCCTCCTGGAACCCGCGGAGGAAGACCGCGCCGAGCAGCACGATGAGCAGCAGGGTGATCGGCAGGTTCGCGCCGTGGAGGGCCGCGGGCATCAGCGGGTTCTCGACCGCGTGCGCCGCCGCGTCCGCCGCGGACAGCGTGATCGTGATGATGAAGGCGGTGCCCGCGAAGCCGAGGAGCACGAGCACGAAGAGCTTGCCCGCCCACCAGGGGAGCAGGCGCTCGAGCATCGCGATCGAGCCCTCGCCGCGGAAGCTCTCGCTCGCCACGCGGCGGTAGACCGGCAGCGCGCCGAAGAGGGTCAGCGCGACGAGCACGAGCGTCGCGATCGGCGAGATGAAGCCCGCCGCGATGGCCGCGATCGCCGGCTGGTAGCCGAGGCTGGAGAAGTAGTCGACGCCCGTGAGGCACATGACGCGGAGCCAGTGGTGCGTCTTCTCGGCGGAGGCGCCGTGGTAGCCCTGCCGGGAGCCGGCGGTGTCCGCGCCCTGCATCGCCCATCGGCGGAGGCCGCCCTGTCGGGTGCGGCGCTGCGGCGCGCACGCGTCCGGGACCTCCCGCTGGTCCGGGAGCCCGTCCGCGCCGGCTGCCCAGGACTTGAGGTCGATCGCGCCGGTGTCACCGGTCGCCGCGTCCGAGGGGTCGGGTGCGGCGGTCGAAGCCTGCTCGGTCATCCGTCCTTCTTCAGGGCCCGCGGTTCCGGGGACGCGCAAGTGTACGACGGCGCGACGCGCCGACGGTGCCCCCGATCCGGGCGACCGCGTCCCGCTGCGGGACGGGATACTGCGAGCGTGACGATCGACGCCTCACCCCGGGTCGCGGGTCGCCTGCTCGCGGCGGCGGTGCTCGCCTCCTTCGTCTCGTTCCTCGACGGGTCGATCACGAACATCGCCCTGCCGGCGATCCAGCGCGACCTCGGCGGCGGCGTGGTCACGCAGCAGTGGGTCGTCGACGGCTACCTGCTCACCCTTTCGGCCTTCATCCTGCTGTCGGGCGCGGTGTCCGACGCGTTCGGGCGGCTGCGGGTGCTGCGCATCGCGCTGATCGCGTTCGCGGCGACCTCCCTGCTCTGCGCCGCGGCACCGACGGCGGAGGTCCTGATCGCCGCTCGGCTCCTCCAGGGCGTCGCGGGCGCGCTGCTCGTGCCCGGCTCGCTCGGCCTGATCATCGCGACGTTCTCCGGGAAGGCGCAGGCGAAGGCGATCGGGCGCTGGACGGCGTGGACGAGCGTGTCCCAGCTGTTCGGCCCGGTGCTCGGCGGCGTCCTCGTGGACGCGCTCGGCTGGCGCAGCGTGTTCGTCATCGGCCTGGTGCCGGCTGCGGGCGCGATGGTCCTGCTCGGACGGGTGCGGGACGCGCCGAGGCGGGGCCCGCGGCCCCGCATCGACGTGGTCTCCGCCGTGCTCGCCGCGGTCGGCCTCGGTCTCCTCACGGTCGGCCTCATCGAGGTCGGCGGCGGCTCGCACGCCGTGCTGCCGGCCGGCGTGGCGGGCGCGCTGGTCGTCGTCGGGATCGCGGTGCTGGTCGGCTTCCTCCTCCGGGACCGCCGCGCACCGAATCCGCTCGTGCCGCCCGCGCTGTTCGCGGCGCGCAACTTCAGCGCCGGCAACGCCACGACCCTGTTCGTCTACGGCGCCGGCGGCATCGCGTTCCTCGTGCCGGCGCTCTACCTCCAGCAGGTGCTGCGGCTGCCGGCGACGCTGGCCGCCCTCGTCGGGCTGCCGGCCACGATCCTGCTCATCGTGCTCTCGGGGCGGTTCGGCGCGCTCGCCGGCCGCCTCGGGCCGCGACGCTTCATGACCGCCGGACCGCTCGTCGCGGCCGCGGGGATGCTGCTCTGGCTCCTCACCGGGCTCGGCGTCGGCCAGGTCTGGTTCGTCGCCGCGGGCACGGTGGTCGTCGGGCTCGGCATGGCGATCACGGTCGCGCCGCTCACCTCCGCCGTCCTCGGCGCGGTTCCGGAGGCGGAGAGCGGCATCGGTTCCGCGGTGAACAACGCCGTCGCGCGGGTCGCGGGGCTCGTCACGACCTCCGCGGTCGGGCTGATCCTCGGCGGCGCCGTGAGCACGCCGGGCCTCGGCCGGGTCGCCGTGGTCTCGGCCGTGCTCATGGTGCTCGGTGGGGCGGTCGCCTTCGCCGGCATCCGCGGCGGCGTCGCCGCGGACGCCGATCAGCCCTAGGGCCGGTCCAGCCGGCGGACGGCCCGTTCGGCCGCGCGGTGCAGGCGTGCGAGCCGTCGCTGCCCCGCGGCGGCGATCAGGCCCAGCGCGAAGGCGTTGTCCCCGGCCGCGGTGAGCCGCTCCGACGCCGCCGGCAGCGCGTCGAGGAGCAGGGCGAGGTCGCGGTGCTCGCCGAGGACGTCCTGCGCCCGCTCGTCGCGCTTCGCCGACCGCACGAGCGTCGACTTCCCCGGCACGACGCCGGCGGCGACGAGCTCCTCGACCGTGAAGCGGGCCCGCTTCGCCGCCTTCCGCGCGCGGTGGAGGGCGTCGAGGTCCCCTCGGACGCCGCGCCGGGAGCGCTTCCGCGCACGGCGCACCGCCGCCTCCGCGAAGGGCCGCAGCGCCTTGGGCCGCTCGTCCACGAGCGGCCCGTCGGGGTCGAAGCGCTCGAGGTCCGCGAGCAGGTCGAGGACGTCCTCGCCGGCCAGCCGGTCGACGAGCGCGGCCGTGCGGTCGTCGAGCCCGGCCGCCGGCTCGTCGACGAGGAGCGCGCGGGCGGCGTCGAGCCCCGGGGTTCCGGCGGGCAGCTCGTCCAGCAGCCCGGCGGCCGTGCGGGCCGCGATCAGCGGGTCCCGGAGCTCGCCGAGCAGACGGCCCAGGTCGCCCAGCCGCTGGCGGAGCGCCCGCCCGGCCGGCCCCGTGACGCCCTCGATCGCGAGCACGGACCGCGCCCGGCGCACCGTCTTGCGCAGCCCGTGGACCGTCGTGCCGTCCGGGTCGTCGTCGAGGACGAGCGACTGGAGGCCGCGGTGCAGCTCCTCCACATGCCCGGCGACGAGCGCGACCACGACGGCGCCCGCCGTGCGGGGCGGCGCCTCGGACCGGCGGCTGCCCACGAGGCCGAGGGCCTGGGCGATCTTGGCCGGGCTGGCGGAGTCGGTCGCGCCCGCGGTGCGCAGGGTTCCGTCGACGCGGTCGAGGAGGGCCTCGCAGACCGGCGTGTCCTCGGCCTGCTCGGCCTCCCACTCCCGCCAGGTCCGCAGCACGCCCGCGGCCACGTCGGTCGCGGAGACGAGGTCGTCGACGACCTCCACGCCGTCGCCGTCCCGGTCGACGAGCACGACGGCGCGCCGCTCGGTCCGGATCAGCGCGATCGGCGCGAGCGGGCGCCCGCGGACGCGGCTCCGCAGCGCGGCGGCGAAGGCGTCCGGCAGGCGGTCGGTGGCCGCCGGATCGATCGGGGCGTGGAGCTCGACGCGGCCCGTCGTGCCGCGCAGCTTCATGTGCCAGCCCTCGTCGTGGCCGCCGGTGCGGCGGCGCACCACGATGCCGGCGCCGAGCAGCGCGCGGTCCTCGGTGTCGACGTACACGGCGTCGAGGTGCACGCCCGCGCGGCGCTCGACGGACACGACGCCCGGGACCCGCTCGAACGACGGCAGCGCGACGCCGTCCGGCACGGCGTACTTGCGCTCGACCTCGATCGCTCTCGACACACTCACAGGCCCCATCCTGCCCGCGGAGCATGATCGGAGCCGTGACCGCACTCGACTTCGGACCCATCGTGCTGGGCGGCAACGTCTTCGGCTGGACAGCGGACCGCGCGGAGGGCTTCCGGGTCCTCGACGCGTTCGTGGACGGGGGCGGCCGGGCCATCGACACGGCCGACGTCTACGTCGCGTGGCTGCCCGGGAACGCCGGCGGTGAGTCGGAGACGATCATCGGTGAGTGGCTCGCGCGGCGCAGCGACCGGGACGACCTCGTCATCGTGACGAAGGTGGGGGCGCTCGAGACGCGCAAGGGGTTGTCCGCCGCGAACATCGAGGCGGCGGTCGAGGACTCCCTGCGGCGGCTGCAGACCGATCGCATCGACCTCTACTTCGCGCACCGGGACGACCCAGACGCTCCGCAGGAGGAGACGCTCGCGGCCTTCGACCGCCTGATCCGGGCCGGCAAGGTGCGGGAGATCGGCGCGTCGAACTTCAGCGCGGAGCGCCTGGGGTCGGCTGCGGCGATCGCGGAGGCCGAGGGGCTGACGCCGTTCACGGTCGCGCAGGACAAGTGGAGTCTCGTCGAGCGCGGCATCGAGGTCGAGCTCGTCCCGGCGCTCGAGCAGCTCGGCGTCGTCGAGATCCCCTACTCGTCGCTCGCGAGCGGCTTCCTGACCGGCAAGTACCGTCCGGGCACGACCACCGAGTCCGCGCGCGCGGGCAACGCCGGTCGCTACCTCGAGGACCCGCGCAACATCGACCTGCTCGCGGTGCTCGACGACGTCGCAGCGGACCGCGGCACCTCCGTCACCGCGGTGGCGCTGGCGTGGCTCGCCGCCCAGCGCACGGTCGCGGCACCGATCGCGAGCGCCCGCACACCCGAGCAGGTGGCCGACCTCCTCGCCGCGGCACAGGTGCGGCTGACGCCCCAGGACCTCGAGCAGCTGTCGGCCGCGACGGAGCCGGTCTCCGCCTGACCGCGGAGCGCATCATGGGCCGCGATCGCGCCGCTCCCGAGCCGCCCGCCGAGAAGACCTGCGCGGTCTGCGGCCGGCGGATCGAGTGGCGCGCGAAGTGGGCCCGGGACTGGGAGCACGTCCGCTACTGCAGCGACGCGTGCCGCCGCGCCGGCCTCCACGAGTCCGACTGGGCGCTCGAGCGCGACATCCTCGCCCTGCTCGAGACCAGAGCGGCGACGGCCACGATCTGCCCCTCCGACGTCGCCCGCGCCGCTGCGGAGGACTGGCGCCCGCTCATGGAACCGGTGCGCCGGGCGGCCCGCCGGCTCGTCGCGGCGGGGGAGGTCGAGATCCTCCAGCACGGCTCCGTCGTCGACCCGTCGACCGCGAAGGGCCCGATCCGCATCCGCCGCGTCCGCCGCGGCTGATCCCCACCGCACCCGGTCTGGGGGCACGCCCCTCCGCGTCGCGACGGCCTCGCCCGACCATCCTGATCGAGCAGGACGGACGGGGGACCGAAGTGGTGACGATCACGGACGAGCGGCGTGCGCTGCCGCCGGTGCTGGACGAGCTCGACGAGCGGAACGCCCGCTACGCCGCGGTCGGCGGCGCGGTCGGCTTCGGGATGGTGCTCATCGCGTTCTGGGCGTGGTGGCCCGCCGGCGTCGTCCTCGGGCTCGTGGTCGGCACGCTCGCGGTGCTGCACGTCGGCCGCGCGATGACGGCCTCCGCGTTCGCCGAGCCGGCCGACGGCCTGCACGAGCTGGCGGGGGAGGAGGAGCTCCGTGCGGAGTTCCGCCGGCTCCGCGTGCGCCTGGGCGACGACTGGCCGGTGTTCCGACGCGCCGCCCTGCAGGTGACGCACGCGCAGTGGGCCTCCGTCGCCGGTCTCCAGCGCGAGCTGCGGGTCAGCACCGCGACGGCGCAGCACCTGATGGGCCAGCTGGAGCGCGAGGGCTTCGTCGGGCCGTCCCGCGGCACGCGTCCCCGCGTGGTGCGGCTCGCGCGCGATCGGGCGCCCGAGCTGGACCGTCTGATGCGGCTCTGACAGGGTCCCCAGAGGTGCCCCCGATCTTCGGGGGCACCTTCGTATCGGTCCGGTAACGACGCGCCGTCCGCTTCCCAAGAGAGCCCTGAACCCCGGTTCCGAGCAGGCTCCATCGTGGAGAATGACATCGTTGTGACGACGCCCCGTCGTCCGCCCACGCCGAAGACGTCGCCCTCTCGACGCGTGGGATGCGCCCCGTGCCCGGACCCCGACGTCGAGCGCGCCCGAATCGAGGAACACCCATGCCCTCACCCCTGTCCGTCGCCCGTCCCGTCGTCGTCGCCCTGCTGCTGCTCGCGGCCGTCGGCGTGACCGCCGCGGTCCTCTACGCGTACTGGCCGGCGGGCGTCGCGGTCGGCGTGGCGCTCGGCGCGGGGGCCGTGCTGGCGATCGGTTCGCGCATGCAGGTCTCGGAGCGCCGGCACCCGGTGGACGTCGAGCTCGCGGCGACGCTCGGCATCGCCCCGGCTGAGCCCGCCACGGCGGCGGAGCCCGTCGACGCGGCCCCGTCGGTCGACGAGCCGGCTCCGGCTCCGGCGAAGGCCGCCCGGATCGCCGTGCCCGCCGTGCGCGCGCTCGACGTGCAGCCCGACGTCCTCTACTTCACCTCGGACGACGACCCGGACTCGGTGGAGGTCCGCGAGGTCGTGACCGCCGCGAACGACATCATCGTGGTCCCCGAGCAGCAGCCCGCCCCGGTCGAGGCGGCGCCCGCCGCCCGTGTCGCCGAGCCGAGCGCCGAACCCGGCGCCGACGCCGTCGCCGAGGAGGAGCCGGTCGTGGCCGAGCCGCTGGCCGGTGCCGTCCGTGCGGACCTCGAGCAGCTGAAGGCGGACCTCGGCGACGACTACCGCGACTTCGCGCGCGCCGCCCGGCTCGTCGTCTCGACGCAGTACGCCTCCGCGGCGCGCCTGCAGCGCGACCTCGACCTCCCGTACTCGCGGGCGCGCCGGCTGCTCTCCGATCTCGAGCAGCAGCACTTCGTCGGCCCCGCCACCGGCTCGCTGCCGCGCCAGGTGCTCCTGCCGAAGGAGCGCCTGCCCGAGGTGGAGCAGCTCCTCGCCGAGGTCTGATCCGGCGGGGCACCGCCCCCGCCTGTGAAGTCCCCATCGGATCGACCCAGACCGCCTGTCACGACCACCGGGAGCGCCGTGCCTCCGTACGATCCTCGGATGCCCTCCCGCCCCCGCACCGGATCGGCCGTCTCCGCCTTCTTCGGCATGCTCGCCATCGCCGTCGTCGCGGGGGTCATGGTCGCGGTCGCGGTGACGCCCGCGATCGCCCTCACGGGCACGACGGCGAAGAGCGGCATCAGCGCGTTCGAGGAGCTGCCGAGCGACCTGAAGATCTCCGCGCTCGACCAGAAGACGGAGATCTACGCGAAGGACGGCGACAAGGACGTCCTCATCGCGTCCTTCTTCGCACAGAACCGCCAGGTCGTGAAGTGGGACGAGATCTCCCAGGTCGCGAAGAACGCGGCCGTCGCGGGGGAGGACGTCCGCTACTACGATCACGGCGGCATCGACCCGCTCGGCATCGTCCGCGCGGCCGTCGGCAACCTCGCCGGCTCGGACCTGCAGGGCGCCTCGACGATCACGCAGCAGTACGTGAAGAACGTCTGCGTGCAGGAGGCCGAGAACCAGCCGACGCAGAAGCAGGTCACGGCGGCCTACGACGTGTGCACCGACGCCTCCGTCGGACGCAAGCTGAAGGAGGCGCGGTACGCGATCGCGCTCGAGAAGAAGTACTCGAAGGATCAGATCCTGCTCGGGTACCTCAACATCGCCGGCTTCGGCGGCCGCGTCTACGGCATCGAGTCGGCGGCCGAGTACTACTTCGACTCCACCGCCGAGAAGCTGACCGTGGCGCAGGCCGCGAGCCTCATCGCGATCGTGAACAACCCGCAGTACCTGCGGCTCGACGTGAAGGACAACTGGGCGCGGAACAAGGAGCGCCGCGACTACATCCTCGGCGTCGAGCTGAAGAACAGGATGATCACGAAGGCGCAGTACGACGAGGCCGTCGCGACGCCGATCGCGACGAAGATCACCACGACGCAGACCGGCTGCGAGGCCGCCGGCGTCGCCGGGTTCTTCTGCGACTACGTGTACCGGACCGTCCTCAACGACTCGGCGTTCGGCAAGACGAAGAACGAGCGCGAGGCGAACCTGCAGCGCTCGGGCTGGAAGATCTACACGACCCTCGACCTGAAGGCCGAGCGCGCCGCGAAGAAGGCGATGACGGCCTACGTGCCGAAGAAGACGACGTCGTACAACATCGGCGGCGCCGCGGTCACCGTCGAGGTCGGCACCGGCCGGATCCTCACGATGGTCACGAACAAGGACTTCAGCTACACGAAGGGCGGCACGAGCTCGGCGGTGAACTACACCGCGAACTACGCGCTCGGCCAGAGCGGCGGGTGGCAGCCCGGCTCCACCTTCAAGGTGTTCACGCTGCTCGACTGGCTGAAGACCGGGCACACGCTGAACACCGTGGTCGACTCGAACCCCGGGACCGTCAGCGACTTCACCGCCTGCGGGAAGCCCTACGCGGGCATCCCGTACACCTACGGCAACGACACGTCCGACGAGGGCGGGTACCAGTCGGTCCTGACCGGCACGGCGAAGTCGATCAACGGCACGTTCGTCCACATGGCGCAGCAGCTCGATCTCTGCGACATCAAGGGCATCGCGGACGACTTCGGCGTCACGCCGATCGTTGGCAACAGCGACCCGACGCAGTACGCGTCGTTCGTCATCGGCGGCGCGTACACGGTCTCCCCGGTATCGATCGCGGCCGCGTACGCCGGCATCGCGAACGAGGGGAAGTACTGCTCCCCGATCGCGATCGAGAAGGTCGTGAAGACCGACGGATCGGAGCTGGCCGTCCCGGGGAGCACCTGCAAGCAGGTCGTCGACCCGGCCGTCGCGAACGCCGCGGTGTACGCCCTGCGCGGCGTCTTCCAGGGCGGCACCGCCGGCGGCGACAACACGCCGGACGGGCTCTACGAGTTCGGCAAGACCGGCACGACGGACAGCGCGTACGACACCTGGATGACGGGCACGACCTCCAAGGCGGCCACCTCGGTCTGGATCGGCAACAACGGCTCGGTGAACGGCGCCAGGCAGAACCTCCGGAAGGTGGTGTTCCCGGGGACGACGCCCTGCTACTCGAGCGGCCAGGGCCTCGCGTCGGACGCCCGGCACTGCGTCTGGAAGGACATCCAGACCGCGGTGAACAAGGACTACGGCGGCGCGACCTCGTGGACGGCGCCGGAGCCGCAGTACCTCTCCGGCGGTGCGGTCCAGCAGCAGCCCGACCAGGCCACGCAGACCGGCACCGTCCCGGACGTCGCGGGCCAGTCCCCGGAGGCGGCCGAGGCGGCGCTCGTCGCCGCCGGCTACAAGTGGACCTTGAACGGTACGACCGCGTCCTCGCAGCCGGCCGGCACGGTCGCGGGCACCGACCCGGCGGCCGGGAGCCAGCTCCCGGCGGGCTCGTCGGTCGCGATCCAGACGAGCGACGGCACCGGCTGACCCTCGGCCGACGGGGCCAGGCGGCAGGGCTGCGGGGGAGTCGGTCGGCTCTAGTTCTCGGCGCCGTCGGCGAGCGGCAGCTGCACGATCGGCTGGCCGTCCGGCGGCGTCGGGTCGCTGCTCGCGCCCTCGCCGGTCGTCGGGGTGTCGCTCGGCACCGGCGCGACCTCCGTCGGCGGCGGCGAGGACGGCGTCGACGAGGTCGGTGTCCCGCTCGGCTCGACCGGCGTCGTGGACGTCGCGCCGCCCGTCGGCGTCGGCGTCGGGGTGGTCGCGCTCGGGCTCGGCTTCGGGGTCGTCGGCTTGGAGACCGGCTTCGGGACGGCCTTGACGACGCCGGCGTCCTCGTCCGCGCCCGCGGCGACCTGCTGCTGCGCCCGCGCACCGGCGTCCTTCGGCGCGCTGGAGGCCGTCGACCGCTGCTGCTCGGCGGTGTTCGTGGTGCTGACGTTCGACGCCGCCGAGATCGCGACACCGGTGACCGCGGCGGCGAGGGCGGCGGCCGCGACCGCGAGCACCGCGGGGAAGCGCCGCCGCGCCGGGCGCGCGACCGCGACCGGGCCGCTGATCGGCATCCCGCGGCTCGGCGTGAACAGCGGCTCGTGCAGCTGCGTCGCATCCGACGCGCGCGGCGCGGCGAACGCCGCCATGCCCGCGACGGGCGTGGGTGCGGTCTGCGTCGCGTCGGGGGCCGTGACGCGGCCGACGAGCAGCTCGCGCAGCGCGGCCGCGACGTCGGCGGCCGGCGGACGGTGCGCGGGGTCGAGCGCCGTCATCCGCGAGAGCAGGTCGGCGAGGGCGGGGGAGGCGTCCTCCGGCAGAGCGGGCGGGCGCTGCAGGCGCGCCATCGCGGCCTCCGCCGCGGGACCGGGGAACGCGCGCTTCCCGGTCAGCGCCTCGAGCAGCACGAGGCCGAGCGAGTACACGTCGCTCGCGGGGCGCGGCGGGGCGCCCTTCACCTGCTCCGGGCTGAGGTAGGCGGCCGTGCCGAGGATCGAGTCGGGCGCGGTGAGCCGCGCGCCGTCGACGAGCTGGGCGATGCCGAAGTCGGTGAGCTTCGCGGCCACACCGCTGGCGCCGGAGGAGGCCGCGCGGGGGACGAGGATGTTGGCCGGCTTCACGTCGCGGTGCACGACGCCCCGCTCGTGGAGCGCGGCGAGGGCGCTCGCGACGTCGGCGACGATGCGTCGGGCGAAGTCCGCGGCGAGGGGACCGCGGGCCCGGTGGAGGAGCGCGCCGAGGTCGTCGCCGACGACGAGCTCCATCACGAGGAAGGCGCCGAACACCCCGTCGCCGTTCGAGGCGTCCAGCACCGCGACGACCGAGGGGTGGTTCACCGCGGCGAGCAGCCGCATCTCCTGCGTCGTGCGCTGCGGGTCGACCGCCTCCGCGAAGCCGCCGCGGAACACCTTGATCGCGACGCGGCGCTGCAGCCGGAGGTCCATCCCGCTGAAGACCGTCGCCATGCCGCCGCGACCGAGCTCCGCGAGGAGCTCGTAGCGCCCGGCGAGGACGTCGCCCGGACCGGGCTCGCGCTCAGCCACGACGGCGGGAGCGGGGCTGGGCGGGCACCGCACCATTCTCCCCGACCCGAACGTGGACGTCAGCCCCGGGAGGCAACGATTCCGCTGCTCGTCGGCGTGGCGGGCTGCTGCTGGGTGATGCAGTGGATGCCGCCGCCGCACGCGAAGATCGCCCGGGCGTCGATCGTGACGACGCGTCGGCCGGGGTACGCCTCGGCCAGCGCCTCCCGGGCCGCCGCATCGGCGCGGGGCTCGCCGAAGCCGCAGGCGATCACCCCGCCGTTCACGACGACGTGGTTGACGTAGGACCAGTCGACGAAGCCCTCGGCGTCGCGGAGGGTCTCGGGCGCCGGAAGATGAACGATCTCGAAGGAGCGCCCGGCCGCGTCGACCGCCTCCTCGAGCGTCCGCCGCAGGAGCGCCGTGACGGCATGGTCCGGATGCCCGGGGTCGCGCTGGTCGTGGAGCAGCACGCGGCCCGGCGACGGGATGGTCGCGCAGATGTCGACGTGGCCGCTCGTCCCGTAGCGCTCGTAGTCGCGGGTGAGGCCGCGCGGCAGCCACACGGCGGTCGTGGCGCCGATGGTCCGGGCGAGCTCCGCCTCCACGCGGGCGCGGTCCGCGTAGGGGTTGCGACGCGGGTCGAGCTGCACCGTCTCGGTCAGGAGCACCGTGCCCTCGCCGTCGACGTGGATGCCGCCGCCCTCGTTCACGAGCAGGGAGGGCAGCACGGCCGCCCCGGCGGCCGCGCCCACGGCGGCGCCGACGAGGCGGTCCTTCGCCCACGCGGACCACGGGTGGTCGCCCCACCCGTTGAAGGACCAGTCGACCGCGCCGAGCCGCCCCTCGCCGTCGGTGACGAACGTCGGTCCGGAGTCGCGGAGCCACGCGTCGTCGAGCTCCTGCTCGACCAGCTCGACGGCCGGGTCGAGCAGTCGGCGGGCCGTCGGCAGCGCGACGGGGTCGACGAGCATCGTGAGGGGCTCGAACGCGACGGCGGCGTTCGCGACGGCGGCCCACGCCGCCGACTCCTCCTCCGGCTGACCCGGCCCGAACGTCTCGTTCGGCCGGGGGAAGGCCATCCAGAGCCGCTCGTGCGGCTCGGTCTCGGCCGGCATGCGCCACGGGGATCCCACGTCCCGATCCTGCCGCACCCGACTCTCGGGAATTCCGCTCGGATTCCGTGGGACGCTTGTAACGTGCGTAACACGGATGTCGTCCCGCCCTGGACGGTGTCCCTGACCGACGGCGAGCACGCCCTCATCGAGTACGGCATCGCCGTCGCAGCGTTCTGCCTCGCCGCGATGCTCACCCGGATGTGGTCCGCGCGCCGTGAGGTCGGGGACCGCTACCGCCCCGCCGTCCACGCGAGCGTCGCGGTCTGCACGGTCGCCTTCCTGTCCTACCTCCTCCTCGCGTTCGAGATGCACAGCGGCTACCGCCGATCCGGCGATCTGTGGGTGCCGACGGGCACGGCGATGGGCACGTGGACCGCGCGGTACATGGACTGGACGGTGAGCGTCCCCCTGCTCGTCGTCGAGGTGGTCGCCGTGTCCGCGGTCGTGGGCCGGGCGGCGATGCGCGCCAAGGTGCTCGGCGGGGCCGCGGCGGTGGCGATGGTGACGCTCGGCTTCCTCGGCGCGGTCGTCGTCGGGAACGGGGCCGACTTCGGCGCGCTGCTCGGCCTCGGGATCGCCTCGTCGGTCTGCTTCGTGATCGTCTACGCGGTCGTCATCGGCGTGGTGCTGAAGTCCCTGCCCGTGCTGCCGGCGGCGGCACGCGGGCCGATGGTCTCGGCGATGGTCGTGCTCCTCGTCGTGTGGTTCGTCTACCCGATCGCCTACGGACTGCAGGGCGTCGCGAGCTCGGGCGCGCTGACCGTCACCGAGCACCTGCTCATGTCGGGCGCGGACATCGTCGCGAAGGTGCTCTTCGGGCTGCTGCTGCTCCGCGTGGCCCGGATCCGCACCGCGGCGGACGTGCTCGCGGCGGACGACGTGCATCCCGAGAGCATCTGGATCGACCAGCTGCGGCATTCGGAGGGAGCGAGCCGACCGGTACGCTCGACCCCGTGACGCGACCGTCGGAGCCGCCCGCCCGATGAGCTCGCCGATCCCCGAGCGCGGAGGTGCGCGCGTCGTCCTCCCGGAGCGCTATCGCGTCGAGCACGTCATCGGCAGGGGCGGCACCGCCGTCGTCTACGCCGCCCACGACACGCTGCTGAACCGCCCCGTCGCGATCAAGGTCTTCACCGCCCCGACCGACTCCGCGCGGGTGCTGCGGGAGCAGCAGCACGAGGCGCAGATGCTCGCCGGGCTCAGCCACCACGCGCTCGTCACGCTGTTCGACGCCGGGGTGGACGACACGGACCCGGACCAGCCGCACATCTACCTCGTGATGGAGCGGGTCGACGGCCCGGACCTCGGGCAGGCGCTCCGGAGCGGGGCGCTCACCCCGATGCAGGTCGCCTACCTCGGGCTCGACCTCTGCGACGCCCTCCTCTACGTGCACGAGCGCGGCTGGCTGCACCGCGACATCAAGCCGGCGAACGTCCTGCTCTCCGGCCGGTGGAGCGATCGCCGGCTGCGGGGCAAGCTCTCCGACTTCGGCATCGCCACCGTGCTCGGCAGCCCGGCGGACGACGGCGAGTTCACGGTCGGCACCGCGGCGTACCTGAGCCCGGAGCAGGTGGAGGGCGGCGTACTCGCGAGCGCCTCCGACGTCTACTCGCTCGGCCTCGTGCTCCTCCAGGCGGCGACGGGTCGCGTCTCCTTCCCCGGCACCGTGATCGAGTCCGCGTTCGCGCGGCTGAGCCGGGATCCGGAGATCCCCGACTCGATCCCGCCCCGCCTCGCCGCCGTGCTCGTCGGCATGACCCGGCGGTCGCCGTCGGAGCGGCTGCAGCTCGAGGAGGCGCGCTCGCAGTTCGAGCGCTCGCTCGCCGAGCAGATCTCGAGCGACGTGGCGACGGAGCAGCCCGCCCCCGCGGCGCCGGCGGCGGCACCCGCGCCCGTCATCGCGGACGTGCCGCCCGACCGCGAGTTCGCGCGGATCACGGGCATCGCCGCGCGGCTGCTGCGGACGCCGGCCGCGTTCGTCGTGCTCGGCGATCCGCGGGAGGAGGCGTCCGCGTTCGTGCCGGAGGCGCACCGCGGGGAACTCGTCGCGCTCGCGACGAAGGCGCTCGTCGTGGACCGCAGCGACGGGTGGTCGGTCGCGGACGTCCGCGACGACGCGCGGACTGCGGGCGCGGTGCAGCTCGCCCCGGTGCGGTCGATGGCCGTGCAGCCGATCCTCGACGCGACCGGCGCGCGCATCGGCGTGCTCGCCGTCTGCGACGCGCTGCCCCGCGAGTTCGGCATCGAGGAGACGGCGACGCTCGCCGACCTCGCGCAGCTCGTCGGGCACGAGGTGGACCTGCGCCGCGCGGTGCGGCGCGCGCTCTTCTCCCGCGAGTCCTGACGGGTCAGCCGACCGCGGCGCGGCCCGCCCGCCGCACGTGGGCCTCGGGGTCGAGCGTGTGGAGCGCAGCGGCGATGCGGCCGTCGAGGTCCACGATGTCGTCGTGCAGCGATTCGTCGCCCGGGAGCCGGAGCACGTAGTACTCGGCGAGGGAGGCGCGGCGCGTGCGCTGCACCCGAACCTCCGCGTCGAGGCCCCGACCGATCTCCGATCGGGACGCGAGCTTCAGCGTCATCCCCGCCGAGCCCACGATGTAGATCTGGCCGTAGGCGACGTCGTCGCGGTCGGAGGGGAGCTCGAGCGCCCGCGCGAGGTGGATCAGCACCTGCTCCTCGCCGGCGTGGACCTCCGCCGCCACCCGAGGCGTCGTCGGGTCCGCCTCGAGCCGGGACGCGCGCTCGGCGGCCCGGCGCAAGAGGGCGACCACCCCGGCGACGATCCCGGTGACGGCCGCGACCGCGAGGGCCAGCAGCACGACCAACTCGACGGACACGGGGCGGCGTCTCCTTCACGCGGACCTGACGGGCGGGGTGCACAGGGGGTTCGGTCAGCGCGCGCTCCGCGCGATCACGGCCGGGGCGGCGCCGATCCTCAGGGTCAGATTGGCATGGGGTGCTGCGGCGACCCTGGCAAGGCGCGCCGCGGTCCCAGGTTCCGGCAGGGCGGGAGGTCCAGGATCCGAGGAGGACGAGGAGGTCTCTGTTGAGCGACGACAGCACCGCATCCCGCCGCACGATCGTGGTCGGGATCCTTCCGGACCAGCCCCTGTGGGTGGTGCAGGTGGCGGCGGACTACGCGCGGGCGTTCGACGCGGAGCTGGTCTGCGTCGCCGCGGACGCGACCCGGTACGCGTACCAGGAGCTGCCCGACGGCTCCTTGCTCACCGCGCCGATCGATCCCGACCTGGCCTCCGTGGGCCCCATGTTCAGCGAGGACCGGCTCGAGGAGATCCGGACCGTCCTCGCCCCGAGCGGCGTGCCGTGGTCGATGCGCGAGCTGGTCGGCCTCGCCGCGGACGCGCTGATGGAGGTGGCCGAGCAGGAGGACGCCCTGATGATCGTCGTGGGCGCGCGGCCGGGCGGGTTCCGTGGGGCGCTGCGCCACGCGTTCACGGGCTCCGTGGCCCTCCGCCTCGCGCACCGGCAGTACCGCCCGGTCGTGGTCGTGCCGACCGCGCCCGCCGAGTCCGACGCGGCGCTGCTCGCCGGTCTCGGCTGAGCGGGCTCAGACCACCCGGCAGTCGTTCGGCCGCACCTCGACCGTGGTGGTGCCGGTCGTGGGCGCCGGGAGGACGCACAGGCCGGCCACGCGGACGGTGATCCAGCCCTTCGGCACGGTGACGCTTCGCGTCTGCCCGGAGCGGAGGCGGAAGGTCGAGCGGAAGCCCGCGTCGGCCTGGGCGAGGTGCACCTCGTAGGCCTCGGGTCTCGCGGACGGCTCGACGCGGATGACGACCCGGCCGGGCGGCGCCGCGGCGGGCGCACACCCGGTCAGTGGCAGGGCCGCGGCCACGAGCGCGGCGACGAGGAGGGGCTTCGCGAGTCGCACGGCAGCAGGTTCGTCCCCCGTCCGGGGGGTGCGGCGGACCGGCCGCGGCATGTCGCGGATGAGCGGGCGCGGAGGGCTCGGTCGGCGGGAGGGTCGGGGGCCCGGCCCGCCGGCCGAGGTGCTGCGTCAGCCGATGCGGCGGGAGCGCGCGAAGCGGCGGCGGGACTGCTCCTGCTGATACGAGGTCGGCAGGCCCGGGCGCGACTTGCGGTGCGAGGACCAGGCGGTGCCGGTCCAGTAGCGCAGGAAGGCGGGGTCGGCGGCGTCGGTGTACCAGCCGGCGGGAAGCGTGGTGGTGTCCATGCGGACGATCTCCTTGGGTGGGAGACGTTCCCGGGGTGGGGAACGGTGGTTCTGGGGGTGAGGACAGACTGCCCGGTCTGTCCCCCTCCGGCATCTCCCCAGTCCGGGGGGTCTAGACCTGCTGGCATGGGTGGGGGAGCCGTCAGCACCGTCGTGCGCACCACTGCCGGGCGGGTCCGCGGCCGGCGCGAGGCGGGCCTCACCGTCTGGCGGGGCGTGCCGTACGCGGCGCCGCCCGTCGGGCCGCTCCGCTTCCGCGCGCCGCAGCCGCCCGAGCCGTGGGAGGGCGTGCGCGACGCGACGACGGACGGTCCGCTGCCGCCCCAGCCCCGCACGTCGACCCTCACCGGCGCCGGGCTGCGGACGCCGATGTCCGAGGACTGCCTGACCCTGACCGTGGCCCGCCGCACCGGCGGCGCGGAGCGGAAGCCCGTCATGGTCTTCATCTACGGCGGCGCGTTCGGCATCGGTGGTGCGATCGCCGGGCAGTACCGCGGTGAGACGCTCGCCGCGGCGGGCGACGTGGTGTTCGTCGGCTTCAACTACCGCGTGAGCGCGCTCGGCTGGCTCGACCTGTCCGCCTACGGGACGCCCGAGGAACCGGTCGAGACGAACGTCGGCCTGCGCGACCAGCTCGCCGCGCTCGCCTGGGTCCGCGACAACATCGCCGCGTTCGGAGGCGACCCCGACGACGTGACGCTCTTCGGGGAGTCCGCCGGGGCGACGAGCGTGCTCACCCTCCTGTCGATCCCCGCCGCAACGGGGCTGTTCGCGCGGGCGATCGCGGAGAGCCCGACCATCGCCGCCGTCCACGGCAGCGCCCGGTCGCAGGGGTGGGCCGCGGAGCTCGTCGAGGACCTGCCCGGCGGCGCCGCGGCGCTGCGGACCGCCGACGCGCAGGAGCTCGTCGCGGCGACCACCCGGCTCGACCTCGCGGTCTCGGACCGGCAGCCGGCCGCCCGCGTGCTCGGGCCCGTGGTCGACGGCGACCTCGTCCCCGGCTACCCCCACGAGGTACTCCGCCGCGGGGAGGGCCTGCCGCTGCCGCTCGTGATCGGCACGAACGCCGACGAGGGCACGCTGTTCCAGCGGATGCGCGGCCTGCGGGCGACCCCGGTCCGCATGGACCGGCTCTTCGACGCGACCGCTCCGGATGCGAAGGCGCTCGTGCTGGCCGAGTACGGCCGCGCGCGGCGCGGCAAGGACCTCGAGCGCTTCGTCACGGACCTGATGTTCTGGGCGCCGGCCGTCGAGGTCGCCGCCGGCCACGCGACGGTCGCACCGGTGTGGATGTACCGCTTCGACTTCGCACCGCCCGCGATGCGGGCGATCGGGCTCGGCGCGGCCCACGGCTCGGAGCTCGACCACGTGATGGCCCGGCCCGGCGGACCGACGCGGCGCCTCGCGACGCTGCTCGGCTGGGACCGCGAGGCCCGCGCGCTCACCGGGCGGATGTCGGGCGCCTGGCTCGCGTTCGCCCGGGCCGGTGCGCCGCCGGCGTGGTGGCCGCCGTTCGACGGCGAGCGGCGGAGGACGCTCGTGTTCGACCGCGAGGACCGGCTGGAGGAGGACCCGCGGCCCGAGGTCAGGGCCGCGTGGCGGTCCTGGCAGCCGTACGGCTGAACCGCCTCCGCTGCGGTCGGGTCAGGGCAGGGCGGTGACGAGCGAGCTAGTCGCCGTGACCGTCGCGTCCTCGTCGCTGCGGGAGACGACGGTCACACGGAAGGCGTCCCCGGACCGGGACACCGTGTAGAGGAGTCGCGCCTCCGCCGGGACGACGCCGAGCGACATCCCGCCGAGACGGCCCGACCCCTCGACGACGGACCCGTGCGAGAGCGAGAGTGACGTCGGGTAGGGGCCGAACGAGCCGTGCAGGGTCCGGATCCGCTCCACCAGGGTCGTCGCGAAGGCGGACGCGTCGGACTGCTGCCGGCCGGACAGCGACGCGAAGGCCGCGGAGGGCTGCAGGCCGCCGGGCGGGTCCCGCAGCTCGTGAGCGGCGACCGTGCTGTGCACCGCCGCCGGTGCGCGGACCGCGTCGGCGATCGTCACCACGCCGGCGACCACGGGGAGCACGAGCCCGGCGAGCGCGAGCAGGAGCGACAGCACCGCCTGTCGCCGGCGCATCGCCGAGAAGCCGACGAGGACGGCGATCGAGCCGGCCGCGGCGACGACGCTCCACCGCGTGGGATCGGCGACGCCGGGTGCCGCGGCGGCCGCGAACGCGACGACGCCGAGCGCCGCCGCGACGGGCCCGCCCGGGTCCGTGCCGCGACGCCGGACGGAGCGCTCGACGGACGCGTCGGCGAGGTCCCAGACCTTCGGCCGCCCCGTCGTCCCGGTCGCGGTCACCGGCGCGGCTCCCTGCTCGTCGCTCTCATGTCGTTCTCAGCTTCTCGGACGAGCGGCTGCGGCGGCGACCCCCGCTTCGAGTGATCGCCGGTGCGTGCACGCGCGACGCGGCCCTGCGTGCACGGTGATCCGGGGTGCGCGCGGTGCATCCGCAGCGCGCAAGGAGTACGGTCTGCGTGATCGGTCCATCGTTCCGTCAGGCCGCCTCGGCTGCGACGGACCGGGGGCGCCAGGGAGCGCGCATGCACGACGAGCGGACGCCGCACGAGATCGCGAGCGGATCGGCGCACGCGCTCGTCTCGGCGGTCGACGCGGTCGAGGACGCCGAGAAGGCCCTCGACCAGCACGTCCGGCTCACGCTCGGGGTGAACAACACCGACTTCGCCGTGCTGCAGTACCTCGACCGGGTGCAGCGCCGCGGTGGCAGCGCCCGCGTCGGCGACATCGCCGCGCGGTTCGGCGTCAGCTCGGGCAGCGCGACGGAGATCGTGCACCGCCTCACCGGCGCCGGGCTCGTGCACCGGGTCCCGCACCCCTCCGACGCCCGCGTGCGGCGGCTGGCGCTCACGGACAGCGCGTCGCAGCGGCTGGAGGACATCGTCGGCGGTGTGCGTGCCGACCTCGACGCGCTGCTCGACACCATCCCGCCCGGCGAGGAGGCCCGCCTCGTCGAGCTCCTGAGTCAGGTGCGCGACATCTTCCGGTCGGGATCCTCGACGACCTGATCGACGACGACGCGGATCAGGTTCCCGTCCGCCTCGACCCGCACGCCGGCGAGGTCGGCCGCGACCGCGTCGGCGCCGAGCAGATCCGCGGGGACCGAGCCCAGCACGCCGAGCGTCCGGGCGCCCGCCGACCTGCCCGCCGCGACGCCGGCCACCGCGTCCTCGATCACGAGGCACTGCTCCGGCGGCACGCCGAGCCGCTCGGCGGCGGCGAGGTAGGGGTCGGGGTTCGGCTTGCCGAGCGCCGTGTCGGAGGCGGTGACGAGCACCGGCGGCTCGATGCCCGCGGCGGCGAGCCGGGCCGCGGCGAGCGGTGCGCTGCAGGAGGTCGCGACCGCCCAGCGCCCCTCGGGGATCGCCGCGAGCAGCTCCCGGACGCCCGGCAGCACGACGATGCCGTCGGTGTCCGCGACCTCGAGCCGCTCGATGTCGAGGAACGCGGCCTCCGCGTCCTCCGGTGCGACGCGCGCCGCGACGATGTCGCGCGCGGGCATCCCGAGCGCCGAGGCGCGCACGCCGAGCCGGACGTTCCAGCGCTGCTCCCAGGTCGCCCAGGAGCGGTCGACCGCCGGCGTCGAGTCGATGAGCGTCCCGTCCATGTCGAACAGCAGGGCGCGGACGAGGAACTCGGCGGGCACGGGACCACCGTACGGCCGGGCAGACTGCGGGCATGACGGATCGCGCACCGGTCGGCACGCTCGCGGGATGGACGGCCGCGCCGTTCACCGCCGACGGCATCACCCACGACGTGCACCGGCGGGGGAGCGGACCCGGCGTGGTGCTGATCCCCGAGGTGCCGGGGATGACGCCGGAGGTGCTGGGCCTCGCCGAGCACCTCGTCGACGCCGGGTTCGAGGTCGCCGTCCCCTCGCCGTTCGGCGAGCCGGGCGCCCCCGCGACGGTCGGCGCGATCCTCCGGGTGCTGCCGCGGCTCTGCGTCGCGAGCGAGTTCCGGGCGTTCGCGACCGATGCGCGGCGCCCCTTCAGCGACTGGCTCCGCGCGCTGGCCGCGGACCTCGCGGACCGCACGCCCGGTCCGGGCGTCGGGGTGATCGGCATGTGCTTCACGGGCGGGTTCGCCCTCGCCGCGGCCGTCGACGGCTCGGTGCTCGCCGCCGTGCTGAGCCAGCCGGCGACCCCGTTCCCGGTCGGCCGCCGGCGAGCAGCGGCGGTGCCGCTGTCGACGGCCGAGCTCGACGCCGTCACCGGCCGGGCGGCGCGCGGCGAGGTCTGCGCGATGGGGCTCCGGTTCAGCGAGGACCGGTCGGTACCCCGGCAGCGGTTCGACGGGCTGCGACGCCGGCTCGGCGCCGCCTTCGAGGTCGTCGAGCTCGACTCGTCGCCCGGCAACCCGGGCGGGTTCTCGCGGACCGCGCACTCCGTGCTGACCGGCGAGGTCCGGGAGCGGGAGGGCCACCCGGCGCTCGCCGCCCGGGAGCGCGTCGTCGCGTTCCTGCGGGAGCGGCTGGTCGTCGCGGACTGATCCGCGGGCGCCGCGGCGGCTACGGCGTCGCGGCCTCGGCTCCCGCCGGGAGCGCGATGTCGCGGTCGATCCGGCCGTCCAGCCACTGCACCATCCGGATCCGCCCGTTCGCGGTGAGGGGCCAGTCGTGCAGCAGCGCGTCCACGGCCTTCGCCTTCGTCGTGCGGCCGATCGCGATCCACTCGTCGAGTCCGTCGAGCGGACTGCCGTTCCGCAGTCGGCCGATGATCCTCGACCACTCCCCGTGGTCGGAGTAGACGCCGGTGGTCGTGCCGACACCGCCACGGTCGACGGGCGTCGTGAACGCGGCCACCATGCCCTCCACGACCGCCTGGTTGAACCGCTGGTCGTCGCTCCACGTGCGCTCGGCCTCGACGTCGACCCAGAACCGGTGCCGGGCGGGGGAGCGGAGGCCGGGGATCGACGCCGCGTGCTGCGCCATCGCCCAGCCGTACACGTACGCGCAGGCCCGCTCAGCGTGGCCGCCGACGCAGGTGGTGCCGTGGGCGTCGGACGCGAACGCGGCGGGGACCGCGACCGCGACGCCGCCGACGGCGTTCGAGGCGGGCCAGAACGGGTGCGGGACCCACTTCCGCTCCGGCGCCGTCCACGGGTCGGCTGCCATGACGTAGTAGGCGAGGCGCGGCTGCGAGGAGCCGCCCGTGGTCGCGTCGGCCCAGGCGAGCTCCCGCTCGATGCAGGCGCTCGTCGTCCCGGGGAGGCCGTCGTTGACGCCGACCACGACGAAGGCGGGCCGGTCGGCGAGCGGCATGGTGCGGGTGGCGCCGTGCGGCGGGGTGCAGGAGGGCCACGACGCGTCGGCGCCCGGACGGACGGCGTCCCAGTCGATCGCCGTCGGCGTCGGGCGCGGCCGAGCGGCTTCCGGGGCTGCGATCGCGAGCTGCACCCCGACGACGCCCGCGAGCACGGCGATCGCGCCCAGGAGGATCACCTGGATCCGGAGTCGCCGCCGCACCCGGAGATCATGCCGAACCGGTGGCCGCCCCGTCGGTCGGCACGCCAGCTGCCGGAGTCCGCCGTGCGCGCACTGGTCGATCGGCCGCCGGGAATCCCACCCCACCTGTCCCGGGATTCAGGGGCAGATCCGCATGCGGCACCGCGACCGAACGACGATGGGATGATCCGTGCGCAGAATGCGATTTCGAATCGCGATCCGCACGGCTGCGGGATGCTGTGCCCCTGTCTGCCCGGGAAAACCGGGGCGGCAGTGCGAAGGCCGATCGCTGCACGAATCCGTCCTCGTCGTGCACTTCTTGCAGACCACCTAGTGGGGACTGCATGTATTCGCTCGAATACGATTCCATTTCGTCATGACGAGACGACTTGCGGCTACGCGCCCCGTGACCGAGGGCGACATCACCGCTGCGCGCATCGGTGCGCGCGTCGGCGAGCTCCGCGAGGCGCACGGGAGCACCGTGACCGACCTCGCGCTCCGCGTGGGCGTGGCTCCGGCCGTCGTGCACGCCATCGAGGGCGGCCTCCGCCTCCCGACCATCGGGCTCCTCTACCGCGTGGCCGCGGGGCTCGACGTCGCGCCGGGGGAGCTCCTCCCGTCGCCGCTGGACCGTCCCCGCGTCGACGTGCACCTGCCCGTCCTCGACGGTCCGGACTCGACGACCGCTCAGGTCATCGGCGGGGGACCGGGCAACCCGACCCAGACCTACCTGTTCGACCTCCGTGCCGGCGAGGGCGACGGCGGCTTCGGCTCGCACCGCGGCGAGGAGCTGCTCGTCGTCGTCGAGGGCGAGGTCGTCGCGTCCGCGCTCGGTCGCCCGGACGAGCTCGTCCGGGCGGGCGGCTCCAAGGTGATCGACACCGGCGTGCCGCACGCGGCGCGCGCATCGGACGCCGGTCCCGCCCGCTTCCTCCTCGTCTGCACGGACGCCTGCGACCACTGACCTCAGCGCGTCAGCCGGAGGAACCCGCTCAGCTCCGCGACGCCCTGCGCATCGTGCGGCACCGCCTCGGCGAGAGCGGGGGAGTGCACGAGGTAGGCGGCCCACTGCGCGCGCGAGATCGCGACGTCGAGCCGGTTGCGGGAGAGCACGAACCCGATCCCGCGCGGCACGTCGGCGGGTGACGACGCGGTCAGGGAGACGATCGCGACGACGGCCTCCTGCCCCTGGAAGCGGTCGACGGTGCCGACGCGGACCCGCGGCAGCGATGCCGCGTCGAGCGCCGCGCGCAGCAGCGCCACCTGCGCGTTGAACGGCGCGACGACGATCACGTCGTCCTGACCGAGCGGGTCGGCGACCCGACCGCGCGACGGGTCCGTCCACGCGCGGCCGAGGTGCTCGCGGACGAGGCGGAGCACCGCTTCGGCCTCCGCCGGCGACTCGACGGTGTCGCCCGGGTGGTCGATCGGCACGGGGTGCAGCCCGGGGGCGGTGCCGGTCAGCGACCGGTCCGTCGTCTCCGGCAGCCGGGCGCGCAGCCGGCCCTCGTACGACAGGTCCGACACCGCGGCGGTGAGATCCGGGTGCATCCGCCAGGTCTCCGGCAGGAACACGCCGAACTCGGGCGGCAGCACGTCGTGCCCGGCGGACAGCCAGCCGAGCGCGGACGCGTCCACCGGCTCCGGATGGAGGCCCTGGCTCACCTGCGGCAGCTGCTGCGGGTCGCCGAGCAGCAGCAGGTTCCGCGCCGCGACGCCGACCGCGACCGTGTTCGCGATGGAGAACTGCCCCGCCTCGTCGATGACGAGCAGGTCCAGCTCGCGGCGCGGCACCTGCCGGGCGTTGCTGAACGTCCACGCCGTCCCGCCGACGACGGCGCCGCTCGTGCGGCGCTGCATGACGAACAGGAGCACGCCCGCCGTCGTCTCCGGCTGGAAGCGGGTCCAGTCGCCGACCGTCCCGGCCGAGCTCAGCCGCTTCTTCACGAGCTCCGGGTCGGCGCCCGCGGCCACGACCCGGTCGAGCAGGTTCTCGACGACCGCGTGGGACTGGGCGACCACGCCGACCCGCCAGTGGTGGTCGCGGAGCAGCGTCGCGATCACCTCCGCCCCGAGCCGCGTCTTCCCCGTGCCGGGCGGGCCCTGCACGGCGAGGTAGGAGCCGTCGAGCCGCAGCAGGTCGTCGACGACGGTCGCGGCCGTGGGGCGCTCGGGCGCCGCGAGGACCGCGCCGGGCCGGAGCACCGGCGGCTCGCGGCGGAGCAGGTCGAGGACGGCGTCGCGGCGCGTCGGCTCGAGCGCGAGGCGCTCGCCCCACTCGAGGATCGCGGACCGCTGCGTCGGTGTCGCGAGCGGCTTGCCCGGCGTGAGGGCCATCGGCAGGTCGGGCCAGGGCTCGCACGCCGTGCCGTCGCGGGACCCCGTCCGCTCCTCGACCGTCACGGCCGTGCGCCCGTCGGGGAGGGCCTCCACCTCGACGACCTCGCCGAGCTCGTTCTCGCCGCGCTGCCCGAGCGGGACCGGGTCGCAGCCCGCCGGGCCCGGACCGTCGTACATGAGGTACGTGCGGAGCCCTCGGCGCAGCCCGCTTCCGGCCGCGAGCTGCCCGGTCAGGCGCAGCACCCGTCGGTCCGCGCGCTGCCGCGGCTCGCGGTGCCATCCCTCGACGACCGCGACCTCGTCCGCGACGAGGACGTCCTTCTGGTCCGCCCAGTCGTCGACGGGTGCGATCTCGCGGTCGAAGTGCTCCCACCAGAAGGACTTGTCCTCGCGGCGGTGGTACTCGATCGCGGCGGCCGCGAGCGCGATCGCGGTCTGCGCCGGCGTGCGCTCCCTCCGCGGGACGTCGGCGATGCGGGCGAGCAGTGCGTCGCGCACCTCGTCCTCCCGCCGGGCGATCGCGGCGTCGGTCTCCGGGTCGTCGGGCGGCACCGGGCGGCGGCTCACGCCCCGCTCGTCCGCGAGGCCGAGCAGCCAGTCCCGCAGCCCGCGGGTGGAGGCGCAGTCGTACTCGTTGTAGTCCGCGATCTCGGCGAGCTGCGCGGTCGCCTCCTCGGTGCGGCCCGTCTCGACGAGCCGCGTGTACGTCACGTACGCGTCGACGGAGTCGGCGCCCGTCGTCACGTCGCTCTCGCGGAGCCGGGCGCCCATGTAGAGCGGCTCCAGCTTCTTCAGCGAGTACGAGCGCTCCGAGATCCGGACGGAGCGGAGCACGACCGGGTAGAGGTCGACGAGCACGTGCTCGCGGAGCAGCTCGTCGAGCTCCGCCTCGCCGACCCCGTGGCGGGCGCAGAGCTGCTGGAGGTGGCTCCGCTCGTAGTCGGCGTAGTGGTAGACGTGCATGCCGGGATGCGCCCGTCGTCGCTCTCGGACGTACCGGAGGAAGTCGACGAGCGCCCGCTTCTCCTGCTCCCGGTCGTGCGCCCAGAACGGCCGGAACACCTCGCGGTCGCCGTCGAGCTCGACGACGCCGAACAGGTACTCGAGCCCCCACGTGCGCCCGTCGTCCGACCACAGCGGGTCGCCCTCGAAGTCGAAGAACACGTCACCCGGGTCGGGCGCGGGCAGCGCCGCGAGCCCCTCGGCGTCGATGACCTCGGCGCGCATCGGGCCGCCCCGCTCGGCGCCGAGCTGCAGGCGGGCCTGGAGCCGGAGGCGCTGGAGCGGCCCCGCGCCGATGCCCTCCACCGGCCCGTCGCTCGCCGCGAGCCCGTCGATGGTCACGATCCCGACCGTCCGCAGCCGGTCGCGCTGGCGGACGGTGAGCCGACCGACGAGCAGGACGTCCCGCGTCGCGTCGACCTGCGCGGCGCACTCGGCGCAGCGTCCGCACGCCGTGACGCCCTCCGCGCCCCAGGCGATCGGCTCGGCCGCCGCGATCCGCTCGTCGACGAGCATCCGCAGGCGGGCCATCCGCTCCTCGTACACCGGGGCGACGTCGTCGAGGCGATGGGTCGAGGTGGTGCCGTCGCCGAGCAGCAGGTGCACGCGGTCGCCGACCGGGACGCCGAGCGCCTGCAACCGGTCCGCGTAGGCGGCGAGCTGCATGAGCGCGGTCACCTTCGCCCGCCGCGCGAGCTTGGTGTCGTAGACCTCCCAGCGGTCGCCCTCGCGGACGAGGAAGTCGGCGTACCCGAGGAAGGCGCCGCGATGTCCTGCGGTGCTCGACGCGTCGAACAGCGTCGCCTGGAACACGACCGCCGCGCCGCCGCGGATCGCCTCGAGCGTGCGGTCCTGCGCCGCCCGCAGGGCATCGACGTCGCGGGAGTCCGCCGGGCGCTCGATCTCGACGACCGCGTCGCCGTGCTGCGCGCGGTAGGCAGCGAGCTGGCGCTCCTCGTGCGCGTCGCCGAGCCGCGCGGCCCGGTCTCGGAGGGCGTCGACCGGATCCGGCACGGCCTCGACGCGGCCGAGCCGCGCGTCGAGGCGACGGAGCACGGACCACTCGCAGACGGTCGCGTTCGTGAGATCGGTGGCCGACAGCACCGCGACGCCGCCGGAGAGGAACATCCGAGCACCGTAGGCGCGGCCACCGACAGCGGTCGGATCAGGACCTGGGGAGGAGCGTCGGCGGGACTGGACGCCGGTCGAGCGCGCCCACGGGGCGTGTGAGCGGGGTGTGAGCGCCGTGTGAGCGACTGTCGGCACAGTTCCTCCCATGTCCACCTCAACCACCGCACCCGCCATCGAGGCGGTCGGCCTCGTCAAGGTCTTCGGCGACAACCGCGCCGTCGACGGCGTCGACCTCGTCGTGCAGCCGGGCAGCGTCTACGGCGTCCTCGGCCCGAACGGCGCCGGGAAGACCACCACCATCTCCATGCTCGCCACCCTGCTGAAGCCGGACGGCGGGTCGGCCCGCGTGCTCGGCCACGACGTCGTCAAGGAGGCCGCCACCGTGCGCGGCCTGATCGGCGTGACGGGGCAGTACGCCTCGGTCGACGAGACGCTGTCCGCCACCGAGAACCTCGTCGTGTTCGGGCGGCTGCTCGGCCTCTCCGGCAAGCAGGCCAGGGCGAAGGCCGTCGACCTGCTCGACCGGTTCTCCCTCACCGAGGCGGCGAAGCGCCCGCTGAAGAAGTTCTCCGGCGGCATGCGGCGCCGGCTCGACCTCGCGGCGAGTCTCATCGCCCAGCCGCCCCTGATCTTCCTCGACGAGCCGACCACGGGGCTCGACCCCCGCACACGGGCGCAGATGTGGGACACGATCCGGGAGCTCGTGCAGACCGGCTCGACGGTCCTGCTCACCACGCAGTACCTCGACGAGGCCGACCAGCTCGCCGACCGGATCGCCGTCATCGACCGCGGTCGGGTCGTCGCGGAGGGCACCTCCGACGACCTCAAGGCGTCCGTCGGCACCGCCTCCCTGCAGCTCCGGCTCGTGGAGCCGGCCGACCTCGCGGTCGCCGAGGCGCGCATCCGTGCTCGCGTCGGCGTGCAGCCCGTGGCGAGCGCCGAGCGCGCCTGGCTCACCGTGCCGCTCCAGGACCCGGACCGGGTCACCGATCTGCTCGTGGACCTGCGGGACGCGGGCATCCGGCTCGCCGAGTTCGGCGTGCAGAAGCCCACGCTCGACGAGGTCTTCCTCGCCATCACCGGCCACGGGGCCGACCAGGACGACGCGGCCGAGACGGCCGAGAAGGACGAGGTGATGGCATGACCGCCGTCGCATCCATCGCCGCGGCGCAGCCGCGGAACGGCATCACCCGCATCGTCGGCCAGTCGCTGACGATGGCCTACCGCGGCCTGCTCAAGGTGCGGCGCACCCCTGAGCAGCTCTTCGACGTGACGCTCCAGCCGATCATCTTCACGGTGATGTTCGCCTACATCTTCGGCGGCGCGATCTCCGGCGATGTCACGAAGTACCTGCCCACGCTGATCCCGGGCATCCTCGTGCAGACGGTCATCACCGGCTCCGTCGTCACCGGGGTGCAGCTGCGGGAGGACATGGACAAGGGCGTGTTCGACCGGTTCCGGTCCCTCCCGATCGCCCGGATCGCCCCGCTCGCCGGCGCCCTGCTCGCCGACACCGTCCGCTACGCCATCGCGACGACGATCACCTTCGTGGTCGGCGGGACCATGGGCTATCACCAGGTGTTCGACCACCTCGGGTGGACCGTCGCGGCGGGCCTGCTCGTGATCGTCGTCGCCTGGTCGCTCAGCTGGATCTTCGCGCTCTTCGGCATGCTCGCCCGCACCGCGGGCTCCGTGCAGGGCATCTCGTTCCTCGTGCTGTTCCCGCTCACGTTCCTCTCGAACGCCTTCGTGCCGACGGGGACGCTGCCCGAGCCGCTCAAGGTCTTCGCGGAGATCAACCCCGTCTCGCACCTCATCACCGCCGTGCGGACGATGGTGAACGAGCAGCAGGTGACGGGCGACGTGTGGCTGTCGCTGCTCGGCGCCGCAGTGGTCGTCGCGGTCTTCGCGCCGCTCACCGTGCGGGCCTACATGCGCAAGGCCTGAGCCCGGCCCCTCAGCCGCCCGGTCCGCGTCGCACCGCGGGTGATCGCAGCAGCGCGATCACCCGCGCTGCGGCGCCCGGCCCGGGCGGCTCGGCGGGCGCGACCCCGGCCAGGGCGCGCGCGACTGAGGGCAGGTCCCGCCGCGCGGCGAGTGCGACGCCGAGCCGGAGCAGCCCCCGCGCCGCCTCCGGGTCGACGGGACGGAGGGCGGCCGCGAGGCCGACGAGCCCTGAGCCCGTGACGGGCGCGTCGATGCGGGCGCTCTGCAGCCGGGCGACCGCGATGAGCCGCGTGCGCAGCCGGCGGTACGGCACGGCGAGGTCGGCGACCGGGACGCCGAGCTCCACCCGGGCCGCGAGCGCCCCGCCAGCGGCGAGCAGCCGCCAGGGGGAGCCGGATCGCGCCTGGATCGCCAGCACCTCGTCCCAACGGGCGAGCGCGAGGGGCACGTCCCGCCGCACCGTCGCGACCTCCGCGAGCCCCGCGGCCGCCAGCACGCGGTTGTCCGCCTCGTCCTCCGCGCCGCCCCGGCCGCGGGACTCGGCGAGGCGCTCGAAGCCGCGCTCGGCCTCGTCCACCTCGCCGATCGACAGGCGGCAGGCGGCGACCAGCCACTCGAGCTGCCGCACGTCGGTCTCCACGCCGAGCTCCTCGATCTCCCGCTGCGTCCGGAGGGCGACCGCGAGCGCGGCGGCGGCCTCCCCGCGCTGGCTGCGGAGCGAGGCGATGTTGATCCGGCCGAGGTGACGGAGCCACGTGTAGCCGTGCCGCGTCGTGATCGCGTCGGCAGCGGTCAGGTCGTCCAGCGCCGCGTCGAGCCGGCCCGCGTTCTCGGCGAGCTGCGAGCGCATCATGAGCGCGAACGCGGCGACGAGCGGGTCCGGGTCGGCGGAGAGGGCGTCGAGCGCGCCGACGCCCGCGGTGAAGTCCGGGCTGAGCAGGAGCTCGCGCGCGAAGACCGTCCAGAACCCGGGCGACACGTCCGCGCGGCGCACCACGCGGCGGAGGAGCGCGAGCGCGCGGAGCGCCTCGGGGCTCGAGGCGATGAGCGCGACCGAGGTGCCGATGGCGAGGGCTCGAACCGTCTCGGCCACCGCGTCGGGCGACGCCGGCGGGACCCGGCCGGCCTCGAGCAGGGCGGGGAGCACCCCGGCGATCGGCTCGAACTCGCCGCGGTACAGCCACGACTCGGTGAGCAGGGCGAGCGCAGCGACGGCCGCCTCGGTGCGCGCGTCCCGCCGGACGATCGCGAGCAGCGTCTCCTCCTCCTCGGCGACCGCGCCCGCGGCCCTCGGGTCGAGGCCGGCGAGCAGGCCGGGCGAGGTCGCCCGCGCGAAGCGGACGGCCCAGGCGTCGAACCGGGCGAGGGCGTCGGTGAGTCGACCCGTGTCCCGCAGCTCCCGCAGCCCGTACTCGCGGACGGTCTCGAGCATGCGGTACCGGCTCCGACCCGGCCGTGCCTCGCCGACGGTGAGCAGCGACTGGTCCACGAGCTCGGTGAGGAGCTCGGCGGCGTCGGTGCCGAGCAGCGCATCGGCCGCCGAGGCGGTGAAGCCGTCCGGGAAGACCGCGAGCGCGGTCAGGGCGTCGGCGGCGGCGGGGGAGAGGAGCCGACGGCTCCACTCGATGACCGCGAGGAGGGTGCGGTGGCGGTCGGGCGCGGTGCGGTCCCCGCCCACGAGCACCGCGAAGCGGTCGGCCAGCCGCGCGTCCAGCTCGGGCAGCGCCATCGACCGGAGGCGCGCCGCCGCGAGTTCGATGGCGAGCGGCAGCCCGTCGAGGCGGGAGCAGACCCGCTCGACGAGGGCGAGGTCGAGCGAGACGCCCGGCCGCGCCGCTGTCGCCCGGGCGATGAAGAGCGCTGCCGCGTCCGTATCCGCGTCGAGCGGCCGCGGAGCGACGACCGCCTCACCCGGGAGCAGGAGGGGCACCCGGCTCGTGGTGAGCACGGTGAGCCCCGGCACGGCGCCGAGCAGGTCGGCGGTGAGGGACGCCGCCGCGTCGACGACGTGCTCGCAGTTGTCGAGCACGAGCAGCGTCCGACGCGCCGCGAGCGCCTCCCGGGTGCGGGTCGGCAGGTCGGGCGGCAGCACCTCCGCCAGGCGCCGGGCGCGCTGGACCGGCCGGGCGCCGACGGCGGCGCCGACCACGAGCTCGACGTCGGCATCCTCCTGCGCGCCCGCGAGCTCGGCGAAGACGATGCGCTCGTACCGGTCCGCGAGGCGGAGTGCGGTCTCGTGCGCGAGCCGCGTCTTGCCGAGGCCGCCGGTACCGACGATCGACGTGAGCCGGTGCGCGGGCACGGTCGTCCCGAGGAGCACCAGGTCCGGCTCGCGGCCGAGGAGCGGCGTCGTCGCCGCGCGGACGCCCACGAGCTCGGCGGACGTGGGCGATGCCTGCGTCCGGAGCAGCGCGGTGTTCAGGCGGACGAGGTCCGGGTCGGGGTCGGCCCCGAGGGCGTCGGCGACGCGCTCGCGGTGGGCGGCGAAGGCGCCGAGCGCCGCGTCGACGCGGCCGTCGTCCGCGGCGGCGCGCATGAGCAGCGCGGTCGCCGGGCCGTCGAGCGGCAGCGCTTCGACGAGGCGCTCGAGCAGCGGCACCGCGGCGGCGGGTCGGCCCTCGTCGAGCAGCCGCTGCCCGGCGAGGCGGAGCAGGCGCACCCGCGCCCGAGTCGCCCGCTCGAGGAGCTCGTCGGCCAGCGCGTCCTGATCGAGGTCGGCGCCCGGCTCACCCCTCCAGAGGGCCAGGGCCTCCTCGGCTCCAGCGGCGCCGGCCCGCTCCGCGAGCGCGAGGTCCGAGGCGATGACGCGGTAACCGGTGACGGTGGACTCGAGAAGTCCGTCCGCCGCGGTCGCGCGGACGCGTGAGACGAGCATCTGGATCGCGGCCCGCGGGTTGCGCGGCGGGTCGTCCGGCCACAGGTCGTCCGTCAGCGCGCCGACGCTCCGCCCTTCCGCGCCGGCGAGCGCCAGCGCGAGGAGGAGCCGGCGGGGCATCGCGCCGGCGGGCGCGCTGTCGCCGCCCGACCGGTCGGTCGCGCGCACGGAGCCGAGCACCCGAACCAGCGGCCGATCCGTCACTCCGCGAGGCTAGCGGCGGGCACCGTCGCCGCCAGCGGATCAGGCGACCGCGGACTCCTCCCGCTCCTCGGGCGCGATGAAGAAGTTGTCGCGGAACAGCGCGGCCGGGTCGTACGTCGCCTTGAGCGCCCGGAGGCGCGCGAGGTGCGCCGGCGGGAAGGCGCGGGCGACGACCTCCGGACCGGTGTCGGACTCGAAGCTCAGGTACATGCCGTCCAGGACGGGCAGCAGCTCGCGCCAGCGCGCGTCGAACTCGGTGTCCGGGCTGCCGAACGCGGCGACGGTGAAGTTCGCGTCGCGGCCCGCGAAGGCCGTCGCCGCCGCGGGGACGTCGGCCACCGCGCCGCCGAGGGCGCGCAGCGAGAAGAAGTACGACGAGCCCGAGTCGATGAGCGCCGCGAGCGCGCGACTGACGGCCGGGGTGAGGTGCGGGACGTTGCCGGAGTGCGACCGGGGCTCGCCCCGCCCCTGCTGCGGGGCGTCGCTCACCATCGCCCGCATCAGCCCGGCGTAGGAGGTGAGCGCGACGGACGAGTCGACGAGCGGCGCGATCGCCGCGAATGGCTGCAGCCCCTCGAGGACGGTGTCCGGGTCGTCGTGGTCGACCACGAGCATCGCCTGGGCGCTGCGGCCGCCGCGGCCGATGATGATCTCGCCGGTCACGCTGCGGTCCGCGGCCTCCATCGCTGCGCCCCAGCCCTCGAGGAACGCGGCGGTGTCCGCCACGTCGAAGGCGAGCTGCGCGAAGGCGATCGTGCCGACCCGCGCCGCCTCGAACTCGAACGCGACGGCCACGCCGAAGTTCGCGCCCGCCCCGCGCATCGCCCAGAAGAGATCGGGATGCTCCGTCGCGGTCGCGCGGACGAACGAGCCGTCGGCGAGCACCACCTCGACGGCGCGGATGCGGTCGATCGTCAACCCGTGCTCGCGGGCGAACCAGCCGACCCCGCCGGCGGTCGCGAGCCCGCCGACGCCCACCCCGCCGTAGTCGCCGCTCGTGATCGCCAGCCCGAGCGGCTCGAGCGCCTCCGCGACCTCCACCCAGAGGGCGCCGGGCTCGATGCGCACGAGCCCGGCTGCCGCGTCGAGCACCTCGATCGAGCGGAGCGTGCCGACGTCGACGACCAGGCCGTCCCGATTCAAGGACCGGCCGGACAGCCCGTGGCCCGCGCTGAAGATTCCGAGCGGGAGGTGTCGGTGGCGGCCCGCGAAGCGCACCGCCTCCTGCACCTCCTCCACCGTGCGGGGCCGGAGGATCAGGCCGGGTGCACCGCCGCGCAGGTAGCTCGACGTGTACCGCGCGTACCCCTGGTCGCCGGGCTCCACCGCCGTCTCGGCGAGCGCGGCGGGCAGGCCGTCGTACTCGATGCCCGGCCGCCGCTTCGCGAGCGCGACCGCGCCGCGGGCGCGGCCCGCCGTCGTGCCGCGCTCGGCGCGTACGGCGCCGACCTGCTCGCGGACCGCGGGCACGACCTCCGTCGCGAAGCGCTCGAGGGCCGCCGTGTCATCCGTCGGGAGGATGAACGTGCTGATGCCGTCCTCGAGCGCGAGGGCGACGAGCTCGTCGGCGCCCGTGTCCGCGTCGATGTTGAGGAGCCGGACGACCTCGCGCGGATCGCGGCCTGCGGCCTGCGCGGCCCCGTCGATGATCGCCTGGCCGCGGGCGAGGTCGCCGGGCTGCAGCCAGGGGAGCGAGGGGAGCCAGCCGTCGCCCTTCGTCCCGATGAGGCGCAGCATCCGGGGGCCGCGCGCACCGACCCAGATCGGGATCGCGTGGGCGGGCGCGGGCCCGCGCTTCGCGCCGTCGACCCGGTGGAGGTCGCCGCCCGCGCGCAGCACCGACCGGTCGGCGGCGTCCCAGCGGCCGCGGATCACGTCGATCGCCTCCGACAGCGCGCTGACGCTCTCGCCGGGCGTCAGCTTCGGCACGCCCATCGCCGCGATCGCGTCCCAGAAGCCGCCCGCGCCGAGGCCGAGCTCGACCCGACCGCCCGAGAGCAGGTCGAGGCTCGCGGCCGAGCTCGCGAGCACGGACGGGATGCGCAGCGGCAGGTTGAGCACGTTGCCCGAGAGGTGGATGCGCTCCGTGCGCGCGGCGACCCAGGACAGCAGCGTCCACGTGTCGAGGAAGGCCGGCTGGTACGGGTGGTCCTGGAACGTCACGAGGTCGAGCCCGACCTCCTCGCTCCGCACCGCGAGGTCGACGACCCGCTGCGGCGCCGTCGCCGACGGCGTGATGAAGGAACCGAACCGGAGGGGGTGCCCGTAGTCGACCATGCCCGCCAGCATCGGCAGGGGTTCGCGATGCGTCAACGACGGCGTAAGTCGCTTACGATGGAGAAGTGACTGGAGCGGATCGGACCCTGACCGGCTGGGAGACCGTCGACGACGAGCAGTGCCGCCGGGCGACGTCGATCGTGGAGCTCGTCGGGCGGCGGTGGAGCAGCGGGATCATGCTCGCGCTGTCCCGCGGCGCCACCCGCTTCAGCGAGATCGTCGCGACCGTCGACGGGCTGTCGGACCGGATGCTCGCGGTGCGCCTCAAGGAGCTCGAGCACGGCGGCCTCATCGACCGGCTCGTCGAGCCGACCACGCCCGTGACCGTGCGGTACCGCCTCTCCGCGCGCGGCCGCGACCTCCTCGCGTCCCTCCAGCCGCTCCAGGAGTACGGCCGCCGCTGGGAGCCCTGATCCCCGCCGCCGGTGGTCTGGAGGCCGGCTTCGCTCGCACCTCGACCACCGTGGGTCTGGCGGTCGAGCCGAGGGCGTCAGTCCTCGATCGCGGCTGCGAACTGGGCCTCGTAGAGGCGTGCGTAGGCGCCGGTCGCGGCGAGCAGTTCCTCGTGCGTGCCCTGCTCGACGATGTCGCCGTGCTCCATGACGAGGATCAGGTCCGCGTCGCGGATCGTGGAGAGCCGGTGCGCGATGACGAAGCTCGTCCGGTCGCGTCGGAGGGCGCTCATCGCCTGCTGCACGAGCAGCTCGGTCCTCGTGTCGACCGAGCTCGTCGCCTCGTCGAGGATCAGCACCGACGGCCGCGCGAGGAAGGCGCGGGCGATCGTGATCAGCTGCTTCTCGCCCGCCGACACGTTCCCGCCCTCGTCGTCGAGCAGGGTGTCGTACCCGTCGGGCAGCGCGTGCACGAAGCGGTCGACGTACGCCGCGCGGGCGGCCGCCTGGATCTCGTCCCCCGTCGCGCCGGGGCGCCCGTACGCGATGTTGTCGCGGATCGTGCCCGCGAACAGCCACGTGTCCTGCAGCACCATGCCCATCCGCGACCGGAGGGCCGAGCGCGCCATGTCCGCGACGTCGACGCCGTCGAGGGTGATCCGGCCGCCGTCGACCTCGTAGAACCGCTCCATCAGCCCGACGAGCGTCGTCTTGCCCGCGCCCGTCGGGCCGACGATCGCGATCGTGCTGCCCGGTTCGGCGACGAGCGACAGGTCCCGGATGAGCGGCTTCTCCGGGTCGTAGGAGAACGCGACGTGCTCGAACGCGAGCCGGCCGGCCGGGTGCTCCGGCACGATCGCGGGCGACGGGTCCGGCGACTGCTCGTCCGCGTCGAGCAGGTCGAACACCCGCTCCGCGGATGCGACGCCGGACTGCAGCAGGTTCGCCATCGACCCGAGCTGGCTGAGCGGCTGCGTGAACTGCCGCGAGTACTGGATGAACGCCTGCACGCCGCCGAGGGACAGCGACCCGCCCGCGACGAGCACCCCGCCGACGACCGCGACGACGACGTAGACGAGGTTCCCGATGAACATCGTCGCCGGCATGATCAGGCCGCTGACGAACTGGGCGCCGAAGGAGGCGCGGTACAGCTCCTCGTTCTTCGCCTGGAAGTGCTCCGCGACCTCGCGCTGCCGGCCGAAGACCTTCACGAGCGCGTGGCCGCTGTACGCCTCCTCGATCTGCGCGTTCAGCGCGCCGGTGCTCGTCCACTGCTGCACGAACAGCGGCTGCGACCGCTTCGCGATCCGCGTCGTGACGAACACCGTCAGCGGCACGGTGATCAGCGCGACGACCGCGAGCACCGGCGAGATCACGAACATCATGACCAGCACGCCGATCACGGTGAGTACCGAGTTCACGGCCTGGCTCAGCGTCTGCTGCAGCGACTGCTGCACGTTGTCGAGGTCGTTCGTGACGCGGCTCAGCAGCTCGCCGCGCGGCACGCGGTCGAAGTAGGCGAGCGGCAGCCGGTGCAGCTTCGCCTCCGCGTCCGCCCGCAGGCCGAACACGGTCCGCTGCGTGATCGCGTTCAGCAGGAAGCCCTGGAGGAACGAGAACAGCGAGGCGACGAGGTAGAGCCCGAGGACGAGCATGAGCAGCATGCCGAGGGCGCGGAAGTCGATGCCGTGCCCCGGGTCGATGGGGAGCGGCCGGAGGAGGTCGGCGCGCGCGCCCTCGCCCTGCCGCTCGAGCTGCGCGAGGACCTCCGCCTTCGTCGTGCCCGGCGGCAGGTCCTTCGAGAGCACGCCGGCGAACACGAGGTTCGTCGCCTCGCCGAGCAGGCGCGGCCCGAGCACCGTCAGCACCACGCTGATCACGCCGAGCACGAGGACGACGGCGACGCCGACCCGTTCGGGCGCGAGGCGGCCGAGCAGCCGCCGGGCGGACGGACCGAACCGCATGGCCTTCTCGGCGGGCATGCCCATCCCCATGCCGCCGGGCCCGCCGCGCCGGGCACCGGGCGGTGCCGCGCTGCGGGCCGCGACGGCGGGCTGCGGGCGCGTGCCGCTCATGCGGACGCCTCCTGCGCGGCGAGCTGGCTCGTGACGATCTCCGCGTACTCGGGGGAGGTGCGCAGCAGCTCCTCGTGCGTGCCGGTCGCGACGACCCGGCCCGCCTCGAGGACCACGATGCGGTCGGCGCCCGTGATCGTGGAGATGCGCTGCGCGACGACGATCCGCGTCGCGTCGGCGAAGTCCCGGTCGAGGGCGGCGCGGAGGCGCGCGTCCGTCCCGGTGTCGAGCGCGGAGAACGCGTCGTCGAAGACGAGGATCGGCGGCCGCTTCACGAGCGCCCGCGCGATCGCGAGCCGCTGCCGCTGGCCGCCGGACACGTTCGTGCCGCCCTGGGCGATCGGCGCCTCGAGCCCCTCCGGCATGGCGCGCACGAAGTCCTCCGCCTGCGCCGTGGCCAGCGCCGCCCAGAGCTGCTCGTCGGTCGCGTCCGGGTCGCCGTAGCGGAGGTTCGACGCGACCGTGCCGCTGAACAGGAACGCGCGCTGCGGGACGAGCCCGATGCGGGACCACAGCAGCTCGGGGTCGAGCTGCCGGACGTCGGTGCCGTCGACGACCACCGTGCCGCCGGTGGCGTCGAAGAGGCGGGGGAGCAGGTTCACGAGCGTCGTCTTGCCCGCGCCGGTGCTGCCGATGATGGCGACGGTCTCGCCGGGACGGGCGTGCAGCGAGACCTCGTGCAGGACCGGCTGCTCGGCGCCGGGGTAGGCGAAGGCCGCCGCGAGCAGCTCGACCGTGCCGTCAGCCGCGGCGATCGGCTGCGGCGCCTCGGGCGCGAGCACGCTCGAGACGGTCTCCAGCACCTCCCCGATCCGCTTCGCGGACACGTTCGCCCGGGGCAGGATCACCGCGAGGAACGTGGCGAGCATCACCGCCATGAGGATCTGGACGAGGTAGCTGAGGAACGCCGTCAGCTGGCCGACCTGGAGGCTGCCGTCGTCGATGCGGAAGGCGCCGAACCAGATGACGGCGACGCTCGAGACGTTGAGCACGAGCATCACGAACGGGAACATCACCGCGAACCAGCGGCCGGCGCGGACCGCGGTCTCGGTGACCGCGCGGTTCGCCTCCTCGAACCGCGCCGTCTCGACGGGCTCGCGCACGAAGGCGCGGATGACGCGGATGCCGGTGAGCTGCTCGCGGAGGACGCGGTTCACGCCGTCGATCCGCACCTGCATCAGCTCGAACTGCGGCGACATCCGGGAGATGACGAGCCCCACCCCGAGCAGCAGGACCGGCACCGCGACGACGACGATCCAGGAGAGCCCGACGTCCTCCCGCAGTGCGAAGACGATGCCGCCGACGGCGAGGATCGGCGTCGCGACGAGCATGGTGCACGTCATCAGCACGAGCATCTGCACCTGCTGCACGTCGTTCGTGGTGCGGGTGATGAGCGACGGGGCGCCGAACCGGGCGACCTCCCGCTCCGAGAACGCACCGACCCGGTCGAACACCGCGAGCCGCACGTCCCGCCCGAACGCCATCGCGGCGCGCGAGCCGAACCACACCGCGACGACGGAGCACGCGATCTGCGCGACGGTGACCACGAGCATGACGAGGCCGACCCGGAGGATCGTGCCGGTGTCGCCCTTCGCGACGCCCTCGTCGATGATCGTCGCGTTGAGGCTCGGCAGCGCGAGCGAGGCGATCGACTGGCCGGCCTGGAAGACGACGACGCCGGCGATCAGCGTCCAGTACGGCCGGAGGAAGCGCACGAGCACCCGTCCGAGCACGGCTCAGCCCCTCTCCGTCGTCGGCACCCGCCCACAGTAGGAACCGGCGCCGACACGGGCAAGCGTCAGGCGAGCAGCCGCAGCGTGGCCGCCCACGACTCGGGGGAGACGACCGGGTCGACGTACTGCTTCGGGTAGTGGTCGTACTTCGCGTGGTACGCGGCGTCCACCGCCTCGTGCTCGTCGGCCGGCACCTCCTCGAAGCGCACGTCCTTCCTCACGCCGCCCGCGTCGACGCGGCCCTCGTGCGTGGCGAGCGCGCGCCGGAACCAGCCGTTGCCGCGGCCGTACGCGGACCGGACGTAGAGCGCGTCGCCCGCGCGGACCGCCCAGATCGTCACCGCGGGACGCAGCGTGCCGTCCTCCCGCCGGGCCGCGATCCGCAGCTCGTCCGCGGCGCCGACGTCGGCGAGCTCCTGCTCGGTCCAGGTCATCGGTCGATCTCGACCACCGCGCGGCCGCGGACGTGGCCGAGCTCGCTGAGGCGCTGCGCCTCCGGCGTCTGGGCGAGCGGGAAGGTCTGCTCGACGATCACGCGGAGGTCCCCGGAGTCGAGCAGCCGGGACGCCTGCTGCAGCGCGGCGCTCTTGTCGCCGCCGCCGGAGGTGAACCGCACGCCGAGCTCGGCCGCCCGGCCGTCGGCGATGGTCACCACGCGGCTCGGGTCGCCGGTGAGCTCGATGAGCTGCGGGAGGACGCCGGCGCCGGCGAGGTCGGCTGCGACGTTGACCTCGGCCACCGCGAGCTCGCGCACGCGCTCGACCCAGCCCTCGTCGTAGGTCGTGGCGAGGGCGCCGAGCGCCTCGACGTACTCGAGGTTCGCGGCGCTCGCGGTGCCGATGACGATGAGCCCGTCCGCGCGGGCGAGCTGGATGAGCACGGTGCCGACGCCGCCGGCCGCGCCCGAGATCACGAGCGTGTCGCCGGCGCTCGCGTGGACGGCCTCGAGCACGCGGACCGCGGTGTCCATCGGGACCGGCGTCGCGGCGCCCTCCGCGAACGACACGTGGCGGGGCAGCGGAGCCCAGTCGGTCAGGACGGCGTGCTCGGCGAAGGTGCCGCGTCCGGAGCCGAACACCCGGTCGCCGACCTCGACGCCGGTGACGCCCTCGCCGACCTCGTCGACGACACCGGCCGCGTCGAGCCCGACGATCGCCGGGGCGGCGAGAGGCTTGCCGCCGCTGAATGCGCCGGACCGGATCTTCCAGTCCGCCGCGTTGACGCCGCCGGCGTGCACCGCGATGCGGACCGTGCCGGGTCGCGCGTGCGGCTCGTCGACCTCCGTGATCTCGAGGACCTCGGGCCCGCCGTACTGCTCGTACACGACTGCGCGCATGCCGACATCCTGCCGTGCGTCGCCTGGGCGGCGCGCCGGGCCCGCTGCCCCGCGGGTGCGCGCGACACGCCAGAGTCGGGGTGTGGCGGAGCGCCGATGAGCAGCACGACGGACGACCGCGCCGCGGGCGCGGTGCTGGGCCTGGCGGTCGGCGATGCGCTCGGCCGCGGTGGGAGCGGCTGGGGCGCGGCGACGGCTGCGGCGGTCCCCGTCCTGACCGCCGTCGCTGCGGGCGAGTCCCTGACGGACGAGTCGACCCAGGACCGGGTCGTCGCCGCCTGGGCGGACCTCGTCGAGGACGGGGAGGACCTCGGCGCACCGACGACCGCCGTCCTCCGATCCCTCCGGGAGCCGACCGCGGCCGCGGCCCGGGGCGCCGCCCGCATCGTCACGGGCGCGGACGACGGCGGCGCGCTGCTGCGGACCGCGCCGGTCGCGCTCGGCTTCCTCCCGTCGCCGACCGCGAGCGGCCTCGCCCGCAGCGCGGCGCGCATCGCCGCGCTGACGCAGCCGGATCCGGAGGTCGGCGAGGCGTGCGCCCTGTGGTCGGCCGCGATCCACCTGGCCGTCCGCGCGGGGGAGCTCGACCTCCGCGGCGGCCTCGGTGTGCTGCCGGAGGACCGCCGCGCGATCTGGTCGGCGCGCGTCGACGCGGCGGAGGCGGGCGACGAGCCCGAGCACGGCGCGGTCGGGCTGCTGCAGGCGGCGTGGTCGGTCGTGCGGTCGACGCCGGTGCCGGACGAGCGGCCCGGGGCGCACCTCCGGGCGGCGCTCGAGGCCGCCGCGCCGCTCGGGCCGTCCGTCGCCGCGCTCGCGGGGTCCCTCCTCGGCGCCCGCTGGGGCGCGTCCGCCGTCCCGGCCGCCTGGCGCCGCGCGCTGCACGGGTGGCCCGGCCTGAGCGCCGAGGACCTGACCCGCGCCGCGGTGCTCGCGGCGAACGGCGGCCTCGGCGACGGCACGGGCTGGCCCGCCGTGGACCGCGTCCGCCCCGTCGGGCCAGGCGTGCTCGTGCCGCACCCGCACGACGACGGCGTGCTGCTCGGCTCGCTCGCGGCGCTCGACGACCTCCCGCCCGACGTCGACGCGGTCGTCGCGCTGTGCCGGATCGGCCGGCGGCAGACCGATCGCGAGCGGGTCGCGTTCTGGCTCGTCGACCAGCCGGGCCGGAACCCGAACCTCGACCTGGTGCTTCAGGACGCCGTGGACACGATCGCGGCGCTGCGCGCGGAGGGCCGGCGGGTGCTCGTGCACGGCGCGGAGGGCCGCAGCCGCACGCCGGCCGTCGGCGCCCTGTACGCCGCGGTCCACCGCGGCGTCGCGCCCTCCCGGGCGCTGGAGGACGTCGCTGCCGCGCTGCCCGACGCCGCCCCGGCGCCGTTCCTCGAGGAGGCGGTGCTGCGCATCGGCGAGGCCTTCGCCGCCGAGCCCCCGAAGCGGCTGCTGCTCGTCGACCTCGACACCGCCGTGATCGACCTCGCGTCCGGCGTCCGGCGGCTGCCCGCCTCCGCGCAGGTCGGCCGGCCCGACGAGACGCCGGGGATCATCGGCCTCGCCGACCCGCTCCCCGGCGCGATCGCGGGGTTCGCCCGGCTCGCGGAGGTCTACGACGCGCGCCTCCTCGCACCCCCGCCGTGGCCCGGGTCGTCGGCGTGGCAGCAGCGGCTCGACTGGGTCGCCCTCCACTTCGGCGCCCTCGAGGCCGACGACGCCGGCAGGCCGAACCCCGCCCACCGGCGCCTCGTGCTCGCCGATCGGGCGGTGCTGCCGCGGGACGCCCTCCTCGTCGACGGCGGCCAGGACGGCCGCGGAGCGCAGGACGCGGACGGCTTCCCGGGCGAACGGGTGCGCCTCGGCGACCCCGCCGTCGCGGACTGGGCGGCACTCGTCGACCACCTCGTCGCGCCGGAGCGGACCGGTCGCCGGGCGTCCGCGACCGCGCCCGCGCGTTCGCGCGACCGCACCGCGGGCCGGCCCGCGCTCACCGCGTGGCTGCTCGAGTCGCTCCGCGTGCACGCCGGTTCGGCGTCGCCGGTCCAGGTCGCCCGGGACGTCCAGCGGCTGCACGGCGACGAGCTCCGCCGCGCGGGCGACCTCGAGGTGACGTGGCAGCACGACCTCCGCCGGATCGCCGCGCATCTGCGGGAGGAGGGCCGGCTCGCGCCGTCCGCGGACGGGCTCTGGCGTCTCGCGAGGTAGGGGCGGCGTAGCGTCGCGGCGTGACCGACAGCACGCAGATCCACCTCGCCCGCCGTCCGACCGGGTGGCCCGGCCACGACGACTTCCGCACCGTCGTGGTCCCGCTGCCCGAGCTGCAGGACGGCGAGGTGCGCGTCGCGAACGAGCTGATGTCGGTCGACCCGTACATGCGCGGGCGGATGAACGCGGGCCGCAGCTACGTGCCGCCGTTCGAGCTCGGGGAGGCGCTGACCGGCGCGGCGCTGGGCCGGGTCGTCGCGTCCCGCGCGGACGGGTTCGCGGAGGGCGACCTCGTGCAGCACGACCTCGGCTGGCGGGACGTCGCGCAGGCGCCGGCGCGGAGCTTCCGGCGCGTGACGGAGCAGGAGGGCGTCCCCGCCTCCGCGTACTTGGGCGTGCTCGGCGGGACGGGCTTCGCCGCCTGGCTCGGGCTCACCGACATCGCTTCGGTGCACGAGGGCGACGTGGTGTTCGTGTCGGGCGCCGCCGGCGCGGTCGGCTCCGCCGCCGGGCAGATCGCGAAGCTCAAGGGCGCCTCGCGCACGATCGGGTCCGCGGGCGGGCCGGAGAAGGCGCGCCTCCTGACCGAGCGGTACGGCTTCGACACGGCGCTCGACTACCGGGCCGCCCCGATCCGGCAGCAGCTCGTGGCCGCGACCGGCACCGAGCAGGGCGAGGGCATCGACGTCTACTTCGACAACGTGGGCGGCGACCACCTCGAGGCGGCGCTGGAGGTCTTCAACGACGGCGGTCGCGCGGCGCTGTGCGGGTCGATCGCCACGTACAACGACGAGCACCGCGCCCCCGGTCCGGACAACCTGTTCACCATCATCACCCGCGGGCTGACGCTGCGCGGCTGGACGACCCCGAACCACCTCCACCGCTGGCCCGACTTCGTCGCCGAGGTCGGGCCCTGGGTGCGGGACGGACGCATCGTGTCGGACGAGACGGTCCGCGACGGGCTCGACCACGCCGTCGACGCGTTCCTCGACCTCATGCGGGGCGGCAACGTCGGGAAGATGCTCGTCCGCCTCTGACCGGGGTCAGCGGCGGCCGCCGGCCACGAGCACGCCGGCCGTCGCGAGCGCCGGTGACCGCGGCGATGCTGCCGCCCCTCGATGCGGGGGTCGGGCGGCGGCGCGCCTGACAGGGCGCCGCGCAGCGCCCGCCGCTACCGTGACGCCCATGAGCCGCCCCGCCCGCATCGCGTTCCTCGTCCTCGGGCTGATCGCGCTGGTGACCGGCGCGGTCTGGACCGGTCAGGGGCTGAACCTGATCCCCGGCAGCTTCATGACGGGGGACCGCACCTGGCTCGCGATCGGCCTCGTCGTCGCCATCGTCGGGATCGTGCTCATCGTGCTCGCGCTGCGGAGGCGCCGCCGCCCGACCCGCTGACGGGGACGTTCGCCTCGATCTCACAGGATTAGTCATGCGAGACTGATCGCATGTCCTCCATCCGCGTCTTCATCCTCGGCGCGCTCGCCGAGCGGGGACCGATGCACGGGCACCAGCTCCGGCTCCTCGCCGAGAAGGAGCACGTGCACATGTGGACCGACTTCCGGGTCGGCGGCATCTACGGCGCGCTGAACCGCATGCTCGCGGAGGAGCTCGTCGAGCCCGTCCGCACCGAGCGCGAGGGCGCCCGGCCGGAGCGGCAGGTCGTCGGGATCACGGAGGCGGGGCGCATCGCGCTCGACCACCTCCGCCTCGAGATGCTGTCGGAGTTCTCGCTGCGGCCGGACCCGTTCGACCTGGTCCTCGCGCGGGTCGGCAAGGACCTCGCGGGCGAGCTGCCGGACCTGCTGCGCTCCCGACGGGCGACCGTCGCGGCCGCCGCCGAGCAGCACGCGGCGCGCCTCGAGCACGTCGACCAGTACCTCAACCTCACCGAGCGCCACGTGATGGCGCACCAGACCTACCGACTGCAGGCCGAGCTCGACTGGCTCGACTCCCTGCTCGCCGACCTCCCCGCCATCGTGCGGGCCGAACACACCAGAGAGCCCGACTGACATGTCCGCTTCCGCCCCCGCCATGGGCACGATCCAGGTCGCGCCCCGCCGCGCCTGGATCGCGTTCGCCGTGATCCTCCTCGGCGCCGTGATGTCCCTCATCGACGCCACCATCGTGAACGTCGCCCTGCCCTCGATCCGCACGAGCATCGACGCCTCCGAGGCGACGCTGTCGTGGATCATCTCCGGCTACTCGCTCGCGTTCGGCCTCGCGCTGATCCCGGCCGGACGGCTCGGCGACCGCTTCGGCCACAAGTGGGTCTTCTTCAGCGGTCTCGTGCTGTTCGTCGCGGCGAGCGTCGCCTGCGGGCTCTCGCAGACCGACGCGCAGCTCGTCGTCTCCCGCGTCGTGCAGGGCCTCGCCGGCGGCCTCTACCTGCCCGCGGTCTCCGCGTACATCCAGCTGCTGTTCTCGGGTCGCGTCCGCGGCAAGGCGTTCGCGGTGTTCGGCGCCGTGCTCGGCGTCTCGTCGGCGATCGGTCCGGTGCTGGGCGGCCTGCTCATCGAGGCCTTCGGTCGGGACGAGGGCTGGCGCTACGTCTTCTTCGTGAACCTCCCGATCGGCATCGTCGCGCTGATCGCGACCGCGGCGCTGGTTCCGAACAGCCCGAAGCAGGCCTCCGCGTCGGCGGGCGTCGACCTCGTCGGGCTGCTGCTCGTCACCGCGGCGCTGTCCGCGATCCTCGTGCCGCTCATCGAGGGCCAGGACCTGAAGTGGCCGCTCTGGACGTACCTCTCGATCGCGGGCGGCCTGGTGCTGCTCGTCCTGTTCGCCCTCTGGGAGCGGCGCGTCGTCGCACGCGGTCGCACCGCGCTCGTGCCGCCCCACCTCTTCTCGCACCCCGCGTTCACCGGCGGCACGCTGCTCGCGCTCGTCTACTTCGCCGCCTTCGTCAGCATCTTCTTCTCGATCTCGCTGCTCTGGCAGTCGGGGCTGGGCCACACCGCCCTCGAGTCCGGCCTGGTCTCGATCCCGTTCGCGATCGGCAGCATCATCGGCGCCTCGCAGAGCACGCGCCTCGCGGCGGCGATCGGCCGCCGGGTGCTCGTGCTCGGGGCCGGGATGGTCGCGCTCGGCCTCCTCGGCGTGTGGCTCGTGCTGCTGCTCGTCCCCGCGCCGGACCTCACGAACTGGGACCTGCTCGGTCCGCTGCTCGTGGCCGGCGTCGGCAGCGGCTTCTTCATCGCGCCGAACGTGCAGTTCATCGTCGCGACCGTCGACCCATCGGAGGCGGGCGCCGCGAGCGGCGTCATCTCGACGATGCAGCGGATCGGCTCCGCGATCGGCATCGCGGTGATCGGCAGCGTGTTCTTCGGGACGCTCTCCTTCCCGGCCGGCCGCCGCCCGACCTCGACGGACGTCGCGAACGCCTTCGGCACGAGCGCGGCCTCCGCGCTGCTGGTCAGCGCCGCGTTCGCCGTGGTCGCGTTCCTCCTCGTCTTCACCCTGCCGAAGCAGGTCGGTCGCCGCGGCGGCGGGGCGCCGAGCGAGGCGCGGCGGCCGGAGGCGACCCCCGCGGCCTGACCGCAGCGGCCGCCCCAGCGCGGACTTGCCACTTCTCGGCCCCGACACGCCGCTGCCGGGGTCGACAAGTGGCAAGTTCGCGCTGTTGCGCGGGCGGATGTTTCGCTTCTGTAAACAGTCTTACCGGAAGGACGGTTGGCTGTTACGGTCGCCGCCATGCCGCATCGCCGCATCGTCGCCGCAGTGCTGACGACCGTCGCCGTCCTCGTCGCCGTGCCCTCCATGGCGCTCGCCTGCACACCGGTCCACCTCCACGCCGGCGCCCGCGGCCCCGGCCTGACCGCGCCGGTCGAGAAGGAGATCGCGATGGAGCTCGTCTCCAGCGCGGAGAACTCCTCGCTGGACTGGCGGGCGCAGTTCACCTACATCGAGGACATCGGGGACGGCCGCGGCTACACCGGCGGCATCATCGGCTTCTGCAGCGGGACCGGCGACATGCTCGAGGTCGTCCGCGCGTACACGGCGGCCGAGCCCGCCAACCCGCTGGCCCGCTTCATCCCCGCGCTCGAGCGGGTGAACGGCACCGACTCGCATGCGGGGCTCGGCGACGCCTTCGTCGCGGCATGGCACCGCGCGGCGGCCGACCCGCGGTTCCAGCGGGCGCAGGACGACGAACGCGACCGCGTCTACTTCGACCCGGCCGTGCGCGCGGCGAAGCGGGACGGCCTCTCCACGCTCGGGCAGTTCGTCTACTACGACGCGATGGTCATGCACGGCCCGGGCGACGACCCGCTGTCGTTCGGCGGCATGCGCGCCTGGGTGCAGCGGCACGCGAGGACGCCGCTCGCCGGCGGCAGCGAGCAGCACTTCCTCCACGTGTTCCTCGAGCACCGGAAGACGATCATGCGGACCGAGGAGGCGCACTCCGACACGAGCCGCGTCGACGACGAGCAGGCGGTGTTCCTCGCCGCGCACGACTGGGGCCTGCGCCCGCCGCTGCGCTGGCACACGTACGGCGACCCCTGGGCGATCCTGACGGACCCGGTGGTCCGTTGAGCGCCCCGATGCCCGGGACGCCCGGCTCCCTCCGCGTCCTCAACGACCAGGCGGCCGTCGCGCTGCTGCTCGAGCACGGGCCGATGAGCCGCAACGAGCTCGCGCGCGCGTCCGGCCTCAGCAAGCCGACCGCGGCCGAGATGCTCCGCCGCCTCGAGGCCGCCGGGCTGCTGCGGGAGGCGGGGGAGCGGACCGGTAACCGCGGCCCGAACGCGACCGTCCACGAGCTCACCACCGACCGCTTCCGCTCGGTCGCCGTCGACATCGAGGGCCGCACGGTCCGCTCGGTCGTCGTCGACGTCGCGGGTCCGGCCTTCCCCGTCGCGCTGCACATCATGACGGAGGCGGAGGTGCTCGCGCCCGCCGACGAGATGCTGCAGGCCGCCGTCGCCCGCGCCTGCTCGGCCGCCGGGGTGGACGAGGACGCGATCGTGGCGATCGGCGTCGGCCTGCAGGCCGCGGTCGACCATGCGAGCGACTCGCTCACCTTCATCGAGGACATGCCGGGCTGGCCGCGGCACGCGGTCGCCGCGACCCTCGGCGAGCGGCTCGGGGTGCCCGTGCTGCTCGAGAACGACGCGAACCTCGCTGCCGTCGCGGAGCGGGCGACCGGCGCGGGCCGGGAGGCCGGCAGCTTCGCCCTCCTCCAGCTCGCCGACGGCGTCGGCCTCGCGCTCGACTTCGGCGGCGTCGTGCACACCGGCGCCTCCGGAGCCGCCGGCGAGATCGGCTACCTGCAGGCCGACGGCGCGGAGATCGGCGACCTCGTCTCCCGCGGCGCGGTCGAGGACCTGCAGCGCGAGCACGACGTCGCCGACCCCGCGACCGTCGACGCGGACCACCCCTTCCACCGCGCGCTCGCGGCGCGCGTCGGCACCGCGCTGCTCCCGGCGCTCGCCGTCGCGGATCCGGCCCTCGTGGTCCTCCACGGGCCGACGGGCATCGCGGGCGGCGCCCCGCTCGCGGCCGCGACCGCGCGCTGGCTCAGGGACCGGACGCGCTGGGTCGCCGCGGTCGTGCCGCCGCAGGTCGTCGTCGCGCCCGTCCTCGAGGGCGTCCGCCACCGGCTCCGCGCCCACGTCCTCAGCACGATGCAGGCGGCCGTCGGCCGCCTGGACACCCCCGCCCCCTCCCGAATCGAGGCCCAGCAGTGACCCGCATCCGAGCAGCCGCCGCGGTCGCGGCCGCCGCCGTCCTCCTCCTCGCCGGCTGCAGCACGGGAGGCGGCGACGCCATCGCCTCGAAGGCGCCGACGACCGTGCAGGGCACCGTCTCCTTCTGGCACTTCTTCACCGGCCGCGAGGCGGGCGTGCTGAAGACGGCGGTCACGGCGTTCGAGAAGGCGAACCCGAAGGTCCACGTCGTCATCCACGACGGGCAGGACGACGAGAAGCTGCAGAAGGCGATCAGCGCCGGCCAGCCGATCGACCTCGGGCTGTCGTACTCGACGGACATCGTCGGCACGTTCTGCTCGACCGGGGCGTTCCGCGATCTGAAGCCGTACATCGCGCGCGACCGCGTGGACCTCGGCTCGCTGCCCGCAGCGGTCCGCTCCTACACGCAGTACAAGGGCAAGCGGTGCGTGCTGCCGGTGCTCTCCGACGCGACCGCGCTCTACATGAACACGGACCTGCTGCAGAAGGCGGGCATCAGCACGCCGCCGAAGACGCTCGACGAGCTCGAGGCGGACGCGCTGAAGCTGACGACCTACAACCCGGACGGCTCGATCAAGACCCTCGGCTTCAACCCGCTCATGGGCTTCCAGGAGAACACCCCGCAGCACTTCTCGGCGATCATCGACGGGAAGTTCCTCGACGCGAAGGAGGACTCGGTCATCGGGAAGTCGGCCGACTGGAAGGCCCTGATGCAGTGGCAGAAGGGCTTCGTCGACAGGATCGGCTACGCCAAGCTGCAGCGCTTCACCGCCGGCCTCGGCCAGGAGTTCGCCGCCGACACCCCGTTCGAGAAGGGGCGGATCGCCATGGTGCTCGACGGCGAGTGGCGCACCGCCTTCATCGCCTCCGACAAGGCGGACGTGCAGTACGCGACCGCGCCGTTCCCGACCGCGTCGAACCACACCGACATGTACGGGGCGACCTACATCACCGGCAACATCGCGGGCATCGGCAAGGGCGCCACGAACCCCGAGGCCGCGTGGGCGCTGCTGAAGTACCTCGCGCTCGACACCAGGACGCAGGTGCTGCTCGGCAACGGGCTGAAGAACGTGCCGACCCTGACCTCCGCCCTGAACTCGTCCGACCTGCAGGTGGGCGACCAGTACAAGACCTTCGTCGACGCGGCGAAGAACCCGAGGACGATCACGTCGCCCGCGAGCAAGAACGGCGCCGCGTACCTGAACGACTTCGAGGAGTCGTGGGACGACTACCAGACCCACGGCGGCGACCTGGACGCGATCCTGAAGAAGCTCGACTCGACCATCGACGACGCGAACGCGCTGAGCGGGCCGTGACCGTGACCGTCGCCGCCGTCCGGCGGCCGCGGCGGCGCTCCCTCGAGGGGCGCCGTCGGCGGACCGCGCTCGTGATGCTCGCTCCGGCGATCGCGGGCCTGGTGCTCTTCTTCGGCCTTCCGCTGGTCGTCAGCGTGCTGCTGTCCTTCACCCGCTTCGACCTGCTCTCCGCGCCGCAGTTCGTCGGACTGCTGAACTACACGTACCTCTTCACGCAGGACCCGGACGTCGGCACGGCGGCGCTGAACACGCTCTGGTTCGTCGTGATCCTGGTCCCGGTGCGGACGGTGTGCGCGATGCTCGTCGCCGGGCTGCTCGCCCGCGTCCGGCGCGGCTCCGGCGTCTGGCGCACGCTGCTCTACCTGCCCGCGCTCGTGCCGCCGGTCGCCTCCGTCGTCGCGTTCGTCTTCCTGTTCAACCCCGGCACCGGCCCGGTCGCGACCGTGCTGCAGGCGTTCGGCATCCAGAGCCCGCTCTGGTTCAACGACCCGGCGCTCGCCAAGCCGTCGCTCGTGATCCTGGGCGTCTGGGTGACCGGCGACCTGATGATCGTCTTCCTCGCCGCGATGCTCGACGTGCCGCGCGACCTCTACGAGGCCGCGGGCCTCGACGGCGCGAGCGGCGTGCAGAAGGTGCGGTTCATCACCCTCCCGACGATCGCGCCGGTCATCGGCTTCGCCGTCGTGACCGGGGTGATCGCCGCGCTGCAGTACTTCACGGAGGCGGCCGTCGCCTCCGGCGTCGCGAGCGGCAAGGCGACGGTCGGCCAGGGCACGGCGACCGGGCTCGGCTACCCGAACCAGTCGCTCCTGACCTACACCGAGTACCTCTACGCGCACGGCTTCGCTGAGTACCAGCTCGGCTACGCGTCCGCGATGGCCGTCGTGCTGTTCGTGATCTCAGCCGTGCTGCTCGGGCTCACGATGCGTCGCATCAGTGTGTTCCGGATGGCGTCGTGACCGCCGTCGTGACCGCCCGGCCGCGCGTGCAGCCGGCGTCGGGGCGGGGGAGGCGCGCGCTCGTCTGGATCGCGGAGCACGCGGCGCTCGTCGCGCTCGCGGTCCTCGCGCTCGCGCCGGTCGTGTTCGTCGTGCTGACGTCGCTGATGACGAGCCAGCAGGCGCTGACCGCGTCGATCATCCCGAAGGTGTGGGACTGGGGGAACTACGTCCGCGTGTTCCGGACCGTGCCGCTGGCGCAGTGGTTCGGGAACTCCGCGCTCTACGCCGTGCTCTCGACGGTGTTCATGCTCGTGTCGTCCGTGCCGGCCGCGTACGCGCTCGCCACGGTGCGGTTCCGCGGCGCGGGCCTCCTGTTCACGGCGATCGTCGTCGCGATGCTGCTGCCGCCGCAGGTGACCGCGGTGCCGGTGTACGTCTTCTGGTCGCAGCTCCACCTCACGGGCACGCTGTGGCCGCTCATCCTGCCGAACCTGCTCGGCGACGCGTTCTCGATCTTCCTGATGCGCCAGTTCTTCCTGACCCTGCCGGCGGAGTTCGCGGACGCCGCCCGGGTCGACGGGTGCGGGGAGTGGGGCGTGCTGTGGCGCGTCGTGCTGCCCATGGCGCGGCCGGGCATCGCGGCGGCCGCGATCTTCCTGTTCTTCAACTCGTGGAACGACTACTACGGCCCGCTGCTGTACACGAGCGAGAACAGCGCCTCCTGGCCGATCGCCTACGGGCTCGCCACGTTCCGCGGCGTGCACGGCACGGACTGGAGCATCACGATGGCGATGACGGTGATCATCACGATCCCGGTCGTCGTCATCTTCTTCTTCGCGCAGAAGGCCTTCGTCGAAGGCATCGCGCTCACCGGGGTGAAGGGATGACCACTGGCATGAAGCTCGCGATCGTCGGCGGCGGGTCGACGTACACACCGGAGCTGATCGACGGCTTCCTCCGCCACCGCGACGTGCTGCCGTTGGACGAGCTGTGGCTCGTCGACCCGTCGGAGGAGCGCCGCCGCCTCGTCGGCGGCATGGCGCAGCGGATGTTCGCCCGCGGCGGCCATCCGGGCACGGTCCACGCGACCGACGACCTCGTCGCCGGCGTCGCGGGCGCCGACGCGGTGCTGTTCCAGCTGCGGGTCGGCGGGCAGGACGCGCGGCACGGGGACGAGACCTGGCCCCACGAGGCGGGCGTCATCGGGCAGGAGACCACGGGCCCGGGCGGGTTCGCGAAGGCGCTGCGGACCGTGCCGGTGGTGCTCGAGGCGGCGGAGGCCGTGCGGCGCTACGCGAAGCCCGGCGCGTGGATCGTCGACTTCACGAACCCGGTCGGCATCGTGACCCGGGCCCTGCTGTCGGAGGGCCACCGCGCCGTCGGGCTCTGCAACGTCGCGATCGGCTTCCAGCGCCGCTTCGCCGCGCGGTTCGACGTCGCACCGTCGGCCGTGCGGCTCGACCACGTCGGCCTCAACCACCTCACGTGGGAGCTCGGCGTCCACGTCGACGGCCGCGGCGACGTGCTGCCGGAGCTGCTCGCCGAGGACCTGACCGACCTCGCCGAGGAGGTCGAGCTGCCCGCGCCGCTGCTCACCCTCCAGCAGGCGGTGCCCTCCTACTACCTCCGCTACTACTACGCGCACGAGGAGGTGCTCCGCGAGCAGCTCCGCGAGCCGACCCGGGCGCAGGTGGTGCAGGAGGTGGAGCGCGCGCTGCTCGCCAAGTACGGGGACCCGGCGATCGACACGAAGCCGGAGGAGCTCGAGCGCCGCGGCGGCGCCTTCTACTCGGAGGCGGCGATCGACCTGCTCGTCTCGCTCACGACCGACCGCGGCGACGTGCAGGTGCTCGACGTGCGGAACGACGGGATCCTCCCGTTCCTGCCGGACGACCACGTGATCGAGGTGCCGAGCCGGGTCACCGCGGACGGTGCGGTGCCGCTGCCGGTGGCGCCGCTCGCCGACGACGTCCGATCGCTGATCGCGGACGTCGCCGGGTACGAGCGGCTCGCGCTCGACGCCGCGAAGCACGGTGGGCGGGACCGCGTGCTGCACGCGATGTGGGCGCACCCGCTCGTCCGGGACTTCGACCGGGCCGAGCGCCTGACCGACCTGCTGCTCGCGGCGAACGCGCGGCACCTCGCGTGGGCGTGAGCGCCGCCGCGCCCGTCGTGCTCGCCGCCGACGGGGGCGGGTCGAAGACGGACGTGCTCGCGATCGGCCTCGACGGCCGCGTGCTCGCCCACGAGCGCGGCCGCGGCGGGAACCCGCAGGTGGCCGGCTGGCCGCCGGTGCGCGAGGAGCTCGACCGGCTGCGGGCCGCGGTGCTCGCGGCGGCGTCCGACCGGACCGTGCTCCTCCAGCACGTCTACCTGGCCGGCCTCGACCTGCAGGAGGAGCTCGCCGAGGCCCGGCGGCGGCTCCAGCACTGGACGGCGCTCGCCCCGCTGACCGCGGAGAACGACCTCTTCGCCCTGCTGCGCGCGGGCACCGCGGCGAAGGACGCGGTCGCCGTCGTCTGCGGGACCGGCATCAACGCGATCGGCGTCCGCGCCGACGGCGCCTCCGCGCGCTTCCCGGCGCTCGGCGAGATCTCCGGCGACTGGGGTGGCGGCTCCGGCCTCGGCCCCGCCGCGCTGTGGCACGCGATCCGCGCGGAGGACGGCCGCGGCCCGGCGACCGCCCTCCGCGAGGTGGTGACGGGCGCGTTCGGCACGGCGACCGTCCGCGCGGTGGTCGAGGGGCTCCACTTCGGCCGCATCCCGCGGGAGGCGCTCAACGACCTGACGCCCGCCCTGTTCGCGGCCGCGGAGGCCGGGGACGCGGTCGCCGCGTCGGTCGTGGACCGGCAGGCCGAGGAGGTCGTCGTGATGGCCGACGTCCTCCTGCGCCGCCTGGACCTCCAGTCCACCCCGCTGCCGGTCGTGCTCGGCGGCAGCGTGCTCGCGGGCCGGTCGCCGCGGCTGGTCGCCGGCGTCGTCGCGGGGCTCGCCGAGCGTGCGCCGCTCGCCCGTCCGACCTGGGTCGTCGAGCCGCCCGTCGTCGGGGCCGCCCTGCTCGCCCTCGAGGCGGCGGGCGCCCCGCCCGAGGCGCTGACCGTGGCCCGGGACGAGGTCGTCGCCGCCCTCCCCTCCCGCTGAGATTTCACGGATCAGGACGAACGGGCCGACACGCCGTAGCGGGGACCTCAGCGAACGGCGTGTCGGCCGATCCGTCCTGATCCGTGCAACGAGCGGTTCGGCGGTGGCAGAGTCGAGCGATGCGGGTCATCGTCGCCGGCGCGACCGGCACCGTGGGCCGGCCGCTCGTCGAGCAGCTGCTCGCGCGCGGGCACGAGGTGATCGGCATCAGCCGCCGACCCGTGGAGGGCCTCGGCTGGTCCGGCGCGGTCGTCGCGGACGTCCTCGACCACGACGCGCTCCTCGCCGCCGCGAAGGGCGTCCGCGCGGATGCGGTGATCCACGAGCTGACCGCCATCCGCGGGATCCCGCTGCGGTACCGCGACCTCGACGCGACGAACCGGCTGCGGACGGTCGGCACGTCGCACCTCCTGCGCCTCGCGGAGGCCGTCGGCGCGACGCGGATGGTGACGCAGTCGTTCCTCGGCGGCTACGGCTTCGTCCCGCGCGGGCCGGAGCCGATCGCGGAGGGCGCGCCCTTCGCGGTGCCGGGCCGCACCGAGCCGCGGCTCCGGCCGATCATCGAGGCGCTGAAGGCGGCGGAGCGCCTGACCCGATCGACGCCCGGCATCGAGGGCGTCGCGCTCCGGTACGGGCTGTTCTACGGCCCGGACTCGATCGGACCGCTCGCGCGGCTGCTGCACCGCCGGGCGCTGCCGGTGCCGCGGAGCGGGGGAGGCGTGCACTCCTACGTCTTCGTGCCCGACGCGGCGGCCGCGACCGTCGCCGCCCTCGAGCGCGGCAGGCCGGGCAGGTCCTACAACGTGGGCGACGACCGCGCGACGGGCTGGAACGACTTCTTCGACGCCGCGGCGCGGGCCGTCGGCGCTCCCGCGCCGCTCCGCGTGCCGGACACGGTGTTCCGGGCGCTGCCGTACGTCGACGCGCTCCGGCGCTCGAGCATCCCGATGGCGACCGCGCGGGCGAAGGAGGAGCTCGGCTGGTCGCCGAGCGTCGCCTCCACGGCCGAGGGCCTCCTCCGCTCGGTCCGCTGACCGGGCGGAGGAGGCCCTCCGGGAGGTGCGCTCAGGCGCCGACGGCCTCCGGGACCGGTCGCGCGTCGGCGGCCGGCGCGGCGTGCTGGTGCGCCGTGTGGAGCGCGAGGCCCTGGTTGCGGCGGCGGAACACGACCGCGGCGAGGACCGCTCCGCCCGCGAAGAACGCCGCGCACCACCAGTACGCGGTGGCGTAGCCGTGCACGGCGGCCTCCGCGGCGGTCGCCGCGGTGGCGGGCGCGTGGGACGTGACCCAGTCGGTCACCGCGGTCGCCGCGAGCGTGTTCAGCAGGGCGGTGCTGATCGAGCCGCCGACCTGCTGGCTCGTGTTCACGAGCGCGCCCGCCACGCCGGCGTACTGCCGATCGACGCCGAGCGTCGCGGTCTGCATCGAGGCGGGCATGATCGAGCCCATCCCGGCGCCCATCAGCATGAGCGGCACGAGCAGCCCGGGTGCGTACGCCGTGTGCACGTCGAGCCGTGTGAAGAACAGCATCGCCGTCATCGCGAGCAGCATCCCGATCGGGACCATGACCTTCGGGCCGAAGCGCGGGACGAACAGGTTCGTGCCGAGCTGCGCGGCGAGCACGAGCATGCCGATCATCGGCAGGAACGCGACCCCGGTCTGGATCGGCGAGTAGTGCAGCGTCGCCTGGACGTAGTAGGTGACGAACAGGAAGACGCCGAACATGCCGGCTCCGGCGATCATGACCGACGAGTACGCGGCGGCGCGGTTGCGGTCCCGGAGGATCGCGAGGGGCAGCAGCGGGTGCGAGGCCCGCGTCTGCCAGACCACGAACACGATCAGCAGCACGCCGGCCGCGGCGAGGAAGGCCCAGCTGGCGGGGGAGTCCCACCCGTCGGACTCCGCGTTGGAGAACCCGAAGACCAGGCTGAACAGGCCGGCGGAGACGAGCAGCGTGCCGGGCACGTCGAGCTTCGGCCGCGGCCCCTGGCGCTGCAGGTTCGGGACGAGGAACACGGCGCCGATCACGGCGACGACCGCGATCACGTCGTTGATGTAGAGGTTCCAGCGCCAGTCGAGGCTCTGCGTCAGGAGGCCGCCGAGCAGCAGCCCGATCGCGCCGCCGGCACCCGCGAGGGCGCCGAAGACGCCGAACGCGCGGGCGCGCTCCTTCGGGATCGTGAACGTGGTCGTGAGGACGGCGAGGGCGGTCGGGGCGAGCATCGCGCCGAAGACGCCCTGCAGGGCGCGGGCGGCGATGAGCACGCCGAACGTCGGCGCGGCGCCGCCGAGCGCGGACGCGAGCGCGAAGCCGACGAGCCCGATGACGAACATCCGCTTGCGGCCGACGAGGTCGCCGAGGCGGCCGCCGAGCAGCAGGAGGCTGCCGAACGCGAGCGAGTACGCGGTCACCACCCACTGGCGGTCCGCGTTCGAGAAGCCGAGGTCGGCCTGGGCCGACGGCAGCGCGATGTTCACGACGGTCGCGTCGAGCACGACCATCAGCTGCGCGAGCGCGACGACGGCGAGCGTCCACCAGCGCTTCGAGGAGGGCGGTTCCGCTGTCGCGGCCTGGGGGAGGGAGGTCATGGATGAGGAGCATATACGGAACCCATCAGTTCCGGATATGGTGAGTTCCAGAACTCGCCCGTGTCGGATCGGGCGTACACTCCGAGGCGAACAGGAGGACCAGCCGCGATGACGCAGCTCGACACCGTCCCGCTCTCCGAGCAGACCGAGGACGACGGAGGCCACCGCCTCGGCCGCAAGCGCGACCACACGCGCGACCCCGAGATCCTCGACGCGGCGCTCGACGTGCTCGCGGAGACCGGCTACGACGCGATGTCGATGGACCTGGTCGCCGCCCGCGCCAAGGCCGGGAAGGCGACGCTGTACCGCCGTTGGCCGTCGAAGGCCGACCTCGTCATCGACGCCGTGACCTGCATGAAGCAGGCGCAGTCGCGCATCGAGGACCTGCCCGACACCGGCACCCTCCGCGGCGACCTCGTCGCACTCATCCGCCCGCACTCGATGGAGGAGGCGGAGCGGAAGATGCGCGTCATGGGCGCCGTCGTCTCGATGCTGTCGCGCGACCCCGGCCTCGCGGACGCGGTGAACGAGGCGATCACCGAGCCCCGTGCGCGGCTGAACCGGGCGCTCATCGAGCGTGCCATCGCACGCGGCGAGGTCTCGCCGCGCGTCGACGTCGACACGGTCGCGCACATCAGCCCGTCGATGGTCGCCTACCGCACGCTCGTGCAGCGCAAGCCGGTCGACCGGGAGTACCTGATCAGCCTCATCGACGGCGTCGTGCTGCCCGCGCTCGGCCTGCCGGCAGGCGCGCCGGCCTGAGCACGCGGCTGTCCGTGCACCCTGGGTGACGTCGTCGGAGGGGTGAGCGAGACTCGACCCATGCCGGGTGTGCGGGGCGTGCCGAGGTCGGACGAGGTGATCCGGCGCTTCTTCGCGGGCGAGCGCCGCGGCGTCACCGGTCGCCGCCTGGAACGGCTCGAGCACGCCGAGCGGGACCTGCTCGCCTGCCTCGACGAGCACGCCTCCCTCGTCCTGACCGAGCAGGAGCTCGCCCTCCTCGCGCTCGAGCGGCAGTTCGACGCGGAGCACGCCGCCGCGCGCGTCGCGCAGGCGGACGCGGTGCTGCTGCTCCTCCCGCTGTTCCTCGAGGAGTCGCAGTGGCAGGGCCTCGAGTACGAGGACCGGGTGCTGCGCATCCGCCTCGCCGAACCGCTCGCGTACGGCATCGCGCGGCTGCCGGAGCTGCGCGGGCCGGAGGCCGGCGCCGCGGTCTGGACCGTCGAGGCCACCGTCGAGCACGCGGTGTGGATGCTCCGCCAGGAGCGCGAGGCGATGCGCCGGCACTGATCGCGGTCGGCACCGGCCGGTCCTCCGGCGTCCACGGCACTCGAACGCGGGCTGTCGTCCGGGTGCCCCCGTCGGGTGGGATCGACCGATGCCCGAGCTCCGCCGCCCGCACGCCCGACGCCGCGCGCGGTTCGCCGCGATCGTGACGCTCGTCTGCGCGCTGGTCGGTGCGGTCGGCGTCGCGACGGGCGCGGAGGCCGCCCCGGCGCTCCGCTCCGCGACCGCGGCGCCCGCCGCCGGCGTGACGCAGTACCGGCTCGGCGCGCTCGCGTTCGACGGCGGCGGGAACCGCACGACGTCGACCGTCGGCAACGGCGGCCGCCTCGTGCTGACCGGCTCGTTCTCCGTCCGCTGGACGGGCGAGCGCGCGAAGCCGCGGCTCACCCTGCAGCGCCGCATCGGCTCGGGCCGCTGGACGACCACGACCGCGACGGTGTCCGTGACCGACCACGGGCTCGTCGTCCGCACCCCGGCCTTCTCCACGAAGGCGACGAAGCGCACGGTCGCCTACCGGCTCCGCTCCGCGCCGTACTCGACCGCCGCCGGCACGGTCAGCGGCTCCTCCGTCAGCCGCGTCGTGCACGTCGTCGTCGAGAACCAGCGCCGCTACACCGGCTTGGCGAAGTCGATCTGGACGACCGTGCGGCCGTACTGCCCGGCGACCGCCGTGCACGTCGGCTCGCTCGCGTCGAAGGCCGGCGACTTCAGCACCGGCGCGCTCCTGCTCCGCATCGACGGCGCCGTCCGCGGCTACCGGCCGATCGACGTCCGCGCCGTCGCCCTGCACGAGTGCTCCCACGAGCGGCAGTGGCTGAACTACGGCGGCACCTCCGCGGGCTGGCAGCGCATGGAGGCCGCCGCGGCGACCCGCTTCGCCGACTGGACGGCGCCGGCCGATACCGCGACGCCGTATCCGCTCGAGAGCCCGGACGCGCGGATCACGCCCGTCGAGCACGCGGCGGACTGCGGCGCGCAGGCCGTGAACCCGGGCGGGTACCTCGGCTACGGCGGGTACTGCACGGCGGCCGAGCTCGCCGCCGGGAAGCGCCTCCTGCACGGTCACCGGTACTGATGCGCACGCGCCGCGTCGTCCGCCGGGTCGGCGTTCTCGCGCTGGCCGCCGGTGTGATCGCCACGATCGGCGCCGTCGTGTGGGCGGAGCACCCGATGGAGGCCGAGCCCGGACCGCTCGCGGCCGTCGAGGCGGATCCGGCCGTCCACTACCGCGACCGCGGCGACGCCGTCGTCCTGACGCCGGAGCGCCCGACGGGGATCGGCCTCGTGTTCCTCGCCGGCGCGCGCGTCGACGCCGCGGCGTACGCCTGGAAGCTCTCCGGCATCGCGGACCGCGGCGTCGGGATCGTGATCGTCCGACCCCGGCTCAACTTCGCGATCCTGGAGGAACGGCCGCTCCGCGACTTCGAGCGGTACGACCCCGCCGTCCAGCGGTGGCTCGTGGGCGGGCACTCGCTCGGCGGGGTGCGCGCGTGCCAGTACGCCGCCGACGGGCAGGCGGACGGCCTCGTGCTGCTCGGCTCCTACTGTGCCGCGGACCTGTCGCAGCGGCGGATCCCCGTCCTCAGCATCGCGGGGAGCCGCGACGGGCTGAGCACGCCGACCAAGATCGCCGCGGCGCGGCACCTCCTGCCCGCGGACGCGCGCCTCGACACCATCGACGGCGCCGTGCACGCGCAGTTCGGCGACTACGGGAAGCAGCCGGGCGACGGCACGCCCACGATCGGTGATGCCGCCGTGCGCACGGCGATCACGGAGGACCTCGCGGCGTTCCTCACCGACCCGGCGACGGACTGACCTCGGCGCCTCCGGCCGGCTCCGCGCGGCGGAACAGGTACACGCCCGTCACGACGCCGCGAGTCACCGTGCCCTGGCCGCTGAGGAACACGCGGTCGGTCGACGTGGAGCCGGTCTCGACGAACACGTAGCCGGCGTGCTCGAGGCGCCAGCCCTCGTCCTCGATGCGGCCGAGCAGGTCGGGCTCCTCGTCGCGCCGGGTGATCTCGTTCTCGGACGACCCGAACATGGAGGCCTCGCCGGTGAGCGAGCTGACCTCGAGCTCCGCCTGGAAGTAGCGGTCGCCGCGACGGAACGCGGTCCGCGCCCGGCCGATCGGCGTGTGCGCGAACGCCGCCTCGGCCGCCGCGCGGCGGCGCTCCTCGAGGCGCGCCGCCTCCTGCCGCTCCTCCTCGGCCCGGCGGCGGGCGTCCTCCTCGCGTTCCTCCTGGGACTTGAACAGCGCCACGGCGGGAGCCTAGGAGGTGGCGCGTCGGCGCGGGTGCGCGGCACCTCGCGCGAGCGCTGCGTGTCGTACCCCTCGGACGGGGGCCGCACCGGAGACTGTGCTGCAGGCGGCCTGTCGGTCGCCGAACGTCATCGCGGCCGGATGCGGCCGCCGCCGTCCTCCGGCCCTGAGCCCCGAGGAGCACCCATGTCCGACGCGCAGCCCTGGTCCCGACAGGCCCTCGAGGAGGGCGGGTTCCGCGGCTTCGTGCCGTTCGCCGCCCTCCGGACCGCCGACGTCCCCGCCGCACCGGGCGTCTACGTGGTCCTGCGGACGGCCCACGGCGAGCCCGAGTTCCTCGCCGAGAGCGCGGCCGGCCCGCGGAACGGCACCGCGGCCGCCGTGTCCGCGGAGGTCCTCGCGAAGAAGTGGGTGCCGGGCCCGGAGGTCGTCTACATCGGCAAGGCGACGCAGCGCTCTGGCGGCAAGCGCGGCCTGCAGAAGCGGCTCGACGAGTACGTCGTGCACGGCGCCGGGGGTGCCGCGAAGCACTGGGGCGGCCGCTACGTCTGGCAGCTGGCCGACCGCGACGACCTCCTGGTCGCTTGGAACGTCACCGATGAGGACCCGGGCGTCGTGGAGTCGCGCATGCTCGGCGACTTCGTCGACCGCTACGGCGTCCTGCCCTTCGCGAACCTCCGCCGCTGACCCCGGCGCTCTCACGCCGCTCCCCGGCGGATGCTCCATCGTTGGCGGATGGCCGACAGCGACACCGGATCCGACGCCGAGAAGCGCCCCTCCCTGCTCCGCGGGCTGGTGCAAGGCGTCGGCCACGAGGTGGGCGATCGTGTACGGCAGGAGATCGGGGCGGCGCGCAGCGCGGGCGACGGCAACCCCGCGCACCTCGCCCAGCGGGCGGCTGCCGCGGCGATCGGCGGCGCGGTCGGGGGCGTCGGGCAGAACGTGTCGGCGTTGCTGCGGGAGGAGCTCGGGAACGCCCGCCGCGAGGCCGTGGCCTCGGCGCGCACGGCCGGCCGGGGCGTCGGCCTGCTCGGCGCCGCGGCCGCCGCCGGGAACACGGCCGGCCTGTTCGTCGGCATCGCCGTCTGGCGCGGGCTCGGCAACCGGATCGGGTTCGCGAAGTCCGCGCTCGTCGTCGCCGGGCTGTCCGGTGCGCTGGCCGCCGGGCTCGCCAATCGCGGGACGCAGGAGCTCGCCCGCGTGCGGCAGTCGACCCCGCCCGTACCGCCGGTGCCGCCCGCAACGGCGCCGTCGCCTTCGCCGTCCACCACGGTCATCGCGGTACCGCCGACGACCTCGACGGCACCGACGGCCGGGAGCACGCCGAAGGGCTGAGGTCAGTCCTCCAACTCCGTCAGCGCCTCCCGCGCCCGCTGCACGCGCGCCTCGACCGGCTCCTCCCACCACTTCGGCCCGCGCTCGCCGAGGCCGTGCTTCGCGATGCCGACCCGGCGACGCGCGGCAGCGACCGCGTCGTCGTCCCCGCGGCGCGACGCGGCACCGACGGTCGCCCGCGCGGAGCCGAGGTGCGACCGCAGGGCGGCGGCGACGTCCTCCGGCAGCGCCGGGTCGGTCCTCCGCCAGCGTCGGCCGTCCACCACGAACCAGTGGGCGTCCTCGGTCGGCATCCCGGCACCGTAGCCGGGCTTCATGCGGCGATCCCCGACCAGTGCGGCCCGGATCCGGGCGCGCTGGTCGGGGATCACTGCAGGAGGGTCAGAGGCGATCGCTCCGCGTGAAGGCGACCGCGTCGTACGAGCCGACCGTGATCGTCGCGAGCCCCCGCCCGTTGACCCGCACCGTCGGGCCCGAGCAGGTTCCGCGGTGCGTGACGCCGTGGATCACGTCGCAGTACCGGCCGGCCGGCAGTCCGGTCCGCACCGTCCTCGTGACCGAGGTCGTCTCGTTGTTCATCGCGAAGAAGCCGAGGTTCCCGCGGCTGAACGCCGCGAAGTTCACCCCGTCGTCCGTCCAGTTCCGTACCGGCGCCTGCCCGACCCGGTTGTGGAAGCCGACCATGCCCTTCACCCCGAGCTGCCGGTCCGTGCAGTTCCAGGCGGTGCTGCTGCAGTCCGTGTCCGTGATGAACCCGTCGGCGTTCGAGGGCGGCGACTGGTTCGTGTCCGAGCCGAACGTGAAGCCGGCGTAGACCTGCGGCGTCCCGTACGGGTACGCGAGCATGAACTGCGTCGCGATCAGGTTGTTCGGGGCCTTGTAGTTGAGCGTCGAGCCGTTGCGCTCGGTGTCGTGGTTCTGCACGAACACGAGCTCGTCGGCGCTCGGCAGCAGGCCGGACGCCTCGCCGAACACCTTCAGTGACCCGACGTCGCCGTCGTTGCGCGGCCTGGTGCCGTCGTCGTACGACTGGAACGCGCTCTGCAGCGCGGAGGCGTAGTCGAAGCCGAGCACCTGCCCTTGCCCGGTGAACGCCGCGGCACTCAGACGGCCCGGGCTGCCCGCGCCGACCTCGAGGGCGACGTACGGGCGGGTGCCGTCCACCGTCCGGTGCAGCCTCGACTCGATCGCGGTCAGGTCCGTCTGCCCGATGTGCTTCGCGGCGTCGACCCGGAACCCGGAGACGCCGTAGGAGAGCAGCTTGTTCAGGTACGCCGCGAGCGTGTTCCGCACCTTCGACGACCCCGTGTTCAGGTCGGAGAGGCCCACCAGCTCGCAGTCGAACACCTGCCGGTAGTCGTTGAAGTCGCGGATGCTGCCCTCGCGGTCGCTCGACCCGGCCGCGGGCGGCACCGGGCAGTTCCCCGGGTAGCTGTGGAAGTCGCTCGGCCCGTAGATGCCCGGGTAGGAGTACTTCGTGAAGGTCGCGCCGCCGTATGAGGTGGTGCCCTGCCCGGTCATGTGGTTGATGACCGCGTCGACGTAGACCTTCACGCCGGCGGCGCGGCACGTCTTCACCATCGCCTTGAACTGGGACTCGGTGCCCATCCGGCTCGTGAGCGCGTAGTCGGCGGGCTGGTAGACCTCCCACCACGGGTGGAGCACGTCGGCGCCGTTGCCGGTCGCCGTGCGCTTCGTCGAGTCCTGGGGCGGCGCGACCTGCACGCCCTTGTAGCCGGCGGGCCCGAGCTGGGTCGTGCACTCCTTCGCGACGGACGGCCAGTTCCACTCGAAGAGGTTCGCGAGCACGGGCGTCGCGCTGCTCCTCGGGCGGTCGGGCGAGGCCGTCGCGGGCAGCACGAGCGACGTCGTGAGCGCCCCGGCGGCGAGCACGGCTGCCGCGGCCACCGCGGCTCGCGCGCGCCGGCGTCGCCAAAAGGGCTTCGGCGGGGGAGCGGGCGTGTTCATCGGATCCTCCTCATCGAGGTGAAGGAGCCGACGGACGTGGGGTGGGTCGGCTCCGTTGCCAACGCGCCCGAACCTAGGGGTGGCCGCCGACGCCGCGCCAGGCGCGCCGACCGGCTGGCGGCGCTTGCTCAGGATGGGACCCGGCGGAGCGCGGCTAGCGTGCCCGTCGTGGCTGCCGTCCTCCCGCTTCCCAGTGCGCTCGACCTCTCCGGCCGTACCGCGGTCGTGTCCGGTGCGGGCAGCCCGACCGGCATCGGCTTCGCGTCCGCGCTCGCGCTCGGGCGGCTCGGTGCCCGTGTGCTCGTCACCGCGACGACGGACCGGATCCACGACCGGGTCGCCGAGCTCCGCGCGGCACGCGTCGAGGCGGAGGGCGCCGTGGTCCGGCTCGACGACGCGGACGCCGTCGCGGCGTTCGCGGACTCCTGGTCGACGGCACCCGCGATCCTCGTCAACAACGCCGGGATGGTGGCGACGGGCGAGGACATGCCGAGCGGCGACGTCACCGTCGACCCGGCGCTGTGGGAGGCGGGCCTCCGGCAGAACCTGACGAGCGCCTTCCTCCTGACCCGCGCCGCCGTCCCGGGCATGCGCCGGGCCGGGTGGGGTCGGGTGGTCATGGTGAGCAGCGTCACCGGCCCCGTCATGGCGTCGCGCGCCGATGTGACCTACGCCGCCGCGAAGGCCGGCATGGCGGGCCTGGTCCGCGCGCTCGCGGTGGACGAGGCGCCGCGCGGCATCACCGCGAACGCGGTCGCGCCCGGCTGGATCGCAACGGGCTCGCAGCTGGAGTCGGAGGCCGCCGAGGGCCGCCTCGTGCCCGCCGGCCGCAGCGGGACCGCGGAGGAGGTCGCCTCCGTCATCGCCTGGCTCTGCTCGCCGGGCGCCTCCTACGTCACGGGCCAGACGATCGTCGTCGACGGCGGGAACGGCGTCGCGGAGCAGCGGCTGCCGGGCTAGACGCGGTTGACGAGCACGACGTCGTCGAGCACGTGCCGGCCCGGGCGACCGATCGCCTGGTGCGCCGCTCCGCGGATCGCCTCGAGTCGCTCCGGTGCGAGCGCGAGCGGCAGCTCGTCCGGCTGCTCGATCGTGCCGGCCGGGAAGTCGACGCCGGTCGCCGTCGACATCTCGACATGGCAGCCGAGCACCGCCGTCACCGGACGGGTGCGCGCGAACTCGACGAGCACGTCGAGCGACCGCGCGAACGCGACGTCGTCCTCGATGTACAGCCGTCCCGGGTACACGATGTCGCCGGTCAGCAGCCACCCCGTCATCGGATCGAAGACCGTGATGGCGGCGGCCTCGTGCCCGGGCGTCGCGAGCACCTCGAGCGTCCGCCCGCCGAGCTCGAACGCGGCCCGTCCGTCGTCGAACCCGAAGAACCCCGCCACCGCCGCCGCGTCGTGCCCGAGCACCGTCGTGTCCGACCGATCCGCGAACTGCCCGTCGCCCGCGACGTGGTCGTCGTGCGCGTGGGAATGCGCGACGACGAGCGGGTACGACCCCTCGACACCGTTCCGTTCGACCCACGTCGCGAGCAGGTGGTCGATCGTCGCCCGAAGCGGGAGGACCTCCGGATCCGCGGTCGCACCGGTGTCGAGCAGCAGCGCCCGTTCCCGCCCGAGCAGGAGGAACAGGAACGGCGCCTCGAAGTGCGTCGACGCGCCCTGCCGCAGCACGACCGTGTCCGCGTCGTGCCAGGCGACCCGCAGCGCCGGATCGGCGGCACCCGAGCTCCGGAGGCCGAGATCAGTCGCCGGCAGGGCGATGCCGGAGCTCCTCGGCGCTCGGGAGGTAGACGAGGTTGCCGGCAGCGTCGTAGGTCGTGCTCCCGGTCGCGTCGCGGAAGAGCGTCGGCCCCGGGTCGGGCTCCGTCATCGCGGGCAGGACGGCGCCGGACGCGCGGAGCGCCTCCGACTCCGCGTGGAAGTGCAGCCGCACGTCCTCCGCGGCCCGCTGGTTCAGGTGCCAGTTGTCGGTGTAGGCGGGCAGGTTGCCGTAGCGCTGGCGCAGGTAGTGGCGGATGCGCTTCTGGTCGATGCCGAGCTCGCGCTCGAGGTCCGCCGGGGTGGTGTGGTCGGCCACGCCCGCGAGTGTATTGGCGCGCGGCGACACCGCTGCCGGGAGTGCTCGAGCGCGTGCCAGCATCGGGCGATGCGCGCCTCCGGGATCCTCCGCCGCCTGCGGCCCGCGGCGCCGGACGTGCTCGTCGCGACGAGTCGACGCGACCGGCAGAGCAGCGTCGTCCTGATCGGCCTGGGACGCCGTGCGCTGCTCGTCGACCCCGGGTGGACGCCGGACGAGCTCGATGCGCTCGCCGCCGACCTCGCTGCCCTCGGGCTGACCGTGGAGGGCGTCGTCGCGACCCACGCCCACTACGACCACCTGCTCTGGCACCCCTCGTTCGGCGCCGCGCGGCGATGGGCGTCCGCGCCCACCGCCTCCGCGGATCGGGTCGCGATGCTCGACGAGCTCGGCCCGGGATTCGCCCCGGTCACGTTCCGTACGGCGCCGCCGATCACCCCAGTCCGGAGCCGCATTCCGTGGACCGGTCCCGCGGTGCACGTGGTCGTCACCGATGCGCATGCCTCGGGGCACGCGTCGCTGTGGATCCCGCGCGGCCGGGTGCTCGTGGCCGGCGACCTGCTCAGCGACGTCGAGGTCCCGCTGCTCGCGGACGACGACCCGCTCGGCGCCGCCTACCGCAGGGGACTCGACGCGATCGAGCCGTTGGCGGCGCGGGCCGCGCTCGTGGTGCCGGGACACGGCGCACCCGGTGCGGACGCCCTCGACCGCCTGCACCGCGACCGACGGTGGCTCGACGCGCTCGACGTCGGCCGGCCGCCCGTCGACGACCCCCGGACCGCCACCGAGGCCAATCGGGAGGCCTGGTCCGCAGCGCTCGCGGCCCGACACGCGGTTCGGTAACACCGCCGAAACGCGGTGGGAGGACCATCCCGCCAGGCGCGTCGCGCCGGAAGGAGACGACCACGGTGACCGCTGCGATCGAGCCGGGCGTCGCGCCCGCCGCTGAGGAGTCCGCGAAGCTGCAGCGGCACTTCGGCCGCTTCGACATCCTGTTCTTCCTCATCTGCACGATCGTCGGCGTCGACACGATCGCCTCCGTCGCCGGAGCCGGCGGCGAGGCGTTCACCTGGATGGTCGTGCTGGCCGTCGTCTTCTTCGTGCCGCAGGCCCTGCTCTTCGCGGAGCTCGGGAGCGCCTTCCCCCAGGAGGGCGGCCCCTACCTGTGGACGCGCATGGCCTTCGGCCACCTCGCGGGCGCGATCAACAACTTCCTCTACTGGGTGACGAACCCGGTGTGGCTCGGCGGGACGCTCGCGATCAGCGCGGTTGCGGCCCTGCAGGTGTTCTTCAACGGCGGCGACGCGTTCAGCACGCCCGCCGTGCTCGTGATCTCGATCGTGTTCATCTGGATCGCGGTGCTCGCCGCGGTCCTGTCGTTCCGGATCGGCAAGTGGATCACCACCGTCGGCGCGTTCGCCCGGTTCCTCCTGCTCGGCCTGTTCACGGTCTCCGTCGTCCTCTACGCCGCCGAGCACGGCTTCCACGGCCTCGGCGCGTCGTCCTTCGCGCCCACGATGGGCGGGTTCGTCGCCCTCGTCGGCGTGCTGCTGTTCAACTACGTCGGCTTCGAGCTGCCGTCCGCGGCGGGGGAGGAGATGCGGGACCCGAAGCGCGATGTGCCGTTCGCGATCCTCCGCTCCGCGATCGCCTCGTTCCTCCTCTACGCGGTGCCGATCCTCGGGATCCTCCTCGTGCTGCCGGCGGACAAGGTGACGAACTTCGGTGGCCTCGTGGACGCGATGAAGAGCGTGTTCACGGTCTACGGCGGCTCCGTCACCGCCGACGGCACCGCCACGCTCACCGGCCTCGGGCAGCTGCTCGGCGACCTCGGCGCGGTGCTGTTCGTGCTCTGCGTGCTCACCTCCGGCGTCACCTGGATCATGGGCTCCGACCGGGCGCTCGCGGTCTCCGGCTACGACGGCGCCGCGCCCCGCTTCCTCGGCGTGCTGAATGCGCGCCTCGGCACCCCGGTGCGGGTGAACGTGTTCAGCGGCATCGTCTCGACGCTCGTCCTCGTGCTCGCCCAGGTGATCACGCAGGGCAGCGCGGCGAAGTTCTTCGGCGCGGTGCTCGGCGTCACGATCTCGACGACCCTGATCAGCTATCTGCTCATCTATCCCGCGCTGTGGAAGCTGCGCCGGACGATGCCGGATGCGCAGCGCCCGTACCGGATGCCGTTCCACCGGCCGCTGACCGTCCTCCTGATGGTCCTGCTCGCCTTCACGGTCCTGCAGCTCATCGCGCCGGGCGCGCCGTTCGCCTGGTTCGGCGCCGACTACCGGCCCGACGGCTGGAAGGCGAGCGAGGCCGGCCTGTACCTCGCCACGGAGCTGATCCCCGTCCTCGTGTTCATCGGCGTGGGCGTGCTGTTCTGGGCCCTGGGAGCGCCGACCCGGAGGGCGAACGCGCTGCTGTCCTCGCGGCCGGCCGACGAGCCGGACGCGGTGCTCGCCGAGTAGCCCGGTGGCGCCGGACCAGGCTCGGGGACGGCCAGGCGCTCAGGCGTACAGACCGGCGCCGTAGTTCTCGGGCCGGTAGTACTCGTCGAGCTGCTCGACCGTGCGCTCGTCGGGTTCGACCTGCTTCGCGAGCACCGCGCGGCGCGGGACGAGGCCGTTGGGGTCCCAGGTCTCCGGGTTCCAGAGGCCCGACCGCATGAACGCCTTCGCGCAGTGGAAGAACACGTCCTCGATGTCGACGACGACCGCGAGCAGCGGCCGGTGCCCCTTCACGATCAGCTCGTCGAAGAACGGGGCGTCCGACACGAGCCGCGCGCGGCCGTTGATCCGGAGCGTGTCGCCGCGGCCGGGGATGAAGAAGGTCAGCCCGACGTGCGGGTTCGCGAGGATGTTCCGGTACCCGTCGGCCCGCTTGTTGCCGGGCCGCTCCGCGATGGCGATGGTCCGGTCGTCGATGACGTGCGCGAGCTGCCCGGCCGGGTCGCCCTTGGGGGAGGCGTCGCACCGCCCCTCGGCGTCGGCGGTCGCCATCATGCAGAACGGCGACGCCGCGAGCCACGCCCGGTCGACGTCGACCAGTGCGGGGCGGCTCTTGCTCTTCGCGCGCTCGCCGGGCTCACCGATCAGCGCGACGAGCGCGTCCAGGGTGTCGACCTCGGTCCAGGGCGCCACGTCCGTCGTGCTCATGCGAGCCACGCTACGCCGGGGGTCAGTGGCCGAGTGCGAGGGCGAGCGGCACGGCGCTCACACCGGCGATCACCGCGCCGACGGCGATCGAGAGGGCGCGCTGGCGGAGGTGCGCTCGGCGCTGCGAAGCGGGGTCGACGAGCGTCAGGACTGGGGAGGGGGTCATGAAGAGGCCTTGGGGGAGGCGGAGACCGGATCGGGTGGTCCGGTCCCGCGAAGGCTGCACCCCGCCAGGATGGCGGACAACCCCCCGAAGTGGTGACCTCGTCGGCGCGTCGGCGTCGAGCCCCGGCTCGCGCCGAGTGCTCATCGGCGGCACCGAGCGCGAGCTGCCGCCGTCTCGGGCTGTCAGAGGTCGGCGGAACAGTGACCGCGTGGCCCCCGTGATCCCGCTCCGTCCGATGGCGGACGGCATGCTCATCCACTTCTTTCTCAACACCGGGCCAACGCTGACCGGCAAGCGACTTGATCGCGTCGAGCGTGCGCATGCGGATCTGCTGGCCTGCATCGCCGACCACCTGGCCGAGGTCGATCCGGGAGCCGCGGCGCGAGCCCAGACGTCGGACCGCCCGCATCGGCAGGATGCGGCGGCCGCATCGGTCGCACCGCGGGCCGTCCTCGACTTCCTTCCGTTCTTCCTCGATGAGCCCCGGTGGCACGGGAGCGATCTGCGGGACCGCGTCGTCCGTGCTGATCTCGCATGGCAGCTGGCGCAGTGGATCGATCGGCGTCTCGGTGTGCGCGAAACCGCCTCCTACGAGGCGGTGCGCCAGGCCGTGTGGAGGTCGAGGACCGCCGTCCGTCGCAGCAAGGCGGAGTCCGAGCGCCGGCGGCTCGAGCAGAAGGCGAAGGACTCGCCCGAGCTGCAGCGGGCACTGCAGAACATGGACGCCTTCATGGCGCAGCTTCGCGCGTCACGGGGCGGCGCCTGAGGCGCTGAGACCTGATCTCCCGAGTCGTCTTCGAGTCAGAACGGGGTGACCTCCGTCTCGTCGACGCTGCGGATGCGCAGGCCGGTCTTCATCCGCTGCACGCCACCCCACTTGTTGCGCCAGAGCGGGGTGCCGTCCTCGTCGATGGTGACGTCGGCGAACCCGGAATGCCTCGCCAGATGACTCCTGCGGCAGAGGACGTGGAGGTTCTCCTGGCGGGTGCGGCCGTCGTGCTCGAACGGCTGGATGTGGTCGATGTCCGCCCGATGGGCGGGGAGTCCGCATCCGCACCCGCAGGTCGGTTGCCGCAGGTGCAGCAACCGCTTCAACCCGGCGGGGATGTACCGCTCGTGCGAGTCGAACCGCAGGATCACGTCGTCGACGGGATCGACCACCGCGCGGGTCCAGGTCGCGGTGTGCGCGACGAGCGTGCGCGCGGTCTCCGCGTCGATCGTGCCCATCCCGGAGATCCGGGCCGGTGCGTCGCCGGCGCCGGTGGCCGTGTCGGCGGGGATGACCACGGTGATCGTCGCGTCGATCAGCTTCCGGGTCACGTCCCCGGACTCCTCCGTCTCACCGAGCCGCTCGAAGGGATAGGACGGGCCGCCGTCGGCAGGGCCCCGCATGCTCCCGGTGAGGACGGCGTCGACGGCGCAGTCGGCCATCAGCGCGCCGAGGGTGCGGCATTCGCCCTCCCGCCCGTGCGCGGCCACGGCGTGCTTGCGGATCCGGTCGTACGCGGCGGCGATGTCTGCGGCGGTGGAGTGGATCTCCAGCACCCCCTGGCCGTCCTTGGTCGCGCGTGCCCGCACGGTCCGCCGGTTGGTCGCCTCCTTGTGCTGCTCGGTCGTCAGCTCCGGATCGAGCTCGTCCCGCAGATCGCTGAGGAGGCGCTCGACCGCGGTCGCGCGTTCGGTCTGCACCAGTTCGGCGGCGCGTTCGTCGAAGGCGTCGAAGTGCTGCGCTGGCAGCCCGATCGCCTGGGTTCCCGCGACCACGACGGCGTCCTCGGAGGCGAGGCCGTCCAGGAACACCGCCCAGGTCCTGGGCATGTGGTCGCGGAGGATCCGTGCGGCTTCCAGCCGCCGCTGCACGCCGAAGCGGGTCACGCGCAGCTCGTTCGCCTGATGCATCAGGAAGCACGTCACGACCGGGTCGTCCGGTGACGGCATCCTCCGGGTCTGCTCCTGCTCCTCGAGCAGCATCGCCTCGAGCCCGGCGAGCATGACCTGCAGTCGCACCGCGGCTGCCGTGTTCACGAGCCGGTTCGCGTGCTGCAGCGACGCCGTGAAGAGCTGTTCGCGATCGTCGAGCGCCGCGTAGGGGTTCTCGGGCGGTGGGTTTCCGCCGTCGTCAGTGGGTTCCGACATGCGAGCATCCCACCACCTGCCACCGACAGAGGTTCGAACACGAATACGAACCTCGTACGCGTCGGTGGCGTCCAGGATCGCGGCAAGCGCGCGCCGGTTCGAGCGGTCCGGCCGCATGGAGCGACCCGCCCGTCGCCCGCCCGCACGGACGAAGCCAGCGGTGCGGGGGCCCGCCTGCGACCCCGACGCGGTCATCCGCCGTGCATGAACACGACCCGAGACCTCGGCGGTGGATGGCGGCCCGAGTGACACGATCCGATGGGCGGCCAGGCGTCGCGCTGATGCGGAGGAGCTGGGATGGAGCGCACCACGAGGCGTGGTCGCGATCGCGGCGTGATCCTCTCGGCCCTCGCCGCGGCCGTGGCCGTTGTGCTGCTGCTCGGCCCGACCAGCGCGTTCGCGGCCGGGCACAGCCGCACCTTCGGGCACGCGGATCGGCCCGTGATCACCGGGACGACCACCGTCGGAGCGGTGCTGACCGCGCGACCGGCGCGGTGGGCGCCCACTCCGAGCTCATGGACGTTCCAGTGGCGGAGGAACGGCACCGTGATCGCAGGGGCGACCGGGAGCCGGTACCGGCTCGCGCGTCGCGATGCCGGAAAGCGGCTCACCGTCGCGGTGTCCGGCCACCGTGCCGGGTTCGCTGCCGTCACGCGGACGAGCGTCCGCACGGCTTCGATCCTGCAGCCGTTCGACTCGGTCTCCGCGCCTGCGCTCCGAGGTCGGGCAGCGGTCGGCGGCACGCTGTCGCTGACGAATGCGACAGCGTGGTCCCCGGCGGCGAGGCTCGAGTACCGCTGGTTCGCGGACGGGCGGCAGATCGCGGGAGCCGCCGACGACACGCTTGTGGTGGGAGCCGCTCAGCTCGGCAGTCGCATCACCGCCTCGGTGCGCGCGTCGCGGGCCGGTCGAGTGACGACGACCCGGACGGCCGCACCGACCCCCGTCGTCGGAGCGGCGTCGGCGGTGCAGACCTTCGACGGCGGAACGGTCAGCGGCGCCTGGTCGCCCGCCGACGCCGACGAGTACCGCCTCTCGGGTGTCGTGACGGTCGGCACGTTGTCGCTCGCGCCAGGCACCCGGATCCTGGTCGACCCCGGCTCCACGATCCAGGTCGCGGGCAGCTTGCAGGCACTCGGCACCGCGAGCGCCCCGGTGACCATCGAGTCGTCCGCACCGGTCCCGGCCGCCGGAGACTGGGCCGGTCTCGTGGCGCTGGCCGGCGCGACCATCTCGCTGCAGCACACCGAGGTGTCGGACACGACGCGAGCCGTCAGCACCGCTGGAGCGGCGGACTCGATCTCGATCAGGGACTCGACCATGCGCCGCTCTGCCGACGGTCTGCGCATCCGCCAGGGGGGCTTCACACTCGAGCGGTCGGCAGTCGACGGCGGCGTGGAGGCATGGCGACCCGACGCACCGAGCACTGATGGAGACCCGCTCATCATCACGAACGACGTGCTGACCGGCGGGCCCCTCTTCGTGTCGTCGCGGAACACTTCCTCGACGGCGCCACCCGTCGTCGTCGAGGGCAACCGGATCAGCGACGTGGACAGCCCGGGACCCCTGCAGCATTCGACGGAGTCCGGCACGGTCTACCCGATGCTCATCGTGGATCAGGCTCTGCGACCGTCGAACCTCACCGGGAACGAGATCGTCGGCGACAGCGTGAACGCGATCGCCCTGAGCGGGACGCTCGTCGAGGACTGGACGGTCCCCACGACCGGTCCGCAGTTCGTGATCGATGGCGAATGCTGCGGCGGCGGGATGCTCGAGGTCGCTCCTGGAGTGCGTCTTCGCGTTCCGGCGGGGGCGACGCTGAAGATGGCGGATCGCGCCGCATTGTGGGTGTCCGGAGACCTCGCGGTCACGGGGACGCCCTCTGCGCCGGCGGTCCTCACGTCGGCGGACGACGATTCGGCAGGACTCCCGACGAGTGTCGGGGACGTTCCGTCCACGGGGAGCTGGGTCGGGGTGACGGCACGCTTCGGCGGGGTGGTCGAGCTCTCCTGGGCCCGGATCGACTACGCGCAGCTCGACCTGAGCGCGTTCGAGGGCACAGCCGACGTCACCGACTCGCAGCTGCTGCATTCCGAGTACTCGGACTCCGTCCGGCGCGGGTCCGCGGACATCGAGCGGTCCACGCTCGAGGGCGGTCTCTCGGTGCATCGTTCGTCGGCGCAGGACGATCCGACAGCTCGACTGGTCGTGCGGCACGACGTGATCACCGGCGGTCCGCTCGTCGTCCTCTCCGAGAATGCGGACCCCGCGAGCACCCCGATCGTGGTGGAGGACAACGAGGTCGGTGATCTCGTGCCGCATACCGCCGGGGTCGAGCCGACCTACGCGATCCAGATCTGGGATGCGGCTCTGCGCCCCTCCTTCCTCACCGGCAACTCGATGTCCGGCGCGGGGCAGCGGGCGTTCGCCATCGGCGGGTCGCTGCAGGAGGACTGGACGCTGCCCTCGGACTCCTGGCACTACGTCCTGTCGTCCGCGTTCTGGCCGTTCTCTGACGTGGCTGATCCGGGCCCCAGCACCGATCCGGACACGGCGCTCACAGTGACTGCCGGGCACACCTTGTCCCTGCCGGCCGGATCCGTGCTCAAGGTGGAGCGGAGCGTGCACTCGGACGACATCGAGCACGTCTTCGTCCGAGGTGCCGTCGCGACGACCGGGACCGACTCCGAGCCGGCGATCATGACGACGGTCGCCGACGACTCGGTCGGCGGGGACCTGAACGGCGATGGCAGCGCGTCGACGCCGATCGCGGGCGAGTGGAGTGGGCTCGTCGTGCAGGGAGCCGGTTCTATCCCGGACTCCGGGCTCGACGTCCGGTACGGCTGAGGGCGCAGACGACCCAGCGGCGGTCCGCCCGGCGGGCTGGTCTCAGTCCTCCGCGCGCAGGCGCAGGACGAGCCGAAGGGCGGCGATCACCGCTGCCGGCAGCTGCTCATCCGATACGCCGGCGAACGGCGGGTCGAACCGGCGCTCGGGCAAGGTGACGGCCCGGATCCGGTCCCGCACCGCCGCCGGCAGCTCGTAGGCGGTGATCGCGGCGAGTGCGTAACGGAGTGCGTCGGCGGCCGGCTCGTCGAGCGTCGGCAGCAGTCGGAGCGGAAGGTCGAGGAACCCGCGTCCCTCGCCGCCCTCGAACGACGGGTCGACGATTTCGTTCATGAGCAGGACGCTGACGGCCATCAAGCCGGACGGCGTGCTCTCGTCGATGACCGGCAGCGCGATGATCCGGCGCGCCAGTCGCTCAGCCCGCTCCTCGTCACCGGTGTCGATCGCCGCGATCGCCTTCTCGGCGAGCGTCTCGCCTGCCGTCAGCCAGACCTCGAAGCCTTCGAGACGGCGCTCGCCCTCGGCTCGCCTGAGGTCGCCGAGGGGACGGGAGGAGCTGCGGTCCCGCTCGTGCTCGATGCGGGCGAACGCGTCTTCCGAGGGGATGGTCACCTGATGACCGTACGGGGGACCGGGCTCCGGTCGAACGGCTACCGCACCGACGGCGGTGCAGATGATGTCCGGGCCCGACTCCTCCGGATCGATCGTCAGAGGTGCTTGATGGCGTACTCGGCCTGTGAAGCGGTGAATTCGGATCCGTACTCGCTCGTCAGCTGGTCGAAAAGCTCCGCGTCGGACATGTGGAACTCCTTCTCGTACGCCTTCGCCGCCGCCAGGGCCTCCTTGTTGTAATCCACCTTCACATGGCGCAGTGCGTAGGCCGCCTGCTTCTTCGTGAACTGCGATCCGTACTTGCTGGTGAGCTGGCGGGACAGGCCGGCCTTGCTGATGTTCAGGGCCCGGACGTAGGACCGAGCGGCACCGAGCGCCTCGCGGCTCCAATTCGCCTTCACGTGATCCGCGCCGTAGTGGGCGGCTTTCGCGGAGAAGCGGCCGCCGTATCGACTGTGCAACTGGTCGTAAAGGTCCGCCTTGCTGATGTTCAGGACGCGGACGTAGGACTTCGCCTGAGCGAGCGCGTTCCGCTAGGAGCGGGGTACGGCCGCTTCGGCGGACAGGGCAGTGCCGGTGACGAGCGCGATGGTCAACGAGGCGGCCGCGATGGCGCCCGCAAGATGCTTGGGCATTGATCTCTTTCAGGTATTGGACCTCACCTGGCCGCGATGCTGATGCCCTGTCGGCGAAGGAGATCGGGCAGACCATAGGCGATGATTGGTCTGCCCGACAAGAGATGGCCGCGGAGCTGAGCATCCCGTGCCCACGAATCTGGTCGACATCGACGGCTTTGCTTCGGTTCGAGTTCGGCTCGCCGATGGTGACGACGTCTGTGTTCATTCCGTCGCGCGCCCCGTCGTGGTCGCTCGCGTCGGCCCGACGAGAGACAGGTTCGAATAAGAGGAATCTCGTCGGTGCCGATCGACCCCGCACGGTCTCCGCGAGCCCGTCGCAGGTCAGGTCAGCGGTCAAACGTTCACGGAAATGCGCGCCGCACCCGCTCCCACTCGGCTCCGCTCAGCGGCAGCACCGAGCCGTGCTTGGTGTTCGGCGGCACCTGGAACTCGGTGTCGTCGAGCGGGAGCCAGACGCCGGAGAGCGGGTCCTCGGAGGCGTGGGCGACGAAGCCCTGCGGCATCCGGTCGTACTGGTCGAGCCAGAGCAGCCAGCGGTGGCGGAGCGGGTCCTGGACGAGCATCGCGCCCTCCACGTGCTCGTACCGGTCCGTGCCGATGCGGGAGGCGACGAGCGTCCAACCGTCCGCGGTCTCGACCTCCTGGAACACGCAGATCGAGCCGGGTCCGGGCTCCTCCTTCGCGAACCGCACCCGACGGCCGCCGATGTCGTAGACGCGCGCGTCGATCACGGGTCGGCCGTGGTCGAGCGCGACGACCGGATCGGTGAAGGTGCGGAAGTCGCGGGTCCGTGCCTCGAGAATGCGGCTGTAGCCGGGCCCGCGGTGCTCGGGATCGTCCTCGGCGTAGAGCGCGGAGGACCACGACACCCGGTACTCGCCGTCCTCCGGCGACCAGCGCGCCTCCGGCGCCCATGCCATGCCGGCGGTCGGCGGCGCGACCTCCACGAGTTCGGGCCCGGTCCAGGTCACGAGGTCGGGGGAGCGCCAGACGAGGAGCGAGCGGCTGCCGGTCCGCGTCCACTCCTCCCAGCGGTGCGGCCCGCCGCCCCACACGCGCAGGTCGGTGGCGAGGATCACGAATCCGTCCTCGCCACGCACGACGAACGGGTCGCGGGCGCCGGTCGTGCCCATCCGCGACTCGAGCACCGGCCGACTGCCGTTCGCCCGCGTCCATCGGGTCGGGTCGGGTCCGTCGCTCAGCGAGAAGAAGACCTGCTCGCCGTGCCCCTCTGAGGCCTCGATGAAGTGGACGAGGAGGTGGCCGGCGGGGTCGTGCACCGCACCAGCCTGCCGCGAGCAGGTGCAAGGACCGGATCGGAACTCAGCCGACCCGGTGGCCCTCCAGCTGCACGGGCGGGAAGCCGCCGGCGGTCGCGGTCCCGGTGAGACGGTCGCCGACGACGAGCGCGTCCACCGTGATGCCGACAGGGAAGGGGAAGGTGAGCTGCTGCGTCCAGCCCACGCGCAGGCCGTCGCCCTCCGGAGTCGTGCGCATCTCGGGCACGGGGATGCGACGGCCGTGGTAGCTCGCCTCGACACTGCCGTCGTCACCGATGCGCACCTCGAAGCGCAGCCGCCCGACGGGCGTCGGCACCTCGACCTCCTACTGACCGCTCGCGTCCATGAGGGCAGTGAACGCCCCGAAGGTGAGGCCGGTCCAGGTGCGAGGCGTCACCGGGGCGAATCACGGTGGCGCCACAGGCGCGCGGGCTTCCCGACGGTCCCGGTCGACATCCGTCCGGTCTCGACGAGGCCGTCGACCATGCCGCGTCGGAACGCGTCCTTCATCACGGGTTCGCCGAGGACCGCCTCGTGCAGCACCTGCAGATCGCGGAGGGTGAACTCCTCGCGCAGGAGCCCGTCCGGGTCCGGAGTGGCCCGGTAGCGGTCGCGAAGCCAGTCGACGGCCAGCCGGACGATCCGGTCGTGGTCGTACCGGAGGCCGACCGCCTGGTCGACGGGGGTCAGGTGGGGGAGCGGGTCGAGCGCGGTCATCGGGACGACGGCGACGTGGGCGACGGAGAGGACCCAGCCCCGGTCGTCGCGGCCGAGCGCGTCGAAGACGTGCAGCTGGACCGGGTCGATGCCGGTGATGCCCGCCTTCTCGTCGAGCGATCGCGTCACCGCGTCCGCCAGGACCTCGCCCTCGTGGAGGAAGGTGCCCGGGAGTCGCAACTCGCCGTCCGACTCGACCAGCACCACCTGCAGCCGGCGGTCCGCGACGGTGAGGACGGCCGTGTCGACCGCGACGGACGGGCGCGGGTAGTCCGTCAGCGCTCGGCCGGACGAGTCGGTGAAGACCATGCACCGACTGTATTGCAGTTCGAGCGCGATCGCGCTAACTTGTCGATTAGAGCGCAGACGCGCGAAAGGAGTCGAGGATGAGCGAGCACTGGGGACACGCGGTGGTCCGGCTGTTCATGGCCTCGAGCCGCGACGAGCGACCCGAGTACGTCGGCGCGTACGCCGAGGTCCGCCGCGGATGCCAGCTCGAGCTGCTCCGCTCGCTCGGTGACGCGGACTTGTTCCGGGTCGAGGGCGACGCTGACCAGCTGAAGGCGCGAGACTTCGCGGTCGTGACCGAACGCGGACCGGAGCAGTTCGACGCGGTCGACCCGACCACCGTGCCGGCGCTCCGTCACCTCCTCGAGCAGGTCGAGCTCGCCAGGCAGATCGCGACCCGAGCGCACGCCGGCCAGACCGACAAGGCCGGGCGTCCCTACATCGCCCACCCGCAGCGGGTGGCGGCGCGGCTCACCGACCTGCAAGCACAGGCGGTCGCGTGGCTGCACGACGTGCTCGAGGACACCAATGTGACATCGGAGGACCTTCGCATCGCCGGCGTCGACGAGGACGTCATCCGCGTCGTCGACCTCCTGAGCCGCACCGGCGACGACGTGGACTACTCCGCACGCATCGCCGCGGACCCGCTGGCCCGCGAGGTGAAGCTCGCGGACATCGCCGACAACACCGATCCCGAGCGCACCGCGCTGCTCGATCCCGATACCCGCGATCGGCTCGCCGAGAAGTACGCCCACGCGCGACGCGCCCTCGGCGCACTGGAGGACGACGCATGAGCGCAGCGATCGACGACCGAGCCGCCGGCGCGGTCCTCGGCACGGCCGCCGGCGACGCCCTCGGCGCCGGCTACGAGTTCGGTCCCGCCCTGCCCGACGGCACCGAGGTGTCGATGATCGGCGGCGGGCCGTTCGACTGGGAGCCGGGGGAGTGGACCGACGACACGTCGATGGCGATCCCGCTGCTCGAGGTCGCCGCCCGCGGGGGCGTGTTCAACGACCAGGACCTCGACGTCGTCGCGGGGCGATGGCTCGAGTGGAGCGTCGACGCGAAAGACGTCGGCAACCAGACCCGGGCGGCCCTCGACGCCGCTCGGCAGGTCGGCACCGCGGAGGCGCTGCGCTCCGCGGCACGGGAGCAGGCCCGCAGGACCGGGCGGTCGGGCGGTAACGGCTCGCTCATGCGGACTGCGCCGCTGGCGCTGGCGTTCCTCCACGACGAGGGCGAGCTCGTCGTCGCCGCGCGCCGGGTCAGCGAGCTGACGCACGCGGACCCGGACGCCGGTGACGCCTGCGTCCTGTGGTGCTGCGCCATCCGGCACGCGGTGCTGACCGGGGAGCTCGACCTCCGGCGCGGGCTGCGGCACGTGCGCGAGCCGCGTCGCTCCATCTGGTCCGACTGGATCGCGGCTGCGAAGCGCATGCAGCCGCGCGACATCCAGCAGTCGGGCTGGGTCGTCGGCGCGCTGCAGGCGGCGTGGTCGGCGATCACGAACGGCTCCAGGCCGGTCGACGTGCTCGAGCGGGCCGTGCGCGGCGGCGGAGACACGGACACGGTCGCCGCGATCGCCGGGGGACTGATCGGCGCCGTCCACGGCGCGTCCGCGTTCCCGGCCCGGTGGACGCTGGAGGTGCACGGCTGGCCGGGTCTCCGGTCCGACGACCTCACGGCCCTGGCCGTGGCTGCTGCGGCCGCTTCGCTCGGGCGCGTCGCGCCGACGCCGGAGCGGGGCCTGCTCGAAGCCGTCCGGATCCTGCACGACCGCGGCTACGAGGCGCTGCGCGCACGTTTCGTGTTCGGCGGCGCGGGCTACTGGCGCTGCGTGCTGTCGGTCGATGCCGGTGGCGCGCAGCGCGATCTACTCCGGTATTCGAACGCCGCCGGGTGGGACGTGCTGTCGGACGGCCGTGGCGAACCCGTGCCCTCCTCGGCGCTCGCGGACCGTCTCGAGCGGCTGGAGGGTCTCGACGCGGCTCAGCACCCGGACCCCGCGTACCGGTTCTGGTTCGCGGCGCTCCTCGAGCACTGCGGGCCGGATCGCCTGCCCTCCCTCGACGACGACTGGTCGCACCCCGAGTTGGAGGGACGGGTGGCGCTCACGGGGGCGGGAGGATCAGGGCGCCTCGCCGACTCGTTCCCGCTGCCGCCGGGGCAACACCGACCAAGCTGACACGCGGTGTTCACCTGTGTCGCTGCTGACTGGACCAAGTCGCGGGGCTTCGCCCTCGGCGTGTTCCTCGCCGCTCGGCGGATCAGTTGGAACTCCGGATCGGCGTCGCGAACGAGCTCATCCTCATCGTGCTGTTCATCGGCGCCGCGCGTTACGCAGACGCCGGCCCGCGGGTCGTCTGCCACGTGCTCGGGGTCCTGAGCTGGGTCGCGTGGTCTCGCCGGGGCCGGAGATCGTGGAGGGATTCGCCTCCCGCACGTCGGTTCGCGCGATCGTGCTGCTCGTCGCCGCCGCGGTGCTCGGCACCGTCGTGCTGACGTGGGTACTCACGAGCTTCACCGACCCGACGACGCAGCTCGCCGACGCCTCGACCATCTCCATGAGCCTGGTCGGGCAGTACATGCTGGACCGCCCGTGGATCGAGAACTAGTTCGTCTCGTCTAGGTCGGGGTCGACGCCGTGAAGGGGCTCTGGATCACGGGATCGCTCTACCTGTTCTTCGTCGCGCTCTGCATCGGCGGCTACCGCGACGGGCGCCGTTACGCCCTGCGACGGGCGCCACAGTCCCCGCTGGTCGTCGCGCGAGCAAAGCGAGCCTCAAGACCACCCCGACCAACTTGCGCTGATGAGCAAGCCCTTCCGCCACGGCCTCGCACTCGGCAAGTTCTACCCGCTGCACGCCGGTTACTCGAACTTGATCCGCAAGGCCCTCCGGCAGTGCGACGAGGTCACTGTGCAGCTGCTCGTGAACTCGGCCGAGACGAACCCGCTCAAGACGCGGCTCACTTGGCTGCAGCAGGAGCACCCGAACGCGAACATCGTCGCGGGTGTCGACGACTCGGAGGTCGACTTCGACTCGCCGACCGCCTGGGACGAGCACATGCGCGCGATCGAGCGCCTGCTGCCGAAGCCGATCGATGCGGCGTTCACGAGCAACGAGTGCAGCGCCGAGCTCGTACGGCGCCTCGGAGCGCTGTGGGTGCAGGTCGACCCGGGATGAGATCCCGTTCGTGCATGACGGGTTGCGGAACGGCGAGCACATCCGCCACGGGATGTACGAGCGGTTCCGAGAGGTGCTCAAGGCGCAGCCAGTGCCGTGGATCGAGGGGGGCGTGGAGGAACGACTCGCTGACGCCATCGACGTCCTCGAGCCCGGTGCTCTGCCCGATTCCCGGGGCGCCTAATCTGGGGATGTCGATCCTGGAATGTTTGCAACTACCCTGCGTCGAGCCTGAAAGGATTTCGATGGGGGCGTACAGATTTTGACGAGCTTGACTCCCGCGCTCTACGTTGTGTATGACGCTGCTGAGCACTTCTCGAGCGCGCCGGCAGATTCTTCTGCTTCTGGCTCCGGCTTCTTCGTTCTCTGTCTCGTCGTTATCGGCTGTGTCGCCGTACTCGCACTTGCGATTCGGGCCGCTCATCGCCGGACGTTGGTCGTCGAGGCGAGCGTCGCAATGAAGCGCCTCATCGATTTGAACGCGCGGAGCGGGCCGCACATCGTAAGTCATTCATCCATCAACATGATCTACCGCTACCGCGCAGAGTCGAAAGGAAAGTACGACCGATTCGACCTCGGGCGCTTTCTCGGCGTCTCCGTCCTAGAGAACGAGTCGTGGTTCGAGCGCGAGGTGTCTGTTCGAGTCCGGGCCCTCGAGCTTTATTCGGCGTACCGGACCACGATTCAGCGGGAGTGCGAGAGCATGCTCGCGACCAGCAGTCATCCCAAGGTCAAGCGGGAGCAGTTCGTCGCCATCGAACGGAAGGTGTTCAATCGGACGATTCTTCCTCGCCCCGTGCCCGCTGTGAGGGTGGCTGCACGGGTGACATATACGAGTCCGAAAGGTCAGAACTCGTACTCACGCGACTTGACGTGGGATTTCGAGGCTCTCCATGAGGGACTCCGTGCGGGTCAAGCTGCTCGGGCGCGCCAGTCGACCACCGCCGCCCTGCGCGCTCGCGAACGCAGCTTCATGACGATGTCCCTGCGCGCGGACATCCTTCGGCGAGACGGCTACCGCTGCAAGATGTGTGGCGCAGCAGGATCAGATGGTGCGGAACTCCACATCGACCACATCATTCCCGTGAGTAGGGACGGGCGAACTGTCGCTGACAATCTTCAAACTCTTTGCGCGCCGTGCAACTTAGGCAAGGGCAATCGGTTTATCGGCTGACCGACGGGTCCGCTCCTAGTCAGGTTCAGTCATCGAGGCGTGATGCCCCCTTGCAAGTGCTCCTCCCTGCAGGCGAAGAGCTGATGATCCGCCATCAACTCGCAAGCCTCGCCGACTGGAACACGTCGATCGACAGCGGTTCATCGAGACGCCACATGATCCGGATCGGACGGTCGCCGCTGTGACTCTCGTACTGCATCGTCCCCGCGTAGAAGTACGGCGGCGTGCCGAGATCGCCGTCGGGGCTCTTCGTCTCGCGGAGGAAGAGGTGCACGCTCGACCCGAGCTGTCGATGGTTGATGTACCGCTGCCCGGTCTCGGAGGAGACGCTCGTCCGGTTCTGCGACTCCCACTGGAAACGGACGGGTGAGATGGCGCGGTCGGCGTACATCGTGGTGGGGGAGTAGTGGCCCTCCACCTTCGTGAGCGTGACGAAAAAGACGTCCGCCCGCTCGTCCTCCAACCACTTCACGCCCTCGCGGACGCTGTTCGGCTTCCCCATGCCGAACGCAGCGAGTGCTTCGTCTCGGCTGTACCGCGCGTGCACCCGCAACGGCACGCGCGTGCTGGCGACAGGCGTCGTGACTCGTGACTGACGCGCTTTCAGGAGCGGGATCACGCTCTCGAGTTCACTGCGTCGGGACGGCAGTACCGCGAGCCGAGCACGGATCTCCAGATCGCTCTCCGGAATCGCATCCGGTCCGAAGAGATCGGTGGCGACGATGGAGCGCAGGCGCCGCTCGAGCGTCGACTCGGGCTGCAGGGTCGAGGCGGTGCCCACCAGACGCTTGAGTGTGGCCAGTCGTCGAGGGTCGTCCACGTGCAGCATCCGCCCGATGCGCCGGCCGAGCGCCTGGTCCTGGTCGGTGGCAGGAGTGTCGTCGAACCCTGCTTCTCTCCGAAGCTTCGTCCAGCCGCCGTTGGTCGAGCGGTAGACGTCCTCCAATTCGACCTGCGCGGCGTCGAGGAACTCGGCCAAGGAGACGTCTCCGATCCGCCGCAGTTCCTGCGCGAGCCTGTTCGTGGGGAGCCGCAGCGCCGACTTGATGTTGTCCAGGACGACTCGTTTCGCGACGCGGTCGAGCTGGATGTGGCAGCCCGCGGGCAGGGTGGGGAAGTCCGCCTCGACCTGTCCGGTGAGCTCCTTGCGCGATGTCCCGGTGAGCGCGCGGAAGCGCTCGTCGAACCGGAACTGCGCGGACTGGCCGCCGATGAAGTCGAGGACGGTCAGGCACGCCTTGTCGGCGGACCGCCGCAGCCCTCGCCCGAGCTGCTGCAGGAAGATCGTCGCGCTCTCGGTCGGGCGGAGGAACAGGATCGTGTCGATGGTCGGCAGATCGATGCCCTCGTTGAAGAGGTCGACGGTGAAGATCACGTTGACCGTCCGGTCATGGAGGTTGGCGAGCGCGGTCTTGCGCACCTCCGAGGGGCTTTTGGCCGAGAGTGCCAGGCTCGGAATGCCCGCGGCGTTGAACCGCTCAGCCATGAACTCCGCGTGCGCGACGCTGACGCAGAATCCGAGCGCGCGCATCTCCCCGGGCTCGGCGATCTTCTCCACGACCTGTCGCAGCACCAGCTGCACGCGTTTGTCGTTGCCGGTGTAGAGGTTCTCCAGCTCGGTCTGGTCGTAGTTCCCGCGCGTCCAGCGGATGCTGCTCAGATCGACGTCGTCGTGACTGCCGAAGTACTGGAACGGCGCCAGCAACTGCTGGTCGAGTGCGTCCCAGAGCCGCAACTCGGCAGCCACCCGTCCGTCGAAGTAGGACCGCACGTCGAGACCGTCCGACCGTTCGGGCGTCGCCGTCAGGCCGACGAGGACTTTCGGCTGCACGTGGCGCAGCAGTCGCTGGTAGCTCGACGCGCTGGCGTGGTGGAACTCGTCGACGATGACCACGTCGAAGTGGTCAGGCGGAAGACGGTCCAGATCCATCCGAGCGAGGGACTGCACCGATGCGAACACCGCTTCCCAGTCGGTCGGCACCGCACCACCGACGTAGAGCTCGCCGAACGCACCGTCGCGAAGGACGTGCCGAAAGACCGACTGACTCTGGGCCAGAATCTCTTGGCGGTGTGCGACGAAGAGCAGTCGGCGGACCCGGCCCTGCTCGCGGAGGCGCCTGAAGTCGAGTGCAGCGACGACGGTCTTCCCGGTGCCGGTGGCCATGACGATCAGATTCCGCCATCGGTCGTGCACGAGGCGCTCGGTGTCGAGCTGCTCGAGGACCTCGCGCTGATACGGCCGGGCCTCGACCTCGAGTGCCGTGATCTCGAGGGGGAGTGAGGTCGCTCCGCCCCGTTCCTTCTGCAGCGCCGCCTGCAGGCGCTCGCCGTCGCGCTCGGGATCGTAGGCCTCGAACGACGAGTCCTCCCAGTACTCGTCGAACGTCGCTCTCACCGCCTCGAGCACAGCGGGCTGCTCGGCGCTCGAGATGCGCACGTTCCACTCGAGGCCGTCGAGCATCGCCGTGCGCGAGAGGTTCGACGACCCCACGTAGGCGGTGTCGAGACCCGTCGAGCGGTGGAAGTTCCAAGCCTTCGCGTGGAGGCGGGTCGCCAGCGTGTCGTAGGACACCTTGACGGACGCGCCGAGCGCGACCAGGCGGTCGACCGCCTTCTGATCGGTGGCTCCGATGTAGGTGGTCGTGATCACGCGCAGTCGTCCCCCGCGAGCGATGAGGTCCTTGACCGCGTCCTCGATGAGCAGGACGCCGTGCCACTTGAGGAAGGCGCAGAGCAGGTCGACGCTGTCCGCCGACCGCATCTCGGATGCCACCTCGTGACCCACTCGTGGCTGTCCACGACCATTGACCAGGAGTGCGCCCGCGGCCATCGGCAGCTCCGGCCGGACAGGGAAGTGCACTTCGGACGGACCTGCGCTCGGTTCCGCGACAGCATGGAGAAGCGCGCCGTGGTGTTGAACCCGATCCGTCACGTCGGCAGCGCGCGGGTCGCGGCGCGCGATGTCAGCGATGAGGGCGTTGGCGAGCTCGACCTTGCGCGCAATCCGCTCCTTCTCGTCACCGCCGACGCCTCCGAGAGCGCGTTGGACCACGGTGGCGACGTGCGCGGCGATCACGCGATCCGCTTCCTCCTCCGCGAGGGCGGCGCGCTGCACGAGCCCCGCATCGATCCTCGAGAGCTCTCGCTCGAGGCCCTCGGTGATCAGCGCTTCGTAGAGACCGGGTACGACGTCAGGCACCCGCGAACCATAAGAGCGCGGTCGCGTGGAGTCGTGTCGCGCACGCCGTATCTCCGTCGACCGGCGTTACCGTGCTCGTGATGTCGATCCAGCAGGTGTGCGTCATCTACGTGACTCGATCGACCGCACGCGGCAGGCAGGTGCTGCTCGGTCACAAGCGCACCGGGCTCGGCGCGGGGAAGGTCGTCGCTCCGGGCGGGAAGCTCGAGCCCGGGGAGCATGCCGCTGACGCAGTGCTGCGCGAGCTGCGTGAAGAGGTGGGTGAGCAGGTCGCCTGCTCCGATGTCGTCGAGGTCGGCATCAACCGGTACCGCTTCCCGACGAAGCCGGCCTGGCATCAGGATTCACACGTCTTCACCGCGAACTGGACGGCGGGAGAGCCCGAAGCGTCCGACGAGCTGCAGCCGGAATGGGTGGACACGGCACGCGTGCCGTACGACCTGATGTGGGCCGACGCACGGCTGTGGCTGCCCACGGTTCTCGACGGCGGCGAGTGCTGCGCCGAGTACACGTTCGCCGCCGATCTTTCGTCGCTGGATGCGACCCGCGCTTGAACGAGACAGCTCTGGCAGCATTACCCCACCGGGGCCTTGATTCGGATTGAGCGACACCGGGCAATTACCTTCTGGCACTGATCTTGCGGTCCCGAGTTCGTGCGCCTTTAGAGAGTTCGTTGAAGATATTCCCGCAGGCCAGGGTCCGAGACGTAGAGATAGGTGCCTCTGACGCCACGAGTGAGCAGCACTCCGTAGATGTCGGCGATGTAGCGGCCGAGGTCGTCGTCGCTGTACTCGATCCCGAGCAACCTGTTGTTCTGCTTCCCGCGCTTGTCGAAGTAGGACTCGCGAACGCCGACGAGCCTGCCGGTCGTGGGATCCATCTTCAGATCGTTTCCGATGATCACGCCGGCGTAATTCAGGTCGTAGCCCTGCACCGTATGGATGGACCCGACCTGATCGATCGCCCCGGCGGACGTGATCCAGTCGACAGCGGTCCTGTTCCACTGGAGCCCGTAGCCGTCGATCTCGATGTCCATCGCGGACGCGTCATTCTTGCTCTTCCACTCCCACGCATAACCAGCCACCAGCCGGGACAGCCCGTACTCCCGGTCTCGCGCCCGAATCGCGTCGTGCAGCGCTCTGATGTCGTCGAAGAATCGGATTTCGTAGTCGGTTGCGCGGATCCGAGATCTGGCTTCCAACGTAGACATTGGCGTGCTCACGTCGAGTAACCCGCGGACGTGTTCGACGTAGTCGCGTCCGCCCCGCACGCGCATCTGCGTCTGCAGCTCGAAGTAGCTGTCCTCGCGTTGCGCCTGCGCGACGACGGCCATGACGTCGTCGCGCGGAAGATCGGCCGGCATCACGGACTGTCGCTCATCGAGGAGCAGGATGCGGATCCGACTCTTCGCCGTCACCCAGTCGAGCTGCGTCTTCGTGAAGTCGTCCTCGCCGAAGAGCTTCTGGTTGATCTCGCCGAACTGCTTGTTGAGGGGTCCGGAGGGCTGGCTGGCCCTGCGGTTGAGACGATGCGCCTCGTCGACCAGCAGGACGTCGAAGGTTCCCGTGTGCTCGGCAGCCGTGAACGGCGACATGACCTGGCTCGCACTCAGCCCGCGGGTGCGACGGAACACCTCCTGCACCGAACGACGCAGCGACTGCTGGGGGATGACGAAGCCGACGTCCAGCCCGGTGTACGCGACACGATCCTCGGAGGAGAAGAGGGATGACAGCGGTGACTCGTTCTCGGCGTTCTGGTCGACCGCGTCGCCTGCTCCCAGGTCCGCGATCAGCTTCATCAGGAAGACGCCGACGATCGTCTTGCCCGTCCCCGGCGCTCCTCGCACCACGACGGTGCAGTCCTCTTGAGTCAGAAGCCGCTCCGCGACGACTCGCATGATTCCTTCAACGGCCTCGGTCTGCTCGGCAGTCAGCGCTTTGAAGGGCGACAGCTTGAACAGGTCGTCGTTCTCGATGGCGGCGATGTCACGAGTGAAGAGACCCTCCGCTCGCAGAGCTTCGAAGATCGCCTCGAACGACTCCTGGTACTTCGCGCGGTCGAAGTAGGCCGCATCTACGACGCCGTCGTTCCGATTCGCCACCCTGAAGTGACCGTCGCCCGCGAAGTGCCGGATGAGGAACGACTCGAGGTCGAGGGCTGCGGACTTGTTGAACTCCTCATCCACGATCACGCGCACCGACCGCATCGCGCTCTTGGTGCGCGACTCGAGGTGTTGCCGGAGGCGCGCTTGCGCGTTCAGGGTCTCGCCGACGTAGACCTCGACCTCGCTCGACCGAGCCTCATCGGATCGGCCGTCGAGCACGTAGACCACTGGCCAGTTCGTGCGCAGCGCGTTCGACGCTGCCCAATCGCGGACAGCCTCGGCTCGGAAGTCGAGGCGGCTTATCTCAAAGCCGGTCATACTTCGCCGACCGCCCGCGAGCGCGATCCGCCGGGTACTTGCGCTCGTTCTCTTGAATCTTCGCGGCGATGAGCTCGTCCACGTCCGCGCCCAGTTCGTCGACCAGCAGGAGGCAGTAGATCAACACGTCCGCGAGCTCGCGCCGAACATCCGCGTGGTCGGCCCCGGGGGACCACTGGTAGCACTCGAGCAGCTCGCCCGCCTCGATCGCGATGCTCTTCGCGAGATTGTCCGGCGAGTGGAACTGGGACCAGTCCCGCTCGTGCACGAACGCGCGGATTGCGGTGCTGCTGGACTCCCAAGCCATTCATGAACGCTAGTAAGTCCCCGTCGACATCGCGCGATCGACGGGCAGCAGCGCTCTCACGGACCCCGATCTGGTGCGTGCGGACGAGCGAAACGTCATGCGCTTCGACGTGATGACGCCGCCTGGCGGCCGTAAGACGCGTCGCGGTTGGGCTGTCGCATCACCGTGTCGCGGTGGGTCGAGCCGCCGGGGTACATGCCGTTCGTCGCTCGGCCTCGCGCGGGGGCGGCGAGCTTCCGCGAGAGCAGTGGGACGCGAAGCTCACTCGCAGCCGACACCGTCGCCGTCTCGATCGAGTTTGCGCGAGTAACCGGGGTCGCCGGCGCGAACTGGCGCAGCGCCAGCCGCCCGAGCAGCGGTGCAATTCTCGTAATAGACCGACTTCGCTTGTGTCTCGGCCGAATCCGAACTGCTCGAGCTGCTCGAATCGCTTGAGCTGGCGAGCTCCGCCTCACGCTTGTCGAGCTTCTTCGACCGTGAATCAAGCTTCTTCTGCTGCGCGTCGAGGTCGGACTCTCGGGAATCGAGTTCGGCGGTGCGAGTCTCCAGGTCGGTCTTCTCGGCGGATGCGGCATCGACCTGCTGCTTGAGGTCATCCCGCTCGGTCGTCATCGCTGAGAGCGCGGTCTCCAACCTCGAGAAGGCAGGCGTTGTGGTCGGATCGACTGATGCAGGTGCGGCGTCCCCGTGTCCGGCGCCCATACCGATCAAGAAGGCGACGAGCCCGACGATCAAGGGAACGAGGAAGCGTTTGCTCGACTCCTTGATGCGAACGCGCGGGCGCTCGGCCTGATCATCAGCGCCATCGGTGAGCGATGACTTGTGGTCACCCGGCGTCGCGTCGCCGGACGCTGCAGTGGCTCCCGCCGTAGGAACAGGCTGCTCGACCATGCTGGTCGCTGCCTCGCCTGCGGCCGCGATGGAGCGAGGACGTGTGTACTGCGTCCAGCCGCGACCGTCCCACCAGCGCTCATGACCAGATCCATCGTCGTACCAATTCGGGGCGGGTTGAGCGGCCAAAGCCGGTCCTTTCGTCGTGTTGGTCCCTCTGCGAGCAGACGAACGAGGGGCTGAATCGGTGGGCCGCACGCGGCAGCGCACGAAGGTGGTCGCTGACCGTTCCGGTCGGCCAGCGCGTTTCGTCGGGACGCCCAGCAGTCTCTGGATGGATATGCGCGTGGATCGCGTCGGCATCCTCGCGGACCTGTCATGTCACCGACTCTGCATGCAACCTGACTGGCCTCGCGGTGGACACGCCATGATGCCTGCCTAATTGGTTCAGGACCGATCTGCACCGGAGACGGCTCGCGGCGGGCGCCATGGATCAGCGGACGCGGATTGAGCGCTGCGGGCCCCGGGGTGCCGCGAGGGGTGTGTGCAGCTGGGCCGGGTGGTGCTCGCATCTCGTTGGCGTGCCACCCCTTCCGCTTCGCGCTTCCGACGAGCTATCTTCCAAACAACCAACCACTGGTTGTTTTGCAGGAGGTTCGATGCACCGGCTCGACGAGACCGTGGCGCAGCACGCCAACGAGGTGTTCGCGCTGCTCGCCGAGCTGGTCCGCGCGGACAGCACGGTCGGCCACGAGCAGGCCGCGGAGGAAGTCCTCGCCGCCGCGCTCGAGCAGCTCGGCTTCACCGTCGAGCGCCTGCCAATCCCCGAGGGCATCGGTGCCGACCCGCTCGCCGGCGTCCCGCAGCAGTCGTACGCCGGGCGCTACGACCTCGTCGCGCGGCGCCCCGGCAGCGACCCATCCGCGCCCAGCCTGCTGCTGAACGGACACATCGACGTCGTGCCCGTCGAGGACGCGGACGGCTGGACGTCGCCGCCCTTCGCCCCCGAGGTCCGCGATGGCTGGCTCTTCGGCCGGGGCGCCGGCGACATGAAGTGCGGGTTTGCCATGTGCTTGCTCGCGATCCGCGCCCTCGACGAGGTGCAGCCCGGTTGGCAGCGCGGCGACCTGACCCTCATCGCCGTGATCGAGGAGGAGTGCACCGGCAACGGCGCGCTCGCCTCCATCCGCGCGGGCGTCACCGCCGACGCTGCAGTGCTGCTCGAGCCGACCGACCTCGAGCTGCTGCTCGCCGGCATCGCGATCGCCTGGATCGAGGTCGTCATCGAGGGGCGCGCGGGCCACGCAGAGGCGTCGGGTCGATCGGGCAACCCGATCCTCGCCGCGGAGCCGGTGCTCGCCGGGCTGCGGTGGCTCGAGACGCGGATGAACGCCGATCACCGCGTCGACCCCGATCCGGCGTTCGCGGACATCGAGTCGCCCTACCTCGTCAACGTCGGCCGGTTCACGTCCGGGTCGTGGGCGTCGAGCGTGCCGCAAGTCGCCCGCATCGACGTCCGCGTCGGCCACCCGGCGGCGTGGAGCGCCGAGCAGACGCTCGAGCAGGTGCGGACGGCTATCGCGGCGGCCTCCCACGACGACTCCTGGCTCGGCGAGCACCCGCCGACCCTGCGGCTGAACGGCTACCGCGCCGAGCGGTACGCGCAGGACCCCGACGACCCGTTCGTGCGGCGCTTCGCCGCGGCGCACGAGGCCGCGCACGGCAGCACGACGCCCTCGGTGTCGATCGGCGCGACCACGGACGCGCGCTACTACGTCAACCAGGCGGGCATCCCGGCGCTCGCCTACGGGCCGCGGGTCCAGAACATGCACGGGGTCGACGAGGCCGTCGAGCTGGCGAGCGTCGTCGACGGCGCACGCACCCTCGCGCGCTTCCTCGCCGACTACCTGGGGGAGGAGCGCGCATGAGCGACAGCCGCCGAGCGGAGGTCGCCGCGCTCCGCCCCCTCATAGCCGAGACCGCTGCGGCGCGGATCGCGGACCGGTTCATCACCGCGTTCGCGCTCGGGCAGTTCGTCGTCGGCCAGAAGCTGCCGAGCCTCCCGGAGCTCGCCGCGATGCTCGAGGTCAGCCAGACGACGGTCCGGGAGGCGATCTCCCGCCTCGCCGCACTCGGCTACGTCCGCGTGCAGCGCGGGCGGGCCGGCGGCACGTTCGTCGTCTCGCAGTGGGGCCCGGCCTCCGACTCCGGCGTCCGCCGCGCCCTCGGCGAGAGCTGGGGCACGCTCCAGGAGACGCTCGACTTCCGCTCCCTCGTCGAGCAGCAGATCGCCCGGACCGCGGCGCAGCGGATCGTGCCGGAGGACGAGGAGCGGATCCGCCTCGCCGTCGAGGCCTACGGCGCTGCAGGAACGGACCGGAACGCCTCGCGCCTCGCGGACCTCGAGGTGCACCAGTCGATCGCCGCCGCCACGCACAACCGGCAGCTCGCCGAGCTGAGCATGCGCCTGCAGCACGAGGTCGGCCTCGGGTTCCACGGCGAGCCCTTCAGCGAGGACGTCCGCCGCCGCGCCGTCGAGCAGCACGCCGTGCTCGCCGCCGCCGTGCTCGACCGCGACCCCGACCGGGCCGCGCAGCTCGCCCGCGAGCACTTCGCGCTCACCGAAGAGCTGCTGAACGACCTCCACGACCGCACCACCGCCAGCACGACCAGCCCTGCCAGCACCACCCCCGCCACCACCGCCGAACCGCCCCCCACCGAAGGAGCCTGATGCCCACCGCGTCCGTCAACGGCATCGACATCGCCTACACACTCGAAGGCGAGGGCGACCGCACCGTCGTCCTCGTCAACGGCCTCGCCGACGAGAAGGAGACCTGGGCCTACCAGACCCCCGCCCTCCTCGAAGCGGGCTACCGCGTCCTCACCTTCGACAACCGCGGCGTCGGCGCCACGTCGAAGCCCGCCGGCCCGTACACGTCCGAGCTGCTCGCCGACGACGCCAAGGCGCTCGTCGACGAGCTCGGCATCACGGACTTCCACCTCATGGGCGTCTCCATGGGCGGGATGATCGTGCAGGAGTACGCGCTCAAGCACCCCGGCGACCTGAAGTCCGTGACGATGGCGTGCACCTACGCCGCACCCGGCCCCTTCTGCTCCCGCATGTTCGCGTTCTGGGAGACCATCGCGCCCGTCATGGGCGTGCCGACGGTGATGCGCGACGTCACGCTGTGGGCGTTCACGCAGGACTTCTTCCGCACCCGTGGCGACGAGCTCGCCGAGTTCGAGGCGGGCATGAAGTACATGAACATGCCCATCCCGGCCTACCTCGCCCAGCTCGCCGTCATCCAGCAGCACGACACGACGGACCGGATCGGCTCGCTCTCTGTGCCGTCGCTCGTGCTGGCGGGGGAGGAGGACCTCCTTATCCCGACGTCCCTGTCGCACGAGCTGCACGAGCTTGTCCCCGGCTCCGAGTGGGCCACCACCCCCGGCGGTCACGGCTGCGTCTGGGAGCACCCCGACGCGTTCAACACCGCCTTCGTCTCGTTCCTCGACCGCATCGAAGGAGATGCCCGATGAGCACCACCACCGTCCGGCCGGATTCGCCGGAGCCCACCAAGAAGCTCGGCGCGCTCGGCGTGCTGATGCCCGGCGTCGCGCAGATCGCGCCCGCGTTCAACCTGTTCTTCACCACCGCGGTGATGGCGTCCCTCGCCGGGCCGTCCGTGCCGCTCGTGTTCCTGATCTCGATGGTCGGGATGCTCGCGACCGCGCTGAGCCTGGCGCAGTTCTCGAGCGTCTACCCGAGCGCCGGCTCCTTCGTCACGTACATCAGCCGCGCGCTCGGCGTGCGGGTGGCGACGGCGATCGGCGTCATCACGATCGTCGGCTACATGGTGACCTTCGGCGGCCTGTACATCTTCGCGGGCCAGTACATCGTCGCGAACGTGTTCGGCATCACGGCGACCGGGGTCGGGACGAACCTCCTTACCGTCGGCATCACGCTGGCGTACGGGGTGATCGTCACCGTGCCGGTGATCGTCGGCCTCCAGTTCGGCGTGCGCGTCACCGTCGTGCTGTACCTCATCGAGGTCGCCGTAATCGTCGTCATCAGCCTCGCCGTCGTGCTGCAGGGCGGGGCGGAGGGCCTCTCCGCGGCGCCGTTCACCTGGCCGACCGGCACCGAGGCGACGAACGTGTTCATCACCTTCGGCCTCGCGGTCGTCGCGTTCGGCGGCTTCGAGGCCTCCGCGCCGCTGGCGGAGGAGACCGACAACCCGCGCCGGAACGTCCCCATCGGGCTCGTCGGCTCGGTGCTGATCAGCGGCTTCCTCTACGTCCTCGGCTCCTACGCGGTCGTGTCCGCGTTCGGCGTGAGCAAGGTCGCGGAGTTCGCGAAGGACCCGAACCCCTTCGCCACGGCGACCGTCCGGTTCCTCCACGTGTCGAGCTCCTTCGCGGTGCCGTTCCTGGTCGCGGTGTTCCTCGTCAGCCTCACGTCGTCCTACATCTCCGCGAACACGCAGACCGCGCGCGTGCTGTTCGCCGGGGCGCGCGGGCGGCTGTGGCCGGCGGCGCTCGACCGGCTGCACCCGCGCTTCGGCACGCCGTGGGTCGCCGCGGTCGCGTTCGTCGTCCCGAGCCTGGTGCTCGGCTGCGTGATGCAGTTCGCGGACCCGGGCGACGCGGGCAGCGTGCTGCCGACCCTCGGCATCTTCGGCGTCGTCGTCATGTACTTCGTGACGAACCTCGCGCTGATCGTGGAGTTCTTCAAACTGCGCCGCAACGGCGTCGCGAAGAACCCGGTGCTGTGGATCGTGGTGCCGATCATCGGGATGCTCGTCCTCCTGATCCCCGTGTGGGGCAACCTGCGGCCGGGGCAGGGCGGCGCGTTCGACCTGATGCCGCTGCTGTCGATCCTGCTGATCGCGGTCGGCGTGGTCTACACGATCGTGCTCGCCGTGACGCGGCCGCAGGTGCTCGCTGCAGCGCCGGCGCTGCTCGAGGGCGCGGAGGCGATCGAGGGCGACCCGGTGCCGCCCGTCGCCTCGCAGCGCGCCTGACCCGACCCCGGGGCGGGTGGGCGGATCGAACCCCCGCCCGCCCCGGCCGATCCGCGCGCGCTCGTTACGCGGATCAGGACGGATTCGGCGACACGCCGTCCGGTGCGGCCGCGGGTGCGGCGTGTCGCGAATCCGTCCTGATCCGGGAAGCGGACCGGCGATCAGGTCCGAGGCCTACCGTCGGAGGACGCGACGGAAGGAGACGCCCTATGAAGGCGCTGCAGTATCGAGCGATCGGAGCACGGCCGGAGGTCGTCGAGATCGATGAGCCGGAGCCGGGGCCGGGGCAGCTGCTGCTCAAGGTGACGGCCGCGGGCGCGTGCCACTCGGACGAGTTCGTGATGTCGCTGCCCGCGGAGGCGTACGACTACGGGTTTCCGCTGACCCTCGGGCACGAGGGGGCCGGGGTGGTCGCCGCGGTCGGCCAGGGCGTCGAGCACGTCGCGGTCGGGGACGCGGTGGCGGTGTACGGGCCGTGGGGCTGCGGTCGCTGCCACAACTGCGCCCAGGGCAAGGAGAACTACTGCACCAACGCCGCCGCGGAGGGCATCCGCCCGCCCGGACTCGGTGCGCCCGGTGCGATGGCGGAGTACATGCTGGTCGACTCCGAGCGGCACGTCGTCCCCCTGGACGGCCTCGACCCCGTGAAGAACGTGTCGCTGACGGACGCCGGCCTCACGCCGTACCACGCAATCAAGCAGTCCCTGCCGAAGCTCGGGGCCGGGGCGACCGCGGTCGTGCTGGGCACCGGAGGCCTCGGGCACGTCGGCATCCAGATCCTCAAGGCGATCTCCGGCGCCCGGGTGATCGCCGTCGACGTGAACGAGGAGAAGCTCGAGCTGGCGTCGGAGGTCGGCGCCGACGAGACCGTGCTGTCGAACAAGGAGGCGACGGGCCGGATCCGGGACCTGACGGGCGGCCTCGGCGCGGACGCGGTGTTCGACTTCGTCGGCGTGCAGCCGACAATGGAGATCGCCGTCGCGAGCGCCGCCGTCGAAGCGGACGTGACGATCGTCGGCATCGGCGGCGGGAGCGTCCCGGTCGCGTTCGGCTCCGTGCCCTTCGACGCGGCGCTGCGCATGCCCTACTGGGGGAGCCGCAGCGAGCTGATCGAGGTGCTCGACCTGGCGCGCCGCGGTCAGATCACCGTCGAGATCGAGCAGTTCTCGCTCGCGGACGCTCCGCGCGCGTACGAGAAGCTGCACGCCGGGTCCCTGCGCGGACGGGCGGTCGTCGTCCCCGACTGACCCTCCGGCGCTCGATCCGTGACCGGCGGCCGATCCGGCCCCGTCACGGATCGAGCCCGGCCCGCTCAGCGCGAGCGGACCACCAGGCGGAGCCGGGCCGACGCGGGCGCGACGGTCAGGCGCTGCCCGAAACCGATCGACAGCCGGTCCCGCTCGATCCCGTCGCCGAACGCGACGAGCAGGTCGGACTGCGCGGTGATCGTCAGCGGCCGCTCGCCGGTGACGACGCCCCAGCTGAGCGCGGTGCCCGTCGATCGGGACGGCCACGCCTCCCGGACGAACCAGGCGATGTCGTGCGACTCCGGCGCCGGGAGCCGGTCCGCGAGCCGGCGGTCGGAGGCGATGGAGGAGATCCAGCCGGTGCTGCCGGTCCCGGTCCCGGCGATCAGGCCGGAGCAGGACTGCCGTTCGTCGCCGCGGCCGGGGTCGCTCAGCGTCCACCGCGCGGACTGGTGGCCCGGACTGCCGATGTAGACGTCGTTCAGCGCGACGAGGGACTGGCCGTCGTCGAGCCGGGCCTCCACCATCGTGCGCTCCGAGACCGCGGCCCGGCCGCGGGCGATCGCGAGCATCTGCGCGTGCGCCTCCGCCGGGGAGAACGGGACGAGCACGCCCGCGTTGATGCCGGGCTCGGGGTCGATGCCGAGCACCGGCTGCCCGTGCAGGTACTTCGCGGCGTTCGCGACGAGGCCGTCCTGGCCGACGGCGACGATCACGTCCTCCGGTGCGAACAGGTAGCGGTCGAGCTCGGAGCGCTCGACCGTCGCCCGCCGGAAGCCGTCCGGGACGGCGTCCTCCACCGCGGTCCGCGCCGCCTCGACGGCGTCGTGGCGCGACTGCAGCTCCGCGATGCTCCGGCCGCGGGAGCGGAGGAAGAACTCCGCCTGCCCGTACGTCGCGTGCCGGTCGATCAGCTCGTCGAGCTCCGACCTGCGGTGGACGACGACGATCCGCGGCGCGAGCGCCACCGCGTCAGTCCCTCGAGGGAGCCGGCGCGGGCGCCGCCGCGGGAGCGGCGCCGAGCTTCGTCAGCGCCTGCGTCAGCACGTCCGGCGTCAGGTTCAAGGTGCCGATGGCGGGGAGGTGCTCGGCGAGGGCGTTCATCGCGAGCGCGGTCAGCAGCGCCGGGTCGACGCCGGCGTAGGAGCCGAGCCGCGCCGTCTCCGCCTCCGCGCGGGCGGTGCCGAGCTCGCGGGTGCGCGCCGCCTCCGACTCGGTCCGGATCCGGTCCCGCTCCGCGACCGAGGTCGCCGTGATGCGCGCGGTCGCGGCCTCCTCGGTCGCCCGCCGCTGCGCGTTCGCGCCCTCCTGCTGCACCAGGTGCTGCTCCCGGGTCGCGAGCTCGATCTTCGACTGCAGCTCGTTCTCGGCGATGGTGCGTTCGCGCTCGACGGCGAGCGCGCGGCGCTCGTAGCTCGCGGCGTCCGCCTGCTGCTGCACCTGCTCGCGGACGGGCGTCTCGAGCGCCTTCTCCAGGTCCGGCTGCGGGCGGATGCTGACGATGCGGACCGCGATGACGATGACGGAGGTCTCCGCGAGGCGCGCGTCGGCGGCGAGCCCGGCGGCGGTCGTGCTGCGGACGATCGGCACCCCGGTGCTGAGCAGCTCGACGAGCGGGACGGTCGAGATGTGCTCGACGGCGTACTGCTGCGCGAGCTCCGTGATGCGCGTGCCGACCTGCTCGAGCGGCTTGCCGATCCACTGCCCGCGGTACGGGTCGATGGAGAAGTCGATGCGCTCCGCCGCGACCGCCGGGTCGCCGAAGCGGTAGGTGACCGTCGCCTGGACCGACACCTCCTGGAAGTCGACCGTCCGGGCGCGGAACAGCATCGACAGCTCCGACTCGGCGATCGGCACCTCGCTGATCGCCGCGTTGAGCGGGCGGAAGAAGAACGCGGCCCCGGCTCCGCGGTGCGCGAGCGCCCCCTTGCGGGTGTGGATGACGTAGTTCGTCGGGTTCGAGCGCAGGTGCAGCGTGAACGGGAAGCGGCGGATGTCGGCCATGGATGCTCCGGGTGGGTCGTCGGGTGCGTCAACGCTATTCAGGTCGCGATCAGGTGCTCCATCCCCAGTCCGGGCGGGCCGGGCTGGGATGCGGCTTCGCCCCGCGCTCAGTGCAGCGCGTGCTCCGGTCCGGTGACGCCGACGAGCACCGACCAGCGGACGCCGGCCGGCGCGATCACCGCGATCCGGGTCGGCGGCGCGTCGCGGTAGCGGAACGTCCGCGGTGCGCCCACGCCGGGCGGCTCGGCGGAGCTGCCGCGCGCCAGCACGACGGGCACGGCGGTCCACTGCCCGAGGTACACCAGCGACAGGGCGCGCCAGGAGACCGGGACGGGCCCGATCGACGTGAGGAGCACGGTCGCGACGCCGCCGTGCATCGCACGCCTCGGCGGGTCGACCACCAGCATCGCGTTGCCGCTGCCCTCGAACCGCTGCCCGACGACCGCGGTGCCGTCGATGGCGATCGGCGTCGTCGCCGTCCGGATCGACGCGCGCTGCGGGACGGTCAGGGTGGTCCCGTCGCCGATGTCCTGCACGAGCACCGGGACGGGCGACGCCGTGGCGGCACTCCGCGCAGGCGCTCGCAGTGCGTGCAGCTGGCTCAGGGAGACGGCGAGGGCGACCGCGACCACGGCGCTCAGCGCCGCGACGGGCACGAACCGGCGACGCGGCGCGTGGGGGAGTGCCGGCACCGACTGAGGCGCCGGCTCCGGTGCGATGGCCGAGCGCTCCGCGAGGTAGCGGCGCAGGTCCGACTCGGTGGAGCCGGGACGGTAGAGCCGGCGGCGCAGGGCGTCGAGCCCCTCCGCATCCGGGTCCCGCGGCGTGCCCACCGGCTCACTCTGCGCCCTCACCGCCGCGAAGGCACCCTGCTCGACGTCCTCAGGTCTCGCGGGCGAGCTCGGCAAACCGGGTGACGACAGGCCGGATGTCGCGGTCCCAGACCTCCCAGTCGTGCCCTCCCGGCCCCTCGGTCCAGTCGACCGGCAGGTCGCGTTCGAGCGCGGCGTCGCGGAACCGGAGGTTCTCCCCGTACAGCCGGTCGGCGGTGCCGCAGGAGAGCAGCAGCCGCGGGCAGGCCCCCGGATCGACGGCGGCGAGCAGGGTGAGGAGGTCGTCGCCCTCCTGCCGGGCGCGTTCGGCGCTCCCGAACACGTCCTGCCGCCAGGGCTCCGACCAGTCCTCGTTCGCGATGTCGACCTTGGCCGACAGCCCGGCGACCGCCGCGAAGCGCTCGGGCCGACGGAGACCGAGCTTCAGCGCGCCGTACCCGCCGCGGGAGAGGCCGGCGGCGAACGTGCGCTCGCGCGGCGGGTCGAGGGCGAACAGGTCGCGCACGATGGTGGGCAGCTCGTCCGCGACGAAGGTCCACCAGCGCGGACCGCGAACCTGGTCGGTCCAGTAGCCGTGCCCGCCGGAAGGCATCACGACCGCGAGACCCGCCTCCTCCGCCAGGCGCGCGATCGGGGCGCCCTGCAGCCAGGAGGTGTGGTCCCCGCCCGCGCCGTGCAGGAGGTAGAGCAGCGCCGGGGGAGCGGCGCGGTCCGCGCCGAGCGGCAGCACCGCGGTCATCGAGGTGTCGATGCCGAGCACCTCGGAGCGGAACCCGCAGGTGACGAGCGCCATCGGTCCTCCTCGATCGTCTCGTCGAGTGTGGACCCTCGGGGTGGTCTCGAGGCTCGTTTCGCTCGCACCTCGACCAGCGAGGGCGAGGGAAGCGGAATCGGGCCCGGTGGTGTTGCGCGAATGGAGCGCGCCGCGTACGGTCGCTGTAATCGTTCTTGTAATCGATTACGAGGCAGCATGACGAAGAAGTCGACCATCGCCCTGGTGGCGCAGCACGCGGGGGTGTCCGTGGCATCCGTGTCGCGGGTGCTCAACGGGCTGCCCGCATCGCCGGCGATCACCGAGCGGGTGCAGGCCTCCGCCGCCGCGCTCGGCTACGCGCCCGACGCCTCGGCCCGCCGTCTGCGCGTCGGCCGCACCGAGCAGATCGCCTTCGCGGTCGCGGATCTCGGGAACCCCGTCTACACCGCGATGACGCGGACCATCACCGAGGAGGTGCAGGAGGGCGGCTTCCGCCTGCTGCTCGCCTCCACCGGGCAGGGCGCCGACGGGCCGCTCGGTCTGCTCACCGACCTCGACGGATCCTTCGTCGACGGCCTGATCCTCAGCCCGCTGCAGGTCGACGAGCGGGTCGTCGAGCGGCTCCGCGGGCGCCGCCACCCCATCGTCGTGATCGGCTCGGTCCCCGACGACGTGCCGGTCGACAGCGTGCGCGCGGACTCGATGACGGGCGTGCGGCTCGCGCTCGAGCACCTCGTGGCGCAGGGCCGTCGCCGCATCGCCTTCGTCAACGGCCCCGTCGACACCGTGCCGGGCGCGGCGCGCCTCGCCGGCTACGTGCGCGGCTGCGACGCCCTCGGCCTCGTCACGCATCAGGAGCTGCAGGTCGTCGCGGACGACTTCACCTACGAAGCGGGCCTGCCCGCGGCCCGGCGGGTGCTCGACCAGTGCGTCCCGGACGCGATCCTCTGCGCGAACGACCTGCTCGGCGTCGCCGCGCTGAACGTGCTGCGCGAGCGCGGGCTGCGCGTCCCGGAGGACGTCGCGGTCGTCGGCATGGACGACACCGACCTCGCCGGGATGACGCGTCCGGCGCTCACGAGCGTCGACCTCGGCTCGATCGAGCGCGCGCGGCGGGCCGCGCAGCTGCTGCTCCGCCGGCTCGGCGGCTTCGACGGGCCGCCCGAGCGCGTCGTCGTCGAACCGACCCTGCGCGTCCGGGCGTCCAGCGGAGGAGCCGCATGACCGCCGTCACCGAGGCGCCGCTCGCGGACACCGCGCAGCGCAAGCCGGGTCCGCAGCGGCCCAAGCGCAGTCGACAGCGCCGCGCCCAGGCACGGGAGACCTGGCTCCTGCTGCTGCCGGCGCTGATCCCGGTCGCGCTGCTGTCGGTGTACCCGCTCGTGCAGGGCATCGCGCTCGGCTTCACGAACGCGCAAGCGGGCCTGAACCAGGTCGTCTCCTTCAACGGCCTGCAGAACTACGTCGACCTGCTCGGCAACAGCCTCTTCTGGAGCTCGTTCCGCATCGGCGCGGTCTGGGCGATCTCCGTGACCCTGCTCCAGTTCCTCGCCGCGCTCGGGCTGGCGCTGCTGCTGAACCTGAAGCTGCGCGGCCGCTGGCTCGCCCGCACCCTGGCCCTGGTGCCCTGGGCGATCCCGCCCGTGACCATCGCGATCATGTGGCGGCTGATCCTGAACCCCGATTACGGCCCCGTGAACCAGATCCTCGGCTTCCTCGGGCTGCCGAGCGACATCAACTGGCTCGGCAGCTTCGCGATCGCGCTGCCGACGGTGATCGTCGTCGGGGTCTGGTCGGGCATGCCGCAGACGACCATCACCCTCCTCGCCGGTCTGCAGAACATCTCCGGCGAGCTGCACGAGGCGGCGGAGATCGACGGGGCGGGCACCTGGCAGCGCTTCCTCCACGTGACGCTGCCCGGGCTGCAGCCGGTGATCATCGCGATCACGACGCTCGATCTGATCTGGAACTTCAACTCGTTCGCGCTCGTCTACGTGCTGACCGCCGGTGGGCCCGGCGGCCAGACGATGCTCCCGATGCTGTTCGCCTACAACGAGGCGTTCCGCTACGGCGACTTCGGCAGCGCGGCGGCGATGGGCAACGTGATGGTCGTCATCATCTCGGTGTTCCTCGTCCTGTACCTCCGTGCCCAGGCAAGAGCGAAGCGCGCATGACCGCAGTCACCGCGGGGACGGCCAGGCGCCGCACCCCCTCCATCCGACGCCGCAACCGCGTCGTCCGCCCGCTGCAGTACGTGGCGCTCGCGGCGTACGTCGTGTTCCTCGGGTTCCCGCTGCTGTTCCTGCTGACGACGTCGTTCAAGTCGTCCCGGGAGCTGCTCGCACCGAACCCGACGCTGCTGCCGCAGAGCCTCGACCTCTCCAACTTCGGTCAGGCGATCCAGCAGGCGAACCTGCTGCAGTCGGGGCTCAACAGCGTGATCGTCGCCGTGTCGACGACGATCGTCGTGACGGTGATCTCCCTGCCGGCGGCCTACGCGCTCGCCCGGTTCCGGAGCCGCATCCGCAGCGCGGCGACGGGCTGGATCCTGCTCAGCCAGGTCTTCCCCTTCATCCTCGTGATCATCCCGCTGTTCCTCGTGCTCAAGCAGGTCGGCCTGGTCGACAGCCTCGTCGGGCTCGTGCTCGTGTACACGGTCTGGTCGCTGCCGTTCACGCTCTGGATGCTGCAGGGGCACGTCGCCTCCATCCCCGTCGACCTCGAGGAGGCCGGCGCGACCGACGGCGCCGGCCGACTGCGCGTCCTCGTGTCGATCGTGCTGCCGCTGCTCGGCCCCGGCCTCGTCGCGACCAGCCTGTTCACCTTCATCTCGGCGTGGAACGAGTTCTTCTTCGCCCTGGTGCTGATCCAGAACCCGGCGCTGCAGACGCTGCCGCTGTCCCTCGCCCGCTTCGTCGGGTCGGAAGGGCAGGTGCAGCTCGGCCAGCTCGCCGCGGGCGCGCTGCTCGCGACGCTGCCGAGCCTCCTGTTCTTCGTCCTGATCCAGCGCCGGCTCACCTCCGGCCTTCTCTCCGGCGCCGTCAAGGGCTGACGCCCGCCGTTCCCACCCCCTGTCGAAGGAGACACCGCATGTCCATCCGCACCACCCCCGTCGCCCGCCGCACCGTGCTCGGCGGCGCCGTGCTCGCCGCGTCCGCGGGCCTGCTCTCCGCCTGCGCGTTCAACAGCGGCGGCAGCACCCCGCAGGCGTCGAGCGGCAAGAAGGTCACGCTGACGTTCCAGAGCCTCGCGTTCCAGGCCACGACCATCGCGGCGGTGAAGAAGATCGTCACCAGCTGGAACGCGAGCCACCCGGACATCCAGATCGACCTGCGGCAGGGCAGCTGGGACAACGTGCACGACCAGCTCGTGACGCAGTTCCAGGGCGGCACGGCGCCGGACATCATCCACGACGAGGCCGCGGACATCACCGGCTTCGCCGAGCAGGGCTACCTCGCCGATCTCAAGCCGTACCTGTCCTCCTCCGTGCAGCAGGCGGTCCCGGCGGGCATCTGGAAGGCGGTGACGGTGAACGGCAAGATCGTCGCCGCGCCGACGCTGCTGCAGACCTACGTCGTCTTCGCGAACAAGAAGGCCTTCGCCGATGCGGGCGTCTCGATGCCGACGGGCGACTCGATGACCTGGGACCGGTTCCGGTCGATCGCGAAGCAGCTGACGAAGAACGGGAAGTACGGGGTCGGGTGGGGGCTCTCGCAGCCCGCCGCCACCGTGCTCAGCACCTCCCTCAACTACGGCGGCACCTGGTTCACCGGCACGGGCAAGGACGCGCAGATCCAGATCGGCGCGAACGAGCTGAAGGTGCCGGAGACGATCCAGGCGATGGCCCGGACCGACCGCAGCATCGCGCCGACCTCCATCACCCAGTCGGGCTCGGACGCGCTGCCGGGGTTCTTCGGCGGCAAGTACGCGATGTACGTCGGCGGCAACTACGTCGCCCAGCAGATCACGCAGTCCGGGCCGAAGGGCTTCGAGTGGGACGTCCTGCCGCCGCTCGCGGGCTCCGCCGGCACGGCGCAGGCGGCCGATCCGCAGACGATGTCCGTCTCCGCGACGAGCAAGGCGCAGCAGCAGGCCGCGCAGTTCATCGACTACTTCATGAGCGCGACGAACCAGGCCGCGCTGGCGCAGGGCGACTGGCTGATCCCGGCCTCCGAGCCCGCGCAGCAGGAGGTGCTGAAGGAGACGGGCGGCAAGGACGGCTGGGAGCAGACGATCGCGAGCGGCAAGGGCCTCACCGCGGCGCCGTTCCAGACCGCGACGAACTACCCGCAGTGGAAGGACCAGTACGCGACGCCGCTGCTGCAGAAGTACTTCGCCGGCAGCATCACGACCGATCAGCTGAAGTCGCAGCTCACGGCCGGGTGGCAGTCGGTGAACAAGTGACGTCGGAGGGGGAGTCCATGGACCTGTTCGAGGACAAGGCGATCGCCGCGCTCGCGGGCGCGGCGGTCGGGGACGCGCTCGGCGGCGCGGCCGAGGGGAACACCCCGGAGGCGATCCGTGCGCGCTACGGCGGCCCGATCGAGGGGATCGTCGGTCCGTTCAACGCGGACTGGCGCACCGCCAGGCCGATCGCGCCGTACCACAAGGGCGACGGGCACGTCACCGACGACACCCTGCTCACCGTCGCGCTCGTCGAGGTCTACGACGAGGTCCGGCGTCACCTCACGGCGTTCGACGTCGCCGACCACCTCGTGCCGCGACTGATCGGCGAGCGGCGCTGGATCCCGGAGCTCGAGACCGAGACGATCCTGCTGCAGCGGCTCTTCCTCGCAGAGAAGTGGCTCGTGGCGCGCCTCCACTACGGGCACGTCGACCCGAGGGAGGCCGGGGTGGGGAACATCGTCAACTGCGGCGCGGCGATGATCATGCCGCCCGTCGGCGTCGTGAACGCCGGCGACCCGGACACCGCGTACGCGGAGGGCGTCGACATCGCCGGGGCGCACCAGTCCAGCTACGGCCGCGAGGCCGCCGGGGTCTTCGCGGCGGCCGTCGCCGAGGCGATGCGGCCGGGCGCGGGCGTGCAGGACGTGGTCGACACCGCGCTGCGGCTCGCGAAGGACGGCACGCGCGACGCGATCGACGCGGTGGCGACCGTCGCCGCGCGGCACCGGGACCCGATGGGCGCGATCGACGCGATCCGCGACGCGGTCCGGCCGTTCGACACCGTGGGGGAGACCTACCGGTCGCCCGCCCGCGACGCGCGCCTCCCGAACCGCACGAAGTCGATCGAGGAGCTGCCGGTCGCGCTCGGGATGCTGCTCGCGGCGAGCGGCGACCACCGCGCCGCCGTGCTCGGCGCCGTCAACTACGGGCGCGACTCCGACTCCATCGCCGTGATGGCGGGGTCGATCGCCGGTGCGCTCGGCGGGCGCCGCTCGGTGGACGCGGAGTGGGTGCAGCGGATCGGGGAGGCGAGCCGCATCGACCTGGAGCGGCCCGGGCGGACGATGGCCGCCGTCGCGCGCGACGTCTGGGCCGCCGACGGCGAGCGCGCCGCCGCCCGTGCGGCCGCGCGCCGCGACCTGGCCGCCTCTGCCCTCACGGCGGCCCCGTGACGTTCCGACTGACCTGGGCGCGACCCGAGGACCTCGTCCCGCATGCGCTCGACGCCGCGGCACGCGACGGTGCCGACGTCGAGGCGGTCCGGCGGCGCTGGATCGCCGCCGGACGCGACGACCGGCCCGACCGGGAGGGCGCCGGCACGCCCGGGACACCCGATCAGCGCCGGCTCGCCCGCACCCTGCTCGACGACCTCGACGCCTTGCCGCGCGATCTCGCGCTGCTCGCCGCAGAGCCGGACGGGCTCGACGCGATCCCGGACCTGCCGCTCCTGCCGGTCGGCGACGACCTCGCCGACCGCGTGCACGGCGCCTGGCTCGGCCGTGCCGCCGGCTGCCTGCTCGGCAAGCCCGTGGAGAAGCTGCCGCGGGAGGGCATCGCCGCGATCGCCGAGGCGACCGGCAACCTCCCGGTCCGCGCGTACTTCACGGCGGTCGGACTGCCGGACGCGATCGCCGAGCGGTGGCCGTGGAACCGGCGGAGCCGCCCGACGAGCCTCGCGGAACGGATCGACGGGATGCCGGAGGACGACGACCTCAACTTCCCGCTCATCGTCCTCCACCTGCTCGAGCAGACCGACGGCGATCCGACGACGGACGACGTCGCGACCCGCTGGCTGAACGAGCTGCCCGGCGGCCGCGTCTTCACCGCCGAGCGGATCGCGTACCGGAACCTGCTCGACGGCGGCGAGCCCGATGAAGCCGCCGTCGTCGGCAACCCCTTCACCGACTGGATCGGCGCGCAGATCCGGACCGACGTCTACGGCTGGGCTCGGCCGGGCGACCGGACCGCCGCGGCGCGACTCGCCTGGGCGGACGCTCGGCTCAGCCACCGGCGGAACGGCCTCTTCGGCGCGCTCTTCGCCGCCGCGTGCGCGTCCGCCGCCGTCGTGCTCGACGATCCGCGGGCCGTGCTGGAAGCGGGCCTCGAGGTCGTGCCGCCCGAGAGCCGCTACGCCGCGGCCGTCCGATTCGGACTCGCGACCGCCGAGGCCGCGGGGAGCGACGACGCCGGACTGGACGCCCTCCACGAGCGCTACGGCGACCTCCACTGGGTGCACGTGCTGAACAACGCCGCGCTGCTCGCCTTCGCGGTCGCCCGCGGCGACGGCGACTTCGCCCGCACCACCGGTCTCGCGGTCGAGTGCGGATGGGACACGGACTCCGTCGGTGCGACCGCGGGCGCGATCGTCGGTGCGCTCGGCGGCCTCGGAGCCGTGCCGCCGTCGTTCGCGGACCCGATCCACGACCGGCTCGCGACGAGCGTGCCCGGCGAGGACGGCGCCCGGCTCTCCGCGCTCGCCGACCGCACGCTCGCGCTCGTGCCGCAGCGATCGGCCTCCCGTGGCTGAGCCGATCGTCGACGTCGACGAGGCCCCGGTGCCGCTGCTCGACCCGCTCCGGCCGAGGCCGATCGACCTGCCGACCGTGCTGCCGCCGGCCGGCGTGCTCGACCCGGAGCAGGGCGACATCGCGAAGGTGTTCGCGGCCCCGGACGACCCCGCCGACTGGCCGCGCTGGCGCGCCGACCTGGCCGCGTGGCGGGACGCCGCCCGAGCGCGCCTGCACCCGGACGACGCCCTCTACCGGACCGATCGCGGGCGCCGCGCCTCCACGGCCTTCGCCGTGGCGCTCGTCTGGCTGTGGGACGAGCGGCTCTTCGACCGCGCCGCGGGGCGCTTCACCCCGGAGCGGCTGCTCGCCGCGATGGCGCGGACCGGCGGGTTGGACGGGCTCGTGCTCTGGCACGCGTACCCGGTCATCGGCATCGACGACCGGAACCAGTGGGACTTCTACCGCGACGTGCCCGGGCTCGCGGACCTCGTCACCGCGTTCCGGGACGCCGGACTGCTGGTCTTCGTCGACTACAACCCGTGGGACACCGGCACCCGGCGCACGGGGCGGAGCGACGCGGAGGAGCTCCGCGCGCTCGCGACCGAGGTCGGCGCGGACGGCGTGTTCCTCGACACGCTGAAGCAGGCCGACGACGCGCTGGTCCGCGCGGCGACCGAGGCGGATCCGCCGCTGCTGCTCGAGGGCGAGTCCCGGGTGCCGAACCAGCGCGTCCCGGATCACCAGCTGAGCTGGGCGCAGTGGTTCGCCGACAGTCGGGCGCCCGGAGTGCTGCGCGCGCACTGGTACGAGCGCCGCCACATGCTCCACGCGACGCGGCGCTGGAACCGCGACCACGCGGAGGAGGTGCAGTCCGCCTGGATGAACGGGACGGGCGTGCTCGTCTGGGACACCGTGTTCGGCGTCTGGGTCGGCTGGAACGACCGCGACGCCGCGACCCTCCGCCGCGTGCTGCGGGTGCAGCGCGCCGCCTCCCGGATCCTGCTCGAGGGGGCGTGGACCCCGCTCGACGGCGCGTCCGACGCGGCGATCGCCGCCGGCGTCTTCGCGTCCCGGTGGGAGCACGCCGACGGCGTCCTGTGGACCGTGGTGAACCGCGGCGACACCGACTGGACCGGACGCGTGCTCGCGCAGCCGCCGGCCGGGCGACTCGTCGACGTGACCGCGGGCCGCGAGGCCGGTGCGGAGCAGACCGTCCCGGCGCACGGCGTGCTCGGCCTGTTCGCCCCGGCCGGCGAGCCCGCCTGGCTCGCGCCGCTGCTCGCCGAGCAGGCCGCGGACCCGGGCGGCACGGACGCGACGTTCCCCGCCCGGCGGTCCGTCCTCGCGCACCCGCCGCACCGCACGGCCGGTCAGCCCGATCCGGACGCGGTGGCCGTCGCCGAGGACGAGCCCGAGCTCGTGCAGACCTGGCGCCGCCGCGAGACCGGGATCGACGACGAGGCGCCCTACGTGGAGGAGTGGAAGCCGCTGCCGCCGCGCCTGCACGACCCGCAGGAGCGGACGGTGCGCGTGCGGCTCGGGAAGGCGCGCGTCGCCCGGCGGGAGGTGAGCGTCGCGGAGTTCGCGGCGTTCCTGTCCGCGACCGGCTACCGCCCCGCGGTCGAGCAGCGCTTCCTGGTCGGGTCGACGGAACCGGCGGCGCCGGTCACCGGCGTCTCGCTCGAGGACGCCCGCGCCTACGCCGCCTGGTGCGGCGCCCGCCTGCCGACCGAGCACGAGTGGCAGACCGCCGGCCCCGGGCTCGAGCGGCGGGTCCCCGCGGTCTGGAACTGGACGGAGAGCGAGCGGACCGACGGCGTCACCCGCTGGTGCGTCCTGAAGGGCGGCAGCGAGACCCGGATCACGGGCTCGGACTGGTACGTCGACGGCGGCGTGCAGGCGCCGGGGTTCACGCTGAAGCTCCTCCTGCCCGGGCTCGGGGTGGACCGGAGCCCGTCGATCGGTTTCCGGATCGCCTGGGACGCCGCATGACCGGGCGGGCTCCCGCGCTCGCGGGCCTCCGGGTCCTCGACGTCTCCACGCTCTTCGCCGGACCGCTCGCCGCGACGTTCCTCGGCGACGCCGGCGCGGACGTCGTCAAGGTCGAGCATCCGCGGCGACCGGACGCCGCGCGCGGGCACGGGCCCGCGAAGGACGGCGTGAACCTGTGGTGGAAGACGCTCGGCCGGAACAAGCGCACCGTGACCGCGGACCTCTCGCAGCCGGAGGGCGCGGACCTGCTCGAGACGCTCGCGCGCGGCGCGGACGTGCTCATCGAGAACTTCCGGCCCGGCACGCTCGAGCGGTGGGGCATCGGCCCGGACCGCCTGCTCGCGGCGAACCCCGGGCTCGTCATCGCGCGGGTCACCGCGTTCGGGCAGGTCGGCCCCTCGTCCCGGCGCCCGGGATTCGGGAGTCTCGCCGAGGCGATGAGCGGCTTCGCGGCGCTGACCGGGCAGCCGGACGGCCCGCCGACCCTGCCGCCGTTCGGGCTCGCGGACGGCGTCGCCGCGCTCGCGACGAGCACCGCGATCCTCAGCGCGCTGCGCGCGCGCGACCGGGACGGCGAGGGACAGGTGATCGACGTCGCGATCATCGAGCCGATCCTCATGCTGCTCGGCGGCCAGATCACGGCGTGGGATCAGCTCGGGCTCGTGCAGCCGCGCACCGGCAACCGCTCCGTCAACAACGCGCCGCGGAACGTGTACCGGACGCGGGACGGCTCGTGGGTCGCCGTGTCGACGAGCTCGCAGTCGATCGCCGAGCGGGTGATGCGGCTCGTCGGCCGGGCGGACGTGCTCGCCGAGCCGTGGTTCGCCTCCGGGCACAGCCGCGCCGAGCACGCGGACGAGCTCGACGCCGCCGTGCAGGGGTGGATCGGCGATCGGGACCTCGACGAGGTGCTGGGGGAGTTCGAGCGCGTCGAGGCCGCGGTCGCGCCGGTCTACGACGTCCGCGGCGTCGTGGACGACCCGCAGTACCGGGCGATCGGCACGGTCCTCACGATCGACGACGAGGACCTCGGGCCGATCCGGATGCAGAACGTCCTGTCCCGCATGTCCGGCACCCCGGGCGCGGTGCGCTGGACCGGGCGCGCGCACGGGGCGGACACCGATGCGGTGCTCGCGGAGGTCGGCCTGACTCCCGAGCAGGTCGCCGCGCTGCGCGAGCGGGGGATCGTGTGACCCCCCTGCTGACCGGACTGTACGTGCCCGGCGACCGGCCGGACCGGTTCGCGAAGGCGTTCGCCTCGGGCGCCGACCTCGTCGTGCTCGACCTCGAGGACGCCGTCGCACCGGACCGGAAGGCCGCAGCGCGGGAGACCGTCGTCGCCGCGCTCGCGGAGCCGCACCCGGGCGTGGTCGTGCAGGTCCGCATCGACGGGCCGGACGACCTCCACGCGCTGGCGGCGGTGTCGACGCCCTTCGAGGTGCGGGTGCCGAAGGCCTCCGCGGCCCGCCTCGACGCGGTGGCGGCAGCGCTGCCCGGCGTGCCCCTCACCGCGCTGCTCGAGGACGCGGCCGGCGTGCTCGACGCCCGGTCGATCGCTGCGCAGGCCGCCGTGACCCGGGTCGGCCTGGGCGAGGCGGACCTCCGCAGCGCCGTCGGCTCGGGTGCGCCCGTGATCGAGTTCGCCCGGGTCGGCCTCGTCTACGCGGCGGCGGCCGCGGGGCTCCCGGCGCCGATGCTCTCCGCCTGGACCCGGCTCGACGACGAGGCGGGCCTGGAGGCGGACACGCGCGCCGGCGCCGCGCTCGGCTTCGTCGGGCGCATGGCCGTTCACCCGCGACAGCTGGCGGTGGTCGAGCGAGCGTTCGCCCCCGCGCAGGAGGCCGTCGCGCTCGCTCACGCGGTGCTCGCGGCGACGGCGGAGGGCGGCGTCGCCCGCCTGCCCGACGGGCGGATGGTCGACCCCGCGATGCGGCGCGAGGCCGAGCGCGTCGTGGAGCTCGACGCGCGCACGAGCGCGCCGCGCCCGCCGGGCTGACGACGACCCGACGAGCGCCCAGGACCGCTCAGTCGAGGAAGTCCTCCGGGTCGAACTCCGCCAGCGGGATGACGCGGATGCGCGGCAGGCGCACGTTGAACGCCTTCACGTCGTACTCGAGGTCGTGGATCTGCACGCCGAGCTCGGCGTAGACGCCGCTCATCATCTCCGGGAAGCCGAGCATCGCGACGCCGTGCCCGGAGTCGAGCAGCTGCTCGACCTGTGGCAGGAAGTCGCGGTCGTGGGAGCCGAGCAGCACATCCCCGTCGCGCTTCGTCAGCGCCTCCAGCGTGCGCTGGATGCCGACGTCGACGACCTTCTCGTTGCCCGTGCCGCTCAGCAGCACGGCGCGGAAGCCGGCGTTCTGGATCGCCGCGACGAACGGCCAGGGCGTGTTCCCGGAGGTCGAGTTGATGAAGAAGAGCGCGACGACGTCGTCCGAGCCGAGGGTGCGCGCGAACTCGATCACCCGCTCCCACCGCGGCCGCTCGCCCGACTTCGGCGCGTGCCGGAGGATCGAGACGCCGAGCGTCGTGTCGAGGTTCTCGCCGTCGATGAGCACGTACGTCCGGTGCGCCATCGCTGCAGTCTGCCCGGTCGCGTCCATCAGGACCTGACGAGCACCACCGTCAGCCGCGGTACCAGTTGCGCTCCCAGCGGTGCGCCTTGAGCCGCGCGACGGTCGCCTGGGGGAGGGCGTCACGGTCGCTCGTGGCCGCGTTCCGCTCCACGTTGCGGACCGTGCGCATGCCCGCGATGACGGTCGAGACCGCCGGGTGCGACAGCACGTACCGGAGCGCGACGTCAGGCACCTCGTCGACGGCGATCCCGAGGTCGTCCGCGAGCGCCTGCACGTGCTGCTCGACCTGCGCCGGGCGGTCGCCCTGGAAGAAGGTGCGGCGGAAGTCGCCCTCCTCGAACGTCGTGTCCTTCGTGATGCGCCCGGTGAGGCCGCCCTCGTCGAGCGCGACGCGGACGATCACCCCGACCCCGTGCTCGTGGCAGGCGGCGAGCAGCTGCTCCTCCGGCTGCTGGTGGAACACGTTGTAGATCACCTGCACGGTCTCGACGGCGCCGGACCGGATCAGCGCGAGGGCGTTCTCCGGCTCGTAGTCGTTGATCGAGACGCCGAAGTGGCGGAGCTTGCCCTCCTCCTTCAGCGCCTGGACGGTCTCCAGCCAGTCGCCGTTCCCGACCCACTCGTCGCTCCAGACGTGGAACTGCACCACGTCGAAGGCGTCGAGGCCGCTCGCCTTGAGACTCGTCTCGAGGCTCGCGCGAATGTGGTCGCCCGGGAACGCCTCCTCGACGGGCACGCCGGCGCGCGCGGGCCACTCGCCGTTCTTCGGCGGCACCTTCGTCGCGACGATCAGGCCCTCGTCCCGGTGCTCCCGGAGGACGCGGCCGACCAGCTCCTCGCTGCGGCCGTAACCGCGCGCCGTGTCGATGAACGTGCCGCCGAGCTCGATGAAGCGCTCGAGCGCGCGCAGCGACTCGTCGTCCTCGGCGCCGACCCAGCCGCCGCCCGCGCCGCCGATGCCCCACGCGCCGTAGCCGATGTCGGACACCTGCAGGCCGGCGCGGCCCAGATCGCGGTACTGCATGCCGTCTCCTTCGCTCGGAACGCCAGCACAGTAGGCGATCCACCCGGGCGGCCGGTGTGCGGGCCCGGGGTCGGGGATCAGCCGCCCTTCGGGCCCTTCCCGCCGCCCTTCCCCTTGCCGCCCTTGTCGCCCTTGTCGTTCCCCTTGCCCTTGCCGGTGCCGTTCCCCTGACCGCCGGTCCCGACGGGTGCGGTCGATGCGGACGCCGGCGCGGAGGCCGTCGGGGTGGTGGCGGTCGGCGTCGGCGTCGACGCGCTGGGCGTCGCGGAGCGCACCGCGACGGCCAGCCTGCTCGTGCTCTGCGCCGGCGCGGGACCGCCCGAGGCGCCGCCGCGGAGCAGGCCGAAGCCCGCGATCGCGATGACGAGCACGGCCGCGGCCCCGATCAGCCAGAGCAGCGCCCGCCGACGACGCCGGGGAGCTGCCTCCTCAGACGGGGCCGCGAATCGCACGGTCGGCGCGGCGGTCGGCTGCGCGAAGTCGGCAGCGGGCACAGCGGTCGTCGCTGTCGCTGGAGCCGCCGCTGGAGCGATCAAGGTCGCCGCGGCCCGGTCCTGCTCGGTCGGCGCCTCGCCGAACGCCTGCGTCGCGTCGTCACCGTCGCCCTCCGGCACGAGCACCGCCGTCGGGGCGTCCGCGCCGGCCTGCTGCGTCGCCACCGAACTGAGCGCCGCGGCCGCCTCCGCCATCGTCGGGCGCTCGTCGGGATCCGGCCGCATCATGCGCAGCAGCACCGGTTGCAGCGCGCCGCTGCGCGTCGGCGCCGTGAACGAGCCGGCGGCGACGCGGTGCAGGACCGCGATGCCGTTCGCCTCGTCACCGAAGGGCGGCCGCCCCTCGACGGCGGCGTAGAGCGTGGAGCCGAGCGAGAACACGTCGGAGGCGGGTGCGGACTCCCCGCCGAGGGCCACCTCGGGTGCGAGGTAGGCCGGGGTGCCCGACAGCATCCCCGTGGAGGTCAGCGCCGCGTCGTCCGCGGCGTGCGAGATGCCGAAGTCGGTCAGCAGCGCCTCGCCGCCGGGTTGCGCGATCAGGATGTTCGCGGGCTTCACGTCGCGGTGCACGATGCCGAGCGCGTGCGCCGCCTGCAGCGCCGAGGCCACCTCCGCCCCGATGCGCGCCGCGTCCTCGACCGGCAGCGCCGATCGGCGGCGGAGCACCGCCGCGAGCGATTCCGACGGCACGTACTGCATGACGATGTGGGGCGCGCCGTCGTGGTCGACGACGTCGAAGATCGAGACCGCGTGCGGGTGGTGCAGGCGGGCGGTGATGCGCGCCTCCCGCATCGCGCGCTGCCGTGCGAGCGCGGCGTCCGCCTCGCTCGCCGCGGCGCCGACCCGCAGCTGCTTCACGGCGACGGTCCGCCGCAGCACCTCGTCCTCGGCCTGCCAGACGACGCCCATCCCGCCAGCGGCGATGCGCCGGGTCAGGAGGTAGCGGTCCGCGATCCGGTCGCCGGGCTCGCTCACGCCGCTCTCCCGCACCCGTCCATGGCCCGACGAGCATAGGAGCGGCTGCCGAAGCGGCCCGCCGACCCCGCCGATCGGCTGACGAACCCGCTGCTTCGAGTCGGGGGCCGCGCCACCTTGCGCGGATCAGGACGGATTTGCCGACACGCCGTCCTACGGCGTCCCACCTGCGGCGTGTCGCGCGGTCGGTCCTGATCCGTGCAACGAGCGTCAGCCGGTCGGCGCGAGGCCGGGGGCGCGGCGTCGGGCGCGGCGGCGACGCGCAGTGCGGACGAGGAGCACGAGCCCGACCACGAGCCCGACCACCAGGCCGATCAGCAGCACGGCGACGAGGGCCGGCAGGAGGATCGCCGCGGCGACGAGCGCGACGCTCGAGACGTCCTCCAGGGTGCTCAGCACGGGAGCGGCGACGCCGACCGTCGCCGTGTTCGCGACGGCGCGGGTGCCCGCCTTGCCGAGGTGCACGGTCAGCGCCAGCACGACGCCGATCGCGACGGGGACCCAGCCGCCGGAGGCGAGGAAGCCGCCCGGGTCACTGATCGCCGGCGTCTCGGAGGCCGTGCCGGAGCCAAAGACGATGCCGCCCGCCGCGGGACGCACGACGGTCTGCACGATGTCGTTCACGTGGTCGACGGCGGGCACCTTGTCGGCGACGACCTCCACCACGAACAGGACGCCGAGGATGCCGAGCGCCCACGGGTTCTCGAGCCACGACCAGCCGGCGGGCAGCGTCACGACGTCGGTGAACCGCGAGAGCAGCCCGAGCGCGAGCATCGGGATGTAGGCGTTCAGGCCCGCAGCGGCGGCGAGCCCCGTCCCCGTCAGCGCCTCGATCACGGTGCCTCTTCCCTCGGTGCGTCCGCCGCGGGCAGCGCAGCCGGCTCGTGTCCATCATCGCCGCTGGCGCGCCGGGGTGCGAGGCCGTCGACGAGCTCCCGGAACACGGCCGCGACCTCCTCGGGCGTCAGGCGCATGGTCGCCTCGCCGACGCTCAGCTCCACCCGCTGCACGCCCGGGTCCTGCGTCGTCCCGATGCCGCGGAAGGTGAAGATCCCGCGGGTCTCCGCGATCCGGCGCACCGCCGCCCGCACCTGCTCGTGCGGCGCGGCGAGCAGGAGGTGCATCATCGGCACCTGCGGCGGGTCCGGCAGCACGCGGACGCCGTCGACGTCGGACAGCGCCGCGGCGATCGCGCGGGCGTGCGCCAGGTACTCGGGCATCCGGGCGAGGCGCTGCGGCAGCAGCGTCAGCGCGGAGGCGGCCGCCGGCCAGAGCCCGTAGAGGGTGCCGCCGAGGCGCTTGCGCCACTCCCGGACCTCCGCGACCACGTCCTCCTCGCCGGCCAGGCAGCAGCCTGCGAGCGCCCCGATGCCCTTGTAGAACGAGACGTAGACGCTGTCGAAGGGCTCGGCCAGCTCGGCCAGCTCGGCCGGGGAGCGGCCGGAGCCGGCGGACGCCTCCCAGATCCGGGCGCCGTCGCAGTGCACGGCCGCGCCGCGCGAGCGCGCCCAGGCGACCTGCTCGAGCACGTCGTCCCAGTCGGGCAGCAGGCCCCCGAGCTCCCGCTGCGGCAGCTCGAGCAGCAGGGCGGCCGGCGGCTCAGCGACGGCCCGGAGGTCCTCCAGCGTGATGAGCCGGTTCGGGTCCCCGACGGTTCGGCCGTGCAGGCCGAGGACGCGCTCGAGCGCACCGTCCTCGTGGATCGCCAGGTGGCAGGTGGGGTGGAAGAGGACGGTGCGGCGGCCGGTCCGATCGGCGTGGACCCGCAGCACCGCCTGCTGCGCCATGATCCCGCTCGGCAGGAACACCGCGGCGGGCTTGCCGAGCAGGCGGGCGACCTCCGCCTCGAGCGCCGCGACGACGCCGCCGTCGCCGTAGACGTCGACCTCGGTGTCGGCCGGGATCGTCGCGAGGAGGTCGGCCGCCCGGACCGGGCCGTGCCCGGTGAGGTGCCGATCGCAGCGGTCGCGGAGCGCGGTCAGGTCGTCGTCGGTCACCAGACCAGTCTCGTCCGGCCGGCCGAACGGCTCGTCCGGTGCGTTCGTGCGCCGCGTTCTGCTCGCTTCAGCTCAGCAGCACGGAACCGGGTGCGAGAGCCGGAGCGAGCCCCGCGTCCTGCAGGGCGCGAGCCATCACCAACGCGTCGCGGTCACGACCGAACGGCGCGATGACCTGGACCGCGACCGGCATGCCGTGGACGGGGTCCAGGCCGACCGGGAGGACCGTGCACGGCACGGCTGCCAGGTTCGTCATGGCGCTCCAGCGCGTGATGCGCCGGCGCAGCTCCGCATCGGCCTGCACCTCGTCGTGCAGCGGGGCGACGACGGGCACCGCCGGCGCGATCACGATGTCGACATCCGCGACGGTCGCCGCCCACTCGGCACGGACGCCGCGCTGCGCTTCCCAGTCGGCCCACACCTGACCGATCGACGCGCCGCCGTCGCTCGTGAAGGCGAGCTCGACGGCGACCAGCCGATCGAACAGGTCGGCGGACTGCGGGCGCCCGAGCACCGTGCCGGACAGGGGGACCAGGACGCACCCCGCGTCGGCGAGTGCGGCGACGAAGCAGTCGAGCACCGCGTCGACCTCCGGGTCGCACTCGGCGCCGGGCTCATCGCGCCAGACGCCGACTCGGAGACCCCGCAGCTCGGCGAGCGTCACCGGCGCGATGCCGGTCGCCTCCGGATCGACGCGCAGCAGCACCTCGAACAGCTGCTGCACGTCGGCGACGGTGCGCGCCATCGGCCCCGCCGCCGAGAGCGGCGGCTCGACGAGCGCGTCGAGCGGCCACGGGAGATGGCCGCGCTTCGACACGGCGAACTGGGACGGACGGTGCCCGACGACGCCGCAGAACGCAGCGGGCACCCGGATGGAGCCGCCGAGATCGCTGCCGATGTCTCCGTCCGAGAAGCCCGCGGCGATCGCCGCGCCTGCGCCGCCCGAAGAGCCGCCCGGCGTCCTCGACGGATCCCGGGGGTTGACGGTGCGCCCCCCGAGCGGGCTGTCGCTGTGGAAGCCGTCGAGCATCGGCGGCACGTTCGACGACCCGAGGATCACCGCGCCGGCGGCGCGGAGCCGGGCGACCGCGGGCGCGTCGACCTCGGCGCGAACGGCCGTGTCCGGGATGCCGACGGAAACGGTCGCGCCTGCGACTGCGAACGACGCCTTCACGGTCACAGGGAGGCCGTGCAGCGGTCCCAGCGGCTCGCCCGCGTCGAGTGCGGTGTCGAGGGCGCGGGCGCTCGCGAGGGCGCCCTCGACGTCGAGGTCGACGACGGCCCGGATCGTCCTGTCCGCGGTGATCGCCGCGAGACGCTCGCCGATCACGGACTCCGCGGACGCGGCTCCGGAGCGGTACACCGCATGCAGTGCGGCGATCGAGCCGCCGTCACGCACGGGCGGCGATGTCTGCGGCGACGCGACGGATGCAGTCCTCGAACGTGCCGAGGACGACGGTGGCCGGTGAGACGAGCATCAGGTTGACCGGGCCGCCGAAGCCTTCGACCATCAACCCGTCCCGATCGGCGAGCGCGCCGTCGGCCCTGGTGTGGAGCGGGCCGTGGAGGCGCTCGACGCGTTCGGCGGCTGTGGCCGTGTCCGCGGTCCAGGCGTAGATCGGCTTGCCTCGGCCGTGGGCGTAGCCGACCTCGAAGGCCGTGCCCGCGTCCGGATCGGGGCCCCGGAACGGATCGATGTTGGCGACGACCGCGTCTGCCCGCTCGATCATCTCGATGTTGTTGGCGAAGATCCGATCGTCCGCCGCGAGCGACTGGTCACCGTCCTCGAGCCCCTTGTCGGCCGGGGAGATCGGGACGAGACCGTAGGCGCGGCAGACGCTCCGCTGCGCTTCCGCGATCGCCTCGACGTCGGCGTGGAAGACCTCGGGGCCGGCGAGATAGACGGCGTACGACATGGCTGCTCCGTTCGATCACGACATCGAGAGGCGGACGCGGAATGTCGCGATTACGGGTCACGCCGACGGAGGCCGTCGACCGCATGTCGTATTTCCAGGTGCGTCCGGAGGCAGGCTAGACGCGGCGGTGTGAACCCGGTGTTTCAGCGCGTTTCGAGGCTGTTACAACAGCGGCGGCGGCTTGCGCACCGCCCGAAGCGTCCGGCTACAGTCCTCGCGGATCCACCCCGAGACGAGAGGTCGACATGCCCGCACACCGCTTCCCCGAGGGGGACTGCGGATCGTGGCGCCTCTCGAACAGCCGAGCGCCCGCCGTCCGCTGACGTCGCCGTGAGCCGTTCAGGCTCGCGCTCGATCCACCGTCCCCTCCGTCGGGGACCGGTCGCTGCCGCACCCTCGCGAGCGCTCTCTCGCGCCGCGCCGCATCGGTGCGCCGACCTCTCTCTTGCGCATCGCCGCGCCTCTCCGCACGGCGACAGCGTCGTGCCCGGAACGCGTGCACCTGCATCCGTGATCCCGCACACCTCCTCACAGCGAAGGCCACCATGACCTCCCTCCTGTCCATCTCCCGATCCCGCCGGGCGCGGACGACGACCGCCCTCGTGGGCGCCGTCGCCGCCGTGCTCGCGCTCTCGTCCTGCTCCGCCGGCACCTCGGCCGCCGGCACCAGCTCCTCCCCGACTCCCGCGACGCTCCAGCTCGGCTGGATCGCCAACAGCGAGAACGGCGGCCCCTACCTCGCCGAGAAGAACGGCTACTACGCGAAGAACGGTGTCGACATCACGATCAAGCCGGGCGGACCGACCACCACGGTCGAGCCGCTCGTCGCGAGCGGCAAGGCGCTCGTCGGGCTGTCGTCCGTCGATACGATCGCCCGGGCCGTGAACGAAGGCGCCGATCTCGTCATCGTCGGCGCGACCCTGCAGATCAACCCCATGAGCGTGATGTCGCTCGCGAGCAAGCCGGTGAACACGCTCAAGGAGCTCGAGGGCAAGCGCTTCTGCGTGCAGACCTCCGGCGTGGCGATCACCGACGGCATCCTCAAGGCGAACGGCGTCGACAAGTCGAAGGTCGAGTACGTGAACGCCGACTTCGACCCGTCGCCGCTCGTGTCCGGCCAGTGCGACGCGTTCGAGGCGTTCTCGAACAACCAGCCCGTGACCCTCAAGCTGCAGGGCGTCGACACGAAGGTGTTCCCGATGAGCGACTACGGGTACCACCTGTGGGGCGACGTGCTGTTCACCACGAAGGAGGCGCTGAAGGACCCGACGAAGCGCGCCGCGGTCGAAGGCATCGTGAAGTCCGTGGCCGAGGGCTGGCAGGACGCCATCGCCGATCCGGACGCCTCCGCGCAGTACGTCGTCGACGGCCCGGGCAAGAACCAGAAGCTCGACCTCGCGCAGCAGAAGCTGCAGGCGGCCGCTTTCGTGCCGCTCATCAAGACGAGCGGGACGACGGAGGACGGGCTCCTCACGATGAGCAAGGCCGGCATCGCGCAGAACATCGCGACGATGCGCTCGGAGAAGATCTCCGGCGATCTCGACGCGCTCTTCGACACCTCCCTCCTCTCGGAGATCTACAAGGACGGACCGACGCTCGACTAGCACCCGTCCCCACTCGATCCGCCGGGGCGGCGCCGCGCCGCGTCGCCCCGGCACCCCTCCTCACGAACAGGAACACGCCATGCCCGTCCACTTCTCCGAAGACCCCTGGACCCTCGTCACCAGCAAGCGCGGCTACGCCGCCGACGAGCTCATCTCCACCCTGCAGAAGTCCATCCGCCGCGGCGACACGCAGCTCGCGCTACTCGTCGGCCGAGAGATGTTCGAGAGCAGCGCTGCGCTCGAGGAGATGATGTGGTCCCGCCTCTGCGTCATCAGCTGCGAGGACGTCGGCGACGGCAGCTTCAGCGAGCCGGTCGTCGTCAACGCGCTGTACGACATGCACACGCGTCTCGACCGGTCGTTCGGCGACCGCTGGCTCTTCGCCACCCACGCGATCCGGTTCCTCGCCGAGCGCGTCAAGGACCGCACGAGCGACGAGTACGCGAACCTCACGATGCACCTCATCAACGCCTCCGACCACCCGTTCGAGATCCCGGACTACGCGATCGACGTGCACACCCGCCGAGGACAGCTCGAGGGCAGGTCGGTCGACGACTTCTGGGAGGACGGCGCGACCCTCGCGAACGAGCGCCCCGGGCGCAGCACCGCCATGAAGGAGGAGATCGTGCGTCTGCGGGCGTCCGGGGAGTGGAAGGCGTGACCGCCGCACCAGCGGACCGTCTCGGCCTCGTCGCCGAGGAGGTCGTGAAGGAGTTCGGGGCGTCGGGTGCCGCCGTCCGAGCGCTCGACGGCATCGACCTCGTGACGAAGGAGGGGGAGTTCACCGCCCTGCTCGGGCCCTCGGGCTGCGGCAAGTCGACGCTCCTCCGGATCTTCGCGGGCCTCGAGGAGGCGACCTCCGGGACGGCGCTGCTGCACGGCGCCGCCCCGGGCGCGGCACGAACGGCTCACAAGGTCGGCGTCGCGTTCCAGGACGCCGCCCTGCTTCCTTGGCGCGACGTGGTGGGGAACATCGCCCTCGCGTACGAGGTCTCGCACCGCAAGGTCGATAAGGCCGCCGTTCGGGACCTCGTCGACCTAGTGGGGCTGACCGGCTTCGAGCGGGCGAAGCCGTCGCAGCTCTCCGGGGGCATGCGGCAGCGCGTCTCGCTCGCTCGAGCGCTCGCGATGGAGCCGGACGCGCTGCTGCTCGACGAGCCGTTCGGGGCGCTCGACGAGGTCACGCGGTACCGGTTGAACCTCGAGCTGCAGCGCATCTGGCGGGAGCGGTCGACGACCTCCCTCCTCGTCACGCACAGCATCAGCGAGGCCGTGTTCCTGGCCGACCGGGTCGTGCTCATGGCTGCCCGGCCGGGCCGGGTCGTCGAGGTCGTCGACATCGACATGCCTCGGCCGAGGACCGCGGAGGTCATGCAGACGCCCGAGTTCCACGCGTACTGCGACCACCTGTCGCAGGGCCTGTTCGGCGACGTCCGAGCACCTGCCGCATGACGGCCGTGCCGATGCCGCGGCCGGGTGGGTTCCAGCGGCTGCGGCGCCTGCGGTTCCTGCCGCCGCTCGCCGTCGTGCTCGTGCTCTGGACCGTCGCGGCGCTGCTGCTCGCGCCCATCCGCGTCGTCCCGACCCCGTGGGCCGTCGCGACGGCGTGGATCGGTGATCTCTCCATCTGGCCGGTCAACATCCTGGCCACCCTGCGGAACGCGGCGATCGGCTACGTCGCAGGCAACGCGCTCGCCATCGTGCTCGCCGTCGTCTTCGTCCGCGTGGAGTGGGCCGAGCGCGTGCTCATGCGCGTCGCCGTCGTGACCTTCTGCGTCCCGCTCGTCGCGATCACGCCGATCCTCACGGTGCTGTTCCCGGACGACGTCCCCAAGCAGATCCTCGCCGCGATCTCGGTGTTCTTCACCACGCTCGTCGCCTGCGTGCTGGGGCTGCGATCGGTCAGCTCGACCATGATCGACCTCGTCCGCTCGATGGGCGGCACGGAGGGCGAGATCCTGCGGCGGACCCGCGTGAAGGCGATGCTGCCGAGCCTCTTCGCGGGGCTGCAGATCGCGGCGCCGGCCGCTGTTCTCGGGACGATCCTCGGCGAGTACCTCGGCGCCAACGAGGGGCTCGGCGTCCTGCTCGTGCAGGCGCAGTCGGCGTTCCAGATCCCGCGGGCCTGGGGCGTCGCGTTCACGATGGCAGCGCTCGCCGGCGTCGTGTACTGGGGCACCGGCCGGGTCGGCGCGCTGCTCACGCCGTGGGTCGGCAAGGAGGTCTCGACGGCGGTCGGGCAGGACATCCAAGCGGAGGCGGGCCTGGCCACCGCTCGGAACGCCGGCTCGGCAGTGCTCGGCCTGCTCGGTTCCATCGCCGTCGTCGTCGCCGTCTGGTGGGGCGTGATCGCGGCATTCGGGCTCAGCCCGTACTTCGCGAAGACGCCGGTCGACGTGCTCGGCTACCTGCTGTCCGACTCGGAGGCCGCGGCGAATCGATCCGTCATCCTCGACGGGCTGCTCATCACGCTGCGCGACGCGGGGCTCGGCTACGTCGTCGGGACCGTGCTCGCCAGCGGCATCGCGGTCCTCATCGTGTCGAGCGCCGGCGCGGAACGGTTCGTGATGCCGATCGCGATCGTGATGCGCTCGATCCCCATCGTCGCGATGACGCCGCTGCTCGCGCTGGTGTTCGGGCGCGGCCTCGGCGGTGTGACGGTGATCGTGACGCTCGTCACCTTCTTCCCGACGCTCGTCACCGTCGCGACCGCGCTGCGATCGACGCCGGCGCTCGCCTGCGACGTCGTGCTGTCGATGGGCGGCTCGACCGCGCAGGTGATGACCCGGGTGCGTCTCCTGTACGCGATCCCGGCGCTGTTCGCGGCCGCTCGCGTCGCCGTGCCCGGGGCGGTCGCCGGAGCGACGCTCGCCGAATGGCTCGCCACCGGTGAAGGGCTCGGCAGCATGCTCGTGCAGGATTACGCGGCCTCGCGATTCGACGCGCTGTGGTCGGAATCGGTCGTGATCGTCGGGGTGTCCGTTCTGCTCTACGGAGGCATCGGACTGGTCGAGCGCGCCGTGACGAAGCGCTTCGAGATGCGGGGGCGCTAGCCGACGGCCTCGCCTCCCGGGGCGGGCCGACGGACGGGCTCGTCGTCCGTCCTCTCGATCTCGCCCCGGCCCCGCGAGAGGTCCTCCGCCTCCGGGATCGCCTCGCCCGCGAGGAACCGCCGGATCGCGTCGTTGAGGAAGTCGCGGTCCGCAGGGGCCTCGCCCGCGCCGGCCGGGTGGCCCCAGAGCGACGGGATCGGGAGGAACGTCGCCTGCGGGATGCTCCGCGCCTCCAGCCGGGCGTCGTCGGCGGGGAAGTAGAGGTCGGTCGCGCCCGGCATGACGAGGACCGGAACGGTGATCGAGGCGAGCGCCGCGGCGGTGTCGCCGTCGAAGCCGGGCGTCGTGCCGACGTCGTGCTGCTGCCAGGTGCGGCAGTGGAGGACGACGTCGTTCGCGTCGGCGCCCGGGAGGAAGTCGTCGCGGAACGCCGCCATCGTGGAGTCGAAGGTGGCGTCCGGGTCCGACTCCCGCCACAGCTCGTCCCGCCACCACTGCTGCGAGTACAGCCACGCCGCCCAGACCGTGCCGAAGGCCTGGATGCCGGTCGCCGGCTGCTCGGCGTAGTCACCATCCGCGAAGGTCGGGTCGGCGAACAGCGCCGCGAGCTGCCCCTCCAGGCGGGCGACGCCGTGCGGTGTGCACCGGGCCGTGCCCGCGAGCGCGACGACGCGGTCGATGAACCCGGGCGCGCTGACGGCGAGCTGGAACGCCTGCATCGCGCCCATCGAGAAGCCGACGACCGCGGCGAGATGGTCGACGCCGAGCTCCTCGACGAGCAGCCGCCGGATCAGCGCCACCGAGTCGCGGATCGTCGTCACCGGGAAGCGGGGACCGTCGAACGGCGGCGGCGTGGTGCTCGGCGACGACGAGACGCCGTTCCCGAGCAGCTCGGTCGCGACCACGAAGAACTCGGCGGGGTCGAGCGCGAGGCCGTCGCCGATCACGAAGTCGTTGTCCGCGGAGCCCGCCATGAAGTGCGACGGGACCAGGACCGCGCCGCGCGGCGCGTCGGGCGAGCCGAATGTCCGGTAGGCGAGGCGCGCCTCCGGCAGCACCGCGCCGGACTCGGTCGCGAAGTCGCGGACGACGAACAGGCGGGGATCCTCGGTCACCGGGTCATCCTCCGCCCGCCCGGATGCGGAGGTCCTGGCGCCGCGATTCGGTCGTCAGCGAACGGCGGAGTCGGCGATCTTCAGCACGCCGCCCTCGCGGACGAGCCGGAACGTGGTGTCGTCCACCTCGACGCCGCTCGCGCGCGTGTAGGTGAGGGTCGCCTCGACCTGGTCCGGGCCGATCTGCCGGACGTTCGTCGCCCGGATGGAGCGGACCTGCGCCCAGAACTCGTCGTACGCGGCCCGGCCGCCCGCGTGGTTCTGCTGGTAGTCGGCGGTCATCAGCGGCCACGCGGCGTCGGTGTTCCCCGGCACGAGCGTGTAGTAGCGCTCGATCGCGGCGACTGGCGAGGTGGCGGTGCCGTTCCCGCTGCTCGTGCTCGGCGTCGAGGAGGGGGTGGGCGCCGGGCTCGATGACGACGGGGGCGGCGACGGGGTGGAGGGCGTCGGGGACGGGGTGGACGCGGACGGCGTCGCCGAGGGCGAGGCAGCCGGCGCCGATGTGGACGCCGACGGGCCCGCGGCGGGGGAGCGGATGCCCGTCGAGGGCGCCCCCGGGCGGATGAGGAGCAGCAGGCCCACCGCCAGCGCGGCGAGCAGCACCACGGCGACGAGCACGCCGATCACGACCGCCCGGCGGCGGCGTGGCCGGTCGTCCGAGCCGCCGTTCCCGGCGTCGCCGGCCTCCGCCGGGGGAGGCGGTGCGGAGCGAGGCACCGGAGCGGTCGCGGCCCGCGGCCCGGTCGGGTGCGACGCGGTGTCCGCGGGAGCCGGCTCCTCGGCGGCAGGGGTGTCCTCGGGCGTCGCCACGGCCTCGGCGACGAGGGTCGCCGGAGCGTCGTGCTCGACGGGCACCCACGCGGTCGGCTGGTCGGGGTCGTCCTCCGCAGCCTGCTCGCGGGCCGCGAGCGGGAGCGTCGGCACGAGCTCCTCGCCGAGGTCCGCGTGCAGCGCGGCGAGGCGACGCGCGACCTCCTGCATCGTGGGCCGGTCGTCCGGCTCCGAGGCCATCATCTGCAGCAGCAGCGGGCCGAGCGGGCCGCTGTCGGTCGGCGCCTGGAACCCGCCGACCGCGACGCGGTGCAGGACGGCGATCGAGTTCGGCTCCTCGCCGAACGGCGGCCGGCCCTCGGACGCCGCGTAGAGCGTCGAGCCGAGGGAGAAGACGTCGGAGGCGAAGGTCGACTCGTCGCCGCGCGCGACCTCCGGCGCCAGGTAGGCGGGCGTGCCGTGCATGAAGCCGGTCGAGGTGAGGGTCGCGTCGCCCAGGGCGTGCGAGATGCCGAAGTCGCTGAGCATCGCCGAGCCGTCCACGTCGGCGATGAGGATGTTCCCCGGCTTCACGTCCCGGTGCACGATGCCGAGCGCGTGGGCGGCGGCGAGCGCGTCGGCGACCTCCGCGCCGATGCGCGCGACCTCCGCGACGGGCAGCCCCCCGCGCCGCTTGATCACCGCCGACAGCGGCTCCGACGGCACGTACTGCATGACGAGGCAGGGCTCGCCGTCGTGCTCGACCGAGTCGAAGACGGGGACCGCGTGCTGGTGGTGCAGGCGCGCGGTGATGCGGGCCTCACGCATCGCCCGCTGCTTCGCGAGGTCCGCCTCGTCCTCCGGGACGCCCGCGGTGGTCCGCAGCTGCTTCACCGCGACCGTCCGCCGCAGGAGCTCGTCCCGCGCCTCCCAGACGACGCCCATGCCGTCGGCGGCGATGCGCCGCTCGAGGCGGTAGCGACCGGCGATCAGCTCCTGCGGTGCCCCCACGTCCGCACCTCCGAGCCCGCCTGCCGAACGCCGGGAGCCTACGGGAGGGGGCTCGTCGCGCGCAGATCGCCCCCGGCCGGAGGTCGCGGGGAGCCCGTCGTCAGCGGGCGACGAGCGCCAGGAGGAACTGCCCGCCGCCCGGCTTGACCTCCGTCGAGAACGCGGTGTCCGGGGCGAGGCGCGAGAGCCGGTCGAGGAGCCACTCGCTCGCCTGCTCGGCGTCGTCGCGGCTCGGGCAGCGGGCGACGACCTCCTTCCCGCCCTTGCGGGAGAGCCGCTCGACCGCGTCGACGATCGGCGCGGGGTCGACCACGAAGAGGTCCGACCGCCACGGCACGACCGCCTTCACCGCGCCCTTGCGCGTGTTGCAGGCGCGGTGAGCGAGGCGCTCCTGCGCGGGCGCGCCCTTCTTCGCCTTCGCGTTCGTCACGACCGCGTCGATGCTCGGACCGCGCGGGTCGTTGACGCTCATGTCGGGGTCGACCGGCTCGTCGCAGAGCCAGCAGCGCCAGCCGTCCTTGTCGCCGACCTGCTGCAGGGTGCTCACCCGAGCGACGGTACGCGGTGCGGGCCCGCGTCGGCTGCCGACCGCCCGCTGGACGCGGGCGATGAGCGGGCCTTAAGTCCGTGGTCGTCCCGGACGCCCCGACGGACCGTGACGGGGTCCGAACGGGGTGCGCAGCGGGAGGGGTTCCGCGGGCACCCCTCGCCGCCCATGCCGACCTCGAGGTGTCCTCGTGCGCCTGTTCCGTCCTGCCCGCCCGCCTCCGCCGCCCTCCGATCCCGTCACGGAGTGCCGCCGATCCGTCGCGCTCCATCCCAGCCACCGCCGGCACGACCGGTCTCCACATCAGAAAGGTCGCACCATGACCACCACCTCATCGGTCGAGTCGCAGCCGAAAGGGCTGCGACTGCTGACCGCCTTCGTCACGGCGCTCGCCGCGTTCGTGCTTCCCATGACCGTGACGGGTGCCGCGCTGCCGACGCCCGCGCACCACGGCCACCATCACCACACCACCTGGAGCGTCCAGGTCGGCAACGAGTCGCCCGACAAGGCGATCCAGGGCATGCGCTACCTGCCATCGAACATCTGGATCCACTCGGGCGACGCGATCCGCTGGACCGCGGGCTCGACGGAGATCCACACCGTCACGTTCCTCGCGCGGCATCAGGCGCTCAAGCCGTTCGACCCGAAGGACCCGCTCGACACGCTCCGGCAGGGCGGTGACCGATACCGCCCCGGGCACTACTTCAACTCCGGCGTGCTCACGACGGAGCGCGGGCCCGTGCTCGGGATGCCGACGGTCCGCGACTACCGCCTGTCGTTCGGGCGCCCCGGGACCTTCACCTACTGGTGCATCGTCCACGGCAAGGCGATGAAGGGGACGGTCCACGTCCGCCCGCGGCACGCCCACCTGCCCTTCACGCAGGCGCAGTACGACCGCCAGGCCGCGCACCAGGCGAAGGCCGTGCTGGCCGACGGGTACCGCCTCTGGGCGGCGACGAAGCAGCAGGCGACGCACCGCCGGGTCATCGAGGGCAACGACGACGGGAAGGCGATGCTGATGCGCTTCGTCCGGCCCACCGTGCGCGTTCGAGCGGGACGCACCGTGACGTTCGCGAACATCGGGATGGGTGCGCCGCACGCCGTGACCTTCGGGAAGGAGCCGACGGACGTCTTCGCGCCCTCCGGTCATCCGCGGCACTACCGGGGCGGGGACCTCAACTCCGGCATCCAGCCACCCGGCGCCACGTTCCGCGTCCGGTTCGTGAAGCCCGGCACGTACCACTACATCTGCGCGCTGCACGACTCGATGGGCATGGTCGGCACGGTGATCGTCCTCCCGCGGCACCATCACCACCCGCGGCACTGACCGCGAGCGACGGCGGGCCCGCGTCCTGGTGGTGCGGGTCCGCCGCCGTGCACGGCGGTCGTGGGCGCGGCCGCTCGCCCTGCAGCACGTGAGGACTCGAGCACCTGTGCAGCGGACACCCAGTCGTGGGGGGTGTTCCGTGCAGCCGGCATGCAGCAGAGTGCTCTGACCTATGAGCGACTCCTCTGAGACCGGGCGGCGCAAGCTCGCCGCCGTCGTCTACAACCCCGTGAAGGTCGAGCTGGACGACCTCCGGCCCGTCGTCGAGGCGGAGGAGCGCGCCGCGGGCTGGGAGCCCTCGCTCTGGTACGAGACCTCGGAGGACGACGCCGGGGGCGGTCAGGCGCGGCAGGCGCTCGACGCCGGCGCGACGATGGTGCTCGCCGCCGGCGGCGACGGCACCGTCCGCGAGGTCGCGGAGGCGCTGCAGGGCACGCACGCGTCCCTCGCGCTGCTGCCCTCCGGCACCGGCAACCTCCTCGCCCGCAACCTGTCGCTGACGCTGAACGACATGGAGCACTCGGTGCACGCCGCGTTCTCGGGCGGCGACCGGTCGATCGACGCCGGCCTGATCGACATCCGCCGCGCCGACGGCGGGCACTCGAAGCACGCGTTCCTGGTCATGGCCGGGTTCGGCATCGACGCGAAGATGCTCAGCGCGACGGACGACGACCTGAAGGCGAAGGTCGGCTGGCTCGCCTACGTGAAGGCGTTCGCGACCGTGCTCCGCGGCGACAACCTGCTGCGCGCGCGCTTCTCGCTCGACGGCGGCGAGGTGCGGCACATGCGGGTGAACACCGTCATCGTCGGGAACGCGGGCTCGCTGCCGGGCAACATCCTGCTGCTGCCGGAGGCCGCGGTCGACGACGGGCAGCTCGACGTCGTGATCCTGCGGCCGGAGGAGCTCGTCGGCTGGATCCAGGTCTTCGTGAAGGTGCTCTGGGAGAACGGCGTCGTCCGGCGGACGAAGCTCGGGCGCCGGTTCCGCGAGCGGGAGGTGAAGTCGATCAACTACCTGCGCGGGCAGGAGTTCCGCGTGCGGCTCGACCACCCGCAGGAGATCGAGCTCGACGGCGACCCGCTGGGGAAGGCGCTCGGCATGGTCGTGACCGTGGCGCCCGGCGCGCTCACCGTGCGGGTGCCGGCGGACGTGGCCGAGGAGGGGGAGCAGGAGGGCTCGTCCCTCGCGGAGGCGGACTCGACCTCCTCCTGAGGCGGGGCCGCTCGCGGATCCGGAGATCCTCGGCGACACGCCGCGATTCGGGTCCGCTGCTCGGGGTGTCGCGCCGGATCTCCGGATCCGCGAACCTCGCGCGCGGTCGTCAGACGTGGATCCGGACGTCCTCCGCGACGCGGGCGATGCAGGCGGCGAACGAGCCGAGCACGACCGTCGCGGGGGAGACGAGCATGAGGTTCACCGGGCCGCCGAAGTCCTCGACCATGAGGCCGTCGCGGTCGGCGAGCATGCCGTCCGCGCGCCGGTGCAGCGGGCCGAACGCGCGCTCGACGCGCTCCCGGTTCGACGCGACGTCCTCCGCCCACAGGTAGATCGGCTTGCCGAGGGCGTGCGCGTAGCCGACCTCGAACGCGGTGCCGGCGTCGGGATCGGGGCCGCGGAACGGCTGCACGTTCGCGACGATCGCGTCAGCGGCGTGGATGAGCGCGATGTTGCCCGCGAAGATTCTGTCCTGCCGGCTGACGGTCTGGTCGCCCGGGCCGTCGCCCTTGTCGAGCGGCGAGATCGGGGTCAGGCCGGCCGAGCGGCAGACGCGCCGCTGCTCGTCGACGACCTCGCGCGCGTTCGGGAGGAAGACCTCCGGGCCGGCGAGGTACAGCGAGTACGGCATCGGGCCAGGGTGGCGGAGGGACGTTTCGGGCGCGTGACGGCCGCGGCGGCCTCCCCACGCATCCGCGGCTCCCGTACTGACGGCGGTGGCGCGGGTCGACGGTCCTCCCGTCCGGCCCGCGCCATCCTCCCCGCCGCGACGCCTAGGCTCCGCGCGTGGCACGCCCCTCCCGCTCGAACCCCGTGGTCCGCTACGCGACGGACCGGCTCCGGGAGCAGCTGCAGCGCCCGGGGCTCGAGAAGGTGGAGGAGGTCGTCGGCGGCGTCCTCGACCGCCCCGCGCCCGCCCGGCCACTGCCGGTGCTGCTCGAGGAGCTCGACGGCCTCGTCGGGCTCGCGGACGTGAAGGAGCAGGTGCGCGGCCTCGTCGCGTTCCTCCAGGTGCAGGCACAGCGGAAGCGGCACGGGCTGCCGGAGGCCGCGACCTCCCAGCACCTCGTCTTCCTCGGCAACCCCGGCACCGGCAAGACGACGGTCGCACGGCTGCTCGCCGAGATGTACCGCGCGGTCGGGCTGCTGTCGAAGGGGCACCTCGTCGAGGTCGACCGCGCCGGGCTCGTCGGGCAGTACGTCGGCTCGACGGCGATCAAGACGGACCGGGTGATCCGGCGGGCGCTCGACGGGGTGCTGTTCATCGATGAGGCGTACTCCCTCTCGCCGGAGGGCGAGGGCCGCATGGACTTCGGCCCCGAGGCGATCGAGGTGCTGCTGAAGCGGATGGAGGACCACCGCCACCGGCTCGTCGTCATCGTCGCCGGGTACCCGCGGCTGATGGAGCGGTTCCTGCTCTCGAACCCCGGGCTGCGGTCGCGGTTCGCGAGGGAGATCGACTTCCCGGACTACTCGACCGCGGAGCTCGAGGCGATCTTCGGGACGATCGTGATCGACCACCGGTACGAGCTGGCGGAGGGCGTCGGCGAGGTGCTGCACCGCGTCTTCGGCGGGCTGCGGCGCGGGGAGGACTCCGGGAACGCCCGCTTCGCGCGCACGCTGTTCGAGCAGGCGATCAACCGGCAGGCGATGCGGCTCGCCGGGGCCGACCTCGACGCGGGGGCGCTCGACGCCGATGCGGTCACCCTGCTCACGCCGGAGGACATCGCCTCCGCCGCCCGCATGCTGGGGGAGGACCCGCCGCCGGAGTCCCGCTGGCGCCGCTGGTTCGCCTGAGCGCTTCCCGGATCAGGACGGATCGGGCGACACGCCGTCCGCCGCGCGCCCCGGGCGGCGTGTCCCGGAATCCGTCCTGATCGGGGAACCGGAGGGGGCCGAGCGGACAGTCCTCTACATGAGCCCGCTCCACTCCTCCGTCCGGTCCCGATGGGCCGGACCCGTCGCCGTCGCCCTGCTGGTGGCGCTCGGCACCGCCGGGTGCTCCGCCGGTGCCGGCGCACCCGCGGTGTCGTCGGTCGCCCCGGCGAGCGCCGAGACGCCGTCCCCGTCGCCGACGCCCTCCGCCGCACCGCTGAGCTGTGCCGATCTCGTGCCGAAGGCGGAGATCGTCCGGGCGCTCGCCGCCGGGCAGCCCGCGGACGACTGGGTCGTGCTGCCGGTCAGCACGGTCGACGGCTCGATCACGGGGCAGAAGGCGCTCGAGGGCGCCGGCGGGCTCGGCTGCTCGTGGCGGGCCGGGCCGCCGAACTCGGAGACCGGGATCGCGACGCTGACCGTTTCGATCCTCCCCGGCGCCGCCAACCAGTGGACCGGCGCGCTCTACGGCGATGCGCCGACCGAGCAGCGTCGGACGTTCGCGGGGATCTCCGCCGCGGCGACCTGCGGCGACCCGGGCTGCGGGGCGACCGCGGCCGTCGGCTCGAGCTGGGTCCGGGTCGACCTGCTCACCGGCTCGCGTGAGGGCGGGACGAGCGCGTTCGCGAAGGAGACCGACGACCAGGTCTTCGCGGGGCTGAAGCCCGCCGTCGAGACCGTCTTCCGCACCGTGCAGGACGCGAGCGCGGCGCAGCTGCGGTTCCCCGACCATGTGCCCGCCGACAGCGCGGCGCCGTGCACGAACTACCTGACGAAGGTCGACCTCGAGGGCGCCCTGAAGGTGCAGCGGACCCGCGTCAGCACGGACTTCCCACCGGACCCGAAGGTCGACTCGCTCTTCGGCGCCGCCGAGCTGCGGCTCGGCGACTCGGTCTGCGTCGTCGAGGACGCGCGGTACTCGTCCGCGACCGAGCTGGCGTCGGTCACGGTCGGACCCGAGCAGGCGTGGGCCGTCGATGAGATCGCGACGGACTCGGCGCAGCGCGGCGACCTCCGGCCGATCCGGCTCGAGGGCCTGGCGTCGGGGGAGCGGGCCCTGTCGAACTGCGGCTCCGGCAGCACCCCGTGCACTGTCCTGTTCACGCTGGGCTCGACGGCGATCCAGATCGAGAACACCCCGCGAGCCGTGCAGGTGGCGGAGGCGATCCTCGCCACTGCGCGCTAGCCGGTTTCACCGATCAGGACGGATTCAACGACACGCCGCCTCCTGGGACTCCGGAGGCGGCATGTCGGAAATCCGTCCTGATCCGTGAAAGCGCCCGGGCGGGCGTGGTCTACTCCCGGAGTGGGTGCGCTGCTCGAGCTGATCGCGGGGCTCGGCGTGATCGTGCTCATCGGCATCGCGATCGCCGCGATCGTCGGCGGGCGATCCGGGTCCTCGCCGGCGCAGGCCGCCGCCCCGCGCCCGGGCGTCGTGTCCGACCGGCACCGGCACCGCTGGACGCGGTGGGAGATCCTGGAGGAGCGCCGCATCCACCTCTACGGGGAGGTCGACGAGGGCCGGGAGCTGCCGGACCGGATCGACGTCGTCCTCCGCCGCGAGTGCGCGCGGTGCGGGCTGCCGCAGACGCAGACGGTCCGCGGGATCGACGCGGACCGCCGCGGCGGCTGACCCGTCAGTCCTCGTCGTGCGACGCACGCTTTCACTCGGCGTCGCGGAGCTCCCACGGGACGTCGCCGACGAGCACGACCGGCTCGGCGGGCGGCACGTCGAACTCGCCCGGCCGGTCGAAGTCGCCGACGGCGCTCACACGGCCCAGGTGGACGAGGGTCTCCCGGCCGTCGGCGGCGACGACGGGCAGGTCGCCGAGGTGGTGCTCGAGCAGCGGGTCGGACGCGGTGGTGTCGGTCATGCGTCCAGTAGGCCGCTCGACCCGCGATCCGCGACCGCGCCGCTCAGCGGGGTCAGGAGACGTGGTGGCGACGCGAAGGATCTGCTCAGGAAGCGAGACGCCATGCGGTGAGTGCGACCGCGCCGCCGTCCTTGACGTCGAGGTCGACGGTCACGGGCAGACGCGCCGTCCCCGGCCTCGGCGAGACGAAGAGCGTGCCCGCCCGCTGCTCGCCCGCGGCGCTCTGCGCGTTCCAGCCGAGCGCCGCGACGGCGGCCGCGCCCGGATCGAGGCGAACCCGGTGAGCGCCCTCGTCGGTCGTCAGGAAGGAGCCGCCGCGCGTCACGAGCACGTCCATCGCGTTCCCGTCCCGGTCGTCGAACACGACATCGGCGTACCCGTCGAGCACGCACGCGCGGTCGCCGCGGTTGACGGCGCGGATGCTGAGCGCACGGTGGCCGGTCGCCGCGTCGCCCTGGTCGACGCTCACCGCGAGGTCGGCGGCGTGGCAGGCCCCCCGGACCGCGGCGGAACCATCGGCCACCGGAGCGATGCCAGCCCAGCTGTAGTAGGTGATCGACGGCGCCGGGCTCGGCGCGGCGGTCGGCGTCTCCTCCTGCTGGCGACCGAGTCCGGGCAGCAGGAGGACGGCGACCGCGACCGCGGCCGCGGCGACGAGTACCGGTGGCGCGACCCGGGTCCGGGCCGCCACCCGGCTCGACCTGCCGACCCGGACGGCGACGATCGCGGGGACCCAGCCCCAGACGACGCCCCACAGCCCGGACGGGGTGAACAGGGCGACCGTCTGCCCGGAGAGCGCTCGGAGGCCGGCGGCCCAGGGCTGCCCGAGCAGGAAGCCGACCGCGAGCACCCCCGCGGCGAGGAAGGACGTGAGGACGACCGCGAACCACACCGGGATCAGGCCGGGCGCCACCCTCCGCAGCACGACGCGGAGGAGCAGGGCCAGCACCGCCGCGTGCACCACCCCGGCGACCACGGCCGTGAGGACCACGGTCCGCGTCGGACCCGTCCACAGCGACGACGGCACGGTCGGCGGCAGCAGCAGGGAGGTCACCGGCGCGGGCACGGCATCCCAGTAGGTCAGCGCCGCCCCGACGGCACCGAGCCCGACCCAGAGCGCGCTCGACACGAGGACGGTCGCGACGAGCGCACGGGTCGACAGCATCCGGTCGATCGTACGGAGGCGTGCGCGGGTTCAGTCGAGGAACGCGACGGTGATGCTCCAGCCCGTGCCCGCGGGCGCCCGCACGACGACCTCCGTCGGCGGCGGACCGGACCAGCGGACGTCGGCGGGTCCGGTGCGACCCTGCCGGAGTGCGGGCGGGTCGGTCGCGACGACCTCCACCCCGCCCGGCCCGTCGGGGTCGGTCCGCGGCCGCTCCGCGAGCCAGCCGACGGGGGAGGGGTCCGAGGACGTGAGCCGGACGAGCAGCCGGCCGCCGTTCGCGGGGGCGGTGTCCAACCGCAGCGGGAGGATCGCGCTGCCGCTGCCGAGCGTCTGCTGCGCTGCGAGCCGGATGCCACCGCGCTCGAGCACGATCGGCGTCGGGGCGGGCGCGGCGGTCGGGGCCGCGGCACCGGCCCAGATCGGAGCGGTGCTCGCGTCCGCCGGACCGGGTGCCGCGGCCCGGGCGCCGAGGAACGCGGTCGCGGCGGCGACGGCGAGCCCGGCGCCCGCGGCGACCAGGAGCAACGGCCGGTGGCGCGATCGCGCCTGCCGGGTGGATATCGGCTCGGGCTCGGGCTCGGGCTCGTGCACGGGCGCCGGCCCGGTCGCGGAGCGCGGCGCCTCGTCCAGGCGGTCGGCGAGCAGCTCGTACGCCCGACGATCGGCGTCCGTCGCGTCCGGGTGGTACAGCCGCCGACGGAGTCGATCGAGGTCCGAGTGCTCCTCCGTCATCGCTCGCTGCTCGGGCACCCCAGCACTCTGCACGCCGCACCTGCGCGCGCTGCTCAGCGTGGACGTTCGGTGCCCCGCTGCGCACCGGCCGCCCGGATCGAGGCGACCATGGAGCGATGACCCTCGACGACCTGGCGGCGCGGCTGCGGCAGGAGAGCGGCAGCGGCCGCCTGCAGGCCGCGCTCGCGGCCGGCACCCGACCGGACCCCGCGGCTGTCGACCTGCTCGTCGAGCGCTGCGGCGTCGAGCCCGACTTCTTCGTCCGCGACATGCTCACGTGGGCGCTGACCCGCCTGCCCGCGGATCTGACCGTCCCGCGGCTGCTCGAGGAGCTCGGCTCGCCGTTCCCGCAGGCGCGCAGCCAGGCGCTGCACACGCTCTCGAAGATCGGGGACCCGCGGGCGCGGGCGGCGCTCACGCCCGCGCTCCTCCACGACGAGGAGGACGAGGTCGCGCGCGCCGCCTGGCGGACCGCGGTGGTGCTGCACGCGCCGGGCGAGGGTCCGGCGGTCGCGGCGGACCTCGGGACCGAGCTCGGGCGGCGGAACCGCGAGTGCTGGCGCAGCCTCAGCCGGTCGCTCGCGGAGTTCGGGGAGGACGCCCGCCCCGTGCTCGACCGCGTCGCCGAGACCGGCGTCTTCGCCGCCCGCGTCCACGCGCACGCGACCCTGCTCGTGCTCGACGGCCTCGCCCGCGACTTCCGATCCGCGGTGGAGGAGGCGCAGCGCATCGCGCTCGAGACGGGGGAGCGCGCGGGCTGAGGCGCCCGTGCGGACCTCGGAGGAGAGCGGGAGGCGGGGCACAGTCGACGCGGTAGGAGCCCGCCTAGCCTCGGATGATGAGCGATGACGCGAAGCACCTGACCGTGAACGCCGACATCCGGGTCACGGACCCGGCTCGGCTCGGCAACCCCTCCGACGAGCGGCTCGGCGAGGCCATCGCCGAGCTCATCCGCCGCCACGCCTGGGAGGCCGGGCTCGAGATCGTCGACCCGGCAGCCGTCAAGGTCACCGTCGGCGCCTGATCGCGCCTCGATCGACGGCAGGTCGACGCAGCGGCGGCTGCGCCGGTCAGTCGATCGAGCCCCAGGTCTCCTCGGCGATCCGGACGATCTCGCGGAGCTTCGCCCACTGCTGGTCCTCGGTGAGCACGTTCCCCTCCTCGGTCGACGCGAAGCCGCACTGCGGGCTCACCGCGAGCTGCTCGAGCGGGGCGAATGCGGTCGCCTCCCGGATGCGCCGCTCGACGTCCCCCGGGTCCTCGAGCGTCCCCGACTTCGAGGTGACGAGCCCGAGCACGACCCGCTTGTCGCCCTTCGGCAGGAAGCGGAGGGGCTCGAATCCGCCCGCGCGGTCGGAGTCGTACTCGAGGAAGTAGCCGTCGTAGTCGCAGACCTCGAGCAGCTGGCGGGCGACCGGCTCGTACCCGCCGGATGCGATCCAGGTCGAGCGGAAGTTGCCGCGGCACACGTGCGTCGTGATCGTCATGTCGGCCGGGCGGTCGCGGAGCGCCTCGTTCAGCAGCGCCGCGTACGCGTCCGCGAGCCCGTCGGTGTCGATGCCCCGGTCGCGGGCCCGCTCCAGCTCGACCTCGGAGCACAGGTACGCCCACGCGGTGTCGTCGAACTGCAGGTAGCGGCAGCCGGCGTCGTAGAACGCGCGGATCGCGGCGCGCCAGGTCGCCGCGAGGTCCGCGAACAGCGCGTCGCGGTCCGGGTAGACGTCCTCGTCCGACGAGGTGAGCCGGAAGTGCAGCACGGTCGGCGACGGGATGCACATCTTCGGCAGCACGGACGTGTGGTCGCGGACGAACGCGAAGTGCCGCAGCATCGGGTGGTCGGCCGGGAACGAGACCTTCCCCTCGACGTGCACACCGAGCGGCGGCGCGGCGCTGCCCTGGAACGCCATGCCGCTGTCGCCCGGCTTCACGGTGACCCCGTCCAGCCCGCCGAAGAAGTCGAAGTGCCACCAGCCGCGGCGGAACTCCCCGTCCGTCACGGCATGCAGGCCCGCCTCCTCCTGCTGGCGGATGACCTCGACGATCGCCGCGTCCTCGACGGCCGCGAGCCCGGCGTCGTCGAGCCGCCCGGCCGCGTGCTCGGCGCGGGCCTCGTGGACGCGGTCGGGGCGGAGGAGGCTGCCGACCTCGTCGGCGCGGAAGGGGGCGGCTGCGCGGGTCATCGTCCGATTCTGCTCCTGCCGCCCGGCTCGCGTCTCGGGCGCCGTCGAGCCGGTTCGGCGCGATCACAGCGGCCTCGGGGCACGATCGGGGCGAGCGGAGGAGGACGCCATGCGCATCGTCGTCATCGGCGCGACCGGCCACGTGGGCGGGTACCTGATCCCGCGCCTCGTCGGCGCCGGCCACGAGGTCGTCGCGATCAGCCGCGGCCTCCGGGAGCCCTACCGCGAGGACCCGGCGTGGACGGAGGTCGAACGACTCGTCGTCGACCGCGACGCGGAGGACGCCGCCGGCACGTTCGGGCCGCGGATCGCGGCACTGCGCCCCGACGCGGTGATCGACATGGTCTGCTTCACCCCGGAGTCCGCCGCGAAGCTGCTCGCGTCCCTCCGCGGCACGGGCGCGTTCCTCGCGATGTGCGGCACGATCTGGACGCACGGCACCGCCACCGCCGTGCCGGTCCTCGAGCACGAGGACCGGCGGCCCTGGGGCGAGTACGGCATCGGCAAGGCCGCGATCGAGGACCTCGTGCTCGAGGAGGCGGACCGTCCCGACGGCCTGCGCGCGACCGTCCTCCACCCGGGCCACATCAGCGGGCCGGGCTGGCCGGTCATCAACGCGGCGGGCAACCTCGAACCCGCCGTGTGGCGGCGGCTCGCGGCGGGGGAGTCGCTCACCCTCCCGAACTCCGGGCTCGAGACGCTGCACCACGTCCACGCGGACGACGTCGCCCAGGCGTTCCAGCTCGCGGTCGAACGGCAGGAGGACGCCGCCGGCCGCGCCTTCCACGTCGTCGCCGAGCGGGCGCTCACCCTCCGCGGCTACGCCGAGGCGGCCGCCGGCTGGTGGGGCCGGGAGGCGGTGCTCGCGTTCGCGCCGTTCGACCGGTTCGCCGCGACGACCTCGGAGGAGCAGGCCGCGATCACGCTCGACCACATCAGCCGCAGCCCGTCGGCCTCGATCGCCGCGGCGCGGGAACGGCTCGGCTACGCCCCGCGGTACACGGCGCTCGAGGCGGCCCGCGAGGCCGTGGCCTGGCTCGCGGTCCACGGCGACGACGGGATCCCGGCGCTCACGGCCTGACGGCTCAGGTCGCAGTCGTGGCCTCGATCAGCTCCGCGAGGAGCGCCTCCGCCCGGGTCTTCAGGCGCGACACCGCCTCCTTCTTCGCGGGCGGGCTCAATCGCTCCGCGAGCTGCACGCCGAGCTCGACGTCGTCCGCGCGGCGGACCCAGTCCGAGGCGACCGCGGCGGCAGCGCCCTCGGCGTGCAGCTTCCCGGCGACGTCGCGGACGATCTCGAGCATGCCCCGGATCTGCGCGGCGTCACCCCGACGCTTCCGGATCGCGTCGAGCTGCTTCGGGAGCGTCTCCACGCGGCCCTTCAGCCACGCGGAGACCTCCGGGTTCTTCGCGAGGAAGCCGCCGATCGCCGTCGCGGCGACGCCGATCTTCGGCCCGTGCTTCGCCGCGAGTCTGATGATCGATCCGACGCCGTTCGCCATGCCCGAAGTGTGGCCGGTCGTCCTGACCGTCCGCTCGCGGTGTCAGGCCGGGATCGTGGCCGTGTCGATGACGTAGCGGTAGTGCACGCCGCCGTCGACGACGCGGTCGTACGCCGCCGTGACCTCGTCCGCGCCGATCGTCTCGATGACCGCACCGATGCCGTGCTCGCCGCAGAAGTCGAGCATCTCCTGCGTCTCGCGGATGCCGCCGATGTTCGAGCCGGCCACGCTCCGCCGCCCGCCGATCAGCGAGAACACGGCGAAGGACTGCCGCTCGCTCGGGGCACCGACGTACACGAGGCTGCCGCCGACGCGCAGCGTGCAGAGGAGGCCGTCGAGGTCGACGTCCGCCGACACCGTGTTGATGATCAGGTCGAACGTGTTCCGGAGGCCCTTCAGCGCGCCCTCCTCGGCGGTCGCGACGAAGTGGTCGGCGCCGAGCCCGGTCGCATCCGCCTCCTTGCGACGGGTGCGGGAGATCACGGTCACGTCGGCGCCCATCGCGTGCGCGAGCTGGACCGCCATGTGGCCGAGGCCGCCGAGCCCGACGACCGCGACCTTCGTGCCGGGGCCGGCGCCCCAGTGCTTGAGCGGGCTGTACGTGGTGATGCCGGCGCAGAGGAGCGGCGCCGCGACGTCGAGCGCGATGCCCTCCGGGACGCGGAGGACGTACCGCTCGTCGACCACGACCGCGGTGCTGTAGCCGCCGTAGGTCGGGTCGCCGTCGTAGCCGCGCCCGTTGTAGGTCGCGACGTTGCCCTTCAGGCAGAACTGCTCCTCGCCGGCCAGGCAGTACTCGCACTCGCGGCAGGAGTCGACGAAGCAGCCGACGCCGACGCGGTCGCCGACGGCGTACCGGGTGACCTCCGAGCCGACCGCGCTGACCGTGCCGGCGATCTCGTGGCCGGGCACCATCGGGAAGATCGCGCCGCCCCACTCCTCGCGCGCCTGGTGGATGTCGGAGTGGCAGATGCCGGCGAACGCGATGTCGATCGCGACGTCGTTCGGGCCGAGGTCGCGGCGCTCGACGGTGCCGCGGTGGAAGGCCGCGCCGGGGCCGTCGGTGAGCAGGGCGGGGACGGTGGTGGTCATGCGGGCCTCCGGAGGCGGACGCGCGGGTGCGATCGGCACCGGCGTCGGTGGATGAGGGGCGCCGGTCCGGACGCGAGGACGTCGGCGGCGGCCGGACGATCGTAGGGCGCCCCGTCCGGGCGTTCGCCGGGTCGGCGTGGGCTCCGGGTCGGACAGATCGCGAGTCCGACCCCTCAGGGGTTGCCGGTTCGGACACGGTTTCGAGGCGAGAACGTGCCCGAAGTGGCAACCCTGAGGTCCGGTCGACACGGGAGACCGCGCGAGGGGCGCGGTGGCCGACGCGCCGCGCGTTTCCGGCGTGTGACGGACCGGCGCGGGATGCGGCGATCGTCGGAGGCCTGCGGTTCAGTACCCGCATGACGGCCGAGCACCTGCACGAGGACGACCGCCCGGTGCGGCGGCTCGACGAGGTGCTGCACGCGCTCGTCGACCCGCTCGTCGAGCCGCTGCACGGCCGCCGCCGGCGGCGCCTCGAGGACGCGGAGGACGCGCTGCGCCGCTGCGTCGAGGTGAACGCGGGCCGGATCCTGACGCTGCCCGAGCTCCGGCTCGTCGAGCTCGAGGTGCAGCTCGACCCCGTGGGCGCCGCGGCCCGCATCGCCACCGCGCCCGCGCTGCTGCGCGCGCTGCCCCGCTTCCTCGACGACGCCGACTGGGAGGGGGAGGACGACGAGGACCGCCGGGTCCGCATCCGCCTGGCCCTCGAGCTCCTCGAGGCGACGGACGGCCTCCCCGAGTTCCCGGCCGACGAGGTGGACGCGCAGCGGAACGCGGTGCTCGCCGCGTGGCGGCGGGCGCGGTGGCGCCTCCGGCGGGACCAGCACGAACGCCGCCTCGCCGAGACGGACCCGGCGCAGCGCGCCTGGCTGCAGATCGAGCTCGATTCGCTCGACGCACTGTCCAAGCCGCAGGACCCCTAACGCTCGGAGCCGACTCCCAGCTTCGGCCGCATCCGCAGCGGCTCCTCCGGCCGTAGTGGTGGTGATGGACGCGATCCCGCGGTCCACACGAACGAAGGAGTCGAACGTGCGCAGAGCACTCTTCACCGGCGTCGCCCTCGCGGCGGCGCTCGCGCTCGGGACGGCCGGGACGGCACAGGCGGCGCCCCAGCACCGGTTCCCGCACCGGACCGCCGAGGTCTCGATCCTGCACGCCGTCCCGAACACCCCGGTCGACGTCTACCTGAACCACAAGCGGATCCTGAACGACTTCGAGCCGGGCACGCTCGTGGGCCCGCTGAACCTGAAGGCCGGCACCTACACGGTGTCGATCACCGCGGCGACCGCCAAGAACGACCGCCACCCGGTGATCGGCCCGGTGAAGCTGCAGTTCCACGCGGCGCGCAGCTACACGGTCGTGGCGCACCTGACCGCGTCGGGGAAGCCGACGGCGACCAAGTACCTGAACACCATCAAGAAGACGCCGAAGGGCGACGGACGCCTGATCGTCCGCCACGTCGCCGCGGCTCCGGCGGTCGACGTGTACGCGAACGGGAAGCTGAGCATGCGGCACCTGAGGAACCCGCACCAGTCGAAGGCGAACGTGCCGGCGGGCACCTACCGGATCGCGGTGACGCTGGCCGGCAAGAAGGCCCCGGTCATCGGCCCGGCGCCCGTGAAGGTCAAGCGGTACACGGACACGATCGTCTACGCCTGGGGCAGCGCCGCCCAGGGGAACCTGACGGTCGCGGTCCAGACGGTCAGGACCAACCGCTGACATGCGGGCGGAGGCGGGCACGCGCACGCCTCCGCCCCTGCACCGTCGGCGGGCCGCGCCCCTACACTCGGGCGCGGCCCGCCGATGACGCCAGCAGCCGAGGCGTCCGGCGCTGCCGGAACCGGAGACCGAGGCATGCAGGACGACGTGGATGCCCGCGCCGTCGGTGCCGCGTTCCGGGCCGGGGACACGGCCGCGCTCGTCACCGCGTACCGGGATTGGGGGCGGCTCGTGTACACGCTGGCGCTCCGCAGCCTCGGGCAGGTGCAGGACGCGGAGGACGTCACGCAGCGCGTGTTCATCGCGGCGTGGCGCAAGCGGGAGACCTTCGACCCCGACCGCGCCGATCTGCCGGCCTGGCTGGTCGGCATCACGCGCCGCCAGATCGCCGACGCGCACGAGGCCCGGCGTCGTACCGCCGCGGTCCCGATGCCGGAGGCGGGGGAGGACGAGCCCGCCGCGCCCCACGTCGAACCGGGCGACCGCGTCCTCGTCGACGCGGAGATCGCCCGGCTGTCGCCCGTGGCGCAGCAGGTCGTCCGGCTCGCGTTCTTCGAGGATCTGACGCACCAGCAGATCGGCGAGCGCCTCGGCATGCCGCTCGGTACCGTCAAGAGCCTCATCCGCCGCAGCCTCGAGCGGATGCGCCGACGTCTGGAGGTGGACGATGGCGCACCCTGACCCCGAGCTCCTCGCCCTGCTCGCACTCGGCGAGGACGCCGCGTCCGCGGAGGACCGCCTCCACCTCGCCGGCTGCGCCGAGTGCCGCGACGAGGTCGCTCGCCTCGGCCGCGCGGTCGCGGCCGCGCGCGGCGGCGACGAGGCGCTCGAGACCCCCGGGCCGAGGGTCTGGGCCGGGATCGCCGCCGACGTCGGCGTCGACGCCCCGGACCCCCTGGCCGACGCGCGCCCGGCCCCGGCGGTCCCGCTGCGCCGGAGGCCGCCGAGTCGGCGGCGCCGGATCGTCGCGGCCCTCGCCGCGGCCGCCGCGGTGCTCGTCATCGGCGGCGTCGGCGTGACGCTCCTCCGCACGAACCCGCCCTCGCAGCAGCTCGAGACCGCCCGGCTACGCGCGTTCCCGGCGTGGGCGGGTGCGAGCGGCACGGCGCAGCTCGAGCGGCTGGCGAGCGGGCGGCTCGCCCTCCGCATCCAGACCGACGTGCCGCCGGACCGGAGCACCGATCACGAGGTCTGGCTGATGACGGCGGGCGCCCGCCGACTCGTCAGCCTCGGGATGCTGCACGGGACGAGCGGGGTGTTCCTCGTCCCGGAGGGCCTCGACATCACCCGCTTCCGCCTCGTCGACGTCTCCGACGAGCCGCGGGACGGGAACCCGGCGCACTCCGGCGACTCCATCGTGCGCGGCGAGCTGCGCGCGTAGGACGCCGTCAATCCCGGTCGCGGTCCGCCCAGGAGGCGTACGCGGCCGTCGCGCGGTCGAGGAACCGGGCGATGGCGGCGCGCTCCTCCGGCGGTGCGGCCCGGGCCGCGTCGTCGAGCGCCGCCATGAGGCCGCTGATGCGACCGAGGACGTCGCGCATCGCAGCCTCGCTCGGCTCGAGCCGGATGCGGCGCCGGTCGGCGAGGTCGCGGTGTCGCTCGACGTGTCCGGCCGCGGTGAGCCGGTCGACCAGCTCCGTCGCCGCCGCGGGCGAGATGTCGAGCCGGTGCGCGAGCTCGCCCGGGCCGACGGGGTCCGGCGCGAAGCCGAGGTGGGCCATGGCGGCGAGGTCCGTGGGGTGCATCGCCATCCGGCGGGCGAGGGCCGCGTCGGCGTCCGCCATCGCGCTCTGCAGGCGGCGGAGGGCGCGCGTCTCGGGCTCGGCCTCGAACGGGATGGGCTCCATGTCGACCATTCTCTCCCCTTCGGCTACCGTACGATTCGGTGACCGAATGAGTGGAGGACCGATGCGCCGGGTGGCGAGCTTCCTGACCGGACGACGGACCGCGTGGCTCGCGGCGATCGGGGGACTCGTCGTGGTGGGCGCGCTGTTCGCGCTGCTGCCGCAGCCGGGCTCGGCGGCGACGCCGACGACCGGCCTGCCCGCGTCCGCCGAGTCGCAGCGGGTCGCGGCGCTGCTGAAGACGTTCCCGGGCGCGGACCGCACGGTCGGCATCCTCGTCTTCGAGCGGGCGAGCGGCCTCACCGCCGCCGATCGGACGGCGATCGGGCAGCGCGCGGCGGCGCTCGCCGAGCAGTCCGTCCTGCCGCAGGCGGTGCGGCCGCAGTTCAGCGACGACGGGGACGTCGCGCTCGTCGCGGTGCCGCTGGACGGGAAGGCGACCGACGAGCCGGAGAAGGCCGCGACCGCGCTCCGCACCGCGGCCCGGACCGACCTGCCCGCCGGGCTCACGGCTCGCCTCACCGGGCCGATCGGGTTCCAGGCCGACATCGCCGATGCGTTCGCGGGCGCGGACCTCCGCCTGCTCGTCGTGACGGCGTCGGTCGTCGCGGTGCTGCTGATCGTCACCTACCGCAGCCCGCTGCTCTGGATCGTGCCGCTCGTCGTCGTCGGCGCCGCGGACGGGCTCGCCCGCGTGGTCGTCGCCGCGATCACGAGCGCGGTCGGCATCACGGTCGACGCCTCGATCTCCGGCATCCAGTCGGTCCTCGTGTTCGGCGCGGGGACGAACTACGCGCTGCTGCTCATCTCGCGCTACCGGGAGGAGCTGCGCCGCCGCCCCGATCACCACGACGCCATGCGGGTCGCGCTCACGGCCGCCGGTCCGACGATCGCGGCCAGCGGCGGCACCGTCGCCCTGAGCCTGCTCACCCTGCTCCTCGGCGAGCTGTCCGGGAACCGCGCGCTGGGCGTCGCCTGCGCGATCGGCGTCGTCGTCGCGATCCTCGCCGCGGTGCTCTGGCTGCCCGCCGCGATCGTCGTGTTCGGTCGGCGCCTGTTCTGGCCCTTCGTGCCGAAGGTCGTCCCCGAGGGCGAGGTCGCTCGGCCCGGCGTGTGGACCGCGATCGGACGCCGCGTCGCGCGGCGCCCGCGGCTGGTCGCCGCGGTCTCCCTGCTCGCGATCGTCGTGCTCGGATCCGGGCTCGTCGGCTTCCGCTTCGGGCTGTCCCAGACGGAGCAGCTGCTCGGCGACCCGGAGAGCGTGCAGGCGCAGGCCGTGCTCGACCGCGCGTTCTCCTCCGGCACCTCCGCCCAGACCGTGGTGCTCGCCCCGAGCGCGGAGGCCTCCCGGGTCGAGACGATCGCGGAGGGCGTGGCGGGCGTCGACGCCGTCACCGCCGGCGCGTCGTCGGACGGCCGCACCGAGCTCGACGTGCGGCTCGCCGGCGCGCCCGTGAGCGCCGAGGCGTTCGACTCGATCCGCGACCTCCGTGCCGCGTTCGCGGACGAGGGCGGCGCGGTGGCAGGCACCCTCGTCGGCGGCAGCGACGCGACCGCGTACGACCAGCAGCAGGCGCAGCAGCGGGACCAGCTCGTGATCGTGCCGTCGATCCTCGCCGTGGTGTTCGTGATCCTGACGCTGCTGCTGCGGTCCCTCGTGGCGCCGGTGCTGCTGCTCGCGAGCGTCCTCGCGACCTTCGCCGCGAGCCTCGGGCTCGGGAACCTGCTGTTCCAGCACGTGTTCGGGTTCGCGGGGTTCGACGTGCAGGTGCCGCTCTTCGCGTTCCTGTTCCTCGTCGCGCTCGGCGTGGACTACAACATCTTCCTCACCGCGCGGGCGCGGGAGGAGCGCGCGCGGCACGGCACGCGGGAGGGGATCGTCGTCGCGCTCGGGGCGACCGGCGGCGTGATCACGAGCGCGGGGATCCTGCTCGCCGCCGTGTTCGTCGTGCTCGGCGTGCTGCCGGTCGTCGCGCTCGCGCAGATCGGCACGCTCGTCTGCATCGGCGTCCTGCTCGACACGCTCGTCGTGCGGACGCTCCTCGTCCCGGCCCTGGTGCTCATCACCGGCGACCGGTTCTGGTGGCCCTCGCGGCCGATCGCGACGGCGGGCGCGGTCCGCTGACGACCCCGTGCGCCCGGAAGTCGCTGCACGGCTTGTCGGGCGGGTCGGGGGAGTCCTACCGTGCGGGCATGGCCCAGCGCAGCGCCTCCATCGCCACGTTCGTCGACTACGGCGGGATCGACGCCGTGCGCGTCGAGCAGGTCCCACGACCGGAGCCCGGACCGGGCGAGGTGCTGGTGCAGGTCGTCGCGTCGGGCGTCAGCCACATGGACGCGTACGTGCGGGAGGGCCGCTTCCGCGACGCGGTGCCGCTCGAGCTCCCCGCCCGCGAGGGCGTCAGCTTCGCCGGCATCGTCCGCGCCGTCGGGGAGGACGTGCGCGGCGTCTCCGTGCACGACGAGGTCCTCGGCCACGACCCGGCGCACGGCGCGCACGCGACGCACGTCGTCGTGGAGCCGGGCGCGCTGATCCGCCGTCCCGCGCGGATGGAGTGGGAGGTCGCCGGCGCGCTCTACCTCGTCGGCCTCACCGCGTACCGCCTCATCCAGTCGCTGCGCCTCACCCCGGACGACACCGTGGTCGTCTCGGCCGCGGCCGGCGGCGTCGGGCACCTCGAGTGCCAGCTCGCGCGGCTCGCGGGCGCGCGGGTCGTCGGCATCGCGGGCGCCGAGAACCACGACTACCTCCGCTCCATCGGCGTGAAGCCCGTCGCCTACGGCGAGGACCTCGCGGAGGCCGTGCGGACGGCCGCCGCGGGACGACCGCTCACCGCGATGCTCGACAACTACGGGCGGTACGAGGACCTGGCCGCGGAGCTCGGCATCGCCCCGTCGCGGCTCTCCTCGACCGACGCCCGACGCGACACCGAGGTCGAGCTGTACCTCGCCGGCCCCGATCGGCGGCTCGCGGAGGAGCTGCGGGACGTCGCCGAGCTCGTCGCCGAGTGGAACATCCGCGTCCTCGTCTCCGGCTACTACCCGTTCACCGCCCTCCACCGCGCCCTCGCTGACCTGGACGCCCGGCACAGCCGCGGCGTGGTCGTCGTCGGCATGGACCCGACCGCCGCGCCCGGGCAGTACCTCCGCGAGAAGATGCGCACCCGGCACGAGACCTCGTCGCGCTAGCCGCGGACGTGGGCGACGAGGGCCTCGACGAACTCGGCCTGCCGCTCGAGGTGCGGTGCGTGCCCCGTGTCGGGGAGGGCGAGCTCACGGTACGAGCCCGCTGCCGCCGCGTACCGGTCGAGCACGGCGCGCGTCTGCGACACCATCGGCTGCGACGGGGCGACCTCCGCGCCCGGCCAGCCCGGCACGATCCCGGCGGCGCCCAGCGTGTTCAGGTCGAAGAAGCTCGCGTCCGAGACGATCGCGTCGGCCTCCCCGCGGATCCAGAGGATCGGCGGCTTGTCGGCGATGTCGACGATCCCCGTGAGGTCGAGGTGGTCCGGCGTCATCGTGTTGAGCACGCCCCGCGTGCCGGGCCCGAAGCCCGGCCAGGCGTCGGTCGTCGTCGAGTCGCCGGGGTAGTTGTCGAGACCGGTGCGGGTCGTCAGCATGCTCTCGACCCAGAGGTCCTCGGACGGGATCCCCTCCGGGTGGGCGACGTACGCGGTGCGGTAGACGGTGCGCGGGGAGGCGGGGCCCTCGCCGCGGTCCTGCTCCTCGAGGGCGCGGACGAAGTCGGGATTCGCGCCCCCGCCGCCCGAGCCGGCGGCGCCGTTCAGGATCGTGCCGTCGAGCGCGGTGCCGCCGAACCCGTACGGGCTGACGGGCGACTCGAGCGTCACCGTCCAGACGAGGTCGCGGCGGTCGAGCAGCAGCTGCAGCGCGACGCCGGCGCCCATGCTCCAGCCGACGAGGTGCACCGCGCCGGTGCCGAGCTCGTCGAGCACGCTCGCGACGTCGTCCGAGAAGTCGCGCAGGCCGCGGGTCGCGTCGACGGGCAGCGTCTCGCTGCCGCCGAAGCCGCGGAGGTCGATCGCGAGCGCCCGCACGTCCGGCGGCAGGGCCAGCATCAGCGGCTGGAAGAACAGCGACGACGACACGTTGCCGTGGATCAGCACGACGGTCGGCCCGCCGCTCTCACCGGGGCGGTCGAGGCTGCGTCGATCGAGGACGTGCGCCCGCAGGCGCGGGGTGGCGACGTCGAACTCCTCGATGCCGTCGAGGACGGACTGCATGGTGGACTCCTTCGTTCCGGGGTGGATCAGCGGTGGTCGAGGGCGGCGCGGACGGCCTCCGCGACGCGGTCCGCGCCAGGCCGCGTCATGAGCACCGTGTAGTGGTTCACGTCCGGCACCTCGACCACCTCGAGTTGCGGCACGTCCGCGACGAAGCCCTCGAGCGCGTCGGGCGGGTAGAGCCCGGGCGGCTCCGCCTGCAGGCCGAGCGGCGCGCGGAGCACCGCGACCGGCTGCCGCACCCGGTGCAGCGCGTCGCGGTACCAGGGCGGGCCGAACAGCTCCTTCTGGTTCACGGCCACCGCCTCCGGATCCGCGGAGGGCCGGAAGCCGCCGTCGACCGGCTCCAGGTCGTAGTCGGCGTACGCGGCGACGTCGTCGGTCCAGGCGTCGGCGAACGCGGGATGGGCGCGCCAGAAGCCGGCGGCGGCCTCCCGCGACGGGAACACGGTCGTCAGCCGCCGCCAGGCCGGGCCGAGCAGGGCCTCGGGCGAGAGGGCGAGCAGGTCCTCGAGGTCGACGCCCGGCGGCGGCGCGAGCGGCAGGCCGCCGTCGACGAGCACGATCGACGCGACCCGCTGCGGCTCGGCCGCGGCGAGGGGCAGGGCGACGAAGCCGCCCATGCTGTGCCCGACGACGACCACGCGGTCGAGGCCCAGCACGTCGAGCACGGCCCGCATGTCGTCCCGGTGCTGCGCCAGCCCGAGACGGTCGGTGAACCCGGTGCTGCGCCCGCGCCCGCGGAGGTCGGGCGCGATCAGCCGCACGTCCGGCAGGAGCCGGGCGACCGCGAGCCACGACCGGCTCGACGCGGAGATGCCGTGGATCGCGAGCACGGGCGGCCCGTCGGGGTCGCCGTACTCCGCGACCGCCAGGCTGCCGCCGTCGACGGGCACACGGCGGTCGCGGACCGCGGGCGCGCCCGTCACTTCGCCGTCCATCCGCCGTCCATCGCGAAGCTCGCGCCGTTCACCATCGCGGCCGTGTCGCCGGTGAGCCACAGCACCAGGTCGGCGACCTCCGCGGGCTCGACGAGGCGCTTCACGGCGGCCTCGGTGAGCATGACCTCCTCGACCACGCGGTCCTCCGGGATGCCGTGGACTTTTGCCTGGTCCGCGATCTGCCGCTCGACGAGCGGTGTGCGGACGTAGCTCGGGTTGACGCAGTTGCTCGTCACGCCCCTGCCGCCTCCTTCGAGCGCGATCGTCTTCGAGAGGCCCTCGAGGCCGTGCTTCGCCGAGACGTACGCGGACTTGTACGGGCTCGCGCGCAGCCCGTGCACCGAGCTGATGTTGACGATGCGGCCCCAGGCCCGGTCGTACATGCCGGGCAGGACGGCGCGGGCGAGCTGGAACGGTGCGACGAGCATGAGGTCGACGATGAACCGCCAGCGCGCGGGGTCGAAGTCCTCCACCGCGCTCACGGTCTACACGCCGGCGTTGTTCACGAGGACGTCGGCGGACAGCCGGAGGTCGTCGAGCGCGGCCGGCTGCGACAGGTCGACCTGCCACACCTCGCCGCCGATCGGCTCGGCGACGCGGGCGGCTGCGTCGCCGTCGAGGTCCGCGACGACGACGTGCGCGCCCGCACCGGCGAGGGCCTGTGCGATCGCCGCCCCGATCCCGCTCCCGCCGCCGGTGACCACCGCGCGCCTGCCGGTCAGGTCCGTCATGCCGCCTCCTCCGATCCGCCTGCTGCCACCCTGGGGCCATGCTCATCGCGTTCTCGGTCGCCCCCAGCGGCGGCGACAGCCCGGACGGCTCGGTGCACGACGCGGTCGCCGCGGCCGTGCGGATCGTGCGGGAGTCGGGCCTCCCGAACCGCACCGGCTCGATGTTCACGGAGCTCGAGGGGGAGTGGGACGAGGTCATGGACGTCGTCCGCCGCGCCACGGAGGCGGTCGGCGCGTTCGGCCCACGCGTCTCGCTCGTGCTCAAGGCGGACATCCGCCCGGGCCGCACCGGCGAGATCGACGGGAAGCTCGAGCGGCTCGAGGCCGCGCTCGGCGACTGACGCCCGCATCACGCCTCCACGGCCTCGAGGAGGACCGCCGCGCCCTGCCCGCCGCCGCCGCAGATCGCGGCGACGCCCAGGCTGCCCGGGCCGAGCGCGGCGAGGCTGCGCGCGACGTGCCCTGCGATGCGGGTGCCGGACGCGCCGATCGGGTGCCCGAGCGCGATCGCGCCGCCGTTCATGTTCACGATGAGCGGGTCGACGCCGAGGAGCCGCGTCGACACCACCGCGACGGCGGCGAACGCCTCGTTGATCTCGACGACCTGCAGCTCGCTCGTCTCCCGATCCGCGAGGAGGAGCGCCGCCAGCGCCGCGTTCGCTGGCTGGGCGTGCAGCGACACGTCCGGCCCCGCCACGAAGGAGGACGCCAGCACGCGGGCGAGGGGCCGGACCGACCGCTCTTGCGCGAGCCCCTCGGCCATGAGCACGACGGCCGCGGCGCCGTCGGTGATCTGGCTGGAGTTGCCCGCGGTGATGCCGCCCTCCGCGCTGAACGCGGGACGGAGCGCGGCGAGCGTCTCCGCGGTCGTGCCCGGGCGGAGGCCGTCGTCGGCGCTGACCGTCCGGCCCCGGCGCCCCGGGGTCGTGAACGGCGCGATCTCGCCCTCGAGGAACCCGGCGCCGGCCTCGAGCCGCGCGTGGGAGAGCGCCGCCCACGCGTCCTGGTCGGCCCGGGTGACGCGGTTCGCCGCGTTGCGGTCCTCCGTGGAGGCGCCCATGCTCCGGTGCTCGAAGGCGTCCGTGAGGCCGTCGTGGTCCATCGTGTCGAGGAACTCGATCGCGCCGTACCGCTTGCCGAGCCGGCTGCCCGGCCAGGCGTGCGGCGCGAGGCTCATCGACTCCTGGCCGACCGCGACGACGACGCGGGCGCGGCCGTCCGCGATCATCCGCGCGCCCTCGGCGACGGCCTCGAGGCCGGAGAGGCAGACCGCGTTCAGCGTGATCGCGGGCACGGTGAGCGGGATCCCCGCGCCGACGGCCGACTGCCGGGCCGGGTTCTGGCCCGCGCCCGCCTGCAGCACCTGGCCGCCGACGACGCGGTCGACCTCGTCCGGGGCGACGCCGGCGCGCTCGAGCGCCGCCGCGACCGCGTGCGCGCCGAGCGCGGTGGCCGGGACCTCGGCGAACGCGCCGCCGCCCGGTGACGTCGCCGCCTTCACGAACGGGGTGCGGGCGTAGCCGACGACGACGGCGTTCATCCGGTCTCCTCACTGGTGCACCGGGGGCGACCTCCGCACCGCCGCGTGCCACCGCCATCGTGGCCCGGGACCCGCGGCGGTGCCAGTGCGGCTGCGGGAAGTCCGGACGGATTCTTCGAGACGGGTGTCCTCGTGGCCCGATCCCGCTCGTCGTCCTTGCGAGGCCGCCCGTCCGCGCGGTAGAGGAGGAACCATGCAGTACGTGATGCTCGTCCGGGTCGACCCGGAGCTCGCCGCGACCACCGCGACCGACGACGTCGAGCCGTGGGTGGAGGAGGGGGCCCGGCGCGGCCTCCGCGTCCAGGGTGCCCCGGTCGAGGACCCGGAGGCCGCGACCACCGTCCGGGTGCGCGAGGGCGAGGTGCTCCTCAGCGACGGCCCGTTCGCCGAGACGAAGGAGGTCGTCGCCGGCTACGACCTCCTCGAGGCGCCCGACCTCGCGACCGCGGTCGACTACGCGACCCGGCACCCGGTCGCCGCGATCGGCGCGCTCGAGGTGCGCGAGGTCTGGGAGGACTTCGTCGCCCCGCGCGAGGCGCCCGCGCGCGAGCCGCGCACGGACGGACGGGACTACCTGTTCCTCCACGTGCCGGACCCGGAGGTCTACCGCCGGCTCGCGAACGAGCGGCTCGACCCGACCGAGTGGGTGCGGCGGGTCGAGGACGAGGGCGTGACGCTCGGCGGCGCGCGCCTTCGCGACGAGGCCGACGCCTCGGCGACCGTCCGCTCGCGCGACGGCGAGGTGCTCGTCACCCGCGGTCCGTTCGCGGAGCTCGGCGAGCAGATCGCCGGCATTGACCTGGTCCGTGCGGCGGACCTGGACGAGGCGATCGCGCTGGCCGCGGCGCACCCGACCTCCATCATCGGCGCGATCGAGGTGCGGCCGTTCCCGGCGCGGTGACGACGCCCGCGACGCAGGAGGCGCTGGTCCGGGCGTTCGCGGACGAGTGGGGGCGGGTCGTCGCCGCCCTCGTCCGCACGACCGGGGACTGGTCGATCGCGGAGGACGCGGCGCAGGACGCGTTCGCGAAGGCGGCGACCACGTGGCCGCGGGACGGCGTGCCCCGGAACCCGGGCGCGTGGCTGACGACGGTCGCGCGGAACCGGGCGCTCGACGTCCTCCGCCGTGGCGGCGTCGAACGGTCGGTGATCGCCGCGGAGGGCGTGCGGCTGGAGGGGAGGGAGGACGTGGACGTGGAGCCCGACGACGTGCCGGACGACCGCCTCCGGCTGATCTTCACCTGCTGCCATCCGGCGCTGGCGCTCGAGGCGCGCGTCGCGCTCACCCTCCGCACCCTGTGCGGCCTGACGGTCGACGAGATCGCCCAGGCGTTCGGCTGGTCGGAGGCCGCGACGGCGAAGCGCCTCGTCCGCGCCCGGCAGAAGATCCAGCGAGCCGGCATCCCGTACCGCGTGCCGAGCGGCGCGGCGCTGGGGGAGCGGCTCGGTGGCGTGCTCGCGGTGCTCTACCTGCTCTTCACGGAGGGGTACGCGCCGAGCGGTGGCGACGCCGTCGTGCGGCCCGAGCTGTCGTCCGAGGCGATCCGGCTCGCAGCGGTCCTCGCCGACCTGATGCCGGACGAGCTGGAGGCGCTCGGCCTGCTCGCGCTCATGCGGTTCCAGGACTCGCGGCGGGCCGCCCGGACGGCGCCGGACGGGTCCCTCGTGCCCCTCGACGAGCAGGACCGGTCGCTCTGGTCGCGCGAGTCGATCGCCGCGGGGGAGGCGGCGCTGCTCGCCGCGGACCGGCCCGGGCGGCCGATCGGGTACTACGTGCTGCAGGCCCGGATCGCGGCGCAGCACGCTCGCTCGCTCGACACGGGCTCCGTCGACCGCGCCGCGATCGCGCGGGCCTACGGGCTGCTTCGCGCCTTCAGCGGGTCGCCGCAGCTCGCCATCGCGCACGCGGTCGCGGTCGGCCTGGCCGACGGGTCGGAGGCCGGGCTCGCGCTGCTCGACGAGGTCTCGGGCGGCGGTGCGACCCTCCCGGCCGCACGGGCGGACCTCCTCCGTCGTGCGGGCCGCGACGAGGAGGCCGCGACGGCGTACCGCGCCGCCCTGGAGACCGTGCGGACGGAGCCGGAGCGGCGGTTCCTCGCGCGACGGCTGGTCGAGGTGACGGCCGGTGCGGCAGGGTGAGCCGATGGAGATGAAGCTCGAGCTGGTACTCCTCCCGGTGGCGGACGTCGACCGGTCCAAGGCGTTCTACGTCGAGACGCTCGGCTTCGCCGCGGACGTCGACGCCGCGCCCGCGCCCGGGGTGCGCGTCGTGCAGGTGACGCCGCCCGGCTCGGGCTGCTCGCTCGGGTTCGGCACCGGGCTCGGCGCGTACGAGGGCGAGCCGCGGTCGGTGCGGAACCTCCACCTCGTCGTCGCCGACCTCGACGCGGCGCGCGCCGAGCTCGTCGCCCGGGGCGTCGACGTCGCGCCGGTGTGGGACGCGGGCGGCGGCGTCCGCTACGCCTCGTTCGCCGATCCCGACGGGAACGGCTTCCTGCTGCAGGAGATGGCCTGGCGCACCGGCGAGGCGTTCTGACCGGCTCGGGCTGCCCGGGAATTCCTGGGCATCGCGGTCGTTCCCCTTTCCCGCGCCGTCGACCCGGCGCGGATGGACGGAACACCGATGGATCTCTTCAGCCCGATCGAGCTCGGCGACCTGCACCTCGCGAACCGGGTGGTGATGGCACCGCTGACCCGGGTCCGCTCGGGCGCGGACGGCGTGCCCACGCGCCTCGTCGCGGAGTACTACGCGCAGCGCGCCTCCGTGGGGCTGATCGTGAGCGAGGGGGTGTACCCGACCCGCGACTCGCGCGGCTACTTCGGGCAGCCCGGCATCGTCACCGACGAGCAGGAGGCCGCCTGGCGCGTCGTCACCGACGCGGTCCACCGCGAGGGCGGGCGCATCGTGATGCAGCTCATGCACTCGGGCCGGGTCGTGCACCCCGACCTCTCCGAGACGGGCCGGACCGTCGCGCCCTCCGCCGTCGCGATCGACGGGGAGACGCACACGCAGCACGGGAAGCAGCGCCACGTCGTGCCGGACGCCCTGACCGCCGAGGAGCTCGTCGAAGTGCGCGACGCGTTCGTCGAGGCGGCCCGTCGTGCGGTCCGGGCCGGTTTCGACGGCGTCGAGCTGCACGGCGCGAACGGCTACCTGCTGCACCAGTTCCTGTCGCCGGTGTCGAACGTGCGGACGGACGACCACGGCGGCTCGCCCGCGGCGCGGGCGCGGTTCGTCGTGGAGGTCGCCGAGGCGGTCGCCGGCGCGATCGGTGCGGGCCGCGTCGGAATCCGCCTGTCGCCGGGCAACCAGGCGCAGGACGTGTTCGAGACCGATGAGACCGAGACCCGCGCGACCTACCGGGCGCTGCTCGACGGCCTCCGCCCGCTCGGCCTGGCCTACCTGAGCGTGCTGCACGCCGAGCCGGCCGGCGCGCTCGTGCGCGACCTCCGCTCCTGGTTCGGCGGGAAGCTCGTCATCAACAGCGGCTTCGGCTCGGTGACGACCCGGGAGGAGGCGCTCGCGCTCACCGAGGGCGCCCACGCCGACGCCGTCGCGGTCGGCCGCGCGATCATCGCGAACCCCGACCTCGTCGAGCGCTGGCGGGCGGGGGCGCCGGAGAACGCGCCGCGCCCCGAGCACTTCTACACGGCCGGCGCGGAGGGCTACACGGACTACCCGCGCCGCTCCGCCTGACGCCCGGAGCACGACGGCAGGAACCCTCGAGCACGACGGCAGGAACGAAACGCTTGAGCAGGAACGGATCGCCGATTCCTTCCTGCTGAAGCGCCTGCTTCCTGCTGTCGTGCTCCTCGCGTCAGCTGTTCAGGATCTGCTGCACGACGTCGGGCAGCTGGGCGAGCAGGGGCAGCCACCGCACGAGGCCGACGATCGAGACGACGAGGCCCGCGAGCGACGTGCCGAGGCCGGTCCGCTTCGACCCCTGCGCCGCGAGCCGGCGGGCGCGGACGAGCCCCGCGATCGAGAGCACGAGGGCGATGAGCGGGAGGATCCCGCCGACGCCCAGCCCGAAGCCGACGATGCCGAGGCCGAGTGCGGCCCCCGCGGTGCCGTTCGTGCCGGCCGCGGCGGCGGGCACCGCGCGGGACGCGACCTTCGTCGCCGTGGTCCTCGCGACCTGCTCCGGCGTGACCGTGCTGCTGCGCGCCGCCTCCGTCACCGCCTGCCGCGCGCGCTCGGTCGCGTCGTCGGCCGCCCTGCGCGCGTCCGACCACCCGAGGCCGTTCCACCAGCGGAGCTGACCGGGGCGCTCGGGGTCCGGCTGCCAGCCGGGCTGGTCGCCTGCACTCGGCACGCTGCCTCCTCGCGTCGGTGGCTGCCATCATCCGGCAGGAGGCCCCGGATCCGCGAACACCGGCCGCACATCCGGAAGTTCTACAGTCCGTAGTACGAACACGGAGGAGCGCGCGATGGCAGGCAGGTTCGAGGGCAGGGTCGCGATGGTGACCGGAGCGGGTTCCGGCATCGGGGCGGCGATCGCGCGCGGGCTCGCGGCGGAGGGCGCCGTCGTGGTGGGCGTCGACATCGACGGCGACCGCCTCCACAACGTCGAGCGACGGATCGAGATCGGCGGCGGGCTGCTGATCCCCGTCGTCGAGGACGTCACGGACCCGTCGGCGGTCGAGCGCGTCGTCGCGACGGCGGTCGAGCGCCGCGGCGGCCTCCACCTCGCCGTGAACAACGTCGGCGTCGGCGGCGCGCACGGCCTCGTGCACGAGGTCGACCTCGAGGCGTGGCGACGGGTGATGACCGTGAACCTCGACGCCGTCTTCTTCGGCATGAAGTACGAGGCCGCGGCGATGCTCGAGTCCGGCGGCGGTTCGATCGTGAACGTGTCGAGCTTCCTGGGCCTCGTCGGCGACGGCGACTCGGTCGCCTACACGGCCGCGAAGCACGGCGTGACCGGGCTGACGAAGGCGGCCGCAGCCGGGTACGCGGCGCACGGCATCCGGGTGAACTCGGTGCACCCCGGCTGGGTCGACACGGCGCTGCCGACGCACACGACCCGCGAGGAGCGGGAGGTGCTGCAGCGCCGCAACCCCATGGAGCGCCTCGGCCGGCCGGAGGAGGCCGCGGAGGTCGTCCTGTTCCTGCTCTCCGACGCCGCGTCCTTCGTGACCGGCGCCCAGTACAGCGTGGACGGCGGCTTCACCGCGGTGTGACGGCCTCCCCGGGGCGGTCGACGAACGTCACGAGCGGGAACAGCTCCGGGATGTGGCTGTCCCAGACGCCGTGCGGGCTCCACGCCCAGCCGCCGGAGTCCTCCCCGTGCTCGCGGTTGAACCGCGACAGGGCGATCCGCCACGCGTCGCCGTCCGCGGGCGGCAGCCGGCGGTCGCCCGCGACCGCGGCGAGACCGGACCAGGGGAGCGCGATCTCGACGCTCCATCCCCGATCGACGGTCGTCGGGTCGTTCAGCGCGCCGTCGACGTGCACCGCGGTGCGCAGGCCGGGCAGGTCGAAGTCCCAGAACCCGGTGCGCGGACCGCGCGGGTGACGGAACCCGACGCCGTCCCACGGCGTGCCGTCCGGGTGCTCGCCCCAGCGGAACAGCACCTCGTAGACGGTGTTGAACGCGTTCACCTCGAGCTCGTAGTACGCGTCGTCGCCCGCGACGAACACCTCCACGTCGTCGTCGAGCCAGATGTGGGCGTCCCGCTCGGTGAGCGTCGCGGTGACCTGCGGCTGCTCGATGCGGAACCCGAGGTAGAGGTGCTCGTCGTCCCAGAGCACGGCGCCTCGGGTGGCGAGCGGCACGGCCTCGCCGCTGACGAGGTCGACGAAGCGCGGCGACCAGGCGGCCCGGCGCCAGCAGTCGGCCGCGAGCCGCCCGTCGAGGTCCGGCGGCGTCGCGGCGCGGAACGCGACGGCCCGAGCGACGCGATCCGCGGGCCAGGGGAACGCGGGGGTCACCGCTCGATCCTGGCCGACCCGCCGGATCTCCGTATCGACGAACCTTTCGGGGGCGGGGTGGTCTCGAGGGTCGCTTCGCTCGCACCTCGACCAGCGGGGCGGGCGCCCCGATGGTCGAGCCGGGCGCTCTGCGCCCGTGCCGAAACGTCACGTCAGCCGCGGAGCGCCGCGAGGGACTCCGTCAGGGTCGCGAAGACCGCCGCGTCGACCTCGACGCCGCCGGCGCGGAGGGCGAGGACCGCCGCGCCCGCGGTGCCGTCGGCCACCGGGATCGGCAGCGAGCCGGCGGTCGCGTCGAGGAGCGGCGCGATCAGGTCGGGCGCCTGCGGCAGGTAGCCGTCGACGAGCACGCTGCCGCCGAACACCAGCGGACCGTCCGGCTGCAGCGCCCGCACGCGACCGAGCACGCGGGCGAGCGCCGCGGCGCCGTCGCGCACGATCGTCGTCGCGACGTCGTCCTCCCCGACCAGGCCGAACGCCAGGGGCGCGAGCACGGAGAGCTCCACCGGCCGCAGCGCGTAGAGCGCGCGGATGAGGTCGCCGAGCACGGGGGAGCGGCCCTCGGCGGCGGCCGCGTCCGACGGGCCCAGCGCGAACCGCTCGAGGACGCGCGGGGTGAGCGCGGTCGCCGATCCGCCGTCCAGGTCGTCCACGACGGCGCGGGCGACGCGGTGCCCGACCTGGAACCCGCTGCCCTCGTCGCCGAGCAGCCAGCCGGTCCCGTCGACGGTCCGCGCGAGCCGGCCGCCGCGGATGGCCCCGCCGATCGAGCCCGTCCCGGCGATCAGTGCGACCCCGTCCGGCTCCGGCGTGCCGGACGCGAACAGCGCCGTCACGTCGCCCGCGCCGACGACCGGCGCAGCGACGCCGAGCGGCGCGACGCCCTCGCCGACCCGCTCGTGGAAGCGGTCGCCGGAGGACCCGGCGTGCGCGAGCAGCACGAGCTCGACCGCTGCCGGATCGGCGGCGCCGGCCATCGCACCGGTGAGCGCGGCGGTCACCGCGGCGATGGCGCGATCGACCCCGGCCGAGGTCGGGTTGCCGCCGCCCGCGCGCCCGAAGGCGCGGATCCGGCCGTCCTCCGCGACGCGCACCGCGCGGCTCGAGGTGCCGCCCGCGTCGACCGCGAGGAACTCACGCATCGTTACTTGAACGAAACACGAACGCCACATGACGAGCCTATGGTGAAACCAGATCTCGGGCGAAGGCGCCTCCTGATGAAACGGATTCTCATGGCCGATACCGCACCACCAGTGATGCCGGTCGATGACGACGCCCCCGCGACCGCGGTCCGGAACAGGATCCGCGCCCGGTGGGACGATCTCCCCGCCGCCACGCTGCGCGTCGCGCAGGTCGTGCTCGACGACCCGCGCCTGGTGCTCGACCTCCGCATCGACGAGCTCTCCGAGCGCGCCGGCGCGTCGCCCGCGACCGTCACCCGCTTCTGCCGGCAGATCGGCTACTCCGGCTACGTCGCGCTCCGGATGAGCATCGCGACGGAGCTCGGTCGCAGCGACGCGCTCGGGGGCGCCGCGGACATCGGGCGCGCGTTCGGCCCGGACGACACCGCCGAGGACGTGCGCAGCACCCTCCTCGCCGCGGCGACGCGGAGCATGCAGCAGACGGCCGGCTCGGTCGACCTCGCCCTCCTCCGCCGGGTCGCGGAGGCGCTGACCGCGAGCCGGCACGTCGACCTCTACGGCGTCGGCTCGAGCGCGCTGGCCGCGGAGGCCCTCGCGACCCGGCTGTACCGGATCGGCGTCGCCTGCAACGTGTGGTCGGAGGTGCACGCGGGCCTCACGAGCGCCGCGGTGCAGGACGAGGACTGCGTCGCGATCGGCTACTCGCACACCGGCCGCACGGCGGAGACGATCCAGATGCTGCGGGAGGCGGGCGATCAGGGCGCCGTCACCGTCGCCGTGACGAACGACCCGACGTCGCCGCTCGCCGAGGTCGCGGAGCTCGTCATCCAGACCGCCGCGTTCGAGCAGTTCCTCCAGCCCGACGACCTCGCGGCGTACTACAGCCAGATCTACGTCGGCGACCTGCTCTACGTGCTCACCGCGCAGGTCGACTTCGCCCGCTCGAGCCGGCACCTCGCCGCATCCGCCCTCGCCGTCAGCCCGCACCGGGCCGGCGGCATCACCGTCCGGCTCGCCGCCGACGACGCCAAGGGCCGCCAGCGCCCCCGCTCCACGCAGAGGAACCCCGTATGACCGTGTTCACGTCCGCCGTCCACGACTTCTCGGAGGCGGTGCGCAGCCGGCTCTCCTCGCTCGAGCAGCAGGCCGCCGACGGCGCCTTCGACGCCGCGATCGACCTCATGACGACCGCGATCCGGAACGGCGGGGTCGTGTACGCGTTCGGCACCGGCCACTCGGAGGCGTTCGCAATGGAGATCGCGGGCCGGGCCGGCGGCCTCATCCCCACGAAGAAGGTCGCGCTCCGCGACCTCGCCATCGTCGGCTCACTGCCGATCGCCGAGCTGAAGGGCGCGAACCTCGAGCGCAACCCGGACGTCGCCGACGAGCTGTTCGCCATCGCGCAGGTCGGGCCGCACGACGTCGTCGTGATCGCGTCGAACTCCGGCGTCAACGGCTCGATCGTCGGCTTCGCCCTCGCCGCGAAGCGCAACGGCAACCCCGTCATCGCCGTGACGTCCCTCGACCACACGATGCAGGTGCAGCCGAAGCACCCGAGCGGCCAGCGCCTCCGCGACGTCGCCGACGTGACGATCGACAACCTCGCCCCCTACGGCGACGCGGCGATCACGATCGGCGCGGACGTCCCCGTGGGCGCGGTGTCCTCCATCACCGCGGCATACATCGCCCAGATCCTCACGCTCGGGGTCTCCGAGCGCTTCGTCTCCGGAGGGGACACGGCCCCGCTGTACCTCTCCGCGAACATCCCCGGCGGCGACGAGCACAACGTCGCCCTCGAGGAGCAGTACGGCATCTCCCGCTTCGCCTAGACACCCCGCACTCTTCGTTCCGCAGGACGTCGCTTCCTCCGAAACGAAGAGTCACCACTCACAGCAGCACCACTCGGAAGGAACGACAGCAGATGAACGACCACAAGCCCACGCTGCAGCGGAGGGACTTCCTCCGCGGCGCCCTCGCCTTCGGAATCGGCGCGCCCCTCGCGGTGACGCTCGCGTCCTGCGCCGCGGGCAGCTCCGCGCCGGCCACGCAGGCGGGCGGCGCGAAGAGCGCCTCCAACCCGTTCGGCGTCAAGGAGAAGTCCACCGTCGCCGCGACGATCTTCAACGGCGGCTACGGCTACGACTACGTCACCTTCGCGGCGACCGTCATGGCGAAGCAGAAGCTCGGCGTGACCGCCAAGGTCAGCCCGGCCACGAACATCGCCCAGACCCTGCAGCCGAAGTTCGTCGCGGGCAACCCGCCCGACCTCGTCGACAACTCGGGCGCGAACGCGATCGGCGTCTCGACGATCCGCAGCCAGCTCGCCGAGCTGTCGGACGTGATCAACAGCAACAACTACGAGGGCAAGAAGATCGCGGACACGCTCTACGGCGGCGTCACGAAGCCGGGCACGCTCGACGGCAAGCTCCTCATCCTCAACTACGTCCTCACCGTGTACGCGGTCTGGTACTCGGCCTCGCTGTTCGAGGCGAACGGGTGGACGGTCCCGAAGACGTGGGCGGAGGCCTACGACCTCGGCCTGGAGGCGAAGAAGAAGGGCAAGTACCTCTTCGTCTGGGGCAAGGAGGCGGCGACGTACTACCAGACGCTCGCCATCGCGTCCGCGATCAAGGAGGGCGGCGACGAGGTGCGCCTCGCGCTCGAGAACCTCGAGCCGAAGTGCTGGTCGAAGCCGGCGATCCAGGGCGTCTTCAACGGCATGAAGAAGATCATCGACGCGGGCATGTTCAAGCCGGGCGGCGCGGGCACGCAGTTCACGGCCGCGCAGGCGCAGTGGTCCAACGACGAGGCGGGGCTGCTGTACCCGTCCGGCTCGTGGATCGAGAACGAGATGATCAAGCAGACGAAGTCCGGCTTCAAGATGACGGGCGCGCCGGAGATGACGGTCACCTCGAACTCGGCGCTGCCGTACGAGGCGATGCACTCCACCGCTGGCGAGCCGTTCATCGTGCCGTCGAAGGGCGCGAACGTCGCGGGCGGCAAGGAGCTGCTCCGGGCGATGCTCTCGAACGAGGCCGCGACGAACTTCGCCAAGACGCGTCTGACCCCGACGATCGTCAAGGGCACCGTGCCCGCGGACGGCTTCGGGTCGACGGCGCTCGTGTCGCAGTCGACGCTGCTCGAGAAGGCCGGCGACAACGTCTTCTCCTGGAACTTCGTCGACCTGTACGGGATGAACCAGGATCAGCTCGTGGTCTGGAACACGTTCCTCTCGGGCAAGTCCTCCGTCGCGCAGCTGACCAGCGGGCTGCAGCAGATCACCGACAAGGTCGCGAACGACTCGTCGGTCACGAAGGTCAAGGTGTCGTGACCGGGATCGCCCCGACGCTTCCGACGGCGGGCGGCCCCTCGCGGGCCGCCCGCTGGCGGAGGAAGAACCTGACCGTCGACAAGGTGTCGTTCGCCGCGGTGTTCCTCGGCGTCCCCCTGCTCGTGTACGTCGTGCTCGTGCTGTCGCCGTTCGTCCAGGCGGTCGGCTACTCGCTGACCAGCTGGTCCGGCTTCGACGCCTCCACGCCGTTCGTCGGGCTCGCGAACTACGTCAAGGCGTTCACGGACGACGACTTCGTCCAGGCCGTGCAGAACAGCGTCACGCTCGTGCTCGTCCTGCCGATCGCGATCATCGCGGCGGCGCTCGCGCTCGCGTCGCTGGTCACGATCGGCGGCTCGTCCAGCGGGCCGGTGCGCGGCGTGAAGGGCGGGGAGTTCTACCGCGTCCTGCTCTTCTTCCCGTACATCATCCCGGCGATCGCGGTCGGGATCATGTGGAATCAGATCTACGACCCGAGCAACGGCCTCCTGAACGGCATCCTCACCGCCGTCGGCCTGAACGGCTTCGCCTCGTACCCGTGGCTCGGGGACGCGCGGACCGCGATGATCGCGACGATGTTCGTGATGTTCTGGGCGTCGGTGGGCTTCTACGTCGTGATCTTCGTGGCGGCCATCAAGGCGCTGCCGGCGGAGATCTTCGAGGCGGCGCGCCTCGACGGGGCGGGCCGGTTCCGGATCGCGACGCGGATCACGGTGCCGATGCTCCGTGCGAACATCCGCACGTCGCTGATCTACACCGGGATCTTCTCGCTCGACGCGTTCGTCTTCATGTCCGCGCTGAACGCCGGCGGCGGCCCGCAGAACTCGACGCTCGTGATCTCGCAGGAGCTGTTCAAGACCGCCTTCACGAAGGGGCAGTTCGGCTACGCGTGCGCCATGGGCGTCGTCCTCGCCGCGATCACGCTGCTGTTCGCCGGTGTCGTCTTCCTCGTCGACCGCCTCACCGGCGGCCGCGAGGACCTCACGGAGGAGTGACCCATGGCCAGTGAGACCGCCGCGCCCGTCGTGCTGACGCGCGCCCGGCGCAAGACCACCGTGCCCGCGGGGGAGCGGATCACCGGCGGCGTCTCGCAGGCGGTGCTCATCGTCTGCGCGGCCGTCGTCGTGCTCCCGTTCCTGTGGACCTTCATGTCGTCGTTCAAGACGAGCAAGCAGGTGCTGCAGTCGCCGTTCACGCTGCCGGACACGCTGCACTTCGAGAACTACGTGAACGCCTGGACGCAGGCCGGGATCGGCACGTTCTTCGTCAACACGCTGATCGTCGTGGGCGGCGCGCTCGTCCTCACGATGGTCATGGGCTCGATGTGCGCGTACTTCCTCGCGCGCTTCCGCTTCATCGGGAACCGCGCCATCTACCTGCTCATGGTCGCCGGGTTGACGTTCCCGATCTTCCTCGCGATCGTGCCCCTGTTCTTCATCCTGAAGGGGCTCGGCCTGCTCGGCACGCTGCCGGGGCTCGCGATCACCTACTCGGCGTTCGCGCTGCCGTTCACCGTGTTCTTCATGGTCCCGTTCTTCCGCGCGCTGCCCGCGTCGGTGACGGAGGCCGCGGCGATCGACGGCGCGGGGGAGTGGCGCACCTTCTTCTCGATCATGGTGCCGATGGCGCGGCCGGCGATCTCGACGCTCGCGATCCTCAACTTCGTCGGGCTCTGGAACCAGTTCCTGCTGCCGGTCGCGCTGAACCCCGACCAGTCGAAGTACGTCCTGACGCAGGGCATGGCCGCGTTCGCGGGGACGGCCGGCTACTCGATCGACTTCGGCGCGCTGTTCGCCGCGGTCGTGATGACGATCCTCCCGGTGCTGATCGTCTACCTGGTGTTCCAGCGGGCGCTCTCCGGCTCCGTCGTGATCGGCGCCGACAAGTGACCGGTCACCGGTCGCGGATCCGCAGTTCCCGCGCGACACGCCGGGCGGAGGGCCTCCCTGGCCGGCGTGTCGGCCAGGAACTGCGGATCCGCGAGCTCGGGCGGTGACGGCGGAGCTGCGGCGGCTGGCCGCGGGGACGCTGCTGCCCGGGTTCGCCGGGACCGCGCTGTCCGACGGGATGGCCGCACGCTTCCGGGACGGGCTCGCCGGGGTCGCGCTGTTCGGCCGGAACATCGAGTCGGTCGAGCAGGTCCGCGCCCTCACCGACGCGATCCGGGCGATCCGGCCGGAGGCCGTCGTCGCGATCGACGAGGAGGGCGGCGACGTCACGCGCCTCCACCTGCCGACCGGGTCGCCGGAGCCGGGGAACGCCGTCCTCGGTCGCATCGACGACGAGGCGGTCACCGCCGCGTCGGCGCACCGGATCGGGGAGGAGCTCGTCGCCGCGGGCGTGAACCTCGACCTCGCGCCGAGCGTGGACGCGAACACCGACGCGGACAACCCGGTGATCGGCGCGCGGAGCTTCGGCGCCGATCCCGCGCTCGTCGCCCGGCACGGCGCGGCCTGGATCCGGGCGCTGCAGTCCACCGGTGTCGCGGCGTGCGCGAAGCACTTCCCGGGGCACGGCGACACCGCGGTCGATTCCCACCTCGGGCTGCCGGTGGTCGACCAGCCGCTCGACGTGCTGCTCGAGCGCGAGCTGCCGCCGTTCGTCGCGGCGATCGAGGCCGGGGTCGCGACGGTGATGACGTCGCACATCCTCCTGCCGCGGCTCGACCCGGACGCGCCCGCGACGATGAGCCGGGCGATCCTCACCGGGCTGCTGCGCGAGCGGCTCGGGTTCACCGGCGTCGTCGTGACCGACGCGCTCGACATGGCCGGCGCTTCGGCGGCGATCGGCATTCCCGCCGCCGCGGTCCGCTCGCTCGCGGCCGGCGCGGACCTGCTCTGCCTCGGCAGCGACAGCGAGCCGCACCTCGACGCCGTGCTCGACGCGATCGTCGCCGCCGTCGCCTCCGGCGAGCTCGCCGAGTCCCGCCTCCGTGACGCCGCGGACCGCGTGCGGCGGCTGAACGGGCGGGCGGAGGACGGCGGGTCCGCTCCGGCACCGCTCGGGGCCGAGCGCATCGCGACCGCGTTCGACGTCTCCGCCTCCGCCGCCGCCGCGCTGGCGACCCCCGGGCCGTGGACCGTCGTCCGGCTCGAGGACGTGCCGAACCTCGCGGTCGGACCCGCCGGCTGGGGGCCGTTCACGGCCCTCGACGACGCGCCGGCCGCGCAGCGCTTCGCGGCCTGGCCCCGCCTCGAGGTCGGAACGGACGACCCGGTGCCGGAGGTGTCCGGCCGGGTGCTCGTCATCGGCCGCGACGTCCATCGGCGACCCCGGTCCCGCGCCGTCGTCGACGCACTCCGCGCCGCGGGCGGCACCGTCGTCGTGGTCGACATGGGCTGGCCGTCCGCCGACCGCCGCTACGCCGACATCGCCACGTTCGGGAGCTCGCGCGCCGTCGGCGCGGCCCTGCTCCCGCTGCTCTCCCGACCCGAAGGACCCTGATGGAGATCGTCATCCTGCCCGACGGGGCCGCCGTCGGCGCGGCCGCCGCCGCCCGCATCGCCGCCGTCGTGCAGCGGAAGCCCGAGGCCGTCCTCGGTCTCGCCACCGGGTCGTCGCCGCTCGGCGCCTACGCCGCCCTGGCCGACCTGGTCGCACGCGGGGAGGTCGACCTGTCGCGGACCTCCGCGTTCGCGCTCGACGAGTACGTCGGCGTGCCGCCGGAGTCGCCGCTCAGCTACGCCGCGACCATCGCCCACGACGCGACCGGGCCGCTCGGGCTCGATCCCGCCCGGGTCCGTACGCCCGACGGGAACGCGGCGGACCTCGAGGCGGCGTGCTCGGCGTACGAGGCGGCGATCGCCGCGGCGGGCGGCGTCGACGTGCAGCTGCTCGGCATCGGGGCGAACGGCCACATCGGCTTCAACGAGCCGACCTCCTCCTTCGCCTCCCGCACCCGCATCAAGACGCTGGCGCCGCGGACGCGGGAGGACAACGCGCGGTTCTTCGGCGGCGACCTCGATGCGGTGCCGATGCACTGCATCACGCAGGGCCTCGGCACGATCCTCGACGCCCGGCAGCTGCTGCTCGTGGCGCAGGGCGAGTCGAAGGCGGCCGCTGTCGCGGCGGCGGTCGAGGGGCCGCTCACCGCGATGGTGCCCGGTTCAGCCCTGCAGCTGCACCGCACCGCCGTCGTGCTGCTCGACGAGGCCGCGGCCTCGAAGCTGACGCTCGCGGACTACTACCGCTTCACCTACGCGAACAAGCCGGCCTGGCAGCGCGTCGACTGATCACGGGCACGGGCACGGGCACGGGCACGGGCGCTCAGTCGCCGCCGTCGAGGTCGTCGCGGCGCCGGCCGAGGCGGAGGCCGTCGCGGCGCAGCGCGATCTCGTAGAGCTTGCCGCGGGCGTTCGTGAACGGGCGGTGCACGATCAGCATCGGCGTGCCGCCGAAGGTGCGGAACACCATGCCGTGGCCGCTGTCCTCCCGCACGAGCGGGTCGCGCTGCTCCCACGGGCCGGCCAGCTCGCCGGAGGGGGAGATCGCCCAGGTCTGCACGTAGCCGCCGCTGACGGTGCCGTCGGGCTGGTCGGCGTTCTTCTCGTACGTCGACCAGAGCATCGCGAGGGCGCCGCCCGGCAGCCGGATCAGCTGCGGGCCGTCCGTGATGTACGGCACGATCTGGTTCGCGGAGGGCTTCGGCATCTCCCGGCCGATCCAGCCGGCGTCCGACGCCTTGAAGAGGTGGACCGGGTCGCCGGCGGCGCCGGTGAGATCGGGCCGGAGCGGCACGGCCTCCATGGTCCCGTCGATCTTCTGCAGCCACTCGTGCGCGTAGACCATCCACGGGCGCCGGCGCCGGTCGACGAAGAGGCTGCCGTCGAGGGTCATGAAGTCGGCGGGCGCGACGGGCCCGGTCGGGTCGACGACCTCGAACGGGCCGAGCAGCGAGTCGGCCGCCGCGATCACCGTGCCGCGGCGGTGCTGCGGCGTCGCGACCGGCGTGCCGTACCCGCCGGGCACCGGCACGGAGAGCGGCGCCGCCTCGTCGTGGAGGGTCGTGAACAGGTACCAGCGGCCGCGCCACCGGTGCACCTCCGGCGCCCAGCCGCCGTCCGCCGCCCAGAGGTCGGGCGTCGCGCGGAACACGACGGTCGGCAGCGACCAGTGGAGGAGGTCCGGGCTGCGGTAGACCATGGTGCCGACCGCGTCGTCGCCCGTCAGCTCGGGGTGGTTCGACGAGTAGAGGTGGTAGAGGCCGGACCCGGGGTCGGGCACGACGAACGGGTCGTGCAGCGGCATCCCGGGGAGCCGGAGGGGGAAGCGCGCCTCCAGTCGTCGCCGCCGCGCGCGTCCCTGCGCCCCCAGCGCGACGGCCGCTCCCGCGACCGCCGCCACGATCCCGGTCGTCCTCGTCGTCATCGACATGCTGCTCCTCCCGCATGTCGATCCTGGCGGACCGTGAGCGTTCACGCGACCGTCCGGCGTGGCGCAGGGAGCTCGACAGCAGGAAGGAGGCGCTGCAGCAGGAAGCAGCGGCCGCTCGATTCCTGCTGATGCGCCGGATTCCTGCGATCGTGCTCGCGGGTTCCTGCCGTCGTGCTCGTCGTGGTCGGATGGAGCCGCTCAGCGGAGCGGGACGCCCGCCGCCCAGACGTGCTCGACCTCGAGGTCGGCGCTCAGCAGCACCGCGTCCGCGGGCGCGCCGACCTCGAGCGCGCCGAGCTCCGGACGGCCGATCGCCCGGGCGGGGGTGCCGGTCGCGGCGAGCACCGCCTCCTCGAGCGGGATCCCGGCCGCGACGACGGTGCGGATCGCGGCGTCGAGCGTCAGCGTCGACCCGGCGAGGGAGCCGGAGGCGAGGCGCGCGGCGCCGTCCCGCACCTCCACCTCGAGCGAGCCGAGCCGGTACAAGCCGTCGCCGACCCCGGCCGCCGCCATCGCGTCGGTGACCAGGGCGATGCGGCCGGGCGTCATCCGGAACAGCGAGGCGATCACGATCGGGTGCACGTGCAGGCCGTCCGCGACGAGCTCGAGGACGACGCCCGGGCGCGCGACGGCTGCGCCGATCGGGCCGGGGGCGCGGTGGTGGAGACCGGGCATCGCGTTGAAGGCGTGGGTGAGCAGGGAGGCGCCGGCGTCGAACGCGGCGCCCGCGGTCGCGAGGTCGGCGACGGTGTGTCCGACGGCGACCCGCACCCCGGCGTCGATGAAGCGGGCGGCGGCGTCCTCGGCGCCCGGCAGCTCCGGCGCCATCGTGACCTGGGCGAGCGTGCCGTCGGCCGCGTCGAGGAGGGCGTCGACGGCCTCCGGTGTCGGCGCGACGAGCGCCGCCGGGTCGTGCGCGCCGCGGTTCTCCGGGCTGAGGAACGGCCCCTCGAGGTGCGTGCCGAGCAGCAGCGGGTCGGCGCGGACGAGGGGCGCGAGCGCGCGGAGGTTCTCCGCGAGCGCGGGGACGGGACCGCTGACGAGCGAGAGCATCGACCGCGTCGTGCCGTGCGCGCGGTGCGCCGCGAGCATCGGCGGCACGCCGGACGGGCCGTCGGACGCATCCCCGCGGCCGCCGCCGTGCACGTGGAGGTCGACGAACCCGGGCACGAGCACGCGGCCGACCGCGTCGATCCGCCTGCCCTCGTGGGGCGGCGGCGCCCCGGTACCGCGGGCGGCGACCAGGCCGCCCGTGAAGCGCACCCAGCCCTCTTCGGACGCCCCGCCGGTCACGACGCGTGCGCCCGCGATCAGCAGGTCCTCGTGCTCCGGCATCGGCACCTCCGCAGGCCAGGCTACTGAGCGCCGGCCGAGGACGACGCGGCCGGGGTCGCGCCCGACCCGGTGGAGACGAGGCTCGAGATGCGGGAGGCGGGCGCCGGAGTCGACGGGCAGGCGGTCAGGATCCGCTGCATCGCCGCCTTCTCCGCGGGCGTCACCCACAGCCCGTACGCGCGCTTCACGCCGACCTGGTGGGCGATGTAGGTGCAGCGGAAGGCCGTGCTCGGCGGCAACCAGGTCGCCGCGTCGCCGTCGCTCTTCTGCCCGTTGGTCGGTCCGTCGACCGCGAAGAGGTTGATCGGGTCGTTCGCGAGCGCGATCCGCTGCGCCTGCGAGAGCCGCTGGGCCCCGGTGCGCCAGGCGTCCGCGAGCGGAACGACGTGGTCGATCTGCACCGCGGTGCTCGTGCCCTCGCCGCGGACGAAGTGGATCGTCCGGCCGGTGTAGGGGTCGTGCAGCACGCCGCTGCGGACGGTGCAGCGGCTGCCCGCCACGTCCGTCAGATCGCGGCGGAGGACGTCGTCTCGGGTGTCGCAGCCGTTCCGGTCGACGTCGAGCCATGCGGCGCCGAACCGCGCCGTGCGGACGTAGCCCGTCATCGGCGCCTTGCCCTTGACGGGGAGGGTCGCGAGGACGGCCAGGGCGGAGCCGGAGGTCGCCGGCGTCGCGTTCGACGTGCTCGGGGGCGCGGCTGCGCTCGAGGGCGCGGCCGCAGCCGTGGCGGCCGCGGAGGGCGCGGCATCGGGCAGGCCGAACGCGCCGCCGCGATTGGCGACGCTCGTCAGGACGGCGCCGAGCACGAGCGCCACGAGCACCACCGGAGCGGCGACCAGGGCGGGGCGTCGGGTGCGGCGGGCCATGCACCGATCGTGCGCGGCGGACGCGCCGACGCCGCGGTGCCGCGCCGTCGTGCCCGCGCCCGGTCCGCGCCAGGATGGGCGGAGACCGCTGGGAGGCCGCATGCTCGTCGCCGGATCCGTGCTCGCGCTCGTCGGCGCGGCCGTCCATGTGTCCATCTGGGTGCTCGAGTCGATCGCCTGGCGCGGACCGCGCGCCCGGGCGGTCTTCGGGACGTCGGAGGAGGACGCCCGCGTCACCGCGCCCCTCGCCCTGAACCAGGGCTTCTACAACCTGTTCCTCGCGGTGGAGGTCGTCGTCGGCGTCGTCCTCCTCGTCGCCGGCGCGACGGCGGCCGGCGCGACCGCGGTGCTCATCGGCGCCGGATCGATGGCCGCCGCGGCCCTCGTGCTCGTGGTGTCGGACCGGTCGAAGGCGCGCGCGGCGCTCGTGCAGGGCCTGGTGCCGGCGGTCGCGGTGCTGCTCGTCGCGATCGGGCTGGCGACCGGCTGACGCCCGGCGCCGGGTCACTTCGACCCGTCGAGGTCCTTCCGGTGCTTCCCGAGCCGCAGCCCGTCGCGCCGCAGCTCGATCTCGTAGAGCTTCGCGTGCGGGGTCCTGGTGCCGTGGTGGACGACGAGCAGCGGCCGCGACGGCCTCCCCTTCGCCGGCAGGGTGCGGAACACCATGCCGTGCCCGGTGTCCTTGCGGAGCAGCGGCCGGCGCTGGACCCACGGACCGTGCAGCTTCCCGGAGGGCGACACCGCGGACGTCACGACGTAGTGGCCCGTGACCAGGCCGTTCGTGTTGTCGATCGTCTTCTCGTACGTCGACCAGAGCATCGCGAGCGCGCCGCCCGGCAGGCGCATCAGCTGCGGCCCGTCAGTCACGTAGGGCGGCAGCTGGTTCGCGGACGGGGACGGGATCTCCTCCGCGATCCAGGTCGCGTCGGAGCCCTTGAACAGGTGGATCGGCCCGCCGTCCGCGCCGGAGAGGTCCGGCTTCAGCGGGATCGCCTCGATGGTGCCGTCGAGCTTCTGGACCCACTCGTGCGCGTAGACCATCCACGGCCGGCCCTTCGGGTCCTTGAACAGCGTGCCGTCGAGGGTCATGAACGTCGCGGGGGCGACCGGCCCGGTGGGGTCCACGACGGTGAACGGGCCGAGCAGCGAGTCCGCGACCGCGATCACGGTCCCGCGCGCGTGCTGCGGGATCTGCGCCGGCAGGAAGTCCGCGTTCGGCTGGTGCTGGGGCAGCGGCTTGGCCTTGTCGTGCAGCGTGACGAACAGGTACCAGCGGCCGCGCCAGCGGTGCACCTCCGGCGCCCACGCACCGCTCCGCGCCCACAGGTCGGAGGTCGGGCGGAACACGACCGCGGGCGCGGACCAGGACTTTAGGTCGCGGCTGCGGTAGACCATCGTCCCGGCGCCGGCGACCCCGGTGCGGGCGGGGTCGTTCGTCGCGTAGAGCAGGTACTCCTTCGACGCCGCGTCGACGACGACGTACGGGTCGCGGACGGTGAAGTCCGTCAGCCGCAGCGGGTACGAGGTGGGCGGCAGGGTCGCGGCCTCGCTCGGCGCGGCGGCGGCGACCGTGAGGCCGGAGGCGAGGGCGGTGGTGCCGGAGGCGAGCAGGACCTCGCGTCGGGAGACGGTCATGAGCGGAGGACGCCTCCCTCGCCGCGGACAGCGGGATCGGTGGACCGGCGGACAGGACGGGCGGAGCGGTCGGCACGCTACGTCGGGTCCGGCCGCGGCCGGGGGAAGCGCGCCGGGCGCGCTCCGGCAGGATGGTGGCGGTGGAGGGCGTCGGCGGCTGGGCGTTCCTCGTCCTCGCCGGGATCGTCGCCGGCGTGATCGGCACGTCGGGCGGCATCACCTCCCTCGTCGCGTATCCCGCGCTGCTCGTCGCGGGGCTGCCGCCGCTCGCCGCGAACGTCACGAACTCGGTCGCCCTGCTCGGGAGCGGATTGAGCTCGGCGCTCAGCTCCGGGCAGGACGTCGCGGGCAGCGGCCGCGTGCTGGGGCGCTGGATGCCGCCGATCGTGCTCGGTTCGACGGCGGGCGCCGTGCTGCTCGTCGTGACGCCCGGGGGCGTGTTCGACCGGGTCGTGCCGTTCCTCGTGGCAGCCGGGTCGATCGTGCTGCTGCTGCAGCCCGCGATCGCTCGGTGGCAGCTCCGGCGCGGGAGGCCGATGCCGCGGGCGGCGGTCGTCGCGGCGGGCGCCGGGGTCGCCGTCTACAACGGCTACTTCGGGGCGGGCGCGGGGATCCTCCTGATCGCGCTGCTGCTGCTCACCGCGCAGCCGGTGCTGCACCGCGCGAACGCGCTGAAGAACGTGATCCTCGTCGCCGCGGACGTCCTGCCCGCCGTCGTCTTCGCGCTCGTCGGCCCGGTCGTGTGGCGGGCGATGTGGCCGCTCGCGATCGGCGCCGTCCTCGGCGGCCTCGTGGGCCCGGTCGTCGCGCGGCGGGTGCCGGCCGCGCTGCTGCGGTTGCTGATCGGGCTCTGCGGGCTGACGCTCGCCGTCGTCCTCCTGGGCGGGGAGTAGTACCCAGGGTGCTCGAACGCGCGCTTGCCACTTCTCGCCCTGGTGAACGCCCGCGGAGGGCGACACGTGGCAGGTCCGCGCTTCGACCGCGTGGGGGTCAGGCGCGGCGGGCGGCCAGCATCCTCGCGCCGACGTCCGCGCCGAGGAGGAGCGCGGTCCGCACCGTCGGGCTGACCCCGGTGCGCAGCGCGGCGGCGGTCGCCCGCGCGGGGAGATCGTCGTCGAGCACCGCGTACGGGAACATCCCGCGGACGAGGCCGAGCGAACCGAGCAGCCCGGCCGAACCGAACGAGTCGAGCACCTCGAGATACCGGCCCGCGTAGGGCGCGAGCACCTCGACCTGCAGCGGCCGCCAGAACCGGCCGATGACCGATCGTCGCGGCGACCCCGCCGGCACGCGCCGGTCGACCATGAGCGCCCGCCAGGCCTCCTCCTTCGCGGCCGCGTCGGCCTTCGAGGCGATGACCGCGAGCGCGCTGAACCGCGCCTCCGGGTCCGGGTCGCGCGGCTCGAGCGCCGCGGCGGCCGCGTCGACGTCCTGGCCGAGCTCGGCCCGCCGGGCGAGCAGGCGCCACGCGAGGTCGACGTCGTCGGAGGACGCCGCCTCCAGCAGCGCGAGGTGCGCCGCGGAGGTCGCCGTGGCGGCCAGGGTGCGCAGCGCGGGGATGCGGTGCGCGGGGGAGTCGGCGAGCGCGGCGGCCGAGTCGGCGACGCGGGCGACGAGGCCGGGCACGTCGGGGAGCGGCGCCCACAGCTCCGCGGCCTGGACCGCGCGGTCGAGGAGCGCCTCCACGACGGCCGGGCTCGGCTCCGCGGCGACGAGGCCGAGCACGGCGTCGAGGAGGTCGCCCGCGCGCAGCTCGCCCTTCACGAGGCCGTCCCAGGCGGTCGTGACCGCGAGCGTGCGCGCCACCGGGTCCGGCAGCTCGCCGGCGCGGGCGCGGAGCACCGGGTCGCCCGGCCCCCGCACCGCGGCGAAGGTGCGGTCGCCGGCGTTCACCTGGTGCACGTCGCCCGCCGGCAGCCGGACCTCGGTGACGGCGCCGTCGAGCTCGACCTCCACCTCGCCGACCGGCACGAGCGCCTCCGGCGTCGCGCTGTACCCGGCGACCCGGAGCCGGTGTGGCCGCGGCTCGCCGCCGTCCGGCGCGGTCGCGGTGAGCGTCGACCCCTCGAGGACGAGCGTGTCGGTGCCCGCGCGGTCGAGCCAGTCCGAGGTCCAGCGCCCGAGGTCTCGGCCGGACGCGGCGGCGAACGCGGACATCAGGTCGTCGAGGACCGTGTTGCTCCAGGCGTGCTCGGCGAAGTAGGTGCGGAGGCCCTCGACGAAGGCGTCCTCGCCGACGTACGTCGCGAGCTGGTGCAGCACGGCCTCGCCCTTGTCGTAGGTGATCGCGTCGAAGTTCGCCATCGCCTGCTCGACGTCCGGCACGTCGCCGCGGATCGCGTGCGTCGCGGGGCTCATGTCGTGGCGGTAGCCCATGAGCTTCGCGTCGAGCAGCTCGGTGGCCCACGCGTCGGTGAAGTCCGTCGCGCCGGCCATCGCCCACGCGGCGGCCCAGGAGGCGAACGCCTCGTTCAGCCACAGGTCGTCCCACCAGCGCATGGTCACGAGGTCCCCGAACCACATGTGCGCCATCTCGTGCAGGACGACGTTCGCGCGCTCCGAGCGCTCCCGGTAGCTCGGCGTCGAGCGAGCGAGGAACGCGTCCGTGTGGGTGACGCTGCCCCAGTTCTCCATCGCGCCGCCCATGTTCGGGACGAAGACCTGGTCGTAGCGCTCCTGCGGGAACGCGAAGCGCTCGCCGAACCAGGCGAGGCCCCGCGCGGTGAGGTCGAAGAGCTCGTCCGCGTCGCGGTCGAGGATCGACGCCAGCGTCCGCCGGCAGTACAGCCCGAGGTCGTGGCCGTCGACGCGTCGGCGCACCTCGTGGAACGGCCCGGCGTTGACGACGGTGACGTAGGTGGAGAGCGGCGGGGTCGGCGCGAACGTCCACCGTCTGGCGCCGTCGCCGGCCGGCTCGACCGCGTCGGGCGCGCTGTTGTTCGTGACCGTCCACGACTCCGGCGCCAGCACGGTGAAGCGGTGCACGGCCTTGAGGTCCGGCTGGTCGAAGCAGGCCCACAGGCGCCGCGCCTCGTCCGGCTCGAACGTGGTCCAGACGTAGACGAGGCCGTCGGTGTCGACCGTCCGGAGGACGCCCTCGCCCGCGTCGGTGCGGGACTGCGCCGCGGAGACGACCAGGACGTTGTCGGCCTCGAGGTCGGAGAAGGGCAGCCGCCCGTCCGTCGCGGTGCCGACGTCGAGCGGGCGCCCGTTCAGCGTCGCGGACTCGACGTCCGCGACCACGTCGACGAAGGTGCTCGCACCCGGGGTCGTCGCGGTGAAGGCGATCGTCGACGTCGACCGGAGGGTGTCGCCCTCGAGCAGGCCGGTGAGGTCGACGTGGACGTCGTATCGATCGACGGCGAGCAGGGCAGCGCGCGCCTCCGCCTCGTCGCGGGTCAGGCTGGACATGCGACCGAGCCTGGCACCAGGGCCTGGACGGGCGCACCCCGGAACTCATTCCAGGGTCGACCAGAAGTCCCGGACGGCCGCGGTGAACGCCTCCGGGCGGTCGAGGGCGACCTGCCCACGGGCGCCCGGCACCTCGATCACCCGCGCGAAGGGCGCAAGTGCCGCTGCGGCGGCCGCGCGGTCGGCCGGCACGGGCTCGTCGCGTCGCCGGCGACGAGGAGGAGCGGCGCCGTGAGCCGGGGGAGCAGCCCCGTCACGTCCGGTCGTCGCACGTCGAAGCGGAGCACCGACGCCGCGGCGCGCATCCGGCCGGCGAGCAGCAGCGCGTCGAGGATCGAGCCGACCGTCTGCGGCTCCGTGCCGGAAGCGGGCGACAGCTGGTCGGCGACGATCGCCCGGCCCACGGCCCCGACCGGCCCGACGATCCGCAGGCGTCGCAGGATCCGGAGGACCGCCCGACGTTCCTCGTCCGGCATCGGGCCGGGGTCCGCCATCGCCGCGATGACGCTGCGCACCCGGCGCGGGAACCGGGCGGCGAGCTCCAGTCCGATCCGGCCGCCCCAGCCGACCCCGACCCAGTCGACCGGCGTGCCGGGCGCGAGATCCTCCGCGACGCGGTCGGCGGCGTCGACCAGCTCGGTCGGGCCGGCCCCGCTCTCGAGCCGCCCGCTCCGGCCCCAGCCGGGCGCGTCGACGACGAGCAGTCGTCGTCCGGGCAGCAGGGCCGGCAGCACGTAGCCCCAGCTCGAGCCGTCCACCCAGTGCCCGTGCCAGAGCACCGTGGGGACGCCGGCGCCGAACTCGTGCACGGCGAGGACGCCCGCCGCCGTCCTGATCTCGACCGGCTCGACCGCACCCGCCATCGCGCACCACCCGTCCCGGGCTCATCCTGCACTGAACCGAACGCCCCGGTGCTCCGTCGTACGGGGTGACAGCGCATCCGCTGCCACCGGCGTCGACCGGTCGCCTCCCGCGGTCCTCCTGCACCGCGACGGAGGCGACCCGTCGCGCGCTCGAACCGTCGCCCCATCAGGAGGTCTCCCATGTCCGCACGCTCCCGCCGCACCCGCGCCGTCGCCGGTCTCGGCGCCGCCGCCGCGCTCACCGCCGGCCTCGTCACGGCGTCCGCCGTCGCGTCCGCCCAGGCGGCACCGCTCGCCGGTCGCCACGCCGTCACCGCCGTCACCTCCGTCGACGACCACGGCACGCACGGCCGCGGCCACGACGACGCGACGTCGGACGACCGGGGGAAGCACGCCCGGGGCCGCCACGGCGGGAAGGCCGACGACCACGGGAAGCGCTCCCGGGGTCATGACGACGTCAGGGCCGACGACCGAGGTCAGTCCGAGTAGACGACCGCGAAGCCCCAGCGCGCGCCCGGCGGGGCGTCGATCCGCACCTGCACGGGACGGTCGCCGCTGCGATACGGGAAGGTGTCGGCGGTCAGCTGCTCGCCGTCGAGCTCGCCGCCGCGCTGCCGCTGCAGGACGAGCCGCTGCTCGCCGGTCGCGTCGACCTGCCGGCGGAACGCGCTCCAGGACACGCGGCCCGGCTGCTGCAGCACGAGCAGCACCGTCGCGCGGCCCTGGAACGCCGAGGCCGGCGCGGGCTCGAGGTCCACCGTCGCGGGACCGGTGCCGGCGTGCTCCTCGGTGAAGAACCGAGTCGCCGTCCGGAGGGCGGGCGGAGCCCGATGCGTGACCAGGAACGCGGCGATGCCGGCGTTCGTCCCATCGGCGAACGCGGTCGCGATGTCCTGCCGGTCCTCCGCGGTCATCCGCAGTGCGGTCGGCGGGGTCTCGGGGCGGCCCGCATCCGTAGCCAGCCGGCCGACAGCGACGGCGAGGACCGCGACGAGCAGCACGAGCGCGAGCACGAGGACGGCGGCGAGCCGGGTGCGGGACCGGCCCGTCGGGAGCGCGGACTCCGGCTCGGCTGCGGGCCGGTCCGCCTCCACGACGGCAACCGGTTCTGCGCCGCGGAAGCGCTCGACGTCCGCGTCGGAGGCGCCGGGCGCGTAGAGGCGCCGGCGCAGCGACTCCGCGTCCTCGCCCGTCACGGCACCAGTGTGACCCTCCGGCGCCGATCCCGCGTCAGCGGCGCGAGACCTCGACGTCGTCCGCGCCGAGCACGTGCCCGTCCGCGTCCACGAACGCGACCCGGACCGGGCGCCCGCTCGCGTCGCGCCACTGCGCGCCCGCGTCGATCTCGCTGCGGAGGTGCTCCCGCCCCCACATGCCGAGCGCGCCGAGCACGACCTGGAACTCGCGCCCCGCCTCGGTGAGCCGGTACTCCGTGCGGGTGCGGCTGCCCTCCTCCTGGTAGGCGACGCGCTCCAGCACGCCGCGGTCGACGAGAGCCTGCAGGCGATCGGTGAGCACGTCGCTCGCGATGCCGAGCCGGCTGCGGAAGTCGCTGAACCGGGTCGTGCCCATCGCCGATTCGCGGAGGACGAGCAGGGACCACCGGTCACCGAGCGCGGTGATCGTGCGCGCGATGGAGCAGGTCCCTCCGGTCGGGTCGATGAGCGGCATGCGAGCAGCCTACTCCTGGGTCCGAAACACGGAGTCAGGTACTACGTTGGCTTGACCAACTCAGCTCGAACGGAGACCGTCGATGCGTCCAGCGTCCCGCCGCACCGCCTTCGCGACCGCGTCCCTCACCGCAGCGCTCGCGCTGTGGACCAGCGGGGCTCCGTCGGTCGTCTACCCGGTCTACGGGCGACTCTGGGACGTCCCGCCCGCCCTGACGACGGTCGTGTTCGGCGTGTACCCGCTGACCCTGCTCGTCGTCCTCGGTCTGTTCGGCGGTATCAGCGACCGCATCGGGCGGCGGGCGGCGATCGTCCTCGGGCTCGCGCTGATGGCCGTCGGGACGCTGGCGTTCGCGCTCGCGCCGTCCCTGCCCGTGCTGCTGCTCGGGCGGGTGCTGACGGGCGCCGGCGTCGGGTTCGCGCTGAGTCCCGCCACGGCCGCGCTCGCGGAGTACGCGCGCCCGGGCCGCGGCCACCTCGCCGGCGCCGTCGCCACGGCCTCGACCGCGTCCGGGCTGACGGTCGCGCTGCTCATCGGGGGCGTGTTCCTGACCTGGCTCGGCGACCCGCTCCACGCGTCCTACTGGCCGCTGCTCGGCGCGATCCTCCTGACCCTGCTGTCCGCGCTGCGCCTGCCCGCCGGCGAGCGGGGGAGCGGACGCGCCGTGCAGGTGCTGCGGGTGCCGCGCTCGATGACCGGGGTCGTCGCCCAGGGAGCACTCGGCGTCGCGGCCGCGTTCGGGACCGGTGGGGTCGTGCTCGCACTCGGCGCGGACGTCGCCGTCGACCTGATCGGGACGAGCGCCCCGCTCGTGATCGGGCTGGTCCTCGCGCTCTCCGCCGTGACGATCGGTGCGACGGCGCTGCTGGCCCGGCGCGTGCGGGCCGGCGTCGCGGCGCCCGTCGGCGCGCTCCTCATGGTGCTGGGGCTCGGGCTCCTCGTGCTCGCCAGCGCGACGGCGTCCCTCGTCGTATTCCTCGCCTCGATCGTGGTCACCGGCGTCGGGTACAGCCTGCTGTTCGCCGCCGGGGTCGGGATCGCCGCGGAGCTCGCGCCGCCCGCGCATCGCGCCGCCACCGTCTCGACGGTCTACTTCTTCGGCTACGGCGTCCAGGCGATCGCGGCGATCGGCCTCGGCCAGGTCGCCACCGCGGACGGCCTCCTGCCCGCGATCGCGATCGGCGCCGTCCTGCTCTCGGTGCTCGCGCTCGTCGCCGGCGCCGCCCCGCTCGTCCGCGCCCGGCGCGCGGTCCGCACCATCACCGAAGGGAACCCCGCATGAGCAGTTCGACCGACACCGTCTCGCTCCAGGGCGCCGTCGTCCTCGTCACCGGCGCGAACGGAGGGCTCGGCACCGAGTTCGTCCGCCAGGCCCTCGATCGCGGCGCGGCCAGGGTGTACGCGACCGCCCGCACGCCGAAGGACTGGCACGACGCGCGCGTCGTGCCGCTCGTGCTCGACGTGACCGACCCCGCCTCGATCGCGGCCGCCGCGGAGGCGGCCGCCGACACGACCGTGCTCGTCAACAACGCCGGGGTCGGCCTGTTCAGCCCGACGCTGCTCGGCACGTCCGTCGAGGACCTCCGCGGCCTGCTCGAGACGAACACCGTCGGGCTGTTCGCCGTCACGCAGGCGTTCGCACCGGTGATCCTCCGCGCGCACGGGGGCATCGTGAACGTCGCCTCGGTGGCGAGCTGGCGGGCGCGCGGCGCGCTCGCCGCCTACGGCGCGACCAAGGCGGCGGTGTGGTCGCTGACCGACTCGCTGCGCACGGAGCTGGCCCCGCAGGGCGTCCACGTCATCGGGCTCTACCTCGCGTTCACGGACACCCCGATGACCGTCGGCATCGACGCCCCGAAGGGCAGCCCGGTCGCCGTCGTGCGCGACGCGTACGACGGCCTCGAGTCCGGCGCGCTCGAGGTGCTCGCCGACGACTACACCCGGCAGGTCCGCTCGCAGCTCGCAGACATCCTGGTCTGATTCCACGGATCAGGACGGATCCGGCGACACGCCGCCTCCGGAGGTCCTGGAGGCGGCGTGTCGCTCGTCCGGTCCTGATCCGTGCAACGTGCTCGGGCGGGCCGACGGGCGCTTCCGTCGCGTCGCCCCTCGGGCCTACCCTGCCCGCGTGAGCACCCGGGAGGACGAGTACCAGGAGGTCCTCGGCGTCGCCGCGGACCGCGCGCGGGCCTGGCTCGGGACCGTGGGCAGCCGCCCGGTCCCGCCGACCGCGACCGCGGAGGAGCTGCGGCCCGTCTTCGGCGGCCCGCTGCCCGACGGTCCGACTCCGGCCTCGGACGTCGTCGCCGAGCTCGCGGACGGCGCGGAGCCCGGGCTGATGGCGATCGGCTCCGGCCGCTTCTTCGGCTGGGTCATGGGAGGCACGCTGCCCGCCGCGCTCGGGGCCGACTGGCTCGTGAGCGCGTGGGACCAGAACACCGGTATCCGGTTCGCGACGCCGGCGACCGCCGCGATCGAGGAGGCCGCCGCCGTCTGGCTCCTCGACCTGCTCGGCCTGCCGTCGACGGCGGGCGTCGGCTTCACCACGGGCGCGACGACCGCGAACTTCTCCTGCCTCGCCGCGGCCCGCAGCGCCGTGCTCGGGGCGGCCGGGTGGGACGTCACCCAGGACGGCCTCACGGGTGCGCCGCGCGTGCACGTGCTGGTGGGGGAGGAGCGCCACGAGACGGTCGACCTCGCGCTCCGGTACCTCGGGCTCGGCGCGCCGACGCCGGTGGCGGTCGACGAGGAGGGCCGGATCCGGGTCGATGCGCTCGCGGCGGCGCTCGACGCCGTGCCCGCCGGATCGCCGCTGATCGTCGTGCTGCAGGCCGGCAACGTCCATTCCGGCGCCTTCGACCCCTTCGCGGAGGCGATCGAGACGGTCCGCCGACGCAGCGGCTGGGTGCACGTGGACGGCGCGTTCGGGCTCTGGGCCGCGGCGCCCGCCTCCATGGCGCCGCTGGTCCGGGGCGTGACCGGGGCGGACTCGTGGGCGACCGACGCGCACAAGACGCTGAGCGTCCCGTACGACTGCGGCGTCGCGATCGTGCAGGACCGCGCGGCGATGCGCGGTGCGCTCGGGCTGCACGCGTCCTATCTCGTCGACGACACCACGGAGCTCGGCGATCCGCAGGAGCGGGTACCCGAGCTGTCACGCCGCGCCCGCGGGGCACCGGTCTGGGCGGCCCTCCGGTCACTCGGTCGACTCGGCACGGTGGAGCTGGTCGAGGGGCTCGCCCGGCGAGCGCGCGCGATCGCGGACGGCGCCCGCGGGATCCCCGGGGCCACCGTGCTGAACGACGTCGTCTTCTCGCAGGTCTGCATTGCGTTCGAGGACGACGAGCGCACCCGCGCCGTCACCGCGCGACTGCTCGCCGACGGCACCGCGTGGATGTCGGGCTCGCGGTGGCGCGGACGCGACGTCATCCGGGTGTCCGTCAGCAACTGGAGCACGGACGACGAGGACGTCCGCCGAAGCGTCGAGGCGCTCCGTCGCGCCGCCGCCTGAGCCGCTGGCCGCCTGAGCGCTCAGTCCGTGTAGACGACGACTGCTGCCCACCGCACGCCGGTGGGCAGCAGCAGCGTCAGGCGCGTCGGGACGCCGCCGTCGTAGCCGACCGTGCCGCTGACCGGAGCGCCGCGCCGTGCGCCGCCCTCGTGCGCGGCGACGGGCGGCTCGGGACCGGAGCGGTCGTTGTGCTGGGCGACCACCGTCGCACGCCAGACGTAGCGGGCGGCCCGGTCGGTGACGAGCACGACCGTGAGGTGGCCGGCGCGCTCCTCCTCCGTCGTGGGCGAGAGGGTCATCGTCGTGGGGCCGGCGCCCGTGAAGGCCGTGCTGTCCGCGCGGCCCGCGGACCGGAGCGAGGCGAGCAGCGCCTTCGGGTGCGCATTGAGCCAGTCGAGCAGCCCCGGGTCCCGCCCGGCGTCGAGCGCCGCCGCGAACCGCGCTCGCGTCGCGACGGGGGCCGCGATCCCGGAGGCAGCCGGGGCGGGGCGCTCCGCCGGGCGCACGGCCGGACGCACGACGACCAGTGCGACGCCGGCCGCGACGAGCAGGACGACGCCCGCGGCGACGAGACCGCGTCGACCCCGCCGCCGAGCGACCTTCGGCGTCGCCGGGGGCTCGACGACGAGTCGCTCCGCCTCCGCGGCCCGGTACGCCTCGACGTCGGCCGCCGTCGAGCCCGATTCGTAGAGCCGACGGCGCAGGCTGTCGAGCGGATCCTCCACGCCCCCACCCTGTCCCGGCCGGGTGAACAGTTCGCGGATACAAAGGTGCACGGACAAGGGCGCTGGTGTGGTTTCGGCGCGGGCGCGGGGCGCCCGGCTCAACCACCGAGGCCCATCTTCTCGGCGGTTGAGGTGCGAGCGAAGCGAGCCTCGAAACCACCCCGAACCCTCGGTACCGACCCGCACCGCCGCGCCTTCCGCAGAACGGAAAACACCTGACCCGGAACCGGTTCCAATGTCAGTGCCCCGTGCTCGAATACCGGTATGACCCGGACGGCGGAGGCACTCCTGGACCAGGCGGACGCCTACGCCCGCCTCGCCGACCACGCCCTGCGCCTCGCCTCCGATCGGGCACTCCTGGAGCGACTCTCCGTAGTCGCGACGCTGCGCCGGCTGGTCCAGGCGGAGGAAACGGCGCTGGCCGGGGAGGTCGCCCGCCGATCCGAGAACCGGGAGGACTCCCTCGCCCGCAAGCAGGGCGCCTCCAACGCGGCGAACCTCGTCTCCCAGGTCACCGGGATGCCGCGCTCGACCGCGGCCACCGTGGTCGCATCGGGTGAAGCGTTCCGGCCGCGGGAAGCGATGACCGGCGAGACGCTGCCGGCGACCTGCCCGCAGATCGCCGAAGCGTTCGCGGCCGGGCAGCTCGACCCGGAGGTCGCCGCGGCGATGCGGCGCACCCTGGAGCAGTGCGCACCCGGCCTGGCCCCGTGGGAGCTCGACAACCTCGAGCGCAAGCTCCTCGACACCGCAGCCGAAGGCTGGGCACCCAACGACCTCCTCCGCTGGCTCAAGCGCGTCCCGGAGCACGCGAACCCCGACGGCGGACGCCCCGACCGGGGCGAACCGACCCCGATCCCGACGGTCAAGCGGCGGCACCTCCGCAACGGGCTCGTCCGGTGGACCCTCGACCTCGACACGTTGACGGACGGGTTCTTGAAGACCGCGGTCGAGGCCAACAGCCCCACCCGGCGCCCGATCCTGATCACCCCGGACCAGGACGAAGCCGATCTGGCCACAACCGACCGGCGGCCGCTGGAACAGCAGTGGGTGGACGGCATCCGCCTGCTTGCGAAGAAGGCGATCCAGGTCGACGACGGGCAGATCGCCGGCACCGCCGTCACCCTCCTCATCACCATGACCGAGGACGCGCTGCGGACCGGGCTCGGCACCGCCGAACTGCCCGACTGCGGCACCCAGATCAGCGCCTCCGTCGCCCGGATGCTCGCGGCGGACGCGGAGATCATCCCGGTCGTCCTCGGCGGGAAGTCCCAGCCGCTCGACCTCGGGACCGGACGCAGGTTCTTCACCGAAGTCCAACGGCGGGCGATGGCCGTCCGCGACGGCGGGTGCGTCGGACCCAGCTGCGACGCACCACCCTCCTGGTGCGACGGAGCCCACATCCGCCCCGCCGGTCGCGGCCCCACGAGCATCGACAACGGAGTCCTGCTCTGCTGGCGGTGCCATGTGCTGCATGACGAACAGGGATGGCAGATCGACCGGGACGACGACGGCAGGTGGTGGTGGACACCACCACCATGGGTCGACCCCACCGGGCGACGGCGGCCCGGAGGGCGGATACCGCCGGTCGCGGCATGACGTGTTCGGGGCGTGGTCTCGAGGCGCGCTTCGCGCGCGCCTCGACCGGCGGTGCGCGACCAGGGGTGGGTCAGTTCGTCAGGGCGACCAAGGCGCCCCAGCTCGAGCCCTCCGGCACCTCGATCTCGAGGGTGGTCGGCGCGCCGTGCTTGTACGCCACCGTCGCGCTCACCGGCACGCCGGCGGGTGCGTCGAGTCGGCGGTGCAGCGCCGCGTCGCCGGTCCGGCCGGTCGCGGTCCAAAAGATGCGCGCGGCTCGCTCGACGACGATCACCACCGTCAGCCTCCCGGCGGGTCCGTCGCCGGTGCTCGGCGAGAGGTCGAGCGTCCTCGGCCCGTCACCGGCGGTCTCCGTGACGTGGCCCCTCGTCGGCTGCCGCAGCGCCTCGGGCAGGAAGGCCGGATGCCCGTACAGGTACTCCAGCAGCCCCGCGCCCGAGCGGGACGCCAGCTGCCGGACGAACGCGGCCCGCACCGACTGCGGCGCCGGGAGGACGACGCCCTCCGGGGACGGCACCGCGGTCGCCGTCGGCGTCGGTCCTGTCGCGACGGGCACGGCGGCCAGCGGGCGCAGGGTCACGAGCGCGAGCGGTGCGGCGATCGCGACCACCGCTGCGGCGAGCACCGCGGCGGTCCGCGGGCGGCGGCGGCGCACCGGCGACAGCGCGGGTGGGCGGGCAGTCGCCTCGGCGGCACGGAAGGCGACGAGGTCCTCCGCGGTCGCGCCCGGGGCGTAGAGCCGGCGGCGGAGCGCCTCGGTGGCCCGCGTCTCGGTCGTCCCCGGCCCGGTCATGCGCTCAGCGTCCCCCCGATCGCCCGGGAGGGGAAGGGCTCAGTCCGTGAAGACTCAGTCCGTGAAGACCACGACGGCGCCCCAGCGCGCCCGGTCCGGCACGAGGAGCAGCAGGCGGTCCGGCGCACCCGGGCCGTAGGCGAAGGTCGACGCGACCGGCGCGCCCGCCTGCGCCGCGGAGGCGTGCGCCGCGATCAGCCGCTCCCCGCGATCGGCGCGCCAGGTGTACCCGCCGGTGCCGGCGAGCACGACGATCACCGTCGCGCGACCGCCCCGCTCGGCGAGCGCGCTCGGGTCGAGGCGCAGCACGGTCGGGCCCGTGCCCGAGTACTCGGTACTCGCCGCCCGGCCGACGGTCGTCAGCTGCGGCGGCCGGAGGCCGGGATCGGCCTCGACGAGGTCGAGCATGCCCGCGGACCGGCCCGCCCGCAGCCGGGCCACGAGCGCGGTCCGCATCGACGCCGCGAGCGGGACGCGGGCGTCGATGACCTCCGGGATCGTCGCCGTGGGGGAGGCGCTCGGCGTCGCGCGGTGCTCGGTCGTCCGGGCCACGGCGAGCGTCGCGCCGACGAGCACCGCGGCGGCGAGGACCGCGACCCCGATGAGCGCCGCACGGCGCGGTCGGCGCGGGGCGGCCGGCGGCGACGCGGGTGCAGGCGCCGCCTCCGGTACCCCGGCCGCCGCTTCGTACCGGGCGACGTCCTGGGCGGTGACACCGGGCGCGTAGAGCCGGCGCCGCAGCGCGTCGAGCTCCTCGTCCGGTCGCGGATCCATCCGGACAGCGTGCCGCGGTCGGGTGGGAGGGCCCGGTCAGAAGGAGGTCGAGGCGAGCGGCCGGGAGCTGCCCGTCACCCGGATGTCGACCGACGCGATGTCGTCGGCCGGGATCGCGGTGGAGGCGACGAGGTTCCTCGCCTCGCCGCCGTCCGAGGTCCACGTCGCGACGGTGGCGGTGCCGCCGGTGTCCGTGTGGACGACGAGGGAGTAGCTCGTCGGCTCGTACTGCTCCGTGTGCTGCGACGCCGTCGCCGCGTAGTCGCACGACCAGTCGATGCGCGTGCCCCAGCCGACGGGCGTGACCCGGAGGTCCGCGGTCAGATGGGAGTCGCCGATCGGCTCGAGGCGGTGCGCCTGCGCCGCCGCCGCGGGCTGCGACGCCGGCTGCACGGCGCGGACCAGCCCCCAGCCGCCGATCGAGCCGACGACCAGGACGGCCGCGAGCGCGAGCGCGGTGACGAGCCGGTTGCGTCGACGCCGGCTCCGGACGCGTCGGGCGACGCCGGCCGCCCGGTCGGAGGCGTGCGCCCCGTCCCGCAGGGCGGCGTCGTCGGGCAGGTCGCGGAGCGCGAGGGCCTCCGCCTCGTCCAGCGTCCCGAGGATGCCGGGCAGGCCCGCGAGCTCCCGCACGGACCGGGAGCAGCTGGAGCAGGAGGCGAGGTGCTCCTCGTACCGGTGCCGGTCGGCGGGCTCGAGCGCGCCGAGCACGTAGGCGCCGTCCCAGTCGTGGATCGAGTCGCTCATCGCGTCACCCCCCGCTCCTGGAGCGCGAGCCGCAGCGCCCGCATCCCGTAGTGCAGTCGCGACTTCACCGTGCCCTCCGCGATCCCTTCCCGCTCCGCGATCTCGCGCACCGAGCGCCCCAGGTAGTGCGCCTCCACGATCACGACCCGATGATCGCGCGACAGGGAGGCGAGCGCGTCCGACACGAGGATGCGGTCGAGCGCCGCGTCCACGCCGTCGTCGACGGGCCGCTCCGGCAGCTCCTCGACGCCGAGCTCCCGCCGCTTGTGCGCGCTTCGGGCGTCGTCGATGACGAGGTTCCGCGCGACCGTGAACAGCCAGGCGCGGGCGGCGTCGCGGCCCGCGGCGATGCGGGCCGGGTTCCGCCAGGCCCGTGCGAGCGTCTCCTGCACGATGTCCTCCGCCAGCTCGCGGTCCCGGGTCTGCCGGAGAACGAACCGGAACAGGTCGGGGCCGTGCTCGTCGGTGAGCGAGCGCAGCAGCGCGTCCTGCTCGTCCATGCCCGCCTCCGATCCGCCGAACCCGTCGATGTCTACTACGGAGCGGCGGCGCGGTCGGTTCACCGGATCGGCGGATCCGTCGCGACACGCCCGAGCGGATGTCCGCGGTGAACCATCCGCGCCGCCGTGCCGTGGTCCCCATCGACGCACGACCGCGTCCGGAGGGAGCCGACCGCATGACCACCACTGGGCCCCGCACGACCCTGCGCCGCCTCGCCGCGATCGGCGGAGGGCTGCTCGGCGTCGCCGCGCTCGCCGGCTGCGCGCCGACCGCCTCGGACGCGGCCCCCGCGTCGAGCGCCCCGGCCGCGTCCGCTCCGAGCTCGGCGGCGAGCGCCGGCACGTCCTCCGGCGACCTCAAGGACGGGAGCTACACGGCGACCGGGCACTACCAGTCGCCCGGCGGCGACTCCGCGGTCGAGGTGACCGTCACGCTGAAGAGCGGCACGATCAGCGCGGTGAAGGTGGTGCCGAAGGCGGCCGACCCCACGGCGCAGCAGTACGAGGCGCAGTCCGCCTCCGGCATCAGCGGCGTCGCGGTCGGCAAGAGGATCGACGGCCTCCAGGTCGGCGCCGTGTCCGGCTCGTCGCTGACGAGCCAGGGCTTCGAGAAGGCCCTCGCGGAGATCCGGACCGAGGCGGCGGCGTGACCGCGCCCGCTCCGGTCCGCGACGCGGCGCGCCCGGAGCGGTTCCGCACGCCGGGCCTCCTCCTCGACCGGCTGACCGGCCGCGTCACGATGTACCGCCTGGTCGTGCTGGTCCTGCTCGCGATCGCCCTCGTCGCGGTCGTCGGCTCCGCGGTCGGCCTCGTACCGTTCCCCGTGCTCGGCCTCCTCGCGTCCCTCGTCGTGGCGGTCGTCGTCGGCGCGGGCACCAACCGGCTCTTCGCGCTCGTGCGGCGCATCCGCCCGCACACCGAGTCCGGGATCATCACCGGGCTGCTCGCATTCTTCCTCTTCCTGCCGCTCCCGACCGCGCAGGCGCTCGGCGCGCTCGCGCTGGCTGTCGCGGCGGCGAACCTCTCGAAGTACCTGCTCGTCGTGCGGGGGCGGCACCTCGTCAACCCGGTCGCGATCGGGGCGGTCGCGGTGCTGCTGACCCGGCTGTCCGGCGCGACCTGGTGGGTCGGGACGCCGCTCCTCCTCCCGTTCGTCGTGATCGGCGGGGCGCTCGTGCTGCGCCGCGCCGGCGCGTGGGACCTCGCGCTGCCGATGCTCCTGATCGCCGTCCCGGGCGCGGCGATCCGCCTGCTGGCGGCGGGCAGCCCGCTCGACGCGGCGGTGTGGACGGCGCTCGCCTCCTCGCCGTACCTCTTCCTCGGCGCGTTCATGCTCTCCGAGCCGCTCACCGCGCCGCCGCGGCGACGGCAGCGGATCCTCGTCAGCGCGCTCGTCGGCGTGCTCCTCCTGATCCCGCTGCGCATCGGCTGGGTCGGGCTGACCCCGGAGGTCGCGCTCGTGCTCGCGAACCTCGTCGCGTTCGGCTTCGGCCAGCGGCGCCGACTGCGCTTCGTCCTCGAGGGTCGGGAGGAGCACCCGGGCGGCATCGAGGAGCTGCGGTTCACGAGCGAGGCGCCGCTGCGCATCCGCCCCGGTCAGTACGTGGAGCTGAGCCTCCCGCACGCGCGGCAGGACGCCCGCGGCGCGCGCCGCGCGTTCAGCCCCGCGAGCGCACCGGGCACCGCCGTCCGCATCGTGACGCGCCGGGCCGAGCGCTCGAGCTCGTTCAAGCGCGCGCTGGCCGCGGTGCCGATCGGCGGCGCGGTCGCGGGCAGCACCGTCGCGGGGGACTTCCTCCCGCCCCGCGATCCCCGCACGGCGGTGCTGTGGCTCGCGAGCGGCGTCGGCGTGACCCCGTTCCTCGCGATGGCGGAGACGGAGCCCGACCGCGACGCCGTCCTGGTCTGGCACCTCCGCGCCGGCGACGATCCTGCGTGGGCCGCGGGCGCGCTTCGCCGGGTTCGCATGCTCGTCGTCGGACCGGAGGACGTGCCGCTGCCGGACGGCTGGGAGCGGCTCGGCGCGCGGCTCGAGCGGGAAGCGCTCGTCGCGGCGGTGCCCGATCTGCGGGAGCGCGACGGCTTCGTCGCCGGCTCGCCGACGTGGGTCGCGCTCGGCCGACGCGTCGGGCGGTCGGCCGGGATGCGGCGGCTCCGCAGCGACCGGTTCCTGGGGTACTGATGGCCGACCGGGACGTCGGCGCCGGTGCCGTGCTCGACGACCGCTACGTGCTGGGCGACCGGATCGGCCGCGGCGGGTCCGGCGTCGTGCACCGCGCGTGGGACCGGGAGCGCGGCCGCGCGGTCGCGGTGAAGCTGCTGCCGGCCGGCGCGGAGCCCGTCGGCGCCCAGATCGGGCGGCGCGAGTCGGACATCCTCGCCGAGCTCGACCACCCCCGGATCGTCGCGCTGCACGACGTGCTCGACACCGGCCGCGGGACCGCGCTCGTCATGGAGCTCGTCGACGGGCCGTCGCTGCACCAGCGGCTCCAGCGCGGCGCGCTCCCGCTCGAGGAGGCCGCGGTCGTGCTCCGCGACGTCGCCGCGGGGCTCGCCCACGCGCACCGCCGGGGCGTCGTGCATCGGGACGTGAAGCCCGGCAACGTGCTGCTGCGCCTCCGCGGCGAGGCGGTCGCGGAGGCGAAGCTCTCGGACTTCGGCATCGCCCGGAGAGCGGATGCGACCCGGACCACGGCGGAGCGCACCGTCGTCGGCACGCTCCGGTTCCTCAGCCCGGAGCAGGCGCGCGGCGAGCGGGTGACTGCCGCGTCCGACGTCTACTCGCTCGGCCTCACCGTCCTCGCCGCGATCACCGGCGCGGACGCGTTCCCCGGGCCGGAGGCGGAGTCGCTCGCCGGCCGGCTGCTGCGCACGCCGGCCGTGCCCGCGGCGCTGCCCGACGACTGGGCGGACCTCCTGCGCGGCATGACCGCGCTCGCACCCGAGGACCGCCTCGACGCGTCCGCGACCGCGGCGCTCGCCAGCGCGCTCGGATCCGGGCGGCGGCCGGAGGTCCTCCCCGCGGCGGCCGGCCGGTTCACGGCCCCGCTCGACCCCGTCGGGAGCGCCGCGCGCATCCGGTCGGGTCGTCGTCGCGGGCGCACGGCCGTCGCGATCGCGGGCGTCGCCCTCGCCGGGGCGCTGCTCGGCGGCGCGGTCGCGGTCGTCGTCGACCCGGCCGCGGTCGAGCAGGCACTGCCCGGCGCGCTGCCGGCCGCCGAGCCAGTCGTGACCGAGGGGACCCCCTCCGCGCCCGCCGCCGCACCGCGAGCGCCCGCGCCCGCGCCCGCGCCGGCGTCCGACGATCGCGTCGCTCGGGCGGACGGGAGCGGCCACGGCTCCGGGCACGGCGGCGGCCACGGGGGCCACGGCTCGGACGACTGACGGGCGGCCGTCCGCGCAGGGCTCAGTCGGTGCTGGAGAAGCGGGCGAGCAGCGCGGAGAACCGCTCGACGTCGTCCGCCGGCCACGACGCGAAGAGCACGCGCAGGCGCTCGCGCTGGGCCTCCGTGATCGCGTCGAGCCGCTCGTGCGCGAGCGGTGTGGGGGAGAGCCAGGCGATGCGCGCGTCCGTGGGGTCGCGCTCCGCGTCGACGAGGCCGGCCTCCCGCAGCTCCTTCAGGTGCCGGCTCACCGCGCTCTTGTCCATCCCGAGCGTCGCGACGAGGGTCGTCGCCTGGACGCGCTCGGCGCGGACCACCTCGCGGAACACGGGCCAGGCGGCGGGCTGCACGTCGGGTCCCAGCGCGGCGGCGGCGATCCGCACGGTGCGGCGCACGCCCACGAAGATGCGGTCGAAGGACTCGATGATGGTCCGGATCGCGTCGTCGGTCTCCACAGCGCTCACCGTAGCCAACCCGGACCGCCGTGCGGAGCGCGGATCGTCCTGGCTCACCGCCGACGAGCAGGGAAGGTGGAGTTCGCTCGTCGCATGGACGACGTCGACCCGTTCGCGCGAGGACGCCTCGAGCTGACCATGCGGCGCGTGCGCCGGTTCCTCCGGGAGCGGATCGAGCCCGCGGTCCACGGCGAGCGCCGGCCGGTGGCCGTCCGGGCCTGGACGGTGGGAGGCGAGCCCGTGCCGTTCGCGGAGGCCGCCGCGCAGCGCTTCGATCCCTTCGCGGTCGGCGAGCCGTGGGGCCGGCCGTGGGACACGGTCTGGTTCGAGGTGCGCGGCGAGGTCCCGCAGGAGTGGGCGTCCGACGAGGCGGAGCTGCTCGTCGACCTCGGGTTCGACGAGGCGCAGCCGGGCTTCCAGGCGGAGGCGACCGCGTACCGGCCCGACGGGTCCGTCGTGAAGGCGGTCGAGCCGCGGAACGCGTGGGTCCCGATCGACGGGTCCGGCCCGTTCACCCTGCTCATCGAGGCCGCCGCGAACCCGGTCGTGTTCACGCCGTACGCCTACCGCCCGACGCCGGTCGGCGACCCCGCCTCCGCGGGGTCCGAGCCGATCTACCGGCTGACGACGCTCGAGGTCGCGCGCCGCGACGCCGAGGTATGGGAGCTGCTGCAGGACGTCCTCGTGCTCGACGGGCTCGTCGACGTGCTGCCGGAGGACGGCGCGCGCCGCGCGCAGCTCGTGACCGCGCTCGAGCGCATGGTCGACGTCATGGACCCGGCCGACGTGCCGGGGACGGCGGCGGCCGGGCGCGCGGCGCTCGCGCCCGCGCTGGCCGTCCGAGCGGCGGACAGCGCGCTCCGCGTCTCCGCCGTCGGGCACGCGCACATCGACTCCGCGTGGCTCTGGCCCACGCGGGAGACGGTGCGGAAGGTCGCGCGCACGTTCGCGAACGTGCTCGACCTCCTCGACCGCGACCCGGACTTCGTGTACGCGGCGTCCTCCGCCCAGCAGTACGCGTGGTTGCAGGCGAGCCAGCCGGCGCTGTTCGAGCGCGTGCGCGCCGCCGTCGATTCGGGGCGCATCAGACCGGTCGGCGGCATGTGGGTCGAGTCCGACACGAACATGCCGAGCGGGGAGTCGCTCGTGCGGCAGCTCGTCCACGGCAAGCGCTGGTTCCTCGAGCACCTCGGCGTGGAGTCCGACGAGGTCTGGCTGCCGGACTCCTTCGGCTACACGGCCGCGTTCCCGCAGATCGCGCGCGCGGCGGGGATGCGGTCGTTCGTCACGCAGAAGCCCTCCTGGAACGAGACGAACCGGATGCCGTACTCGACGTTCCTCTGGGAGGGGATCGACGGCTCGCGCCTCCTCACCCACTTCCCCCCGGCCGACACGTACAACTCGGACCTCGGCGCGGAGGACCTCGCCCGCACGGAGCGCCGGTTCGCGGAGAAGGGCCGGGCGAAGGAGGTCCTCGGGCTCTTCGGCTTCGGCGACGGCGGCGGTGGCCCGACACGGGAGATGCTCGCGGCCGCGCACCGCAAGGCGGACCTCGACGGCTCGCCGCGCGTGCGGCTGACCGACCCGGCGACGTTCTTCGCCGACGCGGCCGCCGAGCTGCCCGACCCGTCGGTCTGGTCGGGGGAGATGTACCTCGAGCTGCATCGCGGCACCCTCATCTCGCAGCAGCGGACGAAGCGGGGGAACCGGCGCAACGAGGCGCTGCTGCGCGAGGCGGAGCTGTGGGCGACGACCGCCGCGGTCCTCCGCGGTGCCGCGTACCCGTACGACGCGCTCGAGGAGGCCTGGCGGACGGTGCTGCTGCAGCAGTTCCACGACATCCTCCCCGGCTCCTCGATCGCCTGGGTGCACCAGGAGGCGGAGCGGAACCACGCCGCGGTCTCGGCCGCGCTCGAGGGGCTGATCGGCGGCGCGCTGGCCGCCCTCGGCGGTGGTGGCGGCGATCCGGTCGTCGCGAACGCGGCGCCGCTCGCGCGGCACGGCGTGCCGGCGCTCGGCATCGGCCCGGCGAGCGAGCCGGTCGCGGCGACCCCCCGGCCGACGCCGCGCGGCTTCGCGCTCGTCGACGACGCCCTCCGCGTGGTGGTGGACCGGCGCGGGGTGCTGCTGTCGGTGCAGGACCGCGCCTCCGGCCGCGAGGTGCTGCCGGAGGGCCTCCCGGGCGGCGTGCTGCAGCTGTTCCGCGACACCCCGCGCGACTGGGACGCCTGGGACATCGACGCGGAGGACCAGCGGACCGGCGTCGAGCTGCTCGCGCCGGAGTCGGTGGAGGTGGAGGGGGACGCGGTCGTCGTCCGGCACCGCTTCGGCGCCTCGACCGTCGAGGTGCGGATCCGGGTCGTCGACGGCCGCCTCGACTACGCCTTCGCCATCGACTGGCACGAGACGCAGAAGCTGCTCAAGCTCGCGTTCCCGCTCGACGTGCGGGCGACCCACGCCACCTCCGAGATCCAGTTCGGCCACCTGCAGCGGCCGATCCACCGGAACACGTCCTGGGACAGCGCGCGCTTCGAGACCGTCGCGCACCGGTGGATCCACGTCGGCGAGACGGGCTTCGGCGTCGCGATCGCGAACGACGTCGTCTACGGCCATGACGTGCGTGCCGCGGTCGCGCCCTCCGGCCGCCCCATGGCCGTCGCGCGGCTGTCGCTGCTGCGGGCGCCGCTGTTCCCCGACCCGACCGCGGACCAGGGACGCCACGCCTTCACGGTGAGCCTCCGGCCCGGCGGGATCCCGGAGGCGATCGACGACGGCTACCGGCAGCACCTTCCGCGGCGCACGACGAGCGGGACGCCGGTCGAGCCGCTCGTCGCCGTGACGGACCCGGCGGTGCTCGTCGAGGCGGTGAAGCTCGCGGAGGACCGCAGCGGCGACGTGGTCGTCCGGCTCAGCGAGTCGCTCGGCGGCCGCGCCGCTGGGGAGGTGCGGACGACGTTCCCCTGGACGTCCGTCGTGGCGACGGACCTCCTCGAGCGGGAGGTCGCGAGCACGGCGCTCGGGGGCTCGACGCCGGGCGACTCGGCGCGGATCGCCCTCCGCCCCTTCGAGCTGCTCACCCTCCGCTTCCGCCGCTGACGCCCCGCACGCTCTCTCTTCGTTCTGCAGGAGTGCGACTCCTACAAGACGAAGAGAGAGTGCGGTGTCAGGCGGTGACGGCGCGGACGGCGGCGAGCAGCTGCAGGGTCGCGGCCACGCGCTCGTCGTGCGGGACGCCCGCGAACGGGTCGTGGTCGCCCGCGGGCCCGGCGAGCACGCGGATGCGGCGCCGCTCGTCCTGATCGATCTCGCCCTCGCCGGCGACCGCGCGGAGCGCCGCCAGCCACTCGCTCCGCCCGACGCCGTCCGGGGTCGCCGCCTCGGCGCGGTCGAGCCAGTCGGGGTGCGCGGGATCGAGCGCGACCTCGCGGAGGGCGTCCCAGACGAACAGGTGCACCGCGAGCGCGCCCTCCTCGCCCGGCTCGGACCCGGGGACGGACAGCGTGAGCGCCCGGTCGACGAGCTTCCGGGCGCCGGCCTCGGAGTCGCCGCGGCGGAGCGCCTTGTCGAGCAGGGTGTCGGCCGCCAGCCGGACCGCGCGCTCCCGGTCCGCATCCCGCCGCTCCGCGTCCGTGCGCAGCGCGCCGAACGCGCCCCGTCGTTCCGCGTCCCGCCGGAGCCGCTCCCACGCGATCAGGTCGTCCTCAGCCACGGGACGACGCTAGGCGATCAGCCCTTGAGGCCGGAGAACGTCATCGTCTGCACGAACTGCTTCTGCGCCACGAGGAAGAACACGATCAGCGGCAGCGTCGCGACGACGTTCGCGGCCATGAGCAGCGACCACTGCGTGCGGCGGGTGCCCTGGAAGCTCGTGATCCCGAGCTGCAGCGTGAACGCCTGGTCGTTGTTGATCGCGATCAGCGGCCAGACCAGGTCGTTCCACGAACCGAGCAGCGTGAAGATCGCGAGCGTCGCGAGCGCCGGCTTCGCGAGCGGCAGGACGATGCGGAAGAAGACCTGCCGCCGGGTCGCACCGTCGATCAGCCCGGCTTCCTCCAGCTCCGGCGGGAGGGAGAGGAAGAACTGCCGCATCAGGAAGATCCCGAACGCGCTGGCCAGCCATGGCACAATCGCGGCGCCGAGGCTGTCGATCAGGCCGATCCGCGAGAACAGCACGTAGGTCGGGATCATCAGCACCTGGATCGGGATCATGATCGTCGCGACGATCCCGAAGAATCCGAGGGTGCGGCCGCGGAACCGCAGCCGCGCGAACCCGTACCCGGCGAGCGAGCAGAGCACGAGGTGGCTCACGATCGCGGTGACGGACACGATCACGGTGTTCCCGAGCCACAGCAGGACCGGGGAGGTGCCGAACAGCTGCGCGAACCCGTCGAACGTGAGCCGTGAGGGGATGAACGGCGTCGGGATGCGGTTGAGGTCCTCCGCCGGCGTGAGCGCGGCGAGGAACATCTGCACGAACGGGATCGCGAACAGCACCGCGACGGGCGCGAGCAGCAGGTGCCACGGGCTGAACGGCAGCCCGCGGCGGCGCGGCCCCGACCGGCCGGTGGTGCGCGCGGAGGCGGAGGGGAGTGCGCTGGACGACATCAGAAGGCCTCGATCCGGGCGCGGCGGGCGTAGAGCACCACGCCGATGGTGATCAGCATCGTGACGATGAACAGGGTCCAGGCGACCGCGGAGCCGTAGCCGAACTCGGTCTGCCGGAACGCGGCGTTCCAGAGGTAGTAGACGACCGTCTGCGTCGCGTTCAGGGGGCCGCCGCGGGTGGTCGTGTAGACGAGGTCGAAGAGCTGCAGCGCCTGGATGACCTGCCAGATCGTCGCGAACACGGCGACGGGCGCGAGCTGCGGCACGGTGACGTGCCAGAACGCCTGCCGGCTCGTGGCGCCGTCGATGCGCGCCGCCTCGACGAGCTCGCCCGGGATGTCCTGCAGCGCGGCGAGGAAGATCACCGTGGTGAAGGCGGCGGAGCCCCAGAGCGACATGATCGCGATCACGACCATCGCCTGCCGCGGGTCCTCGAGCCAGCCCTGCTGCGGCAGACCGACGCGGCGGAGGACGTTGTTCAGCAGCCCGAACTGCGGGCTGAACAGGTAGGTCGTGAGGATGCCGGTCGCAGCGGCGGACGCGACGAACGGCACGAAGATCGCCGTCCGGTACAGCCCGATGAAGCGGATCCGCCGGTTCAGCGCGACCGCGAGCAGCAGGCCGAGCAGCACCGAGGACGGCACGAACAGCGCCGTGTAGAGCACGGTGTGCGTCACGGCGGCCGCGAGGTCCGCGTCCGTCAGCGCGTAGGCGTAGTTGTGCAGCCCGACGCCCTCCGGCTCGCTGAAGCCGTCCCAGCGCTGCAGCGACAGGAAGAACGACCAGATCGCCGGGAAGATCGACAGCCCGAGCACGAGCACGGTCGCCGGGCCGACGAACGCCCAACCCTCGAGGGTGAGCCGGAGCCCCCGCCGGCGGCGGGACCGTCGCCGGTCCACGCCGACACCGGCGGCGGGCGAGAGGGGCGCCGCGCTCACGGGCCGTTGCCCTCGAGCGCCTGGTCGGCCTTCGCCGCCGCGGCGCGCAGACCCGCCTCGGGCGTGCCCTGCCCCTGCAGCACCGCCGAGATCTGGTCGCCGATCGCCTCGGAGAGCTTGTTGTAGGCGGGCACGGTCGGCCTGGCGTGCTTCGCGTTCGCCGAGTTCGCCGCCATCACCTCGAGCCCGGGCAACGCCTTCACCTGCGCCTGGAACGCGGCGGAGGACGTCTCGCTCGACCGCAGCGGGAGGTTGCCGTAGGCGACGTTCCACCGCTCGTCCTGGGCCGGGTCGGTGAGCCACTTCGTGAACTCGACCGCCCAGTGCGCGCGGTTCGCGTCCTTGTGGTCGAAGAGCGTCCACAGGTCGGGGCCGGACACCGTCTCGTGGTTCCCGTTCGTGCCGGGCAGGACCGTCACGCCGTAGTCGGTCTTCGCGGTCTTCAGGTCGTACAGCTGCCACGGGCCGCTCGTGATCATGCCGATGTGGCCGCCCGCGAACAGCTGCCCGAACTTCGTGTCCGTCTGGTCGAGGTAGACGCTCTTGTCGTCGATCGCCATGTCGCGGAGGAACGTGAGCGCCTCGACGCCGGCCGCGGAGTCGAAGGCCGCCTTCTTCCCGTCGGACGACAGCACCTCGCCGCCGTGCTGCCAGAGGTGCGGCCAGAACTGCCAGGTGGTCTCCTCGCTGCCGGAGACCGAGTAGCCGTAGCCGTAGGTGTCGGTGGCCCTGTTCGTCAGCTTCTTCGCGGCGGCGCGGAAGTCGTCCCACGTCCACCGGTCCGTCGGGTAGGAGAGGCCCGCGGCGTCGAAGAGCTTCTTGTTGTAGATCAGCGAGAGGTTGTCGACGACGGCGGGGAAGCCGATCGTCTTCTTCCCGGTGGGCCGGGCGGTCTGCCGCGCGGCGCCGCTGAAGCCGTTCCAGTCGACGTCCGCCGCCGACACCTGCTTCGTGATGTCGAGCGTGCGGTTCGACGCCTCGAGCTGGCTCGACCAGGAGCCGAACGCGTACGAGATGTCGGGGTAGTTGCCGCCCGCGAAGCTCGCGGAGAGCTTCTGCAGCAGGTCCTCCGTCGACGGCGCCCCGGAGGAGACGTCGATCGTCACGTTCGGGTGGAGCTGCTCGTACTGCTTCGCGAGGCCCTCGAGGATCGTCTCCGCCTGGTCCGCCTGCCCGGTCCACCACGTGAGGGTGACGTCGGCCTTCGTGTCGAGCGTGGAGGAGCCGCCCCCGCCCGAGCAGCCGGTCAGCGCGGCGATGAGGGCGCCCACGGTCGCGACCGCGGCGGCGACCCGGACGGTCGGTCGTCGGTGGATGGGGATCCTCGGCATGGCTGGCTCCTCGCTCGGTCGTCGCGCTGCTCTGCGCTGCCGCCATGGTCCCCACTGCACGGACTCCCCGGGAGGTCGCTGCGAGGAACGCGCAACCCGATTGCGCGCTCCGCGCTGTTCCGTTACGGCCCCGAAACACGCCGGACGCACGAGGGCCCGCCGCGCTCGACGCGGGGCGAGCGGGGCGGGCCCCGAGGGGCTCCCGGACCTAGCGGAGGTCGGGCTGGATCAGGTCGCCGTGTGCGGCGGTCAGCTCGTCGCAGAGCGCCCAGATCTGCTCCGGCGTGAGGCTCGAGCTCGCGTTCGGGTCGGCGAGCACCGCCTGGCGCACGCGCTCCTTCGAGCCGGTCCGGGCGGCCTCGATCGTCAGCTCCGCGACGGAGACGTAGGCGCGGTTCAGCGCCGCGCCCTGGGTCGGGATGGAGCCCATCGCGACCGGGTGGAGGCCGTCGCCGTCGACGCGCACGGGCACCTCGACGACCGCGCCCTCCGGCAGGTTGTCGATCAGCCCGCGGTTCACGAGGTTGCCGTGGATCTCCCGCTCGGTGCCCGTGACCATCGAGTGGATGACCTGCGGCGCGTACTCGGCGGCGCCCTCCTCCAGCTCGAGCGGCTCGGCGGCGGCGAGGGCGCGCTGCGCGTGCTCGAACTCGGCGACGTTCTCCTCGCTGATGCCGATGTACTGCAGCGGCTCGATGCGGAAGCGCTCGACCTGCTCGGGGGAGCGGAGGAACCAGTCGAGGTACTCGCTGGAGTGCTCGCTCGTCTCGGTCGGGTAGTACCCGAGCCGGCGGAACATCTCGACCCGCACGCGGCGTTCGAGCTCGGGCTGCGCCGCGATCGTCTCCCGGAGACGCGGGTAGAGGCTCTCGCCGTCGCGGCTCCACTCCAGCAGCCAGGCCTGGTGGTTCACCCCGGCGGCCCGGAACCGGGTGCCCTCGAGCGGCACGCCGATGAGCTCGCAGAGGTCGTGGACGGTCCAGTAGACGCTGTGGCAGAGCCCGATCGTGCGGATCTCCGGCGCGACGACCGACGCCCACCAGACGTTCATGGCCATCGGGTTCGTGTAGTTCAGGAACACGGCGTCGGGGCAGAGGCGCCCCATGTCGCCGAGCAGCCCGGTCAGGAACGGGAAGGTGCGGAGTCCGCGGAACACACCGCCGATGCCGGTCGTGTCGCCGATGGTCTGCAGCAGGCCGTACCGAGCGGGGATCTCGAGGTCCGTGCGCGTCGCTGCGATGCCGCCGACCTGCACCATGTTGACGACGAAGTCGACGCCGTCGAGCGCCGCGGCGCGGTCGAGCGCGGGCACGATCGTCGCCCGGGCGCCGAGGCGCTCGTTCACCTGGCGCGCGGTTCCCTCCGCGACGACGAGGCGCTGGGCGTCGATGTCGTGGAGCCGGATCTCGAGATCGGCCAGCTCGGGGAAGCGGAGGAGGTCGGCGAGCAGCTGCCTGGTGAAGACGACGCTGCCGGCGCCGATGAACGCGACGGAGGGCATGTCCGCGATCCAACAGTGGAAGTGAGCGATCCGGGGAGGACCGTTGCGCGGCTTCCGCGAAGTGCGCAATCCTGCTGCACGCTTCCGACCCCTGAGGAGGACCGCGATGGCGCAGGCCACCGGGCTGCGGCTGCCGCACGCGTCGTCGGCCAAGCGCGCCGACCGCATGCTGGCGGTCCTCAAGAGCGTGAACGCGCGAGGCGCCGTGTCACTGGCCGACCTGGCGGGGGAGCTGCACGTGTCCGCGGCGACGCTGCGGCGCGACCTCGCCGACATGGAGGACCAGGGCCTCCTCATCCGCACCCACGGCGGCGCGCGGCCGCAGGCGGTGCACGACGAGGTGCCGGTGCACCTCCGGGACCTGGAGGCGCGGGAGGCGAAGCACCGCATCGCGCTCCGCGCGGCCGAGCTGATCCCGTCGGGGCCGTACGCCGTCGCGCTGACCGGCGGCACGACGACCGCGGAGATCGCGAAGGCGCTCGCGCGGCGGACACAGCTGACGATCATCACGAACGCGCTCACGATCGCGCTCGAGCTGGCCGCCCGCCCGACGACGAAGGTGATCCTGACGGGCGGCGTCGTGCGGTCGACGTCGTTCGAGGCGGTCGGGGTGCTGGCCGAGAACACCTTCAAGGCGGTGAACGTCGGCACCGCGATCCTCGGGGTCGACGGGTTCAGCGCGCACGGCGGGGCGACGACGCACGACGAGGTCGAGGCGCGGACGAACAACGCGATGGTCGACCACGCCCAGCGCGTGATGGTCGTCGCGGACGGCTCGAAGGTCGGCCGCGTCACGTTCGCGCAGATGGCCGCGACGGAGTCGATCGACGTGCTCGTCACGGACACGACGGCGGACCCGGCGGAGCTCGACCGCATCCGCGACGCCGGCGTGACCGTCCACCTCGTCGAACCCCGCCGCTGACGGGGCCTCCCGCTGCACCACCGGCGGTGCGCACGGTCCGGATTGCAGCGGACGGCCCCGATGGCGCCGCGCAGTCGCACTGCGCGATCGGCGGGGCGCCTCGACTCCGCGGGCACCCGCTCCGAGCATGAGGCGATGACCGACACCACCTCCACCCGGCGACGCCGCCGGGTCGTGCTCGCCACGGCCGCCGTCGCCGCGACCCTCGCGCTGGCCGTGCCCGCCACCGCGGCCTCCGCGCACCCCGACCACCATCCGGGTCGCACGGTGACCTACCGGGCGAGCAGCGCGAACATCCCGAACCCCGAGCGCGGGTTCGACCACGAGACCGACACGCACTACCGCGACGGCGGGAAGGACTGGGCGCCGCTCACCGATGCGCAGCTGCGCGCCTGGCGGAAGCTCGGCGACACCCAGATCAACCGCGTCTACTACCTCGACGACTTCGCGAAGGGCGCGGACCTCAGCCACGACCTGCTCACGAAGCTGCAGCACGACTTCGACGTGGTGAAGCGCAACGGCTTCACGGTCGTCCTCCGCTTCGCCTACGTCGAGGGCGGCGCCGATCCCTACGTCGCGCCCTTCGGTGACGCCGACCTGCCGACGGTGCAGAAGCACATCCGCGAGCTGACTCCGCTGCTCCGGCGGAACGCCGGCCTCATCGCGACGCTGCAGCAGGGCTTCATCGGGCTGTGGGGCGAGGGCTACTACACCGACTTCTTCGCCGACCCGAAGACCCAGGCGGTGTCCGACGCGGACTGGGCGAAGCGACGCGCGGTCGTCGAGGCGGAGCTCACGGCCCTGCCGACCCGGACCGTGCAGGTCCGGACGCCGCTCATGAAGCAGGAGATCGCGGGTCGGACCACCGGGACCGCCGGCGCCCTGACGCCGAAGGAGGCCTACCGGAACACCCTCGCGGCGCGGATCGGGCATCACAACGACTGCTTCCTCGCGTCGCCGGACGACTTCGGCACCTACCTGTCCGACCCGATCTCGCTCGACCAGGACTACCTGGCGGCGGACAGCCGGTTCGTGCCGGTGGGCGGCGAGACCTGCAACGTCGACCCGCCGCTGTCGGAGTTCCCGAACGCGAAGACGCAGCTGGCGCGCTTCCACTACAGCTACCTGAACCGCGAGTACAACACCGACGTGCTCGACTCGTGGGGCGCCGCGGGCATCGCGACGGTGGAGCGGAAGCTCGGCTACCGCTTCCAGCTCACCTCGAGCACGGTCACGGCCGGCCGCATGCCGACCGTCACGATCCGCGTGCAGAACACCGGCTGGGCGGCGCCGTACAACGCACGGCCCGCGAAGCTCGTGCTCGTCAGCGGGAAGCACCGCTACTCGGTCGCGCTGAAGACGGACGTGCGCCGCTGGGCGGCCGGCACGACCACCACGGTCCGCACCGCGATCCGCCACCTGCCGCACGGGAAGTACGTCGTGTACCTCGCCCTCCCGGCGGCGGACAAGAGGACCGCGAAGGACCCGCGCTACGCCATCCGGCTCGCGAACGTCGGCACCTGGCACGCCTCGGCCGGCCTGAACGACCTCCACCAGACGGTGCGCATCCGCTGACCCGAACGGTCGGAAGGGCGGCGGGCCGGGAGGCGACTCCCGGCCCGCCGTGCTGCACCCGCAGCCTGCTCACGTGCTCCCGAGACGTCATCCGTGCGGAGCGGGGCCTTCCGCTGCAATCCGGGCGGTGCGCACGGCCCGAATTGCAGCGGATGGCCCCGCGAGCGCGTACGGCGCGCCTTACTTCAGGCCGGAGGACGCGATCCCGTCGATCACGCGGCGCTGGAGCAGGATGAACGCGATCAGCACGGGCGCGGTCGCCATGAGGCTCGCCGCCATGATGATCGGGTAGTCGACCGTCACGCTGCCGGACAGCGTCGCCAGCCCGGCCGCGAGCGGCTGGAGGTTCGCGTACGTCGTCACGACGAGCGGCCAGAGCAGCTCGTTCCAGCTGAACAGCACGGTCGTGATCGCGAGCACGCTGATGTTCGAGCGGACGAGCGGCATCATCACGCGCGTGAAGATCTGCCAGGGGTTCGCGCCGTCGATGCGGGCGGCCTCCTCCAGCTCGTTCGGCAGGTTCATGAACGCCGTCCGCATCAGGAACGTTCCGAACGCGCTGAACAGGCCCGGCGCGACGATGCCCGGGATGGTGTTGAGCCAGCCGAGCGACTGGACGATCTGGTACTGCGACAGCAGGTAGACCTGCGACGGCACGAGCAGGATCGACAGCACCAGCCCGAGCAGCAGGTTCCGGCCGCGGAACCGCATCCGCGCGAAGGCGTAGCCGGCCAGGGTGCAGAGCACGATCTGCGCGACCGTCCGGATCACCGTGATGGTCACGGAGACGCCGAGCTGCGGCAGGAACGGCAGCTGCGCGAACACGTCGACGTAGTTGTGCCACTGGAGCGTGCCGGGCCAGAACGTCGGCACGACGCTGCGGACCTGGCTGTTCGTGGACAGCGACATGATGATCTGCCACAGGAACGGGAAGGCCATCAGGAACCCGCCCACGCCGAGCACGACGTGCGCGACCGCGTGACGCGGCCGCCGGCGGCTCCGGGTCGCGGGCGTCCTGGTGCGGACCGCCGCTGCGGACCTCGTCGACACGGCGCTAGACATCGGCCACCCACCTCCGCTGGAGTCGGAACTGCACCAGGGTCACGAGCCCGATCAGCGCGAAGATCGCCATGGCGATGGCCGCCGCGAACCCCTGCTGGTTGTCGACGAAGCCCGCCTGGAAGAAGTAGAAGACGAGCGACATCGACGACGGCATCGCCGGGTTGCGCGGGCCCATGATCGCGTATAGCAGGTCGAAGAGCTGGAAGCTCGAGATCACCGTCACGACGGTGACGAAGAAGATCGTCGGGGTCAGCAGCGGCACGGTGACCGACCGGAAGCGCCGGGCGGGGGAGGCGCCGTCGAGCTCCGCGGCCTCGTAGAGCTCCGGCGGGATCGCCTTCAGCCCGGCCGCGAGCACGATCATCGAGAACCCGAGCGACGACCACAGCCCGACGATCGACACGGCGAGGATCGCGAAGCCCGGCGTGCTCACCCAGTACGGGCCGGGGAGGCCGACCAGCGACAGGAACCAGTTCAGGACGCCGTAGTCACCGTTGAAGATCAGCCGCCACACGAGCGCGACGGCTGTCGGCATCGCGATGTACGGCAGGAAGAAGAGGACCCGGTAGAAGGACGCGAAGCGGAGGCCGGGCGTGTTCAGCAGCGCCGCGAGCCAGACCGCGAGCGGCACCCCGAGCAGCACGATCGCCGTGTAGATCAGGGTGTTCCCGAGGGACGTGTAGAACTCCGGGTCCTGCACGAGCGCCACGTAGTTCGCGACGCCGCTGAACGTCTGGCCGCCGAAGACGCCGAAGGTCGTGAACGAGAACCAGAACGTCTGGACGATCGGCCACAGGTAGAACGCCGCGACGCCGATCAGCAGCGGCGCGACGAAGAGGACCGGCCACCAGCCGTCCGTGTGCACGCCGGAGCCGCCCCGCCGGGTGGCGGGGCGGCCGGCTGCGCGGGGGACCGCGCGCTGGAAGCCGCTCATCCCTTCGCGAGCGCCGCGGTCATCTCGGTCTGCAGCTGCTCGAGGGTCGAGTCGACGGGGGACGTGCCGGCGAAGACGCCCGGCAGGTACTTCGCCTCGAGCGCGTTCCAGGCCGCCGTGTTCTTCGAGACCGGCAGCGGCTTCGCGTAGGCGAGCTCGTCGAGGAAGACCTGCAGGTCGACGCCCGGCATCGACTTCGCGAACGAGTCCTGCGTGCCGTTGAACGCGGGGATCACGGCGCCCATGTCGCCCTGCTGCTGCTGGGCGGCCTTGCTCGCGAGGTAGACCTGCAGCGCCTGCGCCGCCTGCTTGTTCCTGCTGCCGGCCGCGACGACGTTCGAGACCCCGTGGATGACTGTGGCCTTCTGCTCGCCCTTCGGCAGCGGCGCGACCTGCACGTCCTTCGCGATCGGGGCGGCCGCGATCTCCGAGCGGCCCCAGTCGCCGCCGATCAGCATCGCCGCCTTGCCGCTCACGAACCACTGGTCCGCGGGGGTGTCCGTCAGCTGCTTGACGGAGGGGGAGCCCTTCGAGGCGATCAGGTCGCGCCAGAAGACGATGCCCTTCTTCGTGGCGTCGCTCGCGTACTCCGACTTCTTCCCGTCGGCGGAGATGACGTTCCCGCCCGCCTGGAAGATCGTGTCGTAGTAGGTGGTCTGCCCGTCCATGCCGGCGGCGACGCCGTAGATCCCCTGGCCCTTCAGCTTCGACGAGATCGTGGTCGCGGCGGTCGTGAGGTCGTCCCACGTCCAGTCGCTCGTCGGCACCGCGACCCCCGCCTTCGCGAAGAGCGCCTTGTTGTACCAGAGGCCGATCGTGTCGAAGTCCTTCGGGACGCCGTAGTGCACGCCGTTCGCCGTGTAGAGGTCGACGAGCGCGGACGGGTAGTTCTTCGGGTCGATCGCCCCGGCCTTGATCTCGCCGGTGATCGGCTCGACCTTGCCGTTGTCGGCGTAGAGCTGGAAGTTCGGGCCGTTGAGCCAGAACAGGTCGGGCATCGTGTTGCTCGACGCCTCGGTCTGCAGCTTCGTGAAGTACGTGTCGTACGGCGTCACGTCTACGTTCACGGAGATGTTCGGGTACTCCTTCTTGAACCCGGCGAGGTTCGCCTGGATGGCCTTCACCTGCGTCTGGTCCCAGAGCGCGTAGGTGATGGAGGCCTTCAGGTCCTTCGGCGCGGCGGTGTAGTCGCCGCTCGGCGCGCCGCCGGAGCCGCCGGGGCTGGAGCAGCCGGCGAGCAGGAGGCCGGCGGTCGCGGCGCCGGCCAGGCCGACGAGCGCGCGGCGGGTGACGGGATGGCTGGTGGTGCGGGGCATGGCGTGGTCCGTTCAGCTCGTGGTTGCGGGAGTGGCGGTGCGGTGCTCGAGGCGGGAGATCAGGTCGGCGGCCAGGGGCGGCACGTCGCGCGGGGTGCCGCCGTCGCGGAGCGACTCGGCGGCGAGCGCGCCGGCGGCGACCGCGTCGCGGGCGGCGATCAGGGACACCTCGGTGGGCGCGCCCGTGGCGACGTGGCGCAGGAACTCGCCCATGGTGCGGACGTCGGCCTGCTCGTGGCCCTCGCCCTCGCCCTCGATCGGCACCTCGACGTCGCCGGCGAGCTGCCAGTCGTGGCGACGGTTCCAGACGCGGATGACGCCGCCCGGGGTGTCGCCGAAGTTCTCCAGCCGGCCGCGGGTGCCGATGACCGTGTAGTTGCGCCAGTAGTCGGGCGTGAAGTGGCACTGCTCGTAGCTGGCGGTCACGCCGTCGCCGAGGTCCATCAGCATCATCGAGACGTCCTCGACGTCGATCACCGGGTTCAGCCCGGTCTGCGCCTCGGGCGGCCAGTTGTCGTGCGAGAACCAGTCGGGCATCACCTCGCCCTCGTGCGTGCCGCGGTCCTCCACGGCCCCGTAGACGGTGAGCGCGCCGAGCGCCGTGACGCGCTTCGTCGACCGGCCGGCGAGCCAGTGCATGACGTCGAGGTCGTGGCTCGCCTTCTGCAGGAGCAGGGAGTTCACGTGCCGCCGCTCGGCGTGCCAGTCCTTGAAGTAGAAGTCGCCGCCGTTGCCGACGAAGTGGCGGCACCAGATCGACTTCACCTCGCCGATCGCGCCGTCGTCGATCAGCGCCTTCATCTGCCGGACCACCGACATGTGCCGCATGTTGTGGCCGACGTAGAGGGGCGTGCCCGTGCGGGCGGCGGTCTCGAGCAGCCGGTCGCAGTCCTCGAGGGTGATCGCCATCGGCTTCTCGAGGTAGACCGCGACGCCCGCCTCGAGCAGCGGGATCGCGATGGCGGCGTGGGTGTCGTCGGGAGTGGTGACGATCGCGGCGTCGAGGTCCGCGGCGATCGCGTCCCCCAGGTCCGCGGCGACCTGCACGTCCGGGCCGAAGCTCCGGGCGGCGCGCGCCCGACCGACCTCCGTCGGGTCGACGGCGAGCACCAGCCGGGCCGCGGTGTCGGTGCTCCCCACGTGCTGGGCGATCTCGGCGCGCTGACCGATCCCGATCACCCCGACCCGCAGCGTCCTCGTCCCGATCGTGCTCGTGTCGCCCATGCCGTCTCCCCGTCGTCGGTCGGCGGCAGTCTTGCCCGGTGCGGCGTCCGCGCGATCGGTCCGGCGACAAACGCGCAGTCGGACGGCGCGATTCGCGCGGTCCGGTCGCTCGCCGGACCCGAGGATCCGGGATGCTGGCGTCATGGACGAGGACGTGCTCGGGGTCGACGTCGGCGGCACCGCGATCAAGACGTGGTGGCACGGCGGCGCGGGGCCGACGGTGCCGACGCCGAAGGGCGACCCGACGGGGGAGCGGACGGCCGATCTGCTGGCCGGGCTCGCCGCCGGCTTCCCGGGCGTCGCCGCGATCGGCGTCGCGACGCCGGGCATCGTCGACGACGAGGCGGGTGTCACGCGCATGTCGGTCAACCTCGGCTGGCAGGAGGTCCCGGTGCGGGACCTCCTCGAGTCGCGGACCGGCGTGCCCGTCGCGCTGACGCACGACGTCCGCGCGGGCGCCGTCGCGGAGCGGCTGACGGGCGCCGGCGCGGGCCGGCCCGGGGCGCTCGTGTTCGCCCCGGTCGGCACCGGGCTCGCCCTCGCGGTCGTCGACGCCGACGCGCGGCCGATCGGCACCGGCTGGGCCGGCGAGGTGGGGCAGCTGCGGTTCGGCCCCGGCCCGCACCGGGGGCTGCGGGTGGAGGAGGTCGCGTCGGCCGGCGGCCTCGCGCTCCGGTACGGCGCGCCGGAGGCGGCCCCGGTGCTGGCGGCGATGCAGGCGGGCGACGCCGTCGCGGCCGAGCGGTGGCGCGAGACCGTCGACGCCCTCGCGGAGGTCCTCGCCTGGACGATCGCGCTCATCGCGCCCGGCACCGTCGCGGTCGGCGGCGGCCTCGCCCGCGCGGGCGACGCCCTCCTCGACCCGCTCCGCGCCGCACTCGCGGAGCGCCTCGCCGGCTTCCCGGAGCCCGTCGTCGTGCCCGCCGCGCACGGCACCGCGGCGGCCGCGATCGGCGCGGCGCACCTCGCCGACGTGCGGCGGCGGTCGCGATGACCGCGCGGACGCCGCGCGCATCGAGCAGTCCGGATGAGCGGTTGCGGCCCCGACCCGGCGCGCAGGCGCTCCTGCACGGACGATGGACGTCGCACTCGACGAAGGGAAGGCGCACGCCCGCATGACGGATCACCTCGGAGCCGTGCTCCGCGCGCACAAGGCCGGACACGCGGTCGGCATCGCCTCCGTCTGCTCGGCGCACCCGCTCGTCCTCGCGGCCGCGATGCGGCAGGCGGCGGCCGACGGCTCGCCGGTCCTGGTCGAGGCGACGTCGAACCAGGTCGACCAGTTCGGCGGCTACACCGGGATGCGCCCGGCCGACTTCCGCGACCTCGTGCACCGGATCGCCGCGGAGGAGGGCCTCCCGGCCGACCGGGTCGCGCTCGGCGGCGACCACCTCGGCCCGAACACCTGGCAGGGGGAGCCGGAGGACGTCGCGATGCCCAAGGCCGAGGACCTCGTCCGCGCCTACGCCGCCGCCGGCTACACGAAGCTCCACCTCGACTGCAGCATGCCGCTCGCCGGCGACGCGACGCCGCTGACGGACGACGTCGTGGCCGCGCGGGCCGCGCGGCTCCTCGTCGCCGCCGAGGCGGCGGCGCCCGACCCCGACGCGGTCCGCTACGTGATCGGCACGGAGGTGCCCGTCCCGGGCGGCGCCCACGAGACGATCGACGCGCTCCGCCCGACGCCGCCCGAGGCGGCGCGCGCGACGCTCGCCGCGCACCGCCGCGCGTTCGAGGCCGCCGGCGCCGGCGACGCGTGGCCGCGCATCATGGCCCTCGTCGTGCAGCCCGGCGTCGAGTTCGACCACGTCCGCGTCTTCGACTACGACCCGTCCCGCACGGAGGCCCTCCAGCACGTGCTCGACGACGAGCCCGACGCCGTGTTCGAGGCGCACTCGACCGACTACCAGCTCGAGGAGGGCCTCGCCGCCCTCGTCCGCGACCACTGGGCGGTGCTCAAGGTCGGTCCCGGCCTCACGTTCGCGCTGCGGGAGGGCCTCCTCGCGCTCGCCGCGATCGAGGACCAGCTCGTCCCCGCCGCCGAGCGCTCCGACCTGCTCGCCGTCATCGAGCGGGTCATGCTGGGCGACCCGGACCGGTGGGAGCGCTACTACGAGGGCACCCCGGACGAGCAGCGCATCGCGCGGCGCTTCAGCTACAGCGACCGGATGCGCTACTCCCTGCCGGACCCGCGGATCGAGGCGGCGGTCGACCGGCTGCTCGCGAACCTCGACGCCGCGGGCGTCCCCGAGCCGCTGCTCAGCCAGTACCTGCCCGCGCAGTACCTCCGGGTCCGACGCGGCGAGCTGCCGAACGAGCCGCGGGCGCTGCTGCTCGACCGGGTCCGCGACGCGCTCCGGCCCTACGCCACCGCGACCCGCGCCGCCGACCTCCCCGCCGAATCCGCCCCGTCTGGAGTCCGCCGATGACCCTTCGAGAGCCTCAGGCCACCGCCGACACCCTCTCCTCCTCCCGCCTCGGCGAGGGGACCGCGACCGAGCGCGAGCTGAGCCGCCAGCCCGACGTCTGGCGGGAGGCGGGCCGGATCGTCGCGGACCGCCGCGAGGCGCTCGACGCCTTCCTCGCGCCGCTGCTCGCCGCCCCGGACCTCCGCATCGTGCTCACCGGCGCGGGCAGCTCGGCCTTCGTCGGCGAGGTCGCCGCCCCGGCGCTGTCGCGGCGGCTGCACCGGAGGATCGAGGCGGTCGCGACGACGGACCTCGTCTCCGACCCTGCCGGCCGCCTCGCGGAGGACGTGCCGACCCTGCTCGTCTCCTTCGCCCGGTCCGGCGACAGCCCCGAGAGCCTCGCGGCGACCGAGACCGCCGACCGGGTCCTGCGGGACGTGCACCACCTCGTCATCACCTGCGCGGCGGAGGGGCGGCTGGCCCGCGTGCACGCCGACCGGCCGCGGTCGTTCGTGCTCCTCACGCCGGAGCGCTCGAACGACGAGGGCTTCGCGATGACGTCGAGCTTCACCTCCATGCTCCTCTCGGTGCTGCTCGTCCTCCTCGGCGACGACGAGCAGGTCGTGGGCGCGGTCGCGGACGCCGGTGCGCAGGTGCTCGACGCCCGCGCCCGCATCGAGGCGCTCGCCGCACGGGCGCCCGAGCGGATCGTGTTCCTCGGCAGCGGTCCGCTCGCCGGCATCGCGCGCGAATCGGCGCTGAAGGTGCTCGAGCTCACCGCCGGCGGCATCGACACCTACTTCGACTCCGCCCTCGGCTTCCGGCACGGCCCGAAGGCGGTCGTCGACGGGGCGACGCTCGTGGTCGTCTACGCCTCCGCGGACCCGTACACGAGCCGGTACGACGACGACATCGCGCGCGAGCTGCGCGCCGCGATCGGCGACGACGCGGTGCTGACCGTGCGCGCCTCCGGCGGCGGGGAGGCCGACTGGGTGCTCCGCGGCCTGGACGGGCTCGACGACGGCTGGCTCGCCGTGCCGTTCGTCCTCGTCGGGCAGCTGCTCGCGCTGACCGCCTCGGTCAACGCGGGCGTCCCGACGGACAACCCGTTCCCCGGCGGCGCCGTGAACCGCGTCGTGCAGGGCGTCACGATCCATCCGCTCGAGGACTGACCGTGGCGCGCTTCCTCGGGGTCGACGGCGGCGGCACGAAGACGGCGTTCGTGGTCGCCGACGAGCACGGCGCGGTGCTCGCGGAGGCGACGGCGCCGAGCCTGTACGCGTTCCCCGCGGACGCCGGGCTGATCCGATCCGTGCTGCGGCAGGGCCTCGACGCGCTCGGGATCGAGCCGGCGACGATCGACCGCGCCTTCTTCGCGCTGCCCGGCCACGGCGAGTCGACGCCGGACCTCCCGGTGCTCGAGCGCGTGCCAGGCGAGGTGCTCGGGCACGAGCGCTACGCCGTCGGCAACGACATGGTCGCCGGCTGGGCCGGCTCGCTCGGCGGCGCCGACGGGATCAACGTCGTGGCGGGCACCGGCTCGATCGCGTACGGCGAGTGGGCCGGCCGCACCGCTCGGGCCGGCGGCTGGAGCGAGGTGTTCGGCGACGAGGGCTCCGGGTACTGGACGGCCGTGCGCGGGCTGAGCGCGTTCACCCGGATGAGCGACGGCCGCCTGCCGCGCGGCCCGCTGCACGCGCGGATCCGGGAGGCCGTCGCCGCACCGACCGACCTCGACGTGATCGGCGTCGTCGTGGGGGAGTGGGCGGAGGACCGCGCGCGGATCGCGGCCCTGTCCCGGGTGGTCGTCGCGGCCGCCGAGGACGGTGACGCGGTCGCGTCGGCGATCGTGGAGGAGGCGGGCCGGGAGCTCGCCGCGCTCGTGCAGGCGGTGCGTCGGACGCTCGGCGCCGAGGGCGTCGTCCCGGTCTCGTACTCGGGCGGGATGTTCCAGGCGCCGCTCGTGCTCGCCGCCTTCACCGCGGCGCTCGGCGACGCCGTCGACCTCCGCGCCCCGCTGCACGGCCCCGCGCTCGGCGCCGCCCTGCTGGCGCGACGCCTGCCCTGAGCGACGCCCATCCCGCTCCGAACCGGCGGACGTAGCGTCGGTCGCATGCAGACGCGCGCACTCGGCACCCACGGCCTCGAGGCCTCCGCCATCGGGCTCGGCACGATGGGCTTCACCATGGCGTACGGCCCCGGGCCCGACCGGGCCGAGGCCGTCCGCACGATCGCGAAGGCCCACGAGCTCGGGGTCACCTTCTTCGACACCGCCGAGCTGTACGGCCTCGGCCGCCACCTGAACGAGCAGATCGTCGGCGAGGCGCTCGCGCCGTACCGGAAGGACGTCGTCATCGCGACGAAGTTCGGCTTCCGCTTCGGTCCGGACGGCCGCCCGAGCGGGCTCGACAGCCGCCCGCAGCACATCCGCGACGTGGTGGAGGACAGCCTCCGCGCGCTCGGCACGGACGTCATCGACGTCCTGTACCAGCACCGCGTCGACCCGGACGTGCCCATCGAGGACGTCGCGGGCGCCGTGCGGGGCCTGATCGACGAGGGCAAGGTGCGGTTCTTCGGGCTCAGCGAGGCCGGCCCGGAGACGATCCGGAAGGCGCACGCCGTGCAGCCGGTCTCCGTCCTCCAGACCGAGTACTCGATCTTCGAGCGCCAGGTCGAGGACGCGGTTCTGCCCGTCGTCGAGGAGCTCGGCATCGGCTTCGTCCCGTACTCGCCGCTCGGTCGCGGGTTCCTGACGAGCGACGTGCGCCCGGCGGAGGAGTACTCGGAGGACGACTTCCGCCGCCACAACGCCCGCTGGCAGGGCGAGCACTACGCGGCGAACCGCCGCATCGTCGACGAGCTGCACGCGTTCGCCGCGCAGAAGGGGATCACCACCCCGCAGCTCGCGCTCGCCTGGCTGCTCGCGCAGGGCGACGAGGTCGTGCCGATCCCCGGCACCCGCAGCGTCGACCGGATCCGGGAGAACATCGGCGCCGCCGACGTCCGGCTGAGCCCGCAGGACCTGGCCCGCATCCAGGAGATCGTGCCGGACGGCGCCTCCGGGTCGCGCTACCCCGAGGCGTCCACCCCGGTCTGGGTCTGACGGCACGGATTTCCGCTCAGCCGTAGGCGAGTGCGACGCCCTGGGCTACGGTGGGTACCGCAGTTGTGTTGTAGCAGGTGGATTGACTTTCGACGGCGTAGCCGGCGATCTCGAACGCGTGTGTTCAGCGTGGCGCCGATCCGGGACCTCCGGGTCGAACGATTCGAGAAAGCAGGCACATATGGCTACCGGTACCGTCAAGTGGTTCAACGGCGACAAGGGCTTCGGCTTCATCGCCCCCGACGACGGAGGCGCCGACCTCTTCGCGCACTTCTCCGCCATCCAGGGCAAGGGTTTCCGCAACCTGGAGGAGAACCAGCGCGTCGAGTTCGACATCGCGCAGGGCGACCGCGGCCCGCAGGCCGCGAACATCCGCGCGGTCTGAACCCATCGGGTTCGGGGCGCTTCTGATTCGTCCCACGAATTGAACGAAGGGCCCGGGAGCATCGCTCCCGGGCCCTTCGGCATGTCCGCGTCCTACGCCATGCGCATCGCCGCGGCGGCCGGGCAGTCGAACGGGTCCGCCGCCTTCAGGCCGATGCGGTGCACGGAGCGCACCACGTCCGCCATCGCGCGGGGGAGCGCCCGCTCGGTATAGGGCAGCCCCATCTCGAGGCAGTAGTCACGGATCATGCGCCGCGCCGCGCGAAGGTTCGCGCTCGGCAGGCTCGGGAACAGGTGGTGCTCGATCTGGTGGTTCAGGCCGCCCATCAGGAAGTCGACGGCGGGACCGCCCGTGATGTTGCGGGACGTGAGCACCTGGCGGCGGAGGTAGTCGACCTTCTGCGTGTGCGCGATCTGCGGCATGCCGATGTGGTTCGGGGCGAACGCGCCGCCGAGCAGGAAGCCGAAGAGCAGCAGCTGGACGGCGAGGGCGACGAGGCCGATGACCGGCCCGGCGCTCAGGACGAACAGGGCGGGCAGGCCGAGGAGCCGCACGGCGAGCAGCAGCGACTCGACGCCGCGGTGCTTCACGCCCTCCTTGGAGAGGAGCATCCGGATGGTCTTGACGTGCAGGTCGAGGCCCGTCAGCGTCATCGCAGGGAGGAAGAGCCAGCCCTGCCGACGGCGCACCCAGGCGCCGACGCCGGTCGACCGGGCTGCGGCATCCTCCTCCGTGAACACGATGAGGTTCGGGTCGAGGTCCATGTCCTTGCCGAGCGTGTTCGGGTTGCCGTGGTGGCGCGTGTGCTTCTGCATCCACCAGCCGTAGCCGAGCCCGACGACGAGGTTCGCGACGATCCGCGAGAACCACTCGTTGCGCTTGCCGGACTCGAACACCTGACGGTGGGCCGCGTCGTGCGCGAGGAACCCGGCCTGGGCGAAGACGACGCCGAACCAGGCGGCGACCCCGAGCTGCCACCAGCTGTGGCCGACGAGGACGGCGGCCGTGATGCCGACGCCGAGCGCGACCGCGAGCAGGACGGTCCGCAGCACGTACGAGCCGTAGCGGCGCTCGAGCAGGCCGGCCGCCTTCACGCGGCGGGACAGCTCGGTGTAGTCGCTGGCGTGCGCGGCCTGTCCGGCGCCCTTCGGCACCCGCCGCGGCAGGGTCGAGCGGAACGGCGGAGCGATGGTGCTGGTCACCGGATCGACGGTACGGACGGGCCCCTCGGCGCGAATCCCTCCGCAGAGCCGTCCTCGACCCCGTACCCGAGTACTGCCCCCGGCGTGTCGCGCCCTGCTCAGCCCCGCCCCGCCGGTCGAGGTGCGAGCGGAGCGAGCCTCGAGACCACCCCGCCTCGCTCAGTCGCCCGGGACGACGAGACCCGACTCGTAGGCGACGACCACGGCCTGGGCGCGGTCGCGGAGGCCCAGCTTCGTCAGCACCCGGCTGACGTGGCTCTTCACGGTCTGCTCCGCGATGAACAGCACCTTCGCGATCTCGCCGTTGCTGCGGCCCTGCGCGACCTGGCGGAGGACCTCCCGCTCCCGCTCGGTCAGGACGTCGAGGTCCGAGCCGATCGCGGTCGTGCCGGTCGGCCGCGCCGCGAACCGCTCGATGAGGCGGCGGGTGACGCTCGGGGCGAGCAGGGCGTCGCCGCGGGCGACGACCCGGACCGCCTCGACGAGGTCGTCGGGCAGCGCGTCCTTGAGCAGGAAGCCGCTCGCGCCGGCCCGCAGCGCCTCGAGCACGTAGTCGTCGACGTCGAACGTCGTCAGCACGACCACCTTCGGCGGGCGGCCGCCCGCGGCGGCGAGGATCTCGCGCGTCGCCTCGATGCCGTCGAGCACCGGCATCCGCACGTCCATGAGGACGACGTCGGGCCGCGTCGTCGCCGCGAGCCGGACGCCCTCGGCGCCGTCGGCCGCCTGGCCCACGACCTCGATGTCGGGCTGCGCGTCGAGCAGCGCCGCGAAGCCCGCGCGCACCATCGCCTGGTCGTCGACGACCAGCACCCGCACGGTCATGCGGTCGCTCCGGATCGGACGAACACGGGCAGCCGCGCCTCGACCGCGAACCCGCCCTCCTCCGTCGGCCCGAACCGGACGGTGCCGCCGGCGATCGCGGCCCGCTCGGTCATGCCGACGAGCCCGTGCCCGGCCCGGCCGTCGACGGCGGGCTCGCCGGTCGCGGTGTTCACGACCGAGACGACGATGTCGTCGCCGACGCGGGCGAGCGAGACGGTCACGTCGGAGCCGGGGGCGTGCCGGATGGCGTTGCTCGTCGCCTCCTGCACGATCCGGTACGCGGTGATGCCGGTGAGCGGCCCGACGCCGACGGTCCAGGGCCCGCTCGGCTCCTCGAGCACGATCGCCGTGCCGGCGCGGCGGGCCTGCGCCACGAGCTCCTCGATGTCGTGGAGGCCGGGCTGCGGGCGCCGCTCCGCGTCGTCGTCCGCGCCGCGGAGCACCCGGAGGAGTCCGCGCATCTCGTCGAGCGCCTCCCGCGACTGCGCGGCGATGCGGTCGAACTCGTCCGCCGCCTCGGCGCTGAACCCTTGGTGGCGGAACCGCGCCGTCGACGACTGGACCGTGATGATCGACAGGCTGTGCGCGACGACGTCGTGCAGCTCGCGGGCGATCCTCGTGCGCTCCTCCGCGACGAGGCGGCGCTCCGCCTCCTCGGCCGCGAGGCGTCGCTCGTGGAGCAGCTCGGACCGCACCCGCCGCCACTGCAGCAGCAGCAGGGCGACGACGATCAGCGCCGCCGAGATGCTGCCGAACACGGCGACGTCGACGGAGGTCTCGTCGCCGCTCGCCGGGCGGAGGACGGCGGCGAGCACGGCGGACAGCACGACCGCGATGAGCCAGTGCAGCAGCGCGACGGGCAGCGTCGTCCGGGCCGCGACCGCGCCGAGCACGAGGCACTGCGTCACGATGAGCACCGGTGACCACGGCCACAGCACGGACCCGGTGTCCGCGGTCAGCCACTGCAGGGCGAGCGCGGCGGCGAGCGAGATCGGCGCGGCGACGTTCGGGATGCGGAGCGCGAGCGGCACGGCGCCGACGTGGACGATCACGAGCGCGAAGGCGAGCGGCAGCGGCAGCTCCGGCGCGGCGACGAGGAGGGTCTCCACGAGCACGAGCACGACCGCCGCGAGCAGCGCGGCGCCGCGCAGCACCCGATCGCCGCGGAGCCGACCCGTCCAGCGGACCGCCGAGCTCGTGACCCGTCCGATCCGCGCGAGGACGCCCGCTCGCGCTCGGACCGCTGCTGCTGAAGCGGACATGCCGCCTCCCTCCGCCGTCCTGGCGGTCGACCCCTTCCAGGGTACGCGTCGGCGGTAGCGTGCTCGCGTGCGGACGGGGCGGATGGAGGCCTTCAGCGACGGCGTGATCGCGATCCTCATCACGATCATGGTCCTGGAGCTGCCGAAGCCGGACGGCGGGTCGTGGGCCGCGATCCGGGCCGATCTGCCGGTGCTCCTCGCCTACGTGCTGAGCTTCGTCTACCTCGGCATCTACTGGAACAACCACCACCACATGCTTCAGGCGGTGCGGCGGGTGAGCGGCCCCGTCCTCTGGGCGAACCTGCACCTGCTCTTCTGGCTCTCGCTGGTGCCGTTCGTGACCGACTGGATCACGGAGGTGCTGGGCGAGAAGCGACCGGAGGGCGAAGCGCCCGACCTCACGGCGCCGCTCGTCGCCTACGGCGCCGTCCTGCTCGCCGCCGGGGTCGCCTACTTCATCCTGCAGACCGCGCTGATCCGGGCGGAGGGTCGCGACTCCGCGCTCGCCGCCGCGGTCGGCCGGGACGTGAAGGGCAAGATCTCCGCGCCGCTCTACCTCGCCGGGATCCTGCTGTCGCTCGTGCAGCCGCTCCTCGGCGCCGCCGTCTACGTGCTCGTCGCGGTGCTGTGGTTCGTCCCGGACCGCCGCGTGGAGCGGCAGATCGCGCACCAGGCCGCGCACGGCGAGCCCGAGCAGGACTAGGGGCCGGCCTCGATCCGCGCCCGGACGGCGACCGGATCGAGCCCGTACGGCCCGAAGCGGGTGAGCACCCAGGTCGCGCCGGCGGCCGCCCAGGCCGCCGCGTCGCCGTCGGCGGGGATGTCCGCCACGATCTCGAAGCCGTCCGTGCCGCCGCGCTCGGCCTCGATCGCGTCGCGGACCGCGACGACGCCCTCCGGTCCCGGGTAGCCGATCACGAACACGCCGTCGTAGCCGGCGGCCCGGCGCAGGGGCTTCGGCTTGCCGAACCGGGCCGCGATCCAGATCGGGACCGGGCGCTCGGGCGCGGGCAGGAACCGCACGTCCTCCGCCCGGTAGTGCCGGCCCAGGTGCTCGACGAGATGGCCGCCGAGCAGGCCGGTGACGACGTCGAGGCCCTCGTCGAGCATGTCGCCGCGCACGCGCGCGTCCGCCTCGTCGCCGAACCGGCTCATCTCGCCGAGCCAGTCGTCGCCGCTGCCGAAACCGAGCACGAGTCGGCCGCCGGACAGCAGGTCGAGGCTCGCCGCCTGCCGGGCGACCACGTGGGGGCGGCGCCGGGGGAGCGGGGTGACCATCGGGCCGAACAGCACCCGCTCGGTGCGCGCGGCGATGGCCGCGCAGCAGATCCACGGATCGGCGAGCGCGGCGACCGGGGGCGAGTACCGCATGTGGTCCCACACGAAGACGCCGTCCCAGCCGGCCTGCTCCGCCGCGACGGCGAGGTCGGCGACCGCACGGGGGTCGGCGAGGGCGTCGAACGGCGGGAGGAACAGCCCCCGCTTCGCTCGGGCGGGCGTGCTCGGCTCCGTCACCATCCGACCATCGTGGCCCGTCCCGGGCGGGCGCGGGCGGACGTGCCCCGCTCTTCAGGGGTCATCCCGACGGGGAGCCGGGCGTGTCCGCAGGTCGCGGCGGGTGCCGAGCCATGAGGGCGACGCCGGCGATCGCGACGAGCTCGGCCGCGGCGAACACGGCGAAGGTCCAGCCCGGCGCGTGCCGGGCCTGACCGAGGAGGACGATCCCGAGCGTCACGGCCACGAGCGGGTCGACCACGGTCAGCGCGGCCACGACGAGGTCCGCGGATCCGGAGGAGTAGGCGCGCTGCACGAGCGAGATGCCCGCGAGCCCCGCGGCGCCCGCGGCGACGAGGACGAGGAGCGTGAAGCCGATCCCGGGCCGCAGGAGGTCGCCGGCGCGCACCGCCTCCGCGCCGCGGTCGAGCACGACCTTCATCAGCGTCGCGACGAACCCGAAGCAGACGCCGCCCGCCGTCGCGAACACGAACGCGGGGAGGCGGCGGCGCAGGAGGGCGTAGCCGATGAGGAGGGCCAGGAGCACGAACCCGGCGAGCACGAGCACCGGGACGACGACCGCCGCCGGCTCCGGTGCCGTCGTCGTGGCGAAGGTCGCCGTGACCACGAACGCCGTCGTACCGGCGAGGCAGACGGCGATGCCGATCGCGCCCCACCGCTGGATCCGGGCGTGCGCCACGCGGCGGCTGAGCAGCGCGGTGACGACGAGCGACAGCACGCCGATCGGCTGGACCACGGGCAGCGGCGCGAGCAGCAGGCCGACCAGCTGCAGCAGGATCGCGAGCGTCAGGAACCCGGAGCCGAGCAGCCAGCCGCCGCTCGTGAACAGACCCAGGATGCGGCGGAGCCCGGAGCGACGCGCGTCCTCCGCGCCCTCCACGCCGCGGACGCCGCGACCCTGGAACTGGGCGCCGAGCGCGAGCAGGACGGTCGACAGCAGCGCCGCACCGACGCCGAGGACCACCCCCGGACGCTAGCCGCGCCCCCTGGGTGGACGGGGCGCGCTCAGTCCAGCTCGCCCGCGAGCTCCTCCGCGGTCAGCCGGTCGCCCGGCTCCGGCCGACGGAATCGGCCCGGTTCCGCCGCGCGATCCGCGGCGGCCAGCTCCTCCGCGTTGTGCTCCTCCGCCGAGCCCGTCAGCACGTCGGGCTGCTCGTCGTCCTCGAGGTCCGCGAGCTCGCGCCGCTCCTCGACGTCCGCCGCCTCCTCGGGCGGCACGGGGAGGAAGGGATCGCTGGAGGACATCCCCGAAGCGTGCTGCGCCGGGGTGTCCGGCGGGTGAACGCGGGCCGGGAGGCGGGGCGGCGGCGGCCGGGTCGTCAACGGCCCGCGGCGTACCCCTGCATCGCGCGCGGGTTCGCCGCGGCGTGGACCGTGCCGGCGGCAGGGTCCCGGCCGACCGTCGACAGCCGGCCGAGCGTCCAGTCGCCCGCGCGGTCCACGCGGTGGCCGCGCCGTTCGAGCTCGGCGATGACGTCCTCGCCGAGGCGGTCCTCGACGACGAGGCCGCCCGGCTCCCACGTCCGCGGCCAGAACGATCCCGGGAACGACGTCGTGTGGAAGGCGGGCGCGTCGATCGCCTCCTGCGGGCTCCACCCGCCGACGAGGGTGCGGAGGAGGTGGAGCAGCTGCCACTGGTCCTGCTGATCGCCCCCGGGCGAGCCGAGCGCGCCGACCGCCCGCCCGTCGCGGAGCAACAGGGTCGGGGTGAGCGTCGTCCGGGGTCGGCGCCCCGGCGCGAGCGTCGACGGCGTCCCCTCCTCGAGCCACGTCATCTGGAGGCGCGTGCCGAGGCAGAACCCGAGGCCCGGGATCGTCGGGGAGGACTGCAGCCAGCCGCCGGAGGGGGTCGCCGAGACGATGTTGCCCCACCGGTCGACGACGTCGAGGTGGCAGGTGTCGCCGCGCAGGTCGCCGGTCGACTCGATGGTCGGCTCGCCGACGCCGGCGACGCCGGATGCGTACTCCGCCGCGGTGCGCAGGCGGGGGAGCGGCGGCGTCCCGCCGGCCCGGCCGGGGCGCAGCTCGGTCGAGGCGCGGTCGCCGATGAGCGTGCGGCGCTCGGCGGCGTAGTCCTTCGACAGCAGGACGTCGACCGGCACGGGCGCGTCGTCGCCGAACCACGCCTCCCGGTCCGCGAGGACGAGCTTCAGCGTCTCCGCGATCGTGTGCACGCCGTCCGCGGTCGAGGGGTCGAGCAGCGCGTCGTCGAGCGGCTCGAGAATCGCGAGCGCGGCGAGCAGTGCCGGCCCCTGACCCCACGGGCCGGTCTTCGCGACGGTCGTCCCGCGGAAGTCCCGGGTGACGGCGGGCTCGAAGGACGCGCGGAACGCGGCGAGGTCCTCGGCACGGATGACGCCCGCGTGATCGCGCCCGTCGGCATGGCGGTGCGGTTCGCGGACGAATCGATCGATCTCCTGCGCGACGCGGCCGGTCGCCCAGGCGTCGCGGGCCGCGCGGATCCGCCCGGCGCGATCGCCGGCGCCGGCGCCGGCCGCGACGAGCTCGTCGAGCACCGCCGCCCACGTCGGATTCGCCACCCGCTCGCCGGGCTCGGGCGGCGTGCCGTCGGGGTGGAGCCAGCGTGCCGCGGAGGTGGGCCAGTGCGCACGGAAGAAGGGGGCCATGCTCGCGATCGAGCGGGCGACGCCCGCTGAGAGCGGGTGCCCGTCACGAGCGATGTCGACGGCGTAGGTCAGGACGTCGCGCAGCTCCCAGGTGCCGTGCGTCTCGAGCAGGAGCAGCCAGGCGTCCGTCGCGCCCGGGACAGCCGCGGCGAGGGCGCCGCTTCCCGGGACGAGGTCGAGTCCCTCCGCCGCGAAGTGCGTGAGGGTCGCGCCCGCCGGCGCGGGCCCCTGACCCATGAGCACGACCGGCGTACCCGGGTCCTCCGCGGTCGCGAGGATCGCGGTGAGATCGCCACCGGGCCCGTTGAGGTGGGGTTCGACGAGGTGCAGCACGAACGCCGCCGCGACGGCCGCGTCGAACGCGTTGCCGCCCCGCTCGAGCACCGACTGCGCGGTCCCCGTCGCGAGCCAGTGCGTCGACGCGCTCATCCCGAACGTCCCGACGAGATCCGGCCGCGTGGTGAACGGGGGAGGCGCGGAGAACGGCACGCCTCACCCTCCCACCCGGACGTCGGAGTTCACGGACGAGGGGCGCCTCGCCCGGCTCATCCACCGATCCCGAAGGTCGAGGTGCGAGCGAAGCGAGCCTCGAAACCACCCCGTACCCTCGGTACCGACCCGGCCCGCCGCGCCTTCCGCAGAACGGAAAACACCTGACCCAGATCGGGTTCCAATGTCAGTGCCCCGTGCTCGAATACCCCCATGACCCGGACGGCGGAGGCACTCCTCGAGCAGGCGGACGCCTACGCCCGCCTCGCCGACGACGCCCTCCGGTTCGTCTCCGACCAGGCACTGCTCGAGCGGCTCTCCACGGTCGCAAAGCTCCGCCGCCTCGCGCAAGCGGAGGAGACGGCCCTGGCCGGGGAGGTCGCCCGCCGCAGTGAGAACCGGGACGACTCCCTCGCCCGCAAGCAGGGCGCGGCCAACGCCGCCAACCTTGTGTCCCAGGTCACCGGGATGCCGCGAGCCACCGCGGCGACCGTGGTCGCATCGGGTGAAGCGTTCCGCCCGCGGGAAGCGATGACCGGCGAGACACTGCCGGCGACCTGCCCGCAGATCGCCGCCGCATTCGCCGCCGGCCTCCTCGACCCCGAGATCGCCGCGGCGATGCGCCGCACCCTGGCCGAGTGCGCGCCCGGGCTGGCCCCGTGGGAGCTCGACGACCTCGAGCGGAAGCTCCTCGACACCGCCGCCGAAGGCTGGGCACCGAACGACCTGCTCCGCTGGTTGCAGCGGGTCCCGGAGCACGCCAACCCCGACGGCGGACGCCCCGACCGGGGCGAACCGACCCCGATCCCGACGGTCAAGCGGCGGCACCTGCGCAACGGGCTCGTCCGGTGGACCCTCGACCTCGACACCCTCACCGACGGGTTCCTCAAGACCGCGGTCGAGGCCAACAGCCCCACCCGGCGCCCGATCCTCGTCACCCCGGACCAGGCGGACATGCCGGAGACGCAGAACCGGCGGCCGGTGGAGCAGCAGTGGGTGGACGGGATCCGCCTGCTCGCGAAGAAGGCGATCCAGGTCGACGACGGGCAGATCGCCGGCACCGCCGTCACCCTCCTCATCACGATGACCGAGGACGCGCTGCGGACCGGGCTCGGCACCGCCGAGCTGCCGGACTGCGGCACCCAGATCAGCGCCTCCATGGCCCGCATGCTCGCCGCGGACGCGGAGATCATCCCGGTCGTGCTCGGCGGGAAGTCGCAGCCGCTGGACCTCGGGACCGGGCGCAGGTTCTTCACGGAAGCCCAACGCAGAGCGATGGCCGTCCGGGACGGTGGGTGCGTCGGCCCCGGCTGCGACGCCCCACCCTCCTGGTGCGACGGAGCCCACATCCGACCCGCCGGATACGGATCGACCTCGATCGACAACGGAGTCCTGCTCTGCTGGCGCTGCCACCTCCTCCACGACGAACACGGATGGCAGATCGACCGGGACGACGACGGCAGGTGGTGGTGGACACCACCACCCTGGGTCGACCCCACCGGACGCAGACGGCCCGGCGGACGGATCCCACCGGTCGCGGCATGACGTGTTCGGGGCGTGGTCTCGAGGCTCGCTTCGCTCGCACCTCGACCAACGGGGCTCTTCGGGTCGGGGGCGGGCGCGCGAGCGGGGCGCGCGCCGCAGGCGAGGATGGAGCGGTGACCGGATTCGTGCTCGGGGGCCTCACCGGGGTCGCCGCGAGGGAGCGCCCTGACCTGCTCGCCGCACCGACCCTCGAAGCGCTCACCGCGCTCGGGCTCCTCGAGTCGGTCGGCGTGGTCGAGATCGACCCGGCGATCTCCGAGACGGCGGCCACGCAGGACGCCTACGGCCTCGAGGCGCACCAGCTCGTCAACTGCGTGCTCGTCGGCGGCAGGCGGGACGGGGAGGAACGCGTCGCGGCCGCCCTCGTCCCCGCGTCGAAGCGGGCGGACGTGAACGGCTTCGTCCGCCGCCGACTCGACGTCCGCAAGGCGTCGTTCCTGCCGCACGACCAGGCGGTCGAGACGTCGGGGATGGAGTACGGCGGCATCACCCCGATCGGTCTGCCCGCAGGCTGGCCGCTGCTGCTCGACGCCGATACGGCCGCGGAGCCCCTCGTCGTCATCGGCTCCGGCGTCCGCCGGTCGAAGATCCTCGCCCCCGGCGCCGTGCTCGCCGCGCTGCCGGGCGCGGAGGCGAGCCCGGACCTCGCCCGCGCGGTCTGAGTCCTACGAGGCAGCGAGGAAGCGGTCCGCGGTGCGGAGGGCGAGCGCCATGATCGTCAGCGCCGGGTTCGCGATCAACGAGCTCGGGAACACCGAGTTGTCGCAGACGTAGAGGTTCGCGACGTCGTGGCTGCGGCCGTCGCGGTCCACGACGGAGGCGTCGCGGTCGTCGCCCATCCGCAGCGTCCCCTCCGCGTGCGCGGTGCGCTTCAGCGCGACGACGTCCTTCGCGCCCGCCGCCTCCCAGATCGCCGTCATCGTCCGGATCGAGTGCGCCTCGAGCGCCCGCTCGTTCTCGCTGTAGGAGAAGTCGATCCGCGCCTTCCGCAGCCCGACCTCGTCGGTCTCGTCGACGAGGGTCAGCCCGTTCGCCTCGGACGGCAGGCACTCGCCGTTCACGCCGATGCCCGCCAGGTGGTCGTAGCCGTCGAGCAGCCCCATCAGCCGCTCACCGCGGATCCCGGACCGCGCCATGGTCGTCGCGAGCGAGATCGGCAGCACCCCGAGGCTCTGGATGAGGTAGCCGCCCGCGAAGTCCTTGTCCTCGAGCCGCACCGGGTCCTCGGAGATCAGGGAGGACGGCCAGCCCCGCCACATCCGCATCGGCTCGTCGAAGCGGCCCCACACCTGGGCGGCCGGGTGCGCCATGTAGTTGCGGCCGACCTGCCCGCTCGAGTTCGCGAGCTCGAGGTTCAGCAGCAGCCGCGCGGACTCGACGCCGCCGCCGCAGAGGAACACGTTCCGCGTCCGCTGCCGGTGGTCGACGCCGTCCTGGCGGTACACGACGGCGGTGATCCGCCCGGAGGCGTCCCGCTCGAGGTCGTGCACCATCGCCTCGGCCCGGATCTCCGCGCCGTGCGCGACGGCGAGCGGCAGGTAGGTGACGTCCATCGACGCCTTCGACGCGACGCGGTCGCCCTGGTGCGTCGCGCCGCTGTTGATCGCCCCGTGCCGGACGCCGAAGTGCGGCTGCTGCACGTCCCGCGACACGATCGCGGCGGGGGAGTCGGTGTACCGCATCCCGATCGCCTCGCAGCCGCGGGCCATCGCGTCGGCGGAGGAGTTCCGCGCGACCGGCGGCAGCGGGTAGCGCCGCGTCGGGTCCCACGGGTAGTCGGCGGGGCCGGACACCTGGATGAAGCGCTCGACCTCCTCGATGTACGGGAGGAGCTCGTCGAGCGTGAGCGGCCAGTCGACGCCGGCGCCCTGGTCGGAGGCGAGCCGGAGGTCGCGCTCGTCGGGCCGCGGGCAGAAGGCGCCCCAGTGCAGCGTCGAGCCGCCGACGCCGATGCCGGAGTTGTTGCCGCCGAACGCCTCCGGCTCGGTGCCGCCGGAGAGGCGCTCGCCCAGCCAGTAGAGGCTCCCGGCGTCGACCTCGTCGGGCGTGTGGTCGGTGGGCTCCCAGTTGCGGCCGGCCTCGAGGGCGACCACGGCGAGCCCCGCCTGCGCGAGCCGGGCCAGGATCGGCGCGCCGCCGGCGCCGGTGCCGATGACGACCGCGTCGACCTCCTCGTGCTCCGCGTACCGTCGCATCCCCGTCAGGTTCACGCCTGCAGCTCCTTCCCGGTGCGCCAGTCGCGCTGCCACGCCTCCCACTCGCCCGCGTGGGTCGTGGTGAAACCCTGCTTCCGCTCGTTGTCCCCGCCGTCGGCGAACCCGTCGTACCGGATCCACGCCTGGGCGGCGGGGTGGGCGAGCCACGTCCGCACCGCCTCGGCCTGCACGTCGCGGAGCCACAGCGTCATCCGATCCGCGGTGAGCCGGCCCTCGGCGTCGGAGCCGAGCGCACCCGCGTCGATCCGGTCGAGCACGGCGTCCTGCGCGGCGGCGTCGAGCACGCCGAAGTCGGGCACCTCGCCCGCGATCGTGTCGAGGCCGCGCCGCCACGCCTCCGCGTCGGGCGGCAGCTCCGCGTACCGCCAGCCGTCGCCGCCCCCGGTCGCGAGCGCCGCGTCGATGCGGCCCGCGAGGTCGAGGTGGACGCCCCGCTGCGGGAGGACGCGCGCGAGCACCGCGCCGAGCAGGCTGCGCTGCGCCGGGGTCAGGGCCCGGGGCGCGTCGCCCGGCTCGCCGAGCCGCGCGAGCATCACGCGCCGCGTGCGCGCGGAGACGCGGTCGGAGGCGATCAGCCGTGCGAAGGCGCCCGGCAGCGGCGCGCGGCCGGCGACCTCGCGGACGTGGCCCGCGATGAACCGCGCCACCTCGGCGGGCTGCTCGAGCAGCGCGTCGTGGCCGGCGCCGTCCACCTCGTGCACCGGGGCGCCGGGGACGTGCGGGAGCGTGAGCCGCTCCTGGTTCGGCGCGCCGAGGTCCGGGTCCTCCGCTCCGACGATGACGACGGCGGGGGTCCGGAGGACGCCGACGTCGGCCGAGCGGTCCTCGAGGCTGCCGCGCCGCAGCCATTCGAGCCACGCGGTGCGGCTCGTCCGGCGCACGTCGGCGATCGCGGTCGCGCGCACGCCCTCCGGCACCGCGGGGCCGGCGAGGTTCGCGGCGATGTACGCGGCGGCGTCGGCCTCCGAGATCGTGCCATCGGCCCACCACGCCTCCATCGCCGTGCGGCGCTGCTCGGACATCGGCTCCGGGGAGGGCGTCGAGGCGTCGACGAGGACCAGGCCGGTCGGCGGGATCAGGCCGTGCTCGCCGCGCTCACCCCAGGCCGTGACGAGGGCCGCGATCTTTCCGCCCATGCTGTGTCCGGCGACGAGCCACTCGTCCGGCTCGCGCTCGCGGATCCGTGCGGCGACCCACTCGGCGCTCTCCTGCAGCGTGATCGCGGAGGACGCGGCGTGCTCGCCGTGCCCGGGCAGGTCGAGGGCGACGACCTCGACGCCCGCGCCGAGCGCGGCGACGACGCCGTCCCAGGACCTGCTGCTCAGGCCGAGCCCGTGCAGCAGGAACAGCGTCGGTCCACCCACAGCAGGTCCTCCCCGATCGGTCCAGGCCCCCGCGGGGGCGTCGGACATCCTGCCGTGTCGTCACGACGCCCGTGCACAGGAACCGCCTCCGCGTGCACGCATCGATCCGCTGCGGCCGGCCGTTGCGGGCTGTCGGCGGCCGGTGGCAGCGTCCACGCATGCCGATCGAACGCTTCGACGTCCCCCGCCCCGACGGCTCCGTGCTCGCGGGGGTCCGACGCCGTGTCCCCGGCGGGACGCCCGTCGTCCTGCTCCACTCCGGCGTGACCGACCGCCGGTCCTGGCTCGGTGTGATCGATGAGCTGGAGGACGACCCGCTCGACCTGATCGCGGTCGACCGCCGCGGGTACGGGGAGACGCCGGGCGGCCCGGAGGGCTTCACCCACCTGGAGGACCTCGTCGCCGTGCTCGACGCGGCCGGCGCGGAGCGCGCCGTCGTCGTCGGGAACTCGATGGGCGGCGCGCTCGCGCTCGACCTCGCCCTCACGGCGCCCGAGCGGGTCGCGTCCGTGCTGCTCATCGGCGCCGCGGTGACCGGCATGACGGACGAGGGCGAGCCGATCGCGTGGACGGTCGACGACGCAACCGGGCCGATCCTCGGCGCGCTCGAGCGGGCGGAGCAGGCGCACGACGTCGAGGAGGCGGTGCGGCTCGAGCTGCACCTCTGGCTGGACGGCCCGACCTCGCCGGAGGGCCGCGTCGGCGGTGCGACCCGCGAGCTCGCGGCGGAGATGAACCGCCGCATCCTGACGGCCGGCACGCAGGGCGGCGCCGGGGCCGCGGACCTCGACACCTGGCACCGCCTCGGCGAGGTCCGCACCCCGGTGCTCGCGACGTGGGGCGATCTCGACCTGCCGCCGGACCTGCCGTTCTACGAGCTGACCGCGCAGCGTCTCGCGAACGCGGAGGCGCGGGTGCTCGAGGGGGTCGCGCACCTCCCGTCGCTCGAGCGCCCCGCCCTCGTCGCCGACCTGATCCGGGAGGCCGTCGACAGGGCGTGATCGCGGATGGCTCAGTGGCTGCCGGCCAGCACCGCCATCAGCTCGTCGCGGTCGCCGTCCCGCTCGGAGAACCGGAGCCGCTGCACCCGCTGCACGAGGATCTCGCGGGCCTCCGGCTGCTCCTCGAGCAGGCGGACCGTCTCGTCGAGGTACTCCTCGAGCGGCATCGCGTTCGCGTCGTTCGGGCCGGGCATGAGGTCGGTCCGGACCGCCGGCGGCACGAGCTCGATCACCTGCACCCCGGTGCCGGCGAGCTGCAGCCGCCAGGCGTCGGACAGCGCGTGCACGCCGGACTTCGTCGCGTCGTAGGTCGGCGTGAGCGCGAGCGGGGTGAAGGCGAGGCCGGACGACACCGTGATGAGCGTCGCCTCCTCCTTCGCGGTGAGGAAATCGGCCCACGCGGCCCAGAGCCGGATCGGGCCGAGGAGGTTCGTGGTGACCGTCGCCTCCGCGTCGGCGAGGAACCCGCCGGTCGTCACGTCCTCGGGCCGCATGATGCCCGCCATCGCCAGGAGCGCGTCCGTCTCCGGGAACCGCTCCTGCACCTCGGCCGAGACGTCGCGGATGGACGCGGCGTCGCTCGTGTCGATGCGGACGGCCTCGATGCGGTCGCTGCTCGCCGCGATCTGGTCGAGCAGCTCCTGCCTGCGGCCGCCGATGATCACCCGGTCGCCGCGTGCGGCGAACCGCTCGGCGAGGCCGCGACCGAGCCCGCTGGTGCCGCCCGGCAGGAAGATGGTGTTGCCCGTGCTGCGCATGTGCGCCTCCGTTCGTTCGATCCGTGCGGCGTCGACTCTGCGCCCGGCGGCCCCGACGCGGAACGGAGCGCTCGTCGGGGGACCGGCGATCCCACCTTGAGCGCCTCCGGCGCCCGATCGATGCGCCACCATCGGAGGGTGGACCGCGCCCAGCTCGCCGACTTCCTGCGCCGGCACCGCGAGTCGCTGACGCCCGCGGACGTCGGCCTGCCGGACGGGGTGCGCCGCCGCACGCCCGGCCTGCGCCGCGAGGAGGTCGCGTCCCTCGTCGGGATGTCGGCCGACTACCTGACCCGGCTCGAGCAGCAGCGCGGCCCGCAGCCGTCGGAGCAGATGCTGCTCGCGCTGGCCCGCGGCCTCCGGCTCACGCTCGACGAGCGCGACCACCTGTTCCGCCTCGCGGGGCATACGGCGCCGCCCCGCGTCCTGCGCCGCGACCACGTCGCGCCGCCCCTGCTGCGGGTGCTCGACCGGCTCGACGACGCGGCGGCGCTCGTGCTGTCCGACCTGGGGGAGACGCTCGCCCAGAACCGGCTCGCGGTCGCGCTGCTGGGCGACGGGCAGGCGCACAGCGGGCTCGCGCGGAGCGCGATCCACCGCTGGTTCACCGATCCCGCCGAGCGGCTGCACTACCCGGAGGAGGGCCGCGCCCTGCAGAGCCGCCTCCAAGTCGCCCAGCTGCGCGCGGCGATGACCGCGGGCGCCCGCGGTCAGGCGATCCTCGACGACCTCCTCGAGCGCAGCGCCGAGTTCCGGGAGCTGTGGGCGCTGCACGAGGTGCGCCGCCGGTTCGAGGACAGCAAGACGCTCGTCCACCCGGAGGTCGGGCGGGTCGACGTCGACTGCCAGGCGTTGTTCACCGAGGACCAGGCGCAGACGCTGCTCGTCCTCACGCCGCGCGGACCGGAGGCGGTCGAGCGGATGCGGCTGCTCGGCGTGATCGCCGGCGCGCGCTTCGCCGTCTGACCGACGACGTCCTCCTGACGTAGCGTCGTCGGCGATGACCGACGTCGATCTCGCCGCCCTCTCGGACGCCGGTGCCTTCGTGTCGCGGGAGCACCAGGCGCACCTCGCGGGCACCGTCCGGCTCGATCGCTGGCGCGTCGACCCCGCCACGGCCGCCCTCGTGCTGACGGACGACGACGGAGGCGAGCACCGGCTCCGCGCCCACCTCGTGGGCACGGCCTCGCCCGACGACGGCAGCTGGCTGTGGGGCTGGGAGAACCCCAGCGGCTTCCCGCCCGCGTTCGTGCGGCAGAGCGAGCGGGTGCGCGACCTCGGGCGGCGGTACGCGATCCCGGAGCTCACGACCCCGTCGCTGGCGCTCGAGGACGGCCTGCCGGAGCGGCTCGTCGACGCGGTGAAGGCGCTGACGGGGCTGACCGCGCACCACGTCGCGGCGACGGGCAACGGCGCGACGCGGGCCTGGCTGCTCCTCGACGACCCGGGACTCGGGCTGCCCGCGCCGACGGTGGCCCGTGCGGTGGGCGTCGTGACCAGCGCGCTGGCCGGCGGCGGTGCGGGCGACCATCGGCGTGCGCTGACCGCGTGGGCGCAGCAGCGCGGCGCGGGGATCGAGCGGGTCGCGGAGGATGTCGACCAGCTGAACCTCTCGGACGGCGCGCTGCAGGTCCGCTACGACGCCGGCGGCCGGATCGCCGGGCTCGGCCGGCGGCTGCGGGCGTCGACGGCGGCAGCCGCGCCGATCGTGGAGCCCGACGTCGAGTCCGTCGCGACCCGGCCGGAGCCCGAGCCCCCACCCGCGCCCGTGGCGGCCGAGCCGGAGGTCGAGGTCGAGCCCGCGACCGAGCGCCCGACGCGCCGCGGGCTGCTGCAGCGGCTGCTCGGCCGCTAGCTCTCCTGCTCGGTCGGCCGGATCGTGATCTCGCTGATCGCGGTGCGGCGGTCGCGGGTGACCATGTAGACGACCGCCTCGGCGACGTCCGTCGCCTGCAGCGGCTCCATCGTGCGGAAGCGCTCCTCCTGCGCCGTCCGCTGCGGCTCCCGGAGGTGGCTGCGCAGCTCGGTCGCGGTCGCGCCCGGCTCCACGAGACCGACCCGGAGGTGCCGCCGCGTCACCTCCTGCCGCAGCGCCTCGGCGAACGCGCCGACGCCGAACTTGGTCAGGTTGTAGACCCCGGACCCGGAGCGGGCGGCGCGACCGGCGGTGCTGCTGATGGTCACGAGGTCGCTCACGCCGCGCGGGGCCGTCCCCGCCGCCTCGAGCAGGTGGGGGAGCGTGGCGTGGGTGACGTGCAGCACGGCCTGCACGTTGACGGCGACCATCCGGTCCCACTCCTCGAGCGGCGCCTCCACGGCGGGCCCGAGCAGCATCACGCCGGCGTTGTTCACGACGACGTCGAGGCGACCGGTCTCGGCGACCGCGCGCTCGACGGCGGCCGCGGCCTGCGCCGGATCGGTGACGTCGGCCTCGACGACCACCGCGTCGCCGCCGATCCGCGCGGCGAGCACCTCGAGCCGGTCGCGGCGCCGGGCGACGAGCACGAGCCGGGCGCCCTCGGCCGCCAGCGCGACGGCCGTCGCCTCCCCGATGCCGCTGCTCGCGCCGGTCACCAGCGCCGTCGTGCCGTCCAGCCGTGCCATCGTCCGTCCCTCCTCCACGCCCTCCGTCAACGCTATGCCCCCCGTTCGTGATCGGATCGTGGCGTGACCCCCGGGCGGGGGATACGCCAGGATGGCGGGCATGCCGCGCTCCCTCTCCGCCGCCGAGTCCCTCGACGACTTCTTCGCCGACCGCAGGCGGGGCGCGAGCGGGCACCGGCTCGCCGGCATCGACCGCGTCGAGCGCGCGCTGCGCACCGCCGTCGAGCGCACCGCGGAGCTCGTCCTGACCGACGACGAGCAGGTGCTCGTGCACGCCGAGCGGCAGTTCGGCGTCGAGGGCGCGGTCGCCCGCGTCATGCCCGCCGCCGGGCTGCTCCTGGTGCTCGAGGCGCACCTCGCACACCTCGAGATCCGTCCCGCGCGGGGCGCCGCACGCCGCCTCGAGCTCGACACCTGCGCCGCGCTCACCCGGCACCTCGCCCGCGAGCTGCGCCACCTCGACGTGCTGCCCGCGACGCACCGGATCGAGCTCGCCCTCGCGGGCTGCGCCGCCGTGACGCAGCGGCCGGTGCGCCGTCGCCTGCTCGACGCCCTCGGCCTGCGCTGACCGTCAGGCGAGCTGGGCGAGCAGCCCCGCGTCGTCGTCCGACCCCGCGAACTCGGTGACCCTGCCGCGCACGACGCGGAAGAAGCCGAACGCGGCGACGCCGACGTGCCGGCCGGTCGGGCGGACGCCCCGGAACTCGCCGCGGTGCGTCCCGCGCGTCCTGAGGTGCGCGGCGATCCGGTCGTCCTCGACCACGAGCGCGATGCGCTTCCACCGGTAGTCGGGGAACGCCCGCAGGAGGTCCTCGAGGTCGCGCAGCCACGCGTCGGCCCCGCCCGGTGCGCCCGCGCGGCGCACGTCCGGTGCCAGCAGCTCGCGGAGTCGGTCGAGATCGTGCCGGTTGCAGGCGTCGAGCCAGTCCTCGAACCACCAGCGCAGCTCGTCGGGCGTCATTCCGCCCAGTCTGACGGGTCAGCGCACGGAGGCGGCGCCGCAGACCGGGCAGCGGGGCCCGACGATCGTCGCGTACAGCGGCATGCCGTCGACCGGGCACCGCTGCTCCGCCGTCTCGTGACGCGGGACGCGGTCCTGGAGCTCGACGTGCATGCCGCCACCCTCGCCGCACCGCCTCGGCGGCCGCTGCCGACCCGCCCGTGATCCGCTTCGCGTCCGCTTGCGACGGGCTGAGAGAGCGGGCGTCGATGCCGCCCGCGCGCGACGGCCCGGTCGGTCCGGCGGAGCTCCTCCTCGTCGGTCACGGCTGCAGGCGCTCGATCCGCCAGCCGTCGCCGTCGGGCAGGTACACGAGCCGGTCGTGCACGCGCGACGGCCGCCCCTGCCAGAACTCGATGCGGCGCGGCGTGATCAGCCACGCGCCCCAGAACGACGGCCGCGGCACGTCCTCGACCCCGGCGAACCGCTCCTCGGTCGCGGCGACCGCCGCGTCGAGCGCCGCCCGGTCCGGGATCGGCGCGGACTGCCGGCTGGCCCACGCCCCGATCCTGCTGCCGCGGGGCCGGGTCGCCCAGTAGTCGTCGCTCGTGGCCTCGGGGGCCGGCGCGGCGTCGCCGTCGACGAGCACCTGCCGCTGCAGCGCGTACCAGGGGAACAGCAGCGCGACCCGGCCGTCCCGCCGCAGCGCCGCGCCCTTCCTCGAGCCCGAGTTCGTCACGAGTTCGAACCGGCCGTCGATCAGGCCCTTCAGCAGCACCGTCCGGGAGGTCGGACCGGTCGCGTCGACGGTCGACAGCACCATCGCGTTCGGCTCCGGCAGGCCGGCCGTCTCGGCGTCCGCGAGCCAGGATCGGAACTGCTGCACGGGGTCCGGGTCGAGCGAGCCGTCGGGCAGCGCGGAGCGGTCGTAATCGTCGTGCCGGGCGAAGGAGCGCACGGATCCATCCTCGTCCTCCCGACACCCCCGTTCAGGGGATTCCCGGGCAGGACCGGGAGCATTCGAGCCGTGCGCGCCCTCCCCACCGCGGACCCGTTCCTCGCCGACTTCTTCGCCGACCGCCGACGCGGCGCCTTCGGCGTCCGACTCGACCGCATCGATCGGGCGGAGTCCGACCTGCGGCTCGCGGTCGAGCTGACCGGGCCGGAGGTCCTCGACCCCGACGACCGCGTGCTCCTCCACGCCGAGCGGCAGCTCGAGCCGGTCGCCGCCGTCGCACGGGTCCTGCCGCTGACCGCGCTGCCGGCCGTCCTCCAGCGGTTCCTGACCGAGCCGCTGTACCGGCCGCGCCCCGTCGACGAGGCGCGGGACCGGCTCGACACCGTCGCGGCCCTCGTCCGCGCGCTGGCCCGCATGCCGGAGCTCCTGCCCGAGACGCGCGCGCTGCGCCGCCTCGACGAGCGCGTGCGGATCGAGCTCGCGACCCTCGCGCCCCGGCGCGCGCGGATCCGGGTGCGGCGGGTGCGCGGCTGAACCGGCGTGTCCGGCCCGCCTGAACGCGGAACCGGGAGTACACAGGCCCCACGACCCGGGTGATGCGCGTGCGGACCGCCGGGCCGCCCGAGACGCCGTGCGCGCCGCGGGTCGGCCGGCCCCGCACGCCGCCCGGGTCGTCCATCGTTCAGCCGGCGCGGCGGCGCAGCTCCCGCAGCAGGGCGGTCGACTCGTCGAGCACGCTGATGTGCCCCGCACCCGGCACGCTCCGGAGCTCGCCGGCGGGCAGCCGCTCCGCGAGCCAAGCGCCGTGCGCGGCGGGCACCATCCGGTCGTCGGCGCCGTGCACCACGAGCACCGGCGCCGCGACGCCGCCGACGTCGAAGCCCCACGGGCGCGCCGCCGCGAGCAGGTCGTCGGCCTGCGCGTCGGGTCCGTTCCGGACCGCGGCGGCGACGTCCGGCCCGAACCACGACCACGGGCCGGCCAGCGCGGCGCGGTCCGCCTCGGTGAACGCGCGCTCGTCGAACTCGTCCCGCTCGATCAGCTCGAGCAGCGGCGCCCGGCCCGCGACCGCTGCGCGCTGCTCGGCGACGATCCCGGGCGCCATTCCGGCGAAGCGGTCGAGCCCGCCCGCGTCGGGCGGCGCGGGGGAGGAGACGGCGACCGCGGCGCGGACCCACGGCCCGGCGAGCGCGGCGCAGGCGAGGACCCGCGGGCCGCCGCCGGAGTGGCCGAGCACCGCGAAGCGCGCCACGCCGAGCGCGTCCGCGACGGCGAGCACGTCCGGCACCACGTCCGCGATCGACGCCTCCGGGTCCCGCGTGCTGCCGCCGTAGCCCGGCCGGTCCGCGCCGATCAGGCGGATGCCGAGCACCGCGGCGTCGGCCCGCAGCGGCTCCGGCGGCGCACCGGTGTTCGGCGTGCCGCCGTGCCAGAACACGGCCAGCTCGTCCGAGCGGCCCGTCGGCCCGCCGTCGTACGCCTGGAGCACCCCTCCGGCGGGGCGTCGGACCTCGAGCACGCGCATCGTGCGACCTCCTGTTGCAGCCGGGCGCGCGACGCCCAGCGCCTCGGTTCTACCCTGCACGGGTGTCGCTCCCGTTCGTGCTGCTGCAGATGCGGCCGGAGCAGGACGCGCGCGAGGGGGAGCTCGCCTCGGTACGGCGGGCGTCGGGGCTCGGCGACCGGATCGTCGCCCGGAGCGCCGATCGGGAGGAGCTGGCCCCCGACTTCGCGGACGGCCTCGGCGGGGTGGTCGTCGGCGGCAGCCCCTACTCCGTCTCCGACCCGGACGAGGCGAAGTCGCGCGGACAGCGGCTCGCCGAGCGGCAGCTCGCGGCCCTCGCCGAGCGGGCGCTCGAGCGGGGGATCCCCGTCTTCTTCACCTGCTTCGGGATCGGCGTCCTCACGCTCGTGCTCGGCGGCGTGGTCGACCGCACGCACCCGGAGCCGGTGTCCGCGGCGGAGAGCCGGCTGACGGCGGCGGGGCGCGCGGACCCGATCGCCGGCGCGCTCCCGGACCGCTTCACCGCGCTGACCGGGCACAAGGAGTCCGCACCGGAGCCGCCGCCGGGCGCCGTGCTGCTGGCGACGAACGACGCGAGCCCGGTGCAGCTGTACCGGGCCGCGTCGATCCTCGCGAGCCAGTTCCACCCCGAGCCGACCACCGACGACTTCATCCGCCGCGCCGGGATCTACCAGCGGCACGGCTACTTCCCGCCGGAGGAGTACGAGGCGATCGCGGCCGACCTGCGAGCCGCGACCGTCACCGAGCCGCAGCGCCTGCTCCGCCGCTTCGCGGAGGTCGCGGACCGCCGCGACGCCTGAGCGCGACGTCGTCCCGAGCCGTCAGGCCGCGGGGGAGTCCGTCGGGGTGCTCGCGACCGACTCGGACGGGGACGGGTTCTCGGTCGGCGTGGTCGGATCGGCGGAGGGCGTGGTCGGGCTGGACGACGCCGTCGTGGTCGGCTCCTCCGCCGGCGCGCTCGAGGACGGCGCCGAGGAGGCGGACGTCGCGGGCGCCGGGTCGGACGAGGTCGGCGGCGCGGAGGCCGGCGGCGCCGACGGCGCGGACGACGAGGGCGCCGACGATGACGGAATCGAGGACGACGGCGCGGAGCTCACCGGGCTCGACGGCCGGGGCGAGGGAGGCGTGGTGTTCCGGGACGGCCTCGGAGACGTCGCGGAGGCGGCGAGCGGCGACGGCACCTTCGCGGTCGGCCGCGCGAAGGCCGGCGGGGCGGCGGCGCGCTGCGAGGAGGCCGCGTGCTTCCCCGTCTTCGACGCCGTGCCGGACGGGGCGACGGAGCCCGACGATCCGAAGGACGCTGCGGTGTCCGCGGCGGGAGTCGCCGGCGCCGCGAAGACGCCGTTCTCCGCCGCGGCCGCGACCGCGCCGTCGCTGCGCCCGCGGTCGAGCGGCAAGTGGGTGACGACGCCGACGAGCAGGCCGGCGAGCCCGACGCCGCCCGCCAGCAGCAGGGCGCGGCCGACCCGCCGACGACGCGGACGGTCGGGCGTCGAGACGGGCACGGGCCCCGTCCAGAGCGACGGCGCCGGAGCGGGCGTCGCCCTCGGCACGACGATCGGCGACTCGGCCGTGTGCGGGGCGGCGACCGGCGGCGGCACCGCGACCCGCGGCGCGACCGCGGTCCGCGGCGCCGTCACGGCGCGCTGCATCGGCACGGGTGCGCTGACGACCGGCACGGGTGCGGAGACCGCGCGCGGCAGCTCGACCGGCCCGGTCGCGAGGAGCCCCTCCCGCAGGCCCGCGAGCTGCTGGGCGACGGCGTCCGCGGTCGGCCGACGCGACGGGTGCTCGTCGAGCATCGAGGAGAGGAGGGCGCGGAGCGGCACCGGGAGCGCGGCGAGCGCCGGACCGGCCGGCGCCGCGGCCGTCAGCAGGCGGAGCAGCAGCCCGCCGAGCGCGTGCACGTCCGCGGCCGGCCCGCGGTCGTTCGGGAGGGAGACGCCCGCGGCCTGCGCGAGCTCGCCGGCGCGGTCGCCGAGCAGGGCCGCGACGCCGGTGTCGAGCAGCAGCGTGGTGCCCACCGCACGGTCGGCGTGCCGCGCGGTGGCGGGCACGACGGCCGCGGGCCCGACCAGCCCGTGCACGAGGCCGGCCGCGTGCACGGCGGCGAGGGCCCGGGCGACGGCCTCCACGATGCTCGCCGCGCGGCGCGGCGAGCAGCCCGCGGCCGGGTCGAGCACCGGCCCGGGCGCGGCGGGCGTGACGTACCAGCGCGAGCCGTCCTCGAGGATCCCGGCGTCGAGCATCGGCACGACGAGCGGCGACCCGACCACCGCGGCGCGCGCGACGGTCTCGGGATCGGGCAGGCCGCGGCCCGTGAAGCGGTCGTCGACGACGACGAGCACGGCGCGGGCGCCGGTCCCGGGGTGCACCGCGTCGCGGGCGACGCCGGCAGGCCGCCGACCCACCACCGGGCCGACGGTCCACCCGCCGATGCCCGTGACGGTCGCGGAAATCCCCACCGTGTGATTCAACCCGATCCGGCAGCGGCGCGCCCAGCACCGCCCCTCCCTCTGGGGCGTGTCGCACGGCGTTTCCGCTGGGGAGAATCGATGCGTCAGCGATCTCATGGACGAGACCACCACGAGAGCTCACGGAAGAGGCCCCACCCCATGCTCGAGAGCCGCATCGCTCGCGCCGCCGCGAAGCTCTGGTACACGAAGATGATCTACGTCCAGCAGTCGGTGCCGGTCCCGCGCGACTCGCCCGTGATCGTCTCGGGCGCCGACGACCCGGACCGGGTGCTCCTCCTCGGCAACGGACCCACGCACGGCTGGGGCACCGTGACCCACGAGCTCGCGATGACGGGCCAGCTCGCCCGCGCCCTCACCCGGCGCACGACGCGGCCCACCGACATCCGCTACATCGGCGACGAGATGATGCCGATGGCCGCCGTCCAGGCGTACATCGGCGACACGTCGCTCGCGCCCTTCGACCTGGTGCTCGTCGTGCTCAGCATGAACGACGCCGTCCGGCTCACCCCCGCCGACGAGTACCGGGCGGACATGATCCGCCTCCTCGACCGCCTCGCCTCCGAGACGAAGCCGTCCGCGCGCGTCATCATCGCGGGCATCCAGGAGGTCGACTCGCTGCCGGAGTACCGCGGCATCGCGGCCCGCATCGGCCAGCGCCGCGCGGACCTGCTGAACGCGATCACCCGCGAGCTCGTCGGCCGCTACGACGGCTTCCAGTTCTTCGAGCACTCGGCACCGCAGGCGGAGCCGGGCCGGCCGTACGGCTCGCCGGCGCTCTACGCCGAGTGGTCCGACGCGTTCGCCTCGATCTCGGCCCCGGCGCTCGACGAGGCCCGCGCGCTCGATCCGTACCGCTTCGAGCACGAGCTGACCGAGCACCAGTGGCAGTGGAAGCCGGGCGAGAAGGTCATGGCGACCGCGGACCACGAGGCCCTCGACCGGCTCGCGCAGGAGGCGAAGCAGCACTTCGGCGCCGACGCCGCCTGGATCAGCCTGATGGACGGCGACCGCCAGTTCTTCGTAGCGAACACCGCGCCGCAGGGCCGCAGCGGCCCCGCCGAGACGTCGATCTGCCAGTACACGGTCCAGGGCGACGAGCCGCTGATCATCGAGAACACCTTCCGCGACGAGCGCACGAAGGACAGCCCGATGAACGACGTCGGCCAGCTGCGGTTCTACGCCGGCGCGCCGATCAAGAACGAGGCCGGCGAGAACATCGGCACCTTCTGCGTGCTGAACGTCATGCCGAAGTCGAAGGGCTCGATGGACGAGCAGGACCTGCAGGAGTGGGCCTCCCGCGCGCAGGGCGAGATCCTGAAGCTCGCCGCGACGACCGAGCAGCCCGCCGACCGGGCCGCGGACCAGGACGCGACCGTCTGACGCCGGTCCCGCGCTCTGCCAGGCTGGGTCGATGACGGCGTTCGGTGCCTGGTCCGAGGTCGGCCGACTGCGGCGTGTGCTGGTGTGCGCGCCCGGGCTCGCGCACGAGCGGCTGACGCCGAGCAATCGCGAGGAGCTGCTCTTCGACGACGTGCTCTGGGTGGAGGAGGCGCAGCGCGACCACCGCGCCTTCGTCGCCGCGCTCGAGGCGGAGGACGTCGAGGTGCTCGAGCTGCACGAGGTCCTCGCCGAGACCCTCGCGGTCCCCGGCGCCCGGGACTGGCTGCTCGACCGCAAGGTGACCGCGAACGAGGTCGGCCCGGTGTTCGTCGAGCCGACGCGTGCGCACCTCGAGGGGCTGGAAGCCGACGCGCTCGCCGCGCTGCTCGTCGGCGGCATGGCGGTCGAGGACCTGCCGGGCGTGGACCGGCCGACCTACCTCCATCCGACGGGGCCGGACCGTCGGCCGAGCGACTACCTGATGCCGCCGCTGCCGAACATGCTCTACACGCGGGACACGACCTGCTGGATCGGCGGCGGCTACACGCTGAACCCGCTGTACTTCGGCGCCCGGCGCGACGAGACGCTCCTGATGAAGGCGGTGTACCGCTTCCACCCGGACTTCGCGCCGGTCGAGCAGCAGCTGCTCTGGGGCGACCCGGAGCGCTCCTGGGGCGCGGCGACCATCGAGGGCGGCGACGTGATGCCCGTGTCGCCGTCGGCGGACGGCTCCGGCGTCGTGCTCGTCGGGATGTCGGAGCGCACGAGCCGGCAGGCGATCGGGCAGCTGGCCGCCCGGCTGTTCGAGACCGGCGCCGCGGACCGCGTCGTCGTGGCCGGGATGCCGAAGCTCCGCGCCGCCATGCACCTCGACACCGTGCTCACCTTCGCGGCGGAGGACGTCGTCACGGTCTACCGCGCGATCGTCGACGACGTCACGCCGTTCACGCTCCGGCCCGGCGCCGGCGGCGGCGTGGAGGTCGTCCACGAGACCGCGCCGTTCCTCGACGTCGTGCAGCGCGCGCTCGGCCTCGACCGGCTGCGCGTCGTGAACACCGGCGGGGACGACTTCGCCGCCGAGCGCCAGCAGTGGGACAGCGCGAACAACGTCGTCGCGGTCCGGCCCGGCGTCGTGTTCGCCTACGACCGCAACACGCGCACGAACGACCTCCTCGCCGAGGCGGGCATCGAGGTGCGCACGATCCGGGGCGCGGAGCTCGGCCGCGGCCGCGGCGGCGGCCACTGCATGACCTGCCCGCTGCTCCGCGACCCCGCCGGGTACTGACGCCCGCGGCCCCCGGCCGGGGAGCACCCGCCCGCGGGGCGCCCCCTCTGGGTCTGCACCGTGCATCCGCCGGTCCCTACGGTCGGAGGATGACCCAGACGACCGCGCCCGTGGTGCCCGCGCCGACCGGCACGATGCGCGACCGCGTGCCCGCCCAGGCGCTGCTCGAGCAGGTCCTGCTGCAGCAGGCGGCCTCCCGGCCCCGCACGGCCGTCGAGCGCCTCGTGGGCCGCGACCCGATCGCCCCGGAGGCCCGCCCCTGGTTCACCGGCGCGATCGGCGAGCGCGCCGTCGCGGCCCGGCTGACGGGTCTGCCCGCGGGCTGGACCGTCCTCCACTCCCTGCCGGTCGGCAGGAACGGCGCGGACATCGACCACCTCGTCGTCGGCCCCGGCGGCGTCTTCACCGTGAACACGAAGCACCACGTCGACGCGTCGGTGTGGGTCGCCGGCCGCACCGTCCTGGTGAACGGCTCGAGCAGCCCGATCGTGCAGAAGGCGGAGGCGGAGGCGCGGCGCATCGACCGCATCGTGGGCGGCGTCCTCGCCGACCCGCCCGCCGTGCGCCCGGTCGTCGCCGTCGTCGGCGCCAAGCGCATGCGCGTGACCCGCTCGCCCCGCACCGCGGAGGTGCTGCGCGCCGAGCAGCTGCGCCGGTTCCTCCGCAGCCAGCCGGAGCGCCTCTCCGCCGCCGAGGTCCGCGCGCTCGTCGCACGGTTCGAGGACCCGGCGACGTGGCTGCCGACCGTCGAGGCCGGCCCCGAGCTGCTGCTCGCCTTCTCCGGCCTCACCCGCGAGGTCCGCGCCGCGGCGCGGGTCCGGGCGGGCTGGGTCGTCGGTCTGCTCGGGCTCACCGCCGCGGGCTCGTCGGCGATCGTGCTCCCGGGCCTGCTGACGCTGCTCAGCGGCTCCTGACCGGGCGCCGCAGCAGCCACGGGCGCAGCGCCCTGGTCACGAGCGGCAGCAGCAGGTAGGTCATCAGCGGCGTCGCGATCACCACCGTGACGAGGACGCGGAGCCACAGCTCCAGGCCCCCGGTCACCGGGGCGGCGAAGAACTGGATCGCGAGGCTGAGCGGGTAGAAGACGATGAAGATGCTCACCATCTGCTTCCACCGCGGCGGCGCCGGCGGTGCCGCGTCCGCCACCTCCACGCTGCTCGGCGCCTCGAACCAGCCCTCGATGCCCGTCCGGCGCTCCACCCGGGAGTCCTCCACGATCCCGGCGGCGCTCGCCACCCACCAGGCGCGCTCGCTCGACGCCTCCCACGCGGCGAGGCTCGCCGCGTCGCGGAACCGGTAGAGCACGTGCCACTCCTCGCCGTCGGCGCCCGAGCGGATCCACCCCGATCCGAGGTAGCCCGGCATCGCGGCGACGAGGTCCTGGCCGCTCCGCAGCCACGCCTGCGCCTCGCGGACGCGGTCCGGGGGCACCCGGCGGGTGACGGACACGGTGATCGGCAGGGCGGCGGTCATGCGCTCCAGCCTGCCCGGTCGGCGCCGGTCGGCGCGCCGCGCTAGCGTCGCGGTGTGGAGCTCGACGGGTTGACGACGGCGCACGTGGCGGACGGCTGCCTCCGGGTCGGCGTGCCGGTGCGGTGCGGCCCGGCCGGCCTGGTGCCCCTCCTGCCCGGGAGGCCGTTCGCCGGCGCCGCGGCGCCCGCGCTGCACCTCGGCAGCGTCGACCGGCTCCTCGAGGCGATCGACGGCGCCCGCCCCGGCGACGTGCTCGTGGTCGACGACGACGGCCGGCTCGACGAGGCCTGCCTGGGCGACCTCCTCGTGCTCGAGGCGGCGCAGGCGGGGCTCGCCGGCGTCGTCGTGTGGGGCCTGCACCGCGACACCGCCGACCTGCACGCGATCGGGCTGCCGCTTTCGAGCCTGGGGTCGATCCCGACCGGCCCGCTGCCGCGGCACGTGCACCGGGACCGGACTGTGCACCTGGGGGAGTGGCCGGTCGAGACGGGCGACCTCGTCGTCGCGGACGACGACGGCGTCGTGCTGGTGGAGGCGGCCGCGGCGGAGGCCGTGCTCGCGGCCGCCCGCGCGATCCGCGACGCGGAGCGCGCCCAGGCCGACCGGATCCGCGCCGGCACCGGGCTCCGCGAGCAGCTGCGGTTCGCCGACTACCTCGCCCGCCGCGCGGAGGACCCGACCTGGACCTTCCGTCAGCACCTCCGCTCGGTCGGCGGCGAGATCGAGGTCTGACCCTTCTTCGTCTCGGAGGACGCGAAGGCCTCCGAAACGGAGAGCGGGTCTAGCCGGCGAGGCGGACGAGGCGAGCGGTGCTGCTCTCGTCGAGCTCGACGAGGTCGCCGCGCGAGCGCAGGAAGTCCGAGAACGAGCGGTAGCCGAGCCGGCGCTCGCTGAACGACGGGTCGAGGCGCTTCATCTGCTCCTTGACCTGCGAGTTGTGCAGCCAGTCGGCATCGTCGCCGCCGCGGTCATGACCGAGCCGCAGCGCCCGCTGCAGCAGGGCCGTCGCCGCGACCTGCGGGTCCTCCTCGTCCTCCTCCGGCTCCTCCTGCGCGGGCTGCTCCGGCTCCGGCTCGGGGGACTTCGCGCGGCGCGTCTGCCGGCGCTGCTTCGGCTCAGCCTGCTGCACGGGCTCGACCTGCTTCGTGCCGGGGAGGGCGTCGTAGGTGACGAGCTCGTCGACCGCCGCGGCGAGCGCCCGGCTCGTGGACCCGGCGACGCCGACGGCGACGACGTAGCGGCCGAGCCGCTTGCAGCGCTGCGCGAGGGCGATGTAGTCGGAGTCGCCGGCGACGATCACGACGTGAGTCAGGTCGGGCAGCCGGAACATGTCCTCGACCGCGTCGACCGCCAGGCGGATGTCGGCGCCGTTCTTCCCGTACGCCGCGGCGGGGAAGAGCTGGACGAGGTCGACCGCGCGGCCGACGAGCTGGCCGCGGTACCGGGCGTTCACCGGCGCCGACCAGTCGGCGTAGGCGCGGGTGAGCACGAGGGTGCCGAAGCTCGACGCGAAGTCGATCGCGGCGCCGAGGTCGACGGTCGCCGCCTCGAGGCGCTCCGCGAACTCCTCCTCCGAGAGCGATCCGGCGGCGGCGCGCTGCCGGTCGCGCTGGAAGTCGCCGCGACCGTGCACCTCGTCGTAGCGGGAGATCACGATGTTGTCGAAGTCGATGTAGACGGCGACGCGGCCGTCGGACGGAGCGGGGATGGGGACCTCCAAGGGTTCTCGTCCCCATTCTCCCGCCCGGCGCGGTTGAATGAGGACGTGACCCCGCCTCGGATCTCCGTGGTCGTACCGGTGCGCGACGACGCGCCGTACCTCGGCCTGTGCCTCGAGGCCCTCGCACGCCAGGACGTCCCGCCGCACGAGGTCCTCGTGATCGACAACGGCACGAGCCGGGAGACCGCGCTCGTCGCCCGGGCGGCCGGCGCGACGGTGGTGCCGGAGGCGATGCCGGGCATGGCAGCGGCGGCCGCCCGCGGCTACGACGCGGCGACCGGCGACCTCATCGCCCGCCTCGACGCCGACTCCCTGCCGCCGATGGACTGGCTGCGCGAGATCCGCGGGGCGTTCGCCGTCGACCCGGCGCTCGATGCGGTGACCGGGCGCGGGGTGTTCGCCGACCTGAGCCCCGCCCGCCGCCTGGTCGCGTCGGCCGGGTACCACGGCGTCTACTACGGCTTCTTCGGGATCGCCCTCGGGCAGGTGCCGCTGCACGGCTCGAACTTCGCGATGAAGCGCGCCGTGTGGGAGGAGGTGCGGGGTGACGTCCACCGCACCGACCCGGGCGTGCACGACGACCTCGACCTCACGATGCGGCTCGGCCGCACCCGCCGGGTCCGCTTCGAGCCGCGGCTCGCCGTCGCGGTGTCGACCCGGGCGATCTCCTCCATCCCGCGGCTCGGCGCCGCGCTCGGGCGCACCGGCCACACCATGCGGATGAACGCGGACCGGCTCCGCGAGACGCGCGCCGGCCGGCTGGTCGGCACCGGGTTCGGGATCGGCCCTCTCGGGCGCCTCGTCCCGAAGCGCCTGCACCCCTGATCGTCAGGCGGGGTGGCCCCACGCCGCCGCGACAGCAGGCATGCGGCGGTGGACCTCGTCGACCGCGCGCTCGGCGAGCGGGTTCGTCGACACCCCGTCCTCCGCGACGAGCTCGCCGCCGATGTAGACCCGGGAGAGGTTCCGGAGGGTCGTCGAGAGGACGTAGTTCCGGACCGGGTGCCAGAGCGGGCCCATGTCGGGCTTCCGCGGGTCGACGACCACGAAGTCGGCGAACTTGCCCACCTCCAGGCTGCCGACGCGGTCCGCGACGCCGAGGACCTCCGCGGACCCGAGCGTCGCCATCCGCAGCACGTCCTCCGGGAGCACGGCCAGGGGGTCGCCGGAGGCCGCGCGGACGGCGTACATCCCGATCCGCATGTTCTGCCACGGGTCGGAGACGTCCGTGCAGGCCTGGTCGTCGAGGCCGACGCCGATCGGCATGCCCGCCTCGCGGATCCGGACGATGTCCGCGGTGCCGGAGGCGAGCCGGCCGTTCGATGCGGGCTGCCAGGACATCCGGCCGCCGCGCGCGGCGGCCTCGGCGATGATCTCCGGCGTCGTCTGGATGAAGTGGCCGAAGATGAGGCCGAGCTCGAGCGCGCCCGCGTCGCGGTACAGCGCGAACTTCGACCGCTGGAGCTCGACGGCCTCCCGCGTCTCGAGGAAGTGCGCCTCGTTGATCACGCCGTACCGGCGCATCGCGGCGACCTCGAGCTCCGCGGCGTTCGGGCGCGGAGACCACTGGACGGCGCCCATGATCGCCGCGCCGAGCGCGAAGTCCGGGTCCATGCCGCGGACGTGGTCGACCATCAGGCCGAACCGGTCGAGCACCTCCTCGTCCGACCCGATCGCGTCGTCGAGGCTCGCCGCGTTGATGAACCGGAGGCCGCTGTCCCGCTTCGCGTCGATCTGCCGGGTCTGCTGCTCGAGCGGCCGCAGCCGCCCGGCCCCGCTCTTCGCGCCGTCGACCATCGGCTCCCACGGGATGCGCGGGTCGGTGAAGTCGAACGCGGTCGTGGTGCCGTTCGCGATGAAGTCGAGCGAGCCGTGCAGCGAGGACCAGTAGTAGTCCTCGGGTGAGGCGTGGCTCATCAGCCCGAGCATGGAGTCGCACCAGCCGTAGAGCGTCGACTCGACGCCGAGGCCGCGGGCGCCGCTCGTGAAGAGGTGGCTGTGCGCGGAGACGAAGCCCGGCGCGACGAAGGCACCGCGGACGTCGAGCATCTCCGCGCCGGCGACCTCGGGCGGCTCACCCGCGCCGAGGGCGGTGATCCGGCCCTCGTCGACCCGCATCCAGCCGTGCTCGCGATAGCCGGAGCCGTCCCCGGCCATGGTGATCAGGCGGGCACCGACGACGAGGAGGGTCATGCCCGCCAGTGTGGCGGGGCGATGTTTCCGGCTCGGGTCAGGCCTGGCCGGAGTCCTCCGCCTCCTCGGCCTCCAGGCCCGTCAGCTCGGGGTCGGTCGCGACGATGCGCTCGCGCTCCTCGAGCGCCGCCGCGATCGGCTCGGAGGTCGGCGGCTCGGCCTGGTCGAGCAGGTCGGCGACGTCCGCCTCGGTGCCGTCGATGGGGTCGCTGCCGATGGTGTCCATGACCCGGGAGCCTGCCAGCGCAGCCCGACCGCGCGGTGGGAGCGCGCTCAGCGGGGGATGCGGTGGGTCGCGCTCCGCTGCACGGCCGTGCTGTACCCGGTCAGGACGCCGGTGACCGTGACGCCGATGCGGTGGTGCCGGTCCGCCTTCTTCAGCGTGTACGTCCGATGGGTCGCCTTAGCGATCGGATGGCCGTCGCGCGTCCAGCGGTAGGTGAGGTGGACGCCGCTCGGGCTCCAGGTCCTCACCTTCGCGGTGAGCCGGTGTCCGGCGCGGTACGTCCCGCCGATCGTCGGCTTCGGCTGCGTGAGCACGCCGCACGCGACGTCGTGGTCGACGGTGTTCGCGAAGTCGACCCACTGCACGAGCGTGACGCGCCCGGCTGTCAGCGAGGCGCCGCTGCACCGCTGCAGCGCCGCCGCCTCGTCCTTCGCCCCGGCGACCCAGGCCGGCAGCTTCGTGACCGAGGAGGACGCCGGGACGGTGCCGAGGATGTCGCGGAACTGACCGCTGAGCGCGTAGATCCCGACCCGCTGCTTCCCGGCCTGCAGGCCGGCGACCATGCCCTCGACGACAGCACGGTTCCGCGCCGTCGACGAGCTCCACGTGTTGTCCTGCTCGACGTCGATCCACCACGTGCCGATGGCGGTGCCGGCGGGCACCGTGTGGACGTCGTCGCGGCCGTACGAGTTGCCGTAGACCCACGCGCAGGCCTGCGTGGCCTTCCTCGCCGTGCACGAGCCGTACGGGGAGCGGACCTTCGTCCCCGCCTTCGTCCGGTCGCTGCTCGGCCACCACGTGCCGGCGGTCCCGGGGTTCGCCGAGGCGACGTAGACGTCGACCTTCGCGTGCCCGACGCCCCTGGACTGCGCGGCCCAGGCGAGCTGATCGGCGAGGGACGGGTTCGGGTCGGTGGGCCGGCCGGCGTTCACGCCGACGATCGCGAAGTCGAGCTGCGTGCTGTCCGGCAGCGTCGTGGTGCCCTGGTAGTAGGAGACGTCGCCGCCGCCGACGGCGGGCGCCGTCGACGCGAACGCGGTCTGCGGGACGAGGACGGCGGCGAGGACGGCGGCGGTGATCGCGGCGGCGAGCCGCGGACCGCGCCTCATCGGGCGAACCGGAGGGCGCGGGCGACGTTCACGGCGATCTGCTCCTCGGCGGGGTCGCTGACGGCGATCGCGTCGCTCGTCAGGGTGAGGGGCGGCGCCCCGATGCGGCTGCCCGTCACCTGGACGGCGATGTGCGTGCCGACGTCGTCGACGGTCGGCGTGTACGCCGGGTCGGTCGCGTCCGGGATCGGGACGCCGTCGCGGGTCCAGACGTAGTCGAACGCGAGCCCGTAGGGCCCCCACGTGCCGATCCCGACGGTCAGGGGCGAGCCGACCTCCGCCGAGCCGCGCAGCACGGGCCGGGTGCCGCGCACCCCGACGCCGCAGGCGATGTCGTGATCGATGCCGTGCTCGACCCACTGGACCATCCGCACCCGCCCGCCGGGCGTCAGCGGGGCGGCGGCGCAGTTGGCGAGCGCCCCGGCCCGCGTGGTGGCGCCCGCGATCCAGCTCGGCGCCCCGGCGAGGACGACCGACGGCGTCGCGTCGCCGACGATGAGGTCCCACTGGCGGGGCGTGGAGTAGATGCCGACATCCGCGCCGGCCGCATGGATGGCCGCGGCCATGCCCTCGATCGCGGCGAGGTTCGCCTTGCGGTCCCAGCTCCAGGAGTTCATGGTCTCGACGTCGAGCCACCAGAAGCGGTGCGCGGCGTCGCCGACGCCCCGCTGCGCGACGTCGTCGGCGCCGATCGAGTACCCGTACACGTACGCGCACGCCGCGTCCTCGGCGCCGGCGCAGCTGCCCGCCGGGTTCGTCACCGGCGCGCCCGCGCGGGTGATGTCGGCGGTCGGCCACCAGTCGCCGAGGTGACCGGGGTTCGCCGTGTTCACGTACACGTCGGCGCGGAGCAGCGTGCCGTCGTCCGTGAACCGGTCGCCCCAGGCGAGCTGCTCGGCGAGGCACGGGTTCGTCGTCGTCCCGGTGCCCGCGTTGACCCCGACCACGGCGATGTCGTCGACGGCCGGCAGGTCGCGGCCGCACTGCGGGTAGGAGACGTCGTGCCCGGTCGCGACCGTCGACGCCGTGGGGGCGTCCGCCCACGCGGCGGTCCCGGTCGCGCCCGTCAGCGCCGCGGCGAGCGCGGCGGAGACGGCCAGGACCCTGCGGAGCATCGCGCCAGTATGACCTCCGACCGTGCCGCGAGGAGCCCGACGGGCCGTCGAGTGCAGGACCGCGTCCTGTGGAGGGGAATGCAGCGGGCCGCGGCGGTGCTGCACCCGGCATGACCACCATCGCGATCACGGGCGCGACCGGAGCCGTGGGCGGCCGCGTCGCCCGCGCCCTCGGCCCCGACGTCGACCGGCTGATCCTCCGCGACCCGCGCCGAGCGCCCGCGATCGAGGGCGATCCGGAGGTCCGCGTCGCGACGTACGCGGACGGCGCCGCGATGCGGGAGGCGCTGACCGGCGTCGAGGTGCTGCTCCTCGTCTCCGGCGCGGAGGCGCAGGACCGGCTCGAGCAGCACCGCACCGCGGTCCGCGCGGCCGCGGAGGCGGGCGTCGGCCACGTCGTGTACACGAGCTTCGACGGCGCCGCGCCGGACGCCGACTTCACCCTCGGTCGCGACCACTGGCACACGGAGCAGGCGATCCGCGGGAGCGGGATGCGCTGGACGTTCCTCCGCGACAGCTTCTACCTCGACTTCTTCCCGCTGTTCGCCGGGTCGGACGGCGTGATCGCCGGGCCCGCGGGCGACGGCCGGGTCGCGGCCGTGGCCCGCGCGGACGTCGCGGACGCGGCGCTCGCGGTGCTGCGCGACCCGGCGGCGCACGAGGACGCCACCTACGTCCTCACGGGTGGCGAGGCGATCTCGTTCGCGGACGCGGCCGAGCGGATGACCGCCGCGCTCGGCAGGCCCTTCTCCTTCGTCGATCAGACGCTCGAGGAGGCGTACGCCTCCCGCCGTCCGCTGACCGACCAGCAGTGGCAGCTCGACGCCTGGGTCAGCACCTACACCGCGATCGGCGGCGGCGCGCTCGCCCGCACGACCGGCGACGTCGAGCGACTCACCGGGCACGCGCCCCGCACCCTCGAGCAGGCGCTCGCGGGGGAGTAGCGCTCCTCAGACCACCGCGGCCGTCTGCCGAGCGATCTCGAGCTCCTCGTTCGTCGGCACGACGAGCACGGCGACGGGCGCGTCGTCGGGGGAGATCCGCCGCGCGGCCTTCGACGCGACCTCGTTGCGGTCCGGATCGACCTGCAGCCCGAGGTGGCCGAGCGGTTCGAGGGTGCGGCGTCGGAGCAGCGAGTTGTTCTCCCCGACGCCCGCCGTGAAGACGAGCGCGTCGAGGCCGCCGAGCTCGGCGAGGTACGCGCCGATGTAGTGCCGCAGCCGGTGCCGGTACACGGCGAGCGCCGCCTCGGCCGCCTCGTCGCCCTCCGCGGCCGCCGCCTGCACGTCGCGCATGTCGCCCCGACCGGTGAGGCCCTTCAGGCCGCTCTCGCGGTTCAGCAGCTGCTCGAGCTCCTCGAAGCCGAGCCCCGCCTGGCGGTGCAGGTGGAAGATCGCGGCCGGGTCGATGTCCCCGCTCCGCGTCCCCATGACGAGCCCCTCGAGCGGCGTCATGCCCATCGAGGTGTCGACTGACCGGCCGCCGCGCACCGCGCAGGCGGACGCGCCGTTGCCGAGGTGCAGCACGATGATCCGCGACGCCTCGAGCGGGACGCCGAGGAACGCCGCGGCGGCCCGGGAGACGTACTGGTGCGACGTGCCGTGGAACCCGTACCGGCGCACCTGGTGCTCGCGGGCGAGGTCGGCGGGGATCGCGTAGGTCGCCGCCGACGCCGGGATGGTGCGGTGGAACGCCGTGTCGAAGACGGCGACCTGCGGCACGTCGAGCACGGCCTGCGCGGCCCGGATGCCCTGCAGGTTCGCAGGGTTGTGGAGGGGGGCGAGCGCGGCGAGCTCGTCGATCGCCCGCTCGACCTCCGGCGTCACGACGGTCGCCGCGTCGAACCGGTCGCCGCCATGCACGACGCGGTGCCCGACCGCGTCCGGCTCCGGCTTCCCGTCGATCGCGGCGAGCGCTTGCCGCACCGCGGCCTCGTGGTCGGGGACGCCGCCCTCCTCGCCGATCCGCTCGACGGTACCGGCCGCGTGGACGTCGCCCGAGTCCGGGTCGACGAGCTGGTACTTCAGCGACGACGAGCCCGCGTTCAGCACGAAGACGGCGCCGGTCACGCGGACACCGCCGCGGCGTGCGCCGACTCGGCCTGCGCCTGGATCGCGGTGATCGCGATGGTGTTGACGATGTCCCGCACGAGGGCACCTCTCGAGAGGTCGTTGATCGGCTTGTTCAGGCCCTGCAGCACGGGCCCGATCGCGAGGGCGTTCGAGGAGCGCTGCACGGCCTTGTAGGTGTTGTTGCCCGTGTTCAGGTCCGGGAACACGAAGACGGTCGCGCGGCCCGCGACCGCGGAACCCGGCATCTTCGCCGCCGCGACGGCCGGATCGGCGGCCGCGTCGTACTGGATCGGCCCCTCGACGAGCAGCTCGGGCGCGCGCTCGCGCACGAGCGCGGTCGCGGCGCGCACCTTCTCCACGTCCGCCCCGCTGCCGGAGGTGCCGGTCGAGTAGGAGAGCATCGCGATCCGCGGGTCGATGCCGAACTGCTCCGCGGTGCCGGCCGCGGAGATCGCGATGTCGGCGAGCTGCTCGCTGGTCGGGTCCGGGATCACCGCGCAGTCGCCGTAGACGAGCACCCGGTCCGCGAGCGCCATGAGGAACACGCTCGAGACGACGGAGACGCCCGGCGCCGTCTTGATCAGCTCGAACGCGGGCCGGATCGTGTGCGCGGTGGTGTGCGCGGCGCCGGACACCATCCCGTCGGCGAGCCCGAGGTGGACCATGAGCGTCCCGAAGTAGGAGACGTCGGTGACGGTGTCGCGCGCGAGCTCGAGCGACACGTTCTTGTGCGCCCGCTCCCGCGCGTAGGTCTCGGCGAACCGCTCGCGCAGCGGGCTCGTCGCCGGGTCGATCACGTGCGCGCGTCCGAGGTCGATGCCGAGCCCGAGCGCCCGCGAGCGCACCTGCACCTCCCGGCCGAGGATCGTGAGGTCGGCCACGTCCCGGGCGAGCACGACGCCGGCGGCCTCGAGCACGCGGTCGTCGTCGCCCTCCGGCAGCACGATGTGCCGCTTGCGGGCGCGCGCCCGGGCGAGCAGGCCGTACTCGAACATGATCGGCGTGACCACCGCGGAGGTGTGGAGGTCGACGCGCGCGAGCAGCCGGTCGGCGTCGACGTGCTCCTCGAACAGCGCGAGCGCCTCCGCCGCCTTCTGGGGCGACTCCGCCGCGAGGGTGCTGCGCACCGCGGAGACGGCGGTGGTCGTCTCGTAGGTCCCGAGATCGGTGGAGGCGACCGGGAGCGTCACGTGGAGGCCCTCGATGAGCCGCTCGACGTTCGGCGGCAGCGGGAAGCCGCCGGAGAGCACGACGCCGGTCAGGGAGGGGAACGTCTGCGAGCCGTGCGCGAGCAGCACGCCGAGGAGCGTGTCCACGCGGTCGCTCGGCACGACCACGAGCGCGCCCTCGACGAGGCGGGGGAGCACGTTCTCGAGCGTCATCGCGGCGACCACGATGCCGGACACGGTCCGCTCGGTCAGCGCCTGATCGCCGGCGACGAGCCGCGCGTCCGCCGCCGCGAGCACCGCGCGGAGCGCCGGGGCGACGAGGGCGACGTCCTCCGGGATCGCGTACACGGGCACGTCCTCCGGCACCAGCGGCCGGAGGACGCCGGGGATGGCGCCGAGCTCGGCGGCCTCCGCGCGGTTCACGACGACGCCGACGAGCTCCGCGTGCTCGGAGCGGAACTCGCCGAGCGCGATCTCCGCGACCTGCTCGACCTCCTGCGCGGTGCGCCCGATGCGACCGTCCGGGCGCCGCCCGCCGAGCACGAGCACGACCGGGGCGCCGAGGTTCGCGGCGACGCGCGCGTTGAAGGAGAGCTCGGTCGGGGTGCCGACGTCGGTGTAGTCGCTGCCGACGATCAGCACGGCGTCGCACCGGTCCGCCATGGCCCGGAACCGCTCGACGATCGTCCCGAGCGCCGCGTCCGGGTCGTGGTGGACGGCGGCGTACGTGGTGCCGACCGACTCCGCCGGCGACACGTCCGCGGTCGCCCTGCTGAGCAGCAGGTCGAGCACGTAGTCGCCGTCGCTGCCGCGCCCGACCGGCCGGAACACGCCGACGCGGCCGACCCGGCGGGTCAGGGCCTCCACGAGCCCGAGCGCCACGGCCGACTTCCCGGTGTGGCCCTCCACGGACGCCAGGTAGATCGTCTGGGGCATGGCCCGAGCGTACGGAGGACCGCTGTGCGTCGGCCACCGCTCGGCTACCGTCGGCGCATGGACACCGAGGCGCTCGTGCGGCGCGCGATCGTGCTCGCGGACCGGGCGAGGGCGGGCGGGAACCACCCGTTCGGCGCCCTGCTCGCGGCCCCCGACGGCACCGTCGTGCTCGAGGCCGGGAACACCGTCGGCACCACCCACGACGTGACCGGGCACGCCGAGACGAACCTCGTCTCCGCCGCGACCCGCCGGTTCTCCCGCGACGAGCTGCGGACGCTGACGCTCGTCACGAGCTGCGAGCCGTGCGCGATGTGCTCGGGCGCGATCTACTGGTCGTGGATCGGCGCGGTGGTGTACGGGCTGTCGGAGGAGGGCCTGCTGGCGCTCACCGGCGACGACCCGGAGAACCCGACGCTCGCCCTCCCGTGCCGCACCGTCCTCGGCGCGGGCCAGCGCGACATCCGCGTCGAGGGACCGCTGCTCGAGGACGAGGCCGCCGCCTCCCATCGGGACTTCTGGCGCTCCTGAGAGCACATCAGCAGGAAGAAACGACTCCGTGAGCAGGAAGAACGCGCGTCGGCAGGAAGAAATCGGCCAGAATCTCCTGCTGACGTGAACAGTTCCTGCTGGTGCGCTCGGGGGGCCGCATGACGGACAGCCCGATGGCGGCTTCCCCCTACGAGGTGCTCGGCGTGCTCGCGAGCGCGACGGACGAGGACCTGCGGCGCGCCTACCGCCGCCTGCTCCGCGAGACGCACCCGGACACCGGAGGCGACCCGCAGCGGTTCATCGCCGTGCAGGCGGCGTGGGAGCGGGTCGGCAGCCCGGATGCGCGCGCCCGGTACGACCGCGGGCGCTCGCCGGCGGGGGAGCCGACCTCCTGGGCGCCGTCGGCCGGCCGGTCGGAGCGCCCGGCCTCGACCCGCCCGACCGCCCGGACCTTCGGTCACCCCGGCGGCTGGCGGCGCGAGCGGTACCTCACGCTGCTCCGCGAGTGGGTGGGCCTCGGCGAGTCGATCCCGGACCCGTACGACCCGGTCCTCGTGCGCCGCGCGCCGCGGGAGATCCGCCACCTGCTCGCGGACGCCGTCGCGGAGGAGGCCACCGCCCGCCGCCTCGCGACCCTCGGCATCGGGTTCACGGTCTGGCACGACGTCGCGGCGCCGACCCCCGACGAGAAGATCGACCACGTCGTCCTCGGCCCGACCGGGCTCTTCGCAATCCAGTCGGAGGACTTCGGCGCCCCGCTCGGTGTCCGCCGCGGCGAGCTGACCGGCGAGGCGCTCGCGGGGGAGCGGCCGATGCACGAGCTCGCCGTCCGCGCGAAATCGGTGTCCCGCGCCGCCCGCGTGAAGTTCACCGGCCTGCTCCTGCTGCTGCCCGACGAGCACCTCGAGGTGCCCGCGGAGTCGCTCGGCACCTCGCGCGGGGCGGAGCAGGTGGTGCTGCGCGCCTCGACGCTGCTGACCGCGCTGCGCGACGGGCTGCCGGGCGCGCCGGCGGTCGGCGGCAACGAGATCTTCGAGGTGCGCACCCGCCTGCAGGCCGCGGTCCGCTTCGCCTGAGCCGGGCCGCGTCAGCGCGGGTTGTACGCCGTCCAGCGACCGCGCGGCCGACCGGCCACGACCGCGAACCCCTCGCCGCCGTCCGATTCCTCGGCGCCCTCCGCCCCGCCCATCCCGAGGAGGCTCCGGGTCAGCTCCGCGTCGGCGGCGAGCATCGCGTCGAGGGCGGCACCGAGGTCGTCGTCCGTGACCGCGCGGCCGGCGACGGCCGCGGTCAGGACGGTTCGCCGGAACAGCTCCTTCGCGAAGGACGCGGTCGTGCCGTCGGCCCGCTCCGCGGCCGCGCGCACCGCCTCCGCACCGATCGGCAGCCCCCGCGCGGAGAGCGCGAACAGGCGCACGCGCTCCTCCGCGCCGGGCCGCGGCACCTCGACGGCCAGGTCCACGCGGCCCGGGCGCTGCGCGAGCGCGCGCTCCAGCACGTCGACCCGGTTCGTCGTCATGAGGAAGGTCACGTCCGCGTCCCCGTCCAGGCCGTCCAGGGCGTCGAGCACCGCGAAGAGCAGCGGCTGCGGACCGAAGTGCCCGCGGTCCATCGCGACGAGGTCGATGTCCTCGAGGACCACCATCGCGGGCTGCAGCCCGCGCGCGAGGTCCGTCGCGTCGTTGATGAAGCGGATCGCGGGACCGGTCAGGAGGACGACGGTGGTGCCCTCGGCGGCGCCGATGAGGTGCCGCACCGTGAGCGTCTTGCCCGTCCCGGGCGGCCCGTACAGGAGCACGCCGCGCTTCAGGTGGCGCCCGGCCGCGAGCAGCACCTCCCGGTGCTCCGCGATCCCGAGGACGTGGCGGCGGACCGAATCGAGCACGCCGGCGGGCATTACGACCTCGTCCTCGGGGATCGCCTCCCGCTCGACGAAGACGGACTCGCCCTCCGCCTGGTACTCGCCGCCCGGCGTGAGGGTCAGGACCTGGCCGCGGAGCACGCTCCGCTCGTGCATCAGCCTCCGGACGGTCGCGACGAAGCGCTCGGCGACCTCCGACTCGCCCGCCAGCACCTGCATCGCCGCCTGCTCGCGTCCGTGCTGCCGGTCTGCAGTCCGCTGCAGCACGGCGAGCGGCCGGTCCTCAAAGCGCAGGAGGCGGATGCCGAACGCGACGATCCGCCGCCGCTGCTTCGGGCCCGACGCCGCGAGCGCGAAATCGACGGCGCCGACGTCGTAGCCCGCCCAACGGTTGGCGAGCATCGACTCGATGCCCTCGTGCTCGCGGTTCTGCCCGCGGACGCCGAGCAGCTCGCCGTCCCGGCCGAGCTCGTCCATCGCGATGTCGAGGTCCACCAGTCGATGCGGCGCGACGACCTCCGTGAGGACGGGTGCCGACGTCACGTCCACACCGAGGTGCGTCTGGATCCGCTCGCCGAGCCGGGTGAGCGTGGTCTCGTCACGCTCGAACTGCTGCGCGATCTCGATCAGGCGCTTCACGCCGGCCATCAGCTCGTCGTCCGATCGGCCCAGCGGTTCGCTCACGTCGGCATCCTGCCGCGCCCGTGCGCCGCCCGGTGCTCCGCGCCCCCGGGACCCCGGGTCAGCGGGTGATCTCGAACGAGTCGGCGTCGAAGCCGTCGACCGGCTCCGCGTCCACGTCCGCCACCTTCGCGAACCGCGGGCCCTGCTCGAGCCAGGCGGCGAACTCGTCCATCGCGGCGCGCTCGCCCTGCGCGAGGATCTCCACCGCGCCGTCGGTGCGGTTCCGGACGCGGCCGACGACGCCCAGCCGTTCGGCCTCGCCCTGCGCGGCCCAGCGGAAGCCGACGCCCTGGACCGCGCCGGTCACGGTGTACCGCCTCGCGATGGTCATGCGTCAACGGTAGTTCCAAGGCGCCCGGCCGTACCGTGCGTCGATGACGTCTGACCCGGACGACCTCGCCCGCTTCCGCACCGCCCAGGACGCGCACGGCGCGTTCACCGACGCGCTCGCCGAGCTGCGCGCCGGTCGCAAGCGCACCCACTGGATGTGGTTCGTGTTCCCGCAGCTCGCCGGCCTCGGGCGCAGCCAGACCGCGCGCTACTTCGCGATCCCGGACCTCGACGCCGCGCGCGGCTACCTGGCGGACCCGGTGCTCGGTCCCCGGCTCGTCGAGGCGGCGCTCGCCGCGGCCGACGCGCCCGCCACCTCGGTGGAGGAGCTGCTCGGCGGGATCGACGCGATGAAGCTGCGGTCCTCGATGACCCTGTTCGCCCGGGCGGATCCCGCCGAGCCGTCGTTCCGCCGGGTGCTCGACCGCTGGTTCGACGGGGAGGAGGACGCGACGACGACCGCGCTCCTCTGACTCCGGTCGGTACCGCCGGTTAGCCTTCGAGCCGGCCGAACGCCGATGAGGGGGCGCAGTGCGACGACCGGTGGTGCTCGTGACGGGGGTCGTGGTCCTCGTCGTGGTCCTGGTGGCGGGGGTCCTCACCGGACTCGTCATCACGGCGAAGGAGACGGCCCGCCCGTCGGCGGCCCCGTCGGTCGAGGCGACGTGGCCGACGCCGGCGCCGATCCGGTGGACCGACTGCACGGAGGCGTCGCTGCGCACCGCGGGCGCCGAGTGCGCGATGGTCGCGGTCCCGCTCGACTGGAGCGCCCCGCGCGACGGTCGGACCGTGCGGCTGGCGGTCTCCCGGGTACGGCACACGGCCTCGCCGTCCGCGGGCGTGATGCTGACGAACCCGGGCGGCCCGGGCGGCAGCGGGCTCACGCTCTCCACGCTCGGCACGAAGGTCCCGGACGGGGTCGGCGCCCGGTACGACTGGATCGGCTTCGATCCGCGCGGTGTCGGCTCCTCGCGACCGCGCCTGTCGTGCGATCCCGGCTACGCGAACGGCCCCCGCCCGGCGTACACGCCGACGAGCCAGGCCTCCGTCGACGCCTGGCTCGAGCGCTCCGAGGCGTACGCGACGGCCTGCGGCGAGAAGAACGGCGCCCTGCTCGAGCACGACACGACCCGCGACTCCGCGAACGACATGGAGTACCTGCGCATCGCGCTCGGCGTGCCGAGGATCAGCTACTTCGGCTACTCCTACGGCACGTACCTCGGCCAGGTCTACGCGACGCTCTACCCGTCGCGCGTCTCCCGGATGGTCCTCGACTCCACCGTGGACCCGTCCCGGGTCTGGTACGGCGCGAACCTCGATCAGGACCTCGCGTTCCAGACGACGATCGAGCGCTGGTTCGCCTGGCTCGCGTCGCACGACGACGTGTACCGCCTCGGTGCGACGCAGCAGGCGGTCCAGGCGAGCTACGACCGGCTGTCCGCGAAGCTCAGGGCGCAGCCGGACGGCAGGTTCGGCGCCGCGGAGCTCACGGACACGCTCGTTTACGCCGGGTACTTCCAGAGCCTGTGGTCGGGCCTCGGCGACGCGTTCGCGCAGGCGGCGACCGGCGACACGGCGGCGCTGCAGCAGTACTGGCGGGGCCTGAACGAGACCACGGACGACAACGGCTACGTCGGCTACCTCGCGGTCGAGTGCACGGACGCGCCGTGGCCGGGGGAGTGGTCGGTGTGGGCCGCGGACGCGAAGCGCGTGGACGGCCGGGCGCCGTTCGAGACCTGGGCGAACACCTGGTTCAACGCCCCGTGCCGCACCTGGCCGGCGAAGGCCGGCGTGCCGGTGGACGTGGACGGCTCGAAGGTCGCGCCGATCCTCTTGATCGACGAGACGCTCGACGCGGCGACGCCCTTCAGCGGCAGCCTCGCGGTCCGGAAGCTGTTCCCGAAGGCGAGCCTGCTCGCCGAGCCGGGCGGCACCTCGCACGCGGACTCGTTGAACGGCAACAGCTGCGTCGACGACACGATCGCCCGCTATCTCGAGGACGGCTCGCTGCCCGCGAGGAAGGCCGGGGACGGCCCGGACGCGACCTGCGCCCCGCTGCCGGTCCCGAGCCCCTGAGGCCGGAGAAGCAGAAGGGCCGCGCTGCTGCGCGGCCCTTCTGCTGAGCTGTCTCAACTCGTGTCCGAGGGGGGACTTGAACCCCCACGCCCGATAAAGGGCACTAGCACCTCAAGCTAGCGCGTCTGCCATTCCGCCACCCGGACCGGTGGAGCGCCTCGCGGCGCCGAACGGGAACACTACCGGAAACCGCGGGCCCCGTTCGACGACCGGGCCGCGGCGCGCCGAGGCGGTGGATTCCCAGGTTCATGTTCTTTGCAGGTTCCTCATCCGATCCATAGGTTTGCCCCACCACCCCCACCACCCGCCCGGGGAACCACGGAGGAGCGATCCCATGCCCCAGTCCACCCGGGGTCGGCGCGCGCGCGTCGCCGGCCTCATCCTGCTCACGACGGGAGCGCTGCTCGCCGCAGCGCTGCCCGCGGTCACCGCCTCGGCGGCGCCCGCGACTCCGGTGCACGCCGCGCCGGGCACGCGATCGGCGCTCGGCAACGGTCTCGCCCGGCTCGTCGACGGCGGCGCGTCGGCGCAGAAGCGGCTCGCCGGCGGTCTGCGGATGGATCAGGAGTCGCTCGCGATGCGCGACCCGGCCGGCCGCGTGCTCGTCGACGTCGTGCCGCAGACCGGTGCGGACCGCGCCGCCCTGCAGACGGCACTGGCGGCGAAGGGCTTCGTGCGCACCGCGGTGGACGCCGGCACCGGCACCGTCGAGGGCTACGCGCTGCTGTCCGCCGTGCGGGCCCTCGCCGCCCTCCCGGGCGTCGGCACGGTCGCGCAGGCCGTCAAGCCGCGCACGTCGACGGGCTCGGTGGAGTCGCAGGGCGTGCGCTTCCAGCGCATCGACAAGGTCCTCGGCACGGGCATCACGGGTAAAGGCATCACGATCGGCGCGCTGTCCGACTCGTACGACCGGGCGACCACGACCGCCACCGGGGAGCCCCTGACGGTCCACGCCGCGCAGGACGTCGCGAGCGGCGACCTGCCCGGGAAGGGCAACCGCAAGCACCCGCAGCCGGTCGTCGTGCTCTCCGACGCGGACGGCGGCCTCGACGAGGGCCGCGCGATGCTGCAGATCATCCACGACATCGCCCCCGACGCGAAGCTCTGCTTCGCCACCGCGTTCAACGGGGAGGTCGACTTCGCGAACCAGATCCGCGCGCTGGCCGACCCGAAGGGGAAGTGCCGTGCCGACGTGATCGTCGACGACGTCAGCTACTTCGACGAGCCGTTCTTCGCGGACGGCATCCTCAACGACGCGGTCGACGACGTGGCGAAGCTCGGCGTCCAGTACTTCAGCTCCGCGGGCAACGACGGCGACCAGAACGGCTGGTCGGCGCCGGTGCACCTGATCCCCGCCGCGAAGGCACTGAAGGGTACGGGCCTCGACTTCTCGCAGGTCGACCCGGCTCTGTACGACGGCGGCCTCCAGGACGCGAACCCCGGTCCCGGCGTCGACGTGGCGCAGACGGTCTCCCTCGGGGAGGACGGCGGCCTGTTCGACCTGCAGTGGGACGACCCGACCGACTACGACGGCGCGACGATCGGCGACTCGTACTTCACGGACGAGGGCGAGCTGACGACCCCGACCTCGGAGGTGGAGTTCGCCTTCACGCCGACGGCGGCACAGCTCGGGAAGCAGGTCCAGTTCCTCGTCGACGGCGTCCCCTCGGGGTCGACGGACGTCGTGCTGACGCTCACCGAGCCCGACGGCACGGTCATCGGTCCGGTCGACACGGTGACCTCGCCCGAGCAGATCGTCACGACGCTCACGGACCCGGGCACCTACACGCTCGCCGTGACCGGCTTCGACGGCGCGGTGGGCCCCTTCACGGTCCGGATCTCGCCGATCCTCGCGCCCTCGAAGGTGACGACGGACTTCAACGCGCTGCTGTTCGCGCCGGACGGCAGTTACCTGGGCGCGCTGGCCGACGCGAACATCCTGTCCGGCCGGCCGCTCGAGCTCTCGACGCTCGCCGGGCTGCCCGAGCTGCAGATCGTGATCAGCCGGTCGGGCACGGGGAGGACGCCGGTGCAGCGCCTGCGCGCGGTGTCGAACGGCGACCTGTACTTCACCGAGTACGGCGACCCGCTCTCCCCGACGGTCTACGGCCACCCGGCGGCCGCCGGCGCGACCGGCGTCGCGGCGGTCGACCCGTTCCGCCCGTACCTGCCGGAGTACTTCACCTCGCCGGGCGGCGACCTGCCGATCCTGTTCGACTCGGACGGGAACCGGTACCCGCGGACCCAGGTGCGGCGGAGCCCGCTCATCGCCTCGACGGACGGCGGGAACACGACGTTCTTCGTCTCCGACTCGACGGAGGACCCGGACACCCTGCCGAACTTCTTCGGCACCAGCGCCGCAGCCCCGCACGCGGCCGGCATCGCCGGGCTGGTGCTCCAGAAGCAGGGCGGCAAGCGGTCGGTCAGCCCGGCCCGGATGAAGGCGATCCTGTCGCGGTCGACGTTCGCGCACGACCTCGACCCGTTCGAGTCCTCCGGCAGCGCCGGCGGCCTCACGGTGAGCGCCTCCGGCCCGCAGGGCAGCGAGCGCGACCCGGTGCCGGGCACGCTGAACGACCCGCGGTTCTTCTCCGTGTCCTACGACGGCAGGGTCCCGCTGAAGTCGATCACCCTGTACGGCGAGACGGCGAGCCCGACCGCTCCGGGCGCGGGCGACGCGAAGCGCTCCGCCGGGATCGTGTTCGACCCGCGGCCGTTCAGCGCGACCGCCGACTCGTTCCGCGACGTGGGCTTCCCGTTCACGGTCGGCGGCACCGGCGGCGGCCTGCGGGCGAGCACCGTCCGGCCGTCCAACTCGGCGCCCACGGGTTCCGGGCAGTACCGGCACCTCACGCTGTCCTTCGGATCGAACCTGAAGTCGGGGCAGTCGCTGCGGTTCGGCGTCGACCGCGACCTCGCGGTGTCGCCGTACGGCGGCAGCAACGAGGGCAACGGCGCGGACGAGCTCGGCGGCGCCGTGTTCGCCCCGCAGCGGATCACCGTGCCGATCGGCCTCGGCTTCGTCGCCGTCCGCGCCGACGGCTCGAAGATCGTCGGCACCGTGCAGAACCGGCTCGGCCACGGCTACTCGCCGGTCGACGGCTACGGCCCCGTCGACGCCGAGCAGGCGGTCCTCGGCCGCTGAGCCGCACCCCGCACGACGGTCCGAGCCGCGTCCCCGCCGAGGGGACGCGGCTCGGATCGGGTCGGGGACCGGGCCGGATAGCGTGGAGCGGTGACCGCGCTCAGCCGTACCGCGACGCTCGCCCGCGACCTCGTCCGGTTCCCGTCCGTGAACTGGGGCGCCGGCCGGAGCGACGGGGAGGCGGAGGCCGCCGGCTACGTCGAGGCCGTGCTGCAGGGCATGGGGCTCGAGACGCGGCTGTTCGAGTCCGAACCGGGTCGCGTCTCGGTGCTGACGCGCGTCGAGGGTCGCACGCGGGGGCCCGCGCTCGTCCTCCACGGGCACACGGACGTCGTCCCCGCCGACCCCGCGGCGTGGAGCGTCGACCCGTTCGCCGGCGAGGTCCGCGACGGCCTGCTGTGGGGCCGCGGTGCCGTCGACATGAAGGACATGGACGCGATGATGCTCGCGTCGCTGGAGGACGTCCTCGGCTCCGGACGGCAGCCGGCGCGCGACCTCGTCGTCGCCTTCTTCGCCGACGAGGAGGCCGGCGGCGTCCTCGGGTCGCACTGGATCGTCGACCGCCACCCGGAGCTCTTCGCGGGCGCGACGGAGGCGATCAGCGAGGTCGGCGGCTACTCGGTGGACCTGGCCGGGCGCCGCGCCTACCTGCTGCAGACCGGCGAGAAGGCCCTGGTCTGGGCGAAGCTGACCGCCCGCGGGCCGGCCGCGCACGGCTCCCGCCTCATCCGCGACAACGCGGTGACGACGCTCGCGGAGGCCGTCGCGCGGATCGGCCGCAAGGACTGGCCGATCCGGCTCACGGACACGACCCGGGCCCTCGTCGACGAGCTCGGGCGCATCCTCGGCATCGACCCGAAGGCGGCGGGGGAGGACGCGGTCGTGCTCGCCTCCGGGACCGCCTCCGGGTTCATCCTCGCGACGCTGCGCACGACGACGAACCCGACGGTGCTCGAGGCCGGGTACAAGCACAACGTCATCCCGGACACGGCGACCGCGCTCATCGACATCCGCACCCTGCCGGGCGAGGAGGAGGCGGTGCTCGCCGAGCTGCGCGAGCTCGTCGGCCCGGAGATCGAGATCGAGACCGTCCACGCGGACGTGGGCCTCGAGAACCCGTTCGAGGGGCCGCTCGTCGAGAAGGTGATCGCGCTGCTCGGCGAGCACGACCCGGGCGCGCCCGTGCTGCCGTACCTGATGTCGGGCGGCACCGACAACAAGGCCCTCTCGAAACTCGGGATCACCGGCTACGGCTTCGCGCCGCTGCAGCTTCCGGCCGAGCTGAACTTCCCGGCCATGTTCCACGGCGTCGACGAGCGCGTGCCGCTCGCCTCCCTCGACTTCGGCACGAAGGTGCTGACGGACCTGCTGCTCACCTACTGACTGCGCCGGCCGCCCCGCCCGCGCCGATCGGCGGGAGGATGGCGGCATGAGCGTGACGGAGCGGGACCCAGAGCTGGTGGACGCGGCCGCGAGCGACCCGGCGCCGCCGGAGCTGCTCCTCCCGCGCGAGGTGCCGCTCGGCGGCCCCCGCGCGATGCGGGTGCAGCGCACCCTGCCGCAACGGCAGCGCTCGCTGATCGGCGCCTGGTGCTTCGTCGACCACTACGGCCCGGACGACCTCTCCGAGCGCGGCGGCATGCGCGTCCCCGGGCACCCCCACACCGGGCTCGCCACCGTGACCTGGCTGTTCGAGGGCGAGGTCGAGCACCGCGACACGACCGGGGCGACCGCGCTCGTGCGGCCCGGTGAGGTCAACCTCATGACCGCGGGGAACGGCGTCGCGCACTCCGAGTACTCGACGCCCGCGACGACGGTCGTGCACGGCGCGCAGCTGTGGTTCGCGCTGCCCGCGGCGCTCGCCGGGGAACCTCGCCGCTTCGAGCACGCCGTGCCCGCGGTGCGCCGGGTCGCGGGGGCGGAGGTGCGCGTGTTCGTCGGAGAGTGGCTCGGCTCGGAGGGCGCGCCCCAGGCGCCGACGCCGCTGATCGGGGCGGAGGTCCGCCTGCCCGCGGGTCTCCGGTGGGAGGCGGAGGTCGACCCCGGCCACGAGGTCGGCGTGCTCGTCGACCTCGGCGAGGTGCGGGTGGAGGGCCTCGCCGCGACGCGGTCGCAGCTCGTGGCGCTCTCGCCCGGTCGGCGCACCCTCGCCGTCGAGGCGGGGGAGCACGGCGCGCGCGTGCTCGTGCTGGCGGGGGAGCCGTTCCCCGATCCGGTGACCATGTGGTGGAACTTCGTCGGCCGCGACCACGAGGACATCGTCGCCGCGCGGGCGGCGTGGCAGGCGCAGGTCGAGCAGCAGCGGGCGACCGGCGGCGCCGACGGCCGGTTCGGGCCGCACCCCGAGGCGTGGGACGACGTGCTCCCCGCCCCGGAGATGCCCACCGTCCGACTGAAGCCGCGTCTCCGGCGCGCGCTTCGCGTTCCCTTGGAGCCTCCCCGATAGCGTGCTGCTTCGAGCAGGAGCCTCCTGCGACCGACGCCGGAGGTGTGCAGGGTGATCGAAGCGCTCGTGCTGGGCCTGATCCAGGGCTTGACCGAGTTCATCCCCGTCAGCTCGAGCGCGCACATCCGCATCGCGGGCCTCTTCTTCGGCGCGGGCGACCCGGGGGCGGCCTTCACCGCCATCATCCAGCTCGGCACCGAGACGGCCGTGCTCGTCTACTTCTGGAAGGACATCGTGCGCATCGTGCGCGCGTTCTTCCTCGGTCTGCTCAGGACGAAGGGCCCGGACGGGCAGCCGCGCGTGCCGCGCACCGACCACGACTACCGGATGGGCTGGCTCATCATCATCGGGTCGATCCCGATCGTGGTGCTCGGCCTGATCTTCCAGACCATGATCGAGACGACCTTCCGGTCGCTCTGGATCGTCGCCTTCGACCTCATCGTGTTCGGCGTCCTGCTCGGTGTGGTGGACCGCCTCGGGAAGAAGCGGAAGACGATCGAGCAGCTGAACACCCGCGACGGCGTCATCTTCGGCTTCGCGCAGGCGCTGGCCCTCGTCCCCGGCGTTTCGCGCTCGGGCGGCACGATCGGCGCCGGCCTCGTCATGGGCTACACCCGGGCCGCGGCGGCGCGCTACTCGTTCCTGCTCGCCATCCCCGCGGTGTGGGGATCGGGGCTGTACCAGCTCTACAAGACGGTCAAGGAGCCGTGCACCGCGGCGGCGGCCGCCGCCACCGGCTGCGCCCCGGAGATCTTCAACGGCGCCGAGACCCTCGCCGCGACGGTCGTCTCCTTCGTCGTCGGCCTCGTCGTGATCGCGTTCTTCCTCCGCTACCTGAACCGGGGCTCGTTCCTGCCCTTCGTCGCGTACCGGATCCTCATCGGCATCCTCCTGATCGGCCTCCTGCTGGCGGGCGTGATCCAGCCCAACTGACCCCTCGCGCACGCAGGACGACGTGCGGCGTGCAGGACGAATGCGGCGCTCTTCGCCTGAAGGCGGTACGCGCGCCTGCACGCGTCACCGTCCCAGCGCCGCGAAGACCGCGTCCTCGACCGCGGACCACCGGAACAGCGCCTGGAACCAGGTCACCCGCAGCGTGCGGTAGCGCCGTCTGGCCGCCGTCAGGTCGCGCGTGCGGTCGCGCTCGAAGGCCTCGGCGTCGTCGTGGAACTCGCGGCCGTCGCATTCGATGATCAGGACGCCCTCGACGAGCAGGTCGACCGATCCGATGCCCCGAAGGCCGACGAGGATCTCGACCCGGAGTCCTCGACGCAGCAGCCGGAACCGGACGATCGTCTCGACGCCGGACTCTGAGCGCCCGTCCGCAGCAGCGACGACCGGGGCGAGGTGGGCGGGGAGCCTCGCGGCGAGTGCCGCTAGGTCGTTCGGACGGAGGAAGCGCAGGTGCAGCGCCGACTCGAGCACGGCGAGCGCGAGCTCGGGCGGCTGCGACCGGAACGTGTGCTCGAGCAGCACGAGGATCGGAGCGATCCTCGTGCGACCGGACCCGGCCAGGTCCGCCGCGGCGGTCCAGTGCAGCATCACGTCCGGGCGCGGGACGAACGGCGCACTCGCGTCATCGGCGTCCCGCAGGCGCGAAGCGGTGCGGGGGAGCGCGATGCGCAGCACGTTCCGGCGCTCCCCGCCCCGACCCGGGCTCCATCCGGCGGGCGGGTCGGGCGGGGTCCAGATCCCCATGGCGCGGGTGCCGGTGCTCGCCGTCGCGACGCCGCCGACCCGCACCGCGCGGATCACGTCCACGTCGGCGTCGACGGCGGCGAAGTGGCCGCGTCGCACCTCGCGGATCACGCGTTCGCCGACGGCGCGGCGGATCTGTCGGGACGACTTGCCGCGAGCCCGCAGCTCGCCGGTGGTCCAGAAGACGGTCATCCCGGCATGGTGGCCACCCCGGCGATGCGGATCGGCACGCGCCGGGATTCGGGTCGCTGCCCACCGCTGTGGAGGAGGCGAATCGGCTCCGCAGGGCCGCGATCAGGACCGTGCATCGCGATCAGGACCGCTCCGGCCGCCCGCTCCTGCGTCGGGCGCCGGTTCCTGAAGCGGACACACCGCCCGCGCGGCGGCTGGTCAGTCGCCGGGGCGCCAGGGGGGCGGCTGCTCGCCGCGGCCGGGGCCCTCGCCCCGGCGGAGGTAGCGCTCGAACTCGCGCGCGATCGCCTCGCCGGAGGCCTCGGGGGAGTCGACCGTGTCGCGCGCCTTCTCGAGCTGCTCGATGTACGCGGCCATGTCCTCGTCCTCGTTCGCGAGGGCGTCGATGCCGGTCTCCCAGGCCTCCGCCTCGTCCTCGAGGTCGCCGCGCGGCACGCTGATGTCGAGCACGGCCTCGAGCTTCTCGACGAGGGCGAGCGTCGCCTTCGGCGACGGCGCGTTGTGCACGTAGTGGGGGACGGACGCCCAGATCGAGACGGACGGGATGCCGACTCGGGCCGCCGCGTCCGAGATCACGGAGAGGATGCCGACCGGGCCCTCGTAGTTGCTGCGCTCGAGCTCGAGGTCGGCGCGCACCTCGGCGTCGTCGCTCGACGCGAACGTCGAGATCGGGCGGGTGTGCGGCACGTCCGCGAGCATCGCCCCGAGCGTGATGATCCCCTCGACGTCCGCGACCAGGGCGGCATCGACGATCTCGGCGACGAACGCCTTCCAGCTGCGGGAGGGCTCCGTGCCGAGCAGCACGAACAGGTTGTCGCGGTCGATCCGCTCCTCCGGCTCGGTGACCTCCTGCACGACGCCGCGCCCGCGGCCGCGCTTCGCCGGGCCCCACATGGTCGCGCCGGGCCAGGTCAGCCGCTTCACGCCGTGCTCGTCCGCACCGACCGTCGGCCGGTTGAACTGGTAGTCCATGTAGAGCTCGGGGTCGATCTCGAGGATCGTCGTGAGAGGCAGCGCGTCCCGCACCATCCGCACGGCGTTCGTGGCCGCCTCACCGGCGTCGTTCCACCCCTCGAACGCCACCACGAGGACACGTCCCCGCTGGAATCGCTTCGTCTGCGCCAATTGCTCCCGGGCCAATCGCATCAGTGCCGTACCGCCATCGGCCGCCGGCCGATTCGCCCCACCCTAGGCCGACCGCCTCGGGGCCGGACGGGTGTTCGCTCTCCGCGTCGCTATCCTCGGGGCCGATGACCGCCCTGCAGCTCCCCTCCGCCGTGCTCTGGGACATGGACGGCACCCTGATCGACACCGAGCCCTTCTGGTTCGCCGCCGAGACCGAGCTCGTCGGCCGCTTCGGCGGCACCTGGACCCACGACCAGGCGATCTCGCTCGTCGGCAGCGGCCTCCGCGACGGCGCCCGCGTCCTCCAGGACCACGGCGTCCGGATGGAGGTCGACGACATCGTCGCCTGGCAGACCGACTTCGTCACGGAGCGCCTCGTCGGCGACCTGCCGTGGCGACCGGGCGCCCTCGAGCTCCTCGCCGCGCTGCGCGACTCGGGTGTCCCGACGGCGCTCGTGACGATGTCGGTGCGCCGGATGGCGGTGGCCGTCGCGGCGGCGCTGCCGATCGGCGGCTTCGACGTGGTGGTCGCCGGCGACGACGTCGCGCGGCCGAAGCCGGACCCGGAGGCGTACCTCCGCGCCGCCGAGCTGCTCGGCGTCGACGTGACGCGCTGCGTCGCCATCGAGGACTCGCCGCCCGGGCTGGCCGCGGCGATCGCCTCCGGTGCCGCGACGGTCGGCGTCCCGCACCAGGCCGTGCTGCCCGACCCGGACCTGGAGCGCGCTCCGGCGCGCTGGCGGATCTGGCGCACCCTCGAGGGCAGCACCCCGCAGGACCTCGCCGCCGTCGCCGACGAGCTGGCACGAGCGTGACCGGCCCCTTCCGCGTCGGCGACCGCGTGCAGCTCACCGGGCACAAGGGCCGGCGGAACACGATCACGCTCGCCGCGGGCGGGATGTTCCACACCCACCGCGGCACCCTCTCGCACGACCTCCTCATCGGTGCGCCGGACGGCAGCGTCGTCACCGGGTCGGACGGCCAGCGCTACCTCGCGCTGAAGCCGCTCCTCACCGACTACGTCATGTCGATGCCGCGGGGCGCCGCGATCGTCTACCCGAAGGACGCGGGCCAGATCATCGCCTCCGCCGACATCGCGCTCGGGCAGCGGGTCGTGGAGGCCGGCGTCGGCAGCGGCGCCCTCACCCTGTGGCTGCTCCGCGCGGTCGGCGAGACCGGCACCGTCCACTCGATCGAGCGGCGCCAGGAGTTCGCGGACGTCGCCGCCGACAACGTCGCCGGCTTCTTCGAGGGCACGCCCGACCGCTGGACGCTGACGACCGGCGACCTGAGCGAGGTCCTCGACGCCGGCGAGCCCGAGGTCGCGGACCGCGTCGTGCTCGACATGCTCGCGCCCTGGGAGACCGTGCCGGCGGTGCAGCGCGCGCTCGCGCCCGGCGGCGTCGTGATCGCGTACATCGCGACCGTGCCGCAGCTGTCGCGGACCGTGGAGGCGCTCCGGGACACCGGCGCGTTCACCGAGCCGCTGTCGACCGAGACGATGGTCCGCGGCTGGCACGTCGACGGCCTGGCCGTCCGCCCGGACCACCGGATGGTCGCGCACACGGGCTTCCTCGTCACCGCGCGGCGCCTCGCCGACGGCGCCGAGGCGCCCCGCATCTCCCGCCGCGCGGCGAAGACCTTCGCCGACGAGGACGTCGAGCTGTGGACCCCCGGCGCGATCGGCGAGCGGGAGAAGAGTCCGAAGCGCATCCGCCAGGTCGCCCGGCAGGCCGCGGAGATCGCCGAGGCCCGGCAGGCGGCGGACGACGAGGACTGACCCGGCCGACCGGAGGCCGACGGGTCTGGCAGGATCGTGGACCGTGCACCGGACCGTCCGACTCCTCGCCGGCAGCGTCGTCCTCGCCTCCATCGCGGCGGCCCTGACGGGCTGCGCCGGCGGCGGCGGGTCCGTCGCGGGCTGCACGCCGCCCGTCGGCCCCGGGCAGGCGTCCGAGAGCGTCACCGCGACCGGGAAGGTCGGCAGCGCCCCGACCGTCTCCTTCGACACGCCCGTCCACGTCGACGCGCCGCAGGTCAGCACGCTCGTCGCCGGCCACGGCGCCCCGCTGACCGCGAAGCAGGAGATCTCGACGGAGGTCAGCTTCTACAACGCGACCACCGGTGCGGAGGTCCTGAAGTCCGACTACACCGGCTCGGCGCCGGCGAAGTTCGTGATCGGGACGGTGCAGATCACGGGGCTGCGCAAGGCGCTCGTCTGCTCGCAGGTGGGGGAGCGGCTCGCGGTGGTCCTGCCGCCGTCGCAGGCGATCCCCGCCGCCTCGCGCCCGACGGGGCTGTCGGCGACGGACTCCGTCGTCGCGGTCATCGACATCCGCGACGCGTACCTCGCACGAGCGAACGGCACGGACCAGGTCATGGGCAGCGGGCTCCCCGCCGTCGTCCTCGGCCCCGACGGCCGCCCCGGCATCACCCTGCCGGACGACACCCCGCCGACGGGGCTCGAGGTCGCGAACCTCAAGGTCGGATCCGGAGCGACGATCGGGAAGGGCGACACCGCGGTCATCGCGTACACCGGCGTCGTCTGGAAGCCGGGCGACCCGGCGAACGGCACGGTGTTCGACTCCAGCTGGACCACCGGCACGCCCGTCGACGTGGTCGTGAAGCAGGGTCAGACGGTCCCCGGTCTCGTGACCGCGCTCGCCGGCCAGAAGGTCGGCTCGCAGGTGCTCGCGATCCTGCCGCCGTCGCAGGCCTACGGCAGCCAGTCGACCTCCACGATCCCGGCGAACTCGACGCTCGTGTTCGTGGTCGACATCCTGGGGAAGGCCTGACCCTCCCGTGCCGGCTGCGGTCTCGAACGAGGAGCGCCTCTTCAGCCTCGTGCTCGCCCTGCTGGCGACCGAGACGGGGCTGACGAAGGCGGACATCCTCTCCTCCGTGCAGGGCTACCGGCAGCGGTACCGCCCGAACGGCGGCAACGCCTCCCTCGAGCGCCAGTTCGAGCGCGACAAGGAGGACATCCGCGACCTCGGCGTGCCCCTCGAGTCGATCGAGCTGCCCGCCGACCAGGGCGCCGTCCAGTACACGCGGTACCGGATCCCGAAGGGCGAGTACGACCTGCCCGCCGACGTGACCTTCACGCCGCAGGAGATCGCGCTGCTCGACCTCGCCGCGCTCGCGTGGCGCGAGGGATCGCTGTCCGGGGAGTCCCGCCGCGCGCTGCTGAAGCTGCGCTCGCTCGGCATCGAGTCGGAGGAGCCCCTGATCGGCTTCGCTCCGCGCCTCCGCGCCCGCGACGCGGCGTTCGACCCGCTGCGGGCGGCGATCGAGCACCGGCACGTCGTCGTCTTCGGCTACCTGAAGCCGGGGGAGGACCGGGTCCGCAAGCGCCGCGTCGCGCCGCTCGCCCTCGTGCAGTTCGGCGGCCGCTGGCACGTGCACGGGGTCGACCTCGGCGCGAGGGCCCGGCGGACGTTCCTGCTGAGCCGCATCGCGGGCGCCGTGGAGGAGACCGCGGAGGGCTTCGAGACCCCCGACGGCGAGCCGGCCGAGGAGGCGCTCGACGGGCTGACCGCGGTGTTCGCCGCGAACCGCGCACTGCTCGAGCTGCAGCCCGACACCGACGCGGCCGCACGTCTCGGCTCCCGCGGCGAGCCGGCAGCGGAGGGGCGGGTCGCCGTCCACTACACGGACCTCGCACTCTTCGCCGACGACGTCGCCGCGTTCGGACCGGAGGTGCTCGTGCTCGAGCCGCAGGAGCTCGTCGACGCGGTGCGCGAGCGCCTCGCCGCCGTCGTCGCGGCGCACGGGGGCGACCGTGGCTGACGCGCAGCCGCTCCGCGTCCAGGACCGCCTCGCGTTCCTGCTCGCCCTGGTGCCCTACCTGCTCGACAACGACGGCGTCTCCGTCGCGCAGGCCGCGGCGCACTTCGGCGTGCCGGAGCAGCGGATCCGGGACGCGGTCGAGCTCATCGCCATGTCCGGCGTGCCGGGGGAGACGAAGGCGTACCAGCCGAACGACCTCTTCGACATCGACTGGGACCGCTTCGAGCAGCGCGACGAGATCGCGATCACCCACCAGGTCGCCATCGACGACTCGCCGCGCTTCTCTGCGCGGGAGGCCGCGGCGCTGATCGCCGGTCTGCAGTACGTGGCCGCGCTGCCCGCGAACGCAGACCGCGAGACGGTCGCCCGCCTCACCGCGAAGCTCACGCGCTCCGCGAACGGCGCACCCGCGGCGGTCGCCGTCGCGGCGGGCGCGGACACGCGGCTCGGCCTGATCCGGGAGGCGGTCGCCGCCGGCACCGTCCTCGTCTTCGACTACCTGAACGGCCGGGACGAGCGCGAGGAGCGGAGCGTCGAGCCCCTCCGCGTCGAGTCCGTCGACGAGTCCTGGTACCTGCGGGCCTGGGACCGCTCGCGCCGGGCGCTGCGCACGTTCCGCCTCGACCGGATGCGCGACGTCCGCACGGCCCCCGACACGCCCGCCGAGCGGCCCGAGGACATCGAGCTGCCGGAGCGCATCTTCCAGCCGTCGAAGCAGGACCGCTCCGTCACGATCGAGGTGGCCGCCGCCGCGCTGCCGCTGCTCGCCGACTTCCTCGGGGAGCGGCCGCAGACGGAGCCGGCCCGCCGCGGGTGGGTGCGCACACGGCTGCGGATCGCGCACCTGCACGGGCTCAAGCGGCTCGCCGCGGGTCGCGCCGGGCTGCTCGTCGTGGTGGAGCCGGAGGACGCGCGACGCGCCGTGCACGACTGGGCAGTCGCCGGGCTCGCCCGCTACGAAGACCCTTCGACGCGCTGACGGCCGGATCGCGATCCGCGCCGCCGAACGACGGGTGCGCGTCTACACTGCACGAAACGTACTTCGATCGGAGCATCATGGGTCTCTTCGCAGGTCTCACCGGATGGCACCTCCTCGCCATCGCTCTCGTGATCCTCGTCCTCTTCGGAGCGACGAAGCTCCCCGTCTTCGCGAAGGGTCTCGGTCAGTCGATCAAGATCTTCCGCAAGGAGGTCACGGAGGTCCAGGACGACATGGCCAAGGACCGTGCGCAGCGCAGCGACGAGCACCTCGACCGCGAGACCGTCACCACGCCGGACCCGCAGACGCGTCGCGCGTCTGAGGACCGCTGACCTCCACCACGGGCCGGGCGCCGCAGAGCGCCAACGCCGAGCGGCGGATGCCGCTGGTCGAGCACCTCATGGAGCTGCGCAAGCGGCTCATGTGGGCGGCCGTGGCGATCCTCGTCGGCGGTGTGGCCGGCTGGTTCGTCTCGGACTGGGTGCTCCAGCTCCTGACCGGCCCGCTGCTCGGCCAGGGCAAGAAGCTCGCGACGATCAACTTCGGGAACGTCACCAGCGCCTTCGACGTCCGGTTCGAGATCGCGATCATCGTCGGCATCGTCATCACGAGCCCGATCTGGCTGTTCCAGATCTTCGCGTTCCTGACGCCGGCGTTCACGCGGCAGGAGAAGAAGTACGTCTTCGGCTTCTTCTTCAGCGCGGTCCCGCTGTTCCTCGCGGGCTGCGCGGCCGGGGCCCTCGTCATCCCGCACATCGTCGGCCTGATGGTCAGCTTCGCGCCGATCAACACCGCGAACCTGCTCGACGGCAAGGCGTACCTCGACTTCGTGCTGCGGCTGATCCTGGTCGTCGGGGTCGCGTTCGTGCTGCCGGTCTTCGTCGTGCTGCTGAACTTCGTCGGCGTGCTGCAGGGCCGGACGATCCTGAAGTCGTGGCGCATCGCGATCCTGGCGGTCACGATCTTCACGGCCATCGCGACGCCGTCCGCGGACATCATCTCGATGGTGCTGCTGGCGATCCCGATGATCGTCCTGTACTTCGTCGCCGTCGCGGTCGCGCTCGTCCACGACAAGCGCAAGGCCAAGCGGGACGCAGCGATCCTCGAGGGCGCGGGTAGCCTGTAGTCGTGGCCCGCAGACCGGTGGACTCGTCCGCCGGGCCGGTCCAGCACCGTCCGGTGGACGCGTCCGCCGGCCCGGCGCTCCTCTCGCCCGCGGAGCGCTACGCGGCCTCCCGGCTGCGGCAGGACCACCCGGCGGTGGAGGCGTTCCGCGCCGGGCTGTCGTTCGACCTGGACCCGTTCCAGGTCGCGGGCTGCGTGGCCCTCGAGGACGGCGACGGCGTGCTCGTCGCGGCGCCCACCGGCGCCGGCAAGACGATCGTCGCCGAGTTCGCGGTCTACCTCGCGATGTCGTCGGTGCGGGACAAGGTCTTCTACACGGCGCCGATGAAGGCGCTGTCGAACCAGAAGTACAACGAGCTCGTCGACGAGTACGGCCCGGACGACGTCGGCCTGCTCACCGGCGACACCGCGGTCAACCCGCGCGCCCGCGTCGTCGTCATGACGACCGAGGTCCTCCGCAACATGCTCTACGCGGAGAGCCCGCTGCTGCAGGACCTGTCCTTCGTCGTCATGGACGAGGTGCACTACCTCGCGGACCGGTTCCGCGGCGCGGTGTGGGAGGAGGTGATCATCCACCTCCCGCAGACGGTCCGGCTCGTGTCGCTGTCGGCGACCGTGTCGAACGCGGAGGAGTTCGGCGACTGGCTGCAGGCCGTCCGCGGGCGGACCCGGGTGATCGTCTCCGAGGAGCGCCCGGTGCCGCTCGAGCAGCACGTGCTCATGCGCACGAAGCTCGTCGACCTGTTCGACGCGACCCAGTCGGCCTCCGGCGGCACGCCGCGGGTCAACCCCGAGCTGCTCCAGATGTCGCGCTACGGCGGCCGGACGATCTCGTCCCGGCAGATGCAGGACGTCGGCCGGCGGCACTCGAAGGGCGGCGCGCCGCGCGGGTTCGCGATGTCGCGGAGCGCGCTCACCGACCTGCTGCGCGAGTCGAACCTGCTGCCCGCCATCTTCTTCGTGTTCAGCCGCGCGGGCTGCGACGCGGCCGTCCGCCAGGCGATGCGCGACGGCGTCCGACTCACGGAGGCGTGGGAGCGGCAGGAGATCCGCGCGATCGTCGAGGAGCGCTGCCGCACCCTCCTCGACGAGGACCTCGCCGTGCTCGGCTACTGGCAGTGGCTCGAGGGCCTCGAGCGCGGCGTCGCGGCCCACCACGCCGGCCTCCTGCCCGCCTTCAAGGAGGTCGTGGAGGAGCTCTTCCAGCGCAAGCTGGTGAAGGTGGTCTTCGCGACGGAGACGCTCGCCCTCGGGATCAACATGCCGGCCCGCACGGTGGTGCTCGAGAAGCTCGAGAAGTTCAACGGCGAGAGCCGCGTCCCCATCACACCGGGGGAGTACACGCAGCTCACCGGCCGCGCCGGGCGGCGCGGCATCGACGTCGAGGGCCACAGCGTCATCTGCTGGCAGGAGGGGCTCGACCCGCAGGCGGTCGCCTCGCTCGCCTCCCGTCGCTCCTACCCGCTGAACTCGTCGTTCAAGCCGACGTACAACATGGCGATCAACCTGATCGACCGGTTCGGGCGCGACCGCACCCGCAGCATCCTCGAGTCCTCCTTCGCGCAGTACCAGGCCGACCGCGCGGTCGTCGACCTGGCGCGGAAGGTGCGGCAGCAGGAGGAGTCGCTCGCCGGCTACGAGCGGGCGATGCAGGACGAGTCGGGGGCGTCGGGCGACGTGGCCGAGTACGCCGCGATCCGCCGCGAGATCAGCGACCTCGAGAAGGCCGGCTCGCGCCCGGGCGACCAGTCCGCGAAGCAGCGCGAACGACGTCAGCGCGAGATCACGGACCTGCGCCGCCGACTGAAGGCGCACCCCGCGCACACGTCGCCGCGGCGCGAGGAGCTCTCGCGGTGGGCGGAGCGGTGGTGGCGCCTCAAGCGGCAGACCGAGCAGCTCCAGCAGCAGATCGCGACCCGCACCGGCGCCGTCGCGCGCGTCTTCGACCGCGTCAGCGAGGTGCTCCTCGCCGAGGGGTACCTGGAGGTGGACGAGGAGGGCGAGGTCCGGCCGACGATGCACGGGCGGATGCTCGCGCGCATCTACGGGGAGCGGGACCTCCTGCTCGCGGAGAGCCTCCGTCGGCAGGTCTGGAGCGGGCTCGACGCGCCCGCCTTCGCCGCGCTCGCGACCGTCTTCGTCTTCGAGGCCCGCCGCGAGGAGGGCGTCGTCGCGGAGCACTGGCTGCCGAAGGGCCCGTTCCGGGAGGCCTGGAACCGGCTCGAGGGGCTCTGGGAGCGACTCGACGACCTGGAGCGCTCGCACCGGCTGCCCGGGTCGAACCTGCCGTCGATCGGCCTCTGCAACGCCATGCACCGCTGGGCCCGCGGCGGCGCGCTCGACGCGGTCCTCCGGGACGCGGACCTCCAGGCCGGCGACTTCGTCCGCTGGACGAAGCAGGTGATCGACCTGCTCGACCAGATCACGCAGGTGGGGGAGGGGCGCACCGCCCGGACCGCCCAGCAGGCGATCGAGGCGATCCGGCGCGGGGTGGTCGCGTACAGCAGCGTGGGCGCATGAGCGCGCTGCTCACGCGCCCGGCGTCCGCGCCGAGCCGCGCGCCGCGCGGCGACCGCGTCCGCGCACGCGCCGAGCTGTCCCTGCCCGTCGCGCTCGTCGTCGCCGCGGCGAGCGGGCTCGTGCTGTCGTTCGCCTATCCCGGCGCGGGCATCTGGGTGCTCGCGTTCCCCGGCGTCGCCGGGGCGCTCGTCGCCCTGCGCGGCCGCGGCTTCCGGTCCGGCGTCCTCGTCGGGCTCGTGTTCGGCGTCGTCTTCTGGTTCTCGCTCGTCGACTGGGTGACGCTCTTCCTCGGACCGGTGCCGCTGCTCGCGCTCGGGACGCTCGAGGCCCTCCTCGTCGCCCTCGGCAGCGGGCTCATCGCCGTCCTGTACCGCAGCACCGCCCGGCTCTGGCCGTCGGCCGGGGGGCGGGTCGTGCTCACGCCCCTGCTCGTCGCGGCGACCTGGACGGCGCGCGAGGTCGTCGCGGGCACCTGGCCCTACGGCGGCTTCGACTGGGGTGCGGTGGCGCTCAGCCAGTCGCAGTCCCCGTTCGCCTACCTCAGCGCCTGGTTCGGCACCACCGGCCTCTCCTTCGTCCTCGTGTGGCTCACGGCGCTCGGCGTGGCGCTGGCGACCGAGCCGCGCGCACTCGGCGTGCTGCGGCTGCAGGCCGCGCTGCCCCGGGTGCTCGCGATGGCGGTCGTCACGGGCGCGCTGCTCGCGATCCCGACCTTCCCGATCACGGTGACGGGCTCGATGCGCGTCGCCGCCGTCCAGCCGAACTCGCACGCCGGCTACTTCGACCCGAAGTACGACCCGGCGGCGAACCTCGAGCAGACCGTCCGCGCGACGAGCCCGGCGCTCGGCAAGGAGGTCGACCTCGTGGTCTGGCCCGAGGGCGCGGCCATGTACGACCCGATCACCGACCGCGGGCTTCAGCAGCAGCTCGAGTACGTCACCCAGGCCGTCGGCGCGCCGCTGCTCACCGGAGCCATCACGGAGCGCGGCGGCCGCACCTACAACTCCTCGCTGCTCTGGTCGAACGGCGGCATCGCCGAGCTCTACGACAAGGTGCGGCCCGTGCCGTTCGGCGAGTACGTGCCGGACCGGGCGTTCTGGACGCCGTTCGCCCCCGACCTCCTGAAGCTCATCGGCCGCGACTACACGCCCGGCACGCGGTCCTCGGTGATGCAGGTGGGCCGCGCGCGGGTCGGCGTGAACATCTGCTTCGACATCGTCGACGACGGGCTCATCCTCGGGTCCGTGCAGCAGGGGGCGCAGCTCCTCATCGCGCAGACGAACAACGCCGACTTCGGCGACACGGACGAGAACGAGCAGCAGCTCGCGATCGCGCGGCTCCGCGCCATCGAGACCGGTCGCGCGCTCATGAGCGACTCGACCGTGGCGTCGACGACCGCGATCGGTCCGGACGGCCGGACGCTCGCGGCCGCGAAGCCGTTCACGACGCAGACCCTCGTCGTCGACCTCCCGCTCGCCTCCGGCATCACCCCGGCCGTGGCGTTCGGCGTGCCGCTCGGCGCGACGATCGCGCTGCTCGGGGGCGTGCTGCCGGTGCTGCTCGCCGTGCTCGCGCGTCGGCCGCGGCGGCGCGCTCCCGATGCCCGAGGGTGACTCGGTCTTCCGGCTCGCGATCCGACTGAGAGCGGCGCTCGACGGCCGCGAGCTCGCGGCCGGCGAGCTGCGGGTGCCAAGACACGGCGGCGCCGACCTGGCCGGCCGTCAGGTGCTCGAGCACGCGACGCACGGCAAGCACCTGCTGCAGCGCTTCAGCGGCGGCCTGACGCTCCGCACCCACCTCCGGCTCGACGGGTCGTGGACGATCACCCGGGAGAACCGCGCGGTGCCGCGCCGGATGCAGCCCGACGTGCGGGTGCGGCTCGCGACGACGACCGGCACGACCGCCTGGGGCGTCTCGCTGCCGATCGTCGAGCTCGTCGAGACCCGGGACGAGGCGTCCGTGGTCGGCTTCCTCGGACCGGACCCGCTGCGGTCGGACTGGGACGCGGGGGAGGCGGTTCGGCGCATCGGGGCCGACTGCGGCCGGGCGGTGCTCGAGGCGATCCGCGACCAGCGGAACCTCGCCGGGCTCGGCAACCTCTGGGTGAACGAGGTCTGCTTCCTGCGGGGCGTGCACCCGGATCGGCCCGTCGGGGACGTGGACGTGCCCCGGCTCGTCCGCCTCGCCGCCCGGATGCTCCAGCACTCCGCGACGCATCCGGACTCCTACCAGGTCACGACGGGTGACCGCCGGCGCGGGTCGTCCCACTGGGTGGTCGGCCGCGCGGGCCGGCCCTGCCTGCGCTGCGGCACGACCGTCGTCGGGCGCGGGCTCCATCCGGGCCGCACGTACTGGTGCCCGCACTGCCAGCCGCTCGGCTGACCGCGGGCGGACAGACGGAAGGCGCCGGTCCCGACGGGACCGGCGCCTTCCAGGACCTCCTAGGAGGCCTTCTTGTCGTTCGTCTTGCCGCGGCGCGCGCGCAGGTACTGCAGGCGCTCCTCGAGCAGCTCCTCGAGCTCGGCGCGGGTGCGCCGCTCGAGCAGCATGTCCCAGTGGGTCCGCGGCGGCTTCGTCTCCTTGACGGTGTGGGCCGCGAGCGAGCCGTCCGCCTCGAGCAGCTGGCCCTCCTGGCCCGACTTCGGGCTCGTCCAGCGCTCGGGGATCTCCGCCTCCGCCGCGAACGTCACGGAGAACGTGCTCCCGTCGGCGGCACGGTACTCCCGCACCTGGCGCTCGGAAAAGACGACGCCCTCCTCGCTCTGCAGGCTCTGCCCGCCGAGCCGCATCCCACGCAGACTGCGATCAGCCATCGATGTACCCCTCTCCCCGCGTCCGGTCTAACAGGCGTTCGGGGCCGAGGATTCCGCTGAGGGGGTTTCTCAGAACCTTCTCAGAGCGTGTGCACCCGTCACCGCAGCGCATCGCGGGCGAGGTCCGGACGGTCGGTCACGATGCCGTCGGCGCCCCGCGCCACGAGCTCGCGCATCCGCGCCGGATCGTTCACGACCCAGAAGTGCACCTCGACGCCGGCCGCATGCATCTCGGCGATGCTCCACGGCGTCGCGAGGTCCGTGCGGAGGGCGCGCTCCGGGATCTGCACGGCGTGCACGCGGCGCAGCGCGAGCCGCGTGACGGCCGGCGTGCGCAGGCGCAGCCCGCCGACGACACCGAGGATGGAGCCGGAGGACGCGGAGGTCGCGGCCGTCGGGACGAGGCGGAGGACCTCCCGGCGCCGACGGCCGGAGAACGACGTGAGGAGCACCCGCTGCGCGGCCGCCGCGGCCGTGACCGCCACCCCGGTCGGCGCGACCGCCGCCGCGTGCTTCACGTCGATGTTGAAGCGGGCCTCGGGCAGCGCCGTCAGCGCCTCCGCCAGGGTCGCCGCGGCGGGCAGTGCGGCTCGGAGCTCCGACAGGGTCAGCGACGAGACGTCCCGGCCGTCCGGCGTCGTCGCGTCGTGCACGAGCACGGCGACGCCGTCCGCGGTCGCCCGCACGTCGGTCTCGAGGTGCGTCGCACCGGCGGCGATCGCCGCCTCGAAGGCGGCGATCGAGTTCTCCGGGGCCTCGAGGGCGAGACCGCGGTGCGCCAGGATCCGGGGGAGGAGCTCGTCGAACCAGCCGGTCCGGCTCACTTGGGCTCGGCGGGCGGCGCGGGCTCCGCGGGCACGGCGGGAGCCGGAGCAGGCTCGGGCGGCCGCACCGAGGAGGGCGCCTCCTGCGCGGGCTTCGGCGGGCGCGGTGCCGCAGCGGCGGCGCCGGCGGCCATCTGCTGCACGGTCTGCCCGAACCCGGCGCCGACGCCCTTCAGCGCCTCCGTGAGCTCGGACGGCACGATCCAGAGCTTGTTCGACTGCCCCTCGGCGATCTTCGGCAGGGTCTGCAGGTACTGGTAGGCGAGCAGCGGCCCGTCCGGGTTCCCCGCGTGGATGGCGTCGAAGACGGTCTGGATGGCCTTCGCCTCGCCCTCGGCGCGCAGCACGCGGGCCTTCGCCTCGCCCTCCGCGGACAGGATCTGCGACTGCCGCTCGCCCTCGGCCTGCAGGATCGCCGCCTGCTTCGTGCCCTCCGCGGTGAGGATCTGCGCGCGGCGGCTCCGCTCGGCGCGCATCTGCTGCTCCATCGAGTCCTGGATGGACACGGGCGGCTCGATCGACTTCAGCTCGACGCGGTTCACGCGGATGCCCCACTTGCCCGTCGCCTCGTCGAGCACGACGCGGAGCTGCCCGTTGATGTTGTCGCGGCTGGTCAGCGCCTCCTCGAGGTTCAGGCCGCCGACGACGTTGCGGAGGGTGGTGGTGGTGAGCTGCTCGACGGCGACGAGGTAGTTCGCGATCTCGTAGGTCGCCGCGCGCGCGTCGGTGATCTGGAAGTAGACGACCGTGTCGATCGACACGACGAGGTTGTCCTCGGTGATGACCGGCTGCGGGGGGAAGGACACGACCTGCTCGCGGAGGTCGAGCAGGGGCCGCAGCTTGTCGATGAACGGCACGAGCAGGTTCAGGCCCGGCGTGAGCGTCTTGTGGTAACGCCCGAGCCGTTCCACGACGCCCGCTCGCGCCTGCGGCACCACGCGGATCGCGCGCACGAGCACGACGATCACGAAGATGACGACGACGATCGCGAGCGCGATCAGGAACAGCTGGCCGAGGAAGGCGCCTGCGTCGCTCATGGGGTCGCTCCGGTTCCGGGGGTCGGGGGTAATGCGGGCGCGACGACGGCGGTGGCCCCGTCGATCCCGATGACGGTGAGGCGCGCGCCGACGGCGACCGGCTCGTGCTCGTGGTGGGCGTCGAGGCGGGCCGTCCAGGTCTCGCCGTTCGCGAGCCGGGCGTAGCCGGTGCCGTCGACGAAGGAGGCCGTCGCCCGGGCGCTCATCCCGTGCAGCGCGTCGACGTTCGTCAGCTGGCGGGGCTTGCCGGCGACGAGTGCGCGGTAGAGCACGGGCCGGATGAGGAACACGAGCAGGGCGGAGAGCACGGCGGCCGCCACGACCTGCAGCGGGGCCGGCCAGCCGAGCAGCCAGGTGCCGAGGCCGCCGACCAGCGAGCCGACCGCGATCATCGCGAAGACGAGGCTCAGCGTGACGAGCTCGAGCACCACGGCCACGACGGTGATCACGAGCCAGAGCACCCACGTGTAGGCGAAGAGGTCGGGGAACACGGGCGCACTCCTATGCCGGGACTCGAACCGTAGCACCGGGCGCACCCGTGCACGACCGGTATGGTTCGGAGCCGTGACCGACGCAGCAGCCGAGCCCGTTCCCACGCGCAATCGAGCGCTGATCACCGGTTCCTCGCGAGGCATCGGGGCGGACACCGCCGTGCTCCTCGCAGAGCGCGGATTCGACGTGGTCGTGAACTACCGCGACGAGAAGAAGGTGCGCCGCGCGGACCAGGTCGTGGAGAAGGTCCGGGCCGCGGGCGGTGAGTCGTTCGCCGTGCGCGCGGACCTCACCGACGGCGAGTCGGTGGAGGAGCTCTTCCGCGCCGTCGTCCGCGAGTGGGGCGGCCTCGACCTCCTGGTGCTGAACGCGTCGGGCGGCATGGAGGCGGGCGCCGCGGAGGACTACGCGCTCCGGCTCAACCGTGACGCGCAGGTGCGGGTGCTGGAGGCCGCGGTGCCGCTGATGGATCCCGGCTCCCGCGTCGTGTTCGTCACGAGCCATCAGGCGCACTTCATCCGGACGACGCCGACGATGCCCGAGTACGAGGCGGTCGCCCGCAGCAAGCGCGCGGGGGAGGACGCCCTCCGTGCCCTGATCCCGGCGCTCGAGGACAAGGGCATCGGCTTCGTCGTGGTCTCCGGCGACATGATCGAGGGCACCGTCACCGCGCAGCTGCTGAACCGGGCCAACCCCGACGCGCTGAACTCGCGGCGGGAGGCGGCGGGCCGCCTCTACAACGTGAACGAGTTCGCGCAGGAGATCGCCGCCGCGGCCGTGGAGCCGATCCCGGAGAACCGCACGCGGTTCGTCGGGGACCTCTCGAGCTTCGCCCCGATCCCGGGGGAGTAGCGGTGCCGTCCGAGCGGTCGACCGCGCGGCTGGTCGTCGCGGACGCCGACGACCGGGTGCTCCTCTTCCTCACCTACGGCAAGGACCACGCGGTGCCGCCGCGGTGGATCACGCCCGGCGGCGGCGTCGACCCCGGCGAGGACTTCGCCGCGGCCGGGGTGCGGGAGCTCCGCGAGGAGACCGGGCTCGTCGTCGAGTCCGTCGGCGAGCCGTTCGCGCACGTCGACGTCGCCGTCGACACCGCCTGGCACCCGTACGAGCTCGGGCACTGGGCGTGGTTCGCCGTCCGCACCGAGCGCTTCGAGCCGAGCGACGCCGGCTGGATGCCCGACGAGCGGCTCGACATCGTCGCGTCACGCTGGTGGACGGCGGACGAGCTGGAGGCGTCGGGGGAGCGGTTCGAGCCGGACGACCTCCCGGCCCTGATCCGCGAGGGCCTCGCCCGCCTCTGAAACACCGCCGACCGCTCAGCGTGCCGCGGGAGGATCGAGCCGTGCGCGACCTCCTCCGCGGTGTCGGCGATCTCGGCCGCGGCTTCCGCCTGTGGGGGAGCAGCCCGCGCCTCATGCTGCTCGGCGCGGTGCCGGCGCTCGTCGTCGGCGCGGTCTGGCTCGGCCTCCTCGTCGCGCTCCTCACCTCCCTCGACGGCGTCGCCGCATCGCTGACGGCGTTCGCGGACGACTGGGACGAGCCGTTCCGCGGCACGGTCCGCCTCGCCGCGGGGGTCGCGGTGCTCGTGCTCGCGGTCGTGGTCGGCGCCCTCTCGTTCACGGCCGTGGTCCTCACGGTCGGCGACCCGTTCTACGAGCGCATCAGCCGGGCCGCGGAGGAACGGCTCGGGAACGCGCCCGAGGAGCGCGACGAGCCGCTCGTGCGGGGCGTCCTGCGGGCGGCGCGGGACGGGCTCGTCCTGCTGCTCGCGTCCGTGGTCATCGGCCTCGTCTCGTTCCTGCTCGGCCTGATCCCGCTCGTCGGCGCGATCATCGGGGGCGTGTTCGGCGCGGTGGCGGGCGGCTGGTTCCTCGCGGTCGAGCTGACCGGTACGCCCTTCGACGCCCGCGGCTTCCGCCTGCGCGAGCGCCGTCGCGTCCTCGCGCGGTCCCGCCCCCGGGTGCTCGGGTTCGGGATCGTCACCTGGGTGCTCTTCCTCGTCCCGTTCGGCGCCGTCGTCGTCATGCCCGCCGCGGTTGCGGGCGCCGCGGTGCTGAGCCGTGCCGCGCTCGCCGCAGACCGGCATGCAACGGGGTCGGAACGGGCTGCCGGACCCTCGTGAGATCGTTGCGCGCCACCTCATCCGTTTTGCAGATTCCCAGATCACACGGCGAATTCGGTCTTGCAGAGCTCCGCACAGCGGGGTAGGATCGAACACGTGTTCGGGAACCCTGCGGCGGCGGTCGAGAGCCCGAACGAGGCCGCGCTCCGCACCGATGTGGTCGCGCGGCCGGTGATGCCGATCGGGCGCGTCGACGGCGCCGTCGGGAGCGTGGTGATCGAGCAGCGCCATGATCCGGTGCTCGTCACGGACGACGATCGGGAGCGCTTCGCGGAGGAGCAGCAGGACGCCCTGTCCCAGGTCGAGGCCGACCTGCGACGAGCGGACGCCGACCGCACCGTCGCACTCATCGACGCCTACGAGGCGTCGATGCAGGATCTCGCGGGTCGCTACGGCACGCAGTACGGCGAGCGCGGCTCGCTCGGAGCGCAGTCCTTCTTCCAGTCGATCGGGCTGCGGCTCGGGATGTCGCCGCTCCGCGTCGCGCGCCTGCTCGACACGGCGGTCCGGCTCCGCGACGACCTGCCGGCGGTCTGGGCCGCGTACCTGGACGGCGCCGCCCCCTGGAGGGCCGTCGAGCTCGCCGCGGACCAGGCGGAGGGACTCGACGACGAGCACCTCGCGGCCTACGACGAGCAGGCCGCGGTCGCCGTCGTCGCCGCTCCGGCCTCGCGCCTGAAGGCGAAGCTGCACACGATCCGCGAACGCCTGCAGGACGACACCGCGGGGGAGCGGAGCGAGCGGACCCGCGCGATGCGGAGGGTGACGATCGACCACGGGCACGACGGCGCCGCGACGATCGCCGCGACCGGGCCGGCGATCCCGATCGTGGGATTCGACCAGGCACTGACGAAGGCGGCGATCGCCGCTCGCCTGCGGGAGGGGGAGACCCGCTCGGTCGGGCAGCTCCGCTTCGACATCATGATGGATCTGCTGGTCGAGGGCATCAAGCAGCAGGCCGACCCGGCATGGGCGGGCCTCCGGGTGCCGATGCGGAAAGGCGTGATCCCCGCGCCGATCGTGACGATCCCCGCCCTCGCGGCCCTCGGCAGGACCACCGAGCAGGCCCGACTGGTCGGCTACGGCCCGGTGTCCATCGAAGCCGCGAAGGAGCTGGCGGGGGAGGCGCCCTCGTTCCTCCGCGTCCTGACCGATCCCTTCACCGGCGTCCGGATCGCGATGGATCGGACGACGCGGAAGCCGCCCGCGGACATGCGCCGGTGGGTGACCCTCCGCGACGAGCTCTGCCGCTTCCCCGGCTGCAACCGTCCCGCGCACCTCTGCGACCTCGATCACGTGCAGGAATGGCAGGACGCCGGCGTCACCGACATCGGCAACCTCGTGAGCCTGAGCCGCCCGCACCATCTCGCGAAGTCGGTCGGGCTGTGGGACGAGGAGCTGCGGGAGAACGGGAGCGTCGACTGGCGGAACCCGTGGGGCGAGGTCTTCACGGACCCGCCGTCGAACCCGTCCGATCCAGCGCCGCCGGAACTCGTCGAACCCGGCCCGGCGGATCCACCCGGCGACGACTGCCCGTTCTGATCCGAAACGTCACGATCCGGCTGCGATCGTGAGCGACCTCAGCAAACTGACATAAGAGACATTATGAGCGGGCTGCTTCAACCCGAACTCTGAGCGCCGATAATGCACATTATGTCAGCCGGACCGGATCACGGGTGGATCGGGGCCGTGATGAACGCCGCCGCGGTCCTCTCCGGTCCGGAGACCGAGAAGCGCTCCGGGTCGCAAAGCGGGTCGGCCCGCTGCCAGATCACCAGCGCCAGGTCGCCGGTGCGGGCGCGGATCTCCGCGGCGTCGAGAGCGGGCTCGTCCGTCACCTGCCAGTCCGCTCATCGCGCGACCTGCAGCTCGTCCCGGATCGCCAGCACCCCGGCCTCGACCTCCGCGAACGACGTGCTGAGCGGCGACAGCCCGAGGCGGAGCCCATCGGGGCGCCGGAAGTCGGGGACCACCCCGCGCCGGTGCAGCGCGGGCAGCATCGTCGGGAACGCGGGGTGGTCGACCGTCACGTGGCTGCCGCGCAGGCCCACGTCCCGAGGGCTCGCGAGCCGTGCGCCGAACGGCTCGAGCAGGTCGTCGACGAGCTCGACGGCGAAAGCCGTCAACCGCTCGGACTTCGCCCGGATCGCGTCGACGCCGGCCTCGTCGATCACCTCGAGCATGTCGCGGAGCGGCTGCATCGCGACGATCGACGGCGTGCCCGACAGGAACCGCCGGATGCCCGCGTCGGGGACGTAGCGCTCCCCCATCGCGAACGGCTGATCGGCGCCCATCCACCCCTGGATCGGCTGCCGCAGCCGCGGGATCAGGTCGCGCCGCGCGTACAGGAACGCCGGTGCGCCCGGTCCGCCGTTCAGGTACTTGTAGGAGCAGCCCACCGCGAGGTCGACGCCCCAGCCGTCGAGCCGGATCGGCAGCGCCCCGACGGAGTGGCTGAGGTCCCAGACCACGGCCGCACCGGCCGCGTGCGCGACGGCGGTCACGGCCTCGACGTCGGTGATGGACGCGGAGCGGTAGGCGACATGGCTGAGCACGACGGCGGCGGTGCGCGGGCCGACCGCTGCGGCGACATGCTCGGGGTCGACCCCGCCGTCGGGCGGGGCGTCGATCGCGACCAGGGTCAGCCCGAGCTCGGCCGCGACGCCCTGCAGCACGAAGCGGTCGGTCGGGAAGTCGCCGGCGGAGAGCACGACCTCCGTCCTCGACGGGTCGAGCGCGACCGCCGCTCGGACGGCCTTGTAGAGCAGGATGCTCGTCGAGTCCCCCACCACGACCTGCCCGGGACCGGCGCCGAGAACGATGCGCCCGAGCTCGTCGCCGACGCGCTCGGGCTCCTCCATCCAGCCCTCGTCCCAGCCACGGATCAGGCGCCCGCCCCACGCGGTCTCGGCGAATCGCGCGAGCCGAGCGGGCGTCACCGCCAGCGGACGGCCGAGCGAGTTGCCGTCGAGGTAGGCCACGACGTCGTCGACCGTCACGAACCGCGAACGGAACCGGCCGAGCGGATCGGCGTCGTCCAGCGATGCGGCCCGCCCCGATGCGCTCCCCCGGCTCATTGGTCGACCTTCGCACGACCGGCCGGCCGCGGCGAACCGGACTGCACACCGGGCACGGCGCGGGCTCCTCACGATCTGAGAGGAGCCCGGCAGTGCGCTGGACGTCCGCCCGACTGCCAGCGACCGGCGAGCAGCATGGCCCCGACCTGATCTCGACCTGAAGGGGGAACCATGCGAGGGACGATCCTGTTCGTCGTCGGGCTCGCCGCCGGCTACGTGGTCGGGGCGCGCGCCGGCCGGCCGGCCTACGAGGCCCTCACCGAGCGGCTGGGCACAGCCCGCGACAACCCGACCGTGCAGCGCGTCGGCGAGACGGCGAAGGCCACGCTCGAGGAGAAGGCGCCGCAGGTCGCCGACGTCGCCGAGAAGGCCGCCTCGACCGTGCAGGGCGCTGCGGCAGCCGCGGCCGATGCCGCGAAGCCCGCGGACGCCGCCTCCCCCGGAGTGGAGGACGACGGCGGCACCGATGCGCCCACGCCCGCACCGCCCACCGGCCGGACGAAGAAGCCCTCCTCCGGCTCGACCCCGTCGGCGGCCTGACGTGCCGACCCCGCGGACGCAGGGCGGCGGCGGCGGCCGCTCCGGCGACCTGATCACCGCCGCCGGGATCTCCGTGATCTCGGCCAGCCTCGTCGGCGCGGCGGCTGCGGTGGACCACGCGATCCGGCGCGATCCCGGCAAGCCGTGGCGTCGGCGGACGGGACCGGACCGCGCGGGGAGCCGCGCTTCCACCTCCGAGCGGGACGTCGCTCCAGGCAGCACCCCGGCTCCCGACGCGCCCTCGAAGCCCGAGGGCCCGGAGGATCTCCACAAGCCGACCTGGACCTACGCGCTGAAGAAGACGGCGAAGGAGTTCGGCTCCGACCAGTGCACCGATCTCGCGGCGGCGCTCGTCTACTACTCCGTGCTGGCGCTCGGCCCGGCGGCGATCGCGATCGTGTCGATCCTCGGCCTCCTGAGCCCCGGCGCGATCGCGCAGCTGACGACGCAGTTCCTGGCGCCGGTGCGGACGAGCTCCCCCGGCGTCTACGACATCGTGACGCAGCTGATCGACAACGCGTCGAAGACGCAGGGCGTGGGCATCGGGCTCGTCGTCGGCATCCTCGGGGCGCTGTGGTCCGCGTCCGGCTACGTCGGCGCGTTCGGCCGCGCGATGAACCGGATCTACAGCATCCCGGAGGGGCGGCCGGTGTGGAAGCTCCGCCCGACGCAGCTGCTGGTGACCGTCGCCGTCGTCGTCCTCGTCGTGCTCGGCGCGTTGATCCTGGTCTCGACCGGGCCGATCGTCGAGCAGGTCGCGAACGTGATCGGCATCGGCCAGGTCGCGCTCACGGTCTTCCAGATCGTGAAGTGGCCGATCCTCGTCGTGATCGCCATCGCCGCGATCGCGATCCTCTACTACTTCTCGCCCAACGTGCGGCAGCCGAAGTTCAAGTGGATCAGCACGGGGTCGCTGCTCGCGCTCGTCGTGTGGGGCCTTGCGACGGCCGCGCTCGGCATCTACCTGAGCGTGACCGGCGGCGGCAGCTACGCGAAGACGTACGGCGCGGTCGCCGGCGTCATCGTGTTCCTGCTCTGGCTCTGGATCACGAACCTCGTGCTGCTGTTCGGCGCGGAGTTCGACGCGGAGCTGGAGCGGAGCCGCGAGCTCCAGGCCGGCATCGCCGCCGAGGAGCAGATCCAGCTGCCGATGCGGGACACGCGGCAGTCCGACAAGAAGGCCAAGCAGCACGAGCAGGACGTGGACCAGGCCCGCGCCCTCCGGCAGTCGCGGGGCCGCTCCGACTGACCGCTCCCCCGGCGAACGACGCGGGGCCCGCGCACGACATCGTGCGCGGGCCCCGCGTCATCGGGTGGAGGCGCACGGGACGCGCCTCCACCCGGGTCTCGGACGTCCTAGTGGACGACGGGCAGCGGGATCGCTCCCGTGAGCGGACGGCGCTCCGCGACGAGCGCCGTGCGGTCCGCGACTCGTGTGCGATCCGCCTTGCGGACCATCGGCCCGACGACGAGCGCGAGCGCGAGCGACGCGACGCACCAGGCGGTGATGCCGGCGAGGACCAGGACCAGGGTGGTGAGCACGGGGAGAGCGTGACAGCCGGCACTCCCCCAGATCGGGAGGTTCCCGGCGCGTCGCGTGCGATCTCCGCACCCCCCGAAAGGGGGCCACGACCTGGCGTTCTCCCGAGTGCTCGGACGCGGCGTGGCGGGCACTGCCGGAGCCCCGGACCCGCTAGGAGGGCCGGGCGCCGAGCAGGGCGACGACCGCGTCGACCGCGGCTGCGGCCTGGTCGCCCTCCGCGCGGACGCGGACGCGCTCGCCGTGCCGCAGCCCGAGCGCGATGATCCGCAGGAGGCTCGACGCGTCGGCGCCGTTCACGGTGACCCGCGCGTCGAAGCCCGTGACGGTCTTCACGAGGGCCGCAGCGGGGCGGGCGTGGAGGCCTTCGGGATCCATCAACTCGACGTCGGCCTCGGCGGCGGCGGGCGGCGCCGCCGGTCCCGGTGCGGCCGGCTGGTCCGGTGCCGGCTCCCCCGTCGCGGCCCGGGCGACCGCGTCCAGGTCCTCGCCGGCCTCGGCGGCGACGGCCGCGGCGACGCCGCCCTCGACGATGGGCACGTCGAGCACGCGGACGCCGCCGTCGGGCGGTGCCTCGAGCAGGTCGACCGCGGTCTCGGCCGTCATCAGTGCGGAGCCGAGGTCGCCGATGATCAGCACGCCCTGTCCGCGGGAGGCAGCGCCGATGGCGGCGAGCACCTTGTCGTAGCTGGTGCCGATGCCGCCGTCGTCGGTCCCGCCGGCGGCGACGAGCGGCACCGACGACGCCATCTGCTCGGCGAGCTCGACGACGCCGTCCGCGATGCGCGCGCTGTGGGAGACGAAGACGAGCCCGACCGGCACGGTCAGCCCTCGGCCACGGCGTCGGAGGCAGCGCGGAGCTGGTAGGCGCTGGATCGGGCACCCGGGTCGAGGTGACCGGCCGACCGCTCCCCCAGATAGCTTGCGCGGCCCTTCCGGGCGACCATCGGCACGGTGGCCTCCGCGCCCGACTCGGCGGCGTCCGCAGCGGCCGAGAGCACGGCGGACGCGTCGCCGCCCGCGGCGAGGGCCTGCTGGGCGGCGTCGACCGCCGGCGTCCATGCGTCGACCATCGTCTTGTCGCCCGACTCCGCCTTGCCCCGCGCGACGATCCCGTCGCGCGCCGCGGCGAGCAGGGCGACGACCGCCGTCCCGTCGAGTCGCTCCGCGTCGCCCGCGGCCTGCGCGCCCCGGAGGTACGCCGTACCGAGCAGCGGGCCGGACGCTCCGCCGACGGTCGAGATCAGCGTCGTCGCCACCAGGCGCAGCGCCGCTCCCGGCGTCTCCGGCGACGCGCCGTCGAGCTTCGCGAGCACCGCGCGGAACCCGCGGTCGAGGTTCTCGCCGTGGTCGCCGTCACCGATCGCGCGGTCGAGCTCCGACAGCTCCGCCCGGTGCTCCCCGACGACGGCGGCGGACCGCCGCACCCAGTCGATCGCCCAGTCCGTGCCCAGTCCGTCCACCCTGCTCCTCTTCCCGCCGGCCCGACCTGCCGGTCCCGGTCCCTACCGGCCCCAGCGGAGCGCCGCCGTCTCCACGGGGGCGTCCCACAGGGCCTTCAGCTCGTCGTCCAACTGCAGCAGCGTGATCGAGCAGCCCTGCATGTCCAGACTGGTCACGAAGTTCCCGACGAGGCTGCGTGAGACCTGGATGTTCCGCTCCCGCAGGATCGACGCGGCCGCGTCGTACACGATGTACAGCTCGACGAGCGGGGTCGCGCCCATGCCGTTCACGAACAGCAGCACGTCGTCGCTGGACGTGAACGGCAGGTCCTCGAGGATCGGGGTCATCAGCCGCTGCACGAGGCCGTCGACCGGCTCCCACTCGATGCGCTCGCGTCCCGGCTCGCCGTGGATGCCGATGCCGATCTCGACCTCGTGGTCGCTGATGTCGAAGCTCGGCACCCCGGCGTGCGGCACCACCGGCGCGGTGAGCGCGACCCCCATGGAACGGGCGCGGTCGTTCACCTTGCGAGCCACGGCGGCCACCGCGGCGAGATCGTCGCCGCGCTCTGCCGCCGCCCCCGCGATCTTCTCGACCAGCACGGTGCCCGCGACACCGCGGCGCCCCGCGGTGTAGAGCGAGTCCTTCACCGCCACGTCGTCGTCGACGACGACGGACTCCACCTGGACGTCCTCCGCGGCCGCGAGCTCGGCGGCCGTCTCGAAGTTGAGCACGTCGCCCGTGTAGTTCTTCACGATGTGGAGCACGCCCGCACCGCCGTCCACGGCCTTGGTCGCCTCGAGGATCGGGTCGGGCGTCGGGGACGTGAACACGGCGCCGGGCACGGCGGCGTCGAGCATCCCGTAGCCGACGAACCCGGCGTGCAGCGGTTCGTGCCCGCTGCCGCCGCCGGACACCAGCCCGACCTTGCCGCGGACGGGCGCGTCGGCCCGGACCACGTAGTCCGGGTCGGTCTGCACCCGCACGAGTCCGGGGTGCGCTGCCGCGAAGCCCGCGAGGGAGTCCTTCACGACGGTCTGCGGATCACGGATGAGCTTCTTCATCGAAACCTCCACCAGGGGCCCTCCGGCGATCGCCGGCGGGGCGAATATACGAGCGGGCGGCGGTCGCCGTCCCGACCCTGCACAATCGTGCACCGCCCATCCGGACGCAGGAGGCGAAGGGCTCAGGCCACCAGTGCCCGCGCGAGCGGCTCGTCGATGACGAGGTCGGTGACGAGGCCCGCCGCGAGCGCGCCCCGCAGACTCGGCAGCTTCGACATGCCGGCCACGACGCAGACGCGGCGGGCCGTGCGCCGGAGCACGTCCAGTCCGGGGCCCGACGCCCGCGCGTTCAGCGCGACGTCCCGCCAGCTGCCGTCGCCGCGGTAGAAGACGGTCGCGACGTCACCGACCACGGCGTCGGCGGACAGCGAGCGGTAGTCCTCCGGCTCGAGGTAGCCGCCGATGTAGACGTGGCTCGGCACCTCCGCGAACGGCGACCCCACGCCGAAGAGCGCGACCTGCATGTGCTCCTGCACGTCGAGCACCCGCTTCATGCTCCGCTCGCGCCAGAGCGCGCGCTTCGTCTCGGGATCGTCGAAGAAGGCCGGGACGGGGAACTGCTGCACGTGGGCGCCATAGGCACGGCCGAACCGGCGCAGGATCTCGCTGGCGTAGATGATCCCGGTCGTCCGCGTGTTCCCCGCGCCGTTGAGCTGGACGACCTCCGCCCCGCTCAGCGCCTTCGGCACGAGGTGCCGGCTCACCGCGCTGACGGTCGAGCCCCAGGCGATGCCGAGGGTCATGTTGGAGTCGAAGAAGCGGCCGAGCAGCCGGGCGGCCGACATCGCGACGCGTTCGAGGCGGTCGACGTCGCTCGTGTGGTCCGGCATCGGCACGAGGTGGGCCGTGACGCCGTGCCGCTCGCGCACGACCGCGGCGAGCTCCGCGGCGGACTCGACCGGCGAATGGATCTGGATGTCGACCAGCCCGGTCTCGCGCGCGTGGCTGAGCAATCGGGAGACCGACGAGCGCGAGGTGTGCAGCTCGCGGGCGATCGCCTCCATCGTCAGGTCCTGCATGTAGTAGAGGTGGGCCGCGGTGAGGGCCTGCTGCGTGCGACTCGCGCTGCGACCGCCGAGCGCGAGCGTCGATCCCGCGGTGTCGATGCTCATCGGTCCTCGCCTCCCGAAACGGTCTGCACATCGGTGCCGAGCCGCTGCGCGGATGTGCTCGGCAGCCGCAATATAGCGGGTGCACGGTTGTGCAGGTCGGTCGAAGGTCCTGCCCGCCGGCGCGAACCTGGGAGTACGGTCTGCGTGCCCGGCGCCCGACTCGTGTCGCCGGCTGGACTCGATGAAGAGGCAGGTGGCAATGACGTACTCAGTGGGCCAGGAGTTCCTCTCGGAACTCGTCGGCACCGCGATGCTCCTTCTGCTCGGTGGTGGCGTCGTCGCGACGGCCATCCTGACCAAGAGCAAGGGTCTCGGCGGCGGATGGCTGCTCATCAACTTCGGCTGGGGCCTCGCGGTCTTCGCGGGCGTCTCCGTCTCGTACGCGTCGGGCGCGCACCTGAACCCGGCGGTCACCGTCGGCCTGCTCGCCTCGGGCGGGTTCACGCAGGGCATCGGCGTCGCGCTCCTCTACATCGTCGCGCAGCTGCTCGGCGCGATGATCGGCGCCCTGCTCGTGTGGCTCGCGTTCAAGAAGCACTTCGACGAGGAGGAGAACGCGGGCACGATCCTCGGCGTCTTCTCGACCGGCCCGGAGATCCGCTCCTACGCCTGGAACCTCATCACCGAGATCATCGGCACGTTCGTCCTCGTGTTCGTGGTCATCGCGTTCGGGCACGCGGGCGACGCCGCGACCAAGTCGCCGGCCGGGCTCGCCGCGCTCGGCGCGCTGCCGGTCGCCCTGCTCGTCGTCGGCATCGGCGCCTCCCTCGGCGGGCCGACCGGGTACGCGATCAACCCGGCCCGCGACCTCGGCCCGCGCATCATGCACGCGATCCTCCCGATCCGGCACAAGGGCTCCAGCGACTGGGGCTACGCCTGGGTGCCGGTCATCGGACCGCTGCTCGGCGGCCTCATCGCCGGTCTGCTGTCGCGCGTCCTGCTGCCGTAACCCGACCCACCACCCACCGAATCAGGAAACGAAGGAGTCTCCATGGCGGACTACGTCCTCGCCATCGACCAGGGCACGACCTCGACCCGCGCGATGATCTTCGATCACGAGGGCAAGGTCGTCTCGACCGGTCAGCTCGAGCACCAGCAGATCTTCCCCCGGGCGGGCTGGGTCGAGCACGACCCGGTCGAGATCTGGAACAACACCCGCGAGGTCATCGGCCAGGCCCTGTCCCGCGCCGACATCACGCGGCACGACATCGCCGCGGTCGGCATCACGAACCAGCGCGAGACGACGGTCGTGTGGGAGAAGGCCACCGGCAAGCCGGTCTACAACGCGATCGTCTGGCAGGACACCCGCACGCAGTCGATCGTCGACCGGTTCGCGGCCGACGGCGGCGTCGAGCGGTTCAAGGACACGGTCGGCCTCCCCCTGTCGACGTACTTCGCCGGCACGAAGATCGTCTGGATCCTCGAGAACGTCGACGGGGCGCGGGAGAAGGCCGAGAACGGCGAGCTGCTGTTCGGCACGACCGACACGTGGGTGCTCTGGAACCTCACCGGCGGCACCGACGGCGGCGTCCACGCGACCGACGTCACGAACGCCTCCCGCACCCTCTTCATGGACCTGAGGACCCTGGCGTGGGACGAGTCGATCCTCGACGTGTTCGGGGTGCCGAAGTCGATGCTCCCCGAGATCCGGAGCTCCTCCGAGGTCTACGGCGCCGTCGAGTCGTCGAGCCTGCTCCGCGAGGTGCCGATCGCCGGCATCCTCGGCGACCAGCAGGCGGCGACGTTCGGGCAGGTCGCGTTCGAGGTCGGCGAGGCGAAGAACACCTACGGCACCGGCAACTTCCTCATCTTCCCGACCGGGACCGAGATCGTGCACAGCACGAACGGCCTGCTCACGACGATGGCGTACCGGCTCGGCGACGGGGAGCCGCACTACGCGCTGGAGGGCTCGGTCGCCGTGACCGGGTCGCTGATCCAGTGGCTGCGCGACAACCTGGGGCTCATCGGTTCGGCGCCCGAGGTCGAGGCGCTCGCGAAGACGGTCGACGACAACGGCGGCGCGTACTTCGTGCCCGCGTTCTCGGGCCTGTTCGCGCCGTACTGGCGGTCGGAGGCGCGCGGCGCCCTCGTCGGCCTGACCCGGTTCGTGAACAAGGGCCACATCGCCCGCGCCGCGCTCGAGGCGACCGCGTTCCAGTCGCGGGAGGTCCTCGACGCGGTGAACGCCGACACCGGCGACGAGCTGAAGGAGCTCAAGGTCGACGGCGGCATGGTCGCGAACGACCTGCTCATGCAGTTCCAGGCCGACATCCTCGGCGTCCCGGTGGTCCGGCCTGTGGTCGCGGAGACGACGGCGCTCGGCGCCGCCTACGCCGCCGGCCTCGCGGTCGGCTTCTGGAAGGACTTCGACGACCTGCGGAAGAACTGGCAGGAGGACGCGCGCTGGGAGCCGAAGATGGACGCGGCCGAGCGCGAGCGCCAGTACCGGCTCTGGAAGAAGGCCGTCACCAAGACCTTCGACTGGGTCGACGAGGACGTGCAGTAGGCCGCATCACGGCCGCGGAGGGCCGGGAGCCGCGAGGCGCCCGGCCCTCCGTCGTGTCCGGCGGGTCGGCCCGCCGCGCTCAGCGGCCGTCGGCGACCTCGTGGGTCGCCGCGACCCACGCGTCCAGCTTCGCGGCCGCCTGCCCCGAGTCGATCGCGCGCGCGGCCCGCTCGATGCCCTCGACGAGCCGGGTCTTCATCGGGCGCTCGGCGTTCGCCGGGTCCTCGTAGAGGTCCCAGGCGACGAGCCCCGCTGCGGCGTTCAGCAGGACCACGTCCCGCACCGGGCCGTGATCGCCGGCGAGCACGCTGCGCACCGTCGCCGCGTTGTCCTGCGGCGAACCGCCGCGCAGCTGCGCGACCCGGGCCGTCAGCAGCCCCACATCGGACGGGTGCACGTCGTGCTCGGTCACCGCGCCGACCGCGACCTCGCGGATGCGGCTGTGCCCGGTCGTCGAGAGCTCGTCCATGCCGTCGTCGCTGCGCACGACCAGCGCGGTCGCGCCGCGGGTCTGCAGGACGCCCGTGATCAGGGGCACGGCCTCCGGGCTCGCGACGCCGATCACGTTCGCGTCGGGGCGCGACGGGTGGACCAGCGGGCCCAGGAAGTTGAAGACGGTGCCGACCCCGAGCGCGCTGCGCGCCTCGGCCGCGTGCCGGAACCCGGGGTGGAACGCGGACGCGAACACGAAGGTGAACCCGACCCGCTCGAACACCTGCGCGACCTCGTCGCCGTTCAGGTCGAGCCGGATGCCGAGGGCGCCGAGCACGTCGCTGGCCCCGGACGCGGAGCTGGCCGCCCGGTTGCCGTGCTTCGCGACCGGCACGCCGCACGCGGCGACGACGATCGCCGCCATCGTCGAGATGTTCACCGTCTTGTAGCCGTCGCCGCCCGTGCCGACCAGGTCGAGGGCGCGCACCGGCAGCGGCAGCGGCAGCGCGTGGGCCAGCGCCGCGTCCCGGAACCCCACGATCTCGTCGACGGTCTCGCCCTTCGCGCGGAGCGCGACGAGGAATCCGGCGAGCGTCGCGGGCGAGACCTCGCCCGTCACCACCTGCTCCATCGCCCAGGTCGCCTCGGCGACGCGGAGGTCGCGTCCGGCGAGGAGCGAGGAGATGAGCTGCGGCCAGTCGGGCGTGTCGGACACGCTCGGAGCCTATCGACCGGGCGTCGCGCCCCCTCGGGCCGCAAAACTCTTCGACAAGTTGTCGAAGATCGGGCTGGGAGCATCCTCCACCGGCCATAATGAAGTCGTGAGCAGTGCGTCGGTGCTTCAGAGCGCGAACACCCCCGCGGTCAACAGACCGAACCCGGTAGCGGTCGGCACGATCGTCTGGCTCGGCAGCGAGGTGATGTTCTTCGCCGGTCTCTTCGCGATCTACTTCACGCTGAAGACGTCCCAGCCGGACCTCTGGACCGAGTCCGTCAAGCACCTGAACGTGCCGTACGCGCTGGTGAACACGATCATCCTGGTGTCGAGCTCGTTCACCTGCCAGTTCGGCGTCTTCGCCGCCGAGCGCCTGCAGGCGAGGTCCACCGGCTGGAAGCCCTCCGAGTGGGGCATGGTCGAGTGGTTCTTCCTCACCTACGCCCTCGGCGCGATCTTCGTCGCCGGCCAGGTCTGGGAGTACGCCACCCTCGTCGGCGAGGGCATCGCGATTAACTCCTCCGCCTACGGCTCGGCCTTCTTCCTCACGACCGGCTTCCACGGCGCGCACGTCACCGGCGGCCTCATCGCCTTCCTCCTCACGATCGGCCGAGCCTTCGCGGTCAAGCAGTTCGGGCACAAGGAGGCGACCACGGCGATCGTCGTGTCCTACTACTGGCACTTCGTCGACGTGGTGTGGATCGGTCTGTTCCTGGTGATCTACGTGCTGCAGGCGCACTGAGAATGGCGGCGATGAACTCCTCCGACACGAAGCCCGAGCGTCGCAGGCGCGGACGCAGGTCCCCGCTCGCGAGCGTGGCGCTGGTCCTGACCGGCCTCCTCATCACCGGCGGGGCGTACGCGCTCATGTCGGCGGCGGCGCCGGCGAACGCCAGCGTCGACCTCTCGAGCGCGCAGAGCATCCAGCAGGGCAAGAAGCTCTTCGCCGCGAACTGCGCGACCTGCCACGGCCTGGACCTGGCCGGCAGCTCCTCCGGCCCGTCGCTCATCGGCGTCGGCGCCGCAGCGGTCGACTTCCAGGTCGGCACGGGCCGCATGCCGCTCGCCCAGGACGCGCCGCAGGCCGAGGTCAAGCCGCGCGTCTTCGACGAGACGCAGACGCTGCAGATGGCGGCCTACGTCGCCTCCATCTCCCCCGGCCCCGGCATCCCGGCCTCGAGCAACCTCACGCTCACCGGTGACGCGACCAAGGGCGCCGAGCTCTTCCGCATCAACTGCGCGATGTGCCACAACGTCGCGGGTGCCGGCGGCGCCCTCACCGAGGGCAAGTACGCACCGAACCTGATGAACACGACGCCCGCGCACATCTACGAGGCGATGCTGACCGGCCCGCAGAACATGCCGGTCTTCAACGACCAGAACATCACGCCGCAGGAGAAGCAGGACATCATCACCGCCCTGAAGACCCAGAACAAGGACGCCGGCGTCGGCGGCTTCGAGCTGGGCAGCCTCGGGCCGGTGGCGGAAGGCCTGTTCATCTGGATCTTCGGCCTCGGCGCGGTCGTGGCGTTCACGGTCTGGCTCACGGCGAAGGGGCACTAGGACATGGCGAGCAACGAACCGACCGACATCGTCCCCGCCGACGACCACGGCACCACCTTCACCGACCCGGGCACCGCCGTCGAGCGCGCGGACGCCTTCCAGAACCCGGGCCTGCCGCCGCACCAGCTGCGGGTCACCGACAAGGACCCGAAGGCGGCGAAACGCGCGGAGCGCGTGATCGTCCTCCTCTTCTACGTGTCGGTCATCGGCTCCGTCTTCGCGATGGCGGCGTACTTCGCGTTCCCGATCAAGCCGAACGACCTCGGCTCGGTGCGCCTCAACAACGTCTTCATCGGTCTGGGGCTCGCGTTCGCCCTGCTGGCGATCGGCATCGCGGCGATCCATTGGTCGAAGGCGCTGATGGACGACCACGAGGGCATCGACATCCGGCACCCGGTCGCCGGCCCGCCGCCGGTGCAGGCGCGCGCGGTCGAGATCTTCCGCCAGGCGGACCGGGAGTCCGGCTTCAACCGGCGCGTCCTGATCCGCAACGGCATGATCGCGGCGATCGCGGCGCTGCCGTTCCCGGCGATCTTCCTGTTCCGCGACCTGGCGCCCGCCGCGGGCACGCCCGCCGAGGCGTACAGCCACACGCTCTGGAAGCAGGGCACGCGGCTCACGAAGGACCCGACCGGCGACCCGATCCTCGCCTCCGACGTCACGATCGGCTCGGTCTTCCACGTCATCCCGGACGGGCTGCTGAAGAGCGACGACATGCTCGAGGAGAAGGGCAAGGCCGCGGTCCTGCTCATGCGTCTCGAGCCGGGCGACCTCCACGTCTCGCCGGATCGCAAGACCTGGAACTACGACGGGATCGTCGCGTACTCCAAGATCTGCACCCACGTCGGCTGCCCGGTGGCCCTGTACGAGCAGCAGACGCACCACCTGCTGTGCCCGTGCCACCAGTCGCAGTTCGACATCACGCGCGAGGCGGCCGTCATCTTCGGACCGGCCGTCCGTCCGCTCCCCCAGCTGCCGATCACGGTCGACAGCGAGGGGTACCTCGTCGCGCAGAGCGACTTCCACGAACCAGTCGGACCGAGCTTCTGGGAGCGTCGCGGTGACTACAACGTCTGACACCTACAACTACGACCCGACGCAACCGGCGGACCGCCGGCAGACGGGCGGCGTCACCGGCTGGGCCTCGCGCTACGTCGACGAGCGCACCGGCATCAGCTACGTCGTCCGGGAGTTCGGTCGCAAGATCTTCCCGGACCACTGGTCCTTCATGCTCGGCGAGGTCGCCCTCTACAGCTTCGTCGTCATCCTCCTGACGGGGACGTTCCTGACGTTCTTCTTCCAGGCGTCGATGGCCGAGGTGACCTACGACGGCTCCTACGGTCCGCTCAAGGGCCTCGAGATGTCCGCGGCGATGCAGTCCACGCTGCACATCTCGTTCGAGGTGCGCGGCGGGCTCCTGATCCGTCAGGTGCACCACTGGGCGGCGCTGCTGTTCGTGGCGTCGATCATGCTGCACATGCTGCGCATCTTCTTCACGGGTGCGTTCCGCAAGCCTCGCGAGATCAACTGGGTCATCGGCTACGTGCTGTGGATCCTCGCGATGGCGGAGGGCTTCACCGGCTACTCGCTCCCGGACGACCTGCTCTCGGGCAACGGCCTGCGGATCATCGCCGGCATGGTGGAGGGCATCCCCTTCATCGGCAGCTGGCTCGAGTGGCTCGTCTTCGGCGGCGAGTTCCCCGGCACCGCGATCGTCGGCCGCCTCTACACGCTGCACATCCTGCTGCTGCCGGCCGCGGTGCTCGCGTTCATCGCGATCCACCTCGTGTTCGTCGTCACGCACAAGCACACGCAGTACGCGGGCCCCGGCCGCACGAACGAGAACGTCATCGGCGTCCCGGTCCTCCCGGTGTTCGCGGCCAAGGCCGGCGGGTTCTTCTTCGTCGTCTTCGGCCTGCTGATGGCCATGGGCGCGTTCTTCACGATCAACCCGATCTGGGTCTACGGCCCGTACGACCCCTCCCCCGTCTCGGCGGGCACGCAGCCCGACTGGTACATCGGCTTCGCGGACGGCGCGCTGCGCCTCATGCCGGGTTGGCTCGGCGGTCCCGGCGGGGTGCCGATGGAGTTCACGATCCTGAACACCACCTACTCGCTGAACATCCTGATCCCGATCGTGGTGCTCGGTCTGTTCATCGTCGCGGTGATGATCTACCCGTTCCTCGAGGCCTGGGTCACGGGCGACCGTCGCGAGCACCACATCGCCGACCGCCCGCGCAACATGCCGACCCGCACCGCGATCGGCGCCGCGGGTGCGACGTTCTACGTCGTCCTGTTCGCCGGTGCGAGCTCCGACCTCGTCGCGACGCACTTCAAGCTCTCCATCGAGAGCGTGATCACGATCCTGCAGTTCTCCCTGCTGCTCGCCCCGATCGCGGCGTACTTCATCGCAAAGCGCATCTGCCTGGCCCTGCAGAAGAAGGACCGGCAGATCGTGCTGCACGGCTACGAGTCGGGTCGCATCGTCCGGCTTCCGGGCGGCGAGTACATCGAGGTCCACGAGCCCGTCGACGAGTACGAGCGCTGGAAGCTCGTGAGCTTCAACGACTACGAGCCGCTGATGATCCGTCCGAACGCGGCGGGCCGCATCCCGGCGACGGAGCGCGTGCGCGCGTCGCTGAGCCGGTGGTTCTTCGAGGACCGCATCGAGCCCGTCACGTCGACGGAGCTCGAGGTCGCGCACCATCACTGATCGACCCACCGAGAAGGCCGGCGCTCCTCTGAGCGCCGGCCTTCTCGTCGTCCGGAAGGTGCCGGCCACGGAGGTGCTCATCGGGCACATGGGCGGCCCGTTCTGGGCGAAGAAGGACGCGGCCGCCTGGTCGGTCCCCAAGGGCGCCGTCGAGGGGACGGAGGAGCCCCTGGACGCCGCGCTGCGGGAGTTCCAGGAGGAGACGGGCATCGCCCCTCCCCCGCCGCCCTACCGCGACCTGGGCGCCGAGCGGCAGCGATCCGGGAAGACGGTGCGGCTGTACGCGGTCGAGGCGGACGTCGACGTCGAGGCCTTCCGGCCGGGCACGTTCACCATGACGCTCCGCGGCCGCACGTTCGAGGTGCCGGAGCTCGACCGGCTGCGCTGGGTCGGCCTCGACGAGGCGCGCGACCTGCTGGTGGTCGGCCAGCGCCCCTTCCTCGAGCGGCTCTGAGCGCGCTGGTCTCGGCCGTTCCGCCGGTCGAGGTGCGAGCGCAGCGAGCCTCGAGACCACGACCCGGGCCAGGACTGCTCCAGGGCGTGGTTACTGCTGCACGGCGACGACGAAGGGCCCGGAGGCGGTCGCCTCCGGGCCCTTCGTGTGCGGGCAGCGGCCCGGATCAGTGTGCGAAGTAGCCGCGGTAGTACTCGTACACCCAGCCGACGATCGCGATGATGAAGACCGCGAAGCCGATGAACGCGATCCAGGTGCCCACCGCGAACCCGAGGAAGCCGAGCGTCGCGGCCGTGGCGAGGATGATCGGCCACCAGCTCCACGGGCTGAAGTGCCCGAGCTCCGGGTCGCCGTCGTCGATGGACGCGTCGAGGCGGTCCTCCGGCAGCGGGCCGCCCTGCGCGTGGAACGAGCGGTTCAGGTAGAACCCGATGAAGATCGACATGAGCGCCACGAGGCCGATGCCGACCGTGCCGACCCACTCCACCCGGCCGTCGTAGGTGAGCATCGCCCACCCCGTGTAGACCACGTCGGCGAGCACGAAGAACGCCGCGAGGACCCAGAGCAGATTGATGTTGACGCGCATGTCAGCGCACCTCGTCCCGTGCCGCGTCGTACGTCGGAGCGTCCGGGGCGTCCTTCGCCGGCCCGATGCCGAACGGGATGCCCGCCTCCGGGTGGTTCAGGTCGAACGCCGGGGACTCCGAACGGATGCGCGGGATCGACGTGAAGTTGTGCCGGGGCGGCGGGCAGCTCGTCGCCCACTCCAGCGACCGCGAGTAGCCCCACGGGTCGTTCACGGTGACCTTCGCGCCCCGACGGGCGGTGATCCACACGTTGTAAAAGAACGGCAGCATCGAGACGGCGAGGATGAACGCGCCTGCGGTCGAGATCTGGTTCATCAGCGTGTAGCCGTCGCCCGGCTGGTAGGTGGCGTAGCGCCGCGGCATGCCGAGGACGCCGAGCCAGTGCTGCACGAGGAACGTCGTGTGGAAGCCGACGAACAGCAGCCAGAAGTGGATCTTCCCGAGCCGCTCGTTGAGCATCTTCCCGGTCCACTTCGGCCACCAGAAGTAGAAGCCGGCGAACATCGCGAACACGACCGTGCCGAAGACGACGTAGTGGAAGTGCGCCACGACGAAGTAGCTGTCGGACAGGTGGAAGTCGAGCGGGGGCGACGCCAGGATGATGCCCGTCAGGCCGCCGAAGATGAAGGTGATGAGGAAGCCGAGGGACCAGACCATCGGCGTCTCGAAGGTCACCGAGCCCTGCCACATCGTGAAGGTCCAGTTGAAGATCTTCACGCCGGTCGGCACCGCGATGAGCATCGTCATCAGGGCGAAGAACGGCAGCAGCACCGAGCCGGTCACGTACATGTGGTGCGCCCACACCGCGACCGAGAGGGCCGCGATCGAGATGGTCGCGTAGATCAGCGTCTTATAGCCGAAGATCGGCTTCCGGCTGAACACCGGCATGATCTCGCTGATGATGCCGAAGAACGGCAGCGCGATGATGTACACCTCGGGGTGCCCGAAGAACCAGAACAGGTGCTGCCAGAGGATCGCACCGCCGCTCGACGAGTCGTAGACGTGCGCGCCGAGCACGCGGTCCGCGCCGAGCGTCAGCAGCGCGGCGGCCAGCACCGGGAACGCCATGATCACGAGCAGCGACGTGATGAGGATGTTCCAGGTGAAGATCGGCATCCGGAACATCGTCATGCCGGGCGCGCGCATCGTGATGATCGTCGTGATGAAGTTCACCGCGCCGAGGATCGTGCCGAAGCCGGAGAGGCCGAGGCCGAACACCCAGAGGTTCCCGCCGAGGCCCGGCGAGTACGCCGAGCTCGAGAGCGGCGAGTAGGCCGTCCAGCCGAAGCTCGCGGCGCCGCCCGGGGTGAAGAAGCCGGAGACCGCGACCAGCGAGCCGAAGAAGTACAGCCAGTACGCGAAGGCGTTGAGGCGCGGGAACGCGACGTCCGGGGCGCCGATCTGCAGCGGCATCAGCACGTTCGCGAACGCCGCGAAGAGCGGCGTCGCGAACATCAGCAGCATGATCGTGCCGTGCATCGTGAAGACCTGGTTGTAGATCTCCGGCGTCGCCACGACGTGCAGCCCGGGGGCCGCCAGCTGCGCCCTGATGATCAGCGCGAGCACGCCGCCGATCAGGAAGTACACGAACGAGGTGATCAGGTACAGGTACCCGATCTTCTTGTGGTCGGTCGTCGTCAGGTACTCGACGATGACGTTGCCCTTGCGGGCGACCTGGCTGCCCCCGACCGCGGCCGCCGCCTGGCCGGCGGGCAGCTGCTGCGTGGGCCGTCCGAGTGTGGAAGTCATCCGCGTCCCCCTCAGTTCCCGCTCACGCCGGTGCTCGTGTCACCGTTCGTGCCCTGCTCGCCCGAGTTCTGCGAGCCGGGATCGGAAGCGTTGTCGTCCTTGTCGTACTGCGTGCCGATCGTGCCGACGTTGCCGGCGGCCCGGAGCGAAGCGATGTGGGCGTCGTAGTCGGCCTGCGACACGACCTTGACCTGGAAGAGCATGCGCGAGTGGTACTCGCCGCACAGCTCGGCGCACTTGCCCTCGAAGGTGCCGATCCGCTGCGGGATGAAGTCCCAGTAGTTCGTCTGCCCGGCGATCATGTCCTTCTTGTAGAGGAAGTCGATCACCCAGAAGCTGTGGTTGACGTCGCGGGTGCGGAGCTGGATCTCCACCTTCTTGTCCACGGGCAGGTACAGCGTCGGGAGCTTCGTCTCGACCTTGCCCGCGTTGCTCGGGTCGGAGCTCAGCTGCGCCTGCACGCCCTGCTCGTAGACGTTCTCCTTCGCGTACGCGAAGTCCCACGCCCACTGCTTGCCGTACGCGTCGATCGTGACGTCAGGGTTCGCGAACCGCGTCTCGATCGCGGACTGGTCCTTCGCCGTGAAGGCGAACAGGCCGAGGACGAGGATCAGCGGGACGACCGTGTAGAAGATCTCGATCGGCATGTTGTACCGGAGCTGCACGGGGAGGCCGGTCTGGCCGCGACGACGTCGGTAGACGATCGCGAACCAGATGATGATGCCCCAGGTGATGACGCCGACGCCGAGGAGCGTGATCCAGGAGCCGACCCAGAGGTCGGACACCCGCTGCGTCTGGTTGGTGGCGTCCGGCTGCCCGGCGATGAAGCCGGGGAGGTAGCCGTGCATCTCCAGGGTGCTGCAGCCCGAGAGAGCCGCCACGATCCCCGCCGCGATGAGCGGCACGAGGATCACGCGTCGTCGAGTGGAGCGCACTGATTCCCTTCCCCGATTCTTCAGGCACGTCGTGCCGACCGTCAGCCTATCGCCCGGCGGAGTCCGCCACCCCGACCGGGACCGCCTTTTTCTACGACTTGTAGGGAGGACGGGGGCGCGGCCCCGGACCGCGTCCGGGATGCGCGCGCCTGATCGGCACCAGCCCGGTTGAAACGCCGGGAACGACGAAGCGGCCGGCCCCCCTCTCACGGAGCCGGCCGCTGCAGAGCGATGAACTCAGTGGAAGGAGTCGCCGCAGGCGCAGGAGCCCTGCGCGTTGGGGTTGTCGATGGTGAAGCCCTGCTTCTGGATGGTGTCCTCGAAGTCGACGGTGGCGCCGTCGAGGTAGGGGACGCTCATGCGGTCGACGACGACCTCGACGCCGTCGAAGGCGACGGTCGCGTCGCCGTCGAGCAGGCGCTCGTCGAAGTAGAGCTGGTAGATGAGACCGCTGCAGCCGCCGGGCTGCACGGCGAGGCGGAGGCGCAGGTCGTCGCGGCCCTCCTGCTCGAGGAGGCTCTTCACCTTGCTCGCGGCGGGAGCGGTCAGCAGCACGCCGTGGCCGGTCTCCGAGGTGGTGGTGCCGAGGATCGCGGTGTCGGTCATGGCTCGATGGTAGACGCGTCCACGGGATCCCGCGCGTGCGCGCCGCGCGTCAGTCGACGCGCCGCTTCGAGAGCCGGGCGAGGAGCAGCGCCTCGGCCGTGATCGCCTTCCGCAGCACGCCGAGGTCCTGCGACTCGTTCGGCGAGTGCGCGCGCGTGTCCGGGTCCTCGACGCCGGTGATGAGGATCTGCGCGGCGGGGAACCGCTCGGTGAGCGTGCTGACGAAGGGGATCGAGCCGCCGATGCCGGTGAGCTCGGGCTCGGCGCCCCAGCCGTCCGCGAGCGCGGCGCGGGCCGCCTCCGCCGCCCAGCCGGACTGGTCGACGAGGAACGGGTCGCCGAGGTCGACGTCGCTGACGGTCAGCCGCGCCCCGAAGGCGACGTGCTCCCGCAGGTGGCGCTCGAGCGCGGCGAACGCCTCGGCGGCCGGCTGCCCGGGGGCGACGCGGCAGCTGACGCGCACGCGGACGGACGGCAGCAGCGTGTTCGACGCGTTCACGACGTCGGTCACGTCGATGCCGGTCACGGTGATCGACGGGCCGTACCAGAGGCGGTCGGCGACCGTCCCCCGCCCGATCGCGCGCACGCCCGGCAGCAGGGCGGCGTCCGCCACGAGCTGCGCGTCGGTCGGACCGGCGGGACCGCCCGCTGGTGGCTCGGCGGACCGCAGACCCTCGACGGCCACGGCGCCGTCCTCGTCCCAGAGCGAGTCGAGCAGGCGCACCGCCGCGAGCACCGCGTCGGGAGCGGCGCCGCCGAACATGCCGGAGTGGCTCGCGTGGTCGAGGGTCGCGATCTCGAGCGTCGCCGTCACGTTCCCGCGGAGCGACGAGGTGAGCGCCGGCACGGTCGTGCTCACGTTGTCGGAGTCGGCGACGACGATCACGTCCGCGTCGAGCACGTCGTGGTTCTCGGCGAGGAAGGCGTCGAACGAGCGCGAGCCCGCCTCCTCCTCCCCCTCGACGAACAGCGCGATGCCGACCTCGAGCTCGTCGCCGAGCGCCGCCAGCGCGGCCGTGACCGCGGCGACGTGCGTGACGACGCCCGCCTTGTCGTCGGACGCGCCGCGCCCGAACAGCCGGTCGCCGCGCAGCGTCGGCTCGAAGGGCGGCGTGTTCCAGAGCTCGTCGCGGCCCGCGGGCTGCACGTCGTGGTGCGCGTAGAGCAGCACGGTGGGCCGACCCTCGGCGGCCGGCCGACGCGCGACGACGGCGGGTGAGCCGGTCGCGGTGCCGCTCTCGGCGGCGTAGTCCGCGCGGCGCACCTCCACCAGCTCGAACGCCCCGGTCCCCCGCAGCAGCTCCGCGACCGCCTCGGCGCTCGTCGTGAGCGCCGCCTCCGGGAAGCCCGGGAACGCGACCGACGGGATGCGCACCAGTCGGCCGAGCGCGCCGACGGCGGCGGGGAAGCCGGCCTCCACGGCATCGAGGACGGGACGCTCCGCGGGTTCGACCGGCATGCCGGTACCCTATGAGGCGTACCGGAGGAGGTCCGCGATGGCGAAGAAGACCGCGGAGGACGCTCCGCAGACGGGCGTCGTGCTGAACGGCGAACCCGTCGCCGGCAAGGGCCGCGCCACCCCCTCGCGCCGCGAGCGCGAGGCGGCGAACCGTCGACCGATCGTCGTCACCGACCGCAAGGCCGCGCGTCGGCAGTCCCGCACGCGGGAGGCGGAGGCGCGGGAGCGCGCCCGCATCGGCTTGGCGAACGGCGAGGAGCGCTACCTCCCCGCGCGCGACCGGGGCTCGCAGCGCCGGTTCGCCCGCGACTTCGTCGACTCGCAGTGGACGATCGGCGAGTTCCTCATCCCGGTCTTCGTGCTCTTCTTCGTGGCGACGCTGGTGCTGCCGCAGGCGTCCTGGCTCTTCCTGCCCCTGTACGGCTACCTCGCGCTGACGATCGTCGACGGCCTCCTGCGCGCCGCGATCATCCGGCGGCGGCTCGCGCAGAAGCTCGGCGACAGGACCAAGGTGGAGCGCGGCCTGAACCTCTACGTGGTGATGCGGTCGGCGCAGTTCCGCAACCTCCGCGTGCCGAAGGCGCTGGTCAAGCGCGGCACCCGCGTCACCGCCTGAGCGGTCGTCAGGCGCGGTTCAGCGCCGCGGCCCATCCCGGGCCGCGGTAGAGGAACGCCGTGTAGCCCTGGACGAGGTCGGCACCCGCGTCGAGTCGCGCGCGCACGTCCGCAGCGGTCGCGACGCCGCCGACGCTGATGACGCACGCCTCCGCGGGCAGCGCCTCGCGGAGGACGCGGAGGACCTCGAGCGATCGCGTCGCGAGGGGCGGACCCGACAGCCCGCCGGCGCCCATCGCCTCGACGCGGTCCGCAGGGGTGCGGAGGCCGTCGCGCCGGACCGTCGTGTTGATGGCGACGACGCCGGCAAGGCCGAGCCGGGCGGCGAGCGCGCCGATGTGGCGCACCGCGTCGTCCTCGAGGTCCGGTGCGATCTTCACGAGCAGCGGGGTCGCCCCCGCCTCCGACAGCACGGCGGCGAGGAGCGGCTCGAGCAGGTCGAGCTCCTGCAGCCCGCGGAGGCCCGGCGTGTTCGGCGACGAGACGTTCACGACGAGGTAGTCGGCGAGCGGGGCCAGCAGCCGCGCGCTGAAGCGGTAGTCGTCGACCGCGTCCTCGACGGCGGTGACGCGGCTCTTGCCGATGTTCACGCCGACGACGGGCAGGCCGCCACGGCGCCGGAGCCGCCGCAGGCGGGCGGCGACGACCTCGGCGCCGTCGTTGTTGAACCCCATGCGGTTGATGAGCGCGCCGTCGGCGGGCAGCCGGAACAGTCGGGGCGCCGGGTTGCCCGGCTGCGGTTTCGCGGTGACGGTGCCGATCTCGATGTGCCCGAACCCGAGCGCGCCGAGCCCGCGGACCGCGATCGCGTTCTTGTCGAACCCGGCGGCGAGGCCGAACGGCGTCGGGAAGCGCACGCCCATCGCGGTGACCGGTGTCCCGATAGCGGTGGTGCGCCGGCGGACCGCGTCGGCGACGACGGGTGCGGCGCCGAGCGCGCGGATGACGACCACCGCCGCGTGGTGCGCGGCCTCCGGGTCCATGCGCATCAGCACGACGCGGAACAGGGCGCGGTAGGCCCGCTCGACGACTCCCACGGGTGCGCTCAGGCGCCCTTGGGCGACGAGTTCTCGACGCGCAGCAGCGTGATGGCCGCCTCGAAGTCGTCGAGCGAGGTGAAGCCCTGGTAGACGCTCGCGAAGCGGAGGTACGCGACCTCGTCGAGTTCGCGGAGCGGCGGGAGCACGGCGAGGCCGATGTCGTTCGCCTCGATCTGACTGGCGCCGGTCTGCCGGATCGTCTCCTCCACCCGTTGCGCGAGCAGCGCGAGGTCGGAATCGGTCACCGGCCGGCCCTGGCACGCCTTGCGCACGCCGGCGACGACCTTGTCGCGGCTGAACGGCTCGAGCACGCCGTTCCGCTTGATGACGGACAGGCTCGCGGTCTCCGTGGTGGAGAAGCGTCGGCCGCAGTTGGGGCACTGCCGGCGCCGGCGGATGGCGAGGCCGTCGTCGCTCACGCGGGAGTCGACGACCCTGGTGTCCGGATTCCGGCAGAAGGGGCAGTGCATCTCGCGATCGATCCTACCGGTGGCGCGGGACGAATGACAGCGGTGTGATTCCGCGGTGATCAGGTCCTGTGCGCTCCGCTCGGTCGCATGCGGTCAGGCGAAGCGGGCGTCCACGGCGTCGCCGTGGGCGGGCAGGCCCTCCGCGTCGGCGAGGGCGCGCACGACCGGGCGGGCCGCGCGCAGGGCCTCGAGCGAGTAGTCGACGACCTGCTGCTGGCGGAGGAACGGCCGTACGGAGAGACCGGCGGCGAACCGCGCCGTGCCACCGGTCGGCAGCACGTGGTTCGAGCCCGCGGCGTAGTCGCCGAGGCTCACGGGCGTGCCGGCGCCGACGAAGACCGCGCCGGCCTCCGTCAAGTCCGCGACGAGGGACCAGGGGTCGACCGTCTGCACCTCGAGGTGCTCCGGCGCGTACGCGTTGCTCACCGCGACCGCCGCGGCGCGGTCGTCGACGAGGAGGATCCCGGACTGCCGCGCCGTCAGGGACGTGCGCACACGGTCGGCGTGGAACGTCGCCGCGGCGCGGCGGACGACCGCCTCGTCGACGGCGGCGGCGAGGCTCGGCGAGTCGGTGACGAGCACCGCCGCGGCGAGCACGTCGTGCTCGGCCTGGCTGATGAGGTCGGCGGCGACGAGCTCCGGGTCCGCGGAGTCGTCCGCGATCACGACGATCTCGGTCGGGCCGGCCTCGGAGTCGATGCCGACGACCCCCGCCACCGCGCGCTTGGCGGCGGCGACGTAGACGTTGCCCGGGCCCGTCACGACGTCGACGGGCTCGAGGCCGATCCCCGGCACGCCGTGCGCGAGGGCGCCGACGGCACCGGATCCGCCCATGACGTAGACCTCGTGCACGCCGAGCAGCCCGGCGGCGCCGAGGACGACCGGGTGGGCGCGCCCGCCCTGGTCCCGCTGCGCCGGCGTCGCCACCGCGATCGCCCGGACGCCGGCCACCTGCGCGGGCACCACGTTCATGACGACGCTGGACGGGTAGACCGCGCGGCCGCCCGGCACGTAGAGGCCGACGCGGCGCACCGGCAGCCAGCGCTGCAGGATCGAGGCGCCGTCCCCGAGGTGCGTCGTGGTCGGCTCGGAGAGCTGCGCCCGGCTCGCGGCACGCACGCGCTCGATCGTGATCTCGAGCGCCGCCCGGATGTCCGGCGGCAGCGCCCGCTCCGCCGCGACGATCTCCTCGACGGGCACCCGGATCGCCGGCGGCCGACCCCCGTCGAAGCGGTCGGCCTGCTCGAGCAGCGCCGCCTCGCCGCGGGCGCGCACGTCGTCGATGAGCGCGACGACGTCCGCCTGCACGCTGCCGGGGTCGTCAGCCGGTCGGGGCAGGGCGGCGCGGATGGTCGCGGCGTCGAGCGCGCTCCCCCGCAGATCGATGGTCCGCAGCACGGTCGACGAGCCTACCGATCAGACGCAGGCGGGGCCGAGGAGGCTCTTCAGCTCGCCGTACAGGTCCGCGGTCACGCGCACCGGGAACGGGATCTCGAACACCCGCGCCGTCTCGCCCTTCGTGAGCCGGAGGCGCACCTCGGTCTCGCCGGAGTTGCGGATGAGCACGTCGGACAGCGACTTCACGGTCGCCGTCGTCGCGCGCACGTCCGGCAGCGTGATCATGATCGGCCCGGACCCGCCGGAGGTGCCGAGGTCCGGCGTGAAGACGCTGTTCGCGTGGATGTTGATGCCGTCGTCCCGGGCCGAGACCCGACCCCGGACGACCACGACGCTGTCCGCGACGAGCGCGGGCGCGAACTCCTGGTACGCCTTGCCGAGGAACATCACGCTGACCGTGCCGCCGAAGTCCTCGATCTGAACGATGCCGTACTGGTTGCCGGAGTTCCGGGCGACGCGGTGCTGCACCTCGGTGACGAGCCCCGCCAGGGTGACCTGCTCCCCGTCGGGCGGCGTCTCGAGGGCGAGCAGGTCGGCGATGGACGTCGACGCGTGCTTCGCGAGCACGGTCTCGAGGCCCGCGAGCGGGTGGTCGGACACGTAGAGCCCGAGCATCTCCCGCTCGAACGCGAGCTTCTGCTTCTTCGACCACTCCGGCTTCGGCGGGACCTGCGCGGTCTCCTGCGGCTCATCGAACAGGCTGTCGAAGTCGAACCCGAAGTCGCCGTTCGCCTCGGCGCGCTTGTCCTTCACGCTCATGTCGACGGCGGCCTCGTGGATCTCGAGGAGCGCCCGGCGGGTCGACCCGAGCGTGTCGAACGCGCCGGCCTTGATGAGCGACTCGACCGTGCGCTTGTTCGCGACGCCGAGCGGCACCTTCTTCAGGAAGTCGTGGAAGGACGTGAAGCGGCCCTTCTCCTCCCGCGCCGCGATGATCTGCTCGACGACGTTCGCGCCGACGTTGCGGATCGCGCCCATGCCGAAGCGGATGTCCTCGCCGACGGCCGCGAAGAAGCCGATTGACTCGTTCACGTCCGGCGGCAGGACCTTGATGCCCATCCGGCGGCACTCGTTGAGATAGACGGCGAGCTTGTCGCGCGCGTCCCCGACGGAGGTGAGCAGCGCGGCCATGTACTCGGCCGGGTAGTGCGCCTTGAGGTACCCGGTCCAGTAGGACAGCACGCCGTAGGCGGCCGAATGCGCCTTGTTGAAGGCGTAGTCGGAGAACGGCAGCAGGATGTCCCAGAGCGTGTTCACGGCCTCGTCGGAGTAGCCGCGCTCGTTCATGCCCGCCTTGAAGCCGGCGAACTGCTTGTCCAGCTCCGCCTTCTTCTTCTTGCCCATGGCGCGGCGGAGGATGTCCGCCTGTCCCAGGCTGAAACCGGCGAGCTTCTGCGCGATCGCCATCACCTGCTCCTGGTAGACGATCAGGCCGTAGGTGGTGCCGAGCACGTCCTTCAGGGGCTCCGCGAGCTCCGGGTGGATCGGGACGATCTCCTGCAGCCCGTTCTTCCGGAGCGCGTAGTTCGTGTGCGAGTTCGCACCCATCGGGCCCGGGCGGTAGAGCGCACCGACGGCGGAGATGTCCTCGAAGTTGTCCGGCTTCATGAGCCGGAGCAGCGACCGCATCGGGCCGCCGTCGAACTGGAACACCCCGAGGGTGTCGCCCGCGGCGAGCAGCTTGTACGTCAGCTCGTCGGTGAGCGGCAGGTCCTCGAGCACGGGGCGGTGCCCCCGGTTCGCCTGGATGTTGTCGAGCGCGTCCTCGATGATCGTGAGGTTGCGGAGGCCCAGGAAGTCCATCTTGATCAGCCCGAGCGCCTCGCACGCCGGGTAGTCGAACTGCGTGACGATCTGGCCGTCCTGCTCGCGGCGCTGGATCGGGATCACATCGGTGAGCGGGACGCTCGACATGATCACGCCGCAGGCGTGGACGCCCCACTGCCGCTTCAGGCCCTCGAGCCCGAGCGCGGTGTCGAAGACCGTCTTGGCCTCCGGGTCCATCTCGATGACGGCCCGGATGTCGCCGGCCTCCTTGTAGCGCTTGTCCTTCGGGTCGAAGATGCCGGACAGCGAGATGTCCTTGCCCATGATCGCGGGCGGCATCGCCTTCGTGAGCTTCTCCCCCATCCCGAAGGGGAAGCCGAGCACGCGACCCGAGTCCTTCAGCGCCTGCTTCGCCTTGATCGTGCCGTAGGTCACGATCTGGCTGACGCGGTCGTCGCCGTACTTGTCGGTGACGTACTTCAGCACCTCGTCGCGCCGACGCTCGTCGAAGTCCACGTCGAAGTCGGGCATCGAGACGCGGTCCGGGTTGAGGAACCGCTCGAAGATCAGGCCGTGGACGAGCGGGTCGAGGTCGGTGATCCGCATCGCGTACGCCGCCATCGACCCGGCGCCGGAGCCGCGGCCCGGGCCGACCCGGATGCCGTGGTTCTTCGACCAGTTGATGAAGTCCGCGACGACGAGGAAGTACCCGGGGAAGCCCATCTGGAGGATGACCGACTTCTCGTACTCGGCCTGCTTGCGCACCGCGTCCGGGATGCCGTCCGGGTATCGGACCTCGAGCCCGCGATCGACCTCCTTGACGAACCAGGAGTCCTCCGTCTCCCCCTCCGGCACCGGGAAGCGCGGCATGTAGTTCGCCGAGGTGTCGAACTCGATCTCGCACCGCTCCGCGATGACGAGCGTGTTGTCGCAGGCCTCCGGCAGGTCGCGGAAGATGTGCCGCATCTCCGCGGCCGTCTTCAAGTAGTACTCGTCGCCGTCGAACTTGAAGCGGTTCGGGTCGTCGAGCGTCGAGCCGGACTGGACGCAGAGCAGCGCCGCGTGGCTCTTCGCGTCCTCCGCGTGCGTGTAGTGGAGGTCGTTCGTCGCGACGATCGGCAGCGAGAGCTCCTTCGCCAGCCGGAGCAGGTCCTGCTGCACCCGCCGCTCCACGGAGATGCCGTGGTCCATCAGCTCGACGAAGAAGTTGTCCTTCCCGAAGATGTCGCGGAACTCCGCCGCGGCCTCGACCGCCTCGTCCCACTGCCCGAGGCGCAGCCGCGTCTGGACCTCGCCGCCGGGACAGCCGGTCGTGGCGATGAGGCCCTCGTGGTGCTCGTGCAGCAGCTCGCGGTCCATGCGCGGCTTGAAGTAGTAGCCCTCGATGGACGCGCGCGACGACAGCTTGAAGAGGTTGTGGAGCCCCTGCGTCGTCTCGGCGAGCAGCGTCATGTGCGTGTAGGCGCCCGAGCCCGACACGTCGTCGCCGCCGCCGTCGCCCCACCGGATGCGCGTCTTGTCGCCGCGGTGCGTGCCCGGCGTCAGGTACGCCTCGGTACCGATGATCGCCTTCACGCCGTGCTGCTGCGACTGCTTCCAGAAGTCGAACGCACCGAACGTGTTGCCGTGGTCCGTGATCGCGATCGCGGGCATGCCCTGCTTCGCGGCCTCGCCGAGCATGTCGCCGAGTCGTGCGGCACCGTCGAGCATCGAGTACTCGGAGTGCACGTGGAGGTGTACGAAGCTGTCGGAGGCGCCCATCGTGGGAGGACGTTAGCGGCGCCCTCGGACAGTGGCAGTGTCGCCTGATCGAGCCGCGATTCGCCCTCCGGGCCGGGCGCGGCGGCCGTTCAGCCGAGCGGTCCGAGCAGCCCTTCGACCCGGTCCGCGACCGCCTCGGCGCCCTCGGACCCGTCCACGTCGACGACCGGGAGCCCGAGCACGGCGCACTGGTCGCGGAGGACCTCCGTGAACAGCCGGTCGCGCTCGAGCACGTTCGCGAGGGCCCGCGCCGGGTCGCGGGTCCGCTCCCAGAAGGCGCGGCCCTCGGCGGCGCGGCCGGCGAACGCACGCGCCCGCTGCTCCGGCGTCGGCAGCAGCCAGACCGCCCGGTCGCCGAGCTCGACGAAGCGGCGGACGAAGCCCGGCAGGAGCCGGAAGCCCTCCACGACCAGGGGACCGCGCGGCAGGTCCCGCAGCAGCAGGTCGAACGCCGCGCCCGCGAACCAGGGGAACGTCGCGAGCATCTCCCCCGGCCGACGGTCGACCCAGCGCTCGTCCATCGACATCCGCACGAACGCGTCGACCGCCGGATCGCCGGCCGACGCCGTCGCGTGCTCGTGCAGGGACTCGTCGGTGTGGACGACCGGCCGGCCGTGCCGCTCGCCGAGGATGCGGGCGACGGTCGACTTCCCGGCGCCGCTGCCCCCGCCGATCCAGACGGTCGCCCGAGCCGCCGCCACGCCTACTCCGCGAGCAGGTCGAGCGCGTGCTGCAGATCGGCGGGCAGCGGGCTCTCGAACTCGACCGCCTCCCCCGTCCCCGGATGCGCGAACCCGAGCCGGGCCGCGTGCAGCCACTGCCGCTCGACGCCGAGGCGCTGGGCGAGACCCGGGTCGGCGCCGTACATGGTGTCGCCGACGAGCGGGTGCCGGAGGTGGGCGAAGTGGACGCGGATCTGGTGGGTCCGGCCGGTCTCGAGATGGACCTCGAGCAGGGTCGCCGCGCGGAACGCCTCCAGCGTGTCGTAGTGGGTGACGGACGGACGCCCGTCCGACACGACGGCGAACCGGTAGTCGGCCTTCGGGTGGCGCCCGATCGGCGCGTCGATGGTGCCCGACGTCGGGTCCGGGTGCCCCTGTGCCAGCGCGAGGTACACCTTGTCCACCGTGCGCTCCTTGAACGCGCGCTTCAGCGCCGTGTAGGCGGGTTCGCTCTTCGCGACGACCATGAGCCCGCTCGTGCCGGCGTCCAGCCGGTGGACGATCCCCGCCCGCTCGGCGGCGCCGGAGGTGCTGACGCGCACCCCGGCGGCGGCGAGGCCGCCGACGACGGTCGGCCCCAGCCACCCGGGCGACGGATGCGCCGCGACGCCGGCGGGCTTGTCGACGACGATCAGGTCGTCGTCCTCGAACACGACGTCGAGCCCCGGCACGGCGATCGGCTCGACCGGAGCGGCCGACGGCTCCTCCCACCGGACCGACAGCAGCGCGCCGGCGGCGAGCCGGTCCGAGCGGCCGACGGGCCTGAAGTCGACCTCCACGCCGCCCTCGTCCGCGATCGCCGCCGCCTTGGTCCTGGACAGGCCGAGGAGCTTCGCCAGGCCGGCGTCGACCCGTTCCCCGGCGAGGCCGTCGGGCACGGGCAGCAGTCGCTCGGGCACCTCAGCCCTTCGACCGCGCCGGGCGCCTGGAGCCGTCGATGCCGCGGCCGAGCAGGGTCAGCAGCACGAACAGGCACATCGAGATCACGATCGCCGAGTCCGCCAGGTTGAAGATGGCGGGCAGCAGCCACGGCACGAGGATGAAGTCGACCACGTGGCCGACGCCGAAGCCCGGCGGGCGGGTGAGGCGGTCCGTCAGGTTGCCGAGCGTGCCGCCGAGCAGCAGCCCGAAGAGCACGCCCCACGCCACCGACCGGATGCGCCGAGCGAACCAGACGAGGAAGACGACCACCGCGACGGCGATGATCGAGAACACCCAGGTGGCGCCCGTCGCGAGGGAGAACGCCGCGCCGGGGTTGGCGACGTGCTCGAAGATCAGCAGGTTCCCGATGACCGGGTGCGGGACGCCCTCCGGGAGCGTCGCGACGACCCAGGCCTTGACGACCTGGTCGGCCGTCAGGACGGCGACGGCCACGGCGACGAGCAGTGCAAGCACGCCGGGACGGACGGGAGCGGACGCGGAACGGGGCGCCGCCGTCACCGGCGACGCCCCGTCGGGTCCGTTCGGGTCAGTTGCCACCGAAGCCCTGGAAGCCGGACGGCGTCGGCACGCCGACGCTGCCGTAGGAGCCGGTGCCCGCGGTGACGACGTTCGAGGCGTCGAGCTCGCGGAGCAGGCCCTCGATGTGGCCCTTCAGCTTCTGGCGGTACTCGCGCTCGAAAGCGCGCAGCTCGTCGATGCGGTGCTCGAGGAGCGCACGCTCCTGGTCGAGCGTGCCCATCTGGGAGCGCTGCTTCGCCTCGGCGTCGGCGACGACGCGGGCCGCCGTGGCGTGCCCCTCGGCGATGAGCGCGTCGCGCTTCTCGACGCCCTCCCGCACGTGCTCCTCGTGGAGCCGGCGCGCGAGCTGGAGCAGGTTGTTCGTGTTCGACGGGTCGACCGCGCCGACGTCGGTCTGGGCCGTCGGGTAGCTGAGCTGCGCGATCGGCGCCTGCGAGGGCTGCTCGCCCGTCACCGGCGCGGAGGAGCGCTGCAGCTCCGCGATCCGGGACTCGCTGGCGATCAGGCGCTGGCGGAGGTCCTCGTTCTCCTGGCCGAGGCGGCGGAGCTCGACGACGACCTCGTCCAGGAAGTCGTCGACCTCGTCCTGGTCGTAGCCCTCACGGAACTTCGTCGGTTGGAATCGCTTGTTGACGACGTCTTCAGGCGTGAGGGCCATGGTCCCACCTTCATGGTTCTCTGCGGGGCTGCTGGATTGCGGTGCAGGAGAGGCTAGCGCGGATCCGACCCCGACGACCCCGTTTCCGGGGGTGAGCGGCCGCTCCGCGTGTCGCGGGCCGACGTGCTATGGCCGGGCTCAGAGGGCCTGGACGGCGATCGCGACGTACATCAGCACGATGACCGCGAACATCACGATCGTGAACCCGAAGTCGAGCGCGAACTGGCCGATCCTGAGCGGCGGCAGCACGCGGCGGACCGCCTTGATCGGCGGGTCGGTCGCCGTGTACGCGGCCTCCGCGAGCACCAGGACGACCCCGCGCGGCCGCCAGCTCTCGCTGAAGGCCTGCACGAGGTCGAGGATGAAGCGCGCCCAGAGCGCGAAGAAGTACACCAGCAGGACGACGTACGCGACCGCGCCGACGAGGCCGATCGGGCTCATCGTCCGGACTCCACGGGATCCAGTATCGCGGTGACCGGCGCCGACGGGCGCCGGTCACCCGCTGATCGGGTCAGCCGGTGAACGTCGCGTCGAGGTCCGACGTGACGTTCGCGGGCTCCTCGCCCGACACCGTGATGTGCTCCGGCGAGAGCAGGAACACCTTGCTCGTGACGCGCTCGATCCGGCCGCGCAGGCCGGTCGAGAGCCCGGACGCGAAGTCGACGAGCCGCCGCGCCTCCGCCTCCGTCATCTGCGTCAGGTTGATGATCACGGGCGTGCCGTCGCGGAAGTGCTCGGCGATCTGCTGCGCGTCGCGGTACTGCCGCGGGTGCACGGTCAGGATCTCGTTCATCTCCGGCACCGCCGCCTTCGCGACCCGCCGCGGCAGCGGCGTCACCTGCGCGCGCGTGACGACCGGCTGCACGTACGGCGCCACCGGCTCGACCGGCTCCGCGTAGTCGTACTGGTCGTCCGCGAGGCCGAGCCACACCATCGACTTGCGAATGGGGTTCGACATGGAATCCTCCACGGGCTGCGCACACACCCCCCGCGGTGCCGCCCGGAACGAGTATTACAGCCCTGTGCTTCTCGGGCCAGTGACGGCCGAGCCGATCCGCACGTGTGTCGCGCCGGCGGCGATCGCCTCGCGGAAGTCGCCGGACATGCCGGCCGATATCCAGGACGCGTCGGGAGCGACTCCGCGCACCCGCTCCGAGACCATCCGGAGGGCCGAGAAGGCCGGAACGACGGGCATCCCGAGCGGTGCGACCGTCATCACCCCGCGGAGTCGGAGGCCGTCGGATTCGACGATCCGGCCAGCGAGGAAGGGAATGGCGGAGGGTTTCGCACCCCCACGACTGGGGCCCTCCGAGCCACCTTCGGGAATGCCGAGATCGACCTGCAGGAGGACGTCGAGTTCTCGTCCGTCGAGCGCCTCGATCAATTCGATCCGGTCGACGGAATGGATCACGTCGGCGTACTTCGCGACCTGTCTCGCCTTGTTCGTCTGCAGCTGCCCGATGAAGTGCCAGACGACGTCGTCGGGCAGCGCGGCGGCCTTGTCGCGCGCCTCCGGATGGCGGCTCTCGCCGAAGTCGCGGACCCCGAGGTCGTACAGCTCCTGGAGCAGGTCGACGGGCTGGAACTTCGTGACGACGACGAGGGTGACCTCCGCCGGGTCGCGGTCGGCGGCGCGCGCGGCGGCGGCGATCCGCTGCTGCACCCCGTGGAGGCGGTCGGCGAGCTCGGTCACGAGGCTCGACGGTACTGCGGGTCGCGGACGGCACACGCGCGAGCGGCGTCCCGAGGGCACGAGCCGGCGAGGGGCGTGACACCGCTGCGAAGCGCAGCGCCCGTGCAGGGCGCTGCGCAGCAGCGCAACCGCGCCGCAGCGGCGGCGCGGCGATGGACTCAGCGCAGGAACTCCGGAATGTCGAGATCGTCGTCGTCGTCGCCGTAGTCGAGGTCGCTCGTCTGGGTGAGCGTCGTCGAGTCGGCGACGAGCTGCCACTCGTGCGAGCCGGTCGTGTTGTGGTCGGCCGCCGTCGAGGGCTTCTGCACCGCTGCGGGCGCCGTGGCAGGCGCTGCAGCCGCGGCGGGAGCGCCGGCCGCGGCGACGGCGCCCGTCGCCGGGCGGCCCGCGTCCACGAAGTTGCTGCGTCGCGCGTCGCGCTTCTCCCGGAAGTTCTCGCCGTCGAACCCGGCGGCGATCACGGTGACGCGCACCTCGTCGCCGAGGGTGTCGTCGATGACCGCGCCGAAGATGATGTTCGCCTCCGGGTGCACGGCCTCCTGCACGAGGCGGGCCGCGTCGTTGATCTCGAGGATCCCGAGGTTCGAGCCGCCCTGGATCGAGAGCAGCACGCCGTGCGCGCCGTCGATCGATGCCTCGAGCAGCGGCGACGCCACCGCGAGCTCCGCGGCCTTGATCGCCCGGTCCGCTCCCCTGGCCGAGCCGATGCCCATGAGGGCGCTGCCCGCGCCCTGCATGACGCTCTTCACGTCCGCGAAGTCGAGGTTGATGAGGCCGGGCGTCGTGATGAGGTCCGTGATGCCCTGGACGCCCGCGAGGAGCACCTGGTCGGCCGTCGCGAACGCCTCGACGATGGAGATGCCGCGGTCGCTGATCTCGAGCAGCCGGTCGTTCGGCACGACGATGAGCGTGTCGACCTCGTTCGCGAGCGACTGCACGCCGCGCTCGGCCTGCTGGAGGCGGCGCTTGCCCTCGAACGCGAACGGCTTCGTCACGACGCCGATGGTGAGCGCGCCGATCGACTTCGCGATGCGGGCGACGACGGGCGCGCCGCCGGTACCGGTACCGCCGCCCTCCCCCGCGGTGACGAACACCATGTCGGCGCCCGCGAGCGCCTCCTCGATCTCCTCCGCGTGGTCCTCGGCGGCGCGGCGGCCGACCTCCGGGTCCGCGCCCGCGCCGAGGCCGCGGGTCAGCTCCCGGCCGACGTCGAGCTTCACGTCGGCGTCGGAGAGGAGGAGCGCCTGCGCGTCCGTGTTGATCGCGACGAACTCGACGCCGCGGAGGCCGAGCTCGATCATCCGGTTGACGGCGTTGACGCCGCCGCCGCCGACGCCGACGACCTTGATGACCGCGAGGTAGTTCTGGTTCGAGGACACGTGGGCCTTCCGGTGGGTCTCGGTGGCGTTGCTTCAACCTCTACTTGAGGGTGAAACTCCTGCTCATCGCGGGATTCCGCTGGCTCGACGGTAGGCGCTCTCCCCCGTCCGGGGTCCCCGACGCGCCGACCGGGCGGGTCCGCGCGTCAGCGCGTGAGCACCACACCGGGGGACGAGACGTCGACCTCCGTCGCGCCCTTCGCGGCCCGGCGCAGCGCCGCGTCCAGCGCCTCGGCCTTGGCCGCACCGTGCTCCGGGCCGCCCCAGCGCACGAGCAGCCCGCCGCGCAGGGTCAGCTCGACGTCGTCGGCGCTGGCGAGCCGGACGGCGGTGACGGGCGGGTCGGAGCGGCGCAGGGCGTCGAGCGCCGCGACGACGGACGCGTAGGCGCCGGCAGGCGTCCCGGCCGGGACGGTCAGCACGGGCAGCGCACCCGACGGGTCCGGCTCGACGGACACGGTCACGTGCGCCGCGTCCAGCCGCGCCCAGCCGGCGGCCGTGCGCTGCTGCACCACGGCGACGCGCGGGACGACCGCGACCTCGAGCGTGCCGGGTGGGCGGCGCACGAGGGCGAACCGCTCGACGGCGGGCACGCGCGCGAGCGCCGCCGCGACGTCCCGGTCCTCGACGAGGGCGACGGGGCGGCCGAGCTGACCCCGGAGCGCGGACCGGACGGTGTCGGCCAGGCCGCCGGAGACGCCCGTCACGGCGATGGTGCGGACGGGGAACACGGGACCGAACGCGAGGAGGAGCGGCAGCCCGACGAGCAGGACGAGCACGCCGACGGCCCCGCCCGCGAGCGCGCGCGGGTGCCGGAGTGCAGTCGGCCGGCGGCGCTCGGCCGCCTCGGCGCGGCGCCGCGCGCGCACCGCCGCGCGGATCGCACGGCGGTCGTCTCGCGGGGGCGGCGGCACCGGCAGGGCGCGCTCGGGATGCAGCGGGCGCACGGGAGCCGTGCGCTGCGGCATCGCCGGCGGCCGGACCGGGGCGCCGAGCCCGGCCGGGGGCCGGCTCATCGAGCGGGCGTCCGGTCGCCGAGCGCCTCGAGCAGCTGCGGGACGATGCGGTAGACGGAGCCGCAGCCGAGCGTGACGACGAAGTCGCCCGGCCGCGCGAGGCGGGCGACGAGGTCGGCGGCCTCCGCCCAGTCCGGGGCGTAGTCGACGTGCGACGGGTCCTGGAAGCGGTCGACCACGAGCGCGCCCGTCACGCCCGGGACGGGGTCCTCGCGGGCCCCGTCCACGTCGAGCACGACGGTGTGGTCGGCGGTGCGCTCGAGCACCTCCGCGAACCGGCCGGCCATGGCCTGCGTCCGCGAGTACAGGTGCGGCTGGTGGACGGCGATGATCCGCCCGTCTCCCACCACCGTGCGGGCCGCGGTGAGCGCGGCGTCGACCTCGGCGGGCAGGTGCGCGTAGTCGTCGTAGACGCTGATGCCGTCGACGCGGGCCTGCAGGTCGAAGCGGCGGCCGGTGCCGCCGAAGCGCGCGACCGCGTCGGCCGACTCCTGCAGCCCGAAGCCGAGCCCGAGGAGCACGGCGACGGCGCCCGCGGCGTTCACGACGTTGTGCCGGCCCGGCACCTTCAGGCGGAGGCGCGCCGTCGCCCCGTCCGCCGTCAGCACGCCCGCGGCCGCGCCGTCCGTGGTCACCTCGGTGACCCGGACGTCCGCGTCCGCCGCCTCGCCGTAGGTGCGCACGGCGCGGTCCGCGATGCGCTCCCGCACCCGTCGCGCGCCGGCGTCGTCCGCGTTGATCACGAGCAGCTCCGCCGCCTTCGACCCGAACGCGACGAACGCGTCGTCGAACGCCTCCTCCGTGCCGTAGTGGTCGAGGTGGTCGGCATCGACGTTGAGCACGAGGGCGATCGCGGTCTCGTAGAGCAGGAAGGAGCCGTCCGACTCGTCCGCCTCGACGACGAAGACGTCGCCGCCGCCGATCCGGGACGACGTGCCGAAGTCCTTGATCGTGCCGCCGTCGACGAAGGACGGGTCGGCGCCGAGCGCGTCGAGCGCGACCGCGATCATCCCGGTCGTCGTCGTCTTGCCGTGCGCGCCGGCGACGGCGACCAGGCGGTCCGCGCCGATCAGCGCCTTCAGCGCGTGGGAGCGGTGCAGCACGGGCACCCCGCGGCGCCGCGCCTCCAGCAGCTCCGGGTTGTCCGGCCAGAGCGCGCTCGTGACGACGATCGCGTCGACGTCGCCGAGGTTCCCCGCGTCGTGCCCGATGAAGACGGTCGCGCCCGCGTCGCGGAGCGCGTCGGTGTAGGCGTTGCGCGTGCGGTCCGAGCCGCTGACCGTCGCGCCCCGCGCCAGGAACAGCTTCGCGATGCCGTTCATCCCCGAGCCGCCGATGCCGACGAAGTGGACCCGGTCGAGCCGGTCCGGGATCGGGACGGTGAGATCCGGCTTGATCGTCATGCGCCCGAGGGTACGCGGGCGCTCCCGTCCAGCCCGGCGCGGGCCAGGCGCGTCATGCGCTCGGCGCCGTCCCGCACGCCGTCGCCGGTCGCGGCCTCCGCCATCGCCGCGATCCGCTCCGGGGAGCGCAGCAGCGGGAGGACGACCTCCGCGAACCGCTGCGGCGTGAACGCGGCGTCCTCCTCGAGCACGGCTCCCCCGGCCGCGACCACGCCTGCGGCGTTGAAGCGCTGCTCGCCGTTGCCCACCGCGTACGGCACGTAGACCGCGGGCAGCCCGAGGGCCGACAGCTCGCTGACCGTGGAGGCGCCGGCGCGGGACACCGCGAGCTCGGCGGCCGCGAGCGCGAGGTCCATGCGATCGCAGTAGGCGAGCATCCGGTACCCGTCGAGGCCCGGGTCCGGCTCCTCGTTGCGGCCGCCCGCGAGGTGCAGCACCTGCCAGCCGGCCGCGAGCAGGGCCGCCGCGTTGCCGACCACGGCGCGGTTCAGCTGCCGGGCGCCGAGCGAGCCGCCCGTGACGAGCAGCACCGGTCGCGCCGGGTCGAAGCCGAAGAACGAGCGCGCCTCCGCTCGCAGGGCCGCGCGGTCGAGGTCCGCGATCTCGCGGCGCAGCGGCATGCCGACGCGGACGGCGTGCGGCAGCGGGGTGTCCGGGAACGTGACGCCGACGGCGCGGGTCATCCGCGCGCCGAGCCGGTTCGCCATCCCCGGCTTCGCGTTCTGCTCGTGGATCGCGAACGCCACGCCGCGCCGGCGCGCCGCGAGGTAGGCGGGCGCGGCCGCGTAGCCGCCGAAGCCGATGACGCCGTCGATCCCGCGATCCGCGAGGTAGCGCCCGGTCAGGGCGATCGAGCCGGTGACCGCACCGGGGAAGCGCAGCGCGGCGCCGTTCAGCCGGCGCGGGAAGGGCACCCGCGGGATGACGAGGAGTTCGTACCCGCGCTCCGGGACGAGCCGGGACTCGAGGCCTTCCGCCGTGCCGAGCACGAGCGCCTCGTCGCCCTCCGCCACGAGCCGGTCGGCGACCGCGAGGAGCGGGTTGACGTGGCCGCCGGTGCCGCCGCCCGCGAGCAGCCAGCGCGTCATCGGACGCCCGCCAGGCGCGACCGGGCGGACGGGTGCGCCGGGTTCACGACGGGGCGCACCGCGGGCCGGGTGACCGGCCGGTCGGCGAGCGCCATCAGGCAGCCGACGACGGCGAAGTTCGCGAGGAGCGACGAGCCGCCGGCGGACACGAACGGCAGCGGCACGCCGAACACGGGGGCCACGCCGACGACGACCGCGATGTTCGCGAACGCCTGCCCGACGAGCCACGCGAGCGTCATGCCGGCCGCCGCCCGCGTGAAGCGGTCGTGCGTGCGGGTCGAGATGCGGAGCAGCACGACGGCCATCGCCACGAAGCAGGCGAGCAGCACACCGAGCCCGAGCAGCCCGGTCTCCTCGCCGATGATCGCGGCGATGAAGTCGTTGTCGGCCTCCGGCAGCCAGAACCACTTCGACACCGAGTTGCCGATGCCGACGCCGGTGAGACCGCCGTTCGCGAGCGCCCACTGCGCCTGCGTCGTCTGCCAGCACGTGCCGAGGAGGTCGGTGCAGCCGTGCTGCCAGGCCGCGAGGCGGCTCGTCCGGGAGCCGTTCGCCTGCGCGAAGACGGCGAGGGCCGTGAGCGCGAGGACCGCGGGCAGGACGAGCACGCGCAGGCGCACCTGCCCGAACCAGAGCGCCGCGGCGACGATGAGCGTGAGGATCAGCGTGGTGCCGAGGTCGCCGCCGAGGTACACCGATCCGATCCCGAGCGCGCCGATGACGAAGACCGGCACGAGCCCCTTGAGGCCGAGCAGCTCGCCCGGTCGGCGCGAGAAGAACGACGCGAGGGTGAGCACCAGCGTGAGTTTCACGAACTCGGACGGCTGCACGCTGGCGCCGCCGATGCGGATCCAGTTCTGGTTGCCGCCGATGTTCGTCCCGAGCGGCGTGAGCGCCGTCAGCAGCTGGAGGCCGACGGCGACGAGGAACGCGACCGGCGCCAGACGCGGCAGCCACGTCGTCGGCAGCCGCGTCGCGAGCGCGAGCATCCCGCCCGCGCCGACGAGCGCCGCGAGCCCCTGCGTCGTGAAGTCGCCGTAGGGGTCGCCCTTGACGGAGGCCTCGACGCTCGACGACGAGAGCACCATGACGAGGCCGAACCCGACGAGGAACAGGGTGAGGGCGCCGAGGGCGAGGGCGTCGCCGCCGCCGACCGCGCTGAGCGACGGCAGCGCGATGCGCTGCACGATCGGCCGGCGGGCGACCGGGAGCCGGACGACGGGGTTGCCCGTCCCGGCCTCGGGTGCGGTGTCCATCGGCCTCACTCCGTCCGTGCTGCGCCCCCCTGCGGCAGCGCGCGCACGGCGGCCGCGAACCGGTCTCCCCGGTCCGCGTAATCGGTGAACTGGTCCATCGACGCCGCGGCGGGCGCGAGCAGCACGACGTCCCCGGGTCCGGCGAGGCTTCGCGCCGCCTCGACCGCGAGGGGCATCACCCGGTCAGTGTCCACGTCGGGCACGACCGCGACGGGGACGCCCGGCGCGTGTCGGGCGAGCGCCTCCGTGAACGCGGCAGTGTCGCGGCCGATCACGACCGCGCCGCGGAGGCGGTCGGCGGCCGCGACGGCCTCCACGAGCGGCGCGACGTCGACGCCCTTCGTGAGTCCTCCGGCGACCCACACGACCCGGTCGAACGCCCCGAGCGACGCGGCCGCGGCGTGCGGGTTCGTCGCCTTCGAGTCGTCGATCCAGCGGACGCCGTCGACCTCCGCGACGGGCTGGATCCGGTGCGCGTCGAGGCGGAAGGCGGCGAGCGCGTCCCGGATGGCCCGGGGCTCGACGCCGACCGCGCGAGCCAGGGCCGACGCCGCGAGCACGTCCGCGACGACGTGCGGCGCCGACAGGCCGGCCTCGTCGAGCGCGTGGAGGGTCGTCAGCTCGAGCGCGGAGGTGCGCCGCTCGTCCAGGAACGCGCGGTCGACGAGGACCTCCTCGACGATCCCGACCTCGGAGACGCGGGGCACCCCGCGGGTGAAGCCGATCGCCCGGCAGCCCTCGACGACGTCGGCGTCGCGGACGAGCTGCTCGGTGACCGGGTCCTCGACGTTGTAGACGCAGGCGACGCGGGTGCGCTCGTACACGCGGCCCTTCGCCGCGCGGTAGGCCTCCGCGGAGCCGTGCCAGTCGAGGTGGTCGTCCGCGATGTTCAGCACGACGCTCGCCGCGGGCGACACCTCGCTCATCCAGTGCAGCTGGTAGCTGGACAGCTCCACGACGAGCACGTCCCAGCCGTCCGGCTCGCGGATCGCGTCGAGCACCGGGCTGCCGATGTTGCCGCACGCCCGGGCGCGGAGGCCGCCCTCGCGGAGCATCGCGGTCGTCAGCTGCGTGGTCGTCGTCTTGCCGTTCGTGCCGGTGATCGTGATCCACTCGGCGGGCGTGCCCGTCTTGTCGCGGAGGCGCCACGCGAGCTCCACGTCGCCGAGCACCGGGACGCCGGCCTCCGCGGCCCAGGCGAGCGCGGGGACGTCGGGGTGGAAGCCCGGGCTCACCACGAGCAGGTCCGGCGCGAACGCGGCCAGCGCGTCGCGCTGCGCGGCCGCGTCGCCGAGCTCCAGGCGCGCGCCGATCACGTCGAGCAGGGTCGTCCGCTCCTCGGTCGCCCGTTCGCCGACCACGAGGACCTCGCAGCCGAGCTCCACGAGGGTGTCAGCGGCCGCGAAGCCGACGACCGCTGCGCCGAGCACGCCGACGCGCAGCCCGCGCCAGCCCTCCGCACGCCAGGAGTGCAGCGTCTCCAGGTCCGCGGTCATCCGGCCCTCGTGAGCCACTCGAGGTAGAACAGCCCGACCCCGGCGGCGACGAGCAGGCCGCCGATGATCCAGAACCGGACGACGACCGTCACCTCGGCCCACCCCTTCAGCTCGAAGTGATGGTGGATCGGGCTCATCAGGAAGATGCGCTTGCCCCGCGTGAGCTTGAAGTACACGCGCTGGACGATCACGGAGCCGGGCTCGATGACGAAGAGGCCGCCGATGAAGAGGAGCAGCAGCTCGGTGCGGGACAGGACGGCGAGGGCGGCGAGGGCGCCGCCGAGCGCGAGCGAGCCGGTGTCGCCCATGAAGATCTGCGCGGGCGACGTGTTCCACCAGAGGAACCCGATGAGCGCCCCGGTGATGCAGGCGGCGACCGTCGCGAGGTCGAGCGGATCGCGCACGTTGTAGCAGAGCGCGACGTTGATCGGCGCGGTCAGCGCCCGGTTGAAGCACGACTGGTTGAACTGCCAGAAGCCGATGATGACGAACGAGCCGATCGCGAAGATCGAGGCGCCGCTCGCGAGGCCGTCCAGGCCGTCGGTGACGTTCACGCCGTTCGACGTCGCGGCGACGATGAGCCAGATCCAGACGACGAAGACGATCACCCCGACGGTCGCGCCGAAGAGCGCGGTGAAGCTCAGCGTCGAGCCGTCGAACCACTGGTCGCGCACGATCGAGACGTTCGTCGTCGCCGGGGTCGTCGTGTAGGTGTTGCCGCCCGCGCCGACCGCCGTCTTCGGGAACTGCAGCACGAGGATCGCGAAGACCGTCGCGACGATCACCTGCCCGGCGATCTTCGCCCAGCCGCCGAGGCCGAGGCTGCGCTGGTTCCGCGTCTTCAGGAGGTCGTCCGTGAAGCCGACGAGCCCGAGCCCGACCATGAGGAAGAGCACGAGCATCCCGGAGGCCGTGATGCCCTTCACGTTGTTGAGGTGCCCGACGAAGTAGCCGACGACCGACGCGAGGATGAAGACGACGCCGCCCATGGTGGCCGTGCCGCGCTTGGCGTGGTGGCTGCGCGGGCCGTCGTCGCGGATGAACTGGCCCCACTGCAGCCGGTGGAAGAGCCGGATGAACAGCGGCGTGAGGAAGAGCGTGAAGAGGAGGGACACGGCGGCCCCGGTGAGGAGGGACTGCATCAGGCCGTCCCGCTCCACCGCGCGCCGAGCCGGTCGCCGAGGTGTCGGAGGCCCGCCGCGTTCGACGACTTCACGAGCACGGTGTCGCCCGGCCGGAGGACGTCTGCGAGGAGCGCCTCCGCCTCCTCCTGCGTCTCCGCGAACACGCTCTCGCCGTCCCAGGAGCCCTGCGCGACCGCGGCGAGATGGATGCGCTTCGCGTCCGGACCGACGACGACCAGCTGCCCGATGTTCAGCCGCACGACGAGCAGGCCGATGCGGTCGTGCTCCTCGCCCGCGGACTCGCCGAGCTCGGTCATCGCGCCGAGCACCGCGACGGAGCGACCGGGCGCGATCTGCACGAGCGCCTTCAGCGCCGCCGCCATCGAGTCGGGCGACGCGTTGTAGGCGTCGTTGACGATCGTCAGCGGCTCGGCGACGAGGACCTCCATGCGCCAGCGCTCCGCGCGGACCACGGCCTCGAGCCCGGCGACGACCGTGTCCGCGTCGACGCCCAGCGCCGTCGCGGCGGCGGCAGCCGCCATCGCGTTCGAGACGTGGTGCTCGCCGAGGACGCGGAAGGACACGGCGCGGCGCTCGCCGCCCGGCAGCACCAGCTCGAACGTCGTGCCGGCGGAGGACGCCTCGACGTCCAGCGCGGTGGTGCCGCCCTCGGCCGGGTCCGCGGCGAGCCCGAACCAGGCGACGCGCGCCTTCGTGACGTCCGCCATCGCGGCGACCCGCGGGTCGTCCCGGTTCAGCACCGCGACGTCCGTCGGCTCGAGGTCGGTCACCATCTCGGACTTCGCGCGCTGTGTGCCCTCGATGCTGCCGAAGCCGCCCGCGTGGGCGAGGCCGACCTTGAGGACGACGCCGACGTCCGGCTTCGCGAGCCGCACGAGCCGCGCGATGTCGCCGGCGGCGGAGGCGCCCATCTCGGCGACGAGGTAGGCGGTGTCGTGGGTGATCCGCAGCATCGTCATCGGGCCGCCGACCTCGTTGTTGAACGAGGCGTGCGACGCGACCGTCGGGCCGATCCGGCCCAGGATCTCGCGGAGCAGGTTCTTCGTGGTCGTCTTGCCGTTCGACCCGGTGATGCCGACCACCCGCAGCCGGCCGCCGGCGCGCACGCGGGCGACGACCTCCTTCGCGAGGGCGGCCAGCGCGACCGTCGAGTCCCGCACGACGACCTGCGGCACGTCGAGGTCGAGGGGCCGCTCGACGACGAGGAGCGCGGCGCCGCGCTCGACCGCCGACGCGGCGAAGTCGTGGCCGTCCATCGCCTCGCCGAGGCGGGCGACGAAGATCCCGCCCGGCGCGATCTCGCGCGAGTCGGTCTCCACGGCGCCGTCCACGACCGTCGCCGCGGCGTCGGCGGGGCGCACCTCGCCGTCGACGGCGGAGGCGATCTCCGCGAGCGTGAGCGCGATCACGGGCGGGGGCTGCTCGTCGTCGACGCGGTCCGTCCGACCGTCGGCTTCTGCACTCCGGCTACCTCCCGCTGGTCCAAGGGCCGGGGGTCCAGCGTAGAGGATCGATGCCGGGCGCCCCCGATCACCACGACGCCGGGAGGTCCGGCGAGGCGGTGCCGGACGGCACGACGCCGCCCGTCTGCAGGGCTCGCGCCATCACCTTCCGCCACACCGGCGCGGTCGCCTGGGACGAGTTGAGCTTCGTCGGCTGCGACAGCGCGACGTAGACGACGTACTTCGGATGGTCGGCCGGTGCGACGCCCGCCATCGACACGAGGTAGTTCTTCGAGTACCCGCCGGAGGCGTCCACCTCCTGCGCCGTGCCGGTCTTGATGCCGATCCGGTACCCCGGGATGCGGACGTCGGCGGCGAGCCAGCCCTTCGTCGCGACGTTCTCGAGCATGCTGACCGTCGAACGGGCCGCGGAGGACGAGATCACCCGCGTCGGCGATCCGTCGTCGACGCGTCGGACCGTGCCGTCCGCCTTCCGGCAGGACTCGACGAGGCGGACCGGCAGCCGCACGCCGCCGTTCGCGAGGGTCTGGTACGCGCTCGCCATCTGCACCGCGGAGACCGTCAGCCCCTGGCCGAACATGGTCGCGTAGTGCGTCTGCGGATCCCAGTCCGGGCCCGCCCCGAAGCTGCCGCCTGCCTCCGCCGCGAAGCCGACCGCCGTGGGGCTGCCGAACCCGAACGCCTTCAAGTACGCGAGCCGCCGCTCGTCCGAGATCCGGCCGCCGAGCTGCGAGATGCCCGTGTTGCTCGACTGCACCAGCACCCCGGTGAGCGTCAGCCGCTCGTTCCCGTGCTGCTCGCTGTCGTTGATGTCGGCGCCGTCCGCGGTCCGCAGGCGGTACGGGGCGACGACGTGCGTACCGGGCGTGGCGACGCCCGCGTCGAGCAGCATCGAGGCGGTGACGGCCTTCATCGTCGAACCGGGCTCGTAGGGCGCCGTGAAGGCGCGGGAGCCGAGCGCGGCGGCGTCGCTGTCGGCCGTCTTCGCGACGTCGTTCGGGTCCACGGTCGGCCAGTCGGCGACCGCGAGCAGCCGGCCCGTGCCGACCTCCTCGACGACGACCGCGCCCCAGGCGGCGCCCGTCTGCTCCGCCCGCTGCGCCAGGACCTGCTGCGTGTAGTACTGGAGGTCGCGGTCGATCGTCAGCTGCACCCGGCCGCCCGGCTTCGCCGCCTTCACGACGGCCGTCGAGCCGGGGATGGGGGTGCCGTCGAGGCCGCTCTCCGCCACCTGCTCGCCGTCCGTGCCCGCGAGGCAGGCGTTGTAGCCCCGCTCGACCCCGGCGAGGGGGGTCTGGTCCGAGCCGACGAACCCGAGCAGGTTGCCGGCCACCGCTCCGGCCGGATAGGTCCGCTTCGGCACGGCCTCGTAGTACAGCCAGCCGAGGTCGAGCCGCTGCAGCCGGGTCAGCGCCTCGTAGCTGATCTGCTTCGCGAGCAGGGCGTAGCTCGCCTTCGGGTCGGCCGTCAGCGCCGCGCGGATGCCGTCCGCGCCGACGCCGAGCGCCTTCGCGATCCGCGCCGAGTCGGCCGCGACCCGGCCGCCCTTCGCCGCGATCCACGGCACCGCGGTGACGCGGTAGCGGGTGACCGTCGTGGCGAGCACCGTCCCGGAGGCGTCGACGATGTCGCCGCGCGGGCCCGGCAGGACGGTCGTGATGCTCCGCCGGTCCTTCGACTCGGCGCGGAGCGCGTCCGCCTGCACCACCTGCACGTCCGTCAACCGGACGAGGAAGACCGCCGCGAGCAGCACGACGCCGAGGAGGACGAATGCGGGCCGCCATCGCGCGCGCCGCCGGTGCCCGTCCATCCCCGCGAACCTAGGCGAGGACGCGAGCGCGGCCCGGGCGCCACTCCGCCCGGCGCCGACCCGGCTCAGCGACCGGTGCTGCCGAGCACGCGCCCGGTGCTCGCGTCGAGGTACGCGGGCGAGTCGTCCGGCACCATGCCGAGCGCCTTCGCGCGGGCGGCGAGGCGCTGCGGCGCCGCGTCGGCCGCGAGGGCCTCCGCCGCGACCTGCTGCTGGTGCGCGAGCACGTCGGAGCGCTGCTGCAGCTCGGCGAGCCGGTAGGCGCTCCCCGCCGTGGCGATCGACAGCAGCAGCTGCGCGACGATCACGCAGACGGCGCCGGCGAGCACGACGGAGGCGGCGAGCACCTTCGGGCGGACGAGCGGGAGCGCGCGCGGCGCCGCGGCGGTCGACGGCGCCGCCGGCGCGAGGACCGGTGCGGCCTCCACGGGACGGGCCGGAAGCGGCCTGCGGACAGGGTCGAACGCGTACGCGGTGCTCATTGACAGTCCCCCAACTGTGCGACATCCGTGTCAGGCGGTGCGGTGATCCCCCCGGATCCGCTCCGCCGCCCGGAGCCGCACGGATGCGGCCCTCGGGTTCCTCTCCACCTCCGCGTCCGCTGCCTTGGGTGCGCCCCGCGTCAGCATCCGGAAGGTGGGGGCCGTCTCGTCGGTCTCGACCGGGAGCCCTCGCGGGGCGGTCGAGACGGTCCGGGCGGCGAGCGCCCGTTTGACGATCCGGTCCTCCAACGAATGGTAGGACAGCACGACGATCCGGCCACCTGTGGAGATCCTGTCGAGGGCGTTCGGGACCGCCCGCTCGAGCACCTCGAGCTCGCGGTTCACCTCGATCCGGAGGGCCTGGAAGACGCGTTTGCCCACGTGGCCGCGCGATTTCAGCGCGGCCGGCGTCGCGGCCTCGAGGATGTCGACCAGAGCCGCCGAACCCCGGACTGGGGTGGCCTCGCGGGCCCGCACGATCGCCCTCGCGTACCGGTCGGCGAGTCGCTCCTCCCCGTACACGCGGAAGATCCGGGCGAGGTCGTTCGCCGCGTACTCGTTCACGATCGTCTCGGCGGTCCGGGGCTCCCCCGGGTCCATCCGCATGTCGAGCGGCACGTCGCGCGCGTAGCTGAAGCCGCGGTCGTCCTCGTCGAGCTGCATCGAGGAGACGCCCAGGTCGAACAGTGCGCCGTCGACCGCCTCGACGCCGAGGTCGTCGAGCACCTCCGGAATGCGGTCGTAGACGGCGTGCGCGGGGCGGAAGCGCGCACCGAAGGGCGCGAGCCGCTCGCCGGCGAGCCGCAGCGCCGCCGGATCGCGGTCGACCCCGATGAGCGTGACGCGCGGGAACCGGGCGAGCAGGGCCTCCGCGTGGCCGCCGAGGCCGAGCGTGGCGTCGACGACGGTGGTGGGGCGATCACGCTCCAGCGCCGGCGCGAGCAGGTCGAGCGACGTCTCCAGCAGCACCGGGACGTGGAGCGGTGTGGAGGGACGGCCCCCGGGATCCTCCGGTCCGTTCATCCCGATACCCATCCGTGGTCCGCACCTGGCACCGGGGAAGTGTGACAGGGGCGGGGAGACGGGCGACCTGGCACCGGGGAAGTGTGTCAGGGATCCCGTCACGGCTGGGACTCGGGAGGCACGGGTCAGAGGATCCCGGGGACCACCTCCCCGTCGACGGACGCGTACGCGTCCTCCGTCTCGGCGAGACGCTGCTCCCAGGCGGCCGCGTCCCAGATCTCCACCCGGTCGCCGACGCCGAGGACCGCGAGCTCCCGCTCGAGGCCCGCGTACGCGCGGAGCGCGGGCGGGATCGTCACCCGGCGCTGCTTGTCCGGCGTTTCGTCGTGCGCGCCCGACAGGAACACCCGGAGGTAGTTCCGCGCCGCGCTGCTCGTGACGGGGGCCTGGCGGATGCGCTCGTGCATCCGGCCGAACTCGGCGGTCGAGAAGACGTAGAGGCACCGCTCCTGACCGCGCGTGATGACGACGCCGTCGGCGAGGTCGTCCGCGAACTTGGCCGGAAGGATGATCCGCCCTTTCTCGTCGAGTCGCGGCGAGTAGGTACCGAGGAACACGGCACCGACCCCTCGCTGACCACTGGACCAGCGGCGCTGGTATCCCCCACTTTACTCCACTTCCCTCCACTCGGGCCACTGCGAGAGCAGTGCTCCTCCATCGCCCTCCCCGGGAACGACAGAACGCCCCGCGGCCGGAGCCGCGGGGCGTTCTGAGGAGGTGCTGGTGGGTCAGGACCGGCGTCGGCGCTCCCAGCGCTGACCCAGGCGATCCATGAAGCCGGTGCGCCGCCCGGCGGGGGCGGCGGGGAAGCCGGCGGGCATCCGACGGCCGCGCACGCCGGTCGCGACGAGGACGCCGGCGAACATCATCGCGAAGCCGAGGGCGCCGACGAACCAGTTGTGGAGGACGACCCCGAGCACGAGGACCCCCAGACCGGCGACCGCGAGCAGGACCCCGCCGACGATCGCCGCGTAGCTGACGCGACCGGGCGCTCGTCCGACGGACGCGACGTAGTCGGCGTCGCCGTGGTAGAGGCTGCGCTCCATCTCGTCGAGAAGGCGCTGCTCCTGCTCCGAAAGTGGCATCCGGATCCCTCTTCTCCCAGGGTGGAACGGCCGCGCGGCCGTGCGCGGCGCCAGTGTACAAGTCGGGCGCGCGGCTAGGCTAGGCGGTGTGAGCACAGGGGGCCGACTCGTCGACCTCGTGCAGAACCGGATCGACGAGTTCCTCGACGCCCATGACCCGATTCTCGCCGCGGTGGCGGACGAGACGGTGCCGCTGGGCGAGATTTCGAGGGACTTTCTGAGATTCGGGAAGCGCTTCCGGGCCCGCTTCGCGTACTGGGGCTGGCAGTCGGTGCAGGGCGCGGACGATCCGGCCGACTTCTTCGGCGACGCGCGCCGCGGCGATCTGCCCGCGGTGATCGGCGTCGCCGCCGCGCTCGAGCTCTTCCACGCGGCCGCCCTCGTCCACGACGACCTGATCGACGCGTCCGACACGCGCCGGGGCGCGCCGTCCGCGCACCGCCGCTTCGAGCAGGCGCACCGCGACGGCCGCTTCCTCGGCGACCCGAAGCGCTTCGGGGAGTCCTCGGGCGTGCTCCTCGGCGATCTGCTGCTCGTGTGGAGCGACGAGCTGTTCGCGGACTCGCTCGACCGGCTCGCGGACCGCGGCAACGCCCGGGCGGCGCGCGCCGAGTTCAACCGGATGCGGACCGACGTCACGGCCGGCCAGTACCTCGACATCGTCGCGGAGGCGTCCTGGCCGCACGTCCGCGAGGGCCGCGAGGTCGACACCGCGCTGAACGTGATCACGTACAAGTCGGCGAAGTACTCGATCGAGGCGCCGCTCGCCATCGGCGCCTCCCTCGGCGGCGCCTCGCTCGCGCAGATGGCGGCGCTCCGCGAGTTCGGGCTGCCGCTCGGCATCGCGTTCCAGCTGCGGGACGACCTGCTCGGCGTCTACGGCGACAGCGAGGTGACCGGCAAGCCGGCGGGCGACGACCTCGTCGAGGGCAAGCGGACGGTGCTCATCGCGCTCGCCCGGCAGGCGCTCCCCCAGTCGGCGCGGCGCACGGTCGACGAGCTGCTCGGCGACCCGGAGCTCACGCCCGAGCAGATCGCGATGCTGCAGGAGACGATCCGCGCGTCCGGCGCGATCGACGAGGTCGAGCGGATGATCACGGAGAACGTCGACCTGGCCCTCGACGCGCTCGACGGCGCCCCGCTGACGGGCGACGCGATCGACGCGCTGTCCCGCCTCGCGGAGTCGATCAGCGTCCGCTCGTCCTAGCGCCGGACGGTCGTCCTAGCTCCCGTCGCTCGTCCGGCGTCAGCGCTTCAGCAGGCTGCACGCACTTCGGCAGGCCGCGAAGGCTCCCCTTGGCCTGCCGAAGCGCGCGGAGCCAGCCGGAGTGCTCCGACAGCGCAGGGCTGGAAACGAGTGCACGGGAGGACCGCTAGGAGACGGTGAGCTTGGCGCTCGCCTTCCGAGCCGTGCCGGCGCCGGTCACCGTGACCGTGTACTTCCCCTTGGTGAGCCCCTTCTTCAGGGTGAGCACGTAGCCGCCCTTCGAGGTGGCCCTGCCGACCGCGGTCTTGCCGTGCTTGCCGCTGATCACGACGCGCACCGACTCCCCGGCGTAGAGCTTCGACACCGTCACGGTGATCTTCTTGCCGTGCGTGATCTTCTTCGCCGACAGCTTGAGGCCGAGCGCCTTCGCGACCGACGCGGTGAGGATCGTGGCGGTGGCCGCCGTCGCGTGATCGGCGCCCGACACCGAGACCGCCTGCGCGCCGTCGCCGATGGCCTTCGGGATGGTCACCTTGAGCGAGAAGGCCGCGTTCGAGGGCGCCTTCCCCGTGACTGCCGTCTTCCCGCCGATCCGCACCGTGTAGGACTCGTTGGCCTCCAGGCCGCTGATCCGCAGGGTCGCGGCTCCGCCGGCGAGGTACCGCGTGGAGCCCGTCGCGGTCCGGGGCACCGTGATCCCGATCGAGGTCTGCACGATCTGGACGGTGTAGTCGTGCGTCACCGAGCCGTGCTGGCGCGAGTAGGCGTTGGCCGCTCCGACCGTCATCGTGAAGCTGCCCGCCGTCGTCGGCGTGCCCGAGACGGCGCCCGTGGACGCGTCGAGGGTCAGACCCGCGGGGAGGTCCCCCACGACTCGTGAGTAGGCGATCGGCGCGGTTCCGACGGAGGCGGCGACCGTGGCCGAATAGGGCGAGCCGACCACGCCCTGCGGCAGCACGCGATCGACCAGCACCGGCGCGACCTGGTAGACGGCGTACAGGTCCACCACGAGCGGGGAGCCGGTCGCGCCTCCGCCCGCGAAGCCGGAGATGCTGTCGCCGTTGCGGAGGAATGCGCCGGTGCCGTCCGCGGCGCTGTTCCATCCGGTGAAGCTGCCGGTCGTCGGCGGCACCGCCGTGGCGAGGTTCAGCCCCGCAGCCGCCACGCTGTCCGCGTAGACCAGCTGGGACCCGGCCGACTTCGTCCCGCCCTGGCCGTCGTACACGAGGGAATAGGCGTTGCCGGTCACCGACGCGGTCGACAGCACGCCGTTCTGCAGCACGGAGCCGGAGTTCGACAGGGTCCCGGCACCGCTCAGCGTGCCGGCGTTCGCGATGATGCCGGTGTTGTTCAGCGTGCCGTCGACGCGCGTGGTGCCCCCGTTCGTCCATGTCCCCGAGGTCGATGCGGATGCACCGGCCGGGATCGCGAGGGTGCTGCCGCTCGCGATCGTGAGGGAGCCGGTGTTCGAGAGCGACCCGAACCGGGTCGCGGTGGACCCGCCGATGGCGGTTCCACCGCCCGCGACCGTCAGCGAGCCGCCGGTGCCGACGCTCACCGAGGCGCCCATGGAGGAGGCGTTGCCCGCGCCGATGCCGGCGCCGGACGGGCCGCCCGTGGCCGAGACCGATCCAGAATCGATCGAGACCGTCATGCCCTGGGTGTTGCCGAGTCCGCCGATGCCGGGTCCGTTCGCGCTGCTCGCGACCACCGATGCGCCTCCGCCGACGCTCAGGCTGTCGTTGCCGTATGCGTTCAGCGAGCCGCCGATGCCGGCACCGCCGGACGAGCCGGTCCCCCCGTTCGCCTGGACCTGCACGCCCTGGCCGGACAGGGACACCGCGGTCCCGGCGCCGGTCGCGAACTCTCCGTCGCCGATCGCCGCCTGGGCGCTCGTCGCCGTGATGTGCGCGTACCCGGTCGCCGTGACCGACCCGCCATCGCCGTGGTACCCGCCGCCGATCGCCGCGGAGCGGCCGATCGAGGTCGCGGTGACGGATGCGGAGTCACCGACGGTGACGGAGCCGGCGGTCTGCCCCGCGGGCGAGGCACCGCCGCCGATCGCCGCACCCGCGACGCCCGACGCGAGCTGGTTCGCGACGACGGTCGCGTCGTGCCGCACGGTGACGGCGAAGGACCCGGAGCCGGCGCCCGCACCGATCGCTGCGGCTCGGCCGCTCGCAGAGGCCTTCACGGACGCGCTGTCGTCGACCTCGACGGTCGCGCTGCCGCCGTATCCGCCGCCGATGCCCGCACCCTGGTCACCGCCCGACGCGGTCACGTCCGCGAGGCCGTTGAACACGAGGGTCCCGGCGTTCTGGGGTCCCGGCCCCATGGAGGGGCCGCCGCCGATCGCGGCGGCACTGCTCGAGCCCGGCACCGAGGCGGTGACGGTGCCGCTCGAGACCGTGAGGGACGAGCCGGACGACACCTCGATGGCCGGCAGGGACGGATCGGTCTGCGCCACCACGAGCGAACCCGACCCCGTGATGACGAGCGTCGACGGCGTCGCGGTACCTCCCTGGTCCGACGTCAGCTCGATCGCCTGGACCGTCAGCGTGGTGCCGCCGGTGAGGTGCAGCGTCGTGAAGCCGGCGGACCCCGTGTTCGGTCCGAGCGTGAGCGTGCCGTCGGTCTTCGTGATGCTCGCGCCGACCGTGATGTCGTCCGCGCCGCTCTGGAAGTCGCTCGACAGCGAGTTCCACGTCGTGTCGGTCGCGGCCCACGCGGCGGTCCCGCCCGCGGCGATGCCGCACGCGGCGACGACGACGCCCGCCGTTCCGAGGGCCGTCGCCCGCACGCGTCGCTTCTGTCGCGGGTCGATCGACGTGGTCGTGCGCATCTCGTGGCCTCACTGGTCGCGGAAGACGGCCCGGAGGGGCCGCGCTCACGCTAGAAGTGAGGCATCCGGACCAGTAGACCCGACTCAGCCCCAGTCCGGGGGCGGATGTACCCCGCTCCGCGGCAGTCCCGCCCGCCGGGGCGGGCGGGACTGCCGCTCGGGGGCGGGCTAGAAGGCGAGGGCCTGCGCGATGCGGCGGACCTCCGCCTTCCGACCCGCCTGCAGCGCGTCGATCGGGGCCGTGCCGAGGCTGTCCTCCTCCTCGAGGAGCCAGTGCACCGCCTCGTCGTCGGTGTACCCGTTGTCCTGGAGCAGGATCGCCGTTCCGCGCAGCTCGGGCAGCGGCCCCTCGTCGTCGAGGAACACCTCCGGCACCACGAGGACACCGTCCCGCCGGACGGCGAGCAGGTGGCGGTCCTCGATGAGGCGCCGGACCCGGCTCGGGGTCAGCGACAGCCGGTCGGCCAGGTCGGGGACGGTCAGCCAGGTCCGGACTTCCTCGGCGCGCTCTTCCTCGGTGCTCACCCCACCAGGATGCCAGGGCTCGAACTGGGGGCACAGCGGACCCGGCGCGCGGCGGCCGCGTCCGTTGACTCGCCGGGTCCGCTCTGTGAGTGTGCGAGAGCGCCCCTCGGGGGAAGGGCGCGGGGGGAAGTGCACGATGAGTTCGACGCTGTCGGAGCAGGCGCGACGGAGCGACGGGGGCAGGCACGCGGGCGACCGCGGGCTGCTGCGCGCCGCCGGCCGCCTGGTCGGGTCGCTCGCCCGCACGGTCGGGGCGCCCGGCGAGTCCGAGCGGGACGGCCGCTGGGCGAGACCCGCGTCCGAGTCCGACCCGATGCGCCGTGCCCGCGAGGGCGCGGTGGAGGTCGAGGTCGGCCCCGGCGAGACCGTGTTCGACATCGCCGCCCGCTTCGGCGTGTCCGCTGCGAGCGTGCTCGCGCTGAACGGCCTCGGCTGGCGCTCGCAGCTGCAGGCCGGCGACACCGTCCTCGTGAAGCACGCGGAGACGCGCCGGCCGACGACCTCCGTCGCGGACGAGCTGCACCGGCACCGCGTCGGCGCCGACGAGACCGTGTCCTCGATCGCCCAGCGGCACGGCGTCGCCACCGCCGCGGTCCTGCTCGCGAACGGCCTGTCCCGCGGCAGCACCGTCCGCGCGGGCCAGCAGCTCGTCATCCCCGTCCCGAACCTGCGGAAGACCGGCTCCGGTGCGGTGACGCTGACCGGCGAGATGCTCGAGAACGCCCGGACGATCCTCGAGGTCGGGTGGGAGGTCGGCATCCCCGACGACGGCATCGTCGTCGCGCTCACCGCCGCGATGCAGGACTCCTCCCTGCACAACCTGCCCTTCGGCGAAGGCGACGCGGTCGGCCTGTTCCAGCAGCGGCCGAGCCGCGGGTGGGGCGACGCGGACACGCTCCTCGACCCCTACGCGGCCGCGGTCGCCTTCTTCGGCGGCGCCGGCAGCGGCGTCGTCGCGCCGGCGGCAGGGCTGCTCGACGTCGGCGGCTGGGAGTTCATGAGCGTCGGGGAGGCCGCGTCCGCGGTCCAGCGGAACGCCTCGCCCGCCGCCTACGGCAAGTGGGAGCGCGCGGCCCGCGGATGGCTGCAGGACCTCGAGCGCTGAGCCGCTTCCGCTGACGCGGGCCGACCGCCCCCCGTCCGGGGCGGAACCCCGCCGCACCGCGGCGAACCGGGGGCTCGTCCGCTCCCCCTTCGTACACTTCCCGACGTGACCGCCGCTCCTCCCGACCCCATGGTGGGCCGGCTGCTCGACGGCCGGTATCAGATCCGTGCCCGCATCGCCCGCGGGGGCATGGCGACGGTCTACCTCGCCACGGACCTGCGCCTGGAGCGCCGCGTCGCCGTCAAGGTGATGCACGCCCACCTGGCCGACGACGCCGCGTTCCGCGACCGCTTCATCCAGGAGGCGCGCAGCGCTGCCCGCCTCGCCCACCCGAACGTCGTCAACGTCTTCGACCAGGGGCAGGACCTCGGCACCGCCTACCTGGTCATGGAGTACCTGCAGGGCATCACGCTCCGCGACCTCCTCGGCGAGTACGGCCGGCTCACGCCCGAGCAGACGATGGACATCCTCGAGGCGGTGCTCGCCGGCCTCGTCGCCGCGCACAAGGCCGGGATCATCCACCGCGACCTGAAGCCCGAGAACGTGCTGCTCGCCGACGACGGCCGCATCAAGCTCGGCGACTTCGGCCTCGCCCGCGCTGCGACGAGCAGCACCGCGAGCGGGCAGGCCCTGCTCGGCACGATCGCGTACCTCTCCCCCGAGCTCGTCACCCGGGGCATCGCCGACACCCGCAGCGACGTGTACGCGGTCGGGATCATGATGTACGAGATGCTCACCGGCGAGCAGCCGTTCAAGGGCGAGCAGCCCGTGCAGATCGCCTACCAGCACGCGAACGACTCGGTGCCGGCGCCGTCGCTGAAGAACCCCGGCGTCCCGGCGCTCCTCGACGACCTCACGCTCTGGGCGACGGCGCGGGACCCGGAGGACCGTCCGCGCGACGCCCGGGCGATGCTCGACCAGCTGTTCGAGACCCAGCACCTCATGCACGACGCCGCGCCGGCGAACCGCACCGCGACGCAGCGCACCGCCGTCCTCCCGTCGGCCGCCTCGACGCGGGTGCTCGCGACCGCCGACCTGGCGCCGAGCGCCCCGCGGCGCGCGCAGTCCGCGGACGTCGTGGACCGGCTCCGGGCCGCGACCGCGCGGGCGCACCGACGCGGGGCCTGGGCGTTCGCGGCGGTGCTCGTCGCCGGCAGCCTCGCCGCGGGCACCGGCTGGTACTACGGCGGCGGGCCGGGCTCCACCGCGGTGGTCCCGAGCGTGACCGGCAAGTCCCAGGACGCGGCGAACGCCGCCCTGATCGGGCGGGGCTTCCGCATCGGACCCGCCGACCAGGCGTACAGCTCGCGGAACGAGGGCGTCGTCACGGCCACGAGGCCGAGCGCCGGCGCGCTGCTGCCGCCCGGGGCGACCGTGTCCCTCGTCCTCTCGAAGGGCGAGCGGCCCGCGTCGGTGCCGAGCGTCAAGGGCCGCACGGTCGCCGCCGCGACCGCGGCGGTGACGGCCGCCCGGCTGGTGGTCGCCGGCCGGATCGACCGCGCGTCGACCCGCGCAGCGGGCACGGTCCTGCGGCTCGTCGACGACGAGGGCGCCACGATCGCGCCGGGGACGACGCTCGACGCCGGCACGGCCGTGCACCTGCTCGTGTCGACCGGGCCGGCCGACGCGGCGGCGCCGACGACCTCGACGGACCCGGCGCAGTGAGTCAGGGGCGGGGGTGCTTCGCCAGCTCCTCGGCCACGAGGAAGGCGAGCTCCAGCGACTGCATGTGGTTCAGGCGCGGGTCGCACAGCGACTCGTAGCGGGTGGCGAGGGTCTCCTCGTCGATGTGCTCCGAACCGCCGAGGCACTCCGTGACGTCGTCGCCCGTCAGCTCGACGTGGATGCCGCCGGGATGCGTCCCGACCTCGCGGTGCGCGGCGAAGAACCCCAGCACCTCGTCCACCACGTCGTCGAACCGGCGAGTCTTGTAGCCGGTCGGCGTCGTGATGCCGTTGCCGTGCATCGGGTCCGTGATCCACAGCGGGGTCGCGCCGAACGCCTTCGTCGCCTCGAGCAGCGGCGGCAGCGCCTCGCGGATCCGCGAGGCGCCCATCCGCGTGATCAGGGTGAGCCGCCCGGGCTCCCGCTCGGGGTCCACGAGGTCGATGAGCCGCTCGAGCTCGTCGCCCGTCATGGTCGGCCCGACCTTGACGCCGATCGGGTTGCGGATCCGCGACACGAAGTCGAGGTGCGCGCCGTCGAGCTGGCGCGTCCGCTCCCCCACCCAGACGAAGTGGGCGGAGGTGTCGACCGGGGTGCCGTTGCGGGAGTCGATCCGCGTGAGGGCGCGCTCGTACTCCATGAGCAGCGCCTCGTGCGCGGTGTAGAACTCGACCCGCTTGAGCTCGTCGAAGTCGGCGCCCGCCGCCTCCATGAACTTCACCGCGCGGTCGATCTCCATCGCGAGGCCCTCGTAGCGCTGGTTCGCCGGGTTCGCCGCGAACCCGCGGTTCCAGCTGTGCACCTCGCGGAGGTCGGCGAACCCGCCCTGCGTGAACGCCCGGACCAGGTTCAGCGTCGAGACCGCCGTGTGGTAGCCGCGCACCATCCGCGCCGGGTCGTGGCCGCGGGACTCGGCGGTGAAGTCGTAGCCGTTGACGATGTCGCCGCGGTACGCGGGCAGCGTGGTCGTCCCGCGCGTCTCGACGTCGCTCGAGCGCGGCTTGGCGAACTGCCCCGCCATCCGGCCCATCTTCACGACGGGCATGGAGGCGCCGTAGGTGAGCACGACCGCCATCTGCAGGATCGTCTTGACCCGCGCGCGGATGCGGTCGGCGGTGGCGCCCTCGAAGGTCTCCGCGCAGTCGCCGCCCTGCAGGACGAACGCCCGACCGGCGGCGGCCGTCGCGAGCCGGCCGCGCAGCTGGTCGATCTCGCCCGCGAACACGAGCGGCGGCATGCTGCGCAGCTCGGCGATCGCCGCCTCCGCCTTCGCGGCGTCGGGCCACGTCGGCTGCTGCTTGATCTCGAGGGTGCGCCAGTGGTCGAGCCCCGCCAGCACCTCGGGCCGCGCGGGCACGACGGTCTCCGTCATCGACTGCAGCATGGTCGTCCCGGACCTCACGCGGCCTGCGCGGCCCGCGCCCTGTTGCGCAGGGTGCTGCCGTAGACGTCCACGTACTCCTGACCCGAGAGCCGAGCGATCTCGACCATGATCTCGTCGGTGATCGAGCGGAGGACGAACCGGTCGCCCTCCATCCCCTCGAAGCGGCTGAAGTCGAGCGGCTCGCCGATCACGATGCCGACGCGGCGCACCTTCGGGATCACCGAGCCGATCGGCATCGCCTTGTCGGTGTCGAACATCGCGACGGGGACGACGGGCACCTTCGCCTCCAGGATCATCCGCGCGACGCCGGTGCGGCCGCGGTAGAGCTTGCCGGTGGGGCTGCGCGTGCCCTCGGGGTAGATGCCGAGCACGCCGCCGCCGCGGAGCACCTCGACGCCCGTGTCGAGCGACGCCTCGCTCGCCTTGCCGCCGGAGCGGTCGATCGACAGCTGGCCGACGCCGTTCAGGAAGGAGCGGATCGCCCAGCCCTTGATGCCCTTGCCCGTGAAGTAGTCGCTCTTCGCCAGGAAGGTGACCTTGCGCTTCAGCATGAGCGGGAGGAACAGCGAGTCGACGACCGACACGTGGTTCGACGCCAGGATGACCGCGCCGGTGGCCGGCACGTTCTCGATCCCGGAGACCCACGGGCGGAACGTCGCGTTCAGATAGGGCGCCAGGAACAGGTTCTTGAGGATCCAGTACAGCATCCGACGGCCCCCTTCCAAGCGCGCGAGTCCGACGAGCGTACCGGTCGCGCGAGGGGCCCCGCAGCGGCCCGGAGCGGCTCAGCCGCGGGGCGCGAAGGCCGCGTAGGACGGGTCGTCGTGCAGGCGGGCGAGGTCCGCCGCGCCGACCACGCCGGCCTCGTTGCCGAGCTCCGCCGTCGCGAAGACCGGCTCGGGGTGGAAGCCGCGGGCGGGGAGGTGGTCCAGGTAGGCGCGCCGGACCGGGTCGAGCAGCCGGTCCCCCGCATCGGCGACGCCGCCGCCGATCACGAAGAGCTGGGGGTCGAGCACGACCGACAGGCTCGCGCACGCCTGCCCGAGCCACGAGCCGAGCTCCGCCAGGGCGGCGAGCGCGCCCGCGTCGCCCTCCTGGATCAGCCGGCCGATCACCGGTCCGGCCAACTCGCCCCCGGCCGTCGCGCGCTCGGCGGCGAGACCGCGGCCGATGCCGCCCGCGTCCGCGATCGCGTTCGCCATCCGCTGCAGCGCGCGCCCGGAGCCGTACTGCTCGATGCAGCCGCGGGCGCCGCAGCCGCAGAGGATGCCGTCCGGGACGATCCGCATGTGGCCGAGCTCGCCGGCGACCCCGAAGCCGCCGCGCAGCAGCCGGTCCCCCGCGATGACGGCGCCGCCGACGCCCGTGCCGGAGGTGAGCATCACCATGTCGGACACGAGCCGGCCCGCACCGAATCGGAACTCGGCCCAGCCCGCGGCGTTCGCGTCGTTGTCGACGACGACCGGGAGGCCGAGGCGCGCCTCGAGGCGCTCGCGCAGCGGCTCGTTCCGCCACGGGATGTTCGGCGTGTAGTAGACGGTGCTCTGGCCGGCGTCGATGAAGCCCGGCGCCGCGACCCCGACCGGCATGCGCTCGCCGCCGGCGAGCAGCTCGATCATCGCGACGATGCTGTCCTCGATGGCCTGCGAGTCGTCCGCGTCGGTGGGGACGCGCTCGAACCGGGCGATCGCGCCCAGCTCGTCCACGACGCCGCCGGCGATCTTCGTCCCGCCGATGTCGATGCCGATCGCGTGCACGGCAGCAGAGCCTAGGACCGCCCGGCCGCCGGCCGCTGCGCTCCCGGGCGGGCGCGCCGGATACCATCGGTGCACCCAGGCGAAGGAGCTTCGAGTGCAGCAGACCGAGACGCGGATCGTCACGGAGCCCGAACCGGCGCTGAACGTGGCGGACCTCCTCGCGCAGCGGGCCTCCCGCACCCCGGACCTGGTCCTCTTCCAGGTGCCGGACGGCGATGCCTGGCGGCCCGTGACCGCCGCGCAGTTCCGGGAGCGCGTCGTCGCCGTCGCCAAGGGCCTGATCGCGTCGGGGATCGAGCCCGGGGACCGGATCGGCCTCCTCTCGTCCACGCGGTACGAATGGTCGGTCGTCGACTTCGCCGCCTGGTACGCGGGTGCGCTCGTCGTGCCCGTCTACGAGACGAGCAGCCCCCACCAGGTGAAGCACATCCTCGAGGACTCGGAGGCCTCGGCGATGATCGTGGAGACCGCCGAGCACTTCGCCCGCGTCGACGAGGTCCGCGCGGACCTGCCGAACGTCCACTCCGTGTGGCAGCTGCACCTCGACGGCCTCGACAAGCTCGTCGTGGCGGGCCGGGACGTCGCGGACGAGGAGGTCGAGCGGCGCAGGCAGCTCGCCGTCGAGTCCGACGTCGCGACGATCATCTACACCGCCGGTACGACGGGCCGGCCGAAGGGCGTCGTCCTCACCCACGGCAACTTCGTCGAGCTGACGCGGAACACGACGCTCGAGATCCCGCAGATCGTGAACGAGCGGGCCTCCACCCTGCTGTTCGTGACCCTGGCGCACGTGTTCGCGCGCTTCATCTCCGTGCTCGCCGTCCACGGCGGCGTCCGCGTCGGGCACCAGGCCGACACGACGCGGCTCGTCCCGGCGCTCGGGTCCTTCAAGCCGACGTTCCTGCTCGCCGTGCCGCGGGTGTTCGAGAAGGTCTACAACTCGGCCGAGCAGACCGCCGAGGCCGGCGGTCGCGGCGGCGCGTTCCGCTGGGCCGTCGACACGGGCGTCCGGTGGTCGGAGGCGAAGGTCGCCGGCCACGTGCCCCTCGGGCTCGCGCTGCAGTACCGCGCCGCCGACGTGCTCGTGTTCCGGAAGCTGCGCGCCGTGCTCGGCGGGAACTGCCGATGGGCCGTGTCGGGGTCCGCGCCGCTCGGCAAGCGGCTGAACCACTTCTACCGGGCGCTCGGCGTGACCATCCTCGAGGGCTACGGGCTCACGGAGACGACCGCGCCGATCACCGTGAACCGCCCCTGGGCCGCGAAGGTCGGCACCGTCGGTCCGCCGCTGCCCGGGTCCGCGGTCCGGATCGCCGCGGACGGCGAGATCGAGGTGCGCGGCATCGGCGTCTTCGAGCGGTACCACCACGCGGAGCAGGCGACGGCGGAGGCGTTCCACGACGGCTGGTTCCGCACGGGCGACATCGGCGGCCTGGACGAGGACGGCCACCTCATGATCACCGGGCGGAAGAAGGAGATCATCGTCACCGCCGGCGGCAAGAACGTCTCCCCCGCCGAGCTCGAGGACCCGATCCGCGCCGATCCGATCGTCAGCCAGGTGGTCGTCGTCGGCGACCAGCGCCCGTTCATCGCCGCGCTCGTCACGCTCGACGCCGAGATGCTGCCGAAGTGGCTGAAGAACAAGGGCGAGGACGCCTCCACCTCCGTCGCGGACGCCGCGAAGCTGCCCGTCGTCCGCGAGGAGATCCAGCGGGCGATCGACGAGGCGAACACGCACGTGTCGCGCGCCGAGGGCGTCCGCGCCTTCCGCGTCCTCGCCGACGACTTCACGGAGGACTCCGGCGAGCTCACGCCGAAGCTCTCGATCAAGCGCCACGTCATCCTCGAGAAGCGCGCCGGGGAGATCGACGACCTCTACGCCGAGGCGAAGAAGGAGCACTCGGCGAACGCGCACTGAGCGCTCATGCTGGCGGGGCTCCCCGCTGCTGATCCGACGGAGCGCACCGCCGGATCAGCAGCGGACGGCCCCGTCAGCGCGCAGTGCTCAGCGGAACCAGGGCGCCGTGCGGACCTCCGCCATCGCCTCCCGGCGGACGTCCCGCTCGAGGCGGGTCAGGTAGAGGCGGCCGTCGAGGTGGTCCTGCTCGTGCTGCAGCGCCTCGGCCAGCACGCCCTCGCCGACGACCTCCACGACGGAGCCGTCGAGCTGCCGGCCCGTGCTCCGCGCCCACGGCCACCGCTTCGTCGGGAAGACCAGGTCGGGCACCGAGAGGCAGCCCTCGTCGAAGTCGACGGGTTCGCCGCGCACCTCCACGAGCTCCGGATCGAGGAGGTAACCGATCCGCCCGTCGACGTTGTACGCGAACGCGCGCAGCGCGACACCGATCTGATTCGCCGCCACCCCCGCGCGGCCGGGCACCTGGACGGTGTCGAGCAGGTCCTCCACGAGCGCCGCCAACGCCGGTCCCGGATCGCCGACCGGCTCGCAGACGGTCCGGAGGACCGGGTCGCCGAAGAGGCGGATGTCCCGGACGGTCACCCGTCGCGGCGGGAGGGCAGCCCGTCGGCGACCAGCGCCGCCAGCGTGCGCGCCGCGTCCTTCGTCGTCTGCTTCAGGTTCTTGTAGTCGACGACCGAGCCCGCGGCGAGCTGCGGGTCGTACGGGATGCGGACGATGTCGCGGACGCGGGACGCGAAGTGCGCCTCGATCTCGTCGAGCTTCACGAGCGACGTGCCGTGCGTGGCCGTGTTGATCGCGACGACCGCATTGCGCACCAGGTCGCCGTACCCGTTCGCCTCGAGCCAGGTGAGGGTCTCGGAGGCGAGCCGGGACTCGTCCACGCTGCCGCCCGACACGATCACGATCGAGTCCGCCCGCTGCAGCGTCGCGCGCATGACCGAGTGGACGATGCCCGTGCCGCAGTCGGTGAGGGCGATCGAGTAGAAGCGGGCGGCGAGGTCGGCGACGACGTTGTAGTCGTTCTCGTCGAACGCCTCCGACAGCAGCGGGTCGGTGTCCGACGCGAGGATGTCGAGCCGCGTCTCGTCCCGCGACACGAGCGTCGAGAAGTCCGTGAAGCCGCCGATCGCGTTCGCCCGGGTGACGACGTCGCGCACGGTGGCGCGGGTCTGCTTCGTGACGCGCTCCGACAGCGTGCCGCGGTCCGGGTTCGCGTCGATCGCGATGACGCGGTCCTCGCGCAGCGTCGCCATCGTCATCCCGAGCAGGGTGGTGACCGTCGTCTTGCCGACGCCGCCCTTGCGCGTGAGCACCGGGACGAAGCGGGTGCCGCCCTCGAACGGCTTCGTGATGCGCGCGATCTCGTCCTTCGCGATCCGCACGTCGGCGGAGTCGCCGAGGTTGAGGCGGTGGAGGGTCGCGGCGTAGACGAACCTGTTCCAGGCGCCGGTCGGCTTCTCGCGGACGCGGCCGCCGTTCTCGATGAGCCGGTCGGGGGTGAGCATCGCGGCCGACTCCGGCTCGCCCGCGACCGGGGCGGTGCCGGTGCGGCGCTCGCGACGGGTCGCGGTGCCTGCGCCGTCGAGGCGCGGGAACTCACCGGTCGAACCGGGCAGGTGGCCGCCCAGCGGGCCGGGCGGCGACACCGGCGCGCCGAGCAGCGCGTCGTAGGCGCTGCCGGTGCGGCGGGGCGCGGGCATCGAGCCGGTCGGGCGCGACATGGACCCGGTCGTCCGGGAGAGCGAGCCGGTCGTGAGCGACGAGCGCGGGGTCGGGCCCGTGACAAGCGAGCCGAGCGACCCCGTCGTCAGCGACCGCACGTCGGGCACGTCCCCCGTGTCACCGGGCATGATCTCGACGCTCGACGTCGCGGCGGCGAGGGATCCGGGGTCGACGGCCACGTCGTCGATCGCGACGGCGGCCTCGTCCTCCGGGACCTCCGACTTCGGCAGGGGCGGGAGGTCGATCTCGATCGACGGGTGCGGCTGCGGGAAGCGCGGGATCGAGGAGAGGTCGACCCCGGCGGCGCGCGTCACGAGGGCCACCTGCACCGGGCCGTCGCGGAATCCGGCGTCCTCGTCCAGGTGGGTGCCGCCCTGAAGACCGCCGGCGGCATCCGGCTTCGTGCGCTTGTTGGCCACGGCTTCCACTTCCTCGAGCGGGTCGATGCTTCGACTGTAACTTGAGACTTCTCCGACCCCCGGAAGCGGCACGGCGCGGCGGCCGAGGCCCCGAACTGGGGGCGTGTCCCGAGGGTTCCGGGGGCGTGCGCGTGGGTCGCGCGCCTCCCAGTGTGCACCCTGTCCCCCGCGGACCGCGTGCGATCGACGCCCCGGGGACCCGGCGACCGGGCCCGCGACGCCCCTGAGCGGCGGGGACGGAGGCGGGCTACTCGACGACGACCAGCAGGTCCTGCGCCTCGACCTGCGCGGTGCCGTGCACCGCGAGCCGGCGGACGACGCCCGCGACGGGCGTCGTGATCGCCGCCTCCATCTTCATCGCCTCGATCGTCGCGATCGTGTCGCCGACCGCCACCGCCGCCCCCTGCTGCACCTTGAGCGTGACGACGCCCGCGAAGGGCGCGGCGACCTGCCCGGCCCTGTTCGGGTCCGCCTTCTCCGCCGACGCGGTGGTCACGGCGATGCTCCGGTCGCGCACGTAGACCGGCCGCAGCTGGCCGTTCAGCGTGGTCATCACCGTGCGGACGCCCTTCTCGTCGGGCTCGCCGATCGCCTCCAGCCCGATGAACAGCTCGACGCCGCGCTGGATGGCGACGGCGTGCTCGGCGCCGGGCCGCAGCCCGTAGAGGTAGTCCGCGGTGTCGAGCACGGAGAGGTCGCCGAACAGGTCGTGCAGCTCCCCGAACTGCTTCGTCGGCCCGGGGAAGAGGAGGCGGTTGAGCGCGGCCCGCCGCGTGGCGGCATCGGCCCCGAGCGCCTCCCGGTCGGCGGCGGTGAGCTCCGTGGTCCCGACGCGCACGGTGCGGCCCGCGAGCACCTTCGAGCGGAACGGCTCGGGCCAGCCGCCGGGCAGGTCGCCGAGCTCCCCGGCCATGAAGCCGACGACCGACTCCGGGATGTCGTACCGCTCCGGGTGCTCGGCGAAGTCGTGCGGGTCGGCGTCGGTGGCCGCGAGCTGGAGCGCGAGGTCGCCGACGACCTTGGACGAGGGCGTCACCTTCGGGATGCGCCCGAGGATGTCGTTGCTCGCCGCGTACAGGTCCTCGATGGTCTCGAAGCGGTCGGCGAGCCCGAGCGCGATCGCCTGCTGCCGGAGGTTCGACAGCTGGCCGCCGGGGATCTCGTGCCGGTAGACCCGACCGGTGGGGCCGGGCAGCCCGGACTCGAACGGCCGGTAGAGCGCCCGGACGGCCTCCCAGTACGGCTCGAGGTCGGTCACCGCGGCGAGCGGGATGCCGGTGTCGCGCTCCGTGTGCGCGAGGGCGGCGACCAGGGCCGAGAAGGAGGGCTGACTCGTCGTGCCCGCCATCGGGGCGGAGGCGACGTCGACGGCGTCCGCGCCGGCGTCGCTGGCGGCGAGCAGCGTGGCGAGCTGCCCGCCCGCGGTGTCGTGGGTGTGGACGTGCACCGGCAGGTCGAACTCGCGCCGGAACGCCTCGACGAGCTTCGCCGCGGCCCGCGGCCGGAGGAGGCCCGCCATGTCCTTGACCGCGAGCACGTGCGCACCGGCGGCGACCATGCGCTCCGCGAGACGGAGGTAGTAGTCGAGCGTGTAGAGCGTCTCGGCCGGGTCGAGCAGATCGGCCGTGTAGCAGACGGCCGTCTCGGCGACCGCGGTGCCCGTCGCGAGCACGGCGTCGACGGCGGGTCGGATCTGCTCGACGTCGTTCAGGGCGTCGAAGATGCGGAAGACGTCCACCCCGGTCGCGGCCGCCTCCGCGACGAAGGCGTCGGTCACCGCGGTCAGGTACGGCGTGTAGCCGACGGTGTTGCGGCCGCGGAGCAGCATCTGGATCGCGACGTTCGGGATCGCCTCCCGCAGCGCGGCGAGGCGCTCCCACGGGTCCTCCCCGAGGAAGCGGAGGGCGACGTCGTACGTCGCGCCGCCCCACGCCTCGACGCTGAGCAGCTGGGGCGTGAGCCGTGCGAGCGCGGGGCCGGCGGCGACCAGGTCGCGCGTGCGGACCCGCGTCGCCAGCAGCGACTGGTGGGCGTCCCGGAACGTCGTCTCGGTCACCGCGAGGGCGGTCTGCTCCCGCAGCGCCTTCGCCCAGCCCGCGGGGCCGAGCGCGTCGAGCCGCTGCTTCGATCCGGCGGGCGCCGGCGTCGCCGGGTCGACGGCGGGCAGCTTGTCCGCGGGCCGCGGCCCCGGGGGCATCGGGCCGTTCGGCTGGTTCACCCTGACGTCCGCGAGCCAGTTCAGGATCTTCGTCGCCCGGTCGCGGCTGGGACGCTGCCGCACGAGGTGCGGGCGCTCCTCGATGAACCCGGTCGAGAGGTCCCCGGCGACGAACGCCGGGTCGTCGAGCAGCGCCTGGAGGAACGGGATGTTCGTCGCGACGCCGCGGATCCGGAACTCGGCCAGCGCGCGCTTCTCCCGCGCCACCGCCGCGGCGAAGTCCCGTCCGCGGCAGGTGAGCTTCGCGAGCATCGAGTCGAAGTGCGGGCTGATCTGCGCGCCGGGGTTGATGGTGCCGCCGTCGAGTCGGACGCCCGCGCCGCCGGGCGACCGGTACGTCGTGATCCGGCCGGTGTCCGGGCGGAAGCCCTGCGTCGGGTCCTCCGTCGTGATGCGGCACTGCAGCGCGGCGCCGCGGATCTGCAGGCCCTCCTGCGTCAGCCCGAGGTCGGCCATCGTCTCGCCGGCCGCGATGCGCATCTGCGAGCCGACGAGGTCGACGTCGGTGATCTCCTCCGTGACCGTGTGCTCGACCTGGATCCGGGGGTTCATCTCGATGAACACGTGCTCGCCCGCCCGCTCCCCCGCCGTGTCGACGAGGAACTCGACCGTCCCGGCGTTCACGTACCCGATCGATCGGGCGAACGCGACGGCGTCGCGGTACAGGGCGTCGCGGATCGACTGGTCGAGGTTCGGCGCCGGCGCGATCTCCACGACCTTCTGGTGGCGGCGCTGCACGGAGCAGTCGCGTTCGAACAGGTGGAGGGTCGTCCCGGCGCCGTCGGCGAGGATCTGCACCTCGATGTGCCGGGGCCGCAGCACCGCCTGCTCGAGGAACATCGTCGGGTCGCCGAACGCGCTGTCCGCCTCCCGCATCGCGGCCTCGAGGGCCTCCCGCAGCTCCGCCTTCGTCTCGACACGCCGCATCCCGCGGCCGCCGCCGCCCGCGACCGCCTTCGCGAAGACCGGGAAGCCGATCGCGTCGGCTGCATCGAGCAGCTCGTCGAGGTCCCTGCTCGGCCTCGACGACTTCAGGACCGGCACACCGGCGGCGATCGCCTGCTCCTTCGCCGTCACCTTGTTGCCGGCGCTCCGCAGCACGCGGGCGGGCGGCCCGATGAAGGCGATGCCCTCGCGCTCGCACGCCTCCGCGAGCTCCGGGTTCTCGGACAGGAACCCGTAGCCCGGGTAGACCGCGTCCGCGCCCGCGAGCTTCGCGACCCGGATGATCTCCGCGACGTCGAGGTAGGCGCGGACCGGGTGGCCGGGCTCCCCGATCTGGTACGACTCGTCGGCCTTCTGCCGGTGCAGCGACTCGCGGTCCTCGTACGGGAAGACGGCGACGGTGCGGGCGCCGAGCTCGTACGCCGCGCGGAAGGCCCTGATCGCGATCTCGCCCCGGTTCGCGACCAGGATCTTCTGGAACATCGCCGTTCTCCCTGCGTCATGGGCGCGGCGCTTCCCCGGCCCGTGGGGGCATCCCGGCTAACCTACTGGTCGTGCATGTGCTGAGCGTCTCCTCGCTGAAGGGCGGGGTCGGGAAGACCACGGTGACGCTCGGACTCGCCTCCGCGGCGTTCGCCCGGGGCGTCTCGACGCTCGTGGTCGACCTCGACCCGCAGGCCGACGTCTCGACCGGCATGGACGTGCCGGTCGCGGCCGTCAACGTCGCCGACGTGCTCGCGAGCCCGAAGGAGAAGGTGGTCCGCGCGGCCATCACGCCGTCGGGCTGGACGCGCGGCCGAGGCGGGGTCGTCGACGTCATGGTCGGCTCGCCCGCCGCCATCAACTTCGACGGGCCGCACCCGTCCGTCCGGGACATCTGGAAGCTCGAGGAGGCGCTCGCGCACGTCGAGGCCGAGTACGAGCTGGTCCTCGTCGACTGCGCCCCGTCGTTGAACGCGCTCACCCGCACCGCGTGGGCCGCGTCCGACCGGGTCTCCGTCGTCACCGAGCCCGGGCTGTTCTCCGTCGCGGCCGCCGACCGCGCGCTGCGGGCGATCGAGGAGATCCGCCGCGGTCTCTCCCCGCGGCTGCAGCCGCTCGGGATCATCGTCAACCGCGCCCGCATGCAGAGCCTCGAGCACCAGTTCCGCATCAAGGAGCTGCGCGACATGTTCGGGCCGCTCGTGCTCAGCCCGCAGCTGCCGGAGCGCACCTCGCTGCAGCAGGCGCAGGGCGCCGCCAAGCCGCTCCACGTGTGGCCCGGCGAGAGCGCGCAGGAGCTCGCGCGGATGTTCGATCAGCTCCTCGAGCGCGTGCTGCGCACCGGACGCGTCGGCGAGTTCGCCACGTCCGAGATCCCGACGCAGCTGCCGGCCGGCCGCTCGGCCTGAGCCGCCTCGGCCTCGAGCCGCGCGCGCACTCCGACAGGCCGGACGAGCAGCCCGACAGGCCGGATGCACTTCCGCAGGCCGAGATCGACCTCCGCAGCCTGCGGAACAGAGATCAGCCTGCCGACGTGCTCACCATGCCGTGCTCGAAGCCGGTGCGGGCGCACCGAAGGCCCGGAGCGGTATCGCCCCGGGCCCTCGTGCGAAGTTCCTAGCCCGCGCGCTTGGCGCGGCGGAGGGAGAGCTCGTCCATCGGGTCCGCCTGCTCGGACTCGAGCTGCACGAGGTCCGACTGCACGTCGGTGAGCACCTTGCTCACCGCGATGCCGAAGACGCCCTGACCGCGCTGGAGGACGTCGAAGACCTCCTCCTTGGACGTGCACAGGTACACGCTCGCGCCGTCCGACATCAGCGTGGTCTGCGCAAGATCCGTGATCCCCCAATCACGGAGCTGCTCGACCGCCGTGCGGATCTGCTGCAGCGAGATGCCGGTGTCCAGCAGCCGTTTGACGAGCTTGAGCACCAGGATGTCGCGGAACCCGTACAACCGCTGCGAGCCGCTGCCGGCCGCGCCGCGGATCGTCGGCTCCACGAGCCCGGTCCGGGCCCAGTAGTCGAGCTGCCGATACGTGATCCCCGCAGCGCGCGCGGCGATGACACCGCGGTACCCTGCCGAGTCGTCCAACTCCGGCATGCCGTCCGTGAACAGCAAGCCGAGGTCGTATCGGTCTTCGCTCCGATTCACCTCAGTCAATTTGGACTGCCTTCCACCCCCCACGCGGTCCCTGCGGGCAGCAGAGGCGCGTTCTTCGGGTCACGCTACAGACCGCGGGTGACCCGGGCAACGACATCCGGGTTCGGGATTCCGGCGTGTCGCGCCGATCCGCGGGCACCGGGATCAGGAGACGTGCTTCTCGAGGGTGCGTCGCACGAGCGATGCGCGGACGGCCTCGATGTCCCCGGCGAGCTCGTTCGCGCGCTCGTCCGCCCGCTGTCGGCTCGCCGCGTCGGCGCGGCGGCGGAGCGGCAGGAGGGCGTTCGCGACGAGCTCGAGCTCCCGCTCGACCGCGACCCGCATGGCGCGGAGGTGCCGCGGCTCGATGCCGGCGCTGCGCAGGTCGACGAGCGCCTTCATGGTCGCGACGTCGTCGTCCCCGTAGACGTCGACGGCCCGCATGAGCCCGGCGGCGACCGCCTCGGCGAGGAGGTCGGACGCGGCGTCGGCCTCCGCGAGCAGCTCGTCGCGCGTCCAGCGGTGCTCGGCGCCGAGGATGGTGATCGCGCCGGTCTGCGTGCCCGGCCACTCCGGGTTGCGGCCGGCGTCGAGGTCGGCCAGGTACTTCCGGATCACCTTGAGCGGCAGGTAGTGATCGCGCTGCATGAGCAGCACGAGCTTGATCCGCGCGATGTCCGACTCGGAGAAGTTGCGGTACCCGGAGGCGGTCCGCGCCGGGTGGATGAGGCCCCGGTCCTCGAGGAACCGGAGCTTCGACGGCGACAGCTCCGGGAAGTCCGGCTCGAGCTTCGCGAGCACCTGGCCGATGGAGATCGACCCGGTGGCGGTGGACGGCTCCCGACGGGCCGGAAGCGCGGTGCTCATCGCGCGGCGATCCCCGCGAGGTCGAGTCGCGACGCGTAGAAGGTGAGCCGGAACTTGCCGATCTGCACCTCGGCGCCGTCGGACAGCAGGGCCGTCTCGATCCGGACGCCGTCGAAGAACGTGCCGTTCAGGCTGCCGAGGTCCTTGACCTCGAACGCGGTGCCGTGCCGGAGGAACTGCGCGTGCCGCCGGGAGACGGTGACGTCGTCGAGGAAGATGTCCGCGGACGGATGGCGGCCCGCGGTCGTCTCGTCCTGGTCGAGGAGGAAGCGGGCACCGATGTTCGGTCCGCGGCGGACGACGAGCAGCGCCGACCCGCTCGGCAGCGCGCTGACCGCCGCCTGCTCCTCCGCGGAGGACCCGGTCAGCTCGGCGAGCCGGGATCCGAACTCGTATCCGAACGAGGCGGTCGTCTCCGGACCGCTCGACGGCTCCTCCCGTCGCCTGCGGGGGCGACCATCGCGCTCATCCGACATCCGGCGACCTCCTCATGGCGGTCCAGGGTAGCGGACCGGGAGGGCCCGCCGCCGCCCCCCGTCGCACGGCGTCCGGGGCCGCTGTCGGCGACCGCCGATACCGTTGCGCCATGTCCTGCATCCGGTTCAACACGTCCGCGCAGCGCGCGGCGATGCGGCACGACGCGGCCGCGCTCGCCGCCGGGGACCAGGCGATCCTGCACCTCTCGCCCCCGGTCACGGAGAGCAAGATCGCGCGGCTCCGGCTGCTCGCGGAGCACGGCCGGCCCTCCATCCGGCAGAGCGTCGCGTCGAACCGGCACGCGCCGCACGACCTGCTGGTCGCGCTCGCGGGCGACCGCGACGCCGGCGTGCGCGGCGAGGTGGCGAAGAACGAGGCGACGGACGCCGCCCTCGTCGCCGTGCTCAGCCACGACCGGGACGCCCGCGTCCGCTGCTGGGCAGTGCTGAACCCCCTGCTGCCGGACGAGCGCGTGCGGGAGCTGGAGTCGGACCCGGACGCGCAGGTCGCCCGTCTCGCGGGCTGGCGGATCGGCGCCGAGCAGCCGGCCTGACCGGTCGGCTCGCGGATCGACGCGACGCTCAGAGCAGGTCGAGGAGCCGCCCGGGCCCCAGCACGTCGGAGCCGACGGCCCGCACGCGCTCCGCGAGGCCGCGGTCCGCGGTGACGACCGTCACCGGGGCACCGGCGGCGGCCTCCGCCTGCGCGACGACCTCGTCGTCGCCGGAGCCGGCCGCGCGGACGACGACGAGGCCGTCCTCGTCGGCGGCGGCCCGCGCCGCGCCCTCGAGCACGGCGACCACGCGCGGCCAGCGGCGCACGACGGGCAGCGGGCCGGGCCCCGACTCCTCCGGGATCCCCACGACGGCGAGGACGGACAAGGATGCGAGCAGGCGCCCGGCGGCGCCGGCGCGGTCCTTCCACCAGCCGTCCGGCCGGCTCCCCATGACGTTCGCGACGTCGACGACCAGGACCCGGGCGGGCTCGCGGAGCGCCTCCTGCAGCCGCGGCCACGCGGCGCCGAAGCCCGGGTGCAGGTCGCGGTCGGCGACGCGGTCGGCCGGCACCCACTCGAGCGCGGTGCTCTCCCGGTCCGTGACCGCGACGGGGAGCGCGGAGGGCGCGTCGGCCGCGACCGTGGTGTAGCTCCAGACGTCGAGGTCCAGCCGGACGGCGAAGCGCGGCCGCAGCGCCGCGACCTCGATGCCGGTCTCCTCGTTCGTCTCGCGGAGCGCGCCCGCGAGCGCGGACTCCCCCACGTGCCGGGCGCCGCCGGGCAGCCCCCACGTGCCGCCGAAGTGGCTCCAGCCGACGCGGTGCTGCAGCAGGACGGCCCCGTCGGGCGCGACGACGAGCAGGCCGGCCGCACCGGCCCTGCCCCAGAAGCGGCGGCCGTCCGGCAGCTCGACCCAGCCGTCAGCCGGGTCCCGCGGGCCCGGCGGCGGTCCGGGCGGCAGGTCGGTCACGGCTCCACCGTAACGACCACGACCCCGGGGACGTCCCCGGGGTCGCGGTCGTGCGGCTGCCGGTCAGGCGGCGACGGGCTGCGCGGAGGACGCGAGCGCCGGCTCCTCCACGGTCCGCGGGGCCCGGGGGCCGACGAACCGCTTGAGCCCGACGAGGACGAAGCCGGTGACGGCCGCGCCGATCAGGATCGACAGCGCCCAGAGCCAGAAGTCGTCGATCGCGAAGAACACGAAGATCCCGCCGTGCGGCGCCCGGCTGGTGACGCCGAACGCCATCGTGAGCGCGCCGGTGATCGCGCCGCCGACGAGGTTCGACGGGATGACGCGCAGCGGGTCCGCGGCGGCGAACGGGATGGCGCCCTCGGAGATGAAGGAGGCGCCGAGCAGCCAGGCCGCCGCGCCGTTCTCGCGCTCCACCTGCGTGAAGCCCTTGCGGTACAGCACCGTGGACGCGAAAGCCATGCCGATCGGCGGCACCATGCCCGCCGCCATGACCGTCGCCATGATGTGCAGGCTCGCCGTCGTGCCGCTCGCCAGGCCCGCGACCGCGAAGGCGTAGGCGACCTTGTTGATCGGACCGCCGAGGTCGAAGCACATCATCAGGCCGAGGATGACGCCGAGGACGATCGCGGCCCCGCCGGACAGCCCGGTCAGCGCCTCGTTCAGCCCCTTGGTCAGCGCCGCGATCGGGCCGCCGAGGACCAGGATCATGAGCCCGGAGGCGACGATGGACGCGAGCAGCGGGATGATCACGACCGGCATGAGGCCGCGCAGCCAGCGCGGCACCGCGGGACGGCCGATCAGCTTCGCCGTGTAGCCCGCGAGCAGGCCGCCGACGATGCCGCCGATGAAGCCGGCGCCGAGGTAGCCGGAGACCGCCCCGACGACGAAGCCCGGCGCGATGCCCGGTCGGTCGGCGATCGCGTAGGCGATGTACCCGGACAGCGCGGGGACGAGGAAGCCGAGGCTCAGCTGCCCGATCTTCGCCGCGGCGGCGCCGAGGTAGAACAGCAGGCCCTGCGGCGGGAGGTTCGCCAGGCTGAAGTTCTGGATCGCCCAGTCGTTGTACGCGAGTCCGCCCGTGCTGTTCCCCGGGCCGGGCAGCACCACCTGATAGCCGTAGATGCCCGAGCCGATGCCCGCGAGCAGGAAGCCGATCGCGATCAGCAGACCACCGCCCGCGACGAACGGGATCATGTAGCTGACGCCCGTCAGCAGGATGCGCTTGATCTCCGCGCCCGGGCTCGTCGCGCGGGCCGTGCTCTGCGCCGCGGCGCCGGCGCCCTGCACGCGCTGCGCGTTCGGGTCCTTCGCCGCGGCGAGCGCCTCCCGGACCATGTCCTCGGGGTGGTCGATGCCGCGCTTCACGGGCGCCTGCACGACCGGCTTGCCGGCGAACCGGCCACGGTCCCGCACGTCGACGTCGTTCGCGAAGATGACCGCGCCGGCGCGAGCGATGAGCGCCGGGTCGAGCGGGGTCATGCCGGCCGAGCCCTGCGTCTCGATGTGGAGCTCGGCGCCCAGCTTCCGCGCGGCGTTCGTCAGCGCGTCGGCGGCCATGTAGGTGTGCGCGATGCCCGTGGCGCAGGAGGTCACACCGACGAGCAGCGGCAGGTCCGACGAGCCGGCGGCCGCGGCGGCCGCGGGGGCGGGGGCCTGCTCGTCGGAGGTGGCCCGCTCGACGAGTGCGACGATCTCGTCCGCGGTCGTCGCGGACCGCAGGGCCGCGACGAAGTCCTCGTCCACGAGGCTGCGGGCGAGCTTGGCGAGGAGCTGGAGGTGCAGCTCGTCGCCGCCGGCCGGCGCGGCGATCATGAAGACGATGTCCGCGGGGCCGTCGAAACCGCCGAAGTCGACCTTCGGTGCGACGCGGGCGAACGCGAGGGTGGGCTCGGTCACCGAGGCGGAGCGGCAGTGCGGGATCGCGATCCCGCCGCCGAGGCCCGTGTCCGTCTTCTGCTCACGCGCCCAGGCGTCGGCGAAGAGGGACTCGACCTCGGTCGCGCGACCGGCGTCGACGACCGACGTCGCGAGCGCGCGGATCACGTCCTTCCGGTCGGGACCGAGGTCCGCGTCGAGCATGACGAGGTCACGGGTGATCAGGGCCGGCATCGGGGGGCTCCTTCGGTTCGGCGCAGCGGTGCGCTGTCGGTGATGGGGGTCAGGGGACGAGGACCTCGACGCCGGCGGCGTCGAGGGCGGCGGCGAGCTCGCGCCCGGGCTCGCGGTCGGTGACGAGCACGTCGACGTCGGCGAGCTCGGCGAAGCGCACGAACGACTCCTCGTCGTGCTTCGACGAGTCGACGAGCGCCACGGTCCGGCGCGCGGCGCGGACCATCGCCGTCTTCACGGCGGCCTCGCGCTCGTCCGGGGTCGAGAGGCCGAACCCGCCCGAGAGACCGTTCGCGCCGACGAAGGCGAGGTCGCAGCGCATCCGCGCGAACCCGTCGAGCGCCGGCTGACCGACCGCGGCGGAGGTCTCCGGGCGCACGACCCCGCCGACCGCGTGGACGGTGAGGGCGCGGTTGTCCTGGAGGCGCAGCACGATGGGGACGGCGTGCGTGACGACGTCGAGCAGGCCCTCCGCCGGCACGTGCTCGGCGAGGAGGTCCGCGAAGGCGCGGGTCGTCGTGCCCGCGTCGACGCTGATCGCCGCCGGTGCGGCCTGGACCAGCAGCTCGAGCGCCTTCCCGGCGATGGCGCGCTTCGCGGGGGTGTTGCGCCGCTCGCGCTCGCCGAGGTTCAGCTCGACGAGGCTCGATCGCCGCACCGCGCCGCCGTGGACCCGGCGCAGCGCGCCGGCCGCCTCGAGCGCGTCGAGGTCGCGGCGGATCGTCTCGGCGGTGACGTCGAGATCGCGCGAGAGCGAGGCGACCGACACCCGGCCGGCCGCGTCGAGCTCGTCGATGATGCGGGCGTGCCGCTCCGTCGCGTACATGGATCCGTCCTCGCGCCGGCTCCGATGCCGACGATCTGTGTTCGTGTGAGATTAACCACGAATCCCACAGATGTACAGATCGAATCGCGAGCGGACGCAGGCGCGGGCGCGCACGGGCCCGCCGAGCGGGCCGGCGGGTCGAGCACGACAGCAGGAAGGAGGCGCGTCGGCAGGAAGCAGCGCGCCTCCGGTTCCTGCTGAAGCGCCCGGTTCCTGCCGAAGGACTCCGGAATTCCTGCTGTCGTGCTCCGCGATCCGGCGCGGTGCCGTCCGGGTCAGGCCAGCGCGATGAGCCGGTCGAAGGTCGCGTCGAGCTCCTCGTCGACGACCTGCGCCTCCGGATGGGCGTCGTACCAGGCGATCTGCCGGCGCGCGCCCTCCGCGTACGGGATCGTCGTCGTGAACTCGGGGACGAGCCGCCGCAGCTTCGTGGTGTCGAAGAGCATCGCGTGGGCCTTGTCGCCGACGAGGCCGGGGCCGAGGTCCGGCACCTCCTTCGCGATCCGCTCGCTCGAGAGGTGCACGAGCTCCGGTTCGACGCCGGCCGCGCGGCCGAGCCACGTGTAGACCTGGTTCCAGGTCGGGGCCGACTCCCCCGTGATCGTGTACGCGTTGCCGAGCGCCTCCGGCCGGCCGAGGAGCCCGACGAACCCGACGGCGAAGTCGTCGCTGTGGGTCAGCGTCCACGGGGTCGTGCCGTCGCCGTGCACGAGCACCGGCTTGCCGGCGCGCATGCGGGCGATGTCGGTCCAACCGCCCATGGTCGGCAGCAGGCCGTCGTCGTAGGTGTGGCTCGGCCGCACGATCGTCACCGGGAAGTCGCGCTCGCGGTCCTCGGTCACGAGCAGGTCCTCGCACGCGATCTTGTCGCGCGAGTACTGCCAGAACGGGTTCTTCAGCGGCGTCGACTCGGTGACCGGGATCGCAGCGGGCGGCTTCTGGTACGCCGAGGCGCTCGAGATGAAGACGTACTGGCCGACCCGGCCGCGGAAGCGGTCCACGTCGCCCTGCACGGTGTCGGTCGTGAACGCGCGGAACTGCGCGACGACGTCGAACTCCCGGCCGGCGACGGCGGCGTCGACGCTCGCCGGGTCGGCCACGTCGCCGACGAGGTGCTCGACCGCGTCGGGCACGGAGCGGGAGGTGGTGCGCCCGCGGTTCAGCACCGTGACGCGGTGCCCGCGCTCGACGGCGAGCCGGACGCTCGCGGTGCTGATGGCGCCGGTGCCGCCGAGGAACAGGATGTCGAGAGCCACGACGCCAGTGTCCTCCAGCCTGCCTGGCCGCCCCGTCCGCGTCCCCCGGGACGCGACGCATCCGGGAGGATGTGGCGGAGCGCACACCGCGACCGATCGGAGCCCCGACCCATGCCCCTCGACCTCGGCGGCGTCATCGTCGCGACGACCCTCCCCTTCCGGCCCGACGACGACGCGCCCGCGGGGCTCGCCGTCGACTACGAGCGGTACGCGGAGCACTGCGCCTGGCTCGTCGACAACGGCTGCCGCGGAGTCGGCCCGAACGGGTCGCTCGGCGAGTACTCCTCCCTCACCGACGAGGAGCGCCGCCGCGTCGTGCGGACCGCGGTCGAGGCCGTCGGCGACCGCGCGCTCGTCGTCGCGGGCGTCCACGGCGTCGGCTGGCACCAGGCCCGAGCCTGGGCCGAAGCGGCCGCGGAGGACGGGGCGGACGGCGTGCTCCTGCTGCCCCCGACGCTGTACCGGGCGAACCGCGACGAGGTGCTGCACCACTACGCGAAGGTCGACGAGGTCGGCCTGCCGATCATGATGTACAACAACCCGATCGACACGAAGGTCGACCTGACGCCCGACCTGATCGCGGAGCTGTACGAGCTCGACCACGTCGTCGCGGTGAAGGAGTTCTCCCTCGACGCCCGCCGGGTCCGCGAGATCAAGGACCTCTGCGACATCGACGTCATCGCGGGCGCGGACGACCTGCTCTTCGAGGCGCTCGTCGCGGGCGCCACCGGCTGGTTCGCCGGGTACCCGAACGCGTTCCCGCGCGAGGCCGTGCGGCTCTACGAGCTGCTCAGCGCCGACCGGGTCGCCGAGGCGCGCGACCTGTTCACCGAGATGGCGCCGGTCTTCGCGTGGGACTCGAAGACGGAGTTCGTCCAGGCGATCAAGTTCTCCATCGACGTCGCCGGCGAGAGCGTCGGCGGTCCGACCCGGCCGCCGCGCGGTCCGCTCACGGAGGCGCAGCGCGCGGTCGTGCGCCGCGACACGGAGCGCGCCCTCCGGGCCGGCGCCTCCCTCCGCTCCCCCGCCGCGTGATCCCGATCCGCTCGATCGTCGCGATCGACTCCCACACGGAGGGCATGCCGACGCGCGTGGTCGTCGACGGCGTCGGCGAGATCCCCGGATCGACGATGAACGAGAAGCGCCTCCACTTCATGGCGCACCTCGACCACCTCCGGCACTTCCTCATGGACGAGCCGCGCGGCCACGCCGCCATGTCCGGCGCGATCCTGCAGCCGCCGGCGCGCGACGACTGCGACTGGGGCGTCGTCTACATCGAGGTGTCCGGCTGCCTCCCCATGTGCGGGCACGGCACGATCGGGGTCGCGACCGTGCTCGTGGAGGAACGGCTCGTGGAGGTCGTCGAGCCGGTGACGACGATCCGCCTCGACACCCCCGCCGGGCTCGTCGTCGCCCGCGTCGCCGTCACCGACGGGCACGCCGACGCGGTGACCATCGAGAACGTGCCCAGCTGGACCGACCGGCTCGACGCCCGGATCGAGGTGCCCGGGCTCGGCACGGTGCCGTACAGCCTCGCGTTCGGCGGCAACTTCTACGCGCTCGTCGACCTCGACGCGGTCGGGCTGCCGTTCGACCGGAGCCGCCAGCGGGACATCGTCGAGGCCGGTCTCGCGATCATGGCCGCGATCAACGAGCAGGCGCCGCCGCACCACCCCGAGATCGCCGGCGTCGACCACTGCCACCACGTCGAGTTCATCGCCCCGGGCTCCGACGCGCGGCTCTCGCGGCACGCGATGGCGATCTTCCCCGGCTGGTTCGACCGCTCCCCCTGCGGCACCGGCACCTCGGCGCGGATGGCGGAGCTGCACGCCCGCGGCGAGCTGCCGCTGGGCACCGACTTCGTGAACGAGTCGTTCATCGGAAGCCGGTTCGTCGGCCGCCTCGTCGGCGAGACGACGGTCGCCGGGCGGCCCGCCGTCGTGCCGACGGTCACGGGCCGCGCGTGGATCACCGGACGGGCCGAGTACGTGCTGGACGCGACCGACCCGTTCCCCGACGGCTTCCTGTTCTGAGCCGAGTCCTTCCCGAGCCGCTCCGATGCGCTTCCGCTGAGCGGTCGGACGCCCTGCGCCGCGTTCACCGCGTGTCGCTAGCGTGGCGATCGGCGACACGCCGAGACCTCACCCGGAGCTGACAGGAGCGCGCATGGCCAAGTCGAAGAAGTCGAAGAAGGACGCGAAGGCGAAGCAGGCCGACCAGGCCAAGAAGGCCGAGGTGAAGGCCAAGGCCAAGGCCGCTGCGAAGCTCGCCGCCCTCGTCGACGACGCGAAGAAGGCCGCCAAGGTGGCGGCGAAGGCGCAGAAGGACGCCGACAAGGCGCAGGCGAAGGCCGTCGCGGCGGGCGCGCCCGCACCGAAGGCGAAGCCGAGCGAAGCGGAGCTGCTGCAGCTCGCGCTCCGCTCCACCGAGGCGAAGCTCACCGACGCCGAGCGCAAGGTCGAGGCGCTCGAGCAGCAGGTCGCCGACTTCCGGAAGCGCGACGAGCAGGAGCTCGAGGAGGTCGTCGCGGACGCGGTCGTCGACGCCGCTGTCGCCGCGACGGTCGAGGAGGCCGTGATCGAAGCCGAGCTCGCGGCGGATCCCGCGATCGACCCGGCGGCGGAGGCCGAGGTGATCGCCGAGGAGCTCGACGAGATCGTCGCCGAGGCCGAGGTCGCGCCGGAGGAGCCGTCGCACGAGGGCGAGGCCGCGGAGGCCGCCGCGGTGTTCGCGTCCGCCGACGCCGGCGCGGAGCCGACCGTGACGCCGTCCGAGCTGACGCCGCCCCTGCCCGAGCAGCCCGCGGACGACGAGCCGAACGAGTCCTGGACGCTGCTCCGCCTCCGCGCGGCGGCGAAGCAGCGCGGGCTGACCGGGACGTCGAACCTGCCGAAGGCCGCGCTGCTGGAGCGCCTCCGCGCGAGCTGAGCACCTCGACCAGCGGAGGCGGGACGGGGCGGGGCGACGGTGCCACACCGCGTCACACTCGCGCGGGCGGGGCGGCGCTCGACGTACGGTTCCGGGGATGACCACCTCCACCGTCTCCGCACCGCCGTCGTTGCCGGGCGTCGCCGACTCGGTCCTCGACCTCATCGGCGAGACCCCGGTCGTGCGGCTCCGCCGCCTCGCTCCGGAGGGCGGCGCCCAGGTGCTCGTGAAGCTCGAGGGCAGCAACCCGGGCGGCAGCGCGAAGGACCGGCCGGCCCTGTCGCTCGTCCGGCACGCCGAGGCGACCGGAGCGCTCCCGCCCGGCGCGCCGATCGTCGAGTCGACCTCCGGCAACACCGGCATCGGCCTGGCGCTGGTCGGCCGGGTCACCGGTCACCCGGTCGTGATCGTGCACGGCGGGGCGATGTCGCCGGAGAAGCTCGCCCTCCTCCGCCTGTACGGCGCCGAGCTCGTCGAGGCGGACTGGACCGCCGGACCCGAGGACCCGGGGAACCCGCGCGCCGTGGCCGACCGGATCGCGCTCGAGCGCGGGGGCTGGCGCAGCCAGCAGTACGACAACCCGGCGAACCCGGACGCGCACTACCGGTACACGGGCCCCGAGATCTGGCGGCAGACGGGCGGCGCCATCACGCACCTCGTCGCCGGCATCGGCACCGGCGGCACGATCTCCGGCGCGGGGCGGTTCCTGCGCGAGGTGTCCGACGGACGCGTCCGCGTGATCGGTGCGAACCCGGAAGGGTCGGCCTACGGCGGCGGCGCGGTCGGCCCGGTCCGGGTCGAGGGCGTCGGGACCACCTGGCCGAGCAGCCACTGGCCGAAGAACCTGGACCGGTCCGTGCCGCACGAGATCCGCACGATCGAGGACGCGGTCGTGTTCGACACCGTCGCCCGCCTGGCGGCGGAGGAGGCGATCCTCGTCGGCCCGTCCTCCGGCCTGGCGGTCGGCGTCGCCCTCCAGGTGGCCGCGGACCTCGACCCGGATGCCGTGGTCGTCGCGATCGCGCCGGACTCGGCGACGAACTACCTCGGGCTGCTGGCCCGATGACGGTGCACTTCGGCTGGTTCCTCGGCGCCGGCTTCGGCGTCCAGGGCTGGGGCGACCCGACCTACGGCGTCGGGTACGACTGGAAGCAGCCCGCCGTCTACCAGGACGCCGTGCGCGCGTTCGAGGGGGCGGCCCTCGACGTGCTGATCATCGAGGACGGCGTCGCCGTGCCGGACACGTACCGCCGCACGTCGGAGGTCAACCTCGCGGCCGCCCGCTTCGTCCCGAAGCACGACCCCTTCCCGCTCGTGCCGTACCTGCTCGGCGCGACAGAGCGGATCGGGATCGTCCCGACGATCTCCGCGAGCTTCTGGGAGCCGTACACCGCGGCCCGGCTCCTCGCGACGCTGCAGCACTTCGCGCACGGCCGCCTCGGCTTCAACGTCGTCACCTCCGGCTCCGACCTCGCGGCGCAGAACTACGGGCTCGACAAGCAGACCGAGCACGACCTCCGCTACGACCGCGCGGACGAGTGGATCGACGTCGTGCGGAAGCTCTGGCGCAGCTGGGAGCCGGGCGCCGTGGTGGAGGACGTCGCGCACGGCGTCTACGCCGACTTCACCAAGGTGCACACCATCGACCACGAGGGGCGCTTCTTCCGCGTCCGCGGGCCGCTGAACGCCCTCCCGCCCGAGGAGGAGCCGGTCATGATCCAGGCCGGCGCCTCCGGCCGCGGGCAGGCCTTCGCGGGGAAGCACTCCGACGTCGTGCTCGCGCTCGCGTCCACGCCCGAGCGGATGAAGGCGCACCGCGACCAGGTGCGGCAGGCCGCCGCGGACGCGGGACGCGACCCGGACGCGATCACGGTGCTCTTCGTCGTCAACCCGATCCCGACGGCCAACGCGGCGGAGACCGCGTCCGTGCGCGCCGCCCGCTCCGCGCTGACGCAGGCCGCGATCGACGAGCAGCTGCAGTCGATCTCGTACCTCACGAACGTCGACTTCGCCGCGTTCGACCTCGACGAGCCGCTCCCGTCGTTCGAGACGAACAGCAACCGGGGCACGCTCGAGAACTTCGTGAAGAGCGCGCCCGCCGGTGCGACGCTGCGGGAGGTGCTCGCCGCACGGGCGAAGGCCGACGGCCTCGCGATCGTCGGCACGCCGACGGAGATCACCGACCGGCTCGGCGAGCTCGCCGAAGGCAGCGGCGCGGACGGGTTCCTCTTCACGGGGCAGGTGCATCCTGCTCACGTGCACCGGACCCTCGACCCGCTCGTCCCCGCCCTCCGCGCCGCCGGCCTGCTGCAGCGCGAGCTGCCGGCGACCACGCTGCGCGGCAACCTGGCTGCGCGCTGATGGCGCGGGCGGGATCGCCCCGTCCGCTGACGATCGCGACGGAGCCGCTGACGGCGGAGGACGTGCTCGCGGTCGCCGCGGGCGCGGACGTGCGGATCGGCGCCGCCGCCCGGGCGCGGATCGCCGTGTCGCGCGCCGTCCTCCTCGAGGCGGTCGAGCGCGGCGACGCCGTGTACGGGAGCACCCGGCGCCTCGGCGCGGGCGCGGACGACGCCGTCGACGAGCAGGCCGCGTTCCAGCTGCAGGTGATCCGCAACCACGCCGGCGCGATCGGCGACGCGGTCGACCCGCTGGTCGTCCGCGCGGCGATGACCGTGCGCCTCGCGCAGTTCGCCCTCGGCGGCAGCGGGGTGCGCGCCGAGGTCGCCGACGCGCTCGTCGGCCTGCTGACGACGGGCGTCGTGCCGTTCGTCCCCGATCGGGGCTCGGTCGGGATGGCGGACCTCGCGCTGAACGCCGCCGTCGCCCAGGTGGTGATCGGGGAGGGCGCCGTCCTCACCGAGGACGGCGCGGTGACGTCCGGCGCGGAGGCGCTCGCCGCCGCGGGCCTGACGCCGCTCGAGCTCGAGACGCACGAGGCCCTGTCGCTCCTCAACACGAACACGTTCACGCTCGGGTCGGCCGTGCTCGCGGGCCCGCGGCTGGACGAGCTCGCGGAGGTCGCGGACCGGACCGTGGCACTCGCGCTCGAGGCGGCGGCCGCGCACCGCGCCTCGGGCGACCTCGGGCCGTACTCGGCCACCGTGTTCGCGGACGTCGAGGGCGGCGGGGCGTGGCGCTCGGCGATGACGGTCCGCGAGCTGCTGCAGGGCTCCTTCCTCCACGACGCCGCGGAGCGGCGGACGCAGGACGAGCTCTCGTTCCGGTGCGCGCCGCAGGTCCACGGCGCCCTCGCCGAGCGCGCCGAGGACCTGGTCGACGCGACCGACGACGCGCTCCTCGTGCGCCCGGAGAACCCGCTCATCGACGTCGAGACCCGGACCGTGGTCCCGAACGGCAACTTCGCCTCGCCCGACCTCGTGATCGGGCTGGAGGCCGTGCGGGTCGCCCTCACGCACGTGGGCCGGCTCTCGGCGCGCCGGACCGCGGTCCTCTCGGCGCTGGCCCGCCCGCTGCGGGCCGAGGGCCGGGCGGGCATCCCCGGCCTGCTCGCGTACACGGGTGCCGAGCGGTTGAACGACCTGCGCCGGCTCGCCGCTCCGGTGAGCCTCGACGACGTCGTGCTGTCGGAGGTCGAGGACTACGCGACGTGGGGCTGGACCGCGGCCAGGACGACGCACGACGCGATCGACGCGGCGGCCGACCTGCTGGCGATCGAGGCGCTGCACGCGGCGTCGCTGCTCCGCGGCGCGGACCTGCGCCTCGGCGCCGGGACCGGTCCCCTCATCGCCGCCCTCGCGCGGGTCGTCGAGCACGGGGGCGGCGCGGAGGAGCTCGTCCGCGGCGCCGCGGACGTCCTCGCCGGGGTCTGATCCGTCCGCCCCGCTCGACGGGCGTGATACGACAGGACGGGCGTCCTCGCACGCCCGCTTCGTCGGATGGCGCCCGGGATCGTCGGCGCTCCGCGCCCGTCAGCCGCGCGGCGCGGGCTTCGTGAACCGGAGGTAGGCGGCCTCGTCCTGCGGCGCCGTCGGGTCGAAGTCCGGCGTCCAGCCGTGCCGCAGGTAGAGGGCGACCGCCTCCGGCTGCCGCGCCCCGGTCGTGAGCTCGAGGCCGGTGTAGCCGAGCTCCGCCGCCCGCTGCTCGAGCAGGGCGAGCACCCGGCCGGCCAGCCCGAGCCGACGCCGCTCCGGGTGCGACCACATGCGCTTCACCTCGGCGAGCGGTCGCCCGTCCGGTCCGGTGCCGCCGCGCTTCAGCGCCCCGCCGGCCACGAGCACCCCGTCGTCGAGCACCGCGAGGAACGCCCCGCCGCGCTCCGCGGCGAAGGCCTCGGGCGGGTAGCGCGTCAGCTCCGCGGACGACGGCACGCCGTTCGTCGGCCCGTAGCGGGCGTCGTAGTCGCGGGCGAGGTCCTCGAGCAGGGGCCGGAGGACGGGGTCGTCCGCCGCGACCCAGCGCTCCTCCACGCCTCCAGGCTAGGTGAGGACGAGCAGCGCGCCCGGCACGACCTCGAGGGTGACCGGGAGCGGGCCGAAGCGCTCGCCGTCGGCGTAGGTGACCGGCACGGGGCCGCGGTCGTCGACGTCGATCGTGACGACCCGGCCGCGCTCGATCGACACGTGCTCGTCGTCGACGTGCCGACCGGTGAAGACCTTCGGGAGCAGCCGCAGGAGCTTCATCCGGGACAGCGGGGTCGCGACGAGCACGTCGAGCAGCCCGTCGTCCACCTTCGCGTCGGGGGCGAGCCGCATCCCGCCGCCGATGCTCGCCGTGTTGCCGACGGTCACGAGCACCGCCGCGAGCCGCCGCGTGTCGCGGTCGATCGTGATCCGGTAGCGGCGGGCGTGCAGGCGGACGACCTCGAGCAGCACGGCGACGACGTACCGCGGCGTGCCCTGCAGCCGCTGCATGCCGTTCGCCCGCTCGTTCACCGCCGCGTCGAACCCGGCGGACAGCATGCCGACGAACCAGCGGCCGGTGCTCACCCGCACGGCGTCCACCGCGCGGGCGGCGGGGCGCTCGCCGGCGAGCGCGGCGATCACGCGCTGCAGCCCCGCATCCGGATCGTCGTGCGGCAGGTCGAGGCAGCGCGCGACGTCGTTCCCGCTGCCGGCCGCGACGATGCCGAGCGGCACACCGGTGTGCACGACCGCGTTGACCGCGTGGTGGATCGCGCCGTCCCCGCCGACCACGACGACCCCGTCGACGTCGCCCGTCGCGATCGCCGCGCGGATGGACGCCTCCATGACGGTCGGCGAACCGGCCTCGAGCCGGCGGACCGCGTGCCCGGCCGCCCGCAGCGCCGCCTCGGCCCGCTCGCCGACCCGCGCCGCGCGCCCGCTCCCCGCGGTGGCGTTCACCGCGATCACGAGCCGCGCCGCCATGCGGGAAGCATGACACGGAGGAGCGGGAGCGGAAGAGGGGCTTGCGCATGCGGTCCGACGCCCTCACCGCGCGCGCACAACGCCTCGGGACGAGACTTGGCGCATGCGTGCGATCGTCTACGACCGGGCCGGCGGCCCGGAAGTCCTGCGGCTCGTCGACAAGGAGCCGCGCGAGCCGGGTCCCGGCGAGGTGCGGGTGCGGATCGCCGTGTCCGGCGTGAACCCGACGGACTGGAAGTCCCGCTCGGGCACGGACCCGGAGGCGCCGCAGACGCCGGACCAGGACGGGTCCGGCACCGTCGACGCGGTCGGCGAGGACGTCGACCTCGAGCCGGGCGACCGCGTCTGGGTCTTCGAGGCCGCGTACCGGAACCCGGACGGCACCGCCGAGGAGCTGGCGGTCGTGCCCGCGGACCGGGTGGTGCCGCTGCCCGACGGCGCCTCCTTCGACCTCGGCGCGGCGCTCGGCGTCCCGGCGCTCACCGCGCACATCGCGCTGCGGGCCGGCGACCCGGTGCCGCTGCCGCTCGCGCCGGGCGAGCTGTCCGGTCGCACGGTGCTCGTCGCGGGCGGCGCCGGAGCCGTCGGGCACGCGGCGATCGAGCTCGCGGGCTGGGCCGGCGCCACCGTGATCACGACGGTGTCCTCCCCCGCGAAGGCCGCGCTCGCTCGCGCCGCGGGAGCGCACCACGTCGTCGACTACCGGGCGGAGGACGCGGCTGCCGCGATCCGGCGGATCGCCCCCGACGGCGTCGACCTCGTCGTCGAGGTGAACCCGAACGCGAACGCCGAGCTCGACGCGGAGGTCCTCGCGCCGGACGGCACGATCGCCGTGTACGCGACGGACACCCCGGAGCCGCTCGCCTTCGCGGTGCGGCCGTTCATGGCGAAGAACCTCCGCTGGCGCTTCCTGCTCGTCTACACGGCGCCCGCCGCCGAGAAGGCGGCCGCGGTCGACGGGGTGCGGGCGGCCGTCGCCGCCGGAGCGCTGCGCGTCGGCGAGGAGGCGGGGCTGCCGCTGACCCGCTTCCCGCTCGAGCGCACCGGGGACGCGCACGCCGCGGTCGAGCAGGGCGCCGTCGGCAAGGTGCTCATCGACGTCTGACGCCGGGGTCACCAGCGGGTGCGGTGCGCCTCCTGCTCGACGACCTCGTCGAGGTCCTTCAGCCGGCCGAGCCCCGCGAGCGGCTGCGCCATCCGGGGATTCGAGGCGAACCGCTCCCTGTGCCGCTCGAGGAACGCCCAGTACCCCGCGGTGAACGGGCACGCGTCCTCCCCCACCCGCACCTTCGGGTCGAACCGGCAGCCGCCGCAGTAGTCCGTCATGCGGTCGATGTAGGCGCCGCCGGACGCGTACGGCTTCGTCGCCACGACGCCGCCGTCGGCGTGCAGGCTCATCCCGACGACGTTCGTCGGCATGACCCACGGGGTGCCGTCGACGAAGGCGCCGGTGAACCACTCGGTCGTCTCCGCGGGCGACCAGCCGCGTTCGAGGGCGAAGTTGCCGAGCATCATCAGCCGCTGGATGTGGTGCGCCCAGCCGTGCTCGCGGACGTCGCCGATCACGGACGACAGGCAGTTCGCCTCGATCGCGTCCGGGTCGAGCTCCCAGAACGAGTCGGGGACGCGGCGGCGCGCCTGCAGCGCGTTCCGGTGCACGTAGCGCTCGCCGAGGTGCCAGTAGAGGTGCCACATCCAGTCGCGCCAGCCGACGATCTGCCGGACGAAGCCCTCGACGGAGTTGAGCGGAGCGGCGCCGTCGGCGAACGCCTCCAGGGCCGCGTCCACGACCTCGCGCGGATCGAGCACCCCGAGGTTCATCGGGACGGACAGCAGGGAGTGCGACATCGTCCAGTCGGCGCTGAGCGTCGCGTCCTCGTAGGGTCCGAAGGTCGGCAGCCGGTCCCGCACGAAGCGGCGCAGCGCGCTGCGGCCCTCCCGGTGGGTCACCGCGAAGCGGCGGGGCCCGTCCTCGCCGATGAGGTGCAGGGTGCCGTCCCGCTCCCACCGGTCGAGGTCGGCGCGCAGCTGCTCGTCGATCGCGTCCTCCTGCGGCCACCAGGGCTCGGGCAGGTCGAGGCGCTCCTGCCGCTTCGGCGGCGGCTGCCGGTTGTCGGCGTCGTAGCTGAAGCGGCCGCCGACCGGCTTGCCGGCGCGGGTCATCAGGATGCCCTCGCGCTCGCGCACCCAGCGGTAGAACTGGTCCATCACGAGCCCGCGGTCGTCCCGGTTCCGCACCCAGCCGGCGAAGTCCGCCTCGCTCGTGACGAAGCCGCGGCTCGGCAGCACCTCCGCGCCCACCTCCCGCACGAGGCGCCGCGCCGCGTAGGACGGCGGGTCGACGGCGACGAGCTCGCGACCGCGGAGCACCTCCCGGAAGGTGCCCGCGCGGACGACCTCCGCGCGGTCCCCCAGCTCCTCGGCGCGGTGCCGCAGCGCGGAGAGGTAGAGGTGCGCCTTCTGCCGGTGCGTCGGCCGCTTCCGGAACGCCGCGAGCGACTCGACGAGCAGGATCGACTCCTCGTCGTCGTCGAACAGCGGGCCGAGCTGCTCGCCGAACAGGATCCGCTGCCGTGCCATGCCGGGGACGGTAGCGGCAGCGCGGCCGACGCCCCCGAGTGCTCAGGCGACGGGGGCGTCCTGCTGGTCCGCCGCCGAGCGGCGGTCCCGCCCGCCCGCGCGGGCGGGGCTGCCGCTCCGGGGCGGACGCCCAGGCTTCGCCGGGTCTGCAGTCGGCCATGACGCCCGTCCCCGACCTCGGCGAGTCGACCTACCGCGGCACCGGCCGCTTGACCGGCCGGAAGGCGCTCGTCACGGGCGGCGACTCGGGCATCGCCGGCGACCTGACGGACGCGGCGTTCTGCCGCGACCTGGTGACGCAGGCGCACGAGGCGCTGGGCGGCCTCGACGCGCTCGCGATCGTCGCGGGCAAGCAGATCACCTCGACGGACCTCACCGCGCTGCCGGACGAGCAGTTCGTCGAGACGTACGAGGTGAACGTCTTCTCGGCGTTCCGCATCGTGCAGGCGGCCGTGCCGCTGCTCCCGCCGGGGTCGACGATCGTGCTCACCGCCTCCCTCGAGACGTACCAGGCGTCGCCCGAGCGGATCGACTCCGCGAGCACGAAGGCCGCGATCAACAACCTCGGCAAGGGCATGGCGCAGCAGCTCGCCGGGCAGGGCATCCGGGTGAACGTGGTCGCGCCCGGCCCGACCTGGACGGCGCTCCAGGTCTCGGGCGGCATCCCGGAGGAGGAGATCGCCGACTACGGCTCCGACACCCCGCTCGGCCGCGCTGCGCAGCCGGCGGAGCTGGCACCGGCCTACGTGTTCTTCAGCTCCCCCGAGTCGAGCTTCGTCGTCGGCGCGACGCTCGCCGTGAACGGCGGCACCCCCACGCCCTGACGAGCGAGGCGGCTACGGGCGGCGGGTGCGGAAGGCGCTCGTGACGTACGGGAGGTCGACGCGCTCGCGGCCCCTGGTCGCCGGGTGCGTCGCGATGAGCGCGCGCACGCCGTCGAGCACCGCCGCCCGCTCCTCCGGCGGGAGCGCGATGACGTAGGAGCGGGAGGCCGCCATGGCGACGAGCTCCTCCACCGTCATCGCCCTCGTCCAGCGGAGGTCGCGGCGCTCGAGCGGCCCGAACGGCGGGTCGACCCGCACCGAGTCCGACTCGATCATTCGCTCGGCGGCGCTCCCGCGGATCACCCGGCCCAGCTCGTCGACCCAGTCGACCGACGAGTCGCGGACGTTCCAGACGAGGCCGAGGACGCCCCCGGGTCGGAGCACCCGCGCGGCCTCCGCCGAGGCCTGCGGCTCCTCGACCCAATGCCACGCCTGCCCGTACACGACCGCGTCGACGGACGCGTCGGCGAGCGGGAGCGCCTCCGCGGTCCCCTGCTCGGTGCGCGCCGCCGGCACCTCGCGGGCGAGGGCGGCGAGCATGCCGGCGTCCGGCTCGACCGCGACGACGTCCCGGTCCGGACCGACGAGCGCCGCCGTGAGCTTGCCGGTCCCCGCGCCGACGTCCGCGATCGCCCGCGCGTCGCCGATCAACCAGTCGACCACCTCCCGGGGGTAGTCGGGGCGGCCCGCGACGTACGCGTCCGCCGCGTCGCCGAACCGCCTGCCCGCGAGCGCCTCGTCCCTGTCGGTCACATCACGCAGCGTTCCACAGGTCGATGACGCGATTGCCGTGCTCGTACCCGAGCTCCGCCAGCCCGGCGGTCGAGAGCACGAGCCGGGAGCCGCCCTCGGGCGGGAGGTCGATCCACGCCGCGCCGAGCGCGCGCAGCACGTGACCGTGCGCGACGAGCAGCACGTCCCGGCCGTCGTCGAGCACCCGCTGGGCGCGCGCGATGACGCGCTCGACCCGGACGCGCACCTCGGCGGCCGTCTCGCCGTCCGGCGCCCCGTCGCGCCACAGGTCCCAGCCCGGCCGCTCCTCCGCGATCTGCGGCGAGGTGAGCCCCTCGTAGGAGCCGTAGTCGAACTCGGCCAGGTCCTCGGTCGTCTCGATCCGGCCGGCGAAGCCCGCGAGCTCCGCGGTGCGGACGGCGCGCTGCCGCGGGCTCGCCAGCACGAGCGCGAAGTCCCGGCCGGCCAGCACCGGCTCGAGCGCCGCGGCGCGGCGCTCGCCCTCGGCGGTCAGCGGGATGTCGGTCCTGCCGGTGTGCTTGCCGGTGCGGCTCCACTCCGTCTCGCCGTGGCGGAGGAGGACGAGCTGCGGCGACTTGGCCTCCGGGTACGGGTGATGAGGTGACACGTCAACCAACCCTACTCGTCGTCCGCTGGACCGCGGCCCGGAACCGCCCTCTGACCAGCGCTGAGGCTTGCCTTCCCTTGCTGGCGGGCACCGCGCGCGAGGACGAGCATGCCGGTATGACCTCGATCCTGGCTGTCCTCACGCACGGCGCGTCCCCCGACCGCGGCGTCGTCGCCGGTCGGGCGAACACGCTGCGTGCCGGCGTGCTCGGGGCGAACGACGGCATCGTGTCCGTCGCGGCCATCGTCGTCGGCGTCGCGGGCGCCTCCTCGGCGCACGGCGCCGTGCTGCTCGCCGGGCTCGCCGCGCTGATCGGCGGCGCGGTGTCGATGGCGCTCGGCGAGTACGTCTCCGTCTCGAGCCAGCGCGACGGCGAGCGGGCCGCGAGCATGGAGAGCGGCGCGAACCCCTGGGCGGCCGCGCTCGCCTCCGCTGGCTCCTTCCTCACGGGCGGCGTGCTGCCGCTCATCGCGGTCGTGCTGGCGCAGGGGGCCGCCCGCGTCCCCGTCACGGTCCTCGTGGTCCTGCTGGCGCTCGCCCTCACCGGCGCTGCGGGCGCCCGGCTCGGCGGCGCGCCCGCGCTTCGGCCGACGATCCGCACGCTCGTCGGCGGCGGCCTCGCCCTCGCGGCGACCTGGTCGATCGGTCTGCTCGTCGGTACGACCGGGCTCGCCTGACCGGATCGCCGGGCGACTCCTGGGCGGGGTCGCTAAGGTTCGCGGATGGCCGCCGCACTGACGCTCGGCGCCGAGGAGGAGCTGCACCTCATCGACCTCGAGCGCTGGCAGCTCGCCGCTCGCGCGCCGCAGCTGCTCGCGAAGCTCCCCCGGGAGAACTTCTCCGCCGAGATCCAGCGCACGACGGTGGAGACGAACACCGACGTCGTCACGACGCTCGACGGCCTCCGCTCGGAGCTGCTGCGCCTCCGCCGGCGCGTGGTCGACGTGGCCGCGAAGGAGGGGCTCGGGATCGCCGCGGTCGGCACGGCGCCGCGCAGCGAGTTCCGGGACTTCGAGCTCACGGCGACCGGCCGCTACGGGCGCATGCAGGAGCAATACCGCCTGCTCGTCGACGAGCAGCTGATCTGCGGCACGCAGATCCACGTCGGCGTCGCCGACCGCGACCTCGCCGTCGAGATCGCGCAGCGGATCGCGCCGCGCCTGCCCGTGCTGCTCGCGCTCTCCGCCAGCTCGCCCTACTGGAACGGCCTCGACACCGGGTACGCGTCCATCCGCACGATCATCTGGCAGCGCTGGCCGAGCGCCGGGGCGACCGGACCGCTGGCGGACGCGGCGGCCTACGACGAGCTGCTGCAGGACCTCATCGCCTCCGGCGTCATCGCGGACGCGAAGATGGCGTACTTCGACGTCCGGCCGTCCGCCCACGCGCCGACGCTCGAGCTGCGGATCTGCGACGCCTGCCCGCTCGTCGACGACGCGGTCCTGATCGCAGGCCTCTTCCGCGCGATGGTCCGGGACGCCGAGCGGTCGATCGAGGCCGGGGCGCCGCGCCTCCAGCGCGCGCTGCCGCTGCACCGCGCCGGCATCTGGCAGGCCGCCCGCGGGGGGCTCACCGGCCGGCTGCTCGACGACTCCGAGCATCCGCGCCCGCTCCCCGCGCCGGAGGCGGTGCGGCGGCTCGTCGGCGATCTGCGCGACACCCTCGAGGAGCTCGGCGACTGGGAGGAGGTCGCGGAGCTCGCGGAGACGGTGCTCGCCCGCGGCAACTCCGCCGACCGCCAGCGCGCCGCCTTCGTCCAGCGGGGCGACCTCGCCGACGTCATGCGGAGCGTCGTCGAGGAGACGCAGGGTCCCGCCTCCGGCCCGATCCCCACCGCGCCGGCCCTCCGGCGATACCGGGTTCGGGCGGGCGACGAGGGCATCGACGCCAACGCCGTCGCCCGGCCGAACTACCGGCCCGTCGTCGACCACGTCCGCTCGCTCGGTGCCGGCGGCATCGTCGAGCGCGAGGCCGCGCGCGACGTCTGGACCGAGCAGCACTCGTTCGACTTCGGCGTCGCCGGCACGAAGCAGCCGTTCCGCGTCGACCTCGTGCCGCGGCTCGTGCAGCCCTACGAGTGGGCGGAGCTCGAGGCCGGGCTCACGCAGCGGGCGCGCGCGATCGAGGCGTTCCTCGCCGACGTGTACGGCGAGCGCCGGATCCTCGCCGACGGCGTGCTGCCGGAGTCCGCCGTGCTCGGCGCGCCGGGCTGGCTCGCGGCCGCGACGCGCCTGCCGCCGGGCGTGCTGCGGGCACCGATCCAGGGCTTCGACCTCGTCCGGAACGAGTACGGCGGCTGGCGCGTGCTCGAGGACAACGTGCGGAACCCGTCCGGGGTGGCGTACGCGATCGCGATCCGACAGCTGATGGACGCGGTGGTGCCCGACATGCCGCGGCCGGACCACCTCGCCGACCCGGCGACCGCGCTCGAGCAGCTGCGGCGGACCGTGCTCGCCGGAGCCAAGCCGGGCACGCGCGGCGCGCTCCTGTCGTCCGGCGAGGGCAGCTCCGCCTGGTTCGAGCACCGGCGGCTGGCGGACGGCGCCGGGCTGCTGCTCGCCGTCCCGACCGACCTCGCGGTGGACGGCGGCACGGTGGTCCAGCGCACGACCGGGGACCGGATCGGCAGCCTCTACCTGCGGATCGACGTCGAGCTGCCCGACCTCGTCGACGCCGACGGGCGCCCGATCGGCGCCGAGGTGATGGACGTCGCCGCGGCCGGCGGCGTCACGCTCGTGAACGCGCCGGGCAACGGGGTCGCCGACGACAAGGCGATGTACCGCTCGGTGCCGGAGCTGATCGGGTACTACCTCGACGAGCGGCCGCTGCTCGAGAGCGTGCCGACCTACCGGCTCGGCGACGAGACCGAGCGGCAGGCGGTCCTCGAGCGCGTCGGCGAGCTCGTGACGAAGCCGGTCGACGGCTCCGGCGGCCGCGGCGTCCTCGTGGGGCCCGCGGCCGATGCGGCCGAGGTGGCCCTCCGCCGGGCGGAGATCGCCGAGCACCCGGCGGCCTGGGTGGCGCAGGAGGTCGTGTCGCTGTCCTCCGTCCCGTCGCTCGAGGAGGGGCTGCTGCAGCCCCGGCACGTCGACCTCCGCGCGTTCGTCTACGCGACCGGGCACCGGAAGCGGGACTACCGGCTCGCCGATCTCGCGCTGACGCGGGTGGCGCCGGAGGGCAGCCTGGTCGTCAACTCCTCGCGCGGCGGCGGGGCGAAGGACACCTGGGTGGTGCTGCCGGAGCACCGCCTGCGCTGACGCGCGGACGAGGAGGAAGCCGATGTGCGGACTGGCGGGCGAGCTCCGATTCGACGGCCGACCGGCCGATCTGGACGCGGTCGGCCGCATGACCGCCTGCCTCGTGCACCGCGGACCCGACGGTGAGGGCGTCCGGGCGGAGGGCGCCGCGGCGTTCGGGCACCGGCGCCTCGCGATCATCGACCTCTCGCCGGCCGGGGCGCAGCCGATGGTCGACGACGAGACCGGCGCGACGATCGTCTTCAACGGCTGCATCTACAACCACCACGAGCTCCGCGACGAGCTGCGGCGGCTCGGGCACGTGTTCCGCTCCGCCTCCGACACCGAGGTGATCCTCAAGGCCTGGCACGAGTGGGGCGTCGGGTTCGTCGACCGGTTCCGCGGCATGTTCGCGATCGCGATCCACGAGCACGCGAGCGGGCGGACGGTGCTCGTGCGGGACCGGCTCGGCATCAAGCCGCTCTACCTCGACGAGCGGCCCGGCCTCCTCCGCTTCGCCTCCACGCCCCAGGCGCTGCTCGCGGCGGGCGGCGTCGACACGACCGTCGCCCGGGAGGCGCTCGCGGCGTACATGAGCTTCCACTCGGTCGTCCCAGCGCCCCGCACGATCCTCGCCGGGATCACCAAGCTGCCGCCCGCGACCGTCCGGGTCGTCGAGCCCGACGGGACCGCCGCCGACACCGTCTACTGGCGCCCGTCCTTCGAGCGGCGACCGGCCGACTCCGGCCTGAGCGCGGAGGACTGGCAGGACGCGCTGCTGGAGGCGACACGGGTCGCCGTGGAGCGGCGGATGGTCGCGGACGTGCCGGTCGGCGTGCTCCTGTCCGGCGGATTCGACTCGTCCCTCATCGTCGCCCTGCTGGCGGAGCTGGGGCAGACGGACCTCGCGACCTACAGCATCGGGTTCGAGGACGCGGGCGGCGAGGCCGGCGACGAGTTCTCGTACTCCGACCTCGTCGCCGAGCGGTTCGGCACCCGGCACCACCGCATCCCGATCGCGACCGAGCGCCTCGTGCCCGCGATCGGCGGGACGGTCGCGGCGATGAGCGAGCCGATGGTCAGCCACGACTGCGTCGCGTTCTACCTCCTGTCGCAGGAGGTCGCGAAGTCGATCAAGGTCGTGCAGTCCGGCCAGGGCGCCGACGAGGTGCTCGGCGGCTACGAGTGGTACCCGCCGCTCGCGGACGTCGGCCGGGTCGACGCGACCGACGCGTACGCGGCGGCGTTCGTGGACCGGCCGTGGGCCGAGATGGCGACCTGGCTGAACCCCGCCTGGCTCGCGGAGTCCGACGTGCCACGTGCGTTCCTCGACGCCGCGTTCGGCGCCCCGGGCGCGACGACCGCCGTCGACGCCGCCCTCCGGGTCGACACCACGACGATGCTCGTCGAGGACCCGGTGAAGCGGGTCGACACCATGACGATGGCGTGGGGGCTGGAGGGCCGGGTGCCCTTCCTCGACCACGAGCTCGTCGAGCTGGCGGGGCGCATCCCGCCCGAGCTGAAGCTCGCGGACGGCGGCAAGGGCGTGCTGAAGCGCGCGAGTCGCGGCCTCGTCCCCGATGAGGTCATCGACCGGACGAAGGGGCACTTCCCGGTCCCGGCGATCCGGCAGCTCGACGGGGCGATGCTCGACCTGGTCCGGGACGCGCTGCTCGACCCGGCAGCGCGCCGCCGGGACCTGTTCCGCCGCGACACCGTCGACCGCCTCCTCGCGGACCCGAACACCGAGCGCACGACGCTCGGCAGCAACGCGCTCTGGCAGCTCGGCCTGCTCGAGCTCTGGCTGCAGTCGAACCGCATCCCGTGAGCGACGTCCGCACGGTGCTGCTCGACCTCGACGGCGTGCTCATGGACCACACGAGTGCGGCCCGGGAGGCCGTCCGCGCCTGGCTCGGCGCCCGGCTGACCCCGGAGGTCGAGGCGGCCTGGTTCGCCGCGCAGGACCTCCGCCTCGCGCAGTGGCGGGCCGGCGGACTCGGCTGGGAGGAGCAGCGCCGCGCGCGACTGCGCGACGTGCTCCCCGTGCTGGGCGAGCGGATCGGGACGGACGACGAGCTCGACGCGCAGTGGGCGTCCGGCTACGGCGCGGCCTACCGTCGGTCCTGGCACGGCTTCGAGGACGCCGGTCCCGCGATCCGCGCGCTCCACGACGCCGGCGTCCGCACCGCGGTCCTCACGAACGGCGCCGAGGACCAGCAGACCGCGAAGCTGCGCACGATCGGCCTGCTGGACCTCGTCGGCCCGGTGCTGACGGCCGGCGCGCTCGGGCTGCGGAAGCCGGACCCGCGCGCCTTCCTCGTCGCGTGCGAGCGGATCGGGGCGGACCCGTCCGCCGTGCTGTACGTCGGCGACGAGCACGAGGTGGACGTGCTCGGCGCGCGCGGCGCCGGCCTCGGCGCGGTGCTGCTCGACCGCGACGGCACGGCGCCGCCGGACGAGACGGCCGTCATCCGGTCCCTGGCGGAGCTGCCGGCACTCGTCCGCTGACCGCGCTCACCCGGGGCGCGCCAGACTGGGGCCGTGACGGACACCGCGACCGACGACCGCATCGACGCCGCCGTCCGGCTCGGGGACGAGCTCGTCGGCGTCTGGGGCAGCTGGTGCCCGACGATGACGCCCGACGCGAAGCGCGTCGCGTTCATCAGCGACCGCTCCGGTGCGCCCGAGGTCTGGGTGCAGGAGGTCGTGCTCACGGGCGAGGCCCCCCCGGCGCAGCGCATCCCGCTCTCGGCGGACCCCGTGATCGCCGTCTCCTGGTCCGCGGACAGCCGCTGGCTCGCCTGCACGGTCGCGACCGACGGCGGCGTGCGGACGCAGGTCTGGGTCGTGCGTCCGGACGGCTCGGAGGCCCGCCGCATCGCCGGCGACCACGACGAGCACGCGGAGCTCGGCCCGTGGACCCGCAGCGGCCACCGCGTGGTCGTGACGTTCCCCTCCCCCGCGCCCGGACGGCCGACGCGGTCGTTCCTCGCCGACCCGCGGACCGGGCGCCTCGACCCCCTCGCCGAGGGCGACCTCGTCCACGTGCTCGACGTCTCCCTCGAGGAGCGGTTCCTGATCCTGCTCGACGGCGAGCGCGGCCGGCAGTTCTGCTCCGTCGTCGACCGGCTGGAGGACCAGCACTTCCCGCTGCTGCCGAGCGGCACGGGCTCGACCGACACGGCACTGGTCCGCCCGGCGCCCGAGGGCGAGTCCGGGCCGCTCTACGTCTACCTCGCCTCCGACGTCGGGCTGAGCCGGCGGCAGCTGATCGGCCTCCCCTTCGGGCCGAACGGGCACCGCGGCGAGCCGCGGACGCTCGCGTACCGCGACGACGCGGAGCTGGAGGCGGTCGACGCCGACGACGCCGGCGAGCTGCTGCTGCTCGTCTGGAACACGGCCGGCCGCAGCGAGCTGGAGCTCTTCCACACCGCCACCCACGAGCGGCAGCCGATCACCGGGATGCCCGGCCTCGTCGCGACGACACCGGTGCTGTCGCGCGACGGCGGCTCGGTGATCCTCGGGGTGGAGGGTCCGGAGCGCTCGAACGAGCTCTGGCACCTCGACACCCACAGCCGGCGCTGGACGCGCGTCACCGCGGCGCCGGAACCGCAGAGCCGGCTCGTCGTGCCGACCCTCGAGACCTTCCACGGCGAGGACGGGCTGCCGCTCACCGGCTGGCTCTACCGCGCAGCGGGGTCCCGGGCGGCCGTCGTGTTCCTCCACGGCGGCCCGGAGGCGCAGGAGCGCCCGACGTTCAGCCCGCAGCACCAGGCGCTCGCGGCGGCCGGGGTCAGCGTCTTCGGCGTGAACATCCGCGGCTCCTCGGGCTTCGGCCGGGAGTTCGTGCACGCGGACGACCTCGGCGGTCGCTTCGACGCGTTCGGCGACGTGCGCGCCGCGGCGCACCACCTCGTCGCCTCCGGCGTCGCGGACCGGCGCCGCATCGGCGTGACCGGCCGCTCCTACGGGGGCTACCTCACGCTCGCCTCGCTCGCCTTCTCCCCCGGCGTCTTCGCCGCCGGGGTGGACGTCTGCGGGATGAGCGACCTGACGCGGTTCTACGAGGAGACCGAGCCGTGGATCGGCGCGGCGGCCGTCACGAAGTACGGGCACCCGGAGCGGGACCGCGCGCTGCTCGAGGCGATCTCGCCGCTGCGGCAGGCCGAGGCGATCGACGTCCCGCTGCTCGTCGTCCACGGCGAGCTCGACACGAACGTGCCGGTCGGCGAGGCGCGGCGCATCGTCGATGCGCTGCAGCGGCTCGACCGGCCCGTGGAGTACCTCGAGCTGCCCGGCGAGGGGCACGAGTACCGGCGCGCGGCCTCCCGCCGGCGCCTCCTGCACGCCCTCGTCCGGTTCCTGGCGACGCACCTCTAGCCACTGGCGGGGCCCTCCGCTGCACGCAGGACGGTGCGCACCCGCACATCTGCAGCGGACGGCCCCGTTAGCGTGGAGCGGTGGCGGATTCGGCGCGGATCGACGTGTGGCTGTGGGCCGTGCGCGTCTACCGCACGCGCTCGCTCGCGACGGCGGCCTGCAAGGCGGGGCACGTCGCCATCAACGGCGCGAAGGTGAAGCCCTCGCACCTCGTCCGCGTCGGCGACGAGGTGCGCGCGACCCTCGCGCACGAGAAGATCCTCGGCGTCAAGGCGCTGCCGCTGAAGCGCGGGGGCGCCCCGGAGGCCGCGCTCGCGGTCGAGGACCGGACGCCGCCGCCACCGCCGAAGGTGGAGACGCCCGCGTCGATCCTCCGCGACCTCGCGACGGGCCGGCCGACGAAGAAGGACCGGCGCGACATCACCCGCCTCCGCGGCTACTGACCCGCAGCATCGGAGGACGGCGCCTCCGGAGTGAGGAGGATCGGCAGGACGGAGCGCGAGCAGCGGTCGCAGGTCACGCGTCGCGCGGTCGGTCCGCCACGTCGAAGCGGTTCCCCTCGGGGTCCTCGAGCAGCGTCCAGTCGACCTCCTCGTGGTGGTGGAGCGGGATCTCCCTCGCACCGAGCGCGACGAGCCGAGCGACCTCGGCCGGACGGTCGTCCGCGTAGAGGTCGAGGTGGAACCGCGGCGGCAGCTCGTACTCGGAGCGCCGGAGGTCGAACGACAGGTTCGGACCGCCGCCGGAGCGGGGCTGGAGCGACGCCCAGTCCCCGGAGGGCTCCTCCCGCGGCACGAGGTCGAGCGCGGCCGACCAGAACGCGACCATCCGGTCGAGGTCCGCCACGCGCAGCACGATCGCGCCGAGGGTCAGCCCCAAGGTCAGTCGGGGTCGGCCGGGTCGAGCACCTCGTGCTCGTCCGGGTGGTCGGGGTCCTCGCCCTCCGCCTGCGACGCGCGGCCCTCGCCCGTGAGGACGATCTCGGCCTCCGGGGCCGCCGGATCCTCCCCCTCGGCCTGCGAGGGGTGCTGCTCGTCGTACTCGCTCGGTGCGTCGCTCATCACTCGGCCTTCCCTCCTGCGGCGATGCGGAAGTCGTGCGTCGGGTCCTCGAGGTCGTCCGTCGGCGTCAGGTCCGGCTTGCCGACGAAGTCGGCGACCCAGCCGGCGAAGATCCGGACCTTCCGGTCCAGCGTCGGCATCGCGTAGAGGTGGTACGCGCGGTGCGCGAGCCACGCGGGCAGCTCCTTGAGCTGGACGCCGTAGATGTTCGCGGCGCCGTGGAAGAGGCCGTACTCCGCGACCGTGCCGAGGCTGTAGTGGACGTACTTCTGCGGCCGGCGGTGCCGGACGGCGCGGGCGATGTTCGCGCCCAGGACGACCGCCTGCCGCACCGCGTTCTGCGCGTTCGGCGGGTAGTAGGCCGGCTGCGGCTTCGTCAGGTCGGGGACCTGCGCGACATCGCCCGCGGCCCACACGCCGCGGACCCAGCCGCCGTCCTCCCGGACCACCTGGAGCCGCGGGCTGGTGTTGACGTGGCCGCGCGGACCGCGCGGCAGATCCGTCTCGTCCAGCACCGGGTTCGGCTTCACACCCGCGGTCCACACGAGCATGCCGAAGGGCGCCTCGGTGCCGTCGCTGAACTTCGCGACGCCGTCCTCGCAGGACGGCATCGTGGTCTTCAGCCGGATGTCGATGCCGCGCTTGCGCAGCTCGCCGAGCGTCCAGGCGGACAGCTCCGGACCCACCTCGGGCGCGACGCGATCGAGCGCCTCGATGAGGATCCAGTGCGGCTCCACGCCCTGCAGCGCGGGCTGCGCGGCGATCGCCCGCTTCGACAGGTCGGAGAGCTCGCCGAGCGCCTCGACGCCGGTGTACCCGCCCCCGATCATGACGAAGGTGAGGAGCTTCTCCCGCTCGGCCGGGTCCGTCGTCGCCGCGGCCTTCGCGACGTTGAGGAGGACGGTGTTGCGCGTGTGCGCCGCCTCCTCGATCGTCTTGAAGCCGACGCCGTGCTCGGCGAGGCCGGGCGTCGGGAACGTCCGGGTCACCGCACCGAGGCCGACCACGACGTGGTCGTAGTCGTAGACCGTCTCGCCGCCGGCCGCGGGCGCGACGGTCACGGTCTTCGCCTTCGAGTCGAGCGCGGTCACGCTGCCGCGGACGACGTTCGTGTGCTTGAGCGCCTGGCGCAGGTCGACCGTGACGTCCCGCGGGCTGACGTGGCCGCCCGCCACCTCCGGCAGCAGCGGCTGGTAGGTCATGTACGCCCGCGGCTCGATCAGCGTCACGTCGATCGGCAGCTCGGCGTGCTTCTCCAGCGTCCACGCCACGTACAGGCCGACGTAGCCGCCGCCCAGGATCACGATCTTCTGGCGCGCAGTCGGCATGCCCGTCCCCTCGCCGGCGGCCCGGCGCCACCGTCGCGTCGACCGTCCCACCACGGCCTGAACGGTTCCTGGCCGAACGCCGAGACCGGGAGCGCGCCTCAACGGGCTCGCACCGCGGGCGCCGCGAGGTGCGGCCCGAGCCCGATGTCGACGAGGACCAGCCGCCCGGCGCGCGAGCGGCCCGGCGGTCGCAGCAGCCCGGCCTTCACCGCGCCGAAGGTCACGGTCGCGTCGGCGCGCAGCGACGGCCCCGCGACGGCGCCCGTGTCCGGGTCGACGCCGCTCGGCAGGTCGACCGCGACGACCGCCCCGCGCGGACCGCCCTGCTCGAGCAGTCGCGCGACGACCTGCCGGGCCGGCGACCGGAGGCCGCCGCGCGCACCGGTCCCGAGGATCCCGTCGAGGACGAGCGCCGCCCGGGCCGCCTCCGCGGCGATCGCGCCCGCGATGGCGTCCGGCGGCAGGACGCGCGCGCCCGCCCGCTCGACGGCCCGCAGGGCCGGCTCGTGCGCACGGCGCCCGAGCCGGGCCACCACGACCGGGCTCCCGGCGCGGGCCAGCTCGGCCGCGGCGTACAGCGCGTCGCCGCCGTTGCTGCCGGTCCCGACGAGGACGAGCACGCGGCCCGCCCGTGCGCCGCGGGCCTCGAGCACGCGCCGCGCCTCCCGAGCGAGCCCCGCCGCGGCCACCGCCATCAGCGGCTCGCCGGCGTCGAGCAGGGGGCGCTCGGCGTCCCGCACCTGCTGCGCGGTCCACCCGGTCCGGAGGTCGACGTCCATGCCGTCATGCTCCTCGGAGGCGGCGTGGAGCACCATCTCCCTCATGCGCATCATCGTCACCGGCGGCAGCGGCAAGCTCGGCGCGGTCGTCGTCGAGTCCCTCCGCGCCGCGGACCACACCGTCGTCGTGTTCGACAAGGCGGCCCGCCGCGGGGAGGGCGTCCCGGTCGACCTCACCGACGCGGGCGAGGTCCTCGACGCGGTCGCGGGGGTGGAGGACCTCCACGAGGGCGTCGACGCGATCGTCCACCTCGCCGCGATCCCGGCCCCCGGCATCCGGCCGGACGTCGCGACGTTCGAGAACAACGTGCTCGGGACGCACCACGTGTTCCAGGCCGCCAGGCGGGCCGGTGTCCGGCGCATCGTGACCGCGTCGAGCGAGACGCTGCTGGGCCTGCCGATGACGGTGCCGCCCGAGTACTTCCCCGTCGACGAGGAGGTGACGCTGCCGAACTCGACCTACTCGATGGGCAAGCTCCTCGAGGAGCAGATGGCGCTCACCTTCTGCCGCTGGGACCCGGCGCTGTCGATCACCGCGATGCGCTTCTCCAACGTGATGGTCGAGGAGGACTACGCCGGCTTCGAGGCGTGGCAGGACGACCCGGCCGTGCGCCGCTGGAACGCGTGGGGCTACATCGACGCCCGCGACGCCGCCGACGCGATCCGCCTCGCGCTCGAGGTGCGGGGTCCCGGCTTCGAGCGCTACATCATCGCGAACGCGGACACAGTCATGCGGACGCCGAGCGCCGAGCTCGCCGCCGCCGAGTTCCCGGGGGTGCCCTTCCGGCGTCCCGTCGAGGGCACGGGCACCCTGCTGTCCATCGACAAGGCGCGCCGCGAGCTCGGCTGGAGTCCCAGCCGCTCCTGGCGCGACGCCCAGGGCTGAGCGCTACCGTCGGCGCCGATCGAGGAGGGACCCCATGCCCGCGAAGAAGGATCTGCCGTCCACGCTGCAGCGCTCGGACGAGCACGCGCAGGCGATCTACGGCGACACGCTCGACTCGGCGGAGGAGCAGTACGGCGACGGCGAGCGCGCGCACCGCACCGCGTTCGCGGCGCTGAAGCACTCGTACGAGAAGGTCGGCGACCACTGGGAGCCGAAGGACGAGCAGGGCCCGTCGGACGCGGGCGCGGCGCAGTCCGGACCGGGGGCGCACCCGACGAAGGGGGGCGTGGACGCGAACGCGTCCAAGGAGCACCTGCTGGATGTGGCCCGGGAGCTCGACGTCCACGGCCGCTCGACCATGACGAAGGACGAGCTGGTCGACGCGATCGGCAAGGCCAACGACCGCGCGACCCGGAAGGCGCGGGAGCGCTGATCAGGAGCGGATCTGGACGCTCGTGACCGTCCACGTGCGGCCGCGCTCGGCGCAGCCCGCGACCGAGCCGACCGGGCCGGGGTCACCGAGGACGCGCACGACGTCGCCCGGCTGCGCGACCACGCCGCCGGCGGCGTCGCGCAGGCCGAGCCGCTCATCGGCGCTCCACCCGGGCACGAAGCGGAGCACCGCGGTGCCGGTGCTCGTCGCGACGCTGTAGCAGACCTGCTCGCCGGAGCGGTCGGCGCTCAGCTCGCCCTGCAGCACGCCCGCCGGGGCGACCCGCTCCCCCGTCGCCACCGTGAGGGCGCCCGGGGTCGGCCGAGGCCAGAGCAGCGCGGCGCCGACGAACACGACGGCGAGCGCGCCGATGACCACGAGCCGGACGCGGCGCGTGCGCCGGCGCTCCCGCTCCGCGGCGGGCGAGTACATCGTCACCGCAGCAACGGTAGGCGACGCCCGGTTCAGCGCTCGACCAGCGCCGGCGCGAGCAGCCGGTGGTGCGGGCCCTCGTCGGACCGGAGGAGCTCCAGCACCGCCTGCGCCACGCCCTCGAGCGGCTGCGCGACGCTCGCGAAGCCGAGGGCCCTCGCCACCGGGGTGTCGTCGTAGCCGATCACGGGGACGTCCGGTCCGAGCGCCAGCCGCGCGGCGAGGGCGAGCGAGTCGCTCGCGCAGACCACGCCCGCAGGTGCCAGCTCGGCGACCGCGCTGCCGCCGACGCCGAGGTCGTGCGGGTCCTCCTCGACGCCGAGGTCGAGCTCGTCGAGGACCTCGGGCGCCGTGCCGGCCTCGGTCATGGCCGCCCGCCATCCGGCCCGCCGGTCGTCGCCGGTGCCCGACCCCTCCGGCCAGCCGAGGAACGCGATCCGGCGGAGGCCCCGCGCGAGCAACGACGTCGTCGCCTCCCGCAGGCCGGCGTTGCCGTCGACGTCGACCCAGCGGTGCGAGCGGTCGGTCATGTCGTGCTCGCCCCACGGCCGCCCGAAGGTGACGAAGCGGACGTCGTGCTCGATGAGCCACGGGATCCGGCGGTCGCCGTAGTGCGTGGACGTGAGGACGAAGGCGTCGACGTCCGCTCCGTCGAGCAGGCGCTCGACCGTGCGGATCTCGGCGTCCTCGTCGGCCGCGGTGTACAGGAGGACCCGGAGGCCGGCCGCGTCGGCCTGCTCGACGAGCGAGTGGAGGAAGCGGTCGAGGAGCGCCCCGGACATCCCGTCGGTACCGGGGTCGAGCCGCACGCCGATCGTCGCGCTCACCCGCGTCCGCAGCCGGCGCGCGGACGCGTGCGGCCGGTAGCCGAGCCGGCGGATCGCGACCTCGACCCGCTCCCGGGTCTCCGGGCGCACGATCTCCGGGGTGTTCAGCACGTTCGAGACGGTCTGGCGCGAGACGCGGGCCGCCTCGGCCACGTCGCTGACGGTCGGCAGACGTCGCACGCGCTCCTCCTCGGACCTGGAGTCCCCGTCCGAATCGTAGAGGAGGCTGGGAATCGCCGGGCGAGCATTTGATCGATCAAACTCCAGCGCCTAGTCTCGCCGCGTGGCGATGAGGCAACCGTTCCTGCACGACGCGGAGGTCGTGCTGGCCGCCCCGGCGCAGGCGTGGAGCCGTGCGGACGGGACGATGGCGGCACCCGTCGACGGCCTCTTCGTGTCGGACGTGCGCGTGGTGAGCCGGCTCGACGTCGCGGTCGAAGGCAGCACGATCGAGCCCGTCAGGACCTCGCCGTCCTCCGCCTCCGAGGTCGCGTTCACGGCGCTGCTCCGGGGCCTCGACGCCGAGCAGGGCGCCGACCCGCGCGTGCGGCTCGACCGCGTGCGGACGGTCTCCCCCGACGGCATGCGCGAGGTGCTGACGGTGCGCTCGGGCCGCGACGTGCCGGTCGACGCGGTGATCGCGGTACGCATCGCGTCCGACCTCGCGCCGATGCCGCTCGTGAAGGCCGGCGGCGCGCAGGACCCCGCCGTCCCGGCCGTCGACGGCGACCGCGCGACCTGGGGCGCCGGCTCGGTGACCGCCGAGCTGCGCACGGACGGCTTCGAAGCACGGCGCGACGGCGACGCGCTCCTCCTCGAGTGGCGCGCGCACGTGGATTCGCACGGGACGGCGAGCGCGTCCTGGACCGTGACCGCGCAGGATGCGGCCGCCGTGGTCGCGGCGCCCGCCGCGCCGATCGCGCTCGCGACCGCCCCGACCGGGGTGCCGGACCTCGACGCGTGGACGACGCGGGCGCTCGGCGACCTCGAGGCCCTGCAGCTGGTCCTCCCGAGCGCGCCGGGCGAGGTCTTCCTCGCCGCCGGCGCCCCGTGGTTCCTCACCCTCTTCGGCCGCGACTCGATCTGGGCGGCCCGGATGCTGCTGCCGCTCGACACCCGGATCGCGCTCGGCACCCTGCGGGTGCTCGCCGCGCTGCAGGGCACCACGACCGACGACGCGAGCGGCGAGCGCCCCGGCGGCGTCCTCCACGAGCTCCGCCGCGGCGAGAACGCGCTGTCCGACGGGGCGGTCCTCCCGCCCCGGTACTACGGCACGATCGACGCGACCCCGCTGTGGATCCTGCTGCTCCACGACGCCTGGCGAGCGGGGCTGCGCGACGAGGAGGTCGCGGGGCTGCTGCCGGCGCTCCGCGCCGCGCTCGGCTGGCTGCGCGACGCGGTGCCCGCGGACGGCTTCCTGAGCTACCACGACGCGTCCGGGCACGGCCTCGCGAACCAGGGCTGGAAGGACTCCGGCGACAGCGTCCAGTGGCACGACGGGCGCCTCGCGACGGGGCCGATCGCCCTCTGCGAGGTCCAGGGCTACGCCCACGAGGCGGCCCTCGCCGCGGTCGTGCTGCTGCAGGCCTTCGGCGACCCGGACGGGGCCGCCGAGTGGCGGACGTGGGCCGCGGCGCTGAAGGCCCGGTTCCGGGACGCCTTCTGGGTCGACGGCGCGGACGGCGGCTTCCCGGCCATCGCCCTCGACGCCGACGGCCACCGCGTCGACTCGCTCACGAGCAACATCGGGCACCTGCTCGGCACCGGGATCCTCGACGCGGAGGACGAGCGCCGGGTCGCCGCCCTGCTCGTCGACCCCCGCCTCGACTCGGGGCTCGGGCTCCGCACCCTGGCGTCGGACTCGGCCGGCTACTGGCCCCTCAGCTACCACGGCGGCAGCGTCTGGGCCCACGACACCGCCATCGCGGTCCACGGGCTGCTGCGCGCCGGGTTCCCGGCGGAGGCGGAGCGGCTCGCGACCGGCCTGCTCGCCGCGGCGCGCGCGTTCGCGTGGCGGATGCCCGAGCTGCACGGCGGCGACCCCGCCGCGGCGGGCTCCCCCGTCCCCTATCCGGCCGCGTGCCGGCCCCAGGCCTGGTCCGCCGCAGCGGCGGTCGTCGTTCGCGACGCCGTCGGCGGATCCGCGCAGCGGGGGCGCATCCCCGCACCGACCGGGTCGCCCGACACCGCGGGCTGACCACCACCACGAGAGGCACCACACCATGCAACGACGCATCCCCCGACTCGCAGCAGGCCTCGTGGCCGCCGCGGGCGTCCTGGCACTCACCGCGTGCGGCTCCGGCTTCGGCGGCTCCTCGCCGTCCGGCTCCGCCTCCGGCGGCCTCACGTCGGGCAAGGGCGCGCTGACCGTGCTCATCGGCTCCTCGGGCGACGCCGAGACCGCGGCCGTGAAGCAGCAGGTGGCGGACTGGTCGAAGTCCTCCGGCACGAAGGCGACCGTGCAGGCGGCGAGCGACCTGAACCAGCAGCTCTCCCAGGGCTTCGCGTCCGGCAAGCCCGCCGACGTCTTCTACCTCGGCGCGGACACCTTCGCGAACTACGCGAAGCAGGGCAGCCTGCTCGCCTACGGCGACCGGCTGAAGAACAAGGGCGACTACTACCCGGCCCTCGTGAAGAGCTTCACCTACGAGAACAAGTTCTACTGCGCCCCGAAGGACTTCTCGACGCTCGCGCTCGAGATCAACACGAAGCTCTGGGACGCGGCCGGGCTGAAGGACTCCGACGTACCGACCACCTGGGACCAGCTGAAGACGGTGGCGCAGAAGCTCACGAAGGGCAAGGTCACCGGGCTCGTCACGAGCAACGAGTACCAGCGCCTCGGCGCCTTCATGACGGAGGCCGGCGGCAACCTCATGAACGACACCAGCACGAAGGCCACGGCGGACAGCGCCGCGAACAAGCAGGCGCTGACCTACGTGCAGGACGGCCTGAAGAGCGGCTGGTGGAAGTTCACGAAGGACGTCGGCGCCGGCTGGGGCGGCGAGGCCTTCGGCAAGCAGCTCGCCGCGATGACCATCGAGGGCAACTGGATCACCGGTGCGATGAAGTCCGACTACCCGGGCATCGACTACAAGGTCGTCCCGCTGCCCGCCGGCCCCGCCGGCAAGGGCACGCTGCAGTTCACGAACTGCTGGGGCATCGCCGCCGACAGCCCGAACCAGGCCGCAGCCGTGAAGCTCGTCGAGCAGCTCACCTCGAGCGACGACCAGCTCGCCTTCGCGAAGGCGTTCGGCCCGATGCCCTCCATCGAGTCCGCCGCCGACGGCTGGAAGCAGGAGTACCCCGACTACTCGGCCTTCATCGACAGCGCCGCCTTCGCCAAGGGCGTGCCCACCGCGGTCGGCTCGACCGACGTGGTCACCGACCTGAACTCGAAGCTCGCGAGCCTGAAGACCGCGGACATCGGCTCGCTCCTCGCCACCACGCAGAAGAACCTGTCCGCCCTCCAGGGCTGACACCGGGCGCCGGGACCACGAGGAGGCACACGATGACGAGCGCCACCGTCCGGACGGGCGGCCGACGGCCGCACGGAGCGGGGATCCGCCGCGGGCAGACCGCGGCGGGGCTCCTGTTCACCGCACCCGCGGTGATCCTCCTCGTCGTCTTCCTCGTGGTCCCGATCCTCATGGCGCTCTGGGTCAGCGTCAGCGACTGGGGTGGCCGCGGGTCGCCCTTCTCGGCGGGGGTCGACTTCGTCGGGCTGAAGAACTACGCCGCGATCACGTCCGGCGGCGGCCTGGCGGAGTCGGATTTCGGCACGTCGCTCCGGAACAACCTCTGGTACGTCCTGCTCGTGGTCCCGCTGCAGACGGTGCTCGCGCTGGCCCTCGCGTCCCTCGTGAACACGCGGATCCTCCGCGGCCGGGGCTTCTTCCGGACCGCGTTCTACTTCCCGTCCGTGACGAGCTCGGTCGCCATCACCGTGCTGTGGTTCTTCCTGTTCAACCCGAGCGGCGCGGTGAACGCGCTGCTCGGCCTGATCGGGATCAAGGGCCCCAACTGGCCGGCGGACGCCGACGGGGTGCTGCACGACCTGCTCGGCCTGGTCGGCGTGCAGAGCCCGCCCGCGTTCCTCGCGAACGGCGGCTTCCTCGGCATCACCTGGTGGGACTGGCTGGCGGGGCCCTCCGTCGGGATGCTGATCATCATCTCGCTCGCCGTGTTCACGACCTCGGGCACGTTCATGCTGCTCTTCATCGCCGCGCTGCAGAACCTGTCGCAGGAGGTGGAGGAGGCGGCGATGGTCGACGGCGCGAGCGCGTGGCAGCGCTTCCGGCTCGTCACGCTGCCGCAGCTGCGGCCGACCCTGTTCACCGTGCTCACGCTGGGGCTGATCGGCACGTGGCAGGTCTTCGACCAGGTCTACACGGGCTCGAAGGGCGACCCGGGGAAGACGACGCTGACGCCGGCGTACCTCTCGTACCAGGCCGGCTTCATCAACCAGCAGTGGGGTCAGGCGGCGGCGATCGCGTTCGTCCTCTTCGCGATCATCGTCGTGCTCACCCTCTTCCAGCGCTGGGTGCTGCGCGAGCGGGGCGTCTCCAAGCGGCGCATGCGCCGGAACGGCTTCACCCCGGGCGACGACGGCCGGTACCGGACCGCGGATCGCACGCTCACCGCCGCGGCGATCGCCGGCGGCGTCGCTGACCGACGCGGCGGCGGAGGAGACCTCTGATGACCACCACGACCTCCACCACAGCGACCGCGACGGCGTCCCCGGTCTCCGCGACCCCGTCGACGCGGTCCGCGCCCGCCGGGCGCCGCCGCCGAACGCCGATCGGGCGGGTTCTGCTCTACGCGGTCCTGATCGCGCTCGCGGTCGTGTACATCTACCCGTTCCTCATCAACATCGCGACGTCCTTCAAGACGGACGCCGAGGCGACCGCGGACCCGCTGAGCCTGATCCCGACGACCTGGACCGCGCAGGCCTACGAGACGGTGTTCTTCAACTCCGCCTTCCCGCGGTGGTTCGCGAACTCCGCCGTCGTGACGATCGTCGTGACGCTCGGCCGGGTGCTCTTCGACTCGGCGGCCGGTTACGCGCTGGCACGGCTGCGCTTCCCCGGTCGCGGCGTGATCTTCGCCGGCATCATCGGCGTGATGGCCGTCCCGGGCGTCGTGCTCCTGATCCCGAAGTTCCTCGTGCTCAACCAGCTCGGCATGTACGACGCGTACTCGGGGCTGATCATCCCGCTCGTCGCCGACGCGGCCGGCGTCTTCATCATGAAGAACTTCTTCGAGTCGATCCCCGTGGCGGTCGAGGAGGCGGCCCGCATCGACGGCGCCTCGACCCTCCGGCTGTTCTGGTCGGTCGTGCTGCCCATGGCGCGGCCCGCGCTCGTGACCATCTTCATCCTGAGCTTCCAGGGATCGTGGAACGAGCTGTCGCACTTCATCGTCGCGTCGCAGAACCCGGACCTGTTCACGCTCACGAAGGGCGTCGCCTCGCTCGCGTCGGGGCAGCTCGGTGCGGGCACGCAGTACCCCGTCCGCCTCGCCGCGGCGGTCGTGATGACGGTGCCGGTGGCCGTGCTCTTCGTCGTCTTCCAGCGCCGGATCACCAACAGCGCGTCCGGCGCCGTGAAGGAGTAGCCGACCGGCTCAGATCACCCAGTGGTGCTCGGTCGCGTCGAGCGGGGACCGCGGCCGGGCCGTCGCGGGAACGCCGACGAGGAGCGAGTGCGCGGGCGCGTCGTGGAGGACGACCGCTCCGGCGCCCACCACGCTGTCCGCGCCGATGCGGATCGCACCGAGCAGCGTCGCGCCGGCGCCCACGATGACGCGGTCGCCGACCGTCGGGTGCCGCTTCTCCGCGCGCCAGACGGTGCCGCCGAGCGTGACCCCGTGGAAGAGCGTGACGTCGTCGCCGACCTCCGCCGTCTCCCCGATCACGACGCCGGAGCCGTGATCGATGAAGAACCGGCGGCCGATCGTGGCACCGGGGTGGATCTCCACCCCGGTCCACGACCGCACGAGCTGCGAGACGATCCGGGCCGGCAGCCGCCACCCCCGCAGCCACATCCGGTGGTGGAGCCGGTGCGCCCAGATCGCGTGCATCCCCGGGTAGGTCAGCACGACCTCGAGGTCGGACTTCGCGGCGGGGTCCCGCTGCCGGGCGGCACGGACGTCCTCGACGAGGGTGGTGAGGACGCTCACACGTCCAGGTCTTCGAACAGCACCGTCGAGAGGTAGCGCTCGCCGGAGCTGGCGACGACGACGACGAACGTCTTGCCCGCGTTCTCCGGACGGCGTGCCACCTCGAGGGCGGCGAACACCGTGGAGCCCGACGAGATGCCGGCGAGGATGCCCTCCTCCGTCGCGAGCCGCCGAGCAGTGGCGACGGACTCGGTGATGTCGACGTCGACGACCTCGTCGATGACGTCGCGGTCGAGGATCGCGGGGACGAAGTTCGGGCCGATGCCCTGGATCTTGTGCGGGCCGGGGGCGCCGCCGTTCAGGATCGGCGACTCCTTCGGCTCCACCGCGACGATCGAGACGCCCGGCTTCCGCTCCTTGAGGTAGCGGCCGGTGCCCGTGATGGTGCCGCCCGTGCCGACGCCGGCGACGAAGACGTCGACGGCGCCGTCGGTGTCCTCCCAGATCTCCGGGCCCGTGGTGGCGTAGTGGATGGCGGGGTTCGCCTCGTTCTCGAACTGCTTCGCGAGGACGGCGCCCGGGCGCTCGGCGGCGATCTGCTCCGCGCGGGCGACCGCGCCCTTCATCCCCTCCGACGGCGGCGTGAGGACGAGCTCGGCGCCGTACGCGCGGAGGATCTTCCGGCGCTCGACCGACATCGACTCCGGCATGGTCAGGACGACCTTGTAGCCGCGCGCCGCGCCCACGGCCGCGAGGCCGATGCCCGTGTTGCCGCTCGTGCCCTCGACGATCGTGCCGCCGGGCTGCAGCGTCCCGGACCGCTCGGCGGCGTCGACGATGGCGATCGCCAGCCGGTCCTTCACGGACGAGGAAGGGTTGTAGAACTCGAGCTTCGCGTAGACCGTGGCGTCGATGCCCTCGGTCAGCCGGTTGAGGCGGACGAGCGGCGTCCTGCCGAACGCCTCGGTGATGGATGAGTAGGTGCGAGCCATGACTGCCTTCGAGAGGTGACGGACCGGGGCCGGAGGCCAAGCCTAGGACGGGCCGATCCGAGGCGACGCCGTGTGACGGCCGCTGCCGGTCCCGCGCGGCGTCGCGGACGAGTGCGCATCGGGTTCACACTGGTTGCATGAGCATCGAACCCGCACTCCTCGACGCGCTGGAGGCCTGCCACGCCGATCGCGAGCAGGGCCGCTCCCCCGCGGAGGCCGGGTTCGACGCGCTCCTCGAGCGCTGGCCCGGCCACCCGGGCGCCCTGGAGGCGGTCGCGGAGGCGTACGACGAGGCCGGCGACCTCGACCGCGCGATCGACGGCTACCGCGCCGCGCTCGCGGGGCTCGACGGCACCGCGCTGCGCCGCTGCTTCCTGAAGCTCGGCGACGCGCTGCGTCGCGCCGGCCGGTTCCAGGAGGCCGTCGAGGCGCTCGAGACGGGGCTCGACGAGTTCCCCGGCTCCCGGTCGCTCCGCACCTTCCTCGCGCTCGCGCTCCACGAGCAGGGGCGCTCCGACGCCGCGCTCGGGCTGGTGCTCGAGGTGCTCGTCGACCCGATGCCCTCCCCCGACCTCGAGCTGTTCCGCGCCGCCGTCCGGCACCGCGCGCAGGGCCTCTTCACGCGGGACCGCGCCGCGTAGTCCCCCGGGATGACGGCTTCCTCATCCCCCGGTATGAACTCGCGTCCGACACGCGCCGGTCCGCGCGCGCGGACGTACCCTCGGACGATGCAGCACCGTCTCCTCCGCTGGCTCCCGGCGGCGGTCGCCCCCGTGGTGGTCGCCGGCGTCGTCGCCGTCCCGCTCGTCGCCGCCGCGACGCCGCCCGAGCTGCCGACGAGGTCGGCGCAGCAGGTGCTCGAGCTCGTCGCGAAGGCGAAGGACGTCGAGGGCTTCTCCGGCACGATCAAGCAGACCTCCGACCTCGGCCTGGGCTCCATCCCGACCGTCGGCGCGGGTACGGACTCCTCGACCGCCTCCGCGCTCGAGCTGATCACGGGCGACCACACCGCCAAGGTCTCCGTCGCCGGGGCGACGAAGGAGCGCGTCGCGGTCCTCGACCCCTCCGCGGAGCGCGACGTCATCCGGAACGGCCGGACCGTCTGGGTCTGGAACTCGAAGACGAACAGCGCGACGAAGGTCACCGCCACGGGGACCGCTCGACCGGACGCCGACCCCACGACCACGTCGCCCGCGGAGCTCGCGTCCCGCCTGCTCGCCGAGGTCCGCCCCTCCACCGCCGTGACCGTCGACACGGCGCAGTCGATCGCCGGCCGCGACGCCTACACGCTCGTGCTCCGGCCGCGCACGGCCGCCACCACGGTCGGCTCGGTCCGGATCGCCGTCGACGCGAAGACGGGCCTGCCGCTCGACGTCCAGGTGATCGCCCGCGGCGCCTCGTCGCCGGCGTTCGAGACCGGGTTCACGGACATCTCCTACGCCGTCCCCGCCGCGTCGACCTTCGCGTTCACGCCGCCCGCCGACGCGAAGGTGACCGAGAAGACGATCACCGCGCCCGACCGCGCGACCCGCGACCACCGCGCCCTGCCCGCGAAGCCGGTCGTCAGCGGCAGCGGCTGGGCGACCGTCGTCACCCTCCCGGCCGCCGACGTGCCGTCCGACCTCGCGTCGAACCCCACGGTCCGCCGGCTGACGGAGCCCGTCGCGGGCGGTCGGGTGCTGAAGACCGCGCTCGTGAACGTGCTGCTCACGGACGACGGGCGGGTGCTCGCCGGCGCCGTGCCGGTGGCCGCGCTCGAGTCCGCCGCGGGGTGAGCACCGGCCTCGCGATCGAGACCGACGGCCTGAGCAAGCGATTCCGCGGGCACGACGCCGTCGCCGACGTCGCGCTCGCGGTGCCGGACGGCAGCGTCTTCGGGTTCCTCGGTCCGAACGGGTCGGGCAAGACCACGACGATCCGCATGCTGCTCGGCCTCGTGAGCCCGACCGCGGGAACCGCCGCGGTACTCGGGAGCCCGATGCCCGACGGTGCCGCCGGGGTGCTCCCCCGGGTCGGCGCCCTCGTCGAGGGCCCGGGCTTCGCCGGGTACCTCTCCGGCGCGGCGAACCTCGCGCGGCTCGACTCCGCCGACCCGCTCGCGGACCCGCGCACGCGGCGGCGGCGCATCGGCGAGGCGCTCGACCGCGTCGGGCTCGGCGCCGCTGCCGGCAAGCGCGTCAAGGCGTACTCGCTCGGGATGAAGCAGCGGCTCGGCATCGCGAACGCGCTGCTGCGACCGCGGGACCTGCTCGTGCTCGACGAGCCCACGAACGGGCTCGACCCCCAGGGGACGCGGGAGGTGCGGACGCTCGTGCGCGGGCTGGCGGAGGGCGGGACGACCGTGTTCGTGTCCAGCCACCTGCTGAGCGAGATCGAGCAGATGTGCACGCACGCCGCGGTCATGCGGACCGGGCGGCTCGTCGCGCAGGGCACGCTCGACGAGCTGCGGGGCGCGGCGGGTGACGACCGCCTGCACCTCCGCACGCCGGACGCCGAGCAGGCGCTCGCGGCCCTGACCGGCGCCGGGCTCACCCCCTCGCTCTCCGGCCAGGAGGTCGTCGCACCGCTCCAGGGCCGTCCGGTGGAGGACCTCGTCGCCGCCCTCGTCGCCGCGGGCGTCCGCGTGCGCGGCGTGCGGCTCGCCGAAGCGAGCCTCGAGGACCGCTTCGTCGCGCTGACGGGTGAGGGCTTCGATGTCGAGTCCTGACCGCCGCCGCCTCGGCCTGTCGCTCCTCGCGTCCGAGATCACCGTGCTCTTCCGGCGCAAGCGGACCTGGGCGATGCTGATCGCCCTCGCCGCCGTCCCGGTCCTCGTCGGCGTCGCGATCAGGATCGCGTCCGGCCCCGACAGCGGCCGCGGGCCGTCGTTCCTCAGCCAGATCGCGGGCAACGGCCTGTTCGTCGGGGTCGCCTCCCTCGTCCTCGCGATCCCGCTCTTCCTGCCGCTCACGATCGGCGTGGTCGCGGGCGACACGATCGCCGGGGAGGCCTCGCAGGGCACCCTGCGCTATCTGCTCGTCGCCCCGGCGGGCCGCCCGCGGCTGCTCGTCGTGAAGTTCCTCGGCGCCGCGGTCTTCTGCTTCGCCGCACCGCTCGCCGTCGTCGTCGCCGGCACGCTGACGGGCCTCGCCCTGTTCCCGGTCGGGCCGGTCACCCTCCTCTCGGGCGACCAGGTCCCGGTCGGCGAGGGGCTGCTCCGGCTGCTGGCGATGGCGGCCTACGTCGGCGTCGCCATGCTCGGGCTCACCGCCGTCGGGCTGTTCGTGTCGACCCTGACCGACGTGCCGGTCGGCGCGATGGCCGCGACCGTGGTGCTCGCGGTCACGAGCCAGGTGCTCGACCAACTGCCGCAGCTCGAGGCGCTGCACCCGTTCCTGCTGTCCGACTCCTGGCTGGGGCTCGTCGATCTGCTGCGCGACCCGCCGCTCTGGAGCACGTTCGGGACGAACGCGCTCCTGCAGCTCGGGTACGTCGTGGTGTTCGGCGCGCTCGCGTACGGGCGCTTCACCACGCGCGACGTCCTGGCCTGACCCTCCGGAACCGAGGGGGTCTCCGAACCCTCCGAGGTGCGTGGAGGCTAGATTCGGTCCGGGCCGCGGGGGCCCGGCGGGGAAGGATTCGGTTCGGTTGAGGATCATCAGCTACAACCTGCGCGAGCACACGGCACGCGGCGAGCTCGAGGCGATGGCGGACGTGCACGACGTCGACGTGCTCGCGCTGCAGGAGTGCGACCACACCGACATGCCGCAGACGATCGGGCACCTCGAACTCATCGAGCAGACCCGGACCAACCGGCTCGGACTCGCGATGTACGCCCGCGCCGACCGGTTCGAGGTGAAGGGCAAGAAGGTCTTCGCGCTGCGCAAGTCGATGCACGACCGCGTGCTGAAGCCGGCGAACGAGCGGCTGCTCGCCGCGCACCTGCTCGACCGGGAGACCGGGATGGACGTGCTCGTCGGCGACTTCCACGCCGCGCCGCTCAGCGCCACCAACTCGCTGCGCCGGAAGCAGATCGCCGCTGCCCACGAGGGGATGCGCGCCATGCGCCCGGGCACGCCCTCGGTGATGGTCGGGGACTTCAACTACCCGTGGTTCGTCCGCGGCCTCGAGCGGCGGCTGGCGGCGACCGGCTACCAGCTCACCCGCATGCCGTCGCACACCTACGTCGGGGTCCGGTTCAGCGGGTACTTCGACTTCGCGACCTCGAGCGGCTTCGAGATCAGCGACCTCGAGGTGCTGCCGCAGGGCAAGTCCGACCACCTGCCCATCAGCATGACGGCGCGCATCGCCGCGTGAGGCCCTGGTAGTCGCCTGACAGAAGTCTGAGCGGTTGTCCAGCGTTCCGGGCGTACGTTCCACGCTGTGACGACGACGGCGACGCGAGGAAGCAGCATCCGCAGTCTCATCCCGGCGCGGATGGACCGCCTCCCCTGGACGAGGTTCCACTGGACGGTTGTCCTGGGTCTCGGGACCGCTTGGATCCTCGACGGCCTCGAGATCCAGATGGTGTCCGCGAACGGGTACGCCAAGCAGCTCGGGATGGACTCGACGGAGGTCGGGCTCACCGGCACCGTCTACCTGCTCGGGCAGGTCGTCGGGGCGCTCGTGTTCGGGCGGCTCTCCGACCGCCTCGGCCGCAAGAAGTTCTTCGTCCTGACGCTCGCGCTCTACCTCGTCGCGTCGGGCATCGCGGGCCTCTCGTTCGCGCCCTGGTTCCTCTACATCTTCCGCTTCATCGCCGGCATGGGCATCGGCGGCGAGTACACGGCGATCAACTCCGCGATCGACGAGATCATCCCCTCGAAGTACCGCGGCCGCGTCGACATCGCCATCAACGGCACGTACTGGGGCGGTGCCGCCCTCGGCGCCGCGGCGAACCTGTTCCTGCTCGCGCCGGGCAGCGCGCTCGAGGCGTCCGGCTGGGGCTGGCGCATCGGCTTCTTCATCGGCCCGGTGCTCGGCCTGATCATCATCTTCCTCCGGCGCAACATCCCGGAGAGCCCCCGCTGGCAGCTGACGCACGGCTACGAGAAGGAGGCCGAGCAGAACGTCGACCGCATCGAGCGGGAGGTCGAGGAGGAGGCGGGCACCGCCCTCGACCGGGTCCCGGACGAGAAGGCCATCGACGTGCCGGTCCACGACCGGGTCCCGTTCCGCGTCGTGCTCTACGTCTTCACGCGGATGTACCCGAAGCGGGCGTTCGTCGCCTTCGCGATGATGATCACGCAGTCGTTCCTCTACAACGCGATCTTCTTCAGCTACGCGGAGGTGCTGAAGAACTTCTACGGCGTCGGGAACGCGGCGATCTACTTCTTCCCGTTCGCGATCGGCAACCTCATCGGTCCGCTGGTCCTCGGGCACCTGTTCGACACGATCGGGCGTCGGCAGATGATCTTCGCCACCTACGGCCTCGCGGCGGTGGTACTCGCGGTCTCCGCCGCGCTATTCCAGGCGGACGTCCTCACCGCGACGACGCAGACCATCCTCTGGAGCGTCTCGTTCTTCTTCGCCTCCGCCGGCGCCTCGTCCGCGTACCTGACGGTCAGCGAGACGTTCCCGCTGCAGGTCCGGGGCCAGTCGATCTCCTACGTCTTCGCGGTCGGCCAGTTCGTCGGCGCCTTCGCGCCCGTCATCTACAACTCGCTGATCGGGGACGGCCAGAGCCGCGGCCCGCTGGCCGCCGGGTACTACCTCGGCGCCGCCGTGATGCTCGTGGGCGGGCTCATCGCCCTCCTGTTCGGCGTCTCGGCGGAGCGGAAGTCGCTCGAGGACGTCAGCGACGTCGACTTCATCGACAAGATCGAGGAGCGCATCGGCGTCCACTGACCCGGTGGGTCGAGCGAGGGGGCGGGGACCTGGTCCCCGCCCCCTCGTCATGCGTCGAGGAGTCCCACCAGGCGGTGGACGGCTGCCGCCGGACCGATCGTGCCGTGCAGTCCGACCGGGCGGACCGGCGTGACGAAGATCGAGCGCAGGAGCGATCCGACCGCCTGGTCCACGCTCGGGTCGGTGCCGCGCCAGGCCGCCCACACGCTCTCGGCCCACTGCCCGGCCGCGCGCGCGTGGCCGCCGATGGAGCCCTGCCGGACGCCCGCCTCCGCGACGTCCAGACAGGTGAGCCAGCGCTTCGGCGGTGCCGGCGGCTCGAACCGCGGCCAGGACGGGGTGGGGCGCCCCATGCGGCGGTGCACCGCCCGGACCTCCTCGGCCGAGAACCCGTGCTCGAGCGCGAGCCACAGCCCGGCCAGGCTGTAGGCGACGCGGATCTCCGGTGCCTCCCCGCCGGCGTGCTGCGCGCCGTAGGCGTCCACGGTCAGCTGGTGGTAGCGCAGCATCACGGGGTGCTGGAACTCGAAGCCGAGCAGCTCGTGCAGCACCGCCTCGCAGGCGGGCGTGGCGTGCAGCCGCGTGTGCTCGACCGCGACCGGATCGGGCAGCACGAGGCCGCATCCCGGACACGCGGTGCGACTGCGCACCCGCACAGCGTCCCACGCCGCACCTCCGCGGACTCCGATGACGCCCGCCGTGCGACCTCGCGACCTGGGCGGGTGCTCCGCATCGACCGTCCGGACGCAGCGGCCTCCCGCCGCTCGGCGAGACTGCGGGCATGGCCCGTCCCCTCCGTCTCGGCGCCGCGGTGGCCGCGGCGCTCGCCGGTCTGCTGCTCGCCGGGTGCACGCCGACCGGGGCGGGACCGGCGCCCACGGCCGCCGCGCCGGCCGGGCTCACGGGCGTGCGGCTCTCGGTGCCGGCGGGGCTCGCGACCGGTGCGTTCGCCGAGCACCGCACGGTGCAGGCGCCCGCCGGGTGGACCGTGTCGGTCTGGGCGCGGCTCGACGGCGCCCGCCTCGCCGCGTGGACCCCGGACGCCCGCCTCCTCGTCTCCCGGCCGGGGTCCGGGGACGTGCAGGTGCTGACGCCCGGGCGCGATCCCGCCGCCCCGCCGACGACCGCGACCCTCGTCGACGGGCTCACGCAGCCGCACGGGCTCGCATTCGCGGGCGACACGCTCTACGTCGCCGAGAGCGACCGCGTCGACGCCTACCGCTACGCCGACGGCAGGGTGTCCGACCGGCGGACGGTGGTCGACGGACTGCCGGACGGGAGCACGCCGGAGCTCCGCGGCGCCTACGCGCACGCGCTGAAGAGCGTCGCGGTGGGCCGCGACGGCAGCGTCTACGTCTCGGTCGGGAGCACCGGCAACACCTCCGCGGAGGATCGGTCGTCGTCGCCCGAGCGCGCCGCGATCCTCCGCGTTCAGGACGGGAGGACGACCGTCTTCGCCCGCGGCGTCCGCAACGGGACGGGGCTCGCGATCGCTCCCGACGGCTCCGTGTGGACCGCGGTGAACAACCGCGACCGCGTCGCGTACCCGTACGACCGCTCGTACGAGGGCGGCGGCGGGTCGGACCGGGGCGCCGTGCTGCAGCCGTACGTGAACGACCACCCGCTCGAGCCGGTCGCCCGGCTGACGGCGGGCAGGGACCTCGGCTGGCCGTACTGCAACCCCGATCCGGACGTCGATCCGGGCGCGCCCGACACCGCCTTCGACTACGCCGGCCGCGGTTTCGTCCGGGACCAGGAGACGAACGCGGACGGGTCGAAGCTCGATTGCGCGGCGCTGCCGCGGGTCGAGCAGGGCCTGCCCGCGCACTCCGCGCCGCTCGGCCTCGCCTTCGTGACGCTGCCGGAGCCCTACGGCGCCGGCGCGCTCGTCGGCGTCCACGGCTCGTGGAACCGCACGCCGCCGCGGGCGCCGGAGGTGGCCTTCCTCCCCTGGCGGGACGGCACGCTCCAGGATGAGCGCACGCTCCTCGGGGGCTTCCAGTCGACGGACGGCAGCCGGTGGGGTCGGCCCGTCGCCGCCGTGACCGGTCCGGACGGCGCGGTGTACGTCGCGGACGACGAGGCCGGTGCCGTCTACCGGATGGCCCCGCCCGGGTGATCTCGACGGCGCCGGCGTCCGGTGGCATCGTGGTGGCACCCGACCCGCGAAGGAGCACCCCGTGTCTGCGAACGTCAACGCCTATCTGAACCTCCGCGGGACCGCCCGCGACGCCCTGACCTTCTACGGGTCCGTGTTCGGCGCCGAGCCGCGCATCGGGACCTTCGACGACTTCGGGATGCCGGTCGGCGATGGCGAGGGCGGCCTCGTGATGCACGGTCAGCTCGACCGTGACGGCCGGCCGTGGCTCATGGCGTCCGACGTGCCGGGCCACATGGCCTGGAAGCCGGGCGAGAACACCTTCTCGGTGTCGCTGTCGGGCGACGACGAGGCCGTGCTGACCGGCTGGTGGAACGCGCTCTCGGAGGGCGCGACGGTCACGCAGCCGCTCGAGAAGGCGCCGTGGGGCGACAGCTTCGGCATGCTGACCGACCGGTTCGGCGTCTCCTGGCTGGTGAACATCAGCGGCTCCTGAACGTCGTCGTCCGCCGGCGCCGGCAGCCTCCTGCGTCCGCGACGATGATGGGGTGAACCGCCTCGTCGTCCCCCTGCTCACCTCCGCCGGCCTGCTCGGCGGGTTCGGCGTCGCCCGCGCCACGGGTGTGCGTGCGGCGGGCGGCGGCGTGCTCGGCGCGGTGGGCGTCGCCGTGTTCGCGCTCGTCGCCCGGCGCGGCGGCGCGTGGCGCGCCACCGCGGTCCTGCTCGCCTACCTCGGCGCCTTCGGCGGCTCGCACCCGCTCGCGAAGCGGCTCGGCGCCTGGCCGTCGGTCGTCGCGGTCGCCGCGGCGACCGCCGTCCCCGCGGCGCTGCTCGCCGAGCGCTAGAAGAGGCGGGACGCCCCGACGTACGCGACGGCCAGCGCGATGATCCCCGACAGCGCGGCGAACGTGATCCGTGCGCGCCACACGCCGGGGAACTTGCCGACGAGCTGCGACACGATCCCCGTGACGAGCAGAGCGACGAACGAGCCGAGGAACGCACCGCCGATGAGCAGGGCGGCCGTCGTCGGGTCGCCCGGGCTCTCGAACTCCACGTAGATGAAGAAGATCGCCGCGACGTGCAGCGGCAGGCTGAGCCCGGTCAGCACGAAGAAGGCGAGGACGCCGAGGAGCCGGCGCCCGGTCGGGCGCTGCTCCGGCGCGCGGAGCACGGGTGGCGGCTCGAAGCGCGGCTGCTGGCGCTGCGCGTAGGGGTAGGTCGCCTGCTGGCCGACGGGCGTCGGCTGCGGGATCGACGCCTGGCGCGGCCCGGTCGTACGGGGCGGCGCGTCGGTGGCGTACGGGTACGACGCGGCCCAGTTCGCGGCCGGGGCCCGGCGCGGATCGTGCGATCGGCTGCTGTCCACGTCCCCACACTCTCATCGACCTGCTCCGGTGGCGACCACGCGCGGCGCTTTCGTGCCGCGACCGTGATCCGCCGACACCGATCCTGCCCCGAAAGGGTGACACCGGCGGCGCGACCCTCCGGACGACGCGCATCCGGTCAGCCGCGGGAGCGCTGCCACGCCTCCCAAAGCCGCGGCATCTCGGTCCGGAGGAAGCGGAAGAACGCGGCCATCTCCGCGAGCCGGTCCCGTGCGGGACCCGCCTCCACCTCGCCGAGCCCCGCCTCGAGCACCGCGAGGAGCGGGCTGTACCGGTCCTGCGAGAGCGTCGACGCGTACCAGGGCAGCGCCGGGAGGGAGTAGACGTGCCGACGGGTGCCGGGGACGACGTCGGTGCGCACGAAGCCGAGCACCCCGAGGTAGCGCACGCCCCCCGACACCGCGGCCGGGCTCAGCTCGAGCGCGCGGCTCAACTCGCCCGACGTCATCGCGCCCGAGGGCTCGACCATGAGGCGCAGGAGGATCTGCGCGGGCACCCGCGGGAAGCCCTCGTTCGCCAGCTCGGAGGCGACGCCGCGCGCCAGCGACTCGCCGCTCACGCGACCTCCCGCCGACGCTGGGACAGGGCCGCGAGCGCCGCGAGCACGACGGCGGCGGCCCCCACGGCCCAGGTGGGCCCCCAGTCGTGCGTCGGCAGCGCGGGCACGGAGCCGACCGGGCTGAACCGGACCAGGTCGGCCGGCAGGTCCAGGATCCCGCCGAAGAGGCCGATCAGAGCCGCCGCGCCGAACACGACCCAGGCGCCGAGGACGGCGAGGCGCGGCAGCAGGCCGACCAGGAGGGCGGCGACGGCGGTCAGGGCGAGCGCCGACGGCGCCTGCACCAGCGTCTGTAGGACGCGCTCCCCCACCGCGTCCGACCGCCCCTGGCCGAGCGTCCCGGCCGCGACGGCGGCGGCGGAGACGAGCAGCACGGCGACGACCGTGCCGACCGCGACCGCGCCCCACGCGGCGAGGAGCCGGAGCCGGGACACCGGGCCGGCGAGCAGCGCCTCGGCCCGTCCGGAGGCCTCCTCCTCCCGCGCTCGCAGCATCGCCTGCACGCCGGCCGCGGCGGCGAGCAGGCCGACGAGCACCAGGATCCCGGTCGTGAACCCCTGCTCGAGGTCGCCGCGGGTGTGCCCGAGGCTCTCGACGACCCGGGCGATGACGGCGTCCTGGAGCCGGAACCGCGACGCGGCCGCGACGAGGTTCGGCGTGACCAGTGCGAGGACCCCGGCGCCGATCGTCCACGCGAGCGCGGACGGCCACTGGAGGCGCAGCGCCAGGCCGAGGGGGCCGGCGATCCGGCCCTCGGGCCGCCCGACCCGTTCGCGGACGGCGCTCGCGCCCGGCTCCCGGCGCGCGTGGATCACGAGACCGGCGCCGACCAGGAGGACGGCGAAGCCGGCCAGCGCCGCCAGCGGCCAGGCGGTCGGCGTCGTGTACGGCCGCAGCTGCTCCCCCCAGCCGATCGGCGAGAACCCGCTGACGGCCGCGGGGGCCAGGGTCAGGGCGGCGCCGTCCGGGACGCCGAGCGCGTCGCCCGCGGCTCGCAGCGCGTAGGCGAGCAGCGCCAGCACGACCCCGACCCCGTTGGCGCCGCGGGAGGTCGGCATCGCCTCGCTCGCGAGCAGGCCGACGCCGAAGAACCCGAGCCCGGTGAGCGTCAGGCCGGCCGCGAGCAGCGCCGAGCCGCCGGCCGGCATGCCGCCCGCCACGAGGAACGCGGTCGCGAGCGCGCCGAACGCCGCGTCCGCGGCCACGGCGAGCAGCATCGTCGCGACCGGCGCCGCGAGGCGCCCCACCGGCGTCGCGTCGACGAGCTCCCGGCGCCCGGCCGCCTCGTCCCCGCGGCCGTGCCGCACGGCGAGGAACGTGTTCATCAGCGCGACCGCGACCGCCATCCACGTGTAGGTCTGGAAGAAGAGCGCGGAGCCGAAGGAGTCGCCGTCGACGACGCCGCGGAACGCGAGGATCGCGGGCGTCGCGAGCGCGATCGTCAGCACGGAGCGGCGATCGGCCGCGGTGCCGTACTCGGCGTGCGAGGCCTGCACGGTCACGAGCAGCAGCACGGCGAGGCCGAGGACCCAGACGGCGAGGGTCACGCGGTCCCGGCGCGCCTGGAGGGCGAGGAGGCGGATCATGCCCGCGCCCCGTACTGGCGCAGGAAGAGCTCCTCGAGCGACGGCGGCTCGGCCGTGAGCGCCGTGACGTCCGCCGACCCGAGCACGCCGAGCACGGCCGCGATCGCAGGGCCGTCGACGTCGAACGACAGGTGCTCGCCGTCGGACGCGAGGTCGTGCACGCCGTCCAGCCGCGCGAGGCCGTCGGGCGCGTGCCGGGCCGCGACGCGGAAGCGCGTCCGGGTGAGGCGCCGGAGGTCGGCGAGCGTGCCGGTCTCGACCGCACGGCCGTTCCGCACGATCGTGACCCGGTCGCCGAGCTGCTCGACCTCGTCGAGGATGTGGCTGGACAGCAGCACGGCCGCCCCCTCGTCGCGGACCCGCCGCACCTCCGCGCGGAAGACCTCCTCCATCACCGGGTCGAGGCCGCTCGTCGGCTCGTCGAGCACGTACAGGTCGGCGCGGCGCGCGAAGGCGGCGACGAGCGCCACCTTCTGCCGGTTGCCCTTCGAGTAGGCGCGCGCCTTGACCCGCGGGTCCAGGTGGAAGTCGTCGAGCAGGCGACGGCGCAGGTCCGGATCGGCGCCGCCGCGCAGCCGGGTGAGGAGGTCGACGGTCTCGCCGCCCGAGAGGTTCGGCCAGAGCGTCACATCCCCGGGGACCGACGCGATCCGGCGGTGGATCGCGACGGCGTCGGCCCACGCGTCCATGCCGAAGACGTCCGCACGACCCTTCGCCCGCAGCATCCCGAGCAGGACGCGGATTGTCGTCGACTTGCCCGCGCCGTTCGGGCCGAGAAAGCCGTGCACCTCCCCCGCCGCCACCTCGAGGTCCAACCCGTCGAGCGCTCGCGTACGCCCGAACGTCTTGACCAGGCCCTCCGCCCGGATCACCGTGTCCATGACCGCAGTATTCACCGATTCGTGAAGGTTGTGAAGGTGAGTGAGCAGAGCCGTCGACGCCGAGTTCACGCGAACGGGAATGCCCGGGCCCGCGCTGCGTTGACTTGAGCCGAAGGCACTCAAGTTCCATCAGGAGGAAGCTTTGCCCACCAACTTCGGCCCGGCCAGCGGCGACGGCGACTCGTTCGACGAGTTCTTGTCGCGCATGCTCGCCGGGCAGCGTTCCGGCCAGGGGCGCCCCATCGACATCTCCCGCCTGCTCAGCAAGCGGACCCACGAGCTCATGACCGGCGCCGTCCGCTACGCCATGGAGCACGGCCACGCCGAGGTCGACTCGCTGCACCTGCTGCGCGGCCTCGTCACCACGACCGAGGGCGAGCGCACGCTCCGCGCCGCCGGCATCGACCTGGACGGCCTCGTCCGCGCCATCGACGAGCGGCTGCCCGCGGGCGGCGCGCCGCGCACGGACGCGGCGCCGAGCCTGACCGGGGCAGGGCAGCGCTCGCTGCTCGAGGCCGCGCAGGTCGCGCGCGCCTCCGGCTCCACGTACGTCGACCCCGAGCACCTGTTCTTCGCGTTCGTCGCGAACCAGCAGGGCACCCCGGGCCAGCTGCTCGCCTCCTTCGGCGTCACGCCGGACTCGCTGCAGTCGATCGCACAGCACGCCGCCGAGGCGCGCGAGGCGGAGGAGTCCGAGACCGGCACGCCGACGCTCGACAAGTACGGGCTCGACCTGACCGCGAAGGCGACCGCCGGTGAGCTCGACCCCGTGATCGGGCGCGCGCTCGAGATCGAGCAGGCGGTCGAGATCCTCCTGCGCCGCACGAAGAACAACCCCGTGCTGATCGGTGAGCCCGGCGTCGGCAAGACCGCGATCGTCGAGGGCCTCGCCCAGCGCATCGTGGACGGCGACATCCCGGAGGCGCTGCGCGGCAAGCGCGTCGTCGCCCTCGACCTGCCCGGCATGGTCGCGGGCACCCGCTTCCGCGGCGACTTCGAGGAGCGCATCACGAAGGTGGTGCAGGAGATCGCGGACCACAAGGACGAACTCCTCGTCTTCCTCGACGAGATCCACACCGTCGTCGGCGCCGGCTCCGGCGGCGAGGGCGGCATGGACGCGGGCAACGTGCTGAAGCCGCGCCTCGCGCGGGGCGACCTGCACCTCATCGGCGCGACGACGCTGAAGGAGTACCGCCGCATCGAGAAGGACGCGGCGCTCGAGCGCCGCTTCCAGCCGGTGACGATCGGCGAGCCGTCCGTCGACGACGCGGTGCGCATCCTGGACGGGCTGAAGTCCCGCTACGAGGAGCACCACGGGGTCCGCTACACGGAGGACGCCGTCCGCGCCGCGGTCGAGCTGTCCCACCGCTACGTGACCGACCGGTTCCTGCCGGACAAGGCGATCGACCTGATCGACCAGGCGGGCGCCCGGCGCCGGCTGGCGCTCGGCCTCCGGGTCGACGTGCCCGCGCTGCAGACGCGGATCGGCGAGCTCGAGGCGGACAAGAACCGCGCGGTCGCCGACGAGCGGTACGAGGACGCGTCCCGGCTGCGCGACGAGATCGAGGCGGTCGTCGCCCGCATCGCGGCGGCGTCCGGTCGAGGCGCCTCCTCCGACGAGGAGACCACGGTCGACCAGGCGGAGATCGCGGGCGTGATCTCGCGGCTCACGGGGATCCCGGTGACCCGGCTGACCGAGGCCGACCGCTCGCGCCTGGCGAGGCTCGAGTCCGAGCTCCACGAGCGCGTCGTCGGCCAGGAGCAGGCCGTCGCGTCGATCGCCAAGGCCGTCCGGCGCAGCCGCACCGGCATGGGCGACCCGAACCGGCCGGTGGGGAGCTTCCTGTTCCTCGGCCCGACCGGCGTCGGCAAGACCGAGCTGGCGAAGGCGCTCGCGGCCAGCCTGTTCGGCGACGAGTCGGCGATGCAGCGCTTCGACATGAGCGAGTTCGGTGAGCGGCACACCGTGAGCCGGCTGATCGGCGCCCCTCCGGGATACGTGGGCTACGACGAGGCCGGTCAGCTGACCGAGCGCGTCCGCCGCAACCCGTACTCGGTGATCCTGCTCGACGAGATCGAGAAGGCGCACCCGGACGTGTTCAACCTGCTGCTGCAGGTCCTCGACGACGGTCGCCTGACCGACGGGCAGGGGCGGACGGTCGACTTCCGCAACACCGTGCTCATCATGACCTCGAACATCGGCAGCGAGTTCCTCGCGTCGAGGAGCGGCGCGCTGGGGTTCATCCAGCAGTCGGAGGAGGGCTCGGGCTTCGGCTCGGACAAGGCGCTCCGCGACCGCGTGATGGGCAAGCTGCGCGAGGCGATGCGGCCCGAGTTCCTGAACCGCATCGACGAGGTCGTGCTGTTCCGGAAGCTCGAGGCGGGGCAGGTCTTGGGCGTCGTCCGGCTGCTGCTCACCGCGACCGCAGCGCGGCTCGCGACGCGCGGCGTGGTGCTCGACGTCACGGAGGAGGCGGTCGACTGGATCGCCGAGCACGGGTACGAGCCGGAGTACGGCGCCCGCCCGCTGCGCCGGCTGATCCAGCGCGAGGTGGAGGACCGCATCGCGGACCTGCTGGTCACGACCGAGCCGGTCGCGGGCGACGCGGTGCGCGTCACCGCCGAGGGCGGCGCCCTCGTCGCCGCGCTCGACCCGGCCGAGCACCTGCTCGCCGCCTAGGCGATGCAAACCACGGAGGGCCCGGATCGATTCGATCCGGGCCCTCCGTCCTGTTCACGGATACGGAGATCTCGCAGCGCGGAGCGCCCCGGATCTCCGTATCCGTGAACGCGCTAGAGCAGCTGCGCGGCCGCCTCGTCGACGAAGGCGAGGAGGTCGTCGAGCGATCCCGTCGGCGTGATCGCGCGGAGGACCAGCTCGTCCACCGCGGCGTACGCGGCGACGCCCTCCGCGAGCGTCCCGCCGGCACGCGGCAGCGTCGTGTCGACCGCCTCGACGCCGAGGCGCTCGAAGTTCGCCGCGTAGGCCGGGTAGGAGGCGTACTGCGCCGCCTCCCGCTCGAGCACCGGCCGGGCCGCCTCGTCCACGATCGTCCGGGCGTAGAGCACGGCCCGCGGCGCCTCGCCCTGCGCGCGGCGCCCGGCCTCCCGCAGCTCCGCCGCCTGCTCCGCCGCGACCGAGAGCGGCAGCCAGCTGAGCAGCACGCCGTCCGCGTGCTCCGCCGCGAGCCGGCGCATGCGCGGACCGAGCGCCCCGACCACGAGGGCGGCGGAGGTCGCGTGCCGCAGCGCCGCGAGCGCATCGGCCACGGCGTCGACGGCGCCCCGCCGCAGCTGGCCGGACCCGATCCCCAGCGTCAGCCGCGCCTCCGGCACCCCGGTCCGGTGCACGTCCGCGAGCAGCTCCAGGGGCCGGCGCCGGTCGATCGGTACGACGCCGGTGCCGAGCCGCAGGTGCGTCGTCGCCTCCGCGGCCGCCGCGAGCCCGGCGAGCGAGTCGCCCTGCGGGCTGTCGTTCAGCCACAGCCCGGCGAACCCCGCCGCCTCGACCCTGGGCGCGAGCACGCGCACCGCCTCCGGGCCGAGCGCGCCCGGCACCCCGATCGACACCTCGACTGCCATGCCCTCAGCATGCCCCCGCGGCGCTCGGCGTGCACCGGACGCGGTCACGTCCGGCCCGCGGCCCCGTGGCTACGCTCGACGACCGTGACGGTGCTGCAGGACGACCTGACGCTCGAGTTCACGGCCCCGCTGTGGCGCTGGGAGGCCAGACGCGAGTTCTGGACCTTCGTGTCGCTGCCCGCGGAGGCGACCGAGGAGATCCGCGACCTCGCGGGCGACCTGCCGCGCGGCTTCGGCGCGGTGCGGGCCCACGCCCGCGTCGGTGCGAAGCAGTGGTGGACGTCGGTGTTCCCGCAGAACGCCGACGGGCAGTACGTCCTGCCGATCAAGAAGAGCGTGCGGACGGCGAACGACCTCGAGCTCGGCGACCCCGTGCCGGTCTGGGTGCAGCTGCACCCCTGACCGCGACGGAGGGGCTCCCGCGACGCTGCGGGAGCCCCTCCTGGTCGGTTCAGCGCGTGATCGGCTTGCCGCCCTTGTCGCCGCCGCCGCCGCCGCTCGGCTTGCCGGGCTTGTCGCCCTTGCCCGGCTTGTCCTGCTTGCCGCCCTTCGGCTGCGACGGCTTGTCGGCCTTCTGCGGCGCGGCGTCCTTGTGGACGATCGCCTTGCCGCCGTACAGGAACTGCGACTCGGGCGTCGGCCACGAGTAGGCGCCGCCGTACGCGGAGTTCATGAGCGAGGCGATGCCCTGGAACACGCAGTGGCGCTTCTCCGCCCAGCGGTTCGGGTTGCTGGGGCAGGCCGGGCCCTGGTAGATCGACCGCAGGTTCACGTTCCCGACCCGGTTGCCGACCCACACCGCGGTCGTCACCTTCGTCGTGGAGCCGATCGCCCAGGTGTCCTTCGCGAAGTCGGTCGTGCCCGTCTTGCCGATCATGAAGCGGCCGCTGTTCACGAAGTTGTCGCCGGCCATCGTGCCGCGGGTCAGTACGTTGTGCAGGTCGTAGCCCGCGGCGACCGCGACGTTCTCGGGCACGACCCGCTTGCAGTTCGCCTTCGGCACCGGGATCGACTTGCCGTCCGAGTCGACGACCTTGTCGATGCCGATGGACTGGCAGGTCACGCCCTTGTTCGCGATCGTCCCGAAGGCCTGCGCCATGCCGATCGGCGCGATGGAGCTCCCCGTACCGATCGCGGCCGCCGGCCCGACCGCGAGCGGAGCCGTCTTCGGGTCGCCGTTCTTGTCGACGACGATCTTGTTCTTCTTGTCGCGCAGCATCAGCGCGTTCGTGGCGCCCATCGACTGCGCGATGTCCCGCATCCGGCAGAGGTCCTGCTCCTCCGCCATCGACTGGAACGCGCCGTTCACGGAGTTCGCGGTGGCGGACTGGACGTTCATGTTGCCCTTGTCGTTCACACTGTCGTTCTTGAACGTGTAGTCCGGGCCGCTCATCGGCGAGCCGCACGCCGTGTAGTTGCTCATCGGGATCGTCCGCGCGTTCCCGTTCACGACCTGGTTGATGGTGTGCCCCGACTCGAGCCAGCCGATCAGGTTGATGGACTTGAACGTCGATCCCGGCTGCGCGCCGCCGCTGGCGCCGAGCTTCTCCGGCACGTTGAAGTTCACCGCGGAGTACTTGAAGTCCTTGCGGTACTTCGCCCCGGTGGCGTCGAACACCTTGTTCTGCACCATCGTGAGCACGCGCCCGGTGCCGACCTGCACCGAGACGGCTGCGGCGCCCGCGTCGAGCTGACCCGACTTCATCGGGACGTAGCGGTTCATCACCTTCTGGGCCTTCTTCTGCAGGTCCAGGTTCAGGGTGGTGTAGATCTTCCAGCCCTTGGTGTTCAGGTTCGCGAGCCGGACCGAGCGCGTCGCGCCGAACTGCGGGCTCGTGAGGATCGTGTTGACGACGTAGTCGCAGAAGAAGCCGGCGCTGCCCGCCGTGTCGCAGCCCGTCGACGGCGGCGTGATCTTCGTGACGATCTTCTCCGCCGAGTACTTGTCGTACTCGGCCTGGGTGATCATCTTGTGCGCCAGCTCGACGCCCAGGACGTAGTTGCGGCGCCCCTCGGCGCCCTCGAGGTTCGCCGTGCGGTCGAGGCGGAACGCGTCCGGGTTGTTCACGATCGAGATCAGCGTCGCCGCCTGCCCGATCGTGAGCTCCTTCGCGGGCTTGCCGTAGTAGTACTCGCTCGCCGCTTCGATGCCGTAGACCCGGCCGCCGAAGCCCGCGATGTTGAGGTAGCCGAGCAGGATCTCGTTCTTCGTGTACTTCTTCTCGAGGCCGATCGCGAGGCGCATCTCGCGGATCTTGCGGTTGTAGGACTTGTCGATGCAGGCCTGGTATGCAGCCGTCGCCGCGGCCTTCGTCTTCGCGTCGGTGACCGGAATCGCCTCCGCCTGCTGCACGCACACGTTCTTCACGTACTGCTGGCTGATCGTCGAGGCGCCCTGGATGTCCTTGTGCATCAGGTTCGACACGAGCGCGCGCGCGATGCCGCTCGGGTCGATCGGGCCGTGCTGGTAGAACCGCACGTCCTCGGCGGCCAGGGTCGCGTTCTTCACTGTGTCCGGGATCTGGTCCCAGGTGACGATGTCGCGGTCCTGCTCGAAGAACGACGCGAGCAGCACCTGCTTCGTGCCGGACTTCGCGTAGATCCGCGCCTTCTGGTCGAGCGGCGTGATGTCGAGCGTGCTCGGCAGGCTCTGGAACGCGGTGATCTGCTGCTTCGTCGCGCCGCCCGCGATCGCCACCGCCGGTGTGATCACGCAGGCGATCAGGGTGCCGGCGATGGCGGCCACCGCGAAGAACGCGAGCAGGGCGGAGAGCTTGCCTCCCGCTCGGAGGGCGGCCTGGGTCACGGACACCCCGGCATCGTACGAGTCCGATCAGCACATCGATGCGTGCACGCGCGAACCTTCCGCGCGTGTGGCCGGATCGTTGCCGTCGGAGGCTGAAGAGACCCTGGGTTCCGGGGGCGATCAGGGGCGACACACGGTCGCGTCCGAGGCGGGGACGGCAGCATCGCGCCATGACCGATCTCATCCGACCGACCAGGGGACGCCTGATCGCCGGCGTGTGCGCCGGGCTCGCGAACCGCTTCCACACCTCGCCGACGCTGGTCAGGATCGTCTTCCTGCTGTCGATGCTGCTGCCGGGGCCGCAGATCCTGATCTACCTGGCGCTCTGGGTGATCATGCCCAAGCAGCGCTGACCCTCAGGCGCCGGCGGCGCGGCGCGGCTGCTCGGCCGCGACGCGATCCGGCGCGGCCTGATCGCGCAGGGCTGCGGCGCGGGAGCGCCCGCCCGCCAGGCCGACGAGGTTCGGCCGCGGGATCGGCCCCGTGACGACGGGGACGGCGACGGGCAGGCGCCGCCCGAGCGTCCAGCGCACGATGCTGAGCGCCGTCCGGCGCGACGGCATGTACCAGAGGAAGAACGCGCCGCGCACGAGCCAGCCGACGAGCTGCGGCAGCGGGATCCCCCACAGCATCGCGACCGCACGCCCCGGCGCGAAGGCCGCGACCGTGCCGAGCCCCCGGAATCCGAACCGGCGCGCCTCCGCCCGGCGCGACCGCCGGGCGATGTTCCGGCCCACCGTCGTGCCGGCGCGGATCGCCCAGAGGGCCTCCTTCGGCACGCGGTCTCCCCTGCGGCGCACCGCGGCGACGTCCCCGGCGCTCCACACGCCGTCGGTCACCCGCAGGCACTCGTCGACGGCGAGCAGGCCGTCCGGCTCCTGGAAGCGCTCGAGCCCGGGGATGACCGGCACGGTGCTGCCGAGGGACGAGACGACCGTCGCCGCCTCGATCCGGCTCCCGTCGCCGAGCTCGACGCCGTGCTCGTCCACCGCGACGACCCGCGTCTCGGTGAGCAGCTCGACGCCGGCGTCGCGGAGGTTCCGCTGCAGCCGATCCTGCAGCGACCGCTTGTCCTGCCACACCGGGACGACCGTCCTCGACCCGGAGATGAGCACGATGCGTCGCGCGTCCCCGTAGCGGCGCCCGAGCGCGGCGGCGACCTCCGTGCCGGCGAACCCGGCGCCGACGACGACGATCGTGGTCGCGCGACGCGCGTCCTCCGCGTCCTCCGGCACCTGCCGGTCGATCCAGTCGAGGTGCTCGAGGAGCGCCTCCACCCGGCCCGGCGACCGCAGCGACCACCCGTGCTCGGCGAGCCCGGGCAGGTGGTCGATCCGGTCCTGCGCGCCGGTCGCGACGACGAGCTCGTCGTACGACACGACCCGCGTCTCACCCTGCCACTCGACCGTGACCGTGCGGCGGTCCGGGTCGACCGCGGTCGCCCAGCCCTGCACCCGCTCCGCGCGCGGGATCACCTCGTCGAGCGGGCTGACGAGCATCTCGGGCTTCAGGCCGCCCTCGAGCACCTCGCCGGTGAAGCCGTGGAAGACGTGCTCGCGGAAGGGCGCCACGACCGTGATCCGCGCCGATGCGCCCATCCAGCGGCGGATGGCGCGGTAGCACCAGACGGAGGAGTAGCCGCCGCCGAGGATGACGATGCGCTTCACGCGACCGCGCCGTCCGGGATCGTCGCGGGCGCCTCGCGGCGCGCGGGGCCGGTCCAGCCGCGGACGGTGACCGGCTCGCCGAAGGAGGTCGGCTCCGCGAGCCCGAAGCCGAGGTGGCCGAAGCGCTCCGAGAGCTCCCGCACGCGGGCGACCTGCTCGAGCGACGGCCGGCCGATCGTGCCGTGGCCGCGGTGGTCGGCGAGCGCGAGCAGCGAGCTCTCCGCGAGGCACGCGAAGGAGGACGTCGCCGGCAGGCCGATCCCGTGACCGGTGCGGACGAGTCCCGGCGTCGCGACGACGCCGCCGTCGAGGATCGTCACGTCCGGGCGCTCGGAGGCGAGCGCGGGGCTGCTGTTGCGCGGCTGCGTGTCGTCGAGCACGACCGCGCCGAGCTTCAGGTGGTCCGCCGTGAGCACCGCCCCGACCGCGGAGGTCATGAGCACGACGACGTCCGCGCGGCGGCAGGCGGTCATCTCGGTCGACCAGGTCGCGCCGAGGTCGCCCGCCAGCGCCGCGAGCGCCGCGGGCGTGCGGCCGACGAGCACGAGCTCCTCCGCGACGCCCGTCGCGCCGAGGACGCGGGCCACCGCGGTGCCGACCGAGCCGTTCGCACCGACGAGGGCGACGACGGGCGGCTTCGTCATGCCCGCCGCGATCCGCTCGACCGCGGCGGCCGTGGCAGCGGCGGTGTACGCGTTGCCGTTCGTCACCCCGATGTCGGTCCGGCGCCGGAGCTTCGCGCCGCCCGCCGTGGCGGGCGCGGTCAGCGCGCCGAGGCCGAGCACGGTCGCGCCGCGGGCGACGGCGAGATCGATGGCCTGGTCGACGCGGCGGGCGATCAGGGCCCGGTCGTCCCCGAGCAGCATCGTCGGTGTCAGCGGGAGGGCGATCACGTCGCCGAGCACCTCGTCCGGCCGGTCGGCGGCCGTGATGGTCGAGTGGACCCACGGCTTGAGCGGCAGCTTCCGCATCGCCTTCTCGACGACCCGGCCGGGGATGAGGCCGAGGACCGGATTGATGAGCGCGAGGTCCTCGGAGGGGTCGGTCCGCGGGTGGATGAGGAAGGCGAAGCGTCCTCGTGGTGCGGGGGTCGTGTCCATGTCGGGCTCCGGGCTCGGGAGGGCGTGCAGACGGGGAGGTGCATCCGGCCGTGGGGGCGCGCCGAAGAGCGCTCGGACGCTCCCCCGACGTCCGGCTCGAACCGCCGCCTCCACCCCCCGCTCGGGCGAGACCCGTTCTGGGGGTCATCGGCGACTGGCGTCACCATATCGGGGGGCGACGCGCCCCTCGCAAGCCCCAATTGCACACCCGGACGGGGGGCACAAGCCCCCCGACGTACCTGCGTAGGACCGTTCCACCTGATCAGCACGGCAGTCACACTCGTCACACCGTGCACACCGACCTCAGGAGTCTCGGTGTGTCGCACCGGTCACGGCCGTCACGACGGGGCACGGGCCGTACCCCGTGCGCGGAGCGCCGCGTCAGGTGATGTGCGGATGGAACGCCGTGGCCCCCCGGTGCGGACACCTGCGTGTGGATCAGGTCGATGCCGAGCACGTCGAATCGGGCCGCGTCGACGACGATCGAGACGGCCCTCGCGAGCACCGCGTGATCGCCCTCGTCGCCGACGAACAGCTCGCCGTCCTCGTTCTCCTGCGGCAGCGCGATGCGGCCGCGCAGCTCGAGCGGATCCCGGACCCGGAGGCGGATCGCGGCGGTCACCGTGATGGTGCCGTCGTCGTGGATCTCCGGCTGCAGCACTCGTGCGGACACACCCGCACGCTACGTCGGGCGACCGGGCGCTCGCGTCAGGTGCCGGAGGTCAGCCGCGGACCGAGTCGACGACGGCTGCGACGCGGCGGGCGCGGGTCTCCGGCGCCTTCGCGCCCTCGACCGCGACGACGTGCGCCTTCCTCCTGCTCGGTGCGAGCGCGTCGAACGCGTCCCGCGCACCGGCGGCGTCGAGGGCCGCGGCCAGGTCCTCCGGGACCGGCGTCTCCCGCGGCGCCGCGTCGAGCTCGAGCGAGACCTCCAGCTCGTCACCGCCGGCGATGCCGCTCTCCGCGCGGCGCTCGAAGGAGAACGGGATGAGCGCGCGGCCGCCCATCGAGCCGACGGTGCTGCTGAAGCGGTAGCCGTTCACGACCACGGCGACCGCGGGGCGCTTGCCGCCGCCCAGCTCGTCGAGCACCTCCGGCGGCACGGGGATCCCGGTGTTCCGGCCCGTCAGGTGCATGGTCGTGCGGTACTCGACGCTCACCGCGACATCATCGCGCGAAGCGGCGGTTCTCCACAGCTTTCGAACATGTGTACGACTACCGTGGGCTCGTGGTCGACTGGCACCCGCGCCGCCTCGTCGTCGGCACCGAGTGGACGGTGACGGCGCTGGGGCGGTCGGAGCCGATCGCCGTGATCCGCCGGCTGCGGTTCGGAGGCCGCACGGTGTTCCGGGCGGTGACCTGGGCGCCGACGTCCGACGGCCGGGAGCTGATCGGGTACTACCGGACCGGCGACGCCGCGGCGGTCGCCTCGTGGCGCGATCACGTCGACCGGCAGGCGGCCCGGCACGAGGCGACGTCGCGGCCGCACAGCGAGCGCGGGCGGGGCTGATCGGGACGCGCACGGCGCCGCGCGCACGCCCTCCGGCAGCCGCTGCACGCCCCGCACCCCCTGGTCTCGGGGTTTCGGCCGGCGGCGCCCGGCGACCATCATTCCGCCATGACCGGGTCCGACGTCGCGATGCTCGCGCTGACGTTCGCCGGCTTCGCGCTCATCGCGATGCTCCCCTACGCGGCGTTCCGCCTCGTGGAGCTCGCCGAGGACGCGATCGACCGCGCCCGCGACCGCGCCTGACCCGCCGCGCGTCCGGACGGCGCGCCGGTCAGGCCGCGATCGGGAGGGATCCGTGATCGCAGTGGTCGCAGGCCGCGTCGCAGGCGCACGGCGGCGGGCAGTGGTGGGAGTGGCGGCAGGAGCACATCGGGGGCTCCTCCTTCCGTACGGCGGTGGACGGTGGGAACGAGCGTGCGCGCACCGCGCGGCCCCGCCGGGGTGCGACCCGCTCCCCAGTCCGGGGGCCATCACACCGCTGCCGGGGCCGCCCGCTGCTCCTCCGCCGGTGCGCACCGCCCGATGAGCAGCGGAAGGCCCCGCCAGGCGGGCTACGCGTCGGCCGCGGCGAGCTGGCCGCAGGCGCCGTCGATCTCCTTGCCGCGCGTGTCGCGGATCGTCGTCGGGATGCCCGCCGCCTCGAGGCGGCGCACGAACTCGCGCTGCGCCTCCGGGGTGGAGGACGTCCACACGGACCCGGGCGTCGGGTTCAGCGGGATCGGGTTGACGTGCACCCAGCCGTGCCCGCGGGCGTTCAGCTTCTCGGCGAGGAGGTCGGCGCGCCAGCCGTGGTCGTTCATGTCCTTGATCAGGGCGTACTCGATCGACACGCGACGGCCGGTGGCGTCGAAGTAGGCACGCGCGGCGTCGAGCGCCTCGTCGACCTTCCAGCGCGAGTTCACCGGGATCAGCTCGTCGCGCAGCTGGTCGTCGGGCGCGTGGAGGGACAGCGCGAAGGTCACCGGGATCCGCTCGTCCGCGAGCTTCCTGATCGCCGGGACGAGGCCGACGGTGGAGACGGTGATGTGGCGGGCGCTCATGCCGAGGCCCTCCGGCGCCGGCGCGACCATGGTGCGGACGGCGGACATGAGCCGGTTGTAGTTCGCGAGCGGCTCCCCCATGCCCATGAAGACGATGTTGCTCACGCGCTCCGGCGTCGTGCTGCTGCCTGTGCTTCCGCTGGCGGCCCGCTTGCCCCGGAGCTCGCCGTCCGCGATCACGCGGTTCGCGCGGACGACCTGGTCGACGATCTCCGCGGCCGACATGTTGCGGGTCAGCCCCGCCTGGCCGGTGGCGCAGAACGGGCAGTTCATGCCGCAGCCCGCCTGCGAGGAGACGCAGAGCGTGATGCGACCGGGGTAGCGCATGAGCACCGACTCGACGAGGGCGCCGTCGTGCAGCTTCCAGAGGAACTTGATCGTGTCGCCGCGGTCGGTCGTGAAGCGCCGCACCTCGGTCATCAGCTCGGGCAGGAGGCCCGTCACGAGCTCCTCGCGGCCCGCGGCGGGGAGGTCGGTCATCTCGGCCGGGTCGGACGTGTACCGGGTGAAGTAGTGCCGGGCGACCTGGCCGGCGCGGAACGCGGGCAGCCCGAGCTCGACGAGCCGCGCGCGGCGCTCCTCCGGCGTCAGGTCGGCGAGATGCGTCGGCGGCTTGCCGCGCTTCGGGGAGGCGAACTGCAGCAGCGGCCGCCCGTCCGCGTCCTTCGCCTGCTGCCAGCCCTCGGTCCGCGGCCGGACCTGGACGGCGCGCGGAGCGGGCGGGACGAGGGCGTCGGCGGGCATCCCTCCAGGGTACGGGAACCGGGCCGCTCAGACGGCGTGCCGGTCCTCCGTCGGCACGAGCGGCAGCGCCAGGAGCGGGGCGACCGCGACGAGCGCGAAGGCGACCGGGAAGCCGACGGCGCCGATCAGCGCGCCGATCCCCGGCGCGACCGCCGACGCGGCGAGGAACTGGCCCGTGTTCTGCACCCCGAGCGCCCGACCCGACCAGCCGGCGCCGGCGGCCTCGGCGACGGAGGTGAACGCGAGCCCGTTGTCCGCGACGCTAACGGTCGTCGTGATCACGAGCAGGATCGCCGCGGGGACGGCCCACCCGGCGGAGCCGACGACGGCGAGGAGCACGAGCCCGGCCACGCCCGCCAGCGCGACGAGGCGCAGGAGGCGCATGCGGCCGAAACGGTCGCTCAGCGACCCGACCACGATCCGGCCGCCCGCGCCGACGAACTGGGCGACCGCGACCACGACGCCGGCGGCCGTCGCCGTCCAGCCGAGGCCCGCGATCAGCCACAGCAGCCCGAACGTCGAGAGGGTGAACTGCGGGACGACGAGCAGGACGGAGACGACGTGCACCCGCAGCAGGAACCCGTCGCGCCGGTACGGGTTGCCGGCGTCCGCGAGCACGTGCCGCGCCGGCCGCGGCGGGTCCGTGATGCCGAGCGCGCAGGCGACGGCGAGCACCCCGGTCGCGACCGCGCCGACGAGCAGGGGCAGCGCCACGCCGCCCGCCGCGGCGAGCGGAGGCACGACGAGCGCGGCCACGGCGACACCGAGGGGCTGGGACATCTGCCGGATCCCCATCGCCAGGCCGCGGCGCCGCTTCGGGAACCAGCCGACCACCACGCGGCCGCTCGCGGCGTTGCAGCTGCCCGTCGCGCCGCCGGCGAGCAGGAGCAGCACGCCGACGGGCACCAGGCCGCCGACGGCGGCCGCGAGCCCGGTGAGCACGGCGGCGAGCGCCAGCCCGCCCGCGATGACCCACCGCTCCCCTACGCGGTCCGCGAGCGCGCCCCAGGCGACGAGGGTGAGCACGAGCCCGACCGTCGGCGCCGCGACGAGCAGCCCGACCTGCGCGAGCGGGATCCCCTGCTGCAGGTGGAGGAGCGGGATCAGGTAGGCGGGCGTGGAGACGACGAGGGTGCCGGCGGCCTGGGCGAGCACGCCGAGACCGAGCATCCGCCAGGCCGCCGGACTGATGCGCACGTCCTCCGCCGTCGTCGTCACCCCTCGATCCTGCCGCCCGCGCGGTGCGGCGCGGTCGAGGCGGCGCGCTGCGGGAATCCCTCCCCGTCCATCTCCGTTGGAGCGATGTGCACCCGGGGTTCCCCGGGCAGCCGTACCGTTGCGGGGGTACGGACGACCACGGTTCAGGAGGGCGATCGCGCGGTGGCGGAATGCATCCACGGCTTCGACGAGGGCATGTGCGACATCTGCTTCCCGAGGACGGCGCCTGAGCCGGCCGTGACGGTGGCGGCCTCCGCCACGCGCACGGCGACGCGGGCGCCGCGGACGGCGGCGACGCGACCGGCATCGCGGCGCCCGGCCGGCACCGCGGCCGGTGTGCCCGCGAAGGTGCCGCCGTTCGGGACGCGGCGGCTGTACCACGCGACGCCGCTCGTGAACCTCGAGTCGATCCTCCTCGACGGCGAGCTGCGCCCGATCGCGGGCGGCCTCGAGCCGGACCTCGACGTCGCCGCCCCGCTCGTCCGCCAGCTGCGCGCGCACGCCGACGTCGGCGACGGGCGCCACGTCGACGAGTTCGTCCCGTTCTCCGCGTCGCCCGACGCCGAGCGCTGGGTCGAGCTGCGCAGCGGGGCGGAGGAGCCGCACTGGTCGGCGGCCGCCCGCGCGCTCGGTGCGGCGGACTACGCGGTGCTCGTCGCGGTCGGCCGGGACCTCGGGCCGGACCTCGTCGTCGCGGATGCGGACGCCGCCGCGCCGCGCACCCGCTTCACCGTCGGCGACCCCGCGCGCGGCGTGGCCGTCGCCGCCCGCACCGATCCCGAGCTGACCGCCGTCGAGGTGCTGGTGCCGGGCCCGGTGCCGCTGACGGCGATCACCCTCGTCGCGGTCGCCAACGAGCCCGCGCGCGCCCGGGTGCGCCGCATGTTCGCCGACGTGGAGGGCGTCCCGCCGAAGGTCGTCGTCCACCCGCCGTGGTTCGTCGCGGCCGAGTGACGCCTCGGCCCCTCCGTACGATGTCGCGGTGACGATCACCGCCGCAGCCGATGGATCCGCGCTCGGGAACCCGGGCCCCGCAGGATGGGCCTGGTACATCGACGCCGACCGGTGGGCCGCCGGCGGGTGGCCGCACGGCACGAACAACATGGGCGAGCTGAAGGCCGTGCTCGAGCTGTTCCGCGCCACCGCCGAGGTCGACGACGACCTGCTCGTGCTCTGCGACAGCCAGTACGTCATCAACTCCGTCGTGAAGTGGATGCCGGGCTGGAAGCGGAAGGGCTGGCGGAAGGCCGACGGCTCCCCCGTGATGAACGTCGAGCTGATGAAGGACATCGACGCCGCGCTCGCCGGCCGCCGCTACCGGTTCGAGTGGGTGAAGGGGCACGTCGGGCACGAGCTGAACGAGGCCGCCGACGAGCGCGCCCGCGCCGTCGCGACCGCCTACCAGCGGGGCGGCGAGATCCCCGCCGGCCCCGGCTTCCGCCCGCTCACCGGCGCCGCCGCGGCGCGCGCCGCGGCCGCCCCGGCGCCCCGGGCGCACCGGCTCGTGCTCGAGCTCTCCGCCGACGAGTGGTCGGCGCTCGAGCGCCGCGCCCGCGACGCCGCCGTGTCGCCGGAGGCGCTGCTCCGCTCCCTCGCCGTTGGCTCCCGCTGACGCCCGCCCCGACACGCCGTTCCCGGCGGATCGGGTCTTGCGCAGCCGCTCGTCGCAGGCGCATGCTGAAGCCCTGATCGATCGCTCGGGAGGACCGGAGGCAGTGCCCCGGCCACCGGGCGATCGGCATGTCAGGGCCTCCCGAGCGGCGTCCGCGAGGATAACCGCATGAGGACGACGCAGCTCGGATCGACCGGCATCACCGTGACGGAGCTCTGCTTCGGGGCGAGCCCGATCGGCAGTCTCCCCGGGCTCTACTCGCACCCGGTCGACGAGGACCGCGGCGTGGCGACCGTCGAGGCGGTGCTCCGCAGCCCGATCCGCTTCATCGACACGTCGAACGGCTACGGCACGGCCGGCGAGAGCGAACGGCGCATCGGCGCGGCGCTGCGGCGGCCCGGCGGCAAGCCCGACGACGTGGTGATCGCGTCGAAGGTCGACCCCGCGCCCGGCGACCCGGACTTCTCGGGCGACCGGGTGCGGCGCTCCTTCGAGGAGAGCCTCGAGCGGCTCGGGCTCGACCGCCTCCCCCTCCTGCACCTGCACGACGCGGAGCGCATCCCGTTCGAGGAGGGCGTCGCGCCCGGCGGGCCGCTGCGTGCGCTCGTGGACCTGAAGGAGCGCGGGCTCGTCGACGCGATCGGCGTCGCGAGCGGGCCGGTGCCGCTGATCGAGCAGTACCTCGCCACCGGCGAGTTCGACGTCGTCCTCAGCCACAACCGGTACACGCTGCTCGACCGCTCCGCCGAGGCGATGTACCGCTCGGCCCGGGAGCGGGGCATCGGGGTGCTGAACGCCGCGCCCTACGGCGGCGGGATCCTCTCGCAGGGCCCCGACGCGGTGCCGCGCTACGCGTACGGCCAGGGCAGCGCGGCGCAGGTCGACGCCGCGCGCGCGATGGCGGCGGCGTGCGCCCGGCACGACGTCCCGCTCGGCGCGGTCGCGCTGCAGTTCTCGCTCCGCAGCGACCTCGTCGACTCGACCGTCGTCGGCATGTCGAGCCCGTCACGCCTCGAGGAGACGGAGGCGCTCGCCGCCACCGCGGTGCCGGACGAGCTGTGGGCCGAGCTCGAGGCCCTCCTGCCCGCGGCCGAGCACTGGCTCGACCCCCGCTGACCTTTCACGGATCAGGACGAATCAGCCGACACACCGGTCTGCGAGGGGCGCGACGCGGCGTGTCACCACATCCGTCCTGATCCGTGGAATCAGGCCTCGTCGACGGTGGGGAGGCCCATCGCGGCGGCGCTCATCGAGTGCTCCTGCAGCACCCGGTAGCGGTCCGCGAGGGCGGGGACGCAGGTGCAGCCGATCCAGGCGATGCGCCGGTCGTCGCGGGCGCCGACCGGCATCCACTCGGCGATCCACGCCTCCACGGCGCTGGTGAGCAGCGCGCCGCGGGGCGCGACGGCCTCGGCGCCGGTGCGGACGAGCCAGCTCACCGCCACCCGGGCGGGCGTCTCGAGGCGCTCGATCTGCTCGGGCGCCGCGACCTCGACGTACACCTGGCCGTACGCGTCGGCCGGCAGGGCCGACGCGAGCGCGCGGAGGTCCCGCAGGTCGGCGCTGTCGCCGGCGAGCAGGACGGTGGGGCCGCGTCGGCCGCGATGAGCACGCACGCCACCAGCTTAGGCGTGCCTAACCTCACCTGCTGCCGGATGCACGGAATCCGTCAGCCCTGAGCGGCCCGATCGCGCTTGATCCGGGCGTTCTCCGCCATGACGGCCGCGTGGGTCGCCCGCTCGCGGACCAGCCACTCGGGCTTCTCGGCGAGCAGCGCCTGGATCTCCGCCGTGGTGAGCGGCTCGGTCATGTCGGCGCGCCGCAGCCCGGCGACCGAGACCCCGAGGCGCGCTGCCACGACCGGCCGCGGGTGCGGGCCGGTGCGCCGGAGCTCGACGAGCCACTCGGGCGGGGCGTCCTGCAGCTCCTGCAGCTCGGTGCGGCTCACCGGACCCGCGCGGAACGCCTCCGGGGTCGCCTCGAGCAGCACCCCGAGCTTCTTCGCCGCGGTCTCGGGCTTCATCGTCTGCTCCTGCGCCACGACCGGAACGCTACCCTCGGCCCGGTGCCCGACCCGTTCGTCCTCGGCGTCGTCCCCGGCGTGACGCCCGACCGCTGGGTCCGGGTGTGGCGCGAGCGGATGCCCGACGTGCCCCTTGCGGTCGTGCCCGTCGACGACGTCACCGCCGCCCTGACCGGCGGCGTGACCATGGTCTTCGCCCGGCTGCCGATCGACGGCGACGGCCTCCACGTCATCCCGCTCTGGGAGGAGACCCCGGTCGTCGTCGCGGCGAAGGACCACCCCGTGAAGCTGTTCGAGGCGGTGACGGAGGCCGACCTCGCGGCCGAGGAGCTCTACCCAGGGTGGGACGAGGCGGTGCTCGACATCGTCGCGGCCGGCCACGGCATCGCCCGGATGCCGCAGTCGGTCTTCCGGGCGACGGGACGGCGGGACGTGGTCGCCCGCCCGATCACGGACGCCGCACCGACCCGCATCGGGCTCGTCTGGTCGCGGGACGCGGGCGGTCCTCTCGTCGACGAGTTCATCGGCGTCGTCCGCGGCCGCACCGCGAACAGCTCGCGGGGAGCCCCGCCGGAGCCGCCCGCCGCCGCGCCGGAGCGACCGCCGCGCCCCTCGCGGCCGCGACCGGAGCGGTCCGCGAAGAAGCGGCCGCGGCGCCGCTGACCGACCCTCAGCGGTCGAGCAGCTCGCCGTCGAGGTACACCCAGCGGCCGTCCTCGCGGACGAAGCGGCTCCGCTCGCGCAGCACCCCGGCGCCCTCGGGCGAGCGGAACGCGGCGCGGAACTCGACGACGCCCGTCGCGTCGTCCTCCCCGCCCCGCGCCGTGTCGACGATCTGGAGGCGCCGCCACGTCGTGCCGTCGTCGAGCTCGAGCGCCCCGGGCCGGGTCGTCCGCGACCAGGAGCGGCGCAGGTGCTCGGCCAGCCCGAGCGCGAACGCCGAGTAGCGGGACCGCATCAGCGCCTCCGCGGTCGGGGCCGCGGCGCCCGCGTGCACGGGGCCGCAGCACGTGCCGTAGGCTCCGCCGCCGCACGGGCAGCGGTCGTCGTCCGCGATCACGCCTCGATCCTGCCCCGTGGACCGGGGCGCGCGGTGCCCGCGACCCGGGCGCAGACTGGTGCCGTGGGCTTCATCCTGTCGGTGCGCAAGTCGGTCGGTCTCGAGGGACCGGAGGACGGCGGGCTCGCGTCCGCGCTGCGGAACGTCGGGCAGATCGAGCAGTACGGGACCGTGATCGAGCGCGACGCGGGCTCGGACCCGGGCCCGCAGACGGACCCGGCCGCCCTCCCGTGGCCGTTGCAGGCGGGCCCGTCCGCCGACTGACGGCCCGCGCGCCCGGTCGTCGTGCGAAACCTGAAACACGCGCCCCCTAGCGTTGAGGCATGCCGGAGAGCGTGAACACGGAGACGATCGACATCGTCGGCCGCTTCGTCGCCGAGCAGGAGATCCCCGAGCGGATGCGCGCCGACGTGCGCCTGCTGGGCGAGCTGCTCGGCCGGGTGCTGCGGGAGAGCGGCTCCCCCGGGCTGTACGAGGACGTGGAGGCGCTGCGGGCCGCGACGATCCAGGCGTACACGGACGAGAGCGATCAGGCGTTCGCGGCCGCGGCGGCCATCGCGGACGGCCTGTCCGTGTCGCGGTCCGACGAGGTCGCGCGCGCGTTCACCGCCTACTTCCACCTCGTCAACGTGGCGGAGGAGCACCAGCGCGTCCGCGTGCTCCGCGAGCGCGACGGATCGGCGGCGAGCAACCCGGCCGCGACCGTCGGGTCGGCGCTCGCGCAGCTGACGGCGGAGCTCGGCGAGGCGACCGCGCTCGAGCGCCTCCAGTCCATGCGGTTCCACCCCGTCTTCACGGCCCACCCCACCGAGGCCCGGCGCCGGGCGGTCTCGGCGAGCATCCGCCGCATCGCCGAACTGCTGGACGACCACGACGACGCGGCAACCGGGGCCCGGCGGCGCCGCGTCGAGCGCGGGATGCTCGAGGAGATCGACACCCTCTGGCGCACGGCGCCGCTGCGCTCCGAGAAGCCGTCCCCGGTCGACGAGGTGCGATCGGTGATGGCGGTCTTCGACGAGACGCTCTACGGCTCCATCCCGGCCGTCTACCGGCGGATCGACGAGGCGCTCCAGGGCGACGGGGAGGGCGACGGCGCCCCGCTCGTGCGCCCCTTCGTCCGGCTCGGCACCTGGGTCGGCGGCGACCGCGACGGCAACCCGTTCGTCACGGCGTCGGTCACGAAGCAGGCGGCGGCCATCGCGAGCGAGCACATCCTGCTCGGCCTCGAGCGGACCGCCGTCCGCGTCGGCCGCGGGCTCACCCTCGACGCGGACACGACGCCGCCGTCGGAAGCGGTCCTCGCGCTCTGGCAGCGCCTCCGGTCCGCCGACGAGGACGCGGCGGCGGAGATCGCGAAGCGCTCGCCGAACGAGCCGCATCGCCGCATCGTCCTCCTCCTCTCCCGTCGGATCGCGGCCACGCGGACCCGCGACGCCGACCTCGCCTACCGCGACCCGGACGAGCTGCTCGCGGACCTCCGCGTCGTGCAGGCGTCGCTCGTCGCCGGCGGCGCGAAGCGCCAGGCGTACGGGCACCTGCAGCAGCTCATCTGGCAGGTCGAGACCTTCGGCTTCCACCTCGCCGAGCTCGAGGTGCGGCAGCACTCGGCGGTGCACCGGAAGGTCCTCGCCGAGCTCGACGCGGGCGGCCCGCTCAGCGAGCAGGCCGAGGAGGTCCTCCAGGTCTTCCGCACGGTCGCGCAGATCCAGCAGCGCTACGGGCGCCGCGCCGCCGGCCGCTACATCGTGTCGTTCACGCAGTCGGCGGAGGACCTCGAGAACGTCCACCGCCTCGCGCGCGCCGCCGCCGGCCCCAACGGCGAGCCGCCGGTCCTCGACGTCATCCCGCTGTTCGAGACCTTCACGGACCTGCAGGCGGCGCCGCGCATCCTCGCGGAGATCGTCGAGCACCCCGCGTTCGCGAGCCGGCTCGAGGCGACCGGCCGCCGGCTCGAGGTGATGCTCGGCTACTCCGACTCGTCGAAGGACGTCGGGCCGGTCGCGGCGACGCTGGCCCTGTACGAGGCGCAGCGGCAGATCGCCGAGTGGGCGCGCGGCAACGGCATCGAGCTCACGCTCTTCCACGGTCGCGGCGGCGCGCTCGGGCGCGGCGGCGGCCCCGCGAACTCCGCGATCCTCGCCCAGCCGCCGCACTCGGTCGACGGGCGCTTCAAGCTGACGGAGCAGGGCGAGGTGATCTTCGCCCGCTACGGCGGCCGGGACATCGCGATGCGGCACATCGACCAGGTCGCCGCGGCGGTGCTCCTCGCCTCCGCACCCTCCATCGAGCGGCGGAACGAGGACGCGGCGACGCGCTTCGCCGACGTCGCGCGGACGATGGACGAGACGAGCCGGGAGCGCTTCTTCGCCCTCGTCAAGGCGCCCGGGTTCGCCCCGTGGTTCGCGACGGTGACGCCGATGGAGGAGATCGGGCTCCTCGCGCTCGGCTCACGGCCAGCGCGGCGCGGCCTGTCCGTCGAGTCGCTCGAGGACCTCCGCGCGATCCCGTGGGTCTTCTCGTGGACGCAGGCGCGGATCAACCTCACCGGATGGTTCGGACTCGGCAGCGCGCTCGAGGCCGTCGGCGACCAGGCGCTGCTGCAGGAGGCCTACCGCGACTGGCCGCTGTTCCGGACGATGATCGACAACGTCGCGATGGGCCTCGCGAAGGCGGACGAGCGCATCGCGCGGCACTACCTGGCGCTCGGTGACCGAGACGACCTCGCGCAGATGGTGCTCGACGAGATGCACCGCACCCGCGACCAGGTGCTTCGCATCACGGGCGCGGGCCAGCTGCTCGCGAACAAGCCGGTGCTGCAGCGGGCGGTGAAGATGCGCAGCCCGTACGTCGACGCGCTGTCCCTCCTGCAGCTCCGGGCGCTCCGGGCGCTCCGCGCGACCCCGGAGGAGGAGCCGGCGGACCCAGAGCTGCAGCGCCTCCTGCTCCTGTCCGTGAGCGGCGTCGCGGCGGGCCTCCAGAACACCGGCTGACCCGCCGCCAGCCGGATGTTGCTCCGGATTCGTGCCGCTTCGACGTGCGCGAAGCGGCACGAATCCGGAGCACCTTCGGCCTGACGCGCAGGTCGATGGAGCCAGGGCCTCCAGCGCGACCTCCTGATGGGCTGACGCGCTGCACCCGACCGTGCCTGCGCGGCTCGCAGACGAGTGCACAGGCGCCGGCGCGTGCACTCGTCCGCCGCCCATGCAGGCACGCGCCGCGGAGTCCGCTCTACTGCACTTGCTCCGGATTCGTGCCGCTTGGACGTGCGCGAAGCGGCACGAATCCGGAGCAAGTTCGGTGGAGGTGGCGGATCCGGTCAGCGGCGGCGCCGGGCGGCGGTCGGGCGGCCGCCGCGGTGCGGGGTCGGGCTGCCGCCGTGGTGGTCGACCCAGGCGGTGAAGGAGCGCGCGGACCCGCCGGCGGGGCGCCGGAGCCACGGCCACGGGTGCAGCGCCGCCATGTCGAGCCGCGCAGAACGCGCGCGGAAGCCCGGCACCGGCGCCCAGGTCGCCGCGAGCGGACGGCCCGCCAGCACCTCGGGGACGACGCCGCGGTGCACCTCCACCTCCCGACGCTGCGCGAGATCGGCGAGCGTTTCCGCGAGGAACACGAGCCGCTTGCCCGACAGCCGGAGGCCGCGGAGGAGCGGCTCGTCGAACACGAAGACCGCCGGCAGATCCGGGGACGCCGCGAGCGCCGGGTCGGCGTCGCCGAGCGACTCGGCGGTGAGCCAGACGGCCTCCGGCTCGCCGCGGAGTTCGGCGACCAGCGGGCCGGCGGTCGCCGTCGGGTCCTGGTCCGCGGCGAGGCCGGGTACCGGGTCGACCTGCGGCCCGGCCTGCGCGGCCGGGAAGTCCTGGACCGGGCACGCGCGGTTGAGGGGGCAGGAGGCGCAGAGGCCGGGCGCGCGCTTCTCGACCTGCCAGCGGCTGAAGCCGTAGGGCTTGCCCGTCCCGGCCCCGACGGCCCACTGCCAGCCGACCCCGTTCGCGGCGGGCGACCCGTCGACGAGGTGCCGGTAGAGCGCCCGCTCCCCCTCGCGCCAGTCCCAGCCCGCTCGCACCGTCCACTGGGACGCCGCCCACAGCCGCGTCTGGTTGACGAGCCAGCCGTCGGTCACGAGCTCGTGGCGGACGGCCGCCATGCAGGCCATCCCCTCGGGGTACGGGTCGCCGGACCAGCCGTGGCCGACTGCGGGCTCACGGCGGAGCGGCGTCGCGATCCGGCGTCCGACGCGGGCGTAGACGTGCCGCGCGTACTCCTGCCAGAGCAGCTCGTCGCGGAACTTGCCCACGTCCCGCGCAGGACCGCCGGCCACGTGGTCCCACACCCGCGGCAGCGGCAGCAGGCCGTGCCGGATGTACGGCGAGAGGCCGCTCGCGCCGCGGTCCTCCTCCGGCAGCACCTCGTTCCGCTGGGCGGCGTAGCCCCGCACGTCGAACGCGGCGAGCGCGTCGTCCGCGGCGGTCTGGCCGCCCGTGAAGCGGCGGGAGGCGGCCACGCCGTCGGAGCCCTCGAGCGCGAGGTCGCCGAGGTGCCGCGCGACCCAGCGCACCGCGTCGTCGAGATCGGGGGTCGGCAGTCGCGTCACGCGCGCACGCTATGCGGGTCGCCCGAGCGCGCTGTCGGGAACCGGGGGCGGCGGCGCCTCGCCGAGCGCCGCGCGCTCGGAGGCCGTCAGCGCGGGAAGACGAGGAGCATCGCGAGCCCGAGCAGCGCGCCGAGCCCGCCGAGCACGAAGAGGAGCGCGACGGAGGCGGTCAGGTCCTCCCGCGCCGGTCTGCGCCCGCGGACCGCCGCGCGACGCTCACCGACGATCCCGACGACGCCGATGCCGACGAGCAGGAGCCCGAAGCCGAGCACGACCCACCCCGTCACCCGCCGATCGTCCCAGGTCCGCCTGCGACCGGGCGCCGGGCTGGGAGACTGGTCGGGTAGACGCCTCCCTGCTCGACCTCATGCCCGCGCCCCTCCCCGACGGCGCGCTCGACGAGGACGCCGCGTACCTGGCGTTCGCCGGCTGGGCGGAGGCCCGCGGCCTGACGCTGTACCCGGCGCAGGAGGAGGCGACGATCGAGATCGTCTCCGGGGCGAACCTGATCCTCTCCACGCCGACCGGCACCGGGAAGTCCCTCGTCGCGATCGGCGCGCACGCCTTCGCGCTCGCGCAGGGCGAGCGGAGTTACTACACGGCGCCCATCAAGGCCCTGGTCAGCGAGAAGTTCTTCGCCCTGGTCGAGGTGTTCGGCGCCGAGCGGGTCGGCATGGTGACGGGCGACTCGTCGGTCAATCCGGACGCGCCGATCGTGTGCTGCACCGCCGAGATCCTCGCGAACCTCGCCCTCCGGCACGGCCCGGAGGCGCCCGTCGACCAGGTCGTGATGGACGAGTTCCACTTCTACGGCGACCCCGACCGCGGCTGGGCGTGGCAGGTGCCGCTCCTGACGCTCCCCCACGTGCAGTTCGTGCTCATGTCCGCGACGCTCGGCGACGTGACCGCACTCGCCGCGGACCTGACCCGGCGGACCGGACGGCCGACCGCCCGCGTCACCGGCGTCGAACGGCCGGTCCCGCTGCACTACGAGTACGAGCTCGAGCCCGTCCACGACTCCATCGACCGGCTGCTCCACTCCGACCAGGCGCCGATCTACGTCGTGCACTTCTCGCAGCTCGCGGCGCTCGAACGGGCGCAGGCGCTCGCCTCGGCGCAGGTCGCGACCCGCGAGCAGCGCGACCGGATCGCCGAGGTGATCGGCGGGTTCCGGTTCACGACCTCCTTCGGCCGCACCCTGTCCCGGCTCCTGCGGCTCGGGATCGGCGTGCACCACGCGGGGATGCTGCCGAAGTACCGGCGCCTCGTGGAGCAGCTCGCGCAGCAGGGCCTCCTCCGCGTCATCTGCGGCACGGACACGCTCGGCGTCGGCATCAACGTGCCGATCCGGACCGTGCTGCTGACGGCGCTCACGAAGTTCGACGGCTCGCGCACCCGGCACCTCACCGCCCGCGAGTTCCACCAGATCGCGGGACGCGCCGGCCGGGCGGGATTCGACACGTCCGGCACGGTCGTCGCGCAGGCGCCCGAGCACGAGTCCGAGAACCGCAAGGCGCTCGCGAAGATGGGCGACGACCCGAAGAAGCGCCGCAAGTTCGTCGCGAAGAAGGCGCCGACCGGGTTCGTGTCGTGGGGCGAGGCGAGCTTCCGGAAGCTCATCGCCGCGGAGCCGGAGACGCTCGCCTCCTCGATGACGATGACGAGCGCGATGCTGCTGAACGTCATCGGCCGCGGCGGTGACGTGTTCGCGAACGTGCACGCGCTCGTCTTCGACAACCACGAGCCGTGGCGGCGGCAGCTCGAGCTGGCTCGACGGGCGCTCGGCGTCTACCGCACCCTGCGGGCGGCCGGCGTCGTCGAGCAGGTGGTCCAGCCGGACGGCGCGGTCGCCGTCCGGCTGACCGTCGACCTGCAGGAGAACTTCGCGCTGAACCAGCCGCTCTCGCCGTTCGCGCTCGCGGCGTTCGAGCTGCTCGACCCGGAGTCGCCCTCCTTCGCGCTCGACGTGCTGTCGATCCTCGAGTCGACGCTCGACGACCCGCGCCCGATCCTGTCGCAGCAGCGGTTCCAGGCGCGCGGCGAGGCGGTCGCGGCGATGAAGGCCGAGGGGATCGAGTACGAGGAGCGGATGGAGCTGCTCGAGGAGGTCACCCACCCGCAGCCGCTGAAGGAGCTGCTCGACGCGGCCTACGAGGCCTACGCGGCGGAGCAGCCGTGGGTGCGCGACTTCGCGCTCTCGCCGAAGGCCGTCGTCCGCGACATGGTCGAGCGCGCCATGTCCTTCGGCGAGTACTGCGCCTTCTACAAGCTCTCGCGGTCGGAGGGCCTCGTCCTCCGCTACCTGTCGGACGCGTTCCGCGCCGCCCGCCAGACGATCCCGGACGAGCTGAAGGACGAGGAGCTGCAGGACCTCATCGAGTGGCTCGGCGAGGTCGTGCGGCAGGTCGACTCCTCCCTCGTGGACGAGTGGGAGGAGCTCATCGACCCGACGCGCCACGCGGAGCAGGAGGCCGCGATCGTGCCGCCCGCCCCGCGGCGGCTCACGGCGAACGTCCGCGCCTTCCGAGTCATGGTGCGGAACGAGCTGTTCCGCCGGGTGCAGCTGGCGGCCCGCTCCGACTGGGCGGCGCTCGGCGAGCTCGACGGGGCGGCGGGGTTCGACGCCGACGCGTGGGCTGGCGCGATGGACGCGTACTGGGACGAGTACGACGCGCTCGGGACCGGCCCGGACGCGCGCGGGCCGGCCCTCCTCGTCATCGAGGAGCGGGCGGCCGAGTGGCGCGTGCGGCAGATCCTCGACGACCCCGCAGGCGACCACGACTTCGGGATCGCCGCGACGGTCGACCTCGCCGAGTCGGACGAGGCCGGGACCGCCGTCATCCGGATCGCGTCCGTCGGTTTCGCGGATCAGGACGTCCGGGCCGACACGCCGGAGCCGCAGCGCTGAGTCTCGGCGCGTCGGACGGATCGTCCTGATCCGTGCACGGTTCAGCCGTGGAGGGCGTCCTGCCGCGGCTGCACCGCCTCCGGCTCGAGCGAGACCTTGACGACCACCGCGTCCGGGTCCGCGTCCCCGAGCTCGACGACGAGCGCGTCCGGTTCCCGCGACCACCGGACCGGGCCCGCGGCGCCGAGCACGGAGACGTCGGCGATGCCGCGGGTCAGCAGCCCCGCATCGGTGCCGAACGAGCGGACCACCACCCGGCCGCCCTCCGCCGCGCCGAGCTGGATGGCGTGGACGAAGTCGCCGGTCACGTCGCGCCGGGTCGTGAAGCGGAAGTCGGCTGGTCCGTACTCGGGCGCCGCGGCGTCGACGAACGAGCCCACCGCGGGACGGGTCGGCCCCTCGGCCGGGATCGTCCACGGGCGGCTGCCGTAGATCGCCTCGCCGTTGCGGGTCAGCCAGGCGCCGATCGCCTCGAGGATCCGCTGCTCCTCCTCCGGGATCGTCCCGTCGGGCTTCGGCCCCACGTTGAGCAGCAGCACGCCGTTCTTCGCGACGGTGTCGGCGAGCTCGGCGATCAGGTCGCGCACCGTCTTGTAGTCGTGCCCGTCGCGCACCCAGCTCCAGGCGGTCTTCGACACGGCGGTGTCGCTCTGCCAGACGTCCGGTCGGATGCCGCCCATCGCGCCGCGCTCGATGTCGTAGACGGCGGACCCCTCGGCGAACGCGTCCCACTTGTAGTTGATGACGACCTCGCGGCCCCACTCGGCGGCGCGGTTGTAGTAGTACGCGGCGAGCATCCGCCGGTACGGCTCGAACGCGGGCTGCTCGATCCACCAGTCGAACCAGAGCACCTGCGGCCGGTAGCCGTCGATGATCTCGACGGTGCGGAGCAGCCAGTCCTCCAGGAACCGCTCGTTCGGCGCGGACTCCTCGCGCTGCGCGGGGCCGTAGAAGTCGATGGTCCGCGGGTCGAGCACATCCGAGTCGAAGCGGGCGCCGCCGTTCATGAACCACCAGTGCTCCGCCCGGTGCGACGAGGCGCCGCGGACCATCCACGCGCGATCCACCGCGGCGGCGAGGTCCCCGAACACGTCGCGGCGCGGGCCGAGCTGTGCCGCGCTCCAGCGCGAGCGCTCGGTCGCGTACATCGCGAAGCCGTCGTGGTGCTCGGCGACGGGCACGACGAACTGCGCGCCCGCGCGCCGGAACAGGGCCGCCCAGGCGTCCGGGTCGAAGTCGTGCATCGTGAACGACGGGATGAGGTCCTTGTAGCCGAAGTCGCGGTGCGGGCCGTACGTGTCGACGTGGTGCCGGAACTCGTCCTGCGCCTGCAGGTAGGTGTTCCGGGCGTACCACTCGCCGCGGAAGCCCGCCACGGCGTAGACGCCCCAGTGCAGGAAGATCCCGAACCTCGCGTCCTGGTACCAGCGCGGCGGGCGGTACCCCTGCAGCGACGGCCACTCGTCCCGGTAGGGCCCGGCGTCGATGACGGCGCGCACCCGGGCCAGCGCGGCGGTGTTGTCGCTGACGTCGACGGCCGGCGGGAGGGCGTCGAGATCGAGCTTCGGCAGGCGGGCGGTGGCGTGGTCGTCGTCGGTCACGGGGCCATCCTGCCCGCTCCCCCGCCCGCTGCGTGAGCGTTCACGCGCGGGTTTCTCCGGCTCACCGATCGACGGCGTGGTCCTGCTCGATCGGCTGCGCACGACCGCAGCCGAGGCAGACCGTCGCCTCCGGCCGGTCGTGCCCGGGCAGCAGGACGACCGCGAGCGCCGTGCCGCCGCAGAACGCGCAGATCATGCGAGCCGGTGTACTCCACACGTCGGACAGCGCATCGCCCGCGTGAACCTCAAGATATATCTTGACTCGCGACAGACTTCGTCCCACCTTCGAGATATATCTCGTTTCGGCGACCGAGCGGAGGCCATCATGAGCACGAACGACACCTGGATCCTCGTCTCCGTCCCCCCGCCGGGACCGCGTGACCCCGAGCCTCGAGCGGCTCGCGACGCGCGCTGGACTGGCGCTGCTCTCGTGGGGCGGACGGCTGCGCGACCGTCCCGCGCCGGCGATCGATCTCCACCGCGTCGAGCGCCCCACCGCCCTGCAGCGCCCCTTCTGCTGACCGTGGCCGCCCGGCTGCGCCGACCGCGACCATCGCCGCCGTCCGATCCCCCGTCCCCGTCCGACCACCCCGAACAGGAGCACGCCATGGGCACCGATCCCGCCACGACCCCCGCCGCCGAGCCGAACACCGAGGAGGTCGTCGACACCGCGATCCGGGAGGGCGGCGCGCTCGACGTCGGCGAGGTGCGACGACTGCGGATCCGCGTGACGAGCGGCGAGGTCGACGTGATCGGCCGCGACGAACCGGGCGCGTCGATCGAGGTGCACGAGGCGGCCGGCGGGTCCCTGCCGGTGCGGCTGGACGGCGGCGTCCTCCGCGTCGGCGCGGAGCTCCCCTTCGGCCAGGGCTCGAAGGCCGCGGTGACCGTCCGCGTCGACCGCCGCGCGCAGGTGGACCTGGCCGTCACCTCCGCCGCGGTGCTGGTCAGCGGGATGAAGGAGGGGCTCGCCGTCCGCACCGTGAGCGGCGACGTCGTCTGCGACGCGACCGCCGGCCGCGCCGTCCTCGAGGGCGTCAGCGCCGAGCTCGCCGTCCGCGAGCACGAGGGCGCGCTCGAGATCACCACGGTCAGCGGCGCGGCGACCGCGACCGGCCCCGTCACCCGCTTCGACTGCACGGGCGTCAGCGGCGACGTGTTCCTCGACCTCGAGGCGCCCGACCGGGTCGAGGTGCGCTCCGTCAGCGGCGAGGTCGTCCTCCGGCTCGGCGACGACCGCGCGGCCGAGTACGCGGTCGACTCGGTCAGCGGGGCGCTGCACGTCGACGGCACGGACGCCGGCCGCCTGCTCGGCGGCTACCGCGGCGGCTGGGCCGGACCGGGCAACGACCCGACGCGCGTCCGCATCGAGACCTCGAGCGGTACGGTGCGGATCGTGCACACGGGCGAGCGGTGAGGGCCTCGGTCTTCGGTCACGGGCAGCTGCGGCTGTACCTGCTCGGGCTGCTCGCCGAGCGCCCCATGCACGGCTACGAGCTGATCCAGGAGCTGTCGAACCGATTCGGCGGCACCTACGCGCCGAGCGCGGGCACCGTCTACCCGCGGTTGACCCGGCTGCAGGAGGAGGGGCTGATCGTCGCGCGGAGCGACGGCCGGCGCACCGTCCACGAGATCACGGACGCCGGGCGGGCGCTCGTGGCCGAACGCCGCGGCGACCTCGACGCGCTCCGGGCGGAGGTCGACGAGTCCGTGCAGCGCCTCGCCGGGGACGTCCGCGCCTCCGTCGACGAGGCGATGCGCGCCCTCCGCGCCGACCTCGCGGCGTCGGCGACCGCCCCGTCGCGGCCGCGTCGGGATCGGGACCGCGACGACGCCGGCGCGCGCACGACCGCCCGTCGCGCCGCCGAGGAGGCCGACGAGCTGCTGACCGCCTTCCGCCACGACCTCCGTGCGCAGCTCCGCACCGCGGCCGCGCGCGGCGCGCTGCCCGACGCGGTGCTGCCGCTGCTGCGGGCGCGGCTCGCGGAGACCCGCGCCGCGATCGACGCGCTGCTGCGGGACTGAGCGGCTCGATCGCCCGGGAGTTCCAGGGTGAAGGCCCCACCGCCGTCCGTGCCGGCCGATACCGTGCACGACGTGGAGCGCCGCAACGAGATCGTGCCGATGTCCGACCGGCGGCTCGTCCTCGCGGTCGTCGGCGTGCTGACGGCGGCGCTCGGCCTCGCGGTGCTCCTCCTGTCCCTGCTCGCGCTCCGGCATCCGGTGGGGGCGACGGGCGACCTGGGGACGCCGACCGATCTCGGCTTCCTGTACCGCGACCTGATGCTCCTCGGCGGCGTCCTCCTCCTCGCCGGCGCGGGCACCGCCGTCGCGCTCGTCCGGGCGCAGCTGCGCCCCGACCGGCGACGGGCCGCGCGCGCCGTGCTGACGCCGCCGGGCGGATCCGCAGTACGCTCCGCGCACCCGCATCGAGGCCGATGACCAGGAGGGGCACCGTGGCCCGGACCGCAGCACCCGACACCGCAACCACGATCGGCGGCGCGGCCGTCGCCGCGGCCGGCCCGCTCGCGCTCACGCGCCAGCTCGACGTCGGCGACGTCACGGCGCTGCTGCTCCTCGCCGAGGTCGCCCTCGCCGTCGGGTGCGGCCTGCTCGCGGCGCGCCGCATCGTCGACCGCTCGCGGGCGGGAGTCGCCGCCCTCATCGTGACGGGGCTCGGTCCGCTGCTGTTCCGGCTCGCACCGGTCCCGGGGGTCGCCGTCGGCATGACGCTGCTCTGGCTCGTCACGGCCGCGACCGTCGTCGCCGCGGTCGAGATCGCCCGCACCACCCGGCTCGGCGGCGTCGCCCGGTGGGCGTTCGTCGTCGTCGCGGCCGATGCGCTGCTCGTCGCGGTGATGAGCACGGTGCCGCTCGGCGCGTTCCCGCTCGCCTACGTCGACTGGCACCTCGACGCCGTCCGGCCGGTCGCGCTGCTCGTCTGGGGCGTCGCGGTCGCGGTGCAGCCGCACCTCCCCGCGATCCGACGACGGGCCGGCGCCGTCGACACCGCGTGGCGCGAGTCCACGACCGTCGGCGGCGCGTCCGAGACCCGGGACTCCCGGGAGCGCGTGCCGCACGACTGAGCCGGCCGGTCACGTCCGATGCATCCGCCCGGCCGGCCCCTGGTCCACCATCCGATCAGCGCTCGATGGAGCGCGACCGACATGGGACGGAGGCGACCGTGACCTCGGAGGGCGGTCCCGTATCCCGCCGCGGTCGGGTCGCGCTCGTCGGCGGCGTCGCCGCGGTGGCGTTCGCGCTGCGCCTGCACATGGAGCTGCACGGCGGCGGCCTGCTCGGCATCAACGCCTACGACGACGGCGTCCACCTGTCGTCGGCGGCCGCGATGGTGCACGGCCGGGTGCCGTACCGGGACTTCCTCTTCCTGCAGCCGCCGGGGATGCTCCTCGCGGCGTCGCCGTTCGCGCTCCTCGCGCGGCTGCTCGGCGACCCGGTCGCGCTCGCGGCGTTCCGGGTCGCGTTCGAGCTGGTCGGCGCCGCGAGCGCCGCGATGGTCGTCGTGGTCCTCCGGCCGTTCGGGTTCGCGGCGGCGCTCGCGGGCGGCCTCTGCTACGCCGTCTTCGCGCCGGCGGTCTACGACGAGCGGACGGCGCTGCTGGAACCGGCCGGCACCCTCGCCGTGCTCGGCGCGCTCGCGCTCCTCCCCCGCGCGACCCGCACCGGCCGCGGTGCCGCGCTCGGCGTCGGCGCCCTCCTCGGCGTCGCGATCGACTTCAAGGGCTGGTACGTCGTGGCCGCCCTGGTGATCCTGCTCGCGGCCCGCGGTGCCCGCCTCCGCGTGCTGATCGGTCTCGTCGTCGCGGTCGGCGTCGTGATGCTGCCCTTCTTCGCCCTTGCACCGCAGCAGTTCGTGGCGCAGGTGGCCCTCGCCCAGCTCGGCCGGCCGCGATTCGTCGGGGCGACGCCGGTCGTCCGCCTCGCGTCGATGCTCGGCGTGACCGGCATCCACTCGAGGACCCCGATCCCCGGCGTGCCGCCGGCGCTCGCGCTGGCCGTCGCACTCGCCGGGACGCTCGCCGCGACCGTGCTCGCGGCGATCGACCGGCGGTCGCGCGTCTTCGTCGCGCTCGGCGCCGCCGACCTCGTCGTCGCCCTGCTCGCGCCGTCGTGGTTCCCGCACTACGCGAGCCTCACGGCACCGCTGCTCGCCCTCGTCGTCGGCGTCGCCGTCGGCGCGCTCGCCGGGCGCCTGCGGTCGCGGGCAGCGCGCCCGATCCTCGTCGGCGTCGTGGTCGTCGGGCTCGTCGGCGCGAACGCGGCACACGACCTCGTCCGGGTAGACGTGCGGCCGCCGGGCGCAGCGCTCCGGGCGGCGGCCGCACGGATCCCCGGGTGCATCGTCGCCGACGACCCGACCATCCTGCTCGTCATGGACGTGCTCACCCGCGATCTCGATCGCGGCTGCCCGCTCCGCCCGGACGTCAGCGGCTACAGCTACGGCCCCGACGCGGTGCGCGTCGCCGGCGTCCCGCTCGCCCGCACGGGGAACGCGCGCTACCAGGCGGGCGTCGTGCGCTACCTCCGCTCGGGCGACGCGGTCATCCGGGTCCGCAGCGCCACCCGGCTGAACGCCGCATCGGTCGCGGAGGTCGACCGCGGTCCCGTCCTGTTCCGCAGCGGCCGCTACGTCATCCGGAGCACGGCGCCGTGACCGACGAGGTCGAGGTCGTCGTTGCCCACGCGGAGCGCACGACCGTGCGGGTCGGCGACGTGTTCGTGAAGATCGACGGCGACGCGGATCGGCTGGCCCGGGAGGCGCGCAGCATGGCGGCGGCGCCCGTGCCGACCGCGGACGTGCTCTGGCAGCAGGAGCACGTGCTGGCGCTCGCGGCGCTGCCCGGCGCGGCGCTCGGCCGGCTCGGCGCCCCGTCGACCGCGTCGGCGGCGGCCTGGACCGCGGCGGGCGCGATGGTCCGCCGACTGCACGGGACCCCGCCGCCGCCGTGGCCGGGCCGCGTGCCGGATCGTCACCGCGCTGAGCTGGCCGAGGCGTGCGCCTGGATCGTCGCGAACGGCGTCCTAACGGAACGCATCGTTGACCGGAACCGGCAGGTCGCGGAGGCCGCGTTCCGCCCCTTCGCGCCGGCGTTCACGCACGGCGACCTGCAGCTCGACCACGTGTTCGTCGCGGGCGACGAGGTCGTCGGCGTGCTCGACTGGTCGGAGGCGGGGCGGGGCGACCCGGTGTTCGACCTCGCCGTCCTGACCCTCGGGCACGAGGAGCGCCTCGACGAGGTGCTCGCCGGCTACGGCGCGGAGGTCGATGTCGCCGTGATCCGCGGCTGGTGGTCGCTGCGCTGCCTGACCTCCATGCGCTGGTTGATCGAGCACGGATTCGACCCGGCCACCCCGGGCGGGGAGGTCGACGTCCTCCTCGCCCGGATGTGACCGCGACCGCGGGCGCCTCAGCCGCGGTCGTGGAGCGTGATCCGGTAGCCGTCGGGATCCGCGAACGCGAACGTGCGCCCGAACGGGCCGTCGAACGGCGGGGTGACGATCGGGGCGTCCGCCGCGACGAGCGCGTCGTGGATCGCCTGCACGTCGGTCGCGTGCAGCCACACGGCGGCACCGATGCCGGGCTCGGCGACGCCGTCGAGATCGGTGCCGGGCGCGAGGTCGCGCACGGCGAACGCGATCGGCTTCGTGTCGAACACGACAGCATGCGGCGGCCCGGCCTGCGCGCGGACGAGGCCGAGGTGCTGCTCGTAGAAGCGAGCCGAGCGCTCGAGATCGCGCACCTGCAGGGAGATGAAGTCGGGTCCGGTGACCGGCATGGGGTTCCTCTCGTCGTGTCAGATTTCTGACATCAGCAAGACTATGTCAGAATACTGACATGAGTCAAGACGGCGTCGACCTCCCCACGTCGGTCGGCTACCTGCTGAAGGAGGCGTCCAGCGCGCTGCGGACCGCGATGGAGGCGGTGCTCCGCCCGCTCGGCATGACGGTCACCCATTACTCGTGTCTGGAGCTGCTCGCGCAGCGGCCGGGCCTCTCCAGCTCGGCGCTCGCGCGGGGCGCGTTCGTGACGCGCCAGTCGATGCACGTGCTGCTGCAGACCCTCGAGCAGGACGGCTCGGTGACCCGCCCGGCGACCGCGCCGACGGGCAAGGTCCTCCCGATCCGCCTGACCCCGCTCGGCGAGGAGCGGCTCGCGGCGGCCTCGGCGGCGGTGCGGGCGGTCGAACGCCGGATGCTCGGCGAGCTCGACGAGGCGGAGGTGGCGGAGGCGCGGCGGCTGCTTCGCAGCCTCGTCCACGCACTGCGCAGCGAGTCCGCTCCGGACCCGGATCAGCGCGACGACGAGGGCACGCCGGCGAACGTCGCCGGGTAGTCGTCGATCCACCGCCAGCGGTCGACCGGCCAGGAGACGACGGACGCCCGTCCGACGACGTCGCGGGTCGGCACCCCGCCGTGCTCCGCCGACCCCTGGTGGTAGCGCGAGTCCGCCGAGTCCCAGCGGTTGTCCCCCATCACCCAGAGGTCGCCCGGTCGGACGACGACGTCGAACGGGACGCGGCTCTCGAGGCGCGTGCCGGCGGGCAGCCGCGTGTAGGGCTCGTCGAGCGGCGCACCGTCGACCGTGACCCTGCCGAGTGGGTCGCAGCACGCCACGTGATCCCCCGGCAGCCCGATCACCCGCTTGACCAGGTGGTCGTCCGAGTCCCGGGTCGAGAGGCCGACGAGCGACAGGAGCGCGTCCGCCGCCTCGGCGACCGGCGTGCTCGGCGTCGCCGAGGCGGTCTGCTCGCCCCCGAGCCAGCCGCCCGGGTCGGTGAACACGACCACGTCCCCGCGCCGGATCGGCACGAGGCGCGGCACCAGCTCGTCGACGAGGATCCGGTCGTGGTGCCCCGGCTCGCCGAGCAGCGTCGGCTCCATCGAGGCGGACGGGATGAAGAACGACCGCACCAGGAACGTCCTGATCAGGAACGACGCGAGCAGCGCGACGACCACGATCACGGCGAGGTCCCGGAGGAACCGGCGCGTGGAGCCGGGGCCTCCACGCCGGGCCGTCGTCCGCTCGGCGGTCACGAGGCCCCGTCGATCCGCGCCGTCGCGAGGCGGCCCGCGGCGGCGCGCCGGCCGCGCACCGCGACCGCGACCGCGAGCACGGGCACGAGGACCGCCGACGGCACGTCGGCGACCGCGAGCAGGAGGCCGACGAGCACTCCCGCGGCGAGGAGCTCGCCGCCTCGGCTCGAACGCAGCAGCGCGTCGCGGATCCGGAGGCGCAGGAGCAGCAGGGCGGTGCGGCAGGCGGCGAGCAGGACCGCCTCCGGGGGCACGCCGAAGGATCGCGCGGCGGCGAGGTCGGACCGCCACTCCTCCACGAACCGCGCCCGCCGCGGCCGCGGGACGACCAGCGCGAGCAGCGCAAGCGCCCGCTCCGCGCCCTTCATGCGAGCCCCGGCTCGGCGGCACGGCGACGGGCCACGGGTCGCCGCGCGGCGGCGACGACCGCAGCCGCGCTCGCTCGGCCCTCGTCCGTGAGCGCGTACAGGCGGCGACGCGCCCCGCGGCGGTCCGACTCGTCCCAGGAGGACGACACCCAGCCGCCGTCCTCGAGGCGCGCGAGGATCGGGTACACGCTGCCCGCGGGCCTGCCCGTCTCGCCGACCAGGCGGAGCCCCCACGTCGCGCCGTCGGCGGCGAGCAGCGCGCGCAGCACGTCGACGGTCGCCGGCGTCACCCGCCCCAGTCGCAGCACATCGCAACTCTAGATGTGTAGAGATGGCGACGTCCACGGGTTCCCGCCGACCGCGACGAGGCCTATCGTCGCCCGCATGTGCCGGAACATCCGCTGCCTCCACAACTTCGAGCCGGCGACCACGGACGACGAGGTGCGCGAGGCAGCGCTCCAGTTCGTCCGCAAGGTCAGCGGCTCGACGCGGCCCTCGCGCGCGAACGCACCCGCGTTCGAGGACGCGATCGACGAGATCGCCGCGGCGACGCGTCGGATGCTGGACCGCCTCGTGACCGCGGCGCCACCGAAGAACCGCGAACTCGAGGCGATCAAGGGCCGGGCGCGGCACGAGCAGCGCATGGAGCGCGAGGTGCGCATCCGAACCGCCGCCGGCTGACGCACTAGCGGGAGCGGACCGCGCCCGTCCTCCGGATGCGGCCGCCGTGCGTCGCGACGAAGCGGTGCGCCTGCACCGCCTCCGGCGGATCACCGAAGCCGCCGGTGCTTCGGACCCACTCGATGATGCCGTCCGTCGTGGCGTCGTCGAGCACGGAGCCCACCCACACCGGCGCGGTACCCGCCGCCGGCCCCCCGGGCGTCACCACGACGACGTTCGCGTGCTCGCACTCGTCGAGGCACTTGCTGATCGACACCGTGACCGGCGCCCCGCGCAGCTCGTCGCGGATGCGCTCGAGCTGCGCCGCGTGGTCAAAGCCGGGGTGCTTCCGCCGGCTGCCGCAGTCTCCGCCGCGGCAGACCACCACCTCGGGGCGGTCGGCCACCAGCCGTCCCCGCCAGCGCTCCAGCCGTCTCGACACCGCACCAGCCTCCCCCGCCGCACCTCACCGCTCGGTGAGCGTCGGCACCGAGCCGCCCGGCGGCCGGAGCATGACCGGTGGATGGACGGTCGGCGAGGGTGGTGGACGACGCGCCGAAGGCGGGCGTTGACTGCTCGGGTGCTCCGTCGCTCCGCCCGCTCGCCCCTCCGCCGCCGCACCGCGATCGCCACTGGCGCGGCCGCCCTCCTGCTCGCGACGGTCGGCGCGACCGCGATCCCTGCCGTCGCCGCGCCGGTCCGCCCGACCACATCGACGAGGACCACGACGAGCCTCGCCCAGCGCCGCTTCGACGCGATGACGCCGGCGGAGCGCGTCGGCCAGCTGCTGATGATCGGCTGCCCGAGCACGAGCGTCTCGGCCTCCTGCCTGCAGATCATCCGCGCTCAGCACGTCGGGTCGGTCATCCTCGACGGCAACAGCACCCTGAGCATCGCCGCCACGCACCGCATCACGGCCGGCCTGCAGCACGCCGCGCCGCGCGGGACGCAGCTGCTCATCGCCACGGACCAGGAGGGCGGCGAGGTCCGGCGACTCCGCGGCCCCGGCTTCACCGACTACTCGACCGCGCTGGTCCAGGGCACGTGGTCGACGCCCGTCCTCCAGCACTGGGCGACCACCTGGGGCTCGCAGCTGCGCCGCGCCGGCGTCGGGCTCGATCTCGCGCCCGTCCTCGACACGGTGCGGAAGGGGGACACGCACAACCCGCCGATCGGCGCCTTCGACCGCGAGTACGGGCATACGCCGTCGGTCGTCGCGACGAAGGGCGTCGCCGTGCTGCGCGGCCTCGTCGCCGGCGGCGTGAGCACGGCGGTGAAGCACTTCCCGGGACTCGGCCGGGTCACCGGGAACACGGACACGACGGCGCACGTCACGGACCGCACCACGACCGCGCACGACGCGGACCTGCAGCCGTTCAGGGCGGCGATCAGGGCGAAGACCGCGTTCGTCATGATGTCGAGCGCGACGTACACCCGCATCGATGCGCAGCACCCGGCCGCGTTCTCGCGGACCGTGGTGACGGGCCTGCTGCGGACGAAGCTCGGGTTCCCGGGCGTGATCGTCAGCGACGACCTCGGGCAGGCCGTGCAGGTCGCCTCCGTCCCCGTCGGGCAGCGCGCCGTGCGCTTCATCGGCGCCGGCGGCGACCTCGTGCTGACCGTCGTCCCGTCGCAGGCGAAGGCGATGGAGTCCGCCGTGCTCGCGAGGATGCGGACCTCGCCGTCGTTCACGAAGCAGGTCGACGCGGCCGCCCTCCTCGTCCTCCAGCAGAAGGAGCGCCAGGGCCTGCTGCGCTGAGCGTCAGTGCCCGCCGCCGAGCCGCGTCCACGCGGTCTTGGCGAACGCCCGGTCGCACGCGTCCGCCGCGTCGTCGTCCGCCTCCCGCCGGAGGCGACCGGGCAGCGCCGCACCCGGCACCGCGGCCCGCAGCCGGACGCTCGCCCGGACCTGGAACGCGACCCCCGCGGCGGCCAGGCACACCACGGCGACGACGACGCACGTGGCGACCACGGCCAGCGACTCTGCGGACATGCCCGGATGATGGCACCTGCGGCGGCCCGCTGCCAGCCCCCGCCCGCGGCCGAGCGCCTAGCGTGGCGGCATGGCCGACGTCTCCGAGCTCTTCGATCCCGCGCGCTGGACGGCGGTGCCCGGGTTCGAGGACCTGACCGACATCACGTACCACCTGTCGACCGACGGCCGGATCGCCCGCGTCGCCTTCGACCGGCCGGAGGTCCGGAACGCCTTCCGCCCGCAGACCGTCGACGAGCTCGCGCGGGCGCTCGACGACGCGCGCCGGAACACGCGCGTCGGCGTCGTGCTGCTCACCGGCAACGGCCCGAGCCCGAAGGACGGCGGCTGGGCCTTCTGCTCCGGCGGGGATCAGCGCATCCGGGGCCGGGGCGGCTACGAGTACGCGGACGGCTCGGTCGGCGTCGGCCGGCTGCACATCCTCGAGGTGCAGCGGCTGATCCGCACGATGCCGAAGGTCGTCATCGCCGTCGTGCCCGGCTGGGCGGCCGGCGGCGGGCACTCCCTCTACGTCGTCTGCGACCTCGCCCTCGCGAGCGCGGAGCAGGCGCGGTTCAAGCAGACGGACGCCGACGTCGGCTCCTTCGACGGCGGGTACGGCAGCGCCTATCTCGCCCGGCAGGTCGGACAGAAGTTCGCGCGCGAGATCTTCTTCCTCGGCGGCGAGTACGACGCCCGCCGCGCCTACGAGATGGGCGCCGTGAACGCCGTCGTCCCCCACGCGGAACTCGAGACCGTTGCGATCCAGTGGGCCGAGACGATCCTCGGGAAGTCGCCGACCTCGATCCGCATGATCAAGTTCTCGCTGAACGCGATCGACGACGGCCTGATGGGCCAGCAGGTGCTCGCCGGCGAGGCGACGCGCCTCGCCTACGGCACCGACGAGGCGGTCGAGGGCCGGGACGCGTTCCTCGAGAAGCGCGACCCGGACTGGTCGCCCTACCCCTGGCCCTACTGAGCCGGGACCTCCCGCTCCGCCGGCCCGTCGTACGCGGAGAGGGGCCGGATCAGGGCGTTCGCCGCCCGCTGCTCCATCACGTGCGCCGTCCACCCGACGACCCGGGACGCGACGAAGAGCGGGGTGAAGGTCGGGGTGTCGAAGCCGAGGAGGGCGTAGGCGGGCCCGCTCGGGTAGTCGAGGTTCGGCTTGATGCCCTTCCGCTCGTCCATCGCCGTCGCGAGCCGGTCGTAGAGCGCCGCGACCTCGTGGGCGCCGTGCTCGTCGACGAGCCGGTCGAGGGCCGCGCGCATCGTCGGCACGCGGGAGTCGCCGTGCTTGTACACGCGGTGCCCGAAGCCCATGATCTTCCGCTTCGCCGCGAGCGCCTCCCCCAGCCACGCCTCCGCGCGGTCGGCGAAGCCGATCTCGTCGAAGGCGACCATCACGGCCTCGTTCGCACCGCCGTGCAGCGGCCCCTTCAGCGCGCCGACCGCGGCGACGACCGCGGAGTGGAGGTCGGCGAGCGTCGAGGTGACGACGCGGGCCGTGAAGGTGGACGCGTTGAAGGAGTGCTCGGCGTACAGGACCATCGAGATCCGGAACACGTCGGCGGCGACATCGGTCGGCTCCTCGCCGAACGTCGTCCAGAGGAAGTTGCGCGACCAGTCGAGGTCCTCCCGCGGCTCGACCGGCTCCTGACCGCGACGGCGGCGCTGGTCGTAGGCGACCATGCCGGGGATCGCGGCGAGCAGGCGCTCCGCCTTCCGCAGCTCCGCCTCGCGGTCGTCGTCGCCCGCCTCCGGGTCGAGCACCCCGGCGAGGCTGACCGCCGTGCGGAGCACGTCCATCGGGTGGGCGGAGGTCGGCGCCTCGTCGATGACGTGCCGCACGCGCGGGTCGAGCGCGCGGCCGGCCCGCTCCCGCGCCTCGAACGCGGCAAGCTCCTCCGCGGTCGGCAGCTCCCCGTACCAGAGCAGCCAGGCCACCTGCTCGAACGAGCAGCGCTCCGCGAGCTGCTGCACCGGGTACCCGCGGTAGAGCAGCGAGTTCGTCTCCGGGTTGACCTTCGAGATCGCGGTCGTGTCGACGACGACGCCCGCGAGCCCCTTCCTGATCTCCTGATCGGTCATCCGAGCCCTCCTTCGGGCGGTCAGTCCGCGCGGTTGTTCGCGAGGTCGAACGTGGCGACCCCGTCGTCGAACGCCGCGTACGCGGCGTAGTCGACCAGCTCGTACAGCCTGGCCCTCGTCTGCATGGACGGCACCTGGGCGCGGAGCGAGCCGTTCGCGGCGAGGTCGTCGAGCCCGCGCTCGATCGCGCCCATCGCGATCCGGAGCAGCGAGACGGGGAAGATCACCATGTCCACGCCGACGTCCTGCAGCTGCTGCACGGTGAAGAGCTCGCTCTTCCCGAACTCGGTCATGTTCGCGAGGATCGGCACGTCGACGGCGGCGCGCATCGCGGCGAACTCCTCGAGCGAGCCCATCGCCTCCGCGAAGATCGCGTCCGCCCCGGCGCCGGCGAGCGCCTTCGCCCGCTCCGTCGCGGCGGTCAGCCCCTCGACGCCGCGGACGTCCGTCCGCGCCATGATCACGAGGTCCGGGTCGCGCCGGGCGGACACGGCCGCGCGGATGCGGCGCACGGCCGTCGTGGTGTCGACGACGTCCTTCCCGTCGAGGTGCCCGCAGCGCTTCGGGTTCACCTGGTCCTCGATGTGCAGCCCGGCGACGCCGGCGTCCTCGAGCGCCTGCGTCGTCCGCGCCGCGTTCATCGGCTCGCCGAATCCGGTGTCCGCGTCGACGAGCACGGGGAGGTCGGTGGCGCTCGCGGTCTGCGCTGCGCGCAGCGCCACCTCCGTCAGCGTCGTGAGCCCGATGTCGGGCAGCCCGAGCTCGTTCGCCATGACGGCGCCGGAGAGGTAGACGCCCTCGAAGCCCTTCTCCTGGATCAGGCGCGTCGCCAGCGGCGTGAACGCGCCGGGGAAGCGCTGGATCGTGCCGCTCGCGAGGCCGGCGCGGAACGCCTTCCGCTTCTCGTTCGGGGTGCGGGTCGACGACAGCATCAGAACAGTCCCTTCGGCGCGGCCGGGAGGTCCCGCGCGGTCACGGTCAGGCCGGCCAGCTCGTCCGGTCGCAGGCTCGGCAGGCGCTCGGCGACGTCGAGGAAGCGGTCGATCTCGGCCGGGTCGAGCACGCCGTCCGCGAGGGTGCGGAACTTCCGGACGTAGTCGGCGCGGGCGAACGGCCGGGCGCCGAGCGGGTGCGCGTCCGCGACCGCGATCTCCGCGACGACGGTGCCGCCGTCCGCGAGCTCGATCTCGGCGCGGCCGCCGAAGGCCTGCTCGGCCGGGTCGAGCGAGTGGTACCGGCGCGTCCACTCCGGGTCCTCGGCCGTGGTGATCGACCGCCAGAGCGCCACGGTGTCGGGCCGGCCGGCTCGCTCGGGGGCGTAGGACGCGACGTGGTCCCAGCGGCCGTCCTGCAGCGCCACGGCGAAGATGTAGGGCACCGAGTGGTCGAGCGTCTCGCGGCTCGCGGTCGGGTCGTACTTCTGCGGGTCGCCCGCGCCGGAGCCGATCACGACGTGCGTGTGGTGCGAGGTGTGCAGCACGATGCGGCGCACCGCCCCGGGCTCCAGCAGCTCCGCGTGCTCGCTCCGCAGGCGCCGGGCCAGGTCGATCCACGCCTGCGCCTGGTACTCGGCCGAGTGCTCCTTCGTGAAGCTCGCCAGGATCGCCCGCTTCGACTCCCCCGCCGCGGGCAGCGCCACCTCGTAGCGGGCGTCGGGGCCGTCGAGCAGCTGCGCGATCACGCCGTCCTCGCCCTCCCAGATCGGTGCCGGGCTCGTCTGCCCGCGGATCGCGCGGTCGACGGCCTCGATCGCGGCCTTGCCGGCGAACGCCGGGGCCGACGCCTTCCAGGTCGAGATCTCGCCCTTCCGCGACTGCCGCGTCGCGGTCGTGGTGTGGAGGGCCTGGCCGACCGCCTGGTAGATCGTCTCCGCCGGCAGGCCGAGGAGGGTGCCGATGCCGGCCGCCGCGCTCGGTCCGAGGTGCGCGACGTGGTCGATCTTGTGGGCGTGGAGGCTGATCGCCCGCGCCAGGTCGATCTGCACCTCGTACCCCGTCACGATCCCGCGGAGCAGCGCGGCGCCGTCCGACCCCGCGTGCTGGGCTACGGCGAGGATCGGCGGGATGTTGTCGCCGGGGTGCGAGTACTCCGCCGCGAGGAACGTGTCGTGGAAGTCGAGCTCCCGCACCGCGGTGCCGTTCGCCCACGCCGCCCACTCGGGCGAGTACCGGCCGCCGATCCCGAACACCGTCGCGCCCGGTGCGGCGGGGTGCGCCTCCGCCTGCCCCCGCGCGGCGACGACGGGCGCCCGGGAGAGGGACGCCGTCGCGACCGCCGCGTTGTCGATCACGCGGTTCACGACCATCTCCGCGACGTCGTCGTCGATCGGCACCGGGTCGGTCGCGAGCTCCGCGATCCGCTGCGCGAGGTGCTCCTCGCGCGGGAAGGGCTCGTCGCTGCGGTGGGGGCGGACGACGGTGGTCCTCATGCTGCTCCTCGTCGTCGGGGCGCACGGCGGTGGGCGAGCGCGATGGTCGAAGGACTCCATCCTGCCTCCGCGCCGCCGAGCGGATGTCGGACCCCTCCCCTACATTCGGAGACGTGTTCGAGGACGGCGGATGGGCGGGTGACGACCCCTGTTGCGGCGCTCCCGCCGATGCCCGAGCAGCCGGCCTGGCTCGCGGAGGAGCCGTTGCCGGACCTCGAGGTCGTCGCCGGCGACATCGAGGCCTGGCGCGCAGCGCTGCCGCCCGAGGAGCGGTTCGCCGCGGAGTACGGCCGTCCCGCGACCCCGGAGGAGCTCGACCGGTTCGCGCCGGCGTCGACCGAGGTGGCCGAATGGCTCCAGGACGTGGCCGTGCAGACGGCGGCGGTCCGCGCACTCGCGGACGCGCGGCGCATCGAGTCGCTGCTCACCGCCTTCGAGGCGTCGATCGCGGACCTGACGGCCCGGTTCGGCGAGCGGGTCGCCGACCCGGACGGCCTCGGCGGCAGGGCGTTCGCGTCGACGATGGCGCTGCTCACCCGGTCCGACCAGCGCACGGTGCAGCGCGAGGTCCGCGCCGGTCTCGTCCTCCGGGACCGCCTGCCGCGCACGTGGGCCGTGTTCCTGGCCGGCGAGACGACCTGGACGCGGGCGCAGAAGGTGGTCGCGCAGCTCGACGGCCTCGACGAGGAGCACTGGGCGGCGTACGACGAGCACGCGTCGCGCATCGTCGTCGCCTCGCACCGCGTGAAGGCCGACCTGCGGCGGCAGCGGGAGAAGCTGCAGGCGGCCACCGCCGCCGCACGCGCCCGCACGACGTTCGAGCGCCGCACCGTCACCCTCGAGGTCGGCGACGACTCCGGCGCGGCACTCGTCGTCGAGGGCCTCTCGACCACGTGGCTGCCGCGGCAGGAGGCGCTGCAGCGGCTCGCCGTCGCCGCGCACGGCACCGATCCGCAGCATCGGACGGTCGCGCAGCTGCGCCACGACATCGCCGAGCGCGTCTTCGACCTCGGGCTCGCCGCGTTCCAGGAGTCCGCGGCCCGCGGCGCCGAGGTCGTGCCCGCGACGACGAAGGTGCAGGTGCAGCTCGTCCTGACCGTGCCGGTGCTCGGCTGGCTCGGCGTGACGACGGAGCAGGCGGTGCTCCGCGGGCACGGCCCGATCGCGATGGAGCTCGCGAAGTCGCTCGCCGGGTCGGCCACGTCCATGATCCGGGTGATGACGGACCCGGTCACCGGCGTCCGGCTCGCGATGGACCGGACGACGTACCGCCCGCCCGCCGATCTCGCCCGCTGGGTGCGGATCCGGGACGGGCGAACCCGGTTCCCGGGCCGTTCGACGCCGGCGCACCTCGCGGACATCGACCACGCCAGGGAGTGGCAGCACTTCGGCGGGACCGACGACCGGAACCTCATCACGCTCGACCGGGCGAGCCATCTCGCGAAGTCGGCCGGGCTGTACACGGACGAGCTGCAGGACACGGGCGTCGTGAACATCCGCGATCCGTGGGGCCACGTCTTCGAGGACCCGCCGGACGCGCCGATGGATCCCGTGCCGCGCGAGCTGCTGCCGCCACCGGACGGCGACGACGAGTCCTGCCCGTTCTGAACGAGGGAGCCGGTGGTCCGGAGCAGGGGACGGGCGTCAGGCGATGGCGGCGAGGTGCGCGCGGAGGGCTCGGACGACCAGCCGGTGGTCCTCCAGCTGCGGCAGGCCGGACACGGTCGCGGTGCCGACAGGGCCGACGCCTCGCACGATGAGCGGGACGCACCCGCCGGCGGCCGCGAATCGAGCAGGATCGAGCCCGGATGCCTGTTCGAACGTCGTGCCGCGTTCGCGCCAGAGCTGCCCGACGGCCAGCGAGCTCATGCCGAAACGCTCCACGACTCGGACCTTCCTGCGGATCCAATGATCGTTGTCCGCGGACGAGCCCGGAAGTCCCGCGTGGAACAGCTGTTGGCGTCCCCGACGGATGTCGAGGGCGACGGGCAGGCTTCTCGCACGGGCGATCTCGACCATGCGCTGTCCGAGCGCCCACGCGTCGTCGTACGTGAACGAGGGCAGCTGGAGCTCGGCCTCCTCCGTCCGCAGCTCGTCGACCGTCGGAAACGCGTCCATCACTCCGCCTCGACCTCTCCGCCCGCCCCGCTCGGCCTGTCCGATGCAGACTTCCGCGCAGATCCGGCGATCGTCGCACACCTGCCGCTGCACAGCCCTGCACCCGCGCCACCGCGCAGCTCCTGGGAAGTCAACCCCCTGTGCACGGATCGCCGGGCCGGTAGCGTGCTCGTCCGGCGCGGGCGACCGCTCGCGCCGACGCCGGGTGGACCTGGAACCAGGTCCACCCGGCATGGCGCCGCCCTCGCAACGGCGCGAGGGCGGCGCACATCCCTGCCCGCCGCACATCCCTGCCCGCCCCACCACCCGCGGGCCAATCCGATCGAGCGGCGGCTCCGAATGATTCGCGCTGCAGGTCGCTCTGCAGCTCGCCGGCGCGGTGCCGGTACAGCCGAATCGCAGGGTGGTCCGCATGTCGCTCGAGATCCTCGACACGGCGACGGACCTCGATCTCGTCCTCCGCGCCCGGGCCGGTGACGGCCGGGCCTTCGCGCAGCTGCTGCGCCGCCACGGCGCCGCGATGCGCGCGGTCGCCCTCCGCACCACCCGGAACGGCGCCGATGCGGACGACGCCGTCCAGGAGGCGGCCGTGCACGTCTGGCGCAACCTGGCGTCGCTCCGCGATCCCGAGAAGGCGCGGTCGTGGATGCTCCGGATCGCTGCGCGGGAGGCGGTGCGTCGCGTCGTCGGCGCCCGGCAGGAGCACGAGCTCGACGACGACGCGGCGTCGGTCGCCGGACCCGACCTCGCGGTCGACCGCTTCGACCTCCACGCGGGACTCCGGTCGGGGCTGCGCGCGCTGCCCGAGCCGCAGGCGCGCGCCTGGCTCCTGCGCGAGGCGCACGGGCTCAGCTACCGCGAGATCGCGGAACGACTCGACGCGTCCGAGAGCACCGTCCGCGGCTGGCTCGTGCTCGCGCGCAAGCGGATCCAGCGCTCGATCGACGAGTGCTGCCCCACCGCCCGGCCGCGCGCCGTCTCGGTGCGGCTGCCGGTCGGCGGGGACGTGCCGCCGGTGGTCGAGGCCGAGCCGGCGCCCGTCGCGACCGCGCCCGGCCTGACGCCGCGGGCTACCGGGCGCGGATGAGCTTCTTGTTCACGAACTCGTCCGCGCCGAGCAGGCCGAGCTCGCGGCCGGTGCCGCTGCGCTTGACGCCGCCGAACGGCAGCTCGGGGCTGTCGGCCAGCACGAGGTTGACGTAGACCATGCCGGCGTCGATGCGCTCCGCGACCCGGTCGGCCTGCTCCGCGTCCGTCGTGAAGAGGTAGGAGCCGAGACCGAAGCCGGTGCCGTTGGCGATCGCGACCGCCTCGTCCTCGTCCCGGACCCGGTGCAGCACCGCGGCCGGGCCGAACAGCTCCTCGTTCCAGACGTCCATGTCCTCGGTCACGCCCGTGAGCACCGTCGGCTCGAAGTACGCGCCCTGCCGGCCGCCGCCCGTGAGGACGGTCGCGCCCTGCTGCACCGCGCGGGTGATCTGCTCCTCGAGGCGGGCGGCCGCCTGCTCCGACGAGAGCGGACCGAGGACCGCGTCGTCCGCGGTCGGGGGCAGCGCCGGCGTCGCCCGCATCCGCTCCGTGAACGCGGCCGAGAAGTCGTCGAAGAGCTCGTCCACGACGATGAAGCGCTTCGCGCCGTTGCAGGACTGCCCGCTGTTGTCGAGGCGGGCGTCCACCGCGGCCGTCACGACGGCGTCGAGGTCGTCCGTCGAGAGCACGATGAAGGGGTCGGAGCCGCCGAGCTCGAGGACGACCTTCTTCAGGTTGCGTCCGGCCACCTCGGCGACCGCGGCGCCCGCGCGCTCCGAGCCGGTCAGGGAGACGCCCTGCACCCGCCGGTCCGCGATGACGGCCGCGATCTGGTCCTCGGACGCGTAGAGGTTGACGTAGGCGCCCTCCGGCAGGCCGGCGTCGCGGTGGATCTGCTCGATCGCCGCGGCCGAGGACGGGCACTGGGGCGCGTGCTTCAGCAGCACGGTGTTGCCGATGAGCAGGTTCGGCGCCGCGAAGCGGGCCACCTGGTAGTACGGGAAGTTCCAGGGCATCACGCCGAGCAGCACGCCGATCGGGGACTTGCGGATGACCGCCGTGCCGTCGCCGGTGATCTCGATCGGCCGGTCCGCGAGGATCTCCTCCGCGTGGTCGGCGTACCACTCGATGATGTCGGCGGCGAAGTCGACCTCGCCGAGGGCGCCCTCGCGGACCTTGCCCATCTCGCGCACGATCAGGTCGGCGAGGTGCTCGCGGCGCTCGCGGTGCAGTGCGGCGACCCGGCGGAGGGCGTCGGCGCGCTCGGCGACCGGCGTCGTCCGCCAGCCCGCGAAGGCGTCCGCCGCCGAGGCGATCGCCTGCTGGACCTGCTGGTCGTCGAAGCTCGGGTAGGTCTCGACGACCTCGCCGGTGGTCGGGTCGGTCACCGCGTACTGCGTCATGCCGTGGTCTCCAGAGTCGGTGTCGGGGAACGGGTGGAGCGACGCCCGCGCTCGGCCGGCGGACTCGTCGTCGAGCGCGCGGACACCGCCCGGGACGGGCTCGTCCCACCGTAGTTCGCCCGGCGGTCCTCCCGCCGGGCCTTTCTCCCCCGGGTCGCTCCCGCCCCGCGATCGCTCAGCCGACGCCGGCCGTCGGCGTGGCGATCGGTGCCGGGCCGGTCGGCGCCGTCGGTCGCGGCGTGCTCCGCGTGGTCGGCGCGGCGGGGTGCCGCGTCCCGTGCCGGCCCGCGGCGCCGGACGACGCAGGACGGTTCAGCGTCGGCGCCACGGCGCCGAGGTACTGCTGCTCGGGCGCCGGCCAGCTCGTCGCTCCCCCGTACTGCTGATCGATCGCAGTCTGCACGTCCTTGTAGACGCAGTGCCGCTGCACGGAGGCGCTCGACCCGCCGCCCGCGGCGCACTGCCCGAAGTCGACGTCGAAGAGCGACTGCCGGGTGCCGTTGTTGCCGACCCAGACGACGGTGGTCGCCTTGGAGGACGTCCCGTCGGTCCAGGTCTGCACCGCGTTGTCGGTCGTGCCGGTCTTGCCGAACTCGTAGACGCCGTCCGCGGTGTCATCGCCGGCAGCGGTGCCGTACTGGAACACCGTGCGGAGCGCGTACTCCGCGGCGATGGCCACCTGCTCGGGGATGACGCGGTGGCAGCCCGCGGAGGGCACCGCGAGCTGCGACCCGTCGGGCTTCACGACGCTGTCGATCGCGATCGGCGCGCAGTAGACGCCCTTGTTCGCGACGGCCGCGTAGGCGGCCGCCATCGAGACGGGCGAGACGCCGTAGGAGCCGCCGATCACGAACGGCAGGTACATCGTCGGGTGGGTCTCGCCGTCCGCGGGCACGACGCCCAGCTTGAAGGCCAGGTTCTGGATGTCGCAGAGGTCGAGCTGCTGCGCCATCGACGCGAACGCGCCGTTGATCGAGTAGGCGGTCGCCCGGAGCACGCTCGTCCGACCGTTGTACACCGAGGAGTCGTTGTGCACGTTCCAGTCGTGGCCCTCGTACTGCTGACCGCAGGCGGTGAAGTCGCCGGCGGGGATCGTGCGTCCCGTCCCGTTCACGACGTCGTTCAGGGTGTGCCCGGTCTCGAGCCAGTCGAGCAGCGTGAAGAGCTTGTAGGTCGACCCGGGCTGGAATCCGATGCTGTCGCCGAGGACCTCGTTCGCGTTGAAGTTGACGCCGGTGGCCGTGCTGGAGCCGCCGCTCTGCGAGAAGGTCTTGTTCTGGACCATGTCGAGGATGCGGCCGGTGCCGACCTGGACGGAGGTCGCGGAGCTCCCGATCTGGAACTGCGGGGAGGACATCGGGATGTAGGCGTTCTCGGCGGCCTGCGCCTTGCGCTGCACCGCGAGGTTCAGGCTCGTGTAGATCTTCCAGCCCGCCGTCTGCAGGTTGTCGATCCGGTCCTGGTACGTCGCGCCGAAGTGCGGATCGGAGAGGATCGTGTTCACCACGTACTGGCAGAAGAACCCGGCTTCGCCCGATGCCCGGCAGCCGTTCGTCGACTGGGTGATCCGCGGCACGGTCCTCGTCGCGATCGCCGTCGCGTACTGGTCCCGCGTGATCAGGTGCTGCTTCACCTCCACGCCGAGGATGTAGTTCCGCCGCACGGTGTTCGCCGCGATGTTCCCGGGGATGTCGAGGCGCAGGACCTGCGGGTTGTTGACGATGGCGACCAGGCTCGCGGCCTGCGCGATCGTCAGCTTCGCCGCGGTGGTGTCGTAGTAGTAGTGCGCCGCGGACTCGATGCCGTAGATCTGCCCGCCGAAGCCGGCGATGTTCAGGTAGGCGAGCAGGATCTGCTGCTTCGAGTACTCCTTCTCGACCCCGATCGCGTAGCGCGCCTCCTGCAGCTTGCGCGCGATCGACGGGCTGACGCAGACGTCGTAGGCCTTCTTGACCGCGGCGGCGGTCGACAGGTTCTCCGCCTCCTGCACGCAGACGTTCTTCACGTACTGCTGCGTGATCGTCGACGCGCCCTGCAACGGGTGGCCGAGCGCGTCGCCGATCGCGGCGCGGACCATGCCGAGCGGGTCGACGGCGCCGTGCTGCCAGTACCGGACGTCCTCCCCGGCGACGGTCGCGTTCTTCACCACGTCCGACAACTGCGACCAGGTGATCACGTCCCGGTTCTGCGCGTAGAACGACGCGATCTTCACCTCCTTCGAGCCGTCCTTCGCGAAGATCTGGGTCTTCTGATCGGGCGGCTTGATCTCGAGGTCGCTCGGGAGGTGCTGGAACAGCCCGATCCCCTGGCTCGCCGCGCTCCCGGTCAGCGCCACCGCCGGCGTCACGGAGACCGCGATCATCACGCCGGCGATCACGGCGACCGCCAGGATGCCGAGCAGTGCCGAGAGCCGGGAGCCGGACTGCGGACGACGACGAAAGGATGCATCCACGGGATCCACCATCGCCGCAGCCGATGTGCACGAGTGCCCGACCGGCGCCAGGAGGGCCTCCTGTCCAGGGCGGGTTCAGACTCGGGCGGGCAGCGGGGTCGCACCGCCCGTCGCGCGCGGGTTCGGAAGACTGTCAGCATGTCCATCCCGGCGGAGGCGCTGCTCGTCGGCCCTCGCGGCCGGCGGCTCTGCCTCTCGGTCGCCTGCGCGCTTCACGAGTCGGTCTGGTCCGCGTGGCTCGAGGCGGCCCGGCATCCGAGCGACAGGCGCGCGCACGCCGACCTCGTCGCGGTCCTCCACGACGTCGACCCGACCCCGGTCCGGTCATGGGCATCGGTCGAGTCCTTCACCGGCCCGGTCGGGGACGGCGTCGACGCGGCGATGTACTGGCAGCCGCCCGACGACCAGGACGTCGTCGCGGCGCGGCCCGACGTCGTGGACGCCCTGCGCCCGATCGCCGCCGCCGTCGCGGCCGCGCCCGGCGCTGCGTGGTGGAGCGCTCCGCTGGATCGCGAGCACCAGCGGTACGCGGACCTCCACGACCCGGGTGTCGCCGCCGATCCGGCCGACGCCGACCCGCCGGGCGTGCAGCTCGCCGCCTGGCGGGCGAGGACGGTCGAGGACGACGTCCGAGCCCGGGCGACGCGACCGCAGGACCCGGCAGCGAACCACGGCGGCGAGTGGTGGTCGGTGCCGGCCTCGAGCGGCCTCTTCCGGACGACCCGCGCGCTCCCCGCCTCCGGATCCGTCCGGCTGCTCTGGGAGGAGGACGGCCTCGGCCAGGAGGAGGCGACCCTCTGGGCGGTGCACCTCACGCGGTCGCCCCGGGTGTACGAGGTCGACGGGCCGGCCGCGTGGGTCGAGCTCGTCCGCCGGTATCCGTTGGACGTCAGCTGGGGGCGGCGGCACGACTGGTTCAAGGTCACCGGCCGCGTGGGCACCTGGCTGATCCCCGACTGGCGGGCCGTGGGGCAGGACTGGGACGCCGTGCACCTCACGGTGCTCGGCTACCTCGGCACGGCCACGCGGGCGCTCCCCCTCGACGACGACGCGGCCACGCTGCTCGGCGGCTTCAGCCCCGACGAGACCTACTGGCTGACCGACGCCGTCGAGGTGGACCTCACCCGACCGGAGCACTGGACGATGACGGTCGGCGCCGGGACCGCCGACGTCGAATGGCAGAACCGCGCGGCCGAGTAGCGGCGCGCTGCACGTCGCCTGCGGTTCAGTCGAACAGCGTCGGGTGCAGGAGGCGGACGGACGCGGCGAGCCGGGTCCCGAGGTAGGCGTGCCCCTCGACGGTCGGGTGGTGGTTGTCGGGGTCGATCACGGCGTCCGCGAGCGCCGACGGGATCCAGTCGCGCTGCAGCATCGAGACGTAGCGGAGGCCGGCCGCGTGGGCCGCCGCCTCGAGCGTCGTGTCCACGGTCCGCTGCCGGTCGGTGACGGGCTCGGGGTCGGGCCCCGGCCCGAGCACGAGGAGGCGCGCGGCGGGGAACCGGCCCCGGAGCACCCGGTACGTCTCCCGCGCGTTCGCCGTGATCGCGTCGAGCGACTGGTGGTCGTCGTTGCTGCCGCCCTGCACCACGACGAGCCGGGGCGAGCCGGCCGCTTTCCTCGCGCGCTGCAGGTAGTTCTCGTGCCCGGCGGTGTTGACGTACCCGGTGCCGGAGACCGCGTCGACGTGGATGCCCATGCGCAGCACCTCCGCGGCGACCTGGCCGAGCGCCCTGGCCGGGTCGGCATGGAGGCCGGCGGCCCAGGAGTCGCCGATGAGGTACATGCCGCCGTTCGAGGGGTGGGGCTTCGCGGGCGGCGTCACGGCCGCAGCGGTGAGGAGGGCGACCGCGCCGAAGGCACCGACGAGCGAGGCGCGGCGGGAGACGCCGCCGACGTGCGTGACCTGATCCACGACCGCATCGTCGAATCGGAGGTGGTGGAGTCGATCGAGACGGGCTTGGAACGCGCTGAACCGCGCGGACGCGGTCAGGTCCGTTGCAGGGGCCATCGACGCGAACACGGGTTCCATCAGGGGTCGAAGCGGATTCTCGACCGCGTGTCGCACGATGGGACGGCGGCCGGGCCCCCGGCTGCGCAGGAGGCACGGCCAGGAGGCGGCACGGTGAGCACGACGGAACAGCAGCGCGACGCGGCGAGCGGTCACGGCAGTCCCCACGACCTGATGTCGCCCGAGGTGAACGTGCAGCGGATCATGAGGACCGGCACCGTCTGGTTCACGGCCGCCGTCGGCACGGTCGGGGTGTTCCTCGGCCTGCTGCTCGCGTCGGGCTGGCGCCCGAGTCAGCTCGCGGCGCCGGACCAGTTCCTCTGGTGGATCGGCTCGCTCGCGGTCGTGCTCAGCATCGGCCTGCTCGGCTGGTCCGGCTGCCCGATCCTCGAGGTGGACGTCCCGACCGCCGATCGCAACAAGACGCGCACCATGCAGTGGGGCACGGCCCTGTTCATCGCCGGTGGCGCGATCGCCGTCGCCGCCCTGCTGCTCGGCCCCGCGCACTGACGATCACCGATTCCTCCGGGATCGATCAGAAGGGGGTGTTCTCCGCCTGGTCGATGGTGCGGATGCGGAAGGCGGTCTTCATCTTCTGGACCCCGCCCCATTTGTTCCGCCACTGCGGCACCCCGTCCTCGCCGATGACCACGTCGGCGAACCCCGCGTCTTTGGCGAGGTGACTTCGCCGGCAGAGGACCTGGAGGTTCTGGTGCCGGGTCCGGCCGTCGTGCTCGAACCGCTGCACGTGATCGATGTCCGCCCGGTGGGCGGGCAGCCCGCATCCGCACCCGCAGGTGGGTTGCCGGAGGTGCAGGAGCCGCTTGAGCCCGGCCGGGATGTACCGCTCGTGCGAGTCGAACTTGAGGATCACGTCCTCCACCGGGTCCACGACCGCGCGGGTCCAGGTCGCGGTGTGCGTGACGAGCATCCGGGCGGTTTCGGCATCGATCGACCCCATCCCGGCGACCTTCGCCGGCGCGTCGCCCGCACCGGTGGCGGTGTCAGCGGGGATCAGGACGGTGATCGTCGCATCGATCAGCTTCCGAGTCCCATCCCCGGTCTCGCCGGTCTCGGTCGTCTCGCCGAGGCGCTCGAACGGATACGACGGGCCACCCTCGCCTGTGCTGCGCATGGTCCCGGTCAGGACCGCGTCGATGGCGAGGTCGGCCATCAACGCGCCCAGGGTGCGGCACTCGCCCTCCCGCCCGTGCGCCGCGACCGCGTGCTTGCGGATCCGGTCGTACGCCGCCGCGATGTCGACCGCGGTCGAGTGGATCTCCAGCACCCCCTGCCCATCCCTGGTCGCCCGCGCCCGCACCGTGCGCCGGTTGGTCGCCTCGACGTGCTGCTCGGTCGTCAGCTCCGGCTCCAACTCGTCACGGAGGTCGGCCAGCTGCCGCTCAACCGCGGTCGCCCGCTCCGCCTGCACCAGTCCCGCCGCCCGCTCGTCGAACACCGGGAAGTGCTCGGCTCGGAGCCCGATCGCCAGGGTGCCCGCGGTCACGACGGCGTCCTCCGATGCCAGGCCGGCCTCGAACACCGCCCACGTCTTCGGCAGCGCATCACGCAGCACCCGCGCCGCGTCCAGCCGGCGTTGAATCGCGAAGCGCGTCACCCGCAGCTCGTTCGCCTGATGCAGCAGGAACCCCGACACCACCGGATCATCCGGACGCGGCACCTCCCCGGTCTGCTCCTGCTCCTCCAGCAGCATCCCCTCGAACCCGGCGAGCATCAACCGCAACCGCACCGCGGCCGCCATGTTCACCATCCGATCCGCCTGCTGCAACGACTTCGTGAACAGCGCCTCGCGCGCGTCCAACTGGGCGAACGGGTCCTCCGGCGGTGGGTCGCCGCCCCCATCAACGGGTTCCAACATGCCCACATCCCACCACGCCCCACCGACAGCGGTTCGAACACGACTACGAAACTCGAGCAGCGATTCCGCGCCGTCCTCACGCAGCGATGCGACCGGCCGGCGCCTCCACGGGCACGACGGCGACCGGGCGCGACATCCGGCCGATGACCCCGCGCAGCGCCGAGGCCGTCGCGGCGCCCGGGGTCCCGGGGAGGACGACGAGCTCGGCCGCTGCGATCGACGGCTCGGCACCGCCGGCGCCGCCGTGATCGAGCTCGGTCTCGACCACGAGGCCGGGGCGGGTGGCCCGCAGCCGCTCCGCCGCCTCGTCGAGGCGCCGTGCATCCTGCGGGCCGGGCCATCGCACGACGCCCTCGCGCCGCACGGGGATGCCGATCGCGGCGGCGAGGACGCGGCGGCGGAGCAGCAGGAGCGGCGTGTCCGCGGCCTCGGCCTCGTCCGCCGCCCGAGCGAGCACCGGCTCGTCCTCGTCGACGTCCTGCACCGCGGCGACGACGGGTCCGTCGCCGGGGTACCACGTGACCGGGACGAGCAGGGTCGGCGTCCTGCGGGACGGCTCGGGACGGCGCGGCTCGGCCGCGATCGGCAGGTGCTGCCAGACGAGGGCGCGGTTGCAGCCGACGACGAGCAGATCGGCATGCTCCGCCGCCCCGAGCAGGGCAGCCCGGACGTCCCCGTCCAGCACGGAGCGGTCGATCGGCACCCCGGCCAGCCGCGCCCGGAGGAAGTCCCCCATCCGTTCGGCGATGTGACCGGCGATCGGCTCCGGCACGCCGTACGCCCGCCCGATCCGGGCCCGGCTCTCGACCACGGCGACCTCCACCGCGATCGGCGCCCGCGCCGCGCGGCGCGCGAGCCATTCCGCCGACGCGACCGTGCCGCCCGCGTCGTCCGCGGCGAGCAGGATGCGTTCGACCTGTGTCGCCGTCCCGCCGGGTCGGATCAGGGTCTCGGCCGTCGCCGTCATCTCGCTCCTCGCGCCTCTCTCCGGTGATCGCCCGGCAGCCTCGGAAGCCCGGACCCGCGGAGCCAGGGCCGTTCGTCCCTGTGCTCCCGCCCGCGTTCCGATCACGCGCCCGCCGTCGTCATCTCGGCCTGTCGCGTCCGCGGCGGCGTCGTGGTCGCGGGCACGACGAGCACCGGTGAGGAGGCGTGCTCCGCCACCGCGAGGGCGACGGAGCCGAGGAGCGCGCCGGCGAACTCGCGTCTCGAGCTGCGGCCGACGACGACGAGCGCCGCGCTCCGGCTCGCCTCGACGAGGACCCGCGCCGCAGGACCCTCGCGGACGTCGACGTGCAGGCGGGGCGGACGCCCGTCCGGGAACGCCGCGGCGACGTCGCGCGCGGCCCGGTCCATCGCCTCGGTGCGGAGCCGCGCGCGGAAGTCGACGCGGGGGTCCACGAACACGGTGGTGTCCTCCCAGCCCGCGAGGACGTCGAGCTCGGCGCGCATCCGCGCGGCCGCCACGGCGGCCGTCCGGATCACCGCGGCGCCCTCGGCGCTGCCGCCGTCGCCGACCACGACCCGACCGCCGATGACGCCGTCCTCCACCGCGGGCGGGACGTCGCCGTCGTGCATCACGAGCACGGGGCAGTTCGCGTGCGCGGCGACGCCCATGCTGACCGACCCCATCAGCAGGCCGGTGAACCCGCCGAGCCCGCGGCTGCCGACGACGACAAGCACGGCGTCGGCCGCCTGCTCGACGAGGACGGAGGCCGGGCGACCGCCGCGCACCACGGTGTCGACGGGGACGCTGCACCGACCGTGGAACGCGTGCACCAGGGCGTCGTGCAGGACGTCGCGCGCCGCGATCTCCAGGTCCGGCGTGATCAGGAGCGCCTCCGGCACCGCCGTCGGGACCGTCCAGGCGCAGACCGCCACGAGCGTGCCGCCGTGGATCGCCGCCGCCCACTCGCCGGCCCGGAGCGCCGCGATGCTGTCCCGCGACCCGTCGACGCCCACCACGACGCGCGGACCGCGGCCGGCGACCGGGCGGCCGGTCCCGGTGCCCTCGTCCATGGCCGGAGCGTCCGCCGGCCGGCGACCGCTGCGCAGAGGACAAGGTCCCGCCGGTCGACCGCGTCCGGTTCCGGGACTTTGGTCCGTAGGGCGTCGCCGCACCGTCCGGCGAGGGTGGCGCCATGGATCAGCGCGTCATGGACCTGCAGGATGCTCGGACGGTCCGGTCGGCGCGGGTGGCGCTCTCCCGGGTCCGCGGTGCGGACGGCGTGCAGGTCGAGGTCGACGGCGGCGTCGCCCGCCTGCACGGCGCGGTGCCGAGCGGCCTCGCGCGCTCCGGGGCGATCACCGCGGTCCGCGGCGTGCCCGGGGTGCGCGCGGTCGACGACGGCCTGCGGCTCGAAGCCGACGGAACCGAGCCGGACGACCAGCGGATCGCGACCGACGCCGAGACCGTGCTGCGCGCGCTCGGCCCCGAGTTCGACGGCGTGCGGGTGGACGTGGACGCGGGGGTCGTCGTGCTGGACGGGCTCCTCGACGGGCACGCGCTGCGGATCGTCGCGGTCGCCGCCGTGCGCCGCGTCCCCGGCGTGCGGGACGTGCTGAGCGGCATCGTGCTGCGGACGCATCCGGCTGCCGGCCGCCTCCGCCGGGTCCGGTGACGACCGCTGCTTCACGCGGCGAGCACGACCGCGACCGCGGGGCCCATGAGCAGGGTCGGGACCGCGGCCCGCCGGAGGACCACCCGCGCGGTCGACCCGAGCAGGGCCGCCACCGGCAGGGCGCCGGAGTGCCGCCCGAGCACGACCAGCGACGCGTCCGCGCTCTCTCGCGCGATGGCCTCCCCGGCCGGGAGGTGGGCGAGCACCGGGGTCACCGCGAGCGCCGGATGCCGCCGCGACACGATCCCGACCGCCTCGTCGAGCACGACGCGGTGCGCCGACGACAGCTGGTCGGCGGCGCCGGCGGTGAGCGGCATCAGTGCGTCGCCGCCGATCGTCTCGAACCAGGCGTGCACGACGACGAGCGGCTGGTGGCGTCGGATCGCCTCGTCCGCGGCGAGCAGCGCCGCCTCGATGGCGGTGGCGGACCCGTCGACCCCCGTGACGACCCGATCACCCAGCCCGTCGGGCCCGTGGTCGGGCAGCACGACCACCGGGCCCGCGGCGCCGACGGCGACGTGGATCGCGAAGGCGCGCCGCGAGCGGCTGCCGCCGTCCGCGCGGTCCCGGGTGCCGAGCACGAGCACGGCGGTCGGTCCCGGCGCCGCGCGGAGCACGGCGGCCGGCGCTCCGCGAGCGAAGCGGGTGGTCACGACGACGCCGGGGTGCTCGGCGCGCAGCCGCTGCACCTCGAGGTCGAGCGCGGCGCGCGCCGTCGCGCGCTCCGTCGGCCCCGCGGCACGACCCGGCTCCTCCACCTCGAGCAGCACGAGCGTGCCGCGTCCGGCCTGCCGGGCGGCCGCCCATTCGGCGGCCTCCGCCGCGGCGGACGAACCGTCCCACCAGACGATCGCGTCGTCGATCACGGCCGGCCGGCCACGGCGTCGTGCGCGACCCGGCGCCGCGCGGCAGCCGGCAGGTCCTGCGCGCCGGTCAGCAGCACGGGGACGGGACTCCCGGCGAGGACGGCGCGCGCGACGGAGCCGAGCAGCAGCGCCCGGGGCGCGAGGCGCGCGGACCGGCCGAGGAGGACGAGCGAGGCCGCACGCCCGGCGTCGAGCAGCGCCTCCGCCGCCGTGCCGTGCACGAGCCGGGGCTCGATCGGCAGGTCCGGCGCCGCGCTCGCGGCCTCGTCCGCGGCCGCGCCCAGGATCTCGGCGTGCTCGCCGACGGAGATGCCGCTGGCGGCGTCCCCGTCCTCCACGAGCGCCTCCCACGCGTGCACCAGGACGAGCGGCGAGCCGTCGAGCCCGGCGATCGCCGCGGCGCGGAGCAGGGCGGCCCGGGACGACGCGGTGCCGTCGACGCCGACGACGACGGGTCCCGTGCGAGCGGTCGCGCCCTGCGGCACGACGACGACCGGTCCGCGCGCGGCCCGGGCGACGCGCGCGGGCAGCGTCCAGCGCACGTCGTGCGCGCCCGCTCCGCCGCCGAGCACGAGCAGCACGTCGCGACCGGTGCGGCGCACCAGCTCCCGCTCGACGTCGCCGCGGGTGAACTCGCCGAGCAGGCGGAGCCGCGGCCGCTCCCGCTGCAGCTCGTCGACCGCCTCCTGCAGCTCGACGCGCGGGATCGACCGCCCGAACCGGTCCAGCGGCTCGTGGTCGAGCACGCGGAGCAGACGGTGGCGCGCACCGAGCTCGCGATCGAGGGCCCAGTCCGCGGCCTCGCGGGCCGAGGGCCCCGCATCCCAGCCGATCACGACGTCTTCGAACACGCGGCGTCCTCCGTTCGGCGATCACGCTCGGCGGGGATCCGCCCGTCCGGGAGGGCAGAAGGTCCCGTCGCGCACGGTCCGAAGGTCCCGCTCGCGGTGCGGTGCCGCGGCCTAGCCTGCGGCGCACGGGACGGGAGGTGCACCGATGGCGAAGGGCAGCGTGCAGGGCGCGGGAACGGTCGGAGCGGTGTCGCTCGTGACGTTCGTCGGGGCGCTCGTGTACTTCCTCGGCCGGGCGACGGACTTCTGGAGCGTCGTGCTGGCGATCCTCGAGGCGATGGTCTGGCCCGCGATCCTCGTGTTCCACGCGCTGAGCGCGCTGCACGCCTGATCGCGGAGGCGGCGACCGGCGCCCCGGGCGAAAGACCCTGGCCCTCCCGCTCCCGCGTCGCACGCTCGGAGCATGACGACGATCGATGCGGGCTTCCTCGCCGAGCGGTACGCCGCCGAGCGGCTGAGCGACGAGGACCGGGAGGAGGCCGTGTCCGCCCTCCGGCGGGAGCAGGCCGAGGGACGGCTGACGGAGGACGAGCTGGACGACCGGCTCGTGCAGGCGAGGACGGCGCGCACCCGCGGCGACCTCGCGCCGTGCTTCGCGGACCTGCCGGAGTCGCGGGTCGCCCGGGAGGACGTGCCGACGCCCGCGCGCACGTCCGCCTGGCTCGTGATGGCGCTCTCCCCCTTCGCGGCCGTGATCCTGTTCTTCGCGACCGGCTTCCTGATCAGCGGCGGCTTCGCCTGGTCCTGGCTGTGGTTCCTGCTGATCCCCGTCGCCGGCATCGTCGGCGTCGCCCTGCGCGGCGGCCCGCGGCAGTGACCGGCGATCGGTATCGCGACCGGGTGGACGCGGGACGTCGGCTCGCGGACGCGCTCCTCGACGAGCCGGTCGACGACGCGGTCGTCCTGGGGCTCCCCCGCGGCGGCGTGGTCGTCGCGACCGAGGTGGCCCGGCGGCTCGGCGCGCCGCTCGACGTCGTCGTCGTGCGGAAGCTCGGGCTGCCGACCGCGCCGGAGGTGGCGATGGGCGCGATCGGCGAGGGCGGCGTCCGACTGCTCGACCTCGACCTCGTGCGCCGGTGCGGGGTCACCGCGGAGGAGGTCGCGGAGGTCGAACGCGTCGAGCAGGCCCTGCTCGACCTCCGCCTGCAGCGGTTCCGGAACGGGCCGCTGCCCGACCTGCAGCACCGCACCGCGCTCCTCGTCGACGACGGCATCGCCACCGGGGCGACCGCCGCGGCCGCGTGCGAGGTCGTGCGCCGCGCCGGGGCGGCCCGGGTCGTGCTCGCAGCGCCGGTCGGGGCGCGGCGCGTCGTCGCGGCGCTCCGCGGGCCGGACGTGGTGGTCTGCCCGCTGCAGCCCGACCCGTTCGACGCGGTCGGCCGCTGGTACGGCCGGTTCGACGAGGTGACCGACGCGGACGTGGTGCGGCTGCTGCGCGCGGCCCGCGAGCACGCCGGGGTGCCGACGTGAGCGCCGGCGGCGCCGACGCCCTCCATGCGGAGATCCGCGGCCGCTCCCGCCCGCTGCGCGGTCCGGCCGACCTCGACCCGGTCGTGGACCTGGCCCGGCACCGCCGCTTCGTCGCGATCGGCGAGGCCAGCCACGGCACCCACGAGTACTACGAGCAGCGCGCCGCGCTCACCCGCCGACTCGTCGAGGAGTGCGGGGTGTCGTGGATCGCCGTCGAGGGCGACTGGCCGGACTGCTGGCGCGTCGACCGGTGGGTGCGCGGACTCGCGGAGCCGGAGGCCGACGCGGCGCGCGTGCTCTCGGGCATCCGGCGGTGGCCGACCTGGCTCTGGGCGAACGCGGAGACGGCCGCCTTCCTCGACCGGCTGCGCGCCTGGAACGCGGTCCGGCCCCCGGAGCAGCGAACCGGCTTCGTCGGCCTCGACCTCTACTCCCTCTGGGACTCGCTCGCGCGCGTCATCGGCTGGCTCGACGAGCACCGACCGGAGGCCCTGCCGGAGGCGATGGAGGCGTGGCGCTGCTTCGCGCCGTTCTCCGAGGACCCGCAGCGCTACGCGTGGAGCACCCGGCTGGTGCCGACGTCGTGCGAGACGGACGTGGTCGACCTGCTCGTCGCCGTGCGCGGCGCGACCGCGCACGACGGGGACGACGCCTTCGACGCGGCGCAGAACGCGGAGATCGTCTCCCGCGCCGAGCGCTACTACCGCGCGATGGTGCGGACCGACCGGGCGTCCTGGAACATCCGCGACGTGCACATGGCGGAGACCGTCGACCGGCTCGCGCGGCGCACCGGCCCGGCGGCGCGCGGCGTGATCTGGGCGCACAACACCCACGTCGGCGACGCGCGCGCGACGTCGATGGCGGATCAGGGGCTGCTGAACCTCGGCCAGCTGCTCCGGCAGCGGCACGATCCCGGGCAGGTGCTCCTCGTCGGGATCGCGGGGCACCGCGGCGAGGTGCTCGCGGCGCGCGGCTGGGGCCTGCCGGAGGAGCGGATGCCGGTGCCGCCCGGACGTCGCGGGGACCACGAGGCGCTGCTCCACGACGCGCTCGGCGGCGACGCGGTGATCGACCTGCGCCGCGGTGCACCGGGGCCGTGGAGCCGGACGCGACTCGGCATGCGCGCGATCGGGGTCGTGCACGAGCCGCGCGAGGACGGCGGGTACGTGCCGACCGTGATGGGGGCGCGGTACGACGCGCTGCTGTGGGTCGAGGGCACGACCGCCCTCCGGCCGCTCCATCACGAGCCGCCGCCGGTCGAGCCGGAGCTGGAGACCGCGCCGTCCGGCGTCTGAGGCCGGATCAGCGGCCGAGGACGTCGCCCGGCGCGGTGCGCCGCACCGGACGGTGCTCGGCCGGCTCGGTCCGCACGCCGTCGGTCGGCACGACGAGCACCGGGCACGCCGCCCGGGCGGCGACGACGACGGCCGTCGAGCGGCGGCGGGCCCGTGACCCGCCGGCCGATCGCCCGACGACGACGAGGTCGGCGGACGCGGACTCGCGCACGAGCACCGACGCCGCCGAGCCCGCGGGCGCCGCGCCGCGCCGATGCCGCGGCTGGTCCTGCCCGAGCGCGAGCAGGTGGGCGAGCACCTCCGCCTCCGCGGACGCGACCGGGTCGAGCGACCGGAGCAGCGGTAGCGACCGCAGCGGGAGCACCGAGCCGATCGACCAGGCCCGGGCGCGGACGACGAGCAGCTCGCCGTCGGACCAGCGGGCCGCGGCCGCAGCCGCCGCGGTCGCCGCCCACGCTCGCGACGCCGTGCCGGCGCCGAGCACGACCCGGCGGTGCAGCCGCTCGACCGGCCGCACGACGAGAACGGGGCACCGCGCACGCCGGACGCAGCCGGCCGCGACGTCGCCGAGCCCCTCGTGCCCGAACGGCCGGGCGTGGTCGCCCACCACCAGCAGGTCCGCGTCCTCGCTCGCGGCGACGAGCTGCTGGACCGGGTCGCCGAGGCGGACGCGCGGTTCGACCTCGACCGCACCCGGCACGACGCCGTCGCGGACGGCAGCCGTGAGCCGGGCGCCGACGGACGGCCCGTCCGCACGGCGGCGCGGACCGACGGCGACCGGGACGAGGACCCCGGACGATGCGACCGCGACCCACTCGGCAGCGCGGAGGACGGCCTCCGCCGCAGGCCCGACGGGCACGGCGGCGACGACCCGGCCGCCGTCGCGGACGAGGCCGATCCCGGACGTGCGCACGTCGGGATCCTCCCCGGGTCGTCGGCGACGCTGGAGTGGCGAAGGTCCCCGCGCCGGCGCAGGACCTTCGCCCGTCGTCGCCGGCGGCTGCGCCGGGTCGGATGGCGCGGGACGGAGGAGGACGCATGACGCGGCGGGTGCACTGGCAGGACCTGAACCCCCGACGGCGGGCGGCGATCGTCGTCGGCGCCGCGGCGGAGCTCGCGCTCACCGCGACGGCGGCCGTCCGGCTCGTCCGCACGCCGGCCGAGCGCCTCCGCGGCTCCCGCGCGGCCTGGATCGGGCTGCTCGTCGTGCAGCCGATCGGTCCGGTGCTCGTGCTGGCGCTCGCCCGCCGCCGCTGACGATCGGCGGCGCCGCCGGACCCGTGAGGGCGCCGGACGCCGTCGGGCGGCCGCTCAGTGCAGGGCGACCTGCACGGCGACGACGAAGCGGTGGACACCGGCCTCGATCCGCTCCACCTCGACGACCCGCACCCGCGGCGCACCGCCGCCCTCGTCGGGCCCGCCGACGCCGACGCCGACGGTGACGACCCCTTCGGAGTCCCCGACGCGGACGAGGTCCCGCAGCACGTCGCCCCGGAGCGGCCGCGTCGGCGCCGCGACGACGGTGGACGCGCCGTCCTCCCCGTGCGCCTGGGCGTCCCGGAATGTGATCCGCAGCGCCCGGTCCCCGCGGACCGGCAGCCGACGCCCCGACGGGTCCGCGACGAGGTCGTCGGCGGCGACGTACCGGATGTCGGAGCCCGGCATGGCGCCGGTGAACCGGAACGACAGCTGCTCGTACCCCTCGGCGTGGTGCAGCCCGAACCCGATCGAGCGCAGGCACGGCAGCGGGGGCGCCGGTGGCGGAGCGATCGGCGGGACGATCCGGTGCGTCGTCCTGAACGGCGCCGCGGCGGTCGGCACGCCCCACCCGTGCGTGATGTGCGATCGCAGCACCGTCGGGCCGCCTCCGGTCGGCGTCGCGCCGCCGGACGGCGACGGCGCGGCGGTCGTCGGCGCCGGCGTCGCCGTGGTCGGCACGGCGACCGTGCGCGTGACCGTCGGCCGCGGCGCCGCGCCCCCGCAGCCCGCGAGGGCGACGACGAGCACCGACGCCGACAGGACGCCGACGAGCGCCCGTGGGACCGCTCCGCCGCGCCCGCGCATCCTCGGCCTCCGATCCCCTCGCGGGCGATCGTGCGCGTCGCCGACGGCGGCGAGCAGAGCCCAAGGTCCGGCGCCCCGACGGCGAGCGGGACCATCGGCCGTGTCGCGCCCCGCTCGGGTCCGGACGATGTCGGGCACGGAGCGGCGAGCAGCGGAGGAGCAGGAGCCATGGCGCGGACCTCGGTGGTGACGGGAGCGGCGAGCGGGATCGGGGCGGCGACGCTGCGGCTGCTGAGCGAGCGCGGCGAGCGCGTGATCGGGGTCGACCTGCACGACGTCGAGGTCGAGGCGGACCTCTCGACGGCGGAGGGCCGCGACCGGATGGTGACCGAGGTCGCGCACCGTGCGGGCGGCCACCTCGACGCGATCATCGCGAACGCCGGATCGGCCGCGCCGACGGCGAGGACGGTGTCCGTGAACCACTTCGGCACGATCGCGACCCTCACCCGGCTGCGTCCGCTGCTCGAGGGCTCCTGGGCGCCGCGCGCGGTCCTCACGGCGTCGATGGCCGCGCTCTTCCCGCCGGACGACGCCCTGCTCGCGGCCTGCACCGCCGAGGACGAGCCCGCAGCGCTCGCACGCGCTGCGGAGCTCGAGGCCGAGGGCGGCGACGCCGCGAACCGGATCTACGCGACGACCAAGCGCGCCCTCGTCCGCTGGGTCCGCCGATCGGCGCCGACCGCGGCCTGGGCGGGCGCGGGCATCCCGCTGAACGCCGTCGCCCCCGGCGTCGTCACCACCCCGATGACCGAGGGCCTCACCCGGACCGCGGAGCAGCGGGCGGCACTGCTGAAGATCGTCCCGATGCCGCTGAACGGGTTCCTCCGGCCGATCGACGTCGCGTACCTCCTCGCGTGGGCGACGAGCGAGGAGAACGCGCACCTGTGCGGCCAGATCGTGTTCATCGACGGCGGATCGGACGCGGTGATCCGCGGGGACGCCGCCTGGTGAGGTCCCCGGCCCCGCGCGGGGTCGACGTCATCCGGGGAGCGTCCCCGGCGCCGGGTGCCGGGAGTGGCGGACGAAGACGGCGGCGCGGCGCTGCACCCGGCGCTCCCACCGCTGGACGAACGACCGCGGCGGCGCCTGCCGGGGGCCGTGGCCCGCGGCGTAGAACCAGCGCTTCGCGAGCTCGGCGAGGGCGAGGTACGCCCCGATCATCGCGAGCAGGGCGAGGAAGTACGGCGCCGGCACGACGGAGAACCCGAGCACGCCGCCGATCGGGGTGAAGGGCAGGAGCACGCCGACGCCCGCGGTGAGCAGCGGGACGACGAGCATCGGGACGCTCGGCCGGCTGCGGAGGAACGGGACCCGGCGGGTGCGGATCACGTAGATCACGAGGGTCTGGGTGGCGAGGGACTCGATGAACCAGCCCGTGCGGAACTCCGGGGGTCCCGCGTGGAGCAGGAGCAGCATCACGCCGAAGGTGAGGAAGTCGAAGACCGAGCTGATCGGCCCGAAGAGGAGCATGAACCGGCGGATGAAGCGGATGTCCCAGGCGGCGGGCCGCGCGAGGACCTCCGGGTCGGTGCGGTCCGTCGGGATCGCGAGCTGCCCGCCGTTGTAGAGCAGGTTGTTCAGCAGGATCTGCGACGGGAGCATCGGCAGGAACGGGAGGAACAGCGAGGCGCCGGCCGCGCTGAACATGTTCCCGAAGTTGGACGACGTCGCCATGAACACGAACTTCATCGTGTTCGCGAAGATGCGGCGCCCCTCGGTCACCCCGTCGGCGAGCACGTCCAGGTCCTTCTCGAGCAGGACCACGTCGGCCGCGTCCTTCGCCACGTCGGTCGCGCCGTCCACGGAGATGCCGACGTCGGCGTGGTGGAGCGCGACGGCGTCGTTCACCCCGTCGCCGAGGAAGGCGACCACGCCGCCGTGCACGCGGGCGGTCTTCACGATGCGCGCCTTCTGCACGGGCGTGACCCGGGCGAACACCGTCGTGGCCTGGATGAGCGCGGCGAGCCGGGCGTCGTCGAGCGCGTCGAGCTCCGCGCCGGTGAGCACGCCGGTGACCGGCACGCCGAGCTCCGCGCACACGGCCTCCGCGACCGTGCCGTTGTCGCCGGTCACGAGCTTGACGTCGACCTCCAGCCCGGCCAGCCGGCGGATCGCCGCGCCCGCGTCCGCCTTCGGCCGGTCGACGAAGGTGAGGAACCCGAGCAGGCGGAGCCCGGTCTCGTCCGCGACGGCGAGCTCGGCGGTCGGCCCGGGCAGCGGCCGCGAGGCGACCGCGACGACGCGCGCGCCCGCGGCGAACAGGCGCCGGAGCGTCTCCTCGGCCGCCGGGTCGACCGCCGCGCACCGGCGCAGCACGGCCTCGGGGGCGCCCTTGGTGACGAGCACCCGCTGCCCGTCGGGGCCGGTGACCGCGGTGCTCGCGAGCTGCCGCTCGTGGTCGAAGGGCAGCATCGCGTCGCGGCGGAAGGAGGCCGTCGGGTCGTCCGCCCGCGGTGCGCGCCACAGGGCCTGGTCGAGGTCGTTGCCCCCGACGGGCCCCGTGGGACCCGGAGTCGACTCGGTGCACAGCAGCCCCCACCGGAGCAGGCCGGGATCGGGGGCGCCGGACGGGTCGAGGGCCTCGGCGAAGGTCGTCCGCCCCTCCGTCAGGGTCCCGGTCTTGTCCGTGAACAGCGTGCGGATGTCCCCGAGATCCTCGATCGCGACGAGGCGCTTGACGAGCACCTTCTGCGCGGCGAGCCGCCGCGAGCCCGCGGAGAGGCTGACGGTGACGATCGCCGGCATCATCTCCGGGGTGATCCCGACCGCGATCGCGAGGGAGAAGAGCAGCGCGTCGATGATCGGCCGGCCGAAGGCGGCGTTCACGACGAAGATGCCGACGGTGAGGATCGCGGCGATGCCGACCAGGAACCGCGAGAACGCGGACAGGCCGGCCTGGAACGCCGTCCGCGGCGACTGCTCGGCGAGGCCGGCCGCGATGGCCCCGAAGGCGGTGCCGCGCCCGATCGCGGTGACCACGCCCCGACCGCCGCCGGTGTGCACGATCGTCCCCATCAGCGCGCAGCAGGGCAGGTCGAGGCCCGAGGCCTCTGGCGACGCGGCCGCGGTCTTCCCCGCGGAGGCGGACTCCCCCGTCAGCAGCGCCTCGTCGCACTCGAGGGTCGTCGTGGCGAGCAGGCGCAGGTCGGCGGGTACGAGGTCACCGACGCGGAGGTCGACGACGTCCCCGGGCACGAGCGCCGTGACGTCGAGAGCGACCGGCGCGCCGTCGCGCCACACCACTGCGCGGCGGCTGATCCGGGCGTGCAGCGCGGCCACGGCGAGCTCGGCGCGGAACTCGTTCACGAAGCCGAGGCCGGCGCTCACGGCGACAATGACGAGGATGATCGTCATCGCGGTGGGGTCGCCAGTGACCCCGGCCACGGCGGCGCAGACGATCAGCAGGACGACGAGCGGGTTGCGGAACTGCGCGCCGAGCACCGCCCACCAGCGCACCCGGCGCGCGTGCACGAGGTTCGGGCCGGCCGCGGTCCGGCGCTCGCCGGCCTCCGCCGTCGTCAGGCCGGTCGGCCGCGAACGGACGCGCGCGAGCACCGCATCGGCCGGGAGGCGGGCCGCGGTCACGAGGTCGAGCTCGCCGGGCGTGAGCTCCCGCGGCAGCGCGGGCGCGGTCCGGGTGACGGCGGGCACGGGGCGGGCGGGGCGCGTGCCGGTCACATCCGCCATCTGCGCAGCGATTCCTCCCGGGCGTCAGGGGCGAAGGGCCCCTCGGGCGTCGTCCGCGTCCCGGCCGTTCGGGAGCGGGTCCGGTCCTCCTCCGGCGCGACGAGCGGACCGGCGGTCTCGACGAGCCGGCGCAGCTCGGCGCAGAACCGGGCGGCCGGTGCGCCGTCGACCACGGCGTGATCGATCGCGACCGTCAGATCGAGCGTCCAGCGCGGCTCGACCCCTCCGTCGACCACCCTCGGCCGCTGCGCGATCCCGCCGACCACCACCGCCAGCGGCATCACGGTCGGCGGCGCGATGCCGAATCCGCCGCCGCCCCCGAACATGCCGACCGCGGTGACCGAGACGGTGCCGACGTGCCGGCGGGCGGCGGGCGAGCGCGCCATCGCGAGGTACAGCGCCGCGGTGGCGCCGGGGATCCGCGCGAGCACGGGCGCGGTGCGCTGGAGCAGGCGCCCCGCGCTCCCGGCGGCGGGCTGCGCCCGCGTCGAGCGCAGCTCCGCGGTCAGCTCCTCGACCGATCGCGCGTCGGCGTCGACGAGCAGGCGCGGCAGCCCGACCGGGCCCCGCGGCGTCGCCGTCTCGACGAGCACCGCGACGTCGACGTACCGGTGCTCCGCGATGCGGCCGGCCCAGGTGCGGTAAGCGTGCACCTCCGGATGGCGCTGCGCCGCTCGAGCGACGCACGCGGTCACGAAGGCGGTCATCGAGACCGGCCGGTCGGGGTGGTCGCGCAGCCACGCCTCCGCCGTCGTGACGTCGAGCTCGAGGAGGCCGGTCATCGGCGCCTGCCGCCGACCGGCCCGCAGCGCGCCGGCCAGGACCCGCCGGGTCGAGCCGAGCGGCCGGACGACCCGGACCCGCTCACGCGCGCGGTCCACCGCGGTCCCTGACCTGGGCCGCCCCGATCGGCGGTGACGCGTCGCCCGCGCCGGTGCCCTCCGGCCGCCGCGCGGCGCCCGGCGTCCGGATGCGCCCCTCGCGAGCGGACGTCCCGCGCTCGGCGCGCGCACCGACGGCGGCGTCGAGCACCGCGACGAGCAGCACGACTCCCACGATGTAGCCGAGGTCCTCCAGCGGCGCGAACGGGAGGAACACCCCGAGCGTCCGATCCCGATCGAACACGTAGACCGGCAGGGCGCTGAGCAGGTTGTCGAAGACCAGCGTCACGACGACGAGGTACAGGGCCACCCGCAGCACCCGCCGCGTCCGGAGCGCGTGCGTGCGGAGGACCACGTCCAGCAGGACCGGCAGCGCGATCAGGCCGGTGACGAGCAGGGCGAACGTGGACCTCATCGGTGGATCCGCAGCATGCGCAGGGCGAAGTAGGCGAAGAACAGCAGGAGCAGGGGCTCCTCGATCGGCAGGTCCGGCAAGCCGAGCGAGACCCCGATCACGCGGTCGCCGGCGTGGAAGACGCCGGCGGCGATCCCGGCCAGGTCGAACGCGAGCAGCACCAGCGCGGTCGCGCCGACGACGACGGCCGCCCGCGCCGGTGCGCGGAAGAACGCGAGCCGCCACCGCCGATCGACCAGCACGAGCGCGCCCGTCGACGTCAGGATCCCCGTCAGGTAGAGCGCCTGCATGCGGACTCCTCCCGTCCGGTCCCGAGCGAGGACTCTCCCCGTCGTCCCCCCTCATGCGCCGGGGTCTTTCGGCCCCTCCCGGGTGCGGTCCACCGCCGCGACGGCCGAACGGCCCTGGCGGCGACGACGGTCCGCGCCGAGCCTGAGCGCATGGGAGGCGCTCCGGCCCGAGGGCGCCCGGCGGCGGATGCGCTCGACGCGGCGGTCGAGGCGTGCAGGCGCAGCACCGTCACCGGATGGGGCCGGGTCGAGGTCGCGCGCGAGCTGGTCGCGCGGCGCTGCACCACCTCCTCGGTGCTCCACCCGTGGGAGTCGCCCCGCGTCGCCTTCGCGCGAGGTCGCGGGTACTGCGCTCGGGCACGCCCGAGCTGGGTCGAGCATCCCCGGCTCGGATCCGGCGGCGGCGGGGCTACGGACGAGCCGCCGTCGAACGGGACCGGCGGAGCGCCGCGGAGCCGATCGACGCCCACGCCGCCAGCGCGACGACGAGCGCGGAGCAGAACACGTGGAGCGGGACGAGCGCGTCGAGGTCGGCGTCGCTGATCAGTCGTCCCGTGGCCGTCTGAACGAGCGCCGCCGCCGCGAAGGCGACCGCGACCGCGGCGAGCACCGGGGCGGCTCGGCGCAGCGCGACGACCGCGACGACCGCCGCGGCGAGGGAGGCGGCGACCAGGCCGAAGGCCGTCGCCCCGTGCAGCGCGGCCCAGCGGTCGGCGGCGGCCCCGTCGGTGCCGACGACCTCCGCCCCCGTGGCGAACTGCACGAGCACGACCAGCGCGGCGGCGCCGGCGAGCAGGGCGAACGCCCGACGGGCGCCTTCGCTCGTCCGGCGGTCCGCTCCGGACTCGTGGGTCGAGGTCGCTCGCACGGGCCGACCCTGCCGCCGCGGCGCGGGTGCGGGGAGAGCAGATGGTCCCGGGCGCTGCCCCTCCCCCGGCGCTGATCCGGCGGCGGAGGACCTTCGCCCGTGGTGCGCGGGAGGACGACCCGGTCGACTCGCGGCAGAGGTGGCGAGATGCATGCGGAGGTCGGGGACGAGCTCGTCGTCCAGGCACGACGGCAGGGCGAGCCCTCGCGACGGGGCGAGATCCTCGAGGTGCACGGCGCCGGCGGCTCCGAACCGTTCGTGGTGCGGTGGGACGACTCCGGCCGGACCGGACTCGTGTTCCCCGGCGCCGACGCGACGGTCGTCGCCGCACCGGCGCGGACGTCCCCCGTCCGCTGAGCCCGTCCACTGAGCCCGTCCACTGAGCCCGGGCCGCCGAGCCCGGTCCGTCCGGGGTCAGTCCGTCGCCCGGTCCCGATCCGCCGCCCGTCCGGCGCCGAGGTCGAGCATCGAGGCGACGGCCACGAGGTCGCGGACCGCCTGCCCCGAGAAGTGCCGCGGGCGGTCCTCGAACACGCAGAGCATCGCCCCGGGGCGGTCGCCGGGAATCGGCACACCGGCCGCGGCGCGCACGCCGGCCGCGAGCAGGGCGTGCTCGCTGACGACGGGATCGGCCGCGAGGTCGTCCACGGTCCAGGCCGCCGACGGGTGCGTGCGCGGCCAGCCGTCGCCGTCGAGCCGCCGGGGCACCCGGAGGTGTCCCGGTGCGGCCAGCACGTCCGTCCCCGTCGCGTCCGGCAGGAGCACCGCGGCCCCGACGGCGCCGGTGAGGCGGGCCGCGAGGGTCGCGGAGGTGCGGAGGCGCTCGAGCGTCGCGTCCGGCGCAGCGCTCCCGCCCGGCCCGGTCGCGCACGCGGCGAGTCGGCGCGCGACCTCCTCCGCGGGCGGGCGCCGGTCGGCCGTCGTCGCGGTCATGCCCCGCAGGACCTCCGCGAACCGCGCGGGGAGGTCGGGCGGCAGGAACGGCTCGCGCCGCAGCCGGGCGAGCGCCGACTCGTCGACCGAGCCGGGGAACTCCCGGTGCCCGGTGACGGCCTCCAGGAGGACGAGGCCGAGCGAGTAGACGTCGGACCGGTCGGTCGCGCGGCGCCCGCGGACCTGCTCCGGGCACATGTAGGCGACCGTGCCGAGATCGGGGCCCGGCGCGAGGTCAACCGCGCCGATCGCCGTCCCGAAGTCGGCCAGCCGCGCACGGAGGCGCTCGTCGGGGTCGACGGTCGCGATCAGCACGTTCGCCGGCTTCACGTCGCGGTGCACGAGCCCCGCCCCGTGCAGGAGGGCGAGTCCCTCCGCGAGCTCCGCGCCGAGCGCCGCCGCCTGGTCCCAGCGCAGCGGGCGGCGCGCGAGCAGGGCGTGCAGATCGCCGCCGCGCATGCGCTCCATCACGAGGAAGTCGGTCTCCGTCCCGTCCTCCCGCCGGACCGTTCCGGCGTCGAGCACGGGCATCAGCGCCGGGTGGGACACCGTGGCCGCGACCACGCCCTCCCACGCGGCGCCGCGCGTGGTCCGATCCTGGACGGCGGGCGCGTCGAGCACCTTCACCACCACGTCCCGCAGGAGGAACGGGTCGAACGCGGTGTGCACGACGCCCATGCCGCCGCGGGCGAGCACGCCGTCGATCCGGTACCGCGCGCCGACGACCGTGCCGGGCGCCAGCTCGCTGCGGCGGCGCGGCGGGGGCGCCGGCCGCTCGTCGGCCCGGGCCGGCGGGGCGGCCCGATCCGGACCGGGGTGCGACCCGATCGCGGCCGGCAGCATCCGCCGCACGGCGGCGCCGATGCTCATCGCCGTCCCGCCGCGAGTCGTTCGGCCGCCCGCACGTCCCGGCGCTCGACGGCCAGCAGGAGGCAGGCGACCGCGATGCCGGCGACGGAGACCGCGCGGCGGATCGTGCGGGCCGCCGCTGCGTCCCTCGCCGACCGGTTCCGCTGCACGGGCTCACGGTCACGCGCGGCGCACCCCGTCGGGAGGGCCGTTCGTCCCGCCCGGAGCGGACCGCACGCGATCCTCGCGGCGCGTCAGGCGCCGGGGCCGAGCAGCACGAGCGAGCCCGCGGCGCGGCCGCTGCGCAGGTCGTCGAGCGCGCGCGGCGCGTCCTCGAACCCGTACGTCGTGGTCGTCGGTCCGATGCCGAGCCGCGTCGCGATCCGGAGGAGGTGCATGCCGTCCGCGCGGGTGTTCGCGGTGACGGAGCGGAGGTCCCGCTCGCGGAACAGGTGCCGGTCGTAGTCGAGCGGCGGCACGGGCGACATGTGGATCCCGGCGAGCACCACCGTGCCGCCGGGCAGGGTCGCCTCGAGCGCCACCGGGACGAGGTCGCCGGCCGGCGCGAACACGATCGCCGCGTCGACGCCCCGGTCGGGCAGGTCCCGCTCCCCCGCCGTCACGGCGAACCCCATCGACGCGGCGAGCGCCCGGTTCCCGCCGCCGCGGGTGATGACGACGACCTCCGCGCCGGCCGCCCGGGCCAGCTGCGCCGTGATCGACGCGCTCGAGCCGAAGCCGAGCACCGCCAGCCGGCCGCCCGGGGGCAGCGCCGCCCGCTGCAGCGCCCGGAACCCGATGATCCCGGCGCAGAGGAGCGGCGCCGTCGCGACGGGGTCCGCGTCGGCCGGCAGCCGGTAGGCGAACGCTTCGGGCACGTCGGTCTCCGCGGTGAAGCCTCCGTCTGCGTCCCAGCCGGTGAACGTCGCCCGGGGGCACAGGTTCTCGCGCCCGGAGCGGCACCACGCGCAGACCCCGCACGTGCCGCGCAGCCAGGCGATGCCGACCCGGTCCCCGAGCGCGAAGCGCCGGGCCGCGCCGCCCCGGTCGACCACGACGCCCACGACCTGGTGGCCCGGCACGACCGCGGGCAGCCGCGGCGGCAGGTCGCCGTCGACCACGTGGAGGTCGGTGCGGCACACCCCGCAGGCCTCGACCCGCACGCGCACCGCGTCGGGTGCGATGGGGCCGAGCTCCCGCTCCGTGCGCTCCAGCACGCCGTCGTGGCCGGGCGCGGTCCAGGCGGCTGCGGGCATGCGCGCACCCTCCGCCGCCCGGCAGACGGACGCCAGGGCCTTTCGTCGCCGCCGGCGCTCAGCCGAGCGACGGCATCGCCGCCCGACCGCGCGCCTCGGCCGGCGGCGTCCGGGGCGCTGCGCCGACGATCATCGTGGGGACGACGGCCCGGCTCAGGAGGAGCCGCCCCGACGTGCCGAGCAGCGCCGGCACCGCGATCACGCCGTCGTGCCGCCCGAGCACGACGAGCGCCGCCCCGTCCGCCGCGTCGGCGACGCCCTCGTCGGCCGGCGCGTGCACGAGGCGCCTGCGCTGGCGGACGTCGGGCCGGCGCTCCGTGATCGCGTCCCCGCACTCGTCGAGCAGCGCGCGGTGCGCCTCCTCGAGGAGGTGCGCCCGGTGCGGCTCGTACCCGGGCAGCACCGCCCAGAGGTCGTCCTCCCACCAGGCGTGCACGAGCTCGAGCGGCAGCCCGCGGTGCGCCGCCTCGTCCGCCGCGACGAGCGCGGCCGCGGTCGACGACGCGGTGCCGTCCACGCCGACGACCACGCGGTCGCCGGTCCGCACCGGGTCCGGCACGACCACGACCGGGCAGCGCGCGAGCGCCGCGAGCCGCAGGGCGAAGGCGCGCCCGGCGGACGGCGCGCGGTCCGTGCCGGATCGGACGCCGAGCACGAGGAGGCCGCCGCCCTCGGCCGCGTCGAGCAGGCCGCGCTCGGGCTCGCCGCGCTCGACGGCCGCGCTGACCAGCAGCGCCGGATGCCGCCGGCGGAGTCGGACCGCTTCGGCGGCGACGGCGGCCTCCTCGGCGGCGCCGTCCTCGGACGCGGTCAGCACGTGGAGGAGCCGCAGCCGCCCCGAGCCGTGCTGGCGGTCGGCCGCCCACGACGCCGCGGCCCGGGACGCCGATGACCCGTCCCACGCGACGACGGCTTCGTCGAACAGATCCATCCCGGCAGGGTCGGGCGCTCCGCGCCGCCCGCGCAGAGTCGTTGGTCACGCGCGCGGCACGGCGCTGCGATCGGCGGTCGCGCCGGCCCGCTCCCGGCCGCGGCGGACGCTGCCCGCCATGCGCAGCGCGAGGACGATCGTCACGAGGTCGACCACCTCCTGGAGGAGCGCGCCCGTGAGCGCCGGCAGCACCCCCGTGACGGCGACGAGCATGAGGCCGATGCTGAGCGCGATGCCGACGCCGATCGCCTGGAGGGCGACCCGCACGGTGCGCCGCGCGACGCGCACCCCGTCGACGAGGCGCCGCAGGTCGTCGACGAGGACGACGACGTCCGCCGCCTCCGACGCGGCGCCGGAGCCCCGCGCCCCCATCGCGACGCCGACGTCCGCGGCGGCGAGGACCGGCGCGTCGTTCACCCCGTCGCCGACCATGGCGACCGGGCGCGGCTGCGCGTCGCGCACGACCCGGACCTTGTCCTCGGGCCGGCAGTCCGCGTGCACCTCGTCGATGCCGATCCGCGCCGCGATCGCCTCCGCGGTCGCGGTGCGGTCGCCGGTCACGAGCAGGACGTGCTCGACGCCGAGTCCGCGCAGGGCGGTCACGACCTCGCGCGCCTCCGCCCTGGGCTGGTCGGCCAGGAGCACGGCGCCGGCGAACCGGCCGCCCACCGCGACGTCGACGACGCTCTCCCCGGCCGCGGGCGCGCTCGGCGCCGGGTGGACGCCGAGCCCCTCCAGGAACCGCGCGGTGCCGAGGACCACGTCCTCGGCACCGACGACGGCGTGGACGCCGGCGCCCGCCGCCTCCGTCACGGCCTCCGCGGCGAGCGGGTGGAGGCCGCGCCGCTCCGCCTCCGCGACGATCGGGGCCGCGAAGACGTGACCCGACCCGCGCTCGACGGCGGCGGCGATCCGCAGCAGCTCGTCCGGCGCGCGGTCGACGGCTCGGACCGCCGTCACGTGCGGCCGTCCCTCGGTGAGGGTGCCGGTCTTGTCGAACGCGACGCAGCGGACGCGGCTCAGGACCTCGATCGCCGCGCCGTCGCGCACGATCACGCCCGACCTGGCCGCGGCGCCGATGCCGCTGACGAACGCGATCGGCGCCGCGAGCAGCAGCGGGCACGGCGTCGCGACGACGAGCACCTCGGCGAACCGGACCGGATCGCCGGACACGATCCAGCCGATCGCGGCGATCGTCGCCGAGAGCGCCGTGAAGGGCAGCGCGTACCGGTCCGCGAGGCGGACCATCGGCGCCCGTGACGCGGACGCGTCGGCGACGAGGCGCACGACGCGCTGGTACTCGCTGTCCACCGCCGACGCGACCGAGCGGCAGGCGATCGGCGCGCCGACCACGACCGCGCCGCTCGAGACGCGGTCGCCGGGCGCCGCCTCGACCGGCACGCTCTCGCCGGTCAGGCGCACGAGGTCGAGCATGGCGGCCGTCGCCAGCACCGCGTCGACGGGGACCGTCTCCCCGGGCCGGACGACGAGCGAGGAGCCCACGGCGACGTCGGCCACCGGCACGTCCCGGTCGCCGCCGTCGACCCGCACGTGGGCGATCGCGGGCGCGTCGGCGATCAGCGCGGAGAGGCGCTCGCGGGCGCGATGCGCCGCGGACTCCTCGAGGGCGGATCCGACGAGCAGCATCAGCACCACGACCGCGGCCGCCCACCACTCCCCCACCGCCAGGGTGCTCGCGACGGCGGCGATCGCGAGCACGTCGATGCCCACCCGGCCGCCGCGGAGCGTCCGGATCATCCGCACCGCCTCGGGCACGGCGGCGATCGCGGACCCGCCGCCGAGGAGCCACGGCACGGCCGCGCGAGCCGGGGACGCCTGCAGCACCAGCGCGACGGCGAGCAGCACGCCCCAGACGACGACCCAGCGGTACCGGAGCAGCGCGTCGATCGGCGCGGGGAGCGGTCGCTCGTCGGTGGTCGTCATGCGTCGTCCCTCCACACGACGTCCCACGCTCACCGGTCGCGGGTCGCGGCGCAGGGGGCGGAGGTCACACGGTGGGGCCATCCGCCTCTGTCGTCCCCGCCGCCCGGTGGCGACCCTGGCGCGCGTGATCGACCACCAGCCGCGCCCGCGCCGGGGCGCGGGGTCAGACCGCGACGGGCGGCGCCGTCACCCGGCGGAGGAACCCCTGCAGCCGCCGGTAGACGAGCTGCGACTCCGGCAAGGAGGCGTCCTGCTGCCAGGTGTGTCCCGCCCGGCGGTGGCGCCGGCCGAGCACGACCGAGTCCACCGGCACGTCGTGCCGACGCAGGCGCTCCACGAGGGCGGCGCTCGACGCGCGCAGGAAGTCGCGCGCGGAGGTCGAGACGAAGGTGGCCGGGAACCCGGCGGCGATCCACTCGACCGGGGACAGGTACCGCGCGGCCTCGGCGAAGGCGGCGCCCTTCAGGCCCCGGCCGCCGCGCGGCAGCAGCAGCCGCACGAAGCCGAGCGCCGGCGACCACGGCTTCGCGGCGGGGCCGACGTCGGAGAAGCTGCAGTGCTGCACGACGCCCCGGACCGCGCCGGCCGGCAGCGCGGGGTCCAGGGCGAAGTGGGCCGCCAGGTCCGGTCTGCTCGCCGCGGCCACGGCGAGCGCCGCGATCTGACCGCCCGCCGAGTCGCCGCCGACGACGATCCGCTCGGGATCGCCGCCGAAGCGCGCGATCTCGTCGCGCACCCAGCCGAGCACCCGGTTGGCGTCGTCGACCATGCAGCGCATGTGGTACTCGTCGCGCCCGGATGCGAGCCGGTAGTTCGCGTTCACGACGACGAAGCCCGCCGCGGCCTGGCTGGCGCAGTAGCGGTCCGTCGACGACTTGTCGCCGCTCGTCCACCCGCCGCCGTGGAAGTAGACGTAGACCGGCGCGGGCTCGACCCGGCCCGCCGGGCGCAGCACGTCGAGGCGGTGCTCCGGGTCCCCGTCGTCGACGTAGGCCACGTCGAGCACCCGCTGGACGCCGTCGACGGGGTGCCGGGCGAAGCGCCGCTCCTGCCGGACCGTCACCCGGGCCATGACGCGCCGCCAGATCCAGACGAGCAGGGCCGACGGGTGCATGCGCCGCACCCTAGGCGCCGCCGGACGGCCGCCCGTGCGGGATCGCTGCGAGCGGAACGGCGGACCCTTTCGTGCTCCTGACCGTGGTGATCCCGGTGCGGGACGACGCCGGCCCGCTCGAGCGCTGCCTGCGGGCGCTCGAGCAGCAGCGCCGCCGGGCCGACGAGCTCGTGGTCGTGGACAACGGGAGCAGCGACGGCAGCGCCGCCGTCGCCCTCGCGCACGGCGCGCGGATCGTGACGGTGGGCGTCCGCGGGATCCCGGGCGCGACCGCGGCCGGCTTCGACGCCGCCCGCGGCGACGTGATCGCCCGCCTCGACGCGGACTCCGTCCCGCCCGTCGACTGGTTGGAGCGGATCGAGGCCGCGTTCGCCGCGGACCGGGACCTGGCCGCGGTCAGCGGCGCCGCGCGGTTCTACGGCGGGTCGGCGATCGTCCGGTCGCTGGGCCGCCTGTCCCTCACCGTCGGCTACTTCCGCCTGATCGCGGCCCTGCTCGGGCACGTCCCCCTCTACGGCTCGAACTTCGCGATCCGGTCCGCGGTCTGGGCGCGCACGGCCCGCGCGGTGCTGCGGGACCGGGCGGACGTGCACGACGACCTCGACCTGTCGCTGCGGCTGCCGCCCGGGTCGGCGGTGCGGTACGACCCCGGGCTGTCCGTCGGGGTCTCCGCGCGCTCGTTCGTGCGCCCGGGAGGCGCCCGCGGCCAGATCCGGATGACGGCGACGACGCTGGCCGCTGCGAACCGGGACCCCGGCCTGCTGCGGCTCCGGCTGCGCTGGTACCTCGCGACGGGTGCACCGAGCGGCCGGTCACGCGGGCCGCTGCGCGGTCTCGAAGAGCGCGAGCAGATCGCGGCACAGCGCGTGTGGCGCCGTCTCGCACGGGCTGTGGCCGCCCGGGTAGACGCGGAGGACGGCGCCCAGCTCCTCGGCGTACCGACGGTGCAGCTCGACGGGCCACACGTCGTGCTCGCCGACGGCGAGGAGGACGGGGACGCCGGTGGCGCGGAGCGCGGCCCGGAGGTCGGGGACGCGGCGCAGTAGGGCGACCGATGCGGCGTGGGCGTCGGTCCGCGTCCACGTGAACCGTTCGACCACGAAGCGCTGCCGCGCGGGCGGCACGTGCTGGACGTTCCCGCGGATCGTCGAGCGGATCAGCGCCGCCAGCGCGCCCGCCGGCATGGAGCGGCTCGCGGCGCCGAACGGGCGGGTCGCCGCCAGGGCGTCCCCGGGGACGGGCGGCGCGGAGAGCAGGGACAGGGAGCGGACGAGGTCCGGCCGGGCGACCGCGACCCGTTCGGCGACCACGCCCTGGAACGAGTGCCCGAGCAGGTGCACCGGCGTCCCGCCCTGCTCGATCACCGCGATCAGGTCGTCGACGAACAGGTCGTAGTCCCACGACCGCCCGCGCCCGAGGTGCTCCGGGCCCGCCGCGGCGGACTGGTACTGCCCGGCGGCGTCGAACGACTCGGCGCGGAAGCCGCGCGCCGCGAGCACGGGCAGGAGGAAGCGGAAGTCCTCCTTCGACCCGGTGATGCCCGGCGCCAGCACCACGCGGACCGCGTCGCGCGGCCCGGCGCAGAGCCCGGCCAGCCGCCCCGACGGGACGACCCGCGAGCTGCGTGCGACGCCGTCCGGGAGCGCGGTCCAGTCGACGTCGGGCAGCGCGGCGTCCTCCGGGTCGAGGGGGACGAGTGGTGCGCGCACGGTCGCATGCCAGCCGCTGCCGGGGCGGCGCGGCAGGGTCGTTGGTCCCCGCGCACCGCGTCCGGCGCGGGCGGTGGGCGGCGGCCCGCGTCGCGCCACGAGCCGCCGCCCCTGCGCCGCACCCTGGGCGAGGTGCACGTCGCGGATCGGGTCCTCCGCGGCCGGCGCGGTCCCACTGTGACGCAGCGGCGACGGCCGCACCACAGAGACCTTCGGCACTGTGTCGGGGACCGCCCCGCCGCCAGCCTCGTCGCGTGCGTGTCCTCGCGCCCGGCGGACGCCGCGGAGCCCGCTGATGCCGGCGTCGGCGCCCGGCGCGGACGGCCTGACCGCCGCCGAGGTGCGCGACCGCGTCGCCGCGGGGCTGACGAACGCGGCTCCGCGCCGCGCGAGCAGGACGGTCGTCGCGATCCTCCGCACCAACCTGCTCACGCTCTTCAACGCGGTGGTGGCCGCCGGCTTCGTGCTGCTGCTCGCCATCGGTGCCTGGCGCGACGCGCTCTTCGGCCTGTCGGCGGTGGCGAACGCCGCGATCGGCATCGTCCAGGAGGTCCGCGCGAAGCGCCTTCTGGACCGGCTCGCCGTGGTGGCCGCCCCGCGCGCCCGCGTCCTGCGCGACGGCCGCGCGGTGGACGTCGAGGCGGACGACGTGGTGCTGGACGACCTCCTCGTCCTCCGCGCCGGGGACGGGGTGGTCGCCGACGCGGTCGTCGTGACCGCCGAGGGCCTCGAGGTGGACGAGTCGCTGCTGACGGGCGAGGCCGAGCCCGTCGAGAAGGCGCCGGGCGACCGCGTGCCGGCCGGGTCGTCGGTCACGGGCGGCGGCGCGCTGGCGCGGGTCGACCGCACCTTCGGCGCGACCTTCGCCGGCGGGCTCACCGCCGCCGCCCGCCGGTGGCGCACGACGCCCTCCGAGGTGCGCACCGCGCTCGGGCGGGTGCTGCGCGTGCTGTCCTTCGCGCTGCTCCCGCTGCTCGTCGTCGTCGTCGACGGCCAGATGCGCGCGCACGGCGGCTGGGCGGCCGCGATCTCGAGCGGGGCGTGGCGCGACGCCGCCGTCGTCGCCGTCGGCGCGGGGATCGCCATGGTGCCGCTCGGGCTGGTGCTGCTCGCGAACCTGGCCCTCGCCGCCGGCGCGGTGCGCCTGGCGGGGCGCCGGGTCCTCCTCCGCGACCTCGCCTGCGTGGAGGTGCTCGCGCGGGTCGACGTCCTGTGCATCGACAAGACCGGGACGCTGACGGACGGCTCGATCGCGTTCGACGCCGCGCATCCGGTCGAGGGCGAGCCGCCGCCCGGCTGGCGCGCGGCGCTCGGGTGGTTCGGGGCCGACGAGGCGGCGAACCGCACCGCCCGCGCCCTCCGACCGGCCTTCCCCGTCGGGAGCGGGCCCGCCCCGACGGGATCCGTCCCCTTCTCCTCGCAGCGGCGCTGGAGCGCGGTGCGCCTGCCCGGTGGCGGGACCTGGGTGCTCGGTGCGCCGAGCGCGGTGCTGCCGGGCGGCGCTGTCGCCCGGCGCGCGGCGGCGCTCGCGCGGGACGGTCTGCGGACGGTCCTCCTTGCGACGACCGACGCGCCGCTGCCGTCGGAGCGGGGAGCGGCCGCGTCCCCGCCGCCGGGATTGCGGCCCGCCGTCCTGCTGACGTTCCGCGAGACGGTCCGGCCGGAGGCGGCCCCGATGCTCGCCTTCTTCCGACGGCAGGGCGTGCGGGTCCTGGTGCTCTCCGGCGACGACCCGGGCACGGCGGCCGCCGTCGCCGGCCGGGCCGGGCTCGAGGCGGGCGCGCCCGTCGACGCCGGCGGGCTGCCGGAGGACGACGCGGCGCTGGCGGCCCTGCTCGACGGGCACCGGGTGCTCGGCCGGGTCGCGCCCGAGGACAAGCGGCGCATCGTCCGGGTCCTGCAGGCCGAGGGGCACGTCGTCGCGATGACGGGCGACGGCCTGAACGACGTGCTCGCCCTCAAGGAGGCCGACCTCGGGATCGCGATGAGTGCGGCGCCGCCCGCGACGAAGGCGGTCGCCGGCCTCGTCCTGCTCGACGACCGGTTCGACCGGCTGCCGGAGGTCGTCGGCGAGGGCCGTCGCGTCCTCGGGAACATCGAGCGGCTCACGATGCTGGCCCTCGCGAAGACGAGCTGGGCGGTGGTCCTGCCCCTCGTGTTCGCGGTGGCGGCGTGGCCGCTGCCGATCCTCCCGCGGCAGCTGTCCGTGCTCGACGGGCTGACGATCGGGATCCCCGCCTTCCTGCTCGCCCTCCGGCCGAACGAGCGGCGGTACCGGCCGGGGTTCCTGCGCCGGGCGCTCCGGTTCGCGGTGCCGGCGGGGCTCGTCGTCGTCCTCGCCCTGGTGTCGCTGCAGGTGCTGCGGGTCGTCGACCTCCTGGCCGCGCCGGACGTGTCGACGGCGTCGGTGCTCGTGCTCGGCCTGATCGGCGCCTGGACGCTCGCCGTGTGCTCCCGCCCGATCGACGTGCCGCGCGCGCTCGTCGTCGCCGCGGTCCTCGGCCTCGTGCCGCTGCTCGTCGTGGTGGAGCCGGTCCGCGCGTTCCTCGCGCTCGAGCCCGGCACGCCGGCCCTGCTGGCGGTCGTGCTGCCCGTCGCCGGGAGCGGCGCGGTCGCGATCGAGCTCGTGGCGCGGTGGTCGTGCGCCTCAGCCCACGAGGTGGTCGACGCCGGCGTGCCCGGGCTCCCGCGGCGGGGCCGCGTGCGCCCCCTCCGGCGTGTCGGGGACGGTCGACGCGAGGGCCGTTGACTCGCGCCGCAGGAACGTCGCGAGCTCGCTGATCGTGCTCATGAGCGGGGCCGGGAACACGACGGTCGTGTTCTTGTCGACGCCGAGCTCGACGAGCGTCTGCAGGTTCCGCAGCTGCAGGGCGAGCGGGTGGCGGACCATCGTGTCGGACGCGGCGCCGAGCGACGTCGCCGCCAGCGCCTCGCCGTCCGCGGCGATGATCTTCGCCCGCTTCTCGCGCTCCGCCTCCGCCTGCTTCGCCATGGCGCGCTTCATGCCCTCCGGCAGCTGGATGTCCTTCAGCTCGACGAGGGTGACCTCGACGCCCCACGCCGTCGTGGTCGCGTCGAGGATCACGCGGATGTCGCCGTTGATGACGTCGGTCTCGGCCAGCGTCTCGTCGAGCGTGTGCTGGCCCACCACCTTGCGCAGCGTCGTCTGCGCGATCTGGTCGATCGCGGCCTGCACGCTCTCGACCTGCACGATCGAGGCGACCGGGTCGGTGATGCGGAAGTAGGCGACCGCGGAGATGTCGACGCTGACGTTGTCCTTCGTGATGATGCCCTGCGACTGGATCGGAAGGGTCACGATGCGGAGGGACACGATCTGCAGCCGGTCGAGGATCGGGACGATCAGCCGGAGGCCGGGAGCGCGCGTGCCGACGATCCGGCCGAGCCGGAAGTGCACGCCCCGCTCGTACTGCCGCACGACGCGGATCGACAGCATCAGGAGGACGACGACGACCACCGCTCCCGCGATCAGCCAGGCCCACAGCGCGCTCATCCTCGGCTCCTCCCGTCCGGACGTCCGTCCGCTCCACCCGAGCCTGCGGTCGCGGGCGGCGGGGACCAGGGCCGAAGGTCCGCCGCGTCAGCCGCTCGGGACGATCGCGACCGGGGCGTCGAGCCGGTCGAGCACCTGCGCGCCGATCGAGCGGTGGAGCGCGCGGTCGGGTCGGTCCGCGCCGTGCCTGCCGAGCACCACGAGCGCGCACCCCCGGCCGAGCCGATCGAGCACGTGCGCCGCCGACTCCCGCTCGAGCATCGGCGTGAGCCCGACCGCGGGGTGGTCCCGGCGGATCCCCGCCACGACCGCCTCCAGCCGATCCGCGGCGTGCTCGGCGGCGCGGCCGTCGAGCCGCGGGGGCGGCGCGCCCAGGTGCACGAGGCGCCACGCGTGCAGGACGACGAGGTGCCGCCGCTCCCGCTCCGCCTCCGCCGCGGCGAAGGCGACGGCGCGGTCGTCGGCCGCGTCGCCCTCCACGCCGAGCAGGATCGGCCACCGCGTCCGCTCCCATCCGCGCGGCACCACCACGACGGGCCGGGAGGAGCGGTCGACGATCCGGGCGGCGAACGACCCGGCGAGCCGCAGCCGGCCGGCGGACGCGCGGTTGCTGCCGACCACCACGAGGTCGGCGCGGTCGATGCGGTCCCGCACGAGGTCGAGCGGATCGCCGCGGAGGACCTCGGACCGCACGGGCGTCCCCGGCGCGAGCCGGGTCAGCAGGTCCTGCACCTGCGCGGCGGACTCCCCCGCCTCGGCGCTCGCCGACCCCGGGCCGTCCCCGTCCGACGGCGCGTCCGGCGGGAGGACGTCGAGCACGTCCACGGCGATCGGCCGCCGTGCCGCGCGGTCGGCGAGCCAGCGGGTCGCGGCGATCCCGGCGAGCCCGCCGTCCGCCACGAGCAGCACGCGTTCGGGATGGTCGACCCGCGCCGGCGGGGCGACCTCGGTCCGCGCCTCCGTCATGGGCTCCTCCTCGTGTCCTCGTCGCAGGATCGGCGGGGCCCGTCGCGCTCGGGAGGGCCGTTGGTCCCGCGCACCGGCGGCGCCTGAGTCCTTCGCCCCTGGCCGCGCACGGCCGCCGCCGGTCGACTGGCGGTCGGCACGAGAGGGGGCGTCGTGAGCACGACATCCGGAGGGTCCGCACGCGTCCGGGTCGACGGGGTGACCGTCCTCGAGCGGAACGGGACGACGGTGCTGACCGGCACCGCGTCGTCGATCGCCGAGCTCGGCCGCGCCGTCGAGGCGGCGCTGGCGGACGTCCGCGCGTCCGCCGTCGCGGACGAGACCGTCGTGCCGGGCGCGCGCGCGTGCGTGGCGCCCGAGCGGTCCGAGGAGGTCGCGCGGCGGGTCGGCGCGGCGCTGGACGCCGCCGCCGTGGACGCCCGCGTGCTGGTCCGCACCGACGGCGACATGGTGACCCTGCGGGGCCGCGCCGCCGACACCGCCGCGCGCCGCGTCGCGTCCCGCGCAGCGTGGGCCGCGCCCGGCGTCGCGTACGTGCAGGACTGGATCCGCGCCGACCGCTACTGACCGCGGGCCGCCCGCGGCACCGGCACGACCTCGACGGGGCACGGCGCGTGCTCCAGCACGCCCCGGAGGACGGAGCCGAACCGCGGGCCGGTCGGTACGCCGATCACGAGCAGCTCGGCGCTCGCGGCGTGCTCGAGCAGCGAGGGCAGCAGCCCGTCGCGCGCCAGGTCCGTCCCCACGGTCAGTCCCGGGTGCGCGGCCCGGACGCGCTCCGCGGCGGCGTCCACCGGCCGGTCGCCGGCCGCGTCCGTCCGCTCGCCGGCCGGCAGCCAGAGCGCGGCCGGGGCCGTCAGCCACGGGATCATCGCGCTGCCGACGAGCTGCAGGCCGCGTCCGGCGCGCTCCGCCTCCTCGGCGGCGGCGTCGACGACGGGCCCGACGTCCTCCGCACCGAGGGCGGCGACGACGACGCCGTCCCCGGGTCGCCAGGAGGCCGGCACCACGACCGTCGGGACGGCCGCACGCTCCGCGACGCGGACGGCCCGGGTCGCGAGGGGCAGGTGCTGCCACACCGCGGTGCGGTTGCAGCCGAGCACGAGCAGATCGGCGCCGCCCGCCTCGCGCGTCAGCGCCGCGGCGATCCCGCCGTCCAGGACCCGGATCGTCGTGCGGGCGCTCGGGATCCGCGCGTCGAGGTACTCCCGGACGGCCCAGGCGACGCCCTCGGCGGCCTCGGCGCCCGGTCCGGTGCGGTCCTCCCCGTGCGGCCCACGGGCGACGACCGCGACCTCGATCGCCAGCGGCCGCCGCTCCGACCGACGGGCCAGCCACCGCGCAGCCGCGATGGTGCCGGGCGACTCGTCGGAGGCGAGCACGACGCGCTCGCGCCGCGTGCCGAGGGGCACGGCGTCCGGTCGCGGACCGGCCGTGGAGGTCATCGCGGCCCTCCGGCCGGCGCTGCGGACGCGGTCGTCCGCTCGTCCTCGCCCTGGTCGAGCCGGAAGGGCGGGTACTCGTCGCGCAGGAGCAGGGCGTAGGCCGCGACCCGGAACGCCCACCGGTCGATCCCGACGACGAGGTCCCGCAGCCCGGCGTGGTACCGGCCGGTGATCAGCAGCAGGACGCCCGTCACGAGCACCAGGACGCCGAGCACGGAGATCCCCGAGCTGAGTGAGGCGCCGCTCCACGGCCACGGGGTGGGCACGAGCAGCCAGCCGCCGGTGAGCGCCGCGAGGACCAGGTAGTGCGGCACGGCGAGCAGCCACCACTTCACGAGCACGAGCCCGTTCGTCAGCCGCTCGGGCCGCGCGACGCGGAGGTCGGCCGGGTAGTCGTCGCGCGGGGCGAGCGCGAAGGGCGGGTACCGGTCCGTGCCGAGCGCCGCGTACCCGTAGAACGCGACGCGCCAGCTCCACCGGAGCACCCCGACGTCGAAGGCGAACCACGACCGCGGGTAGCGTCCGGTGAACAGGACGACGACGCCGGCGGCCGCGGTCGTCACCGTCAGCGCGATCCACAGGCCGGCGAGCAGGACGAGGTGCGGCACGGCGAGCAGCCACTTCACCAGCCACAGCCATCGGGACGGCGCCGCGTCCGTCCGCGCGGTCAGGACGACGGGCGGCCCCTGCCCGGGCTCGGGCGCGGCGTCGCGGTCGAGCGCGCGACCGACCGCGGCGGTGCCGGTGAGCAGCAGCGGGACGCCGACGAGCAGCAGCACGCCGGCCGTCGCGGCCGCACCGGCGACGAGCGGGGCGAGCAGATCCGTGGCGTACGCCGCCTGCACGCGCGCGGTGACGCCGGCGGTGGCGTCCGCGTTCATGACGACGACGGCCCACCGGCCCGCGCGGACGGGCCAGACGACCTCCTGCGACCCCGTCCCCGTCGCCCGGGCGACCCAGAAGTCCTGCGCGGTGGGCGGGTCCGGCGTCCTGGACCCGAGCACGTCGCGGTAGTCGACGCGGAACGGCCGGCTCTCGACGCCGACGACCTCCGTGCGGGCGACGCCCGACAGGTACCGATCGACGTCCTCGCGCGGCGCGATGCCGACGAACAGCGGCCGGTCGCCCTGCACGCGGATGCGGATCCGGCCGAGGTCGACCGGGAGCGCGGGCACCGGCGTGCCGATCCCGGCGACGTCGGCGGTCGTCACCGCGACCGTCCCCGTCGAGATCGACGCGGTGGGCGACGTGAACCAGCCGCGCGGATCCCGCGCGCCGACGGCGAGGGCCGCGGCGAGGACGCTCGTGGCGATCGCGACGAGCAGGACGCCGACGACGACCAGCACCACGCCGCCGGCGGAGGTGCGGTGCGGGCGGCCGGTGGGCGCGGTCGTCGCCGGTGCGGACGTGGTCATGGCGGGCTCCCTCCCCTGCTCCGCCCAGCGTCGCCGGGGCGCGCGCGACGGAGGAGGGTCGAAGGGCCTGCGGCTCAGGACCGGAGCACGGACGGCGCGCCGAGGGTCACGACGTCGTCGCCGACCTCCGCGTCGTCGCGCCGGTGGGAGACGAGCACGACCGCCCGATCGGCGAGCTGGCGGCGCAGCTCGCCCATGACCGCGGCGGCCGTCTCGGCGTCGAGGTGCGCGGTCGGCTCGTCGAGCAGCACGAGCCGCGCGGGCGACAGGAGGGTGCGCGCGAGCGCGAGCCGCGCGCGCTGACCGCCCGAGAGCGCGCGGCCGCCGGCCCCCACCCGCATGTCGAGACCGAGGGGGTGCGAGCGCACGAGGGCCGCGAGTCCCACCCGGTCGAGGACGTCCCACAGCGCCGCGTCCGGCGCGCCCGGCGCGCCGAGCAGCAGGTTGCGCCGCACGCTCGAGTCGAAGACGTGCGCGTCCTGCGGCAGCCACGCGACCTGCCGCGCGACCGCGGCGGGCCCCGCGTCCGCGGCGTCGACGCCGTCGAGCAGGTAGCGGCCCGCCGATGGGGACAGGCTGCCGAGCAGCACGGACAGCAGCGTCGACTTGCCGGATCCGGACGGTCCCTCGATCCGCAGCCAGCGTCCCGGGAGGAGGGTCGCGTCGACGTGGTGGAACACGGCCGGGCCCTCCTCCGTCCAGCGCGCGGCGACGCCGTCGAGGACCGCGACCTGCAGCGGACCGTCGAGATCGACCACGCCGGCGGGCGCGGGACGCCGGAGCACGGGACGGAGCCGGGTCCACGCCGCCGCGAGCGCCGGTGCGCGCCGCGCGGCGTCGACGAGGGCCAGGGCGGCCTCGGGCAGCGCGAGCGGCAGCAGCACGACGACGCCGACGAGCGGTGCCGGGGCGGACGCGCCGGCACCGGCCGCGAGCGCGCCGAGCGCGGCTACGGCGCTGCCGAGCACGACGAGCGCGCCCGCCACGCCCCTGGCCATCGCCCCCCGCCGGTCGAGGCGGACGAGTCGCTCGTCGAGGTCCTCGACGACGGCCAGCGCGGCCCCGCCGACGCCGTTCCCGGCGAGGTCGTCGGCGGCGGCGACGATGGCGGCGAACCGTCGGGCGAGCGCCGCCCGGACGGTGACGGCCCGCGACTCGGCGCGGCCGTCGAGGAGGAGGGCGGCGGCCGGGGCGGCCACGAAGGCGATCAGCGTCCCCGCGACGACGACCGCGGCGGCCGCGGGGACGAGGAGGGCGGTCGTCGTGCACGCCGCGACGGCGACGACGACCGCGACGGCCGGCGGGAGCAGCACGCGCGGCACGAGGTCGCGCACCTGGTCGACCGTCACGACCAGCAGCTCGAGCGCGGTCGCGCCGTTCAGCAGCTTCCGCGACCTCGCCCCGTGCGCGGCGAGGCCCCGCCAGAGCCGGTCCCGGAGGAGCGCCGCCATCCGGAGGACGGCGTCGTGCGTGGTGAGCCGCTCCGCGTAGCGGAGCGCGGCCCGGGCGAGGCCGAAGAACCGGACGCCGACGATGGCGACGCCGAGGAGCAGGATCGGCGGGTGCTCCGCCGCGCGGACGATGAGCCACCCGGAAACGGCGGTGAGCGCGGCGGCCGCCGCCGCGGTCGCGGTCCCGAGCGCGACGGACCCGAGGAGCCGCCCGCGCACGGGCCGCAGCAGCGCCCCGATGCCGCCGAGCCCCGCCCGGCGGACGGGGTCCGGGACGGCGGCGGTGGCGGGAGTCCCGACCGCCGCGTCCGTGGCCTCCGCCTCGGCCGTCGGGGTCGCCGACGCTCCCCCGAGTCGGACCACCGCGTCGGCGAGCCGGAGGGTCGACGACTCGTGCGTGGCGAGCACGACCGTCGCCCGGCCGCGGAGTCCGGCGATCAGCTGCTCGACCGCGGTCCGGTGCGCCGGGTCGAGCGACGCGGTCGGCTCGTCGAGCAGCACGAGGTCCGCGCCGGACTCGACCCGGGCGGCGACCCGCGCGACGCCGAGGCGCCGCAGCTCCCCCGGGCTGAGCCGCCCGGGGTCCTCCCCGGCGACCGCCTCGAGTCCGACGAGCCCGAGCAGGCCGCGCAGGCGCGCGTCGGTGAGCAGCGGGCCGTAGAGCCGGAGCTCCGCGAGGAGCGTGTCGGCGGTCGCCGTCGGGTGCTGGGGCAGGTACGCCGCGCCGCCCGGCGGGACCGTGACCGTCCCGGTGACCACGGCGCCCCGCCGGACGAGCAGGCCGGCGAAGGCGGCGAGCACCGTCGACTTCCCACTCCCGCTCGGACCGACCACGGCCGTGATGCCGAGGGGCACCGGCCGGAGGTCGAGCCCCGCGATCGCCGGCTCCCGGTCGGGGTGGCGGACGATGAGCCCGTCCAGGGCGGCGTCGCCGGTGCGCACCGGGACCTCGGCCGCCGGCGCGTCGAGGAGTGCTCGCGCTCGGTCGTACGCGGCGAGCCCGGCGTCGCCCGCGTGGAACGCCGCGCCGACGTCGCGCAGCGCCGAGAAGCACTCGGGGGCGAGCACGAGCGCGAGCAGACCGGCCCAGAGCGGCAGGTCGCCGGACAGCAGCCGGATGCCGATGACGACCGCGACGACGGCGACCGAGATCGTCGCGACCAGCTCCAGGACGAGGGAGGAGAGGAAGGCGACGCGCAGCGTCGCCATCGTGCGGCGGCGGTGCTCGTCCGCCAGGCGGCGCAGCACCGCCGCCTGCTCGTCGATCCGTCCCAGGCCGACGAGGACGGGCAGACCGCGGGCGAGCTCCAGCAGGTGCGCCGCCAGCCGTTCCAGCGCCGCGGTCGCGGCCTCCACGCGATCCTGCGTGTGCAGGCCGACGAGGGCCATGAAGACGGGGACGAGCGGCAGCGTGCAGGCGAGGATCACGCCGCTCACCGCGTCCGCGAGGAGGATCCGCGTGCCGAGCACGAGCGGGACGACGGCCGCGTCGACGAGCGCGGGCAGCACCGTGGTGCAGTACCGCTGCAGGTCGTCGAGGCGGTGCGCGCCGAGCAGCACGGCGTCGTCGGGGGCGCCGGGCCCGAGCGCCCTGGCGCCGATCCGCAGCCGGAGGCCTCCGGCGAGCTCCGCGCCGGTCGCGGCGCCGACGGCGGTGCCGGCCCAGACGGCCGCGGCGCGCAGGAGCGCGCCCAGGCCGCCGGCGAGGACGGCGAGGCGCCAGTCGCCGGTGCCCGCGGCGACGGCGGCGACGCCGCGGGCGACGCCCTCCGCGAGCAGGACGGTGCCGACCGCCCGGACGGCCGATGCGAGGACCAGCAGCGCGACCGTGCCGCGCGACGCCGCGGCGAGCGGTCCGTTCCGGCCGCTCATCGGTGGAGCAGGACCGGCTGCTCCTGCAGCCCCGGGATGTGCCGGACGTCGATGCGGCGCCGGAACACCCAGTACGACCACGCCTGGTAGGCGAGCACGAGCGGCAGCCCGCACGCCGCGACCACCGTCATGACGCCGAGCGTGTACGGGCTGCTCGACGCGTTCGCGACGGTCAGGTTCCACGCCGGATCGATCGTCGAGGGCAGGACGACCGGGTACACCGCGGCGAACAGCGATCCGGCGCCGGCGGCGAGGAACGCCGCGATGCCGACGAAGGCCCAGCCCTCCCGGCCCGACCGCGCGCGCAGCCAGGCGAACACGATCGCGACGACGGCCACGACCACGAGCGCCCAGCTGACGACGCCGCCGGTCAGGAGGCCGACCCCGAGCACCCAGCCGACGATCGGGAGCAGGGCGACGGGCGCACCGCGTACGACGAGGCGTCCCGCGCGGCGCCGCACCGACCCGTCCGTCTTCAGCGCGAGGAACGCGGCGCCGTGCACCAGGCAGAACCCGACCACGGCGAGCCCGCCGAGGACGGCCCAGCCGTTCAGCCAGGCGAACGGTCCGCCGACGCGGTCGCCGTTGCCGTCGATCGGCAGCCCGGTCGTCGTGAGCGCGAGTCCGGCGCCGATGCCGAAGGCGGTGACGGCCGAGCCGATGCCGATCGCGAGGTCCCAGGCGCGGGCCCACCGGGCGTCGTGCACCTTCCCGCGGAACTCGATCGCCGCGGCGCGGGCGATGAGGCCGAGCAGCACCAGGGTGAGCGGCACGTACAGCACGGAGAACAGGGAGGCGTACCAGAGGGGGAACGCGGCGAAGGTGCCGGCTCCGGCGACGAGCAGCCACACCTCGTTCCCGTCCCAGACGGGGCCGATCGTGTTCAGCATGACCCGCCGCTCCCCCTCCGACCGCGCGGTGACGAGCATGTGCATCCCGACGCCGAGGTCGAACCCCTCGAGCAGCAGGTAGCCGAGCCAGAGCACGGCGATGGCGACGAACCAGACGGTGGGCAGCACGGCGGCGTCCTTCGGGTCGGAGGGGTCGGGATCAGTAGGCGAACGCGAGCACGTCGTCGTCCTCGTCGTGGGCGGGTTCGCGCCGCAGCTCCGGCATCGCCGCGGCGACGCCGCCGCGGACGTACCGGACGAGCAGGACGACCTCGACGACGAGCAGCACGGCGTAGACGAGCGCGAGGCCGATCAGGGAGAACAGCAGCTCCCCGCTCGTGACCCCCGGCGAGACGGCGGCCGCCGTGAACATGAACACGCCGTCGACCCCGCCGGGCGTGGGGTTCGGTGCGACGACGAACGGCTGCCGACCCAGCTCGGTGAAGATCCACCCGGCCGCGTTCGCGCCGAACGGCGCGAGGATGCCGAGGACCGCGAGGCGGGCCAGCCAGCGGGACGCGGGCACCGTGCCGCGGCGGGTGAGCCAGAGCGCCACGGCCGCCGCGAAGGCGGCGACGCCCCCGAAGCCGATCATGATGCGGAACCCCCAGTAGGTGACCTGCATGTCCGGCACGTAGTCGACGGGCCGCCCCGACCGGGCGCCGTACAACGGGCCCTTCGGGAGCGTGCGCCCGTACTCGGCCTGGTACGCCGGCAGGAGGTCCTTGACGCCCTCGACCGTGGTCGTGGTGTCCCCGTTCGCGAGGAACGAGAGCAGGCCGGGGATCTCGATGACGGCCGTGACGCCGGTGCAGTCCGTCGATCCGACGTCGCCGATCGACAGCACGGAGAAGCCCGTGCCGGTCTCGCACGCGGCCTCCGCGACGGCCATCTTCATCGGCTGCTGCTGGAACAGGAGCTTGCCCTGCAGGTCGCCGGTGACGGCGACGCCCGCGAAGCCGACGATCGCGACGACGGCGCCGATCCGGAGGGCGCGGATCCAGACCGCGTGGTCGGCGACGTCCCGCCCGGCGTCGTCCGGGTCGCTGCCGATGTGGAGGGTCCGGTCCGCCCGGACGACGTCGATGCCGTCGTGGCGGCGCCGCCACAGCTGGTACCAGGCGATGCCGAGCAGGAAGCCGCCGGCGACGGCGAAGGCGCCCGTGATCGTGTGCGCGTAGGCGGCGAGGGCGGTGCTGTTCGTGAGGACCGCCCAGATGTCCACGAGGCGCGGACGACCGTCCACGAGCCGCACGCCGACGGGGTGCTGCATCCACGAGTTCGCCACGATGATGAAGAAGGCGGAGACGATCGACCCGAGCACCGCGATCCAGAGCGTGGCGAGGTGGATCCGCTTCGGCAGCCGTCCCCAGCCGAAGATCCAGAGGCCGAGGAACGTCGACTCGAAGAAGAACGCGAAGAGGCCCTCCATCGCGAGCGGCGCCCCGAAGACGTCGCCGACGTACCGCGAGTACTCGCTCCAGGCCATGCCGAACTGGAACTCCTGCACGATGCCGGTGGCGACGCCGACGATGAAGTTGACGAGGTAGAGCTTCCCGAAGAACTTCGTCAGGCGGAGCCAGCGCTCGTCGGCCGTGCGCACCCACCGCCACTGCAGGAACCCCACCACCGGTCCGAGGCCCAGCGTCAGCGGCACCATCAGGAAGTGGTAGACGGTCGTGATGCCGAACTGCCAGCGCGCGATGTCGAGCGGGTCCACTCTCGGTTCCTCCTGCGAAGCGGCCGGCCCGTCCGGCTCACCCGTACGCTTCCGGTGAGCGGAGGTCCGCGCTTAGGGACCTAGGTCACCGGTCGGCCGGCGTCGGGTCAGACGGCGAGCGCGAGCTTCGCGGCCGCCACCGTCGTCGCGACGGGCGGGCTGGGCCTCGCCACGACGACGAACGGCGCGCGGGCCTGGCCGGCGAGCAAGCGCTCGAAGCTGTAGCGCGGCGGTGCGGCGCTCGGCCGCGCGCCTTCGAGCACGAGCAGCGAGGCGGCGTCGGACCGGGACAGGAGCCCGTACGGGGTGCTCACCCAGCCCCGCGCCACGCGGACGTCGACGGACGGCGCTCGATCGCGGATCCGGTCCACCTCGGCGGCGAGCAGGGCGCCGGGCGGGTCGAGCTCCAGATCGTGCGGGTCGTGCAGGCGGAGGATCGTCAGCGGCTCCCCGCGCTCCGCCGCCGCGGCGACCGCGAAGTCGATCGTCGGACGGCTGTGCTCGCGGGCGCTCACCACGGCGACCACGCCGCCGGGCGGCCGGAGGCCGATCGGCACGACCGCGGTCGTGCCCTCCTGGCGCGCGGCGAGCGCGATCGGGATCCGCCGCGACCCGGACCGACGCGCACGGCCGACGGCCGACGCGCCGAGCACCAGCAGCCGGTCGCCGCCGGCGGCGCGCGCGAGCTCGCGGATCGGGTCGCCGACGCTGAGCTCGGGGACGACCTCGAGCCCCGGATGCCGGTCCTGCACCGCGGTCGTCGCAGCGCTCAGCGCCTCCCGCGCAGCGGCGACGCGCTCGACCGGCTCCGCACCGCCCTCCAGGCCGAGCACGCGCAGCAGGTGCAGCGCCCCGCCCGCACGGGACTCGTGCTCCGCCGCCCACGCCAGGGCGCCGTCGGCGGCCGCCGACCCGTCCCATCCCGCGACGGTGCCGATCCTGCCCATGCGGCCTCCTCCTGGTCGTCGACGATGAGGCTCCCGGCCCCGTCGGCGGGCGGCGAGAGGCCTTCGACCCCCGCGGCGCCGCGGACCAAAGGCCCTGCAGCGGTCGCCGCCGCCTCCGTACGGTGCGGTCGCCGCGTCCTGCGGCGGAGAAGGAAGGAGCACGCATGTCCCGCAACCTCGCGAGGTTCGACCCGTTCCTCGAGCTGTCGAACCTGCAGAAGCAGCTGTTCGGCGACGGCTGGACGACGCCGTTCCGCGGCGCCCGCCTGCCGGCGATGGACGTCTGGACGGAGGACGATTCGAAGCTGACCGTCGAGGCGCACCTGCCCGACTTCGAGCGGTCCGACATCTCGATCGACCTCGACGGCGACGCGCTCGTCATCCAGGCCGAGCGGCACGAGAAGGAGGAGGACCGGAAGAAGCGGTACGTCGTCCGCGAGACGTCGAGCAGCGTCTACCGCCGGATCGCGCTGCCCGAGGAGGCGGACACCGAGCACATCGCCGCCGCCTTCGAGCAGGGGGTCCTCACCGTGACGGTGCCGTTCAAGTCGCTGCCGGCGCCGAAGCGCATCGAGATCGGGGCCACGCCTCCCGCGACCGCGACGGCCGCCTGAGGCGAGCCGCCGCGATGACGCCCGAGCACGGCGAGCGCTACCGGCGCATCGCCGCGGTGCTCGGGCGTCACGGTCTCGGCTGGTTCGCCGCCGGCCTCGGCGTCGGGCGGCACCCGGACGAGGACGCGGTCGACGCGGGCCGGCCGACGAGCCGGAGCGCCCGGGCGCGGGAGGTCCGCGCGGCGCTCGAGGAGCTCGGGCCGACCTTCGTCAAGCTCGGTCAGCTGCTGTCCATGCGGCGCGACCTGCTGCCGCCCGAGTACGTCGCGGAACTGGAGCGCCTGCAGGACGCCGCCGAGGCGGTGCCGTGGGACGAGGTCCGCGTCGTCCTGGAGCACGAGCTCGGCGCGCCCGTCGACGAGCTGTTCGGCGCGTTCGACACCGTCCCGCTCGCGTGCGCCTCCCTCGGCCAGGCGCACGCCGCGGTGCTGCACGACGGGACGGAGGTGGTCGTCAAGGTCCGCCGGCCGGGCGTCGTCGCGCTCGTCGACGTCGACCTCGACATCGTGCAGGACCTGGCGGACCGCGCCGCGCGGCGGTGGCGGGCCGCGCGCGAGCACGACCTCCCGGGGCTCGCCGCCGAGTTCGGCCGGTCGCTGCGGGCGGAACTGGACTACCGCAGGGAGGCGGAGCACGCGGAGCGGTTCGGCGCCGCGTTCGCCGGCGATCCGAGGATCCGCATCCCCGCCGTGCACCGGTCGACGTCGACGTCGCGCGTCCTGACGCTCGACCGCATGCGCGGGATCAAGGTCGACGACCTCGCGGCGCTCGACGCGCAGCGGGTCGACCGCCGGGCGGTGATCGCGACCGCCATCGACGCGCTCGCGCGGATGATCTTCGTCGACGGGTTCTTCCACGCCGACCCGCATCCCGGCAACCTCTTCGTCGAGCCGGACGGCCGGATCGCCCTCATCGACTTCGGGATGGTCGGTCGCCTCGACGAGGCGGTGCAGCGCCGCCTCGCCGACCTCTTCGTCGCACTCGCCCGCGGGGACGCGGGCGAGTGCGCCGCGGCGCTGACCGCCCTGTGCTCGGGGCCTCGGGCGACCGGTCCCGGCACGCTCCGCGACGACGTCGCGCGGTTCATGCGGACCTGGACCGGTCGCACGCTCGGTGCCGTGCGGATGACGCCGCTGCTGCTCCGGCTCATGGTGCTGCTGCGCCGCAACCGCCTGCGCCTGCCGCCGGACGTCGCACTGCTCGTGCGCGCGCTGCTGATCGTCGACGACATCGGCGCCCGGCTCGAGCCCGACTTCGACCTCGGGGCGGCGCTCCGGCCGTACGCGGCCCGGCTGGTCCGACGCCGATCGTCCGCCTCGGCGCTCCTGCGTCGGCTGCTGCGCGCCGCCGCCGACGCGGCCGCGCTCGGCGTCGAGCTCCCCGAGCACGTGCGGGAGGCGCTCGCGCGGCTGGACGCCGACGGCATCGCCGTCCACCTCCGCGCGGACGAGCTCGAGCCGCTCGTCGGCCGGATCGAGCGGGTCGGCGACCGGCTCGTCGTCGGCGTCGTCACCGCCGCCCTGATCACCGGCGTCGGGCAGCTGCTCGGGCCGGTGCCGGGCCGCGACCGCGCGCTGTCCCGGTCGCTGCTCGACGCCGGGCTCGGCGCCGTCGGGGTGCTCGGCGCCTACCTCGCCTGGAGCCGCCGGCGGCGCTGAGCGGCGCCGAGCGGCGCCGAGCCCGGTCAGGGGTGCGGCACGATCGCGACCGGGCACGCGGGCCGCTCGAGCACCTCGCGGCTGACCGACCGGAGCAGCAGCCGGTCCACGGCGGTGAGGCCGTGCGTGCCGAGCACGACGAGCACGGCGCCGCGGCTCGCCACGGCGAGCGCGTGGACGGGGTCGTCGCGGTCGAGCACCGGCGCGACGCGCAGCCCCGGGTGCGCGGTGCGGAGCCGGTCGGACAGCTCGCTCAGCTTCGCGCTCTCCGCGCTCTCGATCGCCTGCTCATCGAGGTCGATGCCCCCGCCCGGCGCCGACAGCGCTGCGATCCGCCACGCGTGCACGAGCACGAGGTGCCGGCCGAGCGCCGCGGCCTCGGCCGCCGCGAACCCGATCGCCGCGTCGTCGCTGCCGTCCGCGAGGGCGCCCAGCACGACCGGACCCGCCGAGGGCGTCCAGCCGCGCGGGACGATCACGACCGGCCGCGCTGAGCCGTCGACCAGCCGCGCCGCGAACGACGCGACCAGGTGCGGCACGCCCCGCGAGGTGCGGTTGGTCCCCACCACCACCAGGTCGGCGCCGGCCGCGCGGCGGTGCAGCACGTCGATCGCCTCGCCGGGGACGACCTCCGTGCGGACGGCGCTCCGCGGCGCCAGGTGGTGCAGCAGATCGCGCACCTCGGTCATCGACCCCTCCGCATCGACGAGGTCGGCGGCCGCGCCGCCGGAGAGGACGGTGCCGCCGCCCGGCACGACGCGGACCGCTTCGATCTCGAGCGAGTGATGGACGGACCGCTCCGCGAGCCACCGGACGGCGGCGACGCCGGCCATGCCCCCGTCGGTCGCGAGGAGCACGCGTTCCGGACCCCGGACCCCAGACGGCGCCGTCGAGGTGGAGGTCGAGGTCGTGGTCGTGGTCGTCGGATGCTGCGCGGTGCTCATGGGGGGCTCCTCCTCCACAGGTCGGTCGATCACGACGCTCCCTCCCGCCGCGCCGCCGTGCCAGGGACGAAGGGCCCGTCCGGCCCGCGCCGGCCGCTCGTAGGGTGCGCGCGTCGGAAGGAGCCCCATGACCGTCACCAGCGCCCGCGCCGTCGATGCGGGGACGGAGGAGGCGTGGCGCGGTCTCGTCGCCGGCGCCTGGCAGGACCGGATCGACGTGCGGGACTTCATCCAGCGCAACGTCCGGCCGTACCTCGGCGACGCCGGCTTCCTCGAGGGCCCGACGCCGAGGACCACCGCCCTCTGGGCGAGGATCGCGGCGCTGCTGCCGGAGGAGCGCCGGCGCGGCGTCCTCGACGTCGACGCGACGACCCCGTCGTCGATCCTCGCGCACGCGCCCGGCTGGATCGACCGGGAGCACGAGCTGATCGTCGGGCTGCAGACCGACGCGCCGCTGAAGCGCGCGATCATGCCGTTCGGCGGCTGGCGCCTCGTGGCGAAGGAGCTCGAGACGTACGGCTACCCGGTCGATCCCGCGCTCGAGACGATCTTCACGCGCTACCGCAGGACCCACAACGACGGCGTCTTCGACGTCTACCCGGCCGCCGTCCTCCGCGCCCGGCGCAGCGGCGTCGTGACGGGCCTCCCGGACGCCTACGGCCGCGGCCGGATCATCGGCGACTACCGGCGGGTCCCGCTCTACGGGGTCGACGCCCTCGTCGCGGCGAAGCGCGAGGAGCGCGCCGAGCTCGACCTGCGCTACTCCGACGAGCCGACGATCCGCCTGCGCGAGGAGGTCGCGGAGCAGATCCGCGCCCTCGAGGACCTGCGGACGATGGCCGAGCGGTACGGCTTCGACATCCGCGGCCCCGCCCGGACGGGCCGGGAGGCGGTGCAGTGGCTGTACTTCGGCTACCTCGCCGCGATCAAGGAGCAGAACGGAGCGGCGATGTCGCTCGGCCGCGTCTCCACCTTCCTCGACGTCTACCTCCAGCGCGACCTCGACCGCGGCCTGATCGACGAGCGGCGCGCGCAGGAGCTCGTCGACGACCTCGTCATCAAGCTGCGCATCGTCCGCTTCCTCCGCACGCCGGAGTACGACGAGCTCTTCTCCGGCGATCCCACCTGGGTGACGGAGTCCATCGGCGGCCTCGCCGAGGACGGGCGCCCGCTCGTGACGCGCACCTCGTTCCGGTTCCTGCAGACGCTCTACGACCTGGGGCCCGCACCCGAGCCGAACCTCACGGTGCTGTGGGACTCGGGGCTGCCGGAGGGCTTCAAGCGCTTCTGCGCGAAGGTGTCGATCGACACGTCCTCGATCCAGTACGAGTCGGACCGGGCGATCCGCGGCGCCTGCGGCGACGACGCCGCGATCGCCTGCTGCGTCTCGCCGATGCGGGTCGGGAAGCAGATGCAGTTCTTCGGCGCCCGGGTGAACGTCGCGAAGGCCCTGCTCTACGCGATCAACGGCGGCCGCGACGAGGTCTCCGGCGAGCAGATCGGCCCGGTCACCGTGCCGCTCATGGGCGACGTCCTCGACTTCGACGAGGTCTGGACCGCCTACCTGCGCGAGCTCGACTGGCTCGCGGCGACCTACGTCGAGGCGCTGAACTGCATCCACTTCATGCACGACAAGTACGCGTACGAGCGGCTCGAGATGGCGCTGCACGACCGCGACGTCCTCCGGACCCTCGCGTGCGGCATCGCGGGCCTGAGCGTGGCGACGGACTCGCTCTCGGCGATCCGCGACGCACGGGTGCACCCCGTGCGCGACGAGAGCGGGCTGGCGGTCGACTACCGCGTCGAGGGCGACTTCCCGGCGTACGGCAACGACGACGACCGCGTCGACGCCATCGCCGTGTCCATCGTCCACGCCTTCATGGAGCGCCTCCGCCGCCATCCGGCGTACCGCGACGCGGTGCACACGCAGTCGGTGCTGACGATCACGTCGAACGTCGTCTACGGCAGGCACACGGGTGCGACGCCCGACGGGCGCCCGGCCGGCGCGCCGTCCGCGCCGGGCGCGAACCCGATGAACGGCCGCGACGTGCACGGCATGCTCGCGGCGGCGCTGAGCGTCGCGAAGCTCCCGTTCGCGGACGCCCGGGACGGGATCTCACTGACGAGCACGATCGTGCCGCAGGGGCTCGGGCGGACCGAGGAGGAGCGGGTCGGGAACCTCACCGGCCTGCTCGACGCGTACACGGCCGCCGGCGGCTACCACCTCAACGTCAACGTGCTGAACCGGTCGACGCTGGAGGACGCCATGGCGCATCCGGACCGGTACCCGGAGCTGACGATCCGGGTCTCCGGGTACGCCGTCCGCTTCATCCGGCTGACCCGCGAGCAGCAGCTCGACGTGATCAGCCGCACCTTCCACGAGTCCGTGTGAGCCGGCCGTGACCCGCCTGCCGCCGCCCGTCGTCGCCGCTCCCCCGCCGACCGCCCCGAGCGGCGTGACGGCGAGCGTCCACTCGTGGGAGCTCGCGACCGCCGTGGACGGCCCGGGCACGCGGCTCACCGTCTTCCTCTCCGGCTGCCCGCTCCGCTGCCGGTACTGCCACAACCCGGACACGTGGCGCTTCGAGGACGGCACGCCGACCCCGGTCGGCGACCTGGTCGAGCTGGTCCGCCGCTACCGGCCCGTGTTCACCGCGACCGGCGGGGGCGTCACCCTGAGCGGCGGCGAACCGCTCCGGCAGCCCGACGTCGTCCGCGAGCTCTTCACCGCCTGCCGCCGCATGGGCGTGCGCACCGCGCTGGACACCTCGGGCTTCCTCGGCGCCGACGCGGACGACGAGCTCCTCGACGTCACCGATCTCGTCCTCCTCGACGTGAAGTCGGGCCTCGCCGACACCTACCGCGCCGTCACCGGCGGCGAGCTCGCCCCGACGGTGGCGTTCGGCGACCGGCTGGCGGCGCGGGGCGACCGCATGTGGATCCGGTTCGTGCTCGTCCCGGGGCTGACGGACGCGGACGAGAACGTCGACGCGGTCGGCCGGATCGTCGCGCGGTGGCCGACCGTGGACCGCGTCGAGGTGCTGCCGTTCCACCAGCTCGGCGAGCACAAGTGGGACGCGCTCGGCATCCCGTACTCCCTGCACGGCGTGCGGCCGCCCGACGCGGAGACGCAGGACCGCGTCCGCGCCCGGCTGCGGTCGCACGGTCTGCTCGTGCTCTGAACCGCCCCGCGGGGTCGGGACCTTCGCCCCGGGCGGGAGCGCCGCCCGCGCGGGACGATGCGAGCCGGTGGAAGGAGTCGCTCGTGCGGGTGCTGGTCGTGCTGGAGTCGATGTTCGGGAACACGGAGCGCATCGGCTGGGCGGTCGCGCACGCGCTGCGTCCCGTCGCCGACGTGGACGTGGTCGGGGCCTCGGTCGCGCCCGCGCTGCCCGGGAGCGACGTGCGCCTCGTGATCGTCGGGGCGCCGACCCACGGGTTCTCGCTCCCCACCGCGCAGTCGCGCAAGGAGGCCGTGCACCAGGGCGCATCGCCCGACCGGGCGGTGCGCGGGGTCCGGGAGTGGCTCGACGCGCTGGACGCGTCGGCCTCCTTCGACCTCGCCGCGTTCACGACCCGGGTCGAGCGGGCGCCGCGCTTCCCCCGCGGCGCCGCGGCCGCCGCGGCGCGGATCGCCCGGCACCGGGGCATCCGCGTCGTCGGCACGGAGGCGTTCCTCGTGAAGGGCACGCAGGGTCCGGTCGTCGACGGCGAGGTCGAGCGGGCGGCGCGGTGGGCGGCGACGCTCCTCCCCGTGCCGGCCGGCCGCACCCCGGAGGACGTCGGCCCCCTCCCCCGGTCCTGAGCGCGTCGCCGCCGCGCATGCCGACGACCTCCGGCGGGACCGCGCCCGCGCCGTCCGACCACGACCTGCAGCACGCCGTCCGCGAGGCGCTCGAGCGGAGCCCCGGCGTCGACGCGGCGCGCATCGCGGTCGCCGTGCACGACGGGGTCGTCGTCCTCGCCGGCGAACCCGTGCGCGCCGCCGAGGCGCTCGCCGCCCGGACGACGGCGCTCGGCGTCCACGGCGTCCGCGCGGTCGTCGACGAGCTCGACGCGCGGCGCTCCCGCTGGGGGCGGCGCAGCGACCGGGACGTCGCGGAGACGGTCGTCGCGGCGCTCGATCGCGACGCCGACCTCCGGCCCGGCTCCGTCGCCGCCGCCGTGCGCGACGGCGTGGTGACGCTGCACGGCGAGGTCGCGGACCACGCCGAGCGCGACGCGGCCGTCCGGCGGGTCGCCCGCCTCGCGGGCGTCCGGGCCGTGCACGCCGAGATCGGCGTCACGCCGCGATCCGCCTCCCCCGACGCCGCGGCGACGATCCGTCGCGCGCTGCTCGGGACCGCCGACGTCGACGCGTCGGCCGTCGAGATCGACGTGCAGGGGACGGAGGCGGTGCTCACGGGGACGGTGCGGACGCCGTCGGACCGCCACCGGATCGTGCTCGCGGCATGGTCCTCGCCGCACGTCTCCGCCGTGCGCGACCGGCTCGTCGTCGACGACGACGACGACGGTCAGCGTCCCCTCGGGACGACGGCGACCGGGACCCCGGCGTCCAGCGCGAGCCGTGCGGCGGTCGCGGCGCGCGGCGTCGCCGAACCGCCGTCGACCACGACGAGCGACGCCGACACCGGCAGGACGGCCCCGGGGGCGAGCACGAGCGGCTGACCGGCCGCCGCCGCTTCGCGACGGGCGAACGCGAGCGCCGTCGCCGCGGCGCGGGGTGCGCCGGCGAGGACGACCGACGCGCCGACCGCGGCCCACGGGTGCGGCACGAGCACCACGGCGACCCCGGTCCGCTGCGCGACGCGGACCGTGCGCCGCCGGCGGCGGGTGCCGCGCGCGCCGAGGACGAGCAGGTCCCGCCCGACGAGGAACGGCGGCAGCGACCGGCCGAGCCCGGCGGTCAGCAGGTGGTCGCGGACGTCGGCGGAGGGCTCGCCGACCGCGAGCCGCTCGCCGGCGGCGCGGAGCGCCTCGGCCGCCGACCCCGCCCGCGCGGCGAAGGTGCGGTGCGGGCGCTCGGTCACGAGGGCGAGGAGGTCGACGTCGACGACGCGACGCCCGCCCCAGTCCGCCGCCCATCGGACGACGTCGGCGTCCGCGGCCGCACCGTCGAGCACGAGGGCGACCCGGCGGTGCTCCGGCAGCGTCGCCCGTGCGGGCAGCGCTCGCGGCCGCCGTCCCGGGCGCGCCGAGGAGCTCACGACCGCGTCCTGCGCGGCGGGACGATCGCGACCGGGCACGGCGGCCGCTCCGCGAGCGCCCTGCCGACCGAGCGGAGCAGCACGCGGTCGACGGCGGAGTACTCGTGGGAGCCGACGACCACGAGCGACGCGCCCACGCCCGAGCGGACGACGTCGACGTTCGGCTCGCCGTGCACGAGGGTCGTCGACACCTCGAGCGCCGGCGCCGCGGCGCGCACCCGGTCGGCGACGCGGTCGAGCAGGCGCCGGTGCTCGTCCCGGATCGGGGCGGCGTCGATCGCCGCGGGGAACACGGGCGTCACGACGGCGGACAGCCGCCAGACGTGGGCGAGGCGCAGGCACCGCCCCGTCGCCGAGGCCTCCTGCACGGCGAAGTCGATCGCGTCGCCGTCGCTGCCGTCGTCGACGACCCCGACCACGACGTCGCCGCCGTCGTCCTGCCAGCCCCGCGGCACCAGCACGACCGGCCGCCGCACCGACTCGGCGAGGCGCACGGCGAGGGTGGGCGGCAGCACGTGCGTCATGGCGGTGACGCGGTTCGTGCCGAGCACGACGAGGTCCTGACGGGACGCGACGCCGCTCAGCACCGAGCGGATCGGGCCGCGCGGCATCCGCACGGTGAGGGGCAGGTGCGGCGCGGCGCCGCGCAGCACGGTCGCCGTGCGCTCGACCGGGTCGACGTGCTCGTCGTCCGGCACCGCGACCAGCGTCACCGCGATCGGGTGCTGCTGCGCCCTCCGGGCGACCCAGCGGGCGGCCGCGAACGCGGCGGCGTCCCCGCCCGCGACGAGCAGGACGCGCTCCGCGGTCGCCGGAGGCGGCGCGGCGTTCGCCGCCGGCGCCGCGGACCGGCCCGTCATCCGCGCCTCCCGCCGCGCACGACGAGCACCGGGCAGGAGGCGTGCATGACGCTCGTCAGCGCCACGGGACCGAGCAGCACGCCGGTCAGGGCGTTCCTGCTGTCCCCGCCGACGACGAGGAGGTCGCTGCGGGCGCTCTCGGCCACGAGCACGGCGGCGGCCCCGCCCTCCTGCAGCGTCTCGCGGAGCCGCGGCGGCGGACCGTCCGGGAAGGCCTCGCGGACGGCCGCCGCCTGCCGCGCCGCCGCGGTCGTCCGGACCCGGTCCGTCACCGCCGGCACGGGGCCGGGCAGCTGCTCGGGCGCCTGCCACGCGGTGACGACCTCGAGCGACGCGTCGAGCTCCTGCGCGGCGCGGGCGGCGTCGCGCAGCGCGGCCGCGGAGTGCGTCGTCGCGGCCGCGACGCCGACGACGACGCGCCTGGACCCGGGGGCGTCGGCCGCGTCGAAGGCGGGTCCGCTCGAGGAGGAGCGGACGACGAGGACGGGGGCGGGGGCGTGCAGCACGCAGAGCATCGCGGTGGAGCCGAGCGGCAGGCCCGGGAAGCCGCCGCGCCCGCGCGCCCCGACGACGAGCAGATCCGCGTCCATGCCGGCGGTCAGCAGCGCCCGCGCCGCCTCCCCGTGCACGACCCGCGTCCGGATCGGCAGCGACGGGAACACGGCGGCGATCGGCTCCACCTCGCGCTGCAGCCGCTCGATCACGACGCGGTCGGCGTCGACGCCGAGCTCCACGCCGAGCGGTGGCGTCTCCGCCCACGCCGTCAGGGCGAGGAGCTCGGCGCCGATCGCGGTCGCCGCGCACGCGCCCGCGTGGAGCGCCGCTGCGGCGTCCGACGAGGCGTCGACGCCGACGAGCACGCGGCGGGGACCGTCGGCGACCGAGGCGCCGGCACCCCGCGGCGGTGTGCTCGTCATGCCGTCAGCGTGCCGCCCGCCGCCGCCGCGGACCAGGGCACTTGGTCCGCCCGGCCGCCGGGACCTTCGGCACTGCGCCGGTCGGCGTCCCCCCCGGACGATGCGGGCATGAGCACGTCCGGCACGGCGTCGATCGCCGATCACCAGCTGCAGCAGACCGTCATCGAGGAGCTCGAGTGGGCCCCCGGGGTCGACGTCGCGGACATCGGCGTCGCCGTCGAGCACGGCGCGGTCACGCTCACCGGCACCGTCGACTCCTTCGCGCAGCGGATGACCGCCGAGCGGGCAGCGCTCCGCGTCCGCGGCGTGCGGGCGGTCGCCGACGACATCCGCGTGCGACCGGCCGTCGCCGACGCCGTGCACGACGACGACCTCGCCGCCGCCGTGTCCCGAGCCCTGCAGGACGACGCGGAGATCCCGGACGAGGCGGTCGGGATCGTGGTGCGGAACGGGGTCGTCGTCCTCACAGGCACGGTGCGGACGAACGCGCAGCGGGTCGGCGCCCGGCGGGCCGTGGAACGGCTGCGCGGCGTACGCGGGATCGACAGCCGGTTGGAGCTCGAGCGCCGCCCCTCCGCCGAGGACGCGCAGGAGCGCATCCGGGCGGCGATCCGCCGCAACGCGGTGATCGACGCCCAGCACGTGACGGTGCGGGTGGAGGGGACGACGGCCGTCCTCGAGGGCCGGGTGCGCTCGTTCGCGGAGCGGCGGCAGGCGGAAGCGGCCGCGTGGGCATCGCCGCACGTGACCGACGTCGACGACCGCATCGTCGTGTCCTCATGACCGCCGCCACCGCGCGGCGCCGTCGGACCGCGCCGCACAGCCGGCGTGCAGTCAGCGCGCCGTGAGCGGCCGTGCCCGTCGCGTCTCGAGGTGCAGCACCGCCGCCTGGGTCCTGCTCTGCAGCCCGAGCTTCGCGAGCATGCTCGAGACGTAGTTCTTCACCGTCTTCTCCGTCAGCGCGAGCCGGTTGCCGATCTGCCGGTTGGAGAGGCCGTCGGCGATGAGCGCGAGCACCTCCCGCTCGCGCGGGTTGAGCGAGGCGAGCCGCGGGTCGCCGGACGAGGCGTTCCGGAGTCGGGCCCGGACGGCCCGGACGAGCGCGGGGTCGAGGGCGGACCTGCCGGTCGCGACGCGCCGGAGGACCTCGACGAGGCCGCTGCCGCGGATGTCCTTCAGGACGTAGCCGGCCGCGTCCGCGATGACGGCCGCGATCATCGCCTCGTCGTCGTCGTAGGCGGTGAGCATGACGCAGCGCACCGCCGGCATGCGCGTCCGGAGCTCGCGGCAGAGGTCGATCCCGCTGCCGTCCGGCAGGCGAACGTCGAGCAGCGCGATCGCGGGCGCGGTCGCGCCGATCCGCCCTCGCGCCTGCTCGATGCTGCCGGCCTCGCCGACCACGCGGATGCCGGGCTCGGCATCGAGCAGCTCGGCGACGCCCCGCCGGACGAGCTCGTGGTCGTCGACGAGGAACACGGTGATCTCGTCGCTCATGCGCTGCGCCCTCCCGGACGACGTCGTGGCCCGGTCCCGCCGCGGCCGAGGTGTCCCTTCGATGCTCCTGCACGGGGCGGCACCGGACCAGGGCCCTTGGTCCCGGCTCAGGCGTCGTCGTCCCCGTTCACCGGGACGGACCAGGTGAGAACGGTCCGTCCGTCCTCCGGCTCGAGCCGCATCGAGCCGTTGCGGCGGGCGGCGCGCTCCTCGAGGTTGCGCAGGCCGCTGCGCCGCCCGCCGTCGGTCGGGGCTCGGCCGCCGTTCGCCACCGTCACGGTCACGGTCACGCCCCGGGCGTCGGCGGCGACATCGATCGCGATGTCCTCGGCGGCGGCGTGCTTGACGGCGTTCGACATCCCCTCGCCGACGACGGCCAGCACGTCGTCGGCGAGGTCGCCGTCGAGCACCGAGTCGACCGGACCGGTGACCGTCACCGACGGCTCGACCGACAGGGCGGCGCTGCGCCGCTCGATGAGGTCGATGAGCCGCTGACGGCCGGTCACGTGCTTCGTGGTGCGTCCGGGCGACTGCAGGGTGAAGATCACTCGGCGGATCTGGCTGATCGACTCGTCGAGGCTCGTGATCGCGGCGTCGACGCGGTCGGCGTTCGGACCGGCGTCCAGGGTCCCGAGCACGGCCTGGAGCTGCATCCCGGTGGCGAAGAGCTGCTGGATGACCCGGTCGTGCAGGTCCCGGGCGATGCGGGCGCGGTCCTCGAACAGCAGGACCCGATCGGCCTGCTCCCGAACCCGGACGAGCTCGAGGGCGACGGCGGCGCGCCCGACGAAGTCCGCGGCGGCGGCGAGGTCGGCGTCGGTGAACGCCGGTTCGCCCGGAGCCCTCGCGACGACGACGGTGCCGATCGTCCGGTCGTCGGTCAGGAGGGGCAGCGCCATGACCGGCCCGAAGGCGTCGAAGCGGGCGTCGCCGAGGTCACGGAGGTCCTGCTCCTCGAAGCGCCGGGGCGCGCCCGTCCGCAGGACTTCCGTCGCGAGCGTGTCGGACAGCGGCCGGATCGCGCCGGCGACGCCGTTCGGGTCCGCTCCGCCGACGCTCACGACGTGGACCTGCTCCGGGTCGTCGGCCACCAGCAGGACGAAGGTGCTCATCGCCTGCGCGAGCTGCCGCGTCCGCTCCGCGATGAGCGGGAGCGCGTCCCCCTCCTCCGGCGCCAGGAGGCGAGCGGTGATCTGCGCGGAGGCGGCGGCCCAGGCCTCACGTCGCTGCACATCGCGGTAGAGCCGCGCGTTCTCGACCGCGAACCCTGCGGATGCGGCGAGCGATCGCACCAGCTGCTCGTCCTCGTCGGTGAACGCGCCGTCCGGATGACCGGAGAGGTAGAGGTTGCCGTAGACGATCCCGCGCACCCGGACCGGGACGCCGAGGAAGTCGTGCATCGGCGGGTGCCCGTCGGGGAACCCGACGGAACGCGGGTCCGCGCCGATGTCGGGGATGCGGATCGGTCGCGCCTCCGTGATGACGGCGCCAAGCAGCCCCTCGCCCCGCGGCAGACGCCCGATCCGCTCGACATGGGCTTCGTCCATGCCGGCGTGGACGAAGCGGTCGAGACCGCCGTGCTCGCCGATGACGCCGATGGCGCCGTACCGGGCCCCGGTGAGCTGGCGAGCGGCCTCGACGACGCTGCGGAGCACCGAGTCGAGGTCGAGCTGCGCGGTGATCGCCTGGTTCGCACGCAGCAGTGCGCGCAGCCTGCGCTGCGTGGCGAGCACGTCGTTCGCCGCGTGGACCAGGTCGGAGAGCCGCCGGTCGAAGTCGACGCGCGGCTCGTCGAGGGGCAGTCCGGGATCACTCACGGCACCTCCCGGCTGGGCGCCCCGCCGGGGAGGCGGCGGGGAATCGCCAGTGTAGGACCGCGTGCGTCGCCCCGCCCCGCTCGGTTCTCGAGCGATCCGCTGCGCGATGAGCACCTCCGGCGTCGGACGTCCGTCGACGTCGGGCGTCACCGGTCGCCGTCCCGTCGGCGCCGCAGCGCCCGGACGAGCTCGTCGGGCGCCCACACGAGCAGGGGGAACGGGACGAGCACCGCCCAGACCCACAGCGGCAGCAGTGCGGTGCCGAAGGCGACCTGCAGCGGCGGAACGGTCGTGAGCACGACCACGAACAGCAGTTCGACGCCGATCGCGACGAGCAGCGGGCGATTGCTCAGCACGCCGATCGAGGCGAGCGACGCCCGCTCCGTCCGTGCCGCGAACGCGGTGCCGATCTGGCACACGACGATCGCCGCGAAGGCTGCGCTCGTCGCCTGCAGGTACGTCCCGTGCAGAAGGGTGCCTGGCCCGGTCGGCGCCCCGGGCGTCCAACCGCCCGCGAGCAGCACGGCGAAGAACGCGAGGAGCGCGAGCCCGGCGGACAGCACGCCCATCAGCCCCCAGGCGCGGACGAGGAGCGTGCGGGTGATGAGCGGTTCGGTCCGTGGCCGGGGCCGCCTCCGCATCACATCCGGCTCCGCCGCCTCCCGGCCGAGCGCGAGTGCGGGGAGCAGCTCGGTGCCGAGGTCGATCGCGAGGATCTGCAGCGCCGTCAGCGGCAGCGGGACCGCGCCGCCGGCGAGCGCGAAGACGAGGAACGGCACCACCTCCGGCATCAGATGGACGAACACGTAGAGCACGAACTTGCGCAGGTCGGCGTAGACCCGGCGTCCCTCCCGGATCGCGGCGACGATGGTGCCGAAGTCGTCGTCGAGCAGGACCATGGTCGCGGCGGCCCGGGCGACATCCGTGCCCGACCGGCCCATCGCGACGCCGATGTCCGCGGCGTGGAGCGCCGGCGCGTCATTCACCCCGTCGCCCGTCATCGCGACGGTCTCGCCGTTCGCCTTCAGCGCCTCCGCGATCCGCAGCTTGCCCTCGGGGGTGGCGCGGGCGAACACGAACTCGTCGTCGCCCGCGAGGAGCGCGTCCAGCTCCGGCTCCGACATCGCGTCCGCCTCGGCTCCGGAGATCACCCGCGCTGTGCGGATCCCGACCTGGCGGGCGATCTCCGCGGCTGTGGCGCCGTTGTCGCCGGTGATGACGTGGACGCGGATGCCCGCCTCATGGCAGGCGGCGACCGCCTCGCGGACGCCGGGACGCGGCGGGTCGAGGAGGGCCACGAGTCCGAGTAGGCCCAGCCCGGTCTCGGCCTCGTCCGCGTTCCGCGGCACACCGCTCGTCCGACGCGCGGCGACCGCGAGAACCCGGAGGCCGCGTCCGGTGAGCGCCTGGAGCGCGGTTCGGACCGCGGCGGCGTCTCCGGCGGTCATCGGCCTGCCGCCGCCGCTCCCGAGCGCGGTGCACCGCTCGAGCAGCTGCTCGGGAGCGCCCTTGGTCTCGACGAGGTGACCGGTCTCGGTGCGGATCACGACGCTCATCCGCCGGCGGCGGACGTCGAACGGGAGAACGGCGACGGGCCCGCGCGCCGGGATGCCGACGGCGGCAGCGGCGTCGCGGAGGGCCGTCTCCATGGGGTCGTGCGACACCTCGAGCTGATTGCAGTCGGCCAGCACCTCGAGCAGGGCCCGCGGCACGGCCGGGTCGTCGGGCTCGAGCGTCGCGCCGTCGACCCACACCTCGGCGACCCGCATGCGGTTCGTGGTGAGGGTGCCGGTCTTGTCCGTGCAGATCACGGTGGTCGAGCCGAGCGTCTCCACCGCGGAGAGCCGCTTCACGACCGCGCCGCGCCGAGCGAGCACTCGGACGCCGATCGCGAGCGCCAACGTGATGGTCGGCAGCAGCCCCTCCGGCACGTTCGCGACGAGCAGGCCGACCGAGAACAGGGCGGCGTTCGGCAGGCTCAGGCCGGCGAGCAGGCCGAGCGGCAGGAACAGGACGCCGACCCCGACGGCGACGATCGCGATCACCCAGGTGGCGCGCCGCACCTGCCGCTCGAGCGGGCTCTCCTCCCCCGCTCGAGCGTGCTGGGAGAGGGTGGCGATGCGGCCGAGCTCCGTCCGGGCGCCCGTCGCGGTGACGACCGCGTCCGCGCGACCAGCGATGCAGCCGGTGCCGGAGAAGAGCCGGTCGGCAGCGTCGAGCAGCCGGTCGGCCGGCGCGCCGAAGGCCTCCCGGTGGACGGGAGCGGACTCCCCCGTGAGCGCGGACGCATCGACGTCGACCGCACCGGAGAGGATCCGCGCGTCCGCCGAGACACGGTCCCCTTCCATGACGACCACGACGTCGCCGGGCACCAGATCCGCTGCGGCGACGTCGAGCACGCCGCCGTCCCGACGGACCCGGGCCCGGGCCGGGAGGTAGCCCTCGAGGGCCTCGACCGCGTGCGTCGCCTGGCGCTCCTGGAGCACGGCCACGACGGCGTTGAGGGCGACGATGCCGATGACGCTCCAGCCGACCACCGCGGATTCCGTCAGGAACGCGAGGCCCGCCGCCAGCCAGAGCAGGAGCGCGAGCGGATGCACGAGCTGCCGGAGCACCTGCCGCGCGAGACCGTTCGCGGCCCGCTCGGGCAGGGTGTTCGGCCCGTGCTGCGCGAGCCGGCGGGCGGCCTCCCTGCTGCCGAGGCCCTCCGGAGTCGTGCGCAGCGCCCGCAGGAGCGCGGGCAGCGGCCCCTCGTCCGACTCCGGTCCGGTCCGGTCGGGCGCGGGCGCGACGTCGGTCACGGCCGTCCGGGTCGCGGGCGGCGCCGCTGGGCGGACGCGATCACGCCGCCACGGTAGGTCGGCGACCGGCGGCCCCGAGAGGGCCGAATGGCCCTGTGCCGATCGCGGACCGGTCGCGGATCGTGCCGCGGCAGGAGGTACCGCCATGACGAACCGCTGGATCCGCTCCTTCGACGACCTCGGCATCGACGACGTGCCGCTCGTCGGCGGCAAGAACGCGTCGCTCGGCGAGCTGCACCGGGCGCTGACGCCGGAGGGTGTCAGGGTTCCCGACGGCTTCGCGGTCACGGCCGACGCCTACCGCGCCGCGCTGGACGCCGCCGGCGCCTGGGCGCCCCTGCACGCGCTGCTCGACGACCTCGATCCCGACGACGCCGTGGCGCTCCGGGAGCGGGCCGCGGCCGCCCGACGCCTCGTGTACGAGGCGGGGCTGCCGGAGGACGTCGCCGCGGGGGTCCTGGAGGGCTACCGGGCGCTGCAGCGGGAGTACGGCGACGCGGTCCGGCTCGCGGTCCGCAGCTCGGCCACGGCGGAGGACCTCCCGGACGTGAGCTTCGCCGGCCAGCACGAGTCCTACCTCGACGTGCGGGGCGACGACGCGCTGCTCGACGCCGTCCGGCGGTGCTTCGCGAGCCTCTTCACGGACCGGGCGATCCACTACCGGTTCGACCGCGGCTTCGACCACTTCTCCGTGGCGCTGTCGGTCGGCGTGATGCGCATGGTGCGCTCGGACCTGGCGGCCTCCGGCGTGCTGTTCACCCTCGACACGGAGTCGGGGTTCCGGGACGTCGTGCTGATCAGCGGCGCCTACGGCCTCGGCGAGGACGTCGTGCAGGGCGTCGTCGACCCGGACGAGTTCACCGTGCACAAGCCGACCTTCGAGGCCGGTCACCGCGTCGTGCTGCGCCACGAGCTCGGCGCGAAGGCGCAGCGGATGGTGCTGACCCCGGACGGGACCGGGACCCGGAACGAGCCCGTGCCCGAGGCCGATCGCCGCCGGTACTGCCTCACGGACGACGAGGTGCTCGAGCTCGCCGGCCAGGCCGTCGCCATCGAGCGGCACTACGGGCGGCCGATGGACGTCGAGTGGGCGAAGGACGGCGCGGACGGCGCCCTCTTCGTCGTGCAGGCGAGACCGGAGACCGTCGCCGCGGCGCGCTCCGCCACGGTCGTCGAGACGTTCCACCTCGACGGCACCGGCCCCGTGATCGCCACCGGCCGGGCCGTGGGCGAGCGGATCGCGACCGGGACCGCGCGCCGGGTCCGCCGGCCGGACGACCTGGCGGCGTTCCGCCCGGGCGACGTCCTCGTCGCCGAGACCACGACCCCGGACTGGGAGCCGGTGATGCGCACCGCGGCCGCCGTCGTCACCGACCAGGGCGGCAGGACCTGCCACGCGGCGATCCTCGCCCGCGAGCTCGGCATCCCCGCCGTCGTCGGCACCGGCGACGCGACGAGCGCGGTGCCCGACGGCTCGGCGGTCACGGTGAGCTGCGCGGAGGGCGAGGTCGGGAGCATCCGCGAGGGCGTGCTGCCGTTCCGCGTGGAGCGCGAGGACGTGACCGATCTGCCGCGGCCGCACACCGCGGTGATGCTGAACATCGGCGACCCGAGCCGGGCGTTCGCCGCCTCGTTCCTCCCCAACGACGGCGTCGGCCTGGCCCGGATGGAGTTCGTGATCGGCTCGTGGATCGGCGCCCATCCGCTGGCGCTGCTGCACCCCGAGGAGGTGCCCGACGCGGAGACGCGGTCGCGGCTCGCCGCGATCATCGGCCCCGACGGGCACGGCGGCGACGCGTTCGTGCAGCGGCTCGCGGAGGGGATCGGCACGATCGCCGCGGCGTTCTGGCCGAAGCCGGTGGTCGCACGGCTGTCCGACTTCAAGTCGAACGAGTACGCGGGGCTGCTGGGCGGCCGCTGGTTCGAGCCGGTCGAGGAGAACCCGATGCTCGGCTTCCGAGGCGCGGCCCGCTACGTCCATAAGGCGTACGAGGAGGCCTTCGAGCTGGAGTGCCGGGCGATGCGCCGGGTGCGGGACGAGATGGGGTTCACGAACGTCGTGCTGATGGTGCCGTTCGTCCGGCGCGTCGCGGAGGCCGACGCGGTGCTCGCGCGGATGGCCGAGCACGGGCTCGCGCGCGGCCGGAACGGGCTGCGGATCTTCGCGATGTGCGAGATCCCGAACAACGTGGTGCAGATCGACGCGTTCGCCCGGCGGTTCGACGGCATGTCCATCGGCTCGAACGACCTCACGCAGCTGACGCTCGGCGTCGACCGCGACAGCGCGATCGTCGCGGACGACTACGACGAGCGGGATCCGGGCGTGCTCGAGCTGATCCGCCAGGCGGTGGAGGGGTGCCGTCGCGCCGGCGTGCACTCGGGGCTCTGCGGCCAGGCGCCGTCCGACTACCCGGACGTCGCCGCGTTCCTGACGCGGATCGGGATCGACTCCATCAGCCTGAACCCGGACAGCGTGCTGCGGGCGACCCGCTCGATCCTGGGCGCGGAGGCCGCGGCGCCCGCTGCCGTCCGGTGAGCGCGATGCGCGGCGCGACGGATCAGACCGGGCTCGCGTGGCCCGGCCGGCTGCTCGACCGCCGGCGCACGGTGAGCAGGCCGAGGGCGAGTAGCACCAGCCCCAGCTCCGCGATCGCCGCGGCCTCGTAGACCGCCTGCAGCACGCTGAACGGGATCAGGGCCGTCTGCACGAAGATCCAGACCAGCAGGCCGAACGCGGCGACCGTCGCGGCCACGAGCGCCCAGCGCGACCGACGGGCCGCGAGCACCGCGGCGAGCGCGTGCGAACCGCCGACGACCACGGCGAGGACGAGCCCCGGCACGAGGTACGAGTCGAACGGGCTGCCCGCGAGGTACCGCGTCGGCGGCACGAGCACGCTGGGCCCGGCGGTCAGGGTGCCGACGACGAGCGCCGCCCCGCCCGCGACCGCGGTGAGCGCCACTGCGCCCGCGACGAGGGCGAGCGCGACGCGGACGGGCGCGGGCGCGGTGCTCGACGTGCTCATGGCGCGGACGCTACGAGTCGGCGCCGGACCGCGAGGAGCGCCGTTCGTCCCGCGGGCGCCGGGACCAACGCCTCTCCTGCCCCGGCCGGAGCGGGGCGATCGTGTCGGCGTCCAGCTCCGACAACCGTGAAAGAGGTGTGCCGTGCGCGCCGTCGTCGTCGAATCCTTCGACTCCTCCCCCGCCGTCCTGGAGGTGCCGAAGCCCTCGCCCGCCGCGCACGAGGTGCTCGTGCGCATCGAGGCGTCCGGGCTCTGCCACACCGACATCCACGCGGCGCACGGCGACTGGCCGGTGCGGCCGAACCTGCCGTTCACGCCGGGTCACGAGGGCGTGGGGATCGTCGAGGAGGTCGGCTCGGCGGTGGAGGGCGTGCAGCTCGGCGACCGGGTGGCGCTCCCCTGGTTCGGGTACGGGTGCGGGCACTGCCAGTACTGCGTCGACGGCCGGGAGACGCTCTGCGAGTCGCAGCGCAACACGGGCTACTCCGTCGACGGGGCGCTGCGGGAGTTCGCGGTGGCGGACGCCCGCTACGTGGTGCGGGTGCCGGACGGCATCGCCCCGATCGACGCGGCACCGCTGACCTGCGCGGGCGTGACGACCTACAAGGCCGTGAAGGTCGCGGGGGTGACGCCCGCCGAGCGGGTCGCGGTGTTCGGCATCGGCGGCCTCGGCCATCTCGCCGTGCAGTACGCGCGGATCTTCGGCGCCTTCGTCACCGCGGTCGACGTGGTCGACGAGAAGCTCCGGCTCGCCGAGCGGCTCGGCGCCGACGCCGTGGTGAACGCCGCCGACGAGGACCCCGTCGCGGCGCTGCAGCGCGCCGGGGGCGTCGACGTCGCGATCGTGCTCGCCGCCTCGTCGGCGGTGTTCGAGCAGGCCTTCCGGAGCCTGCGGCGCGGCGGTCGGCTCGTCGCCGTGGGCCTGCCGAAGGACGGGCGCCTCGAGCTCCCGATCTTCGAGACGGTCCTCCACGGACTCGCCGTGATCGGGTCGATCGTCGGCACGCGGGAGGACCTGCGCGAGGTCTTCGCGCTGCACGCCGCGGGCAGGACCACGGTCATCACGGAGACCCGCTCGCTCGAGGACGTCGACGCGGCGATGGACGAGGTGCTCGCCGGCACCGTGCCCGCCCGCATCGTGTTCGACTTCCCCCACGCCTGACGACCCCGCCGACCCGGCGCGTCGCCGGCGGCCGGAGCAGTGCCGCGCTGCGCTGCTCCGGCCGCCGCGTGGTCCGCGCTCAGCCCACCGCCGTGCGCCGGACCGTCCCGGTCGTGTTCGTGTTCGTGGTCGTGGTCGTGGTCGTCGCCCCGGCCGGGGACTCCGCGTCGAGGGCGCGGACGAGCAGCACGGGACACGGTGCGCCGTGCACCGCGTCCTGCTCGATCACGGCGCCCGGGCCCCGGAGGTCGTGGCGGCCGAGGACGAGCATCGACGCCTCCGGCATCGCGCGCTCGATCTCCTGACCGACGCCGCCGCGGACGATCCGGCGCCGGACGAGGAGGTGCGGGAAGCGGTCGCCGAGCTCGGTCGCGCAGGCGTCGAGGGACCCGCCGGGCCAGCCGGAGTCGGGCGCACCGTCGTGCACGTGCAGGAGGACCACGGACTCGCCCTGGGCGACGGCCTCCTCGGCCGCGAGCCCGGCGGCGGCGACGCCGGCCGCCGTCGCATCGACCGCCGCGACGACGGGCCCGGTCGTGCGCCGGTGCACCGGCACGAGCACCACGGGGCCCCGCGCGCTGCGGGCGATCCGCGCGAGCAGCGCCGTCCGGTGCGGCAGGAGGCGCGCGGCGGCGCCGCCGGTCCCGATCGCGAGCAGGGATCCGGGCACGGCCGCGTCCTCGAGCACCTGCTCGACGTCCTCGTGCACCACCGCGATCTCGACGTCGACGTCCGGGCGCCGTTCCCGGACCCGCTGCGCCTCGGCCTCCATGGCCATCCGGCACGACCACTCGATGTCGAACCCTCCGCCGCCGGTGCCGAGCGCGCGGAGGAGCTGCACCGACGAGGTGGTGCTCCTGCCGACCGCCCAGTCGAGCGCGGCGTGCGCGCGGGCCGAACCGTTCCAGGCGACGACGACGCGTCCGATCACAGGGTCTCCTCCATCGATGCGGGGCCAGCGTCGCCGTCCTCGCCCCGGCGGCGACACGGGCGAAGGTCCTGCGTCCCCCGGAGCAGCGGTCGGGACCTTCGCCCGGTCCCCCGCGTCCGCCGGGCGGTCACAGTGCGGCCATGACGAGCACGAGGGCCCTGCACCGTCCCGCCGAGTGGCCGGACGACGCGGAGCTGCAGCGAGCCGTGCGCGACGAGCTCGACTGGTCGCCGCAGATCGACGCGAGCGGCATCGGCGTCTCCGCCGAGGCCGGGGTGGTGCGGCTGGACGGCGCCGTGCGCGACGCCGCGGAGGACGCCCAGGTGCGCAAAGCGGTGTTCCGGGTGCGGGGCGTCGTCGGCGTCGTCGACCGGCTCCGGACGGCGCCGCCGACGGGGCTGACGGACGAGGTCCTGCTCGACCGGGTCGTCGCGGCGCTGCGGCGCACGGCGGGGGTGCCGGCCGACGTGCACCCGGCGGTGCGGGACGGCGTGATCATCCTGACGGGGACGACCGCCTGGCACGCCGAGCGGGAGGCGGCGACGCGGACCGTGGAGCGGCTGGGCGGCGTGCGCCGGGTGGAGAACCGGATCGTGCTGACGCCGCGTCCGTCCTCGGCCGACGCGGCGGACCGGATCCGCGCCGCGCTCGTGCGCAGCGCCGCCGTCGACGCCGGCACGATCGCCGTCCGCGTCGACGGCACCGAGGTGGTCCTCGAGGGGTCCGTCCGGTCGGACGCGGAGCGCCGGCAGGCCGTGGTCGCCGCGTGGGCGTCGCCGAACGTGACGATGGTGCACGACCGGATCCGCATCGTGCCGTGAGCCGGTCGCCGTCAGACGACGGCGTCGGCCCGGTCCGCCCGTTCGGGCGCGGCCGGCGGCACGACCGGCGCGCCCACGATCATGGTCGGCCTGGTGCGCCGGCGCAGCACGCCGAGCGCGGTCGTGCCGAGCAGCGCGGGCACGGCGACGGCGCCCGTGTGCCGGCCGAGGACGACGAGCGAGGCGTACCGGCTCGCATCGGCGAGCGCGTCGACCGCCGGCGCGTGGACGGCCACCCGGGTGACCTCGAGCGACGGGAAGCGCCGCACGACGGCGTCGGCCTCCTCGTCGAGCACCGCCCGGTGCTCGGTCGCCAGCCGGTCGATCACGTCGGCGCGGAACGGCAGCAGGGCGTCCCAGCCGATCCGCTCCCACCAGGCGTGCACGACGAGCAGCGGCTGCCGCAGCCGGGTCGCCTCGCGCGCGGCGGCGAGCGCGACGTCGACCGACGCGACGCCGTCGACCCCCACGACCACCCGGTCGCCGGGCTCCGCGGGTTGGACGTCCGGGACCACGACGACGGTGCCGCGCGCCGCCGCGGCGAGCCGGACGGCGAGCTCCCGCCGCGCCGTCGCCGGATGCTCCGGCCGCACCCGCGTGCCGACGACGAGCTCGGTCCCCGGCGCCGACGCGTCGGCGAGGACGCGCAGCGGATCGCCGCGCTCGATCCGGCCGGCGATCGCGAGGCCGGGATGCACCGAGCCCAGGGCGGCGATCAGCTCGTCGAGCGCGGCACGCACCTCGTCCTCGCCCCCGGCCGCCGGGTGGACGCGGAGCAGGTGCAGCCGCCCGCGGCCGGGCAGCCGGGCGGCGGCCCACGCCGCGGCGCGGGTCGCCGCCGCCGAGCCGTCCCAGCCGACGAGGACCTCCTCCGTCACCGCGCACCCGGCCCGTGCCCACGGCCGTGCATCAGCCGATCACCTGGCGGCTGCTGCCCTCGACCTCCGCGGGGGCCGGGAGCGGCGGCACCGGCACCGGCACGTCCTGCCGGCCGACGACGAGCAGCGGCGCGACGCCGGCGAGGAGCATGGCGTGCGTGATCGAGCCGAGCAGCACGGCGGAGGACGACCACCGCCCGTGGCGTCCGAGGACGAGCAGGCCGGCGTCCGCGGCGGCCTCCCGCAGCGCGACGGGCGCCGACTCGTGGACCAGGCGCCCCGTCACGCGGAGGGTCGGATGCGCCGCGCGCACCTCCTGCAGCACCGCGTCGAGCACGGCGGCGTGCGCGTGCTCCACGGTCCTCGACGGCACGTCCTCGCCCGGCACCTCGCGGTCGACGCCGATGCCGTCGTCCTCCGGCGGCTCCGGCGGCACGTCGGGCTCGCCGACCGCCTGCCAGGCGTGCAGGAGCACGAGCGGCGCGCTCGTCGCCTCCGCGAACTCGGCCGCGCGGAGCGCCGCCGCACGGGCGGCGCTCGTGCCGTCGACGCCCGCCACCACCGGCCCGCGCCGATCCGCCGCGCCGGGCGGCACGACGATGACCGGGCCGTGCGCCCGCGAGGCGATCCGGGTCGCGACGTTCCAGCGCAGCCGATCCACGACGCCCGGCGACCGGTCGGAGCCGAGCACGAGCACGGCCGAGCGGCCGGTGCGCCGCTCGAGCTCGTCCTTGCGGTGCCCGACCGCGATCTCGCCGATCACCCGCAGGAACGGGGCGTCGAGCGCGGCCTGCGCCACCCGGGCCTGCAGCGCCCGGTCGGCCGCCGCCTCGAGGTCGAGCGGCGACGCGTCGTCCTCCCGCGCCCGCCGGTCGTCGACGACGTGGAGCAGCCGGTACCGGTCGCCGAGCGGGCGCCGGCTCGCCCAGCGCAGCGCCTCCTCCGACGCCGGGCTCCCGTCCCACCCGATCACGACGCTCTCGTACATGCTCAGCTCCTCACTGCTCGGTCCTGCTCCTGGTCGGTGCGGTCGACGGACCGCACCCGGTCGCGCTGCACCGGCTGCACCAGCCGGCGGATGCCGCCCGCCGGGCTCATCGCGCCTTCGATCCGGCACACCTCGACGTCCCGGCGCCGCAGCATCCGGACCGCGGGGTCGTCGGGCCCGGCGGAGGTCAGCAGCGCCCCCGGCTCGAGCGGCAGGAGGTCGGCCGGTCCGACGCCGCCGGTGAGGACGATCGGCCGCCCGATCCCCAGCACGGGCCCGAGCACGTCGCGGAAGGCGACGGGGTCGGCGGCGGTGAGCCGGCCGTGCGGGTCCAGGCGCAGCGTCCAGGTCCGCAGGTCGTCCCGCACCGCGGCGGCGTGCACGACGGCGACGCCGTCGTCGACGACCCCGACCACCCGGTCGAGCCGATCGAGCAGCGGGTCGCGCGGCAGCGTCACGACGACGACGGCGCGGACCACGTCGAGCTCGAGCAGGGTCCTCGCCAGCTGCCGCGCGCCGTGCGCGCTCGAGCGGTGCCCGATGCCGACGACGACCGCGTCGTCGACGAGCAGGACGTCGTCGCCGTCGAGCTGCGCGGCGCTGCGTCGGAGGTCGGGATCGGCGCGGTAGCGGATGGGCCGGAGGCTGAGCAGCGCCGGGTGCAGCCGCTGGATCGTCGACGTCAGCGCGACCGACCGCCGCGCCTCCGTCTGCCCCGGCCCCGGCAGGGCGGGGAGGATCCGCCGCCCCGCGACCACGGCGGTCGATCGCAGCGATCGCGCGGTCGGCAGCGGCGGCAGCAAGAAGCGGTCGCGGTCGGACGGGCTGTGCACCCGGTCCCAGTCCCGCGCCGGCAGCCCCGCCTGCAGCGCGCGGACCGCGGCCTCCGGCTCCAGGTCGAGCAGCAGGCGGCGCAGGCGCCGCGCCGCGACCGGCGTGGTCGCGGCCGCGTCGACGACGGCGCTCACGAGCCCACGACGCGCGTCGAGCGATCCCAGCAGGTCGACCAGCAGGTCGCGCAGCCCCAGCACCCGGATGCCCCGGTCATGCAGCGCCGCGGCGAGCGCGTCGACCGATCGCTCCCCCAGCGCGGGATGACGGACCGCGGTGTCGAGCATGGCCGCCCGGAGCACCCCGATCTCCGAGTGCACGCCGGCCTCGGTGCCGGTGAAGGGTCGGAGCGACCGGTCGCCGCCCTCCGCGGTCATGAGGCCCGGAGGCGCTGGGCGGGGGCTCGCGGCTTCCGTCGTCCTCATGGCCTGCAGGCTCCGCTCGCGGTCGTCGTCGACACAGGGGAAAAGGTCCCCGGCTGGTCAGTACCAGGCGGCGTCGGGTTCCTCGCCGCGGAGGAAGCCGCGGCCGCTCACCGAGGTCGGCACCAGGACGACCACCCGCGACTTCGCCGTGGGCAGCCAGGACACGATCGGGAGCCGCTCCGCGTCGAACTGCTCCGCCATCGTCTCGAGCGGTCGCGCCTCGCCCTTCACGACGACGCTCCACGCGCTCTGCTCGTCGGTGCCGTCGATCTCGAACGCGACGTGCCGGTTCACCGTCAGCGCGGCGAGCTTCGTGCCCGGGTTGGTCTTGAAGAGGATCCGCCGTCGGTCCACGGCGTAGTTCACGGGGTACAGGTCGACGACGCCGTCGACCGCGACGGCGAGGCGGCCGAGGGCACCGCGTTCCAGCAGCGCCCAGCAGTCCTCCTCGGTGAGCAGGGCGACCGGATCGCTCTCGACGTCCGACATCGTCCGCCTCCTCCCTCGCGGGCCGCCGGTCAGACGGTCGCGGCCTCGCGCTTCGCGCCGCTCGTGCGCTTCGCCGGCACGGGCTCGGCGGGCACGACGAGCACCGGGCACTTCGCGTGCGCGGCCACGGGCAGCGCCACCGAGCCGAGCAGCAGCCCGGCGAGCTCCCGGTGCCCCGCCCGGCCGACGACGAGCAGGTCCGCGTCGGCGCTCGCCTCGATGAGCACCCGCGCGGTCGGCCCTTCGCGCAGGCTCGGGTGCAGGCGCGGCGGCCGGTCGTCCCGGAACGCGGCCGCGACGGCGTCGTCGAGCTCCCGCTGTGCCTGGTCCTGGACCTCGCTGCGGAAGTCGACGTAGGCGTCGGCGTACATCGTCGTGTCCTCCCATGCGGCGACCGCGTCCAGCTCGGCGTCCATCTCGGCGGCGGCTTCCGTCGCGGCGCGCAGCACCGCGGTCGCCGACGCGGCGCCGCCGACGCCGACGACCACGCGGCCGCCGCTGGGCGATTCCGCGTCCGGCGCGCGGTCGCCGCCGTGCATGACGAGGACCGGGCAGTGCGCGTGCATCGCGCAGGCCATGCTCACCGACCCGATGAGCAGGCCCACGAAGCCGCCGTGCCCCCGGCTGCCGACGACGAGCAGGTCGGCCGTCCGGCTCTCCTCGACCAGGACGTCGGCCGGTCCGCCCTGCACGATCACGGTGCGCACGGGGACGACGCACCGGCCGTGGAAGGCGTCGACGAGGGCCTCCTGCAGCAGCGTCGCCGCGGCCTCCCGCAGGTCCGGGATCACGATCGGCGCGCGCGGCACGATCATCGGGACGCCCCACGCCACCACGGCGACGAGCTCCCCGCCGCGGGCCGCGGCCGCCCACTCCCCCGCGCGCAGCGCGGCGACGGAGTCGGCCGAGCCGTCGACGCCGACGACGACGCGGGGCCGGTGGTCCGACGGCCGGGAGGGGTTCGAGTCGCTCATGCTGCGAGGGTCGTGAGCGGGCCCCGTCAGCGCCAGGGCAGAAGGTCCCTCGCGGCGGTCACCAGAACCAGCGCGCCTGCTCGTCGACCCGGCGGTGGAACGCCCGTCCCGTCAGCTCGTGGACCGTCAGCACCGCGAGCGCGTCGCGCGGGCCGCGCTCGTCGGGCGCCCACGGCGCCAGGCCGATCTCGCGCTCGAGCGCCAGCGCGCCCGGGTCGTCGGAGCGCTCCACGTCGCCGCGGGCGATGACGCTCCAGGCGGTCGTGCGGTCCCAGCCGTCGACCTCGAACGGGACGGCGTGGTGCCGCGTCCAGATCAGCGGCGTGTGCGGCGACGTCCGCATCACGAGGCGGCGGTCGCGGACGACGTAGTTGATCGGGACGATCTCGATCCGGTCCTCGGACATGAAGGCGATCCGCCCGACCTGGTTCGCGAGCAGCCGCCGCCAGCACTCGTGCTCGTCGAGGTGCTCGACGCGCTCCTCGGGGTCGACCGCCGTGCCGTCCATCGCGTCCCTCTCCTCGTCCGGGCTCTCAGTGTCCGGGCGGTGCCGGGCCGCAGCAGGGGCGAAAGACCCCTGCGCGCAGTGCGGCCCGGGCCTACCGTCGGGCCGACGCTCCGGAGGAGGACCGATGAGGACGCGCGGGGTGCGAACGGTGCGTGACACGGGCGCGCTCGCAGCGGTCCTCCCCGGAGCGCCGTCGCCCCGCCCGCCCGCCCCGGGGGCGTGAGCCGTGCCGGTCACGATCGTCTCGCTCGGCAAGGCGACGCAGGACGTGTTCCTCCGCTCGGCGCGCGACTTCGTGCCGCGCCCCGGCCCGGGCGGCCGCGTGCTGGTGCTGCCGCTCGGCGCCAAGCTGGACCTCGACGACCTCGTCGTCACCACCGGCGGCAACGCGGCGAACGCGGCGACCACCTTCGCCTGGCAGGGGCTGCGGAGCCGCTTCCTGTGGGCGCTCGGCGAGGACGAGGCGAGCACGCGCATCCTCGAGGCCCTCCGCGACGACGGGGTGGACGTCACGCACGTCCTCGTGGAGCCCGGCCGCACCGCGAGCGTCTCCGTCGTGCTGCTCGCCCCGTCGGGCGAGCGCACCATCCTGAACGAGCGCGGGACCCTGCCGTCCGCCTTCGGCGCGCGCCTCGACCTCGAGCCGATCGCGGGCGCCGACTGGCTCTACCTCTCGTCGCTCGCCGGCGACATGCGCCTCCTCGGCGACGCGCTCGCGGTCGCGAACGCGTTCGGGACGCGGGTGCTGCTGAACCCGGCGGGGACGGAGCTGGCGCTGCTCCGGGCGCTGCTGCCGATGCTGCCGCGCTGCGACGTCGTCGCGGTGAACGCCGACGAGGCGAGGCTGCTGCTCGGCTGCGTCGAGCAGGACCCGGACGAGCTCGCCGTCGCGCTGTCCCGGACGGGGCCGGCCGCGCTCGTGACCGACGGGGCCCGCGGGGCGTCCTTCTGCGACGGCTCCCGGCTCTACGCCGCGGGCATCAGCGCGGCGCGGGAGGTCGTGGACACGACCGGCTGCGGCGACGCGTTCGCCTCCGGGTTCCTCGCCCGCCTGGCGCTCGGGGAGCCCGTCTCGTCCTGCATCGCGTTCGGCGCCGCGAACGCCGCATCGGTGCTGCGGCACGTCGGGTCCCGGGCCGGCATCCTCCGCCCGGGCGCCGCGTCGCCGTCGCTCCCGGTCGTCGAACGACCGGTCGAGCAGCGGCGGCCGCCGATCCGGCCGTCCCGCGACCGCACGACGAAGGTCCCTGGCCGCGCCGCGGCGGCGACCGCACGCTGATCGCATGACTGCGAACCGGTCCCCGGCCGTCGACGACGAGCGGCGGTCGGCGAACGCCACGCGCACCGCGGTGCTCGGCGCCCTGTACTCCGCCTGCGGGCACGACGACGACGTCGACGTGCAGGTGGAGCGGGGCGTGGTGCAGCTCACCGGCCGGGTGCGCGCGATCGAGAACCGCGACCGCGTCATCCGGGCCGCGCACGGCGTCCCCGGGGTCGTCGTGGTCCTCGACGACATCGTCCTCGGCACGGCGCGGACCCCGCTCCGCGCCGACCACCTCATCGCGGCGGACGTGCTGCACCTGCTCGCAGGGCTCCCCTCCCTGCCCGTCGACCGGCTCCGCGCACGGGTGCACGAGGGCGTCGTCGTGGTGACCGGCACGATCACGCGGACCTTCCAGCGCGACACGGTGCTGAACCTGCTCGGGGCGATCCGGGGCGTGGCGGACGTCGTCGACGCCGTGCGCGTCGTGCCGGATCACGAGGACCCGCACGCGGCGTCCACGACGACCCACCACCGGCCGGACGCGTTCGTCGACTGATCCGCGGTCCGTCCGTCCGCGTCAGACCCGCCGCAGCTCCCGGCCGGTGACGGCGACGGGCGTGATCCGCACGACCGCGCGCGCGTCGTCGCCCGCGAACGGCGACGCCGGCGGGATCACCTCACGACCCACGAGGTCGGCGGGCAGCTCCTCCGCCCGGCCCGACACCACCACGCTCCAGGCGACGTCCTCGTCCCACCGATCGATCTCGAGCGCGACGCGCCCGTCGAGGAGGATCGCGAGCAGCTTGCTCCCCGGCCGCGTCCGGATGAGGAGCCCGCCGGGCCCGACGCGGTAGCCCACCGGGAAGATCGCGGGCTCGCCCCGCAGCACGACCGCGATGCGGCCGATCCGCTCGCCGGCCAGCCGGACCCAGCACTCGCGCTCGTCGAGCTCGGTCGTGACGACGGTGCGTGCGGTGTCGGTCGGCATGCGGCGCCTCTCGGTCCAGGAGGCCTGGATCCTCGCCGCCGGCCGGCGCGGGGCGGCAGGGGCGAAGGTCCTCCTGCCCGCGGACCTTCGCCCCTCGGCGTCCCCCGCCGTCCGACGCAGGATGCGCGGCGTCCATCGCGCACGGAGGAGCACACCATGGCCGCGTTCACCGGGAAGTCGGCGATCGTCACCGGCGGCGGGTCGGGCATCGGCGAGGCGACCGCGCGGCTGCTCGCGGAGCGGGGCGCCGACGTGCTCGTCGTCGACCTCCACGAGGACGCCGCGCAGCGCGTGACCGACGCGATCCGCCACGACGGCGGCACCGCCGCGGTCTTCGCGGGCGACATGGCCGACGTCGCGGCGGTCGGGGCCGCAGTCGACGCCGCCGTCGAGCGGTTCGGCGGCCTCGACCTCGCGTTCAACAACGCGGGCGTCGGCGGCCCGCTCGGCCCCCTCGCCGATGTCGATCTCGACGGCTACCGCCGGCTCATCGAGGTGAACCTGAACGCCGTCTTCGTCGCGATGCACGCCGAGATCCCCCGCATGCTCGCCGCGGGCGGCGGGGCGATCGTGAACATGTCCTCGATCCTCGGACTCGTCGGCGATCCGGGCGCCGCCCCGTACGTGACGGCGAAGCACGGCGTCACCGGCATGACGAAGGCCGCGGCCCTCGCGTACGCGGCGAAGGGCGTCCGCATCAACTCGGTGCATCCCGGCTACATCGACACGCCGCTGCTCGCGGCCCTCCCGGCCGAAGCCCACGCGGCCCTCGCGGCGCAGCACCCCGTCGGACGCATCGGCACCGCGCGGGAGGTCGCCGAGGTCGTCGCCTTCCTGCTCTCCGACGCCGCGTCGTTCGTCGTCGGGGCGCAGTGGACCGTGGACGGCGGCTACACCGCGCGGTGACGGCGGATCACCGTCCCCGCAGGCGTGCGCGCGTCGCGACCACCGCTCGAAGCGGGTCAGACCGGTCGCCCCAGCGTGCTCTCCCGGGCGTCGAGCCTCGGCTCGAGGAGGACGGTCGTGTGCATGTGCTCCGCGGGATCCTCCTCGATCTCCTGGATGAGCAGCCGGACGCCCTCCTCGCCCATCGCGTCGCCCTCCATCGAGACGGAGGTGAGCGGGACCGCTCCGCCCCATGCTGCGGAGTTGTGGTCGCAGCCCATCACCGCGATGTCCTCCGGCACGCGGATCCCGCCTGCGCGCAGCTCCTCGATGGCCGCGATGGCGAGCAGGTCCGACACCGCGACGATCGCGTCCGGCCGGTCGGCGACGTCGCGCCGGAGGAGGGATCGCACGACCGGGACGACCGTGGAGGGCGTCCACGTGTCCACGTCGACCTCCTCGAGGCGCATCGCCGTGCCGAGCGCGGCGGCGGCCGCGCGGACGCCGGCTCGTCGCCGCGCGACGGGCTGCAGCGCGTCGTCGCCACCGATGAAGAGGACGTCACGACGCCCGAGGTCGGCCATGTGCCGGACCGCGATGCGGCCGACCTCCTCGTTGTCGACGAGCACCCGGCAGCAGTCGGCGCGCTGCGGGTCGAAGTTCAGCAGCACGACCGGGCAGTCGAGTCGGCGGACGCGGTCGATCGCCGCGTCGATCTCCTCCAGCGGTGCGACGAGCAGCCCGGATGCGCTCGTGCCGGCCAGGTGGACCATGTGCTCCATGAGCAGGTCGTGGTCGTCCTCGGCCGTCGCGATCCGCAGATGCCGGCCGTCCGCCCGGGACATCCGCTGCGCCCCGCGCGCGGCGTCGACGAACAGCGAGTTGCTGAGGCCGACGACGACGAGCCCGATCATCCGGGTGTCCCCGCTGGCGAGGACGCTGGCCGCCGCGTTCCGGGAGAAGCCGAGGTCGGCGATGGCCTCCTGGACCCGGCGCCTGGTGTCCGGGGTCACCAGCTCCGGGTGGTTGAACACGTTCGACACCGTGCCGAGGGAGACGTCCGCACGCCGCGCGACGTCGGCGAGCCGGGGCCGGCCGGCGGCGGGGAGGCGACCGCGGGGCACGGGACGATGCTAGGGCGTCGGGCCCGACGGCGGGGTCGGGCCGCGCACGGACGTCGGCGCCGCCGCGGGCACGCCCGTCACCGCACGGTCGCGTCGACGACGTCGGAGGCGGCGGACTCCAGACGGTGCCGCCCGCCCTCGATCCGCTGCTCCGCAGCACCGGGCAGCCGGACGAGGGCGTGCACGCCCTCGGGCAGCTCGAGCTCGAGGTGCAGCCGATCCTCCTCGACGCGCCAGTCCACGGCGATCCGGCCGTGCGGCGTGACGAGCGAGGTGGCGGCGGACGTCATCCCCCCGCCGGGACGGGGCGCGACGACGACCGAGCGGTAGCCGGGCTCGCCCGGCGCGATGCCGCCGATCACGCGGTGCATCCAGTCCGCGACCGCCCCGAGGGCGTAGTGGTTGAAGCTCGTCATCTGGCCGGGGTTGATGGACCCGTCGGGCAGCATCGAGTCCCACCGCTCCCACACCGTGGTCGCCCCCATCTCGACGGGGTAGAGCCAGGAGGGGCACTCGCGCTCGAGCAGCAGCCGGTAGGCCGCGTCGAGGTGCCCGGTGCTGGAGAGCGCGTCCGTGATGAACGGCGTGCCGGCGAACCCGGTGGAGATCCGCCAGCCGGCGGCCGCGGCGAGCGCGGCGAGCCGGTCGCCGGCCGCGCGGCGGTCGGGCTCGTCGAGCAGGCCGAAGACGATCGCGAGCGCGTAGACCGTGGTGCAGTCGCTGCGGATGCGTCCGTCTGCAACGTACTCCCGCTGGAACGCCGCGCGGAGGCGCTCCGCGGCCTCGCGGAACTCCGCCTCCTCGGCGATCCTGCCGAGGAGCGCGGCGGTCTGCGCGGTGAGGTCGGCGCTGCGGTAGGCGCAGGCGGTGGCGACGACGCCGGGGTCGGCCTTGGCCGCGGCCGGGTCCTCGGGCGGCGCGTCGGGGTCGAGCCAGTCCCCGAACTGGAACCCGGTGTCCCAGACGCCCGACGGCGACAGCAGCGTCTGCACGCGTCGGACGTGCGCGGTCATCGAGCCGAACTGGTCCTCGAGCACCCGGCGGTCCCCGTACGCCTGCCAGAGCGCCCAGGGCACCCAGACCCCCGCGTCGCTCCACACCGCGGTCGCGTCCGCACCCGGGAAGAGGTCGGGCGCGTCGAGGTACTTCAGCGCGTCCGGCACGACGAAGGGGATGACGCCGTCCTGGTGCCGCTGCTCGAGGGCGACGTCGCGGAGCCAGTCGCGCAGGAAGTCGTCGACGTCGAACAGGAACGCGGCGGTCGGTGCGAAGGCCGCGATGTCGCCGGTCCAGCCGAGCCGCTCGTCGCGCTGCGGGCAGTCGGTGGGCACGTCGAGGAAGTTGCCGCGCATCCCCCACACGACGTTCTCGTGCAGCCGGTTGATGAGCGGGTCGGAGGTGGTGAACGTGCCGATCCGATCGAGGTCGGAGGAGACGACGACGGCGGTCACGTCGCCGATGCCGATCTCCCCGGGCCATCCGGTGATCTCGGCGTACCGGAAGCCGTGGAAGGTGAAGGTGGGCTCGAGCTCGTCGACGTCCCCGCTCAGGACGTAGCGGTCGGTGGCCTCCGCGCTGCGGAGCGGACGGGTGCCGAGCTCGTCGTGCTCGAGCACCTCCGCGTGGCGGACGACGATCTCGTCGCCGGCGGCGCCCTGGACGCGGATCCGCACCCAGCCGACGATGTTCTGCCCGAAGTCGACGAGCGTCCTGCCGGACGGGGAGATCCAGACGGCCTGGGGCAGCAGCTCCTGCTGCCGGGAGACGCCGGGGCCGATGTACGGCTCCAGTCGGCTGCAGTCGTGGTCGAGCTCGACGACGCCGCGCCAGTCCGGATGGGTGAAGCCGGGTCGCTGCCAGGCGCCGTCGATGCGGCGGGCGTCGATCGTCTGCCCGTCGTAGAGGTCGTTCGCCAGCACCGCGCCCGGCCCCGCCGTCCACGTCGAGTCGCTGACGACGTGCTGCACGGCGCCGTCCTCGAACTCGACGGCCAGGTCGGCGAACCCGGCGACGACGTCGCCGTACAGCGCCCGCTGCCCCTCCCACGCCAGCCGGCCGCCGTACCAGCCGTTGCCGAGCGCGAGCCCGAGCACGGACGTCGGCTCCAGCAGTGCGGTCACGTCGATCTCCGCGGCTCGGAGGCGCCATTCGTAGCTCGTCCAGCCGGGGGTGAAGAGGTGGTCGTCGACGGGGCGGCCGTTGATCGTCGCCTCGACGATGCCGAGGGCCGACAGCGCGAGGCGGGCGCGGACGACCGCGCCGTGCCCGGGCTCGAGCGTGAACTCCTTGCGGAGCAGGGGGGCGCTGTCCAGCGCGGTGCTGGGCGCGATCATGTGCGCTTCGGTGTGCACGGGTGGATCCTTCCGGGTCGCGGGCGTCAGCCCTTGACCGCTCCGCTGGTGAGACCCGCCACGATCTGCCGGTTGAAGAAGACGTACATCACGAGCGGCGGGATCGTGATCAGCAGGATGTCCATGAAGAGCAGGTTGTAGTAGCTCAGGTTCTGGCCCTGGAACTGGTACAGGGTCAGCTGCACGGTGGCGTTCTCGTCGCCGGGGAAGAAGTACAGCGGGTTCGCGAAGTCGTTGAAGACGGCGACCGCCTGCACGACGACGACGGTGACGACGACGGGCCGCAGCAGCGGCAGCACGACGCGGAGGAAGAGCCGGATCGGGCCGGCGCCGTCGATGAGGGCCGCCTCGTCCAGCTCCCGCGGGATGGTCCGCATGAAGGCGCGGAACAGCAGGATGTTGAACGAGAGGCCGAAGGTCGTCTCGATCAGGATCATCCCGAGCATCGTCTTGAACAGGCCGACGCCCTGCAGCACCCAGATCGTCGGCACGACCGCCGGCGGCACGATCAGGCCGGCGAGGACGAAGAAGTTGATGACGGTCCCCCACCGGCTCGGTCGCCGTTCGAGGACGTAGCCCGCCATCGCCGCGAGGAGGGTCGTCAGGACGACCGACACGACGGTGAGCACGCTGCTGTTGAGGAACGCGCGCAGGATGATGCCGTCGTTCGCCTGGAGCACGTCGACGAGGTTCGGCAGGAACCGCCACTCCGTCGGCCAGCTGAACGCCAGCGACGACGCCTCCCCCGGGGTCTTCGCGGCCTGGAGGACCACGAAGAGGAACGGGACGAGGAAGATCACGGCCGACGCGGCGATGGCGATGAGGCCGAACACCACCGACCTCGTGCGCTGCGCTCTCACAGGTCCACCTGCTTCCGGTTGAGCAGCCAGGAGACGGGGACCATGACCGCGGTGACGACGATGAAGAGGACGACGTTGCCCGCCGTGGAGAGGCCGAAGAACCCGGCCTGGTACTCCTTGTAGATGACCGACGCGATGACGTCGCTCGTGAAGCCGGGACCGCCGCCGGTGGTGGCCCAGATGATGTCGAACGATCGCAGGCCACCGATCAGCGACAGGATGACGACCGTCGCCATGGCGGGCCGCGACAGCGGGATCGTGATGGTCCGCACGAGCCGCCAGCTGCTCGCGCCGTCCATCCGCGCGGCCTCGTAGTACTCCTGGGGGATCGCGACGATCCCCGCCATGAAGATCAGGGTCGCGATGCCGATGCCCTTCCAGACGTCGACGCCGGCGATCGTCCAGAGCGCCATGTTCGGGTCGGTGAACCATCCCGGCTGCGGCAGTCCGACCGCGCCCAGCAGCGCGTTGACCATGCCGTGGAACGGGTCGAGCAGGTTCTTGAAGACGATCCCGACGCCGATCGTGGAGACGAGGACGGGGAAGAAGATGACCGCGCGCAGGTAGCCGCGGGCGATGACCGGGCCGGTGAGGAACAGCGCGAGCAGGAAGCCGAGCACGACCTTGGCGGCACTCGTGACGAAGCCGTACTCGAAGGTGTGGACGAACCCGTTGATCAGCTGCGGGTCCTGGAGGAACGCGACGAAGTTGCCGAAGCCGATGAAGGTGGTGTCGAACAGCGTCCACCGCGTGAGCGAGAAGTAGAACGACGCGAACGTGGGGATCGCGAAGAACACCACGTACAGGGCGACCGCGGGCAGGAAGAACCACATCGGGTACGCGGATCGGGTGCGGGGCCGGTATCGCTGCCGGAGCAGCCCCGCGGACGCGGGCGGCAGCGCCTGCGTGGTCGTCGTCGTCATCGGGGGCTCCTCCTCGAGCGGGTGCTGGTGCATGGCTCCGAGGGGCCGGGACGGGATCCCGACCCCTCGGAGCCCGGGTGGTGGATCAGTTCCAGCCGGACAGGCCGAGCTGCTGGGCCTGCTTCTTCACGTCCTCGTCGTAGAGCGCTGCCCCCTGCGCGGCCGTGGAGATGCCGGAGCCGACCTGGATCAGGATCTTCTCGAGGTTCGGGCCCTTGATGGCGGACAGGAACTCGAGCGCGACCCCGGCTTTGCCCTGCTGGACGTACTGCTGCGTGTCGGACACGACGGTGTTGACCGTGCTCGGCAGCTTGCAGGTGCTGATGGAGTACGGCCCCGACGGAGCGACGACCTTGTTCTGCACGGCGCAGCCGGCCGAGGAGTTCATCCAGGCCACGAACTTCTTGGCCGCGATCAGCTTGTCCCCGGTCGTCGACGTCGGGATGTAGGCCGCGCCCGGCTCCCAGACCGTCAGACGCGTGTCGGCGCCGTTGTCGGCCGGCAGCGGGAAGATGCCGATGTCGTTGACCTGGTCCGGGTTGCTCTGCTGGACGTTCGAGATGACCACGCCGAGCATCGGGTACTGCGCGGCCTTGCCCTCGGCGAGCTCCTTCAGCCCGTTGACGTTGGTGAGCGCCGCGTAGTCCTTGTTCAGCAGGCCGAGATCGTGCACCTGCTGGGTGTGCTGGAAGCCCTCGAGCGCGGGCTGCTTCGCGTACTTCGCCGACGCGTCGTTCGCGGTGTACTGCTTCGCCCAGCTCGAGTCCGCAGCGGAGATGTTCGCGAAGCTGCCGAGCACGAAGAGCTGCGCCGTCCAGGTGTCGCCGTAGGTCTGCAGGACCGGGGTGATGCCCGCGGCCTTGATCTTCTTGCTGTTCGCGAGGAACTGCGCCCAGGTCGTCGGCACCGAGAGCCCGAGCTTCGCGTAGACCTTCTTGTTGTAGAGGACGCCTCCGGCGAACGACGTGCCGACCGGCGCGCCGTAGAAGCCCTTGGACGTGCTGACCGTGGTCTTGAAGTTCGCGTCGACGTCCTCGACCCACGGCTCGTTGCCGAGCGGCTGCAGCGTCTTGTCGGGGTCGAGGGCCTGGAACAGCGACCCGGAGTTGTAGAGGAACACGTCGTCCATGTCGCCGGTGGACAGCTTCGTCTTGACGTAGTTGTCGCCGTCGCCGCCCGCGGGCTTCGAGCCGTCGATTTTGACCGTGACCTTCGGCTCGGCCTTGTGGAAGCCGTCGGCGTAGGCCTTGCCCTGCGCGATCGACGCCGGGTCGTTGCCGGTCAGCAGCGTGATGGTCGTGTCGTGCTGCAGGTCGCTGTTCGACGTGACCGACTTGTCGCCGGTCGACGCTGAACCGCCGCCGAGCCCTCCGGAGCAGCCGGTGAGCGATGCGATGAGGACCGCGACGCCGCCGACGGCGAGGGCGCTCCGCGTGATGCGGGGTGCCAGCTTCATAACCCTTACCTCCTTGTAAAGAGCGCCACGGTGGTCCTCGACGGGATTGAAGCGCTTCAAATGCACACTACGGTCGCCGGCGACCCACGACGACGTCCCTCGGGTAACGATCCGGTAACGCCGACCCGGACGGGCCGCGCTCGCCCCCGCCCTGCGCTCAGGCGGTCGCCCAGGCGTCGTCCCGGACGGTACCGAGTGCCGCGCCCGGCCACCGGTCGCTGAGCAGGAGACGCTTCACGGTCCGTTGCAAGGAGGTCGCCTCCGGCAGCAGCGCCACCGGGACGTCGTCGCGGCCGAACAGCCAGCGGAGCACGGAGCGATCGGCCGGATCGACGGAGACGAGCCGGAATCCGCTCGCGAACCCGCGGATCCGCGACGACTCGGGCAGGACGTCCTGGATCGCCGGGGCGAGCAGCCAGGTCTCGCAGGACATCGGGGCGCCGACGAATCGGGGGAAGTGCTGCGCCAGGAACGTCCGCGCGTCGCTCAGCGACCGGTGGAGGCTCGCGCGTTCGAGATCCGCGTCGGACGGCACGTGGATCAGCACCCGGGGCGCCGCCGCGTCGTCGACGAGTTCGTACTCGAGCGCACCGATCCGGAACTCGTGGAGCCAGAGCTGCCGCGCGAACCAGAAGTCCCAGGTGAAGGCGTGGACGCCGTGCGTGCGGTGGTGCTCGTCGATGAACCGGGCGCAGAAGCGCATCGTGTCGACGAAGATCGCGTCCGGCAGCCCGCGTCGCCGGTACTCGACCCGCGTCTCGAGCGCGCGGACGAGCATGAACGTCAGCATCGTCATCCCGAGCGGGTCCTCGCCGAGCTCGCGCCGGACGCCGTCGAGGCCGCGGTCCCACGTCGCACGACCGGCGAGCAGGGGCAGGTGCATCCGCGCGCGGACCAGCGCGGGATCGTCGTGCCGCCGGAGGACCTCCGTCGTCACCTCGGTCGGCAGGCGCAGCGCCCGGCACAGCGCCTCCAGCCGCGCCCTCCTCGAGAACGGCTCGTCGAGGGCGTCGCGGTCGAGGGACGCGCTCACGAGCGCGGTCGTCGGGCCGCGCGGAGGAGCCGACCGTAGTCCGCGACCGGCTGCTCCCCCCACGTCGACTCGTACTGCTCGTCGAGGCCGAGCGCGAAGGTGGTCACGTGCTCGAAGCCGCTGCGGAGGTAGAACTCGAGATCGGACCGGAGGACGCCGCGGTACAGCGGCAGCTCGCCGAACGGGCGCTGCCAATCGAAGAAGCGCGAGAGGTCGAGCCAGTACTCGAGCACCTGCGAGCCGTCGCGACCGAAGAACTCGAGCAGTCCGGCGATCGGCCGGACCTGAGCGGCGTTCTTCGCGTTGGCGGTGTCCCGCATCGCGAACCGCGAGTCGCGGTCGATCGGGGCGTACTCGAGGAAGATGCCCGCCTCCGGACGCACATGTCGTGGCACCTCCGACGTCGCCTGGTACGCGAGATAGGGCGCCGTCGCCTCGGCGTCGGCCCTCCGCAGGCCGCGGAGGATGCTGTTCGACACGAGCAGCGCCTGGTCGGACGGGGTGAGCTCGGCGCACGCGTCGCAGTGGCAGTGCTCGCCGTTGTCGTCGCCCCAGAGGAGATAGCGGTGGCTCCTCGAGTACGGCGCCAGCTGCGCACCGATGGCCTCCGCATGCTGCTCCACGACCTCGAGCGCCTCGGTGCTCGAGGGGCAGAGGTTGAGGTCCGGCGTCCGCTCCCCGTGCGCGTCCATCCGGAACCAGTCGGGGTGCCGGTCGAAGTGGGACCGGGGCAGGAGGAGTCGCATGGCATGCGCCTCGAACTCCAGCTCGAGACCACGGTCCTCGAGCTCGAGCACGAGCTCGCGGAAGGCCGGCGTGGCCACCCGCACGAGCATGGCCTCGACGGACGCCGGGTCGTCCGCGGGGACCTCGGGGAGCGGATGCAGCCCCAGCGTCGTCAGCCCGGTGCGGACGGCGAGGTCGATCCAGTGGTCCGTGAGGTCGAGCGAGCCGATGACGGCGCCGCGGCGGATGAACGAGGGTCCCGTTTCGGCGCTCGCCCCGTCGTGCTGCGATCCAGATGCGGTCATGAGGTCGTCGTCTCCGGTTGGTGCGTCCGAGCGGGTGCGGGATGCGGAAGGGCGCCGTCGTCCGATCGACGCAGCCGCGGCACGAGCCGCTCCACGTTCGCACGGTAGACGCGGGTCAGGACGTCGCGCGGCAGCCCGAGTCCGCTGATCGACCATCTGCCGAGGCTGATCGACCCGTCGAGCGCGTGGTCGAAGCTCTCGTCCTCGGTCTCGAGGAAGCGGAAGTGGAGGGGGTACTCCGCGTCGTCGGCCGGGAACCGGTCGGTGCCGAACAGCACGCGGTCGGGGTGCTGCTCGATCAGCGCACGGGTCGCCCTCGGCTGCCGGCCGAGCTGCGCGAGCCGTGCGGCGATGTCGATGTGCACGTTCGGGTGCCGGGTGAGCAGCCGGTCGACCCACCCCAGGTCCTCCGCGCAGCCCGCGTGCACGGCGACGAAGGTCGTTCGCGGGTGGGAGGACACGACGGCGGTCATCGCGTCGAGCAGGCGACCGAGCGGCGGGATCCCCGGACCGGCGTGCGCCCACTCCGGATGCGCGGCGAGGATCTCCACGTTCTCGTTGCCGCCGTCGACGGGCTCGAAGAACGCCACCGGATCACCGATGTGCCACCAGACGGGGAGGCCCTGCGCCCCCATCTCCTCCCACACGGCGTCGAGTCGGGGATCGTCCGGGAGCACGAGGACGTCCTGGGCGTCCGTGACCTCGAGCCCGAGGTCCTTCCAGACCTTGATGCCGGCCGCGCCGGCGTCCGCGGCCGCTCGCACCTGCTGCACCAGCGCCTGCTCACCGCCCGGTGACCGCAGGACCGACCAGTCCAGGTGCGCGAACGTCGCGAACCGGCCGGGGTGACGGCGGTCGTACCGGTCGAGATTCGCTTCGAGCTCGGCGCCCCACCGGCCGTCCAGGTTGACGAAGCCGACCACGTCCGACTCCGCCATCCGGTCGAGCCACTCGTCGACCGCGTCCACCATCCAGGCTCCCGGGCGACCGACCCAGTGGGTCAGCCAACGGCCGAGGTGGCAGTGCGCGTCGATCGCGGGCGTGCTCGGCCGCAGGACCTCGGTGCGTCGCGCCACGAGGGTCTGCCGCGGGCGGAAGTCGCGCAGCAGCAGGTCCTGCAGCCGACCGTCGTCAGCCGTCACGTGCCGGACCCCCGATCGCCCGTCGACGGATCGACGCCGAACCGGTACTGCGTCCGGCTGCGGTACTCCCGTCCGGGACGCAGGACCGTCGACGGGAATCCGGGGCGGTTCGGGGAATCGGTGAAGTGCTCCGGCTCGAGCGCGATCGCATCGCCCTGGCGGTACGTCCTGCCGGACTTGCCGACGAGGGAGCCGTCGAGAAAGTTGCCGGTGTAGACGTCGATGCCCGGTTCGGTCGTCCAGACCTCGAGGGACCGTCCGCTCCCCGGGTCCGCCAGTCGGGCTGCGCGCCGCAGGGCGGGACCGGGGCGCAGGACGAAGTTGTGGTCGATGCCCTGTCCGAGCGTGATCTGCGGATGCCCGTGCCGCACTCGATCCCCGAGCGAGGACGGCGCCCGGAGGTCGAACGGCGTCCCCGCCACGGCGGCGCTCGCGCCGACCGGCACGAGCGACTCGTCGACGGGCAGGTACTCGTCGGCGTCGACGGTGAGGTGGTGGTCGAGGGCGGTCCCCGAACCCTCTCCGCGGAGGTTGAAGTACGTGTGCCCCGTGAGGTTCAGCACGGTCGGGCGGTCGGTCGTCCCGGAGAAGCGGATGTCGAGGACGTCCGCGGCGCTCGCGAGCTCGTAGTCGACCTGGACGGTCACCTCGCCGGGGAATCCGTTGTCCCCGTGCGGGCTCGTGAGCTCGAGCCGCACGCCGATCGCCGGCTCGGGCAGGGCCGTCATCGTCCAGACGCGGGAATGGAAGCCGCTCGACCCGCCGTGCACGGTGCCGTGCGGATCGTTCCGGTCGAGCACGTGCTCCTGGCCGTCCAACGTGAACCGGGCGTCTGCGATCCGGTTCGCGTACCGACCGACGATGGCACCGAAGTAGGGGCTGACCGTCTCGTAGGGCAGCAGCTCGTCGAAGCCGAGCACGACGTCGGCCAGGGTGCCGCTGCGATCCGGGACGCGGATCTCCTGGAGGACGGCGCCGAGGGAGAGCACGGCGACCTCGCTGCCGGCCCCATTCCGGAGGACCGCTCGCTCCACGGGCTCGCCGGTGCGGGTGGTGCCGAAGGGGACGATCTCGACGGCGCTCATCCTGCGCTCGAGACGAGGTCCGCGGCGGTGAGCCAGCGGGCGAGATCCGGATCGTCCTCCTCGACGAAGCGCGCGAGGGCGGCGGCGTCGAGGCCGCTGTCGATGGTGTCGACGCTGGTGACGGAGTGCGCGGAGATCGCCGCCGCGAGCCGCGCGGCGGCGTGCAGGTCGAGCCCGTGCACGGCGCCGACGATGAGCCCGGCGATGTGGGCGTCACCCGCTCCCGCGGTGTTCACCGCGGTGACGGCGCGGACGGGCACGTGCTGGAGGCTCGAGCCGTCCCACGTCCAGCTCCCGCGTCGGCCCGCGGTGATGCAGAACCGGAGGCGCGGATGCCGAGCGCGGAGCAGTGCTGCTGCGTCCTGGACGATCGACGCCGCTGCGACGGGCGGGCCGCCGAGGAGCGCGGCCGCTTCGTCGATGTTGATGGAGAGCACGTCGACCTGGTCGAGCAGGCCGAGACGCACGACCTCCGGCATCTCGCCGGAGAGGAAGGACGCGAATCGGATCGAGCCCGCTGCGGTTCCCGCGGCGAGCAGCGCCGCCCGCGCCGGGAGCGGGACCTCCGGGGCGGCGAGCACGATCCCGCGCGCGCCGTGCCGGGTCAGCAGCGGCAGCACGGGATCGAGGTCCGCCTCCGTCACGGCGTCGCTGGCGGAGTCGGCGACGGTGAGGTTGCCGCCGTCCCCGTCGGGATAGATGAAGCAGACGGAGGTGAGCGTCCTGCGATCCCGATCGACGCGGACCGCGCGCAGGTCCATGCCCTCGGCGGCGAGCTCGGCCTGCACGAGCCGGCCGTCGGCGTCGTCGCCGACGCGGCACACGGGGATGACGGCGACGTCGCGCGGCGTGAAGCGTCGCACGTAGTGCGCGATGATCTGCAGCTTGCAGCGGTCCTGCTGGTCCACGGGGCGCACGGCGCGGCTCTCCTCGCGGCCGAGCGTGTGGTCGCCGACGAGCTCGTAGAGCACGCCGGTCCCCACGCCGCCGACGCCGACGACGAGGTCGGCGCCCGCCGAGTGGAGCGTCACAGTCCGAGGTCCCACTCGGGGTGCTCGGCCACGGGGTGGGTCGAGGTCGCGACGGTGGCGGTGAGCAGCGCGTCCGGGTGCTGCTGCAGGACGGTGAGGGGGTACTCGGGGGTGGGCTCGGCGAAGAGGGCGACGCGCAGCGCCGTCTGCTTCCACGCGCCGGTGTCGCTGAAGAGTCGGACCCGGCCGGCGCCGAAGATCTCCTTGACGCCGAGGGTGACCGACATCGGCGGCACGAACTGGTAGGCGCCGCCGAACGTCCGCTGGGCGAGCGCGATGATCGTGTCGGTGTTGTTCTCCTGGATCCGCGCGGTGGAGCGCAGGAGCTCCTCGACGGTGATCCGGCTGTACGGGTCGCGGCGGGCCTGGTTGTAGGCGACGTGCCCGTCCTGCCCCCATCCGCCGTAGGCGAGGTCGGCCGGGGCCTCGGCGAGCCGGGCCGCGACCTCCTCGAGGTTGCCGGGGTGGAGCCAGTGCCGCTGCTCGAGCGGCACCGCGAGGCCGTCGGGGATCGGATCGTAGAACTCGCGCTGCATCGTGCCGCGGAAGCTGTAGGGGTGCTCGAGCGGGAGCTCGTGGCCCTGCCAGTCGAGGCACTCGTCCATGTGGAAGACCTCGACGTGCCGCAGCGACACCTGCCGCTGCCGGACGAGCTCGGTGAAGGGCGCGACCCACGCCATCGGGCCGCAGGGGATGATCGCCCGGAACGACCGTCCGGCCTCGGCCGCATCGATGATCGCGTCGAGCAGCTCGGCGGCCGCGACGCGTCCCATCTCGGCGGAATCGGTGACGGTGCGGAAGGGGATGCGCCGGTCGGGATGGGTGGCCAGCTCGTCGGCGGGCACGGCGCACCAGGCGCGGAGGTCGGTGAGGGAGATGGGCATGGTGGTGCTCGTGGTGCTTCCTGTTGATTCGATCGCGGAGGGCGATCAGGGGACGGGGTTGAGGGTGTCGAAGGCGAGCTGCGTCGCGCGGTGGACCGCTCCGACGACGCAGCCGTCGGCGCTGTAGGCCGCGAGGCGGATCTCGGGGAGGACGGGGACGGCGCCGGCGACCTCGTCGCGGACGGCGTCGAGCAGGAGCGCACCGCCCTTCGCGATGCCGCCCGCGATGAGGACGACCCGTGGATTCAGCACGCAGACCGCGGCTGCGATGCCGATGCCGATGCGGCGACTGAGGAGCCCGACGACGTCGAGGGCGGCCGGGTCGCCCTCGCGGGCGGCGCGGAAGACGGTCTCGGCGTCGACGTCCTCGGCGAGCCCGCCGGCGAGTTCGCGCAGACGCGCGCCGTGGTGCTCGATCGCGGCGGCCCGCCCGTACCGGGCCCACGCGCGACCTCCGGCGGCCCATTCCCACGCGCCGATCCCGCTGCCGCTCGGGGGCCGGTCGCCGAAGTCGATCGGCAGGTAGCCGAGCTCCCCCGCGGCGCCCGCGGCTCCGGGCACGAGCTGACCGCCGACGATGAGTCCACCGCCGATGCCGATGCCGAGCTGGACGTAGAGGACGTCGTCGACGCCCCGAGCGGCGCCGTCGACCGACTCCGCGAGGACCGAGAGGTCGGTCTGCCGTTCGACGAAGACCCGATCGGCGGGCACGCCGATCCTGCTCGCGACGGCCTCGCGGAGATCGGTCCCGTCCCAGCCGACGATCTGCGGCGCGAGCGTCACGACGGAGGTCTGCGGATCCACGACGCCCGGGGTGCTGACGACGACCGTGTGGAACGCGGCGTCGCCGGACTCGTCGACGTCCCGGACCTGCCCGACCGCCCGCTCGAGCAGGGTCAGGAGGTAGTCGCGGTCGGGCTTCTCCCGCCGGGTCCGCATCTCGCGGGTGCGCAGGACGTCGCCGGCGAGGGTCGCGGAGCGGACCACGACCTTGTCCGCGCCGATGTCGATCCCGAGCAGCGCCCCGTTGCCCCGTGCGACCCGCAGCGACAGCGCCGGCCGCCCCTGACGGCGTTGGTCCACCTCCGGCTGGAACTCCTCCAGGAGACCGTCGGCGATCAGCCCGTCGCAGATCTCCTTGATCGCGGTCTTGGAGAGATTGATGATCGCGCCGAGCCCGGCGCGCGTGATGGCGCCTTCGTACTGCACGACGTCGAGCACGAGGCGGCGGTTCCGCGCTCGGGCGCGCTGCGGGCTGTCGGACGGGACGGGACCACTCATGCCGGCTCCTTCGCGACGGGTTCGCCGTCGCGGTCGCCGATACGAGCGGACGGGCCCGCAGGAGCACGGCGGCCGGTCAGCAGCGCGCTGACCAGAGCGACCGCGATCAGCAGGATGGCTACAGCGTTGCCGATGTTCCCCGGATAGTCCGGCCACGGCACGAACTGGAACCAGAGCGGGGCCAGCAGGATGACGATCGCCACGGCCGGCACGATGACGTGGAGCACCACGTTGAACCCGCGATCGCGCGGCTCCTTCGTGAAGTACCGGATGCAGGCGGCGCACGTGACGATGTAGATCACGATCGCGAACACCGTGATCACGGCCCCGATGACCGAGAAGGCCGCGGTCGGACCGAGCAGGAGGCCGACGACCACCGTCAGCACGATGCCGAAGACGGTCTGGAAGTAGATGGAGAACGTCGGCGTCCGGTGCACCGGGTGCACCTCGGCGAACCTGCGCGGCAGCCGCCCCGCGCGTCCGAGGGCGAAGACGATGCGGGAAGCGGCCGTCGTGCCGGCGTTGGCGTTGCCGAGGAAGCTGTTGATCAGCGCGAACAGCACGAGCAGCCAGACCGGTCCCCAGAAGCGCTGAGCGAGGACGATCCACGGGCTCGCATCCGACGCGAACGACCCCATCCGGTCCGCGCCCCACCCGAGCACCGCCGCGTACGAGCAGATCAGGTAGAAGGCGCCGCAGGCCAGCGCGGAGTAGAGGATCGTCCTCGGGATCACGCGCTTCGGGTCGCGGGTCTCCTCCGCCAGCGGCGCAGCCGTCTCGAATCCCTGGAACGCGAGGATCGAGAACACGACCGCCTTGAAGATCCCCGACCAGCCCGGATCGAGGGCCCGGCTCGGATCGAGGACCGCAAGGGTGTTGTCGTTCCACTGGGCGACGATGATCCACACCGCGAGCGCGACGAAGATGACGACCTCCGCGAGCCCGAGCACGACCCCGGCGGTGGTGGACTGCTTGACGCCGCGCACGTTCACGACGCAGACGAATACGGCCGCCAGGACCGCGAACACCCACCAGGGCACCGCGATCCCCAGGGAGGACTGCAGCGCGCCGGACAGGAACTGGCCGAAGAAGATGAACACGATCGGCGCGATCAGCAGCTCGAGCGGTGCGTACAGCCAGCTGACGAAGATGCCGGCGCGGCGGCCGAGCACCTGCTCGACGTAGGCGGCGAGCCCGCCCGCGGATGAGAAGACGCGGGCCAGCGAGCCGACCGCGATGCCGATGAGCAGGACGACGACGAGCGTCAGGATCACCGCCAACGGCGTGGCCGCGCCGGCGAACGACACGGCCACGAGCAGCGAGGAGGCGACGCCGGCCGCGGGCCCCATGTGGGTGAGCGCTTGGAACACCCCCTGCGTCAGGCCGATCGTTCCCGTGCTGAGCCCGTGATCGGGGCGGGCGCCATGCGTCATCGCTGCACTCCTTTTGATCGGACAGTGTCCTAACGAATGAGAGCACGCTAGGGCAGCCGCACGAAGCGGCGCAAGCGTTTTGCGACGGCGAGTCCCCGCGGGCGCGGGTCGCTGCTCGCCCGCGCCATCGATGGCCGGTCGCGATCCCCTGGTGCGATTTGCTCATAGAAATACTTCAGGCGACTCATCGGCGAGTACCTGCGGACTCACGGATGGTCGCCTGATGACCACGACGACGCCTTCCCTCCCCGCCCGACCGGCCGTCACCCCCAGCACGGGCGGCCGGCGGATCCGTCGCGCGCTGTTCGGCACGGCCCAGCCGCTCTGGGTGCGTCCGTCGGCGATCGGCCTGCTGCTGCTGACCGCGGTGCTCTACATCTGGGGGCTCGCGAGCAGTGGGGACGCGAACAGCTTCTACGCCGCGGCCGCGCAGGCGGCGTCGAAGAGCTGGAAGGCGTGGTTCTTCGGCTCGCTCGACTCCGCGAACTTCATCACGGTCGACAAGCCGCCCGCGAGCCTCTGGGTGATGGGACTGTCGATCCGGCTCTTCGGCTACTCGAGCTGGAGCCTGCTCGTGCCCCAGGCGCTCATGGGCGTCGGATCGGTCGCGCTCGTCTTCGCGACGGTGCGACGGAGCCTCGCCGCGTTCTCCGCCTCCACGCGGGCCGCGGCGGGACTGCTGGCCGGGAGCGTCCTCGCCCTGACGCCGGCCGCGGTCCTGATGTTCCGCTTCGACAATCCGGATGCGCTGCTCGTCCTGCTGATGTCCGCCGCCGCGTACGCGGTGGTCCGAGCGCTGCCCCGTGCGAGCTGGAGGTGGCTCGCCCTGGCGGGCGCGCTCCTCGGCTTCGCCTTCCTCACGAAGATGTTGCAGGGCCTGCTCGTGCTTCCGGCGTTCGGCGCGGTCTACCTGCTCGCGGCGCCGGCACCCCTGCTCAAGCGCGTCGCCCACCTGGCCGTCGCCGCGGGGGCGCTCGTCGTCGCGGCCGGGTGGTGGGTGCTCGTCGTCGCGGTGTGGCCGGCATCGGCGAGGCCGTACATTGGCGGATCGACGAACAACACCGTGCTCGACCTGGTGTTCGGCTACAACGGCTTCGGTCGCCTCTTCGGCAGCTCCGGCAACGTCGGCGGCGGAAGCGGCACCTCCGGCTCGAGCTTCGGCGGGGCGACGGGTCTGCTGCGCCTCTTCTCGAGCGAGATGGGCCTCGAGGTCTCGTGGCTGCTGCCGAGTGCGCTGCTGCTGCTCGCGATGGGCCTCGTGCTGCGCGGCCGGCGCTCCCGGCTCGATCCGGTGCGTGCGGGCCTCCTGCTCTGGGGAGGGTGGCTCGTCGTCACCGGCCTCGTCTTCAGCTTCATGAGCGGGACGGTGCACCCGTACTACACGGTCGCTCTCGCCCCGGCGATCGGCGCGCTCGCCGGGCTCGGCGGCGCGGTCGTCTGGTCCCACCGGGACGGCTGGACAGGACGCTTCGGCCTGGCCGTCGCGGCAGGCGCGGCGAGCGTCTGGGGCTTCGCGCTCCTGTCCGAGAACAGCGCCTGGCTTCCCTGGCTGCGCTGGGTGCTGCTCGTCGGCGGCCTGCTCGCTGCCGGTGCCGTGCTCACGAGCGGGGTCCTGCAGGGGGTCGCGGGTCGCCGCGTGCTGGCCGCAGGGGTCCTCGCCGGTCTGCTCCTCGGACTCGGTGGGACCGCGTCCTTCGCGGTCGCGACGGCGTCGGTCGCGCACGGCGGCTCCATCCCGACCGTCGGCTCGACGAGTTCGATGACCGGCGGCGGAGCGGACGGCGGCGCGCCGTCCGGTGCGGGCCCGACCGGTGCGGCCCCGTCCGGCACCGCTCCGAGCGCGTCCGGCACCTCGGGTCCGTCGTCCGGGAGCTCGGCCCCGACGCGGTCGGAGGACGGCACGGGGGGGCCGGTGGCGGCTCCGCCGGGGCGACCTCGTCGGCGGCGCTCTCCGAGCTCCTCGCGAAGGCCGGCACGGTCTGGTCGGCCGCGGTCGACGGATCGCAGTCGGCTGCGACGCTCGAGCTGTCCAGCGACACCGCGGTGCTGGCGATCGGCGGCTGGAGCAGTGATCCGACGCCGACGCTGGCGCAGTTCAAGGCGCTCGTCGCCGCCGGGAAGGTGCACTACTACCTCGCGTCGGGAACGGGCGCCGGCAGCGGTGCACCGGGCGGCGGCACCTCCACGGCGAGCGCCATCGCGAGCTGGGTGCAGGCGAACTTCACCGCGACCACGGTCGGCGGCACGACCGTCTACGACCTCACCAGCGGCGGCTGATCGGTCGCCGTCGGCCCCAGGTCGCGGAAGGCCCCCGGGTCGAGGACGGACGTCCTCGACCCGGGGGCCTTCCGTGCGTGCGGGGACGACGTCCGCCGCCACCTCGTCGATCGGACCGTCGACGGGGGCGCCGTGCTCCGCATGGGGAACTCGAAGTCGCCGTGAGGAGCGCTCGAAGCCCACGCATCGGATCGGTCAAGACGCCGCACGGGGTCCGGAGAGCCCCGTGCTGTGCGATGTCCGAATGGAAGAGAACACGACGGACACCGCACAATCGGACGGGGTTCGCCGCCAGGAGCCCCCCGGCAGACGGGCGCTGGGGGCCGTCGCGGCCGGCGTCCTGCTCTTCGGCCTCGGCACCGGCACCGGGGCCGTCGCCGCCACGGCGATGAGCTCCTCGAACGGGACGTCCGGGCAGCAGGGCGGGATGCAGGGCACCCCGCCCGGCGGGATGGCGGGCGGCCCGGGCGGCACCTCGTCCGAGTCCGGGCAGTCGCAGACGGACGGGTCGGAGCCGCAACCGCCGTCGGGAACGACGGCCGGCTCCGGATCGCAGCCGGGATCGACGTCCGCCGGCAGCTGACGATCGGAGCGCTCGACGTCGCGCGGGGGCGCGACTCGGCCCGACGGGAGGGAAGGACTCACCGATGCGGGAGACAGCAGCACGCGTGGCGCGTGCCATGACGACGGCCGCCGTGGTCGCGGCCCTGATCCTGGGTTCGATCGTCGGCCTCGACGAGTGGGCGGACGCGGCGGCGACCGCGGCCCCGTCCTCGGCCGCCTATCACGTCCCGTCGCCGCAGCCGGAGCCGCGCGCGTGACGGAGCAGGGCGCTCACCCTGCGTCGAGGACAACGGCGGTCGCAGCACGGCCCTCCGGACACCCGCGTCGCTGCGCGCCGGCGCGGGGAGGGCGGCGCTCGCTCCGGCGGCGTCGACCTCCGAGCGCGCATGATCCCGCCCGCACGTCCGCCGCAGCGCGGCGACGAGTTCGTAGGGCGACGGCGAATCGACCTCGACGTGTCGGCCTTGCGTGCAGCGCGGCGCTCCCTACGATGCGCGCATGCGCGAGTCACGCCGTGCCGCATCGTCCCCGTCGGTGCTCGACCGCTTCTGGACGGCGGTCCGATGCCGGCTCCAGGTGAGCCGCTACTGCCGGGAGGTCCTCGAAGCGGCCGGCCACGCCCCGACGGCCGCCCCGGGGCAGCTCCCTCCTCGGACGCTCGTCGTCGGGAACGACCCCGTCCGCATCCTGCTCTTCGGCGAGGGCGTCACGGTGGGCTACGGCGTCGGGTCCCGCGCGGAGGCGATCGACGGCGCCCTCGCGAAGCGGATCGCCGAGCTCACCGGCCGCGGCGTGATCCTCGAGAACAGGGCCCGTCCCAACGTGCGCGTGGACGAGGTGGTCGAGTCCCTCGGCGGCGTGGGGACCCACACGTTCGCGGTCGGGGTCTGGAGCCCAGCGCTCACCGAGACGCTGGAACGGCTCACACTGCAGGGCTGGCGCTCCCGGGTGACGGCGATGCTGCAGCAGATCCGAGCCGACTCGGACATGCCCCTGGTGATCGCGCAGCTCCCCGTCCCCTCGGGCACGCACCCGTCGGTGCTCATCCTCCGACCGTGGTACGCCCGCCTGAACCGCACGATCGCCGAGGTCGCCGCCCGGTTCCCCGACGTCGTCACGGTCGAGTTGGGCACGGTCGTCGTCCCCATGCGCTCGGGCGATCCCGTGCTGGGCACGGCCGACTACCGACGGCAGGCCGACCCCCTTGCCGAGGCCGTGCGGCGTGCCCTCTGGCGGTCGCCGTCAGCGTCCGCGGACGCCCTGTCACCGGGTCGCTAGATCCGTCGAGGCCGGATCCGCTCCTGCCGAGAGCCGTGGTCCGACAGGCCGCCGGATCGGTCAGCCCACCGTGCTGACTCCGTCCCTTCCGGCGTCACCACGGAACGTCGAGCATGATCACCGTGACGATCATGAGCACGAACCCCGGCAGCAGTGCGAGAAGTCGTTGCTGACGCTCGGACCGGTGCTGCCACCGTTCCGAACCGCGCTTCACGTGCCGGATGATCGACGGGTACGAGGTCGCGCTCCGCGTCCACGTCCTGCCGACGTTCGGCGACCGGCGCATCACCACGATCACCGGGTAGGACCTGGAGGCATTGATGGCGGCGCTGCGCGCGAAGCCGAAGGCGAACGGGCGCCCCCGGTCGGAGACGTCCGTGCTCGGCACCTTCGAGGCGCTCGCCCGGGTTCTCACCTACGCCACCGGCAGCGGATCATCGCCCACTCCCCCCACGGCGGCGGTGACCCGACCCCGCCCGGACACGGAATAGGGCGCGGTTCCTCAATCTGGATGAGGTGGACGCCCTGGCGCACGCGCTGGCCGACGAGCACCCGTTCGATCCGTTCGTGCGGTTGGCGGGTGTTACAGGCCTCCGTGCGGGCGAGCTGGCAGCACTGCGCATCCGCGACGTCGACCTGCTGCACGGCGAGCTTTAGGTGCGACGGACGATGTCGCACACGTCGGCGGGATGGGTTGTCACGGCGCCGAAGTCCGCCCGGTCCGCCGCGACGTCCCGATCCTGCATGAGCGCGTCCTGGCTGACCTCGACCACTACCTGCTCAGCCACCCGCACGCAGACGACCCGGACGTAGCGCTATGGCCCGGGAAGGTGCCGGGGCACCGAACGCTGTCCTACGACTACGCCTTCGCCCCCAAGGGCTTCTACCGGTACCAGTTCCGTCCCGCCGCGGCCCCTGCCGGGCTCGGCGACCTGAAGCTGCACGAGCTCCGGCACGCCGCGGCGACGATGTGGGTCGAGAACGGCATCTCGACGCGGGACGTAAGCCCACTACTCGGGCACGCGAGCTACGCGATCGCGGACCGGGTGTACGCCCACGTGCGGAAGCGCGACTGGTCCGCGGAGCGCCGCCGGATATCCGCAGCGGGTGCCCGTCATCCGGTCACGCCGGTCGCACTGCGAAGCTAGTGACCGACGTTCAGCGCTTGAACCCCTGGATCGCCTTCATCAACTTCATACCGGCCGACCACGACAGCTCGTTGCCCTCGAACTCGCAGCGGTACAGCCCTTGCAGGTTCGAAGGAACGGGTACGCGCTTGTCCCACAGCAGCACAACACGTCGGTCGTAGAGGACGAATGCGGCACCGATCTCGATCAGCACGTTCTGGTTGAGGGTGTACTGGCCGTCGACCCCAGCGACCGCCTCTCCGCTGACGCAGATGATGCCGGCGTTGCAGTTGCGCATGGCCCCGAAGACCTTGTCGGGCACGGGGATCGCAGCCGTCTCCTCCTCGACCGCCACCTCCCACGCAATGTCAGCGACATCGAGGATCGTCTCGACCTGCTCGACCACATCCATGTTCTTGCCATGCGAGATGAAGACCCTGACCGCCTCGCCGTCGGCCGACGCACGGCTCACCGCGGCCGGGATGGCTGGTCCGGTTGGCTGCACGGGCTCCTCCACGACGAGGTCCGGCTCCGGCTCAGACGGCGCTCCCGGCAGCTCGACGGGTTCCTGCGCAGGGTCCTCCCACGGCGGGTCGCTCGGACCGGCCTCGACCACGGACTTCACGACGTCGGCCGCCATCTCCAAGCGGGTGGCAGCGCCGCCGCGACCAACTACGTAGCGGCCCAGGCCCGCACCGTTCGCGACGTTAAAGAAGCAGGTCACGGCGGCCTTGATCGACGCCTCGTTGTCGGTTCCGAGCGACGCGTGCTGGTGTTCGTGCCAGTTCGCGGCGAGCTCGTCCACGGTGATCTCCGTGAAGTGCTGGTGGTACGCCCACTCGATCGCGGCACGGTACGCCGGGATGCCGTTCACGACCTGCAAGAAGACCTGCGCAGGATCACTGGCGTTGCGCGAGAGCTGCCGTCCTCGCTCGGTCAACTTGTAGCGCTCGCCGTCCACCTCGACCAGACCCCATGTTTGGTACGCGGTCAGCTTGCGCCCGTCGAGGACCCGACTGTCCAGTACGCCCTTCGCCTCCGCGAGAGTCGCGCCCACCGGCTTGGTCTTGAGGTAGTTCACGACGGTCACCGCGTCGTCGACGGTCGTCTTGATAGGCAGCACGGTCCCGCAGAGTAACGGCGACCTCGGACACTCCCGCGAACCATTCCCACTGAGCGGATGACGGAGGGGTTTTCGCGGGGATTTCCGCGACAGACACGAAAGAAGCCCTGGCAGAACATCGGTCCTACCAGGGCTTTTACGGTCGGGCTGACAGGATTTGAACCTGCGACCCCTTGACCCCCAGTCAAGTGCGCTACCAAGCTGCGCCACAGCCCGTGGCGGCGCGCAGGGAGTGGAGTCCCTGCGAGCCTCCGACAGTGTAGCGGGCGGCGGGACCGCGGCTCGGACCTCCCGCCCCTCCAACTGGGAGTCGAGCGCGGCGGGGCGGGTGCCCTTGGATCAGCGCACTCCGCACCACTCCCGCGGATCGAACCACTGGAGCACCATGCACCTCTCTGCTCTGCGCACGGCGGCGATCGCCGGCTCCTGCGCCATCGCCCTCTCGTTCGTCGCCCTGCCCGCGCACGCGGTCACCGTCTCCGCCTTCAGCCACTCGGGCTCCGAGTCGGGCACCTCGTCCAGCGACAGCGCCACGACCTCCACCGACGACTCCGGCACCGCCGCCGGTGACGACGGAACCGCCACCGAGGCGGGCGACGGCAACGGCGGGGCGGAGGCCGGCGACGACAACGGCAGCGACGCCACGGACGACGGCACCGACGCCGGGGACGACCAGGGCGACGACGCCTCCGACGACCAGGGCGGCGACACGGGCGGGTCCGCATCGACCCCGGTCGCGCTGCCCGCCGAGCAGGGCACGCCCACGCAGACGTTCCGCGACACCGTGCTCCTGCCGAAGGAGCTCCGCACCAGGGGCATCAAGGTCGTCTACTCGGGCCTCACCCGGAAGGCGCACTACCAGCCCTACTTCTCGGGCGGCCAGTCCGGCGGCCCGATCAGTGAGGTGAAGCGGGCGAACGGCAACGGCTCGCTCACGCTGGTCATCCGCCCGCGCAAGGACCTCGCCTGGATGTCGACGCTCGGCGCGAGCTTCGTCATCGGCCTCCGCGGGGTCGACACGGACCTCGACCTGACGCAGCAGATCCAGGTGAAGTACGACTCGGACGCCGCGCTCACCACCGAGCGGCACGGCAAGCGCGTCGCGCTCGCGGTGTCGGTGGACCGCGAGACGGAGTCCGGCAGGGCCGCGGCCTGGAAGAAGGTGCAGGTCCACTTCCAGAAGAAGGTCGACGGCACCTGGGTCACCGTGAAGACGACCCGCACCGACGCGAAGGGCGTCGCGAAGGCGACGGTCAAGGCCGGGAAGGCCGAGTGGCGCGCCGTCGTCGCCGCCGGCAAGAAGGTCGCCGGCAAGACCACGCGGTCGCACCGCCGCTGAGTCCAGCACGAGCAGCGGAGGGCGTCGCCGGGTTCCCGGCGGCGCCCTTCGTGGTTCCCGGGAACCGCGGGTAGAACAGCCGGATGGACGAGCAGCGGACGACGGTCGCGATCTCCGGCGGTGGACCGGCGGGGATCATGCTCGGCCTGCTGCTCGCGAAGCGCGGCGTCGAGGTGACGGTGCTCGAGAAGCACGCCGACTTCCTCCGCGACTTCCGCGGCGACACCGTGCACCCGATGACGCTCGACATCCTCGACGAGCTCGGCCTCATGCCCGAGTTCGACCGCCTCGTGCGCGGCCGGATGCGCGCCGTCGACTTCTCGACCACCGACGGCACGCTGGTGCACCAGGACCTCGATGCGGTCGCGCCGAAGGGCGCGAAGTACGCGGAGATCGCGCTCGCCCGCAGTGGGACCTGCTCGACCTCCCGTCCCGGAAGGCGCGGGAGTTCCCGGCCTTCCGGCTCGAGATGGAGGCGGAGACGATCGGCGTGCTCCGCGACCGGCAGGGTCGGGTCCGCGGCCTGCGCTACCGGCAGGGCGGGGAGGAGCACCGGCTGCGCGCCGTCGCGAGCATCGCCGCCGACGGCCGCCACTCCGGCCTGCGCGGAGAGATCGGCACGGGCCTGCGGACGCTCGGCTCCCCCATCGACGTCCTCTGGTTCCGGCTCGACCGGCGGGAGGACGAGCCGACCGAGCTGCGCGGCACGATCGGCCGCGGTGGCGGTCTCGTCGCCATCAACCGCGGCGACTACTGGCAGGTCGCGTTCCTCGTCAGGAAGGGCACGGACGAGGAGATCGAGGCGACGGGCCTGCCCGCCTTCCGGGAGCGCGTCGCCTCCGTGGCCGCGTGGACCGCGGACCGGCTCGACCAGCTGCGGACGTGGGACGACGTGAAGCTGCTCTCGGTCACCGTCGAGCGGCTGCGGCAGTGGGCGGTACCGGGGCTGCTCGCGATCGGCGACGCCGCGCACACGATGTCGCCGCTGGGCGGCGTCGGCGTCAACCTCGCGATCAGCGACGCGGTCGCCGCGGCGAACCTGCTCGCGCCCGACCTGCTGCGGGCGCAGGCGGACCCGGACCGCTTCGAGAAGGTGCTCAACCCGGCGATCCTCGACCGGGTGCAGCAGCGGCGGCAGTGGCCGACGATGCTCACCCAGCGCATCCAGGTGCTCGGCCAGAACCGGGTGATCGCGTTCACCGAGACGCCGCCCGGGCGCTCCCTGCTGCCGCCGGCCCCGGCACTCGCGCTGCTGCGCGGCCCGATCGCGCGGATGCTCCCCCGCGTCTTCGTCTACGGCATCCGCCCGGAGCGCGTCGCGGGCTGACGGCTCCCGGGTCCGGGGATCCACGCGGATCCCCGGACCCGGGAGCACGCCGGGTCAGACGGCCTGCTCGAGCTCCTGGACCTCCTCGGGGGTCAGCTCGATGTCGGCGGCCTTCATGTTGTCCTCGAGGTGCGCCACCGAGGACGTGCCCGGGATCGGGACCATCACCGGCGAGCGGTGCAGCAGCCACGCGAGCGCGAGCTGCGACGGCGTCGCGGAGTGCTTCTTGGCGAGCTGGTCGAGCTTGCCGCCCTCCTTCGCCAGGCCGCCGGTCGCGAGGGGGAACCACGGGATGAACGCGATCCCGTTCTGCTCGGAGTGCTCGAGCAGCGGCTCGGCGTCGCGCTTCGCGAGGTTGTAGAGGTTCTGGACGGAGACGATCGTCGCGATCTTCTGCGCCTCCTGCAGCTGCTCGACCGACACCTCGGAGAGCCCGATGTGCCGGATCTTGCCCTCGTCCTGCAGCTTCTTCAGCTCGCCGACCTGGTCCTCGAGCGGGACCTTCTCGTCGATCCGGTGCAGCTGGAACAGGTCGATCGCGTCGAGCTTCAGGCGGCGGAGGCTCTGGATCGCCTCCTGGCGCAGGTACTCGGGACGGCCGACGGGCGGCCAGACGTTCGGCCCGGTCCGTGTGAGGCCGGCCTTCGTCGCGATGACGACGCCCTCCTTGTACGGGGCGAGCGCCTCCGCGATGAGCTCCTCGGCGACGTAGGGGCCGTAGGAGTCGGCGGTGTCGATGAAGTCGACGCCGAGCTCAACGGAGCGCTTGAGGACGCGGATCGCCTCGTCGTGGTCCTTCGGCGGGCCCCAGACGCCCGGGCCGGTCAGCTGCATGCTGCCGAAGCCGAGGCGGTGGACCGTGAGGTCGCCGATCGTGATGGTGTCGGGAACGGTTGTCGTGTCAGTCACGGAGGTCGATGCTCGTCGCCGAATCTGAGTGCACGCCGGACTCCTCCTGATGCACGGAAGGGCCCCGTCCGAGTCCGGACGGGGCCCTTCCTGGGAAGCCGGTCAGGCCTGCGCGGCCTGCTGCTCCTTCTGCTGCTCGGCCCACTGCTCGCGGACCTTGTCCATGTCGAGCGCCTCGACCTGCTCGATCAGGGACTCGAGCGCCTGCCCGGGGAGCGCGCCCGGCTGCCCGAACACGGGGATGCCGTCGCGGTAGACGACGAGGGTCGGGATGGACGTGATGCCGTACATCGCGGCCAGCTGCTGCTGGTCCTCGGTGTCCACCTTCGCGTAGGTGATGCCCGGGTGCTGCTCGCTCGACTGCTCGAAGACCGGCGCGAACTGCTTGCACGGGCCGCACCAGTCGGCCCAGAAGTCGATGAGGACGGTGCCGTCTGCCACGGTCTCGTTGTGGTTCTCGATGGTGAGGGTCTTGGTCGCCATGCCTCGGGCAACGCCCCTCGGGATCCGTGCATTCCCGCTCGGTACGGTGCGCCGCATGAGCACCGTCGTGATCGTCGGCGGCCACGGGAAGGTCGCCCTCCGCCTCGCGGAGGCGTTGACCGCCCAGGGCCGCACCGTCCGCAGCACCATCCGGAACGAGGCGCACGGCCCGGACGTCGAACGGGCCGGCGCCGAGCCGTACCTGCTCGACATCGAGTCGAGCGACGCGGAGGACTTCGCCGAGGTCTTCGGCGGGGCCGACGCGGTGGTGTTCAGCGCCGGCGGAGGCGGCGACGGGAACGTCGAGCGCAAGCGCACGGTCGACCTGGAGGGGTCGCTCAAGTCGATCGAGGCGGCGGGACTCGTCGGGATCCGCCGCTTCGTGCAGGTCTCCGCAATGGGCGTGGACGAGCCGGCCGCCGACGACGCGGCGCCCGCCTGGCGCGCGTACGTCGAGGCGAAGCGGGACGCCGACGTCGCACTCCGCGGGAGCGGGCTCGACTGGACGATCGTCCGGCCGGGCGGGCTGACTGACGACCCGGCGACCGGGTCCGTGCGGATCGCGCCGCGGCTGTCGCCCGGGCGGATCTCCCGCTCCGACGTCGCCGCGGTGATCGCCGCCGTCCTCGACGACGACGCGACGATCGGCGCCCAGTTCGAGCTGGTGGAGGGCGAGCAGACGATCGCGGAGGCGCTCGCCTCGCTGCGCTGAGGCGGTCCCTGCGCGGATCGGGCCCGAATGCGAGCCAGGCGACGCCGCGTTACGCCTCGACCGGCGGCGTCGCCGTGCGCTCCCTAGCGTCGGCGGCATGAGCGGACAGAGCATCGCCGAGCAGGTCGACACCTTCAACGGCGGATTCAACGAGCAGATCGGGCCGGTGCTGGCCGACGTCTTCGTGCAGGAGCAGGCGGCGCTGAACGCGAACGGCGTGCCCGACGGCGCGGTCCGGGAGGGGGACGCGGTGCCCGATGCCGCACTGGTGCGCGCCGACGGCTCGACCGTCGCGCTCGGCGAGGTGCTGGCGGACCGACCGGCCGTGCTCGTCTTCTACCGGGGCGCGTGGTGCCCGTACTGCAACATCGCCCTGCAGACCTATCAGCGGGACCTCCTGCCCGCGCTCCGCGAACGCGGCGTCGAGCTCGTCGCGATCAGCCCGCAGACACCGGAGGGCACCGAGCAGGCGGTCGCGAACGGCGGTCTCGAGTTCACCGTGCTGTCCGACCCGGCGAACGCGCTCGTCCGCGAGCTCGGGATCCTCACCGAGCCGAGCGGGGAGGCGCGCGACGCGCACACGCAGCTCGGTTTCGACGTCGCCGACAGCAACGCCGACGCGACCGGCGACATCCCGTTCCCGACCGTGCTCGTCGTCGACGGGGACCGCGTGGTCCGCTTCGCGGACGTGCACGTCGACTACACGACCCGCACCGAGGTGCCGACGATCCTCGAGGCCGTCGACCACCTCTGAGCCGCCGTTCTTCGTCATGGAGGGCGCCGAGTCCACCACGACGAAGAACGGGGCCGCCCGGGTCAGGGGGTGGGCATCCCGCCGTTCACGTTGAGCGTCTCGCCCGTCACGTAGCTCGATTCCGCGCTCGCGAGGAACACGTACGCCGAGGCGAGCTCCGCCGGCTGGCCGGGACGACCGAGCGGCGTCTGCACGCCGAATTCCGAGAGCGCCTCCGTCGGCTGGCCGCCGGCCTGCTGCAGCGGCGTCCAGATCGGGCCCGGCGCGACGACGTTGACGCGGATGCCCTGCTCCGCGACCGAGCCGGCGAGCGCCTTGCTGAACGCGTTGATCTGCGCCTTCGTGCTCGCGTAGTCGATCAGCGTCGGGCTCGGCGCGTACGCCTGGATCGACGACGTGTTGATGATCGTGCTGCCCGGCTTCATCTGCGCCACGGCCGCCTTGCACAGCCAGAACAGCGCGTAGACGTTGGTCTTCATCGTCTCGTCGAACTGCTCGGTCGTGATGTCCGCGATCGCCTCCTGCGTCTGCTGCTTGCCGGCCACGTTCGCGAGAATGTCGATCCCGCCCAGCTCGTCCACGGCCTTCTTGATGAGCGCCTCGCAGTACGACTCGTCCTTGAGGTCGCCGGGGAACGCGACGGCCTTCCGGCCCGCCTCCTCGACGAGCCGCACGACCTCCTTCGCGTCCTCCTCCTCCTCGGGCAGGTAGGACAGCACGACGTCCGCGCCCTCACGGGCGTAGGCGATCACCGCCGCGCGCCCGATGCCGCTGTCGGCGCCGGTGACGACCGCCTTGCGGCCGGTCAGCCGTCCCGAGCCCCGGTAGGTGCTCTCCCCCGCGTCCGGCTTCGGGTGCTGCTCCTGCTCGGTGCCGGCGCCCTTCTGGTACTGCTTCCAGCTGTCGTCGGGCTTCGGGTACTGGGTGGTCGGGTCCTGGAGCGTGTACTGATCGGTCACGACGAGCGACCCTAGGAACCGGAGCGGGACGTTTCCGCCGTGCGCGCTGCACGCGCCCTGAACGGCCACCGTGAAGCTCGCGGGGGCACGTGCGCGGTGGCGGCGGCGATCGCCGCCTCCGGCCGCTCGCCCTGGAGCTTCACGAGCACGACCCCGGCGAGGATCAGGACGCCGCCGACCAGCTGGATCGGAGCGGGCAGGTCGCCGAGCAGGACCCAGGCGGCGAGCACCGCGAACAGCACCTCGAAGAGCCCGACGAAGGACGCCACGCGGCTGCCGAGGCGGGCGCCGCCCGCGATGCCGAGCAGGTACGCGGCGGTCGTCGAGACGAGCACCATGACGCCGGCCGACACCCACCACGGCACGGCCGTGCCGGCGAGGAGGACCTCGCCGAAGGCGAAGCGGAGCGGCACGATCCCCACCGCGGCGACCGCGAGCAGCAGCACGCTGCCGACGAGCATGGCGGCGGTGAGCAGCACGATCGGGTGCAGGTCCGGGTCGACCCGCGCGTTGACGACGTAGTACACTGCGACGCCGATCGCGGCGATGAGCGCGAGGACCGGGCCGACGGGATCCGCGCCGCCGCTGCCGGTCAGGTCGACGACGAGCAGCAGCCCGGCGACGGCGAGCGCGCAGCCCGCCAGGACGCGGCCGCCCGGGCGGCGCCGGGTGCGCAGCCAGCTCCAGAGCACGAGGAGCACCGGCGCGAGGTACTCGATCAGCAGCGCGCCACCCACGGACATGCGCGTGATGGCCGAGTAGAAGAACAACTGCACGACGGCGACGGCGAAGGCGCCGTAGGCGACGATCGTCCAGGCGTTGCGGCGCAGCACGGACCACCGCCCACGCAGCAGCACCAGCGCGGGCACGAGGAGCGCGAGGACGGTGCCGAGGCACCGACAGAGCACGGCGGCGGTCGAGCTCCAGCCGCTCTCGAGGAGCGGGCGGACGAAGGGGCCGCCGACGCCGAACGCGAACGCCGCGAGGACCGCGAGCGGCAGCCCGAGCGCCGTGTTCCTGGTCCGCACGAGCACCCTCCCCTGTCACGAGTCAAAGCACGTACACTCATGACATCGGGTGCAAGCCTATCGAGTCGCTGTCAGGAGTCAACGCGTGTTCACCAATGACGTCGAGCTCAGCCTCCAGGCGGCCACGACCCTCGTGAACACGCTGCCCGACGCGTCGCACAGCGGTCAGGACGAGCTGACGACCATCGCGCAGCTGAGCGCCTGGTTCGAGGGCGAGGGGTTCACCGGCGACCGGCTGGGCACGCCCGCCGAGCTCGAGTCCCTCCGCGCGCTGCGGCTCCGACTGCGGGCGCTCTGGGAGGCGGCGAGCGATCGGGACGCCGCCGCGCTCGTCAACGCGATGCTCGCGGAGGGCGGCGCGCTCCCCCGCCTCGTCGACCACGACGGCCTCGGCTGGCACGTCCACGCGAACGCGCCGGACGCCCCGCTCGCCGACCGCGTCATGGTCGAGATCGCGATGGCCTGGGTCGACGTGCTGCGGCAGGACGAGCGCGCCCGCATGAAGCGCTGCGCCGCTGACGACTGCGAGGCGGTGCTCGTCGACTTCAGCCGCAACCGGTCGAAGCGGTTCTGCGACGTGGGCAACTGCGGCAACCGGATGAACGTCCGCGCCTTCCGTGCGCGCCACGCCGCCTCCGCCTGAGCGCCGCTCAGTCGAGGAGGTAGACGCGGGACTCCCAGCCCGCGAGCGTGATCGAGCCGGGCCGGAGCACGTCCGCGCGGCCCTCGACGCTGCCGAGCAGCAGCCGCGCGCCCGCCCAGCCGTCGCCGAGCTCGAGCTCCCGCGGCGCCCGACTGCAGTTCGCCACGACGAGCAGGCGCTGCCGGTCGAGGGTGCGGACGTACGCCCAGATCTCCGGGTCGTTCTCCATCACGCCCGTGAAGTCGCCGGTCGCGAACACCGGGTGCTCGTGGCGCAGTGCGATGAGCGCGCGGTAGTGCTCGAACACGCTGCCCGGCTTCCCCACCTGCGAGACCGCGTTCAGCCAGGACCGGTTCGGGTTGACGGGCAGCCACGGCTCTCCCGTCGTGAACCCGGCCTGCGGCGACGCGTCCCACTGCACCGGGGTCCGCGCGTTGTCGCGGCCGACCTTCGACATGCCCGTCAGCGCGGCCTCCTGGTCGAGTCCCTCCTCGAGCACGCGCTTCCAGTGGTTCACGGCCTCGACGTCCCGGTGGTCGTCGGCGGAGCGGAACGGGTAGTTCGTCATCCCGAGCTCCTCGCCCTGGTAGACGTACGGCGTGCCGCGCATGCCGTGGAGGATCGTCGCGAGCGCCTTCGCCGACTGCTCCCAGTACGCCGGGTCGTCGTCCCCGAAGCGGGAGACGGCGCGCGGCTGGTCGTGGTTGTCCCAGTAGAGGCTGTTCCAGCCCTGCTGCGCGAGCGCGGTCTGCCAGCGGTGCAGGGAGCGCTTCAGCGCGAGCCGGTCGAGACCGATCCAGTCCCACTTCGACGTCGGCCCCTGGTCGATCGAGACGTGCTCGAACTGGAAGACCATGTCGACCTCGCCGCGCGCGGGGTCGGTGTAGAGGATCGCCTCCTCCGTCGTGACGCCGGGCATCTCGCCGACGGTCAGGTGCTTCCCCTCCCGGCCCGCGAAGACGCGCTCGTGCATCTCGGCGAGGAACTCGTGGATGCGCGGGCCGTTCGCGAACAGCTGGAACGCGTTGACGTAGCGCTCGCCCGGCACGGGCGGCGCGTCGGCGAAGGACTGCTCCTTCGAGATGAAGTTGATGACGTCCATCCGGAAGCCGTCGACCCCGCGGTCGAGCCACCAGCGCATCATCGAGTAGACGGCCTCGCGGACGTCCTCGTTCTCCCAGTTGAGGTCCGGCTGCTTCCGGTCGAAGAGGTGCAGGTAGTACTGGCCCGACGCCTCGTCGAACTGCCAGGCGGAGCCCGAGAAGAACGAGCCCCAGTTGTTCGGCTCCTGTCCGGGCTCGCCAGGAGCACTCGAAGGGTCGCGGCCGTCGCGCCAGACGTACCAGTCGCGCTTCGGGCTGTCCTTCCCCGCGGCGGACTCGACGAACCACGGGTGCTCGTCGGAGGTGTGGTTCACGACGAGGTCCATCACGAGCTCGATCCCGCGCGCGTGCAGCGCGGCGATCAGCTCGTCGAGCTGCTCGAGCGTCCCGAACAGCGGGTCGATGTCGAAGTAGTCGCTGATGTCGTACCCGTTGTCGGCCTGCGGGGACCGGTAGATCGGCGAGAGCCAGACGACGTCGACGCCGAGCTCGGCGAGGTGGTCGACGTGCTCGAGGATCCCGCCGAGGTCCCCGATCCCGTCGCCGTTCGAGTCCGCGAAGCTGCGCGGGTAGATCTGGTAGACGACGGCGGAGGTGAACCACGCGGGATCGGACACGGGAACCATCCTGGCCCGGCTCGGAGGACCGCGCGGTAGAGAGGCTCCGTGGACGAACGCATCGACGCGCTGCTCGCGCTGCAGCGGCCGGACGGGAACTGGGGCGTCGGGGTCTACGACCCGGCCGACTGGTGCTCGACGACCGATGCGCTCTGGCTCCTCCACGAGCTCGACGCACCCGCGGACGATCCCGGCGTCCGGCGCGCCGTCGACCTCGTGCACGAGCGCGTGCGGTGGGAGGAGGGGAACGGCGGCCGGCCCTACTTCCAGGGCGAGACGGAGGCGTGCGTCAACGGACGGGTCCTCACGCTCGGCGCCCGGTTCGGGTGTCCCGAGCCGGCGCTCGCCGCCCGCCTGCTCGGCGAGCAGCTGCCCGACGGCGGCTGGAACTGCGAGGCGCCGGCCAGCACCCGCGGCTCGTTCCACTCGACGATCTGCGTGCTCGAGGGCCTCCTCGGGTTCGCGCGGGCCGTCGGATCGAGCCCGGCGCTCGACACCGCGCTGCACCGGGGGCACGAGTACCTCCTCGACCGCGGCCTCCTCCGGAGCCGCACGACCGGCCGCGTCCTCGACGAGGCCTGGCTCGTGCCCCACGCGCCGGTGTACTGGTGCTACGACGTGCTGCGCGGCCTCGACCACCTGCGCGCCGCGGGCGTCGCGCCCGACGACCGGATCGCCGACGCGGTCGACACCCTGCGCCGCGCACGGCGCCCCGACGGCGCGTGGATCGCGGCGCCCGCGATCGAGGCCGAGCAGATCCTCGTGCTCGAGCCGCCGGGATCCTCCAGCGTCCTGATCGCGGAGCGCGCCGCGCGCGTGCTCGCCTGGGCGGAGGGCTGAGGCGGAGCCCTCCGCGGTCCGGGAGGATCGACGCGTGCTCGACTTCACCTGGGGCGACGACGCCTTCCCCCTCCGCTTCACCGCCGCCGACGACGGTCCCGTCCTCGCGTCCGTCACGACCGGCGTCGACGCCGTCGAGCCGCGGCGACCCGAGCAGCGCGCGCGGCCGGCGCTCGTCGAGGTGCTCGCGGTCGGCGAGGGCCGCGGGCTCGGCAGCATGCGCGCGATCCGCACCGCGATCGGCGACCGCCTGCGCCTCGTCGAGCACCGGGCGGCGTCGGCCGGCGGCCGCAGCACGCTGACCCTCGTGCAGCGCGACGAGCGCACCGGGCTCGTCGTCACCACGCGGATCGAGCGGTTCGCCGGGACGGCCGCCTACCGGGTCTCCTCCGTGCTCGAGAACCGCGGCGCGGCGCCGGTGCTGCTCCAGCAGGTCACCTCCGGCACCTTCATCGGCCTGACGGGGCACCTCGGCGACGCGGTGGGCGTCGACCTGTGGACCGCGCGCAGCGAGTGGTGCGCGGAGAACCGCTGGTCCTCGACCGCCCTCGGCGGCACCGCGGGGCTCGCCGACATCGACGCCGCCCTGCACGGGCACTTCGCGCGCGGCTCGATCGCGCTGACGGGGCACTCGACGTGGCCGTCCGGCGAGTGGGTGCCCGTCGCGGTGCTCGAGCACCGCGACTCCGGCCGCGCGCTCGCATGGGAGGTGGAGCACAACGGCCCCTGGCGGTGGGAGCTCGACACCCTGTTCGACCCGGCGGAGGCGCTCGCGCTCGCCCTGCTCGGGCCGACGGACGTCGACCACGGGTGGCTGCACCGGCTCGAGCCCGGCGGCTCGTTCTCCACCGTCCCGGCGTCGATCGCGCTCGCCGAAGGCGGCTTCGCCGGTGCGATCGGGCAGCTGACCGAGCACCGGCGCCGCTCGCACCTCGACGTGCACGCGGACACGGCCCGGCCGCTCGTGTTCAACGACTACATGAACGCGCTCATGGGCGACCCGACCACCGAGAAGCTGCTGCCGCTCATCGACGCGGCCGCATCCGTCGGCGCCGAGGTCTTCTGCATCGACGCCGGCTGGTACGACGACGGCGGCGACTGGTGGCCGAGCGTCGGCGCGTGGGAGCCCTCCACGGTCCGCTTCGGCGAGCGCGGACTGCCCGGCGTGCTGCAGGTGATCCGCGACCGTGGGATGACGCCCGGGCTCTGGGTGGAGCCGGAGGTCGTCGGCGTCCGCTCCCCCGTCGCGCGGACCCTGCCGGAGGAGGCGTTCATGCACCGTGCCGGCGTGCGGATCGTCGAGCACGACCGGTACTTCCTCGACCTGCGCAGCCCCGCGGCCCGGGCGCACCTCGACGCCGTGTTCGACCGGCTCATCGGCGAGTACGGGGCGCGGTACTTCAAGTGGGACTACAACGTGACCCCCGGGTCCGGACCGGACGCGGACGCGGCGAGTCCCGGCGACGGCCTGCTCGGCCACGCCCGCGCGCTGCTGACGTGGGTGGTGGACCTCCGGCGGCGGCACCCGGGCGTCGTGCTCGAGGCGTGCTCCTCCGGGGCGCAGCGGATGGACTCGGCGACGCTCGCGCGCTTCGACCTGCAGTCGACGACGGACCAGCAGGACGCGCGGCGGTACGCGGCCATCGCGGCGGCCGCCCCGGCGGCGATGCCGCCCGAGATGGCGGGCGACTGGGCGTACCCGCAGTCCGAGTGGAGCGACGAGCGGATCGCGTTCACGCTGGTCACGGGCCTGTCCGGCCGGCTGTACCTGTCCGGGAACCTCGACCGGCTCGACGAACGGCAGCTCGGCCTCGTCCGCGAGGCGACCGCCGCGTACCCGGAGGTCGTCCGGCACCACGCCCGCGCGCTGCCGTCCTGGCCCCTCGGGCTGCCCGCCTGGGATGCGCCGCAGGTCGCCCTGGCCACGGCGAGCGCCGCGCAGACGCTCGCATTCGTCTGGAACCGGCAGGAGGACGCGACCTCCGTCGCCCTCGCGTTCCCCGCGCTGCGCGGCCGCGAGATCGAGGTGCAGACGGTGTTCCCGACGGCGCTGCCCGTCTGGCCGACCTCCTGGGACGCGGCGACGGGTGTGCTCACCGTCGACCTGACCGGCGCCGGCGAGGCGGCCCGAGTCCTCCGCCTCCGCCTCCGCTGAGGTTCACCGACCCGGATGAGGTTCACGGATACGGAGGTTCGGGGCCGGTTCTCCGTATCCGTGAACCTCTGCCGGGGAGTCCGGCGGCGTCAGAGGGGGCGCTCGAAGACGAAGTCGTCCTCGTAGCGGTCGCCGAGCCGGAAGCGCTTGACGCCGACGCGCTCGAAGCCGTGCTTCGCGTAGAACCGCTGGGCGCGCTCGTTCTCCTGGTTCGTGCCGAGCCACATGCCGGCCGCACCCCGCGCACGGCCCGCCTCCAGCGCCCGGGCGAGCAGCTCGGCTGCCGTCCCCCGGCCGTGGCCGTCCGCACGGACGTAGATCTTCGACAGCTCGACGGTCGGCCGGACGCGGAGCGCCCCGGCGACGTCCGGGTCGGCGGGCTCGCCGAGCACGAGCATCGCGTAGCCGTCGAACGGTCGCCCCGGCGTCGTCTCGGCCACGAGCAGCGCCCGGGCGGGATCGGCCAGGTAGCGGGTGAAGGCCGACTCGGAGAGGGCGGTCGCGATGAACTCGTCGATCGCGGCCTGCGGCGTGCTCGGCGGGCACGCGAGGCCGAAGGTCGCCGCAGCCACCTCGGCGAGCGCGGCCGCGTCGGCGGGGCGGGCCGCGCGCACGGTCACGCGGAGGCCTCGGCGGCGCGCGCCTCCTCGCGCGCCTCCCAGTCCCGTCGCAGCAGCCCCATCAGCACCTCGTCCGTGAAGCCGCCGTCCGTGAACACCGCCTCGCGGCGCACGCCCTCGACCTGGAAGCCCGCCTTCTCGTAAGCGGCGCGGCCGCGCTCGTTGAAGGCGGCGAGGGAGAGGCCGATGCGATGCAGGCCCATCGCGCGGAAGCCGTACCGGCAGAGGGTGCGGACGGCGTCGGTGCCGTATCCCCGGCCGACCTGGGTCGGGCCGATGATGATGCCGAGCGTCGCCGCTCGTGCCGGGAGCGCGGCGCCCCAGAGCGTCACGTGCCCCACGAATTCGCCGGACGCGCGCGTCTCGACGCTGAACCCGACCCCGGCGCCGGAGTCGTTCGTGCTCCAGCGGCGGAACAGGTCCTGGGCGGGTCCGTCCGGCTGCGGCCGCACGGTCTGCTGCTGGAACACCTGCCACTCCGGGTCGCCCCACCAGCGCTCGAGGTGGAGGAGGTCCCGCTCCTCGAGCGGGCGGAGGCGCACCAGGTCGCCGAGGAGGAGGTCGCGGCCGTACGCCTGCGCGGCATCGGCGTCCAGGGTGGGCATCGGGCCAGTATCCCGGTGCGCCGCCGGGGATCGCCCGCCGATGTCCGCGCTGTCGGTGGGCGCTGATCGAATGCGGCCGCGCCCGTGCCCCGGCATCCAGGAGGAACCATGGCCGAGAAGATGGGCGTCGAGGCGCGCATCGAGCACTTCCTGCGGGTCTCGCAGGACCCCGCGGCGACGCAGGCCGAGCGGGACACCGCCGGCCAGGAGGCGGAGCGGCTGCTCGCGAAGCACGCGATCGACCGGCTGACGCTCGACGTCGACGGCGCCCGACGCGCCGAGCGCGAGCCGATCGAGCGGCGCACCGTCGTGGTCGCCGGCGGACGCGGGACGACCGCGCTCGACGTGGTGATCGGCCTCAGCGCCGCGGCGAAGGCGCTCGGCCTCGTCGCCCACTACCGCGACCGCCGCACCGTCAACCCCTGGGACGACCCCGGCTCGCGGCCGCACGTCGAGCTCGCGGTGACGGGATTCGCCTCGGACCTGGCCCTCGCGGTGCCGCTGCTCGAGTCCCTCGCGGTCCAGGCGGCACTCGCGGTGAAGGCCTGGTGGCGGAGCGATCCGCGTCACCGGATGATCCCGAAGTGGGACGCGCACCTCTCCCGGTGCGCCTTCGCGCAGGCCTTCGGCGCCGGTGCCGCGGCCCGGCTCGACGAGGGTCGCGAGCGCGCGCTCGCCGACACCGGCACGGGCACCGCGCTCGTCGTCGCCGCTCGGGAGGAGGCCGTGCAGGACTGGGTGCGGGACAACCTGCACGTGCGCCGGGTCACCGACCGCCGCTCGTTCTCGGGCTACGGTCGCGCGCCCGGCTACGCGGCGGGCCTCCGCTCCTCGGGCACCGCGCAGCGCTCCGTCGACGCGTGACCGTCAGATCGAGTCGGCCTCCGACGGCTGCGCGATCGCGATGGCGGCGGTCTCCGGCCCCACCACCGCGATGCTCGCGGTGATCGGCGTCGAGTTCGTCAGGCGCTCGGGCGAGGTGAGCTCGAGCACGCGGGTGCGGTCCATGAGGCCGGCCTCGACGACGAGGTCCGCGACGTCGCGGCCGGTCAGCAGGGCGGTCTTCGCGAGCGCGGAGGCCGCGGCGTAGCCGATGTAGGGCGTGAGCGCCGTGACGACGCCGACGGACGTGCGGACCATGGAGTCGAGCCGATCGACGTTCGCCTGGATCCCCTCCACGCAGTGCAGGCGGAGCGTGCGGCAGCCGGCCGCGAGCCAGGCGACGTTCGTGAGGATCGAGTGGAGGATCAGCGGCTCGAACGCGTTCAGCTGCAGCTGGCCGGCCTCGGCCGCCATCGTGACCGAGACGTCGTGCCCGACGACCGCGAACGCGATCTGGTTCACGACCTCCGGGATCACCGGGTTGACCTTGCCGGGCATGATCGACGAGCCCGCCTGCCGCGGCGGCAGCACGATCTCGCCGAGGCCCGCCTGCGGGCCGGAGGACAGCAGCCGCAGGTCGTTGCAGATCTTCGAGAGCTTCACCGCCGCGCGCTTCAGCACGCCGGACATCTGCATGAACACGCCGGTGTCGCTGGTCGCCTCGATCAGGTCGCCGGCCGTCTCGTACTGCTCGCCGAGCATGTCGCTGAGGTGCGCCCGCACCGTCGCCGCGTACCGGGGGTCGGCCGTGATGCCCGTGCCGATCGCGGTGGCACCGAGGTTGATCTCCCGGAGCAGCGGCAGCACCTCCCGGATGCGCTCCTCGTCCTCCCCCAGCGTCGTCGCGAAGCCGTGGAACTCCTGCCCGAGCGTCATCGGGACCGCGTCCTGCAGCTGCGTGCGGCCGACCTTCAGCACGTCGTGGAACTCGTGCCCCTTGTCCGCGAACGCGCGCTTCAGCGCGACGTGCTCGACGAGCAGGTCCTCGAGCGCGAGCGCGATGGCGATCTTCCCCGCGGTCGGGTACACGTCGTTCGTGCTCTGGCTGCGGTTGACGTCGTCGATGGGGTTCAGGAAGGCGTAGTCGCCGAGCTCGCGACCGGCGAGCGCGAGCGCGACGTTCGCGACGACCTCGTTCGCGTTCATGTTCGTCGAGGTGCCGGCGCCGCCCTGGATGACGTCGACGACGAACTGGTCGTGGTGGGCCCCCTCCCGGATCGCGACGCAGGCGCGCTCGATCATCGCCGCCTTCGCGGGCTCGAGCACGTCGAGGTCGCGGTTCGCGCGGGCGGCCGCCTGCTTGACGATCGCGAGCGCGTCCACGAGCCGCGGATGGCGGGAGATCGGGGTGTTCGAGATCGGGAAGTTCTCGAGCGCCCGGGCGGTGTGCGCGCCCCAGTACGCCTCGGCGGGGATCTCGACCGCGCCGAGGCTGTCGGTCTCGGTGCGGGTGGTCGGGTGAGCGTCGTCGGTCACGGGCGATCAACCTACGCCCTGGGCCGCTCCTCGGATCCGTCCTGCTGCTGCGCGTCCACGAGGCGAGCGCGCAGGCGGAGGAGGAAGTCCCCGCGCTCGTGTCCGTCGAGCACCAGCGCGAGGTCCTCGAGATGGACGGACCAGCCGGCGGCGTACGGCGCACCGCCGTCGGCGGGCAGCCCGCGCTCCTCGACGGTCAGGCGTGCGCCGCCGTCGACGGCCTCGATCCGCGCCTCCACGACGGTCTCCTCGCCGTCGTCCTCCCGGTTCGCGACGACGAGGCGCCGAGGGGCGTCGCAGACGAGCACCCGCCCCGTCCCCTCCCAGCCGCTCGTGAAGCGGAGCCGCAGCGCCCCGCCCTCGCGGAGGTCGCCGGACACCTCCGCGACCCAGCGCGCGAGTCGCGCGGGCTCCGTGATCGCCGACCAGAGGTCGTCGACCGATGTCGCGAAGACGTCGTCCACGCGGACGAGGACTCGATCGCCGTCCTGCTCGACGACGGTGTGCGCCTGGTGCGTCATGATCCGGTCCTCTCCGCCCGCTTCCCGCGAGCGATCTCGGTGTGCAGCGCGTCGAAGCGGGATCGCCAGAGCGCGCGGTAGTCCTCGAGCCAGGCGTCCAGCTCGGCGAGCGGCTCGGCCCGCAGGGAGTAGACCCGGAACTGCGCCCGCGCCTCCACCTCGACCAGGCCGGCCTCCCGCAGCACCCGGAGGTGGCGGGAGACGCCGGGGCGCGCGATCGGCAGCCGCTCGGCGAGCTCGGTGACCGTCCGCGGACCCTCACGAAGGGCGTCGAGCACGGTGCGGCGACTCGCGTCGCCGATCGCCTGCAGCACCGCGTCCATGCGTCATGTGTACCTGACTGGGTACGTACCGGTCAAGGTACACAGCCGAGCGCGACGAGCCCCTCGTCGGACGTCCAGCCGACCAGGCGCAGGGTGGCGCCATGAAGCTGGCGCTGCACTTCCTGAACTTCACGATGCCCGGTGCGCCGGGCAGCCTCGCCACCACGCTCGCCGACACCGCGAAGGCGGCCGACGAGGGCGGCTTCGCCGCGATGACCGTCATGGACCACTGGTTCCAGATGATCCCGCTCGGCGGCTCCGCCGAGCCGATGCTCGAGGGCTACACGACCCTCGGGTACCTCGCCGGGAAGACCGAGCGGCTCAGGCTCGGCACGCTCGTGACCGGCGTCACCTACCGGCACCCCGCGCTGCTCGCGAAGATCGTGTCGACCCTGGACGTGCTGTCGCAGGGCCGCGCGTTCCTCGGCATCGGCGCCGCCTGGTACGAGGAGGAGCACGAGGCCTACGGCGTGCCCTACCCGCCGCTCAAGGAGCGGTTCGAGCGCCTGCGGGAGGCCCTGGAGATCTGCGCCCAGATGTGGAGCGAGAACGACGGTCCCTACGAGGGCCAGCACTACCGGCTCGGAGCGACGATCTGCAACCCGCAGCCGCTGCACCGGCCCGAGGTGCTGATCGGCGGATCGGGCGAGCGGAAGACGCTGCGGCTCGTCGCCGAGTTCGGCGACGCCTGCAACCTCTTCGACGCCGGCCCCGACGAGGTGGGCCGCAAGCTCGACGTGCTCCGCGGGCACTGCGACGACGTCGGCCGCGACTTCTCGACGATCCAGGCGACGCTCACGACAATGGGGCCCGACTCGCCTGACGACGTGGACGACTTCCTGACCCGGATGGAGCAGTACGCGGCGATCGGCATCGACCAGGTGTGGGTCCGCGCGGCGGCGCCCGACCCCGTCGGCTTCGCGACGCGGCTCGGCGAGACGGTCGTGCCGAGGCTCGCGCAGCTCGGCTGAGGAGCACCGGGCACCTCCTGCAACGTCTCGGGAAGTGTTGCGTAGCATCGCGGACGACGAGGAGGTCGACGATGCGGATCCGCGGTGCGGTGCTCGAGGAGTCCGGGCGGCCCGGTCCCTTCGCGGCCAGCCGCCCGCTCACGGTCGACGAGCTCGAGCTGGACGACCCCGGGCCGACCGAGCTGCTCGTCCGGATCGAAGCCGCCGGGATCTGCCATTCCGACCTGTCGGTCGTCGACGGCGACCGGCCGCGCCCGACGCCGATGCTGCTCGGGCACGAGGCTGCGGGCGTCGTCGAGCGGGTCGGCGCGGACGTCCGGGACGTGCACGAGGGCGACCGCGTCGTCCTCACGTTCCTGCCCCGTTGCGGCGAGTGCGCGGCCTGCGCGACGGACGGGCGCCTGCCGTGCGAGCGCGGCAGCGCGGCGAACGCGCGGGGTGAGCTGCTCGGCGGCGGCACGCGGCTGTCCCGGCGCGGCGAGCCGGTCGCCCACCACCTCGGCGCCTCGGCCTTCGCCGATCACGCGGTCGTCGACCGCCGCTCCGTCGTGCCAGTGCCCGCCGCGGTGCCGCCGGGGGTCGCGGCGCTGCTCGGCTGCGCCGTGCTGACGGGCGGCGGCGCGGTGCTGAACGCCTCCGGCGCCCGGGAGGGCGACCCGATCGCGATCGTCGGGCTCGGCGGGGTCGGCACCGCCGCGCTGCTCGTCGCCGTCGCGACCGGGCACCCCGTCGTCGCGATCGACGCCGTCCCGGCGAAGCTCGAGCACGCCCGTGCCTGCGGGGCGACCGAGGCATGGGCGCCCGAGGAGGCGGCGGACCGCGGCGTGCGGGCACCCGTCGTGATCGAGGCGGCGGGGCACCCGAAGGCCTTCGAGACGGCGTTCTCGGTGACCGCGCCCGGCGGGACGACGGTCACCGTGGGGCTCCCCCGCGCGGACGCGCGCTCGAGCCTCCCGCCGCTCACGCTGACGAGCGAGGCGCGCACGGTCGTGGGCAGCTACCTCGGCTCGTCGGTGCCGGCGCGCGACGTCCCGACGTTCGCGGACCTGTGGCTCGCCGGCCGGCTGCCCGTCGAGCGGCTGGTCAGCGGCCGCGTGGCGCTCGAGGACGTGAACGCGGCGATGGACGCGCTCGCCGGAGGCACCGCCCTCCGGCAGCTGATCGAGTTCGACTGAGGAGGACGCATGACGGGACGACGGATCGCGATCGTGACCGGAGGCGCGCGCGGCATCGGTGCCGCGATCGCGAAGCGGCTCGCGGCGCAGGAGCGGGCGGTCGCGGTGCTCGACCTCGACGAGGCGGCGACCGCCGACACGGTCGAGGCGATCCGGGCGGCCGGCGGCGAGGCGCTCGGCATCGGCGCGGACGTGTCGCGGGCGGAGGACGTGGCGGCGGCGGTCGCTCGGGTCGCGGATGAGCTGGGCGCCCCGACGATCCTCGTGAACAACGCGGGCATCCTCCGCGACAACCTCATCTTCAAGATGACCGACGCGGACTGGGACGCGGTCGTGGCCGTGCACCTCCGGGGCGCGTTCCTCATGAGCCGCGCCGTGCAGACGCACCAGGTGGAGGCGCGATGGGGGCGGATCGTCTCCCTGTCGTCGACGAGCGCGCTCGGCAACCGCGGGCAGGCGAACTACGCGGCCGTGAAGGCCGGGCTCCAGGGCTTCACGAAGACGCTCGCGATCGAGCTCGGCCGCTACGGCGTCACCGCGAACGCGATCGCGCCGGGGTTCATCGCGACGGACATGCTGCGGCAGACGGCCGAGCGGATGAAGGTCTCATACGAGGACTTCCTGGCCGGGGCGGCGAAGGAGATCCCCGTCGCGCGGGTCGGGCAGCCGCAGGACGTCGCGGAGGCGGCCGCGTTCTTCACCTCCGACGCCGCGTCGTTCGTGTCCGGCCAGGTGCTCTACGTCGCAGGAGGGCCGAAGGCATGAGATTCGACTCCCCCGAGGCGCTGCTGGACGCGGTCGGCACCGACCTCGGTACGAGCGACTGGCTGACGGTCGACCAGGCGCGGATCGACCGCTTCGCGGACGCGACCGACGACCACCAGTGGATCCACGTCGACCCGGAGCGCGCCGCGGGCGGGCCGTTCGGCGCGACGGTCGCACACGGCTACCTGTCGCTCTCCCTGCTCGCCCCGTTCCTGTTCGAGCTGCTGCAGGTCGACGCGTGCGCGCTCGTGGTGAACGCCGGATCGGACCGGGTGCGCTTCGTCTCCCCCGTGCGGGCGGGCTCGCGGATCCGGGCACGGGCGTCGATCGCGGGCGCCGAACGGACGTCGACCGGCATCCGGGCGCGGACAGCGGTCACCCTCGAGATCGAGGGTGCGGAGAAGCCCGCGCTCGTGGCGGAGACGCTGACGGTCTTCGTCCACGCCTGACCCTCGCGGATCCGCAGTTCTGAGCCGACACGCCGTCCGGAGGCCACCCGGGACCGGCGTGTCGCTCGAATTCTGCGGATCGGCGAAGGAGGTGCGGATCGGGGAGGTCAGGCGAGTCGCTCGACGACCATCGCCATGCCCTGACCGCCGCCGACGCACATCGTCTCGAGGCCGAAGGTCGCGTCCTTCGTCCGGAGCGCGTTCAGGAGGGTCGTGGTGATCCGCGCACCGGTCATGCCGAACGGGTGCCCGAGCGCGATCGCGCCGCCGTGGACGTTCAGCCGGTCCCACTCGACGCCGAGGTCGGCGGCGGACGGGATCACCTGCGCGGCGAACGCCTCGTTGATCTCGACGAGGTCGATGTCGCCGATCGTCATCCGGGCGTTCGCAAGGGCGCGCCGGCTCGCCTCCACCGGCCCGAGGCCCATGATCTCCGGCGAGAGCGCGCTGACGCCGGTCGACACGATGCGCGCGAGCGGGGTCAGCCCGAGGTCTTTCGCGAGCGCGTCCGACACGATCACGAGTGCGGCCGCGCCGTCGTTCAGCGGGCAGGCGTTGCCCGCCGTGACGGTGCCGTCCTTCCGGAACACCGGCTGCAGACCGGCGAGCGTCTCCACCGTGACGCCGGCACGCGGGCCGTCGTCCGTGCTCACGACCCGGCCGTCGGGGGTCTTGACGGGCGTGATCTCCCGCGCGAACACGCCGGCGGCGATCGCGGCCTCGGCCCGGTTCTGGCTCAGCGCCGCGTACTCGTCCTGCCGCTGCCGGCTCACGCCCTTCAGGCCGGCGACGTTCTCCGCGGTCTGCCCCATCGCGATGTACGCGTCCGGCAGGAGGCCGTCCTCGCGCGGGTCGTGCCACGCGCCGCCCTCCTCCGCCCGCCGCTGCGTCCGCGCCATCGCCTCGTCGAAGACGGGGTTGAGGATCGTCCGCGGGTCCTGGCCGGGGATGAAGTCCGCGCTGCCGTTCGCGAAGTGCGTGACCGACTCGACCCCGGCGGAGACGAACGCGTGCCCCTCCCCCGCCTTGATCGCGTGGAAGGCCATGCGCGTCGACTGCACGCTCGACGAGCAGTACCGGTTGACGGTCGTGCCGGGCATGAAGTCGTACCCGAGCCGCACCGCGACGATCCGGGCGATGTTCATGCCCTGCTCACCGCCGGGCAGCCCGCAGCCCATGATCAGGTCGTCGATGCGCTCCGGCGCCAGCTCCGGCACCGCGTCGAGCGCCTCCTGCACGAGCAGCGCCGCGAGGTCGTCCGGCCGGAACCCGACGAGCGATCCCTTGTTCGCACGTCCGATCGGCGAGCGCTTCGCCGCGACGATGACCGCTTCGGGCATTGCTGAGCTCCTTCGCTCGGGTGGATCGGGTCAGACGAAGGCGTTCATGCCCGTGATGGAGCGGCCGACGATGAGGGTGTTCATCTCGCGGGTGCCCTCGTACGAGTAGAGCGCCTCCGCATCCGCGAAGAAGCGGGCGACGCCCTTGTCGAGCACGATGCCGTTGCCGCCGAGGATCTCCCGCGCGTAGGCGACGGTCTCGCGCATGCGGGCGGTCGCGAACGCCTTCGCGAGCGCCGAGTGCTCGTCCTTCTGGATGCCCTGGTCCTGCATCTGCGACGCGCGGAGGCACATGCCGATCGAGGCGGTGATGTTGCCGAGGCCCTTCACGAGCAGGTCCTGGATCAGCTGATGGCTCGCGATCGGCTGCCCGAACTGCTGCCGGTCCTTGGCATAGGCGAGCGCCGCCTCCCACGCGCCGACCGCGACGCCGACCGCCTGCCAGGCGACCTCGCAGCGCGTGAGGCGCAGCACCGTCGCGACGTCGCGGAACGAGCGGATGCCCGGCAGCCGCTTCGCCTCCGGCACGCGGACGTCGACCATCGTGATGTCGGCGTTCTGCACGCTGCGGAGCGCGATCTTGTCCTCGATCTTGTCCGCGCGGAAGCCGGGCAGGTCGGTGTCGACGAGGAAGCCCTTCACCTGGCCGTCCGCCTCGTCCTTCGCCCAGATCACGACGAAGTCGCTGAAGGTCGCGTTGCCGATCCACCGCTTCGCGCCGTTCAGCACCCACTCGTCGCCCTCGCGACGGGCGGTGGTGCGGAGGCCGCGCGCGGAGTCGGAGCCGGAGTACGGCTCCGTCAGGCCGAAGGCGCCGAGCAGCTCGCCCCGCGCCATCTTCGGCAGGAGCTCCGCCTGCTGCTCCGGCGAGCCGCCGACGTGGATCGAGCCCATCGCGAGGCCGGACTGCACCCCGACGAACGTGGCGACGGAGGCGTCCACGCGGCCCATCTCGAGCGCCATCCAGCCGCGGAAGACGGCGGTGTTCTCGAACTTCCGCACCTCCGGCACGAACGGCCCGAGGGCGCCGAGGTCCGCGAGCCACGGGATGACCTGCTTCGGGAACTCCGCCCGGGCCCAGTACTCGTCCGCGATCGGCCGGACGCGCTCCTCGAACACGGCGCGGAACTCGGCCGCGTGCCGCTGCTCGTCCGGCGTGAGGAAGTCCTGGTAGCCGTAGAAGTCGCTGACCAGGTGGTCGAGCGTCGGCTCCTCCGAGCCCGTCGAAGTGTCCGCGGTGATCGTCATGGGTCGAAAGTCCTCCCTCGGCTGCGTCGCCGAGGCGAGTGTACGCATCACTTCTCAGAATGTTGCAGCGCTAGCATCCCCGGCATGACAGCCGTGGACGCGCCCCGGCGCACGACCGGGCCGGGCAGCCTCGGCGCGCGGCTCGTGCCGAGCGCGCTCGGCGAGCGGCTGCTCGTGCACGAGGACGCGCAGCGCGCGTTCCGCGCGGCCCGGCACCGGTTCATCGCGGGCGACCGCATCGACATGTCGGCGCTGGCCGCGGAGCTCGGCGTCGACCGCACCTCCCTGTTCCGCTGGGTCGGCAACCGCGACGCGCTGCTGGGCGAGATCCTGTGGAGCATCGCGGTCCCGACGTTCGACGCCGCGGACGCCGCCACCGACGCGCGCGGCGCGGACCGCGTCGAGGGCGCCCTCACCCGCTTCGTGCACGACCTCATCACCGCCGACTACTTCCGCGGCTGGATCGTCCGGGAGCCGTCCCGCGCCCTCCGGATCCTCACCGGCGACGCCACGCCCGTGCACCGCCGCTTCGTCGCGATCGTCGAGCTGCTGCTCGAGGAGGAGATCGCGGCCGGGAGGATGACGACGCCGCTGCCGCTGCACGACCTCGCGACCGTGCTCGTCCGCGTCGCGGAGTCCTACGCCTACGCCGACCTGATCGCCGGCGAGCGCCCCGACGCGGACCGCGCGGCCGCCGCCTTCGCGCTCGTGCTCGCGGCGACGAGGCCGCGGTCGTGACGGACGAGCGGCCGACCCTCGCGGACTACGGGTGGCGGCGGACGTTCCCCACCCGGTGGCACGACAACGACGTCTTCGGGCACCTGAACAACACGATCTACTACGCCGCGATGGACACGACCGTGACGAGCTGGCTGCTCGACGCCGGTGCGGCCCGCCACGGCCGACCCGTCGCCGCGGCGGAGACGGACCCGGCGTTCGTCGTCGCGTCCTCCTGCCGATACTTCGCCTCCGCCGCCTTCCCCGACGCGCTCGTCGTCGGGCTGCGGGCGGACCGGGTCGGCACGACGAGCGTCTCGTGGGGGCTCGGCATCTTCCGCGAGGAGGACGAGGAGCTGCTCGCGACCGGCACGTTCGTGCACGTGTTCGTCGGCCGCGACGACCGCCGGCCGATCCCCGTGCCGGAGCCCATCCGCGAGCGCATCCGCCACGAACTCGGAGCGGGCGCTTAACGCGACGAGGCAAGCTCAGCCACGTCACTTCGAAGGAGAAGCAGGAATGAACGACGACGTTCTCGACGGCCCCGGCAACGCGACGATCTCCGTCGCCACGATCCTCGCCGAGTCGGCGCACCGGTACCCGGACAAGACGGCCGTGATCTGGGCGGGCCAGACCGGTCCGCAGTCCCGCGCCACGTACGCCGAGCTGTGGCGCGACGCGAAGGCGATCGCCGGCGCGCTGAAGGCCCGCGGCGTCGGCCGCGGCGACCGGGTCGCGATGCTCGTGCCGAACGTGCCCGACTTCCCGAAGGTCTACTACGCGGTCCTCGCGATCGGCGCCGTCGCGGTGCCGATCCACCTCCTGTTCAAGAAGGACGAGATCGCGCACGTGCTCCGCGACAGCGGGGCGAAGCTCGTCGTGATCGGTGCGCCGAGCCTCGGTGAGGCGCTGCCGGCGGCGATGGAGGGCGGCGTCGACGCCGTCTCGGTCCTGCTGCCCGAGGCGGCGAAGGACCTCGCACCGATCCCGCGCCTCGAGGAGCTCGCCGCAGCGGCGGAGCCGATCGTCCGGCAGGAGGCGATGGGACCGCTCGAGCCCGCGACCCTCCTCTACACGAGCGGTACGACCGGGACGCCGAAGGGCGCCGTCGGCGCGCACTTCTCGCTCGTCGAGCAGGTGAACGTGTCGCTCATCGACCTGTTCGACATGCGCCACGACGACGTCGTGTTCGGCGGCCTCCCGCTGTTCCACACGTTCGGGCAGACCTGCGTGCTGAACACCGCGTTCCGCAAGGGTGCGACGATCGTCATGCTGCCGAAGTTCGAGCCGGCCGCCGCGCTGACCGCGATGGCCGAGCACGGCGCGACCGTGTTCACGGCCGTGCCGACGATGTACGTCGGCCTGCTCGCGGGCGCTCGCGCCGGTGCGCCGAAGCCGCAGCTCCGCTACGCGGTCTCCGGCGGCGCCCCGCTGCCGCTGGCGGTGCTCGAGGAGTTCTCGGACGTCTTCGGCGCGACCGTCTACGAGGGCTACGGCCTGACCGAGACCTCCCCGGTCGTGTCCTTCAACCCGATCGGCAAGGAGATCCGCCCCGGCACCATCGGCGTCCCGATCTGGGGCTCCGACGTCCTGATCGCCGACCCGGAGGTCGACGACCGGATCGTGGAGCTGCCCCGCGGCGAGCTCGGGGAGCTCGTCGTCCGCGGCCACAACCTGTTCAAGGGCTACCTCGGGCGGCCGGAGGCGAACCGCGAGGCCGTCGTCGACGGCTGGTTCCGCACCGGTGACCTCGCGACGATGGGCGACGACGACTACCTGACGATCGTCGACCGCAAGAAGGACATGATCCTGCGGAACGGCTACAACGTGTACCCGACCGAGGTCGAGGGCGTCATGATGCGGCACCCCGCCGTGCAGGCCGCGGCCGTGTTCGGGACGCCGCACGCGAAGCACGGGCAGGAGGTCGAAGCGGCCGTCGTGCTGAAGGAGGGCGCCTCCGCGACCCCGGAGGAGCTGCGCGACTTCGTGAAGGCGAAGATCGCGGCGTACAAGTTCCCGCGCGTCGTCCGCATCGTCGACGAGCTGCCGCTCGGCCCGTCCGGCAAGGTGCTGAAGCGCGAGCTGACCCGCGTCTACACGGAGGAGCAGCAGCCCGCCGGCGTCTGAACCGCAGGGTTCACCGATACGGAGATCCGGTCCACCGGATCTCCGTATCGGTGAACCCGGGCCGGGTCACGGGCGCGGGGTGCCGTAGATGGTCGTGCACCAGACGTCCGCCAGGACGTCGAGGACCTCGTCCGGCGCGAGCGCGGGCTGCTCGCCGGCGAAGGACGCGACGAGCACCCGCTCGTTCATCGCGTTCAGTGCGACGCTGGTGGCCCGCGGGTCGACGATCTCGCGCGCGCGGCCGCGCCGCCGCTCGGCGACGATCGTGGAGGCCGTGAGGTCGACCCAGCGGCCGGAACGCCTCGCCCACTCGTCCCGGAGCTCCGGCACGGTCGCCCGCGCCTCCGCGAGCGTCACGGACACCGCGCGATGCGCGCCGAACACGTCGACGAAGACGCCGATCGACGAGCGCCACCACCCCGCCGGGTCGTCGCCGGGCAGGCCGATGCCGGCGAGCCCTTCGTCGACCTCCGCGACCATGCGGTCGAGCAGCTCGAGCAGGACCGCCTGCTTCGAGACGAAGTAGAAGTAGAACGCGCTGCGGGAGATCGCGGCACCGGCCGCGATCTCGTCGACCGCGATGTCCGCGAGCGGGCGCGTCTGCAGCAGGCCCTCGAGGGCGTCGACGATGGCGCGCTGCCGATCGTCGCCCGACGGCCGCGCACCCCGCCTGCCCCGGGTCGTCGTGCTCATGACCTGAGCCTAGCCAGCGAGCTCCGACACGGTGTCGACTTTCTCGACACGGTGTCGATAGCCTGGGTGCGCGGGAGGTCGAAGATGACGGAGCACCTGGACGTGGTGATCGTGGGCGCGGGCCTGTCGGGCGTGGGCGCCGCGGCGACCCTCGCTCGTCGGATGCCGGGCAGCCGGTTCGCGGTCCTCGAGTCGCGCGATGTGATCGGCGGTACGTGGGACCTGTTCCGCTACCCCGGCGTGCGCTCCGACTCGGACATGTACACGCTCGGCTATGCGGCCCGCCCGTGGCCCGGCGAGAAGGCGATCGCGGACGGCGACGACATCCGCGAGTACGTGCGACGCACGGCGGAGGAGACCGGTGTCCGCGACCGCGTCCGGTTCCGCACCCGCGTCGTCGCGGCCTCCTGGCGGTCCGACCGGTCGCGCTGGGAGCTCACGCTGCTGCACCGGGACCCGGCCGCGACGGGCGAGTGGCGCGAGGGCGAAGCCGGCACGACGAGCACGATCACCTGCTCGTTCCTGTTCGGCTGCACCGGCTACTACCGCTACGACGAGGGCTACTCCCCCGAGATCCCGGGCCTCGGCGACTTCGCCGGAACGGTCGTGCATCCGCAGCACTGGCCCGCCGACCTCGACCCGGCGGGCAAGCGGTTCGTCATCATCGGCAGCGGCGCGACCGCCGTCACGCTCGTGCCCGCCCTCGCGAAGCGGGGCGCGCACGCCGTCATGCTGCAGCGCTCCCCCACCTACGTCGCCGCGGTGCCGTCGCGCGACCGGCTCGCCCTGCGGCTGAAAGGACGCCTGCCCGCGTCCCTCGCGTACCGCATCGTCCGGACGAAGCACATCCTCGGCTCGATCGTGCTGTACCAGTACGCCCGCCGCAGGCCGGCGGCGATGAAGGCCGTGCTGCGGAACGCGGCGAAGGCGAAGCTGCCCGCCTCCTTCGACGTCGACACCCACTTCGCGCCCCGCTACGACCCGTGGGACCAGCGGCTCTGCGCGGTGCCGGGCGGCGATCTCTTCCGGGCGATCACCGCCGGGGACGCGGACGTCGTGACGGACCGCATCGAACGGATCGACGAGCGCGGGGTCCGGCTCGCGTCGGGCGGTCGGCTCGACGCGGACGTGCTCGTCACCGCGACCGGCCTCAACGTGCTCGTGCTCGGCGGGATCCGCCTGGACGTCGACGGCCGGCCCGTCGATCCCGGCCGGACGATGGCCTACAAGGGCTTCATGCTCGCCGGGGTGCCGAACCTGGCGTACACGATCGGCTACACGAACTCCTCCTGGACCCTGCGCGCCGACCTCGTCGCGAACGGCGTCGTCGACCTGCTGCAGCGCATGCGCCGCCGCGGCACCCCGGTCGTCACCCCGCAGGCCTCGGAGGACACCGGCCCGACCGCGCCGGTCATCGACCTGGCCGCCGGTTACATCCGCCGCGGGCTCGCCCAGCTGCCGCGGCAGGGCGCCCGCTCGCCGTGGAAGGTGCACCAGAACTACCTGCGCGAGCTCCTCCTGTTCCGCATCGACCCGCGCCGCCGTGCGCTCCGCTTCGAGCCCGCCGCCCGGCGGGCGTGACCCGAAAGGCACCATGCCCTCCTCCAGCCCCTTCGCCCGCGTCACCGTGCTCGGCCTCGGCGTGCTCGGCGCGCAGATCGCCCTGCAGACCGCGGCGCACGGCGTCGACGTGACCGCGTTCGACATCGACGACGCCGCGCTCACCACGGGACGCGGCCGGCTCGACGCGTTCGCCGCCGAAGCGGCCGCGCAGATGCCGGACGCCGAGGCCTACCGCGGCGCCCCCGGCCGAATCCGCCTCGTCAGCGACCTCGCGGAGGCCGTCCGGGAGGCGGACCTCGTCATCGAGGCCGTGCCCGAGCGCCTCGAGCTGAAGCGCGACGTGTGGGCCCGGATCGGCGCGGCGGCACCCGAGGCGACGGTGTTCGCGACGAACTCCTCCAGCCTGCTGCCGAGCGCCATCGCGGACGCGACCGGGCGCCCCGACCGGTTCCTCGCCCTCCACTTCGCGAACCACGTGTGGGTGAACAACACCGCCGAGGTGATGGGCACCCCCGCCACCGATCCGGAGGTCGCGGACCGCGTGCAGGCGTTCGCCGAGGCCATCGGCATGGTCGCGATCCGGCTGCACAAGGAGCAGCCGGGCTACGTGCTGAACTCCCTCCTCATCCCCTTCCTCGGGGCCGCCGCCGAGCTGCTCGTGAAGGGCGTCGCCGACCCCGCGACCATCGACCTGACCTGGCGGAAGGCGACCGGCGCGCCCGCGGGCCCGTTCCAGATCTACGACGTCGTCGGGCTCCGCACCGCCTACGCGATCGCCTCCGCCGACCCCCGGGCCGCGGTCTGGGCGGCGTACCTGAAGGAGCACTACCTCGACCAGGGGAAGCTGGGCGTCGAGTCCGGCGAGGGCTTCTACCGCTACTGACCACCCCGCCACCACGAGACGAAGGACGGATCCCGTGCCGCTCGACCCCGACACCGCGCAGATGCTGCAGGAGCTGCAGCGCCGCGGCCTCCCCGGCCCCGCCGACTCCGACGTGCCCACGGCGCGCGCGGTGCTGCGCGGCATCTCCGGCGCCGACCGCCGCGACCCGGCGACGCTGCCGCGCATCGGGGAGATCCGCGACGAGGTGATCGGCGGCGTGCGGTGCCGCGTGTACCGGCCGCAGGTCTCCTCCCCCGCACCGACGATCGTCTACCTGCACGGTGGCGGCTTCGTCATGGGTGACCTCGACACGCACGACCTGACCGTGCGGCTGCTCGCGACCGACGTCGGCGCGGTCGTCATCAGCGTCGACTACGGCCTCGCGCCCGAGCGCCCCTTCCCGGGCGGGGTGGAGGACGCCTGGTCCGTCTTCGCGACGGTCGCCGGCCGCATCGAGGAGTTCGGCGGCGACCCGGACCGGCTCGTCGTGGGCGGCGACAGCGCCGGCGCGAACCTCGCTGCCGTCACCGCGGTCCACGCCCGCGATGCGGGGATCCCGCTCGCCGCGCAGCTGCTCGCCTACCCGGCGGTCGACCCGGGCGGCGACTACGCCTCCCGCGGCGAGAACGCGGAGGGCTACTTCCTCACCGCGCGCGACATGGACTGGTTCTTCGAGCAGTACACCGGCCTGCAGCCGGACGCCGAGGAGGCGCGCGCCCTGATCGACGACCCACGGATCGCGCCGCTGCGCACGCCCGATCTCGCGGGCGTCGCGCCCGCCGTCATCGCGACCGCGGAGTACGACCCGCTGCGCGACGAGGGCGTCGCGTACGCGGCGGCGCTGGTCGCGGCCGGGGTGCCGGTCTGGCACCGCACCTATCCCGGGCTGATCCACGGCTTCTACGGCACGCCGCTGCCGGGATCGCTCCGCGCGACGCACGAGATCGACGCCGCCCTCGCCGACCTGCTGCGCTGAGCGGCCTGAGCGCGTTCTGCAGGTCTGCCGGGGAACGGCTGCGACGTCGGCGGTCTGCTTGCAGCGTCGGCGCGCGACCGGTCGGGTGGACGTGACACGCCGACGTCGGCGGGAACGGAGCGGACATGCGTGAGTTGCGCATCCTGAAGCCGATCGTGAAGCTCGAGGACGCGGCGGTCCTCGACGGCGTGATCGCCCGCGTGCACGGCGTCGTCGACGCCGTGCTGAAGCCGCGGGCGCTGGAGGACGTGCTGCACGGCGTACCAGCAGGCCACCCCCTGCACCCGGCGATGGTCCTGGTGCCCGCCGGCAGCTGGATCGGCGCCGCCGTGCTCGACCTCGTGCCGGGCACCGAGCGCGCGGCCCGCGTGCTCGTCGGGGCCGGCGTGGTCGGGGCCCTCCCCGCGATCGCCGCCGGCTGGGCCGATTGGGCGCGCTCGGACCGGCAGCAGCAGCGCGTCGGCATCGTGCACGCCGTCGCGAACGAGACCGCGTGGATGCTCTACGCCGCCTCCTGGCTCGCACGCAGGAGCGGGCGCGAGGGCCTCGGCAAGGCGCTCGGCTTCGCGGGCTTCGGCCTCGTCGGGTTCGGCGGATACCTCGGCGGCCACCTGGGCTACCGCCAGGCGGTCGGCGCGAACCACGCCGACGCCGTCGTCCACACCTTCCCCGAGGGCTGGCACGCGATCGGCGAGCTCGACGAGCTGCCGGAGGAGGAGCCGGTGCGGGGCGAGATCGGCGGGACGGCCCTGTTCGTCCTCCGCCGCGGCGGCCGCGTCGACGTGCTCGCCGACGTGTCGACGCACCTCGGCGAGCCGCTCTCGGACGGCGTGCTCACCGATCCCGGCCACGCCGGGGCGACGATCACGACCACCCGGGGCAGCGTCTTCGAGATCGCGACCGGCGATGTCGTCCACGGCCCGGCGACGGCGCCGGCGATCCGCTTCGAGACGCGCATCACCGGCGAGCTCGTCGAGATCCGCCTCCCCCGCCCCTGAGTTCTCGTTTCGCCCCCGGAGAGCGGCGGACCATGCCGCCGAAGCGCACGGCTCAGCTGCGCTGGCGACGCTCCCTCACGCGCATGTTGACCACGATCGGCGTGCCCACGAAGCCGTAGACCTCGCGGAGGCGGCGCTGCACGAAACGGCGGTACCCCGGGTCGAGGAAGCCGGTCGTGAACAGCACGAAGGTGGGCGGCCGGCTGCCGGCCTGCGTCCCGAACAGGATGCGGGGCTGCTTGCCGCCGCGGACGGGGTGCGGGTGCGCCGCCGTGAGCTCGGCGATGAAAGCGTTGAACTTGCCGGTCGGGATGCGCGTGTCCCAGCCGTCGAGCGCCGCCTCGAGCGCCGGGACGAGCTTCTCGAGGTGCCGACCGGTGCGGGCGGAGATGTTCACGCGCGGCGCCCACGCGACGTGCGCGAGCTCCTGCTCGATCTCCCGCTCGAGGTACCGGCGGCGGTCGTCGTCGAGCAGGTCCCACTTGTTGAACGCGAGCACGAGCGCTCGGCCGGACTCGAGCACCATGTCGACGATGCGGATGTCCGCCTCGCTGATCGGCTCGGTGACGTCGAACAGGACCACCGCGACCTCGGCGCGCTCGAGCGCGGCCTGCGTGCGGAGGGAGGCGTAGAAGTCCGCGCCCTGCGAGAGGTGCGTCCGGCGGCGGATGCCCGCGGTGTCGACGAAGCGCCACACCGTGCCGGCGATCTCGATCTGCTCGTCGACCGGGTCGCGCGTGGTGCCCGCGGTGTCGGAGACGACCACGCGCTCCTCGCGCGCCGACTTGTTCAGCAGGCTCGACTTGCCGACGTTCGGCCGCCCGACGAGGGCGACGCGACGCGGTCCGCGCTCCTCGGGCTTCGCGACCGCGGACTCGGTCGGCAGGATCCGCATGACCTCGTCGAGCAGGTCCGCGACGCCGCGGCCGTGCACCGCGGAGGTCGGCCACGGCTCGCCGAGACCGAGGCCCCAGAGCTCGCCGATGTACGCCTCCTGCCGCTCGCCGTCGACCTTGTTCGCGACGAGCCGGACGGGCTTCTTCGAGGCGCGGAGCATCCTGACGACCTGCTCGTCCGTGCTCGTGGCGCCGACGATCGAGTCGACGACGAAGAGCACGGCGTCGGCGAGGTCGATCGCGATCTCGGCCTGCGCGGCGACGGCCGCGTCGAGCCCTGAGGCGTCGGGCTCCCAGCCGCCGGTGTCGACGAGCGTGAACTCGCGTCCCTCCCACTCGGCGCGATAGGTCACGCGGTCGCGCGTCACGCCCGGCACGTCCTCGACGACCGCGGCGCGGCGCCCGAGGATCCGGTTCACGAGCGCCGACTTGCCGACGTTCGGCCGGCCGACGATCGCGAGCACCGGCAGCGCGGCGCCCGCGCCGGACTCGGCGTCCTCGATGTCACCCGCTTCGAGCAGCAGGCGGTCCTCGTCCTCGAGCGCGTAGTCCTCGAGCCCGAGCCGCAGGGTCGCCGCCCTCCGCTCGGCCGCGTCGTCGTCGATCGCGCCGAGGCGCTCCGCGAGGTCGTCGGGGGTGGCGTCGAACTCGTCGTCGGCGTCGGTCATGAGACGGGCTCCAATCCGGCCGCCTGGCGCACCAGGGCGACGAGGGCGCCGACGGTGCCGGCGAAGTCGAGGTCGGTCGAGTCGAGCGTGGTCACGCCCTCCGCGGCCTCGAGGAAGTCGACCACGCGGCTGTCCTTCGCGTCGCGCTCGGCGATCGAGCGCGCGACGGCGCCGTGGTCCTCCTCGGGCAGCTCGCGCGCCCGGCGCGACGCCCGCACCTCGGGGCTCGCGGTGAGCAGCACCCGGACGTCCGCGTGCGGCGCGACGACGGTGGTGATGTCGCGGCCCTCGGCGACGACGCCCGGCTCGGCGGCGGCCAGCCGCGCGCGGAAGCCGTCGTTCAGCCGCGCCCGCACGGCGGGCACGCGAGCGATGCCGCTGACCGCCGCGGTGACGCGCGGGGTCCGGATGGCCTCCGTCACGTCGACGTCGCCGACTCGCACCCAGCGCTCCGCCGGGTCGTCGGCGGAGGTGAACGCGAAGCCGTCGAGGGCGCGCTCGACGTCGCCCGCGTCCTCCGGGTCGCCGCCGTGCTCGAGCACGCTCCATGCCAGGGCGCGGTACGCGGCCCCCGTGTCGAGGAAGGCGTAGCCGAGCTCGACCGCGGCCGCCCGCGAGACGCTCGACTTGCCGCTCCCGGCCGGGCCGTCCACCGCCACGATCACGCCCACTGCTGCTCCTCCGTCATGCGATCCGCCATCCGCGGCCGCGCAGGTCCGCCTCGAGGCCGCCCGCGACCTCCGGGGCGACCGCGATCTCCACGATCCCGATCGGCGCCCCCGGCGAGTGCTCGAGGCGCATGTCCTCGAGGTTCACGCCGAGCTCGCCGATCTCGGTGAGCAGGCGGGCGATCTGTCCGGGGCGGTCGTCGACCAGCACCACCATCGTCGTGGTGCGGAGGTCGACGCCGTGCTTGCCGGGGATCCGGGCGACGCCGTCGTTGCCCGCCGCGAGCACGTCCGCGAGCGCGCGCCGGGCGCCGCGCGCCGACGGGTCCGCCAGGGCGTCGAGCACCGCGTCGAGGTCGTCGCGGAGGTCGGTGAGGATCGGGAGGATCCGCGCCGCGTTCGCGCTGAGGATCTCCACCCAGAGGGTCGGGTCGCTGGCCGCGATGCGGGTGGTGTCGCGGAGGCCCTGCCCGGCGAGGTCGGTCGCGTGGTCGGGGGCGTCGACGAGGCGCGCGGCGAGCAGGCTGGAGACGAGCTGCGGGGCGTGCGAGACGACCGCGACGGCGTCGTCGTGCCGATCGGCGGCGAGCCGCACCGGAACCGCGCCGAGGTCGAGCGCGAGCGCTTCGAGCACGGCGGCGTGCTCCGGGCGCGAGCCGGCGTGCGGCGTGATCACCCACGGCCGCCCGAGGAAGAGGTCGGCGCGGCCGGCGATCGGGCCCCCGCGCTCGCGACCGGCCATCGGGTGGCCGCCGAGGTAGCGGTCGGTCGCGGCGCCGGCCGCCTCGAGCGCGGCGAGCGGCCCGGCCTTCACGCTCGCGACGTCTGTGACGAGCGCCTCCGGGTAGCGCGCGAGCTCCGCGGCGACGACGTCCGCGGTCACGTCCGGCGGGACGGCGACGACGACGAGGGCGGGCGCGTCCGCGGGCTTCGTGGGCCTGCCGGCGCCGTAGTCCACCGCGAGCGCCAGGGTCGCCGGCGAGACGTCGTCGAGGACGACGTCGACGGCGAGGGACGAGAGGCCGAGCCCGATGCTCGTGCCGAGCAGCCCGGTGCCGACGACCCGGACCTGCCCCGTGGTGCGGGCGGACACGGGCGAACAGCCTACCGGTCGGGCCGCCCCCGCCTCACGAGGGTCGCGAGCGCCCCGAACTCCGCCGCCGTCAGGTCCCTGGACCGGCCGGCCTGCAGGTCCCCGAGCTTGAGCGGGCCGAATTCGCGGCGCGCGAGCTCCCGCACCGGGTGGCCGACCGCGTCGAGCATCCGCCGCACGATCCGGTTGCGCCCGGAGTGCAGCGTCACCTCGAGCAGGGTCGCGCCGGGCTGCGCACCGCCCGGCAGGATCCGGACGCGGTCGGCGGCGATCGGGCCGTCGTCGAGCTCGACCCCCTCCCGGAGGCGGTGCAGCGCGGCGGGCTTCACGGCCCCCTCGACGAGCGCGATGTAGGTCTTCGTCACGCCGAAGGACGGGTGCGCGAGCACCTGCGCGAGGTCCCCGTCGTTCGTCAGCAGCAGGAGCCCGGAGGTGTCCGTGTCGAGCCGGCCGACGTTGAACAGCCGCTCCTCGTAGCGATCCGCGTACTGGGAGAGATCCGGCCGCCCGCGGTCGTCCTGCATCGACGACACGACGCCCGTCGGCTTGTGGAGGATGACGGTCCGCCGCTCGGGGTCGACCCGCACGGGCACGCCGTCGACGGCGACCTCGTCCACCGCCGGGTCGACGCGCGTCCCCGGCTCGGTGGCCGTGCGGCCGTTCACCGCGACGCGTCCCGCGGCCATGAGCTCCTCGGAGGCGCGGCGGGAGGCGACGCCCGCGGCGGCGAGCACCTTCTGCAGCCGCTCGCCACGCCGCTCCGAGCCCGTCGAGGGATCCGGTCGCTGCTCAGCGGACATCGGCGTGCGCCCCCTCGACGCCTTCGAGCAGCGGGGCGAGCGGCGGCAGCTCGGCGAGCGAGCGGATGCCGAGCGCGACGAGCAGGTCGCCCGTCGTGCCGTACAGGATCGCGCCGGTCTCCTCGGAGCGCCCGACCTCTGTGACGAGGCCGCGAGCGACGAGCGTCTTCAGCACCGAGTCGACGGAGACGGCGCGGATCGCGGCGACCTGCCCCCGCGACACCGGCTGGCGATAGGCGATCACGGCGAGGGTCTCGAGGGCGGCCTGGCTCAGCCGTCCGGCGGTCTCGATCTCGAGCAGGTGGCGCACGCTCTCGTCGTGCGCCGGCCGGGCGTAGAGGCGCCAGCCGAGCGCGAGCTCGCGCAGCTCGAACCCGCGGCGCCGCCCGCCGTCGCGGCCGTCGTAGTCGTCGCGGATGCGCTCGACCGCCTGGCGCACGACCGCGACGGGGCGGTCGACCGCGCTGGCGATCGTCAGCAGGTCGAGCGGGCGGTCGGCGACGACGAGCAGCGCCTCGACGCGCTCGTCGAGGTCGTCGAGCGCCGACGGCGCGTGCCCCCGGGCGGGCGCGGGCGCCGGGTCCGCTGCAGGGGCCGGGTCCGCCGCGGGGGCCGGGGCCTCCTCCCGCGCACCGAACGCGGCCGCGAGCTCGGCGTCGTCGACGGGGGCGCCGAGCAGGCCGGAGAGCAGGAGGGCGACCGGCTCCTGCGGCGTGCGCCGCGCCGGCGCCGAACGGTCACTCATCGAAGCCCCCACCGAGCCGGGCGAGCGTCGCGTCGTCCCAGTCCTGGGCCGTCCACCGCACGACGAGCGCGCCGAGCGGGTCGAGCTGCTCGAACGCGATCGCCCCGAGCCGGTACAGCTCGAGCACCGCGAGGAACCTCGCGACGACCACGGGCCGGGTCGCCGCCGGTCCCGCGAGGTCGAGGAAGGACATGGACGAGCCCCGGCGCAGGAGGCTGACGACCTCCGCCGCCTGCTCGCGGAGGCCGATCGCCGAACCGTGCAGGTGGTCGAGGCCGACCGTCGGCTCCGGGCGGGGAGCCAGGGCGAGCGCGGCGAGCTGCGCGAACGCGGCGAGGTCCACGTCCAGCTCGGGCGGTGCCGCGGGCGGCAGCTGGTGCTCGCGAACGGCACCGCGGTGCGCGTGCCGGGCCTCCTCGAGTGCGAGTGCCTCCGCGAACCAGGTCGACGCCTCCTTGAAGGCGCGGTACTGCAGCAGTCGGGCGAAGAGGAGGTCCCGCGCCTCCAGCATCGCGACGGCCTCCGCGTCGACGACCTCGCCGGCGGGCAGGAGGCCGGCGATCTTCGCGTCCAGCAGGGTCGCGCCGACGACGAGGAAGCCACTCGTCTGGTCGAGGTCGGCGTCGTCCCCGAGGTGCTCGAGGTGCGCGAGGAACTCGTCGGTGACGATCGAGAGGGCGAGCTCGGTCACGTCGAGCTCGTGCCGACCGATCAGGTCGAGCAGCAGGTCGAACGGGCCGTCGAAGCCGCCGACGCGGACCCGGAACGTCGGGGCCGCGTCGACCTGCACGTCCCGGTCAGGCGAAGGCACCCCGCACCACCAGTTCCCGCGCGAGCTGCAGGTACGCGGCCGCGGCGCGGTGCTCGGGCGCGTACTCGAGGATCGGCTCGCGCGCGACGGAGGCGTCCGGGAACTTCACGGTCCGGCTGATCACCGTCTCGAGCACGTCGGCGTCGAAGGCCTCCACCACGCGGTCGAGGACCTCGCGGCTGTGCAGCGTGCGCGGGTCGTACATCGTGCCGACGATACCGTCCAGCGCGATCGCCGGGTTGAGCCGGTCGCGGACCTTCTCGATGGTCTCGACGAGCAGCGCGACGCCGCGGAGGGCGAAGAACTCGCACGCGAGCGGGATGACGACGCCGTGCGCGGCGGTGAGCGCGTTGACGGTGAGCAGCCCGAGGGAGGGCTGGCAGTCGATGAGGACGACGTCGTAGTCGTCGACGACGCGACGGAGCACGCGGGCGAGGCTCTGCTCACGGGCGACCTCGTTGACGAGGTGCACCTCGGCGGCGGACAGGTCGATGTTCGCCGGGATGATGTCGAGGCCCTCGATCTGCGTGTGCTGGATCGCGACGCGCGGGTCGGTCCGCGAGGAGCCGAGCAGCAGCTCGTAGATCGTCGGGACGTCGTCCGTCTGCACCTTGAAGTTCGCGGACAGGGCGCCCTGCGGGTCGAAGTCGATGAGCAGCACCCGGCGGCCGTAGGCGGCGAGCGCCGCGCCGAGGTTCACGGTCGTCGTGGTCTTGCCGACGCCGCCCTTCTGGTTGCAGAGCGCGACGATCCGCGCCGGGCCGTGCTGCGTCAGCGGCGCCGGCACGGGGAAGTCGTGCGCCGGCCGACCGGTCGGGCCGATCGGCAGCGCGTCCTCGGCTGCGTCGGGTCGGGTGTCCAGCACGGTCATCTGCGTCATGGGTGTGGTCCTCGGGTCCTGGCTCGAACGTCCGACCACGCTATGCACGGCTGTCCCCCGTCCGGGGGCGACGCGCCGCCGCCGGCTGGACGCGCGCCGAGCCCGCGGCGTGTCCTGCCGGCCGGTTCGGTCCGCTGGTCGAGGTGCGAGCGCAGCGAGCCTCGAGACCAGTCCGCGATCGGAATGGTCTCGACACGGGGGCGGAGCGCCCGGCTCGACCCCCGGGGCCTAGCGCGCCCGGGGGTGCGCGGTCGTGTAGACGTCCCGCAGGCCGTCCGCCGTGACGAGCGTGTACAGCTGCGTCGTCGCGACCGTACTGTGGCCGAGCAGCTCCTGCACCACGCGGACGTCGGCGCCGCCCTGCAGCAGGTGAGTGGCGAAGCTGTGCCGGAAGGTGTGCGGTGAGACGTGCGCCGAGAGACCGGCCCGCTCGGCGGCGGCCTGGATGACGAGCCACGCCCCCTGCCGGGACAGCCGCGCCCCGCGCGCGCCGAGGAACAGCGCGGGTGTCGCCGGCCCCTTCGCCGCCCACATCGGCCGGACGCGGGTGAGGTAAGCGTCGACCGCGGCCCGAGCGTAGGAGCCGACGGGCACGAGGCGCTGCTTGCCGCCCTTGCCCAGCACCCGCACCAGCTCCCCGGTCGACAGGTCGTCGACGTCGAGCCCGACGGCCTCGCTCACCCGGGTACCGGTCGCGTAGAGCAGCTCGAGCAGGGCCCGATCCCGGACGAGGACGGGCTCCTCCCCCTCCGTCGCGGCGATCAGGCGCGCCATCTCGTCGATCGCGATGGCCTTCGGGAGGCGCATGGGCAGCTTCGGCGGAGCGACCTCGTGCGCGACGTCGTCCGGGACGACGCCGTCCTCCGCCAGGAACCGGTGCAGCCCGCGCACGGACGACAGCATCCGAGCCGCGGAGGAGGCCGCGGCGCCGTCCTCGCCGCGGATGCGCGAGAGAAACGCCGTCACGTCCGCGGTCGTCACATCGCCGACGTCCGTGCGGCCGGCCTCCTCGAGATGCGCGGCGTACCGCGCGAGATCGCGCCGGTAGGCCGCGAGCGTGTTGTCGGACAGGCCGCGCTCGACCGCGACGTGGCGGAGGAACCGCCCGACCGCCTGCTCGACCTTCACGGGGTCGAGTCCAGCACCGCGCTGCTCGCGGATCCGCAGAAGCGGGACGACACGCCGCGTCCTCCGCGGCTCACCCCGGCGTGTCGACCAGGAACTGCGGATCCGCGAACGAACTGCGGATCCGGAAGGTCAGCGGGTGACCCAGGGGTCGCCGCCGACCACCGGGTGGCGGAGCCACGGCTCGTCGCCCGGCGCGAGCGTCGTCCAGTCGCGGGCCCGCGCGGCGACCGCGGCCAGCGCGCCGACGACCAGGGAGGGACTCTGCACCCGGCGGCTCAGCACCGCGTCGACCACGTCGTCGAGGGGCACCCAGCGCACCTCGATGTCCGCCTCCTCGTCGCTCCGCTCGAACGCGGGCACGGCGGACACCCCGCGCGCGAGGTAGACCCGGATGGTCTCGTCGCTGCCGCCCGGGGAGTTCTGGAAGTCGGCCAGGACGTTCCAGGTCGTCGCCGCGACGTCCGCCTCCTCCGCCAGCTCCCGCTGCGCGCCGACCAGGGGCGGCTCCCCCGGCTTGTCGAGCAGCCCGGCCGGGATCTCCCAGGCCCGGGTGCGGATCGCGTGCCGGTACTGGCGGATCAGCAGCATGCGCTCGTCGTCGTCGAGCGCCAGGACGGCGACAGCTCCCGGGTGGCGGACCAGCTCCCGCGTGATCGGCTTCCCGTCGTAGTCGAAGGTCTCCCGCGCGACGTCCCACACCCGGCCTGAGTGGAGGAGCGTGTCGGCGACGACCTCGTGCCGCTCCGGGCGGTCCTCGATGGCGTCAGGCACCGGCGGCCACCTCCTCCACGTTCGAGTCCTCGAACAGGCGGGACGCGCGCTGACGCTCGAGCGCCGCGCCGACCAGGCCGCGGAACAGCGGATGCGCGTTCGTCGGGCGCGACCGCAGCTCGGGGTGCGCCTGGGTGCCGATGTAGAACGGGTGCACGTCGCGCGGCAGCTCGACGAACTCGACGAGCTTGTGGTCGGGCGACGTGCCGGAGAAGACCAGACCGGCGCCCTGCAGCCGCTCGCGGTAGTGGTTGTTCACCTCGTACCGGTGCCGGTGCCGCTCGCTGACCTCCGCCCGGCCGTAGAGGTCGCGGGCGAGGGTGCCCTCGTCGAGGTCGGCGCGGTACAGGCCGAGGCGCATCGTGCCGCCCAGGTCGCCGCCGGCGATGATCGCGACCTGCTCCGCCATCGTCGCGATGACCGGGAACGGGGTGTCCGGGTCGAACTCCGTCGACGAGGCGTCCGGCAGGTCCGCCTCGTGCCGCGCGTACTCGATGACCATGCACTGCAGGCCGAGGCACAGCCCGAGCGCCGGGATGCCGTTCTCCCGCGCGAAGCGGAGCGCGCCGACCTTGCCCTCGATGCCGCGCACGCCGAAGCCGCCCGGGATGCAGATGCCGTCGAGGTCGCCGAGGTGCTGCGCGGCGCCCTCCGGCGTCTCGCACTCGTCGCTCGGCACCCAGCGGAGCGAGACCTTCGTCTGCTGCGCGAACCCGCCGGCCCGGAGCGCCTCCGTGACGGACAGGTAGGCGTCCGGCAGGTCGATGTACTTGCCGACGAGGCCGATGGTGACCTCCTGACGGGGCTGGTGGACCGCCTGCAGGACGGTGTTCCAGCTGGTGAGGTCGACGTCCCCCGTCTCCAGCCCGAGCGCCTCGACGATCGTGTCGTCGAGGCCCTGGTCGTGCAGCATCGCCGGGATGTCGTAGATCGACGGGGCGTCGACCGCGTTCACCACGGCGTCCTCGTCGACGTCGCACATCAGCGCGATCTTCTTGCGGTTCGCCTCCGTCACCGGGCGGTCGGAGCGCAGCACGAGGGCGTCCGGCTGGATGCCGATGGAGCGCAGCGCGGCCACGGAGTGCTGCGTCGGCTTCGACTTCTGCTCGCCCGAGGTCGGGAGGTACGGCACGAGCGAGACGTGCACGAAGAACACGTTGCGGCGACCGAGCTCGTGGCGCACCTGCCGCGCCGACTCGAGGAAGGGCTGGCTCTCGATGTCGCCGACGGTGCCGCCGATCTCCGTGATGATCACGTCCGGCTGCGGGTCGTCGGCGGCCTGCAGGCGCATGCGGCGCTTGATCTCGTCGGTGATGTGCGGGATGACCTGCACGGTGTCGCCGAGGTACTCGCCGCGTCGCTCCCGCGCGATGACGGAGGAGTAGATCTGCCCGGTCGTCACGTTCGCCGACTGACTGAGGTTGATGTCGAGGAACCGCTCGTAGTGCCCGATGTCGAGGTCGGTCTCCGCGCCGTCGTCGGTGACGAACACCTCGCCGTGCTGGAACGGGTTCATCGTCCCGGGATCGACGTTGAGGTAGGGGTCGAGCTTCTGCATGACGACCCGCAGCCCGCGCGACGTCAGCAGGTTGCCGAGGCTCGCGGCCGTCAGGCCCTTCCCCAGAGACGAGACGACGCCTCCGGTGACGAAGACGTGCTTCGTGATCTTGGCCGGCATCGAACTCCCCGTGTCCACCACGGGTTTCCATCTTATGGATGTTCCGGGCACCGGACCGACCACGGCGGTCGCGACTCAGGCGGTGCCCGCGAGGTCGAGCAGCTCGCGGGCGTGCGCGAGGGCCGAGTCGCTCGTCGTGAGCCCGGACAGGAGCCGCGCCATCTCCGCGACCCGCTCGTCGCCGGTCAGGCGCTGCACCGTGGAGGTGGTGACGCCGCCGTCGGACCCCTTCAGCACCTTCAGGTGGTTCGTCGCGAACGCGGCGACCTGCGCGAGGTGCGTCACGGCGATGACCTGCGACGTGGTCGCGAGCCGGGCGAGCCGCTTGCCGACCTCCGTCGCCGCCGCGCCGCCGATCCCGGCGTCGACCTCGTCGAACACGAACGTCGGCACGGGATCCGTGCCGGCCAACACCACTTCGAGGGCGAGCATCACGCGGGAGAGCTCGCCGCCGGAGGCGCCGCGGGCGATCGGTCGTGGCTCCGCGCCCGGGTAGGCCCGGAGCAGCAGCTGCACGGCGTCGCGGCCGGTCGCCGTCAGCTCCTCGCGGCTCGTCACCTCGACGAGCACCGACGAGTTCCCCATCGCGAGGTCGCCGAGCTCCGCGGTCACGGCGGCGCCGAGCCGATCCGCGGCGTCGCGACGCAGCGCCGTCATCCGGTCGGCGAGCACGGACGCCTCGCGCTCCGCCTCGCCGGTCCGGGCGGCGAGCGCCTCGAGCCGGTCCGGGTCCGCGTCGAGCTCCAGCAGACGCCGGCTGCCGGACTCGGCGGTCGCGAGCACGTCGTCGAGCGTCGGCCCGTGCTTCCGGAGGAGCACGTTCAGCTCCCCGATCCGCTGCTGCACGCCCTCGAGCCGCCCGGGGGCGTCCGGATCGAGCGCGGCGAGGTAGCTCGCGAGGTCGGCGGAGGCGTCCGCGGCGAGCGACGCCACCGACGCCACGGTCTCGGCCAGCGCGGCGAGCTCCGGGTCGATCGGCGCGGCCCGCTCGAGCGCCCGCCGCGCCTCGACGAGCAGCGTTAGCGCGTCGAGCGCGCCCACGTCCTCGGAGGACAGCGCCTCGTGCGCCGTCGCCGCCGCGACGCGGAGCTCGTCCTGCGCGCCGAGCCGCTCGGCGAGGGCGGCGAGCTCGGCGTCCTCGCCGGGCTGCGGCGCGACCTCCTCGATCTCCGCCAGGGCGATCCGGAGTTCCTCCGCCTCCGCGGCCCGCGCGTCCCGCTCGGCCGTCAGCCGGTCGAGCTCCGCGCGGTCCTCGAGGAGCCGCCGGTGCACGGCCGCGTACTCCTCCAGGACGGCCGCGAGCTCGCCGCCGGCGAACCGGTCGAGCAGCTCGCGCTGCGCCACGGGCGACTTCAACCGCAGCTGCTCGGACTGCCCGTGCACGGCGACGAGGTCCTCACCGAGCTCCTGCAGCACCCCGACCGGCACGGATCGGCCGGCCACCGCCACGCGGCTGCGGCCCTCCGCGGAGAGGGTCCTCGACACGAGCAGCTCCGCGGCGCCCTCGCCGATCGGCTCGAGCTCGCCGCCGGCGTCGTCCACCCGGTCGGCGACCGCGCCGTGCGCGGGCACGATCCAGCGCGCCTCCGCGACCGCGCGCTCCGCGCCCGCCCGGAGCACCCCGGAGTCGGCCCGTCCGCCGAGGAGCAGCCCGAGCGCGGTGACCACCATCGTCTTGCCGGCGCCGGTCTCGCCGGTGAGCGCGGTGAAGCCGGGTCCGAGCGGCAGGACCGCGTCCTCGATCACGCCGATGCCGCGGATCGTGATCTCCTCGATACCGGGGCGGGGCGCGCTCACGACGCCGGGCCCCGCCATCCGCTCACCGGCAGGTCGAACTTGTGGACGAGCCGGTCCGTGAACCGGTCCTCCTCGGAGTGGATGCGCGCCAGCCGCACCGGTCGCGGCGAGGCGCCGATCTCGATCCGCGCGCCGACCTCGAGGTCGAACATGCGACGCCCGTCGCACCACAGCACGCCGCTCGTCGGCGTGCGCCGCAGGACCTCCACGGCGATCGTCGAGGTGGGGGGCACCACCAGCGGCCGGGCGAACAGCGCATGGGCGGAGAGCGGCACGACGAGCATCGCGTCGAGGGTCGGCCAGACCACCGGCCCGCCCGCGGAGAACGCGTAGGCGGTCGACCCGGTCGGCGTCGACACGACGACCCCGTCGGCCCCGAAGGTCGACAGCGGCCGGCCGTCGACCTCGAGCACGACCTCGAGCATCCGCTCCCGCGCCGCCTTCTCGACGGAGGCCTCGTTCAGCGCCCAGTCGCGGTGCACGACCCGGTCGTCCTGGTAGACCGTCACCGCGATGGCCCGGCGCTCCTCGACGTCCCAGTGGCGCTCCACGACGCGGCGGATGACCCGGGTGAGATCGTCCGCCTCCGCCTCGGCGAGGAAGCCGACGTGGCCCATGTTCACCCCGAGCAGCGGGACGTCCGAGTTCCGGACGAGCTCGGCGGCCCGCAGGATCGTGCCGTCGCCGCCGAGGACGACGACGAGCTCGAGGTCGTCGACCCGCACGTCCTCCCCGAGCACCTCCACGCCGTCGACGTCGCAGCGGCCCGCGAGGTCGTCGCGCTCCGTCGGCGTGAGCACGGGGACGACGCCGCCGTCGCGCAGCAGTGCGATCGCCTTGGCGGCGGCGTCGACGGTCACGTCGCGACCGGTGTGGGCGAGGATCAGGACGTGGCGTCGCTGCGTCATCCGACCTCCCCGGGGCCAGGGCGCACGGCGCGCCCGATCGACGTCGTCCATTCTGACGGATCGCTCCCGCGCAGACGGTGGAGGTGCACGAGCGCCTCCCGGTTGCCGTGCGTGCCGACGACCGGGGACGGGATGAGGCCCGCGGTGAGGAAGCCGGCGGCCGATGCGGTGTCCAGCACCGCCCTGACGGCGCGCTCCCGGTCCGCCGCATCGGGCACGAGCCCGCCGCGCACCACGGTCCTACCGACCTCGAACTGCGGCTTGATCAGGAGGATCACATCCGCGTCCTGCGCCGCGACCGCGGCGATCGCCGGCAGGACGAGCGTCAGCGAGATGAACGACAGGTCCGCGACCACGACCTGCGGCGCGTCCGACCGCCCGGTCAGCTCCGCGAGCCGCTCCGCCGTCAGCGTGCGTGCGTTCTCCCCCTCGACGACGACGACCCGCGGATCCGCGCGGAGCTCCGGCGCGAGCTGGTCGTGCCCGACGTCGAGCGCGATCACGGAGGCGGCGCCGCGCTCGAGCAGGACCTGGGTGAAGCCGCCGGTCGACGCCCCGAGGTCGAGGGCCGTCCGTCCGTCGACCGCGACCTCGAACGCGTCGAGCGCGGCGTCGAGCTTGCCGGCCCCGCGACCGACCCAGCCGCTGCCGCGGTCGACCTCGAGCACCGCGTCCGGTCCGACCTTCTGCGAGACGCGCTTGGCGGCCACGCCGTCGACGCGGACCCGTCCGGCGGCGATCGCCGTCTGCGCGGCCGACCGGCTGCGGACGAGCCCGCGGCTCACCAGGGCGACGTCGATGCGTTCGAGGTCGTCGGAGGCCGCTGCGGGGGCCGTCACGAGGAGGGCAGCTGCAGTCGCTCCTCCAGTGCCCGCTGCGCGGCGAGGTACGCCGCGGCGCGCGCCTCGAGGGGCAGCGCCTCGACCGCCGCCGGGGTGATCCGGTCGTCGTCCATGGTCGTCAGCGTAACGAGGCGCGCAGACGGAGCACGGCCTCCGGGATGCGGAGGGCGTAGACGCCGACGCCCGACGACCAGACCGCGGCGGCCACCGCGCGGATCAGGTCGATCGGCTCGCCCTCGCGGACGACCTCGAGCTCCACCCCGCGGATCCGGGCGATCGCCTTGCCGACCTGCACGCCGTCGCCGCGACGCTTCACCTCGGGGTACGGCTCGAGCAGCCCGCGCAGATCGGCGAGGACGAAGCCGGGCCGCGAGTCCGGCGGCGCGGCGAGGAGCTCCTTCGGGCCGTCGATGCCGGTGAGCACGAGCGCGGACGGCATCCCGGCCGCATTCGCCCCCTTCACGTCCGTGTCGAGGCGGTCGCCCACGAAGAACGCCCGTCGCGCGCCGAACCGCTCGACGGCCGTCTCGAAGAGCGGCGTCTCCGGCTTCCCCGCGACGATCGGGAGCCGCCCCACCGCGGCGTGCACCGCGGAGACGAGCGTGCCGTTGCCCGGGGCGATACCCCGGTCCACCGGGATCGTCCAGTCGGTGTTCGTCGCGACCCAGAGGCGGTCCGGGTCGGCGAGGGCGAAGGACGCCTCCGCCAGGTCCTTCCAGCCGAGCTCGGGGGCGAAGCCCTGCACGACCGCGTCGGGCGCGTCGTCGGCGCTCGCGGCGACGACGAACCCGGCCTCCTCGACGACGGACCGGAGCCCGATCCCGCCGATGACCAGGACGCGTGCACCGGCGGGCAGCCGGTCGGCGAGCAGCCGCACGGCCGCCTGCGGGGACGTGACGACGTCGTCCGCCTCCGCCGCCATGCCGAGGGACGTCAGCTGCTCCGCGACCGTCGCCGCCGTCCGGGACGCGTTGTTCGTGATGTAGCCGACCCGCACGCCGCGCGCGCGGACGGCCTCGAGCGAGGCCGCCGCATGGGCGACCGCGCCGCTGCCGCGGTACACGACGCCGTCGAGGTCGAGCAGGAGGGTGTCGGCGTCGCCGAGCGGCGTGGAGCGCGCCACGGGGTCAGGCCCCGACCCCGTCGGCGTCCGGCTCCTCGCCGGCCTCCGTCTCCACCACCACGGCGTCCTGCTCAGAATCCGCGTCGTCGAGCACCCGCTCGGCGTTCTCCGCCCGCTTGCGCCAGCGTGCCACCTCGTCGGCGTCGCCCAGCTCCTCGTGCACGGTCGCGAAGGCCTCGAAGAGCGTCGGGGACCACACGTGCACGACCCGGAGGTCGAGCGGCGCGCGCTCGAGCTCGTCGAGCGCGGCGCGGGCATCTCCGAGGTCGAGCCGCGCACCCGACATCGCGATGGCGAGTCCGACCTGTGCCTCGACCGGGAGCGTGCCCCGGTCCACGGCCCGGCCGACCTCGAGCGCACGGTCGGGTCGACCGACGCCGCGCTCGCTGTCGACCATGAGGGCGATCTGGTCGTCCGACCCGGAGATCCGGCGGAACGTGCGCAGCTCGCGGAGCGCGAGCGCGAAGTCGCCCGTCGCGTAGGCGGCGATCGCCACGCTCTCCCGGACCACCGCGACGCGACCCGCGCGGCGAGCTGCAGCGAGCGCATGACGGAGCGCCTCGTCGGGGTCGTCCTCGATCACGCGCGAGGCCGCGACGAGGTGCCGCGCGACGGCGTCAGCGTTCTCCTTCGACAGCGTGCGCAGCTCGCTGCGTGCCGCCCGGTCGAGGTCCGACGCCTTGATGTCGTCCGGCAGCGCCGGCTCGTCGACGTGCCGCCCGCCACCCGAGCGGTGAGCGCCGTCGGCGTCCCGCGACGGCCGCGGGTCCCGCCGAGCGCCCTCGCGGGCCGGCCGATCCGAGGCGAACGAGCGACCCGAGCGCTCCGTCGAGCGCTTGCCCCGCTGGCCCGGTCGATCGTTGTCGCGCCGCGGCCGGTCGTTCGACTCGCCGCGGTCGTGGCGCGCGCCACGGCGCGGTCGGTCTCCGCCGCGCCCGTTCTGGTCGCTCATCTCGGCTCCTCCGCGGGCTGCGCCGCAAAAAGGAAAAGGGGGAGGACCTGCGCTCGCAATGAGCGCAGGGCCTCCCCCTTTTCTAGAAGAAGTCCGGCGGTGTCCTACTCTCCCACGAGGTCACCCTCGCAGTACCATCGGCGCTGAGAGCCTTAGCTTCCGGGTTCGGAAT